>CAWJFQ010000002.1:0-418242 GCA_963842215.1 uncultured delta proteobacterium | reverse complement strand
ACCGGCACGGCCAGCGCGCGCATCGCGCGCGCCAGGCCGGCCAGCTCATCGACCGTCTCGCCCTTGGTGCGCAGGGCGATCAGCAGGCCGGCGATCTGGGCGTCGGGGACGTTGCCGTCCATGATCTCGGCGAGGACCTCGGCAGCGCGGTCGGCGCTGAGGTCCTGCCCCGAGGCGACGGCGTCGAGCGCCGCCGTCACCATCTCGCTCGCGCCCTGGCTCATTGCCCCAGGAAGTTCGCCAGCAGCGCCATCCCCTCCTCCGTGAGCACCGACTCGGGGTGGAACTGCACACCCTCCGCGGGCAGCTCGCGATGGCGGATCGCCATCACGACGCCATCGCCTTCGGCGCTGCATTCCAGGCAGTCGGGGAGCGTCCGCGTCGACGATCAGCGAGTGGTAGCGGCCGACCGTCAGCGGGCTGGGCAGGCCGGCGAAGATCGTGCGCCCGTCGTGCTCGATGACGCCGGTCTTGCCGTGCACCGGGTGGTGGCGGATAACCGACCCGCCGAACGCCGCCGCCAGGGACTGGTGGCCCAGGCACACGCCGAGCGTCGGGATCCCGGCGGCCGGGAAGCGCGCCATCGCCTCGACGGAGATGCCGGCCTGCGCGGGCGTGCACGGCCCGGGCGAGACGACGACGCGGTCGGGCGCGCGCTCGAGCAGCTCATCGACGCCGGCGCGGTCGTTGCGTACGACGTCGAGCTCGGCGCCCAGCTCGCCCAGGTACTGGACGAGGTTGTAGGTGAACGAGTCGTAGTTGTCGATGACGAGCACGCGCACGGGACCGAGCCTAGCGCGGCGCGCGTCAGCCGAGCGGGATGCTTGCCTTGTTGGCCTCCAGCCACTGAGCGAACGACAGCAGCGACGGGTTCAGCGAACGCGAGGATTCGATGTCCCGCACGCCGCAGTACTGCGCCTCGAACTCGGTCGTGAACTGGAACATGTTGCCGAGGTCCTCGGCGCCCGGGAAGCCGAAGCCGCGGTAGGCCTCGGGCGTGACGGCGTTGAACGCGACCGGCTCGCCGATCGCCTCACCGAAGGCCGCGGCCATCTGCTCGCCGGTCAGGTGCTCGCCGGCGATCGACACGGTCTTGCCGATGAACGGGGCGCCGGCCCGGAAGATGCCGTACGCGCAGGCACCGATGTCCTCGCGCCGCGATGCCGGCGATCCGCCCGTCGCCGGTCGGGAAAGTGATGCTCAGCGAGCCGTCCTCGCCGCGCTGGGGGCCCATCCCGAAGTAGATGAAGTTCTCCCAGTAGAACGAGGTCTGCAGGAAGGTCGTCGGCACGCCGGCGGTCGGTGAAGAGCTGGTTGGCCTCGCCCTTGGCGTCGTAGTGGGGCACCTTGTAGCGCCCGCCGAGCGTCGGCATGCGCTCGTCGGCGAGCGGGATGAACTCGCGCATGTCCTCGAGCGTCGACCAGATCACGTGCTGCGAGGCCGGCGGCCTTGGCCGCGCGAGCCATCTTGCCGGCCTGTTCGAGCTCCAGCTCGGGCGAGAAGTGCGCCCAGAAGAAGGTCACGCAGTAGGCGCCGTAGGCGCCCGCGAACGCTGACGCCAGGCTCCCCTCGTCGTCGACGTCGCCGCCGACGACCTCGGCGCCCGCCGCCGCGAGCTCCTTCGCCTTCTCTGAGCTCGGGTCGCGCGTGATTGCGCGCGCCGGCGAAGCCGCCGTCGGGGTCCGCCAGGATCGCTCGTGCGAGCCCGCCGCCCTGGGCGCCGGTGGCGCCGAGCACCGCGATGACCTTCGTCTCAGCCATGTCCTTCTCCTCAGTGTCGGGCGCGTCAGATGCGCGCCCGGACCGCGTCCGCGATCCGCTGCGCGCCCGGGCAGGAAGTCGTCCTCGAGCGGCGGGCTGTAGGGGATCGGCGTGTCGGGCGTGGTGATGCGCAAGGCGTCGTCGATGTCGCCGAGGCCCTGCTCGGTCGCGATCGCGACACCTCGCCCGCCCAGCCGCCGGTGCGCGGCCCCTCCTCGACGACAGCGAGGCGGTTGGTCTTCGCCAGCGAGCGCAGGATCGTCGCCGCGTCGAGCGGCCGGATCGTCTGCAGGTCGATGACCTCGGCGAGATGCCCTGCCGGCGAGCGGCTCGGCGGCCTCGAGGCAGTCGTCGACGCCCTTCATCGCGCTGACGAGCGTGATGTCGCGAGCCCTCGCGCGCGACCGTCGCCTCGCCGATCCGGGCACGGCGCCGGGTCTCGAGCGGGCCCTTCTTGGAGTAGAGCCGCTTGTGCTCGAAGAACAGCACCGGGTTGGGGTCGCGGATCGCCGCCTTGCAGCAGCGCTCTTCGCCGCGGCCGGCGTCGAGGGCGCGACGATCTTCAGGCCCGGCACGCCCGGTCAGCCAGGAGATCGGCATCTGCGAGTGGATCGCGCCGAAGCGCCCGCCGGCGCCGACGACCGAGCGGATCACGAGCGGCACGCTCTGGCGCTCGCCGGTCAGAAACCAGTACTTGCTCGCCTGGTTGATCAGGCTGTCCATCGACAGCGCCGAGGAAGTCGCCGAACATGATCTCGAGCACCGGCCGCATCCCGCTGACCGCGGCGCCGAACGCGGCGCCGGTCATCGCCAGCTCGGAGATCGGCGTGTCGAAGACGCGCGCCGGCCCGTACTTCTCGAACAGGCCGGTCGTGACGGCGAACACGCCGCCGGCGGCGGCGACGTCCTCGCCGAACAGGACGACGGTCTCGTCGGCGGCGAGCTCCTCGTCGAGCGCCTCGCGCAGCGCGGTACGGAATTCGAGCGGCTCGCTCATTCATCTCCCCGGTGCTCCGAGCAGCGCCGCACGCCCGCCCGCGGGCGCGCGAGAAGATCCCGGCGCCGACGCAGGATCAGGATGCCCCGGGCATCCAGTAGTTCCACGAGAGCGGCGATCTGCAGGAACGGGATCGCCGCGACGACCTCGGTCAGCAGCAGCGCGCCGAGCAGCGCGCCGATGAACGATCCGCGCCCGCCGAAGATGCTCGCGCCGCCGAGCACGACCGCCGTGATCGCGAGCAGCGTGTAGTTCGACGCTCGAGCGTCGGATCGCCGTCGCCGATGCCGATCTGGCCGGCGAGCATGATCCCGGCGGCCGCCGCGAACAGCGAGCAGACCACGAAGGCGAGCACGATGCGTGAGGTTGACGCGGGCGCCGAGCCGGTGGGCGCGCGTCTCATCCGAGCCGACGGCGCGCAGCTCGAGCCCGGCGCGCGAGCGGCGCAGCAGGACCTCGCCGCCGATCAGCGCGATCACGACCGCGGCGATGAACGCCGACCGGCATCCAGCCGATCGCCGGTGTTGATCGCCGCGGTGATGTCGGGGCGCAGCTGCCCGCCTGCTGCGGGCGCAGCTGGAGCGCGATGCCCTGGACCACGATGTAGGCGGCGAGCGACGCGAGCACCGACGGGATGCGCCCGACGCCGCACGAGCAGCGCCGATCACGAGCCCCGACCGCGACCGCCGTCGCCGATCACCGCGACGATGCCGAGCATCAGGTCGCCGGTCCCCTGGCCGGTCGTCCAGAAGAACGACGTGACGACCGACGATCAGCCCCATCATCGGGCCGACGGAGAGGTCGAAGTTCGCCGGTCAGCATCACGACCAGCTGCCCGAGGCTGACGAACGCCAGCGCGGTCGCGAGCAGCAGTGTGCTGTCTGCAGGTTGAAGGCGCTGCAGGAAGCGGCCGTTGTCGAGCCTGCGGTGATCGCGGCGACGAGCACGATCAGCAGCGCGCAGCACGACGCTCGGCAGGTAGTCGCCGGAGACGAAGCGCCGCAGGCGCGCGACGCGCCGCGCCGCGCGGCGCCAGCTCGCCGCGATGCTCGCCGTCGGAGGTGACCGCCGCGCCGGTGATGTTCTCCTCGTTGATCTCGTCGCCCTCGAGCTCGCGCACGACGCGGCCGCGCGAGAACACGAGCACGCGGTCGCAGAGCCCCTGCAGCTCGACCGCGTCGGAGGACAGCACGACCACGGCGCGGCCGGCCGCGGCGGCCTCGCGCAGCACGCGGTAGAGGTCGATGCGGGCGCCGGCGTCGACGCCGCGCGTCGGCTCGTCGGCGAGCAGCACGCGGGGCGCGCCGAGCAGCGCGCGCGCGAACAGCACCTTCTGCTGGTTGCCGCCGGAGAGCGCGGCGACGCCGGTCTCCTGCGAGGGCGTCTTGATGCCGAGCCGCTCGATCTGCGCCGGCCGACGACGGCGCGCTCGCGGCCGCGCGCGCACGAAGCCGGCCCGCGCGACGCTCGGGCCAGCGCCAGCAGCGAGACGTTCTCGCGCACCGAGAGCGTCAGCATCACGCCCTCGCGGTGGCGGTCGCCGGGGAGGTGGATGACGCCGGCGCTCGCGCATCCGCGCCGGGCGCCCGAGCCGCAGCGCGCGCGCCGTCGACGCGCAGCTGGCCGCGGGCGGGCGTCATCGCCGGCGAGCGCGCGCAGGAACGCGCGCTGGCCGTTGCCCTCGACGCCGGCGAGGCCGACGATCTCGCCGGGCGCGACGCTCAGGGAGACGTCGTCGAAGCCGGTGCCGCTGAGGCCCGTCGACCTCGAGCAGCGCCGCGCGGCCGCTCGCCGCTCGCGCGCGCTTGTGCCGGGAAGACCTGGTCGACCGCGCGGCCGATGATCAGCCGCAGGATCTCGCCCTCGGAGATGCCCGGCGGCGTCGAAGGTGCCGCGCGTCTCGCCGTCGCGCAGGACGGTGATGCGGTCGGCGACGCGCTTGACCTCGGGCAGGCGGTGGGAGATGTAGACGACCGCCGTGCCCTGCTCGCGGATCGCGCGGATGTTCTCGAACAGGCGCTCGCTCTCGACCGCGCGTGAGCGACTCGGTCGGCTCGTCGAGGATCAGCACCTTGGCGTCGCAGCGCGAGCGCCTTGGCGATCTCGACGAGCTGGCGGTTGGCGGTGCTGAGGTCGCTGACGCGCTCGGCGGGGTCGATCTCGGCGCCGACCGCGGCGAGCTGCTCGCGCGTCCAGGCCGGCGGCGCCGCGACATCGGCGGGCGCAGCGCCGCCGGCATCGCGAAGACCATGTTCTCGGTGACCGTGAGGTCCTCGAGGATCGAGAGGTGCTGGTAGACGATCGCCCAGCCCGAGCGCCTGGGCGATCGGCCGGCGAGGCCGCCTGCGAGCGGCCGGCCGCCGATCTCGACCGTCCCCGAGTCGGGGACGGTCGAGCCGGCTGCGACCGCCATCAGCGTGGACTTCCCCGCGCCGTTCTCGCCCACGAGCGCGTGCACCTCGCCCGCGAGCACCTCGAACGTCACGCCCTCGAGCGCGACGACGCCCGGGAACGTCTTGACGACGTCGCGCAGGCGCAGAACGACGCGGGGAGCGTCCATCGACGGCTGCTGCTCAGCTGCGTTCCGTACTTCGTGATCTGCGCGGGCGTGAGCTTGTTGGAGGGATAGAAGTCCGGCGAGGCCTTCGGGTTGCACTGGTAGGTCTTGCCGGCCAGCGTGTCCTCGAAGGACGGCAGGTTGTAGATGTTCGGCTCGTCGTTCGGGCAGGCCCTCCGCCGCGGCGATCGCCTTGCGGGCCGCGATCCGCCCGAGCCAGTTGCGCGAGGAGATCGTCTCGAGCGGGACCTTCTTCGACTTGTACAGGCACGAGAGCCCGTTGGCGTCGAGCGTCGCGATCGGCACGAGCTTGCGCCCGGCCTTCTGGAACGCCTGCGCGCTCGCGAGCGCGTCGGTGCCGTAGTTGGAGATGATCCCGTTGATCTTCGGGTACTGCGAGAGCAGCGACGGCGGTCACCGTCGCCGGCCGTCGCCGGATCCCAGTTGGTGACCGGCCAGGTCGAGTCGCCCGTGAGCAGGTGCATCCCCGGGTAGTTGGCGAACACCTTGACGATCGCCGCCAGCTGGTCGGCGCCGACCGGGTTGCCCGCCGGGCCGCCCGTGTAGATCACGTTGCCCTGGCCGTGCAGCGCCTTGACCATCCATTGCGCCCACAGCGTGCCGGCGTAGCCGTCGTTCCAGTCGACGTAGTCGACGTAGTCTGACGCCGTTGGTGCCGCCCGGATCCGCGCCCCACGGCACGACCTTGACGCCGGCCTTCGTGGCCGCCTGGATCGCCGGCAGCTCCGCGCTGCCGAAGTCCGGGATCACCGTCATCGCGTTGGCGCCCTGCGCGACCGCCGAGTTGATGTCCGAGATCGCCGTCGCTGCGACGCCGCCGCCGGCGGCGGTGATCACCTTGACGTTCTTGCACTGCGCAGCGGTCGACTTGACCGCGGCGTAGGACTCCTGCGACCAGGCGTTGACGCCGAAGCCGTCCTCGACGGCGAGCGTGATCGGCTTCGTGCCGCAGAACTTGATGCTGCTGTTGATGCCCGACGTCGCGATCTCCTGGCTGGCCGTCGGCCACTTCGTCGCCGCCGCCGCCGCGCCGGCCGCCGCCAGCGCCACGAGCGCGACGGCGATCGGCGCGAGCGGCCTGCGCAGGCGGCCGCTGGCCGTCCGCTGCTTGACCCTTCTCATCTCTGCCTCCTCGAACCCCGTGTGTGTTGATCCTCGTGCGACGCCGCCACCGCGACGGTCGACGATGCCTGCGCCCCGCCGGCGCGGGGTGGGTGACACCGGCGGATCGGGCGATGACGTTGCGAAGTTCGCGCCGTGCGCTCATGGATCGCGCTCCGGCGGCCGAGCGTCCGGCCGGGCGCGCGACGGCGCGGCGGCGGCGTGCTGCGGCGCCGATGCGCGCGTCCACAGCGCGCGCCAGGGCACGTCGCGCAGCAGCATGCCGAGCGCGATGATCGAGCCCTGGATGATGAACTCGACCGACTGCGGCGGCGCCGTTGGCGGTGAGGACCTGCTGGAGCTGCGTCAGGAACACGCGCGCCGACGGCGGTCGCGACGACGCTGCCCGGTGCCGCCGGCGAGCGAGGTCCCGCCGAGCACGACGGCGGCGATCGTCGGCAGCAGGTAGGTCTGAGCCGGCGCTCAGGCCGGGCGTATGCGAGTAGCCCGGGATCAGGATGCCGGCGAGCGCCGTAGGTGAGGCTCGCGAGCGACGTAGGTCGCCGATCACGTAGGCCGTGACGCGGATCCCGGCCGCGCGCGCCGCCGCGGGGCTGGCCCCGACGGCGACGAAGCGCCGTCCCGGCACCGTCGTTCGGATCAGCACGGCGACGACGATCGCCGCGATCACCGCGACCAGCGCGGTGTTCGGGATGCCGAGCGTCTTGTGCGGCGGCGAAGCTCGCGAGCCCGGGCGGGCTGGAGGCCGTCGCCTGGCCGCTGGTCAGCTGGTAGACGGTGCCCGGCAGCAGGGCGTTGACGCCGAGCGTCGCGACCAGCGGCGTGATCCCGAACTGCGTGATCGCGATCCCGCTGAGCACGCCCGACGCCACGCAGGCGAGCGACGACGAGCAGGATCCCCACCGGCAGGCCGCGAGTTCGAGCCGCCGGCGTGCTGGGTGATGATGACGGTGCTCAGCAGGATCATGCCCGGCACCGACAGGTCGAGGCCGCGCTGCTGGATCACGAGCGTCTGCCCGATCGCGGCGATCGCGAGCATCGAGGCGAACGGCAGCATCGAGAGCAGCGCGCTGCTGTGCAGGCTGTTGGACGGCGAGCAGCGGGCTGATCGCGAACAGCAGCGCGGTCGCGACCCAGATCGCCGCAGTAGCGGGGCGTCCGCAGGCGCGCGCGCATCAACGAGCGCCCTGCCGCGCCGCGCCGCGCCGTCGCTAGCGGTCCGGCTCGCCACGATCGAGCGCAAGCGCGCGGCGGTCGCTCATCGGAAAGAAGCCCTCAGCCATCGATCGGCACCTCGTCCCGCCTCCTCGGCGAGCCGCCCCGCCGCGTCAGGCTAGCAACGCCACCCGCCCGCTCGCATGCGCTCCGACCGTCGACCGGCCGATCCGACACTCCGCTCTCCTCGCCGGCTGCGTTGTGCATCCTGGCGCAGACCTATGCGATCGCATGCGCTGTCAAGCGACTGAACGCCTGCGCGCGCTATGCGCGTTCGCTGACGCCGTCACTCCGGGCCGTAGCGGCCGAGCGTCACCCAGATCGCGCGGACCTCGACGGGACCGTCGTTGCGCAGCCGGTGCGGCGTCGTCGACGCGAAGCTGATCGAGTCGCCGGGCCCGAGCACGTGGTCCTCGAAGCCGACCGTCACGCCAGCGTGCCGCTCAGCACGACGCCGAACTCGCGGCCGCTGTGGCGCATCAGCCTGCCGTCCGCGCTGGAGCTGCCGCCGACGCCGTAGACGGCGATCATGAACTCGACGTCGGGGTCGTCCCAGGCCGCCATGCGCTCCCAGCGCACGCCGGTCTCGAGCTCGATCACGCGCCGCTCGTCGGCGCGGTGCACGACGGCGGCGCCGGCGCCGGCGCCGCTCGGCGGCGCCGCGCGCGCGGCGGCGGCGGCTGCGCCGGACCGGCGCGCCCGCGGCTCGGCGAGCCGACGAGCTCGAAGATCTCGTCGAGCGAGAGCCCGAGCTCGCTGACGATCGCGTAGAGCGTCCGCACCGACGGCTGGATCTTGCCCGTCTCGATCTGCGAGACCAGGCTCGGCGAGACGTCGAGCCGGCGCGCCAGCTCGCGCAGGCTGATGCCCGTTCGCGAAGCGCTGCTCGCGCAGCTGCGCCCCGACCAGCGGCGCGGCCCGCCGCGGCCTCGCCCGGCGCCCGTCGAGCGGGCGGGTCGTCGCCGCGCGCCATCCGACCGCTACGACTTGAACTCGCGTGATCGGCCGCGGGCGTCGGGAACGGCGCCGCGAGTGCCGGCCGCCTCGATCTCGGCCATCTCGCGCTCGACCTCGGCGTCGACCTCGGCGAGCGCGCCGCTCGCGTCCTCGAGGTGCTCGCGCAGCCATGACGGCCGCGAGCGTCAGCGGGTCGCGCTCGCGCCAGCGGTCGAGCTCGCCCTCCGGGCCGGTAGCGGCCCGGGTCGCTGCGCGAGTGGCCGACGAAGCGGTACGTGCGGGCCTCGACGAAGACCGGGCCGTCGCTCTCACGAACCGCCGCGACCACGTCGAGCGCCGCCTCGCGCGTCGCGTGGATGTCCATGCCGTCGACGATCCGCGTCGGGATCTCCATCGCCTCGGCGCGCGCGAAGATCTCGCCCGCCGTGACCGCCGCCATCGGCGTGTACTCGCCGTAGCCGTTGTTCTCGCAGACGAACAGCAGCGGCAGCGAGAGCACCTTGGCGAAGTTCAGGCACTCGAAGAAGTAGGCCTGGTTGGTCGTGCCGTCGCCGAAGTAGGCGACGGCGATGCGGCCGCGTGCCGCGCAGCGCGAGCGCGACGCCGGTGGCCGCGGCGATGCTGCCGCCGACGATGCCGAAGCAGCCGATCAGGCCGTGGTCGAGGTCGACGACGTTCATCGAGCCCGCGCGGCCGCCGTTGACGCCGGTCGAGCGTCCCAGCAGCTCGTCGAGCAGGCGCGCGGGCTCGAGCCCGAGCGCCAGCGCGTGGCCGTGCCCGCGGTAGGTGCAGGCGACGCGGTCTCGGGCTCAGCGCGCTCGCGAAGCCGACCGCGACGGCCTCCTGGCCCGAGTAGAGGTGCGTCGTGCCGTAGACCTCGCCGCGCAGGAACAGCGCCTGGATCAGGTCCTCGAAGCGGCGGATCATCGCGCATCCGCCGGTAGAGGTCGAGGTGGCAGCTCGGGGTCCGGGGCGCTCGTCATGCCGCCGCCACCGACGTAGGCCTCGGGAATCCAGTCGCCGCCGATCCGCGCGCCGGCCTGACCCGCCGGCCGGCGCATGATGTCTCGTCGCGCGCCTCGATCGCCAGGCGCCGCACGCGCGCGGCGTCGACGCCGACGCAGCCTGCCGCCGCGCTTGACGAGCGCGCCGTCGACGAGCACCGTGTCGACGAGCCCGGGGTGCGCGTTGTAGACGAACGCGCCGACCGGGTTGTTCATCGGCGTCATGCCGAAGCTGTCGGCGCGCACGACGATCACGTCGGCGCGCTTCCCGGGGTGAGGCTGCCGACGCGGCCGTCGATGCCGCAGGCGCGCGCGCCCTCGATCGTCGCGAACTCGAGCACGTCGCGGCAGGTCAGCTCGATCCGCTCGACCGAGCCGCGCCGCGTTCGCGGGCGCGCTCGTTGTCGAACCCGCGCTCGGTGCCGATCGTCGCGCGCATCGTGCCGAACAGGTGGCCGCCGTTGGAGCTGCACACGTCGATCGAGAGGCTCGGGCGGATGCCGGCGTCGAGCAGGCGCCCGGTGGCGGGCCAGCCGTGGCCCATCTGCAGCTCGATGTCGGGCGACGACGGAGGCGCTCGCGCCGGCGTCGGCCATCATCGCGCAGCTCGTCGTCGGCGAGCGTGTTGCAGTGCACGAAGGTCATCGTCGGCCCGAGCAGGCCGTGCTCGGCGAGCTGGGCGATCGGCCGGTTGCGGCCCCATTCGCCGTCGCTGGTGTTTCCTTTCTCTTTTTCTGCCACGTGAGAGTCCTGTTTTGCTGACAGTATCAGAACGGCAGCCCTGCGCGACACTGATATGCGCCGGACAGGCCTGCCGCTCTCAAGCGAGGCGTGTTCCTAGTAGTTGCTTGTGCTGGTACTCGATGAGTGTTCACTCGAGTTGCCGTTGGGTGAGCTGTCGCTCGATGACGATGAGTGATGTTCACTGGTTGTGGTCGAAGGCTCGACTACTGCAGGCGCCGCGACGACGATTGGAGGAGGAGGCGCAGGTGCAACCACTATCGGGGGCGCATATACGATCGCGGGTCCAGGCGCCGAAGTAGTGGTCTGGCTCGAGGTTGTAGTGTCGGAAGTCTGCGCGAATCCGATGGCTACGCTGCCGAACAGCACCGCGACGCCGAAAGACAATGCTGCAGTTCTGAGTGTGTGTTTCATTAATAGTCTCTCCGTTTGTTCTTCGTATGATTGGCTCACTTCCAGAGTAAGGTCGCCTTGATCAAGAGGACAAGGAGATAAGCGCTGCCGACTGCAGTTTGCGTGCTATGGAGAACGAGCAGCGGCGGTATTTGGGCGACCGCGCGGCCGCGGCGCGACCGGAGCGTCACTGGGTACTCTTTTCCCGTCTTTTAGGTACTCTTTGCCATCGATCCAGGTGATTTTCCGATTCACCTTCCCCCGTCTTTGCTTCAACTTAGATTGCAATCGGCACGCATAGCTCGCGCGGAAGCTGCGCAGCGAAGCCAGCCAGCCGGTAAAAGAACTCTGCGCGGGAAAAGACGGTTGCCGAATCTGTCAAATGATGGTCACGCGCCCGCCGCAACCATCGCGGCGGCTGCGAGTGACGGACTCCACTTACGAGCGCAGGCAGTACAATGGGAGCAGGGGCTGCACATGGAGGCGCTGGCCAATCTTGCGCATGAACTTCGCTCTCCGGTGCAGGCAATCCTCGGCTATCTCGATATCCTGCGCGACGAGCTGGGTGAAGTAATTGACGATCGTTACAAGCAGATCCTCGAGCGCATGAACACCAATGCGCACGACCTGGCGCAGACGGTCGAAAACGTGATGGATTTTTCAGTCGCCGATGCGATGGCTGAGGTGGCAGAGGAAGAAGAAATCCGCCCGCACGATCTGATCGGAGACTTGGTGCCAGTGCTTGAGGCGGCCAACGATGCCAAGCATCTGGAAATAAAATTCGACCTCGAAGCGGCACCAACGGTTTTTCGCTCGAGACGCCGGCCGATCAAATCGATACTGCTCAACCTTGCGGTCAATGCGGTCAAGTTTACTGACCGGGGCAGCGTCACCATCGCGATTCGGCAAGCTGTCTCATCCAGCTTCGCCCCCGCAATCGAGCTGGAAGTTCGCGACACGGGACCCGGTATCAAGGCCGAGATGGTCGAGCAGGCATTCCAGACCTGCGCTCAGCTGTCGCACTCGAGTATCCGCAGTCACCGCGGAATGGGTCTCGGGCTGGCGGTGGTGCAGCGCAACGCGGAGGTGCTCGGCGCAAAGATCATCGTCAAAACGGTGCTGCAAGAGGGTTCCGCTTTCGTCGTTGTAGTACCAATCGCGAAAGCCGCTCAGCCAAGTCGGTTCTAACGGCGAAAAAAGTTTCTTTTTCTGCCGTTAGCGGTAGTGACGCATCAGGCCGACCACTACGCCGCGAATCGCCAGGTCGGCCTCGCCTACCATGATCGGTTGCATCGCAGAGTTCGCCGGCTGCAACCGAATCTGCCCACCCGATTCACGGTAAAACTTCTTGACGGTAGCCTCGTCGCCAATCAGCGCGACCACCGTCTCGCCATTGTCGGCGCTGTCGCGGCCTTCGACGATAATGTAATCGCCGTCACGGATGCCGTCTTCGATCATCGAATCGCCCTTCACCCGCAGGCAAAAGGTGTTGTCGCGCCGGATGAAGTCGTCGGGCACGCTGATTGTTTCATTGTTCTCGACCGCCTCGATCGGTGCACCTGCCGCGACGGTGCCAAGCAATCGGATCGTTCTGGACGCGTCCTGTTTCTCCGCCGTCGCGACTTCGAGCGCGCGGCTGTGATTGTGCTGACGCTTGATAAATCCCTTCTGTTCGAGGTTATGCAGATGCTTATGCACTGTGGCGAGCGACGACAGCCCGAAATACTGCCCGACTTCGGCCAGCGTGGGCGCGTAGCCGTGTTCGCTGATATAGTCGTTCAGGTAATCGATCAATTGCTTCTGCCGCTTGGTAAGCGTCGCCATTGGGCTTCTCCGGTTGCTCTTTAGACGGTTCCGATGATGGCGAAAATCAGGCGAAGATGCAAGTATCCGCTCGACAGCATCGCGACCGTTTCGAAGCCTCGGCGCAGGGCATAATTTACAACTGAACCCCCATGGCGAAACTGCGAATCCAATTTGAAAATGGCGACCCCGAAAAACTGATCGAGTTCGACCCCGCCAAGGCTCCTTTTCATCATGACGGCAAGCCGGGTTCCGTGCTCGACGTGATGCTCGGCCACGGCATCCACCTGGAGCATGCGTGTGGCGGCAATTGCGCGTGCACGACCTGCCACGTGATCGTGAAGCAGGGGTTCAACAAGCTAGGCGAGTCCAGCGAGCAGGAGGAGGACTTGCTCGACAAGGCGCCGGGACTCACGCCGACCTCGCGGCTGGGATGCCAGGCGGTTATCGACGACCCCAATGCGGAAATCGTCATCGTGGTGCCACGCTACACGATTAACCAGGTCAGCGAGGCGGCCGAGGAATGACGGCTGGGACGCTTCCCGCCGGGCCCGGCAAGCGCGCGCCGCTGAATGCGCGTGTCGAGAGAATTTTCGATCACGCGCCGGATACCCGCTCGCTGTTTCTGTCGCTGACCAGCGGCAAGCACCTGCGATTCATTGCCGGGCAGTTCATCTCGATCACAATTCCGCTCAGCGACGAAACGCGCTCGCGGCCCTACTCTCTTGCATCGGAGCCGGAAGATCGCGGTCCGTTCGAGATCTGCTTTAATCGCGTCGACGGCGGGCGCGGCGTCGGCTGGTTGTTCGAGCGGCGGGTCGGCGACACGATCGATTTCGGCGGTCCGTTCGGCACCTTCACCATCGATCGCGCGCCGGAAGCGGAGCTGGGATTCATCGCGGAGGGCACCGCGATTGCGCCAATTCGTCCGATGCTTAAACGGGCGCTCGCCACCTCATCGGCAGCGAAGATAGATCTGATTTACGCAGCGCCCGATCGCGCGCACATCCTGTATGCCGCTGAGCTCGACGCATTCGCGCAGAACGCGCCGAATTTTTCCTGCGAGACCGTGATCGCGCCGGCAGATAAAGATCTACGATTGGCTGCATGAGTTCGCGCAAGCGCGGTGGGTACTCGGCGACGCCGATCGGACGCGCCACTTCTATATCTGTGGCGTGGGTAAGGGCGTGCTCCGATTGCGCGATCTGCTCCGCGGCGCAGGCTACGAACGCCGCTCGGTGCATTACGAGCAGTGGTGACGCGCGTTACTTGGTAAATGCCTTCCTGAGCGCCTCGGCGGATTCGTCGATTGCGAGCTTGCCCTTGTCGAGCACCTCGTACATCGAAACGAATCCGTGGATCATTCCTTCATAGCGCGTGACTGTGACCGGCACTCCGGCCGCGCGCAGTTTCTCGCCGTAGGCTTCGCCTTCGTCGCGCAACGGATCGAACTCCGCCGTAATGATAAGTGCGGGCGGCAATCCCTTGAAGCTCTTTGCCAACGCGGGCGCGACGCGCGGATCTTTGCGGTCGGCGGCGCTGCGCAGGTAATGCCGCCAGAAATAAATCACGTCGTCCTTGGTCAGAAAGTAGTCGGTGAAAGTTTTGTGCGAGTAAGTGTCGAGCTCGGCCTCAGTCGCTGGATAGATTAGTAACTGGAGCGCGATCTTCGGTCCGCCCGCGTCACGCGCGAGTTGCGAAATTACGGCAGAAAGGTTTCCGCCCGCGCTATCGCCACCGACCGCCAGCCGGTTCGCATCGGCGTTCAGCTCTTTGGCGTGCGCGGCGACCCACTTGGTTGCGGCAAAGCAGTCTTCGACGCCGGCGGGGAACTTATTCTCAGGCGCAAGCCGGTAGTCGACCGATACCGTCACGCACCGCGCTTTTTTGGTGAGCGCGCGGCACGGACCGTCGTGCGTATCGAGATTGCAAATCACCCATCCTCCGCCATGAAAAAAGACCAGCACCGGGAACGGGCCGCTGCCTTCAGGCGTGTAGATTCGAATTGGAATCTCGCCGGCCGGCCCAGGGATTTTGCGATCCTCGACCTTCGCGACTTTTTCGGCGCGCTCTGGCGGCACTCTAAACATCGCGGCAGACAGGCGTCGCGCGTCAGCCGGCTCGAGCGAATCCAGCTTGGGTCCGGGGGCCGCAGCGATTTGATCCATCAGGGCCTTTGCTTGCGGGTCGAGCGGCATAGTGTTTTCCTCCGAATGAAAAGAGTCGCGAATCTTCGCAGGTGCTCCAATCCTTCTTAGACCGGAACCGCACTGCCGACAAGCGTGCAAACTAAGGCGCGAACTTTGACAGTAGACTGAGCGCGCCGGGATGGCCGTCGATTCTTACGCTTCGCGCTATGGCGCCTTCGCGCTCGAGCCGGCGCGCGGCGCCCTCGACCAGTGCAGCG
Source organism: uncultured delta proteobacterium (assembly GCA_963842215.1). GTDB lineage: Bacteria > Desulfobacterota > Binatia > Binatales > Binataceae > Binatus. The sequence goes on along the minus strand of CAWJFQ010000002.1, from coordinate 403,263 downwards.
TCGATTCCAAGCAGGCGCGCGATCGAGCGCTCGATTCCGAACGCCGCGGTGTCGAAGTATTTCGCGACGATTGTGTAGGCAGCTTCGTTGCGCGTGAGGTTACGGGCTTGTGCGATCGCGTCGGGCCATCGATGCTCCATCGTGTCCCATACATAGCTGAACGGGTCGGCACGTTCGTCGACTTTGAGCGCGAGAAACTTTTCCTGCAGTTCCGCCATCGCGCGATCGAAAACCGCGCGCCGCGACGGTAGCGCGTAACCGCTCGACAGTTTCAGCACGCGGGTCTCGGCCGTACCGCGCTTCGACAGCGCGTCCATCACCAGTTTGCCGCAATGCGACAATCCGCCGCGCAAATACAGTTTGCGATAGCCGCCTGGCTCGATCCGCAGACGCAGAAAAGCGCCAAGCATCTCGCGCGCGATGAAGCTCGGCCGGCGCGCGATCACTTTGCCGTAGTATACCGCGCGACGCTGCGGCAAGGAGTCCTTGATTCGCCAGGTCATCCCAATCGCGTAATCGTGCTGGATGTGCTCGGGCATCGTGGGCTCGCGCGTTCCGGCAACCGCCTCGCGCAGGCATGGCAGGCCCATCCCGGCGGTGAACCCGGTGCAGAATCCCACCTCTTCGATAAATTTGAGGGCGCTTTTCTCGCCGGTCACGCGCCGCGTCGCGACCCGCCTGAAGTGATGGTCGCGATGGCGCTCGAGCGCGTCGAGAATGGCGGTCATCCGTAGCGATGGTAGCGCTCGCACCGAGGTTTGGTAAACCGTCATCAGGACGCGTGATGATCGGTACGAAATTCGCTAAGCTATGGGAGGCGCGACGATCTGAAATGAAGACGAAGCAGAACAAGAAACGACCAGTGGCCGAAATAGTTTTCTCGGTCGAAGAATCACCAGAGGGCGGTTTCGAGGCGCACGCCCTGGGCCATTCCATTTTCACGCAAGCCGACACCCCCGAAGAATTGCGCGCGATGGTGCAAGACGCGGTCCGTTGCCACTTCGAAGACGCCGTCCGTCCTCGTATAATCCGTCTGCATTGGGTGAAGGACGAAGTCCTTCCCGCTTGAGACTTCCGCGCGACCTATCTGGTGCGGAATTCGCCCGTTTGCTCCGCCGGTACGGCTACGCAGTAAGCCGGCAGACCGGCAGCCATCTTCGCCTTACTTCAACAATAATGGGAAGCGAACATCACGTAACGATTCCGGCACATAAGAATTTGAAGCTTGGCACTTTGGGATCGATCTTGACCAACGTGGCGGACTACCTGAAAAGCGATCGTGAAAAACTAGCTGACGAACTGTTCGGATGAGAGCGCGTCGAGAATGGCGGTCATCCTGGGATTCGCTCGACGCAGTCTGCGAAGATTCGGCGGTAGTTGGTCTTGACCGCGAGCCCTCGCGTGATTCCTTCGAGCCCGACCAGCGCGCGAATCAGAAACACGCTATGGGCCGGCGATTTGTAGAGCCGATTTTCCAGCGCGAGCTCGCCGACTTTCGCAGCCTTGCCGACGGTATCGTAGTCAAGCGGATCGACGGCGCGATCGACTCTCATCGGCTCGAACAGGATGTGAATGATTTTCACCATCGGCACCGCGTCCTGGTTGCGATCGAGATAGCCGAGCTTGACCATTGCTGCCGCCAGCGACTTGTCGTCGCCGCTCAGAATCGCGCGCGCGACCTGCAGGTTGGCTTTGCGCACCGGCTCCGGGAAGCGTCGAATCGAGCCAAAGTCGAGCACGCCGAGGCGGGGATGATGGCTCACCAGGTAATTACCCGGATGAAAGTCCGTATGCAGCATTCCGAATTCCAGGATCTGCCGCCACGCAAACTCGTGAATCTTGCCCGCGACCCATCGCCGCAGTTCGCCATCGACCTCGGGCCCCATCACGTCGGCGAGCGGGTAGCCGTCGACGTAGGTCATGGTCAGCACGCGCCGCGAGCTTAGCTCCTTGATATAGCGCGGAATCATCATTTCGCCGTCGGCGCCGAGACGCCGGCCGAACTCGACGATGTTGCGGGCCTCGTTCACGTAGTCGAGCTCTTCGCGCAAGCGCTGCTCGAGTTCCTTGTACACCGCGCCGGTGTCAATCTGCTGGCGCATCACGTCGTGGCCGAGCGCCTGCAAGGTCCGCAGCAACAGCTTGAGATTCTGCAGATCCTGCTCGACCGTATCCTCGACGCCCGGATACTGAATCTTCACCGCGACTTCCAGACCGTCACGCGTGACTGCACGATGCACCTGGCCGAGCGATGCGGCGGCAAACGCGGTCTGATCGAAGCTCCTGAAGATCGCTTCAGGCCGCTTGCCAATCTCTTTGTGAATCTGTTCCGAGATGGTCGCATAGCTCATTGGCGGCACGCTCGATTGGGTCGCGCGAAGCACGTCGAGCGCCTCGCCCGGCAGCAAGTCCTTGCGAATCGAGAGCATCTGGATGAGCTTCATGAACGCGCCGCGAAGCTGCTTGGAGCTCTCCACGATGCGCTGGGCGTTGCGAATGTGAGTCTCCAGCAGTTCGCGATCGCGGGCGGGAGCGCTCAGGAACGGCCGCCGCAATTGATTCCACAGGTAGCTGGAGCCGACTTGCGACGCCAGCTCGCCCATCTTGATCGCGCGGCGCGCGCGGCCGCTGGTGATTGAGGTGCGTTTCGGCATCAACGCCCGTCGCGCTCGATTCCGACGCGGTTGATAAGTGTGGCGGCCAGCGCCGCGCCGAAACCATTGTCGATGTTAACCACGGTTACGCCGCTGGCGCACGAATTCAGCATTCCCAGCAGCGCGGCCAGTCCGCCCATCGAGGCGCCGTAGCCGACACTGGTGGGCACAGCGATCACGGGCTTGTCGACCAGCCCCGCGACGACGGAAGGCAGCGCACCTTCCATTCCAGCGACGACGATCAGCACGCTCGACTCGCGAATCACTTCGAGCTTCGCAGTCAGGCGATGAATCCCCGCGACGCCGACGTCGTAGACCCGCGCGACACGATTTCCGAACAGCTCGGCGCATAGCGCGGCTTCCTCGGCGACGGGAATGTCGGAGGTGCCCGCGCTCAACACCATTATGGTGCCGCGCCCGGACGGCTTCACTCGTTCCTTGACGACGACGCCGATACGAGGGTCACGATGGTAGGCCAGTGCGCGAATCTTGCGCTTGACGATTCGCGCTTTGTCCGCGGCCAGCCGTGTGATTATCAGATTGGTCCCGGAAGCGAGCACGCGCTGTCCAATCGCGACGAGTTGCTCGGCGGTTTTGCCCTCGCCAAAAATCACTTCGGGAATCCCGCGCCTGACGCTGCGGTGGTTGTCGAGCTTGGCAAAGCCAAGATCCGCGAACGGCAGCTCGCGAATGTGTTTGAACGCCGCGCCGGGAGTCATGCTGCCGGCGGCGACGCCGTCGAGGATTTCGCGTATTCGCTTTTCGGTCATCGCCGCTTGAGAAGTTCGGGGCGAATGGGATGCGCCAAGGTCAACATCAGTTCGCGCACCGCGCGTGCGTCGCTGCGGGTGACGGTGATCGTCAACTCGCCCTCGATTAATTTTTCGCCAGGCTTGGGGATGTGCCCCAAGTGTTCGACCACCAAGCCGCCGATCGTAGCATACTCGTCCGCCTCGGGAAGCTTGAGGCCGTAGCGCTCATTGAGTTCCGCTATCGGCGCGCGCCCGACGACGGACAGCACGCGCGGACTTACGATCTTGGCGAGCTCCTCGCTGAGGTCGTGTTCGTCTTCGATATCGCCGACGATCTCCTCGATCAGATCCTCGAGCGTCAGAATTCCCGCCGCGCCGCCGTACTCGTCGACGATCACGGCGAGATTTTCGCCGGTGCGTTGCATCGCGACCAACGCGTCGTCGAGCGGCATCGATTCGGGAAAATAGCTGACCGGGCGCATGACGTCGCTCACCGGGCGGCTGAGATCGGGCGCTTGCAGGAGATCGAAGACATGCACGACGCCAACGATATCGGTGATCCGGCGGCGAAATACCGGAATGCGGCTGAAGCCTTCGCGGCGAACGGTCTCGATCGCGCCGGCCAGTGAGGTTTCCTCGGGAATCGCATCGACTCCAACCAGCGGCACCATCGCCTTGCGGGCACCTGCTTGCGAGAAGCGGAAAATCCGGCTGATCATCTGCCGCTCGACGGGCAGGATCTCATCGTGCGGCGGCTCGGATGCGTCGCTCGGGCGCCGGCGCATCAATCGCGCCAAATCGTCGCGGCTCAGGAAAACGCTCTCGGCATCTGGCGGCACGCCGGCCAGCCGGCGCAAGAATCGGCTCATCAAAGTCTCGACGTAAAGCAGCGGCACCAGCACGGCCGCAAGCAAGCGCAACGGGCGCGCGGCGAACAGCGCGTAAGCGTGCGGATTGGTCAGAGTCAGCAGCTTCGGTATCGATTCGCCGAGCACGAGCGTCAGCGGAGTCAAAATGAACGGCGCGAGGTAAACGAGGTGCGGCCCAAGTTGATGCAGAAAGCTCGTCAGCACGACGGCCGCGATAACGGTGGCGAGGTTGGTGCCGGTGAGAGTGAGCGCCAGCAAACGATCGCGACTGACCAGCAACTCGCCGAGCACTCGCGAGCGCTCATGCCCGGCTTCGCTCTCCGCGCGAACCTTCAAATCGTCGGCGGAGACGAGCGCGATTTCAGAGGCGGCGAAAAATGCCTGCACCACCAGGCATCCAATCAGCGCGATGACGAGCCAGACGATGGTCATCGACGCAGTCTCACCAGCTCGACTGCCGCACCGCGGACGCGCTCGATGGTCGCTTCGAAGTCGCCAAGCCGCAGCTTCTCTCCCGCGCGCGGAACACGACCAATCCTGCGCAGGATAAGGCTGCTCAGAGTCTTGCCACCACCGTACAGCTCGATGACGCGGGCGGGAGCGAGTGCGTCAGCCAGCTTGCCCAGTGCGACTGCGCCCGAGGCGGTCCACTCGTCGTCGGATATTTTCGTGAGCTCGGGAACATCACTGTCGAACTCGTCGCGAATCTCACCGAATAATTCTTCGAGCAAATCCTCGAGCGTCACCAGGCCAAGCAGACGCCCGTACTCGTTGACTACCAGGGCAATCTGGAAGCGGCCGCGGCGCATCTCTTCAAACAAATCGGCTAGCAGTTTGCCTGGAGGGACAAAGTACGCCGGGCGCACGAGACGCTCGACGCGCGGCGGCGATGGCTCCAGGCGCCGCGCAGCGAGATCCTTAGCATGCAGAATTCCGACGATGTTGTCCTGGCTGCGGCGATAGACCGGCACGCGCGAGAAACTTTCGTGCGCGATTTCCCCGACCAATTGCGACACCGGCATCTCGATGTCGAGCGAGAAGATTCTGTCGCGCGGCGTCATCACCTCGGACGCGCGACGGGCGCCAAAGTCGAACACGCGATGAATCATCGCGCGCTCGGCGGGTTCGACCTGTCCCTGGGTCTCGCCGAGCCGAAGCAGCGTCTTGAACTCCGCCTCGGAAACCGGACCCGGTCGCGGTGCATGCTCCAGCGGCGTGAAGTGTCGAGCGAACGGATGAACAAAATCGGCGAGCACCGCCAGTGGCCGTGCCGTAAGCCGCGCAAGCGAGGCCGGAAATCCCAAGGCAAACGTCTTAGGCGTGATGTCGCAGAACAAAAGTACGATCACCAGCATTACCGGCGCCGCGACTATTGGTCCCCATTTGTCGCCGAGCCACGCCAGCAGAATGATCGTCGCGAGACAGTCGGCGAAAATGTTGCACGCCTCGTTAAGCCCGATGATGACGATCAAGGATTCGAGCGGCCGACGCATCAGGCGGTCGAGCGCGTGCTGCACTGAAAGGCTCAACTGCTCGCGCGTATGCTCGAGCCGCGCCATCGAGAACAGCGCAGTCTCTGAGGCGGCGAGAGTGGCGCTCAGCACGATGAGGATGAAGACGGCGTAAGTCAGGATGGAAATCATTGCGTGTATCTAGTCGTGCGAGTGCAACTGATCCCATCCTGCGACAATCGGCGCGGTATCACCAATGAGCTTCACCTGTTTGCCGCGAACGATCGTGCCGATTCGCCGTACCGCGATGCGCAGGCGACGCGACAGCTCGGCTTCGCTGTGGCGGCCGGGCCTGGTGCAGAAGATCAGTTCGTAGTCCTCGCCGCCGGTGAGCGCGTGCACCAGATCGTCGCCTATCAGCGCGCGGTACGCCGGGGAGACCGGGATGCGAGACGCGTCGATTTCGGCGCCGACACCGCTGCGCTCGACGATATGCCCGAGGTCCTGCAGGAGTCCGTCGCTGACGTCGATCGCGGCCGGGGCGGGCCGGATTGTCGCCAGACGATGCCCGGCGAACAGCCGCGCTCGCGGCCGGAGAAATCGCTCGACCAGATATTTTGTTGCCGCACGATCTTTGTTCGTATTGCGGCGAGCCTTCAGCTTGCCCGCCAGGATGCGCCAGCCGAGTGCCGCATCGCCGAGCGTGCCGGTCACGAAGACGTCGTCGCCGGGACGCGCCGTATCTCGACGCATCGTGCCGCGTCCAGCGTCGCCGAGCAAAGCGATGGTGATCGAAAGCTCGCGTGCGCGGGTAATATTGCCGCCGACGATATCAGTCGATGCTTCGCGCGCCGCGTTGCGCAGGCCGGCGTAGATCTGTTCGAGCGTCCGCGCGGTAATTCCGTCGCGCACGCCCAGATTGACGACGCAGGCGGTGGGCCGCCCGCCCATCGCGGCGATATCGCTCAAGTTGACCTCGAGCGCGCGCGCACCGAGCGCCTGCAGTGTGCCCCAGCGCAAATTGAAATGAACATTTTCGACCAGCGCGTCGATCGTAAACAGCGTATTGCCGCGCGGCCGGCGGAGAATCGCGCAATCGTCGCCAACGCCGAGGATCGTGCGAGCGCCGGCCCGGATTCCCGAGCTAAGCCGGGCAATCAGTTCGAATTCGCTGGAGAGTTTGCTGGACGCGCCGGGCGGTTTGCTCACGGCGTGCGCGCTTTGGGCAATTGCTCTTCGATTGGGAATTCGGCGACCAGCGTAAGGCCCCGCCTGCCGTCCGCGAATCGCGCCTCAACCTTGCCTCCGGCAGCCTGAGCCATCGCGCGCGCGATAAACAGTCCAAGTCCGCGGCCGGCGCCGTGATTGCCGTTTCTGTTTGGACGCTCGAACAGTCCCGCAAGTTCCGCCGGCGACAGCGTCGGGCCGTAGTCGGTGACCTCGACTGCGATCGACTGGTCCCGCACGCCAGCCCGTAATGCGACTTCGCCGGTTCCAACTCTGCCGAATGCATACGCCAGCATGTTTCGCACGATCCGCTCGAAGTGGCGGCGATCGAGTTTGCAGGCCGGCAGCCGCGAGATCTCGATACTCAGATTGAGGCGCCGGCGCCGCGCCTGCAACGCGCAATCCTCCGCGACTTCGCTCAGCAACTGATTCGGATCGAGTTCTATGGGCGCGGCGATGATGTCGTCTTCCTGCGCCGCGTAGTAGTCCAGCACGTTGCTGACCACGAGATCCATATTCCACGCAGTCGAGCCGATTCGTCCCAGAAGATCCGTGCGCTCCTTGGAACTGATGTCAGATTCCTCGAGCAGATTGACGTAACCGCTAAGTGCGGCGACCGGGCTACGAATGTCATGCGCCATCGTCGCAATCTGCGTCTGTCGAAACCGGGCCGCCTCCTCGAGGTCCTCGACTTGTTTTTTGACGCGTCGCCGATATCTTTCGATAAAGATTGACGTGTATTGAGCGAAAACCATCGCTGCGATCAGTCCCATCCATCGATACATACGGTGCGGCGTGTCGAGCGGCACCAGATACTCGCCCGCTGCGTAGCCTGCAATCGCCAGGAGTGCCATCACGAACTGCCAGCGGGTGTTCCAGCTGACGAACGCGGCGGCTGCCAGTGGACACAACATTATCGCGATGAAGCGCGATTCGGGCTCCCTCGTCAGGCGGCTGATCAAGATAAGCGCCACAATCAAGACCACGTTGTAAAGCAGAATCCAGAATCTCCAATGGCGCTTGAACTCGCGCGTCCATGCCACGCCGAAGAACAGGCAAGTGATGCCCAGGATCAGCCAATGCAGAGCGGTGCCGGGAGCGTATTTTCCCAGCGAATACTGGTCGTAGGCGAGGTACGCCAGCAGCGCGAGGATCCCGAACGCGCCGCCCAGTTTCAGGACTCGCAGCGACTCTTCGTCATCCTCGGTCCAGCGAAAATCTGAAGTGACGCGGCCGAGCTCAGGATTCGTCATCCCGGCCAGGCCATTGTATTTGCCGTTCTCCGCCAATCAGGCTTCCCAGGTGTTTTTCCCCACCCCGCAGTTTCCAAATCCTACCATGATCCCAATGACGAGACTTTAGTCCCGTATTTCATCGAGCACTTTTTTCATCGCGGTCAACGCAAAATCGACTTCATTGGGCATGATCGTCAGAGGCGGCGCAAGCCGAACAACGTTGTCGGCATTAAGCGTCCAGTTGATGATCACTCCACGCGCTAAAGACGCCGTCACAAAGCGTTGCGCCTGCATTGCGGTGCGAAACTCAATACCAATCAGCAGCCCGAGACCGCGCACCGCCGTTATTTCAGGCGACTGCATTGCCAGCAGGCGTCGCACGATTTCCTTGCCAATCGTCGCGGCTCGCTCGTAAAGCCGCTCGCGCACGATCACGTTCAAAGCCGCCAATCCCGCCGCGCACGAAAGCGGATGACCACCGAAGGTCGTGATATGTCCCAGCGGCGGATCGTGCGAAAGCGTGCCAAGCAGCTCGTCGCGGGCGCACAACGCGCCGAGCGGCAGGCCACCACCCAATGCCTTGGCCATTACGACGATGTCGGGCACCACGCCGAAGTGCTCGAGGGCGAAAATCGTACCGGTGCGTCCGAAGCCGGTCAGGACCTCGTCGAAGATGAGCATCGCGCCGGCGCGATCGCATCGTTCACGCAGTGCGCGAATGAATCCGACTTCCGGAATTCGCACGCCGCCCTCGGCCTGCACCGGCTCAACGACGACCGCCGCAATCGTCGAATCGATTTTCTTGAGCGCACCTTCGTCACCGAACCGCAAATGGCACACCGGCCCCGGCAACGCGCCGAACGGGGCCCGCATCGCATGATTCCCACAGAGCGCGAGCGCGCCCATCGTGTCGCCATGGTACGCGCCGTCGAACGCGACGAATCCCTCGCGCCCTGTAAACTTACGCGCCACCTTGAGCGAACACTCGATAGCTTCCGTCCCGCTGTTGGTGAAATAAACCCGCTCGATCGGCCGCGGGAGAAGCTCCACGAGCCGCCGCGCCAGCAGCACCTGGCTCTCGATCACGTACTCGCCGTATACCATGACGTGCAGGTGGCGCCGCGCCTGCGCTTCGATCGCGGCGAGCACCTCGGGATGACCGTGGCCGAGCGCGGACACGCCGATGCCAGCAATGAAATCGAGGTAACGACGTCCGTCCGACGCTATCAGCCAGCAACCCTCAGCGCGCGAGATTTCCAGGCCGATCGGTGCGTCGGAAGTCTGCGCCAGGTTCCGACGAAAGAATTCCCCCATTTCGCTCATCGCGATCCCACCATCAGGTTGAGAAACCCACCGCCGCCGTGGCGCCAGTCGAGCGGCGGCGATTGCATCTCGCCCGGCACGCAGATGTACGGAATTCCCATCGGTTCAATATTTTTACGCATTTCCAAGGCTTCCGATTCGTTGGCTGCGATCGCCATCGCTTCGATTCGTCCCGATACGCATGCAATACAATCGCGAAACTCTTTTAGATCGCGCACAGCAGTCACGTGGAGCGTTCTGAATCCCGGCGAAACCTTGAACGGCGCTGGCCCCCGCTCGAAAACCAGCGTCCAATCCAGCCCGCTACCCTCAAACAATTCGACCGGCTCTCCCGCGATCGCACGCCAGCGCGCCCGCTCCCGCACTCCTCGGATCTCGACGGCGTCACGCAACGGAATGGCAGCCGGCGGCATTATTTTCGCCATCTGTTCGACTGCCATCGTTATGCAACGCGCCAGCTCGCGCGGTCCTCGACTCTCGGAACCGACGACAAATACATGATGGAGTGACAGGCAGCCTAGTTGCTCGAACAGCACAACATCACGAGCGAGCGACGCAGCTACGCCTTCAATCTGCGAGTGAAGAGTAGCACTAGGCGCGACAACTGCGGCGCTGACCCGGCTGCCGAATCCAATTACGTTAGCGTGGTTGCGAAGCGACTCAATCGTCGCGTCGTCGCCATAGGCCACAACCCGGTCGCTCCTGGCAATCAACGACGCGGTCAGGTCTATACTTGAGCGGCTCCAGTTGAGAACCTCGATGCGTGCGCCGGCCTCAGGATCGATCTCAGCCAGCGTTCGCGTAAATTCGGCGAAAAATATCGGCTCGGCCGAGGCGGTTTTGATAGCCACTCTGGCCCCCGCTATCAACGCGATAGCGATCTCATGCATTCCAGCGCCGGCGACGTTGCCGGCGACGATAAACCCGACCGTCTTTGGCCGGTCGATCCTGCCGTTCGAGAAAACCTGTGCGGCCATCGATTTCAGCGCCTCGCTCGTGAATGGCTTGAGCAGGGCGTCGATCGAGTGTTCGAGCATCACGGCGGAATATCCCGCGGCTCGCGCGATTGCCGCGATCGCGTCGTGCCGCCGCCCGTAATCGCGCTTGCGCCAAAGTGCGAATGTGCGCGCGAGTGCGTCGGCCATTCGATCCGCGCTGACGCTCGCACTTTCTGCCTCGCGTGCGCGCGCTTCATCGGACGCCATGTTTGCGCTCATCGAATCGCCCCCGCACGCTCGGCAGCAGCAGACATGATGCGCTGTGCTTCGGTCGCCGAAAACTGCCCTATCCCAAGTGCGCAGCCTCGAGGCTCACCTCCTGCGGCTCTGCCGAGCACTCGAACCTTGCCTGGCTCGACCCATCCCAGGTCTTCCGTCATGACGGCGGATACCGAGCCGACATTGGCCAGATCGAAGAACGTCAGCAGTCCGATTTCTCCATCGGCCAGCGGCCGCAACGTGATCGGATCGCGCGCCGTTACGCGAAGCCACGGCGGCGGAATCTTGTAGCGCTCTTCAGTATTCGACGCGCCGGGACAGTTAAACGCGGTCGCGTCATAAAGCTGCGAGCACAACTCAGTCATTCCGTATTCGTTGATAACCATCTCGGGCGCGATCGTCAGCAGCTCGCCTGCGCGTGCGACAACCTCCGAGGTTTGCATCGGCACCGCCTGTCCTTTTGCACCGCCGGTGTCCATCATTCTCGAACCCGACGCGAGCCGAAGTTTGGCGCCGACGTCAGACAGCTCGGAAAACAACGCCGCAAACGCAGCCGTGGTCCCCAGGATGCAGACCGGCTCGCGCCGAGTTTCACAGCCGGCAAGAAACGTAACCGCCGCTTTGACATCGACGCTGTCGCGCGACGCGGCCACCAGATGCGTGCGGGTCGCGAATTCCTCGATACACCAACTAACCATCGCTGCCAGCGACGACTCGGGCATCAAGTCGGCATTGGGATGGATTGCGAGCATCGCCACGCGACGCGCGTCTGGGAACAACATCGTTCTCAGATGGGTAGTCGCGGATGCGCGATAAATCTCGGGCCTCGCCACAATATGACGGCCACGGCGTTCCCGGCCCTGCGTGGTTCCGCTGGTGAGGAAAACTGCAGCACCCGCCGATAGTGCAGCATCGTCGATCGCAAGGTCGGCGTACTTGAACGCGACGTTACTGACCGCAGGGACGCTGTCCACACTCCGGACCGTAATGGGATCAGCCCCGACCCCCTCGCAATAGCGCCGGTATGCAGCAACAGTCTCGAACTGATGCCGAAAAACGTTGAGCGAAAGCCCCTCGAACGTTTCAGGTGTGGGCCTGTGGATAAACGTGAGGACTTGTTCGTAGATGGACATCGGCTTCGCGCTAAATTCGGGCCGAATGATCATGGCACCCATTCGCGCGCTCATTCAATCCTAACGTTCCTAAGCCACCCTTTTAGACGGAAAATAGCCATATTTACCTGGCTCCTTAAATATTCTAGACTGCGGCGTGTTGTGGGTGGCGTGGGAGCCTCGGCATCGGCAAGGTGCAATGCGCGAGGCTTGTCAGAAGATTACAGCGATTTTATTGAACAACGCTGTCTTGTAATGCTTCCCTATGCGGGATGTAACTAAATTGAGCTTGCGACGTAACTCTGCTAAACGGGTTGTTATCGGATCGGGGGTCCATCGCTAAATGAAGAAATTCGCCGCCGGCGTGATGCTCGGCTTTATGGCTAGCTGGGCAGTTGCCTTTGCCTCGGCCAATGTTAGCCACAATGGCAATTTCTGGAACCGCCTCAACGTGGCGGCCAAAGACGGTTACGTTAACGGCTACTCGGACGCGATGCGTGTCAGCGTCGGCAAGCTCGACGTCCTGAATTCCGCCGCGGACCTGTTTCATTGGAAGGGAGCCCGTCGCATTATCCATCAGCTTTCGGGACAGCTCTCGATGGACGCGGTAACTCCCAACCAGGCGGTTAAGCGGCTCGACGAATTGTATGCGAATCAGAAATACAGCGAGCTCGACTTGGGCGAGGCGCTGCAAACCCTTCAGATTCGGGCGAATGAGACCGCGATCCCTGATGCGCCCGTGAATAGCGCGAAGTAAAACCAGTCGAATTTCTGAACTAAGGCGGTCTCATCGGAGGCCGCCTCTTTTTTTGCCCGCATACTTCGACCATCGAGCTTGAAACCACGGGTCCGCGGTCCTAGCCTATTCGCAGGATATCCACCGTGAACGCACCTCCATTCCTGCTCGAGAAAGTTCTGCGCGCCACCGTCGGCGTGCATTCGCATATCCCCTCGACGCACGTCTCGACCGCGATTGGCCTGGGCACCGACCGCCGCGGCACCGGCACCGTGGTCAGTCCCGACGGGCTCATCCTGACGGTTCATTACCTGTTGCTTGGCGCGCAAAACGTGATCGTCACGATGCCGGGCGGCGAGCAGCTCGAGGCGAAGATCGTCGGCAAGGATTACAGCACCGGCATCGGCCTCCTGAAGATCGATCGCGACAAGATCCCCAGCGTCGAAGTCGTATCGTCGGAAAAATGCGTCGTCGGCCAGGAGGCGTTCACTGTCTCGAGTCTAGGCGGCGAGAAGCGATGCGCCGATTGCGGCATCATCACCTATCTCGGCCCCTTCGACGCGGTCTGGGAATTTGTGCTCGACAAATGCGTCAGCGTCACCGCTTCGTCACTGAGTATCGGGATGAGCGGCGGACCGATCTGCAATCTTCAGTCGCAGGTCGTCGGCATTTCATATTTGAATTTCGCCGACCCAGGCCGCGCGATCCTGGGCGTGCCGGGCGAAAGTTTCCTCGCGGTGCGCGACGAGCTGATCAACCACGGCCGTCGCACTACCGCTGCGCCACGCGCATGGCTCGGGGTGCTTTCTTACACCCTGCGCGAGCACGTCGTTATCGCGGGCGTGATGCCCGGCGGCCCCGGCGAAAAGGCCGGTCTTCAGCAGGGCGACCTGGTGATTTCGATTGACGATACCGACGTTAACGATCGGCGCGTGCTCTACGAGGCGCTCGGCAACCATCGTCCCGGCGAGAACGTCAATCTCAAGGTCTTGCGCAACAATCGCATTTACCAGCTCGATATTCCCGCCATTCGCGCCGAAGATTACTTCGCATAGTTCACGGAGCGTTTCCCGATGTATGAACAAAGATCGCGGCTGCGCGAGTTGCTCGCGGGCCCTGAGATGATCGTCGCCCCATTCGTCTTCGATTGCCTGCAGGCGAAACTCGCCGCCGCCGCCGGCTTCGACGCCGTTTATATGACCGGCTTCGGCACAGCGGCCGCGCGCGGATATCCCGACCTCGGATTGCTCACGATGACCGAAATGGTCGCCAACGCGCGCGCGATTTCACAAGCGGTAAACGTCCCCGTCATTTGCGACGCCGACACCGGCTACGGAAACCCGCTCAACGTCTGGCGTACCGTGCGCGAGTACGAGGACGCGGGCGCGTCGGCGATTCACATCGAGGACCAGGTCTTCCCCAAGCGATGCGGCTTTCTGGCGGGCAAGCAGGTCATCGCGATGGAAGCGATGGTTCCGAAAGTGCGTGCGGCTTGCGACGCGCGCCGCGACCGCAGTCTCGTCATCATCGCTCGCACCGACGCGCTCCAGGTCAACGGATGGGACGATGTCGTGCGTCGCGCGCACGCCTATCGCGCGGCGGGCGCGGATTTGATTTTCGTCGATGGCATCAAAACCGTCGACGACCTCAAACGCTACGCCGAAAAGCTCGGCGACCTGCCGCTAATCTACAACGGCGACTTGCTGCCCCTAAACGAACTGAAACAGTACTCTTTCAAGGTCACAATCCACATAGGAACGATGCTGGCGGCTTACGATTCGATTCGCACGACGATGACCGAGCTGAAGCGCAACGGCAAACTAAGCATCGGCACCAGCTCGAATGTCTTCGAGGAGTTCGTGCGGACGATGGGCGTACCGGAGTACCAGGCCCTCGAAAAGAAATACATCGACTAGGCTCTGTCTCCTCTCCCTGTAAGAAGCGCTTTGGCGACTCTCTGTTTCCTCTCCCTGTGAGGGAGAGGATGAAGGTGAGGGTCCGAATACAGCGCCCTGCGCGATTTAGGATTCTGCTCTTGCCCGAAGTCCTCGGAGGTTATCGCGACTACACGTCCTTGAACGCTGCCTTCTTCTGCGAAGCCTCTATCGCCGCCTGCGCCGCCGCCAGTCGCGCGACCGGAATCCGGTACGGCGAGCACGAAACGTAATCCAACCCCAGGCGATGGCAGAGCTTGACGCTGGCGGGATCGCCGCCATGCTCGCCGCAAATGCCAATCTTCAATTTTTTATTCGCCTTGCGGCCCCGCTCGATTCCAATTCGCATCAGCTCGCCCACGCCGACCGGGTCAAGCTCCGCGAACGGATCCTTCTTGTAAACTCCGGTGCGAATATAGTCGGGCAGAAATTTTCCCGCGTCGTCGCGCGAGATCCCATACGTCATCTGCGTCAGGTCGTTGGTGCCAAATGAAAAGAATTCCGCGACCTCGCCGATCTGATCCGCCACCACGCACGCGCGCGGCACTTCGATCATCGTGCCGATCGTGTATGCGACCTTGATGCCACGTTCCTTGAAGACCTCGGCCGCCACTTCGCGAATCTGCGCCGCCAGGATGTCGAATTCGCGGCGCTCGCCAATCAGCGGCAGCATGATTTCCGGCATCGCCTTCACACCTTGCTTGCGCAGCTCGCACGCCGCCTCGATAATCGCGCGCGCCTGCGCCTCGTAAATCTCCGGGAAACTGATTCCCAGCCGCGAGCCGCGATGCCCCAGCATCGGATTGACCTCGAACAGGCTCTGGCGCACCTGCTTCAAGTGCTCGAAGGTCGTTCCGATCTTGCCGGCGAGTTCGCGCATCTCGTTGTCCGCATGCGGCAGGAACTCATGCAGCGGCGGATCGAGCAAACGGATGGTGACCGGCAGCCCGGCCATCGCTTTCAGGATTCCGACGAAATCCTCGCGCTGCATCGGCAGGATCTTCGCCAGCGCGCGGCCGCGCTGAGCCGCGTTCTCGGCCATGATCATTTCGCGCACCGCCGAGATTCGCTCAGGATCGAAGAACATGTGCTCGGTGCGGCACAGCCCAATTCCTTCAGCGCCGAAATCGCGCGCAATCTTCGCATCGTTGGGAGTGTCGGCGTTCGCGCGCACGCCCAACTTGCGCACCTCATCGGCCCACGACAGAAATTTCTTGAAGTACGCCGGCATCTCCGGCTCGACCGTCGGCACGCGCCCCTCGATCACCTCGCCCGCCGATCCATCGAGCGTGATGTACTCGCCACGACGCACGACCGCGCCGTCGGCCGACAGCGTGCCGGCGCCATAGTCGATCTCCAGCGCCGAGACCCCGGCCACGCACGACTTGCCCATCCCGCGCGCGACCACGGCCGCGTGACTCGTCATGCCGCCGCGCGCTGTCAGGATTCCCTCGGCAACCTGCATCCCGTGGATATCTTCGGGCGAGGTTTCCAGCCGCACCAAAATTACTTTGCGCCCGGCTTCCGCGACGGCGACCGCTTCATCCGCCGAGAACACCACTTCGCCGTTGACCGCGCCGGGCGACGCCGGCAGTCCACGCGCGATAACGTGTTTTTTGCTCGACGGGTCCAGCCGCGGATGTAGAAACTGTTCGAGCTGTTCGGGCTCGACGCGCTTGAGCGCGGTCTTGCGATCGATCAGCTTCTCGTCGGCCATATCTACCGCGATTCGCACTGCGGCCTGCGCGGTGCGCTTGCCGTTGCGCGTCTGCAGCATGAACAGCCGATTGCGCTCAATTGTGAATTCCATGTCCTGGGTGTCGCGAAAATGCTTTTCGAGCTGCGCCGCGATTTTGAGAAATTGTTTGTAAACGTCGGGAAAGCTTTCCTCGAGCGTCGAGTATTGCGCCGCTCGCTCCGCCTCGCTGATACCCTGGCGCGCCGCCCACTGTCGCCCCGCCTTCAGGCTTATCTGTCGTCCGGTGCGGATTCCAGCGACGACGTCCTCGCCCTGCGCGTTGGGCAGAAACTCGCCGTAGATCCCCTTCTCCCCCGTGCCGGGATCGCGCGTGAACGCGACGCCGGTCGCGCAATCGTCGCCGAGGTTGCCGAACACCATCGATTGCACGGTAACCGCGGTGCCCCAGTCGCCCGGGATGTTGTTGATTTTCCGGTACGTGATCGCGCGATCGTTGTGCCACGAGTCGAACACCGCGCCGATCGCCATCCACAATTGCTCGCGCGGATCCTGCGGGATGTCGCGGCCGACGCGAGAGCGAATCAGCGCGCGGAACTCGCCGACCAGTTCCTGCAAATCGTCGACGTCCAGATCGGTATCGTTCTTGACGCCACGCGTCGCCTTCTTGTGATCGATTATTTCCTCGAAAGGGTCGGGATCGTTCTTGTTCTCCGGCTTGAGCTTGAGCACCACATCGCCGAACATCTGGCAGAACCGCCGATACGAGTCCCACGCAAAGCGCGGGTTCCCGCTTATCTCTGCCAGTCCGGCCACGGTCTGGTCGGTCAGCCCCAGGTTCAGCACCGTGTCCATCATCCCGGGCATTGAAACGCGCGCGCCCGAGCGCACCGACACCAACAGCGGATTTTTCGCGTCGCCGAACTTGCGTCCGAGCGCTTTCTCCACTCGCGCGACGCTTTTCGCCACGCCTTCAGTCAGACCCTTCGGATACTTGTGCCCGTGATCGTAAAAGTAGTTGCAGACCTGCGTCGAGATGGTGAATCCAGGCGGCACCGGCAGCTTGAGCCGCGCCATCTCGGCCAGGTTCGCGCCCTTGCCGCCCAGCAGGTTGCGCATCTCGGCGCGTCCTTCCGCTGCGCCTGCACCGAAAAAATAAATCTCAGGATGAATGCGACCCATGTGAAACCGTTTCTCCCGTCCCTGCTTGATGCTGAGACAATGTTGAATTATCAGCTCGTCCAGCCGATTCGATTGCCGATCTCTTCGACCAGCCCGGCTATCGGCACGCGATCCTGCGTCATCGAGTCGCGATCGCGCAGCGTTACAGTGTCGTCTTCCATCGTCTGATGGTCGATCGTCACGCCGTAGGGCGTACCGACTTCGTCCTGGCGCCGGTAGCGCCGGCCGATGGAGCCTGCCTGATCGTAGGCAACGGTGAAATGCCGCTTCAAGGCGTCGCGAATTGCCGTCGCTTTCTCGGGCTGCCCCGCTTTGCGCAGCAACGGATAGACCGCAACCTTGATCGGCGCCAGCCGCGGATCGAGCCGCAGCACGATTCGCTCTTCGTTGTCGACTACGTCCTCGTCGTAGGCGTCGAGCATGAACGCGAGCATCGCGCGATCGACACCAAGCGCGGGCTCGATCACCCACGGCCGAAAGCGCGTCTTGGTGTCCTCGTCGAAATAGGTCAGGTCCTTGCCGCTGAACTTCGCATGCTGATCGAGATCGAAGCTCCCGCGCTTGGCTACGCCTTCCAGCTCGCCCCATCCGAACGGATAGAGGAACTCGATGTCGGTGGTGCCGCTGGAATAGTGCGACAGCTCGTCGGTTGCATGCTCGCGCGCGCGCAGATGCTCACGCTTGATGCCGAACTTGACGTGCCAGTTGAATCGAAAATCAACCCAGTAGCGATACCACTTCTCTTCTTCCTCGCGATCCGGACGAACGAAGAATTCCATCTCCATCTGCTCGAACTCGCGCGTGCGGAAAATGAAATTCTCGGTCGTGATTTCGTTGCGGAACGATTTGCCCTGCTGCGCCACGCCGAACGGCAGCTTGACGCGCTGGGTGTCCACGATGTTCTCGAAGTTCGAAAAGATCCCCTGCGCAGTTTCCGGCCGCAGATAAACCACCGCGGCGGTATCCTCGACCGGGCCCATGAAGGTTTTGAACATCAAGTTGAAATTGCGCGCCGGTGTCAGCTCGCCGCCACAATTGGGGCATTTGTCGCCCGTCAGATGGTCGGCGCGGAAGCGCTGCTTGCAGTCTTTGCAATCAACCAGCGGGTCGGTGAAATTTTTCAGATGCCCCGATGCTTCCCAGGTGCGCGGATGCTGAAAAATCGCCGAGTCCAAGCCCAGCACGTCGCTGCGGTACTGGACCATCTCACGCCACCACGCCTCTTTGACGTTGCGCTTGAGCTCGACGCCCAATGGGCCGTAGTCGAAGGTGGATCCGAGTCCCCCGTAGATATCGCTCGTCGGAAAAACAATTCCACGGCGCTTGCACAGGTTGACCAGTTTTTCCATCGTGACCGCGCGTTTGGTGGCGGGCACTGCGTTTTCCGCGGACAACAATTCCTCCTGGGGCATTTCGTGCAGCCCGGCTAGGCCAGGCTGATTATTTCGGCCGACACTTCGCCGCGCTTTCCAATTTCGAGTATCGCGACCGTTCCCGGCACCCCGACCAGATTGCGCGGCAGCGTCGCGCTGCCCGGATTGACGACCAGTGTCGCGCCGAACCGCGTCACGCCCTCGACGTGACTGTGGCCCTGCACCACGACGTCCACCGCGCCGCCGAATTGCGTATCCATCGCACGCGCAAAGACTTCGTCCGACGTCTCATCAGGCGTCGGAATCGCATGCACCAACCCGATTCGCACGCCCTCTATCTCGACCAGGTGCGCCTCGCGTACGCGATCGTCGGGATCGAGGCGGTAGCGATGTCCGTCAAGGCCCTCGTCGCCATTGCCGAGCGCCGCGATCACCGGTGCTATGGCAGACAGCTCGTCGAGCACGCGATTCACGTACACGTCGCCCGCATGCATCACGAGGTCGATCCCGGCGAACACCTCGAACACCCTCGGTGGGAGATGTTCGCAGGCTTCGGGAATATGAGTGTCTGAGATCAGGCCGATTCGCATTTCCGTTTGATTCGGGCGCACTGGCCCGCTGAGCGAAACGGCAAGCCTATCACGGCCCTGAATCCCCCGCAATTTTCAAGTTTTCCATCGTGTGTGCCGCGGCAGCGCGCTCCGCGGTTCTGGCAGGAACGCGTCTGCGCTTTCGTGTGGCCGTTTTCGCGACGCTCATGCTAAAACGCGCGGTAGAGGAGATCCTCGATGCGAATTTCAACGGTCATCATCTGCGCATTTGTGATTGGAGCCGGGCTTTCAATTGCCGGATGCGGGCATAAGTTGGTCGCGCACAACGGCGAGAGCACCGTCGCGGTTTATCCGGATGAAGACACGTTCACTAAACTCACCAATCTCAAGAAGCAGGGCGGCGTCGGCGGAATGATCGGAGGGCTCGGCGAGGGCCTGGCCGCCAAGCAGGTCGACAACAACACCCCGGTGCGCATCATCAACAGTGACGACCGAGGCTCCCAGGTCGAGGTGCTCGACGGCGCGTTCAAAGGGCTGCACGGCTTCGTCCCCCAGGACAACGTGCACTGACGTCCGCGATTCGCGTTTCGTTCTCCTGAACTAAAAACGTTTCACGTGAAACACTTTCGCTTTATACTACAGTAGTTGAGAGGCTTTTCCCCGGAATTTGGCGAAACTACGACGCCACTCGATACTGCCGCGGACTCGATCCAATCACGCCTGCTCGCTCGAGCTCGGTGATTTCGTCGTCGGTCATCTCGAGGATCTCGGCGAAGACCTGGCGGTTGTGCTCGCCCAACAGCGGCGCGGGAGCGTCGGCGCGAAGCGGAGTATCCGGGATTCGCGCGACGGCGCCCGGATAGAGATAAGTTCCAACCACCGCGCGATCGATCGCAACGAAATATTCGCGGCTCTGGATTTGCGGATCGCTCATCACCGCCGGCGCCGGATTCACGGGCGCGACAAGCAGTTCCGCATCGCGAAGGCGCGCGACGCAGTCCTCGGCGCTTAGCGGCGCAATAGCGCGCGACAGTTCGGCGTCGAGCGCGTCCTCGTTGGCTTTGCGAGACGACGCGCCGGCGAAGCGATGGTCATCTGCGAGATGCTCGATTCCCAGCGCGCGCGTGAGGCGCCGCCATTGGTCGTCGGTCTCGCAGGCGAGCGCTACCCAATCGTCAGCTCCCGCGCATCGATAGATTCCGTGGGGCGCATGCTCGCGATGCCGGTTGCCGCGCGAGGCCGGCACTTTTCCGGTGAACTGATATTCGAGCATCGGCTCGGTGATGAATGGTATCAGCGCCTCGACCTGGGCCAGCTCGATTCATTGCCCGCGTCCGGTGCGTTCGCGCTCGCGCAGCGCCACCATCAGCGCAAACACGCCGTGCAAGCCGCTAACCGGATCTCCCAGCGCGTTGCTGAGCGTGTAACGCTGCCCGTCGCCGTCGTGATATCCGGTGAGTCCCGTCACTCCCGCCATCGCCTCGACCGTGTTGCCGTAGCCGCGCGCGTTGCATTCGGGACCGTCGCTGCCGAACGAGGGCATCGAGATCATGATCATCCGCGGATTTATCGCGCTCACAGATTGGTAGCCGAGACCCAGCCGATCCATCACGCCCGGACTGAAATTCTCAATCAAGATGTCGCCGACCTTGATCAGCCGTTTAAGCATCTCAATTCCGCGCGGGTCCGTGAGATCGAGCGTGACGCCGCGCTTGCCGCGATTGGCGGTGTTGAAGACCGAGGCGCGCTCGATTGGCTGCATTTCAGGCGGCGCCATCGAGAGCGAGCCGCGCCACCAGTCGAAGTGATTGGTATCCTCGACCTTGATTACTTCGGCGCCCATCTCGGCGAACATCTGACCGACCAGCGGACCCGCCCATCCCATCGAGATGTCGAGCACGCGAACTTTGCGGTCGAGGACTGTGTTCATATCGTGCCCGCTTTTTTCAGAGTCTCTATCGTGCTGTCGCTTAGTCCCAATCGTTGGCCGAATATTTCGCGATTGTGTTCGCCGAGCCGCGGCGCGGGGCGCGACGCTTCGGCGCGATGCGAGGTCAGGCGCAGCGGCGTCCCCGGCACGCGAAGTTTGCCGAGGATTGGATCGTCGATGGTCTCGAAGTAATCTCGCGCCCGCGTCTGTTCCCAATCGAGCACTTCGGCCACGCTCGGAATCGGCACCAGCGGAATCGCGCGACGCTGGCCCTCGCGGTAGAGCCACTTGCGTTCGCGCTCAATAAAAAACTCTTCAACGATTTCGAGCAGCGCGTTGTTGTTGAGCATCCGGTTCAACGCGCTATTGAAACGCGGATCGGAAGCGAGCTCGCGCCGCCCCATCAGATCGCACAAGCCTTCGAATTGCTTGTCGGTCACGCAATGCAGGCCGGCGTACCCGTCTTTGCATTTCAGCGTCACGATCATAAACGGGCCGACTGCGAAGCGCTTGCCCTCGCGCCCGCGCACGATGCCGGTGGATTGAAACGTGACCGTTTCGTAAATCATGGTGGCGACGGTCGCCTCGAGGATCGAAACGTCCAGATGCTGGCCGTGTCCGAGGCCGAGGTCGCGTGCGGCCAGCGCCTGCATCGCGGCAATCGCCCCATACAGGGCAGCGACGTATTGCGCGAGCGAGCCGGGAGGAGTCAGCGGTGCGCGATCCTTCTCGCCCACCGGAAACGTCCAGCCGCCGCGCGCGAACAGGACCAGGTCGTTCAACCTGCCGTCGCGTTCGGGGCCGTCCTGCCCGAAGTTCGAAATCGAAATCACCGACAGCTTCGGAAATTTCGCGATCAGATCATCGGGCGCGATGCCCAGCGCAGCGAGAGTGCCGGGCGCGAAGTTTTCGATCAGGAGATCGGCGCCGTCAAGCAGACCGGCGAAGAGTTCGCGGCCGCGGTCGTGCTTCAAGTTCAACGTGACGCCGCGTTTGTTGAGATTGAGAAACGCGAAGAGCCCGCCGCGATCTTCGGCGCCTGCGCGATTCGGCCCGAGCCTGCGTCCGCCGTCGCCCCACGGCGGCTCGACCTTGACGACATCGGCGCCCATGTCCGCCAGCAGCTTGGTGGCATAGGGACCCGCGATGAAGTGAGTAAGATCGACGACGCGAACGTCGTTGAGCGCGCTGTATCGCATGCTCAGCGGCTCCCGCGATCGATAGCGCCGATCATCTGGCGGTAGTTTCTCTCGGCCAGCGGCATATGCACGACCTCGAACTTCATCCGGTCCGGCCCGAGAAAATAGACCGCATAGTAGCCCCCGGGGCCGAACGGGAACTCGCCGGGTCCGTCGAGAATCTCCGCGCCGAGCGAGCGCACCAGCTCGAACAATTCATCGACCTGCTCGTGGCGCTGTACATTGAACGCGACGTGATGCAGGCCGGGCTCGTAGACCTCGAAGCGATGCTCCGCCAGACCGGGCTTCGCCTGCCAGATATTGACCGCGGTTCCGTTCGAGTCGTTGAGATTGACGGCGAGGCGGCCGCCGGAGCGCGTGTCCTCGAAAATCCCGCCGACGGTGTAGCCGAGGAACTTCAGCATCGGCCCGAAAAACTTCATCGCGTCGGGCAGATCGCTGACCGTGATCGATACGTGATTAATCGATCCGTGGAGATCGGGTTTGGGAATCGGCCCGGGTACCGGCATCGCTCGAATTCAGCGCATTCGAACGCATGCTGTCAAATGACTCGCGATGGAACGTTTCGATCCGATAGTGGCAGCCCGGTCCAGTCCAACAAACCTGCACCAGTTGTCTCTCGATCAGGCTGGGTGATACTCGATTGCTTCCTCTATGACCAGTGCGTCCAACCTGCCCGCGATTATCGCCGCGCTGACTTTCGCCGCAGTAATACTTTCGATCGCGCTCGACTGGCTTGACCTCGCGGTCGCGGGGCTCCTCGGCGCGGTTTTGTTGCGGCTACTCGGTGTCGTCTCGAAAGGTACCGCCGTGTCCGGCGTGAATGCCGGCCTCGATACGATCGGGCTCTTCTTCGGCGGGATGGTTGTGGCGCGTGCGCTGATTCCGACCGGAATTTTCGACTACCTCGGCGCAATAGTGCTGCGGATAGTCCGCGGTGACGGCCGGCGTCTGTTGCTTTCGATAATCATACTGACCGCGCCGATTTGCGCGATCCTGCCCAACGCTACGGTCGTCATCTTGTTTGCACCCTTGCTGATTGGGGTGTGCCGCAAGATGAAGGTCGACTTCGCACCTCCGATATTGCTGTTGGTTTTCGTCTCCAACGCCTCCGGATTGCTGACCCTGGTCGGCGATCCGGCGACGTTCATTGTTGGAAACTCCATCGGAATGAGCTTCGCCGGTTATCTGTATTCAGCGAGCCTCGGGGGCCTGTTATCGCTGATCGCGCTCGCGTTGATGCTTCCGATTTCGTTTCGTTCGATCTGGCGCACGAGGGCACCAGCAGATGACGTCGAGATCCCAAAGATAGATCACTTCGGCGTGCTGATTATCGGGGTGGTCATTTTGGCGCTGATGGTTATCCTGTTCATCGTCGGCGAGGACCTTCCGAGCTCGATCGGCCCGGCTGCAGTGGCGATCTTTGGGGCTGCTCTCTCGCTTTTGACAATCTATTTGAGCGGCATAGATACGGTGTCCGGCGTCCTCGCGGACATAGACTGGGATACGCTGCTCTTTTTTGTTTGTATTTTTGTCATGGTCGGCGCACTCGATACCACCGGAGTGATCGCCGCCGTCGGTTCACATCTGCGCGATGTATTTGGCAGCGAAATCAGCTCCGCCTCGTTGACCATACTCTCAACCGTGGGTCTGCTCTCCAGCACGGTTCCGAACATCCCGCTGGTGGTGGCGATGGTGCCGGTCGTTCGGCAGTACGCAGAGAGCCAGGGGTGGGCGACCGCAGCGCAACTCGCCGCCGGATACCGCCACATTCCGGTGCACGTGATGCCGTTGTTCTACGCGATGATGTACGGAGCGACGCTGGGCGGCAACGGGACCATGTTCGGGGCATCTTCGAACATCGTCGCGGCGGGGATATGCATGCGCGAAGGACGCCCGCTGCGCTACGCCGAGTTCGCGCGATACGGGATTCCGGTGATGGTCGTACAACTGATTGTCAGCGCAATCTATTTGAAATTGCGTTTTTTGCGGTAACTAATTGGCTGTACTCAAAAGAGCGAGTCACACACAGTAAAAATGAACACACGACAACTTGGGAAAAGCGGATTAAGCGTGTCGGCGATCGGGCTTGGATGCATGGGCATGTCGGATTTCTATGGCCCGCGCGACGATGCGCAGTCGATGGATACATTGGAGCGGGCGCTCGAGCTGGGCGTCACCTTCTGGGACACCTCAGACGCTTACGGACCGCATCGCAACGAGGAACTGGTCGGCAGAGCGATCCGCGGCCGCCGCGACAAATTTGTGATCGCGACCAAGTTCGGCATCGTGCGCTCGCCGTCGGATCCGACTTTTCGCGAAATCAACAGCCGTCCTGAGTATGTTCGCAGTGCATGCGAAGCCAGCCTCAAGCGTCTTGGTATCGACACGATCGATCTCTACTACCAGCATCGCGTCGACCCCAAGACGCCGATTGAAGATACGGTCGGTGCGATGGCGAAGCTGGTTAAGGAAGGCAAGGTGCGTTACCTCGGCCTGTCCGAGGCTGCGCCCGAGACGATCCGGCGCGCCTGCAAGGTGCATCAGATTGCCGCGTTGCAGAATGAATACTCGCTGTGGAGCCGCGAGCCCGAGGACGGAACGTTGGCGACTTGCCGCGAGCTGGGAGTCGGATTGGTGGCGTACAGTCCGCTTGGCCGCGGATTTCTAACCGGACAGATTCGGAAGTTCGATGATCTGGCGCCCGACGATTTCCGGCGTTTCTCCCCGCGCTTCCAGGGTGAGAACTTCGACAAGAACCTGCAACTCGTCACGCAAATCGAAGCAATCGCCAAAGACAAACAGTGCACGCCCGGCCAGCTCGCGTTGGCATGGGTGATGGCGCAAGGCGATGACATCGTGCCGATACCGGGCACGAAGCGGCGCAAGTATCTCGAGGAGAACGTCGCGGCGATGGATGTCGTTCTCAGCGCCGACGACCTCAAGCGGATAGACAAGGCCTCACCCAAAGACGTCGCAGCCGGCGGCAGGTATCCCGCCGCGATGATGGTCTCGCTCAACCGCTAGCTGCGCCAACCGCGTCAGGCTCGCAGCGGGTGGGCTAGACCTTCGGCACTTCCATGCCCTTCTTGACTGCGGGCCGGGCACCGACGGCGGCTAGCCATCGCGCGACGCTCGCGCCTTCGCCGACAACGTCGGCCTTGGCCGCTTTGAGCGCAGGAAAGCCGACGACGAGCCACGGATAGGTGGCGATGTCGGCGATCGAATAGGCGCCCGCCATGTATTCGGTTTGCGTGAGTTGATTGTCGAGCACCTTAATCAGGCGCGCGCATTCGGTGACGTAGCGATCGATGGCGTAAGGGATTTTCTCGGGGGCAGCATTGATGAAATGGTTGGCCTGGCCGAGCATCGGCCCGATGTTCGCCATCTGCCAGAAGAGCCATTCGAGCACTTTCGCGCGCCCGGGATTTTTCGACGGCAGCAGCTTGCCGGTTTTCTCCGCCAGATGCATGAGGATGGCGCCCGACTCAAAGATCGAGACGCCGGCGTCATGATCGACGATCGCAGGAATCTTGCTGTTCGGACAAATCTTCACGAAGTCCGGCTTGAACTGGTCGCCGTTGCTGATGTTTACGGGATGAACCGAGTAATCGAGGCCGCACTCCTCGAGCATGATTGAAACTTTGCGGCCGTTAGGCGTCGTCCAGGTGTAAAGATCGATCATCGTAGAATTCCTCTGCGAGGCGTGATTCTTCGTTCCTATCATAGCGTCTGATACCAGCCCACCAGCTTTGGATTAGACGACGTAGAATTCAGACAGAATCAGAATCCTGAATCGCGCAGGGCGCTGTAATAGGACCCTCACCCTTCCTCTCCCTTGCAGGGAGAGGGGACAGAGCGCTTGTCAGTGGGAGGCGATGCGCGATAACGATCGGTGTAGGCGCCCGCCCATACAGGAGAAGTACCATGCAAAGTGTCGCCGAGATCGAAGCCAGTGCGGAAGTCCAGGACTTGCGCAATCGCGTTTCGGGTTTTTTGAACGAGCTTATTTATCCCAATGAAAAAGTTCTCGAGCGGGGCGGCGAAGAAGCGTCTCGCACGCTGAAGACAATTCAGGCCGAAGCGAAAAAACGCGGACTGTGGGCGCTCGGCTTGCCCAAGGATATTGGCGGGGGCGGACTCGAGTTCATGCCCTACGTCTTCGTGAATGAAATCGTCGGGCGCAGCGAATACGCGATCGCCGGCCTCGGCACGCATTCCGCGCAGGATGCCACCATGTTGCACCTGTACGGAAATCCGGAGCAGAAAAAACGCTGGCTCGCGCCGCTGGTCAACGGCGACATCTATCCAAGCTTCTCGATGACGGAACCCGAAGTCTCGGGCGCCGATCCAACCGGCTTGCGCACGCGCGCGGTGCAGGACGGCGACGAGTGGGTGATCAACGGCCACAAGTGGTTCACCAGCGGCGCCAACGTCGCAGCGTTCTCGACCGTGATGTGCGTGACGGAACCCGAGGCGCCGGCGCATGAGCGCTTCAGCATGATCGTGGTGCCGACGGACACCAAGGGCTATCACATCGTGCGCATCGTGCCCGTGATGGGCGAAACGTCGGGCGGTCACTGCGAGATCAAATACACCGACGTGCGCGTGCCGCTGACGAACCTGCTCGGACCGCGGGGACAGGCGTTCACGATCGCGCAGAAGCGGCTCGGCCCCGGACGCATCTATCACTGCATGCGATGGCTGGGGCAGGCGCAGCGGGCATTCGAGCTGATGATCGATCGGGCGATCAATCGCCAAGCGTTCGGCGGTCCGCTGTCGGACAAGCAGACGATTCAGAACTGGATTGCCGACTCGGCCGCAGAGATCCAGGCGGCGCGATTGCTCACGCTCAACGCGGCCGCGAAGATCGACGCCGGCGACGAGGCGCGGGTCGAGATATCACTGATCAAATTCTTCGGCGCGAAGGTACTGCACGACGTTATCGATCGAGCGATCCAGGTGCATGGCGCGATGGGGGTGTCGGAGGATACGCCGCTGGCCCGGATGTACCGTCATGCGCGGTTCGCACGAATCTACGACGGTCCCGACGAAGTGCATCGGATGGTAGTCTCGCGACGAATCGTCAGCGAGTTCAAGAAAGGCCGCAAGTGGGACTTCGGCCGGGGGGTCACGAGGAACGGAAAGAAAAACTGAGTCTGACTCCGCGGCGCGATGGACTACGGGAGAGCTTTAACGGAACGATCGGAGCACAGGCAGAATCCTGAATCGCGCAGGGCGCTGTAATAGGACCCTCACCCTTCCTCTCCCTTGCAGGGAGAGGGACAGAGGACGCGAAGCAGTTGCGCACAGCTCTCCTTGCAGGGAGAGGAGACAGAGTGGTGTCCTAGAGTGCGTTGACGCCGCGCTCGCCGGTACGGATACGCACCACTTCTTCCATCGGCATGACGAAGATTTTGCCGTCACCGATTCTGCCGGTGCGCGCTGCACGCTCGATAGTCTCGACGACTTGCGCCGCCAGCTCGTCGGAAACAATTATCTCGAGCTTCACCTTCGGCAGAAAGTCCACCACGTACTCCGCGCCGCGGTAGAGCTCGGTATGGCCCTTCTGGCGGCCGAATCCTTTGACCTCGCTGACCGTGAGACCCTGCACACCGATACTCGACAGGGCCTCTTTGACCTCGTCGAGCTTGAACGGTTTGATAATCGCTTCAACCTTCTTCATAAGTCTCCTCTCGGTCGCTGCTCAGACGGGCCGCGCGCTGGACAAACGCCGGCCCCTGCCTCATCCACCACCAGCCATAACCATTCTCTCAAGATGGAGAAGGTTCAAGTCCCCAATTTCGCGCACACCAGACGGTCCCGCTCGAGCGAGGCCGGCTACCTGGCGAAAAAGACCTCCCGCGCGTGATTGGTGTCACAATATTCGCGCACCTCGGCAATCTTGTCGCCGTCGAAGCGGATGTCGAAGTGGTAGCGATTGTTGTATTTCTTGCCGTTAGCCGCGGTCGTATTCGATTCAGCCTGCACTGCGCACCGATCGCCTTCGCAAATGACGGTATGAATCTTCAGGCCAAGGCCGCCCGGCATCATCGTCTTGATCCCTTTCGCGAAGGTCTTCAACCCCTCATGGCCTTTTGCCGGCGCCATACCTTCCATCCTGGTCATGATCTTCCACTCGAAGTCGTTCGCGATCATGGTGGCGAGCCGCGCCGGATCGGGATCGTTGAACTCGCTGAGGAAATCGGTGGCTAATTCCTTTTTTTCCGCTGCATTCATTGGCCTGTTCCCTCGCTGATCATAGACAGATACCTAGTCCATCCGGCGGGATTGCGCCAACATCCAGCGCATTCGAGGACGCAAGCGCGATGCCAAGGGGCAATGGCCGTTGCGATTCGCATTGCCGCGTCACAATTGTTGCTGTGCTGAGGTCGGCGGAGGTTCCCGGGTGCTTAACTGGCGGGCGTCCGATTAATCGAGAGGCACTTTCGCTAGGACGCAACAGCTCCGCTGCGCTTGGGCTGGAACTTCGGCTCCTCGCCTCGCGACAGGCGCTGGATATTCTCGCGAAAGCGAAACAGGACCAGCGCAGTCATCAGGATCGCGAGCAGCAAATAGTGATGGGGCAAGCCGAGGGCGGCGACCGTCGGCGGCAGCGCAATCGCCGCGGCGAGCGAAGCCAGCGACACGATTCGGCTGATCGCAACCACCACTGCGAACACACCTAGCGGGATCAAAATTGCGAGCGGCGAGATCACCAGCCAGATTCCCAGCGCGGCAGCGATCCCTTTGCCGCCGTGAAAGCCCAAAAAGACCGAGCAGATCGCGCCGATGAACGCAGCCAGTCCCACCCATGCGATAGCAGCCGGTTGAAACCCCGTGGCACGCGCCACCAGGACGGGAATTGCGCCCTTCAGCAGGTCGCCAGCGAAAGTGATGAACGCAGCGCTTATGCCGCCTGCGCGCGCCACGTTGGTCATCCCGATATTGCCGGAGCCGACCGCGCGCGGATCGAAACCGCGTATCCGTCCGACGATCACGCCAGTCGGAATCGAGCCTATGAGGTACGCGGCAAGAATCAGCAGTGCTTCAATCATACTTCAATGATAATGGAGAGGTTGAAGCAGTATTCAAGACACAGCCGACTAGTTGGGAGGTTCAAGCGGTATCCAATACACAGCCGACTAATTGAGGAACTTCACTTAAAAGAAATCGGGGTGACTGGATTTGAACCAGCGACTCCTGCGTCCCGAACGCAGTGCTCTGGCCAGGCTGAGCTACACCCCGTCTCCGGTTGAGTGTGATCGGGAAGATACAGACGAGTGGTTATATCACCCGAGGCGATAGCGCGCGAGTCCGGCGAAGTGATGGTAAGCCGCTAGATTTTGAGCGGTGTGCGCGCGATTTGGTCGCGCATCTCGCCCATGATCTTGCGATAGTCAGGCTTGCCGAAGATTCCAGAGCCGGACACGAACACGTTGGCGCCGGCGGATTTTACGTCGGCGATATTGTCGAGTTTCACGCCGCCGTCGATCTCTACATCTATAGTGAGTCCGCGACGCTTGAGCTCGCGCCGGATGTAGCGCAGCTTGTCGAGCGCGGCCGGGATGAATTCCTGGCCGCCGAAGCCCGGATGCACGCTCATTACGAGGATCATGTCGAGATGCTCGGCGAAGGGCAGCACCTTGTCGGCGTCGGTCTCGGGATTGATGCCGATCGACGCGCGCGCGCCGAGGTCGTGGATGCGCTTGGCCATCGCCGGGATATCGGGGCAGACCTCGCAATGCACCGAAATTGAATTCGCGCCCGCCTTCACGAACGGCTCGACGTAGCGCGCGGGCTCGGAAATCATCAGATGCGCATCGAGTGGCAACCTCGTCACCTTGCGCACTGACTCGAGCACCGGGATTCCAATCGACAGATTGGGAACGAAGTGCCCGTCCATCACGTCGAAATGAATCATGTCGGCGCCGGCCTCTTCGACCGCGCGGATTTCATCGCCGAGCCGCGCGAAGTCAGCGGACAGAATCGACGGCGCAATTTTGTCGGCCGGATCTTTGGTCGAGGGAGGCATGGTCCAGAGATTAGCGGCAGCGCTATCCGATTGCGACTCGCGACGCCGTATGCCCAACGCGAAGAAGGGCCCTCAGCTAGGAGGCTTTGCGCGCCCGCAGGTCGATCGCTCGACTCAGGTCCCAATCGGCCTGGAGACGCATCCAGAATTGTGGGGAAGTCTTCAGGAAGCGCCCAAGGCGGATAGCAGTATCGGCGGTGATGGCGCGCTTGCCGAGCACAATCTCGTTCAAGCGGTTGAGTGAAATGTCCAGGCGGCGCGCAGCCGCTACCTGCCCAACACCCAGCGGCTTCAGGTACTCCTCGAGGAGGATCTCGCCGGGAGCGATCGCAGGACCCAGCCAATCAGGATTTCTAACGATAGTCTTCGATGCAGACTTCGTAGGCATGTCCATTCTCCCATCGGAACGTGAGGCGATATTGGTCGTTAATCCGGATGCCGTGACGACCCGCCTGATCACCCCTCAGAAGCTCGAGGCGATTACCGGCAGGAGTCAACAGATCTTCGAGACGCGCTGCGACGTCCAACATTTTCAATTTCCGTTGAGCAGTTCGCCAGAGCTCCCGAGGAATTCGCCGGGCTGGACGAGTGTTTCGCTGCCGAAACAGATCCGCCGTACCATGATCACGAAATGACTGAATCACTTCGTTAATACACGCTACCTGAGTAGCATGTAATTATCAATATTTACTCGTTTACTGACTTTTTCGAACCAGCCGTGCGGCGAAAAACCCGTCGAGTCCGCCGACGTCCGGGCGTGTCTTCATGAAGCCGTGCGCGTCGATCACGTCCTTCAACTCGCCGCTTGCGGTGCTCCTATCGATTTCGAAATCGCGGTGGCTCGCTAGAAAGGCATCGACAACACCTTCGCCCTCCTCGGGCGCGATGCTGCAAACCGAATACACTATCGCACCGCAGCGACGCACGAGCGCCGCCGCGTTCTCGAGCATTCGCGATTGAATGGCAGCCATCCGCGCGGGATCGGTTGGCTTCAACCGCCACTTGATCTCCGGATGCTCGCGCAGTGTGCCCGTTCCTGTGCATGGCGCGTCGAGCAGCACGTACTCGACGCTCGACGGCGCAAGCGGCGCGGATTCATTCAGATCGGCGCAAACAAATTCGAGATTGCGATGGCGCAAGCGTCGCGCCAAATCGCGCGCGTGTTTGAGGCCGCCGAGGTTCACGTCTACTGCGATCACGCGTCCGTTTTCGCCAACCATCTCCGCAAGATGAGTCGCCTTACCGCCCGGCGCCGCCGCACAATCCACAACTGTCGCGCCTGCGCGCGGCGCCAGCATTCGCACGGCCATCTGCGACGCTTCGGATTGCGCGTGGAACAATCCCTCGCGATACGAGCGCGACTCGAAATGCGGCGCACCGTTCAGCACGATTGTTTCGGGCGCGCGGCCAGCCGCGCCAATTTCGAAACCGTCCGCGTTCAGCTTCTCGATCATCTCGGCGCGCGATCCGCGCGTGAGATTCAACCTAATGACGTTGGGCGCGGCGTCGTTGTTCGCGGTCATGAGGCGCTCGGCATTCGCGACCCCGAACCAATCGACGAATCGCTCGACCATCCAGCGCGGATGCGAGTATGCAACTGCGAGAAAGCTTTTTTCGTTGCGCTCGCGCGAAGGCATCGCCACAGCTTCGCGGGTCGCTCGGCGCATGACGGCGTTGACAAAGCCCGACGCCTTGCGCGTCTCCGGAATACGCTTGGCCAGGCTAACCGCAGTATCGACGACTGCATGCTGCGGAATTCGATCAAGAAATCGAAGCTGAAAAAGTCCCATTCGCATGATCACCAGCGCCGCCGGCTGAATTCCATCGAGCTTGCGTCCCGCCAGATGCGCCAGCTCGAAGTCGAGACGCCCGCGCCATGCCAGCGTCCCCAGCACCAGTCGCGTGATCAGCCGGCGATCCGCAGGCGCGAAATCAGGCAAGCGCCCGCCGAGCAGAACGTCGGCATACGCGGCCTCCTGATCGACGCGATACAGAATCTCAACCGCCACCATCCGCGAGCCGAGACCTTCGTCGGCGCGCGAGCTCGGTTTGGTCGCGAGCTTCAATTTCGTCGGTTCCTCGCTCATGGGCCGAATCGTGCTCCGGCCTGGATGCGTTTGCCGCGAGCGAATTCAGCCGCCGCAATCCTGTTTCGTCCCGCTGCCTGCATCTCCAACAGCCTCAATTGTCCGGTTCCGCACTGCACGACGAGATGTGGCTTGACGCTTACGATCGTGCCGGGAGGGTCGTTCGTTACAGATTCGAGCTCGACGGCGGCGCTCCAAATAAGAACCTCGTCGCCGCCAAGACGCGTGCGCGCCACCGGCCATGGATCGTAAGCGCGCGTCATCCGCTCGATTTGCACGGCGCTCGAAGTCCAATCGATCAGCGCGTCTTTCTTTTCGACCTGTGCGGTATAGGTCGCGAGCGCTTCGTCCTGCGGCGTCTCGGCCAATTTGCCGCGAGCCGCCAGATCGATTGCCTCAAGCATCGCGACTGCACCAAGCTCCGCGAGTTTTTCCTTGAGCGTGCCTTGCGTGTCGTTCGGTTCAATCGGAATTTTGCGCTGCAAGTACATCGGCCCCGCGTCCATCCGCTCGATGATTCGCATGATCGTGACTCCGGTCTCATCGTCGCCCGCCAGGATCGCACCTTCGATCGGTGCGGCGCCGCGATGGCGCGGCAAGAGCGACGCGTGCACGTTCATCGGTGCGATTCGAGGAAGGTCGAGAATCGAATTCGGCAGAATTCGTCCGTAAGCTGCGACCACGAGTAGATCGGGCTCGAAAGCTTTCAGTTCGCTCAAAAATTCGGGTGTCCGAATTTTGCTCGGCTTGAGCGTAGGAATCCCGCGGCTCGTCGCCAGCGCGCCGACTTCGCTCGGCTCCGTGCCGAGCCCTCGCCCGCGCGGCTGGTCGGGACGCGTGACGACTCCGACAACGCGGAAGTTGGCTCCTGAAGCCATCACTAGCCGCTCCAGGATGTGGGCCGCCAATGCCGGCGTACCCATGAAAACGATCTTTAATGGCTCGGCGATGTTAGATCCGCACGGTGGAGGGTCGCGCGTCGTCGGCTTTGCCCTCCTTGATTAGCTTTTTCAGTTTGCGCTTGTAGAGCTCGCGCTTGATTCGGCTGATCCGATCGATGAAGAGCTTGCCATCCAGGTGATCGATCTCATGCTGCAGCGCCACCGCGAGCAGATCGTCGGCTTCAAGCTCTATCTCTTTCTCGTCGGGCGTCCACGCTCGCACCAGCACGTGCGCCGCGCGCTCGACGTCGGCGGTGTAATCGATCACCGACAGGCAACCTTCTTCCCAGAGGACTTTGCCCTCGGCCTCGACCACCTCGCGGGTTGATCAGTTTGAGCAGATGCTTGCCGGGCTGCTCGTGATCGGTGTCGAGCACTATTATCCGCTTCGATTCTCCGACCTGCGGCGCGGCCAGACCCACGCCCGGCGCGGCATACATGGTCTGCACCATGCTGTCGATCAGCCCCTCGACACTGCCGTTGATGTTCTTGACAGCGGCGGCCGGCTCCTTGAGCGAGTCGTCGGGAAATTTGCGAATTCTCAGCAGCGCCATCTCGTGTACCGGTTTCTATATCTATCAAAGGGCAACGGGCGCAGCGAGTCCGAGCGGCGCAAGAAAGGATTCTACCGCGCGAATGCAATCGGCAGGGCGCTCGATTTGCAGAAAGTGCGTCGTATCGGCGATCGCTTCGTAAGGCAGGCCGAGTTCCTCGGCCATCGCGCGCCCAATCAGTGCCGGCGGCATCACTTCATCGAGGGTTGGATCTCCGCACACGAGCTTCACCGGCACCGGGCAATGCGCCATCTGCAGCCACAGGTCCGGATTGGCGCCGCTCGAAAATACGTGCGCCTCGTATTCGCGCGGACAGGCCAGAATCCAGTCGCCGCTCGAACGATCGTGGCGCAGCGTCGCTCGCGCCATCAGTTCGTACGCCTCGGGCACCCATCGCTTGAAGCGCCGGCCGAACTGCCGGGCCAGTTCCATAGGATCCTTGTAACGCTCGGGTCGGCGGGCAGCGCGTGAAGCGAGCGACTCCTTGTCGGATTGCTGCAGATACTGGATTGGATGTCCCGCGCGCGGATAGACCGGTGGATCGAACAGCACCAGCGCGTCGAATCGGCGGCCAAACTTGAGCGCATGCATCGCGGCCGTGACGCCCGACAGCGAATGAAACAAGCCGGCCGCCGGCTTGGCGCCAAGTTCGCGATTAATCGCGTGCCAGACCGTTTCCATATCCGTGATGAAATTTTGCCAGGTGTGTCCTTCAGCGCCATGCAGCGGATTGTGACCATGGTTGCGAAAATCGAAGACGATCACTTCGTAGCCTTCGCGCAGCGGTCCCCAGAAAGGAAAATAGCCGTCGATGGCGAGGCCGTTGCCGTGACTCAGGACCAATCGTGGCGCGCCGGAAATACCGTGCTGCCGAATGCGGATCATCGCGCCGTCGTGCATCTTCACGTCGAAAGCGTGACGGGCGCGGGGAACATGATGCGCCGGCTCGATGTTGATGGTTGTCGCTCATTCGCTTACAGCATCCTTACTGGATCGACGTCGATCGCAAGATAAATGTCGTCGCGCTCTGCGGAGGCCGCGACTTCCGCGCGCATCGCGGCAAGCGCCGCACGCATCGGTTTCAGCTCGCGCGATTTTACCATCACTTGCCAGCGGTAGCGCTGCTTGATTCGTTCGATCGGCGCCGGTGCAGGTCCCAGCACGCGGATTCCGTCGGGGGTCGAGCCCCTCGCCAACGATTTCGCGACCGCCTCGGCCGTACGCCTGACAAGTTGCGGCTCCGCGCCCTCGATTCGCACCATCGCGATGCGCGCGAACGGCGGATACATGAGGTCGCGGCGCAGTTGCAGCTCGCGTCGCATGAAGCGCGCGTAGTCCTGATCCCTGGCGGCGCGGATGCTGTAGTGATTCGGCGCGTAAGTCTGAATGATCACGCGTCCCATGCGCTCGCCACGTCCGGCGCGTCCCGCAACTTGCGTCAACAATTGAAACGTTCGCTCGGCGGAACGGAAGTCAGGCATGTTGAGCGCCAGGTCGGCGTTCACTACCGCGGCGATAGTGACGCCCGGGAAATCGAACCCTTTCGTGATCATCTGCGTGCCGACCAGGATATCAATCTCGCCCGCGCGAAGCTCCGCCAACATCCGCGCCCGCGCGCCGCGCAAACGGCTGGTGTCGGAGTCCATCCTTTCGATGCGCGCGGTCGGCATCATCTCCGCCAGCGTCTGCGTTAGACGTTCGGTGCCGAAGCCCTGGCCCTTGAGCCCGTAGCCCTTGCACTCGGGGCAGGTGTCGGGGGCGGCATCGTGATTACCGCAGTAGTGACATCGCAGAGAGCGGTCGCGCATATGAAACGTCATGCTGACGCTGCAGTTCGGGCAGGCGATCACATTGCCGCAAATGTGGCATTGCAAGAAATTGTGAAAGCCGCGGCGATTGAGAAACACCATGCTCTGGCCGCCGGACGCAAGATTTTCCCGCAGCGCGGCGAGCAGCGTGGTCGAGAGCGGCACAGCATCGGAGAGCTCCTCAGCTCGGGGCTTCGGCCGCGATGGCGCGCCATTGGTGGATTCAGCCGCCGCCAACTTGCGCGCTTCGCCGACTTCGCGCCGCATGTCGACCACTTCGACCGAGGCCATCGCGCGATCGTTCACGCGCCGCGCAAGGTGCAGCAGCCGGTAGCGTCCGCGCCGCGCATTGGCGTACGACTCGCTCGAGGGAGTGGCCGAACCGAGCACGATCGGGCATTTCGAAAAGCCGGCGAGCGCGACTGCGAGATCGCGCGCGTGATAGCGGATGCCCTCCTCATTCTTAAATGACGCGTCGTGCTCCTCGTCGACGACGATTAACCCGACGTCGTGCATTGGGGCAAAGATCACGGAGCGCGGACCGATCATCACTCGCGCCTGCCCGCCGAGCGCCGCCATCCAGCTTGCCCATCGCTCCGTCACGCTCTGCGCGCTGTGCGCGATGCCGACCAGCGATCCGAAACGCGCGCGAAACGAGCGCACAATTTCGTCAGCCAGCGCAATCTCGGGCACCAGGATCAAGACGTTGCGCCCGGCCGCAAGCGCTCGCGCGGCAAGGTTCAGGTAAATTTCAGTCTTGCCGCTGGCAGTGACCCCCCAGAGCAAAAACGCTTCGTAGCGCCGGCGCTCAACGGCCGGCGAGATTGCATCGAGCGCCTGCTGTTGTTCATCGGTGAGATCGAACGCCGCCGTCGCCACGGTGCCAACAGTCGCCGCTGGCTCTTCGATTACGATCAACCCGCGACTTCCGAGACTCTTCAACACGGGGCCCGCACCGCCGATTTCAGCCTTCAGATCCTCGACGCGCACGCCAGTGGCGCCGGCGTTGACGATCGCATTCAACACTTCACGTTGCTTCGAGCCACGAACGCTCTCGACGCCGGCGCCCCCGACCGCTCGCGCGATCGAATCCGCCGAATCGCGATGCCTCCCGGTGGTCGCGTCGCGCCGCTCCAACAGGCCCTCGGCGACGAAGCGCGCGATGGTGGTGCGCACCTCGCTGGGCGGGCCGAGTTTCTCGAGTTGCCGCGCCGTTGCCGCGCGCTTTCCAAGTGTCTCGAAAATCGCGCGCTCGACTCGGGTGAACGTGGCGCGCGCCAGTTCGTTGGGAGGGGTGGCAAGCCGGTACGCCATTCTCGACTCGACGCGCGCGACGCCAGGAATCACACTGCGGTAGGCGTCCGCGATTGAAACCATGTAGTACGACGCAAGGAAGTCCATGAGCCGCAGATGGGCGCGATCGAACAGGGGACGCGGCTCGAGCACTTCGAGGATGTCCTTCAGGTCCCCTGTCGAAAGCCGCTCGCCGACCTCGGTGACCACGCCGGTAACTTTGCGCGAGCGCAGCGGCGCAAGCACGCGATGTCCCGGCTGGATCAGGCCGTCGAGGGCACGCGGAATCGAATAGGTCAGTGTTTCGAATCCGCGCGTCGCGCCCACGATCACAATATTGGCCTGCATCCTGAATCTCTCTGCGCGTGGCCGAAAGCAGCCGCGCGCATGCAACTTACACCCCACGCGAGCGATGCGGCGAGTCGTACGGCGGCATGGTCCTAAATTGTCCATCGCCCCCGCTTTCGCCGACCCGTCCAGTCTGGTTGAATCGGCTGACGGAGGCTCGCGCGACCTATTTGCGCGGGAGGCGAAACCAAACCGATGCTGCGATTTTTGACTGCCGGTGAATCGCACGGCCCCGAGCTGATCGCGACGGTCGAGGGCGTGCCCGCCGGCTTCGACATCGACGTTGCCGCGATCAATGCGGACCTTGCGCGCCGTCAAAAGGGCTACGGCCGTGGCGGCAGGATGCTGATCGAGAAAGACGAAGTGCGCCCGGTCTCGGGCATTCGCTTCGGTAAATCGCTTGGCAGCCCGATCACCTTCATCATCGAAAATCGCGACTTCAAAAATTGGGTCAAGAAGATGTCGGCCGACCCCGGCGATCGCGGCGCAGCGGAACTCGTCACGCGCGCGCGCCCTGGTCACGCGGACCTGGCTGGGGTGCTCAAGTACAATCTCGACGATATTCGCGACGTGCTCGAGCGGGCATCCGCGCGCGAGACCACCGCGCGGGTCGCGATTGGCGGACTGGCCAAACAGATTCTTGCGCCGTTCGGAATCGACGTGCTCGGCTACGTCGCAAGCATCGGCGCAATCGAGGCAAAGACTCCGGCTACGTTGAGTGTCGAAGAGCTGCGCCGGATCACTGAAGCGTCGCAAGTTCGGGTGGCCGACGCCGACGCCGAAAGCAAGATCATCGCGGAAATAGACGCGTGCAAAAAAACCGGCGACACGCTCGGCGGCATCGTCGAGGTGGTCGCCACCGGCCTGCCGGTCGGGCTTGGCAGTCATGTGCAATGGGATCGCAAACTCGACGGACGCCTCGCGTTCGCGCTGCTCAGCCTGCAAGCGGTCAAGGGCGTCGAGCTGGGTCTGGGATTCACGGCGGCGCGCATTCGTGGCTCCGAGCTTCACGACGAAATCGGCTACGACGCCGCGGGGCATCGCTTTACACGCCATTCCAACAATTCCGGCGGCACCGAAGGCGGCATGAGCACGGGAGAGCCGCTGCGGGTGCGCGTCGCGTTCAAGCCGCTGTCGACGCTGATGCGGCCGCTACGCTCGGTCGATATCAAGACCAAAGCGGAAGCGGTCGGCGCGATCGAGCGTTCCGACGTATGCGCAATTCCTGCGGCGGCGGTCATCGCGGAGTCAGTGGTCGCATTCGAGCTTGCGGCAGCTTTCCTGGAAAAGTTCGGCGGCGATTCGCTGACGGAGATTACGCGCAACTTCAAAGGCTTCCTCGAACAGGTCCGCAATTACTGAAACGGCAAGCACACGCGGCCGGATGAGACTCGCGCTGCAACGCAAATGACTCCGAAACTGATCCTGACTGGATTCATGGCCACCGGGAAAAGCTCGGCCGGCCCACTGGTTGCGCGCCGCCTCGGATGGGAATTCGTGGACGTCGACTCCGTGATCGTCGCGCGCGCTGGGAAACCAATCGCGCAGATCTTCGCCGACCATGGCGAGGCGCACTTTCGCCAGCTCGAACGCGAAGCAGTCGCGCACCTGACCAGCGATCGACGACGATGCCCCCATTGCCACGGGCCGCATCCCGAAGTGATCTCGACCGGGGGAGGCGCGCTGGTCGACCAATCGAACTGCGTGGCGTTCAAGCGAGTCGGCGTGATCATATGTCTCAGCGCGCGGCCTGAAGTGGTCGCGGCGCGCGTCGAGCGATCGAAAACGAAGCGGCCGAAACTGACCGAGGGTGGAAAGTCCACCTTGGCGCGAGTCAAAGAGCTGATGGACGAGCGAGCGGTCGCCTATGCTCAAGCTGACGTCCAAATCGACTCTTCCGATCTCACGATTGAGCAGCTGGCCGACCACGTTATCGCCGCGTTCAGCGTACACGCCGCGCGACGCGTGATGCCGACAGCGCACGGCTTCTCATTCTCCGCGTAGCGATGCAGACCATCCGCATAGAACTCGGGCCCGCGTCACACAACGCTCTCGTCAGCGCGGGAATCCTGGAGCGGCTGGGCGAACTGGCGCGCGACGCCGGACTTAAGCCGGGTTCATGCGCCGTGATTACAGACACCACCGTCGAAAAGCTTTACGCCGCGCGAGTCGAGGAGGCACTTCGCAAAAGTGGTTTCACGCCCGTCGTAATGACGGTGCCGGCGGGCGAAGCGTCCAAATCTCTTCCGACGCTCGAGCTGCTCTACGATCGCATGACGAGTGCCGGCCTCGATCGCAACAGCACGGTTTTCGCGCTGGGCGGCGGCGTTGTGGGCGACCTCGCGGGATTTGCCGCGGCGACTTTTCTACGCGGCGTGCCGCTGGTGCAGGTACCGACCACGGTAGTCGCGCAGGTCGATTCCGCGCTCGGTGGCAAGACCGCGATCAACCATCGCCATGCCAAAAACCTGATTGGTGCATTCTACCAGCCGCGGCTGATCGTCGCCGACGTATCGACACTCGCAACGCTGCCCGATCGCGAGTTTCGTGAAGGCCTGGCCGAGATCATCAAGTACGGCGCAATCATGGACGCGCCGATGATCGCCGACCTGGAACGCGACCTCGAGGCGATACTTGCGCGCCGCATCGACCTGCTCGAGCTGGTCGTCGCGCGATCGCTTATCCACAAGGCCGCCGTGGTCGGTGCGGACGAGCGCGAAGGCGGCCTGCGCAAAACTCTCAACTTCGGTCACACGATCGGACATGCGATCGAAGCGAGCGCCGGCTACGGCAACTACTTTCATGGTGAGGCGGTGGCGATTGGAATGGTCGCCGCGGCCCGCTTGTCATCCAAGTACGCCGGCTTCTCAGCCGACGAAGCCTCGCGTCTGTATCATCTAATCGCTCGCGCAGGCTTGCCTACTGCGATGCCGCCCAACTGGCAAAGCGATGAATTTATCCGGGCGCTTGGCCTCGACAAGAAGCGCGCTTCGGGCGCACTCGAATTCGTATTACTCGACCGTCTCGGCCATTCGTTGACTAAAAGTCTCGCTATCGACGACATTTTGTCATCACTTGGCTGAATCGCTAAATTTCAGTGACCCAAAGTGTTCCATGAGTGACATTTTGTCACGAAATACCCGCTTGAATGCTTGGCCTGTCTATGATGTGTTTAGTATGTACTGAGTGGCGTACGCAGGCTTGCTCAACCCCGTGGGAGTCTAAGAGCCGGGGACACGGGGAAAACGCGCGTAACGCAGAGGTGACACATGGATCGTTTCGATGAGATGAGAAGCAGGGTCCTGACAGTGCAAGAGGTATCAAGCTACCTACGGGTACACCCTTCCACGATTTACAGGATGCTAAAGAAAAACCAGCTGCCTGCGTTTCGGGTTGGCAGCGACTGGCGCTTTACAGTTGAGGCAATCGACAAGTGGCGCGCCGGTGTAGAGACTGGCGCTCCGGTTAGCGCAAGCGACAGTGAATGAGTTCGTGACTGAGTAACCCGCTGGCTGAAAATCCGCGCGCCGGTCCTCTAATTCTGAAAATACCGGCGCGGATTTTCCACCAGCATCGCGCGAATCTTGGCCTCCCCCACTCCCGCTCGTTTTAGCGCCGGAACGATATTCTTGAAGACATGCGTCGGCGTCCAGTTGGCGATCGATTTAGCTGTCTCCGGCGTCAGATCGAGACCGCGGCCGAGCCAGCATGCGACCGTGTCGTGCGACAGCACGAGCTGATTCTCGTAGCCGACGCCAAGCAGTCCGATCAAAGCCGCCAGCCGCAGTTTGTCGGGGTGCAGGAACTCGAGTCCGAAGCGGTCGAAACCCAGGATACAGCCCCTATCGAGCATCGCCGCGTGGTAGCTGAGATCTGACGACCCGCAACTATGCCCGATGATGACGCGGGCCAGGTCCGCGCCCTCCGACGCGAAAATCTCGAGCTGCTCGCGGCCCATGGTGCCGTCCTCGGTATGCGTCGTAATCGGCGCTCCGGTCGCCTTCTGCGCGCGCGCCGCCGCCCGCAAGCACATCTCCTCGTACTTGGTAACCTGACCCTTGCCGGTTGCGCACTTGATGATGCCGGCTTTGATTCCAGTATCACCGACGCCCTTGTTGATCTCGCTGATATAGACCGACGCGATGTCGTCGACGGTCCGCTGCTTGAAGTAGGCGGTGTTGCCGAGGTCTTCCTTGTACAAGCCGGTCGCGCAAATTATCCGCACGCCCGATGCCGACGCGACTTCCGCCATGAAGTTCACGTCACGGCCAATGTCCATCGGACATGGATCGACGAACGTTTCGAGTCCGAGGTCGCGGACCTCCTTGAGCCTGTCGACACAATTCTTGAGCGCCGCCTTGCGCTCGAATCTGGGTGCGGCGCAATCAAGCTCCCACCCGGCCCAACCGATCAGCAGATGCTCGTGCATCAGTGTGGTCCCGAGCTGCTCCGGACTGATGGTCCCGGTAACGGTGTTGATTGCTTTCATCGCGGTGCGCTCCCTGCCAGGCGGAGATTTCCACGCCCGGCGTCGCTGCGGACTTCGATTGCGAAACTAGACCGGCCGCGGCGCTGCCGTCAACTATTTGACCGCGGCACTTCAGGCTCGTCGTCGCTGCCAAAGAAGGTGGCGAGGATGATCAGCACAACGCCAATCGAGATCGCGCTATCGGCAACGTTGAACACCGGGTAGTTGAGGTCGTAGTAATGCGCGCGCATGAAGTCGATCACGCGTCCGCGAATCGCGCGGTCGATCAAGTTTCCGGCTGCACCGCCGAGGATCAACGCGAAGGCAATCGAATTAATCGAGACGCGCTTTGCTCGGACTATCAACACGGCGAGCACGATTATCGCCGCGCCAGCCATCGATAGCAGGAACGCTTTGCGGACCCATGCCGGCGCGTCGGCCAGCATGCTGAAAGCGGCGCCCGGATTCAGTGTGTAGGTAATGTCCAGGTAGTTCGGAATCAGCGCGATACTCTCGTACAGCGCCATGTGCGCCTGGACGAACAGCTTGGTCGTCTGGTCGAGGACAATTACCGGCAGCGTGATCGCGCCGAACAAAAACAGGAACGGCCTGCGCGGCGGCGAGCCGGCTGTTTCCTTGCCCTCGCCTCGCACAGCGGCAACGTCAAGCAGAGGCTTTGCGCTCGATCGCTCCGCCAATGGCTACGCTCCCACCA
The DNA here is from genome assembly GCA_963842215.1 of uncultured delta proteobacterium. Lineage (GTDB taxonomy): Bacteria > Desulfobacterota > Binatia > Binatales > Binataceae > Binatus. The sequence continues at coordinate 360,573 of CAWJFQ010000002.1, read as the reverse complement.
CCGCGCGGCAGCGCGCGTCCAGATGCTGGCCGCCGTCGTCGTCGAAGTATTTCCAGCATCGCGCGCACTTGGCGCCGGACGCGTGACGGCCGACCAGTGTGATTGCGGGATTCGCAGCCGCTCGCACAAAGCTGCCATCGACGGCAAAATCCTCGCGGCCGCCGGCCTGCCGCCTTATCTCAGCCGACTCCGCGTCGCCCAGCATCGCGACGTCCGATACGATGAACAAGTCTTTCAGCTCTTCGCGATAGCGCTTGAGCGTCTCGGCCAGGCCGCTCTCAGAGCCACCGTCAGCACTCAGTCTGATCGCGGCATCGAGCGGCGCGCCGATGGTTCCCGCCTGGCGCATCGCCTCGAGCAGTTTGAGCGCCTCGTCGCGGACCTTGAGCAGCCGCTCCCATCGCGATTCCAGTTCTTCATCGCGCCACGCTGGATTGGCCGGATGCATCGTGGTCAGATGCACGCTTTCGAGCCGCGTGCCTGGGAGATATGAGTAAACTTCTTCGGCGGTGAACGGAATCAGCGGCGCGAGCATCCGGAGCATCGTGTCGAGAATATGGAAGAGCGCGGTCTGCGCCGAGCGACGCTCCAGCGATTTTTCGCCCGCACAGTAAAGGCGATCGCGCGCCACGTCGATATACAGCGAGCTCAGATCGACCACGATAAAATTTTGCATCAGCTGGAATGCGGTCTGGAATTCGAACGCTTCGTAAGCACGGCGCACTTCGCTCTTGAGCTTCTCAGTGCGCGCGAGGATGAACCGATCGAACTCGAACATATCCTTCAATGCGATAGCGTCGCGCGCCGGATCGAAATCAGCCAGGTTGCCCAGCACGAAGCGGCAGGTGTTGCGAATCTTTCGATACGATTCCGCGACCGCGGTGAAGATCGTCTGGCTGAGCGTGATGTCGGCGGTGTAGTCGAGCGAGGCGTAAACCAGCCGCAGAACGTCGGCGCCCATTCTGCCCGCGGCATCGACCGCGTCTTCCGAGTTGCCGAGCGACTTGGACATCTTGCGTCCCTTCTCGTCGACAGTCAGCCCATGGCTGATCACGCTCTTGAAGGGAGCGGTGCTGCGCTCCGACACCGCGCAAAACAGCGACGAGCTGAACCATCCGCGCGCCTGCTCGACCGCCTCGAGATACGCGTCGGCCGGCCACGTCAGTTCCGGCCGCGCCGCAAGCACGGCGGCTTGCGATGAGCCGGAATCGAACCACACGTCGAGGATGTCCTCGTCCTTGCTGAAGACCGAGCCGCCGCATTTCGCGCACTTCGCATCGGGCGCTACGAAGTCGGCGGCAGGCCGGCGGTACCACGCGTCCGAGCCTTCGCGCGCAAAAATTTCCTGGACCCGGTCCATCGTCACGAGCAGCGGCGCGACCTCGTCACATTCCGCGCATCTGACCGCCGGAATCGGCACGCCCCACGCGCGCTGGCGCGATATGCACCAGTCGGGCCGCGTCTCGGTCATGTTGCGAATCCGTTCGCGCGACCATGCGGGATACCACTTCGCGCTATCGATCGCGTCGACGACCTTTCCACGCAGCCCGTGATGGTCGACGCTCACGAACCATTGCTCAGTCGCAAGAAAGATCAGCGGATTGTGGCATCGCCAGCAGTGCGGATAGCTGTGCGAGAAATTTTGTGAATGCAGCAGCGCGCCGACCGACTGCAGTTTTTCGACGATCGACCGGTTCGCCTTGAAGACGTTCTGCCCCTCCCACGCTCCGCCATCCCTGGTAAAAATACCGCTGCCGTCGACCGGCGTGAATGGCTCCAGCCCATACAGCTTGCCGACGACGAAATCCTCGTAGCCGTGTCCGGGCGCGGTATGCACCAGGCCGGTGCCGGCGTCGGCGGTGACGTGCTCGGCGTACATCAGCTTCACGTCGCGCGGCAGAAACGGATGCCGAAAAATATCGCGGCCGTCGAGTTGCTTGAGCGCCGAGCGGTCGAGCGGGATTCGTTTGTCGACCGCGAGCCCGCATTCCTTCTCGACGCTGTCCGCCAAGCGCGATGCCACGACGTAGTAGTGGTCGCCAACTTTCAGCGCGACGTAGTCGAAGGTCTCGTTGAGTGAGATCCCAAGATTCGCGGGCAGCGTCCATGGGGTCGTGGTCCAGATAACCGCCGACAGTTTTCCGGCTTTGTGCGCGGCCGCGAGCTCGGCGCGATCGTTGGCTTCCGCAGCCAGCGTGCCGGCGTCGTGAAGATTCGAGTTGAAAGCGAACGCGACGTAGATCGACGGTGAAACGTGATCGCGATACTCGACTTCGGCCTCCGCCAGCGCGGAGCGGCAGTCGAAGCACCAATGCACGGGACGCAGGCCGCGATAGACGTAGCCGTTCTCGACCATCTTGCGCAGGACGCCGATTTCCGCCGCGTCGTACTCGGGCGCCATCGTGAGATACGGCTTGAACCAATCGCCGATACATCCCAGGCGCCGGAAATCTGAGCGCTGCAAGTCGATCCACTTCTCCGCTTCGGCGCGGCATAGCTTGCGCAGCTCGAGCTTCGGTGTCGTTCGCGCCTTGTCGCCGCCGAGATCGCGCGAGACTTTGTACTCGATCGGCATCCCGTGACAGTCCCATCCCGGCACGAACGGCGTGCGGTATCCCAGCATCGAGCGCGAGCGCACGACGAAGTCCTTCAGAATCTTGTTGAGCGCGGTGCCGAGATGCACGCGGCCGTTGGCGTAGGGCGGCCCGTCGTGCAGCACCCACGACTCGGCGTCCTTGCGCACTTCCATCAGGCGCCGGTAGATGTCGATCTCATCCCAATGCTTGAGCATCTCGGGCTCACGCTTGGGCAGATTCGCCTTCATCGGGAAGTCGGTTTTCGGAAGTTTCAGTGTCGATTTATAGTCGGTCTCAGCCACTCGTAGTTCCCAGTTATTTGATCTGTGTCCGATCAGATTAACTTACGCCGCATTGGTTCGCGAGTATCGAGCGCACGGACAGCAGTTGGGTCTATGCGCGGAACCTAACCCCTTCCGCGCGGGAAGGGGAACCGGATGAGCATCCTTGCCGGTTTGAATTCCAACGCCAGGCTCCCTATCATTTTCGCGCACAGCTAATCTCTTCTTCATAGAAAAAATTATGTCACTCAGAAAAGTAACTATGTTCGATAAGGAAGGTACCACCCTCGTTGAGGTGGATGACGATGGCCAGGCGAAACCGGCCGTGATGGGCGTGCGATGGGTCAATCCCGACACGTTCGAAACCATTCGCGTGGTCGGCGGCAAACGCACCGGGCCCAAAAACGAAGTCCTGATGGAAGTTCCGCCGACGCTCGACACCGGCTCATTCGCAATCGAGGACCTGCCACCGCCGAAGGTCAAGCGAGAGCTCGAGGCGATCGAGGCGCCCGCACCGAAGTCGACGGAAAAACCATGACGGAGTTGGGGCTCGGCGCGCTCGCGGGCCTGCGGGTACTCGACCTGACTGGACATCGCGCACAATTCTGCGCGCGATTGCTGGGCGACATGGGCGCCGACGTTATCAAGCTCGAACCGCCGGCAGGCGACGACGCGCGCCGCATCGGGCCGTTCCTCGACGACCTGCCGCATCGCGACCGCAGCCTGTTTTTCTGGTTCTACAATCTCAACAAGCGATCGCTGACGCTCGACCTCAAGCATTCGCGCGGCGCCGATATTTTTCTCCAGCTCGTTCGCTCCGCCGACGTCGTGGTCGAGAGCTTCGCGCCCGGCACACTCGATCAACTCGGGCTTGGCTGGGACATTCTGCATCGCGAGAACCCGGCGCTGGTTCTTTGTTCGATTGCGCCATTTGGGCAGACCGGTCCTTATCGCGACTTCATCGCCGACGACACCGTGCTGACCGCGCTCGGCGGGATGCTCTACGTCAATGGCTTTCCGGGCCGCGCACCGGTCCGTCCGCTCGGCTTGCAGGCTTATCATTCGTCGGCATACTTCGGCGCTATCGCCATCATGCTTGCGCTGCTGGCGCGCGATCGAACCGCGGAAGGTCAATGGATCGATCTCAGCATGCAGGAGGCCACGGCGGCCGCGGTCGAGCACGTCGCCGCCGGATACTTCGAGCGCCACGAGGCCGAGCCGCGGCGTGGCACACTGCATTGGAGCCGGTTCTTTCGCGTCGGCAAATGCCGCGACGGCTACATCATGCATTGTACGCTCGGCGACTGGACCTCGCTGGTCGAATGGGTGAAGTCCGACGGCAAGGCAGCCGATCTCGATGCGCCGGACTACCAGCAGCCGATGTATCGTTACCTGATGGCGGAGCACATCTTCGAAGTTCTCGACGAATGGGTCAAAGATTATCCGCGCGATGAGCTGCTCGAGCGCGCGCAGCTTCTGCGCCAGCCTTATGCGACCGTGCGTCCGCCCGAGGCGCTATTCGACGACGAGCAACTGGCCGAGCGCGGCTTCATGGTCGAGGTCGAACATCCCGAGCTTGGTCGCAAGTTCCGCTACCCGGGCGCGCCGTACCTTTTCAACGGCACGCCGTGGCGGGTTACGCGGCGCCCGCCGCTGACCGGAGAGCATACCGGCGAGATTTTGCGCGACGACCTGACGATGGCTCCTGAAGCGCTCGCCACGTTGTACGCGGAAGGAGTGATCTGATGATGGCGGCGATGCCGCTCGACGGCGTCCGCATCCTGGACTTCACCTGGGTGGTCGCGGGCCCGGTCGCCACCCGCATCCTCGCGGACCACGGCGCGCAGGTGGTCAAAGTCGAGCGCAAGGATCCGCCGCCGATGGGCAATCGCAAGCTCGGCCTGCAATGCGACCTGCATCGCGACAAACTCTCAGTCGCGCTCAACATGCAGCATCCGCGCGGGGTCGAACTCGCGCGCCGCCTGGCTGCGACCAGCGACCTGGTGATGGATAATTTCTCCGCGCGCGTGATGCGCAGTTGGGGGATGGATTATGAGAGTTTGGTTGCCATCAAACCCGACATCATCTGCATCAGCATGTCCGGACTCGGGCACACCGGCCCGCGCTCGAGCTATGTCAGTTACGGACCGACCCTGCAGGCGCTCACGGGCTATACCCAGCTGATGGCTGAGCCCGACGGCACGCCAGCGGGCTACGGCTACTCGTACGCCGACATGTGCGGAGGATACACGGGCGCGCTCGCGGCGCTGGTCGCACTCTGGAATCGGCGGCGGACGGGACGCGGGCAATTCGTCGATCTGTCACAGCTAGAAGCTGTCGCGAGCGTCATAGGGCCCGCGCTGCTGGACGTCTCGGTCAATGGCCGCACGCAGCCGGCACCCGGCTACAATTCGCAGGACGGTCCCGCCGCGCCGCACGGGGTTTACAAATGCCGCGCGCTGGATGGCGACGATGATCGATGGGTCGCGATAAGCGTACGCACGGGGCCGGAGTGGCGAAGATTCGTCACCGCGATAGGCTCACCGGAATGGGCCAGTGATCAAAAGTTCCGCACGCTCTACCTGCGAATGCAAAACAGCGCCGAACTTGACGCGCATGTTTCGCGCTGGACGGCGGAACGCAGCGCCGAAGATGCGATGGCGACGTTGCAGCGCGCTGGCATCGCAGCCGGCGTGGTGGAGAATGGCGTCGACCTCTGCGAGCGCGATCTTCAACTCAAAGAGCGCGGTTTCTGGCCCGCCGTTTCTACCGAAAAAGGACCGCCGACTAACGTCACCGGAATACCGTTCAAGCTGTCGGGCGGCTCGGGAAAAGTCAGCAGGATCGCGCCCGAAGTCGGCGAGGATTTCGACTACGTGCTCGGCGAGCTGCTCGGCCTGGGAAAAGCGGAGCGCGACGAATTGGTAGCAGAAGGCGCCGTCTGGCGCTGACGCTCTAAGGTCCGCCCGGCCCTACCGCGATTCCCGAAGAGCCAAAATAGTCTAGTCCCGTCAAAGGACCGCCGATAATACCGATTGGCGGGACGTTGCCGTTGCTGCCGGGTGCAAAGATCAGAATAGGACCGTGCTTCTGTTCGGTGACGCTACCAGCCTTCGGCAAACCGTGTCTCGTAGCGACAGATTTGCTGACTACCTCCGCGCAAGCAAAGCCGTAGTGCGTCGAGTTCAACACATAAATGTTCCCATTTGAGTCGAGCGCGATCTCGTAGGGATACTTGAGTCCGGTATTCGGACCGCTGATCGTGGCGGTGGGTACGGCGTCGCCGCTGCTGCCCGGTGCATATACGGAGACACTTCCGGGCCCCCTCGGGACCGGAATACATTCATTACATCCGCGCACGCACTTCGCAGGACCGTCGTTCGCAACATAGATGTTTCCGCTGTGATCGACGGCGACCGCCGAAGGAGAGGCAAGGTTCGTATTGGCACCGCTGATGACCACGCTCGGATCGGCATTTCCATCGCTGCCACTTGGATAGAAAGCAACACTGGGCGGGATGGTTTGAAAGCAAGATTGCTCATTACAATTCGAGACGCCTTGATTCGCGACGTAGAGATTGCCGCTGCGATCGACTGCAATGCCATTCGGACGGTTCTTTCCCATTCGATCGATGTTCAGCGTGGCCTTCGGCGCGACATCTCCGACGCTACCCGCTGAATACTCAGTGATGACGTTACCATTATTCAACACGGAGATGTTGTCACTCGAATCCAACGCAATCCCAAACGGATAGTAGAGACCTGTGGCATCTCCCGCGATCGTGGCGATCGGTGCGCCGATGGCATAGCTGCCCGCGGAATAGATGTTGATACTGCCCTGTCCATCTCCGCCTGAATCGCCCACCGTATAGATGTTCCCGGTGGAATCCACCGCTATGCCATAAGCGTATCCGCTGAATCCGCTGGTGATTGTGGAGGTCGGCACCGCATCGCCGCTGCTACCAGCCGGGTAGGCGGTTATGCTGCCTGAATACTGGGGGCCGCCGTAGCTGTTCGCCACGTACAGGCTCCCGCCCGCGCCAAATGCGATCCCACTCGCCGACTCCAGCCCAGTGTCGGCGCCGCCGAGAATTGCCGTCGGCGACACGTTGCCATTGCTACCTGCTGGGTAAAAATTGATGCTGTAGCCAACTCCGTTTACGTCGCCCGCAGCATAGAGATTCCCGCGGGAATCGAGTGCGATACCCTCTGGATTATCGAGCCCTGTATTGTCACCAGCAATGATTGCGGTGGGCGATGCATTGCCGTTGCTGCCGGCCTTATAGACGGTGATGCTGGCATTATATTTGGGCTCATCGCCAGTGTTGGCGGTGTAGATGTTGCCCACATAGATGTTGCCGTCCGAGTCTAAGGCCAGGCCGAGGGGGTGAGCGAGTCCAGTTGCGTTGCCACCGATGATAGCGACAGGCGCTATGTTCCCCTTGCTGCCGGCGGAGTAAATAGTGACCCTTCCCGCGTCGTAGATTCCGTGTAGCAGAACCCGAGCGCGCGTCTCGTTTGCGACATAAATTTTTCCCTTGGAGTCGAGAGCGATAGCGGAAGGGTTATCAAGCCGGGTTTCGGAGCCGATGATAACGGCAGCCGGCGCTTCGTTGAGGACGCCGGTGGCGGCGGCCAGTGGCGGATAGATCGTGATGCTGTCATCAAGGCTGTTCACCACGTAGATCTTTCCGACCCCATCCAAGGCGATGCCTTCTGGATTGGCGAGCAACGTGTTGGAACCGCCAATCACTGCGAGTGGTGGTACGTTGCCGTTGGCATTCGCCGCATAGACGGTAACCGTGTTGGTGTCGAAGTTTGCAACGTAGATCCTTCCGCTTGCGTCTGTGGCGATGCCGTTGGGATCGTACATGTCGGTCGACAGAGCGATCGGTGCAACGTCGCCGCGACTGCCCGCTGGGTAGGCGGTCACATCGTACCCGTTGGCAACGAAGATAGTGTTGTGGTTTGCACCGGCCTTCGCGACGCGAACCGGGCCGATCATGGCAAGCAGAAGAGCGGCTACTGCCGCGGCGTTTGCGAGTCTCATCCCCCTTATCGAACTCCGCGAGGTATTACGCGGCGGCTTGCATTTGCGATAGGTCCGGCTTCGAGGTTGCCAGCGTCAGCACCGCGATGTAGCCGGGCTGGATTTCCATCCGCGGTCCGTAGCCCTTCGCGAGCATCATTTCGTGCGCGCGCGGCAGGTTGTAGCACGGCACCGCCATCAGCAGGTGATGCTCGAGATGGTAGTTCACGAAGTACGGCGCGATGATCGCGCGCTCGAGCCAGTTCGCATGTGTTGTGCGCGTGTTACGCATCGGGTCGTCATTGTCGGTGGTCATCGAATGCTCGGCGATGCTGCGAATGCGGACGATAAGCTCGTGAAAGGTCATGAACGGGAACACCCACAGCGCGAAAAACAGCCACCAGTGACCACTCGCAGCGAGCAGCGCGAAAATGATCGCGTTGGTGATGATCGCGCCATGCAGCCGCTTCCATCCCATCCGCAGCCGCTGCGACGCGGGCATATCGGGGCGCCCGAACGCACGCCGCACGACACCTTTGCGCAGCTTCCAGGTGGTCTGCCCGGTTAGATCGCGAATCACCTTGCGCCGCATGCTGGTGCGCGTGATTGGAAACGGCGCCGACAGTCCGATATCAGGATCGTTTTTCTGTTGGGTAAACCGATGGTGCCCGGCGACGTGATAGGGCCGGTACGCGTACATGTCGCCGAGCAGAGGATAGTCAGTCAGCCACGTCCCCGCGAAGTCGTTCAGCCGCATGTTGTTGAACAGCAAGCCGTGCGCAGCGTCATGCGACAGAACGCCCAGGCCAAGCTGTCGCGCGCCGATTATCAAGGTGGCGACGATGAAGGTGAGAGGATTCGGCCACCATGCGAACAGCGCCATCGCGCCGAAAATCACCGCCCAGGCGTGAAAGATCATCCAAGCTGCGCGCCATTGCGATTTGCGCTTGAGCGTCAGCAATTCGTCGGCGGTGAAAACGCTACGCGCTGAGAACATGATATCCTCCAATCTTCCGTGGGCGCGGGCCGGCGGGAAGTATCAGGGCTCGAACCGTCATGGTCTGTATGTAACAGAGAATGGCAACAATTGCAAATCCTCGTTATGTACCGCGACACCTCACCGCGCGCGAGCTGGTGCTCGACTTCCTGTCCAACCGCTACCCACGTGAGATGTCTGCGCAGGAAATTCTTGGCGTCGGCAGCGTGCTGGGATTTTCGGAGCAAAGTCTACGAATGGCGCTGACGCGATTGGTCGAGCAAGCGGCCGCCGCCAACACCGGTCGCGGACTCTACCGGCTGAGCCCCTCGGGCGAGACGATGCGCGAGGAGGTTCGCAAATGGCGTCACGTAGACGAGCTCGCCCAGCCGTGGTCGGGGGCGTGGATCGGGGTGTTCGACGCCAGCGTCCCGCGCAGCGATCGCGCCGCGCTCCGGCGTCATGAACGCGCGATGCGTCTGCGCGGCTTTCGCGAGCTCGAGAGCGGTCTCTGGATCAGGCCAGCGAACCTGCGCGATTCGGTGAGCGAACTGCGCGATCAACTGGGAGCGCTGGGCCTACATCCTGTGGCAATAGTCATCGGTTTGCACGATCTCGACGACAATCTACATGCGAAAGCGACCGGGCTATGGGATATCGCCGCGATGCTCGCGAGGTACGGCGCATTGACTGACGAATTGCTCGCGAGCAAGAGCAAGCTCGAGCGCCTGCCGCTGGAAGTGGCCGCCGCAGAATCGATGGTGCTCGGCCGCGACGTAATCCGTCACATCAACCTGGATCCCGCTCTGCCCGAAGAGCTGATGCCGAGTCGCGCGCTGACGACGTTGGTCCGCACGATGACCGAATACGATCAGCAAGCGCGCCAAATCTGGCGCCGCTTCATGCGCGCTCACGCTCCGCGCGATTAGCCCGAAACGTGTTACCCAGGGCACAATGTCCCCGGGATAACGCGCATCGCTCGCAGCCTCTGGTTGCGCTAGTGTCAACTGGCTGTTAGCAGCGAAGGAAGTTTTTGCACGCAAGCGTAATATCCAGTGCGTTGGTCGGGGTTGACGCGTTTCCAGTCGAAGTTGAAATCGATATTGGCGCCGGCACGCCGCCGCATCGCCTGGTAGGGCTGGCCGAGGGCGCGGTCAAAGAAGCGCTCGATCGGGTCAAGTCCGCGCTGAAGAATTCGGGCTTCGAATTCCCGACCCGCAAAATGACGATCAACCTCGCACCCGCCGACACGCGCAAGGAAGGCTCGGCCTTCGATCTTCCACTGGCGCTGGGAATCCTCGCCGCGCAAAACGTGCTGAAGGATCGCGCGCGCCTGCGCGCGTACCTCGTGCTCGGTGAGCTGGCGCTCGACGGGCGCATCAAGGGCATCAAGGGCGCGCTGCCGACCGCGTTGCTCGCGCGTTCTGCCAAATTCAGCGGCGTGATTCTACCGCGCGAGAATGCGTCGGAGGCGTCGGTCGTCGGTGAGGGCACGGCGGTGCTCGGGGTCGAAAGTTTGCGCGAGGCTTTCGAATTCTTCGAGGGTCTGCGTCCGCTGCAGTCCGCGCCCGCCGATCTTGGCGCCGCGTTTGCTGCCGCAAATGTTTACGATGTCGATTTCAGCGAAGTGAAAGGCCAGGAGCAGGCCAAGCGAGCGCTCGAGGTCGCGGCCGCCGGCGGTCATAACGTGCTGATGATCGGACCGCCCGGCTCGGGCAAGACGATGCTGGCCAAGCGACTGCCGTCGATTCTGCCCGCGATGACCTTTGAAGAGGCGATAGAGACCACCAAGGTGCACTCGGTGATGGGACTGCTCGACGGCCGCGCGTTGATCACGACGCGTCCGTTCCGCGCGCCGCATCATACCATCTCGGACGCCGGCCTTATCGGCGGCGGCTCGATCCCGCGGCCCGGCGAGGTCAGCCTGGCGCATCACGGCGTGCTTTTTCTTGACGAATTGCCGGAGTTTCGCAAGAACGTGCTCGAGGTCCTGCGCCAGCCGCTCGAGGACGCGCGCATAACCATCTCGCGGGTGATGGGGACGCTGACCTTTCCCGCCTCCGTGATGCTGGTGGCGGCGATGAATCCGTGCCCGTGCGGCTTTTACACCGACCCGCAGCATGAATGCTCCTGCTCGCCGATCGGGATTCAGCGCTATCGCTCGCGCATCTCGGGCCCGCTGCTAGATCGCATCGACATTCACATCGAAGTTCCGGCGGTGAAGTACAAGGACCTGACCGACCGCGTCGCGCGAGAGCCGTCGACGGCCATCCGCGAGCGGGTCAATCGCGCGCGCGAGGCGCAGCTGGCTCGTTTCGCCGGGATGCCTTTTTTCTGCAACGCACAGATGCGCGCGAGCGATCTTCGACTACATTGTCAAATCGAGTCCGGCGGCGAGCGCCTGCTCGAACTTGCGATCAACCGCCTCGGACTGAGCGCGCGCGCCTACACGCGTATCCTGAAAGTCTCGCGCACGATAGCTGACCTCGACGGCGCTGGCGCGATCGCGGCTCATCATGTCAGTGAAGCGATTCAGTATCGTTCGCTCGACCGCACTGCTCCCTGACTGCGAAAACGTAGCGGGCGGCTCGATAAGCTCGAGCCGCCCGCCCTAGTCACCAGCTATTTCAGTTCTAGTGGATGTCGAACCCAGACACGAACTGATCGAGGCTATCCGACCCCTGCTCTTTCACCACGAAGGTGCCGGAAGCAATCGTACCGCTGGTCAAGAACGATGGCTTGCCGCTCGCCTTGGCGTTGCCCAGCGCGTTGGTCGGGACTGCGATATTCGTATCCATGTCGCCCGAATCGTTCAGAGGCCGGAAGAACAACTCGTAGTTCGTGCTCGCGAGCGCGCCATTCAATATCACGCTGACCTCGCCGCTCGCCTCTACCCGATACGAGCCACTATCCAGCGGATCGCTGCCGCAGGTCGAAAGCGCCGGATCGGTGACGCTGCCGCAAGGAACCAGCTGCGAAGCTGACACCTTGGGAGCCACGAACTTTTCATTCACCTTGAAGCCCGAGACAAACTCGTTCAGTCCAGCCGAGTTCTGGAGCACCACTTCGCCCGAAGCAATCGTGCTCGGAGGGAGGGCGGGGTCAAGCACCAGCGTGGCGCCTCCCGCCTTGTTAGTTGGGCCGATTGTTGAGAGCGGGGTCGTGGTGCCGGTGGGCGAAACCAGCATCACAGTGTAGGTGGTGCTGGGTCGCGCACCGCTGATGTGAATCAGCAGAGCACCGTCGTCGTTCTCGAGGTTAACCCGGCCACTCGATAATGAGTCGCTGCCGCAGTTCGAAAGAGTTCCCGGCACGACAACATCTGTGCAGCGCACCAGGCCGGGCTGGAAGTCACGCCCTGACTCGATACCGTCGCTCGACACCGACAGCCCGGTGACAAATTCCTCACCGCTGGGACCAGTCAGAACCACATTGCCGGCGCCGACTGTTCCGAATTTGAACATCGCTTCCTTTCGGAACGCCCCGTTTCCCTGGGCACCTGTCTTCAGACTGCCGATAGAAGTGGTCTGAGTCCCGTCGTTCGAGACGAAGGTGATGGTATACGTGGTATTGGTCGCCGCCCCGAAGACGGTGACGGTCACGTCCCCTTGATCGCTTATGATTGCACCGCCGCCGTTGAGGGGATCCTGGGTCGGCGCGCAAGTCGTGAGGGCAGCCGGCGTGGTAACTGCTTTGCACTGCTCGAGCTGTTCGTCGAATGTTTGCGCGCTGGCCAACCCCGCCATAAGACAAAGCGCCAATGGCGCGGCAAGTAATGCTACCGGCCAATTTCGTCGTGATAGGGACATAAACCTACTCCTCCTGACTGTCGATTGCCCAAGCAACCGAGTTAAAATTATGCGATTCGGAAGTAAGACGCGTGTGACGGCGCGCCCGTTTACATCTGACTCCAAGCAATTCGACCGGCACGCTTGGTAAAAGCTCCATTGCGATGCGGCTCAGGCAACGTCATGTCGCCAAAATCCGCTACATAAAATGATATAGGTCTAACGAGTTGAGACTAGTCGGGCCGCACCGGGTGAAAAAGGCTCGTGGCGTTAAGATTCAGGCTTATTGAGGCTAAAAGTGTGAAAAACGTAGCGGATTTAGCTGCAGACTGGGTTTTTGGTTACTAAGGCGCAGTCGCAGCTGGCGGCTGCCCTTCGCGAGGATGTTGGCGCCATAATCCCAGCCGCCGCCGCGCTTCTCGCCGTTGCTCCGGTGTCATCTGCTGCCATCGATGCCAGTTGGCGAGCATCCGATCGCGCTTTTCAGGTGGGAGCTGCTCGAACTGCTGGTATCGCTTCATCACCCGCTCTCGCTGATCCGGCGGCAAACCGCGGTAGCGCGCATACTGTTGCTGCAGCTCCTCGCGACGCGCCTGGGGAAGCTGGCGCCACTTGCGCAATCCTTCGAGCACTCGCCTGCGTTCTTCGGGCGGCAGATTGCGGAAGGTCTCGAAGTTCTGCTGCACCTTCTGACGATCAGCCGGCGGCATCGCCTGCCATCGCCGATAATTTTCGAGCACTCGCTCTCGCTGCTCCGGCGTAAGCTGCGCCCATTCATTCGGATGCTGTGCGACGAGCGCGCGTTCGGCGTCATTTGACGGCTCTACTGACGTCGGCGGCGGCGATTGCGCGTAGGCGGGAGCAGCAGCATGCGTTCCGAACAGCATCAGCGCTACGATCACGAAAGCACCCGCTGTCCTCTTACAATGCCTCATGGCAGCGGTCCCTCGACGTCATTGCTTGGCGGGCTCGGCTGCGTCTGCGGAGACGGCCTGACCGGCGCGACGTCTTCCGCACCCGGCGCCTCGCTAACAGCGGCTGGAGTTGACGGCGCGGTGCCGGCCTGCGCGTCTGCGGGATTCCCCAGGTATCCCATCGTCTCGAGCGTGCGTATCTGCTCGAGCATCGAGTCGTCGGTGGCAACACCTGGCGGCGCCGACGCGGGCGCCCCTTGCTCCGTGTTGGCACGCGGCTCGAACAGATCAAGGTTCATCAGCATTCTCAAATCCGGCGCTGCGCCTTGCGCGGACGCTCTTCCCCTTTCGGGACCGACCAGCATGGCCGCCATCATCATGATCGCAACCGCTTTACGACGGAGTTTCATGGTTCTGGAGATTCCCGGGCCCCAGTTCGTCCAGATGCTCGATCACGTCGTAGTTCTCGAGCAGATCGAGATGCTCGACGACGCGATAGTTGACCAGCAGGCCAACGTCCGCGCTGCCCAACTCCTGCTGCAGCTCGAGCTGATCGACACCGGGGGCGTGCAGCCCACGCTCACCGCTATGCATGACGAGGGCGATTGCGAGCACCGCGACCGCCGCCGCGCCCATCGCCATCGAGGGCCAGCCAAAAGCAGGCAATCGAACATCCTCTCTTCGCCATCGCCAACGGCCGCGAATGGTCGCGCGGCGAGCTTGGCTCGCGCGCAGCTTGCGCTTGAGCTCGGCACGATAATCCGTCCAGTTTGGCTCGCGCACTTCATCGACGGCGCGGGCCAGGTTCGAGAGTATGGTAGAAGACGCCAGCGCCGACTCGCGGCATTGCGCGCATCCCTCGAGATGAGCCCGTACACGCGCGCGCTCGTCCGCACTCAGCTCTTCGCGCAGATACGGGATCAGTTCGGTCTCTGGATGAATCGATGCCATGTCACTGGTCAGTCGTTTTTTCGATCAGCCAATTTGACTAGTTACTTTTCCTGTAACAACTTTCGCAGTTGCGCGATTCCGCGATGCACGTGCACGCGCGCCGTGTTCTCCGAGCACTTCAACACCTCGCCGATTTCGCGGCTTGTGAAGCCCTCCTGCGTCTGCAGCAACACTGCCGCACGCTGCTGGGGTGAGAGCTTCGCGAGCGCGGGACGCAGCCGGCTTATCGATTGCTTCAGCATCGCTTCGCCCTCGGGACCAACCTCGCCCGACGGCGGATCGAAAGCGCGTTCGTCAGGGTCGTCGCTGCCGGGGATCGCAAGCGGCGACATTCGCCGCCACCATCGGTTGCGCCGCCGATGGTCAATGCAGAGGTTGACGAGTATCCGGTAGAACCAGGTCGAAAAACGCGATCGCCCGTCGAACCGGCCGGCAGATTCATACAGTCGGATGAAGGCGTCTTGCGAGACGTCGCGAGCGTCGGCCTCGTTACCGAGAATCGACCACGCCAGCCGGTACGCACGCCCCTGATGACGGTCGACCATGAGCTCGAATGCTGCCGCATCGCGCTCGGCGATTTTCCTGCACAATTCCTCATCCGATAGCTCCGCCATTAATCAGTCCCGGGACCGGTCAAGGCTAAACCAGCCGCACCCAGGACCGATGTTACAATTTCCCGACCCATTTGACGAAACAACCTTACAGTTCGTTTACACGATCGCTGGATCGATTCGACACACTGGCATTTTCGGCCTTTCTTCGGGTCCTTGTCGCAAGCATCCGTCGCGACTGTAAACAAACTCTCCCTTCCCTCCGTCCAATCGAGCATGAGTCGAAAAACAGTCCGTGGCGGCAACGCCCAGTCAAAACCCAGGAGAGCTTTCATGAAAAAATCTCTTACAACTCTCGCAGCTCTAGCCTTCGTCGGCGCGATGACCTCGGCCGCCTTCGCCGGTCCTGTCTCTCGCTTCGACTATGGCTACCTGGACGAGCATCCAGAAGTAGCCCATCAACTAGGCGCCAATCCTTCATTGGCCGACAACCCGCAATTCCTGGCTACTCATCCGGGTCTGGACGGCTACCTGTCGCAACATCCCGAAGTCAGGCAAGACCTGCAGCAACATCCTTACCGCTTCATGACCGATGAATGGCGCCTCAATCACGGCGGCAGCTTCTACCCGGGCGCTCCCATGCGAGGACCCAGCCCCGTGACACGCTTCGACCACGGTTACCTCGACGAACATCCTGAAGTGGCGGAGCAACTTGGCCACGATCCTCGATTGGCGGACAATCCGCAGTTCCTGGCCACTCATCCCGGCCTGGACGGTTATTTGAGGGATCATCCCGAAGTCCGCGACGATCTGCTGAACCATCCCGACCGCTTCATGGCGCGAGAGCGCTACTATGAAAATCATGGCGGATTGGGCGGCACGCCACATCCGCTGGCGAGCACCGATCGCTACATGGACTCGCATCCCGAAGTAGCTCAGCAACTCGAGAAAGATCCGGCGCTGGTCGACAATCATCAGTATGTCGACAGTCATCCCGGTCTGCACGATTATCTGCAGACCCATCCGGTAGCCCGTACGGATTGGAAGTCGCATCCGTATCGCTACATGGCAGCTGAGCGCCACTTCCAAAAGAATCACTAACCAGGGGGCAGGCCGCGGTGAGGCTGAGAGGCGCCGAGCGAGATTGCTCGGCGCCTCTACTCTTCAGGTCGGGCCGGGCGCGCGATACGCCATGAAGCGCGCTATCTTCCAGGTTCCATCCGACTGACGCTGGAATATGTCGAGGCCGGGTTCGCGCGATGTCTCCTCGGTTCCATCTTTCATCCGCACCTTCAGCGTCCAAACGAGCCTGACAGCGGCGAGATCGCACGACACGATAATTTCCTTGAGTTCCAAATCGTAGTGATAAGTCTTGACGGGGTCGGCCAAAGCCAACTGCAAATTGGCGCACAGAGAACCGTAGGAGTCTTCCGGTTGTCCCTGAAAATTTGAAATCAAATCAGGCGCAAACAGCGAGCAGACCGCCGCCGACGGATTGCGGGTGTTGAAATCCTGCGTCCACTTCTCGAGCTCGGCGCGAATCTGATTTTGCGCGGCTGCGGTCGAATCGTCCGCGGACGCATATGATGCCGCCAGCAGCGTCGCGAGAACTGATGCTCCGACCGCTGTCATCCAGGTGCGCTTCATTTTTTATGACCCCGATTTTCCTTCTCACGAACGCTTGGCCCATGCAATCGACGCGCAAATTCGTGCATCTTTGCGCAAATTCGCGCGCTGCCATACCACTGACTTGACGACTCGACAGCATCGCGCTAACTGATTTGACAGATAAGGAGTTATAATGTCCGAAACGAGAAAAGCCACACAGTGGATGGCTTTTCGCACGAGGAGTCAGCTATGGGCAGCATGGCGCGTATGGCTGTGTTCGTCGTCCTGGGTTCGGCATTGACGGTCGGGGCCCTATTGGTAGCCAGCTACCTCTCAACCGCCGCGGGCTGAGTTCGAACCGCGCGTCGCATCCCGGTTGATGGAAAGCGCGGAACCGCCCGCGCGGATTTCGCCTCTGTCCACCGCCGGGTCGAGGTCACGCCTCGGTTTCGGCGACTTTTCAAAGCCGCCACGGTAATTTTGCGCTCCGACGATTTCGCGCGCCGGTGCTCTGCTCTATCTTGAGGGACGGGCACCAACGTGAGTGAAGCGCCTCCCGAATTCGTTGTACAGCACGCTCCGGCTTTGGCACGCCTGTGCAGTCGCGCTCGTACCGAGCGATGGAATGTCAGCGACCAGTCGCTCCATGATGCGGCATGGCGCGGCGCGCGCGCGGCGGGCGCGCCCGATGGCACCGGCGTCGACGCCTTTATCGACGCGCTTCATGCCGAAGACTTGAACCTGGCAATCGCATGCCAGGCGGAAGGGTCAGCCCCATGGGAGCACTTCATTACCAGCTTCAGGCCGGCGCTCTACGCCGCTGCTCGCGCGATTGCCGGCGACGAGGCACGCGGGCGCGAGCTCGCAGACTCGCTTTGGGCGGAGATGTACGGGATGGAGGTACGCGACGGCCGGCGCCGCTCGATCCTCAGCTACTATCACGGCCGCAGCTCGATTTTGACCTGGATGCGCGCGGTGCTGGCGCAGCGTAATGTCGACTACATCCGCTCCCAGAGCCACTTCCAGCCGCTCGACGATCATGCGGAACAGACCGCCATCAGCAGCGACGATCAAACCAACGCGCCCGATTCCGAGCGAGCCCGCTATGTGGCGATGCTGGGTAAGGCGCTCGACGCCGCGCTCAAGTCGCTTGCGCCGCGGGACCGGATGCGAATGGCGTACTACTATCGGCATGACCTCTCGCTCAAGGAAATTGGCCGCGTAATGAACGAGCACGAATCAACGGTGTCCCGCCGCCTTGCGCGCACACGCGACTTTCTGAAAGGGGAAATCGAGCGCACGCTGCATGAGGGCGATAAGCTGAGCCGGGACCAGATTCGGCTGTGTTATGATTTTGCCGCAGGCGATCTGCGGCTCGACCTGTCGCGCGCGCTCCCAGACGTAAAATGAAGCGACCCGTGGAGTGCAATGTTGCGGCCGCGGTTCGTTCCAAGATAAAGGAACGGTGAAGGCGTGACCCCGGTCGACAAAAATAACGAACCACTCGACGCAGTTCTGCGCGGCGCGATGCGTCAGCGACCGGGTCCGGCGACCCCCGAGTGCGCGGACGCAGAATCGCTCGCAGCGTACTCAGACAAGTCGCTGGCGTCATCGGAACGCGAACGTCTCGAAACTCACTTTGCCGATTGCATGCGATGCCAGGTGCTATTGGCGGACATCGCGCGCGCCGAGGGACGCGATCCGAAGTCGGCGTCTGGGATGCCTTGGTATCGAAGATGGACCGTCGCAATTCCCGCGCTGGCCGCGGTCGCGGCCGCCGTTGTTTTCATTTCGATACGGCGTCCTGCAAACGACGAATCGCAGCCCGAACAACTCGTCGCGATGGCAAAGAACGAGGCTCCAGCCACCGCGGTCGACGCATTGAAATCTCTTGCTCCCGCAGCGCCCGCTGCAGCGCCGGTCCCGCGGCCGGCTGCGCCGCCAGCTTCGAACGAGCTCGCGATGACTGATACGAGCCGGGAGATGGCGCCTCGCGCACAAGCGATGAACGCCGCAGTTCCGCGCACGACAGCAAAAAGTGCAGCGGTTCCCGCACCGGAAGCGATGGCCGCCGCACAGACGGGCGCGGCTCCAGCGGCTGGCGCTGCGATTGGAGCCGTGGGAGCGCCGAGTTCGTTTTCCGCTTCTTCGATGACTGCTAGGTTAGTGACGATCTCTCCGCCAGACGGATCGGTTGCGTGGATCGTTGGCAGGAACGGAATGATCAGGCGGCGCGACGCTAACGGCGAGATGCAGCAGCAACAGAGCGGTGTCAGCACCGACTTGATTGCGGGCGCGGCGCCATCGACGACCGTGTGCTGGATCGTTGGCCTCAGCGGAACAGTAGTACGCACTACCGACGGCGAACATTGGACACCTGTCGTGGCGCCGACCACCGAGAATCTTGCGGCGGTGTCCGCGTCGAGCGCTAACGAGGCGACGATCACGAGTGTTGGTGGCCAGCGTTTCGCGACCTCAGACGGCGGCAAGAACTGGCATCAGCAGTGACGCAGGGTTAGGAGCAGAATCCTGAATCGCGCCGGGCGCTGTATTCGGACCCTCACCTTCATCCTCTCCCTCGCAGGGAGAGGAGACAGAGCGGACCCTCGAGCAAACGCGCGTCCGCGCGATTTGCGATTTTTTTATCACTGGGTGCAGGGGTCACCCCTGCCGAAGGAAGCGTGAAACCCACCGCGGGTTTCGCATTTAGATTAAGTTCAGTTCCCTTTCGCGGTCCGCGTCCACAGCGTGAAATTGTCTGTGGTCAGTGTTGGGCGGAAGCCGTTGCTCGCCAGAAACTCTTCGGGCACCAGCACCAGCGGCACCAGTTGAATCGGCGAATCGTTGATTACGGCGGAAACCTTTCCGCTGGCGATCGCGTCGCGCATTTCCTCGGTCCAGTAGTGCCGCGTATCCGAGATTAGCTGGAAGAAATCGGCTTTGCCGAGGCGGCTGCGTGCGGCAAAGAAGCCTTCCCGATCGTAGTCGGCTTTGGCTTCGCGATAAACACCGTAAGTCTCTGGGTAGCGGATTAGTTCGCGGCGGCCGGCTTCGAAGCACACGAACGACGGTGCGATCACCTCATCATCTGGTTTGCTCGCGGCGCGCAAGGCGTCTGCAAGTTGTGAGATTTCCGCGCGCGGCACGAAGCCGAAGCCGTAAACGGCGCCATGCAGCCAGTTCTCATTTACGAGCGGAGTAATCCAAACCAGGGAAATCAGTATCAGCGCCGCGCCACCCGCGAGCAGTAGCCACTGTTGCGACGCCGCCCGACCGGCCTCTGTCAGAGCCATCGCGCCGACGGCAGCGACGATCGCGATGAATGGCAGCGGCTCGAGATAGTTATGGCCCCACGCGGTCGGACTCAGCACGCCGTAAAATGCGTATTCGGCCGTGGCGATCGCAAGCACAAGAATCACCCCACGGCTGAAAATGCGATCGGCGAAGATTCGCCAGCATCCGAGGACGAACAGCGGCGCGAGCACGTCGAGGATCATCCGCGGATAAGTCGCAATACTGCCTTCGGTGTCGCGGCCTTTCAGAAAGTGAAATACGAAGGTCTGGAAGATGAACTCGCTGCCGTAGAGTCGGTAGAGAAGAGCGCTGAACGCGGCCAGTGCGAGCGCGAAGATGACGGCTGATACGACCGCCCCGGCGATTCGGCGGTAGGCGACGGCGATAAACAAAAGCATGACCGGGAACGGAATCACGGCGGTCAATTTGATCGCGCATGCGACGAAGAAAATGCCCGCAAGAATCGCGGCCTGGCGCATCGCGGGCATCGTGTCGTCGAGCGTGACGATCGCGGCGAGGATCAGCAGCGGTGCGACGAAGCTCTCGCGCTCGTAGACGTGGTAGCGAAAGACCAGCGAGCTGTATGCGTATAGAATCGACGCGGCGATGGCGACGGGGCGGCCGGCAATCGTACGCGCGAGCGAGTAGGTCAGGATGCTCGCGCCGAAAATCGCGGCCTCGTTCAGGATTTCGATCGCCAGATGGCTTGCGCCGAACAACTTGATATAGCATCCGGCGATCCATTCGAGCAGCGGCATATGCGGTTGAACGAAATCCAGGTACGGGCGCATCCCGACGCTGACCAGCCACGCGCTTTCGAGATAGAAATCATCCTCGACCCACACTTGCGGATAGAGCATTCGCACGACGCGCGGGATGAGCAGCACGACGACGAGCCGCAGGCCGATACGCGCGGCGTCGACGCTGTCGGCGCTCGCGGAGACGCGTCGCGATGAGCCGCGCGAAGTCATCGAAGCAGCCCGTCCTGGCACCGTCGGGTGTTCCCCTGATGCCAAGCATCGTCGAATGGGGAATCCTCGTGGCGATCCTGCTGCTCGCGTTCACGATGATCAGGTCTACCGGATCGCGGCGCGGACTCGAATTGATGCCGTGGCCGGATGGACTCGAGTACGCCGCGTCGGGCATGAACCTGGCAAAGGGTCGCGGCGCTGTACTGCATTTCGGTGGATATACTTACCCGTCGCGGTACACCGGCGGCTACCCGCTAATCCTGGATTTCTTTTATCGTGTCCGCCTGGATTTTGCGGCTTTCTACGCCTCGATTTTCCTCGGGGTGATCTCAGTCTTCTTCGTTTCCATGCTGACACGAGCTTACTTCGGGCGAGCGGCCGCGACGATTGCGGCGCTGACGCTCGCCC
Source organism: uncultured delta proteobacterium (assembly GCA_963842215.1). Taxonomy (GTDB): domain Bacteria; phylum Desulfobacterota; class Binatia; order Binatales; family Binataceae; genus Binatus. The sequence goes on along the minus strand of CAWJFQ010000002.1, from coordinate 339,227 downwards.
TCTCACCTATCTTCATCACGTATTCCGCGCTCGTGATGAGTGACGTTCCAACCCTTTTCGTGACGATTTGCGCCGCAGGGATTCTGATCGTGGCGACGTCCGACTATGCGGCCCAGTCGTCGAACTGGATGAAAATGTCGGCGTGGTTGGCGTTCGGTCTCCTGGCTGGTTTCTCGACGATCATACGGCCCACCAACGTCGCCATAATTGTGGGTTTCGCGGTGTGCGTTGCGATGGTACCGCTGGAAAAGCGGGATTTCCGGAATCTTCTCGAAGCAGGGATTGCAATAGCGATCGGTTTTGCGATTCCGGTCGCGTGGCAGTTGGATCAGAACTCGATCAATCTCGGGAGCGCGTTCGCTAGCGGCTATGCGTGGTGGGTGCCCGAGGTATATGGCGCCGGCGGCAAGACCTTCAGCATCGCGTACCTGTTCGGTCCCACGATGCCGCGAAATCCGCACGGCAACGTGCTCGTGTATCTCACGACGCTGCTAGGACTCGACGGAATGCTGGGTGATTCCGGCGATTCGCGATACTTCCTGTATCCATTCGCTGCTGCGGTGTTCGCGATTGTCGGTTTCGTCACGATTCTGCGCGCGCCCGGTAAGTCCACGGCGCGGCGACTGACGTGGTTCGGGCTCGGTTGCCTCGCCGCGCTGACCGCAGTCTACTGTTTCTACCTGTTTACCGACGTCGCCTTTATACTGCCCGCCGCTTTCATATTGTTCATCGCAGCCGGCGCAGGAGCCGCGTCGGCGAATCGATGGACACTCGACATGCTGCGCAACCGGAATCGAACTACCGAACAGATCGCAGTCGCTACAGGCGTGATCATGCTGGACTTGCTGCTGTTTGTTGCGCTGTTGACGGAAGTAGTCGTCCGATTGAACGCGCAGCCCGCTGACTCCGCGATGGTTCCTGCGCTGGAGTCCGTCGAATCCGTGCTGCCTCGCGGAGCAACCGTAGTCAGCAACATCTCGCTGCAGTTTCTCGAACTGTATCTGGCGGGCGACGGCCGCCGCTTCGTGGGATTGAACTCGCTCGACCCCGGCGAGCGCTTCACCGACTACCATCTGCATCGCCTGTACGAAAAACGCGCAGCGGGATGGAACGGTGCGGTGCCGCCGGTCGTGTTCGACGGCCAGCAAATGTCGCCGGCCGAGGCAGATTCGCTCGCGTCCGCTATTAGTGCGAAGACTCCGGTTTTTCTGCTGCTCGCCGCGCCCGAGTCCCAGCAATACTCCGATGTACTTAAGTCTGAACTCGATCAGTTGCAGCAGAGATTCACAATTCAGCCGCAAACGCAGAACGAGGCAGTCGCGCTTTACAGGCTGAAAGCGCGCGACCCGGACTTTACGCAGTGATGCTGGTTGGCGGAGGGTCGATTGCAGGCGGACCGCCATAGCGCCGGCGGCAAATTGCGTAGGCGGGCCAGACGCAGATGCTCAGCGCGATTGCCAGGATGAAATCGCGCCCGGCTACGCCGGCTGAAATTGCGAGGCCGAAGGTTGCGGCCCAGGTCAGGATTGGAAGTATCACCACCAGCGCGAGGGCAGTGCGGCCGCCCGAAATCATGAACAGTCCCGTGCGATTCGGCATCACCGTCCGCAGCCGTATCAACGCCAATAGTTCCAGAGCTAGCGCCGCCATGTAGAAAAATACGTCGAGCACGACCAGCGCGACGAAGCCGACCGGTACCAGCAGGGTGAAGACGACGCAGCAGAGCAGGATCGACTTGCCGGGCGTCGCGGTCGAGGACCAGAGCTGCGCCAGCGGCGGCGACAGGTAGCGCTCGCGAGCGAGCACGAACGGCATGCGCGATACCCATAGCATCGCAGCCTCGAACACCGCGAACGACATCACGGCACCGCCGAGGGCCAGCGCGCCGCCCAGTGCGCGCCCTCCAATTGTATAGCCGACCTGCGAGAACGAGCCGGTTCCCCAGTCGGCGGCGGTGGTCGCGCCGGAGACGGAAACCGCCAGCGGAAGCAAGTAGCCGGCGACGATTATCGGCAGCGCGATCAGGACGGCGCGCACATAGTTGCGCCGGGGATGTTCTATTTCCGCGGACACGACGCTCAGGTTTTCCCATCCGCTGAAGTTCCAGATGACGATCGTCAACCCTGCGCCGAGCGCGCCCAATGCGTCTGCGCCGAAGAGCGGGGCCGTCGGTGGCTGGAAGTGGATTAGCCGCGGAAGTCCGACGAGCACGAGTATCACGAACGGCGATACCAGGATTGCGGCGAGCACTATCGACGTCATCCCAACCGGCCTGACACCGAGAAAATTCAGTCCGCCTGCCAGCCATACCAGCGCAACACCGATTGCGACCTGTCCCGCCGGGCCGAGCGGCACGATGAACGAGAGATAGCTGGCGAAAAGCACGGGATAAATCGCCATGTCCACCGCGGTGTAAAGAATCGTCAAGTAAGCCTCTGCAAAACCGGCGAACGGCCCCAGCGCTTCCTTGACCCAGAAGTAAAATCCCCCTTCCACCGGCATCAGCGCCGTAAGCTCGGCCGCCATCAGAGCCGTCGGCAAGCTGAGGGTGAGTGGCACGATAATACACAGCAGCAGCGTCAGGCGCGGCCCGGCCATCCGCACCGCATCCTCGAGGCCATACGCACCGCCGCTCACGACCAGGTACATCACGCATACCAGCGCGACGAAGCCGAGTTTGCGCGGCAAACGATGCGGGTTTTCGCTCGAGAGATGCGGCAATTGAGGGGCGGCTCCGGCTCCCCTCCCTAGCGGAGGCGACACGCGGTGGCAAGCTGGGTTGAGATCAAACGAGGTTGGGGTGTCGACACCCAGCGGCCCGCATGAAGCCGGCTTAGGGGATGGCCTCGCCCTTGAAGGTCCACTTAAAACTTGTCGTGCTGTTTTTCTCGCTGCTGACGGTCACGCTCCCGATCGCTTGCTCGAACAATGACGATGCGTCCAGCACGAATCCGTCCTGGCCGAATGTACGACCAGAAAAGTCGGAGCAGATTTCGCCGTTGAAAAAGAGGATTTCGTCATCCTTCGAGCCGGTGATAATAGCATCCGCGAAGATCAGAATGCAGTCGGCAGGAGAAGCTAAAAGAAGGTGGCCAAAGTCCTCGGTTAGGTCGATCTGCACAGTACCCGTCCCGATCCTTGAACCGCTGATATTTCCGGTGAACTCCTCACACCCACAGTCGCCACTGGGGCAGGTCTCGACATTCGTAGAACTAACGCAGAAGCCCCCCGCTGAGCTTTCCAATGAAGTCGTCGCCGTGGCGCTATAGCTGACTGCCTTAATCTTTATTTTAGGATCGGTCTTCGCTACTGCGCGACTGAATGGGCTCTGAGCTCTCGCGTCGATAACGCTCAAAGCCGCGATTGCTAGTGCTGTGATTGCAATGGATCTAAACCTCATGGATTCTTTCAGCAGCGACAGACAAGTTGGGCGACGGGCCTTGATAGTATTTCGGCACGATAGCGTCAACGTGAGCTGCGGTAATTTGCCAAGAATCACCGTTGGCCCAAACGACTGCCAAGCAGGGGCGAACAGTACCGAAGAGCATCGGTCTCGTTCAGAAGAAAACCCTGATTGCAAGCCCGTCTTGTTCGATTGCGTATTTTGCAGTTACCATTGAGGCTGATAATGTAATGGATGCGCAAAGGTTAGCGGCCGTTGGTATGGGCCTGCGACACCTCGCGCTGACTGAAATAGCGTGGTGCGAGCCCCAATTGAGAAGCTCTCCCGGGAATCTGTTTTAGCGATGATATGTCTCAGTACACGCGCGGTGATCGCGCTTGGCGTTGCGTCGATCGCGTTTCTCGGCTGCGCACAATTGACCAGCGCAAGACCCGAGCCTATCCGCAGCGCCAGCGTTGGCGGCGATAATCCTTTCGGCGGCACCCCGGCGGTCGAGGTGCCCTCGGACGCGCGCGCGATGAGCGCCTTTCTGCAGGCCGAGTTCGCGATGAATCAAGGCGATCGCGAAGAGGCGCTCAAGGATTATGCCGAGGCGGTCCAGTCCGATCCCGGCAACGCCGCGTTGAAGGTTCGGCTGGCCACGCTCTACGTGCGCGACGGGCGCCTCAAGGAAGCGCTCGAGCAGGTGAACCAGGCGCTCGCGATCGATCCCAATTCTGCCGAAGCCCGGCTGCTCGCCGCGGGCATCAGCTCGGCGCTCGGCGACGACGCCACCGCGGAAAAGGATTACCGGGAAGTATTGCGCCTCAATCCGAAGAACCAGGAAGCTTATTTGTATCTCGGCACGCTCTACGCCAAGCGCGGTGACTACGGCGAAGCCGAGAAAACGTTCCAGCAGCTTATCGCGCTCGATCCCAATTCATTCCTTGGCTACTACTACGCCGGGAAGGTGATGGTGGCGTCGAAGAACTACGCCGCCGCCGAGAAATATTACCAGAAGGCGCTCGACCTCAATCCGCAGTCGGAGCTGGTGCTGCTCGATTTTGCGCTGTTGCGCGAGCGCCAGGAACGGCCGCAGGACGCGCTGGTCTATTACAACAAGATCACGCAAATCAATCCGAACAATGAACTGGTCCGAAAGCGCAAGGCGGAAATCCTGGTCGGGCAGAAGAAGTACAACGAAGCGCTCGATGAACTGAAGAGCGCCGAGCAGGTCGAGACCAATCCTGCGGATACGCGCACCAAGATCGGCCTGCTATACGTCGAGCAGGGCAGTTTTGACGATGCCGCGACCGAGTTCAACCTCGTGCTCGGCTCCGAGCCGAATAACTACCGCGTCCATTATTACCTCGGCACGGTGTACACCGAGCTCTCCGAGAACGACAAAGCTATCGTCGAGTTCAACAAGATTCCCGACAACGACGAACACTATGTCGAGTCGCGCCTGCAGCTCGCCTACCTGTACGACAAGCAAAACAAGTACGACGACGCGCTAGGTGCGCTGAAGGACGCGCTCGCCAAGAAGCCCAACGATCCGGAAATCATCGGCTTCATGGTTGGCGTCTACCAGGAAAAGAAAGACTATCCGGCGGCTATAGAACTCGCGCGCAAGATGGTCGCGGCCGATCCCAAGAATGACAAGTTCCACTTCACGCTCGGCGCCGCGCTCGACCAGAATAAGCAGCGCGACGAAGGCATGGCCGAGATGAAGAAGGCGATCGAGCTGAATCCCGCCAACGCGCAGGCGCTGAACTACCTAGGCTATAGCTATGCTGAAAAGGGCACCAACCTGGTCGAGGCGGAAAAACTGATCAAGCGCGCGCTTGATATCGAGCCTGAAGACGGATTTTACGTCGACAGCCTGGGCTGGGTTTACTACCAGCAAGGCGACTACAAGAAAGCCGTCGAGGAGCTCGAGCGCGCAGTCAATCTTACCGGCAGCGACCCCACCATCACCGAGCATCTAGGCGACGCCTATCGCAAGCTGGGTAAAACCAAGGAAGCTGGCCACGAATATTCAGACGCGCTGAAGAAGGCGCAGGAAACCGACCAGGTCGCGCGTCTCAAGGACAAGATTCAGGTCCTGCAGAATGCTGCCAGCGCGGGCCACTGAGCGCACGCGGCGCAGAAAATCAGGTTCGCTCGCGGCGCTCGCATCGATGCTCGTGCTGATGGCGTTCGGGACCTCGGCCTGCATCCTGATTTACACTCATCCGCCGCCCGATGACCCGATACCAATCCCGGGCTGGGACGCGAACCAGTATCACCTCGGGAAATCGATCGACGCTCTCGCCGAGCGCGACAAGCGACTCGTCTCGATGCAGACGCCGGCCGTGATGGAATACACGTCCGGCGATCAGCACGTAAAAGCCAAAGAACAGATCATCGTCAGGCGCCCCGGCGATTTACGCGTCGAGGCGATGTCGCCGTTTGGCGTCGCCCTACTGCTCGCGGCGCAGGGTTCCGAACTCGCAATCTTCGAGCCGGGGCAGAATCGCTTCATGCGCGGCCAGGCGAACGCCGACACGCTTTACCGCTATGTACGAATCCCGATGGAACCGACGGACGCCGTGGGCCTGCTGATGGGACTCGCGCCGCCCGAGTTCACTCTTAGTGGCACCCACTCGCTGTCGAACGAGGGCTCGATGGCGGTGGCGACCTACGGTAACACCGCGTCCGGCACTCGCCAGCTTGGATTCTCCGATAGCAATCTCGCGATGGTTCGCGAAACGGCAGGCGACGGCCGCGTAAATTACGAGGTGCGTTACAGCGACTATCATGATATCGGCGGTGTGATGTTCCCGTACGTCGTCGACGCGACTTTTCCGCCGGCCGGCAGCCACGTCACCTTTCGTTATACTCGGCCAATTGTAAATGGGACCGTTCCGGATTCGACGTTCGTGTTAACTCCGGCTCCAGGAGCCACTTTGATGAATCTCAGCCTTGACGCTATCGGCGCGTTCTCAAATGAAAGCTGAAAGTTGGCGCAAGCGAATTCTTCCCGTCCTCACCTGCGCGATCGTGATGTCGTCGCTCGCGATTCTTCCCGGATGCCGCGTTAGCCGCCCGGAAAGCGACCACGCGACCAGTCAAATCCTTTACACCGCGGTGGCCAGCGATCCGCGCACCTTCAACCCGATTCTCATCACCGACGCGACCTCGGGCGCGCTCACCGGCGACCTGTTCGAGAGCCTCATCCGGACCAATCCCGTCACCACCCTGCCGGAAGCTGGCCTCGCCGAAAATTGGGACATCGCGCCCGACAGCAAGTCGATTACGTTTCATCTCCGCCACAACGTGAAATGGTTTGACGGCCAGCCGCTCACCGCTCGCGACGTGCTGTTCACGCTCGACGTCATCTACGATCCCAAGGTGCCCAACAGCATCCGCCCCGCTATCACCATCGACCACCAGCGCATCATTGCCGAGGCGCCCGACGACTACACAGTCGTCATGCATCTGCCGAAGCCGTTCGCGCCGCTGCTTTATTCCCTCGGTATCCAGGTAATTCCCGCGCACATCCTCGAACCCGTGTGGAAGGCCGGAGACTTCAACCATACCTGGGGCATCGACACGCCGCCCGACAAAATCGTCGGCGACGGCGCATATCAAATGAAACACTACTCGCAGAGCCAGCTCGTTCGTTACGATCGCAACAACGATTTTTGGATGAAGGATGAACACGGCGGTCAGTTGCCGCGCCTCCATGGGCAGACCGTGACGATCGTGCAGGATCAGAACGCCGAATATCTGCGCTACCTGTCGGGCCAAATCGATATCTTCGGCCCACGGACCGAGGAGGTGTCGGCGCTGAAGGACAAGGTGAAGAATCACGAGCTCGACATCACAGTTCAGCAAATCGGCGTCGATACCGGCTCGCTGTTTTTCAGCTTCAACCGTAATCCGCGCCATTTCGTCAAAAACGGCGTCACCAATCCGAAGCTTGATTGGTTCACCGACCTGAAATTCCTGCAGGCGATGGCGCACATGATCGACAAGAAATCGATGATCGATCTTGTCTTTCATCAGCTGGCGGTGCCGGCGGTGGCCGACATCTCGCCGGAGAACAAGATCTTTCACAATCCGGATCTCAAGGACTACGACTACGATCCGAAACTCGCCGCCGACATGCTCGAGGCGGCGGGCTATCACCTCGTAAAGCCCGGCTTGCGCACGGATCCCAAAGGCAATCGTCTCGAATTCGATCTCACCACCAACACCGGCTCGCCCGAGCGCAACGAGATGTGCACGATCTTCAAGCAGGACATCGAGAGCCTCGGCATCAAGGTGAACTATCGGCCGCTCGAATTCACGACCCTGGTCGACAAACTCGATTCGTCTTTCGACTGGGACTGCGTACTGATGGGATTCACCGGCGGCATCGAGCCCAACGACGGCGCGAACTTCTATCGCTCGTCCGGTAACCTGCATATCTGGGATCCGAATCAACCCAAACCCGCGACGCCGTGGGAAGCGGAGATAGACAACCTGCTCGACCAGGGCGCGTCCGAAATGGATCCCACCAAGCGCGCGCCCTACTACTGGAGAATTCAGCAAATCCTTCACGATCAGCTGCCGATACTCGAGACCGTGCGCCAGCAGCGCTACTCGTCGTGGAAAAACTCACTCGAGAACTATCAGCCCAAGGTGTGGGGCACGTACAAGCCGGAATGGATGGAATTCAAGCCCAACTGAACATCCGGCGCCGCGCGCACGTCGAAATATCAGGCCGATGACAAGATGACCCGCTTTCTGATCCGTCGCCTGCTCAACATGATCCCGCTCATCCTCGGGATCACTTTCATTTCATTTCTCGCGATGTCGTTGGTGCCGGGCGACTTCGTTTCGAATCTCAAGCTCAATCCGACTATCACGCCCGAGGTCATCCACCAGCTCGAGGCGCAGTTCGGCCTCGATCAGCCGCTGATGGTGCGATACTTCAAGTGGCTGTGGGGCGTGCTGCATCTTAACTTCGGCTTCTCGCTCCAGTATCGGGTCAGCGTCACCGGCCTGATCGCGTCGCGCGCTGTCAACACGATCATCCTGTCGCTCGCCAGCATGATTTTCTCCTGGGTAATCGCGATTCCGATCGGCATTATCGTTGCGGTGAATCAAAACTCGATCTGGGATCGCTTCCTGTCGTTTCTCGCGTTCTTCGGCATGTCGGTGCCGAGCTTTTTTCTCGCATTCCTGATGATGTACCTGGCGCTGAAAACAGGATGGTTTCCGATCGGTGGCACCTACTCGCCCGACTACTCGACGCTCTCCCCGCTCAACCAAATTGCTGATCGCATCAACCACCTCATTCTTCCAGTCTTTGTGCTGGGCATCTCCGGCACCGCCGGGCTGATGCGGCTGATGCGCTCGCAGATTCTCGAAATCAAAAATTCGGAGTTCGTGCGCACCGCGCGCGCCAAGGGATTGTCCGAGCGCGTGGTCATCTACAAGCACGTGCTGCGCAATGCGCTCAACCCGTTCGTCACGATGGCGGGATATTCGCTCGGGGATCTGCTTGGTGGCGCAGCGCTGGTCGAAGCCGTGATGAATCTGCAAGGCCTCGGCCTGCTGATGCTCGACGCGGTGCGCTCGCTCGACATCTACCTGGTGATGGGCTCGGTGCTGATGGGCACGATTCTGTTGCTGGTGGGCAATCTGCTCGCCGACATCGCGCTGGTCGCGGTCGATCCGCGCGTCGACTTTTCGTCGGTGACGGCCGAGTGAGATGAACGCAGTTCCCACTATACAGGCGAATCTGCAGGGTGCCGCGGTAGCCGAACGACCAGCCTCAGGTGTTGCCCGCGAATGGCATCTCGCGTCGCGAACGGTGCGCTTTTCCGCGATCTGCCTCACGCTGTTTTATCTGCTCGCAGCCGCGTCCCCATTCTTCGCGAGCTACGATCCCACCTATCAGAATCGCGAGATGCCCGATTGCCCGCCGATGTCGCTCCACTTGAGCGCTCCGTCCGACTGGTCGCACTCGCTCTTCTACACGCATCCGATGCGCATGCAGGATCCGACCGCGCGCACATTCGTCCCCGACACTTCCCAGCCGCCTCGACATACATCTGTTCTCGCACGGCCATCTGTTCACGACCGACAGCGAACGCGAGCCCTATTTCATGCTCGGCAGCGACGGCCTCGGCCGCGACCTCTACTCGCGAATCGTGTACGGCTCGCGCGTGAGCATGTGCGTCGGGCTGATCGGCGTTCTGATCAGCTTCTCGCTCGGTATCACGATTGGCGCGCTGTCGGGCTATATCGGCGGGACCGTCGATTTCCTGATCATGCGATGGTCCGAAATCGAGATGTCGCTGCCGTCATTTTACTTTCTGCTCGCGCTTGCCGCTGTGATTCCGTCCGGCATGAGCACAGTCGCGACCTTTTTCATGATCGTCGCGATCATGAGCTTCATCAGTTGGGCCGGCTTCGCGCGAATCATCCGCGGCATGGCGTCTTCCGTGCGCTCGCGCCCCTACGTCGAGGCCGCTCGCGCGCTGGGCGCCTCGCGCTGGCGCATCATCACCCGCCACATCATTCCGTCGGTGCTGGGTTACGCGATCGTCGCCGCCACGCTCTCGATTCCCGGCTTCATCCTCGGCGAGAGCGCGCTCTCTCTCCTCGGTCTAGGCATCCAGGAGCCGGCCGCGAGCTGGGGCAACCTGCTGGCGCAGGCGCAGGACGTGCAGAACCTCGCGCGCTATCCGTGGATTCTGATTCCCGGCATCTTCATTTTTCTCGCCGTGATGTCGTTCAATTTTCTCGGCGACCACCTGCGCGACCGGCTGGATCCCGCGACCGCCGCATGATTTCTCATTCGTCTGGATGGTCGCGGCGGCGCGATGATACCCTGAACCTCACGTGAAACCGCTGCTCGAAGTCAAATCGCTGCGCACCTCGTTCTTTACCGCGTCGGGAGAAGTGCGCGCGGTGGATGGCGTGAGTTTTTCCGTCGCGCCCGGCAAGTTGTTGGGAATCGTCGGCGAGTCGGGATCGGGCAAGACCGCCAGCGTGCTCTCGATCATGCGACTGCTGCCCGAGACCGCGAAGATTGTGGGTGGCGAAGTTATCTTCGAGGACAAGGATCTGCTCAAGCTCAGCGAGCCCGAGATGCGCCATGTCCGCGGCGCGCGCATCGCGATGATCTTCCAGGAGCCGATGACCTCGCTGAATCCCGTCTTCACCATCGGCAGCCAGATTGGCGAGGCCGTTCGCCTTCACCAGCACACCAATCGCGCCGAGACTCGCAACCGCACCATCGAGGCGCTGCGGATGGTCGGGATTGCCGACCCCGACCGCCGCATCGACGACTATCCGCATCAGTTGTCCGGCGGCATGCGGCAACGTGTGATGATCGCGATGGCGCTGTCGTGCAACCCCCGCCTCCTGATTGCCGACGAGCCTACCACCGCGCTCGACGTCACTATCCAGGCGCAGATTCTCGATCTCATTCGCGAGTTGCAGGTGCGGCTTGGCCTCGCTGTCATACTGGTCACGCACGATCTAGGAATCGTCTCCGAGTATGCCGATGACGTGACGATTCTTTATGCGGCGCGCGTGATGGAGCAGGCGCCGAGCGCAGAGCTGTTTCGAAATCCGCTGAACCCATACACCCGCGGATTGCTCGAATCGATTCCCGGTATCGACGGCACCAAGCACCATCGTTTGCAGGCGATTCCCGGTACGATTCCGAGCGCGCTGAATCCGCCGGCCGGCTGCAGATTTCATCCCCGATGCTCCCGCGCAATTCCACAATGCTCCGCGGCCGAACCACCGCTCGAGCGCAAAGGTCCCGATCACTATGTCGCCTGCATCCGCGCCTGATTCCATCGCTGCAACCGGCACCACCGCCGCAACCGCGTCCGGCGGTGCGCTGGTTCGCGTCGAGCGTCTCAGCAAGGAATTTCCGGCAGGCTCGACCGGCGTCATCGGGGGCAAAAAACTCTCGATAAAAGCCGTGGCCGGCGTGAACCTGGAGATTCAAGCCGGTGAAACGCTGGGCCTGGTCGGCGAGTCGGGCTCAGGCAAATCAACGCTCGGACGGCTGATCCTGAAGTTGCTCGAGCCGACCGAGGGCGTCGTTTATTTCGATGGCCGCGACCTCGCGACACTCGGCCGCACCGAACTTCGCACCCTGCGCCAGCAGATGCAGCTCGTCTTCCAGGACCCGTATGCGTCGTTGAATCCGCGGATGCGCGTGAGATCGATCGTCGGCGAGGGAATAGATATCCACAAGCTGGCGCGCGGCCGCGAAAGGGAAGCGCGCATCGCCGAGCTGCTCGCGATGGTTGGGATGAGCGCTGACGCGATGGATCGTTTGCCTCACGAGTTCTCGGGCGGGCAGCGCCAGCGAATCGGCATCGCACGAGCGCTCGCGGTAAATCCGCGCTTCCTGGTACTCGACGAACCGGTCTCCGCGCTCGACGTCTCGATCCAGGCGCAGATCATCAATCTGCTGCAGGACCTGCAGGAGAGGCTGAAACTCACTTACCTGTTCATCGCGCACGACTTGCGCGTGGTCGAGCACATCAGCAATCGCGTCGCGATCATGTACCTTGGCAAGATCGTCGAAATCGCGTCACGCGACGAAATCTATCTGAACCCGCGGCATCCCTATACGCGTGCGCTGCTGTCGGCCATTCCTGTTATCGACGCCGCCCACAAGCCCGAGCGAATCAAGCTGCCCGGCGAAATGCCGAGCCCGATGAACCCCCCGCCCGGCTGCGCCTTCCATCCTAGATGTCCTTATGCGAAAGATGTTTGTAGGAGCGTAGAGCCAAAATTAGAAACCGGGCGCGGCGGGCATGCGGTTGCGTGTCACGTTTTCCCGGCCCCATAACCGATGGATTCAAAGCATATACCGCAGGACGCCGGGATGGCGTGGGCCGAGGAGCGAACGCGCGTCGCCGTCGGCCGCAACATCAACGTTTCAGGCAAATTGATTTTCCAGGAGCCGGTCAGAATTGAGGGCCGCTTCCGTGGCGAGGTGCGCTCGGTCGAATTGGTCGTGGTCGGCGAAGAAGGGATGATCGAGGGCAAGATCTTCGCGCCGCGAATTCTCATGCTTGGCGAACTGCGCGGCGAGGTCATCGGATGCGACCGCATGGTGCTCGGCCCGCGCGCCAAGCTTCTCGGCAATATCGAGACCCGCAACTTGACCGTGGCCGAAGGCGCCTACTTCGAAGGAAACGTGATCATGACGCGCGTCTCGCTCGAGAAGTCCGTCTCGAACGGCAGATGATCGAGCGCTCTCGCTCGCTTCAGGTCGCGACGTCCAGCCGCGCCGCTTTGCCCGATAGATCGCGCAAGTAGTACAAACGTGCGCGCCGCACGCGGTTTCGCGTCAGCACCTGCAGCTTGTCGATCCGCGGCGAATGCATCGGGAATATTCGCTCGACGCCGACCCCGTACGAAATCTTGCGCACCGTAAAGGTCGCGCGGTTGGCGCCCCGGTTGATTTTGATCACGATGCCTTCGAACGACTGGATGCGCTCTTTTTCGCCTTCCACCACCTTGACGTGAACGCGAACCGAGTCGCCGACGCGGAATACGGGCAGGTCCTTGCGCAGGCCCCGCTCTTCGAGCTTCTGGATAACGGTATTCATGGGAGAAAAGACCTCGAGTCGAGCCAACTAACCTAACCAAATGCGCGCCCCCACTCAATGGGTGTGTGCCGGCCCTCGCGATGGCCTTTGAGCAATTCGCGGACCCGTGGGAGACTCGCCTTCATGATCCTTCAGCTTCTCGCCGCGATGGTGCTCGGCCTGATGTGCGGCAGCGAACTCAACGTGGCCGCGTTTGCGCATCCCACATTCAACCGCCAACCGCTCCAGACACACATTCCGATGCGCAAGTCGTTCGCCGTGCTGTTTGGCCGCGTGATGCCATTCTGGATGACCGGCTCCACGTTGCTGAATCTGTTAGTTCTGCTGCCCTTCGAGCATATGAATGATTCTGCCTGGCGCTTCGCCGCCGTCGCTTTTGCGATCCAGGTTTGCGCCGTATTGTTCTCGCTGGCCGGTCCGGTCCCCATCAACAATCGGATTGCCAAATGGACGCCAAATTCTCTTCCCGAGAATTGGCAGGCCGAGGAGCGTCGCTGGGATCTGTATCATTGGCTGCGAACCTGCGGACTGATTGTAGCGTTCGGTCTCATCGCTCTCAGCCTTGGCGTTCGCTAGCGACGAGATGGAGATGTCAGATCCAATGCGTGACAGAATCGCCGAGATAGTCGCCGCCATCGAGCCGACCGACCTAATCGAGCGGGAGCATCGCGACTCGACGCTCGAGTGGATTCGTTCGGGCGCGCCGATCTTCAGAATCGCGAAGCCCGATGTTCCGCCCCGGCACCTGGTGAGTTATTTCGCTATGGTCGATGACCAGCGCGGAAAGTTACTGCTGGTCGATCACAAGCTCGCCGGCTTGTGGCTGCCGAGCGGAGGCCACCTCGAGCCTGGTGAAGACCCGCGCGCAACCGTCGTCAGAGAGCTGTCGGAGGAGCTTAGCCTGACGGCGGATTTCATCCATGCGCACCCGGTTTTCATAACGGCGACGCAAACGGTCGGCAAAGACGGCGGGCATACCGACGTCTCGCTTTGGTACGTGCTTCGAGGCGACAGCTCGCGCGCGATCGAATTCGATCGTGAAGAATTTCATGGCGTGCGATGGTTTGGCTTCGACCGGATTCCGTTCGAGCGATCTGACCCGCATATGCGCCGCTTCGTCGCGAAGCTGCGCGCGTTACTTGCCCCGAAGGCGGTCGAGGATGATCCCCGCGGCGGATCGCACTGACAGATGGTTGTAGTCTCCCGGACCGACGATCGGCGCGAGCACGACGTCGGCGCGCGCCGCGACCTCCGGCGACATTCCAAATCCTGTCCCGAGCAGGATCATCATCGGCGGCGCATCAGCAGCCTCCAGCCGTGCACGCAAATCTGCGTAACTCGTGCCGCCCTCGGTGCGCGCGGACGTGTGCACGACCAGCGGACGAGCGCCCGCTACTCGCGACGCCTCCGCGATTGCCTGGTCGAGCTCTGCAACTATCTGCACGCGCTCGAGCGCCTCGCGCCGGCGCGAATCGTGCGCGCGGCCGAAATCGAAGCGCCAGTGATCGATCACGCTCGCCGCGAATTTCCGCTGCTCGGGAATCGGATGCACGATGAACACGCCGCGCACGTCGTAGGTTCGCGACGCGCGCGCAATGTCATGAATGTCGAGGCTCGTAATCGCCGAGGTGACGGTTTCGGCGTTCCGATTGACCACCGGATGATGAATCAGCGCTACGAAAAGATCCGACACTTAGAACTTGCGCCGCTCGAGCAGGTCGGGACGCCGCCGCGCCGTCCGCCGTTTCGCTTCGGCCTCGCGCCATGCGCGGATTTTGCCGTGGTCGCCGCTGAGCAGGATCTCGGGCACCGTCATCCCGCGAAACTCCTCGGGCCGTGTGTATTGCGGATACTCGAGCATCCCGGCTGCGAACGATTCCTCGTCCAGCGACTCGGGATTGCCCAGCACCCCCGGTATCATCCTGCCCACTGCCTCGATCACCGCCATCGCCGGGATTTCGCCGCCGCTCAGCACGTAGTCGCCGATCGAGACTTCCTGGTCCACCAGCGAACGCACGCGCTCGTCTATTCCTTCGTAGCGGCCCGCGACGATCATCAGGCCCGGCGCGCGCTTGGCGAGGTCGCGAGCCATCGCATTGTCGAACACCTCGCCCTGCGGCGTCATCAGGATGCGCCACAGGCCCGGCGTCTGCGCGTTCACCGCGTCGATCGCCGCGGCAATAGGCTCGGGCCGCATCACCATCCCGCTGCCGCCACCGTACGGCGCGTCATCGACTTGCCGATAGTTCCCGAGACCATGCTCGCGCAGCGAATGCGCCTTGATCGCGAGCAAGCCCTGCTCGATCGCGCGTCCGATCATGCCGCCGCGAAACGGCGACTCGAACATCTCCGGGAACAGGGTGATTACGTGAAATTCCATCGCGTGATTCAAATCTATCCGGCGGACTCGCCGGGAGCCAGCCAGTCAGTCGAGCAGCCCGGGGATTGGCTCGATCGTAACGCGGCGCCCCGCGAAATCCATCGCCTTGACCACGTCTTCGATCACCGGCACCAGCACTTCGCGCTCGCCGTCGCGCACCACCCAGATGTCATGCCCGCCGTTCGAGAAGATTTCCTCGATCGCACCAAGGCGGCTGCCGTCGGTCAGAAACACCTCGCATCCTATAGCTTCGTAGTAGTAGAACTCGCCCGGCTTCGCAGCTGGCACGTCCTCCGTCGCGAGCATCACGACAGCGCCCTTGAGCGACTCGGCGGTGTCGGCGTCCGCGACACCCGCGAGTGTGATTCGTCGCGTCGTCGCATTCAGCGGCGTCACTCCCGTCAACTTGAATTCGCGCGCCGGCCCCTCGCGCTCGAGGAAAACCCGTGCAACTTTTTCCAGGCTGTCGGAGTCGGGGTTGTCGGGACGAAATCGGAGGGCGCCTTTCAATCCATGGGCGCCGCTTATGCGGCCGATGCGGAGCATCGACATGGTGCCGCGCAGAGCGTCAACGTGCAGAGGCTGGCCGGGCGATCATTTGTCCTCGACGATCTCGAGCACAACTTTGCGGTTGGTGCGCGAGGCGACCGCGTTCAGGATCGTGCGGATCGACTTTGCGGTCCGTCCCTGTTTGCCGATCACACGCCCCAAATCTTCCTTCGCCACCCGCAGTTCAAGTACCGAGGCGGTATCGCCCTGCGTCTCCTTCACATCCACCGCGTTAGGATCGTTTACCAGCTGTTGTGCGAGGAACTGAACGAGCTCCTTCATGGGATGGCTCCGTTGCAGCGGGTCGCATCAGGCGGAGACCGTTGCTGTTTCGGCCCGTTTAATGAGTTTTCTTACCGTGTCGCTCGGCTTAGCGCCAGCCTTAAGCCACTGCTCTGCTACCTCCTTTTTGATCGTAACGCGCGGCGGATCGAAGGCCGGATCGTAAGTCCCGACCTGGGCTACGAAACGTCCGTCGCGCGGCGAGCGCGAGTCTGCCACCACGATGCGGTAAAAGGGTTTTTTGCGCGCGCCATGCCGGCGCAATCGGATTACAAGTGCCATGCAATTCTCCTGCTTCCTATTCTAGCTCCCGAGTCCCAGTCCGCGCATCATCATCTTTCCCGCGCCCATGCGCGTGATTTTCTTCATCATTTTGCGCGTCTGCTCGAACTGTTTGAGAAAACGATTCACGTCCTGCACCGAGGTGCCGCTGCCGGATGCGATTCGCGCACGCCGGCGTCCGTTGATGATCAGATGGTTGCCGCGCTCCTGTAGCGTCATCGAGTCGATGATCGCCTGGATCCGTCCCAGCTCGCGCTTCGCCTCTTCCGAATCCGCCGCGCCCGCGACCTTCTTGAGTCCCGGAATCATGCCCATCAGGTCACCGAGCGAGCCCATCTTCTTGATGGCCTTCATCTGCTCCGCAAAGTCTGTGATCGTGAACTCGTTCTTCTTGAACTTGCGCTCGAGCTCTTTGGCCTTGGTCTGATCGTAGTTCTGCTGCGCCTTCTCGATCAGCGTCAGCACGTCGCCCATCCCAAGAATGCGCGAGGTCAGGCGGTCCGGATAGAAAATCTCGAATCCGTCGAGCTTCTCGCCGGTCGCCGCGAACAGAATTGGCGCGCCGGTTATGGTTCGCACCGAAAGCGCGGCGCCGCCGCGCGCGTCGGAATCGAGCTTGGTCAGGATGACGCCCGAAATTCCCAGCCGCTCGTGGAATCCTGCCGCCACGTTCGCGGCTTCCTGTCCGGTCATCGCGTCGGCCACGAAAATGATGTGATGCGGATGCAGCGCCGCCTTCAGGCGCACCAACTCGTCCATCAGCTCTTCGTCGATTTGCAGGCGGCCGGCGGTGTCGATCAATATCGCGTCATGCCCGCCGGTTTCAGCACGGGCAATCGCGCGCGATGCTATCTCGATTGGATTTTGATTCTCGTTGCTGTCAAGGACTGGGATTTGGGCTTGCGCGCCGAGTACGCGCAACTGTTCCATCGCAGCCGGGCGATACACGTCGGTGGTCGCCAAAATCGGATGCCGCTTGCGTTCCGCCTTGAGCCACAGCGCGAGCTTCGCGATCGAAGTCGTTTTGCCCGAGCCCTGCAGGCCCACCACCATGATTTTGACCGGCGGCTTGACCTTCAGATCGAGCTCACGCGCCGAACCGCCCATCGCGTTCTGCAGCTCGGTCGCTACGAACCTGATCAGATGCTGCTCGGGCGTGAGCGAGCGCAGCACTTCCTCGCCCAGCGCCTTGTTCTTGACGTGCTCGATAAAGTCGCGAACGACCTTGATGTTGACATCAGCTTCGAGCAGCGCGAGCCGGACTTCGCGCAGCGCTTCTTCGATATTGCGCTCGGTGATCCGGCCGGTGCCCTTGAGTTTTCTGAAAACCCCTTCGAGGCGGTCGCTGAGCGTGTCAAACATGGGTAAAAACTCGGTTGGGCAGGTCGAGGTGAGCGGTTTCTGCTCTGTAGTAACCTTTCAGTACTGTAGCAAGCGGTCAAGCCTAGGGCACGTTGCCCCGCCTGTCAATTCCAGCTTGATCCGAGTGCGGATTGAGACATCCAATGATCTTATGGCCAAGGCGAAGAAAGTTCGCGCTGACGATATCCTGACGTGCTCAAAATGCGGCGGGCAAGCACTGTTGATTTACGTTGAAGAAAACGAAGTTCAAAGCGTCAAATGCGCAACCTGCGGGAACCTGGTCGCATACACTTCGAACCTGATCAGAATCCTCGATGAGTCTTGATCCGGTCCGGGATCTGGATTGAGCGACCGGGATGATCGGTAACACTTTAGACCGGCATGATCGGTAACACTATTTGCGAGTTTGAGGGGGAGGAGCGCGAGGGGGGCTGCCCCTCTCGCCGGACCGTTGAACTGCCGGCGGGCGCAAGACGGCGCAGTTTCAGATTGACGCCATCGATGAGCCCAACCATCATTGGTCCGAAGTAGACCTCCGCGTCACCGTCATCAGTTTCAACTAACCCTACTACTTCACTGGCAAGGGGTTCGCTCAAGAACACCAACTTGCCCTGCCATTTGATCTCGCCCGTGTGGCGCACGCGGCGCGGCTGATAGTCGGCCGGATACTCGGGGTCCTCGAGCCGGGCCGGATAGCTGCGCGGCGACGGCGTGTAGTGCGTCGCCGGGGTGGTCTGGCCCAGCGCCTCATGCGGCCGCTGATGATTGAACTCAGCGCGGAACTCATCGAAGCGGCTCTGCTGCGCGCCACGGTTGGCCGCGGGCGGAGTGGCGCATTCGGCCTTGAGCGTCTTGTGCATCCGTTCATGCCGCCCGTTCTGCTCAGGCCGGCCCGGCTCGATCCGCTCCGGCATGATGCCGAGCTTTAACCACCATACCGACAGCCGGCTGAGTCCCGTCACTCCGACCGAGGCGAACGGCGCGCCGTTGTCCGAGCGGATCGCGCGCGGCAGGCCGTATTCCCGAAACACCCGCTCCAGTTCGCGCCGGCAGTCCGCATAGCCGGCCTTAGCGACCGCCTTGACGCTCAACAGGTAGCGGCTGTAAGCGTCGGTCAGGGTGAAGGGGTCGCAGCGCACGCCGTCGCCGGTGCGGAAATGACCCTTGAAGTCGGTGCACCACAGCTCGTTGGGCCCCAGCGCCGTGCGCAAGGGCAGCGGCGACGGTCGCGCGCTGCGCCGACGCTTGCGCGGCTGGCTGAGGTGCTGGCGGCGCAGCAACTCGCCAATCGTGCTCGGCGCCGGCCAGCTCTGATCCGGCGCGCATTGCTCAAGCTTGGCCCGCAACTTTCTTGGTCCCCAGCTCGGATGCGCCCGGCGCAGTCCCACTACCGCCTCGGCCTGCGCCTGGCTAATCGCCCACGGCACTACCTTAGCCGCGTGCGAGTGTTCCTTGAGCCCGGCGGCCCCCAACTCAAGGTAGCGCCGCCACCACTTGTACGCGGTCTTGCGGCTGATGCCGAACTCCGCGCACAGCTCGCTCACGCTTTCCTCCCCCTCAGACAGCGCCGCCATCAATCGAAGCTTCTCGTCCATCGAACAGATCTCCCGCCACGGCATCGCCTCGCTCCTCCTGCCGTGACATTCAATCTGTTACCTATCCTGCCGGTCTATTCTGTTACCCATCCTGCCGGTCTGTACCGCTCATATCCTCCCCTGGTCCGAGGGGATGTCGGCGAAAGCCGCGCAGCGGTGTCGCCGAATGAGGTGCAACGCGCACAACGAATCGCCCCCACTCGTTCAGGCGCAGTTCTGAGATTGAGGGCGGAAATCTCAAATGAAAGCAATTCGCCTTCCACATCATCGTGCTCGCCAGCTTCGCCGCGACCAAACTGACGCAGAAAAGAAGCTCTGGTCGCGACTACGAGCGAAGCGATTTTCACAGTTTCACTTCCGGCGACAGTTCCCGATCGGAAACTTTATCGCGGACTTCGCATGTCCTCAATCAAAACTCGCGATCGAGCTCGACGGAAGCCAGCATCTGGAGCAAACGGGCAAAGATGCCTGGCGCACAGAACTAATCGAGCAACGAGGGTTCACCGTCATTCGCTTCTGGGACAGCGAAGTGCTGACTGATATCGACAACGTGCTGGAGAGAATCGAACAATCCCTGGTTGTCAGACGACGTTAGTAGCGGACCGGTGTCTCGGAATTGAGGTTAAACGAGTTGGGGCGAGTGCGATGTCGGGCGTTCCACCTCTCCCGGGCCACCTTCGGTTGGCGCCGACCTCTCCTCGGACAAGGCGAGGTTAAGATTCGGACGCGCACGCTCGTTCACCATCTACCGCCTTGCTACCCATCAACCGCCTCACGAGCCCCAGATGCCTTGCCACCATGGCTTTGGCTGCGCCTCCGGCTTCAGTCCGGCCTTCTTGATCACATCCGCCAGGTTCCACCCCGTCAGGTCCGCGAGCGTTTCCGCTTCATGCGCCCGGCGCTGGTTCAACTCGTCGAAATAGTTCTTCGCCGCCTCGCATGCCGTTGGCGATCCCTCCCACGCTCGATGCATCACGTAGCGCGCCTGAAAGTTTTCCTGATCCTGCGTCTCTTGAAAAATCAAATCCTCGGGGAACGTGTCCGCGCTGTACCGCACGTGCAGGCGCGTGAGCATCACCGGCATCGCGCCACCGCCCATCTGGCCATACGGCATCATGCCGCCGGGACGAAATCGCGGAGCGCCGCCTTCGTCGTCGAGCCAGAATGCGCCGAGGCTCCGCAGTTCGTCCCGCGAGAGCGGCGGTCCCGCGCATGGATCGCACCATCCCATGTTCCACACGTATTCTGTGAACACTGCGCGCATGTCGTTGCGCTTGACCTGCTCCTCGAACATCGCCTTGTAGAAGTTGCCGAACTCACCTCGCACGTATTCTGGAATATCGATGCCCGTCGGCAATTTCACAGTGCGGTAATTGGTCGTCTCGACGCGCCCCTCTTCGGTGAGCATGTAGACGACGAGGTCCTGCGGCCCCTGCGAGTTAATCATCCCTAGCCGAATCGGCAGCATGAACTTCGGTGACTCGAACGCGAACTGCAGCGGCCGCAAGTACGTCAGCCCGGTGCGCTGATGCTCGGTCAGATTGACCTTCGCGACGAAGAACTTCATATCGCTGCGAATATACGGCTCGAGCGCGCGATCGGCACCAAGCGGAATCTTGTAGCCGTTGAGTTGCAGCCAGGTTTGCAGGCCGAGCGATTGCTTGGCCGACAGAATCACGATGTCATACTCGCCGACCGTGTATTCCGCCTCGATCTTGACCCCAAGCGCATCAGCTTCTTCCCGCCCCGGAGCACTCAATGCCGCCTTCGACGCATCCGTCATGGCTCCCATAGCCCTCGGTATCGCCATCCGGCAGGGATCGGGATCGTAGTACTCGACCAGCCGGGGCGAGCTGTACGCGTCGATTTTCCGGAACAGTTCGCGGTCGCCGATATGCACCTGGCCTTTCTGCAGGACTACCGGCACCGGCACCACCAGCGCGAAATCCGACGGCGCGCCCTGGTAGTCGTTCATCAGGCTGATGACGGTCTTGTCATCATGATGGGCCATCACGACCTGCGACGAATGATTGACGAGGTTGTCATCCGCCTTGCCGACATAGAAGCCGCAGAACGCCTGCGCGTCATGCGGCGCGCAGAGAATCAGCGCGACGATCATCAACGCCGGGAGAATCGAGATACGGTGAAGAGAGTTCATGGCCACCTCCATTTTGCGTCCATTCGAATTTGCGCGCGGGCCAAATAGCGTCCCACAGCGGAACGCACGGCGCCGCGATGAATAAAGCCCAGATGAGTCCGTTGGTGTGGTAGAGCCGGACCTGCCACGTGTACGCGATAGCGGCGACCAGAGCGGCATGCGCGATTCGTCCGTGGCGGTCGTTGGGACCGGTCATCGGATCGGAGATCATGAAGAACGCGAACAGCAGCAGCGCGCCGCTCTCGAGCTGATGGGCCCACACCGCCCATCGTTGGCCGAGATATCCCACCCGAAGTGCCAGCGCACCGAGATAGAACGCGAGAAATGTCCAGCTTATGTCGCCGCGGCGCGCGCGCCTCGTCACCAGCATGCCGAGCATCATCACCCATCCTGCTATGGCAACATCCTGACCCCACTGGCCGGGCGAAACCCACGTGCCCGGAAGAAAAGCGATCGCGAAGATGACCCCAAAAGTCGCGGGATTGAACAGGTGCTTGCCGCGAAATCGGAAAAACGACTTCGAGGAGATGGCCGCTGCTGCCGCTATCGGATGCGCGAACAGGTTGTCGGCTCGCAGCAGCAGAGTCAGGCTGAGGCACGTGATGACGGCGCTGCGGATCGAGCGCGGTTTTGACGGAGTCAGCCTCCAGCAAGCGACTTGCGTCAGCGTGCCGGCGGCGAAGGTCAGGACGGCCTGCTCGGCCCCGATGCTGAAATCGCGAAAGTACGCGCCCGCTGCCAGCAAGACCCCGAGCGAGAAGATCTGGCAAAGGCGCGGGTCG
Source organism: uncultured delta proteobacterium (assembly GCA_963842215.1). Lineage (GTDB taxonomy): Bacteria > Desulfobacterota > Binatia > Binatales > Binataceae > Binatus. The sequence goes on along the minus strand of CAWJFQ010000002.1, from coordinate 316,832 downwards.
GCGAGCGCGAATGGCAGCACAAGATTATGCCAGGGCTTGAGCTTGGAGCTGAATGCGTCCATCGAGTCGTCCCTCTCGACTCTATGAACGGGCGAAGCAAATTTTCTTGCAGGGTTTCTTACTTCTTACGGCGATGCTTTGGCGGCGGGTTGTACAGGTGCAAAAACGAAAACGCGGCGATCGTCAGCGCATGCATGACTTTGCCCGACGCGATCAGGCCGCGAATCTCGCGCATCGGGACCATCACGATCTCCGTCTCTTCGTCGCCAAGCGACACCACCCGTTCGACTTGGCGCACATTCTCGGCCAGGAACGAGAAGCAGATGTTGCCTTGAATGGCGGGATTGGGATGAACCTTGCCGAGCTCGACGATCGCATCGGAATCGAAGCCGGTCTCCTCGATCATTTCGCGGCGCGCCGCATGCGTCGGCGACGGATCCTCGGCGTCGACCATCCCGCCCGGCACCTCGAGCGTGAACTCGGAGATGCCATGACGCCATTGCCGAATCATCACGACGTCGCCATTTTTCGCCAGAGGAATGATGTTCACCCAGTTGGGCGCGTCGAGGATGAAAAAGTCGCGATCGCCCCGGCGCGAATGCGTCGAGTGCCGTCGATGAAGGTCGAATATCGGCGTGCTGTACGCGATGTCGCTCGACAGGGTTCTCCACTTGCGCGGCTTCATCGCAGGTTGGCGGCGCGCGAGCGCGTCAGAACAGGCGTGCGTATTCGATCGCCGGGCATCGATCCATCAGCACCGTCATCCCGGCTTGTTGCGCGCGGCGAGCCGCCGCCAGGTGGATTACGCCGAGCTGACACCACAGTATGCGTGCGCCTTTCGCGATCGCGTCTTCGACGATTTGCGGCAGGAACTCCGAACGTCGAAACACATCTACCATCTCGACCTGCTCGGGAATCGATGCGAGATCGGGATAGCACTTCTCGCCTAGCGCGCTCTCGAGCCCGTCGGCTTCGAGTTGCGGATTCACCGGAATCACCTTGAAGCCGTGGCGCTTGAGCAGTTTTGCGATCGTCAGGGAATCGCGCGCGGGATTGTCGGAGCATCCCACGACTGCGACCGTGACCGGCTTCGACAGAATTGCGCGAATCTCGGCGTCGGACGGGTTTTTGAATTCCATAGCCATCTGGCTCACGGATGAAACAGGCGTTCGATGATGGTCGGGACGAGGCGATGGATTTCCTCACGGCACTCGGCGAATACGAGATCTCCCTTTTCGTAAGGATCGTCGATGTCGCCCGTTTCGCCAGCGAACGAACGCAGAGTGAATACCGGCCGCTCTTTGGCGCCGGGAAAGCGCTCGACCAGCTCGCGCGCCTGCTGCTCGGTCATCGCGATGATCAGATCGGTCTGCTCGAGCAACTCCGGATGCCGCTTCAGGTCGGTGGATGTCGCCTCGTCGCCGATGTCGATGCCGACTTCGCGCAGCGCCATCCGCGTGTCGAGCGACACCAGCGCCCCGTCGCGCGCATACGGTGCGATGCCGGCTGACTTGATTGCAATCTGGTGGTTGAAGCCGAGCCCGTCGAGCTCGCGGCGCAGGATATGCTCTGCCATTACGCTGCGCGCAGTGTTGGCAGCGCAGATGAACAGGATGGAACGAAAGCGCGGCTCACGAGGAGCCGCGCCTTTAGGTTTCGCTTCGACCGTCAAAAATCTACACGCCCCCGCCCATCACCTCGCCCATGCTCTCCTTCTTGGTCACGCCCTTGGCCAGCTCTTCCTTGAGCTTGGCGCCGAGCTCAGCCGGCTCCCACATCGAGCCCTTCTTGGTGACCTTGGCGCCCGTGTGCCATCCGCGCATCAGCCACACGCTGCCCATGCCGACGCGGAAAACCTCGCCGTGACAGTCTTTGGCATCGTCGCTCGACAGCCACGCGACCAGCGGCGCCACGTGCGCAGGCGTGAACGCGTCCCACTCGCCCTCTTTTTTAGCCATGCCGCCGGCAGTCTGTGGGGTCGCATCGACGGTCAGGCGGGTGCGCGCCACCGGCGCTATAGCGTTCGCGGTAACGCCGTATCGGCTCATCTCGCGGTCGATGATTATTGCCATCGCGGCGACCGCCGCCTTTGCCGCGCCGTAATTGCTCTGCCCCGCGTTGCCCAGGATACCCGAGTCGGAGCTGGTGTTGATGAGCCGGCCGTTGAGCACGTTGCCGGCCTTGTGCTGTTCGCGCCAGTAGGCGGTCGCATGGCGGGCGACGTTGAAGGTGCCCTTGAGATGGACCCCGACAACAGCGTCCCAGTCTTCCTCGCTCATGTTGAAAACCATGCGGTCGCGCAGGATGCCGGCGTTGTTGACTACGATGTTGAGCTTGCCGAAGTTATCGATCGCGCAATCGATAATCCGCTTGGCGGCCTTGAAATCGGTCACGCTCTCGAAATTGGCGACTGCCTCGCCGCCAGCCGAGCGGATTTCCTTGACGACATCCTCGGCCGGCGAGCGCGACTGCCCGGTGCCGTCGAAATGTCCGCCGAGGTCATTCACGACGATCTTGGCGCCATGCTTTGCCAGCAACAACGCCTCTTCACGCCCGATGCCGCGGCCAGCGCCCGTGATTACCGCAACTTTGCCTGTCAAACTTGCCATGTTTTAGTTCCTCTTTATTTCGCGTTGGGATTTGAGTTCGGTGCTTGCTGGGCGATTTCGCCCGGTCCTTCTACGTCGAAGTCTTCCTTGGGCTCCATCATGGAGGCGTCCAGATGCGCCGGCAGTTCATAGATGAGATCGATCGTCATCTTGGTCTTATCCTGATCGCTCGGATACAGCATGATGCTGCCGGGGCGCCCATTGTAGTGAAAGTCGCACGACCAGGTCTTGCGCGCCGGCATAATGAGCGAGGACGTGATGTGAAAGTCGTTCTTTTTCAGCTCGTCCTTGTAGAACGCAACCATCTGCGGCATCTGCGCGCTGGAGCTGAATACGATTTCGCGCATCGCGCCTTTGGGTTTCCGAACGTGTTCCACTGTCGCGCCGGGATACACCGGCATCTGCGGGTACAAGTCCTTGGGCAGGACCTTGCTAGGCTCATCGGGCGCAGTCATCGAGTTCTGAACGGTGGGTGGCGCCACCGGTGCAGCCACCGGGGCTGACTTGCAAGCGGTGAGCCCGAGTACGCAGATGACGGCCAGCCCGGCCAGCTTGAACAGACCGGGCCTTTCCTTCGTCATAAGTAATGGGTCCAGATTTCTCAAAAGTGTCAATCGCCCAAAAAAACAAAGACCGCATCGCGGTCAACCTAATGGCATAGTCTGGCAAGCATCTGGATAGACGTGAGAGCCCAAGAAGTCAAGGCGACACCCGACTTGGTGGTGCCGCCAGCGACCAGTTTCCGGTAGTCGGCAGCATGGTCAATGGCGTAGAGTCAGAAGAGGTTGGCTCGGTAGGGACGAACGTTGCGAAGCGAGGCACGGCGCAGGAAGCCGCCGATGCTCATTCGCAATCGTGGAAGAAACAGTCAAGTTTTTTGCTTCCGCGCGGCGACTCTTGACAAATACTTTCTATTGTTGCATTCAGACTTTCCGCGCCATCACGGAGACCTTTGACCGGCTGGTGGGAGCCCAATCGGTTAAAATTGGGCAGACGACCGGTTCAGGGAGAACCGCTGAGGCATTTTGGGGCAGTTATCGCAACGGTTCGAGCGGAGCCAAAATTTCGCCGCTCAATCAACTTTAATCTCGAGAGGATAAGAGATGCAGAGCAACTTTAGTATCTTGTCGATGATTCAGCAGGGCTACTACGCAACGTATCCACTGTTGTTCATATCGGTCGTTTGTCTGGCGATTATTTTCGAACGCGTCTGGGCGTTGTGGGGCATCGGACCCAGGACGGCAAAGCTCGCCGACTCGCTCATCCCGCAGCTGCGCCAGGGCAAGTTCAACGAAGCACTGCAGGCCACGCAGGCCCGCGCGACGGCATCCGAGCGCATTTTCCACACCCTCATTTCAGGCGCGCAGACGATGGACCGGGATCATCTGCTCGAGCTCGACGACGAGCGGCGCTACCAGGAAGGGCTGGAGTTCAAGCGCTACATCTGGGTGCTCGCGACCGCCGGTGCGTCGGCTCCGTTCATCGGGCTGTTCGGCACGGTCGTCGGTATTCTAGTCGCCTTCCAATCGATGGCCATCATGGGCACCGGCGGTTTCTCGGTCGTCGCTGCCGGTATCTCGGAAGCGTTGATTTCGACCGCGCTTGGACTGGCAGTCGCGATCGTCGCAGTTATTTTCTACAACTATTTCTCGGTCAAGGTTGAGAACATCAGCGCCATCCAGCACATCAACGATGATCGTCTGATCGACGCTGCTCTGCAGGGGAGACAGACGCGTGGCAATTAGCGGACCACATGGTGGCGAAGGTGGCGGCGTTTTCGCCGACATCAATATCACGCCGCTGACCGACATCTTCCTGGTGCTGCTGATCATCTTCATGGTTACGACATCAGTCACTATCGAGTCGGCCGCACATGTCGACCTGCCCAACGCGACCAATACCGCGCCGGAAAACAAGGGCGTCATCGTGACCTACACCGCTCAGCACGAGCTGTTCGTGAACTCCAAGGACGTGCCCGAGCGCGAGCTGTCATCGGCCCTGCGCGAGGCGCTGGGCAAGGTCGACCAGAAGATCGTGGTATTCCAGGGTGATCGGAAAGTGCTGCTCGGCGACATGGTGAGAATCCTGAACATCGCCAAGGGCGCCGGCGCCGAACAGATTGCAATCGCGGCCAAGCGGGTCACGGGTGCGCAGCTATCCAACACTTCATCAGGTGGGGGAAGTTGATCGCTGCCCGTAGAGGTATTTGCCCATGGGAAGAATGAGTAAAAACAAAGGCGGCGGGGTGTTCGCCGATATCAACATAACCCCGTTGACCGACATTTTTCTCGTCCTGCTGATCATCTTCATGGTGACGACGGCAGTGACAATCGAGTCCGCCGCGCATGTCGATCTACCTAAGGCCGAAGCGCAGGCCCAGCCGACCGACAAGCCCAAGGGCATCATCGTCACTTACACCGCCGACCATCTGGTCTACCTGAACGACAAGCAGGTCACCGAGCCGGAGTTGGTGCCGCAACTTCATGACGCGCTTCAGAATTCAACCGACAAAATTGTGATTTTCCAGGGCGATCCGAAAGTTATACTTGGTGACATGGTTCGCATTCTGGACCTGGCCAAGTCTGCCGGAGCCGAGGCTATCGCGATTGCGGTGTCTTCGCTGCCTCCGGGCGGTGGCGGCGGCGGTGCTCCCGCGCCGGGAGGCGGAGCCTAGGAATTTGATTCTCGAACTGCTTACGCGGCGCCGCGACGATCGCGCGGCTATAATTCCAGTGAGTGAGGGTCTCGGCGGCGGCAGCGCCATCAAGCGCGGCCCAAGCAGGGAGCACATTTTTATATGATCGCAGTAATTATCATTCTGCTTGTCCTCTCGACGTTCGTCGTCGCTTTCATCTTCTACCGCATCATCGGCAAGCGAGAGCTCGCAGCCGAGGCGAACCGCGACAACGACGAAGCCGACGCGACCCGTTTGCAGAAGATGAAAGATGCGCTCGGTCTGCTTATCGGGCCGTTTCCGCTCTCGGTAGCGCTTCACGTTCTCGCGCTGCTGTTCCTGATCATCACGGTGCATGAGCAGCGCGGGCGCGAACTGATCATGGTGAACCTGGAAGCGGGCGGCGGCGGAGGTGGCGGCAACGAGATGCAGGATCTCGACATGCCCGAAGTGCCGATGCCCGACACTGCGCCGCAGCAGATGGAGCAGCCGACCGCGGTCGATACCTCGCAGGCGGTGGGCCTCGCCAATGATTACGTGCGCGCTGCAGGCGGCGGCGGCATCGGCATTGGACGTGGCGGCGGCATGGGCTCTGGCTACGGCCACGGCATCGGCTCGGGCTTCGGCGGGTTCATCGGCGAGTTGCGGCGCAAGGGACTGGACGTGGTGCTGGTCATCGACGGCACCGGCTCGATGAAACTGATCATCGACGACGTCAAAGCCAAGATGCAGCAACTGGTGCAGTCGATTCACCGGCTGGTGCCCATAGCTCGAATCGGGATCATCGTGTTCGGCGGCAAGGGCGAGAAGATGAATATCCAGCCGCTGACACTGTCGCCGCAAAAGCTCAGCGACTTTCTAAATGGCATCCAGGCGATGGGCGGCGGCGAATGGGAAGAAGATACGTTTGGTGCGTGCGAGACGGCGGTCAACAAGATGGACTGGAAGCCGTACGCGAAGAAGGTGGTGGTGCTGGTGGGCGACTCGCCACCGCGGACCGAGGACTTCGCACCGCTGCTGGCGCTGATCCGTCAGTTCAAGGCCAACAATGGAACCTTCAACACGGTGGACGTAGCGGCGGAAGAGCACGAGCGGTTCGAGCGCGAGTTCTGGCTCAAGGTGCATCGCGAGGAGCCGCCGAAGATCTCGCCGTTGCCGGCGTTCTATCGGCAGACACAGGCAGCGTACAAAGTGCTGGCGACGGCGGGCGGCGGCTCGATGAAATCGCTGACCAAGGACGCGCACATAAATCAGCAGGTGCTGATCCTGGCGTTCGGCGATCAATGGCAGTCGCAGGTCTCTGCCTTCGGCCGCGGGCTCAATAGCTCCAGCGCGAGCCCGTAAATATTTGCACCCGGTGAATCGTCCACTATGATGGTGGCCGGGACGATATGAAAAATTTCAAGATCCTGAGCGCGGTCGCCCTTGCGGCCGCGCTCTTCTTTCCAGTGAACGCGTCGTTGTCGCATGCGATGGACTTGCAACATGCTCGCGCACAAAAGGATCTTTCACCGGCGCTCCAGCAGTCGCTCCAGGACAAGCTCTCAGACGTGACCGGGCCCTACTTCGATGAGCAGGACGAAAAGAAAGCCAAGGGCCAGATTTATATCGACCTGATGCAAAAGTTCGAGTACTTGCCGACTTACGGTCCGCACAATCATCTGGTCGTAAGCTGCAAGCTGGGCGGCGTCGAGTACGACCCGACCAAGAAAGGCACCGCCAAGGGACTCGCCACAGGCAAGCTCAAGTACCTGGTCTTCACCTACGCCCTTGACAACGGACAATGGGTCTCGGTCGCGAAGCCTAAGTGGGAATCGCAGGACCTGGGCCTCGCTGGCACGAAGCAAATGAATCAGAACCTCGCGCGTGGCGAGCAGCGCAAGGCCGCGATGCAGAAGACCGCCGAGACCCATGCCGCAGCTGCGGCAGCAGCGGCGGCTGCACAAAAGGCTGCAGACCGCTCAGGTCAGTAAGTCCTTTCGGCAGCTAGCTACCCGAAGCGGCGGCCTGATCCTCTATATGATGCTGCACCTTGCTGTGGAAGCGGCCGTAGCTGAAGTAGATGACGAGCCCGATCGCCAGCCACACGATCAGGCGGATCCACGTTGCCTCTCTCAGGCTGGCCATCAGGTAGAAGCAGAAAAACGCGCCAAGAATCGGCACCAGCGGAACCAGCGGCGTGCGAAACGGCCGAGGCAGCCGCGGCTCCGAGTGGCGAAGAATCCAGACTCCGATGCAGACCAGCACAAAGGCGAAGAGTGTGCCGATGCTGGTCATTTCTCCAAGTTCGTCAATCGGAAAAAAGGCGGCAGCCAAACCCACCGCGACTCCGGTCAAGGTCGTTGGTATATAAGGCGTGCGATATTTCGGATGTACCTTGCTGAACGCGGGCGGCAACAGCCCGTCGCGCGACACTGCAAAGAAGACTCGCGACTGTCCTAGCATCAGCACCAGCAACACGGAGGTCAATCCGGCGACGGCGCCCAGCGAGATCATTCCCGAAATGGCGTGCATCCCGCGTTCCAGAAACGCGGACGCGAGCGGCGCGGTGATGTCGATGTTGTGGGCAGGCACCATGCCGGTGAGGACTCCGGCAACCAGGATATAGAGCAGCGTGCAAACCAGCAGCGAGCCGAGAATTCCCAGTGGCAGGTCGCGATTGGGATCCACCACCTCTTCGGCCGCGGTCGAGACCGCGTCGAATCCGATGTAGGCGAAGAATATAACCCCGGCGCCGCGCATCACGCCGCTCCAGCCCATCGGCGCAAACGGACTCCAGTTGGCGGGCTTCACGTAAAACGCGCCGACCAAGATCACCGCTCCGATCACGAACAATTTTATCCCGACGATAATCGAGTTGAGCCGAGCGCTCTCCGAAATGCCGATATAAAGAACCCAGGTGATCAGCAATACGATCAGCAACGCCGGCAGATTCATGATCGCGCCGGGCACCGCCAACGGCGCGTGGGTCCACGCGGAGGGAAGATTGATCCCGAGCCCTCGAAGCAGGATTCCGAGGTAGCCGGACCATCCAGACGCCACAGTCGCAGCACCGACTGCGTACTCGAGCACCAGGTCCCATCCGATGATCCAGCCTACGAGCTCGCCCATCGTCGCGTACGAGTAGGAATACGCGCTGCCAGCGACCGGGATCATCGCGGCAAACTCCGCATAGCAGAGCGCTGCCATGGCGCACGCGAATCCCGACACGACGAATGAAACCACTATTGCGGGGCCGGCGTATTCCGCCGCGGCGACGCCGGTCAGCACAAAGATACCCGCGCCGACGATCGCGCCGATTCCGAGCAGCGTGAGATCCAGCGCTCCCAGAGCCCGCTTGAGGCCGCCCGAATGCGAGTCGGCGTCTTCCATCAATGACGCTATCGGCTTGCGCCGAAAGAGTTGGGCCTTAAGTCCGGTACCGTTCATCCCCGCCTCCCCTCGCACCGCTTTTCACCAAGCCTGGTATCCGCCGTCCACTGAAATTACCGACCCGGTAATGTAGCTTGAGGCCGGACCGGCAAGGAAGATGACTGCGCCTCGAATCTCATGCGCCAGCCCCAGCCGCTTCATCGGCGTGAACGCTTCCATCCGTTCCTTGTTTGCAGGCTTGGCGATTCCGCCCTCGGTGGCCTCAGTCGGAATCCATCCGGGCGCGATCGCGTTGACCAGGATTCCGTAAGCAGCCCATTCGATCGCGAGCTGACGCGTCAGGTTCGCCAACGCGGCCTTGGTTGCCGCGTATGCCGACAGGCGGTACACCGAACTTGCGACCGACGCGTAGATCGAAACCATGTTGATGATGCGGCCCGGTTGTTTGACCTCGATCAGGCGTCGTGCGACGCGTTGCGCGAGCATCATGGGCGCAGTCAGATTCACCGCGATGGCGTCGTCCCAAGCGTCGCGCTTGAAGGTTTCGGCGCGACCGGTCGGCGACACGCCCGCATTGTTTACCAGGATGTCTACGTCGCCGAGGGCGGCCGCCGCTTCAGCCATCGCGCGATCGAGGTCGTCCTCGCGGGTCACGTCGGCGCCGATCCCGATAGTCTTGACGCCGTGTGCGCTGGCAAGCTCGGCTGCTATTCGTGTGACTCGGTCCTTGCGCCGAGCGAGGAGTGCAACGTCGGCGCCTGCCAGTGCCAAGGCCGTGGCGCATTCGACTCCAAGCCCGGATGATGCGCCGGTGACCAATCCGCGATGGCCGCGCAGGGAAAACAGCGATTCCAGCGAATCCATCAGTCGCCGAAAACTTCGCCGGCAGCTTGCGCGGCGGCTGCGACCGTTCGATCGATGTCTGCGCGTGAAATTCCATGATGAGTTACAGCGCGGAAAGAAGTCGCTTCGCGCGGCGATATCAGCACACCCCGCTCCTTCATTGCCGCTGCGAAACGCCGCGACGTATCCGCGTCGCCGTCGACTTCGAGCACTACCATGTTGGTCCGGTTCGCGACCGGTCGGACGTTCAGTCCCGCGACCAGCGCGAGTCCTTGCGCGAGGGCGCGCGCATTCTGATGATCTTCAGCCAGCCGATCGACCATCGTGGTCAGTGCGACGATTCCAGCTGCCGCGATTATTCCCGCTTGCCGCATTCCGCCGCCCAGCATTTTACGTGTCCGATGCGCGCTCGCGATAAATTCTCGGCCGCCGCATAGCAGCGAGCCCACCGGGCATCCAAGACCCTTCGACAGGCAAAACGATACGGTATCCGCGCCGCTGGCGATTTCTTTCGGCGTCGTCTCGAGCGCGAGCGCTGCGTTAAAGATTCGTGCGCCGTCGAGATGCACTGGAATCTTTCTGCGATGCGCCGCGTCGGACACTTCCGCCATGTGCGACAGTTTTACGGGGGCGCCGCCGCATCGGTTGTGCGTGTTCTCGATGACCACCAGCGATGGCTGCGCAAAATGATCGTCGGCGGGCGTCCCAAGTTCTCGCGCGAGTTCGCCGGTGTCAAGCTCGCCGCCGTCGGTGTTCGTAATCACCGTGAGCACGATGCCTCCCAGAGCCGACGCGCCGCCTGCTTCGTAAAGATTGGTGTGCGACTGCGAGCCGACCAGCGCCTTGGTCCCGCGCGCGCAATGAGTCAACATTGCGGCCAGGTTGCCCATAGTGCCACTCGGTACGAGGAGCGCCGCAGCTTTTCCCATCATCGACGCTGCCATTGCCTCGAGCCGGTTGACGCTCGGGTCTTCGCCGTAAACGTCGTCACCCAGCTCGGCACGCGCGATTGCTTCGCGCATCTCAGGCGTCGGCAAGGTTACAGTGTCGCTGCGCAGATCGATCAAGACGCGATGCCCGCGCGCGGGTCCTACTGCCCCGGAGGATAGAGCGTGGTGAAGTTGCCGCTGGTAGTGTCGACGACTTCGACGGCGTTTTCGGTAGTGTCGGAAAAGTAGAGTTGCTTGCCGTCGCTGGTAAGCGCGCAGCCGGACCCGATATGGCCGTTGACGAGGGTGAGCTTGGTCACGGTCTTGGCGTTGAGATCGATCTTGCGAATCGAGTGGTTATCGGCGTCAAGCACGTACAGCATAACGCCATCGGTGCATATCGCGCCGGGATTATTGAATTGTGCTTGCAGCGCGGGACCGTCCTTGTCGCCCTCCTCGCCGGTGCCCGCGAGCGTACTGGTCTCCAGTGACGAGATATCGATCATGCGGATGACGTCATTGCCCGTGTCCGCGACGTAAATCGCTTTCTTGTCGACCGCAACTCCGCGCGGGCCTGCGAACAGCGACTTGGCCGGACCGCCCTCGGTCTTGCCTGACGTCCCCGACTGGCCTGCGATAGTCTTGACCTTGAAGTCGGCGAGCGTGATGCGCCGGATCGAGTTGTTACCACTGTCGGCTACGTATAGTGCGGTACCGTCGGTGGTGATCTGCGTAGGCAGATTGAAGTGCGCAGCCGAGCCGGTGCCATCTTCAGTTCCAGCGATATTCGCAGTACCCGCAACGGTCGTCACCGCACCAGTGCCGACGTTGATTTGGCGGATATCGGAATTGTTGGTATCGCAAAGATAGAGGTTCTGCCCGTTGATGGTCATGCCGTCGGGGCTGTTGAAGCGAGCAGCAGCGCCGACACCGTCGTTGCTGCCTTGCTGGAAAAGTGTACCCGCCACGATTCGGAGCGATTTCGTCGTTGCGTCGATCCCTTCGATCGTATTGTTGCGGCTGTTCGAAACGTAGATCGAGCGGCCATCGGTTGCGAGACCGGCGGGAAAGTCGAGCCGTGGTCCCGACTGCGCCTGGAGCCCTTGTACGTCCTGCGCCAGCGCGCGATTGCCGATACCAAGCGTCGCGAGTATCGCGGCTGAAGCCACAATCATTTTAAGCTTTGCTGAGACTGTCATTTGCGCGACCTCGCTAGTTTGTTGGCGGCCTGATCATTCGCCGATTCGCCAATCTTGCCGCAACTTATGGAAAGATCGCTTTTACCACTTCGTCGATCGCGCGCTTGCTGTCGGCTTCGTCGGTGAGCGACCAGGTCACCGCGACTGTTGCCGCGCGCCGCGGCGCGATTCCCTGGCGAATCAACTCGCCGGCGTAGATAAGCAAGCGCGTCGAGACGCCTTCCTCCAGTCCTGACGCCTTGAGATGACGCACCTTCTCGCCCAGCACCGCGAGTTGCAGCGCGATGTCCTGCTCGACGCCGGCCTCATGCGCGATAATCTCGACTTCCTTGTCGGCCGGCGGATACGTGAACTCGATCGTCACGAAGCGCTGGCGGGTCGAGTGTTTCAGATTTTTCTGGATGCTCTGATAGCCGGGATTGTAGGAAATCACCAGCAGAAATCCGTCGTGCGCCTCGATCGTCTCGCCGCGTTTTTCTATCGGCAGGATTCGACGGTGATCGGACAGCGGATGAATCAGCACGGTCGTGTCCTTGCGCGCTTCGACCACTTCATCGAGGTAACAGATCGCGCCGCGCCGCACCGCCTGCGTCAGTGGGCCGTCAACCCACACCGTCTCGTCGGCTTGAATCAGGAAACGGCCGACCAGGTCGCTGCCGGTCAGGTCCTCGTGACACGCTACGGTGATGAGCTCGTTGGGCCCATTGGCCAGCGACGACAGCTGATGCGCCATGTGCTCGACGAAGCGCGTCTTGCCGCATCCGGTCGGGCCCTTGAGCAGCAACGGCAGGCGAGCTTTGTACGCGGCAGTGAAGATTTCCACTTCGTCGCCAATCGGCAGGTAAAACGGCGCCGCAGCGGGATCGAGGTGTTTAACCTCTGGTCCCTCGGCTTGCAGCCTGGTGTCAAACTTCTTTAACTCAATCCCCATCGCTTCCTTTTAGCGATCCGATTCGTCAAGGCGCGATTCTAAGAGACTTTCGCGCAACCATTCAAGGCAAATGCAGGGGTGACACCTGCACCCAGTGATCGGAAAAAACAGCATCTCCTTCACTTTTAGCTCACGTGCGCCGTTGATAGGTCGCAGTGCCGTCGCGATTATCCTTGACCTCGTAGCCGCGCCGCTCGATTTCCCTGCGCAGTTCGTCGGCGAGCGTGAAGTCTTTAGCCTTGCGAGCTGCGGCTCGATTGTCGATCAATTGCTGCACGTCGGCTGCGATAGAATCCGCGCGCGCCGCATCGCGATGCTCTTGCAAATCGAGCCCCAGCACAGCGTCCAGCGCCCGCAGTGAGGGCCACGCCCGGAAATCCTTGCGCCGGTATGCTTCCGCGATCAGTTCCAGAGCCACCGCCAACGCCTGCGGTGTATTCAGATCGTTGTTAATCGCGTCGTGAAAGCGCTCGTAATATTCCGCCGACCAGCCCGCCGCCTCCACCCCGTCGGCAGCCGCATCGTCCGGGACACTGCGCGCAAACTCGCGAAAGTAGTCGAGATTGCTCTGCGCCGCACGAATCGCATCGTCGTTAAACGCAATCTCGGAACGGTATTTCGCGCCAAAGCAGAAAATCCGAAACGCCAGAGGATCGATTCCCGCCCCCTCAAGGTCGCTCAGCAGCGGAAACTTGCCCGCGCTCTTGCTGATCTTGGTTCCCTCCTTACCTACCAGGAACGCGTTATGCACAAAGTACCGCGCGAACGGCTTGTGAGTCGCGCTTTCCGACTGCGCAATTTCGTTCTCATGATGGACCGGAATATGATCGATTCCGCCGGTATGAATATCGATTGTCTCGCCCAGGTATTTCATCGCCATCGCCGAGCACTCGATATGCCAGCCCGGATAGCCGCGCCCCCATGGGCTGTCCCACTGCATCAGGTGGTCCGGCTGATCGAGCACCCACAGCGTGAAATCGTGCGGGCTATGCTTGTCAGCCGAATGCTCGAGGCGTTGCGCGGCGTTTTGCTCTTCGAGGCTCTGGCGCGAAAGCCGCCCTGCGCGATTCTCGCCGCGATACTTCTCGACATCAAAGTAAACGCCGCTTTTCGTGACGTAGGCGACGCCGGCGTCGATGATTTTCCCAATGAGCGCGAGCATGTCGCCGATATGATCGGTCGCGCGCGACCACACGTCGGGCGGCTCGAGATTGAGCGCGGCGCAATCTCGCCGGAACTGGTCAAAATAATAGTTCGCTACCTCGAGCGGCGATTTACCTTGCGCGCGTGCAGTCTTCTCGATTTTGTCCTCGCCCTCGTCCGCGTCGCCCGTCATGTGGCCGACGTCGGTCACGTTCATCACGTGCCGCACCCGATAACCGTTGAACTCAAGTGTCCGGCGCAGGCTGTCCACGAACACGTAGGCGCGCAGATTTCCAAGATGCTGCGGCAAGTAGACCGTCGGCCCGCATGAGTACAACGTCACCTCGGGAGGCTTTTGCGGCTTGAATTCTTCGACCGCGCGGTTCAACGAATTGAAAATGTAAAAAGGTTTCACGAGTGCGAGCGCCAAGCTTAGCGTGCGCTCGCGATCTTGAACAAGCCGCGGCTAGGGCTCCTGCAGCGCCTGATCCTTGAGCCTGCCGCGGGCGTCGCGGTCGTATCGCGACGCCGCTATCCGTTTGTACTGCCTGTCCGCCAGCCAGGCATAGCCCGGGACGTACCACAGGTACGCGAGGTAGCCTTTAAGCCCCCGCTGCCGTCGCAGTATTTCGTTGATTGCTCGTGCGCCGCGAAACACCCGCCCGCTTTCGTCCACCGCGTGCAATTCCTCGAGCAGAGTCTCCAGCTTCAAATCGGGAAACTGCGCGCGCACTTCTTCGTGATGAAGGTCGAGCGGCTCCATATTTCCCGAATTGTCAAACTGACGAATTCCGTCGAGACTGGCGCGGCACAGCTCGCACGAGCCGTCGTACAAAATCGCCAACTTGCCCGGCGACGCCTTGCCTACGCTGGCCGCTTGTTCAACCGCACTCATCGCGATCGCGACGTCCTCACGCTCAGCGCTTCGACCATCTCGGATTCGCATTCATCCGGCGCAGCCGCGCTTTCTCCTGGATAATTCGCCATTCGTAGCCGTCGAGCAGCGACACCCACGCCGCCTCCATCGTGTTCGACGACTTGGCCAGCGTAGTCCAGACCAAATCGCCGTCGGCAAACTTCTTCACCGACACGACGTCCGCCTCGGTCGAAGCACCGGTCGCATGCTGGTAGGTCTCGATGACCTTCACCGGCTCGAGGTATGGAAAGTATTTCAGCAGCGCCTTGCGCAGCGCGACGTCGAGCGCATGCAGCACACCGACGCCTGAGGCGGCCTCGGTTTCCTCGACATCGCCGATCCTGATTATGAGCGTCGCGTCGACCGTCATCTTGCCGTCGTACACGTCGTCGATTACGCGGCGTCGAACAATCTCGAACGGTGCGACGTATTCGCTCGAGGCGCGCAGCTTTGCCAGTTCGCGCGAGGCCTGCGGCGGTTCAGCTTCGTAAAAGTCTGCCTGGCGTTCTGTACTCATCGGGCTTACCCGCAAGTTCCGGTGATGTGTCCAATTTGATTATCATGACCGAGGCAACGGCATTCAAGAACGAACGCAGTTGCCATAATAATTGACTCATGACAGAGCGCGCTATCGATTCATCCGCGGCTCAGTCGCCAGCGTGACAAAAACCTGCAATTCATGAACATGCTCGTCAGATCTGACTGTCCGCGCCTCTGCTGCTCACGTTTGCTCAGGCTGTGGATAATCAGCATCGCCGCAATCGCAAGCTTCGCTCAATCGGCTCCCGCCTCCGCGGCGCAGGTCCGCATTCCGCTGACCATCGACTACATCACGCTGCGCGAAGCGCTCAAGCGCCAGCTCTACACCGCGCCCGGCGGACGCGCCGAGCTCTGGAACGGTCTCGACGATTGCCAGTATCTGTACGCGGAAAATCCAGAGTTCGCGCGCGCCACCGCGCCTGGAGCCGCAACCATAAAACTCGAAACCAGCAACAGTCTCGAGCTGGGCGTCGCGGTCGGCTCGCAATGCCTTAACGCCATTCGATGGAATGGTATCGTCGAGACGCTCGGCGTCCCGTACATCGCGCCCGCCCTCCAGCTCAAATTTCATTTCACCGATTTGAATCTCTATGACTCCGCGCATCAGAAAACCGAGATCGTCAGCAAGGGCTTCGACCTTATCAAGAGCTATCTGATTCCGCGGCTCAACGACTTCTCTTACAATCTCAATCCCGCCGTTCAGCAGCTCGCCGCGATGATCGCCGACTCGATACCGGCTGACGCGGCTGACCGTGTCCGGGCCGCAATCGCAACGCTCAGCGCCGAGCCGAACATTGCCGCACTCGGCGACGGTATCCGGGTGACACTCGTGATGAACGTCCCTGAAGTCGCAGCGCCGGGCGCAACTCCCGGCTCGGCCGCGTCGCCGACGCCCGCCGAACTTAAAGCCTTTCAGGACTCGCTCGATCAATGGGACGCGTTCCTGGTTTTCTCGATCAAGCAGCTGGGAAATGCGGTCGGCGACCAGCAGTTCCGCGACCAGTTGCTGCAAATCCTGCTCGACAGTCGCTACCGCCTGATGCAGGCGTTGTACAATCCGCCGACCGCCGCCGAGCCTGATCCGGTGCGCGCGCTGTTTCTCGACGAGTGGCGTCAACTGGGCGACGCGGTTCGCGCCGCCGCGCGCCGCGGGATGCTTGGGGCGCACGCTCTCGAATTCATGTCGTTCATCTCAGCCGGCGACGCCTTGTTCGCGCTCGATCAGGCCGCACCCGCACTTGGGATGCGGATTTCGGCTGCCGACCTTCGCCATCTCGCGCATATCATGGCGCCCGGTGCGACCGGCGACCCGCTGCAGTTCAACTATGGCGAAGATCCCGATTTGAAAAAAATCTTCGGAGTGCCTGAGCCGCCCAACGGCCATCATCCAATCGAAGAAGAGAACATCCCGCCGTCAACTCCCGTGGCACTTCCGAGCTCAGGCAGCACACCTGGACCCGTTGCCGTCCCCACGCCGAGCAGCTCCATCCCTCCTCCTCTTTCGACGCCGGGCCCCAGCGCGCGATTGTTCCCTTTACCTCAAGCGAAGGGGTTGAGGGTTTGGCTGCTGGACCTCCTCTCACCGACCGATGCCGACGCCGCCGAGGGCGAAGCCCAGCTCATGCCGCAACTACAGAACGTTGCCGACCGCCTCTATCGCGCCGTTGTCACCGAGGCCAATGCCGACAGCTATCGCCATAACATGGGCCTGCTGCTCGACCTGAGCGCTGACCGCCAGATTGTCGAAGGTGCGGTCGATCCCGATAATTCCGCCACCTTCGTGACGCTCGTCCGCAGTGCGGCATGGCAGGAAAGCTGCTGGCGTCAATTCGTGACCGACGGCACGCGCATCCGATGGCTCGAATCCTCGACCGGCGACATCGGACTGATGCAGGTGAACAAGCACGTCTGGCGCGGCTTTTACGATCTCGACCGTCTCAAGTGGGACGTGCTCTACAACGCGGGCGCCGGGAGCGAAATTCTGGCGCGCATGATGCGCTATGCGCTCGCCCAGCCGAAGTTCGATCCCGTGCCGGTCGCCGGCCACCTGGCGCGCTCTGCGTACGCGGCCTATAACGGCGGGCCCGGCGCATGCAATCGATGGCGTCGGCGCGAGCCGCCCGCACTCAAGCAAATCGATTCCAGCTTCTGGGAGAAATTCAACGCGGTCGAGAACGGAACCCAGATAGACATCTTGAGTTGTGCTCGCGATTGGGGCCACTAGCCAGCGCCATGGACCATCTGTCGGTGCTGATCGGCGGCGCATCAGATTGGGTGCGTGATCGACGTCGCTTACATTGCAAGCCCGCCGTCCACCTGTATTACCGCACCCGTAATGTATGACGCTGCATCGCTCAGCAGGAACGCCGCCATCGGCACCACGTCCTCGACCTTGCCGAAACGGCCTAGTGGAATCATCGCGAGTGCTTGCGCTCGATTCTCCTCGGGCAGACTCGCTGTCATGTCGGTTTCGATGAACCCGAGCGCGAGCGCGTTGACGCGGACGCCGAGTCGCCCGACTTCCTTCGCCACTGATTTCGTAAGTCCGATCAAGCCAGCCTTCGACGCTGAATAGTTTGCCTGTCCCGGCAGGCCAATCAGTCCGCTGACTGACGTGATATTCAGGATAGAGCCGCGCTTCGCTTTCATCATCATGAACGCGGCCGCTCGCGCGAAGTTGAAGGCGCCCGTCAGGTTGACGCGGATGACCTCGCTCCAGTCCTCTTCCGACATCATCACGAACACTTTGTCGCGCGTCATGCCCGCGTTGTTGACCAACCCGTCGATTTGCCCGAACTCCTTCTTGGTCGCGTTGACCATCTCGCGCACGCTTTTCAAATCGCCGACATCGACTTTGTGGGCGAGCGCCTTGACGCCGAGCTTCTCGATCTCTCCTTTCAGCTGGTCCGCCTGTTGATCGCTCTTGACGTAGTTGAACGACACGTTGGCACCGCGCTGCGCGACCTCGAGCGCGATCGCTCTGCCGATTCCGCGCGTCGCGCCGGTCACGATGATTCCCCGCCCCTCGAAATCTTTCATCTGTGAAGCTTCTCCATACGTGGCGGCGAACCAGGCTCACGCCGTGTCCGCCGCGGCCATCTCGCGCTCGAGGGTCGGCCGGTACTGATCGATATACGACAGATAATTGTATCCGAACGCGCGCTCAAGTTGAGTGTCGTATTTCGGCGGCTCGGCGCCGAGATCCTTCGCGATCCAGCTCAGCACCAACCACTCCTCGGAGCGCGGTGCCTTACGTAGCGAGTCGCGCCGAAGCATCACCTCCGTCGGCTTGACGCCCGCCAGGTGCGCCAGCAGCGGTATCATTTCGCTTTCGTTGTTGGTCATCTCGTCACGCGCGAACAGGTTTACCGAATAAATGAGCATCGTGACGATACAAGCCGCGACCGTGTCAGGAGTTGCGCGATCGCAATACATTTTGAGGGGACCCTTCGGCGAAAGCGCATAGGCGAGGAAGTCGGCATTGGCGTCCAGCAGTGTCGAGATGAACTGAACGGCTCGCGGCGAGCCCGCCTCGGCCAATCGAGCACGAGTCGCGTCGAGTCCCGGTTTCGCCAGCCGCCGCATGAAGCGCCGGCGCGCCGGCGACAGCCAGTAGAGCAATCCCGCCAGCATCATCGATTCGTCTAACACGCCCTTTCTTGAAAAGAAAAAGGCCGCCCGAGTGGAGCGGCCTTGCAAAATCCATCAACGACAAATCTATGCGCTGAACGACGACCCACAACCGCAAGTGCGGCTGGCGCGCGGATTGTCGAAGCGGAAGCCCGCGCCGTGCAGTCCCTCTACGTAGTCCAGCGTCGTGCCTGCGATATACGGCAGCGAGATCTCGTCGACGTAGACCCGTACGCCGCCGAAATCCGTGACGCGGTCGCCTTCCTTCCGCGTGTCGAAGTTCAAGGAATACTGAAATCCAGAGCATCCACCGCCGACCACGCCGATTCGCATCCCATGCTCGGCGCTAAGGCCTTCCTTCGCATGCATCTTGCGCACCATCTCGACCGCCTTCGGCGTCAGTTTGACGTCCGGCAGCGACGCGGTATCGATAGGCTCGGCCAATACCTGCACCTGCTGCTCGGCATGCTCGTGTTCGTGCTTATGTCCGGGCTGGTTATGCTCGATATGAAGTCCTTCGGCCATTGATCCTGTAACCTCCGGTAGTAAGGAGCGCTTAACTACCGATCATGCGCTCCACCAAGAAACTAATCTTACCGCAAAAACTCAGTCAATGCATCCGGCTTTATCGGGCGGCTAGTGTCCTAATTTAAGAATCACGACCTGCGTGGGTTGGCGGCGGCACCGCATATCGTTTCACTGAGTTCTTCAAGATAGAATCTCGCATCGTCGCAGGTTCGGGAATTTCACCTGCGAGGAAATTGATGTGGCTGACGATTCTAGTGTTTCGGAAAGCATCGGCCGTCATATACTTGATTGTGTCCTCGCTGTCCTTATTACCCGTTTTCGCGCAGGCGAGAATTGCTGCGAATCCGCCCGCGCTCGCCACCGACGACTGGTCAGTAAACAGCCGCCCCAACCTCGCGATGAATCCACCTTCTTCTGACCGTGTTTGCGGTTTTATGGACACTGCATATGGTGGGTTCATCGGACATGTGTGATTTTCGATTCGCCGACCTGCGGCACTCCGGCAATTTGTCGCTGATTGTTTCCAATGACGGCGGCGGAACTGCGGACTGCAACTATACGACCATCTTCGACAAGACTCCCGCCGGCTTCGAGAGTTATGACCTCGACATGTACGGCGAGGTGTATTTCTCCAAGGACGATGGTGTCGAAGACATCAACAAAGACGGAAATTCCGAACTGGTTGTCTGGACGTTGGAATGGCTGCCTACCCCCGTGGGCGAGGAGTGCACATGGCCAAGAATTTTCGCCTGGACGGGAAACGGTTACAGCGAGGTAACCGCTCACTACAAGAAATTTTACGAGAAATTCCTGAACTCCCTGCAGCAGCAACTGGCGACAGAATACGCACCTCGCGAGGCCCGAACGACTAAGCCCGCCGAGACTCCCGCGCAGATGGTCGGCGGGTGGTTTCAGCATGGGTCTGGCCCCGATCAATTCGCAACAGCCTCGCCCGCCGCAGGGATCCAGTACCAGGCCCAACAAATGCCGGAGCAGAACCCCGAGCCTCAGCCGGAGCCGCCGGAAGAACCCGATTACGACTGTCTCAGGGTCCAGGCGGCAAAGACCCAGAATCTTCTGGGCCGGCATTCAACTGAGATGATGACGTGGGCCGTCAAAGCGCAGGCAAGCAACGACCCCTATGAGCGGAGGTTATCGGCGGTTCTCCTATCCTACATTCGAACTCCCGAAGCGGTGATGCGCCTAAGAGAACTCGGGTCAGATACAGACAAGTCCGTCGCGCAAGATGCGAAGGACCTGCTGTCGGGCGAGTCCGGTGAGTCTATCAGTAGTTCAACCACAGCGACCGGCGAACGCATCCAATGGCAGACCAACTTTACGGGGGCTCATTGCAGAGTTAATTCCTACCACTAAGACTCGCCGACTGAAGTGGGAACTCAAGACGCATCGTTGATGCGACGAGTCGGGAATGTAAAGAGCATCCGCAACGCCGACAAACCGCCAACGGCAGATGCTCGCCGGGGAGGGCCATGTTCATCGCCGATAGCCGCCTCAATCAATTCCTCGAGCGAACCGTAGCTGATTCGGTTACGCCGGCCGCGAGAGCAGGCTGCATCTTCGACGACCGATGAATGGGCACGAAATTGGTAATACGCCTTAGTGAAGATTGGGACACTACCTATCGGCCCGCAAAGCGTTGCCGGGTGCTAGTTTTTTGGCATCGCCATGGATTTTTTGCGTGAAACGTTGACGCGCGCCGCCAGCGAACAGGGATTCGTGCTGGTTGGATTTGCGCGGCTGCGTCCACTCGACGAGCGAGAGGAATTCTATCGCCGATGGCTCGCCGGCGGCGGTCACGCGTCGATGACTTATCTCGCTAAAGAGCCCGAGCTGCGGTTCGACCCGCGCCGCCTCGACCCTCGCTACAAATCGATCGTGAGTTTGGGCTATCCGTACACCGCGCGCGCGACCCCGGCCGTCGATTGGCGTGGCGAGATGCGTGGCAGGATCGCAGCGTACGCGCTCGGCCGCGACTATCACGACGTCGTCAAGCGTCGAGCGCGCGCGGTGGGCAACGTCCTACGGCAACTTCGCCCCGGCTCCGTCACGCGCACCTACGTCGACACCGGACCGGTGTTCGAGCGCGATTGGGCCTCGCAGGCGGTATCGGATGGTTCGGCAAGAACACGATGATGCTGAATCGCGAGCAAGGTTCGTACTTTTTTCTGGCTGAAATTTTCACCGATGTGGAATTCGAGGCGACGACGGAGCCTTATCGCGACCATTGCGGCTCGTGCCGGCGATGCCTCGATCTGTGTCCGACCGGTGCGCTCGCCGATGGCTACGTGATGCGCTCGGAGCTTTGCATCTCTTATCAGACGATCGAAAATCGGGGCGCTATACCGCGCGAGCTGCGATCCAGGCTCGGCAACTGGATCTTCGGCTGCGACATCTGCAATGAGGTCTGTCCGTGGAATGGCGCTTCGGCTGCCAATGATGACGTGGACGATCTGTTGCCGCGTTTACCCGAATTGCTGGCGCTCGATGAGCAACAGTTTGGCGTCCGCTTTACCGCCAGCGCCGTCAAGCGCGCCAAGCGTCGGGGCTTGCTGCGCAACGTCGCAGTTGCACTCGGCAACACCCGAAATCCCGACGCGGTGGCGCCGCTCGCGCGTTCGATCCAGACCGAGTCCGAGCCGTTGATTCGCTCGCATGCCGCCTGGGCGCTCGGACAGATCGGAGGCAGTGTTGCGCGACGGGCGCTCGAGCGCGCGCTCCGCGATCGTGACACCGCGGTACGCAGAGAGGCCGCGGCCGCGCTCCAAATAAATTGATCACCGGCGCTTGTCAAAGCATTCGCGCAAGGCAAGACTGTTACGAACGGTGCCCACGCGATGAACGATGTACGACGGGATTTTGCGACGCTTGCGGCCAAGGAGCCCGTGCCACTGGCGCGCGGCGCGCTGCTGATCGCAAAGGAAGAGTATCCCAACCTCGATATCGACGAGTACCTCGACAAGCTCGCGATCCTGGCGCGCGAAGCCGAACCTATCGTGCGCGCGGGCGAGGATACCGTCGAGCGGGTCCAGTTGCTGTCGCACTTTCTGTTCGAGCTGAAGGGCTTCGAGGGCAACGCAGAGAACTACAATGACCCCCGCAACTCATTTCTGAACGACGTCATCAATCGCCGGCTCGGGATTCCGATCACGCTCTCAGTAATCTATCTCGAAGTGGGCCGCCGCCTTGGCATTAATCTTTTCGGCGTTTCCTTCCCGACACACTTCCTGGTCAAGGCGGTGGACGAGCGCGGCGAGCTGATTATCGATCCGTATGTCGGCGGAAAGATTCTCCAGCTCGACGAGATTCGTGCGCGCCTGACACAGATTTACGGGCAGCCGGTAGAGTTGAATCCCGCGATGCTGAAACCGCGCGGCGCACGGCATATCCTGGCGCGGATGCTGCGCAACCTGAAGATCATCTACATGGGCGCTTCGGATTGGACCCGCGCGCTTGCTGCGCTCGACCGTATTATCATGCTTGAGCCACGCGCGCTCGATGAGCTGGTGGAGCGCGGCGGCCTGTTCGAGAAGCTGGAATGCTTCAAGCCGGCACTCGATGATTACCAGAGTTTTCTCTCCCAGGCGCCCGAACATCCCGCTGCGGAGTCGGCTCGCGAAGCCGTGCTTCGCCTGATTCGACAGGTCGCCTTGATAAACTAGTGTTGCGCTGACAGGACACGCGCGACCTCTCCAGATGGCTGAACTTCCGAAAGCCCGCAATTTCTTCGAATCGAGCCGCGCCGCTGTCGACGATCATGAATTGCGGCGCAAGCTCGAGAGCGCCAGCGCGCGCCATCTAGATCATTTCGCGCAAGTCAAAGCCGAGTTCCCGGCGTATGACGAAGAGCGCGACGCCGCGCATCGAATCAAGACCGACGCGATTGCGCATCTCGACGAGTTGCTGATCGAGCTGACGTCGAAGCTCGAAGCGCGCGGATGCAGGGTCTTCGTCGCCGCAGATGCGGCACAAGCGCGCGACTATATCGTCAAGCTCGCGAAAGCCAAGGGCGCGAAAAATGTCGTCAAGGGCAAGTCGATGACGACCGAGGAGATCGACCTCAACGATGCGCTCGCGGCGGCGGGCATCCCCGCGGTCGAGACCGACCTTGGCGAATACATCGTGCAGCTTCGCGGCGAGCGTCCGTCGCATATCATCACGCCCGCAATTCACTTGTCGAAAGAAGACATCGGCCAACTTTTCACCGACAAGTTCGGCATCGAGTACACCGCCGAACCGGAGAAACTGACAGCGGAAGCGCGCTCGCGACTGCGCGCGATATTTCTGGCCGCGGATTTCGGCGTTACCGGCGTCAATTTTGCGATCGCGGAAACCGGCACGCTCGTCGTCGTCGAGAACGAGGGCAACGGACGCTTGTCGAGCTCGATGCCGGAGACTTTCGTCGCAGTTATGGGAATCGAGAAGGTGATCCCACGGCTCGAGGATCTGAGCCACTTCCTCGAAATTCTCGCGCGCACCGCGACTGGACAGAAGTTGACAACTTATACCAGTTTCATCACCGGCCCGCGCCGCGAGGGTGAGCTCGAGGGGCCGGGCGAAATGCACGTCGTGATCCTCGACAATGGACGCAGCTCGATGCTCGCGGATCCGGTGCTGCGCGAGGCATTGAATTGTATCCGATGCGGCGCGTGCCTGAACGTATGTCCGATTTACCGGCGCATCGGCGGCCACGCGTACCGCTCGGTCTATCCTGGCCCGATCGGTTCGATTGTGAGTCCAAATCTTTTCGGCAGCGCCGCCGGATACCTGCCGTTCGCGTCAACGCTATGCGGCGCGTGCAAGGACATCTGTCCCGTAAAGATCGATATCCCGCGCATCCTGCTCCATTTGCGATGGAAGGAAAGCAGCGGCAAGCATCCGCTCAAATGGCCGCGCGCGATCGAGTGGGCGCGCGGCGGCGCGCGCCGTTTTGCACAGACCGCGCGCTATCCGCGGACCATTCGGGCGCTGGGAGGATTTGCCGCGATAGTGCTGAAGCCATTCGCGCACAATGGTTACCTGCGCCGGATGCCCGGACCGTTTGGAAACTGGACGAAGTATCGTGACTTCCCGCGGCCGCGGCCGCATAAGCGTCCGCAATCGGAGCGCCCGCCAGGCTGAACGTGGCCGAGTTGTACAAAATAATTGCGAGCGTAAAGGACGCGCTCGGCTCGGTCCCGCGAACCGACTCGCAGGTCGAACCGGCGCGCGCGCCGGTACCAGTCCCACCGTCGCCCCATCGCGCTGAGCTCGCGTCGACCTTTGCGCGCGAGCTCGAAGAGGTCGGCGGCAGATTTCTTGGAGTACTCACTCCGGCTGAGGTGACTAAGCGAATAGTCACGCTCGCCGGCGAGATCGGCGCGAAGACGGTGGCGCTTGGACAAGGCGTCGTGAGCGACATGGGCGCAATTGGCGAGGCGCTCGAGCGCGCGGACTACAGAATCGTCCGCACGGTGCCGGTGGCGGACGCGGAGCGCAGCTCGATGCGCTCGCTCGTCGCAGACGCAGAGCTCGGGATCGCCGAGGCCGACTTTGCGATTGCCTCGACCGGCACGCTGGCGGTGGTTTCGACTGCGCAGCGGCCCGGTTCCCTGACGCTGCTGCCGGCGGCGAGCCTCGTGATCGTTCAGATCGATCGCGTTAGGACAAATCTCGCCGCGGTGCTCGCGGAGTTGGGACCCGCCGGCGTTGCGGCAAATCGCTTGACGTTGATCACGGGCCCGAGCCGGACCGCGGATATCGAGAAGCGAATCGTGCTTGGCGTACACGGGCCGAAGTCGCTCCATGTGATCGTAGTGTGGCCGCACGATGACTGAAGTCCAGTTGTTCTCGACCTGCCTTGCCGAGGAATTTTTCCCCGAGGTCAACGACGCGGCGGCGACCGTGCTCGAGCGGCTGCGGCTCAGGGTAACGCCTGTCCGGGGCGCGTTCTGTTGCGGTCAGGTGGCGTTCAACGAAGGCATGCGCGATGAAGCAGTCGACCTAGCGCGCCGATTTCTGAATTCGGTCCAGCCGGGCATCCCGATCGTCGTGCCCTCGGGCTCATGCACCAGCATGTTGAAGATTTTCTATGGCGACTTGCTCGCTGGCGACTCCGCGCTGGCCGCCAAGGCGCTGGCGATTCGCCCTTGGGTATTCGAGCTGTCGCAATTCATCGTCAACGTGCTGAAAGTGAAGTACCTGGGCGCGCGCTACGAGCGTGCCGTCGCGTACCATCCGTCGTGTCATCTGATGCGCGAGCTGGGAGTGCGCGCCGAGCCTATGGCACTGCTGAGCGCGGTATCCGGAATCAAAATCCGCGAGCTGTGCGACCGCGAGGAGTGCTGCGGTTTCGGCGGGATGTTCTCGGTGAAGTTCCCGCATATCTCGGCGTCGATGCTCGAGGACAAAATCGCGCGCATCAGGGAGAGCGGCGCGGAGGTGGTGGTCGCCAACGATTGCGGCTGCCTGATGCAGATAGGCGGCGGCCTGAGCCGTGCGGGGAGAAGATCGAAGTGCGGCATTTGGCGGAAGTGCTTGCCGCCCGGTGAGCGAGGCGACATAAGAACAGAATTTTGAATCGCGCGCGGAATAGCGCGCTGCAAATAGACCCTCACCTTCATCCTCTCCCTCACAGGACAGGTTGCGTAACCTCCGATTCCTTCTGGCAAGAGCAGAATCCTGAATCGCGCAGGGCGCTGTAATAGGACCCTCACCCTTCCTCTCCCTTGCAGGGAGAGGGGACAGAGGGGACGCGAAGCAGTTACGCACAGCTCTCCTTACAGGGAGAGGAAACAGAATTCTGGTTAGTGGCGTTCGTGGACGTACAGGCCTGGGGCTGGTTCTCCTGCTTTGTACAGCTCGCTGCCTACCGTTTTTGGGGCTGGCCGCTCGTTGCCGGAGCGGGCGGCTATCCACTTGATCCAGTGATCCCACCAGGTGCCTTTGTTCTCGGTCGCGCCTTTGGCCCATTCGTCGGGATCTTCGGGCAGACGCGTGCCGATGTAGTAACGGGCTTTGAAGTTGCCGGGCGGATTGACGAGGCTCTGGATGTGACCGCTCGAGCCGAGCACGAATTCGATTCGTCCGCCGAACATTCGCGTCGCCCGGTAGCATGCGCGCCATGCGCAGATGTGGTCGGTCATGCCGGCGACCAGGTACAGATCGTTTTTCACCGCGTGCAAATCGACCGGCGTGCCAAGCACTGAGACATCGCCGTTGCGCGTCAGCGGATTTCTGAGAAACAGATCGAGGAAGCCGGCGTGCAGCCTGGCCGGAAGGTTGGTCGAGTCGGCGTTCCAATAAAGGATGTCGAACGGCGCGGGATCGTTGCCCATCAGGTAGTTGTTGACCCAATAGTTCCACACCAGGTCGTTCGGCCGCAGCCATGCGAACACGCGCGCCATATCGGCGCCGTCGAGCACGCCCTTTTCCGCCGAGCGATCGCGCGCCGCCTTGATCGCATCCTCGGTCGCGAACATCCCGGTCATCGAAGGCAGGCTCGTATCGAGCATCGTCACCAGCAACGTCACGGCGTTGACGCGCTTATCGCCGGTCGCCGCCAGATGCCCGAGCATGAGCGAGGTTGTGATGCCGCCGGCACAAACTCCCAGCACGTTGCAATCGGCGCTGCCGGTGATTTCGCAGGCCGCCGCGATAGCGTCCTTGCACGCGGTCACGTACTCGTCGAGTCCCCAGTCGCGATCGCGCGGCGTCGGGTTGCGCCAGCTGATGGTGAACATTGGGATGCCGTGCTTGACCGCGTACTCAACGAAGCTGCGGCCGGGCGCGAGATCCATGATGTAGAACTTGTTGATTTGCGGCGGGATGAAGACCAGCGGGCGCTCGTAAACCTTGTCGGTCGCGGCAGCATACTGGATGACCTCGCAAACCGGGCTGCGATACACGACGGCTCCCGGCGAAAGCGCGAGATTCTTTCCGACTTCGAACGGCCGCTTGTCCACCGTCTCCGGCATCCCGCCGTTATTCCACAGGTCGCCGATAAAATTGCGCAGCCCCCACACCAGGCTCATCCCCGAGGTATCGAATGCGCGCTTGAGCGCGGCGGGATTCAGCGGAAACGCGTTGGTGGGCGCGAGCGCTTCGGTCATCAACGTGACCGCGAACTTCTGCTGCTCGACGGTCTTCCATTCGACGCTTTCATCCTGGTTGACGAGATCGTGCATCGCAGTGCGCCACGCGAGGTACGCCTGCATCATGCGATGGTAGAGCGGATGCTGCGTCCAAGCGGGATCGGCGAAGCGCTTGTCGCCAGGCTCTGGCGCCACCGACGAAACTCCAGCCGCGATCTGCCCCAGTTCGAGCGAAAGTTGCATCGCGCGCGAGGCGACAGTGGCAGGCTGCGACGCGAGATTGGTCAGCAAGGTAGTCAGGGTGCCGAGGACCTGCGTCGCATCGAGGCCGACGAACGGATTGGCGCCGAGAATGGCGTTCAGCGCAGGATGGTTTTCTTCGGGCGTCTGAATCTGAATTTCGGGCTGTCGCTTCGCTGCATTTTCCATTTCCCCACCTCCTGACACCGATAACGCGTGGCAGACCGCGATTCCAGCACAAAGCGGGGTAAGCTCCAAACCGAAGATGGACTGAGAGGCATGCGCCGGTCAGGGAAGAGGGGAAGGTGGAACCCGCCGTGGGTTCCACAACTCCTTGGGCAGGGGTGCACCCAGTGTTCAGAAGAAGAAAAGATGCGGTACTTCGTCCCTGTTCGTAGGTTGTTAGGGGGAGGCGATGAGTCGCTCCCTTTGGGTCAGCCTAGTAGTTCGAGGCCGCGTTCGAACATTCTTGGGGCTGAGAGGGCTGTTTCTTCCCATAGCGGATCCGGGCGTTTGCCGCGCCTGTGTAGCATCAGGTTGAAGCAGGTGATTACGCCGAAGCGATAGCCCGCCAGCGCGCGGAACCATCGCACTTCGGGAATCGAAATTGGGAAGCCTGCGGCCTGGGCGTAAGTATCGACAGCTTCGTCGGGGCTGAGCAGTGAGCCGCGCTCGGTGACGCCGACCCAGCTTGCAGGATCGGCAAAGAAGCAAAACCAGCCAAGGTCGAGCAGGGTCGCGCCGACCAGCGAAATCTCCCAATCGATCAGCGCGACGACGCGTTCCTCGTTGAACAGCACGTTCGACCATTGAAAGTCGCCGTGAACGCATCCGATGCGCGCGCCGGTGGGCAGACTCGAGCGGAGGCGCTCGCGCAATTCCGGTGCGCGCGCGACGACCGCGGGATCGAGCGTCGGGCGGTCGAGCAGGTAGTCCAGGCGCTTGAGCTCCTCGCTCAGCGCGAACGGCTCGCCCCACGCGGCGCGGCGCGGCTCCCAAGCGACGTTGTGCAGCGCGGCCATCGTGGCGATCCCGTTGCGCGCCAGGCGTTTCAGATGCGCATGCGGCAGCGGGGATTCGCCCAGCTTGAATCCGTCGACGAAGCCACCGACGAAGTACGGCCGATCGAAAAACTCGGGCTCGTCGCCGTACCAGATTATCGGCGGCACCGCGACCGGCGTGTCGGCCAGCGACGCCATCACGCGCGCCTGCCGCACGATGTCCGCGGGGCCGGATATTTTGACGCCGGGCGGCGCGATGCGCACGACGAATCGTCCGGCCGGTTTGGCGCCAGGCGTGCTGCGCTCGAGGATGAAGCTGTAGCTGAAGCCGGCGTGACCCGGCAGCGACTCGAGCGAATGGGCGCGCGCGCCGGCGTCGCCGGTCTTCGCGCGCATCAGCCTGGTCAGCTGCGCGGTAACCTGTTCGATATCTCCGGGCATTGGCAGACCCCGCGTGAAGAACGAATCGCTGGCGCTAGCCCTTGAGCCCGGTTTGCGCCGACGCGGGATGCAAGCTCGACTTCGCACTTGGGCGTGAATCGACGCGCTTGAACCATGCGTTGACGTTCTTCAGCGACGGGTCGATCGGCTGCTTGACGCTGCCGCCAAAGTCCAGCGCGCAATACAGAATGATATCGGCGACGGTGAAGCGATCGCCGGCGATGTATTGCTTGCCCTCGAGCAACTTATCGAGCCATTTCAGCTTGTCCTGCACGATGGCCTTCAGTCCCGTCGCGGCCTCGGGCAAAATGCGCATCCGATCCTTGAACAGGGCCGCGCCCTCGGAATAGCGAAAGCCGTTATAGAGATGCTCGGTTATCTGCAGCTCGATTCGGCGCTGCCATTGGCGGGCCTCGGCGCGTTCCTCGGCGGTGGTACCGATGAGAGCCGGCTTCGGGTGTTTCTCCTCGAGATACTCCCAGATTGCGACGGTCTCGCCGATGCATTTGCCGTTGTCGAGCTCGAGCGCGGGCAGCTGTCCGCCTGGATTGCGATCGGTGTAAGGCGGCTTGCGGTTTTCCGCCCCCATCAGATCGACAGTTTTGGTTGGAATTGAAATTCCCTTCTCCGCCAGAAACATCCGCATCGCGCGCGGGTTGGGGCCAAGTGAATCGTAGAGTTGCATAGCCACCTCGGGTAAACAGACTTCGGCCGGACTATACATCAGGCGGCTCAAAAGCGGGAACCCAAATAGGGGTGTGTTGCGCTGCAATCCGGCGGTATGTAGGAATTTGCACATGCGATTTTGTCCCAACTGCGGCGCGCCACTGATGGCCGGGGCGAAGTTCTGCGTGGAATGCGGCCGCGCGCTGGATACCGCCGCGCCGCCCGCGGGAGAATCCGCCGGTGGCAGGAGGGGCGCGCCTGGCGGGCGCAATACGATTACCAACGCGTTCGTGTTCGTATTCGTCGCGATCACGCTGGTGGGCCTGGCGGCGGCCGCGTGGATCATGCTGAAAACGCCGGACGTGGTGCGCCAGCAAATCGCGGTTGCGCCGCCGGCATCCGCACCGAGCGCCGAAGCTCTCGTCTCCAGTTCGGGGGTCGCCGCGCCCAATCAGGCTGCGCCGACGGATCAGAATGCCGCGGCAAATCCGGCGGCGACTGGAGGTCAAGGCGGCGGCCTGCCGGCCGGACATCCGAGAATCGAGCTGCCGACCGAGGCGCGCACGTTTGTCGACAAGATCGAGCGGGAGGCGCATGCGAAGCCCGACGACGTGATCGCATGGGACAAACTCGGGGCAGTCTCGATGCGCGCGGCAATGTTCGATCAGACTTACTACGGCAAGGCCCAAGAAGCGTACGCCCACGCGTTGAAGCTGGAGCCCGACAATCTCGATGCGCTGCGCGGTATCGGCGATATCGACTACGACCAGCAGCATTACGACGAAGCCGTGGCGGCGTACGAGCATTACCTGAAGAAGAAGCCGAACGATCCGGAAGTTCGGACCGACCTGGGCACCATGTACCTTTACATGGGCAACGCCGACCAGGCGGTGGTGCAATACAAGAAGGCGATCGCCGCCAAGCCCGGATTTTTTCAAGCCTACTACAACATGGGAATCGCCTACGCGCAGGAGAACAAGGGCGACGACGCGGCCGCCACGCTCAAGCAGGCTATGGCGCTGGCGCCGGACGACGGTGCGCGCGACCAGGTTAAAGACCTGATCGCGAAGCTGAGCGGCGCGCCGGCGGCGAGTCCGTCGATGCAGGCCGCGGCGGCGTCGACGCCGACAACGGCACAAATGTCGCACACGCCGGCCGCGGTGGTAGCGGCGAATAGCACCGCGGCCGCTCCTGCAGCGGTAGTGGCAAAGCATACGGCGGCGGCTTCGCCGGCGGCGGTGGTCGCGGCGAAGAGCACGGCAGCGGCGGCTCCTGCAGCTTCGGCAGCGATGGTGGCGAAGACGTCAGCCTCTACGGCGGCGGGGCCGCCGCCTGGCGCAAGCGACGAATTTCACGGCGCGGTCGAAGAGATGGTGCGCGGGTTGCCGATCGCAGGACCGAAGGTTGGCTCCGTGCAGTGGCCCGACAAGCTCAAGGCGCGGGTCAT
This sequence comes from uncultured delta proteobacterium, assembly GCA_963842215.1. Classification (GTDB taxonomy): domain Bacteria; phylum Desulfobacterota; class Binatia; order Binatales; family Binataceae; genus Binatus. The sequence goes on along the minus strand of CAWJFQ010000002.1, from coordinate 285,633 downwards.
GATGGACAACTTTCCGATGGATCAAATGCCGCCGTTCGCGAAAACCAAATTTCTGTCCGACCTGAAGGCCGGGATCGACAGCGCCAAAAAGGACAACAACATCTCGTCGCCGGTCGAAGTCAATATCGTTGACGGCGCCAGCGGCCGGGTGATGGAAACCATTACTCAGTAGCCGAGGCGCGAAGAGTCAGTCGCGCGATAGAGCCTGATACGGGTTGAACTGGTCAGGCTGCGCGGTTTCGAGTATCGCGACGTTGCGATGATGCGCTGTTGCGCGAGGACTATGGCCGAAATCGAGGTGCATGACGATGGCATCGAAATCTTTCGAGCGGCTGCGAAGGGCCGGCGACAAGCAGACGCTGCGTCTGACTCACTACGGGCGCAAGAGCGGCCGGCCTTATGAAGTGACTATCTGGTACCTGGTCGATAGCGACAGGCTATACCTGGTTTCCGCCAATGCTGCGCGCAGCTGGGTGCGCAATGTGAAGGTGCGGCCGGCGGTCTCATTTCGAGTCGGCAACGAAGTCTTCAACGGCGACGTCCGTTCGATCACGGATAAGCAGGAACGCGACAAGGTGGACGCCCTGACCATCAGCAAGTATTGGTACGTCGCGCCGATGCTGCGGCTGGGGCAGTTCCTGATGTCGGTGGGAATCCTTCGCGACAACACGGCGGCGTTCGAGGTAATCCTGGCGGACGACTAGCATCGTTCCCGATATCTAGGGCGGCTCTCCGCCTTCGGCTACGCGCTTGAGACTCTCGACCCAGTTCTGATGCCCGCGCTCGAGCATCGGGCGCAGATACCACCACGCAAGTTTCGGCACCAGGCCATTCTGGCATTCCTCGGTGATGACGCGGCATCCACCGCCATCGGGCTCGATCAGCCAGCCGTGATAGGCATTCAGTACGCCGCGCGCGTCCCATCCGAGTTCGCGGGCAGGATCGAACACGATAACGCGGCTGGTGACGGTCGCGCCAAAGGTCTTCCACTTGAATTGAGTGTCAAGGGCAAGGTCCGAAGGATTGCCTTGAAGAAATTCCACGTTGGCGCTGTTGCTGTACCATTGCGGCCAATTGGCCGCGCGAATGAGCCATCGCCAGATGCGCTCGGCGGGAGCAGCGATCGCAATTTGATTGCGCGCGTAGACTGATGAGTTGTCGGGTTCGAATCCCGCCGGCCATTTCATCGCGATATTTTCCCTCGACGCATGGATACCGCGCCGTCAGCTGTCGGGGCAATCGCGAGGAAAAAGAAGGCACGCATCAGCTTCACCATGAGGGCATGTGGCCGAGCGTGCCTTTCGGCTCCAAGGGGGAGAGAGCCGACGATCTTTATCTAGTACCGATCCACGGTTAGCGCCACCGTCAGCACGTCCCTAGAAGAACGGTTCGGAACGTTTCGGAATCTCTGTCGCGCCGGTCTGCATTGATTCAGGAAGAATCAGGAACCGTTGATCATCGACACTATGCTCCTAAGGGCATATATTAAGAGCGTGGCGCTGCCAAAAGCGGAGACGCTCAAGCCAGTAATATGGGTTCGAAGCAGCAAAGACGATTTGAAAACGTTCCCGCGAACCGCGCAATCACATGTCGGATTCGCTCTCAAGCTCGCGCAGAGCGGAGGAAAACATCCCGACGCAAAACCGATGAAGGGTTTCAGCGGCGCCAGCGTGATCGAGATTGTTGAAGATTTCGAAGGGGATACTTATCGCGCGGTTTATACGGTGAAGTTTGCCGAGGCGATTTACGTCCTTCATGCTTTTCAAAAGAAGTCCAAATCCGGTATTGCCACGCCGAAGCACGATCTCGATCTGATCGAGGAGAGGCTCAAGCGCGCCAAGGAGTTGCACGCCCGCAGTGCCCATCTCAGGAGACAAGCAGAGCCATATGAGTAAACGCATCGACTACGAAGTGAGTAGCGGGAACGTCTTTCGAGATCTCGGGCTACCCGACGCGGATGAGCTCGACATTAAGGCGAACCTCGCGATCAAGATCAGTCAGATTATTGTGCGGCGCGGATTAAGCCAGGTCAAAGCAGCAGCTGTACTTGGCGTCGATCAGCCCAAGGTCTCGGCCATTGTGCGCGGTCGTCTGGAGAAGTTCTCCATTGAGCGGCTCTGCGAATTCCTGACTCGACTGGGCTGCGACGTGAACATCCGGGTGCGAGAAAAGAGCAAGTCGGCGCGAGGCAGGATGCGCATTCAGATTGCCAGCTGATGATCCAACTCGTTCGCAAGAAATTTGGGGGCTGGGATTGCTCCCAGCCCCCTGCCGTCACCACATCCACCGCCCCACCACTTCCTTCTCGCGCGAAAGTTGAGTCGCGCTCTTTTTTAAGCGGGTCCCGGAGAATCCTTCATCCGCTTTTTCTTTGAGACTGGTTAATTCCTTGGCCGTCGCAAATGGCTAAATCCGCGCCCGCATCCACCTCATCCGACCAGTCTCGAAAGTCGCCCCATCCTCCCCTGTCCTTCTGATTCTCCGGGACCCTGATACCCGTTGGTTATGAGCACCCGCTGGTGGTGCCGCAGTTCATGCATTTGTAGCAGGCGCCGTTGCGCACCATTATGCTGCCGCAATCCGGACACGGCGGCGCATCGGCCTGATTGATGAACGCCTGCCGGATGTCGCCGTCCTTGCCGTCGCGCAGGCTGGCTACAGGAGCCATCGCGACCGGTGCGGTGTCGGACTTTGCCGACAGTGTTTTCTCGGACTCGACGATCCCGACCTCGCGCTTCGCCTCTTCGTCCAGAAACTTCGACGCCATCCAGCGGAACAGGTAGTCGACGATCGACTTGGCATACGGAATCTGCGGATTCTTGGTGAAACCCGACGGCTCGAAGCGCATGTGCGAGAACTTGTCCACCAGGAACTGCAGCGGCACGCCGTATTGCAGCGCGAATGAAATCGCCGTCGCAAAGGAGTCCATGAGGCCCGAGATGGTCGAGCCCTGCTTGGACATCGTGACGAAAATCTCGCCCGGCGTGCGGTCCTCGTACATCCCGACCGTGATGTAGCCTTCGTGGCCGGCGATATCGAACTTGTGCGTGATCGACTGACGCTCGTCGGGCAGCTTGCGCCGCTGCATCCGATCGTCAGCCGCCGCAATCGCGGCGGCCGCCACCGTCTCGACCGCCTTCTCGGTCTTGCCGGTGTTGAGCGGCTGGGTGCGCTTGGAGCCGTCGCGGTAGATCGCGACCGCCTTGATGCCGAGCTTCCACGCAGTCACGTAAGCCTCGCCGACTTCGTCCACCGTCGCTTCCGCAGGCATGTTGATGGTCTTGGAAATCGCGCCCGAGATGAACGGCTGCACCGCGCCCATCATTTTGATGTGGCCGTTGTAATGAATGGTGCGGGCGCCGGCGCGCGGTTTGAAAGCGCAATCGAATACCGCGAGATGCGAGTCACTTAGCTGCGGCGCGCCTTCGATAGTCTCGTTCTCGTCCAGGTATTCAACGATCTCCTGCACTTCCTTGGAGTCGTAGCCGAGCCGCTTGAGCGCGCGCGGGACCGTGCCGTTGACTATTTTCAGCATTCCGCCGCCCACCAGCTTCTTGTACTTGATGAGCGCGATGTCGGGCTCGATGCCGGTGGTGTCGCAATCCATCATGAACGCGATGGTGCCGGTCGGCGCGATGACGGTGGCTTGCGAGTTGCGGTAGCCGGCTGCGGTGCCGAGCTTGAGCGCGTCGTCCCATGCCTCGCGCGCGGCGCGCAGCAGGTCGAGTGGAACGTACGATGGATCGAGCTTGTAAGCGTACGATTTGTGGCGATCGATCACTTTCAACATCGGCTCGCGATTGGGCGCGTAGCCCGCAAACGGACCCATCTGCTCCGCGATGCGCGCCGACTGGAGATAGGCTTCACCGGTCATCAGCGCGGTAATCGCCGCCGCGTAACTGCGGCCTTGATCGGAGTCATAGGGCATCCCGAGCGCCATCAGCAGCGCGCCGAGATTCGCGTAGCCGAGGCCGAGCTCGCGATACGCACTGGCGTTCTTCGCAATCTCGTCGGTCGGGTACGAGGAATTGTCGACCACGATATCCTGCGCCGTGATCATCACGTCGACCGCGTGGCGGAACGCGCGCACGTCGAACTCGCCGCGCTCGTCAATGAACTTCATCAGGTTGAGCGACGCGAGATTGCAGGCCGAGTTGTCGAGATGCATGTACTCGCTGCACGGGTTGGACGCGTTGATGCGGCCGCTGGCGGGGCAGGTGTGCCAGAGATTGATGGTGCTGTCGAATTGCATGCCGGGATCGCCGCATGCATGGGCGGCCTCGGCGATCATGCGCAGCAGGTCGCGCGCACGGCGCGTCTCGGCAATCTCGCTGGACTTGACGAAGTGCGTCTGCCATTCGGCGTCGTCGAGCACCGCCTGCATGAAGCCGTCAGTGGCGCGGACGGAGTTGTTCGCGTTCTGGAAAAACACAGAGCCGTAGGCCGGTCCGTCGAGCGAGGAATCGTAGCCGGCCTCTATCAGCGCCCATGCCTTGCGCTCTTCTTCGACTTTGCACTTGATGAAATCGACAATGTCAGGATGGTCGGCGTTGAGCACCACCATCTTGGCCGCGCGCCGCGTCTTGCCGCCCGATTTGATCACGCCGGCGCTGGCGTCGGCAGCCTTCATGAACGACAACGGTCCCGAGGCGGTGCCGCCCGACGAAAGTTTCTCGCGGCATCCGCGCAGCGCCGACAGGTTTACGCCGGCGCCGGAGCCGCCTTTGAAGATCATGCCCTCGTTGCGATACCAGCCCAGGATTGAGTCCATGCTGTCCTCAACCTTGAGGATGAAGCACGCCGAGCACTGCGGCCTGGCCTCGATGCCGACATTGAAATAGACCGGGCTGTTGAACGAGGCCTTTTGATTGAGGAGCAGGTACGTGAGCTCGGCGTGGAAAGTTTCGCGCGCCTCGGCGCTCGCGAAATAACTCTGCTTGTCGCCCCATCCCGTGATTGTATCTGCGACGCGCGAGATGAGTTGGCGGACGCTGGTCTCGCGCCGCGGCGTGCCCAGCGGTCCGCGGAAGTATTTCGAGACGACGACGTTGGTCGCGGTCTGCGACCATGCTCGCGGCACCTCGACATCCTTTTGCTCGAAGACCACGCGGCCATCTTCGCCCGAGATGACGGCGCTGCGCAGATCCCAATCGACCTGCGAGTAGGGATCGACGCCGGCCTGGGTAAAGAAGCGCTCGAGCGCGATGCCGCGGCCGGGTGCTGCAGGCTTTGCGGGTGCAGCGTCGGTAGCTGGCGTCCGGTCGGTTATTTTGGTCTTGGAATCCACTTCAAAATCTATCGCTCCCCCGCCCATCACCGCATCCTCCCCGGCCTCAATTACATGCGCGTTAAGCCCACATTGTGTTTAACTAGCGTGGTTGTCACTGCTCGGATGATTTCAAGACAATCTAGTGTAGCCAAGTGAACTGTGCGCGCCAATATGCACGCGCCCCGTGCGGTCTGTCAAGCCCAGACCCCCTACAGGTAGTGTATGAGGGTCTGTTGACAACCTATATATTAGGTTGTTGATAAGTTTTGGTAAATATTCGCTTCTATTAATATTCATGACTGACCGATGATCCCAAATTAGACCTGCTAATCGAAAACGCGAGGCGATTCGCTCCGACAAATGCTACCGACCATACAGTCGGTATGACTGCGGCGGCGCGCGGCGCTATCGTGGACGCCGCATGCCGACCCGCCGCCCCAAGGCTCCCGAGCAGATAGGCGCTGCGATGCAACCGCTGCTGGATCGCATCGACCGCGAGGGTCACTTCGCGATCGTGCGCCTGGCGAAAGCGTGGCCGGAGATCGTCGGCGAGGGTATCGCGCGGCGCACGGAAATCGTGTCGCTGAAATTCCACACCGCAGTGGTCAAAGTGTCGGGTGCGATGTGGATACAAGAACTGAATCTGATGAAGTCCCAAATCCTGGCGCAGGTTACCGAGCGGCTGGGCGACGATGTCGTGCGCGAGTTGCGATTCGTGCAGGGGCGATTAAGTCGTCGCGAGCGGCCCAAACTGCGCACGGTACCGCGCGGGGCGCGAAAGTCCATCGAGTTGCCGGAGCTGAAAGATCCCGAGTTGCGCAAGGCGTTCGAGCGGCTGATCGAGGCTTGGGGGCGCGCGTCGAGGTAGTCGAGGAATGGAAAAGACTCGCGTTTTCGCGCGGTTAAACAGGTAAACGGATAAGGCTCGGGTTACGTCATAGTGATAGGCGAATCGACTCGCGGACCGGTTCGTACTTAATCTGGGGAGACAGACAGTCTTATCGTCTAGGACACGTCGTGTACGAAGAATCTAAGCAGGACCGGATTCTGCACGTCCTCAATCGGCTCGCGTTCGGGCCGCGGCCTGGCGATTTCGAGCGGGTCAGCGCGATGGGCCCCGAGCGCTACGTGCAGGAGCAGTTGCATCCGCAGTCGATTGCTATTCCCGGCGATCTGTCCGAGCGCGTCAACCAGTATCGCACGCTCCATATGTCTCCGATCGCGCTGTTCGTCCAATACCAGCGGCCGATTATGGAGGCGCGCAAGGACGCAAAGGCCGAGGGTGGCGGCGACAAGACCGCGATAAAAGACGCGACCAAGGACCTCAGAATCCAGCAACGCGTCGTCATGCGCGAAGCGCTCGAGGCACGGATCATGCGCGCGATCGAAGGGCCGCGCCAGTTGCAGGAAGTGATGACCGCGTTCTGGTTCAATCATTTCAACATCTTCGCCGGCAAAGGCCTGGACCTGATCTGGACGGGCGCGTTCGAGGAGACTGCGATTCGCCCGAATACGATGGGCAAGTTCCGCACGCTGCTCGGCGCGACCGCACACCATCCGGCGATGATGTTCTATCTCGATAACTGGCAGAACACTGCGCCCGGCAGCCCCGGCTCCAAGGGCAAGTTCGAAGGCATCAACGAGAACTACGCGCGCGAGCTGATGGAGCTGCATACACTGGGAGTTAACGGCGGCTACTCGCAGGCCGACGTCATCGCGCTCGCGCATATTCTGACGGGATGGGGTCTGCCGAAACCCGGCGGTGGCGCTAATCGCATGCGCGGCGGCGACGGTATGGCAGACGCGGGGATGGGCGAAGTTTTTCCATTCATGCGGCGCCGGCAAAACTTCAGGCGGCTGGGCGCGGCGCCGGTCGATCCCAGTGGATTTTTCTTCGACGCGTCGCGCCACGATTTTTCCAGCAAGAATTTTCTAGGCCATGAAATCGAAGGCGGCGGAATCGACGAAGGCGAGCATGCGCTGGACATCCTGGCGCGCAGTCCCGCCACCGCGCAGCATCTGAGTTTCAAGCTGGCGCAGTATTTCGTCGCCGACGATCCGCCCAAGGCGCTCGTGAGCCGGATGGCCGAACGCTACCTCGCGACCGATGGCGAGACTCGCGCGGTGCTCGAGACGATGTTCACCAGTGCGGAATTCTGGGACCCCCGATACTACGGCGCCAAGTTCAAGACGCCGTACGAGTACGTCATTTCGTGCGCGCGCGCGACGGGAGTGCCGATTCGCAACTATCGGCCGCTGTACGGCACGATGCAGATTCTCGGCATGCCGCTGTACGGTTGTCAGACGCCCAACGGCTACTCCAACACGCAAGATGCGTGGCTGAATCCGGACGCGATGATGACCCGGCTGAGTTTTGCGACGGCGCTCGGCTCGGGCAATCTGCCGCTGGAAAATCCACCGTTCGAGGAAGATGCGGATGGCGGCGGCGAGATGCATCGCGAGCCACCGGTGGTCCCGCGCAACGGCGGCGGCAAAGTGAATATCAAGTTCGAACCCGGGCCGCATGGGCCCAAGATGACGCCGCCCGATCCGGCCCAGCTCGCAGCCACGCTCGGCGACTACTTTTCACCGTCGACAGCCAACGCCGTCGAAGCGTCGCCAACAAATCTTCGTGCGCCGCTGATACTCGGCAGTCCGGAGTTTATGAAGCGCTGAGAAATTCACAATGAAAAAATTTTTCCAGGAAAATAACGACTGCACGGAGTGCAGTCCCGCCTCCGCGACCTCTCTCAGTCGGCGGGCGTTCCTGCGGCGTGCGGCGGTTCTGTCGGCGTCGGGAATCGTGCTGCTCAGTCCGCATGCGTGGGCTGCACGCTCGCTCGACTCGAGCAGCAAGCGGAGGCTCGTCGTAGTTTTTCTGCGCGGCGCGGTTGACGGGCTTAACGTGGTGGTGCCGCATGGCGAGTCGGCGTACTACGACGCACGTCCGACCATCGCGATCGGACGCATGGGCTCCAGCGATGGCGTGATCGATCTCGATGGGCACTTCGGGATGCATCCCGCGCTCGCGCCGATGGAGAGCCAATGGCGCGACGGCACGCTCGCGTTCGTGCATGCGTGCGGTTCGCCGGATCCGACGCGTTCGCATTTCGACGCGCAGGATTTCATGGAAAGCGGCACGCCGGGCGTCAAGTCGACCCAGGACGGATGGCTGAATCGCACAGTTGCCGTGATTCCGGGGACCCACGGCCCGACCGAGGCATTGAGTCTGGGCCCGACGGTGCCGCGGATTCTGAGCGGCAAGGTGCCGGTCGCGAATATTGCGCTCGGGCGCGCCGCCGAGAGGCCGATGCCGATGGACCGGCCGGTGATCGAAGCGGCGTTCGACAAGATGTACACCGGCGGCGACTCGATCAGCCGCGCGTATCGCGACGGACGCCAGGCACGCATGCGGCTCGTCAGCGAGCTGACCCAGGATATGACTGAGGCCAACGCGGGAGCGCCATCGCCGCAGGGATTCTCCGACGACACCGACAGGTTGGCGCGTTTGATCGGGCGCGATCCTTCGATTCGGGTCGCGTTCATGGCGCTCGGCGGCTGGGATACGCACGTAAGCGAAGGTGCTGCCAACGGCCAGCTCGCGGGACATCTGAAGCCGCTCGGCGAGGGGCTGGCCAGCCTCGCGAAGTCGCTGGGGCCGAACTACCAGGACACTGTGATCCTGGTGATTTCGGAATTCGGGCGCACGATGCATGAAAACGGCAACGGCGGAACTGATCACGGGCACGGCAACGTGATGTGGGTAATGGGCGGGCCGGTGAAAGGGGGCAAGGTTTACGGCAGATGGCCGGGGCTCTCGACGGCGAACCTTTACCAGGAGCGCGATCTGGCGGTGACGACCGACTTCCGCGAGCCAATCGCAACGGTACTGCAATCACACATGCAGTTCTCCGATTCGCAAATCGATCGAGTATTCCCAGGCCGCCCGCGCTCGAGCGGCAACGTCAACGGCTTGATCACGGTGTGAAAAGCGCGGACGCGTTTGCGCTTGGCGCTGCGAGTCGCGAATAATCGCGGGCATGGAATATGACCTGGTTATTCGTGGCGGCGTTGTCGTCGATGGCAGCGGCGCGCCGCGCTTCAAGGCCGATGTCGCAATCAAAGATCGCAAAATCGCTGCGTTGATCGAGCCCGCCGACACCGCGACCGCTTCCGGAGCGCGCGAGATCGATGCGACCGGTCTCGCGATCGCGCCCGGCTTTATCGATTTGCATTCGCATTCCGATTGGGTGCTGCCGGTTGCCGATCACGGGCACATCCTGAAACCGTTTCTGCTGCAGGGCGTGACGACCTTCGTCGGCGGCAATTGCGGCTTCTCGGTCGCGCCGGTTCGGCGCGAGCGGCAGCGGATGCTCGACGAGTCGGGGCGTCTGTGCGCCGAGCGGAAGTTCGACTGGGAGTGGGACGACGTCGCGGGCTTCGCCGCGCATCTGAAGCAACAGGGGCTCGCGCTCAACGTCGCGCATCTGGCAGGGCATGGCAGCATTCGGCTTAGCGTCATGGGTTCGGACGCGGGCGAGCCGTCGGCCGAGCAGTTGCGAGCGATGCAGGCGATGGTCGAGCGGGCGATGGCCGACGGCGCGGTCGGGCTGTCATGCGGGCTTGGCTATTTTCCCGGGATGATCGCGAAGCCTGCCGAGCTGGCGGCGCTCGCTCGCGTCGCCGCGGCGGCGGGTGGAGTACTGACCTCGCATCTGCGCGCGTACTCGGTGCGTTCGCTGTTTTTCGACAGCACCATTGCGCACAACATTCTGGCCGTGCGCGAGATGGCGAATGTCGCGCGCGAGGCGGGCGTGCCGCTGCAAGTCTCGCACCTGATCTTCGTCGGCCGCCGCACGTGGCAGACGGTCGACGACACGATTGCGGAAGTCGAACGTCATCAGAATGACGGCGTCGATATCGCGTTCGACACTTTTCCATACACTTGCGGCAACACAACGATTCGCGTGATTTTTCCGGCGTGGGCGCAGACCGGCCTCGAAGCGCTGCTCGACTCATCCGACGGATGGGCGAAACTACGCGACGGATTTCAGCCGCTCAAGACGTTTATCGCCGACGCGGTTCAACTGATGTGGGCGGTCAAGCCCGAGCTCAGTCATTTCGAGGGCAAGTTCTTCGGACGGATCGCAGATGAGTTGAAGATCGATCCGATCGATGCCTACCTGACCATCGCGCGTGAAAGTGGAACCCGTGCGCGCGTGTTGAACCATTTGTACAGCGGCGACGACTTCGGCGACGAGCATGCGCTGCAAGAGGCGATGAAGCATCCGCTGAACCTGTTCGAGATGGACACCATTCTCACTTCGCACGGTCATCACAATCCCGCGAGCTTTGGCACTTACCCGCGAATTCTCGGGCATTACGTGCGCGAGCTGAAACTGCTGACGCTCGAGGACGCGGTGCATAAGGCGACCGGAATGGCGGCGAAGCGGATGCGGCTTGGCGCGCGGGGCCTGGTGCGTCCGGGCTATGCGGCGGACCTGGTGATCTTCAATCCTGAAACGATTGGATGCGCCGCTGACTCGAGAACGCCAACTACGGCGCCGGTCGGCATCGAGCACGTGATGGTCAACGGAACCGCGCTAGTCGCAGACGGCAAGTGGTGCGGCGACGGCGTGAAGGCGGGCGAATGGATCGGCAGGGGATAGGCTGAGAACGTCTGCAACCTGATCGGGAGCAGGGACGCTCAGCGCTCCATATCTGACATCTTCTTGTCCATCTCGCGCAGCTTGGCGAGTTTCTGATCGGTCGGCTGGTTTTCCTTGCTCGTATTCGCAGCCACTGTCTTGGCACGCTCGGTCGGCAGCTCACCGCTCACCTTTTGCAATGCTTCCTTGGCGAGGCGCCGGACCATCGGCGATTGATCCTGAGCCACCACCGCGTTCAACAGCGGGACAGCCTGATCGCTTCCGATCTCGCCAAGCGCAAACACCGCAGTGCCGCGCCCTCGCTCGTCCTGGTCTTCACCGAGATACTGCATGATAGGCACGGTGCCTTTCGCATCACCGATTCTGCCCAGCGCGGCCACCAGATGCAGCTTGACGATGGGCTCGGTGGAACGCAGAAAGAGCATCGAGGACATCGGCGGCACGGCCTCATTGGCCTCGCGCGCGCCGAGGATGTCAATCGCCTTCATCTTGACGCGCACGTCCGGGTCGGACAGCGAATTCGTCAGGATTTGGTTGACCTCAGGATCCTGGAGATTGCGCAGTTTGACCAATTCGGAGACACGCACGTTCGGGTCAGCGTCCTTGAGGCCGAGTTTTACGTCTTTGATGATCTTGAACGGAGTTTCTGCCGCGGCGTTGCCGGTCGTATCGTCAACACCGGGCTTCACCTGCCCCTGATGCGACATCGGATTGGAACTGAGCGCACTGCCCAATCCCTGGCCGCCATACTGCGCAAAAGCGAGACGAGGAACGGCAAGCGCGACGCCCACCGCGAAGACAGCAAATAAATTTCGCGTGATAGTCATTTCCCGCACCTCCACAATCGGCCAAAATTATTGGCGATCATGACCGGTATTGCAAGGAAGCAGGTCGCCGTGGCGAAGCTGTCGAGCGTTGTAATCGCAGCGTTCTTGCTGCTTTCAGCAGCCATCGCCGCGCCGCTACTGGCGGAGGATCCGAATCCTTCCGCGGCCGAGGCTCAGGCGCCTCATCAGCACAAGCATCGCCATTTGCCGACTCCCGCGCCGACTCCGATGGCGCTGCCGCCCGAGGTCAAGGCGAAGGTGCCGGCGTATAAACCGGGGCCGATTCCGTTTCACGACGGCGAGCAGTTGATCTACGAAGCGACTTGGGTCGGGATTCCGGCCGCGCTGGCGCGCCTGGAGTTCCACAAGTCGCCAAAGGATCCTTCGCGATGGGTCGGCGAGATCTGGATCGAGACCAACGCGTTCGCCGATTTGTTCTACAAGATGCGCGACTACATGCGCGAGAGCATGGCCGATGACACCCTCCACACCAGCGGCGTTTACCTGGTGCAGCACGAAAAATCGCGTCTCAATTACTACGACGTCACGATCGATCGGCCGGCGCAAATGGTCACGATGACCAAGAAGAATCACAAAGGTACGCAGAGCAAGCAGTATATCGCGTCCGATCCGTGGGGACCGATCTCGGGCGCGATGATGGCGCTGACGCAGGACTTCCAGCCAGGCCGCACCTACGCCTTCGACGTGTTCAGCGGCAGCCAGCGCTACGTCTTCGCGTTTGTAGTCTCGCAACGTGAGAAGATTCACCTCGCGATGGGCGACTTCGACGCGTGGCGGGTCGTGCCCGACGTCTGGTACGTCAGCGACGGCGAGCTGCGCAGCGAGGCGCGCGACACGACGCTGTGGATATCGGCGGACGAGCGCCATCTGCCGCTGCGAATCCAGGCGCAGGCATTCATCGGCTACGTGCGGGCAGACTTGACCAAGATCGACGGCAAGGACGGGACCGAAAGCACGCAGAAGTGATGTCCGCCGCAGCCGACTGAGCTACTATAAATCGGGGAATCCGACGATGCCGAAAAAGCTTGAATTTTTCTACGATTGCTCGAGCCCGTGGACCTACCTGGCGTTCACGAAGATCGAGGACGTCGCGAAGCGACACGACGCGGAACTGATCTGGCGGCCGATTCTGGTCGGCGGCCTGTTCAACACCGTCAATCCTTCGGTGTACGAGAGCCGCGCCAAGCCGGTTCCGGTCAAGGCGAAATACTACGTGAAGGATCTGCGCGACTGGGCGAAATTTTACGGGATCAAAATCGGCAATCCCAGCGTCTTCCCGGTCAACTCGGTCAAGGCGATGCGCGGCGCCTTCGTCGCCAACGAGCATCGCGTGATCTCGCGCTACTCCCGGCGCGTGTTCGAGAGCTACTGGACCGACGACAAGGACATCAGCAAGGACGAAGTGCTGCACCAAATCGTGATTGAAGTCGGGCTCGACGAAAAAGAATTTTTCACCAAGATCGCGTCCGACGAGTACAAGGCCAAGCTGCGCGACAACGTCGAGGAGCTGATGGCGCGCGGTGGCTTCGGCTCGCCAACGATGTTTGTCGAGGGCTCTATGTTCTTCGGCAATGACCGGCTGCCGCTGGTCGAGCATGAGTTGGCGGTCGGTGTCGGCGGCGCACTGGATAAGGGATCGGGCGACTCAACGTAATCTCGATCGGAATCGAATGACGCACTGGGCGGAAGATCAGGCACGAACCAATCTGCGCGACGATTTGGGGCCGCACGAAGTTAAAGGAGTGCGCGCCTTCGTCGCGGTCCGGATGAGCGCGCAGGTCGAGCAGTCGGTGGCGGAGACTATCGACGAGCTCGCGCACCCGCGCGACGGCGTCCGATGGGTGCCGCGCGCCAATTTGCATATCACGCTCAAGTTCCTCGGACCGGCAGTGGACCCGCATCAATTGCACCGGCTCACCGGCGGACTTCAGCAGCTCGCGATCAAGACTGCGCCGTTTGAGGTCGGCGCGACCGGTATCGGCGCGTTCCCCAACCTAGAGCACCCACGCGCTATCTGGGTGGGTTTGCACGCTGTTGAAGCAGGCTCGCTCGCCGCCCTCGCCGCGCGCCTGGAGACTGTTGCCGCTGAGTATGGATTTCCGCGCGAGACTCGCCGATGGAGCGGACATCTGACCATCGGCCGCGTCGGCGATCGGCCGATCGTGAGCAAAACCCGCCAGGCCCTGCAGGCATTGCGCGAGCGCGAGTTCGGGGTCTCGAAGATCGAATCGATCACGCTCTACCGCAGCCATCTCGGCGCCGCCGGCGCCAGCTATGAAGCACTCGCGACTTTTCTTTTCCAGCCGCGTTAACAACGTGTCAAGATTTGTTCTTTTTGTAACACCAGATCGTCTTCTCAACACCCCTGTGGACACGCGCCACCGCTCGGATAGAGCTATCGCGGCGAGTTTATGGCAAGATTCGCAACGCAATATAACAAATTCCGCGTAGGTAAAAGCGATGGCGATAGAGATCAAAAGTAAAGCGCTCGACCTGGCGTTGAGCCAAATCGAAAAACAATTCGGCAAGGGCTCGATCATGAAGCTCGGCGAGCAGGCGATTTCCGCCGATATCGCCGTCGTTCCCACCGGCTCGCTCGGGCTCGACGTCGCGCTCGGCGTCGGCGGATTGCCGCGCGGGCGGGTAGTTGAAATTTACGGCCCGGAATCTTCCGGCAAGACTACTCTGGCGCTGGAATGTATCGCAGAAGCCCAGAAGATGGGCGGGACCTGCGCCTTTATCGATGCGGAACACGCGTTGGACGCCGCTTACGCGCGCAAGCTCGGGGTCAAGGTCGAAGATCTGCTAATCTCGCAACCCGACAACGGCGAGCAGGCGCTCGAGATAACCGAGACTCTGGTGCAATCCGGCGCGATCGACGTGCTGGTTATCGACTCGGTGGCGGCGCTGGTACCGCGCGCGGAAATCGAAGGCGAGATGGGCGAGCCGCAGATGGGCCTGCAGGCGCGCCTGATGTCGCAGGCGCTGCGCAAGCTCACCTCGATCATCTCGCGCTCGCGTACCATCGTCATCTTCATCAACCAGATCCGGATGAAGATTGGGGTGATGTTCGGCAATCCGGAAACCACCACCGGCGGCAACGCACTCAAGTTCTATTCATCGGTGAGAATCGACATTCGGCGCATCGGCACCATCAAGAATGCGACCGAAGTGATCGGCTCGCGCACCAAGGTCAAGGTGGTGAAGAACAAGGTCGCGCCACCGTTTCGCGAGGCCGAGTTCGACATCCTGTACGGCACCGGGATTTCGAAGGAAGGCGAGCTGGTAGATATGGCGAGCGAGCACAATATTATCGAGAAGCTCGGCGCATGGTACTCCTACAACGGCGAGCGAATCGGCCAGGGACGCGAGAACGCGCGCGACTTGCTCAAAGCCAATCCGAAGATTGCCGACGAGATCGAGGGCAAAGTGCGCGACAAGCTGGCAGCCAAGCCGGTCGCGCTGCCACCCGACGCCGCGATCGAGGAACCGGAAGAGGTCTCCATGCCGGCAGCGCCGAAGAAGAAGGGATAGCGCGGTATTGCGCTATCCTTTCTTCCTCGCCCGCTTATCGGGAGAGGGTCGTCAGACCTTCTTCTAGAGGCGTCAGACTCTGAAGCCCAATCTTGAGCAAGTCCTATAGCCTCGGTCCGCCCGGAGTTAGCGGCACTTGCGCTGGCACGGCGACGCCGATCATCTCGGTCACACTTCCAACTCCGCCATTGACTGATACATCACTGAAGCCGTTGCTGACCCAGACGTTCCCGGAAGCATCGATTGCATCTCCGCTGGGATTGTCCAGGCCGCTGCCGTTGAACCCCTTGGGGGGCGTTATGCGAGTGCCCGATGAGGTGAGGCCTACCACGTTGCCTGAGGTAACTCCTCCGCAGTCGACGCCGCAATCAGAAAGCCAGGCGTTACCACCGCCATCGATGATCACATTGTCCGGCGCATCCAGATCCTCGCCGGAGTAGGTGGCGACTATTTGCCCGGTCGAAAGGCTCCCGCAATGCGAGCGAGCACCACATAGGACGCTTACGCTGTCTCCGTGAAGATTAGCGACCCAGATGTTCCCGCGCGAATCGATGGCTATGCCGTCTGCTCCACTAAGCACTCCATTGTTGTAGCCAAATGCACCGGAAATGGGTGTTCCCAGAAAGTTGAACTCATCGGCGTTACCCACACCACCGAAAGTGCAGTAGTAAGGAAAAAAGGGTATTGAATCTGAGCCACAGCTCGCCATCCAAACATTCCCGAAGCCGTCGATCGCGGGAATGATCGGAAAGGCGAGCCCACCCCCTTGAGCGATTCGTTGGACCGTTCCGAAATGGTTAAGCTGAGTCAAAGACCCGACGGGCACCGTAGCCGCACCTCCGCTGGCGCTCGCTAGACCCGAAACGCTGGTGGTGTATTCAAAGGTCGTGGGGCTGGGAGTCGCAGTTACGTAAAACACACCGTCGTATCCGAATGGTCCGATGACAATTACCTGCACAAGCTGGCCAACTGTCAGATTATGAGCCACTGCAGTAGTGACTGTGACTGTTGTGCCGGTTTCATTGGCCGTCAAGATCGGTATGTATATCGGATTGTTCGCAACCCAGGCACTATCCCGAAAGTCGATCGCTACGCCCATCGGCCAGAATATTCCATCGGTAAAGGGCGTGTCAGCGATCGGTTGGCCCGACTGGTCCAGTTCCGTGACGCTTCCAAAGTAACTCCCAGCTGAGTATGGCGACGAGCATCCGGGGGGCGGAGACCCGTTGAATGGAAACCCTGAATTCGTAACCCAAACATGATTTTCGGAGTCGATTGCGAGAAACAGAGGCGTCAATATGCCGCCACCCGTGTATCCGTTCGGGCCCGAGAGAATCTTGCCCGTAGAACTGAGCTTGGTAACGCTGCCACATGTTCGTGTGAAGGGATATTGAAAACCGCTGTTAGTTATCCAGACCTGGCCGTACCCGTCGACTTCAACCGCGAAGGGAAAATCCATTCCACCGCCCGTGAAGTTGAGAGCGATGATCCAGTCGGTCGGTGCGCTCGACAACGACGGGCCGTAGGGCGAATTCTCTATGGCGACGTTGAAAACGCCGGAGACGTTGACGGTGGCGGGATTAAGGACCACGCCAGCTGTTGCTCCAAGAGTATCGGTTGGCGCGGCTCCGTGCGGCGGTGTGGCACTCGCGAATAGGTTC
The DNA here is from genome assembly GCA_963842215.1 of uncultured delta proteobacterium. GTDB lineage: Bacteria > Desulfobacterota > Binatia > Binatales > Binataceae > Binatus. The sequence continues at coordinate 268,652 of CAWJFQ010000002.1, read as the reverse complement.
CCGCACTGAGTGGAGGATTGTCCCGCTTCGACGCAAGCGGCAAGTGCGTCGGCGAGCGTGACCATACGCTGCTCGGCAGGACAGTTAGGGTTTGGGGAGCCTATCGTGCATGCTCCCGCGGCAGGCAATGAAGACGCCAATTGACCGCTGCTGACATCGACGAGATTGGGCACAGTGGAAAACGCATTGCGCAAACCCAAAATGTTGCCCAAGGGCGTGCCGATGCTTTCCGGATGAGAAGGGGCGACGAACTGAGCGAGTGACAATATCGACGCGACCGTGGTGAGTTCGTTCACGACAGTTGTATTCGACCCTGTTTGGGGAAGTTGGCCGAGAGCGGCTGCCAGTCCTATCGGACTCGATGCGACCGCGCCGCATCCCTTCGTGCTAAGCGATCCTCCCAGCGCAATCAGATACATCTTTGCCTCTGGCAAGAGGGCACATTTTGATTTGATCGAGAACTGGCCCTGTGCGCTAGAAGTTGCGCTCCCGCAATTAATCGCACCCTTACCGTAGCCGCCGAGTCCGGCCGCATACAGGGTCAGGCTCGAATTACAAATCGGAGTCGATCCATCCATCACTGCGCCTTCCACTACGGACGGCTGTATCGGCAACCCACCCGCATATGAGCCCGTTGCTGTCAGTAAAGTGCCAAGCTGAGCGATAGCTATTGTCAACAATGTTGCGGCGACTCTCCCAAACGTCGATAGATTCATAAATTGGACCTCGGCGATTGCAAAGTTCGATCGCAGCGGACGGGCCGTTATCATGCTCGGTCAGAGCCCTGAAAATTGCCGACCGTTACCTAGCCCAAGGGCTCATCGCAACGCAAACACTTTGTTTACGCCCTTAAGGCAAGAATCTCTACAAAAAAGACCCGTGACTGGAAGTTAAGCGAAAATCAGGAAGGCAGCTTTCTGGCTGCGGCTGGTGTGTTGACCGCTGGCTCACCCGACACCCGAGGACAAACGCCGGCCTCTGTCGACAAAAACGCGGGAGGCGAAGACTGTCCCCGATTCACATCGCGATATGGAAATGCGCGAGGATCGCGGGCCCGTTATGCGACAATATTCGCGATAGCGCGAACAGCAGGCCGAAGAACGCGCCGAACAGGCCGCCGTTGACGCGAATCCAGTCCAGATGCGTGCGCGTCTTCGACTCAATCTGAATTCTGATCTGGTCGTCCGACAGTCGCGCCAGGTTTTCGCGCACCATCATCGTGATCTGCCCGCGGCTGGCGTCGACCGTTCTCCGCACCATGTTGTCGATTAGCCGCTGGGCAAATTGATTCGCATAGCTGTCCGGATCGTGAAGCTGAAGGCCGAATTCATGTATCGCGCTTTCGATCGTATCGCGCAGCTCTGGATCGTTCTGCAGCTCGGGCAGCCGTTTTCGCAGATTCGCCGCGACCCGCGCACCGATCGACTGCGCGCCGAGCCGATTCATCACCGCGTAGATTCGGGTAACAGTCTTCGGCAGCATCCGCTTGAGAATTTTTTCGAGGCGATCGCGTTTCTCGGGTGACTCCAGGTAATCGATCGCGTTGGTGAGTATGCGCTCGAGGCCCGCCTGTCCCAACACGTCGTTGAGCTGAAGCTCCTGCAGATAGGTGCCGAGGCGCCCGACCAGGTTCATATCGCTGAGCTTGCGCCCGATCATCTGCGGCGTCAGCCATTCGTTCTCGATAGTGGCGGCGATTCCGTCGATCAACTTGGCCCGATTACGCGGCAGCACGCCGGAGTTTGGCAGGTACCATCGCCGCTCGAAGATCATTTTGAGCGCGATATAGTCGCAGAGACCGCCTATCAGCGCCGCCTCCGCCATCGAGACCGCAATCTCGGACGAAGTCTTCCAATGGGTAAACATAAGGGCGGCCAGGCTGACGAGGTACACGAACGCCGAAAAGGCAAGCGTCAGATCGCCCTTGTGCATGAGGAAAAAATTGGTGAACGAAAAATGCTCGCGGGTCCGGGTAGGCGCGTCGATACTGATGTCCATGCATCCAGTTTGTCCGAGCTTGAGCCACGGGCCAACCACCAGCCGCAGTGATAACGCTGCCTCTGAAAAGGAGCAGAATCCTGAATCGCGCAGGGCGCTGTCATAGGACCCTCACCTTTATCCTCTCCCTCACAGGGAGAGGAGACAGAGCGCATCATTTCTTATTTCATTTTCACTTGGTACAGGGGTCACCCCGCGCGAACCCACGGTAGGTTCCGGGTTCAATCGAGTGATTTACCGTTGCCACGCGACTGAAATACAATCGATCGCACACATGCGCTGGACCACTGCAAAAATTCGCCAATCGTTTCTCGATTTCTTTGCCGCGCGCGGCCACACCATCGTGCCGTCCGCTTCGCTGATTCCCAAGGGCGACCCCACCTTGCTCTTCACCAACGCCGGGATGGTGCCGTTCAAAGATTACTTCCTCGGCCTGCGCACGCCCCAGCATCTGCGCGTCGTGGATTGTCAGAAATGTTTGCGCATCTCGGGCAAGCACAACGATCTCGAAGCGGTCGGCCGCGACACTTACCATCACACGTTTTTCGAGATGCTCGGGAACTGGTCGTTCGGCGACTACTACAAGGAAGACGCGATTCGATGGCATTGGGAGCTCATAACCAAAGTCTGGGAAATCGATCCGAACCTGCTCTACGCGACGGTTTACAACACCGACCAGGAGGCCGAGAACATCTGGATCAAGATGAACGTGCTGCCGCGCGAGCGAATTCTACGCTTCGGCGACAAGGATAATTTCTGGGAGATGGGTGAGACGGGGCCGTGCGGTCCATGCTCGGAAATCAGCATCGACCGCGGCGAGGCGGCATGCAGTCCGGAAAAAAATCATGCGGGCCAGAAATGCTTCGTCAACGTCGACGGATGCGAGCGCTTCATCGAGATGGGCAACCTGGTTTTCATCCAGTACAACCGCGACGCGTCGGGCAAGCTGACTCCGCTGGCCAAGAAGCACGTCGATACGGGCACCGGGCTGGAGCGGGTGGCGGCTGCGATGCAAAGCCTCGAGGAGAGCAAGCGACTCGGCAAGCAGGTAATCCTCGGCAACTACGATATCGATCTGTTCCAGACGATCATTAACAAGATCGAGGAGGCTGCGCAGAAGTTCGGCGACAAGGCTCGTTACGGCCAGAAGGAAGAGAGCGACATATCGTTTCGCGCGATCGCGGATCACGCGCGCACGATGACCTTCCTTATCGCCGACGGCGTCGTCCCCGGCAACACCGATCGCGAGTACGTGCTGCGGCGAATTATCCGGCGCGCCGCGCGGCACGGACGCTATCTTGGAATCCATCCTCCTTTCCTGGCGATGGCGCATGCGGGCGTCGTCGAAGCGATGGGCGACGCGTACCCGGAGATCAAAAAGGCGGCGAGCAAGACCGCCGAAGTAATCACGCAGGAGGAATGGCGCTTCGGCGAGACACTCGATCGCGGCCTCGAGCTGATCGACACCGAGCTCGCGCGAATTAAAGCGGCCGGTGGGCATACGCTGCCGGGAGAACTGGCGTTCAAGCTGTACGACACTTACGGTTTCCCGCTCGATCTGACCGAGGACGTGCTGCGCAATCACTCGATCGACGTGGACGTCGCCGGCTTTAACCGCCTCATGGACGAGCAGAAGGAGCGCGGACGCGCCGCGCGTAAAGACGACGCCGTGGCGCCTGAGATCAGTCTCGGCGCGGGCACCGCGTCGCGCTTCGTCGGCTACCACAGCTACGACGGCGAGTCCGAAGTGCTCGCGGCGGGAGGCAAGGACGGCGATCATGTGGCTGTCGTCGTAGCGGAAACGCCTTTCTATCCCGAGGGCGGCGGCCAGGTGGGCGACCGCGGTGTGATCGAAACTGCGTCTGGCGCGATTCTCGAAGTGTCGGACACGCGCAAGGCCGAAGGCTCGATCGTTCACATCGGACGGATCCTCCGTGGCGACGCCGGTGACTTCACACGCGGTGCACGCGTCAAGCTGAAGGTGGATCGCCTGAGACGCGATGCCGCCGTGCTCAATCATTCCGCGACGCACATCCTGCATTACGCTCTGCGCGACGTGCTGGGCAGCTCGGTGCATCAGGCCGGCTCGCTCGTCGATCCCGACAAGCTGCGCTTCGACTTCGCGCATCAGGGTCCCGTCAAGCAAGACGCGCTCGCGACCATCGAGGAAGAAATCAACGCGCGCATCCGCGAGAACGCCGAAGTGACGGTCGAGGACATGGCGTACGACGACGCAATCAAGGCGGGCGCGCTCGCGTTTTTCGGCGACAAGTACGGCGACCGCGTGCGCGTTGTCAGGATGGGCGATTTCTCGGTCGAGCTATGCGGCGGCACGCACATCTCGCGCACCGGCGACGTCGGAATGTTCAAGCTTGAAGCGGAATCGGGAGTAGCCGCAGGTGTGCGGCGAATCGAAGCCGCGACCGGACAGGCCGCGCTCGAAACCATTCGCAAGCGCGAAAAAATCCTCGAAGAGATCGGCTCGCAGCTCGGTGCACGCGACGGCGCCGCGATCGATCGGCTCGAAAAACTACTGGCGCGCGAAAAAGAGCTCGAGAAAAAGCTCCGCGCGATGGAACAGAAGCTCGCCACCGGCGCCGGCGGAGCGGCTGACGAAGAACAAGTGCGCGAAGTCAACGGCATAAAAATCGTGACGCGCAAGCTCGACGGTGTCGACGCGCGCACGATGCGCGAGATGGCCGATCGGATGCGCCAGAAGCACGGCTCCGCAGTCGTCGCGCTCGGCTCCGACGTCGGCGATGGCAAAGTCGCGCTGCTGGTGGCAGTAACCCCAGATCTGACGGCGAAGATCAAAGCGGGCGACATCATCAAGCATATCGCGCCCATCGTCGGCGGCACCGGCGGCGGCCGCGCCGACCTGGCCCAGGCCGGCGGCCGCGATGCATCGAAGCTCGACGAGGCGCTTGCGAAAGTCGCAGAGCTGGTGCGGTAGCTTTTGAGCACTTTCATACGCGCGGCGAAATGATTACGATTATCTGGCCGGTGATTGAACAACTGCCGACCGGCGGGCGACAGCGACGAAATCAGTACCTCAAGAGGCCCCGGCAATTTCCCAGTTAGCCACCGAAGACTCGCTCGAACTCCATTTCGACGATCCGCGGCTGTTTACCGATTTGCTCGGTCAGCATGACGCACACGTCCGCACGGTAGAGGCGGCGCTGGGAGTTCGGATTGGCGTAACTGGCACTTCGCTGAGAATTTCAGGCGCGCACTCCGAGCAGGCGCTCGCCGGCAAAGTTATCAGCGAGATTTACGATCTGCTGAAGCGCGGCTATCCGATTTATCCGAGCGACGTCGAGTATGCGATTCGAATTATTCGCGGCGATCGCAACGCCGAGCTCAAGGATATTTTCCTCGACACGATATATGTCTCGGCCAACAAGCGCGTCATCTCGCCCAAGAGCATCAACCAGAAAGTCTATATCGACTCGATTCGCAGCCACGATATCGTCTTCGGCATCGGCCCCGCAGGCACCGGCAAGACCTATCTCGCGATGGCGATGGCGCTGGCGGCGTTGATGAAGAACCAGGTCACGCGGATGGTGCTGTGCCGGCCGGCGGTCGAAGCGGGCGAGAAGCTCGGTTTCCTGCCCGGCGACCTCGCTGAGAAGGTGAATCCGTACCTGCGTCCGCTTTACGACGCACTGCACGACATGGTGGATTTCGATCGCGCGCGGCGGATGCTCGAGCGGGGGACGATCGAAGTCGCGCCGCTCGCCTTCATGCGCGGGCGCACGCTCAACGACTCGTTCATCATTCTCGACGAGGCGCAGAACACGACCTCCGAGCAGATGAAGATGTTTCTGACACGGCTCGGTTACAACTCCAAGGCTGTGATAACTGGCGACGTCACCCAAATCGATTTGCCCAGCGGCAAACTGTCTGGACTCAAGGAAGCGAGCATCGTGCTGGGCAACACTCCGGGAATTTCGTTCGTGAGATTCAACGACCGTGACGTCGTACGGCATCGGCTGGTGCAATCGATCATCAAAGCGTACGAATCGTTCAACGTCGACGGACCGGCGTCGGCGCCGCAAACAGACGGCAACCATCGGGATTGAGGCGCGTGGCGGTCGAGTTCCGATGCGCGACGGCGCGCGGACGTGGCTACGCACGCGGGCTTCTTGCCGACGCAAACCGGCTGATGCGCGCTGCAGGCCTGGCGGAGTGCGAGTTGTCGCTCACGCTCACCTCGGATCGCGCGATGCGCCGGCTGAATCGCAAATTTCGCGGAATCGATTCGGCCACCGACGTTCTTTCCTTCTCGCAAATCGAACAAGCAGGCGCGGCGCCACCCGATCCTCGCAGCGTGAAGAACAGTCCGGGACTTCCGGTCGGTGACTTGGTCATCTCGATCGACACGGCTATCCGGCAGGCGCGCGAGTATCGAACAAGCCCGACCGCACGATTGCGCCGACTGCTGATTCACGGATTTCTGCATTTGATTGGCTACGACCACGAACGCTCGCCGGCCGCCGCACGGCGTATGTTCGCGCGCGAGCGAACGCTGGCTGCAAAGATGGCGGGAAACGCCAAATCGTCGCAATGAAACGCGCGCCCGCCAAACTTCCCACGGTCGCGATGCTGACGCACTTCACGCGCGCCTCGGAATCTGCCACTGCAGTGGACAACCTGGTGAAGATTCTCAAGGAGGGCGTCATTCGCGGCGGTAGCCGAATGATCCGCGGCGCGCGCCCGGCGGTTTGCATGTTCGACGTGCCGTTTGCGGAGCTGCGCACGATTCTCGACCGGCGCAATCGCCGCCGCTATGAACCATTCGGGATCGCGGTCGACAAACGCTATGCTTTTACGATGGGTGCGCGACCGGTTATCTACCTGCCATGGCGCGAGGCGGAGAAGATCCTCACTCCGGAGGAAAGTTGGCGGGCAGTGTCGCTTGAAATGGACCAGGATCCGCCGATTGATTGGACCTTCGAGCGCGAATGGCGCGCTGCCGGCGATTTCGCATTCGATCCGGCATTGGCTGCGGCGCTGGTCGAAACCTGGCAGGACGTGGACGAGATCTTTGAGCGCTTCGACGGCCGGCCGCCGTGCGCCGGCGTGATTCCTCTTGCCGAGATGTTTGGCTCCCCCGCCTGACGATGTCGTCGAACAACGCAACCCGCGCGGCGCTCGCCGTAGCCAGCGGTCTCGCGCTGGGACTCGCATTTCCGAAATTCGACTACGAGTTGTTGGCGTGGGTCGCGCTCGTGCCGTTGTTCTACGTGATCGAAGGCGAAAGCATGCGGCGCGTGTTGGGCTGGGCATACCTGCAAGGATTCGCCGCGAACATCGTGTCGCTCTACTGGATTCCAATTCCGCTGCACGACTTCGCCGACGTGCCGATGCAGTATGCGATCTTTCCGATGCTGCTGCTGGCGGGAGTCGTCGCCATCAACACGGCGGTTGCGATTTGGGCGGGTGAATTCGTGGCGCGGCGGCTGCGAATCCCGGCCGTGATCACGATGCCGATAGCGTGGACGGCGGTCGAATGGATTCGCACCTACTTCCCGGTAGGGTTTCCATGGAATCTGCTCGGCTACGCGGCGTATCGCAGCCTGGAATTGATCCAATTCGCCGAATTCACCGGCGTGTACGGCGTCTCGGCGCTGATCGTGTTTTTCAACGCGGTGGTTTATGTCGTGATTTTCCGCCGCGGCATCTACCGACTGCAGACCATCAGCCTGAGTGCGTTGACCGCGATAATGGTACTGCTGGTCGGATTTGGCGCGTGGCGAATTAACAATCTGAAGAACGCGCCCGAGTCGGGAAACTTCAAGGTCGCGATGGTGCAGGGAGATATACCGCAATCGCTCAAGTGGGATCCGAAGTTCCTGCCGCAGAGTTACGGCGTGTACCAGGACGAATCCGCAAGCGCGGCCAAACGCGGCGCCGACCTGATCGTATGGCCCGAGGCGGCGGCTGCGTTCCTATTCCAGGCTGACAATCAGTATCCCGCCGAGCTCGCAAGTGACGCGGCTTATCGCAACGCATTGCTCACGCTGGCGAAAACACTTGGGACGCCTTTGTTGTTCGGCGCGCCGGCGCTGGCGCAGCAGGATGGACGTCTTGGATTTTACAATCGCGCATACCTGGTGTCGGCCAATGGCCAGGGCGAAGTAGATGCGCACTACGACAAGATCGAGCTGGTGCCATTTGGCGAGTACGTCCCGGCGCGGGCGCTTCTCGGCTACTTCGTCAACAAGGTTGTCCAGGGTTTCGGCGATATGGTTCCCGGCACCGAGCAGACGTTATTCGACGTCAAAGGCGCGAAGCTGGGAATTTTGATTTGCTACGAAAGTATATTCCCGAATTTGACTCGGCGCGAAGTGAATAAGGGCGCCGTGGTGCTCGTGAATATCACCAACGACGCATGGTACGGCGAGAGTTCCGCGCCATACCAGGTGCTCGCGATGGCGGCGATGCGCTCGGTCGAGACGAAGGTCCCGATGGTGCGGGTGGCGAATACCGGTATCAGCGCGCTGATCGAGCCGTCGGGACAAATCACTAGTCGCACGCCGTTGTTCGTGCGCGGCACGGTGATCGTGAAGGTACCGTGGCGGCCGGTGCGGACGCTTTACACGATGGTCGGCGATTTGTTCGCAGAGATTTGCCTGGCGCTCACGGCGATCGGTTTGATCATGGCCTGGCAGCGTCCGCGCATAGTGCAGATCGGGGCGATTAAGCCTACGAGGCTCGCCGCCAATGGCCGAGCCCATTAATACCGGCAACTATTCGTGACATAATATCGAGCGTCGGCAAACGCCGGTGTGAGGTTCACCTCCAATGCTCAGCGACATGAAACAGCAGCTTTCCGAGTTTGATGACCGCGCCGAAAAGCTCGGGAGGCGTCTTTGACGTCCCCGCACTGACTGTCCGCCAGAACCAACTCGTCGAACAATCCGCCAAGCCCGACTTCTGGGACCGGCAGGAAACCGCGCAAGCGGCCCTCAAGGAGCAGGAACAGATTCGCGCACAGCTCGCGGGCTACAAGATGCTGCGCGACAAGCTCGACGAGGCGCGCGTGTTCCTGCAGATGGCGGAAGAGGAAGGCGGCGACGACTCCGAAGCGGCGCGCGAGACCGCATCGGCGCTCGAGACGTCGCGGGCCGAGCTCGAGCGCCAGGAACTGCGGCTGATGCTCAGCGGCGAATACGACCGTCTCGGCGCTATCGTTTCGATTCATCCCGGCGCTGGCGGCATGGAGGCGCAGGACTGGGCCGAGATGTTGCTGCGGCTTTACCTGCGATGGGCCGAGCGGCGCGGCTTCAAGACGGAGATTGCGGACCTGCAGCCGGGCGACGGCGCCGGAATCAAGAGCGCGACGGTGACGGTCGAAGGCGACTTCGCCTATGGATATTTGCGGGCCGAGGCGGGGATACATCGGCTGGTGCGAATCTCGCCGTACGACGCCAACGCGCGGCGGCATACGTCGTTCGCGTCGGTCTTCGTTTTTCCGGCGGTCGACGATCAGATCGAGATCGTAATCAATCCGGCGGATTTGCGAATCGATACGTTTCGCGCATCGGGAGCGGGCGGCCAGCATGTCAACAAGACCGACTCGGCAGTGCGGTTTACACATCTCCCGACCAATATTGTCGTGACCTGCCAGAACGAACGCTCGCAGCACAAGAACCGCGCGATGGCGATGAAGATATTGCGCGCGCGGCTGTTCGAACTCGAGCAGCGCAAGAAGAAAGAAGAGCTCGAGAAGTTCAGCAAAGACAAAAAAGATATCGCCTGGGGCAGCCAGATCCGGTCGTACGTGCTGCAGCCATACCAGATGGTGAAGGACCATCGCACCGGCGTCGAGGTCGGCAACACCAGCGCGGTGCTCGACGGTGCGATCGACGAATTCATCCAGGCCTACCTGATGGGTGTGCGCAAGGGCGACGCAGACTCGGTGCCGAGCTAGGCTTGCGCGCACAGTCTCCGCCGATCCAGTGTGAGCAGCACCGATGGCGGAGCATCCTCGCGAAGTTTCCCGGCGCAGCTTTTATCGTTCGCCGCGCGCGCGCAGACGAGCGGTGGTCGGGCTCGTGGTCGCATTCATTTTTGTCGCGGTCGTGACCGGGCTGTTCTACCAGACGACCCAGAGCGGGCTCGAGCCGGAATCTGGCGTTATCAAACTCGCCGGGCTGACCGCGCCGGTCAAGGTGATTCGCGACGCGGCCGGCGTCCCGCACATCTACGCGCAGAACCGGCTCGACCTTGCGCGCGCGCTTGGCTACACGCAGGCGCAAGACCGATTGTTCCAGATCGAGATGCGACGACGGCTGGCGGAGGGCCGGCTGGCTGAAGTATTCGGCGCCGACCTGGTAGAGAGCGATTACGTTTATCGGCTGTTCGATCCCGAAAAATTTGCACGCGACAGTGTTGCGACCTACCCGCCCGAGATGCGCACGCAAGTGGACGCGTTCGTGGGCGGGATCAATGCTTATGTTGACACTCATCAGAACAGCCTCGAACCGGCGTTTCGGCTGGCCGGCATCAAGCCAGCGCGATACACGGCCGAAGATCTCGAGGCAGGCGCGCTGACGATCGCCGTGCTGCTCGGTTACAACGCGACCGAGGAATCGGTGTACATGAACCTCGCGCCAAAGACAGCGCCCAGCGAGATCGCCGCGCTGCTGCCTGTCTATCCGTCACTGCCGCTCGAGCCGCCGCCGCCCGAGACAACCGCGGCGTTCGGCGGAATGAAACTCGCGCTTCATCTCGCACCCGGCTTCGCGCGACTCGGGCACATGGGCATGCCGGCGAGCAACAACTGGGTGGTCGATGGCAGCAAGTCGAGCTCGGGCAAGCCGATGCTCGCGAGCGACCCGCATCTGCCGCAATCGATCCCTTCGATTTGGTACGAGGCGGTGCTGGTCACACCCGACGGCTTTACCTCAGGCGCGCTTGCGGCAGGCTCGCCGGTGGTCTCGATCGGCACCAACGGACATGTGGCGTGGGGCGTTACCAGCGTGTGCGCGGACGTGATGGATCTCAGCCTCGAGCATCTGTCGGCCGACGGCAAGAGCTACGAGTTTGCGGGCAAGTGGTTGCCACTGGAGCGGCGCGACGTGACGATTCAGGTGAGGGGCGCGGCCGACGTGACGCGAACGATCCTGTCGACGCGGCACGGTCCGATAGTCAGCAACGTGCTCGCAGTCGATGACAATCCATTGAGCGGCGTGAAGGTGCGGGGAAACTATGCTCTGTCGCTGAGGTTTGCGGGGCTGACACCGGGCCCGTCGTCAGCGTCCGGATTCGGCGCGGCAACAGCGCGCACGGGCAAGGAGCTGGTCGAGGCCTATCGCACGTTCACGACGACGCCGCTCAACCTGGTTTGGGGCGATGATTCGGGAAATATCGGATGGAAAATAGTTGGCGCGATTCCGAATCGCATCGGCTTCGACGGCAAATATCCGACGCCGGGGTTCACCGGCAAGTTCGAATGGAACGGAATGATCCCGTTCGACAGCTTGCCGCATAGCGAGAATCCGCCGACGCATTTTATCGTCACGGCGAACAATCGGCTGGCGGACGTGTCGTGGAACGGAAGCTGGGCGCCGCCGTGGCGCTACGATCGGATCTCGGACCTGATTCGCGCGCGCGAAAAGCTGACGGTGGATGATTTCAAGTCCATTCAACGAGATCGCGTATCGATCTTCGCGCTCAAGCTGCGCGACGCGCTGGTGAATGCGGGCGATGGCGGCGACGACGATGTGCGCTGGGCGATTGGCGAACTCCGCGGATGGGACGGCGCGATGACCGCGAACAGCAGGCCGGCGGCGATTGCCGCGGCGAGCGAGGTAATCCTGGCGGGTCGCGTGTTCAAGCCTCTGCTCGGCGACGGCTACAGATCGTTCATGCTACTCGAGGACGGCGGCGCATACCCGGCGAGCGAAGATATGGTCGTACGGCCAGGAAGTCCGTTGTGGCCAGGCGGAGCCGGCAATGCGAATGCTACGTTGCGCGCGAGTATGAAGGATTCGCTCGCAATGCTCGCGACACGGCTAGGCGCAGATCGCGACAAGTGGCGATGGGGCGCGATGGAGACGATCGAATTTGAGCATCCGCTGGGCGCGCGCGGCGGCGTGCTCGGATGGTACTTCAACCGCGGGCCCTTCCCGACGGAAGGCGGACGGCATACGGTGAATAACTCATGGTTTGATTTGGGCAGCGATGGGACGGATCAATTCAAGGTCACGCAGATTTCGTCCTACCGGTTCATCGCCGATCTGGCCGATCCTGAAGGTGCGCTGGGAATGAATCACAGCGGCGAATCGGAGCATCCGGCGTCACGTCACTACGACGATCTTATCGGCCCATGGAGCCGCGGCGAGTATCATGCGCTTGATCCGAGCTATACGCGCACGCAGGGGTCGGCCGAGGCGGAATTGGACCTAGTACCCTAACAGAGTGTCCTAAGTGTGGGTCCGTCAGCCCAAGGGCGGACAGTTCCCAGACGGACTTTCATTTCTGCGGACCTACCTCGCGAGCATAGGTCTCGTCGACTTGCTCTGCGATATTCTGGAAAACTTCGCGCCAGTATGGCGGGTCGATTCCGTCCTTGTCTGCCGTCCGTACGATTACGACCCTTGTCTTAGGCGAGATGAAAATAAACTGGCCATAGGTACCGATGCCCATGTAGCTGTAGTCGCCGTTTGCCAGCGACACGCCCCACCAGAAGTACTTGTAGTAACCGCCCTTGTCCTGCCATCGCGAGAAGGTCTCCCAAGGACGATGGTCATTCGGATCCCTGGTAGTGGATTCTCTCACCCATCGCTCAGGGATTATCTGCTGGCCGTGCCAATTGCCGGAATTCAGGTACAGCAGGCCGAACTTGGCCAAGTCTATAGCTCTCGCGTTGAGCAGTATCGGAGTGACTTCAAAGTCGTCCTGCTCGCTGTCGATGCTCCAAGTGGCGGGGTATTCCATGCCTATAGGTATCCAGATTTTCTCCTGGAGGTATTGGCTGGGTGGGCGATGGGTGCTCCGTTCGAGGATTAAGCCTATGAGCTCAGTATTGAAGTTATTGTAGTGAAATGATTGCCCCGGTGGCTCCATGATCTTCAGGTCAGATAGCAGTAACTGTCTTAGGTTGGGGTAATAGCCAGCCAGCACGAACTCGTCCCATGGGAAGAAGCCGATGCGGTACTGAATTCCCGATCCCATGGTCAGAAGGTTTCGAATCGTGATTGCGTCGAAGCCCTGGTCTTCCAGTTCAGGCAGATAGTTTGTGATTGGATCGTCAAGGCTCTTGATGTAGCCCTCAGAGATCGCGATGCCTACAAGTGCGGAGGTTACGGACTTCGATACCGACCACGCAGTACATAGTGAATCTCGCGCGAAGCCGTTGAAGTAATCCTCGTACAACACCTGGTCATCTCTAGTGACGATGAACGCATGGGTGCCAGTTGAGCGAAGCAACTCGGATAGCGCGACTCGCTTCACGCCTGCGCCGTCCTCGTATTCCACGGTTACCGGAACCACGTCGCGCTTACCCGGCGCGAAATGAAATGCGGTGGGCGATTTCTCGATCGAGTGATACCCGTAACTTCGATAGTCGTCGGAACGCGATGAGAAGGGAAAGCGCGCACCCCAGACGAAATAGCGATACAGGTAGCCAGGTTGGGTCCATGCAGCGGCGTTCGCCGGCCCGACGCAGGTGAGATCTGCTGCCAGGATGGCGAGCAGCACTAGAAGTCGTGCGATCGAGCATCGGCGGGGTATCATGCCGGCACGCTACAAGCATTCGATGACAGCCTTCAATCGTGCCCTCGAAGAAAGGGAAAGCAGGTTTGTTGCGTTTTCGGTTTGCCTCCCACGGCGGACTGATCCAAGTTGCAATATGAAACGGAGCTTCGTTTTGAATAATCGCATTTCGAATTATCGTACAAGGAGTCGCGGATGATCGACGTATATTTCTGGCCAACGCCCAACGGTTACAAGGTCACCTGGATGCTCGAGGAGGTCGGCCTCAAGTACAACGTGGTCCCCGTCAATATCGGCGCGGGCGATCAGTTCAAGCCGGACTTTCTGAAAATCAGCCCGAACAATCGGATGCCGGCGTTGACCGACCCCGACGGTCCCGGCGGCAAGCCAATTTCGATATTCGAGTCGGGCGCGATTTTGATGTACCTGGCCGAGAAGACCGGCAAGCTGATGCCGTCGGACACGCGCGGAAAGTACAACGTGATCCAATGGCTGATGTTCCAGATGGCGAGCGTCGGTCCGATGCTCGGACAGGCGCACCATTTCCGCCGCTACGCGCCCGAAAAACTCGAATACGCGATCAACCGCTACACCAACGAAGCCAAGCGCATCTACGGCGTGATCGATAAGCGGCTCGGCGAAGCGAAATATCTGGCGGGCGAATACTCGATCGCGGATATCGCGACATACCCGTGGCTGGTGCCGCATTCGATGCAGGGGCAGAACCTCGACGATTTCCCGAATTTGAAGAAGTGGTACGACGAGTTGCGCGCGCGGCCGGCGACCCAGCGCGGGTTTGCCGTGATGAGCGAGATCGTCGAGAAGATGCGTGCGGCAGCCGCAGCGAATCAGCCGCCGCAGGATCCGAAGTCGTGGGAGATATTGTTCGGAAATAAGCAGTACGAAAAAAGATAGAACGAATACATCATTTAATGTGAAACCCGCCCGGGTTTCACGCTTCCTTGGGCAGGGGTGACCCCTGCACCCAATGGAAGATTGAGATGCGGGACTTCGTCCCTGTTAGAAGTGTTTTGGGGTGGTGTCCAGCAATCGCATCAGCGCGTAGATGGTTTCTACTGCTGGGGTGGCAATGCCATGACGGCGGGCTGCTCTGACTACTGCGCCGCTCAGGGCTTCATATTCCAGGGGTTTGCCGCGTTCCAGATCCTGTTGAGTCGAGGTTTTCAGGGCGCGCAAGTTCTTTTGCGAGTGGGCGACGTAGGCCTCGATGCGGTCGTCAGAAATCTTTGCACCTTCGGCTCGCGCGACCGTGGCGATCTCTTCCATCAGGGTGCGCAGCAGTTTGAGGCCCTCCGGGTCGTCGAGAATTTCGCCGACGCGCCGACGTGTCAGTGTCGCGACGGTGTTGAAGGCGCCATTCCATATAAGCTTGTCCCATCGCAGGGTCATGATGTCGGGGGAAAGCTGACCGAGAATATCCGCGCGTCGGAACACTTCGGCGATCGCCCTTGCGCGATCGGTCTCGCGGCCGTCGAGCTCACCAAAGTCGATGTGCCCAGTGCTCATATGAACGATCCTGCCGGGCGCGACCATCTCGACTCCCACGCGCGCGTTGCCGCCCATGACGGCGTCGCGGCCGAAAATGGTGGCGAGCTTCGCCTCGTTCTCGACGCCGTTCTGCAGCGTCAATATGACGCCGCTCGAACTGAGGCATCCTGAGATAGCCTGCGCGGCGGCGTCGGTGTCGTAGGCCTTTACGCTAAAGAGAATCAGATCGTACGGCGCGAACTCGCGCGGGTTGTCGGTGGCTGTGATCCCGATTCGCAAGTCGCCACGAATACTGGTGAGGTCGAGACCACCTTCGCGAATCGCCCGCAGATTTTCACTGCGCGCGCACAATACGACGTCCTCGCCCGCCGCCCGCATCCGCGCGCCGAAGTAGGCTCCCACCGCGCCCGCGCCCATCACGAGAATTTTCATTTTTCTTCCTGAGCCTATCGTAGCGCCGCCGCGATCTGTTGTAATCAACGTTCCAATTTTTCAACTTTCAACTGAATCACGATGGAATCGGCGAATGAAACGAGTCTTCCGAGTGTGCGCGAACTGCTGTTCGAAGCAGTGCTTGCCGCCGCGACGCTCACGCTGTGGCCGATCGTCGACGAAAGATCGCAGGGCACTGCCGCGCAGCGCTCCCGCGCGATGATCTACTTTCCGATTATCGGATTCGTGCTCGGCGTAATTCTCGCAATTACGGATCGGGCCAGCGGCTTGGTATTCGGCTCCGTCGGACGCTCATTGATCGTGCTGATCGTAGGCGCGACTCTCTCGCTCGGACTGGCGAATCGCGGGGTGGCGGACACGGTCGAAGTACTCCGGCGCGGGACGCGACCCGCGTCGACGGGCCTGGCGCGAATCGGACCGGTAGGAGCAGCCGGCGCGATCGCCGCGTTCGCAATCGAGATTTGGTGCTCTGTCGCGAATCAGCGACGACGCGGGACGCGCGGGCGCAATCGTGATGGCGATGATGCTGTCGCGATGGGCAATCATCCCGATTGGCTATGGGTTGAAGCCGCTGGAACATTGGGGACTCGGCATCCCGTATGCAGGCGGCATTTCGTTTCGCGAGTTCGCTGTGTCGAGCGTGGTCGCGCTGGGACTGACGATGGGACTTTATCAGAACGTCGGACTCGCGGTGATCGTGGTACTGGCGCTGACGATTCTTGCGATGCGGCTGGTGTTGAGCCGGCGCATGGGCGGAGCATCGGGCTACATGCTGGCGGGAGGATGCGCGCTGGTGGAAGTCGTTACATTTGCGGTGCTGGCAGTAATTCGGGTTTAGCAGAGAAGGTCAACTCGAGGAACGGAATCCTGAATCGCGCAGGGCGCTGTATAAGGACCCTCACCTTCATCCTCTCCCTTAGAGGGAGAGGAGACAAAAAGAATCAGCCGTTGCGCTTTAGGGCTTCGGACCAGATTTCTTTCAGCAGGGTGTGGAGCTCTTCGATTGAGCCGTTGTTTTCGATGATGAGGGTCGCATGCTTGGCGCGCTCTTCGTCGGACAATTGTGCGCGGATTCGCGCCTCGGTCTCGGCGGGTTTTAATCCGCGCTGGCTCTCGATGCGGGCGATGACCTGCTCGCGCGGCGCCCGCACCAGCCAGATTTCGTCGAACAGGGACTGCCAGTTTGCCTCGATCAGAATAGCGGCCTCGACGACAATCGGTAGGCTGGCGCCGTTCGCGCGCAACTCGGTGAGATTGCGACGAATGCTCTCGCGCGTGGCGGGCCACACGATCGACGTCAGCTGGTTCAGCCGCTCGGGATTTCCGAACACGACGGCGCCAAGTTGCTTGCGATCGATGGTGCGATCGGCAGCGACAATTTGCGGGCCGAACGCAGCAATGACGGCGTCGTAGGCGGGACCACCGGGAGCATAAGTGGTGTGAGCAACCTTGTCGGCGTCGAGAATCGGCGCGCCGAATTCGCTGAGAATCTTCGCGACGGTACTTTTTCCCGAACCGATTCCGCCGGTGAGGCCGATTGTAAGCATTTGAAAATCTCTAGCCCGCAGCTTCGCGGGTCCACGCCTGGATATTGTAGAGGTAGCTGAAGAAGCCGCCGCGAGCCAGCAGTTCGTCGAACGAACCATGCTCGACGATGGCGCCGTCGCGCAGCACGAGGATGCGATCGGCGTTCTGAATGGTCGAGAGGCGATGCGCGATCACCAGAGTGGTGCGCGAGCGCATCGCCTCGCGCACCGCGGCGAGCACCATCGACTCGGTCTCGGTGTCCAGCGCGCTGGTGGGCTCATCCATAATGAGAATCGGTGCGTCCTTCAGCAACGCTCGCGCGATGGTGACGCGCTGCGCTTCACCTTCGGACAGGCTGTGTCCGCCCTGGCCCATCACCTCGTCGAGGCCGGCCGGCAACTTGGCAAGCACAGGTCCAAGACGCGCCATCTCGATCGCGCGGAGCACCTTTGCGTCGTCGACCGCGGGCTTGCCGAAAGCGACATTCACGCGCATGGTGTCGCCGAGCACCAGCGGCGGTTGCAGGACCATCGCGATGTTGCCGCGAAGCGAATCGAGCGTGAGATAGCGGGTGTCGTTGCCGTCAATTTTGATCGCGCCTTCCTGAGGCTCGTAAAAGCGCGCGAGCAAACTCGCCATCGTGGTTTTTCCGGAACCGCTGGGGCCGACGATCGCAACGGTCTCTCCGGGCGCGGCTTTGAAGCTGATGCCCTTGAGGACCGTATGGCCGGGCTCGTAGCCGAACACGACGTTGTCGAATTCGATTTCACCGCGTGCGCGGCCAAGCGTCTGCGCGCCAGGACGGTCCTTGATCTCGGGATCGATCGCGAGCAGCTCGAGGCATCGTCCGGAGCCCGGCCTTCGCGCCTTCGATTTGTCCGTAGGTTTGCGAGATCTGATTCACCGGCGCGTAAAGCGACGCGAGGTAGGTGGTGAAGACGATGAGGTCGCCGATGGTCAGGCGGCCGTCGAGGACGTGCTGCGCGCCGAGATAGATCACAATTGCGGTGCCGCAGGCGATCAACACGCCGACCGCGCCGGCATAGAGGGTTTGCAGGGTGTAGAGGCGAAGTGTGGCGTCGAGACTCTCGCTGCTCGATTCGACGAACTCGCGGTACGATTCGCCTTCGCGGGTAAAAGCCTGCACGACGTGAATGGCCGCGAGCGCGCTCTGCGCGACAGTAAACAGACGGCTCTCCTTGATTCGCGCGCCGCCGGCGATCGCGTCGATGCGTCCGCTGATCGACATGATCAGCAAAATCAGCAGCGGGATTATGGCGAGCGCCACCAGCGTCAGCGTTGCGTCCATCCGGATCATCACGACGAACATCCCGCCGAGCAGAATCAGCGACGACAAGACCGGAAAGAATCCGTTCATCGCGATCGTTTGAATCGAGTAGGTGTCGTAGGTGATGCGCACCATCAGGTCGCCCACTTCGCGCCGGCGGTGAAATGAAAGCGAGAGGCGTTGCAGGTGGTCGAAGAGGCGCGCGCGCAACTCGTTGACCATGCGCTGCCCGATGGAGATGGTGACGTAGTTGGTCATGACGTTGAGCAGGCCGAGGAGGGCGTAGAGGATGACGAGGCTGATGCATGCGGCGATGAGCAGCTCGGCGCGCGGCATCGGAGGAATCCACTTGCTTACGAGCGGCGCGCCACGGAGCACGTTGTCGATTACGATTTTGAGCGGCCAGGGCTTGAGCACCTCGGTCGTGGAGGCAAGCAGCACGCCGGCGATCGCGATCGCGAGACGGCCCAGATGCGGGCGCATCCGGCGCAGCGCGTGGCCATAGAGTTCCAGCGTGCCCATCAAGTCTCGTCTTCCGGGCGATTTGCGATCGAGGCTCCAAGCCGGGAAGCTGCCTCGGCCGCGCTCAGCTTGATGATAGCGGGAATGCGTCGCGCACGGTTGAACGCCAGCAGCCCGACGGCGATTGCGATGCATGCGACGCCGACGATTCCGGCGCGAAGCGAGAAGCCTGCCGCGAGCAATACGAGGAGTGCGATTGCGGCGGCAACCAGCGCACGGCGCGGGACAGTTCGAATACGCCAGAGCAGCGCGATGGCACCGTCGCTACGCCGCAACGCGTTAATCGGCACACGGATCATCGGAGGAACGACCAGCTCGAGATCGTAGGACTGGAAGCCGTCGGTCTCAGCTACCGCAATGCCGTGGCGCACCAGCGCGTCGCGGACCGCCGCGAGTATGGTCGCGGAGTCGATACGAGCGGTCTCGCCGGAGAAACAAATTCAAGCTGACCGCTGAGTTTGACCGGACCGCTGGAATTTAGGTTAGAGGTTGCGGGTTCGAATCGCCATTTAGCGCGCTCGCGGTAGAAACCGCGTACGGTTGGGCCAAGCAGATTGAGAACCCAGAGATTGAAGCGCGCCGCAGGGCCAGAGTGCACAGGCGGCAATACCGCGGATATGGCCGGAGCCGCCGCGGCTAATGTCGAGAACGCTATTCCGCCGATGCCGAACACTCCCAGCATCCGATTGACTGTGCCGAGGACGAGAAAAATCAGGGATAGGCCGAACCACTGAATGGTCAGCGGCAAATCGGCGTACGAATTACCCGTGGAATACACTGTCTGAAACAGGCCACGACCGAATGCACCGTAGTAGACACGAGCGCCGCCGAAGAGCGAGCCAACCCAAGACGGCTCTGCGTACATTCCGTCCTGGGCGGCGGTTCGGAGCGGATACTTTCGGAACAGCAGCCCTTCGCCGGTGCCGTAGCCGCGTTGTTGACGGAGATACGCAGCAAGAGTCGCGCGCCGGTCGTGAATCACGACGGCTCCAGGAGCATACGCGAGCGTTTGATCTGACGCTGCGAGGCGCCATGAAATATCCACGTCGTCGCCGGCAGTTGTAAACATCGGATCGAAACCGCCGACCTTCAGCAGCGCGGCTTTTGTGATCGCCATGTTGCATCCGCAGAGTTGCGCGAGGCGATCGTCACCTGCACGCACCTCGCGCGGGAGTCCCGGCGCGGCAGCCATCGCAGCGGCGCGCGCAGAGCCGGGGGTAGGGGCAAAATTCGGGCCGGCCGCGGCAACCGCGTCACGCCGACCGATGGTTTCGACGAGGTGATAAAGCCAATCGCGATCGGCGCGCGCGTCGGCGTCGATGAACGCCACGATTTCACCGGTCGCTGCCGCGGCGCCTGCATTGCGAGCAGCAGCCAGGCCATTGTGCTCGACGCGAATCGCGCGAACTCCGTCTCGATTGGCGATTTCGCAAGTCGAATCGGTAGAGCCATCATCGACTACGATTGTTTCGTAATCCGGATAATTCAGCTCGCGAATCGATGAGACACATTCGTTAAGCGTTGAGGCTGCGTTGTAGGCGGCAACAACCACGCTGGCTTTGGGAGCAGCTGCAAGCGGAGGAGGCAGATTCTCGTTGAAGACCTGGCCGACCGCATCGAAGGCGAGCTTGGGCGAGCGATCGCGCCTGGTCAGCCCAAACGCCCAGTCAGTAATCTCGGCGCCGCCGGTGTGCCATTCATCGGTGAATGCGAACACGATGAAGCCGGACAATCCGAGTTCGAACGCGGCACGACACTGCCATGAAAGAAGATCGGCCTGATGTTGTTCACCTTCGCGAATGGTATCCATGCCGGTTTCGCTGAGTACCAGCGGCAGCTCGCCAGCTTGTCCCATCAGATGCGTCAGGTAACGGCGGAAATCCTCTTCGCGATGCAAATACACGTTGAATGAAACGAAATCGAGAAAACTCAGATCGAGATATTCCGCCGAGGGATAGTTCGAATAGGTGAAAAGGGCGCCCGGATCGATCTGCTTTGCGAGGTCACGCAGCTCGGCGAGAAAGCGGCTGACTGCGCGCGGTCCGTGCCAGCGGACGATGTCCGATCGAATCTCGTTGCCGATGCTGTAGGCGGCGATCGCCTCGCCGAATTCACGTGTTTCGAAAACGGCCTTGCTGATTGCGCCGCGAATTTCGCGCATCATATCGCGCGAGTCCAGAAACGCCATATGAAACGGCCACGGGATGCCGACCATCATCCGCAGCCCGGCCTTCTGCGCCTCCTCGATCATCCACGGCGGCGGCGGGACGTAAACACGAATCACGTTGGCGCCGAGCCGACTCATCAGGGCGAAGTCGGCGGCCGCGCGCTCGGGCTCCGGGTATCTCTCGCCGCGGGAATTCGGCGCAAACGGTCCGTAGGAAACGCCGCGAATGTAGAATTTTTGTGCACCGTCGAAGAGGTACTTTCCGTGAGCTGCGAGCCGAGCCATGAACGATGAGCTAATCGCAAAGCGGACGGGCGCGCAACGCGCGGCGACACCATCGCTTGACATCGCGTAAGTCGCGCCCTGACAATCGACAGCCAAAGATATGAAGCAATCCGAACCGCGCACCATC
Source organism: uncultured delta proteobacterium (assembly GCA_963842215.1). Lineage (GTDB taxonomy): Bacteria > Desulfobacterota > Binatia > Binatales > Binataceae > Binatus. The sequence goes on along the minus strand of CAWJFQ010000002.1, from coordinate 247,052 downwards.
AAATCGAAATTCGGCGAACCGGCATCGAGCGTCGTGAACGTCAATGGCGTCAATCTGCATACGCTGGACTGGGGCGGCGAGGGTCCACCCGTCGTGATTCTGCACGCGACCGGGTTTCTCGGGCGCATCTACCGGCCGCTTGCAGAGCGGTTGCGCGCTATCGGTCACGTCTATACTTATGACCAGCGTGGCCACGGCGACAGTTCGGCGGCTGCCAATGGTGAATACAATTGGGATTGGACGATGCGCGATCTCGAGGGATTCATAAATGCGATGGACTGGAAGGGCATCAGAGCAGTCGGCCATTCTGCGGGCGCCACTGCCATCGGTTCGCTGGCATGCCAGCGGCCGGACCTGATCTCACGGGCGGTACTGGCCGAGCCGGTGATCTTTGAGTCGCCAACAGCGCCGGAACTCGAATGGCGCAATCCGTTCATCGAGCGAACGCTTAAGCGCAGGCGCATGTTCGACAGCGTCGACGCGATGTACGCGAACTTCGACAACAAGCCGCCGTACGATACCTGGAAGAAAGATATTCTGCGCGACTACTGCGAGTTCGGCACGCGTCCGACGAGCGATGGCAAACGGGAACTCAAGTGCACGCCCGAAATCGAGGCAAAGTTCTACGAAACCTCGCGCGACTTCGACGGGCTCGGGCGAATTCTCCGCTGCGCGGTACCGCTGCTGGTAATGTTCGGCGCGCGTGGCGATTCGCTTGGTGCGTCATTGTCGGGGAAGGTCGCGACAGAGCTCAAGAGCGGACGCGTCATCGATGTTCCGGATACGGGCCATTTTCTCCCGATGGAAAAGCCCGACTATGTCGCCGATCAGGCGATCGAATTCTTCACGTCGTAGTAATAGTCAGTCAGGGCGAACTGAGTAATGCACGCGCTTCGGCGGTGTATATTCCCGGGCGTTCAAACAGTACTAACGGCGGCTCAATTGCTACTTCGATTCCGCCTCCGGCGCGTGCCTCGACGAACATTACCGAGGCCGGCATCGCAATCTGTGGATGAACGAAACGGATGCGTTTGGGCTCGAGTTGATTCGAGCGCAAGGTCGAAATCAGCTCGGCACTTCTGCGGGCCGCGAAGACAAACGCAACGCGCCCGCCGCGACGCGCGTAACGACGCGCGGCGACGACGAAGTCCGCGAGCGTGGCCGTACTCTCCCCTCGCGCAAGGCGGCGGCCGTAGTCGGGATTCTCGCGGCCCGCGGCCGATGCTCGGTACGGTGGATTTGCGACGATCAGGTCGAAGCTCGCGGCCTCGACGTGGGCGATTTTTTTCTGCCGAAGGTCGGCGCATACCACCCGCACCGATTCGACGCTATTCAACTCAGCGTTGCGAGAGATCATTTCCGCCGGCGCCGGTTGAATTTCCACCGCGACGACTTCGCGCGGGCGATAAAGCGCAGCGATCATGATCGACACAACACCGCATCCCGCTCCCAGCTCGAGCACTCGGTCGCGCTTACTCACTCGCGCAAAGCGGCCGAGCAGAATCGCCTCGACTGAAAAGCGATAGCCGTAGCTGGGCTGGACCAATGTGATAGATCCATCCAGGATCGTATCGCGAGTTTCGTCGCTCGACTTCGCCGTCATGAATGCCGCCGAGAAAGGAGAGCTCTACGCCCGTATCTTTCGAAAGGTTGGTGTGTTTTTGGGCAAGGGTGAAATTCCGCGGGCGATCAACGAACTGAGTGAGGGTATGAAAGTCGCCAAGCTCAACGGCGACAGCAAGATGGCCGCCCGGTTTCGACAGGAGATAGCGAACATCTCAAAGACGGTCAAACCGCCGAAATAGCGCTTATTTGGGTGGAATTTCCATGCCCGCGTGATGAGTCACTTGACGCATACGAGTTCGTACTTACCTTGAAATTGTGGGACGCGAGGCGATTCGAGCGAAAGACAGATAGAGCTTTCCTCGCGCCGAGCGGCCCCGAAATGAAAAATTTCGCCGGTAGATAAGTCACCGGCAGGAGGTTCCTGTTAGATGGAAGTACGCATGAACGGTTTTACTCCAAATGACTCTTTGCTTCGCCACTGGAACGTGCTGTGGAACGAGCTCGAGCCCGGGCGCAAGGCTGCGCCGGCAGCGGACGTCGTCGAAGATGCGGACAGCTATCACTTCTACTTTGAGATGGCCGGCATTCGGAGCGAGTCGATTGATGTGCGAGTCGAGGACGGAAATCTGATCGTTGAGGCTGACCGCAAACAGCCCGAGTGGTCGAAGGACGCGCAAGTCCATCTGTCCGAGCGGGCGTATGGCACTATGCGCCGCGCGTTCACGATGCCTGAAGACGCCAGTCATGATGGTATCAAGGCGGCTTACAAGGACGGCGTGCTCGAAGTGACGCTGCCGAAGCGGCCCGAGAGCAAACCATTTAAAATCAAAGTCGAGCTCGAGAACTAAGTCGCAGTTTTGCTCCGGCGCCGGCGGTCGATAGAATCTGCACCGCCGGCGTCGTGAGTCCAGCCGACGAAGCCGCTTCGACCTGACACTGGCACGGGGGATAGTGAATGGTATTTTTGATCATAGTAGTGGCTATCGTCGCCTGGGCAATATTTGCCTACAATCGATTAGTCAGTCTGCGCAACCAAGTAGATAATTCGTGGCGGCAGATCGATGTACAACTGAAACGCCGTCATGACCTGATTCCCAATCTTGTCGAAGCCGTCAAAGGCTACATGCAGTTCGAGCGCGATACGCTGACGCAGGTTGTCGAAGCGCGCGCCAAGGCGGTCGGTGCGCCGGACCAGGCATCGCGTATGGCGGCGGAAAACCAAATCACCACCGGGCTGGGCAAACTATTAGCCGTGATGGAGAACTATCCGCAATTGAAGGCCGACGAGAACGTGCTCAAGCTGCAGGAAGAGTTGACGACCACGGAAAATCAGATCGCCTTCGCGCGGCAGGCGTACAATGACGTAGTGCTCGATCTGAACACGCGCATCCAAAGCTTTCCGACCAATCTCATCGCCAGTAATTTTGGTTTCAAGCCCGCCGAATACTTCAAGGGCGCTCCGGAAGAGCAGACTGTCCCCAAGGTTGATCTTTCGATGACCGCGCCGCGCGCCTGAACACCCGCCGCCCGCGGCTAAGTGCGATGGCAGCAAGCAACTTCAGAGGTCTCGAAGCGACCAATCGCCGCGAGACCGCGGTGCTGGTCGTCGCCTTCATGCTGCTGTTGGGAGCACTCGGGCTTGGACTTGATTTCGCCTCGCGTGACATTGCGATAGTCGACGGACAACTGGTCGGCTTCCCGATACTGACGATCGCCGCGCTGGTTTTCGCCGGCATGCAATCGATCGTGTCGTACTACAGCGGTGTATCGCTGGTGCTGCTCTCGGTTCATGCGCGGCCGCTCACACCCGACACACCGCAACATCAGGTGGTGCTCGACGTAATCAACGAAATGGCAACCGCTGCACGCATGCCGGTGCCCAAGCCTTATGTCATCGACGATCCGTCGCCTAATGCGTTCGCGACCGGACGCGATCCGGCCCATTCCGTGATTTGCGTCACGCAAGGCCTGGTCGATCAGATGGATCGCGAAGAATTGCAGGGAGTGATCGGGCACGAAATGTCGCATGTCGCCGACTACGACATCCGCACGATGATGATGATCGCGGTGATGGTCGGCGGCGTCGCGATGCTCTCGGATTTCGTTTACCGCTGGATGTTCTTCGGCGGCTTCGGTGGGCGTGGCAGGAGCAGCGATAGTCGCGACAACCAGGCGGCTGCCCTGATCACGGTCGCGGTGATCATCCTGGCTGCGGTGGCGCCAATCTTTTCACAATTGCTGGCGATGGCGGTGTCGAGGCAGCGCGAATACCTGGCGGACGCGTCGTCGGTTGAGTTCACGCGCAACCCGCGGGCACTGCTGCGTGCACTGGAGCACATCGCGAAAATCGAGTCGCCGCTCAAGCAGGGTACCGCGGGCACTGGCCATTTGTTCATCGTCAATCCGCGCGAGGGTCTTCGCGAGGACGACGAAGGGTTCTTTGCCAACCTGTTTTCGACACATCCTCCACTGAGCAAGAGAATCGCCAGATTGGAAGCGTTGCTGGGAGCAGCTGCTGCGACACAACTCGACGCGCAGGCATAAAACGACCTCGCCGTCATAAGGACCGGCGAGGCCAATTGATCGGAGTATCGCGAAGCGTCGGTTCAGACGGTCGCGCGCTCGAGTTTAGTTCTTCGCTTCGTGTCCTTCGTGCCCACCCTCGTGAGCCGCATTCGCCTGCTTGTTTTCTTCAGGCCGCTCGCGAGACGACTGCTGTTGATGCGTAGCCTGCTGCTCCTGCCGATGAGTTGCTTGCTGCTCACTATGAGTCGCTTGCTGTTCGTTGTGAGTAGCGCGTTGCTCGTTATGGGTCGCTTGCTGCTGATTGCGAGTCGCCTGCTGTTGCTGACGGGTTGCCTGCTGCTGACGGTCTTGCTGCTCGACGCGCGCTTGATTGGCCTGCGTCTGCTGCTCGCGCGACGCTTGCTGCTGACGATTCGCTTCCATGCGCTGATCCGTCGCTGCCTTTTGATTTTGCTGACTTACCGCCTGCTGCTGATTCAAGGCCTGCGCGTGGCCCTGCACACTTGCCTCATTCACGGTCCGCATCGCGGCCCGATGATCGGTTGGCTCAGTATGATTCGCCCAGTTGCTGTGCTGGCTGATCCAGTTCGGATGATTGGCGGAGACCCAGCTGGGGTTTTGATTGTACCACCACTGGCCATAGTGCCAGTTGTGCTGCGCGTCGTATGCGCCGTCCGAGTTGCGCCATGCCGGTTGCCAGGAAATCCAGTTCGGATGATTGGCGTAGAAGAAATCCGGGTCGTTCTGATGCCACCAGTAGGCGTCGTGCCAAGTTCCGTAGTTGTCGTAGTCGCCGTCCTGGTTGAGCCACATCGAGTCAATGATCGCCCAATCAGGATGATTGGCGTAGAACCACATGATGTCGTGCTGATGCCACCATCTTGCGCCTCGCCAGGTATGACTATTGTCGTAGGCGCCCCATCCGGCCTCTCCCGGCCCTCCGTAATAGCCCGGGCCGTCATAGCCGGGACCATTTTGAGCTAGCGCTGGCGCTGCGGGCGAAAAGGCGAGGGCGGCACCGAACAGGATCGCACCCGACAGAGTAATCATCTTTCTCAGTTTCTTTTTCGTGATCATAAATGGAAATTCGTGAGACTCGGTCGTCTCGCGCGGACCTCCTCAAGCCTTATTCTGTGACTATTTGCGATGGTCTAGCGAAACGTGGTCGAAGGCGAGCGGAAAGACCACGTGGGGCTGGATCAGAGTCGGACCCGAATCCTATATCGATTCCGACTACTAGATAATACGTTTAGTCATTAGGAATGTCATCAGTGACTAATCGGAATAGGTTGAATGAGGTGCCTGAAAGAACTAACTGACTATATCAATGATAGCATTCAGGTGGAGGCAGAATCCTGAATCGCGCAGGGCGCTGCAATATGACCCTCACCGTCAACCTTCGCCCTCATAGGGAGAGGAGACAAATTCGCAATATCAGCCAAGTATAATTCGCACTCTATGCGTGACGCTGTCATCGACGAGCGCGATTTGCGCCGGGCGTTGCGGCAGCGCTTTGCCGTCGAGCTCCACGGTGGTCACTCCGCGGCTAACGTTTCGCGGATTTTCGACTGCGATTTCGTAGCGGGTCGCGCCGTATCGATAGACTATGTCGAATCCCGGCCACCGCGTTGGGATGCAGGGATCGATTGCCAGCGTTTTGCCGCGAACACGAAGGCCCAATATCCATTCGAGGCCCGCCCGATACATCCATCCCGCCGAGCCCGTGTACCAGGTCCACCCGCCACGCCCGACGTGCGGCGGGGTCGAGTACAGGTCGGCGCACACGACGTACGGCTCGACTTTATAGCGATGAATCCCGGCGCGCGTGTTCGCGTGATTGATCGGGTTTAACAGCGAGAATAATTCTCCAGCCTTGTCGCCGTCGCCGAGCATCGCAAACGCGATCACAGACCATAGCGCGCCGTGTGTGTATTGGCCGCCGTTCTCCCGAAGGCCAGGCGGATAACCTTTGATGTAGCCGGGATCGAGCGGGGTGTGATCGAACGGCGGTGTAAATAGCAGTACGAGGCCGTCCTCGCGCCGAACCAGGTACTCGTCAACAGCAGCCATCGCGGCGACAGCATGGGCTGGATTTGCGGCGCCCGAGATGACGCCCCACGACTGCGCGATCGAGTCGATGCGGCACTCGATGTTTCCGGCCGAGCCGAGCGGCGTGCCGTCATCGAAATAGCCGCGCCGATACCAGTTACCGTCCCATCCTTCGCGCTCGAGTGACGCCGCCAACGCATCTGCGTGAGTGCTCCAGGCCGCAGCGCGCGGATTGTCGAGGCGGGCTTCTGCTATCGGCGCGAAAGTCCGCAGCGTCGTGTAGAGGAACCACCCGAGCCAGACGCTCTCGCCCTTGCCCGCCTCGCCGACGCGGTTCATGCCGTCGTTCCAGTCACCTGACCCGAACAGCGGGATTCCGTGAATACCAACCGCCAGGCTCTGATCGAGTGCCCGCGCGCAATGTTCGAAGACCGTAGCGCGCTGCTGCGAAACCGTTGGCTGAAAAAACGCTTCCTGCTCGCCAGGATGAAGCTCCGGGCCGTCAAGGAAAGGAACGGTTTCGTCGAGGATGCCTACGTCGCCCGTGACCTCGATATAGTGAGCGACCGCGTACGCTAGCCAGACGCGATCATCGGCAATCCGCGTGCGAACTCCCTGCCCGTTGGGCGGCAGCCACCAATGTTGAAAGTCGCCCGCGACGAACTGACGTCCCGCCGCGCGAATCAGATGCTCACGCGTCAGAGCCGGCTCCGCCACTGTCAACGCCATCACGTCCTGGATCTGATCGCGAAAGCCGTAGGCTCCTCCAGCCTGATAAAACGCCGAGCGCGCCCACACGCGGCACGCCAGCGTCTGATACAGCAGCCATCGGTTGAGCATGAGGTCCATCGAACGGTCCGGAGTCTTAACCGACACGGTGTCGAGCAGGCCATCCCACAGCTGCGCCGCCGCGGCCAACGTCGCATCGAGGTCCGCCTCACGATACTTTTTGATTGTCGCAATCGCGCCGGCCCTGCTCGCCGCCTCACCGAGAAAAAATACGACTTCGGTCACGGCGTCGGGCCGTAACGACATCGTCGTTTGCAGCGCTGCGCACGGATCGATCGCAGCCCCTGATCTCGAGTACAGCGGTTTGCCTCCCGCAAGCGCCGCCGGATTATCCAGCGTGCCGTTGCGGCCGAGAAACTCGGTACGGTCGGCCGTCCACGACTGCTGCTGGCCACGCATGTCTGCGAATGCGATCCGGTCGCCGTATTCGATGCTGAAGGAATTGCGCGCGAGCACCGCATGGGTGTCAGGCTCCATCTCGGTCACGATATACGGAGCGGAGGCGCCGCGAATTGTGCCGAGCACCCACTCGACGTAAGCAGTAACCGACAAGCGCCGCGCGCGCGGTGAGAGATTTCGAATCTTCAGCCGCGAAATCTTGATTGAGTCGTCCACCGGCACGTACTGCGTTAGCTCGAGCGAGATCCCGTGCGAGATGTGCTCGAACATACTGTAGCCGTGGCCGTGACGAACGACATAGGGTGCGACGTCCTCGCGTATCGGCAGCGCGGTCGGCCCCCACAGCTCGCCGGTATCTAGGTCGCTGAGGTAAATCACCTCGCCGGGCCGGTCGCTCACCGGGTCGTTCGACCATTGCGTAATCTGATGTTGCTGGCTGTTGATTGCCCAGGTATAGCCTGCACCCTCGACTGACACCTGGAAGCCGAACGACGGATTCGCGATCACGTTGATCCACGGCGCCGGCGTCCATTGTCCTTCGCCGAGAATCGTCACATATTCGCGGCCGTCCGCGCCGAACCCGCCGAGTCCATTAAAAAATTCGAGCTCGCGGCGCGGCATCACAGCATCCGGCCGCCGTATTGCCGGAGTTCGACGCAACGGCGGAGCCGCGGCCGGTTCGAACATTTCGAGCCGTTTCACCTGCTCCGACAAGGTTCCGCGCCGGCTCAGTAACACCGCTCGCGCTGCCGTCTGCAGTACGCTTCGCAATTCGGCCGAAACCAGGTCCGCGCGCAGCACGTACACATTGCCGCATGCGCCTTGCCCGTCGGATCGACCCGGCATCGTGCGAACCATACCGTCGAGCGCGCTCTGCAGATCCTGCGCGTATGACGGAGGCCGCTCGTTCATGATCACCAAGTCGACGCACAGCCGCTTCATCCGCCAGTATTCGTGGGCGCGCACGAGCTCTCGCACAATCTCCAAGTCTTCGACCTCATCGATGCGCACCAACACGATGGGCAGATCGCCTGAAATTCCTGCGGGCCACAGCTTCGATTGTCCGCCCTCGCCGCGCCTGAGCAGGTCAGACGAAGGACGCAGAGTTGGATCCGAGTAGAGCACGCGATTGGCGATGCGCTGAAAGAGATGCGCCTCGTCAGCGTCAACCCGCAGGTGATGCAATTGAACTTGCGCCTGCGTCCACGCCAGCGTCGCCGCGCGCTCGTAGGCAGTCGAGTCATGATGCTTGTCGACCAGGTCGAGCACTTCGGCCCGTGTCGGCGCGACGATCGTCCAAAACGCAACGCGCGCCGTCCCTCCCGCCGGTATTCGCAGCCGCCGCCGAATGCTGAAGATCGGATCGAGCACCGTGCCGACGGTATCCGATAGCGGCCGTCCGTCGATCACCGAAACCGCGTCGCGAACTTCGCGCCCGCGTCCGAGAAATCGAGCACGATCGGTCTCGAATTGTATCTCGCCGACCGCCTCTCCGTCGGCCACCGCCAGATGCGCCGCCCACACCTGCGCGTCAGTGGGCGAGCGCCGCCGCCGCGTTGCCAGTATCGCGCCGACTTCGGCGTCGAACTCGGTCTGCACGAACATCTTCGAGAACGCCGGATGCGCCGTGTCAGCCGCCTCAGGCGCCAGTACGATCTCGGCGTACGAGGTCAGCTCGATCTCACGCACCCGGTTGCCTAGATTGGTGATCGACACGCGCCGGACCTCGGCATCGTCCTCGGGCGACACCGCGACCTCGAGCGTGGTTGTCATGGTGCCGTCGCGGCGCACTATCTCCGCGCGATCCTCCGAGAACTCGACCTTGTAGCTGTCTGCCTCGAGGCCCGCCGGCTGAAACCCCGCCGACCACACTTTGCCGCTGTTCACGTCGCGCACGAAGACGTACGTCCCCCATGAATCGCAGGTCACGTCTTCATGCCACCGCGTAACCGCCATCTCGCGCCAGCGGCTGAAGCCCGAACCGGCCGCCGTGATCATCACGGTGTAGTTGCCGTTGGATAAAAGATGGGTGCGCGGGATCAGATCGTGCGGCGAATGGAATCGGCGAATCGTCGGCGGAGTGACCTCGCGGACGTTTGCTTCCGCCTGCACCTCTTCGGCCCGTGGCCGCGCCACTCCGACGTCGCGCGGCGTTCGCTCCTGGAGCAACAGCTCGGTTGCCTGGATGATCGGCTCGGCATGAAACCGCGCGCGCATCGCGCCGTCGTTCAGCGCGTCGGCCAGCGCGACCAGCGTCATGCCCTGGTGATGCGCCATGTACGCGCGCACGATTGCAACGGTCTCACCTTCCGGCACGCGCGACGGCGTGTAGTCCAGCGCCTCGTACCAGCCGAACTGGCCAAGCCCGCCGGCCGCCAGCAGCCTCGAAAAATTCTGCGCCGCCGCCTCCGGATCGACCATCGCCGCCAACGCCGTCGCGTACGGCGCGATCACCGCGTTTTCGCTCAGTCCGCGCTTCAGCCCCAATCCCGGCACGCCGAAGTTCGAGTACTGGTACGTCAGCTCGAGGTCGCGCGCATTGTAGGCGGATTCCGAGACTCCCCACGGCACGCCTAGCTCATTGCCGTAACTCATCTGGCGGCGTACGACCAGCCGGCTCGTCTGCTCCAGCAGGCTACCCGCCGGCGCGCGCATCACCAGCGACGGCATCAGGTACTCGAACATCGAGCCCGACCACGAAATCAGCGCCGAGCCGCGATCGACCGGCGTCATCGCGCGTCCCAGCCGGAACCAGTGCCGCGCCGGAATTTCTCCCTTCGCGATTGCGACGAAACTCGCCAGCCGCGCTTCGGACGCGAGCAGGTCGTAGCAGTTGGGATCGAGACTGCCGTCGCTGACGCGATAGCCAATCGACAGCAGCTGGCGCGCTGGATCGAGCAGGAAGCCGAACTTCATCGCGTCGAGCATTTTGCTCGCCGTCGTGGCCAACTCCGTCAGCCGCCGCTCGAGCACAGCCGCCGCATTGCGCGCCCGTGCCAGCGCCGCCCGATCGAGCGTCGAGTCGCGGCTCGCCGCCGTATCATATAGGTCCGCCATGTCGCCCAGCGCCGGGATGGATTCGACCTCGCTTGTGTTGCCCTCGAGCGCACCGGTTTTGGCGCGAGCGCGTGTCGTCCACGGTCTCAACAATTCAACGTCACGTTGATGACTGCCGATGCATGCTCGCAGCGCCTCCGCCCACACCACCACGTCGCGCGCGGCAGGGTCGGTGCGCTCCAGTGTCATCGCGCGCGCAATGTCGGTGATCGAATCGCTCTGCGTCGCGAGTTCCTTGAGCCACGCACTGAGCTCAATCATCGTCCGCGGACTCGACTTGACGATCGGCGCCATCGCGTCCAGTCCCTCTTCGATATGCTTGGGCGTGACGGTCGAGCTGCGCAGGTCCGACGCCAGCGCGCCGATTGATTCGCGAACCAGCGCGATCGAATCTTCCACTCCTTTGAGCCACTGCCCATCCACCACCGGCCGCGTGATCATCTCGCGGCATGCGTTGCCGAGCGCGATCAGATGTCCCGCCAGGTTGCCGCTGTCCACCGACGACACGTACTTGGGATCCAGCGGTCGCAGGTCGCTCGTGCCGTACCAGTTGTAAAGATGCCCGCGGAACTGCTCGAGGCGTTTCATCGTATCCAGCGTCGCCCCCAGCCGCTCGACGGTCTCATGCGTTCCGATCCATCCGAAGTCGTGCGCCGCGACCACCGACAGGAGGTACAGCCCGATGTTGGTCGGCGACGTCCGATGAGCCAGCACCGGCCGCGGGTCCTCCTGAAAATTGTCGGGCGGCAGCATGTTGTCTTCGGCCGTCACGAACTTCTCGAAGTATCGCCAGGTGCGGCGCGCGTTCAGCCGCAGAGCCTTAACGTCGGCCGGCGGGAGCGGCTTTGCGCCCTCGACTTGCTGCGGCAGGCTCGCCCATTGCGCGATGTCCGGCGACAGCATCCATAGGATCACGAACGGCACCGCGATCGCCGCACCGCCGTGACCCGCCCACGCCACGAACGCCGCCGCCGAGACCGCCAGCGCCCACCCGCCCGCCATCATTTTGTAATAGCCGCGGACGTCGGGGCGCCGCGTCTGCCTCGTCTGCGCCGCGGTCATCCATTCGAGCAGCAGCCGATGACTCACGTACAAGCGGTAGAGAGTGCGCGATATCGCGTCAGCCATCAGCCACGCCTGGTGCGCGAGCAACGTCACCATCATCGCGAGCTGCGAGAGCCCGACGACCAGGTCGATGCCGACCGCCCGCAAATGGCTGCGCTTGGAGATGTCGCGGCCGCGCGGGATGATCCCCGTCACGAATGGAAGCATTGGCGCCGTCGCGATCGTAACGAGAATAAAAAGAGTCCAGGCAAAGGCTGGCGCCGGCCGCAGCGTCCAGCCGGCGACTAGCGCCAGCATCACCAATGGCGCCGACAGCGAGCGGCGCAGGTTGTCGATCATTTTCCAGCGCCCTACCGCCGGGATCGACGATCGGCCGTCGCGCGGCTGCGAGCTCGCTCCATCCCGGCTCGTGCCGTGAACGCGTCCAAGGATCCATGGCAGCAGTTGCCAGTCGCCGCGCGCCCATCGATGCTGCCGGGCGGCGGCTACGTCGTACCGCGACGGAAAATCCTCGACCACTTCGATGTCAGAAGCCAGGCCCGAGCGCGCGAACGTTCCTTCGAAAAGATCGTGGCTCAGCAATGAATTGTCGGGTACGCGCCCCGCTAGCGCCGCCTCAAACATATCGACGTCGTAAATTCCTTTGCCGCTGTACGAGCCTTCGTCGAGCAGGTCCTGGTAGACGTCTGAAACCGCGAATGCGTACGGGTCGATTCCGCTCGCGCTCGAAAAGACGCGTTGAAAAATCGATGCCTCCCGTCTGCTCGGCAACGAAACCGTGACGCGCGGCTGCAGCACCGCGTGGCCCGCGACCACGCGCCCAAGCCGCCGGTCGAATACCGGAGTGTTCAGCGGATGCGCCATTTTGCCGACCATCTGCTTGGCCGCGCCGCGCGGCAGCCGCGTGTCCGCGTCGAGCGTGATCACGTATCGCACGCCGTCCGGAACTGCCGGCCGGTGTCCATCTTGCCCGAGGAACGTGGTGTCGGTCGCGCCGCGCAGCAGCCGATTCAGCTCGTGCAGCTTGCCGCGCTTGCGCTCCCACCCCATCCACCGCCCTTCCTCCTCGTCCCAAACGCGCCGCCGATGGAGCAGCATGAAGCGCTTGCCCGCCACCCCTGGCGCGTGACGCTCATTCAATCGAGCGATCGCCGCGGTCGCTGCGCCGAGCAGCTCGTCGTCGCCGGGCGCGCTTTCAGTCGCCGAGTCCCGCCAGTCCGACAGCAGCGCGAAGTACAGCTCGCCGTCCGCACTCGCCAAGTGATGTACCTCCAGCCGCTCGACTTCTTCCTCGACCTCCTCGCGCGTGCTGAGCAGAATCGGCATCACGACGATCGTGCGCAGGCTCGCAGGCACGCCGTCGTGAAGTTCCAGTGCGGGGATCGCGGCGGGACCGATCAGGCTCGTCACCACGCGATTCACGATCGCGACCGCCGCGTCCATCGCCGGCACTATCGCCAGGATCGCGAGCAGCAGCCGCATCCGGCGGCCGACCCCGTCGTGCGCCATCAGGTCCAGGCCGCAAGCGACGATGATCGCGGTGACGACCGCAATCGTGCCCAGGTAGCCCGCGATTCCGGCGTCCGCGTCGGCGCGGGCAGCCCAGTCGCGAATCGGCGCGCGGTATCCGAGCTTCTTTTCGATTGCCGCACGGCCGCGCGATATCAGGTAGTAGCCCGGCTCATGCTCGCGGCGCATCGCCGCGCCGTTGCTGCCCGGAACTTCGGTTGGCAGCGCGCCCTTGGCCGCGGCAATCGCGCTTTGTGCGACTTCGATTTCGGTGCGCCCCGAGCCGCGCGCTAGTTTTTCGATCGCATGCCGGTAGCGGTCGCGCGTGGCAAAATCCATCGACGCAAAATCGCTGTCGGCGCGCAGCACCGCATCCACCGGGCTCACGCTCTCGAAGAAGTCCGCCCAATCGACCGCCGACATCAGCCGCATGCTCGTGATCACGTTGCGGACCGTGACGTTCATCGCGCCCTGCCCCTGATGTACTTCGCGAACGATCTCGTCGGCCGTGGTTTTCTGCGCCGCCAGCCGTCGGTCCAGCCAGTTCAAGACCGGCATCACCCGCGGATCCTGATCGCGCAGCCGTTGAACCATCTGCACCGCGAACGCCGGTGCGATCGGCGACTGATCGAAATCCCTCAGCACCGCCTCCGGCGGCTCCGCCTCGCGGCCATTCGATCCCAGCAGCCGGTCCGCCAGGATGTCGGCCTTTGCGCGTTCTACGCGGCCGCGCCCAATCTGCTCGGCCGACCGCCGCAGGTTTTCAACCAGCACAATCCGCAGCGTGATCGCGACCGCCCACAGCTCGCCGATCGTCAACGGCTGCATGCGCTGGTAAGCCTGCACGAACCTGGTCAGCGTATGCGGATCGAAATAGCTGTCGGTATGCGCGACATACGCCCACGCCACCCCGAACACGCGCGGGTATCCTTCCAGCGGCCCGTCGGCCAGCTTGGGCAGCTCGCGGTAGTATCCGCGCGGCAGGTCGTCGCGAATCTCGCGAATCTGCTCCTCGACCACGTGAAAATTGTCGACCAGCCACTCCGCGGCGGGCGTGATGGCGCGCTCCTCGCGGATTGCGCCCGCGATATTCCTGTACGCCTGCAGCAGCACGCGGCCGTTGTCGCGCACCCGCGGCGCCATCGCCCTCCCGCGCCCCGGACGCTTGGTGATTCGCTGCGCGACCGCCAGCGTCTCGCCATGCTGTTCCAGGCGCTCGACGCTGAATAGCTCGGAACGGATCGGCTGATCAGAATGTGCGAAAGCGGGCGCCGGGTCTTTGATCGCGCGAAAGAAAACGAAGTTCAAACTCTGCCTCTCGGTTCCCGATGGCCGGTGACGGGATAAACCAATGCGAGCTGCGCAAAAGATGCGCAGACATGCGGCGGACGAACGCAACAATGCGTCGCCCCGGCGATCAGTCTATCAGAATTCCGATTAGAGGCTCAGGCGTCGCCGCCACGAGCCCGACTGAACCGCGCATTCAGTTCTCTGCGGCTCTTTCAACCACGCCATCGCTCGCAACTCGGACTGCACAGCAAGTTTACTTGCGAACCCCGCGGCGGGTTTCACATCAAATGGTCTGGTGCTTTTCATTCCCCAACTGCCGGTCTGGCCGGCTTCCGACAACGAGCGCCGGTGATCGCGCTGCCGCTGGCGCTCTTGCGTCGATCATTCAGGCTAACGATCTTGCCACTTCATCAATAGTCGGCGACCATATTAGCGGAATGACCACCACGCGTGATCATCAGTTTAGCGCCTCGTCCCGATGTGAACTCCTGCCGTTTCTGATGGGCCTGCCGCTCGGACTGTCGCGCAAGCAGGCGAAGGATCTTCTGCGCTTCCGCGCGGTCACCGTGAAGCGACTGACCAGCGTCAGGCATGATACGCAGTTGGAACCAGGCGACGTTGTGACCATCGCGACCGGCCGTCGAGTCCCGGCGGCATCGATCGAGCGTCACGGCCTGAAAATTATCCATCTCGACGACGATATCGTTGTAGTCGACAAACGAGCCGGGCTGCTCTCAATGGGGTCGGCGGACGAGAAAGAAAGAACGGCGCACCGGATTCTCAACGAGCATCTGAAGGCGCTCACGAAGTCGCCGCTGCAACAGGCCTTTATCGTGCATCGACTCGATCGCGAGACCTCAGGCTTGATGATGTTCGCGAGAAGTCGCGCGATCCAGGCGTCCCTTCAGCAGAATTGGAGAACTGTGACCAAGAAATATCTTGCAATCGTCGAAGGCGTGCCGTCGAATGCGGAAGGAACGCTGCGGGATAACCTGGTCGAGAGCAAGTCACTAAAGATACATCGCGTCGAGCGCGGCGGAGACCTGGCGATTACGCACTACCGTGTTCTACGCACTGCGCGGAACAGATCACTGGTCGAGTTTACGCTCGAGACCGGCCGGAAAAATCAGATTCGCGTGCAGATTGCCGGCCTGGGTCATCCGATCGTCGGCGATCGAAAGTACGGCGCTACGACAGATCCTGTGAAGCGGCTCGCACTTCATTCGTTCGAACTGAAGTTTGACCATCCAGTATCGGGAGCGTCGCTACACTTTCGAAGTGCAACGCCCGGCCAGCTTATGGCGCTGATCGAGACCCGAGGCCGGGATTGAGACCGGCCTGGCGCAAGCTCAGTATGCGTCGAGATGAAGGCTACGATGGTTCGAGCGGCGCAGCGACAAACAAATGACACAGCGGCGCGATTCTGGCGGCGCGTCGAGGAGCCAGTATCGCACTGGTATCCGACATTGAGAGTTCTCGCTGGTTCATGAAACGTGCTGCTGCTGAGAGCAGGCAAATATTGGTGAAGTAGGTCAGGTTCGACGATCGATGCAATCGCGCGGCATGCTATTTGGATAGATCAGGGAGTGAGCATTGAGCCCTCGAGCGTTCCTGCGATCGACATGATCGCTATCAGCTCGCTCGCCGAAAGCGATGAGCAGGGCGACGAATTCATCGCGGAAATCATCGAGGTGTTTCTTGCAGACTTAAGCAAGCGCGTGCAGTTGATCGGTTTGCAATCGCGCCAAGGCGACCGCGTCGGAATAGCGGCGACGGCACACTCGATCAAAGGTAGCTGCGGTCATTTCGGTGCGGCGCGCCTGATGGAGTTGTCGCGCGAGGTCGAAGACCGGGCTAAACGGCAACCGGGCGACGGCCTCCGAACAGCGATCGATTCGATGATCGCAGAAACTGAGCGCGTCCGCACCGCGCTGGAGGCCTATCGAGCCGACCATACGCTGGGCTAGCGAGCCATTTTTGCGGCTTGCTTAAGCAGGCACGCCTTGAGGGGGCGTAGTTCCTCCGCCGCTCTCACTGCCGCCACTTGCCAATGCAAGCATTACTTCGGTCCATCCGTCGAAAATCATGTCGATGCCGATGAACAGTCCGATTATCCACATTCCTGAGACCGGCCAGGAATCCATGATGCAGAAGCCGAGAAATAGCGAAATCAGACCATTTAGAATGAGCCATCCGCGATGATGAATCGGTGTCGAGAAGGCTACGATGAGTCTGAAGGTGCCGGCGACGATCAGCAGCATCGCGATCATGAAGGTCAGCGTGATCGCGGCTACTCCCGGATGCGAAACCATCAGCAGTCCGGTTACCGCATAAAGCAGGCCGCCCATGAGATTGATGAAAAAGCCGCCCCATGCACGCCGCGCGAATCCGTGAACTATTTCAAACACGCCGGCGAAGATAAGTAGCCATCCAAGGAACATGACGGAAACCATCGTCATGATTTCGGCGCTACCTATTGCGATCGTGCCTAAGATGATGAGCGCAATTCCAACACACAGATACCACGTACGGTGAGCCCTTACTTCTTCGATTCCCAAAGTGGGTATAAGTAAAGCCATCCGGGTTTCTCCTTTGACTAGCGGGCCTGAATGAACAACCTACACCTCAACTGGCGGGCGGCTGCGCGGTCGAAGCCGCCGGTGGCGGCTCGCCGGTGAAGTGAACAGCGGTGCCTGCGCATTCGAAATATCCGCCTTCGGTGTAGGGCTCAAAGGCATCGTAGCTGTCATCTGGAACGAACCATACGGTAGTCTTAACAATTGCGTCGACCTGGCTGCCGTATTTGCGGTACGCAGCCGCCTTGAGTCCGTCGCCGTGAACGACTTGACCTCCGGTAGAATTTGGCAGATTGAAGCAGTAACCCTGGGTAGGTCCGAGCGTGGTGTAAGGAGGATTGCCCTTGATGTTAGCGCGGGATACTACCTTTATCTTCTTGATCGCCGCGCTTAGCGCATCCTGCTGCTGTTGGAGCTCGGACACATCCTGCTGAACTCCGGAGCACCCTGCCAACATTAGGACCGCTATCGCTACCACGAGAAGGCTTAGCCGCATCGGAATCCCCTGCTGATTCGGGTAGCCAACTCACGCGCATGGCGCAAGCTATTTTTTGGTGCGTGTCGAATTTGGAGCAGTCGCTACGAACTCTTCTTCCTGCGCTCCGCCCATCGCTTCTTCATCGCGATTGAAAGGCGCCGCCGACCTTCTGGCGTCAAGCCGCCGCGCTTGCGTTTTTTGGTCGCGCTTCCCTTAGGCCTGCCGACTCGCTTCTTGCCACCGCCCGACAGGGCCGATCCGGCCGATCCCAGCAGGGCACTGATAGCCCGTCCCAGCCTGTCCCGCTCCTTCGCCAAGTCTGCCACTAATTTATCCAGGTCCAAGGTTCGCTCCTTTGGCGTGCATGCCTATATGCAGCGCGCGGTTCGTTGTAGTCGAAAATCCTATCCAGATAGGTGTGCACTCTTACTCGTATCAGTGCAATACCCCATCTTTTTGATCGGCTGGACTGATCACGCCGGAATCTCGACGAATTTCGTCCGCCTGGAATGTATCGCGAGCGGTAGCGGATAACTTTGATTACCAGTAGAGTGAGCCGATGTCTTCTTGGAAAGAGCGGTGACTAAAGCGCTTCGCACCAAATTTCTCGTCGAGCTCATCAAACCCTCACATTACGACGACGACGGCTACCTTATTCAGTGGTGGCGCGGGTTTGTGCCGTCGAGCTCGCTGTCGAATCTCTACGGTCTCGCGCTCGACGCGCAGGCGCGGCGGATCCTCGGCGAGGGCGTCGACCTCGAGATCGAGGCGCATGACGAGACCAATGCAAAAGTGCCGGTGCGTTCGATAGTTCGGCGTTTCGAGCGCAATTCGAATCGCGGCATAGCGCTGTTGATCGGTGTGCAAACCAACCAGTTTGCGCGCGCAGTCGATATAGCGCGCGAGTTACGCGCCGCGGGAATCCAGGTCGCGATCGGGGGATTCCACGTCAGCGGATGTCTGGCGATGCTGCCCGAGATGCCGCCCGAGATGGTCGACGCGCTCGCGCTGGGAATCACGCTGTTCGCAGGCGAAGCGGAAGAGCGGCTCGATGAACTGCTGGTCGCGGCGTTCGACGGTCGAATCGCGCCGGTCTACAACTACATGACCGATTTGCCGGCGATGGACGGCAAACCACTGCCATTTCTTCCGGTGAAGTATGTCAAGCGCTATGCCGGCGCGCTCGGATGTTTTGACGCTGGGCGCGGATGCCCATTCAGTTGCAGTTTCTGCACGATCATAAATGTGCAGGGACGCAAGTCGCGTTTTCGCAGCGCCGACGACGTCGAGCAACTTGTTCGAGCGCATGCGGCGCAAGGCGTGCGCAGCTTTTTCATCACCGACGACAATTTCGCGCGCAACAAAAACTGGGAAGCGATCCTCGACCGCATCATCCTGCTCAAGCGCCGCGATCGGCTGAAGATAAACATCATCATGCAGGTCGATACGATGTGTCACAAAATCCCGAACTTCGTGGAGAAGTCGGTGCGCGCGGGATGCAAGAAAGTTTTCATCGGGCTGGAGAACATCAATCCCGACAGTCTCAAGGGCGCGTCGAAAGGTCAGAATCGCATCACTGAATACCGCAAGATGCTGCAGGCGTGGAAGCGCGCCAAGGTGCTGACCTACGCCGGTTACATACTCGGCTTCCCGTCCGACACCCCCGCGAGTATCGAGCGCGATATCGCCATTATTCAGCGCGAACTCCCGATCGACATCATGGAATTCTTCATGCTGACGCCGCTGCCCGGCTCCAAGGATCACCAGGATATGTATTCGCGCGGCGAGCGGATGGAAGCGGACACCAACAAGTATGACGCCGAGCACGCAACCGCCGACCATCCGCGGATGACCGCTGCCGAGTGGCAGGATATCTATCAACGAGCATGGCACCTCTATTATTCGCCTTCGCACATCGAGACGCTGGTCAAGCGGGCGGTCGCAAGTGGCATGCGCTCGCGGCGGATGACCTCGATGATTTTCTATTTCTATGGCAGCCATGCCTTCGAGCGGGTGCATCCGCTGCAGGGCGGGATCATTCGCCGCAAGCCCCGCACCCAGCGCCGTCCCGGATTTCCGCGCGAGAATGTGCTGAGATTTTTCGTGCGGCGCACGCGCGAGACTCTAACAACCTACTTGCCCGGTTTGTGGTTCTTCTGGCGTCTGGAAAGAATGCGACGCAAGATCGAAAGTGACCCGGCGTCGAAGCATTATATGGATGTGGCGCTTAGCCCGGTCAACGACGACGAATTCGGCGATGCGCTCGAGCTCTATCACTCGAACGATTCAGCGCGCCGCGCGGCAGACCATGCACAGGTGCATGCCGACGAGATGCGACAGATCGAGATTCGCCGCGCCGCCGCGGCAGGTTAGCTTACTTCTGATACAGGCTCGGGTAGTCCTTCTGCAGCCGTTCCAGCTTCGGCAAATCGTTGAAGAGTATATAGGGCTGATATGGATGCAGCGCCAGGTAGTTCTGATGGTAATCTTCGGCTGGATAGAAGCCTGTAAGCGGAACTACCTTGGTAACGATCGGCGCGGGGAATGCATGCTTCTGATCGAGTTGCGCGATGTAGTCGTCCGCCATCTTCTTCTGAGCGTCGTTTTCATAAAAAATCGAAGATCGGTATTGAGTCCCTGAATCCGGGCCTTGGCGATTCAGCTCGGTCGGATCGTGAGCGACGAAAAAAAATACCTTCAATAGATCGTCGTACGAGACCTTGGTCGGATCGTAGGTTACCTGCACCGACTCGGCGTGCCCTGTGGTCCCGGTGCTCACGGTTTCGTAGTTCGCGGTGTCTTTGGCGCCTCCTGCATAGCCGGAAACGACTTTGGACACGCCCTTCACGTGCTTGAAGACGGCGTCGACGCCCCAAAAACAACCGCCCGAGAAAACCGCGGTAGCGCGATCGCCGTTGCCGGCCTGCGCGAAGATGTCGATCGGCTTCACACCGAATAAAACGCCGATGGTCAGCAGGAGCGTCAGTATCCACTTCATGCGCGAGACTGTCGTAGTGGTTTCCATGATCATCCATAATAGCAACGCACAGCGCTCGCGTCCGGTTCCCACGCCCGGTTGAATTTTAATCATCGGTATGAACTCTTAGCACCCACTCATGCGATTCGCGCCAATCCTCCTCGCCCTGGTCACGCTCGTCTCAACCGGATTGGGCGGGACTGCCGCGATCCGGTTGCGCGACCGGCTGCATTTGCTGCTCGGTTTTAGTTCCGGCGCCGTGTTGGCAGTGGCTTTGTTCGACATATTGCCGGAGGTTTTTGCCTTCGACCACGGCGCATCGTACATGCCGATTACTGCGCTTGGGTTTCTCGCCTTTTTTGGACTCGAACGTTATACCGCCATGCATCGTGCCCGCGAACACCCTCACTTGACCGAAGCGCATGAGCCGGAGCTTGGTGCGATGTCGGCGGCGGGCCTGGCCTTTCACAGTTTCTTGGACGGGTTTGCGATCGGCGTCGGCTTTCAGACCAGCGTCCAGATGGGGCTGCTGATTGCCTTCGGCATAATCGCGCATGATTTCAGCGACGGGCTGAATACCGTAACTGTGGTCCTCGCGCATGGGAATTCGCCTCGGCGTGCGGTCTTCTGGTTGTTGATTGATATGCTGACGCCGGTTCTGGGCGCAGCTTCGACGTTGCTGTTCAATCTGAGGGCTGGATTTTTGCCGCCACTACTCGCATTTTTCGCCGGCTCTTTTCTATACATCGGTGCCTCGGACTTGCTCCCGGAAGCGCGCGAGCACGACTCTCCCTTAGTCGGCGTCGCCACCTGTCTGGGAATGGTCGCAATCTTTCTGATAACCCGCTTGTTGCACAGATAGATTGAACGCATCTTTGGGTACGTTGGCGCAGTGCGGCGTAGATAGATATTGTCTGCGATTATGAAAACCCCGCCGACGCGGCTACTCGTTGTCGTTCCGCTAATCGTTTCGCTTGCGATATCTGGATGCGGACATAAAGAAGCGGCGGCGCCCGAGTCGATCCCTGTTACCGTACAGACCGTCGCGCTGGCCAATGGCGTAGGCGGCGGCGCTTACTCGGCGAATATCATTGCCGAGACGCAGGTTGATGTCGCCTTCAAGGTTAACGGCTATGTGCAATCGATCCTGCAGGTTAAGGGGGCCGACGGAAAGCTGCGCAATGTACAGGCCGGCGACCGGGTCGCTGCGGGCGCGGTGCTCGCGGTTGTGAAGGACGACACATATCGCAACAGCCTGGCCAAGGCTCAATCCGATTTGCAGAACTCACGCGCGTCGCTCAGCAAGTCCAAGGCGGATTTCGCCCGCTACACGCATCTGCTCGAGCAGCGCGTCGTGGCGAAGGCCGACTACGATGCCATCAAACAGCAGTACGAGTCCGCGCAAGCATCGGTCGGCGCTGCACAGGCGGCAGTACAGCAGGCGCAGGTCGATCTCGACGACTGCAAACTCAAGTCGCCTATGAGCGCACTGGTGCTCGATCGCAAAGTCGAGGTCGGCACCCTGGTTTCGCCCAACACCGTTGGCTTTCAAATCGGCGATACGAGCAAGGTAAAGGTCGTATTCGGCGTGCCGGGTTCGATCGTGGGCCAGTTAAAACCGGGAACCGAGCTTTCAGTCACAACTGACGCCTTTCCCGGCCAGACCTTCACCGCCACAATTTCAAAAATCGCCGCGGTCGCCGACCCCAACACTCGGGTGTTCGACGTCGAGGCGACGATTCCCAACGCCGATGCGCGCTTGCGGGTCGGCATGATTGCTGCCCTTCATCTGCCATCGACGACGCAGGCCAAGAGCATGCTGGTTGTGCCGACGCGCGCAATAGTGCGGCCGCCCGACGATCCCAACGGCTATGCGGTGTATGTCGCGGACAAGGACGCTGACGGCAAGCTAATCGCAACCTTGAAGAAGGTCGAGATAGGTCCTGTGGTAGGCGACCAGGTGTCGGTTGAGTCGGGGCTCGACGCCGGCGCGCAAGTGATAGTCCGCGGTGCGGATGTGGTCTTCAACGGCGCCGGCATCAACGTAGCGCCATAGGCGCGGTCCAATGGCGCATCGACCTGACGCTGAAATAATCGCGACGACTCACAACACCGCGCGCTTCTTTACTGAGAATCGCCAGATTTCGTGGGTGGCGCTGTTGATAGTAATTGCCTGGGGCATCTACGGCTACGATAAAATGCCCAAGCGCAAGGACCCCGACATCCCGGTAAAGGAAGCGCAGGTCATTTGCGCATGGCCTGGCGTCAGCGCAGACCGTGTCGAGCAGCTTGTCACGCGCAAGATCGAGGAAAAGCTGGCCGAGGTTTCGGAGGTTCGACCACCGTCGAGCGAGGAGTACTCGATCAAATCGCTGACGCTCGACGGACTGTCCGTCGTCAACGTACAGGTCGATTACAAGGTCAACGACACCAAGCCCGTCTTCAATGAGATGGACTTGAAGCTCAGGAGCATCACCGACCTGCCCAAGGGCGCGGGCCCGATCCAATTCTTCAGCGGCTTCGGCGATACTGCGGCACTCATGTTGACGGTGGCAAGTCCCAAGGAGAGCGAAGTCGCCATCTCGTTGCGCGCCAAGGAGATCGCTGCCGCGATCAAAACGGCGCGCGGCAGCACCGTCGACACCTCGAAGCGCGCAACGATAGTGGTCGCATTTCCGCTCGGTCTCGACACGCAAAATATCGGTGAAAGCGTTCGTGAGACACTGGGCCCTTGCCTTTCTAAAAATGAAGCTCTCGGCGACATCCGCCCTATAGCGGGCAAGGGATTCGTCGGGCTCGATGGCGTCGCAAATTCCGACGAAGGGTTGCAGCGCGCATTCATGGGATGCGTCGAGCAGAAGTACGGTTCCGCTTCCTTCGACCCCGACGTCTGGTATCCGGTGGTGATTCGCAATCCCGCAGACGCTGAGGCACGACTCGATACGGTGGCGGGCGACAAGTACAGCTATCGCGAGCTGGACGATTTCGACGATTTGATAAAGCGCGGACTTACCGCCGTGCCTCAGGTATCGAAAGTATTGATCTCCGGAGACCTCCCGCAGTGGATCAATCTCGAATACTCACAAACCAGCCTCGCCGCCTACGGCATCACGCCTGCCCAGATCAAGCAGGCACTCGCCGCGCGCAACATCGTCTCACCCGGAGGCACACTCGAAACCAACGGCCGAAATCTAATCGTGCTGCCGTCGGGCGAGTTCAAAAGCGAAAAGGACATTGGCGACGTAATCGTTGGCAAGTCTGCGACCGGAACCCCGCTCTACCTTCGCGATATCGTCACCATCAACAGCGGCTACCAGGACCCGGCGCGCTATCTAAACACCTACACCGTGCGCGACGCTGGCGGCGGATGGCAGACGCATCGCGCGATCACGATCGCGGTGCAGATGCGGTCCGGCGAACAGATTCACCTCTTCGGTGAAAACGTCGATCATCAACTTGCGATCTTGCGTCAGCAGCTACCGGCCGATCTGATTCTCGCGCGCACCTCGGACCAGCCACGCCAGGTTGAGGAAAACGTCGAACTGCTGAACCATGCGCTCGAGGAAGCGATAGTGCTGGTAGTGATCACGGCGCTAATCGGATTCTGGGAATGGCGGTCCGCACTGTTGATGGCTGTATCGATTCCCCTGACTCTTCTGATGACCTTCGGCTTCATGGATCTTGTTGGATGGGACATTCAGCAAGTCTCGATCGCATCGCTAATCATCGCGCTGGGTCTGCTGATCGATGATCCTGTGGTTGCGGGCGACGCAATCAAGCGTGACCTGGATTCAGGTCACCCGCGAATCATTTCCGCATGGCTGGGACCTACCAAGCTGGCGCGCGCGATCCTATACGCGACCATCACTAACATCGTCGCCTATCTGCCTTTCGGACTGCTCAGTGGCGACACTGGCAAGTTCATGATTTCGCTGCCGGTCGTGATGACGGCTTCCTTGATCGCATCGCGATTGGTCTCGATGACCTTTATTCCGATGCTCGGTTACTACTGGCTGCGGCCGGCCGCCAAAAAACCGCTACCGATTGAAGAACAGCGCCGCCAAGGCTTCACAGGCTACTACTATCGCACGGGACATTGGTGCCTTGAGCATCGATGGCTGACGTTTGCCGGCTCGATCGTCTTCCTGGTCATAGGATTCAAATTGGGCGCTCTGCTGAAGTCAGCATTTTTCCCAACTGATCTTCAATTCCTGTCCACGGTGGATATTTTTCTTCCCAACGACAGTGCGCTGAGCGAAACTACTGCGGCCGCAGCCAAGGCGCGCGAAATAATTCAGCATCAGGCGGATAAGATGGAGGCGGAAGACTCGAAAGGCGCCGAAGGCGAGCATCATCTGCTGAAATCGCTCACTACTTTTGTCGGCGGTGGTGGCCCACGCTTCTGGTACTCGCTAGCTCCCGAGACCAAGCAGGTCAACTATGCACAGGTAATCATCGAGCTTGACGACAAGCGCAAGATGTCGCGATTCGCGGACCAGTTGCAGCCCGCACTGACGGCGGCCATTCCCGGCGCATACGTCGACGTGCAGGAGTTGCAGACCAACGGCTCCAAGTATCCTATCGAGATTTTCGTAAATGGTCGTGCTGAGTCCACACTCAACGGCGAGACGCAGGACATTGCGACGCTGCGCAAGCTGACGAACGAGCTCGAGAGCATCCTGCGCACGGTCCCGGAGGCACGCCGCGTTCGCAATGATTGGTTCGAACAAACGATGGTCGCTCGACTAGAAATCAATCCCGATCGCGCCAACCTGGCGGGGGTTTCCAACGAGGATGTCGCCGCCTCAACCACCGCCAGCTTGAGCGGCACTCCAGTCGCTACACTGCTGGAGGGCGACAAGCAGATTCCTGTGGTCGCGCGGCTTTACCGTCGCGAGCGCGCCAGTGTGCAGGATCTGGAGAACCTCTATGTCTATCCGTCCAATGGCGGCCAGCCGATCCCGCTTAAGGCGATCTCGTCGATGAAGTATGAGCTCGAGACGCAGCGAATCCGCCGCCGCGCCCACTTCCGCACCATAACAGTCGCCGCCTTTACCGCACCCGGCGTGCTTGCTTCGGAAGTCCTGAACGAGGCGATGCCTAAGATCAAAGACCTGCAAGCCAGAGTGCCGACCGGCTATAGCATCGTGATAGGTGGCGAGTTTGCCAAGCAGCAAACTGGGTTCGGCGAGCTAAGCGTCATCTTGATGATCTCATGCCTGATGATTTACGTAGCGCTGGTCGTCCAGTTCAATAGCGCGATCAAACCGGTGCTGGTATTCGCCTGCGTTCCATACGGTGTAGTCGGCGCCTTGTTGGCGCTGCTCGTGATGGGCACTCCGTTTGGCTTCATGGCATTCCTGGGTATAGCCAGTCTGATAGGTGTCATAGTCAGCCACGTTATCGTTCTGTTCGATTTTATCGAGGAGATGCACGAGAAGGGCGAGCCGTTCATGGAGGCGGTGCTCGACGCGGGCATCGAGCGCCTGCGTCCCGTGCTGATCACCGTTGGTGCCGCCGTGCTGGCGTTGGTTCCGCTATCGATTCGCGGCGGCCCTTTGTGGGAGCCGCTATGTTACGCGCAGATAGGAGGTTTGAGCGTCGCTACTTTTATCGAACTGCTTCTGGTGCCGGTGCTATACGGGATATTCGTGCTCGACTTGAGACTCATCAAGTGGGAGACGATACACCCCGATGCTGCGCCGGGGACAGTAATCCCGCTCCGTGGTAGTGCCGAAGACTAAGCTAGCAATCTCTGTAGAGATGGTCGAAGGACAGTAGCATGGTATCTAAAGATCGTTCGAAGGCCCCACCGGACACTGCAGAAACCTCGCCGGAAGCAACCAAAGCGGCGGTCGCGGATGCCGAGTGGCCCAGACTACTCGCACGCCTGGTTGAAGGAGTAGTCAGCGCAGAGCTGCATGAGTTCGAAGACAACGTTATGGCGTTTCTCGATTCCGCTATCGCAGATGCCTACGGAACCTTCATCCGGCTATGCGCGAGGGCGATAGGCGCCGCCTTTCTGCTAACCGGCCTTATGCTGTTCCTGGGAATCTTTCTTCAATGGTGGGCCGCCTTTGCCCTGGTCGGGGTAGTGGTCATCGCGCTAGGGTCCATTGCGGGCGCCAGGCATCGTCCACGTAAGCGCCGATCACACCGCTGACATCGAGCGAGGCACACCAGGCGCTGCATAATTTTTTTAACTCGCTACTCAAGCTCGGCTTTGCTGCGGCTCAGAAGTATCGCCGTGCCCCAGCTCAGCACCAGCGCACCTACAATGTACACGATGTCGAAAATCACTTCGCCCTGCGAAGCCGGCGACGGATTTCTCACCGAGAAGAGCACCAGATTGACGGTGACGTAGATTGCGTACGCATAGCCGAGGTACATCGCATAGCGACGCATCCGCCAGATCCCTGCCGCGTAGATCAGCAAAAAAATTCCGAGCAGTGGTCCAAGGATCGCATCTGGTGTACCGCTCAGTCGTTTGCCGAAAAAGACCAGTCCCGTGGTCGGACCCTCGAGATGCAACGGCTTAAGAATGTCGCTCAAGGCAAGAATCGCAAACAGGATCGCCAGAACCGTGAGTGCGCCGTTACGCCGGGAATTT
Organism: uncultured delta proteobacterium; assembly: GCA_963842215.1. Lineage (GTDB taxonomy): Bacteria > Desulfobacterota > Binatia > Binatales > Binataceae > Binatus. The sequence goes on along the minus strand of CAWJFQ010000002.1, from coordinate 220,161 downwards.
GGCATCGTCGTGACCCTCCGCGTCTGACGATTTAATACGTCCGACGTCGCGGCGACAGCCTTGTTCTGATTCGTTAGATCGAAAAGTCGAGCGGCTGCCGGACGAGCGCCGCCTGCCGCGAACGCTCGACCAGGTCCTTCAACGTCGTCGAGTCCAGAATGCTTGCTGTCGCTTCGCGTACATCGCACATCAGCAGCCGGACTGCGCACGTGCGCTCATCGTGGCACTCCTCACATCTTCGGTATGCCGTCTTGCTTGCGCAGGGCAGAGGCGCGAGCGGCCCTTCGAGCGCGCGCAACACTTGCCCCGCGGAAATCTGCGTGGGAGTACGCGCGAGAAAATATCCACCGCCGCGCCCCTTCCGACTGTGGAGCAAACGATGGTTCTTGAGCTCCAGCAGAATCAATTCGAGGAAACTGCGCGGTATATGTTCACGCCCCGCGATGTCCGCTATAAGGACGGGTCCTTTGCCGTATTCCTCGGCGAGCACGGTCAAAGCCTTCAGCGCGTATTTGGATTTCTGAGAAATCATCTTTGATTATCCGCAGTTATTATTTCCAATTTAGAAGATAGTATAAATCCCTTTATCGGATTTCATCAAATACCGTTTTCCGACGTTGACGATGATTCAATAACCATGTAAGTCTATCAAACTACTTGGATATGTGCGAGTCGAGTTTATCAAGGAGGTAGGCGCAAATGGATAGAATTACGGAAGCGCAGGAATCCGTGAGAACAACCGCATCGTACCTTCCTGATCTGGTTTACCGGGACAAAGTCGGCGAGACCTATCGATTCACCTCCGATCCAAACTATTGGTGGTTCTATTTCCCGCATCTCGGGCGCAATGATGTAATTCTGCTCAAGTGCTACGATTCGAAAGAGGACGTCCGCGCGCGCTTCACCGCTCACTCTGCCTTCGAAGATCCGACCAGCGCGCCTGACGCTGCGTCGCGTGAAAGCATCGAGGTGAGTGCCCTGGTCTTCTGGCCGGCGGAGAAAAGCGGCTGATCGCGCGCGCAGAAAGTTCGACGATTTCAAAAGTGGGAGGGTACGATGCCACACTGGTACGAAGACAATTCGCGATCGATTGGACATACGCCACTGGTGCGGCTCAACCGCGTCATCGACGGTGCGCCGGCTATCGTTTTGGGCAAGGTTGAAGGACGCAATCCTGCTTACTCCGTAAAATGCCGAATCGGCGCCGCGATGGTCTGGGATGCTGAACAGCGAGGCCTGCTCGGTCCGGGCAAAGAACTCGTCGAACCGACCAGCGGCAACACCGGTATCGCGCTGGCATTCGTCGCCGCCGCCCGCAACATCCCGCTGACCTTGACGATGCCCGATACCATGAGCCTCGAACGCCGAAAGCTGCTTGTAGCCTACGGCGCAAACCTGGTCCTGACCGAGGGCGCAAAGGGTATGAGCGGCGCGATCGCGAGGGCCGAGGAAATCAAGAAGTCGGCTCCTGATCGCTATATCCTGCTGCAGCAGTTCAAAAACCCCGCCAATCCTGCCATCCACGAAGCGACTACCGGCCCCGAAATCTGGAATGACACCGATGGCGCGATCGACATTTTCGTCTCGGGCGTGGGCACCGGCGGTACCATCACCGGGGTCTCACGCTACATCAAGAAGACCAAGGGCAAAGCAATCGTCTCGGTCGCAGTGGAGCCGACTGCAAGTCCCGTCATCACCCAGCAACGTGCCGGTCAACCGCTGAAGCCGGCCTCGCACAAAATTCAGGGCATCGGAGCGGGCTTCGTGCCCCAGAACCTGGATCTCTCGATCGTCGACGAAGTCGAGCAGGTCACCAATGAAGAGGCGATCGAGTACGCGCGGCGACTGACTCGCGAAGAAGGAATCTTGTCAGGCATCTCGTGCGGAGCCGCGGTTGCGGTTGCTGCGCGCATCGCAAAGCGTCCCCAAAACAACGGCAAGACGATCGTCGTCGTGCTGCCCGATTCCGGCGAACGATATCTGAGCACGGCACTATTCGAAGGAATCGCGCAGACCAAGGGCATTGCCGCATGATACCCGCTCGGGGCCGCGTCCTGACGAATGGTATCCGACTGAAGACGCCTACTATGTTGCCAAGTCGCTATTTCCTAAACTGCTATCAATGAGCGTTGAGTTCATCGGGATGATCGGCACGCAAGCGGCGTCGGAGATACATCCGCCGCGCGGACCGGCGATCGACATCGACTACCTGCGCCAATTCGCGCGGGCGCACGAGCAGGCCGGTTTCGACCGAATCCTGATCGGCTATTTCTCCAACGCTGCCGACGGTTTCATCGTCGCCCAATATGCCGCGTTCGTAACCGAAAAACTTGGCCTCATGCTGGCGCATCGCCCGGGCTTCGTCGCGCCGACTCTCGCCGCGCGCAAGCTGGCGACGCTCGATCAATTCAGCGGCGGGCGGCTGGCCGTTCACATTATTTCCGGCGGCGACGACGGCGACCAGCGGAAGGACGGCGATTTTCTGCCGCATGACGAGCGTTATGCGCGCACCGACGAGTACGTCGAAATCCTGCGGCGCATCTGGACCGCGGACAAACCGGTTGATCACGAAGGCAAGTATTACACCTTCGTGCGTTCGTTCTCGGACGTGAAGCCGCTGCAGAAACCGCATATCCCGATCTACTTCGGCGGTTCGTCGGATGCGGCGATAGCAATCGCGGGAAAGCATGCCGACGTTTACGCGCTGTGGGGCGAGCCGTTGGCTGAGGCGGCAAAGACGATCGCGCTGGTACGAGCGTCGGCGGCGCGGCATGGCCGCACTGTGAGATTCAGTCTGTCGACCCGGCCAATCCTGGCGTCAACCGAAGATGCGGCGTGGGCCCGCGCCCGACAAATCATAGACAAGATCCGCGAAATTCGAGGGCATGCGATGCTCGGCGCACCGGGCAAAGGTCCGCAGGCGGTGGGTTCGCAACGGTTGCTGGCCGCAGCCGCGGAAGGTGAAGTGTTGGACAAGCGGCTCTGGACCGCTGTGGCCGCGGCGACCGGCGCGCGCGGCAACACGACCGCGCTAGTCGGAACGCCCGAGCAGGTAGCTGAGTCGATGCTCGCCTATCATGACCTTGGTGTCACGACTTTTCTGATTCGCGGTTTCGATCCGCTCGAAGACGCTATCGATTATGGCCGTGAACTGATTCCCCTGGTGCGACGCGAGATCGCTCGTCGTGAAGCAGACCAGAAATTTGCCGGACACTTCGCTGGCTGAAACCATTCATGGCGACGAAGCTGTTGGCAATTGTGGGAAGCGTGACGCCGCCGGGACGCCTGTTGAACGCGACGCGATGGCTGCTCGATAACGCACGTGAATCGCTCACGGACCTTGAGGTCGAGCTGATCAATCTCGCCGATAAGAAGATCACGTTCGCCGACGGCAGGCCGCCTGAACAATATCGAGACGATACCGCGGCGATCATTGAGAGGGTTCGCGCCGCCGATGGTGTGATCTTCGCGAGCCCGGTCTATCGCGGATCTTTCACAGGCGCGCTAAAGAATCTCCTTGATCATTTGCCGCTCGAATCGCTCGCAGGCAAGCCGGTCGGAATTATTGCGATGGGCGCGACGCAGCACCATTTTCTCGGCGTCGATTGGCACCTGCGCGACGTCCTTGCATGGTTTGGCGCGCTCGTGGCGCCGACGAGCGCATATCTCGTGTCAGCAGATTTTGTCGATGGTCAGCTTACCGCGAGCGCACAGCAGGACCTCAAAGATCTCGCCAGGGCGGTAATCAAACTGAAAGAAGTCGCGCCGGCGGCGGGCAGTTTTCTCGGACCGAGGCCACTCGCTGGTCGGCGCAACTGAGTTTGCCGAGGGTTGATGTCAGAGAATATTCCGTTCTCGCCGCCGACTCTTAATAGTTCGCATTGGGGTGCCTTCGAGCCGGTCGTCGTCGAAGGACGTGTGACGCGCGCGCGGCCGTTCGCGAAGGACCCGGATCCCTCACCGCTACTGGCTTCGATTCCAGATGCGCTGCACCATCGCAGTCGCATAACGCAACCAGCGGTGCGGACCGGATGGCTCGAGCAGGGACCTGGCGGTGCGCGCGATCGGCGCGGCGCTGATCGTTACGTGTCGGTGAGCTGGGAGCGTGCGCTCGATTTGATCGCCGATGAAATCAGGCGGGTGATTCACGCACGCGGCAACCAGGCAATCTTCGCCGGCTCATACGGATGGGGCAGCGCGGGTCGCTTTCATCATGCACGCACGCAACTCCAGCGCTTCCTTGGCGGGATCGGCGGATTCACTGGCGCGCGGGATACTTACAGCAATGCCGCCGGCGCCGTGCTGGTCAAGAATGTCCTTGGCAGCATGCGTGCGATGAACGGTCCCGGCACCAGTTGGAAAAGCATCGCCGAGCATGCAGACCTCGTTGTGATGTTCGGCGGCATGCCCACGCGCAATACGCAGGTTACGCCCGGAGGAATGGGCGAGCATATAACGCGCGGGTGGCTCGAGAAGGCCAAGGCGGCTGGCGTCGAGTTTTGCAACATCAGCCCTATGCGCGACGATGCGGCGCCCTTCCTCGATGCGGAATGGATCGCGCCGCGTCCGCATAGCGATACTGCGCTGATGCTGGCCCTGGCGCACACGCTGATCGTTGAAGGACTGCACGATGCAGATTTCCTGGCGCGCTACTGCACCGGTTTCGGTCGCTTCCGCGAGTATCTGCTTGGCGCTGAAGACGGCGTTGCGAAATCAGCTGACTGGGCGGCGAGTTTGAGCGAAATATCAGCCGACAAGATTCGCGAGTTGGCGCGAAGGATGGCTGCGTCGCGGACCTTCATCAACGTGAACTGGTCACTGCAGCGCAGCGATCACGGCGAGCAGCCAATTTGGGCGGCGATCGCGTTGGCCGCCGTGCTTGGACAGGTTGGACTGCCGGGCGGCGGCTTTGGCTTCGGCTACGGCAGCATGGAAGGACTCGCGGGCCTGCTGCAGGATGCACCTTTGCCGACTCTGTCGCCAGGCCGGAACCCGATTCGCAGCTTCATTCCTGTCGCTCGAATCGCAGACTTGCTGCTCAATCCGGGACAGTCGTTCCAGTACAACGGCGAGGATTTAGTTTATCCCGACACCGAACTTGTCTACTGGTGCGGCGGCAATCCGTTTCACCATCATCAGGATCTAAATCGGCTGATTCGAGGGTGGCGGAGACCTGCAACCATCGTCGTCCACGATCCGTGGTGGACCGCGACTGCGCGCCATGCCGACATCGTGCTGCCGACCACCACGACGCTCGAGCGCGACGATCTCGGAGCAAGTGCGCGCGATCGATTCATCATAGCGATGAAGCAAGCGATCGCGCCGGTTGGCGAGGCGCGCGACGATTTTGCAATTTTTGCCGATCTGGCGGACAGGTTCGGGACTCGCGAATCGTTCGCCGAAGGTCGCACCGCTATTCAGTGGTTGCGTCACATGTACGAAGCCGCACGCCAACGTGCGAATCCTCACGTCGTCGAGTGGCCGGGATTCGACGAGTTCTGGCGGCGCGGCTATCTCGAAATTCCCGAAGCGTCAACGCCGCACGTGCTCTTCGAGGAATTCAGGATGAATCCGGACGGCAATTTACTTCCTACGCCGTCCGGACGAATCGAGATCTTTTCGGAGAGGATCGCGAGCTATAACTATGCCGACTGCCCCGGACATCCTACCTGGCTCGAGCCCGCGGAGTGGCTAGGCAGCGAAACCGCGCGCGAGTACCCGCTGCATCTCCTGACCACTCAGCCACGCACGCGATTGCACGGCCAGATGGACATGGGGCGCGTCAGCCAGCAGAGCAAAGTCGCTGGTCGCGAGCCGATGCGGATTAATCGCAACGACGCCGACGCCCGCGAGATCCGGGACGGCGATGTGGTGCGAGTTTTCAACCAACGTGGCGCGATTCTGGCGGGCGCAGTTGTGAGCGATGACATTCGCCCCGGTGTAATTCAAATGTCGACCGGCGCATGGTACGACCCGGTCGAGCCGGGCGCGATTGGAAGCCTCGACAAGCACGGCAACCCGAACGTGCTCACTCTCGACAAAGGAACGTCCAGCCTTGCGCAAGGTCCAAGCGCTCAGACTACTTTAGTCCAGGTCGAGAAATACGCTGGCGAGCCGCCTCCGATCAGCGCCTTCACGCCGCCGATCGTCTGAGAGATTTATGAACGATCGCTAAAGATGCGCGCGTAGGTCTTTTGCGTTGCGGCCGCCTGCTCCTGCGCCTTTTTGCGCTCGTCCGGCGTTGCCATCTCGGCGATCATTTTGCGCTCCAGCGTAAGCGCATCCTTCAGCGACAATTCGACGCCGCGATTGATCAACTGTTTTGCGGTTTTGAGCGCATAGGCGGCCCGCTCCACAAAAACGCCCGCGATTTTCTCGCACTCCTTGACCAATTCCGCCGCCGGAACTACGCGATTGACCAGTCCAACTCGGAAGGCTTCCTCCGCCGTCCACGGGAGCCCGCTGAAAATCATTTCCTTGGCGACGCCCGCGCCGACCAGGCGTGGAAGGCGTTGCGTCCCGCCGCCGGCAGGCAACGCGCCAAAGCGAATTTCCGGAAGACCGATAGTGGCGCTGTCCGAGATAACTCTAACGTCACATGCCAGCGCGATTTCGCATCCGCCGCCCATCGCGGCGCCGTTAATAGCAGCGATTACGGGAACGCGGGATTCTTCCAACGCAGAGAAGAGATCGCGCTGCGGCGTCACGAAGTCTCCAGTGCCCCGGCGCTCTCCGGCGGCCGAAGCGCGTTCACGGGCGCGTTGAGCAAAGTCCCGCAGATCGGCGCCGCCACAAAAGTGCTTGCCGGCGCCGGTGAGAATGACCACGCGATACTCGGCGTCCGCTTCCACTTCGTCCATCGCGCTGACCACTTCTTGCATGAGCTGCAAGCTGATCGTGTTCGCGCGATCGGGACGATTCAGCGTCAGGTAGCCAATTCCTTGCTTGCGCTCCAGAATTATCGTTTCGTATTTCATCGCGTTTCCCATCTGATGAACCTCTGCTACATCGCAAACGAGTAGCCGCCGTTGACTGGGATCGTTTGTCCAGTAATCCAGCTCGAAGCATCGGAACTCAGAAACAGGATCATGTTGGCCGCGTCCTCCGGCTCGCCAACGCGTTTGATCTGATAGACCTTCAGCATTCGTTTGACCGCTTCAGGATCCGAAGTGGCGCGTTCGATCGCGGGCGTTCGCGTCGCGCCCAACGCCACGCAGTTTGCGGTGATTCCCGCGCGGCCGAGGTCCTTTGCGACGGCACGCATAAAGCCCGCGGCGCCAGCCTTGGCGCCCGAGTAAATCTCCAGGTGAGGCTCGCCCACCCGGCCCGCGTCAGAGATCACAGTCACTATCTTGCCGTACTTGTTTGCGATCATTGCTGGTCCTGCGACTCGCACGCAGTTCAGCACACCGAAGAGATTGGTGCCCAGGAAGGGCTCCCAATCTTTGGGCTCCTGCTCCCAGAAGGGTTTGCGAGCGACAGCACTGGGGTCGGCTCCGGCGTTGCCCGCATTGTTCACCAGGACGTCGACTCTGCCGAAAGCCGCTCGCGCCTTTTCAAACATCGACGTGACGGACGCAAAACTGGTTACATCGCACTGCGCTGCGAGCGCTTTGACACCCAGCTTTTCCACCTCCGCGGCCACGGCCTGCGCACGCTCAAGACGGAAATCGTTGACGACCACGCCGCCCGCATTGTTCTCTGCGAAGCGCAGAGCGACCGCGCGTCCCACGCCTTGCCCTGCTCCCGTAACCAGCCCGACGTGACCCTTAAGATCAAGGATGTTAACGCTCACTTCCTTTCCTCCAGATGATTTGTGTCCTAGGAGAGTATTCCCGATTCACCCAGTTGTGCGATCTCCATATCTGACATTCCCAGAACTGCCGCCAGCACTTCCTTTGTATGCTCACCGATTCGAGGTCCGCGGCGAGTTGCAGGAAGGCGAGTGCGATCGAGCGAGAACCGTGGCCCCTCGATCTCTGCCTCGCCGAAAACCGGATCGTTGATCTTCTTGAGATGTCCTGCTTCGAGAAGATCTACATCGCGCACGAAGTCGCCGCTGCGGCTCACGATATGAGCCGGCACTCCCGCCGCTTGCAGGCGTTGTTCGATCGCTTCCGCCTCTTGCCCGCGAGTCCAACTGGCAATCATCTCGTCCAACTGAATGCGATTTCGCAGCCGGCCGACTATCGTGTCAAACTTCGCATCGCGCAGTTCCCCGGCGATCAATGCGCGAAGCGCTTCCCAATGAATTGGATCTGAAGCATCGACCGCGATCCATCGATCTGTTCCGCTGCAGGGATACAAGCCCTGTGGCACCTGCAACGGCGATCCCGCGACGCCGCGTCGTTCCGGAATCGTACCGTTCGCGGCGTACTCGTAGTACGCGGGCATCATGAACTGGATTCCCGCTTCGGCTTGGGCGACATCGATATAGCATCCCGCGCCGGTGAGCGATCGCCGATGCAGCGCTGCGAGGATGCTCGCCACGATAAATCTTGGCGTCACCGAATCAGTCCACGGACCGAATGGTCCCGTCGGCTCACGATCCGGCCATCCGATCTGATAGGTCGCACCCGACATCGCCGCGCCCATCGTGCCTACTCCGCTGGTGCCCTTCGCATAGGGCCCGGTCTGTCCGAGCAGGCTGGTCGACGCCATGACGATCCGCTCGTTGCGCTGGCGCAGATCCGCGTAACCAAGGTGAAGCGTCTCCAGCACGCCAGGGGTAAAGCTCTCCAGTACGACATCCGCCCATCGCACGAGTCGCAGCACTATCTCTCGCCCCTCGGGCCGGCGGATATCGATCGCGATGCAGCGCTTGCCCGCGTTGAGGTTGTGGTAGCTGACTGAGCGCTCGGGGCCGGTCTTTCCGTCCTTGAACGGACCGAGTGTGCGTACCGGATCGATGCGTTTTGAGCTTTCGACCTTGATCACATCCGCACCCATGTCAGCCAGGTAGCGCGCGCTGGCCGGGCCAACCATCACCCAGCTCAAATCGAGCACATGAATCCCTTCCAGCGGAGCTGCCATGAAGATCTCTTGCCCCCTCTAAGCGCGACCCGCCGCGCGCAACACAAAGAGCGCATCGGCGGTGACCCATTCATTCATCCGACGGTTTCCGCTTCCGCCCCAATCCACAAACGAAATCGATCCAAACCGCGAACTGATATCCAACTCAGAAAAACCTCTGACTCCTTCAACGCAGCCGCGCGCGCCGCTTGGTTGCCCGCTCGTTTTGCGTAGGCCGCAAGACCCAGCATTGGAAGCAGCGTTTCGTTGAACGACGAGGTGTGCGCCGATGGCTTCCGGTCGCAGTTCCATCCACCGTCCGGCCACTGCCAATGTAACAGACGCTCGGCCAAGCCGTCGCTTCGTTCGTCCTCGAGTCCCAGCTTGGCGATTGAATAAAGCGCGTTGCCATGTTGCGAGGCGCATCGCCGGTAGCGTCCCTGAATCTTCGGAACGCCTTCGGCACTTCTATATTTTGGAACGCTGCTTTTGGACTCGAACTCCGTGTAGAAAGCGCTGCTCAGCCAGTAGTCGAGCACCTGATTGCGCATCGGGAGCAGTGACTCAGCGCCCGGCGGATAGCCAATCTCTGCCAGCGCCGCCAGCGTCCAGTGTGCGCCCCGCCAGTTGGCGTCAACATATTTTTCTCGAACGCAGCGCCGGTCCCTGTTAGCGATCAACGCTCTCGCGCGTGGCGATTTTCTGATTTCTTCCTGCAGATCTCTTATCTTCTGCGAACTCGGATCTTCTCCCAGAACGCGAACCATCACTTTCCACCGAATCGAAGGCTCGTCGCATTGCCGCAGAGCGTCTATCAGAGCACTTCGGGTTCGTTTCACTTAGATCGCTCCGGCGACGAACAGCGCCTGAACTTCAGCACTAGAGAGTCCGAGCTCAGTGCCGAAGATCTCCCCGGAGTGTTCGGACAATTTCGGCGCACGACGTTTCACCTCGATCGAGTAGTTTGAGAACTGTGCAAAACGCGCGGGCGCGTCGATTTCTCGGCTCGTTTCGAGATTCACACGCGTGAAGAGTCCGCGCTCGCGGTACTGGACGTACTCGGCGATGTCTTTCATGTTCATTACCGGCGACGCCAGGAGCCCGAGGCGCCGCGAGCCCTCTGCCAGCTCAGCCTTGGTCTTCGATCGCGCCAGCGACTTGAGCCCGTCGACCAACGCCTGCAGATCCGATGGTAACGCTTTTCGCGACGACAGATCCGATATAAACGTCGGCCAGCTTAGCTCGGCGATTCGCTGATCCATGCTTCCCACTTCAGCCGCCCACTTCGCCAGTCGCTGTGTCATCTGTCCGAATACCGGGCCGAAGCCGAGCGTAATCAAAACGAACCCGTCCGCGCATTCATAAACGCTTGGAACCTGCACGCCCGCTATAACCATCGCACCTTGCGTGCGTTTGCCTTCGGGATTGCCCGAGCCGGGAACCAGGGCCTGGCCAAACGCGCCCATCATCGCGGCGATCCTGGCGGACACTTCGGCGCGCTGTCCGAATCCATCGCGATCACGCGCGGTCAGGGCTGCCAACGTCGCGATCGCAGCGTCGGCGCCCGCTTCCATCATCGCCTGGGGCACCGGAAAAAACAGTGGCGGTCGATCAAGGTCTCCAGTCATCGCTGGCGCGCCGCTCGCCGCCATCACGGTGAAATCAGTCGCCGCATATTCGCTCTTCGGGCCGGTGCGAACGAACGGGGCGATTGTGCATCTGATCGTGCGGGGCGCGAACTCGATCGAATCGAGCGGCGAGCTTCCGCGGCCGCCAACCGCCTCGATCACCACATCAAATTTCGAGACGAGATCATGCACCAGTGCCTTACCATCCGGCGATCCAAGGTCGAGCGTGATTCCGCGTTTATTGCAATTCAGCGAAAGCCAGGTGAGGCTTCGTTCGATTCCCGGGATGTCGTCCAAAAATGGACCGCGCCGTCGCCCTGTCGATCCAGCAGGCGGCTCGACCACAACCACGTCGGCACCCAAGTCTGCGAGGATTCTCCCAGCGAGCATCGTTTCGGGCGAGGATATTTCCAGCACCCGGACGTCATCGAGCATGAGCGCGGCTCCCGTTTTGATTCGTCGCGCGATTTGTAGAACTCAAGCTTCGTTCGATACCGGCGACGAGTTCGCGGCAAACTCGGCCGATATCAAACGCGCGTGGCTTCATCAGATGCTGCACCACCAATCCTCGAAGCGTTCCCACGAACAGCGCTGCATACGCCCCAGGATCGACATCGCTGCGAATCTCGCCCGTCTGCATTCCTTCTTCGATTAACCTTTGCACCGACTTTCGAAACTTACGGTCCGCCTCGGCCATCTCGCCACGAATCTCGCGCAATGGTCCGAGCGCCTCGCCGATTAACACGTACATCGCGTTGCGATCGCTCGCCGCCGCAGTGCGCAAATAGGTTTCCGCTGTGACGGTCAGCGCTTTCAGACCGTGGAGTCCAGCCAACGAGGGCTCGAGCAGCTTTGCGAACTCGTGCTGCAGGCGATCGGTCACAGCACGCACCAGCGCACCCTTCGAACCAAATCGATGACTTACCAGGCCGTGGCTGTAACCGGACAATTCGCCGATTTCTACCAGCGTCGTTCTGCTGCCGCCCTGGCGCTCGATCAGTTTGAATGCGGCGTCGAGCATCCGCTGATCGGACAGCTCGCGCCGTTGCGCCTGTGTGCGCCGCCGATGCGGCGCGCGTTTGAGCTGGGATGAACTCTCCATTTGGACCCGAGCCTACATATTTGCTGGTCAGCATGCAACTATTGACGAACACAAATAATTCGACTTATTATCGCGCGGGAGTAAATGATGCCCAATCGCAAAGCCACTCAATCGGAACTCTACTCAGCCGAAGCCTCCGACCATCCTTCGCTCAACGGCGGCAAATGTCGCGCGTGCGGCTACGTCTTCTTTCCCCCGCAGCGCTATGGATGCGAATCGTGCGGTGCGCCGCCGGAAAAACTCGACACAACGGAACTGAGCGGATTGGGCCGGCTTCATTCCTACGCGACCGTTCATCTTCATCAAGGCAAAGACATCGAGACTCCGTTCACTGTCGGCTTGGTCCTCCTCGATGACGGCCCGGCGATTCGCTCGATACTAACCAATCGCACCGATGCGGGCCTCGCTATCGGCGATCGCATGGCTAGCGTCCTGGTCGCGGCCGGCCTCGACTCAGACGGCGACGAGTTGGTTGAGTTGCGCTTCGGCAAGTCAGAGGCAAGCAAATGAGGAAAACCCTGCGTGAGATGCGTCCGGTCTATGTTGTCGGCATTGGCCTCCATCGCTATCAGCGGCTGAGTGAAACTACCTACGTGACGCTCGGCCTGACAGCAGTACGCGAGGCGCTGGCGGACGCCTCCTTGGAATGGCGCTCGGTCGAATCGGCTTACACCGGCACCGCGTTGATCGGGATGGCAGCGTCGCGTCCGATGCTGCGACATCTCGGCGCGACCGGCATCCCGATGGCCCAGGTCGAGAACGCGTCGGCTTCCGGGTCGACAGCATTTCGCCAGGCTTGCATCGACGTTGCGAGCGGCCTGACCGACGTTTCGCTCGCTCTGGGAGTGGACAAACCGGGGCCCGTCTCGATGGCTCCCGGTAAGACCCGCATACGCGACCTGGTTGGCGCGCGCGTGGTGCCCTTCACGCACTTCGCTTTGCTCACGCAAGAGTACATGACTCGATACGGCGTGAGCGCGGAGCAAATCGCGCAGGTCGCCGTCAAGAACAATCGCAACGGCGCAAACAATCCATATGCACAGCGACAGAAGGCTGTGACCCTCGAGGAAGTGATGGCCGGCCCTCCAATTTCGGGATCGCTGACGCGCCTTCAATGCTGCCCCGTCGGCGAAGGCGCGGCCGCTGTGATTGTCGCCTCCGACGATGCGATCGGTCAGCTCGGCCTCGATCGCAGACGCGCAATTCGAGTCATCGCGTCGGTCACCAGGAGCGAACAGGTCTATCGCGGCGCGAAGAATTTTGACGCAGAGTTGACTCGTGAAACTGTCGAGCAGGGGTATCGCGAGGCCGGCGTACAGGCGAGCGACCTGGATCTGATTGAATTGCATGACGCCTTCACGATTGAAGAGCTGCTGTACGCGGAGGCAGCGGGTTTGTGCGCGGCGGGCAGCGCCGCGGCCGCGATCGCGGCGGGAGAATTCGATGTCGGTGGCCGCTGCGCGATTAGTGCTTCCGGAGGATTGCTTGCGATGGGCCATCCGATCGGTCCCACCGGCGCTGGGCAAATCGCCGAGATAACGCGCCAGCTCCGCGGCGAAGCGGGTGCGCGACAACAGCCGAACGCAAAGACCGGGCTCGCTCACATGGTGGGAGTTGGCGCCGTCTGCGTCGTTCACATTCTGCAGAAGGGAGCGTGACAGATGATTTCGAATCGCCTCCCAGCGAAAATCGCGAAGCGGCTTCGGCTTCCATTGATCGCAGCGCCTATGCTCTCCGTATCGGGACCTGATCTCGCAATCGCGGCCTGCAAAGCGGGTGTGATCGGATCGTTTCCACTCGCCAATGCCCGCTCGATAGAAGGCGTCAACGCATGGCTCGTGCAGATCGAAAGTGACCTCGCTCGCGCGGCAGACCAAGCACCGGACCGGCCCCCCGCACCGTTCTGCCCCAACTTGATCATCAAGCGCGCGCAAATGCGCGATGAGCTGCAAGCGTTGGTGAAGCATCGTGTCGAAATGGTAATCACCAGCGTTGGCTCTCCGGTTGAAGCGATTAAACCTCTGCACGACGTCGGATGCATCGTTTTTGCAGATGTCGCGACGCTGCATCACACGGAGCGAGCGATCGCCGCGGGCGTCGATGGCCTCATCCTTCTCACTGCCGGCGCCGGCGGACAGACCGGATGGCTGAATCCTCTTGCCTTTGTCCGCTCGACCCGCGCGATGTTCGACGGACCGATTGTGCTCGCCGGCGGAATTTCAGACGGTTATGCGCTGTGGGCCGCGGAGATACTCGGCTGCGACCTGGCTTACATGGGCACCAAATTCATCGCGACGCATGAGAGCATGGCACCGCCGGCATACAAAAGAATGTTGGTCGAATCCGGCATGGACGACGTAATGCTCACGCAGGCGTTCACCGGGCTGGACACCAACATGTTGCGGCCTTCGATGATCGCTGCCGGACTCGATCCCTCGACTCTGCCGCCGCGCGTATCGAATGAAGAGGCCGCGAAAAAGTTCAGCAGTAAGTCCGACCTCGAAGGACCTCGTCGTTACAAGGACATCTGGAGCGCAGGCCACTCCGTTTCCGGCGTCACCTGCGTTCAAAGCGCTGCCGAACTCGTGCAGCGGACCTTCGAGGAATATGGCGACGCTCGCGATCGCACCTATCGCATGCTGGGCGCATGAAATCTGCTTCAGCTTGAGATCGCGGTGCTGTACTTCGGCGACGAGGCTTTCATGAAGCGCAGGAGCATTCTCATCTCGGCGACGCGCTTGCCTCCCGCTTCGTTTAGCGCGGTCTCAAACCACATGTATTCGGTCTTCGGACTCTGGCCCAGCGCCACGATATTCCCGCTCACGCGATATGGATGCCCGACAAGGACCGGGCCGTTGATATTGCGCAGTTCAATCGCGCCGAACAATCCAACCACCCGACCGAGTTTGCCGCGCAGAGTCGCGATCGATTGAGAGTACAGAAGTTGCACCATCGTGGCCGGAGTGGCAATCGCACCGCCCCACGGCGACGGTTTGGTGTACCACTCCATCGGCTCGGTGATGACTTTCATCCGCTCGGTCATCGCGTCCTTGGTCAGCAATGCGTCGCATTCCTCAAACTGATCGCCAACTTTGAGCCCGCCGAGTATCCGCAACTCGCCTGCATCGAAGCGATCGAGCGAACGGCGCATCAACGCGCTGGGCTCCTCGGGATTTCCGATCGACGCGGTGCCTTCCGCGACGCGCATGCCGTCGTCGCGCTCGATCCAGATGTCGACTTGCGCGTCCTTCATATCGGCGGGCGGCTCTTTGACAAACGCGCGCACCGGCTCGCGATCGGTGGTCGCATTGAGGAAGTACATCGAGATGATCCCGTGCCCGAACCATTGTTTGCCGAACGCCTTCAACAGGATCGGTGGGAACAGTTCGAGGTGGATCGATCCGGCTACTGTGCCGCCGCGAAAACCAAGCTTGGTCGCCGTCGCGTCGTCATGGATACTCCCCGCGACTTTGCTGGCGTTGTTCACCGATCGCCGCAGCGGCCCGACCAACACGAGATCGCGCAATTCGATTTCGGGATTCATGGCGTCGTCCTCGACGCCTATCCAAGCAGGTCTCACAGCTATCGGCAAACTTGTCAGCAAATGCGTTGAAGTGTTTCGCGATCCCTTTGTGCCAGTGCTAATTTCGGCGCATGACGGCATCGCAATCAGAACCCGCGAGATGGACACGTGAACTTCTTGGTTCGGTCGGCCGTGCGGACAGTTCAGATCAGCATGAACTGCGAATAGTCGGCGCCGACCCTGTTATCGCAACTCGATTCCGCGCTGGCGAGGCGGCAGCCGCGGTGCTCGCTGCGGACGCTACTTTAGCCGCCGATCTTTGGTGTGCGCGCGGCGGCCGTCCGCAGCGGATCGAAGTGGACGTGCGCGCTGCGGCGGCGTCGCTCGTGTCGTTTGCCTATCAGCGGTATCAAGGTGGGGCGTTCGAACGCAGCGGCATGGCCACGACCGCGCTCTACCGTGCGCGCGACAGGCGATGGATTCATCTGCACGGCGGGTTCAGTTCGCGCGAAGGCACGCTTACGCTTTTGAAATGCGAAGATGACGCCGGCGCGATTGCGAAGTCGGTTGCGTCGTGGGATGCGCAGGAGCTCGAAGATGCGCTCTCGCAACGTGGAGTATGCGGCGCGAAACTTCGCAGCGCCGACGAATGGCGCGTACATCCGCAAGGAATCGCACTTGCGCGAGTGCCGGTGATCGAGGTTTTGCGGCTCGGTGACGCGGACCGCGAGCCGCTGCCCGCACCTCGCGCCAACGAGGCCGGCGCCAGGCCGCTTTCAGGCGTGCGCGTACTCGATCTTACGCGCGTGCTGGCGGGACCGACTTGCGCGCGGACGCTGGCGGAGCATGGCGCGAACGTTCTGCACGTGCGAAGTCCCAGGCTGCCATCAATCGAGCCTTTCGTCATCGACACCAACCCCGGCAAGCGTTCGTGCTTTCTAGATCTCGATCGCAAGCAGGACGCGGAGCAGTTGCGCGCGCTGGTTCGCGACGCGCAGGTGTTCTCGCAAGGATACCGGCCGGGCGCTCTGGCACGGCGCGGCTTTGCGCCGGAAGAATTGGCGCAAGTCCGGCCCGGCATCATAGTGGTGTCGATCGATTGCTATGGACATGACGGGCCCTTTGCGGCGCGGCCCGGATGGGAGCAACTCGCGCAGACTGTCACCGGCATGGCGCTCGAACACGCGGGCGAGGACCATCCCGCGCTGGTACCGGCCGCGGTTAACGATTACACGACCGGATATCTCGGCGCGCTCGGCGTGATGGGTGCGCTCGCGCGGCGCACGGTTGAAGGCGGGAGCTGGCATGTTCGCGTGTCGCTCACGCGCACTGCGATGTGGATCATGTCGAGGCCGCGCATACCGCCGGAGGGCAGTCCCGGCGGATTCGATGCGGCGTCGCTTGCTCCCTGGATGATCGAGATGAACTGTGTATGGGGACCGCTGACACGGTTGGGCCCGATCGCGCGCATGTCGGAAACGCCGCCGCGATGGGACCTTCCACCGGCGCCGCTGGGCAGCGATCCGCCGTCGTGGCAATAGCAGCATCAAGTAGGCCGATCCACTCAACGTTCGCGCATAGACTGCAGCCGGAGGTGCGACGATGCTTACTTTTTACTTCTCGCCTGGAACGAGTTCGATGGCGCCGCACATTGCGCTGCATGAAGTCGGCGCGGCCTTCGAAAGCCAGCCGATTTCTCTTGCGAAGAAAGAGAATCGCACCGCCGCGTATCTCGCGATCAATCCGGAAGGCCACGTACCGACATTGGTAATCGACGGACGCCCACTAAGCGAAGTCGCCGGGATTCTCTTTTACCTTGCTCGACGTTTTCCCGATGGGCGTCTGTTGCCCGACGATATCGAAGCACAAGCGCAGGTTGTCTCGTGGATGTCATTCATCGCGTCGACCATGCATCCCGCTCGGCGCCAAGGACTCGAACATGCCCGCGCCGTTTACAAGATCGCCGATCAGCGACTAGGAAATCGCGAGTGGGCAGTGGGAAGCTACTCGATCGCCGACATCCATTTGTTCCGCCTTTTCTGGCGCTTCAGCAATTCGCTCAAGCCTGAGCGCGGCGAATTCTCCAATCTGTTCGCGCACTATGATCGCATGATGGCGCGCGCAGCCGTGAAACGAACATTGGAAATCGAAGGGGCGATCGGTTACGAATTGCCGCCGTGACGCGTCGGAAAAAATTGCTCCGTACCAAATCTCGATCGCGTCAATTTTTGGTTCGCGTGTCGCGAATCAACGCGTAGACGGATTTGACGTTCTCGATTAGATCGAAGCTAGGCGTGACGGCGCTGTTGCCCGTTCCCGGCCAACCTGTGCCCGCCAGATATGAAACCCGGTTCTGCGCTCCAAAAGTAATTGTTCCGCTCCCGTCCGGGCGTTCAATCATCGAAACGTCAGTTATCGTGCGCAAATCCAGGCTATTCACCTTATGATGGCCGAGGCCTGCAGCCAGCGCCGTCAGCGCATCAAGGCTGGGAGTCGACTGCTCACCGGATAGACCTGTCACGATGATTCCTCTGCGATCGGTGAGGCCATAGTAGGTGTGCTCACGTCGGCGTGCATCGACAATGAACCGTAGAAAAATAAGGTACAAACCGACCAGCACGAAAGGCAGGCCCCACAGAACCATAAAGAGGGAAATCGCACTTCCGCCTTTTCTCGCTTGCGAGAGGGCCGAGGTCTCCCAGAAGATCGCGAACCCGCCCCACATGATGCTGAATGGGATCAGAAATACATCGGAGCCTCGGAACACGATTCCCTTGCGAGGTTGCCCCGACCACAGCAACGACTCACCCGCCTCCAGCTCTTGCGCGATCACCTGACTCGCATCCATTGGCATTCTACTTACGATGGAAGTCCGCGAGAGAGGCGACGGCTGGTCTTCGTGTCGCGATAGATCAGGGGAACGTCCGCCTTGGAATCCAGGCGCATTGACTCGACCACCCCATGATGCGGTGACAGGCGACAAATCGGATCGGCTTCGATCGCATTTCCTGCGAGCATGTAGGCCTGGCAGCGGCATCCGCCGAAATCGATTTCCTTCCTGGCGCAGCTCCGGCACGGCTCGATCATCCAGTCGTCGCCGCGAAACGCATTCATCGCGGGCGATTCGCGCCAGATTTCTCCGAGCGCGCTATCGCGCACCGAGTCGAAGTGCAGCCCCGGGATCACCGACGCCGCGTGACAGGGCATCACTTCTCCGGTCGGATTGATGCACATGTAGCTGCGACCCCATCCACCCATGCACGGCTTCGGCTCGCCAGATAGATAGTCGTTTTGCACGAACGCAATTTCGAGGGTACCGCGATATTTCGCGATCGCTTCGCGCGCGACCTCTTCCGCCCGCTCGTACTGTTCGCGCGTCGGCATCAGCGCACGGCGATTCTCAGCCGCCCACGCATAGAACTGGGTATTCGCCAACTCGAGGCGATGCGCTCCAAGCTCCAGCGCCAGCGTGATCAGCACAGGCACCTCCGCGATATTCAGCCGATGAATCACCACGTTGAGCGTGAGCGGAAATCCAATTTTTCCGATGAGCCGCGCTATCTCGAGTTTCTTTCGATGCGATCGCACGCCCGCAATTATCTCCGCACTCTCGCGCGCAGCGCCCTGTATGCTCAGTTGGATATGATCGAGCCCCGCCTCGCGAAACCGCCGCAGCCCGTTTTCGTCCAGGATGGTGCCGCCGGTTATCAGGTTGGTATACAGATCACACGCTCGCGCGTGCTGAATCAGTTCGCTCAGATCGTCGCGCAGAGCGGGCTCCCCGCCCGAGAGATGCAACTGCACGACGCCTAGTTCCGCCGCCTGCGAAAAAACCCGCCGCCATTCTTCTGTCGAGAGCTCGTCGCGCAAGCGATGAAAATCAACCGGATTGGAACAGTACACGCACCGCAGCGGACATCGATATGTAAGCTCGGCGACGAGTGTGTAGGGCCGCGGCGACGTGCTCATTGCAGCAAACCTCGCGCGCGAATCGTGTCCAGAAAGTCCATGACCTCGCGCATCAGCGAGTCGCGATCGGCGCTGCTGAATTTCTTCGACAACTGTTCGACGATTTCGTTTACCGAACGGGCGCCGTCGCATAACCGCACGATCGCCGCACCCGTTTCGTTGAGGGCCAGCGCAGCTTCAGGAAACAGAAGCATTTCCTGGTTTGCTATCGCGTCGAACTTGAGTCGCGCGCGCGCCGCCAGCCGCGGCCGCCATCCATCATCCGCGTTCATCAAAGCTTGCGCGCATCGTGCCACCGCGGCGGCAAATATCCCGGTGAGACGTACGCATAGTGAACCGCGTCGAGCAGCCCCCATAATATGTGACACTTAAGCGTGAGCGCTTCCGCTGCTCGATCCTGCGATCCGCGCGTGACACAGTGCGCGACGACGTATTGCAGCCCGAACTCCGAATCGCGCGGCGCCTGCACCAGTCGTCCGCGAAAATATTCAAGACCGCGGCTGTCGAGCCACGGATAGAGCTTTTCCAGTACCACGATCCGATCCGCCATCAGTGTCGGCGCGAATAACTCGGTGAGCGACGACGCGACCGCCTCACTCAGCGGACGTGACTCGCAGAGATGCAGGTAAGCGTCCACCGCGAATCGCACGCCCGGCAGCACATAGCGCAGGCTCGCAACGTCGTCGACGTCGAGCCCCGCGGCCTCCGCCAGCTTGTACCACTTGCGAATCCCGCCCTCGCTATCGCCCCCACCGTCGTGGTCGGTAATCCGCGTGATCCACCCGCGCCGAAATTCCGGGTCGTCGGCTTTGGCCAGGATCAACGCATCTTTTTTGGGAATCGTCCATTGATAGTAGAAACGATTTTCGATCCACGCCTGCAGTTGCCGCTTGGTGAGCTTGCCCTGATGCATCAGCACGTGAAACGGATGCTTGTCGTGATAAGCTGCCTCTCCTATCGAACGCAGACGCGCGACAAACTTCTCCGGCGAGTCAGGCGCCGGTGTCGCGCGAATTTCGGAGCGATTACTTCCCGCCAACTTCTTCACGCCTGCACTCACACCGTGAAATCCATCCCGTCTTCAGCCACTTCCCATCCCGCTTTTTCGACCTCGCGACGCTCGGCTGAAGTTTCATCCAGGATGGGATTGGTGTTGTTGATGTGCGTGTAGATTTTTCTAATCGAAAGACCGCTGAGCCGCGCGAGGCTGCCGTCGGTTCCCGAGATTGGCACATGACCCATCTCCGATGCAGTCCTATTCCCCGCGCCGCGCAGCTCCATTTCATTCTCTGACCAGAAGCTGCCGTCGAACAGTAGACAGTCGCACTCGGCAGCGATGCCAATGAACCGGCCGTCGATTTCTTTGATGGCTGGAACATAGAGGATAGAAGAGCCGGCGTGACGATCGATCACTTTGTACGCCACCGCGGCGCCATCGCATTTTGATAGCGGTTCTTTCACATAGGTAGGAACTTTGCCGTTGACAAAAAATGCCTCGAATCCTAGACCGCACCCGATGGTCTCGGCTTTACGATCTTCGACCCTCGTCACGCGAAATCTTTCCGGCTGGTTCAAAGCACCAAAAATCGTATTCGACGTAAAAACCCAATCGAATACCCGCGACGTGCAAAAAACTCGCAACGGCTGCGCCTCGCGCAACGAAAGCATCCCGGTAATGTGATCGAGCTCCGCGTCGCTAAGTAGCACGGTGTCGATCGCCGATTCTCGTACCCGGCTCTTTGGCAACAATTCTGAAAATGAAAATATCTGCGCGCGAAAATCGGGGCTCGCGTTCAGCAACGTCCATCGCGAGCCATCCGCGCTAACTGCAACCGAACATTGGGTCCGAGCTTTTGCTCGAAGCGTTCCGGCTCTCAGCCCACTACAGTTGACGCAGTTGCAGTTCCACTGCGGGAAGCCGCCGCCGGCAGCGGAACCGAGAATATGGACCCGCACTGAACGCCGGTCTTAGGATTCCTGATCGGTTTCCGAGTTGTCGCGAATCAACGGCTGCCTCAGGACTCGCACCCGAGGATCGTCTGCCAGCGCGGAACTGTAACAGTTGATTTCCGCGTCCATCCTTATCTCGACAAACTCCGGCTTTTTCCAGTCGCTCATGTTTGAACTCCCCGCATTCCTTAAAAATCTTGTCTACCGAGGGGTCACCCCACGCCAGTATACGCCCACATTATGGCAATCCTTTCAGTAGCGGCGCCAGTGGGATTTTTATGCCTGCATACAGCGTCCGGCGCGGGCCGTACGACGGCGAAAAGACCCCAATCCCGCTGCCGTTGCGAATCTGATACGTATGGTCGAACACGTTGATCAAGCTGATCCGCCCCTCAACGTCTCCAACCCCAGGCATCCTGAAACCGCGAACCACCGCGGCATTGAACTGCATTATCGGCGGCAGCTCGCCACTGTTCGCAAAACCCCGCCGATAGCCACTGCCCCATATAGCGTCCGCCGTCAGCAGAAATCCCCACAGCTGGTACGACGTTCCGCCCGATCCCACGAACATCTGATCGTCATCCAGCGTCACCCAATGGTTCGCGATGTAGCTGATTTCTGCGGCGTTGTCCGCAAGAAACGCACCAGCGCTGATATGCTGCGCTTGCAAGACCGCGTACGAAAAATTCAGGTAGGCCGACAACCCGCCGCGCTCAAACGTCAGGCTTACGTCCGACCCCCACGCCCGGCTCTCGCGATAATTCAGCGGCGCGGTCACGACGCTGCCTGCAAGCTGCGCCAGGTCGAGCTGGTCATGCCCGAATTTGTAAAAGCCATCAACCCCGGCATTGACGCCTTCCACGACGCGCTGCCGAATCCCGACATCAAAGTAGTCGTCGCGCTCCGCCTCGATCTTGTCGTTGCCGCTGTTGACCGGCGCCTCGTTGGTCGTGTTCTTGAACTTCTGCACCGTCTCCAGCGCCACCTGGTCAAACGGCGGCACCTTGAAGTAGCGCGCATAACCCGCGTGCAGCGTCGTGGTATGAGTCAACGCGTACTCGAACGCAAATCGCGGGCTCCACTGATTTTGCGTCACGAACGCGCTCATCCAGTCCCAGCGCAAGCCAAAGTTGATCGTCAACTTCTGAGTCGGATGCCACTCGTCCTGCGCATAGAATCCCAGCAGCCACGCGATTTGATTGTTATCGTCGACGATCGAAAACGGATGCGGGCTGGTCTGAACACCGTCCTTCGCCGGAAACGTCTGCGCGTGATCGTCAAGCTCGATCGCCTCGCCGCTCAGGTAGAATCCCGCCCGCAGCGTGTGCTGCGAGCCGAGCCTGTAGCTGGTGTCCTCCTGCATGCCGTTGATAAATCCGGTGTGAAGAATTTTCGCCGCGACGCCGTTATATATGAGATCGCCGATCGGGTCCGGACTGTACTTCAGCTCGTAATACCGGCTGAACGCCGCCACCTGGTAGTTGATGTCCTGGCCAATCGCGCCCTGCAACGACAGGATGCCGTAGTAGTTCTGCTCCAACTCGTTTTCCTTGACCTCCGACGACGGATAAGTCGGCACGCCCGCGAGCATGAATTGCTGCGGCAGACCCGGCTCCGGTGGAATCTCAAATGAGTTCACCGCCACGCCCGTCACCAGCGACAGCCGCGTGTCCGGGTTTATCAGGTACGACAAGTAGCCAAATCCCTGCCCCTGGTCTGCGTAATCGTGATTGGGATCGGGACTGTCGGTCGGCGCCTGCAAGCCCAAGCTGGTATGCTCGTAGTAACCGCTCAGGTAATAGCTGAACCGCCCCATGCATCCGCCAAGCTCGAAGCTCGGCTGCACGGTCTCGCGCTGACCGCCATACATTTCGACGTTATCGTTATCCGGCCCGCCGTCGGTGCATCCGTCTTTAGTGCGAATGTCGATAATGCCCTCGTTGCGATAGCCGATCTCCGCCGGCAGCACTCCCGTCAGCAGCGTGATGCTATGCACGAAGCGCGGGCTGAAAATCTCGCCGAAGCTCGTCACCGCCTCCGGCAGAAAAATATCGTTGATGCGATACTGGATGCCGCCGCCGTTCTCCCCGTGGATGTGTATCTGCTCCTGGCCTTGCCCGTACGAATCCTGGCTGACGCCCGGCGCCTGCTGCAGAACCTGCGCGAGGTTGGCATTCTGCCCCTCCGGCAATCGTTCAATCGCCGGCTGATCGAATCGATACGCAGTCGCGCCAATCTCGGGCGCCAAATCATTGCGCGCGCGATCGAGTCTCGCCGTCGCCACTTTCAGCGTCAGCGCCGTGTTCGCTTCCATCGTCACAACAGTCGCCGCGCCCGTCGCCGTCGAACTCAATACAACCTTCTCGACCGTTTGCTTGAACCCATTCTTATTCGCGATCAGGTCGTAGGTCCCGGCTACGAGCGCCTTGAACACGAACGCTCCCGCCGAGTCGCTGCGCGTGCGCCCAACCACGCGGCCGCTTTCTTCCAACCGGATCTCGGCGCCGGCGATCGGTCGCCCGAGCGCATCTTTGATCGCACCGCCGAACTCCAGCCGGCGCGCAGCCGTAGTATTCACATCATTTGCGAGACAGATCGTGGCGTGTAAAAAAATCGCGAGCGCGGATAAAATCGGAACGATCCAATCGCTGCAGCCGCGGCGGTTAATCGCCTTGAAAGGCGTCGCGCAATCCAGACTCGTCACTGGTCAAGCGAACTAACAAGATCCGATCGCCGACGCAAATTCAGCCACGCCCTCGCGCCACGACGGCAACTCGATTCGCGGATCCTGAATACTCGTCAACACGCTGTAGGGCGGCCGAGTCGCCGCCGCTGGAAATTCTCGATGCGAAACGGGAATGACGGGCGTCGCGATTTCCGCGATTCGAAAAAGCTCGCGCACCAGTTCCCATCGCGACGCGCCACCGCTGCCCGCTAGATGAAACGTGCCGTATGAATCGGTCGTGATAAGCCGCGCGATCGCCGCCGCCAGATGCGGAACGTAAGTCGGTGAACTGTACTGGTCGCTGGTCACGCGCAACTCCGGCTTCGCCGCTGCGCCATGCATCGTGCGCAGAAAATTCTTTCCTTGCTCCCAAAAAAGCCATGCCGTCCGCACCACGTAATGCCGCCGGTTCCCCTGCCTTACCGCTTCCTCTCCCGCAAGCTTGCTCGCGCCATACACTGACAGCGGATTGGTGCGATCGAATTCGTGATAAGGCTCCGCCTTCGCGCCGTCGAAAACGTAGTCGCTCGAAACATGCACCAGCGTAATCTTCGCCGCCGCCGTCGCCAGCGCCAGGTTGCGCGGCCCCAGCGCGTTAATCGAATTGCACTCCGCCGCATGCGATTCCGCACCGTCCACATCGTTGAACGCAGCCGCGTTGATCGCCATCGCAGGCCGATATCCCTCGATCGCCTCGCGCACCCGCTGAGGCTGCGTAATATCCAGCGCGCGACGATCGAGCGCAACCACTTCATGCTGTCCGAGCGCCGTCTGAAGACACCGGCCAAGCTGCCCACCTGCGCCCGCAATTAAAATCTTCACTATTTCACGCTGTCGCCGCGCCACACGGGCAGTTGCTCCATCTGCTCCGCAAGCGTCGCGGCCCCGCTGTCTTTGTCCGATAAAACAGGTTCGCCCGCCACCGGCCACCTGACGCCGATCGACGGATCGTTCCATATGATCCGGAGCTCGTCGCCTGCGTCGTAGAAGTCGGTTCAGGGAAACCTTAACCCCCGTCAAGGACGCTTCGTTCTGGAATACCCGAAAGACGGGAACGGACCTCAAGCCGCGATCTGCGCCGGTTACGCAATCGCGTCGGCGGCGGTACAAGCCCACCGCCTGCTGGAGAATGAAAAAGTTCTCGAAAAAATCGGCGTCTCCCAAAAACGCGTCCAGCAGACTCACGCGGCTCTGGTCAACAAGACTCTGCGCGAACTCGAGGTTCGTGCCTTCTACGATCCAGCACTCCCGTTCGACCGTAAGGGGAACCTGCGGCGGGCCAACAAGTTGAATCGAGATACCTACCGGGGATTCAAAAGGCTCGAGGTCAAGGATTCGGTCAAGAACGGCCGAAAGGTTCGAACGCAGACAGTGGAGTTCTTTGACCGAATGCCCGCGCTCGACATCTTGGCCAAGCGTCTTGGCATGATTCCTAACGCACCCAAAAGACCGGCGAACTGATTCCTGGGGTCGGTGTGTTTTTTGTTTCTGCATTCTTGAGCAGGGTCCCTGAGGGCGTTCTAAATTTTCTCTATGATCGGCCCACCCCCTCCCCCCATTACTTCAACTAGACAAAGTAAGGGGGCGGGCCTGCATTCGTATCTATTTTCCCTCCGGTTCTCCATTTTCTTGCAGATACGGTTTCAGATCTTTGAGCGCCAACTGCGTCTCGTCAAATGCAATTAACATTTGCCCTTTAGCAAGGACCTCCAGTTTGCGAACGATTGCTTCACTTTCAGTCACGGCGCTCTGCGCAAGAGCATCCAAATCAATTTCACAAAGGTCTGGCGACCATTCTGTGTGGCGAGAAATGGGATCCGACTGAAGCTCCCTGAGTACCTGTTGAAACTCACTAGCGCAATCTTGGGTCCTCGCGTCAAGCGCGTCGACTTTAGTTGCCAGGGCTTTGATCAGGAGGTTGCGGTCCTCGCCGTATTTTCTAGAAATGCATTCGCACGCCAGTTTCGATGACTGCAGCTCGAGCAGGTTCATATTGATGTTGATGCGCACTCTGAGCAGAAGTGCAGCAAATTTTTCGAGCTCGATCCCGTCCGTCCATCGCGTCGGCTTCGATACGCGAACGATACCTCTGGACTGCAATATCACTTCCGCTAGCTCGAGCCGGTACTGGCTGTGCGAGACGATGTCGTCAACGGTGGAATTCAGGCCCAGGATCATCTTCCCAACGAAGTACCACTGGCTTATCATGTTCCGGTGATCGGGCGTGATCTTGCCTTGGGCTTTCTTCTTACTTGCTTTCCGCCCAGGGTTTTTCAAATCGGGCATGAGGGCGGCCAGCTTCCTTCCGGCCGACTCGGTTGATACATGAACAAGTAGTTGGTCGAAGGTCTCGGTTAATTCAAAAGTATGGAGCCATTCAGAGTAGATTTCTTGAGGCTGCAAGGCCGCAGCCAGATCGTTGATCTTCTTTGCATTTTTTGCGTTCATTCCATTCGCTCCGCATCCGGATCGAACAACCCTCTCCTGTTCTTCGCTTCCAGAAGCAGCTGCTCAAGATCGTGCAGCCGCTGCCGCAGCTCGCGATCGTCCATTGCTTTGATTAGGCAGTTGATCAGGTTGCAAATTGCCGTGGCGGCATTTGAGTTGAGCTCGCCGCGGCGCACCTGGTTGATCGTCGCGACGATAAACGGACACAGGTCGCTGACGGTCTCAGGAGCAAAATCAGGCAAGTCTATCGGCAGCGACGGGGCACGGTTGCCTTTGCCGCCAAGGACTTGGGAAGCCCGAAATTCTTGCGCCTTCGCCGGATCATGAAAAAAGCATAGTTTGTCGCGTTCCTTCACCGCTACCGAGCAGGGATTGCCGTCTTTCTTGCGCGCCGCGCACCTCAGGTTTTTCTTTTGATCATTCTTGCGATTCATCTTCGATGTTCCCCATTGCCATGAATTCATCCGCTCGGTCTGAATTCTCTAAAAGAAAATATATAACTTGGAGAGCGCCTTGCCGGTTCTGAACATCGGATAACTGAAATTCCCGGAGTACCTGGATCCGTTCATCTGGATTCGATTGACGTTTCCACCGCAGCAGGATCGAATCCTCGACCGCCGCGATCAAGGTGATGATCTCGCTGGTCTGCAGCCTACGCACGTGACCCTCCTTCGTCATCGGGAGTCGCATCAGGTAAGGAGCTTTTTTCAGCTTTCTTTTTTTCCATCTCGTCCAAATACGTCAATTGCCGATCATAGTGGTAGACCAACTTCCGGAAGCCGTTGCTGCTCCAAAGAGTATCCAGCTGGTACGGGTCCGACCGGTTAATTTGCTCGAGGATCATCCGCTGGACGAGAGCCAGCGTACGAACACTTTCTCGATCCGAGAGCCGCGTGAGAGCCGGTTCGCCACTGTGCTTTGCACTCGACTGCTGTATAGTGTCAGCCATCTTCGAAACCCCTCTCAAAACATCTGTGCGTTGTACAAACCGCGCTGAGATTGATAAGCCAGCCAGTATCCGCGCAGAGATTCCGGGAAAATTAAGACGATTGAATCGTAGGGCGACGCGAAAACCTATCCGCGTCGGTGCAGACTGGATTCAGCCTGCTGTGAGTAGCACAATCCTACACGGCTGTTAGATCGATGTCAACTGCGCACCGCGGTCATCGGCCCCAAGATCTAGCTTTACGTGTCGCTGTCGCTTTGCCGGAAATAACGCGCGGAAGCGTGGCAGTCAATCTCGCTTATCTGCGTCATCTGAAAACGGCGATCCAAACCAATTACACAATCTCGGTTACCGACTACCTGTTAGGGCCAACAGTGGTATTCCGGCCGCCGCGATCCCAAGTAATGGTAGGAGACGCGACCCGCCGTTGCTGGGCGCGCTCGTGGCCGGTGCTGAAAACGCCGTTGAAGCTGCCGGCTGGCTTACGATCTGCAGGATCTTTATCCCCGGTCATTGCGGAAATCATCGGCGGAGTACGCGGTCCGTTTCGGCTCGAGCGGCTGCGCCGCCCGTCAAACGGTTATGCCGACGAACGCGCCGAGCGGCAAGTTGTTGGCGATTAGGGATTGGGTGAATTGCGAGTGACTTCGGCCGCTCGCGAGCAATCCATTCGTGGGAAAATTCGGCGGGAATTTGTTGTGATGTATTCGGGGAACATCGTACTTTCACAATAACTCGAGGCGCCAAGCGGTTGAGCGATGACTAGCGAATTCTGTTCGCGATGATTGGTGCAGCAGATCAACGGGCGCTCAGCGATTCGGCGAGTTCTCCTGCACCTGGTACGGCAGAATAATCAGGTAGCCTATCCCATCGCGCGCGCTCTGCTCATCGAGCTACTTTATCGGCGCGACTTCAGTCGCCAGGCACCACCAGTCGAAGCGAGTCGCGGTCGACGTACCGGTCAAGAACTCAAACAGCTCGGCGTCTTCGAGCGCTTCCATCTGATGCACCAGCCCAATCGGGACGCGATGCAGTTCGCCCGCCACCAGTTCGAACTCTTCGATCGTTGCGCTTTCCGGCGACTTCTTGATTCGCACCAGCCGCTTGCCGCCGTGGCGATAAAACGACTCGGTCTTAAGCTTCCGGTAATGCAGCGAGCACTTCTTGCGCTTGCGAATTTCGAAGATCTTCGTACAGTAGGGCCGCCGTTCGCGAACCACACCTCGATTCCCCATCTCTACAGAACAGTCTCACTGCTCGTGCTCGCTTCAATTTTTTTATACTTTCGTCGCCGTCTGCATCGCAGCTGATCCTCCACCGCGACGCTCATTGCTATGATGCAAGGTCCTTTTTTTGGAATCGCAATCTCTTGCAAGAACTATTCAAAACCAGTGTGAACCGGAATCAGGAATCAGGCGGCTGGCCGATTGCTGAGCAAAGGTTGCGGAATAACGAGAACGACAACGGTTGTCAGCGGGCGCTGATATCAGACTAGATGCCGGTTCAGCGCAGCGACCAACCTCAGCGACCTTGCGGGATAGCTAAACAGATCAAAGGAAAGGAGGCGTAAATGAAGAAGATTCAGAAACAGTACCGTCAGGGCGACGTGCTATTGATTGAAATCGACCGGCCGTCGAGAACTGTGAAAGCCAATCGATCCGCAAAATACCCGTGTCGTTCTCGCGCGAGGCGAACTGAGCGGTCACGCTCATGTAATTCAGAACAGCAATGGCAAGGCTCATTTGTTCGAGGGACCGGGGAACCGAAGATATCTGTTGATGACAGAAACCGGGCGCCTCGAGCATGAGGAACACGGCGCAATCGTTCTCGAACGCGGTTGGTACGAAGTACGCAGGCAAAGACAATACGATCCCGCGGGGGCGATACTGACAGGGGATTGACGGAATCACTTGGGAAGGTCCAAGGATTTGACACACGAACTGGTTTCGGCGCTCGAAGGCCATTATCGCGCCTGGGGAAAGGTGGCATCGCGAGGCGGCCCGACCGATCGCAAACGCGCTGAGGCGCTATCGCCAAACTCTACACGATCTCTGGCTACGATTGGCCCGGGTTTGTCTGGTACCAGTCGCCGCGCGAATTGTTGATCTCTCAGGCAAATACCTCCGTGCGGCTTGGCCTGGTTTCAATCTTGGATTCGCTTCGCGCAGCAATACGACTTCGAACCGGCGAGAAGGAGCTGAAAGACTCACTCCGTGTGATCCCCGAACCGCTGGGAGCCGTGCCGTTCGAGAGGTTCCTAGATCAGCAGCTCGCGCTTGTCATGGAGACTCTGCTCGGAATCCCTCCAAATGGTGATGGTTCAAAACCTTGGTGAGATATCGGTTGGGTTTGAGCTCGATTGGATCGCGTTTCACGATTTCTGTGACCGGCATCTTGGTTTAAAATATGAACGGCAGCGCCTCGAACAGATTCGCCGCTGGTCGAAGATCGCCAAGCTCTGCTCCTGGTGGGCGCCCTACGAGACTACATGCGTCGTCTCTGATCGACCGACGGCAGTTCACTTGGACGCGAGTGAGCGGCTTCACAGCCTCAAAGGGCCAGCGATGGCTTTCAATGACGGATGGTCGCTCTACTCGATGCATGGCTGCTCCGTTTCGGAACGACTGGTCATGCATCCAGAGGAGCTTGGGCCGGCAGACTTGCCACTGGACGAAAATCTGGAAGTGCTGCAGGCAGCAATCGACCTTTTGGGTCACGAGCGCTTTCTCGCTGCGGCTGGGGCGAGACTCATAGAGGAGGATGTTTTCGGCAGGCTCTATCGAATTCAGTTCGATGATTGCGAACCGCTGCTATTGGTGGAAGTGGTGAACGCCACGCCCGAGCGAGACGGCTCCGCAAGGCGCCATCTTCTGAGAGTTCCGCCGGAGGTCGAAACCGCGCATCAGGCGGTTGCATGGAGTTTCGGCTTTCGCGCAAAAGACTACGCTCCCCTAGTGCAGACGTGAAGCCAGGAGAAGCGACGATCGCTCGCCTTGGGGCAATCGCGCGGCGAGGTTTGGGTCATTTGCCGATGGACTTCTTTCACCGATCGACGTCAGCATCGCTCGCCTCCCAAGTACCGTGGCCAACCAGGAAGCTGGCAAGCGGCGCTTTGCCAGCGAAATCGAGACCGCCCGAAAAGGCTACAGAAGATCACGCCTCCGAATCTTCGTCACCCACGAACTCTTCAATAGGGATCCCAGAAGCGCGCGATAGACGAAGAGCATGCTTCAGCAAGCTCACACTGCGTCGATTGATCCACTTGTGAATGGCCGCATTTGATACGCCACAGATCCCCGCTGCCTTCGTAGGTCCGCCAAGAATCGATACTGCTCGCGCCACCGCATTATCCGCCTTCCTCCGCGTGCCCCGTCTCATAGGTTCCTGCCTTTGGATTGGGCCCTCTCGACCCGATGGAAGCAACACCCTACCCCGAACGGCGTCGCCCTTCAAAGCCGACGGTCTGGCGATGCTCACTCTACAAACGATATCTACGGCCGTTGACAATCTCCGTTGACATTGCTAGGATTTGAACTGCTGGCAAGCAGTACTCACCGGCAGAGGAATCTTTAGACCAGTGTCTCCTGCCAGGGCCTGCCGCTCGAAAAGTGAGAAAAAAGAAAAGGAGCAACAGAATTGATGAAATCGACACTGGATTGCCGTGACGGTCACCTGTGCATCCTCAATGAATCCGAGCTAACAGCGAGCAGCCCTGGAGGCCCGGGAGCCATCCGCAAATGGTACGCGGTTCGCGAAGCCGCCGAGGCCGAAGTAGCAACCTTGATTGGCCGGCCCGTCACCCGCGTCGAATCGGAGGAAGGTCTATACGTCGACGAAGACGGCACCCCCTACCAGCTCGCGCAGATGGGGACGGTCCCTTTGGCAGTGAAGATCACGCCGCCGCGGGAAGTGGCGGGTGAATCAGGCTCCCGTTCGGGGAAAGCGGAGCGCGATGTTCAAACGTCCGCCGCGTGCAATGCGGTCCCCGATTTTTCAGCCAACCAAAGGTCGATGGATTCAAACCTGGTCAGACCGAAGGCGCTACTGCGGAAGCGGAGAAAGAAGAGGCAGACTTCCGCAACAGGAGGAAGTAGTGGACTTCGGTGTAGCGTAGGGCTGTTCGCAGAGCTTCCCGCTCAATCAGCGGATGAGCAGACCGTGCGCGCGAAACTGCCGGAGGAGAACCCGCAGTCACGCAATGCTCCGCTGAATCTCCGGCAGAAGTTGGCCGCGGTTCGTCGCCGCATCGGCTACGTCCAGAAGCGCGGCCACAACGAGAGATTCAACTACAGCTACGTAACCGCCGCCGATATCGCCGGCTCGGTCGGCGATATCCTGGCCGAACTAGGGGTGGTCGTGATCCCCAAGCTCGAAGAAATCTCCTACGAATCGGCTGCGAGCCGTGGAGAGGCCATCCGGATGGCGCGGGTGGTGATGGCCTACACCTTCGCCGATGTCGACAGCGGCGAAGAGATCATCGCGAAGGTCGCGGGTCAGGGGCTCGATCCCGGCGACAAGGCACCGTACAAGGCGATGACCGGAGCGTTGAAGTATGCCCTGCTGCAATCGTTCCTGCTGGCCACCGGCGACGATCCGGAAGATGAACGGGGAGACGCTCGCTTCGCCACGTCCGGTTCCGATCGCCCGATCAACGCCGAAGAGGTTCGCGACCTCGAGAAACGAATCGAAGACACCGGAACCGATCTCGAACGAGTACTCGCGTACTACAAGGTCGCTTCACTGAGCGAAATGACCGAGAGCGCTTACCGGCGCGCGGTCGAAGTGCTGAATCGCAAACTGGCCAAACGCGGCAATCAGGAGACCGTTCATGCCCAGGATTGAGCGGCTGCATCAGAACACTCCCGAGTGGCACCGCTGGCGCACGCAAGGGATTGGAGCCAGTGACGCTCCGGTAATCATGGGCGAGACAGCCTTCAAGACTCCGAGAACGCTCTGGTCAATAAAAACCGGGCGCATGCGGGAAGGCTCGGCGGGTCCGGCAGCGCGACGCGGTCGCGACCTGGAGCGTTTCGCGCGGCGCGCGTACGAGCGACAAACCGGAATCCAGGTGGAACCACTGTGTCTGGTCCACCAGGAGTTCGACTGGATGCGGGCGTCGCTGGACGGCCTGAGCTTCGATGGATCCACGCTCCTGGAGATTAAATGCCCGCTCAACTTCCGGGATCGCGCATCAGCACAGGAAGGTCGTGTCCCTTCCCAATACCATGCGCAACTACAGCATCAACTGGAAGTCTCCGGAGCAGAACAAGCGCACTACTGGTCCTTCCACGGGACCGACGGAATCCTCATCGAAATACGCCCCGACCGGGAATACGCGAAGCGGCTGGTAGAGGCAGAGGCGGCGTTCTGGCAGCTGGTGAAGGAGAACCGCTGGCCCGAATTGGCCAACGAGGAACTGGATCTGAGCGCGGATGCAAAATGGCGTCACGCCGCGCTGCGTTACCGCGAAGTCAAGCTTCGGCTGGAAAACGCAACCTCCGAGGAGCACGAGCTCCGCGCAATGCTTTATGTCAATGGCGACAGCGAGGCGGACGTACGGTTGTGGCGTCGAAGTCTTGAAGAGCTCGCGCAAAGGCGCGGTTGACTACTCTGCGGTACCGGAACTCCGCGGAATCAACCTCGAACCCTACCGTAAACCGTCGGTCGCGGTCGTGAAGATCAACTTCATCGAGCTCAACCAGCAGTAGCCCCCTCATGCAGGAATTTTTCGGCTTTCGTAACTTCCGTCAGTTCGAGCGCACTCGCAGAGAGATCAAGCTGCCCTACGATCTGTTGAATGACATTCGTTTCCGACAGCTTCCCGACGCCCGTAAGGCCCACCTGATCTGCCTGCTGCTGCTCTCGGCCCGGATGAACAATCTCCTGCCCAACAGTCCGGTCAAGCTCGAGCGGATGATCGGGGCGACCGAGCCGTTAGACCTGAGCGTGTTCGCGGACTTCTTCGACTTCGCCACGGCAGAAAGGCCGAGCTGGCAGGACCGCGTTGCTAACCGGCGCGTGCCCGACAGCCTGCGCGCGGCGGTGCTGGTGCGCGACGGAGGGCGATGTCGAAAATGCAGGCGGGCGATCAAGCTTGAAATGGATCACATTGTCCCGGTCAGCAAAGGGGGCAAGACCGAAGAATCCAACCTTCAGACCCTGTGCCAACGCTGCAATCGGGCCAAGTCCAGGAAGCTGGTTCCCGGGTTCTGAAGATGAGTGCGGCAGGCGAATCATCCCGCAGCATTGCGGTCGAACTCGCCCTGCTGTTCCTGCGCGAGCTTGAGTCCCTGGTCGCAGAAGATCCGGAGCGGCTGGTCTCGACCGAGGCGGTACTCTCCTTTGCCGCGGTCAGGCGTGGGGATCCGATCACCTGGCAACACTGGCGCAGGATTCTCGAGAAATACGAAAAATCCGATCTGATCGAGCATATGCTCGGCGAGCCGCTGAGCATGGAACACGGCGACGGCGGGTCCGCTGCGGACAGGCTGATCGGACTGGTACTCGACTCCGGAATCGAGTTCTTTCACGATCCTGACCAGCACGGCTGGGCTTCGGTTCGGGTCGATGGTCACTTCGAGAATCATCCCATCCGCGCCCGCCCGTTCCAGCTCTTCCTGCTGCGCACCTATTTCCGGGAGACCGGCAACAGCCCGGGCGCGCAAGCGATCCGCGCCGCTCTGGATCTGTGCGAAGCGAAAGCCCTGTTTGACGGTGAGGAGTCTCCTATCAACCTGCGGGTCGCAAATCATGGAGAAAAACTCTATCTCGACCTGTGCGATCGCGTCTGGCGAGCGGTCGAGATCGATACCGAAGGCTGGCGAATAGTGAATCGAGCGCCGCCGAGATTCCACCGCACACGTGGCTCCCGGCCGCTGCCCGCACCCGTATGTGGCGGTAGTCTCGACGAACTACGCCGCTTCCTCAACGTCGACCATCAGGGCTGGACCCTCATCAAGTCTTTTCTGGTCGCGGCGCTGCGTCCCGGCGTGCCGTGCCCTATCCTTGTCGCCAAAGGTGAGCAAGGAGCGGGAAAGACGACCGCATGCAGAATAATCAGTGCATTGATCGACCCGCGCTCCGGGGCAATGCGCGGCGTACCCCGTGAAGTTCGCGATCTGACCGCGGCGGCAAGGAATTCCTGGATCGTTTGCTTCGATAACTTGAGCCATCTGCCAGAGGAACTCGCCGACGCAGCTTGCCGACTTGCCACCGGCGGCGGTTTCGGTGGACGGGAACTGTATAGCGACCATGACGAAGCGATCTTCGACGCTACTCGTCCCATGGTGTTCAATGCGATTCCCGACCTGGGTGCCGCAAGGCCCGACTTTCTCGATCGCGCGGTGATCGTGGAGTTCCTCGACATGAAGCCCGAGATGCGCTGCGACGAGGGCCATTTCTGGCGCAAATTCGAGGAGGTACGACCACGAATACTGGGTGCACTGCTCGATGCCGCCGTCTCCGGACTCAGGAACCTGCCCAACGTCAGCCTCGAACAGCCGCCGCGGATGGCCGACTTCGCGATTTGGGTGAGTGCGTGCGAGGAGAGCCTCGGAATGAAGCCAGGAGAGGCCTTGACGACCTATCGGTTGAACCGCACCGAGACGCACAATCTGGCGCTCGAGTCCTCGCCGCTGTACGAACCGGTTGCCGAACTGGCACAGGAGGGTTTTAGCGGCACGGCCGCGGAACTGCATGCGCGGCTCAACTGCACGGTGAGCGAGAGCATGCGCCGCTCGGTCCGCTGGCCCAAGGCGCCCAATGCGTTGAGCAACGCGCTGCGCCGCATGGCAAGCAACTTACGTGCGGCTGGAATCGAGATCCAGTTCAGCCGTGCCGATATCCGGGGCAGACACTTGGTATCCCTCTTCAGAGCCTCGGAAAAGATCGTCAGTTATCGTCAGTGATGGTATTTAGCGTTGATCAGGACCAAGCAAGAAAACGCGACTTCAGAGCGCGTTTTGGCCGGGTTTTCCCCGGAAAATATGGGAAACGTCCGGCGATTCGACGCTGGCAGTTCATACTATTTACCGCTGACGATGACTGACGATCTTTCCCAGGTTTCGAGAGATCGCCCTCTTTCCAATCCTGGAGGGTCTCGAGGGTTCGAATCCGCCTCTCTCCGCCAAGCAGTCCGCGTTCTTCACGTTCTCAGCAGAAAAATCGAAAATACCGCGCACGTTGGCGCATTTTCTCCATCCTGAGGGCACCGGAGAAGCCTAGATTCTGCCTTCAACACGTGATTCATGGTCGATTCTCTCTATCGTGGATCAAGTCGGTGCCCTTCGCACCTGTGTTCTGCCAAAGAATCCTTCGCCACGGATCCTTGCGCTGCAGGACGAGTTTGCCCCTCGCGAGAAAGTTATGAAGGTGATTGGAAGGTCACGGCAGCGGTTGACAACGATCCCTACGAAGCCACGGCCACCGCTCGCTCTGCCAAAGCCTTCCGTGTGTCACGTTCATCAGCTCGATGAGTTGAGGCGTGCTTACTTCTTGCGCGGCATCTTCGGCGGCTTATAGCCGCGCCAGCATAGTGTGATATTTGCGACGAATCTCTCCATTAGTCCACCGCCGCCGGCGGTATCCACTGTCGTTCAACTCGCCTTCAAACGCCTCGTGCTTATCCGACGATCCAACGCCGCGCCTCGCTTGCGTGGCTCTGATCGTAACTCTCACCTCCGGATGGACCAAGATCCGGATTGCGCCAATCAGCCAATGCTGCCACTCATGCACGGCGAACCGCGATGCGCTCTATCTTTTGTTGGTGGTTATGAAGTCGGCATGTTTTTCAAAGGCCACGATATTCTCCCAGCCGTTGAAACCGGAAGCATCGATCAGCAATCTGATTTTTCCATGCTGACTGATGAGAGAATCGATTTGTGGCGCAATTTGGCGGAAGTCGTCCGCCTTTAATTTTTCCGGCACCACGATCTTCAGCACGTTGGGGCAGATAATTCTGTTTTGATCATGCAAGACCTCCTTGCTGTTTCACAATGGCTCGCCGACGTGATGTTGCGCGGGAAGACATTACGGTGTAGGCATACTTACTTCTTGTGCGACACCTTCGGCGTCTTATCGCCTCGCTTCTCCTGCCGCACCGCCGCCGCATGATACTTGTGACGAATTTGCGCAATGTCCACCTCGGCCGGCGGCAGCTTGAGATCCATGTCCTCCAGAGTGTCGACGAGGATTTCGGACATGGCGAGGTCGCGGAACCATTTGTGATTAGACGGGATCACGTACCACGGCGCGTGCCTGGTGCTAGTCGTCTCCAGGACTTCCTCGTATACCTTCATATACTCCGGCCATAGCTTGCGTTCCGAGTAGTCGCCCTCACTGATTTTCCAGTGCCGCATGGGGTCATCTAGGCGCTGCGCGAAGCGCTCGAGCTGCTCCTCGGGGCTGATGTGGAGATAGAACTTGAGAATGCTCGTGCCGTTGTCGGTAAGGTTCTTCTCGAAGTCGTTGATCAAGTTGTAGCGCTTCGACCAGACAGACTTGGGCACCATCTTGTGCACGCGCACCACCAACACGTCCTCATAGTGCGACCGATTGAAGATTACGACTTGCCCTTTGGCCGGCGTGTGCAGGTGGGCGCGCCAGAGGAAGTCGTGTGCGATTTCTATCTTGCTCGGCTGTTTGAAGCTGGAAACCAGCGTTCCCTGAGGGTTCATTGCGGTGAACACGTGGCGCACAACTCCGTCCTTGCCACCAGCGTCCAGTGCCTGCAGTACGACCAGCAGTGACTTGCTGCCGTCGGCGTACAGCAGATACTGCGCCTTGGCCAGGCGCTCGACGTGTTTCTGGATCTCCGGCGTCGCGTCTTTGTGCGATTCGTCGTGCTTGTCCTTGAACCCGGGGTCAATCTTATCGAGCCTGACCTTTGCGCCAGGCTCGACGACAAATCTCTTGCGGTAGTTCATAGTTATCCTTGTTCAGATCGGGAGCATGCTGCCACTGTGTCGCGGCGACGGCCGTCAGGAGGTCGGAATGTGAGCCGGCGCCTAGCCGACTCTGGAACCGCGGCGCAGCAACATCGCCGACGCCAGCGCGATCGCGATTGCGATCAGAAGCAGCACCACGGCGAACCAGAGATAGGTTTCGATCTCGGTCCCAATGACCGCTGCCAGCGCGAGGAATCCGCTGACCCAGTAAAAGCTGCTGTCGAAGTGAACGCCCGCGAGAAAGCAGGTTACCGTCAGCAGCAGGATGACCGTTAGAGCGACCGCGTCGGTCGCCATCTGGCCACGAGCATGTTGCATGAACAGGATCCTCACCGCGACTATCGGTCCGACCCAATGCAGCGCCTGACGCATGAGCATTCGCCACAGTGCGATCTCATGGGCCCGTCCGGCAGCCAGTTCATGTGCAAGGCAGGCGACGCCGAATATGGGAAACATCGCGCACCAGTAGAAGAGGGCCTTTTCGCTCGAATAGTTCGAGAGAAAAAGCCCGATCATCACCAGTATGCCGAGTACTCCGACCACCACCAGACGGCGGACGAACATCGATTCGAGCCCCTTCGCCCACGTGCCGGCCCGCATCAATGGCGATGGTGAGTTGGAAGGCTGCGGCGAGGCGGGCGCCTGAGGCAGAAGCTCTGCGGTTGAAGCTTCCGGGAAATGATGCAGTTCGGATTCGTTGAGACTCACGGTTTAATTCGATCCTTTGCGGAGTTGCGGAGTTTCGGAAGTAACCGAGTCCTTAAGCGGTGGCGGGCGCCGCCTTGCCATGTGTGGCTGGATGAAGGTTGGCGTTGACTCTTGCCAAGTGGCGCTGATGGCTTGCGCTCCCTAGATGCAGCATCTTGTAAACTTGAACCTTCGCCATGTCGTTGATGAAGAACCACACTAGGGCATAGCCCCACACTAGCAGCGCGTACTTCCATCCAAGTGGCGTCATGCCCCACCCATAAACTGCGGCTAATGTTCCGATGATCTGGGTGGCTTCGCAGGCGACCACCAGGCGCCAATTGGGCCACGGTCGCTTCCAGAAAGTACCAGCGCTTCTCGTGATGTAGATGGTCAAGTGTCCGGCTACCAGGAGCTTCAGGAACATGAGGCTCTGAACCACGGGCCGGGACATGTGTAGATATTTCTCCGCGATCCAGAAGAGGATGAATACAGCGATAACTCCCAACACACCAAGCACCGAGCTGACGGTCAGCACGCGTTCCATGTCCCAGCGTACCGGGCGCGGAGCGACGACCGTGTTGTCGTAGGCGATCATCATGATCGGAAAGTCATTCAGGACCGCGATGATCACGATCATGACCGCGGTTACCGGATAGAAGTTGAAGACCACAATAGCGAGCGTCATGAAGAGCAGTACGCGGATGGTTTCGGCAATCCGGTAGATTGCGTAGCTGTTCATACGCTCGAATATTTTGCGGGCTTCTGAAATGGCAGCGGTGATGACGGAGAGGCCTTTCGCTGTAAGCACCAGATCGGCGGCTGCCCGAGCGGCGTCGGTCGCGCCACTGACAGCGATTCCGCAGTCAGCCTTCTTGAGCGCCGGAGCGTCGTTGACGCCGTCGCCGGTCATTCCGACGATATGCCCACCAGCCTGAAGGGCCTTGACGATTTTGAACTTATGCTCCGGAAAAACCTCGGCGTAACCGTCGGCCGCGTCGATCTTGTCCGCATTGTCAGCCTTGCCGTCAGGAAAAAGCTGGCTGGCGATTGCGATGTTCGGTCCGAGTTTCAGTTCGCGCGACACCTGCTGAGCAATCGCAAGGTTGTCGCCGGTAACCATGCGCACCTGCAGTCCCATTTTACGCGCTTCGGCGATAGTCGAGGCGGAATCGTCGCGGAGCGTATCGGACAGAGAGAGCAGTCCAAGTAATTCCCACTTTCCCTGGGCATCGGTACGCGCCACGCCAAGCGTGCGGAAGCCTTTTTTGGCCAGATCGTTGACCTGCTTTTCAGCTTTTTTGCGCGCGACCGCGTCCGGATGGGTCAGATCCAGAATAACTTGCGGCGCCCCCTTCGAGACTTTGAAACTGGCGTTGCCATGCTTGACCTCGGCCTCGGTTCGCTTGCTGACCGGATCGAACGGCGTGAAATGAGTGATTTGATAGGCCTTTACCGCAGACTGATCGGTGAGACCTTTGACGACGGCATCGTCGATGCCATCCCGGCCGTTCGCTGGTGAGGCCAAACACGCGGCTAGGACCAAGTCCTGCTCATTGCTCGCCTTGAAAACAACAGGGCTGCCCAACTCGAGCTCGTCTTTGGTGAGCGTCCCGGTCTTGTCCGAGCACAGAATATCCATGCCGGCCATCTCTTCGATTGCGGCCAGGCGGGAGACGATAGCCTTCATTCTGGCGAGCACAGACGCGCCGACGGCCATCGTGACGGACAGAACGGCCGGCAAAGCGACCGGTATGGCAGCGACTGTGAGTATTAGACAAAAGAGTATGGTTTGAACGAACGGGTCGCCGCGATATAGCGAGATCATAAGGATCAATGCGACCAGGCCCAGAGTAATCAGAATGAGAAAATTACCAATCTTAAGGACCGCCTTCTGAAAGTGGGAAACGGTCTTAACGCTCTCAGTCAGCTGTGCGGCGCGGCCGAAAAGCGTGTTCATTCCGGTGGCGGTGACGAGCCCATTCATTTGGCCCATTTTCACGATTGATCCTGAATACGCGACGTCGTTTTTCTTCTTTTCAACCGGCAGTGACTCGCCCGTCAGCGCCGACTGATCGATGCTGAGGTAGTCGCCATCTACCAGCTTCATATCGGCGGGGACGACATTGCCAAGTTTGATCATGACAATATCGCCGGTCACCAGGGTCTTGGCCGGGACGTCGCTCCACTTGCCGTCGCGCAGAACATGGGAATGCATTGCCAGATGCTTTTTTAGCGCTTCGATCTCGTTGTCGGCCTTGAATTCCTCCCAGAAGCCGACCACCGCATTCAACGCCAGCATGAAAAAAATCATGACAAAGTCTTCCCAATGCCGAACCACTGCGGAGAGTATCGCCGCAATCTCGATCATCCATGCGATAGGTCCCCACAGGAACTTGAGGAACCGCATGATCGGATTGATGTGCACTTCCTTGATGGCGTTCGGACCGTCCTTCTTGAGCCGGCTTGCCGCCTCTTCCTGGGTCAGCCCATCCTTGATACTCGACTTGAACTTGGTGACCGCCTCCTCGATCGTCCCGGTATCAGTCGGCACCTTCACCGCATCTTTAGATGCATCTGCCTTTGCCCCATCTGCCTTAGGCGAGTCCGTCTTGAACGCGTCAGCCTTTGAGTCGTCGTCCTTAGAGCTGTCAGCCTTGGCCGCGTCGGGTTTAGCAACAGCCTTCGGAGCATCGGCCTTAGCCACATCTGCCTTGGAGTCGTCAGCCTTAGCCGCATCAGCCTTTGGCTCATCGGCCTGAGAGCTATCGGCCTTGGCCGCATCGGGTTTGGTCCCGTTAGCTTTGGGAGCATCCGCCTTGGCGCCATCTGCCTTTGAGGTGCGAGCCTCGGGTGTGTCGGCCTTTGCGCCTTCGGGCTTGGGTGCATCGCCTTCGGGCTTGCTAGCGTTAGTCGCTTCCACGGAAAGGGAGGACTCGGCCTTTTGCCAGTCCTCGAGCGCACTGCCAGGTTCACCGTGGCGAGCCTGAAACGCCTCGAACGCGCGCTTGCGAATCTCCTCCACGCTGGGCCCATCTGGTTTGGCGACACTTGAGGCGTCAGGTTTGGATGCGTCGGGCTTGGACGCATCCGCGTAGAGGGCCACCTCTGCCTTTAGCAAGTCTTCGCGCGCCTGGAATATTTCGTATGCGCGTCTGCGAAGCTCGTCCACGGTAGGCTTCGAACCATTGGGTCTGCCGACTTGTTCTTTGGATCCGTCTCGCGCGGAGTCTTTTGAATCGTCCAAAGTTTTCGCATCGTCTGCGGAACTCTTCTCAATAGCCATCGTTCAACTCCTGTCAAATTCCTTTCACACAGCGAAGACCGTCGGGGTGGTGGTGGCGATCGATGCTCTACAAGGCTTATCTAGTGTCCCACTCCGCCCGAAAGGGGCTGCTGACGTTGGCTGCGAGGCCACCAGGCCAAGTCATCGCTCATTACATAGGTAGCCAAGGCGACGAGCATCAAACTCATAGCGACCCATAGACGCCAGTCATGATGCGCATGCTTCCAGTAAGGGCGATGGAAGCCATGATTAACGCTGTCTAGACCTTCGTGCTGCTGGTGACTGTGCTTTGTCTTACTCATGCGCTGCCGCCTGATCAACTGAGTCCGCGTGGAGCGATCTCGCGTCGGCGTCGTTACTGCTCAGATCCTTCCACTTCCAATTGCGGATTTCCGGTAAGTCCCGGCCGTGCTTGTCAATGTACTGCTTGTGCTCAATGAGCTTGTCCTGAACCATCTGCTTCAGATACGCGCCCTTGGCTCCCAACTGCGGCAGACGATCCACCACGTCTTGTACTAAGTGAAATCGGTCAAGGTCGTTCTGCACCCTCATGTCAAAAGCGGTCGTGATGGTGCCCTCTTCTTTGTAGCCGCGGACGTGCAGGTTGCGGTTCGTGCGGCGGTAGGTGAGTCGATGCACCAGCCACGGGTATCCATGGAAGCCAAAGATGATGTGCTTATCCTTGGTAAAGAGCGAATCGTAATCCGTCTCGCTTA
The DNA here is from genome assembly GCA_963842215.1 of uncultured delta proteobacterium. Taxonomy (GTDB): domain Bacteria; phylum Desulfobacterota; class Binatia; order Binatales; family Binataceae; genus Binatus. The sequence continues at coordinate 178,225 of CAWJFQ010000002.1, read as the reverse complement.
GGCCGTGCGGATGCTCGCTCGCAGACTGCAACTTCATGAGATCGACGATATTGATCACCCGGATTTTCAGATCGGGCAAATGTTCGCGAAGGATAGAGACGGCGGCCAGAATCTCCAGCGTCGGCGTGTCTCCGCAACACGCCATCACGACGTCCGGCTCGGTTCCCTGGTCATTGCTGGCCCATTGCCAGATGCCGATTCCTTCCGTGCAATGCACGACTGCCGCGTCCATGGTCAGCCATTGTGGAAGGGCGTGCTTACCGGCCACTACCACGTTGACGTAATTCCGACTGCGCAGGCAGTGATCGAAGACCGATAGGAGACAGTTCGCGTCGGGCGGCAAATATACGCGCACGATGTCGGCCTTCTTGTTGATCACGTGGTCGAGGAAACCTGGGTCTTGGTGCGTGAAGCCGTTGTGATCCTGCTGCCAGACGTGTGAGGCGAGCAGATAGTTCAAAGATGAGATCTTCCGGCGCCAAGGCAGTTCCAACGTCACCTTGAGCCACTTGGCATGCTGGCTGAACATCGAGTCGACGATGCGAATGAAAGCCTCATAGCTATTGAAAAGCCCGTGCCGTCCTGTGAGCAGATAACCCTCAAGCCAACCCTCGCACTGGTGCTCACTGAGCATCGAGTCCAGCACGCGTCCTGCTGGCGCGAGGAATTCATCATTTTTTATTGCGCGAGCGTCCCACTGACGGTCGGTGACTTCAAAAACCGCGCACAACAGATTTGACAATGTCTCATCCGGACCGAACACGCGGAAATTACGCTTGTCCTGATTCAGCTTAGCTACATCGCGCAGAAAACTGCCGAGCACGAGCGTATCCTGGCCGCTGACGGCTCCGGGCGAAGGCACATTTACCGCATGGTCGTGGAAATCGGGCATGCGCAGATCGTGCAGCAGAATGCCGCCGTTAGCGTGAGGATTGGCGCCCATCCGCCGCTCGCCCTTAGGCGCCAGCTCGGCCAGTTCCGGCATGAGCCGGCCACGTCGATCGAAGAGCTCTTCTGCCTGGTAGCTCTTCATCCAGCTTTCAAGCAGCTTGACATGCTCAGGATGCTCGGGGTCCACCAGCAGCGGCACTTGGTGCGACCGGAAGGTGCCCTCGATTTGTAAGCCGTCGACAACTTTCGGTCCCGTCCAGCCCTTCGGCGATCTCAGGACGATCATTGGCCAACGTCGTCGCGTAGTGTCGTTTTTGTCCCGTGCGTTGCTTTGGATTTGCCGAATGTCTTCGATGACCTTTTCCATAGTGGCGGCCATGAGTTGATGCATCTTTTCCGGCTCGTCACCTTCTACAAAGTAGGGCGTCCAGCCGGAACCTCGCAGAAATTGCTCTAACTCTTCATGCTCGATACGGGCGAGCACGGTCGGGTTGCTGATCTTGTAGCCGTTCAGGTGAAGGATCGGCAGCACAGCTCCGTCGGTAATTGGGTCGAGAAACTTGTTGGACTGCCATGCAGTCGCGAGGGGACCAGTTTCGGCCTCACCGTCGCCGATGATGCAGGCGACGATTAGATCGGGATTGTCGAATGCCGCGCCGAAAGCGTGGCTCAGTGAATATCCCAGCTCGCCACCCTCGTGAATCGATCCTGGCGTCGTCGGCGCTACGTGACTTGAAATCCCGCCGGGAAATGAAAATTGCTTGAACAGTTCTTTCATCCCGGCTTCGTCCTGGGTGACGTTCGGATAGATTTCACTCCACGTGCCTTCGAGGTAAACGTTGCCCACCAACGCTGCGCCACCGTGCCCGGGACCCGCGATGTAAAACATATTCAGATCGTATTTCTTGATGACCCGGTTCAGATGCACGTAAATGAAGTTCTGACCAGGCACCGTGCCCCAATGTCCGACCACTAGGGGTTTCACATGCGACAGTTTCAGTGGTTCCTTGAGCATCGGATTGTCGTAGAGGTAAATCTGGCCGACTGAGATATAGTTGGCGGCGCGCCAGTACGCGTCGATCTTGTGGAGTAGTTCAGGGGAAAGTATTTCTGTCTCCATGGTTCAATTCTCCTTTTTTCAGCCAAGGCCAAGAACGCGGCAAACTGTCCTGGCGATCATGAGTTCTTCATCAGTATGAATGACGCGAACGGTGACCTGACCGTCCGCCGCCGAAATCACGCCCTCATTCAGCGCGTTTCGCTTCTCTTCCACTTCGATTCCAAGGAATCCCAGTCCGTCGCAAATCCGCGCGCGGACTTTGGGCGCGTTTTCGCCAATGCCTCCGGCAAACACTAGCGTGTCCAGTCCGCCTAACGCCGCCGCGAATGCGCCGATCCACTTCTTGACCTGGTAGCAGAACAGCGCGACCGCTTCGGCCGCCCGCACGTCCTGCGTTTCATGCTCGAGCAAGTCGTGCATATCGGAACTGGTCTCCGATATGCCGAGCAGCCCGGACTTGAAGTTGACCATCTCGTTGAATTCTTTCGCGCTCATTTTTTCGGTGCGCGCCAGGTACCAAACTAGACCGGGATCGAGATCGCCCGAACGAGTGCTCATCGGCACTCCGGCCGTTGGAGTGAAGCTCATGCTTGTATCCATCGATTTGCCGTGACGCACTGCCGCCAGGCCCGCGCCGTTGCCGAGATGTGCGAGGATGACCCGGCGTTCTGCCGCTTCCGATCCGCCCAATCGGGCTAGTTCTCCTATCAAACGCATACGACAACCCATGGAACCCGTACCGCCGCACCCCTCGCGCTTCGTAGCGGCGCGGGATCGGCAACAAACGGGCTACTTGTGGCATGTCATGGTGGAAAGCCGTGTCGAAACACGCGACTTGGGGCAGATCAGGAAATCGGTGATGAAACGCCTCGGTTAACTGGATCTCTTCCGGCATGTGCTCAGGATCGAAAGCACTGAGCCCGTGCAGATCCTCGACCATTTCCGGAGTGATTCGCTGCGGCTCGAAATACTTCGGCCCGCCATGCACCACGCGATGCCCGACCGCGGTCAGTGCATCACGGTCGCTGCGTTTCTCCAGCCAATCCATCAACACATTCACCGCTACCGTGTGGTTCGGCACGGCCAACGCGCGGGAAAATTTCTCCGAGCCTTTGACTGCAAACGTGGCATGCGACAGGCCGATCCGTTCAATACTCCCGTCCAACGAGCGGCGTAGCGGCTCGCCAGCTTCGAACAAGGCGAATTTAATGCTCGACGAGCCGCCATTGATCGTCAGAATCTGCGAACTAGCCGGTTTCACTGATGACTCCTCATCGAAGTTTCACAACCAACCGCCGCTGAAACCTGCGCGCTGCAAGCCGCTGACGATGTACGGGCATTGACGCATCAGCTTCCATATCAATTGAGAGCTATAGTTTTCGATCATCAAGACAATCGGCCCTTGATTGAGCCCATAGTGCCATGGTGACACCCAACCACAGGAGTTGCTGGATTCGACTGGATAGGTCGGGTTGAAAGTCGCTTTGAAACCGTACGGGTTATGCGCGGTTAATTTAACTTGATTGATGAAGTAGTTGATCGTGGGCAGCACGATCTCAGGCGCGAACGGCAGCGATGTAACTACCGCCCACGGCGCGATAGTTCCGTCGTCTGGCCCATACGGCACGCCGCGTCCCACATAATCGAAGAATTGGCGCTCGACGCCGTTCACCTTTATCTTCTCAGCGCCGGGGCCGTCACTCGCGGTTATTCCCCAGCAATGTTTACCGTACCCTGTGAACTTAAGCGGGTTGTCCATCGCGTATTGTTGTTGGACACAAGTCGCGCGACGGCTGTTTTCGAAATAGTCGATACCTTTGAGGTGCATGAACTCATCCTGGATGCCGCGAAAATCAATCCATAGATGTGAGAGCTGATGCGTAAACAACGGCCCGGCGTAAAGGTACTCGTAACCGTAACGGTTCTCCCATCGGTAAGTCGAAATCCACGCGGCGTAGCAGGTCTCTAGAAGCGGATAAGTCGGCGAACCCATTCCCAGAATGTACAGCAGCATCGCCTCGTCGTAACCGGCCCAACGGAATTCGAGAAATCCGCTCTCGGGCTTCCAGCCGTGCGTAAGCGTGGCGCCACGATTTTGCGCCCATTGCCAATCCGCGCGGCGATAGAGCTGATCAGCGAGCGTGCGGATTTCTTGCTCAGCGGAGTTGTCCGCGTCGAAGTAAACTCCCGCCGTCAACGCTCCCGCCAGCAGGAAAGCGCTATCTATTGTGGATAGCTCGCATTGCCACGTGCGCCGGCCGCTCCGCATGTCGAGAAAATGGTAGTAAAAGCCGTGGTAGCCGGTGGCGTCGGGTTCGGGACCTTGTGGACTGTCCCAGAAAAAACGCAGCGTGGTCAGCGTTCGTTCTACCGCCGCGGCACGCGGCATGAATCCGCGCTCGACAGCCACCGGATAGGCCGCCAACGCGAAGCCGGTGGCGGCAATGCTGGCAGGCCAGTCCGGTGCGGTCTTATCGATCACCAGCCCGTTCTCTGGATTCGTCTCATGCAGAAAGTAGCTGAATGATTGGCGCTGAAGCCTTTCCAAATCACCTTCGCCGATTGGTTTCGCGCCGTCCATGGTTTCACTTCGACGGCGTCTCCGGATTACCCGCCGACCGGCTCATGCAGTCCGCGCGTCCAAAGCCAGTACTCGCAATATTTGCTGACACTTGAGTAATTCCTGCGGATTCGAAAGCGAACCGTAAGCGGATCAGTTTACCGACGACTGGAGCTAGAAATGCTCGATGTAGGTGCAAACAGCGCTTCGCAACTTTATCGTAGCAGGTTCGGCGTACAGCTCATTCCCGCGATCGGCGCTACCTGTTCTCTGGATTACAAATCGCGCTTTACGTCTTGATGAAGTTGAACGCATACTCGGATCAAGTGGTTCGCATAAACTCGTGAGGTCGGTGGGAAAAGATTCACACCTCATCAAGAATAACACCTTCAAACTTTCTTCGTCGGACAAGACTGTTCCCATGACCGAAATCGATATGAAAGGATAAGGAGACTAAAATCATGCCTCAGGCTAACTCAGTTGTAGCTGTTTACGACACCCACTCACAGGCAGAAGAAGCTGTCAAGGATCTGCAAAGGTCTGGGTATGATATGAAGAAACTTTCTATCGTCGGAAAGGACTATCACACCGACGAGCATGTCGTAGGGTACTACAATACCGGCGATCGAATGATGTACTGGGGTAAGATGGGAGCATTTTGGGGTGGCTTTTGGGGGCTTCTGTTCGGATCTGCCTTCTTCGCTATACCTGGGGTCGGACCGGTCCTGGTAGCTGGTCCCCTGGTTGCGTGGATTGTCGGCGCTCTCGAAGGCGCGGTAGTGGTGGGCGGATTGACTGCGGTCGGTGCCGGGCTTTACAGCATCGGCATCCCTAAAGATAGTATCGTAAAATACGAGTCTGCGCTCAAGGCTGACAAGTTCATCGTCCTGGCCCACGGCACGGCAGCCGAAGTGACCAAGGCCAGGGACATAATGCAGACCACGCACCCGACGGACCTTGCACTGCACGGGGCGGGACGCGACGAACACTCCCAGCTCGCGGCCAAATAGCCCTTCAATCAAAGGATGGTGTACGGCAGTTTGACTGTCTCCCCCGAAGTTGGACTGCCGTACTCTTGAGTTGACCCCCTCAACCTGGAGAACGAATTGCGATGAAACGAATTGCTGCAACATTGATAGCTACAAGCATTTTGATGACAGCGGTAGGTGTGGGATTCGCAAAAGATCTGAGTACGGTCGGACTTGAGGAGGCGTTCATCGATTCGGTCGGGACCTGCGGTCCCTCAAGCAACGTAGCGGGCTCGCTCGGTAAGAGTGATGATCCGCAGGTGAAGATCGAGCTGCGCAATGCGCTAATAACTGAAGCTGCCGACGACGCGGCCGGTGTCGCGGGCTCAAACAAACCGCACACCGATTGCCTTAAGAAGGATCTTTCGGCGCGCGGATACACTGACAACGACATGGCGGCGCTGCCTTACTGCGTCAAGCACGACTGGCCGGATCCGTTCACTAGTCTCGGCGTGTGCGTAAAGAATCACAGCCGACTCGAGGGGTTGCTGAACAAAAAGTAGTTATGCAGCTATTCCATAAGATTCTCTGCCCGGTCGCGTTCAGCGATAACGCGATGACGGCGCTTGACCAGGCGGCCAAGCTCGCTCGAAAAGACGACGCGTTGCTGTACTTGATGCACGTCGAGTTCGTGCCGATGAGTAACCTCGTCGAACTTGCTCGCGAGGTCAAGCTTTCGACCCAACCTGACGAGCGCCGCCTCGAGCGGGTCGCGCGAACACACCTGGCCAAGGTCCGGCACGAGATTCTCGTGCAAGCTGGATGGCCCGCTGAACTAATCGAAAAGGCAGCCGAGGAACTCGATGTCGACCTGATTGTTATGGCGACTCACGAGCGGACCGCCATCGACCGTCTGATTATCGGGAGTATCGCCGAACATGTGCTTCGCTCATCGAAGCGACCGGTCTTGACCTTCGGTCGCGGAACCGCCATCGGAGCCTTGAAGAAGATTCTCTGCCTGGTTGATTTTGATCCCGACTCTATCGCCGCGCTGAACTTTGGATGGTGCCTGGCCCAGAGATATGACGCTGCAATGAGTCTGCTCCGTGTGGTACCTACCCCCTTTGAACCATCTGAACAGCCTGTAGAACCATCGACGCCTGAGTGGGAGCAAGATGCCCGAGCGCGCCTCGTAAAGGTAGCGGCTGAAATTCTGGGCGCCAAAACCAAATGTGATCTTATGGTGCGACGTGGAGACCCCGCCAGCGCGATACTCGAGGCCGAAAAGGAACTCCAACCCGATCTGATCGTAATGGCTTCGCATGAACAGTCCGGATTGGGCCACCTAGTTTTTGGAAGCGCCGCCGAGCGAACGGTTCGCGAATCGAACGTTCCCGTGCTGACGGTCCGCGGAGGGCACCGCGCGGCGTGATTTGTAGCAGGAGGCCAGATTCTGTACGGATAGTCCCCACGAACAAGTCTGGTCAAGGTATTCTGCGCCTCATCAACTGACATGTTCCTCATGGCCGGCAAAGGTTACTCGGGTGCCGGTTGGGTCATCAGATTGAAAAAAAGCACGCGTTGGCTTCACCATGAGGGCATATGACCAAGCGTGCCTTCGGCTCTCGGGGGAGGGAGAGCCGACAATCTTTTGTAGTAACCAAGACGCGGTTAACGCTAGCGGCGAAAGGTTACGAGAGGAGGTAACTCGGGCGTGCGCTTCGGATCGACCGGGATGTCGGTCATCAGCGCACGCCCGATTGTCCGCGAGCTGTTCAAGCTACCCTATGAGGCTCCGTGCGGACCAAGTTTTGAGGAGCCACGACTGCCCGCTTGATGGGAATCGCGATCGCAACTACGCCCAGGACATGGACGCAGACTGCCACCTTGGCAGCGGCTTAGCGATCTTCCACCTGGACTCGTCGAGGCGATTGTCGAAGGCCGACCGCCGTGGTTCAGATCCTGTTTTTGGCCGCGACCAGCGTCAGGAACGCAGGCTATCCTGAATTTTTACCGAGTCGATGATGAGACGGCGATGTTCGCGCGTCACGACGCCTTCAGCAACGAGACTTCTTGAGGCACATACTCACTTTCGGCCGCGAGCTCTCCACCAGATCCGCGATGTCCTGACCGCTTAGACCCAGATCTATGATCATCGAGTGGTCGTCTCGCTGACCGAACTTGCGGCCGAGGTCGAGCAAGGCGAGCATGATTTTCTCTCGAACGGTTTGGCTGAGAAAGTTTGAATGGCGCTCCAGCAGCGTCCACCATCGGCCGACCGTCAAATTGAGTGCCTCGTTGAACTCGCGGAACGGAATGCCGACGATGCCCTCCACCAGCGGGGTTGGGCCTATCAACCCGATTTGACAATCCGTGAACGTCTCGCAGGTGAGTTTATGACGAATATCGGGCAAGAGTGACGGAATCTGGATCACGTCCCCGGGTCCCAGCACCTCGAGCAGATTGCGTTTCCCTTTTCGATTGAGGCAGAGAAGCCGGGCGATCCCCGAGAGCACGATGTATACGGCGTCATCTGATTCCCCCTCCTTATAGACGATCGAGTGTCTGGAAAACTGCCGAATCCGCATCTTGGCGCGCAATGCTTCCAACTTCCGTGGAGAAAGGCCCGCTAACCCTTGCAATTTCCCTAGGTCTTGAGCGTTGACCGCGCGAGGTTGAGGGGGCCTGGCCCCCCTTTGCCTGATGGATTTGCCGCGTGACGACCGTGCTGCCATGGGTACGAAGATTAACGCGATCTCGATGTCCCTTGATTCTAACTTGCGCCCGTCGAATCGAAGGCGTCCCCAGTCCGGGACTGTGATGACAATCGGTGCTATAAAACAACCGGGGATTTGTTCCCTTTGTAACAGAATCGGCCTTGAACCTAACTTTATTTGGCTTAGAACAACTCCATCAAGCTTATCCGTCGTAGGCGCCAACGGTGTATCCGCCCGATCCCTGCACGGTGCGATTTTGAGTGAGAAAAAAGCTTCCCGCGAAACAGACCTCGACAGACTAAGCCGACTCAAGATTTTGTCGTGGCTTTCGCCTTCTGAGCTTAAACTTCTGGAAGTGCGCCTCGCGTTTTCCAATTACAAACGACACGCGCTAATTCTGCGCGACGTTGCGCAGGCCCAAGGTGCTCATATTCTGTTGGCAGGAATTGCGCGGATCACCTGCCGCAACACGCGCAACGAGCGTGTCACTGTAGCGCTGCTGGCTCCGGGACCGATTCCCGATTTCCCAGCGCTGCCGCTCAGTCAATCCGGTTTTCAATGCGAGGCTTACAACGATTGCCGCGTTGGAACTGTGAGCTGGGCTGATTTCGGCGGCATTACCCCAAACGCTCCTGAGTCCGCCTTCAGGCAATTCCACAGCAACGATTTGAAGCAATGGTACCGCCTCCTGCTGCGCAGCTCGAGTTTTCTGAACCTTGGCCTGCACGAACGAATAGCCGTCGCGCTGGTGGAACTGTGCGCGGACTTTGGAGTCGAGGAATCGCGCGGCACCTTGCTGCGCGTACCTTTCAGCCAGAAGGACATCGCCAACCTGGTCGGCGCCTCGCGGCCAAGAGTTACCGAGCATCTGGCACGATTGGAGCGCGAAAAGTTCGTTATCCGCCAGGGACGACAGATGGTTGTGCAGGTCGCCAAGCTTCTCGATTCCATGAATGCTCAGGCCGGCGCGCATGTTTTGCGGGTCGATCCGCGACGTGAGTAAGGCTAGCTATCCGCGGGTCGCCGTCACTCGATGGCCGGGCAATTCAGAGCGATGCGGTTTCGAGCTAAGCTGACCGTCGACGAAGACAATAGAATCTGCGCAAGTCATACTAGGGAACTGGGGTCACGTTCGTGGACCAGAGCGGACTAGACCGGACGAGAACGGACTGGCGGCTACCTGTAGGGCGCTACGGGTGACGTGTCGAGATGGACGTTACACTTCTCCGCACGTGATGCCGCCATGGCGCTTAATTCGGCTTGGTATCTTATACAAAATGGTGGCCCTTAAAATCTGATATCACATGGTCTACTCTGTTAGAAACTCGCGTGGCGATTTACTCAGGGGCCGAGCTTCTTTCGAGCCCAGCCCCTGTCATCGACTTGAGCGAATCTACTTCTTGACCTTCGCCTTCTTGGTCCGAGCCGCCGATCCATAGCGCTTGCTGAAACATTTGCGGCATCGGCGATCTCGTCGCTTGATGAAGCTGGGAGCCAGGTCGTGAGCTTCCGCAATAGCGGCAGACGAGCTTCTCCGATTTCGAGCTTCTGATTGCCTTTGCCTGCGGACGTTCTGTCTTGGCCTTTTTTCCGGTTGACTCTCTTATCGACCTTCTTGGCCTCAGAACGCACCGCACTCGGCTGACCACTCTTAGCCAGGCGAAGGCTTGGCTAAGACTTCGTCCGCTTCCGTTTGTCAATTTCGACGCATCCATTCGCTGTATTTCTCCTGAGCCATATCGGCTCGCACGGGATGTTTGCTCTGTGCGGCGGATGAAGCGAGTGATTTCGATGACTTAAGTTCGGAAATTCTCGTGAATAATGAGGCCGGGCAAATCTAGGCGCGAGACGGAGCGTGACCGATTAACGGCGATTGGAAGGCGAACGAGTCGCCCGAATCAAAGAAGGGGACCTTCCACAACCAGTGGCCTTCGAACTTAAAGCCTAGGTTCCGGGACAGTTAGGATTTCTTTCTCTTGCGTTCCGCCCAGCGCTTCTTCATGGCCAGTGACAAGCGCCGTCTGCCCTCGGGAGTTATTCCACCGCGACGCCTACCCGTCGCCCGTGGGCGCTTCACACCCTTCTTCGGGCCACGCTTTGAGGGCGACTCGAGGAGTGATTCTATCGCCCTGACGATCCGATCTTTTTCCGCAGTGAGATCTGACAAGATTTTCTGAAGGTCCATGGAGTGCTCCGTTCTTTTGTTTAGGCGTTGATCGCGTCCAACTATCCCGAGCTTTTGTGAGTCGCGAAGCTAGGTCGCGGGCATAGATAATGTCAGTGGCAGTTGAGGATCGCAACCTAAGAGAGCAAAGGCCGCTCGGTTGTCTCCCTTTGAAGGCAGCTATCCGGGTCCCTCTGATCTTCAGTGCGTTGCGCGAATCACGCTAAGCTTCATAGGTGTTGCCGCCCGAATTGCTTAGGTTTCTGCCAGTCAGTGGCTCGTTTAGACTATGAAGCTTTTACTGGCTCTCGACTGGACTGTGCGCGCCCACAGAGCGATGTGTCTGTCCACCTGTCGAGGAGGCAGGCACCATGCGAAAGGTATCGGACAAGGAACGTGAGAAGCTCTCGGCAGAAATCGCGAGCCTCGAATCACTCGATCTCACTCAACTGAGATCCCAATGGAAGCTTCTCTACGAAATCGAAGCTCCTCCACATCTGAGCCGGGACTGGCTCAGGCGAGCGGTTGCGTACCGCATCCAGGAGAATGTGCTGGGTGGTCTCAAACCGGCCACCCGCCGACTGCTCGAGCGCGTCGCCGAAGATGCCCGAGTGCGCAAGCCGACCAAGGTCGTGCCGACGAGGAAAGTCGGCCCTGACACAATCCTGATCCGGGAATGGGGCGGTACGCGGCATGAGGTCACGGTGGTCGAAAACGGGGTGATGTTCCGCGGCAAGCGTTACCGTTCACTCTCGCAGGTGGCCCGGATGATCACCGGGAGCCAGTGGTCAGGACCCTTGTTCTTCGGGCTCAAGGCACCGGCAAAGGAGGCAGGCAATGGAGCGCGCCAGTAACGCCATCCGCCGCTGCGCTGTCTACACGCGAAAGTCTTCAGAAGAGGGTCTCGAGCAGGACTTCAATTCGCTGCACGCACAGCGCGAAGCCAGCGAGGCCTTCATCAAGAGCCAGCAGGGCGAAGGCTGGAAACTGGTCAAGACCGCCTACGATGACGGCGGTCTCTCCGGCGGGAACATGGAGCGGCCTGCGTTGCAGCGGCTGCTCGAAGACATCCGCCATGGCCTGATCGATGTCGTGGTCGTGTACAAGGTCGACCGGCTGACCAGATCGCTGGCCGATTTCGCAAAGATGGTCGAGGTCTTCGACGCGCAGGGCGTCTCGTTTGTGGCGGTCACCCAGCAGTTCAATACCACCACCTCGATGGGCCGGCTGACCCTCAATGTGCTCCTGTCATTTGCTCAGTTCGAACGCGAGGTTACGGGAGAGCGGATACGGGACAAGATCGCAGCCTCGAAGCGAAAGGGAATCTGGATGGGCGGGTGTCCGTCCATCGGGTACGACGTCCGTGATCGCCGTCTGGTCGTCAATCAGGCGGAAGCCGCGACCGTACGGCAGATTTACCAGCGTTATCTGAAAACAGGTTCTGTCCCGAAGCTGAAGAAGGAGCTCGACCGGGACGGCGTCGTGTCAAAGATCCGCGTCTCCAGGAAGGGAAACAGATCAGGCGGGCAGAGCTTTTCGCGCGGCGCGCTGTACGAACTACTGTCCAATCCGATCTACATCGGCGAGATTCGTCACAAGCGGGAGCGGCATCCGGGACAACACGAAGCGATTTTGGGCCGCGAACTCTGGGAGAAAGTTCAGCGGCGCTTGTGCGATCAGGCTGCCACGCATCGCGACCGACCTGAACCAAAGCGTCGCCGAGTCCGCTCGCGGGAAAAGTCTTCGACGAAACGGTGAGCCGCTATATGTCCAAGGTGCGGTAAAAGACGCCAGCCATTATCGCTACTACGTATCGCGAGGATTGGTCAGAGGGTCGCTAACTGGAGGGCCAACGTGGGTGGCGAGTACCGGGACCGGAGCTCGAGCGAGCGGTCGCGATGCTGCGCAGAAGATTCTCGACGATCGAGGGGCTATCGCTGTGCGATTCAAGAACTCAACCTGATGGGAGCCGACTGCCGCATATTCAAGTCGCCTTGGCTTTGATCAAGGCTGCGGTCCGAAGCGGAGGTCTGCATCCGAGGCGCTCGACAGGCTTGGTCGAGCAGGTTGGCTCGAGTAGTGCGGCATGCAGGCTTCGATCAATTTGCCCATCCCATCCGAGGTGGCCCTGTGCGGCGACTCGCAACGAACTTGCTCTGTTCGATTCGTCCCGCTGCAGATGAAACGGCGTGGCGTCGAAATGCGGCTGATCATTGATGGTGACGCCACAACTAACGGCCCCGCCTCGATCTACCGCTGCTTAACGCGACCGCCCGTGCGTACCGATGGTCCAACGATCTGCTGGCGGGCCGGGCAAGGTCGATCGGTGAGATCGCCAGGCGAGAACATCTTACGAGCCGTCACGTGCGGCGCGTAATGCGGCTGGCGTTCCTGGCGCCAAGGATCGTCGAGGCGATCGCCGAAGGCCGCCAGTCTGCGGAACGCAGCACCATCGCAATTACCCAGCCAATCGAACCGCCCCCGCTCTGGAGCTCGCAGCAACAAGCTCTGGAAACCCCGATAGACTCACACCCGCTTAGTTGCTTGCGTCGGGCGTTCTTCCCGAGGACTGCTTTCCTGCAAATATCGGCCGGTTCGCAGATGGACATGCCAAAATCGCGAACAGAGAATTTTGAATCCGTTTTTTGCCGTCAGCCGCAGCCGGTGCCATTCTCCGCGTCCACCGCTGCGCGTGAACCGCGCCCCACGCGCCGATTCCATCGCTTCTCCAGAATATATCGAAAACATTACAAGACTGGTTGGTGGAGAGAAGAGGATTCGAACCCGCGAGACCCTATAGGCTGAATTGCTCTGACTCTGGCGCATTCGCTGCCAAGCTCGCAGTGATCTGCGTTCAGAGTCGTTCCGGAACTTGATTCTCAGACCGACGGGATGTAATTTTGATTCGATGGCTAAGTAAATCATCCTCGGGTATTGAATAACTCAAGCCCGAACCTGACGCCTTCGCGCGTCGGTTCGGGCTTTTTGTTTTTGCAGGAGGTGGTTGAGGTGAAGAAAAAAACTTTTCAAACGGACGGGGCGGAACAGCGAGTGGCGGTCTGCTATAGGGAAATTTCCGAGTTGACACTGGACACGCGGAACCCACGCCTTCACAGTCCAAAACAAGTCCGCCAGATCGCTCGAAGTATTCAAGCATTCGGTTTCGTCGTGCCAGTGCTGATCGACGCCAAACTAAAGGTGGTCGCAGGGCACGGCAGGGTGATGGCCTGCAAACTGCTCGGTCGCAGGCAGGTCCCGACGATCTCGCTCGACCACCTGAGTGAGACACAGCTCCGAGCGTTTGCGATCGCCGACAATCGCTTGACCGAGAACTCCGAGTGGAATGACCGCATCCTCGCGGAACAGCTTCGAGACCTTGCGGTGCTCGACCTCGACTTCGATTTGGAAGCAACCGGCTTCGAAATGGGCGAGATCGACCTTCGCATAGAGAACTTGAGTGCCGACACTGTTGTTGATAACGATCCCGCCGACACCACGCAGATCGACGACATGGGTCCGCCCGTCAGCCGACCAGGAGACTTATGGGAGCTGGGCGTTCACCGAGTTTGTTGCGGTAATGCTCTCGACCCGGCGGCATTCAGAGCTCTGCTTGGAAAGGACAAGGCAGCGATGGCGTTCATTGATCCACCGTACAATGTGCGGATCGAAGGAAACGTCAGCGGTCTAGGAAGAATTCATCAGCGTGACTTCGCGATGGCCACGGGGCGAGATGAGCGACGACGAATTCACAAGCTTCTTGACAGAAGCATTCATGCTCCTGGTTCGGTACAGCAGCCCGGGCTCGATTCATTTTGTATGTATGGACTGGCGGCTTCTGGCCCAGGTCGTCGAGGCCGGCCTCGACGCTTACACCGAGTTCAAAAACCTCTGTATATGGGCGAAAGACACCGCCGGTATGGGGTCGTTCTATCGGAGCGCGCACGAGCTCGTGTTCGTCTTCAAGAATGGTCACGCACGTCATCGCAACAACGTGCAACTAGGGGAGTTTGGCCGAAATCGAACGAACGTCTGGCACTATCCTGGTGCGGTCGGCCTTCGCACCAGTGACGAAGGCAACCTCCTCGCTATTCATCCGACCGTTAAGCCAGTCAAGTTAGTCGCCGACGCGATCGCAGATGTCTCCGGCCGCGGCGACATCATCTTGGACAGTTTTCTCGGCGGTGGAACGACCGTCATTGCGGCCGAGCGGACGGGTCGTCGGTGCTATGGATTGGAAATCGATCCACGCTACGTCGACACCATTGTTCGTCGATGGCAGACCTATACCGGCGAGTTGGCGCGTCACCTCCGGCTCAATCGATCCTTCAATCAGATCGAGTCGGGAAGGCAGGTAGCCGATGCCGCTTGATAAGAAGAACAACTATCAGGTGGGCTTCGCCAAGCCGCCTCACAAGACACGTTTTGAGAAAGACAAGTCCGGTAACCCCGCCGGGCGTATGAAAGGATCGAAGAATGTATCCAAGCTCCTGCTGCAGGCGCTTGGTGAACCGGTAGTAGTCAACGAGAACGGCGAGCGCAAGCGAATCACCAAAGGCGAGGCGATGATCAAGCAACTGGTCAACAAGGGAGCGTCGGGCGATGCGCGCTCCATCCAGCTGTTGCTCGCGGAGATGCGCAACCGGCTCGAATCTGAGCTCCCATCCCATCAAACTTCGCAGGAGGCGAAGGATCAATTGCTGATGCTCGAGCGCCTCACGCTCGAAGAGCGTATTGAATTACGCCGTCTCATTGCCAAAGCCCAAGGCGATCCTGGTCAACCTTCGTTCCCTGAGGACGGAAAGCGATGAGCCGGCTAAAACGGAAACAGCTCCCTCAGAATGGAACTGTTTTGCTGCGTCCGAACGCGCTCAAATTTAATCTCGCCCTGCTCGACCTGTCACTGGCACGAGATTCGTTGGCCGAGTTCGTCCGTCAAGCCTGGCATATCATCGAACCGACCACGCCGTTGCTGTGGAACTGGCATCTCGACGCCATTTGCGAACATCTCGAGGCGGTGGCCAACGCGGATCTCTTCCGACTCATAGTCAACCTACCGCCGCGCTCGGGCAAAAGCCTCGTCACCTCTGTTCTATGGCCGGCGTGGGTATGGACGAGACAAGCATCGACGCGCTGGCTGTGTGCTTCATATAGCGCGAGCCTGGCCGTCAAGTTCTCGATCGACCGGCGCACGGTCATAACCCGTGTCAATGATTTCCGGAGTCTGGTCGCGATTTCCGATAAGCCGTTGGGCGTCGGTAATTCGATCCGTAAAGTGCGGTGTAGGGAAGTCGATCTGCCGCATGCAGTCATGCAGCCGTTCGAGCTCGTGCGCGTAGTCGGCTGATGCGAACTCTCGGGACGGCACAGGTTCGTAGTAGGTCCACAGCGTAACCACAAAGCCGTCACGCACGTAAGCGTCCGGCGCGACTCGAGGCTCAAGCGCTCCTACAGGGCTCCCGGTTTCCGCGAGCCGTAAAGCAAGCTCAACTTCGAACTCCGCCCAGCGCTTGATGCGCTCCTCCGCGACCCGAGCAAGAACGTCGCACGGCAGCAGGCGCACAGCGAGCTTGTTCGACTCCTGGAGCACGACCGCATCATCGACTGTCAGGCCAAGCGATACAGCAGCGCCCATCGCCGCGGCGACCGCAGGGTTACTGTTACGCGTCATCGACAAGGGCGAGAGAGGATCGCCAGAAATAGAAATACGTCCGGATTTTTCTTCGAGCCGAGCTCCGCCGTTCCTCGGCACGGGATCTTTTGATGCGATGTCATTCAATTAACTACTTTTGATTGCGGATCGTGGTCAAGCGGCGCGCGACGCACCCCACGCCGACAGTAAGCCCCTCAAATTATATTGAGAAGGAGAATTCTGCCGCGACGCCAGCCGAGGGCATCGCGTTATACTACAACCACGGCGGCGCCCGCCTCGTAGGAATAAGTAGAGCATGTTCCGCCAACTGCTCTGCTAAGAGGCGCAGATTCGAACTTTTGTTTTCGAGTGATTCGGCGTGAACATTCTCGCGGGCGGTTTCGCCGCTGGCGCCTTCATGGTGCATAATCCGTTTAGTTATGATTGAGTCGATCGGCATCAGGCGCCTTGGCTCGGTGATAGGCATCACCCGGATGTTCTTCACCGTCGACGCAGGAGGACCGGATGGTAAGTGAGTCCGGGCGATCAGCGATAGATGAGGCCTGAAGCGCCAGCTGCAACGTTTACCAGGAGCGATTGCGATGAATCTGGATTACGACCCTTTTTCTCCTGAGTTTCGCGCAGATCCCTATTCTGTATACGAAGAGCTGCGCCGCTCGGCGCCGGTCTATTGGGCAGCGCGGTCGAAGACCTGGGTGGTCTCGCGCTACGACGACGTGGCGGCCATCCTCAAGGACACACGGCGTTTCTCTTCAGATGCGATGGCGACAGTCCTGACGGGCTCGACCCGCCATCAGTCAGGCGCACCCGTGCCGCCCGGTTCCCCGCGGCCAAGTCTGGTGACCAGCGATCCTCCGGTGCACACGGGACTGCGCAACATCCTCAATCGCGGTTTCACTCCAAGGCAGATCTTGGCCTGGAAACCGGCGGTCGAAAGTGCGGTGAGCGAATCCATCGATTCGATCCGCGCCGCGCGCCGCTTCGATGTGATCGCGCAACTCGCGATTCCGGTGCCTGTCATCGTGATCGCGCAGGTGCTGGGAGTCGAACCCGAGCGCTACCCGGATTTCAAGCGGTGGGCTACCATCATTACCATCGGAATGAACGGTTCGAAGCGCCATCTCGGCTTTGTCGGGAGCGGTGCGGCCGCGGCGAGCGCCGAGATGTCAGAGTATTTGCGCGGCACAATCGCACGCCGCACAGCTGAGAACGGACACGATTTGATAAGCGTCCTGGTGCGCGCCAGCGAAGGCGAAGTTCTGACGCCAGACGAGGCGATCATTTTCGCGAACCTACTGTTGTTCGCAGGAACTGAGACTACAGCAAACCTGATTGGCAATGCCGCCTATGCGTTGCTTACGCATCCCGATGTTCTGGCTAGGGTGCATGCCGCTCCGGATCTAATACCCGCGACAATCGAGGAGACGCTTCGCTGGGATCCACCGGTGCACTATCTGTTTAGGCGCGCGACTGAGCCGGTAGAGATTGCCGGTATCGCAATTCCCAAGGACGCCATCGTGACGCTGCTGCTGGGTTCGGCGAATCGCGACGAGACCGCATTCGGAAGCGATGCAGCGGTTTTCAATATTGACCGCAAGAACGAAGTGCCACACATCGCCTTCGGCTTTGGCCTCCATTTCTGTCTCGGCGCCGCGCTCGCCAGAATGGAGGCGACAGCGTCGCTCCAGCAGCTCGTTCCCGTATTGGCCGGCGCTCGGAGGGTAACTGAGCAATTGGAGTATATCGATTCATTCCAATTCCGCGGGCTCGCCTCGCTGGAAATGGAATGGACGTGCTGACGCGGACGCGATCTTTTCCAGAGAGGACGTATCTTCAGAAGGAACAACCCGATGCCAAGCCGACAGAGCTTGATCAAATTCAATCGCGAGGAGCAGGAACAGTTCCTGAACCAGAACCTCAAGGCCGCGCTCGGAACGTTGGACAAGAACGGATTCCCGCACGTGGTGGCGATGAACTACTTCTATATCGACGGCGCCATTTACATGACCTCCTACGGCAAGGCGCAAAAGGTTGTGAACATACGCCGCAATCCAAAGGTCGGGGTGATGGTGGAAAGCGGACGCTCTTACGGCGAACTGCAGGGCGTGCTGATTCGCGGCCACTGTCAGATCATTGAAGACCCTGAGCAGGTGCGCCAAAGTCTTCGCGCGATCGGCCAGAAACAGGGCCAGCGGTCGGAGGTTCCGCGCGAAGCGGCCGACAGCACGCCGAAACGGGTCGTGCTTAAGATCGTGCCGGAGAAGATCACGAGCTGGGATCACACCAAGCTCGGCGGACGATACTGAAATATTGTGAGGTGCGAGATGGCTGAATCCAAGGTTCGACGAATGTGGGCTCTTCCTGGCGCGCAACTCTCGGCGCCGATGTCGCTCCTGATGCAGGGTGGCGACAACACGATGCTAGACCTGCCGTGCCCGTCGTTTCTGATCGAGCATCCCAAGGGCCTGGTGCTGTTCGACACCGGATGCAACCCGAAGATAATCGACGACGCGATTGGTTACTGGGGCGAGATGGCGCGGCATCTGCCGCTACAATGGAAAAAGTCCGACACTCTGGACCAGCAGATCAAGAACGTCGGCTACAAACCCGAAGACGTCAAATACGTGATCCTGTCGCATGCGCATCTCGACCACGCCGGCGGCCTGACCTATTTTCCCAAAGCCAAGTTCCTCGCTGGGCGAAACGAAATTCGCTACGCGTACTGGCCCGAGCCCGACAAGCGTTGGGCGTTTATTCTGAACGACTACATTCCGACTCGCGGCTATGACTGGATCGAGCTCGATCAGGATTTCGATCTCTTCGGGGACGGGAGCCTGAAGTTTCTGCTTACTCCGGGGCATACGCCGGGAGAATGCTCGCTGCTGGTAAACCTACCCAGCCGCAGGATTCTGTTAACCGGCGATACGGTTCATGTCCGCGCGGCCGTGGATATTGAGGCGACGATGCCGCTCGATACTGACCCGATCCAGTCGGTGATATCGATCAAGCGCATCAAGGCTATCCGCGACATGCACGAGGCGACGATGTGGATCACTCATGACCCGCAAGACTGGAAGGAACATCCGCACAAGGTCGAGTAGGAACAGTGCCGATATACGAATGGCAGTGCGGCGAAGGGCACGTCTTCGAAATGCTGGCGCGAGCGGGCGCCTCGAACAGGGGACAGCGATGCCCAGGCTGCGGCGCCAAATCCAAGCGTGTGATTTCTACCTTCGCCATTCACCGTGGCCCGCCGATCTCGACCGCATTCGAACGATCGGCCGCTCGCGACACCGACGTCACCAAAGTGAAGCTGCCGAACTTCGCGCGGCTGTGCGGAATGGACGATTATTCGGCGACGCGGCTCGCCGCGCATAAGGTTGGCCGCGGCGCCGAGTTCGACGACAAGATGGCCGCACGTCGAAAACGTCAGGCCGCTCGCGGTCTACCGTCGAAGAATTCGGCGGCGAGCCACAAACCGACGCATTCTCACTAGCTCAAGGTTTTGACGATGATTGGACTTAAGGAACATACGGTGCGCGGGGCGAAGTCGTTCGCGGAGCTTCGCGCGAAGCACAAGTGGAACGTGCCGACCGACTACAACGTAGTGATCGACTGCCTCGATCGGCACACCGAGCTTCGCGACAAGGTTGCGCTGCTCTACGAAGACGACGAAGGCCACACCGCGCGCTACACCTTCGCGCAGATGATCGAGGCGACGAACCGCTTCGCGAATGCGCTGCGAGCTATCGGGATCCGTCGCGGCGACGTCGTCGCGGTTCATACGCCGCAACGTCCCGAGACCGCGATCGCGCACATGGCGCTTTATCGGCTTGGAGCGATAGCGCTACCGATTTCGAAACTCTTTGGTCCCGACGCCATTCAGTACCGCCTCGACAACAGTTCCGCGAAGGCGATCCTGATGGAGCCCGAGACGGTCGGAAAAATGGACGCGGTCGATCGCAAGAGCCTCCCCAACTTCAAGCACATCATCGTCACCGACAACGCCAAGGGTGGACTCAGCTTCGACGATATGATGAGCAAGGGCGCGGCGTCGTTCACAATGGAGAAATCGAGCGCCGAGGATCCGGTGCTGCTGATGTACACCTCTGGCACCACCGGCAATCCCAAAGGGGTGTTGCACGTCGCGCGCTACGTGTTGGGCCACAACGGCATCGACTATTCATACAACTACCTGCGCGACGGCGACCTCTATTACAGTCCCGCCGATTGGGCGTGGGCGGGCGGTCTGCTCGACGGTCTGCTTGCGATTTGGCCGTACGGGATTCCCGTGCTTGCCTATCGCAGCAAGGCGCGTTTCGATCCCGACATCACGTTCCGGCTGCTGGAAAAGTACGGCGCCTCAGTCGGCCTTTATCCGCCCACCGCACTCAAGGTGTTGCGCGAGGTGAAGCAGCCCCGCGAGAAGTACAAACAACTGAAATTGCGATGCATCGTGAGCGGCGCCGAGCCGGTCAGTCCGCAACTCGCGAAATGGGTCGACGAGGAGTTGCAGGTCGAGTTCAACCAGGGCTTCGGTCAGACCGAGGCGAACTACTTCATCGGCACCTGCAGCGCGATTGAGAAGGCCCGCCTCGAGCCGCTGGGCAAGCCATATCCCGGTCACAATGTCAGCATCGTCTCGCCCGAAGGCGTGCCGCTGAAAACCGGGGAGAGTGGAGAGATCGCGATTCGCCGCGACTCGCCGGTCGTGATGCGCGAGTATTGGAAGAATCCCGCCGCGATGAGCGACAAGTTCAAGGGAGAATGGTGCCTGACGGGCGACCTCGGCCACATGGACGACGAAGGTTACGTCTATTTCCAGGGCCGGAACGACGACGTCATCAAGAGTTCCGGGTATCGAATCGGTCCTTCAGAAATCGAAGCCAAGATCATGGAGTACAAGTCGGTCGCATCATGTGCCGTGATCGGTGTGCCTGACCCTCAACGCGGCCAGGCGATCAAAGCATTCGTGAAGCTGCTGCCAGGGTTCAAACCTTCGGACCAGATGATCAAGGAAATCCAGCATGCACGTGAAAACGCGGCTCGCTGCGCATGAGGCGCCGCGCGAAATCGAGTTCATGGAGGAGTTCCCCTCGACTGTGACCGGCAAGATTATGCGGCGCGAGTTGCGTGCGCGTGAGGAAATGCGCCTTCGCGCCAAACAATAGAGAAAAATTACTCCGAATCGCTTGAGGTTGGCATTCAGCACCGTGCAAATGTCGGTGACGATTTTCGGCCCGGTGAGACTTGAGCCGAAAGAAGCTGTTGCGGGTGTCGCTGCCGAAAACTGGATCCGAGGGTTGATAGCAAAGCAAATATGGCGGAGGCGCTGCAAGCGTGTCGTCTAGCGTCAAAGCCTTGCCACCATGATAGCCGTGAATTCGGCCTGTCCATAGACCAAACCTAAAGCCGAACGTATTGATGATGGAGCCCGCCAAGGATCGGTATCGCCGCGATGCGGTAGGTCACCCGGGACCAGGTATTCGGTACCAACAATCGTCTTTCCACCGACCGCAGTGCAAGCAGGATCCGAATCAACAACGCCAGCATCGCGCGTTGCAGTACCGTACTTGCCCCACTTCGTCATGAGGACGGCGTTTTGAATAGGCACAACACAAAAGGCAATGATGTGGCCGCGAAGAAGATTTTCGCGGGCCGTTCGCGAACGACTCCTACTCAGAATTTCGAATCACTCGATCTCGCTCATTGCGCCATGAAGCCGCCATCTACCGGCATCGGCAGGCCCGTCACGTACGATGCGTGATCCGAGCACAGCCACGCGACCGTCTCGCCGATTTCCGAGGGCTCGCCGAGACGCCGCAGCGGGCCGCCGCGCGCGAAACGCTCCTCGGCCTCGGGCCGCTTGCCGAGCAAGCGATCCATCATCGGAGTACGAATGGGACCGGGGCATACGGCGTTGACGCGGATGCCATGCTTGCCGTATTCGATCGCGGCTGCGCGCGTCAGTCCCGCGACACCATGCTTCGCCGCCACGTAGGCTGGCATTCCGCGGACTCCGGCCAGTCCCGCGCCCGACGATGTATTGACGATAGCGCCGCCCTTGCCTTGCTTGAGCATCTGCGCGAGCTCGGCCTTCATGCACAACCACACGCCGGTCAAGTTGATTGCCAGGACCCGGTCCCAGTTGTCGCGCTCGCACTCGTGAGTGAGGCCGTTTTTGCCCTCGATGCCTGCATTGTTGAACGCGCAATCGAGCTGTCCGTAGGTCGCGACCGCTTTCACGATCGCCGCTTCAACATCCTCGGTCTTCGAAACATCGGCCTTGATGAAGATGGCGTCGTGACGTCCAGTGTCGGCGAGCATCGCGAGGGTTTGCTTGCCGCCGTCTTCGACAACGTCGGCGAGCACGAGCTTGGCGCCCTCGCGCGCGAAGATTCTCGAAGTTGCGCGACCGATACCCGAACCCGCGCCGGTGATGAGCGCGACTCTTCCTTCCAGGATTCCTGCCATGTCAGTTATTCCTCTCGCTGTTGCATCGCGAAGCTGGTGAACTTGCGCGAGGCGAATTTCCACTTGCCGTCAACACTCACATATTCGTCGTCATAGAAGCCGGTACCGATCCATTCGAAATTCTTCTTCGCGCTGCGCAGCTCGACGTAGCATCGCCCGCTCGCGGTGGTCTTGCTTTTCAAATCGATCACGTGATTGTGGATGTAAGGGCGCGGATTGACCTCGCCGAGCGCGCCCGCATACATCTTACGCAACTCCGCGTGGCCTTTGCTGATGAATTCGCGCTTGCGCCCCTTGGAGATGAACTGCCCGTCCTTGGCGAACAGATCGATCATCGCGTCGAGGGCGTTCTGCCACACGCAATCGCAATAGCGCACCGGCAGGTCGCGGATAGCCTCGCGATCTGTGAGTTCCGTTAGCAATTCTTCATATCCGGGCATGCTCGATTCTCCATTTTTCGTTCCACGGAGTTAGTGGCGTCATTCAAGACAGAGAAAAAAATGTGTGCAACAAATGCTTCTCCTTCGATTCCCCTCCTCCGCGGAGAGAGAGTTCGGGGTGAGGCCTATAGCGCTGAGTAGAATGCGTCGAATAGAGCAGCCGCGCGCATATCGATCAGCAATCCATTCGCCATCTGGTTCATGGTGTAACCGAAGCCAACTTTCTTGATCGGATCGGCGAATCCCAGCGAGCCGCCCGCGCCCGGGTGCCCGAACGCCTTGATGTTGGGACCGAAGCCCATCCCAGGCTGCGACAGCATGAAGCCCATCGAGAAGCGCGTCGGCATCTGCATCAGGGTCTGGTCCGGACCGAACGATTGCTCAGCCCAGAAGCGCTCGATCGATTCCGGCCGCACGATACGATAGCCATCGACCTCGCCGCCGCGCGCGAGGGCGCCGTACATACGCGCCAGCGAGCGCGCCGTCGTATGCGCATTGGCACCGCCGATTTCCGCGCCGCGCCAAGCGCGCGAGTTAGGCACGTTCGGCTTGGTCAGGATGGGAGGATTCATGAACGCCGCGTAAGTCGGTCCCTTGGGATCCTTCTGCGCTTCCTCAAACAGATTTGGCATGCCGGGTTCCGGCGGCGGGGCCGGCAGGATGTCGGTCACCCGAGGATCTTGTTTCGCGTCAAGACCGATATGCGCATCGAGTCCCAGCGGCTCGGCAATCTCGTTACGGAAATAAGCGCCGAGGCCCTTACCGCTAATGCGCCGAATAACCTCTCCCACCAGCCATCCAATAGTGATCGCATGGTATCCGTGCTTGGTGCCGGGTTGCCAAAACGGCGTCTGCTCGGCCAGTGCAGAAGCCATTGTGTCCCAGTTATAGATGTCCTCATCCTTCAGTGGCTTGGTGATCCCGGGCAGGCCCGCGCGATGGCTCAGGATGTAGCGCACCGGCAGATCCTTCTTGCCGGCCTGCGCGAACTCGGGCCAGTACTTCGAAACCGGTTCATCGGGATCGAGCTTGCCCTGATCGATCAAACGATGGGCGCAGGTCGCGGTGAGACCTTTGGTCGTAGAGTAGACGTTGACCAGCGTGTCGCGCTGCCATGGTTTGGTCTTCAACTTGTCGGCATGACCGCCCCAGATATCGACGACCGGCTTGCCGTCGAGCACGATTGAGCATGCGGCGCCGAGTTCTCCGCGTTTTTCCAGATTTTCCGCAAACGCTTTGCGCACACCCTCGAAGCGCTTGTCGATTTCACCTTCAATTTTATAGTCGGCCATCTGAAAGCCTCCCGCTTCGAATCCTATAGCACCCAAAACTCGAACTCTTCCAACCAGCCATGGGACCGAGCGCCCAAGCCTGACCGGTGGTTGCCTGATCCTTTCCGGTTAGGCGCAATTCAATCGAATTGCCAATTTCCCCGTCGGTTCTGGATCGTGGCGTCGGAGTGAAGCCTAGGACAGTGCGGCGTGTGGCGAATTACTGGTTTCTCTGATCCGCCCTGTAAAATTCCCTAATCTGCAGAAATAATTCCCTGTTTCGCGATTAAAATTCCCCCGCGCCCTAGCGAGTTTCTGCAATCCGCGCTGAAGGCGATGTCCTAGCGAAAGGGGGCTTTTGGCAGAAGACGCGATAGGGCACCGGCTGGATTCTCGGCAGAGAGAATTCATCGAAATTGCGCCGGTTGCGCAGAAATTTGACTCTCTCCGGTGCCCTCCGGATGCGAGAAGACCCGCAAGAACGTTCCGAATTCGAAGAGAGAATCCGCGCAGACTTGAGGCCCGAAGGCGGATTCGAAGAGAGTTTGGTCGACCGTATCGTCAAAGATACTTGGCGGCTCAATCGTTTCGATAACGTCGAAAAAGCTCTTCTGGAGAATTTGGAATCACTTGACGATCTTTCTATCAGCGAGCTTCTGGATGTCCTGCGGTTCTTTTGTGGCGAGTCCGGTAGAACGTTCGACAGACTGTTAGCAGAATTTAAGTTTCTCGTGAACAACGAGTGCAATCTGCGGACTCCGGCGCAAGATAAGCTCGATCTAGGTTCCGTAGGCGAGTCTCAGTTAGCGGGCGCCGCGAAGTTCGCAAGGCTCACAGATGAAAGGAACTCACTCGAATCAATCCTAGCCAAAAGCCTGATTGCCCGCTTGGGCAGACCAGCGCCCGCAGCCATGCAGTCTGTCGAAACAGGTGCGCCAAAGGAAAGGGCGAAAGGTCAGCGCACCATTCCATTAACTGTAGTGGACTTCAACAGGATAGCCCGGTCGTTTTCGCGCAATCGAGTGCAGCTCGAACTCGCCTTACCGGACGCGAATTGAACGCTCGCGCGATAACGCGCTGCATGAACTTGAACGCCGCCAAGCGGCCCGCCAAGGCCAGCTGGTTCCCCCCCAGAGGTGGTGGAGTTAAACGTGAATTTCTCTGGCAAAGACGAGGATAGAAATTAGAGGCAAAATTACCAAACGAAGCCAATTCTGTAGAACCCGATGCCTGAAGGCTATGGTCGCTGGTGAAGCTAGCGACCATAGCCGGTGGCACGTTGGACGAGCCACTTCGGCTAAGGCCGATTCGCGCTGGGATTCATCGCCTTTACACGTCCTATAGCCGGGCGTCTGTCCCAGCGCTCAAGAATCGAGGCTGTCGGAAGTGATTGCGGAGGTGTCGAGCGTGCCGGCCCAAATCGCCACATCGGATGGCACACTTGAACATCGGGCACTCGCTCAATGCGCAAGATCGGTTCTTTTGCGTTGCCGAGTGAAACGAGGATGGAACGCGTCGTAACGATCATGCGAATGTGCGGCGCAACAGACAATCGCGTCGCACAAGCGTCCTTCTCCCTAACCCTCTCCCGCTAACGGTTCGAGGGAACCAGAAAATTAAGACAGTATCGAACGTTGCTACCGGTTTGATAAAAATTTATCTGGAGTCACAGCTTGGACTTTTGCGGGTTGAGGCAGGCTTGATGTCAGACCTGTTTGCGGGAACCGCTCGTCTTGAACGAATTCCGATGTCCGATGCGGAAGTGTACTACCTGCATCACCTTGACCTCGGCTGCCAACGTGATGCGTTTTTGCATCGGCTGATCGCTGACGTTCCCTGGCGACAGGAAAACATCCTAGTTTGGCACAAAGTGTATGCGCAGCCACGGCTCATCGCCTGGTACGGAGATCGAGGCAGCGACTATACCTATTCGGGGCTCTGCCTGACCCCACTGCCATGGACCGATCTGTTGCTCGATATTCGAAGGCGGGTCGAGGCTGTGGCCACCGCGGCGTTCAACAGCGTGCTGCTCAACTACTATCGCGACAATAGAGACAGCATGGGTTTGCATAGCGACGATGAACCGGAGCTGGGCCCGCGGCCCGTTATAGCGTCGCTCAGTTTAGGCCAGGAGCGAACCCTGGTCCTGAAGCACAAGGTAAACAAGTTGGCCAAGCCGGTCCGGCTAAACCTCGCATCGGGAAGTCTCCTGTTGATGAAGGGTGACACGCAGAAATACTGGAAGCATGGAATCGCGAAGGAGGTGCACCCGCTGGGGCCGAGAGTGAATCTGACGTTTCGGCAAATCGCCGCGCACGACGCCACGGGATAGTGCGGCGCCGCAATGGTGTTCGGCGCCGATTGTGTTAGATAACTCTCAGCACGGAGGATTTGCACTATGATCGTCGTCCACCATCTCAACGATTCACGCTCACAACGTATCCTGTGGCTGCTCGAGGAACTGACGCTGCCGTACGAGATCAAGCCCTATCAGCGCGACGCGCAAACCCGTCTCGCGCCGCCGGAGCTGAAGAAAGTTCATCCGCTGGGCAAGTCGCCGGTGATCAGCGACGGCAACAAGACCATCATCGAATCAGGCGCGATCATCGATTACGTGATTCGCCATTACGGCAAAGGCCGTCTGCAACCGGCGGCCGATTCGCCGGCCTTCGACGAGTACCAGCAGTGGACACACTATGCGGAAGGCTCGGCGATGCTCCCGCTGATGCTCAACCTGTACGCGGGCCGGCTCGGTGACGCCGCGGCTCCCTTGATGCCGCGGATCGAAGGCGAGATTGCAAATCACCTGACCTACATCGACGGCGCTTTGAAGGGCCGCCAGTTCCTGGTGGGCGACAATCTGACCGGCGCGGACATCCAGATGAGCTTCGTCGGCGAAATAGCGGGCGCCTTCGGCAAGCGCGCGCAATATCCCAACCTTGACGCGTGGACCAGGCGGCTGCACGAGCGGCCCGCATACAAGAAGGCGCTGGAGAAGGGTGGCGCGTACAGCCTGGCAGTCTGAGCGACCGGCTACTTATCTGAAAGGTGACCGATGAGTACCGACGCATCCAACATTGAGTATGAGGTTGACGATTCAATCGCGACGGTGCGGCTGAATCGGCCCGAGAAGCTCAACGCATTCACGTTCACGATGATCGAGCGGATTCGCGACGCGGTCGAGCGCGCGAGCGCGGACGAAGGCGTCGTCGCCATCATTATTACGGGAACGGGACGTGCGTTTTCCGCCGGGCTGGACACGGGAGATCTCGCGCGCTCGACAGAGGGTGGTACACCGGCGAGCAGTCGGGAGACCGCCCCCGATGAGCTACCTGCACTGTTCAGCTATCTGCTGCGCGTGCCGAAGCCGGTGATTGCGGCAGTCAACGGGGTAGCGGCCGGCGGCGGCTTCGTGCTCGCGATGATGTGCGACCTGCGGTTTGCGGCGTCGGACGCCAGCTTCACCACCGTCTTCTCGAAGCGCGGGTTGATCGCGGAGCATGGGACAGCATGGCTGCTGCCGCGCATCGTCGGGACCAGCCGCGCGCTCGATCTGCTGTGGAGCTCGCGGCGCTTCGATGCCAACGAGGCGTATCGGATTGGATTTGTCGATCGGCTGGCGCCGCGCGAGAAGTTGCTCGACGAGACCAGGGCTTATCTGCGCGAGCTGGCGGCGAACATATCGCCCAACTCGATCGCGGTGATTAAATCCGAAGTTTACCGGCACTGGTCGCTCGCGATGGAACCAGCGTTTCGCGACGCTGACAAGCTGATGAATGCCGCGCTCAAGCATCCGGACGCGGCCGAAGGCGTGGCCTCGTTCGTTGAGCGCCGGGCGCCGCGATTCAGGCGAATAAGAGGAGAGAAGCAGTGAGCAACGCGCAGTTCGAAACGATCATTTACGAGAAGTCAGGCCCGGTCGCGCGGCTCACGATGAATCGTCCCGACCGGTTGAACGGAATGACCAACCGGATGCTGGTCGAGACGCGAGTCGCGCTCGCGGCGGCCGCCGAGGATCGCGACCTGCGCGTGCTGGTGCTGACCGGGGCGGGCAAGGGCTTCTGCCCCGGCGCCGATATCGGACGAGTCGCGTCGGCGGCGCCCGACGATCCGATCACGGTGGACGATTTTCGCGTTCCGGTTCTGCTTCACAACATGCCGGCCGTGACGATAGCCGCGGTCAATGGCGCTTGCGCGGGAGCGGGACTCGGATGGGCGCTGGCCTGCGACTTCAGATTTGCCGCGGAGTCGGCGCGCTTCAACGTCGCATTCCTGGATGTTGGCGTTGCCGGTGACATGGGCGGACCGTGGAGCCTCTCGCGAATCGTCGGTCCAGCTCGCGCGCGCGAACTTTATTTTTTCCCCGGAAAGTTCGACGCCGCGGAGGCGCTGCGGACCGGGGTCGTCACGCGCGTTTTTCCCGACGATCGATTTCGCGCCGAGGTTGACGCGATCGTAAATCGGCTGGCGGAGTCGGCGCCGCTCGCGCTGCGCAACCTGAAAGCGAACTTCGTCGATGCGGAACGGATGGACTTTGCCGGCTACGTCGCGCTCGAAAGCGAACGCCACATCAGTATGTTCCGGACTGAAGACACGCGCGAGGCGTTCGCCGCCAAATCCGAAAAGCGCAAGCCCAAATTCAAGGGCCGCTAAGAGACATTGCACCAACCACGACAGGAGATTTGTCATCATGGCGACCGATTACAGTGATTACGAATTCCTTAAGGTCGAAGTGGCGGACCGCGTCGCAACAATCACGATCAACCGGCCGGAGTCGCTCAACGCGGTCAACAACGTGGTCCATCATGAACTCGAGCAAGTCTGGATCGACGTGCGCGCTGATCGCGATGTAAACGCAATCATCCTGACCGGCGCCGGCCGCGCGTTCTGCGCCGGCGGCGACGTGAAGGGCATGGCCGATGGCAGCCTGAGCGGACAAAGCAAAGCAAAGGGCAAAGGCCGGGGACGCGGCCCGATTGCAGCCTCGAACGGCCGCCGCCTGGTCGACAATCTGCTCGACGTCGAGCAGCCCGTTATCGGCGCAATCAACGGCGACGCGATTGGCCTCGGCGCGACGCTCGCGCTGCTGTGCGACATCATCGTGGTCTCGGAAAAAGCGCGCTTTGCCGATACTCACGTCAAGGTGGGAATCGTCGCGGGCGACGGCGGGGCGGTTATCTGGCCGCTGCTGATAGGGCCTCATCGCGCGAAGGAATTCCTGATGCGCGGCAACTTTATTACCGGCGCAGAGGCCGGCCGTATCGGGATGGTGAACTATGCGGTCGCGCCGGAGCAGGTCATGCCCAAGGCGCGCGAACTCGCGCAGGAACTGGCCGACGGGCCGACGATGGCGATTCGATGGAGCAAGCTCGCGGTCAACAAGTGGCTCAAGCAGCAGTCCAATCTGATCATGGACGCGTCGCTCGCTTACGAGATGATGACCTTCAACACCAAGGATCATCAGGAAGCCGTGAAAGCATTCGTCGAAAAGCGCAAGCCTGATTTCGTCGGGCGCAAGGAGTAAGCGTCAGCCGGGTTGCTTGTCGAATTTCGGCAGATCGTCGCGGACGGGCGCCCACGGCGGCGCGCTCTTCATAAACACCTGCATCATCGGCTTGAACTGCGCGGGATCGTCGAGGCTGCCGGCCTTCAACGCGACGAAGTCCGCCATCGCGGGCAGCATCGAGAGAATCGGTGAGCCGCAATTCGGACAAAAGCCACGGCTGACCTTGTTGCCGCTGTCGCCAGTGACCTCGTATTGCTTCAGCTCTCCCGTCAGCTTGAGCGCCGCCTTGGGAACCAGCAGCACCGACGCCATGGCCGTGCCGGTCGAGTGCTGGCAGTCCGTGCAGTAGCAATTCGCCGCCATAATAGGATCCGCGGAACATTCGTATCGTACCGCGCCGCACGCGCAGCCGCCTGTAACTGGCATCGAGGTTCCTCCCGCCTGATACCATAGCGCGCTGCTCGCTATCGTCCAAAAAGACGATGCCGCCTTCTAATCCGATTGCCAGCATGGACCCATGGCGCTGACACATAGCATCGAGGCCTCGCCGATCGCGGATCGCTACGCTCGCGGATGGCATTGCCTTGGCCTCGCCACGGACTACAAGGACGGCAAGCCGCACACCGTCGAAGCTTTCGGCACTCACCTCGTCGCCTACCTCGGTGCCGATGAACAGATTCACGTCCTCGACGGTTACTGCCCGCACATGGGTGCCGATCTTGGCCACGGCCAGCTGCGCGATAATTCCGTCGTCTGCCCCTTTCATAACTGGAGCTGGGGCGCGGACGGGAAGTGCAACAACATTCCATACAGCAGACGCATCCCGCCCAAGGCGCGCGTGAAGGCATGGCCGGTGTGCGAGGAAAACCAGCTGCTATTCGTATGGAACGATCCCGAAAACAATCCGCCGCCGCCCGAGCTTGCCATACCGCGCATCGACGCGTGCTTCTCCGACAAGTGGAGCGACTGGGTTATCGAGAAGTGGACTATCAACACCAACTGCCGCGAGCTGATCGACAACGTCGCCGACATGGCGCATTTTCCCGTCGTGCACAGCGTGCCAGTCGACTACTTCGCCAACATCTTCCAGGGCCATAAGGCGACCCAGATAATGATCGGCAGCGGCGGCCAAGGAAGTCAGGGCAGCCTCGCAACCTGCGCAACCTACTTCGGACCCGCCTATCAAATCACCGAGATGAAGGGCGAGATGGGCGGCTTCCCTATCGATTCCATCCTGCTCAACTGCCACGTTCCAGTTCATCTCAAGTGCTTTGATCTTCGCTTCGGCATGATCGTTCGAAAAATGGACGGGCTGAGCGACGAGATGTCTCGTCAGATGGTCAACGCATACATCAAGGGTATTCAAACTGGCTTCTACCAGGACGTCGCCATCTGGGATAACAAGGTGCGCGTCGACAACCCGCTGCTATGCGAGGGTGACGGACCGATCTACAAGCTGCGCAAGTGGTACCGGCAATTCTATCTCGATGCGGCCGAGGTCCCCGAGGAGGTCCTAAAGCGCCAGGTTGTCGAGCTGAACGCCGCCGGCTTGCCGGCGCCGCCTGTCCCGCATCACGTATTCGAAGACTAGCCTCTGTTTTCTTCGCGCTGTACGTATCGCAGTAGTCCGCGCCTTGGCGTAGATGAAAGGGATGCGCAAGGCTGCTCAGCAGGCGCGGAGCGATTTCCCTCCCAGGGACTCGATTGCACTGTCACTGGCAGAGTTCAGCGAGCTGCTCGCGGCGGTCTACGAAGGCCCGCTTGAACCGGTGCCGTGGAAGAGCGCGCTCGATCTTCTCCGCCGTCACCTGCGCGCCAGCTATGTCACCCTGATGTTGCGGCCGCCCTCCGCCGATCGCGAAGCGCTGATGGTGACCTCGGCGGGTGATTGGCCGATCACTCGCGAGGCCGACTACAACAACCACTACTACGCGCTGGATCCTTTCGTCGATTTGCCGCCAGACCGTGTTGTCACTGTGAATGAACTGATCGGTGACGCGAACTGGCTCGAAAGCGAGTTCTACCAGCAGTTTCTGAAACCGCTCGACATCCTGCATGCGCTCGGCGCCGACATCCGCACCGAAGACGGTCTCGAGTGCCGCCTGCGTGTCTCGCGGCCGCATCGCGAACCGCCCTTCTCCGAAAATGACAAGGCGCTATGCACCGCCGTGCTGCCGCACCTCAAGCGCGCCGTGCGTCTGCATTCGCAGCTCGAGGTGATGGATTCCGAGCGCCGCCTCTATGCCGGCACCGTCGATCGCATGCTGGTCGGCACCGTCACGCTTGACGAGACCGGTACCGTCCTGAATAGCAACCCGGTTGCCGATGAAATACTGCGCGAGGGCGACGGCCTGCAGCTGGCAAACGGTACCCTCCGCGCCGGCCTGACCGGAGAAAATCGCGAACTCCAGCGGCTGGTGAAGCAGGCGCTGATTCAGAGCCGCGAGACCGGCGGCAGGGCTGCGGTCGTCGACGCTATTTCGATCACTCGCAAATCGTCGCGCGGAAAACTCGGGGTGCTGGTCCGTAGCCTGCCCAATACCGGCTCGTCGAAGGCCAAGCGTCGGCCGTCGGTCGCACTCTTCATTCGCGATGCCGGCCGCAAGTCCGAAGCTTCGCGCGAGATGGTTCGCCGGCTATTCGACCTGACCCCGGCAGAAGCCTCGCTCGCGCTGGCTCTGGCCAACGGCCTGACCCTCGACCAGGCTGCCGAAAGCCTGAACATCCGCAAGAACACCGCGCGCGCCCATCTGCGCGCAATCTTCTCGAAGATCGGAGTAACCAGACAAACAACCTTGGTCCGCGCACTCCTGAGCAGCGTCGTCTGGCTGGGTTGATTTCTTTGTCTCAAACATCGGAGTCATAGTCTCTTCGGACGATGAACCCTTCACAACATCAGGCGAATCTTTGGCCAGTGAAAAAGTGAACACCGGCGCCGATACCAACCAAACCGAACTCGCCAGCTCGCTCCTCGCAACTGCACGCGAGATGGTGCCGACTCTCGCCCGGCGCGCTTCCATCACCGAGCAAAATCGCTCGATTCCCGCCGAGACTATCGCCGACTTCAAACGCGCCGGTTTCTTCCGCGTGATCCAGCCGCGGCGCTACGGCGGCTACGAACTCGACCCCGGCGTTTTCTTCGACCTCCAGATGACGCTGGCCGAAGGATGCATGTCCAGCGGATGGGTCTACGGCGTCGTCGGTGTACACAACTGGCAGCTGGGGCTATTCGAGCCGCGCGCGCAGGAGGACGTCTGGGGCAAGGACGACTCCGTGCTGATCGCGTCGAGCTACATGCCCAAGGGACAGGTCGAGCGCGTCGACGGCGGCTTTCGATTCAGCGGGCGATGGAGCTTTTCAAGCGGCGTCGATCACGCGAACTGGCTCTTCCTCGGCGGAATCGTGGCGACCAAAAACGGCGTCCCCGACTATCGCACCTTCCTCGTCCCGCGCTCCGACATCACTATCAACGACAACTGGCACACGGTCGGCCTGAAGGGCACCGGCAGCAAAGAAGTCGTCATCGACGACGCCTTCGTCCCCGAGTATCGCACTCATCGCGCAATCGACGGCTTTGCGGGAACCAGCCCCGGCTTGAGCGCCAACTCCGCGGCGCTGTATCGGCTGCCGTTCGGACAGATATTCGTGCGCGCGGTATCGTCCGCGTCCATCGGCGCATTGCAAGGCGCGCTCACCGCATTTCGCGAGTATGGCGCCAAGCGCGTGAGCATCAACGATCAGGGCCGCACCGCCGAGGATCCCGCCGCCGCACTGGCAGCCGCAGACGCGGCGCTCGCGATCGACGATATGAAGCTCGCGTTGCATCGTAACTTTGCCGCGATGATGGCAACGCTGCGCCGCGGCGAGCCGCTCGACGTCAACGACCGCATCCACTATCGCTATCAATCTGCCGCGGTCGCCGGCCGATGCGCCGAGCACGTCACTCGCTTGTTCCATGCCTGCGGTGGGCAGGGACTTTATACCGACAATCCTATCGGGCGATTTTTCGTCGACATCCATGCGGCGCGCATGCACTACGCCAACAATCCCGACAAGTTCGGCCGCAACTATGGCGGCGTGCTGCTGGGACTCGGCAATACCGACTTCTTCATATGAGCGGCGCGACGAGACCGGGCGCGTCCTCCGGCGCGCATTGGGACCATGAGTTCGACGTGGTAGTCGTCGGCTCCGGCGCTGGCGGTCTGACTGCGGCAATTATCGCGCGTGATCTCGGCCAATCCGTCGCGGTGATCGAAAAGAGCGATCACTACGGCGGCACCAGCGCCATCTCCGGCGGCGGTGTATGGGTTCCATGCAATCATCTACTGACCGCTGCAGGAGCCAATGACAGCCACGATGACGCCCTCGCTTATCTCAACGCTGCCACCCGCGGGATGGTCTCCGAGGCGCGCCTGCTTGCGTACCTCGAGCATGCGCCGCGAATGGTGCGGTACCTCGAAGAGAAGACCTGTCTCAAATATCGCGCGATGCCCACCTATTCCGACTACTACCCGTCGCTGCCGGGATCGAAGCCGGGTTACCGCACGATGGATCCGCTGCCGTTCAACGCTGCGCGCCTCGGCGACGAATTCGCGCGCATGCGGCCCCCGCAGCCGGGCACCCTTATCGCCGGACGCGTCACCATGACGGCCGGCGAGGCGCACGTCATCCTCTGCAAGGAGCGCGGCTGGACCACGCTCTTCATGCGGCGCATGGCGCGCTACTGGCTCGATCTGCCATGGCGACTGCGCACCAAGCGCGACCGCCGGCTCACGCTCGGCAGCTCGCTGGTCGGTTCGCTGCGCCGTTCGATGATGGATCGCGACATTCCGCTATGGCTCAACACTGCGCTGGAATCGCTGGTCACCGACGCGCGCCGGGTTGTGGGACTCGTTGCGATTCAGAACGGCGCGCCCGTGCGTATCGCGGCGCGGCGCGGCGTCATCCTTGCGGCCGGCGGTTTCGAGCACAACCAGGCGATGCGCGACGAGTACCTGCCCAAGCCGACGCGCGCTGAGTGGACCGTCACGCCCGCCGCAAATACCGGTGACGCCATCCGTGCCGGACAAGCCGTCGGCGCGCAGCTTGCGCTGATGGATCATGCGTGGTGGGCGCCAACCGTTTTCGTCATGGGCCGCGAGCAGCGCCGCGCGCTGTTCGTCGAGCGTAACCTGCCGGGATGCGTGATGGTCAATCGCCTCGGCCGCCGCTTCGTCGACGAGGCAGCCCCCTACAGCGAGATCGTTTACGCCATGTACGCCGATCACGAGAAGAGCAACGCCAACATGCCGGCGTGGCTGATATTCGACGCCGACTTCCGCCGCAAGTATCCGTGCGGACAGTTGCTGCCCGCGATGGTGCGTCCCGACAAGTCGCTGCCCGCAAGCTGGGCCGGCACGGTTTATTTCAAGGCCGACACTCTCGACGCGCTGGCCGCACAGATCGAGGTCGACGCCCAGGGCCTGCGCGAAACAATCGCGCGCATGAATCAGTATGCCGTCAGCGGCGACGACCTCGAGTTCGGCAAGGGCAGCAACACCTTCGATCGCTACTACGGCGACGTCAACGTCAAGCCCAACCCGTGCCTCGCGCCTATCGCCAAGGCTCCCTACTATGCGATGCGCATCGACGCTGGCGACATCGGCACCAAGGGCGGCTTGCTCACCGACGAGTACGCACGCGTCTTGCGCGACGATGGGCAGCCAATCCCCGGCCTTTATGCGACCGGTAACACCTCGGCCGCCGTGATGGGTCCCAGTTATCCAGGCGCCGGCTCAACCCTGGGCCCCGCGATGACCTTCGGCTACATAGCCGCCCACCACCTGGCGGGCGTCTGAGCGCGATCTATCTCTTCCAATCCCCGGGCTCCGCAGGTTGTAAGTCCCCGTGATTTGGATGTACAGGTGATTTGCATGTAGCCAATCGCTGTCGGGGCGCCCGCGACATAGCCCACTCACTCAGAGGTTCGCCGCAATGGACGCACGCTCATGAGCTTTTCGCAATCCCGGGTCCTCGATCAGTATCCCCAGGGCGCCCATCGATGGACCCTGCTGCTGCTCACCGTCCTCGCGGTGATAGTCGCCTCCTACGAATTCCAGCTCGCGCCGATACTCTCCCTGCTCCTGCCTTACTTGCACATGAGCAAAATCGGCTACGGCTACTTCGT
Source organism: uncultured delta proteobacterium (assembly GCA_963842215.1). Lineage (GTDB taxonomy): Bacteria > Desulfobacterota > Binatia > Binatales > Binataceae > Binatus. Next base: position 142,358 of record CAWJFQ010000002.1, on the reverse strand, counting down.
CTCCTTGACCGTGCTGATATCCGCCATCTCGGCCTTCTTCGGTGGTCCGCTGGCCGACCGTTACGGACGCGTCGTCATCATCGACGCGTGCCTCGCGGTCGTAACCGTGATGGTCTTCGCTAACCTGCTCATCGTGGGCGTCAAGTCGTTCATTGTAATCCGGGTCACGATGGGCATCGTCGCCGGCCTGATGGCGGGTGCGGGCGCTGCCCTGGTGCGCGACATGTCGCCGCGTCTCAGTCGCGCGCTGGCCTTCGGCTTTCTTACTATCGGACCGGTCGGCTCGAACTACATGGCCAACTTCATTGCCGGCGTTACGCTGCCGATCTATCACAGCTGGCAATCGCAGATGTGGATCATGGGCTTCCTCGGCATCGCGATGTACATCCCCATCCTGCTGTTTCTGAAAGATCTCAGCCCCGCTCTTCGCCTCAAAATTTATCAGAGCGAAATCGCAGCCATCGAAACCGAAGGCCGGCTTCCGACCGCAGCTCAACTGCCGTCTAGCGCGCGCGCCGCATTCGCTTCGCTGCTCAAGCATTTCGAGCCGTGGCTAATGGTGGTGCCGTTCACGGTCAGCCTCTCGCTCTACATCGCGATTCAGGCCTTTGGCCCTCTGATGTTCACCGAGTCGTTTCATTACCCGCCCGCCGAGGCGGCAGCGATGTGCGCGTACTTCTGGCTCGGCAACATGGGCGCGCTGATCGTCGTCGGCGTAGTCTCCGATCGTCTGCAACTCAGGAAACCGATCGCCATACTCGGCGCGATCCTCACCGTGGGCCTCCTCGTGTGGTGGATTCCGACCTTCGGCGAGACGCTGCCGCGCAACACGATGACCATCGTCGCGACGATCCTGGGATGCTGCCTCGCGATTTTGTCGGTGCCGTGGGCGGCGCAGTATTCCGAGTCGCTGGAGGAAATCTCACCGGCGCTGCAGGCGACCGGCTGGGCTTTTTATGGATTGATCACGCGGGCGTGGGTCGCAATTTCAGCACCGCTGATGCTGATAGTCGCGGTGCGTTACGGATGGGCAGCGTGGATGAAATTCGCGCTGGTGGCATTCGTGATCTTCGGCATCTCGATGTTCTTCACGCATCCGAGCGCGGTCCCAATTCGCCCGCCAGCCCGCGAACCAAATCCCCAACCAGCCACCTGACGAACGCCTCTCTACAACTGCTTCCCCATTAGCGTGCGAGTAGGGACACCTGTGCGGCGCAGATGTCTGATAGCGACGGGCATGAGTCCTCCTCGCGTTGACATTCGGCTATCGCGCCGCTCATTCTCTGGCAGGAGTCTGATCATGCTGAAAAATCGCGTCGCTCTTGTCACCGGCGCCAGCCTCGGAGTCGGCAAAGGTATCGCCATCGCTCTCGGCGCTGCCGGCGCCACCGTCTATGTTACCGGCCGCAGCGGCAAGCCCGGCGACAATCCTTTCGGCGGCACCGTCTTCGCAACCGCCGGCGAAGTCACGCGCCGCGGCGGACGCGGCGTCGCCGTGGTCTGCGATCATAGCGACGACAACCAGGTGCGCGCGCTCTTCAAGCGGATCGAAGACGAGGCCGGCCGGCTCGACATCCTGGTCAACAACGCCACCGCGATTCCCGACGGTCTGACCGGCTCCGGCCCGTTCTGGGACAAGCCGCTCGATTTCGTGAAGGTGCTCGACGTCGGCCTGCGCTCCAACTACGTCGCGACCTGGCTCGCCGCGCCGATGCTCATCCGCAACGGCGGCGTGGTCTTCAACTCGTCGTCGCCCGGCGCAAAGGCCTACGTCCATGGACCCGCATACGGCGCGGCCAAGGCCGGCGTCGACAAGATGTCACATGACATGGCGCACGACTTCAAACCGCACGGCGTCGTGGTGGTCTCGGTCTGGCTCGGGCTGGTCAAGACCGAAAAGGTGATGACCATCGACGCCAACAAATCGAAATACGGACCGATGCTGGCGGTGGCGGAGTCGACCGAGTTCGGCGGCCGCATCATCGACGCGCTGTTCAACGACCCCAATCGCATGGAGTTGAGCGGGCAGACATTTTTTTCCGCCGAGCTCGCCGACCGTTACGGCGTCAAGGACCTCGACGGGGCGCAGCCGCCGTCAGGCCGCGGTTTTCTTGGTCCGCCAAGCGAATTTTCGCCGATAGTAATCGAATAGGGGCGCCTCCAACGTCCAACGAAGCACCTGACACTGCGATCGACGCGAGCAATTCGGGAGCCACCCCGATTGGCGCGCCGATCCGCGCCGACGGCGAGCAATCCGTCGCCTGGGACGATCGATGCGACGTGCTGGTGGTCGGCTTCGGCGCCGCCGGCGCGTGTGCAGCGCTCGAAGCTGCCCATGCGGGCGCCGCTGTCGTGATAGCCGACCGCTTTGGCGGCGGCGGTGCGAGCGCCAAAAGCGGCGGCGTGGTTTACGCCGGCGGCGGCACTCGATTTCAAAAAAGCGCCGGCTATGACGACTCTCCCGAAGCGATGTACGAATACCTGTGCCTGGAAGTCGGCGACGCGGTCGAGCGCTCCACGTTGCGCGACTTCTGCGCGCGCAGCGTCGAGATGATCGAATGGCTCGAGGCGCGCGGCGTCGAGTTCGACTCCGCCGTTCCTCCACACAAGACCTCGTATCCCGCCGACGGCTACTACTTGTATTTCTCCGGCAACGAAACCGTTAGCCAGTACGCGGGCAAGTATCCGCCCGCCCCGCGCGGCCATCGCGTCAAGGGCGCCGGCCTGTCGGGCGCAATGCTGTTCCGCGCGCTGCGCAAGAGCGTGCACGCCGCCGGCGTGCGCGTGATGACTCAATCCTCGGTGCGGCGGCTGGTCATCGACAACCGCACCGGCCGGATACTCGGCGCGGAACTTTGGCAGATCGAAGAGGACAGCCGCGCCGCCCGACACCATCGCCGTCTCAGCCGATGGGCCGAACGATTGCAATATCCCGCGCCCGCGGTCTCCGACAGGCTGCGCCGCCGCGCGCTCGCGGCCGAACTGGCAGAGGCGCGTCCGCTAATGATGCGTGCGCGCGCCGGAGTAGTGCTGAGCACCGGAGGATTCATTTTCAATCGCGAAATGGTGGCGCTACACGCACCGAATTATTTGCGCAACTTTCGTCTCGGAACATCCGGATGCGACGGCAGCGGAATCCGCCTGGGCCAGTCGGCCGGTGCAGCCACCGCGCGGCTCGAGCGGGTGTCAGCGTGGCGATTCATCAATCCTCCGCTGGCGTGGGCGCGCGGCATGATCGTCGATGAAAACGGCGAGCGCTTCTGCAATGAGGAAGTCTACGGCGCGAAGCTCGGTTACGAAATGTGCGAACATCACGGCGGCAAGGCGTGGCTGGTGATCGACTCGACGATTCGCCGCGACGCTGTCAGCGAGGCCCTGTTCGGCGGGCTGTGGGGCTTTCAGAGCGTCCCCGCGTTGACTCTGACATTTGCAGGAGCGAAGCGCGGCAAATCGATCGACGATCTCGCGCGGCGGATCGGCGCCGACGCGACCACGATGCGGCAAAGCTGGCAGAGCTACAACCAGGCCGCGCACAGCGGCGATGATCCGCTGGGCAAGTCGCGCGACTTGCTTCATCCGCTCGAAGCGCCGCCCTTCTTTGCGTTGGATATCTCGGTCGACAAGCGTGTGTTCCCGTGCGCCGCGCTTACGCTTGGCGGTCTCCGCGTCGACGAGACCGATGGAGCAGTGAGAGCTGACGACGGCGGCACCGTGCCGGGACTCTACGCCGCAGGTCGCGCTGCCGTAGGAATCGCGTCGAATCACTATGTGAGCGGCCTGGCGCTCGCGGATTGCATCTGGTCGGGCCGACGCGCCGGTCGCACTGCGGCATCGCAGTTAACCGCGAGCGTCAAGCGCACGGAAGTAGGCGGCTAGAATCGGAAAAAATCATGCAACGCGTTTCAGGAAAAGTTGTGATCGTCACGGGCGCCGCCAGCGGTATTGGTAAGCAGGACGCGCTGCTGCTGGCCGGCGAAGGCGCGCGGGTCGTAATCACCGACCTCAACGAGGACGCCGGCCGTTCGCTCGCGCGCGAGATCGGCGACAATGCCCTGTTCTTTCGACACGACATCTCGAGCGAAGACGAATGGAAAGCCGTGATGGCTGCAACGCAGGATAGATTTGGCCGGCTGGACGGGCTGGTTAACAACGCCGGCGTCCTTGTTATGGGTTCGATTGAGGACGCAACGCTCGAGCAGTGGCAGAAAGTGCATCGCGTCAACGCCGACGGCTATTTTCTTGGCTGCAAGTATGGCGTCGCCGCGATGAAGTCGAGCGGCGGCGGTTCGATCGTTAATATGTCGTCGGTAGCCGCAGAGGGATTGCCGTTCGCGGTGTCATACAGTGGTTCGAAAGGGTCGGTTGCGGCGCTCACTCGCAGCGTCGCCGTTCATTGCAAGAGTTGTGGCTATCGGATTCGCTGCAATTCGATTCATCCCGACGGAGTGCTCACCCCGATGACGCTCCCGCTATTGGGTAATCCCGACCCGGCGACGGTGAGTTACGACGCAGACCCTACTTCGCGCTTTTGCGAGCCGAAGGACGTCGCAAACCTAGTGCTGTTTCTCATTTCCGATGAATCGCGTTTCATCAGCGGCGCGCAGTTGCGGATCACCAACGCGCACTGAGGCTAGCCGTTGCGGAGAAAGTCGAGGCAGGTGCGATTGAACAAATCGCGATGTTCGACCATCACCCAGTGACCGCATCGATTGAGCAACAGGACGCGCGCGCTTGGGCAGCGCTCGACAATCTTCATCGCGCCGCTGACCGGGTTGAAACGATCGTTGACGCCCCAGAAGCCCAGCACCGGACAGCGGATCTCACCCAGCCGCTCGGCCATATTGGGCACGCGCATTGTCGATAGCACCGTGCGCGGCTGCGTCGCAGCTACCCCGACGCGTTCAGCGAGCAACTCCGCCGTGATGTGGGAGGGATCGTGCAGTTGCAAGGTCAGCAAACCACGCATCGATTCGGTATCCATCGGGCCGGCTGAGAAGAGCTCGATCATCTTCCGAATGCCTTCCATCTGCAGATAGACCGGCAGTTCCTCGATTCCACCGGGCGCCATCAAGATCAGGCGACTTACAACGTCGGGATGATCCAGGGTGTACTTGAGTGCGATCGCGCCGCCCAACGAGTTTCCAAGCAGCGTACATTGCTCGAGGCCCAGCTTGCCGACCAGCCCGTGTACAGCTTCGACGAAGAAATCCAGAACGTAGGCGGTGTCCGGCTTCGACGACAGGCCAAATCCCGGAAGGTCCGGCACAATAACTCGATAGCCATTTGCCGCAAACACAGGGAAGTTAGCTTTGAAGTTGCTGTAGCCACTTGCGCCGGGTCCGCTCCCGTGAAGGAAGACGATTGGCTCGCCACCGCCGGCTTCGTGATAGTGGATCGACAGCCCGCTGTCGGTCGTAGCGAACTTCGCTTCAGGAATCGGAGGGGAGCTTGTAGTCATAGGGCGATTCAGGAGCGGGGGCGTTTTAGGATCGAGACTCGGCGGCTTAGCCGAACGATATTGCGGCCGTTGCGACGGCTGTAGTGAGCGTCGTCCGCGAGCTCGCGCACCATATGCAGGCCTAGTCCTCCTACCTGTCTGCTCTCGATTGATTGATTGAAATCAGGCGGCTCGCTGGTCAGCGGATCGAACGGCTGGCCGTCATCGCCAAACTCGATGGTTAACTGGTTGCCCTCCAGTTCAAGTGTCACTTCGGCCTCGCCCGGCGGCTCAGGATGTTTGGGATATCCGTACCTGCATAGATTGGTGAGCAACTCCTCGAGCACGATGAGTGTCCGCGCCTGATCGTCGGCCGAGAGCGCGTGCTCGGCTGCAAAGGTGCCGACGAAACTTTCCAGCTCGCGCATCGAGCCGTCAAGGACGCGCACGATCAACTGTGCTCGCATCGGCCAGATTCTAGCGCGGCGGTGAACTTTTGTCGCGCTGGCATCGTCGATTGCCGCGCGCTAGTTTGCTCGGGGCGGAATATGCACGTCATCGTTAACAGATTGCGATCCATATCAAGCGCGTGTGTCGCCATACTCTTCGTGCTGTTGATTGCTTCAGCGGCGAATGCGCAGAATCCGCAGATCGCGCAGGTCAAGACCGTCTCGGGACAAGTGACTATTCAGCGCAGCGGCGCCAGCGTGCCGGTCAAGGTTGGAGACCCGCTATTCGAGAAGGACACGATTGACACCGGAGCCGACGGTGCGATCGGAATCACCTTCATCGACAACACCGTGATGTCGGCGGGACCGAACAGCGAGGTGGCGCTCGAACAGTACCGGTTCGATTCGAACAACTATAACGGTTCGATGCTTACGGACATGCGCAAAGGCACGCTTGATATGGTGTCGGGCGATATCGCAAAGAGCTCGCCGGGCGCGATGAAGGTAAAGACGCCGGCGGCAATACTCGGCGTGCGCGGCACCCACTTCGTAGTCGAAGTACCCGACTGATTATCTTGCGGCGACGCTATCTATTCCTACTGCTGATCTTTGCGTTTGGGTGCGCGCAACGCGAGGCGCTGTTTGTGGTTCTGCCAAATGCGGACGGTACTTCAGGCGCTATCACAGTCAGCGACAGTCAGAAATCAATCGTGCTCGACAAGCCCTATGCAGCCAGCGAGGAAAAGCGCGGCAGCGTCGAATCGACTACCACCGACGCGCAACAAGTCCAGCAGGTGTTCGGGAGCGCGATGGCCGCGGAGCCGATCATGCCGGCGCATTTTCGACTCTATTTCCTGAAAAATACCGATGCGCTGACACCAGAATCCCAGCAGCAATATCGCGCGGTCTTCGATGACATCAAGCGGCGTCCCGTGTACGAAGTCGAGGTAATAGGATTCACCGACACACTCGGCACGCCCGAGCATAACCAGGCTCTTTCGCTCAAACGTGCGGAAGCAATTCGGGATCAGTTGGTGCACGACGGGCTCGGCGCCAATTCCATCTCCGTGGCGGGGCGCGGCGAGCTGGACCCTGCGGTGCCGACCGGTCCGCAAGTATCCGAGCCGCGCAATCGCAGGGTGGAGATTACGGTTCGCTGATTAGCCTGCCACAGGTTGGGCGCTCGTCCAGCGGACAGCCAGCAGAGTGATGTCATCGGCTTGTTCGGCGCCGGCCGCAAATCGGCGAACATCTTCACGCACGAATTCGACCAGTTGTTTGGCGTTGTTAGTGGGTGGCGCTGACTCGAGCAACAACTCCAATCGCGCTTGAGTATAGAACTTGTCGTTTCGGTCCTCAGCCTCGGTGACGCCGTCGGTATAAAGCAGCAGCAAATCTCCGGACGTGAGCTGACGACGGTCGACGCTGTACTGGAAGTCATCGACCGTACCGAGCGGCGGTCCACCTGCGCCAACGAGTTCCGATACTTTGACTCCTGCGCGGAGCAGAAAAGGCGAGTCGTGCCCAGCATTCACGTAGAACAGCATTCCCGAGTTGAGATCGAGAATTCCGGCGAAGACAGTTACGAACATCATGTCGCCGCCCGCGACCAGCATATCGCCGCTCGAGCCGGATATCCTCGCGTTGGCTTCTACGAATGCCCGATCGAGTGCCTCGTCATGCCGCGCGGTCGCGTCACGCAAAACCTCCTTGGTCATCGCCATGAAAAGCGCGGCGGGAACGCCTTTGCCTGACACGTCGGCAATGGCGAAGAAGAGCCGCGTGGAGTCAAGCAGCACAAAATCGTAGAGGTCACCGCCGACCATCCGCGCGGGTTCGATCAAGGCGTAGAGATCAAGGTTGCGGTTTTCAGGAGGGCCGGGAAATCGATGCGGCAAAAGGCCCATCTGGATCGATCGAGCCGCGCTAAGTTCGCCCTCGAGACGAGCTTCAATCTCACGTTCACGTTCCAGTGCGACCGCGAGACGACGGCGGTCGGATTCGGCGGCGCGCAAACTGGCGCCCAGCATCACGCCAAAGGTCGCGACCGACGCAACGCCCGGCCAGACCGCATCGATCAGCAACTTGAAGAAAAGCAAGCAGCCCAAGGCGCCGCCGAAAAGCAACAGTATCAAGATGATGAAGGCCAGGCCGGCGATTCGGGGCCTGTGGTAGGGCAAGGCAAAGATCGTCATGAGTCCTGCCACAGCGACGAGAGCTAGTTCTATCCAGTAAACCTGCGCGGCACGGCTGAGAAGGTCCCCACTCAAGATGCATTCAAAGAGCTGAGCGTGGACCTCAACGCCCGCCATGAGTCCTAGCGGTGTTTGCCGCTCATCTATAAGACCTTGTCCGGTAACACCGAGAAATATGATGCCACCATGTAACGCAGCCGGATTATAGGATCGATCAAGGAGATCTGCCGCAGAGATATAGCGACTCTCGTAGGACGGGGTGAAGTAAGGATAAACGCGCGCGCGTTCATCGGTAGGTATTAATACGCCGTCGACGCTGCCGCCCTGGACGCCATCCCTGCCAGTAATGATTTCCAGCGTGCCTGCCCCAGATCCTGCGCGAAGCATTTCGAGCGTTAGGGCAGGCGCCAACTGCCCATGAGCTACAACGAATAGTGGCAGACGGCGAGTTATACCGTCCGGGTCGGGACTATCAAGTACGGCTCCTTGCCCATCCGCCGCAGCGGTTAACTCGGGCAAGCTCCGCAGAAAGTAAGGGTAGGTAATCAGGAAGGGCACCGGATCGCCGCCAGCTTCGCGAATGATGGTTACGCGCGATGGTCCATGCGCTGCGGGTTGAGCCTCGTCCGAAGAGCCAACGCCCAGGACAGTCGGCAGTTGTGCGAATGCCTTGGCAAGGGCAACTTCGTTCGAGGGCAATAGTGCGAGCTGCTGAGCTAGCGGGGCAGGCAGGTCGGGCCTCGCCTCTATCAGTTTGCCGGGCGACAAACGATCGGATTCGGCAAAGATGATATCGACGCCTAACACTCGAGGATGGCCGGCCGCGATCTGCTGAACCAGGTTTGCCACCAGCGTGCGTGGCCATGGCCATTGGCCGTATTTCGACAAGCTCTTCTCGTCGATAGCTACGATGTGAACCGGCAAGGACTCGTAGGTACGCGGCGCGATCTGTTGTTCCCGATCGAAGCCGCGCAGCGCGAGAGTCTCAACGAAGCGCGGCTCGACGGCGCGCACGGCAAGAAGAAGTCCTAGCAGGACGAGGGCTGCCGGCCGTCCCGGGGCCTTGAAGATCTCACGCCAGCCTGCGGACGATCGCTCCTTAGGCAACTCGCGCCAGCCCTCAGAGAACGATCTCGAGTCCGTCGTAGGCCGAGGTTACTTCGAGCTTTTGCTTATGTTCGGGGCGGCTGATCTCTTCATAGCGGCGCGTCTCGGCAAGGATTTTCTCGAGTGTCTTATCATCGTTGACCGGCTCGTGATGGTACATCACCAGCTGCTTGACACCGGCGAGCTGGGCCAGCTCGACACCTATCATATTGCTCGAATGTCCCCAGTCCTCCTTGACTGAAATCTGATCAGCGAGTGAGTACTGCGCGTCAAAAATAAGCAGGTCTGCGTTGCGGAAGAAGTCGACGAAAGGATAACTGTCATCCAACGTCTCGAATTTGTGCTCTGAGTCGGTTGAGTAGACCACCGTTTTGCCGTCTTTCGAGAAACGATAACCATAGGAGTCGCCGCCGTGCCTTTGCACGATCGCCCGTACAGACAGTCCATCGATTTCGTAGGTTCGTCCCGGCTCGAGTTCGACGAACTCTATGGTCGCACCCAGCGTTCGAAAATCGACCGGAAACGAAGGACTGGACTGCTGACGCTCGAAGGCCTCGCGCATGTTCTTGTGGCAGCCATGGATACGGATGACATTGCCCGGAATGTAGGACGGCGTGAAGAAGGGAAACCCCATGACGTGGTCCCAATGAAGATGAGACATGAAAATGTTGAAGCGATTTTTTCTGGCCGGACCATGCTTGGCGAGGACGCTGTTACCGAACTCGCGCGAGCCCGATCCCATGTCGCATAGCACGTACTCATCGCGACCGGTGACCAGTTCGACGCAGCTGGTATTGCCACCATAGGTTCCGCTTATCGAAAAGGGCAGCGTGCGGTCGATGAAGAGGTCGATAGTTTCAGTCCTATGCAGGCTCTGGGAGCGCGCGACAAGCAATGCCTCGCGGATCTTTGTCCGCACGGCCAGATAGTTGAGCGGCGATGGCAGTGAACCGCGGCTTCCCCAAAATCGCACTAGCATCGCCATCTGGTCCTTCAGGTTCGGCGTAGCATCACCGGAGATCCTGATCTAGCTCAGCGCCGCAATAGCTTCAGCGGTTGTCTCAAAGACCTGCACTACCAAAGAGAATCGACTAATCGTGAAAATTTCTTTGACCATAGGTGTAAGCGCTGCGACTACGAAACGACCATTGGTAGCCTTCGATTGCTTTGCTGCCATCATCAGCGCGCGCAAACCAGCGCTCGAAATGTACTCGACATTCGAAAAGTCGATTAGAACTTTGCTTCCAGCAGAGCCCACACTTTCGAGCAGTTTGGGTTGAAACACCGTGCTCGTGTCATTATTGATGCGCCCAACCGGGATCAGAATGATGATGTCGCCTTGGCGCTGCTCACTGATTTCCATAACACTCCGATGATTCGCGGCGAGGCCGCTATAGCCAGCCCGACATGGCTGCCTATTTTCGGCGTTTATTCGATGGTGCGCAAGCCAGCTTACCGCTCACCGACAGACAGTTGGTAAATGACTAGTGGCTGTCTTCGGTCACTATCTCGAACGACAACACCGGATACTGTTCGTTAACCAGTTTCAGCAAATCCAGCGGCGGGCCCGCGACTTCGGTTCGATTCCATGAGACTTCGAACCACAGCCTGATCGGATGCGTATCGTCAATTCGGCTCTGCCTGCGAAATCGGGCTCGGTATCCTTTGGGCCCCAAAAACTCTGCGAGACGCCAGGCCGATGAAGAAGGTGAGTCAGCATTAATTGCAAGGATTGCCCGGTGCTCGCGCGCGATTCGCATATCCAGCCATTTGAGTAGCCACAGAGTGATGAAGGTCAGGATGGTCGCGGCGATGCCCAGTCCGAATTGGCCGCCGCCGAGAGCGAGCCCGATTACAGTCGTCACCCAAATCGTCGCGGCCGTGGTCACTCCGGTTACGAGATCGCCGCGCTTAAGGATGGTCCCGCCACCGATGAATCCCACGCCGGTTAGAATACCCAGGGGCAAGCGCATGAGATCCATGACGCCAAAAGAATCGGCCATCCTGCCGCTCATGGAGAGCAGGATGTTGGCCTGGATCATCGCAACCGACGCAGCAAGTGCGACCAGGATGGTAGTTCTAAGGCCGGCGGCGTGGCCGCGCGAGCTGCGGTTGTAACCGATGACAGTTCCGGCGACGACAGTGAGAATGAGTCGGACGGCGATATCCTGCCAGGTGGGATGCAGCGGCATGCTCATCGAGGACACGAGACCTCGTTACTCGAAGGGCGCGAGGTAATTCAAGCGGACGGCCGGCGTCGATGGCGCTCGATCGCGGCGAACAATACTTCGGGAGAAACCGGCTTGCGCAAAAGATGGTCGGCATCGATCGGCTTGACGACCTCACCGACCGCTGAAAGCACGATCACCGGGATACCCTTGAGCCTGAGGTCGTTGAGCTGCGCTTCGCGGAATCCCCATCCGTCGAGGCGCGGTAGCATCAGATCGAGCAGAATCAGGTCGGGCAGATCGCCGTGCCCGAGCATCTCCAGCGCCGCGATACCATCGGCGGCCCACGACGCGCGATAGCCATAAATGTTCAGGAGTTCGCATAGGGCCTCGCCCAGGTCCGGATCGTCCTCGATGACGAGAATCCTGGCGGCGGACGCCGCGTCGCGAATCTCCTTGAGATTAGTGCCAAGCGACGGAGATTTGCGACTGACGCTCACGGCGAGTCTAGTCTCTAGTCTTTTCGCTTCGCGTCCGAAGCCACGATTCGTGGTATTTCGATCACGAAACTCGTACCTCCGTTCGAACGGTTCTCGGCCTTTATCGTTCCGCCGTGCTGTTCGACAATCTGGCTGGCGATGTAGAGTCCCAGTCCGAGTCCGCCGTAATTGCGACTGACCGCGGTTCGTTCGAAGCGTCCGAATATACGCGACAGGTCTTCCTCCGGTATGCCGATGCCTCGATCCTGCACCGTCATGATGGCCTTCGCGTCCCTGGACTTGAGCTGGATATCGATCGGACGGCCCGAGCCGTACTTGATCGCGTTGGAGACTACGTTGCTTAGCGCTTCCTCGAGCCGGAACTTGTCCGCCCGCGCGCCGATGCCGCCGCTTACCGACAATCGAAGTTCGCTGCCGGCGGTTGATGCCTGCTCGGAGAGACGCTCGGTGACATCCTGTACCATTTCACTCAAGTCGCATGGCGTCAGATCCAATTTGAGTCTTCCGCTCGCCAACTGAGAAACGTCGAGCAGCCGGTCCACCAGGTTGCCGATCCTTTCCGCCTGATCCTGCGCGCGGCGCACGCTCGGCTGCACCTGCTCGATATCCCCCTTGGCGGCGTGACGCTCGAGCAATCCAAGCCGAAGAACGAGCGTGCTGAGAGGAGTGCGCAGCTCGTGCGAGGCAACCGCGAGGAACTCATCGCGCATCTTCACGGCAGCCTCGGCATGTTCGTTGCGCTTGCGCTCACTCAAATCGGTCACGATGACGCCGATCGAACTGCCTTTTTCCAATTTGACCGGGTTGAGCGAGAATTGAGTCGGCAGACGGTCGCCCGCAGTCGTCAGCAGGGTCAACTCAGCGCGGACAGCGTCGTGACTGCCTTGCCTGACGAGCCTCTTGAGTGACTCCCGCTCTTCGGGACGTACGAACTCGTAAACGTCGCGACCCATTATCTGATCAAGCGGGACGCTGACCATGCGCGCGAAAGCAGCATTGCAATACAAGATGGTGCCGCCGAGCGTGAGCGAGATGGCGCCTTCGTTCATGCTCTCGATCAAAACGCGATACGGATGCTCGGCGCCTTCCAGGGTGAATACTTTTTCGCCTGCGGGTCCCGATACCACCAGCGCATCGACCTCGCCGCTGCGGATCGCGTCGAGGGTTTCTTCGGCTTCCAGGAGGCGCTGGCGAAGATCGTCGAGTTCAATACGTACAGACGGCTTTTGACTCATCTTCATTTTCCGCGACCCCCAATCGCCAGATTGAGCAGCACCTTGGGCCGGTCGGACAAATCGCCAACCATGCGTCGGATCGGAAGCGGTTCTTGTTTGATAAGAGTAGGCGCCGCGATGATATCTGATTCGGTTGCGCGACCGGGCTCCTGGTAGATGTCGATCACTTCGAGATCGTATCTGCCCTTGAGATTCGCCTCGCAAATCTCGGACAGATTCTGAATCGCCCGCGTCGATCGCGGAGTGGTACCGGTAGTGAACAGACGCAGGACATAATGGCCAAGCTTGGTCCGTTTGTTCGTGCGTGCCCCCGATTTGGGCCTGATTTGATGAATCTTTGCCATGACGCTTCCTCAGACTGGATTCACTTCCAAGCTCAGCAGGACTTTGTCGGTCGCCGACAAATCGCCAATGATGCGTCGCACCGGTTCCGGCAGTTTTCTGACCAGGGTAGGAATAGCGACAATCTGGTCGGCCTTGGCAAGCTCCGGATTGCGCATCAGATCTATCACCTCGATCGTGCAGCGCCCGCGCATGTAGGTGTCACAGATGCTGCGCAGATTGGCGATCGCCGCGACCGACCGCGTCGATTGACCGGCGACATACAGCCGCATCATCCACGATTCCTTCGCCTGCGGCTCGATCTTCTTCCGCATCGACGACTTAACCGCAGCCGCTTTGCGGACAAAGTTCTTCGCAGAAGCGGTTTTCTTCTTTTTCACTCAACCTGACCGAAGGGATACTTTCTATTATTCGCTCTCTCGCGTTTGAGACAACTGACCGTTGACCTTGCGGCTTTTTGCCATTGCGGATCGATTGTCGAGCAGTTTCTTTTCGCGTTTGCTCTCGAACGCAACCGCTTTCTTTATTTCTGCCGCGTCGACCTCGAATTCTGCTCGAATCGCTTCAATCTGCGCTTCCATCGCTTTGCGCTTGCGCTCGAGCTGCGTGAGCTTAAGCTCGTTCTCATCGGCCAGCCGAATCGAAGCTTCGCGTTCCTGCTCCTCGAGGGCCACTCGCGCAGAGCCCGTGAGCATCCCCGAAGGGCCAAGATAGACGTCGACCAGCTTGATTCCTTCGCCGCTCAAAATGAACTCGCGAATCTGATTGGAATGGTTCATGCCGCGTGCTTTCAGGACGTATAGACCCCGGTTGCGTTCTCCCGAGAACTCGATATCGCGCGCCAGCATCCAGGTATCTATGAGTGACGAAATTCCAAGATCGGTGGCCTCCAGGCGTCCAGCGTTTTCGGTGAGCACGGTAAAAAAGCCAGTGATGCCCTCGGTCTTCAGGTAGTCCATGAGCAACGTGAGCATCGCATTCACTTCGCGTGGATTTCCAGCTGCGATCAGGTTGGAAACCGGGTCGACGATCACCACGCTTGGCCGGAACTGATTGATCTCTTTATGCATAGAAACAAGATGCATCTCGAGGCCATAGAGAAACGGCCTTTGGGCGGCGATCCTCAGAAGTCCGCGATCGAGATATGGCTTCAAATCGATACCGATCGATCCCATGTTGCGGACGATCTGTTCGGCTGATTCTTCGAAAGCGAAATACAGCGCGCGTTCGCCTCGCTCGCATACCGAACGCGCCAACGCCGCGGCGAAGCTGGTTTTGCCCATGCCTGCCGTTCCCGACATCAGCACGCTGGTGCCTCTATAGTAGCCGCCGACGCCAAGCATCGAATCCAGATCCGGAACCCCGGTCGAGATGACTTCGTTCGAGACCCTGTGGCGCAAGGCCATTGAGGTGACCGGCAAGACCGAAAATCCCTGCTCGTCGATGATGAACGGATACTCATTGGTGCCGTGGCCGCTGCCGCGATACTTCACGATGCGAATGCGGCGCGTGGTGATTTGATCGGTGACGCGATGGTCGAGCAGGATCACGCAATCTGCGACATATTCCTCGAGGCCGTAGCGCGTCAGTGAATTCTCGCCGCGCTCGCCCGTGACAATCGCCGTTACCCCGAACGATTTCAGGAATTGGAACAGCCGCCGAATCTCGGCGCGCAGCAATCCAGTGTTCGAGAACCCCGAGAACAACGTCTCGATGGTATCGAGCACCACGCGTTTCGCGCCGATCGATTCGATCGCGTACTTGAGCCGGATGAACAAGCCCTCGAGGTCGTACTCTCCGGTCTCGGCGATTTCATTCGGATCCACATGGATATGATCGATCGCGAGCATGCCCTGGCGGACCAAAGCGTCGAGATTGAAATCGAGCGATGCGCTGTTTACGGCCAGCTCGTGGCCGGTTTCCTCGAAGGCGACGAACACGCCCGGCTCCGAGTATTTACGGACGCCGTTGACGAGGAACTCGACGCCAAGCATGGTCTTGCCGCAACCTGGAGAGCCGCAGATGAGCGTCGCGCGTCCGCGAGGCAAGCCGCCGAAGGTTATTTCATCGAGACCGGTGATGCCGGTGAGCGCCTTTTCGAGACGCTCGGGCGCCTTGACCACCACCGGAGCCGCCGCTTCAGGTTTTGAACCCTTCTTATTCTTTGCTTTGGAGGGAACTACTGAACGCATTGGTCAAAGGACAAATCAAGCTATGAAAGTACAGCGGATATCAACCCAATAAGCGGTGATTTGCAAGGGTTACCGGAAACCAATCTTCGGCCGCACCTTTTTACCTACCTCACGATCTCCGAACTCATCTCGTCACCTCACATCTTCGGATAGTTGAGCATACGTCGCATCGAAATGCCGTGGGGTTAGCATTGGCAGATTCGTTGCAAGAGTTCATTTGGATCAGGCGCTCGATCAGCGCCGATCTTGTTTCTGATTTGCACGCATCCAACTTTTCTTTGAATTCTAAGGAACGACTGATATGGCCAAGAAAGCGTCGAAACGCCAGAAAAAAGACGAATCACGGAGCGCGCGATATACATCCCCCGGCGGGAGTGTATTGAAGGGTACCGGCGGCGAACTTCACCAGATAGCCGGCTCTGGTATTGCCACACTGACCACCCAGCAGGGCGTGCAGGTGGCCGACGACCAGAATTCTCTGAAGATCGGCGCTCGAGGACCGACCGCGCTCGAAGACTTTCACTTTCGCGAAAAGATTTTCCATTTCGATCATGAAAGAATTCCAGAGCGTGTCGTTCATGCTCGCGGCTTCGGCGTACATGGTTACTTCGAGAACTACCAGCCGCTGGCCGAGGTCACGCGAGCCGATCTGTTTCAGCGGGCTCGCGAGCAAGGTCGCGAAGGGACTAGGTCTCAAAGAAATGCCTCGACCGGACGCTGCCGCCAAGCCGACGCAGACTAATCTGAAGCCGGCGCCGTCGCTCAGCATCCTTCGCAATAGCCATGAGACGTTCGAAGGTCGTAAGCTTGGAATACTGGTGACGGACGGGGTCGACCGCGATCTCGTTGATGCGTTCAAGAAAGCGCTGGACAAGGAAGGTGCGACTTTCGAATTTATTGCTCCGACCATCGGAGGAGTTGAAGCAAGTGACGGCTCAATGATCGAAGCGAATCAGAAAGTCGACGGAGGCCCATCCGTACTCTATGATGCGGTAGCGCTGTTGGTTTCCAAAGATGGCCTGAAAATGCTCGCCAACGAGCCGGCGGCGCGCGACTTTGTCGCCGACGCTTTTGCACATTACAAGTTCGTCGCATACAACGAAGCAGCCCAGCCGTTTCTGACCAAGGTGCCAGGCGCCGACAAGCTTGACGAGGGATTTATCGCAATAAACGGCGCCAAGGATGTCGCTAAATTCATCCAGGCGTGTCGCAAGCTGCGCTTCTGGGATCGGACAGGCGCCTGAGACCGCTATCCATGCGATGCCGGCACATATTCGGATGAGTATTACCGGGATAGCGAAATTGGCGAAGTCTCTGGCCGGCGAGGTGGTACTGCCGCGCGACAGGACGTACGCGAAATTGCGGCGCGTTAGAAATCACGCGGTCAATAAGCATCCGGCGATCATCCTGAGATGTGCCAACCGCAACGACGTCCAGCTGGCCGTGGATTTTAGCCGCCGCAACGATCTGCTGACCGCCGTGCGTTCAGGTGGGCACAGTTTCGCCGGTCACGGGGTATGCGACGACGGCCTGGTTATCGACCTGTCGCCTATGAAACGCGTGGAGATCGATCCTGCTCACGAGAAAATCCGGATCGAACCCGGAATCGTAGCGGGCGAGTTGGATTGCCTGACGCAGGCTTTCCGGAGGGCGGTGCCGCTCGGATCCTGCGCGACAGTTGGCGTCGCAGGCTATGCGCTTGGCGGGGGCGAAAGTTCACTAACGCCCAAGTTTGGTTACGGATGCGATAGCATCGTTGGTCTCGAAGTTGTAACTGCGGACGGCAAGGTCCTAGCCGCCAACGCTCGCGAGCATGCGGATTTGTTCTGGGCTATGCGCGGGGCGGGAGCAAATTTTGGTATAGCCACTTCAATCGAATTCGAGCTTCATCCTATCGAAACTGTGCTATCGGGCAGCCTTAGGTATCCAATTCGACAAGCTCGAAAAATTCTAGGATTCTTTGATACCTACGCGCCCACGATTCCATCCGATTTGTTTTTGATTGCAGCGGTGCTGCCACATCCAGGCGAGCGGATGCTCGATGTCAAAGTCGTCTGGACGGGCGACAGAAAAAAAGGCGAACGGGTGCTGCGTCCTCTTCGGACATACCTGAAGCCACTCGAGGACACGATCACCCCCAAGGCTTATCTCGATGAGCAACGTAGCGCCTTCGACGTGCCTGAAGGGGAGCAGTCGAGTCATCGGCGGGGAGGCCACTTCAAAAGACTCACCGAAAGCGTTATCGATACAATCATCGAGCACGCGTCGAACGCACCGCATGAGTCAAGCGGGATTACGATGATGTACTGGCACGGACCCTGGTGCGCCAAGCCTCACGACAACGCCTTCGGTTTTCGTCGTACGGGTTTCGAGTATTGGATACACACTTACTGGCAGAAGGCCCGCGACCGAGAGAAGTCGTGGGACTGGGTCGAAGAGTTCTATCAAGCTATGGAACCACTTTCGACTGGCGCGGTTTATTTGAACGACCTTGAAAATGAAGGAGAAGCTCGAGCCCGCGCCGCTTATGGTGACAAGTATCGCCGCCTGTCGTTGATCAAGCGTAAATTCGACCCCGACAACTTTTTTCGCGTTAACCAGAACATAGCTCCAGCGACCTAGCTCTGATCGCATGCCGCGCAAGAAGACCATCGGGCGATCGCCTTATGATTTGATTGAGCCCGATGCCTCGCTGAGAGATCTACGCGAAGCGGTCCAATCGTGCCAGGGTTGCGATATCTGGCAGCGCGCGACTCAAGCAGTTTTCGGCGAAGGCGCGTCGGGGGCTGAAGTGATGTTCGTAGGCGAGCAGCCCGGCAATAGTGAAGATATCGAAGGCCACCCGTTCGTTGGCCCGGCTGGAAAGCTACTCGATCAGGCGCTGGCGCAAGCCGGCATCGACCGCAGGCGAGCGCGATAGGCGCGCGTACCAAGCGCGTGGCCGGAGCGTTCGGCGCGAGCGATGTATCGGTCGGGGCAATACGGCGACGGACTAATCACTGATCCCGAGACCTGGAAGCAGCATAAGACGGAATTCGAGAAAGGTGCGAAAGCAGCTGGCAAGGATTCTCGACAAATGCCGGTGCTGGTGAAAGCGTTCGTAGTAGTCGGCGATAAGAAGGATGCGGAAACGTCAGCTGAACTTTGGCGGTTCTTGCCTAACGCGTTCAAGACCTACTTCAATATTCGCGATCCGCAGGCGATTCAGGACAGAGCTACTGGGGAACTCCCGCTTGATAAGGTCTATAGCAAGTGGCCGATAAGCACAGATCCCCACGTTCACGTAAAGAAGCTAATCGAGCTGTTCGATAGCGGGGCAACGATAGTAAACGTCCACTCCGGTCAGGCAGATCAAAAGCAGGTGATCGAGTTCTATGGCAAACACGTCCTGCCGCGAGTGCACGAACAACTAAAAGAAGCGTGAGTCCGGAGCTAGACCCTAGGACGCGGTAGGAACCGGAAAGCTATCGACCAGTTCTTTGAGCCGCTGCTTCGCGTCGCCAATTACTGATACCCCGTCACCTACCAGGATTTTGTCGAAGTCGAGCGCTAACAGTCCTTGTATGCTGCGGCGAAGGCGCGCTGGGTCGTCCATCACGCGCTCGCGCAAGAGGCCTAGTTTCCCCGGTGGATTCCCTATAATCGCGTCGCCGACGATCAAGGCCTTCCGCGCGGGCCAAAGCAATGCCACCTCGCCGGGACTCTTTCCGCTCGCGCCTACTACTTCGAGAACTCCGATTCTTTCACCCGTGTGAATTTCTCCATCGATGACGGCGCCCTGCGCTTTTGCGTATGCGGCGTCCTCGGGATGAATGTAGCAACGGGCGCCGGTGCGCTCACGAACCTTATTCGCGGCCCGCACATGATTGCGGTTGGTAAGAAGAATCCGGCTCACACCTCGGCGGACGAGTTCGTTCATCACTTCATCGTTCGGCTCGACTGGATCGATGCATAAATTTCCGTCCGGATCGGGAACGAGCAGGCTATTGAAGTTGTAGCCATGCGGCTCGGAAAACCATGACCAGGTAAGAACGTCGCCGAGAATCGTTTCCATCGCGGGTCCTCGCAGCCGAAGTGGCGCATCAATCGTAGTCCGCTACGAGACTTCAATTCCACCGCCGCCGCAGCGGTTGGCAGCCGGCCCCTCACTTGACTATTGATAAAAGACGCCCGCCGAGCGGGCGAGCCTCAGAACAAAAGCGGAGAGAAGTCATGGGTAAACTCGAAAAGAAGGTTGCCGTTATTACCGGTGCTGCGAGCGGAATCGGCCGCGCCACCGCAATTCGATTCGCCGGCGAAGGCGCCGCGGTCGTGATCGCCGATCTTAATCGTGAGGGCGGCGACGCTGCAGTGCGCGACTGCAAGGAGAACGGTGGCAGCGCGGTCTTCCAGCTCACCGACGTCTCGAGCGAGGAAAATATCAAGAGCGCGGTCGATCGCGCGGTCAAGGAATTCGGACGCGTCGACATCATCTATAACAATGCCGGCCTCGGCGGCGCGGTCGGGCCGCTGGAAAATACCAGCGCCGAGAACTGGGACCGCAGTTTTTCGATCTTGCTGCGCGCAGTTTTTCTCGGCATCAAGCACGCTGTGCCTGAGATGCGCAAGAACGGCGGCGGTTCGATCATCTCTACTGCTTCGATCGCCGGGCTGCGCGGTGCGGCCGGCTTGCACGCATACTGCGCCGCCAAGGCTGGCGTCATCAGCCTGACCCGCTCGGCTTCGATCGAGCTGGCCAAGGACAAGATTCGTGTCAACTGCATCTGTCCGGGACTGATCGCGACTCCGCTGACTTACAATCGCATCCCAGGCGGCGAACAAACCGCTACTCAGCTCTTTGCGGGCTTCCAGCCCTGGCCGCGTACCGGACGTCCAGAAGACATCGCCGCGATGGCGCTGTTCCTCGCCAGCGACGATTCGGAATTCGTTAGCGGTCAGGCAATGGTGGTTGACGGCGCGGCGACGTCGGGAATGAGCGCAGGCAACCTGCCCCGCGACTCTCAGGGAGGTGCTACGACGATCCTGGACGACGGATGGGCAGGTCCGTCATTCGAGACCAAGCGACCGTTGTAGATGGTCGTGGAGTCGCGCCAAATACCAATACGGGATGGCATTTGATGCACTGGAAAGATTCCGCCGATCTCGTGGCAAGCTGCGAGTCTGATTGGCTCGTCGGCATTGACGACCTGCTGGACCAAAGCAACGCAATGACCATCACGCACGGAGAGAATCAACATGGCAGAGTCGGTGGAGAAGCCCATTGGCATGGCCGCGAAGCCCACGCGGCCGCAAGAGTTCTACGATAAGGTCAAGCGGAAGTACGCCGAGGAACGCGACCTCAGGCTGAAATATAGGCCGGACGGCACGGCGCAGTACACCTCCGATTTGACTGGCGAACTGGCGAAGTATGAAGTTGACCCTTACGCCGGCGAGATCACGCCGCGCGAACCCATCAACGATACGGTCGAAGTCCTGTTCATCGGTGGAGGATTCTCGGCGCTGCTGACCTCCGCGCGGCTGCGCGAGCGCGGCGTCGAAAGCATCCGCATCGTAGAGCGCGGCGCGGATGTCGGCGGCACCTGGTACTGGAATCGATACCCGGGCGTTGCGTGCGACGTCGTCGCCTATGACTACCTGCCCCTGCTCGACGAGCTGGACTACGTGCCCAAGGACCACTACGCGCGGGGTCCCGAGATCTTCGCGCACTGCCAGGCCATCGCCAGGAAGTACAACCTGTACGAGCTCGCGACTTTTCAGACCACCGTCACCTCCACCGTTTGGGATCGATGCCGAGCAGATGTGGAATATCGCCACCGACCGCGGCGACAAGATGAAGGCGCGATTCGTCATCTGCGCCAACGGCACACTCTCCAAGCCCAAGCTGGCGAAGATCAAAGGCCTCGAAACGTTCAAGGGACATTCCTTTCACACCTCGCGCTGGGACTATGCCTATACCAAGCCTGACCTGTCAGGACTCGAAGACAAGGTTGTGGGCATCATCGGCACCGGGGCGACCGCGGTACAGGCCATACCCGGATTGGGCGCGGCGGCGAAGGAGCTGTATGTGTTCCAACGCACGCCATCGTCGATCGACATTCGCGACGACTGGCCGACTGATCCCAACTGGGCCCGCAGGCTGCGTCCTGGATGGCAGGCTGAGCGCGCGAGCGCGCGCAGGATGCAACCGCAGATGACCGCGCGCAGAAGGCGAAGCACGCAGCCATGTCCCCTGAGGAGAAAATCCGCCGCCAGGAGAACGCGAACATCGAGGCGATGATGAAGATCCATCAGCGCATCGACGCCGATCGTCAAAGACAAGGCCACCGCCGAGGCGCTCAAGCCATGGTACATGCTCATGTGCAAGCGGCCATGCTTCCACAACGACTATCTGCCGACCTTCAACCGGCCCAACGTCCATCTGGTTGATACCCAGGGCAAGGGCATCACGGAGATCACCGAAAAGGGACCAGTATTCGAAGGCAAGCAATACGAGCTCGACGTGCTCATCTACGCCACCGGCTTCGAAGTGCAGAAGACCGGCATTTACAACGAAATCAAGGGCGAGAATGGGCTCGACCTCAATGATAAGTATCGCGAAGGCATCCGCACCCTGCTCGGAATCCATTCCCAGGGCTATCCCAATCTGTTCATCATGGGCGGCTACCAGGCCTCCTTCCAGTTCAACTTGACCGATATGCTCCAAGCCCAGGGCGATCATATCGCCGCGTGCATCGACTATGCGCGCCGCCACGGCTATGAATCTCTCGATGCAACTCCGAAGCCGAAGAATGGTGGGTGCAGGAAGTCATCGAGCATCGCGGCAAGACCACTCGCAACCAGGAATGCACGCCCGGCTACTATAACTTCGAGGGTGAGTTCCAGCGCCGGCAGGACGGCAACTACAATGGCGGCTTCTTCCAGTACTGCAGTCACCTGACTGAGGTTCAGAAGCGAATGGACGAGCACTTCGCGTTCGCAAAGAAGTAGCATATCGCATCTTATGAGAATCTGGGCGCTGGCGATTTTGACGGTGCTGATGCTTTCGACTTGGAGCGAGGCTCAGTGGGCCGGTCGCGACGGGTGGGTCGAGGAGCCAGCGGTCAAGTCGCTCAACGTCAAGGGAGCTCCCGGCGGCCATGCCTACCTCGATCCCACGTCGGTCTACCGCGGCGGCGACGGATTGATCTATTTCAACGAAAGCTCCGACGTGTCGCGGCCAGAACAAATCGGCAAGGTCGGTTTGATGAAGGATGCGTACGATTGTACGAAAAACATCAAGTACATGTGCGTCGAGGTTGGCGACTGGCGTAACGATCCGAAGAGCACGGTCAATGCCGCGAACGACCCCGCTCTCCCGATCTACCGCAAATTCCTGTGCGACGACGCTGCTGCCACCAAGTGACTAACGCATAAGAGCTTCGTTCGCCCGCAAGGAGCCGATGCCACGTATCGACCGCACATCTATCGCGCGATCGAGATGGCGCGGATTCAAACGGCCCAAGTATCGACTCGTCGCCATCATCCTGTTCAGCATCGCTCTAGCTTCGCGATCTGCGGCGGCATTCGCTCAGGACACGGTCGGCGAGGTGACAAGCGTCGTCGGGGTGGCGAACCTCCAGCGGGGCGCGAACGTGACCAGCGTGTCTCAGTCGATGCCAATCGACGTTCACGACCGGCTGATCACAATGGAGAAGGCGAAGCTGACGGTGACGTTTCACGACGGCAGCGAACTCGTTCTGTCGGAATCCAGTTCCTTCACGATCGACCAATATGCGATGACGTCGGTCACTCGCACGGCAGCCTCGATCGGCTTGTTGGCTGGCCATCTTCGCGCGATCGTCAACCTGGCGCTCGGCAGACCTCCGAATTTCCAGGTCCATACTCCCAACGCGATCGCCGCGGTGCGAGGCACCGAATTCGAGACCGCATTCATCGCGGACCGGCCATGCCCCGAGGACCGGAGCTGCATGCGCTATACGACAGTCGGGGTGCTGCACGGCGTGGTGGCGGTCGCCAACCTCTCGAACCCGGCGCAGACCGTCAAGGTGAATGAGGGTTACGAGACTACCGTCGCATGCGAGTCGCCCGCGACCGCGCCCGCACCGCTCGGCATGGAAGAGCTGGGAGCGCCCGGTTACCACTAAGATGACGCGGGGCAGAAGCGCCGGGAGCCCGCCGCGCACCGTGCGATCGCGAGCGTCGTTCAAAACTGTCGTCGCGATATTGTTTGCTCTCTTCGCGAATCAACAATTGGCGGCGCTTGCGTTTCCTTATGCGGATTTCTTCACGCCCGCCAATCCTGAGCATCTGAGCCTCACGCTGTTCGCAAGCGCCATTGGTGCTGAGAGCCGGTACGCCGCCACTCACGAAGGCTTCCAGCTCGAGCAGACGTTGAATCCTTATATCGGAGCGGTCGGCCGCGTCTCGGGATATCAGGTCTACCAGGGCGACGGCTGGGACACCCCGCTCACCGATCATCCGGGAACTCGTCCGCGCAACTTCGGAGTCTTCATGGGCGGCCTCGATCTGCTGCCATTTCAAGGCACGTCATTGGCGATTCTCGGCGGAAGAGATGTCGGCGACAGCAGCGGCGGGCGAATCGAGGGAGACTTTTCGAGCTGGATAATGCTTCACAGCCGCCATCCGATCAACGTCTCTTTCACGGGCGATCATTTTTACAACAACGGACTAAGCAGTGGCGCGATCGACGTGCGGGTCGTGATGTTTTCCTCGCGTGAGCTCACTTGGTTGCTCGGCGCCGGCGGGCAATTGTGGGGTGGAGGATCTGAACCGCACCTTATGAAGGAATTTGGTCCCGACCTGGGCCTTTTCTTCCGACAATGGAAGACCAGCCTCGATTTGCAGGCCGGATACGGCAACAGCCACGGCTACGGCACCATCGCGGTCACGCGTCACTTCGGCTGGGACGAGCAGTAGACTTCAAGTGGCGGCGCGATCCGGCCGCACCCCCTTTGGCTTGTCGCGCACCCTTTATTCTGAAATAAGCAGACATATGAGATGATTTCGCTGACTGACCGGCAGCCCGCCAGCGCCCATACTGCGCCGCCAACGAGAGCCGGCAAAAGGAGTGCGCCATGTACGATCTGATTATCCGCAACGGCACAATCGTCGATGGAAGCGGCATGCCGCGCTTCAAGGCTGACGTCGGTATCGCCGGCGACCGAATCGCCGCGATCGGCAAAATCCACGAAAATGCCCGGGAAACGATCGACGCGGACGGTCACGTGGTCTCGCCTGGCCTGGTCGACGCGCACACCCATATGGACGCGCAGGTCTTCTGGGACGCGTTGGGCACCTGCTCATGCTGGCACGGTGTCACCTCGGTGGTGATGGGCAACTGCGGCTTTTCACTCGCGCCATGCGCCGAAAAAGACAAGTTGCTGGTGATGCGGAACCTGGAACGCGCCGAAGATATCTCGCCCGAAGCGATGCAGGCTGGGATCAAATGGTCGTGGACCACCTTCGCCCAGTATCTCGACGCGGTTGATCGCCTGCCCAAAGGAATCAACTACGCCGCATATATGGGCCACTCTGCGCTGCGCACCTACGTGATGGGCGAACGCGCTTTCGACGAGCAGGCGACGACTGAAGATCTGCAATTGATGCGAGAAGAACTGCGCGACGCGATTCGCGCCGGCGCGATCGGATTCACCACCTCGCGCACCAGCAATCATCAGACGCCGGACGGGCGCCCGGTCGCCAGCCGTATCGCCAACTGGGACGAAGTGCGCCAACTGGTAGGAGTGATGGGCGAACTCGGCGCTGGAATTTTCGAGATCGCCGGCGAGGACACTGGCGTCGAGGGACCTCGCCTCGACGACTACCTGGGCCGCCTCAAAGCGCTGGCAGTCGAAAGTTCAGTGCCGGTGACGTTCGGGATGTTCAGCTCGCGGCGCGCGCCCGACTACTGGCGGCGATATTTCGAGACTGCCGACGCGACGGCGGCCGCCGGCGGCCGGATGTTCATCCAGGTGCACAGCCGCTCGCTCAACCTGTTGTTGTCGTTTGAAACCACTATGCCATTCGATCGGCTGCCGGCGTGGCGCGAGATTCGCAAGCTTCCGCTCGCTCAGCAGGAAGCTGCGCTGCGCAATCCCGAGACCAGGCGCAAGCTGGTCGAGGCTGCTCACGAGCGATCCGACACGAGTCGCGGAGTCGGCGCCGAAGCTCGAATGGCCAACTTCAACTGGATGTTCCCGCTCGACAAACCGATGCCGCCCTATCGCTCGATCGCCGAGATCGCGGCTGAGCAGAGCAAAGACCCGGTTGACGTGATTATCGATCTCGCGCTCGAGAAGAACCTGAAGAAATTCTTCCTGCAGACGCTGACCAATGAGAATCAGGATCACGTGCTCGAGATGATGAAGAATCCGCGCTCGGTGGTGACCTTCTCGGATTCGGGCGCCCACGTTTCCCAGATCATGGACTCGTCCTTGCAGACTCACGTGTTGAGTCATTGGGTGCGGAACAAAGAAGCGCTCACGCTGGAACAGGCGATTCGAATGCTCAGCTTCGTGCCTGCCTACCACTGGGGCCTGGCCGGACGAGGACTGCTGCGCACCGGCAATTTTGCGGATGTGATCATTTTCGATCCGGAGAAAATCGCGCCAAAGCTGCCTGAGCTCGCGCATGACCTGCCCGCCGGCGCGCGTCGGCTGAAGCAGAAGTCAGACGGATTGCTCGCCACGGTAGTCAACGGCAAAGTCCTGTTGCGCAACAACGAGCACACTGGCGCGGTGCCGGGAAAATTGCTGCGCGGACCGATGGCCAGTGCGGAGGCGAACCGGTAAACCTCACCTCCAAGCTCGTAGAATGATCATCGCGCAGATCACCGATCTCCACGTGGTCGCCAGAGATCGCCTGTGCTATCGCAAGGTGCCGACTAATGCGCAACTCGCGCAGGCGGTCGCCCATATCAACAGCCTCGATCCCAGGCCGGACGCGGTAATTGCATCCGGCGACCTCACCGACCACGGACGCCCGGAAGAATACGATTTGCTGCGCGAGATCTTCTCGGACTTGATTCCTCCGGTGTTCGTGATTCCGGGAAATCACGACCGACGCGAGGTCCTGTTGAAGGCGTTCGCCGATGCCGATTACATGCCGCCGCCTGATGCACCGTTCGTGAACTATGCGATCGACAAATATCCGCTGCGCCTGATCGGACTCGATACCACCGTGCCGCAACATCATCACGGGATGCTGTGCGAAGAGCGGCTGCGATGGCTGGACGATACGCTTGCCGCGCGCCCCGACACTCCTACCCTGATTTTCATGCATCACCCGCCGTTTCGGACCGGCGTGCAGTGGATGGATGCCGCCGGGCTACACGGCGGGCGGATGATGGAGCAAGTTGTGCGGCGCCATCGGCAAGTCGTGCGGGTCGCATGCGGGCATATTCATCGTCCGATCCACGTAGCGTGGGGCGGCACGATTGCCTCCACCTCGCCCAGCACCTGTCATCAGGTGTTGCTGAACCTGGCGGGACGTAACCAATTCGAATTCACGATGGAGCCTCGCGCAGTACAGCTTCATGCGTGGGACGCCAGTTATGGACTGGTTTCGCATGTGAGTTACGTCCCTGCCGGCTATGAGGAAGTAGCTATGCTCGGCGGTCTGGCCGATGAAGCGCGGGACAAACTGCTCGCGCAGAACCGGCAGGATTATCAGGCGCTGTGCAAGACCGAGTACGACAAATAGCGACGCTACCCCGACGCTGATGATGAAGCGTTGCGCCCAAGCTCTTCGGCCACTTCGCTTTCCAGCACCGTGCCCTTGAAGAAATTCGGGTTGCCCTCAGCCCAGAAACGCACCGGATTGGCGAACACAAATTCGCGAAAGTCCGCTTCGGTGATGAGACCATCGTCGACCAGCTCGTATGCCTCTTCGAGCACTTCGTTCATGTTCACCACGTCGAAGTGGCCGATGTCCGAGCCGAGCAGAGTCTTGATGCGCGCGCGGTAAGGGTTGACGCGCGAATTAAAGGCCCACGCATTGATCGGATCGTCAGCCTCGCAGCCGAAGTAGAAATTGCGCGTGAACAGTTCCCGGATGTCCTCGGCATGCTCGATAGCGCACGCCGCGAAATCATCCAGGTCCTTCACGTTTCCAGTGGCGGTTGCGCCGAGACCGTCGAAGACTGCGCTGCGATCGAGACGTTCGGCTAACTGGCTGCCGCCGAAACGTTCGAACAGCTCGCGCATCAGCTTGTGATCGAGGTTCGCAGGATTGACCTCTTCGAGCGCGCGTCGATTGCGCTTTTTCCAATGTCCAATCAGATCGGAGTAGAGACTGCATGCCCATCCGACGCCACCCTCGAGAAATGCGAACTTGAGAGTCGGAAAGCGACGGGTGACCCCGCCCAGGAACAGGCCCTTGGCGACCGCTTCGCCGGCAACTGCGAAGTGTCCGATGTGGTTGTAAACGAAGTTGGAGGGCGAGGTGCGAAAGCCCGAACCGCGCGTACCGGCGTGGAAAGTCGGCATCACGCCCAGCTCGACGCACTTGGCCCACACCGCGTCGTAATCGCACGGACTGTCGATGCCGAAGCCGTCGGCCCATGTTGCCGGCCGGGTGCCCTCGTGCTCGGTCGCCGGGATCGGACGGGGCACCATGCTCGTCATCACGACGACCTTGAGCCCGAGTTGCTTGACGATATATTCCAGTTCGTCGATCGCTTCCTGCGGCGTGTGCATCGGAATCGCGGCTGCCGGCGTCATGCGATCGCTGAACTCGCCGAATTGGCGCGCAACATACATATTGAACGCGCGGCAGGTCGCGCGACGTATCTCGTCCTCCGGAATGTAGCCGACGGCCAGTCCGGCAGTTGGATAGAGAACTGTGAAATCGAAACCGAACTCGTCGAGGCGCTCATACAGCAGTCGCGGAAGCATGGCGGTCGCGCGATCGAGAGTATTTTTGGCGGGCACACCCCAGAACGCCTCTTGCGCGCGGCGCGTCTGTGCGCGCTCCTCGGGAGTCATGGTGAGAGATTTCTGTACGTACCGGGCGCGACGTCGAAACGAATCGACCGCCTGCTCCCCGGCAACCTCCTTCAAGTAGTCACTGATCGACGGACCGAACTCGAGCCAGTGCCCGTCGGCGTCGATGACCGGGTGGCCAATCCGCTTTCGAATCTCTTTGGAACTGAGCTTTTCCGACATGAAGAGGTCCTCCATGACGCTATTTTCGGGTTTGCGATCCTGAGCGACGACGAATGACTCGACAATATCGCGACGGTGTCAAATCGCAAGCGCAGCGCGACCATCGATACGCACCATCAATCAATCATCGATCCAAGTCGCAAAATCTGAACGAAAGCTAGTAATCTCCCGCCATGCTTAAGCTCTCGAGATTCGCGAGCATTCGTTCTAGTTCGGATCTATGTTCAGACTCTTCGGTAAAACGGAGGACGAGTCATGCGCCCGAGTGAACTGTTTGCCATCGCCTGGATCGGTTGGATCGTCACCTGGGCGGCGGCGTCATTCTGGTCCGACCGCACTGAGAAGCGCCTGGCCACTTGGGATGTTTGGGCGTACCGAGCCGCCTCTGCCGCCGGCCTGATTCTCCTTTCGCACTTCACCGCGCGGGCGCTGGGCCTCCGACGAATCTGGCATGTCGGATACAACGGCGCGTACCTGCTGGCGATACTTACTTTCGGCGGAATCTTGTTTGCATGGTGGGCGCGAATCCATCTCGGTCGCCTATGGTCCGGCTCGATTACCCGCAAGGAGGGGCATTATGTGGTAGATACCGGGCCCTATAGTCTCGTGCGCCATCCCATCTACACCGGCCTGCTGGCTGCGACCTTCACCACAGCGATCGCGGAAGCGACTGCCACCGCATTCCTCGGTGCAGCGTTGATAACGCTCGGTCTTTGGCTCAAGGCGCGCACCGAGGAGCGCTTCCTGACCGCGGAGCTGGGACCCGAGGATTACGCCGCCTACCAGCGCCGTGTCCCGATGCTGGTGCCCAGGCTTTTGCGCTCCTGAAGTTGGCGCGATATTTCCGATTGGAAAGGGCGATTCGGCTGCTATGATGCGCCGATGAATCAAGCTACCGCGCCCTGTAGGAACCAACTCAGGAGCATCGCGCGACGAGCGATGCTTGAACGAGGCCTGCTGCCGGACTTCTCCGCCGCGGTCGTGGCAGAGACCGGCTCAATCACGAAGGCGGCCGCCGCGTCGGATTCATCGCTGAAAGATCTCCGGCAGATGCTGTGGGCATCGATCGACAACGATGATTCGCTCGACCTCGATCAGCTTTCGGTCGCCGAGCAACTCCCGGGCGGCATCGCAAAGATTTTCGTCGCGGTGGCGGACGTCGACGCGATCGCTAAAAAAGGACTCGGCCATCGATGGCCACGCGCGGACCAACACCACCTCGGTTTATACCGCCGCCGAAATCTTTCCGATGCTTCCGGAGAAGTTATCGACCGATCTCACGTCGCTTGCCGACGGCAAAGAACGGCTGGCTATCGTGATCGAGATGGAGGTTGGCGCCGACGGCGCAGTGGGGAAATCCGATATCTATCGGGCGGTGGTGGTGAATCGCGCGAAGCTCGCCTACAACGGAGTCGCTGCGTGGCTGGACGGAACCGCGCCGGCGCCGGCGCCGATAACTGCAGTACCGGGCCTTGATCAGAATCTCCGCATTCAGGATCGGGTCGCGCAGGCGATGAAAACGCGGCGGCATCAGCACGGCGCGCTGACGCTCGAGACTATCGAGGCCCGTCCAGTATTCGATGGCGATTCGCTGACCGATCTGCAAGCGGATAGGAAGAATCGTGCGACCGAGCTGATCGAAGACTTCATGATAGCAGCGAACGGGGTGACGGCGAGATATCTCGAGCGGAAAGCTTTTCCAGCGCTGCGACGGGTTCTGCGCTCGCCTGAGCGGTGGGCGCGAATCGTCGACCTGGCAAAGAACTTGGGCGAGCGTCTGCCGGCGCAGCCAGATTGCCAGGCGCTTCAGCAGTTCCTGGAAAAGCGCCGACGGGCTGACCCGGAGCGCTTTCCGGATTTGTCGCTTTCGGTGGTCAAGCTGTTGGGCCGCGGCGAATATGTGCTCGAGCTTCCGGGCCAACCGGTCGAGGGACATTTTGGGCTTGCCGTAAAGGACTACACGCATTCGACGGCGCCGAATCGTCGTTTCCCGGATCTGCTCACGCAGCGCTTGTTAAAGGCAGCGCTTTCCGGAGCCTCGACGCCGTACCGCAGCGACGAGCTTGGCGAGTTGGCGCGGCACTGCACGGAGCAGGAGGACAACGCGACCAAGGTCGAGCGGCAGGTACGAAAATCGGCGGCCGCGCTGCTGCTGGAATCGCGCGTCGGCGAGCGGTTCAACGGGATCGTAACCGGCGCTTCGCCGAAGGGGACCTGGGTACGAATCGACGGTCCTGCCGCGGAGGGAAAAGTCGTGCGAGGGTTTAAAGGCCTTGATGTAGGCGATCATGTCGCCGTCGAGCTGGTCGACACCAACGTCGAACGTGGCTTCGTCGACTTTGCGCGAGTGGGTAAATCATGAAATCGCGCAAGCTGGATGCACCGGCCATTCCTCCCGTCGCTTACAAGGACCAGAAGTTTCTCGATAGCGAGGAGGCCCGTCCAATACGGATTCTCGCGGAGTATCTCGAGCCGCTCAGAATTTTTTGCCGTGAGCAGGTACACGAGACGATCGTGTTCTTCGGCTCGGCCAGATTGACCGCAGAGGGCCCGCTCGGACGCTACTACCAGGATGCGCGCGAGCTCGCGCGGCTGATCACTGTGTGGTCGAAGAGTCTTCGGTCGAACTGCCACCGGTACGTGGTCTGCTCGGGAGGCGGCCCCGGCATCATGGAGGCGGCCAATCGCGGCGCCTCCGAAGCCGGTGGCAGGACGATCGGGCTGAACATCGGATTGCCGCATGAGCAGCGGCCCAATCCCTACATCACGCGCGGGCTATCGTTCGAGTTTCACTACTTCTTCATGCGCAAGTTGTGGTTTGCGCATCTTGCGCGGGCGCTGGTGGTTTTTCCCGGCGGCTTCGGCACTCTCGACGAAATGGCGGAGATCTTGACCCTGCAACAAACGCAAAAACTGGATCGCTCGATCACGGTGCTGCTCTACGGCTCGCAATACTGGAAAGAGATCATCAACTTCGACGCGCTGGTGCGGCACGGCACGATCAGTCCCGAAGATCTCAAACTGTTCAGTTATGCCGACGATCCAGCGACCGCGCTTGGCCTCCTGCAGAAGGGACTCAAGAAACATCCTGAGGAGACGCCGCCGGCCTTCGCGCATTCGTGCTCGCCTGAGCGTCCTCGCCAGAACGACTGAGATCCACCGCTGAGCGTCCGGGAGCTTGGCTCTTCTCGATTGTGATCCAGGCTGGCGCGTGGTCGCTCGCCTTTTCCCATCCGCGGATTTCTACCCGATGAGGCGACTCACTTGGCCTTGCGGTAGCCTGCACTGACCGCGTCGGCCTCGGTCATCCACTGGCCGGTTTTGGTTTTTCCGTACCAGCGATCTCCCTCGACATGGTAGATCTTGCTTTTGGGTGTCACCCACACCATGCCGGGCTGCGGAGGAGTCTTCGCCACAGTCGTGGATTCTTCGGTGGAGGACGTTGCGCTTTGCGTCTTGGTTGAGCTGTGACGAAGTGCAGAAGTTGCGGCTGCCGCCGGCGAGGCCGCGCCCTTCTCCGCTTCGGCAGGCGCAGCGGGCGCGGGAGCTGAGCCGCCCTCAAAGCTCACAAGTGGTGTCAGCTTGTCGATCTGTTTTGACGATAGCCCGCTCTTGGAAAGGTCGGCAGCGGAGCTGTAGGGCCGGCCCGCGATAACCTTGGCCACCTTGCGCTTGCTCATGCCGGGCAGTTTCGCGAGTTCGTCCGCGGTAGCGGTGTTGATGTTGACTGTGGTTGCAGGACTCTGCGCCGAGGCGGTTCCGGCCGCCAGCAACACCAGCATCAATCCAAGCAAGTAAACGAATGTGTTCCGTGTTTTCATGGCTCAGCTTCAGGTTTTGCTCTTGATAGCGTCGGCGCCCCGCTTCAATAGTTCATCGCTTTTCTCGTTGATCTTCTGCGCGGCCTGATTCTTGAGGTCCTCGACCTGATCGTTAAGCTGCTGTTTGGCCTGGTCGATAAGGTCTTCGCCCTTCTCCTCGATCGCTTCCTTGGCTTGCTCTATCAGACTCTCCGCCTGTTTCTTGATTTCGTCTTTGACTGACACGGCATCCCCTCCCTAATTAATCACTTGAGTAAGACACTTGCGGTACATTAGCGAACCTTTAACCACACGATAGTCAGGAGGAACGCAATCCTTGATCTTTGCCTCGACTAGCGCAAGTCGTATCTTCGCGGCCTCGGTCATAGTCAACCGATGCGATATAGTGACGGTGGGCCGGCTGGCGGGCAAAAGAACCAAAGAGCGCCAAAAGGCTATCCCGCTGCTCGATCACCGAGCCCGTTATGGCTGCCGAAGATTGGATTGACCTCAAGTGCCACCCGTCGACATGCACCGAGACGGTCAGCGCAGTTGACGTGCTCGTACGCCAATCGGCAAACGCCGAGCTCCGAGTAACCTTCCGCCTCAACGGAGACCTTCACCGTCTCTCTATCCCTTCGCTGCGCGCGCCGCGTATCGGCACGGAGGTCTGGCGCCACACCTGCTTCGAAGTCTTTATCGCGGTCGAAGGGCAACCAGCGTACCACGAGTTCAACTTCGCTCCGTCGGGGGAGTGGACCGTCTACGCCTTCACCGGTTATCGCAACGGCAGTCCTGTCGCTAACGAAAAGTTGCGACCGCAAATTGCTGTGCGCACTGCTGGCAATCAGTTTGAGCTCGACAGCCGTGTCCGGCTCGATGCTCTATCTGCCATCCACCCGCGAGCTTCGCTGCGGGTCGGGCTGTCGGCGGTCATCGAGGCGAGCGATGGCACGCTCTCGTATTGGGCGCTTCGCCATCCTGCCGGCAAACCGGATTTTCACGACGCCGACGGATTCGCCCTGCTGCTTGAGCCGCCAAGAGAATGAAGCTCGACTACCGCTTGATCGTTTTCGGCGGTTACCATTTGCCCAGATGCGCACCACCATCGACGTGGAGCACCTCGCCCGTCACCGCGCGAGCCTCGGTGAGATAGAGCACAGCATCGGCGATGTCCTGGACGTGTGAGACGCGTCCCATCGGTGATTGGGACCTTAAAACATCGTGAGAATCGTTCTTATGCAACGGAGTGTCGACGACTCCTGGCGCGACCGCATTTACGCGAATGCCGTCCTTTGCATATTCCATCGCGAGACTTCGCGTGATGGTCTGAATCCCGCCCTTCGTGATCATCGCAACCGAGGCGTTAACTCCAGCTATCGGATGGTCGGCCAGTGAGCCCGTTATGCTGACGATACTTCCGCCAGTCTTTTGCGCCAGCATCTGTTTGATCGCGAGCTGGCTGATGTAGATGAAGCCTTCGAGATTGGTTGAAGCGAGAGCTTTGAAGTCCTCCGGTGTGTAGTTGATAAATGGCTTGACGACAAATATTCCCGCGTTATTGATGAGTGCGTCGATTGAGCCGAATTTACTCATCGCCACCTGGGCGATCGTTGCAGCAGTATCAATCGCGCCAATGTCTCCGTCGACCAGCGCCAGCTTATCCGAGGGCACGAATGCGCCGGATTTTGTGATGCTTCGCGCGCTCGCAACGACGGCGTAGCCCCGCTCCAGAAAAGTCTTCACTATCGCCGCTCCGATGCCTTGCGAAGCACCGGTTACGATGACCGTCCTGGATTTGTCTGACATAGAAGTGAACTCCCGAAGTATCTGCCGGCTTCCCCTTCCTGCTATCGCTTGATGCTTTCGACTTGTCCCAGGAGATAGACCAACCCCTCCGACATTGTCGGGTGAGCGAAGATCGCATCGCGCAACACGGGGTACGGCAGTCGCCCAACCATTGCGGTCTGAACTGCCGCCATCAGCTCGCTTGCCTCGATACCAAACGCGGTGAAGCCCACAATTTCATCGTTGTCTTTGCCGATCAACATCTTCATAAAGCCGCGCGGTTCGGCAATCGTGTGCGTGCGGAGCACATTCACCATCGGCAGTTTAGCGACCCGATATTCGATTTTGTCGCGCTTCGCCTCGATCTCGTTGCGGCCCACGCGCGCCAGCTCCGGATCGGTGAACATGCAGAACGGCACGACGCGATCCTTGGTGGTTCGATTGCCGCCGTTCAAGTTGTCACGCACGACGCGGAAGTCGTGGTACGCAACGTGTGTGAATTGCGGACTGCCCGCGCAATCGCCCATCGCCCAGACATTGGAGGCGGTGGTCTCGAGCCGGTCGTTGACCTTGATATAGCCGCGAGCGTCGAGCTCGACGCCGAATTCCTCCAGTCCGATTCCTTTCGTATTCGGCGTCCGACCGACGGAGACGAGAAGATCGGTGCCTTCTATGATTCGCTCGCCGGGACCGTCCTTTGCGTGGACCTGAACCTCTTTGCCTGAGAGTCCTTCAACCTTGGAGACCTGAGCCCCGAGCAACACTTCGATTCCTTCGTCATGAAACAAGTCAAGCAGAGCGGCGCCGACCTCTGGATCTTCGCGCTCGGCGAGCTGCGCGCCTCGTTCGATCACGGTCACCTTAGATCCGAACCGCCGCATCGCTTGCGCGAGTTCAAGGCCGATATAGCCGCCACCAATCACTATGAGATGTCGCGGCAGACGATCGAGATCGAGCACCTCGATGTGGGTCATCGGATTCGCCGCGGCGAGCCCG
Source organism: uncultured delta proteobacterium (assembly GCA_963842215.1). Classification (GTDB taxonomy): domain Bacteria; phylum Desulfobacterota; class Binatia; order Binatales; family Binataceae; genus Binatus. The sequence continues at coordinate 106,965 of CAWJFQ010000002.1, read as the reverse complement.
GGAACATTGGGCATCGTCGAGTGCGAACCCAGGTCGAGGAACACGCGTTCGCCGACAATCCGCCGAGTGCCGCCATCGTTGAGCGCGACCTCCAAAGTTCTTGGAGCAACGAAGCGGCCTTCACCCATGATCAATTCTATCCCGGCGTCCGCGGTACGTTTGGCGTGGAACTGATGTTCCGATTCGACCATCTCGCGTTTGCGCTTCTGAACGCCGGCCATGTTGATTCCGAGTTGATCCATTTCCAATCCGAATTCGGCGCCGCGCCGCGCCAACGATGCTATTCGCGCGGAGTAGATTACGTTCTTGCTCGGCAGGCACGCGATATTCGGACAGGAACCGCCGAGCCACTTCCGCTCGACCATGGCTGTGCGACGACCCTCATCGGCCATCGTCCAAGCTGTCCACTTACCGGCCTCGCCGCTTCCTAGAACCAGAATTTCGTATTTTTCTACGTCAGGCATGGCCAATCTCCTGAATGACGACCATAGGTTTGTCCGACTTTTATGAACACCAAAAAGTGAAGGCGATCAGCCGCTGATCGTTTCGTCGATGGCCTCGCGTATGATGTCGACGACGAGGCCAGGCGCAGTAACGCTCGGCGCGTGGTCTACAGGATGCGATCGCACCCGGGCGTGCATCCGCTCGGCCATAAAGCGCTGCGTGTCGTGGACGATCATGCGGTCCTGTTCCGCCATGAGAAACCAGGTTGGGCGGTCTTTCCAGAGTGGGCGCTTCACAGGCACCGTGATGCACGCCGGCGAAATCGGGCGCTGAACCGCCGCGAGCAACGCCAATTCATCAGCGGACGCATTCTGCGCGAACGCCGCAGCGAAAGCCTCTTGCGGCAGAAAGATCAGCCCATGATTGTCCGGCGCCAATTTTGGAGCAAGCGGATGCGGCTTGTTGCGGTAGAAGACATCGGCAACAGTCTCGCCCTCGTCAGGAGCAAGGGCGGCGACGTAAACGAGCGCCTTTACCTTCTCACTCAGTGCAGCGCCGATCACGGCCCCAGCGTAGGCGTGACCAGCAAGAACGACTGGCCCCGAAGTTCGCTCCAGCGTGCGCTCAACCGCCGCCGTATCCTCAGCAAACGAGGTCAGCGGCAACGGGGCCGCTAGCACCTTCACGCCTTCGGCGGCCAGCGGCGCGATCACTTTCGCCCAGCTCGATCCGTCAGCCCATGCGCCGTGAGCTAGTACGACGTTCACATTCTCACGCATTGGTTCTCTCCTGATGCTGCGCGATCAATTGATTGGCGACGTCGTTCAAGTTTGCACCGACGATCTGCGGCTGCGGGCCGACTCCCAGTACGTCGTTGCCCATTCGCTTGATCAAGGCAGCCTTCCAGCCCGCGGCTACGGCGCCGAGGGTGTCCCAGGTATGGCACGCGATAAGACAGAGCTGAGACGGCTCGACTCCGAGTTCCCTCTGAACGTAGGCGTAGGCCTGCGGCGAGGGCTTGTGATGCTTGACGCCGTCCGCGCTGAAACGCCGTTCGAAGAAATCGACGATCCCGCCGTGTTCGAGCTGCCGCGTCTGCACCTCGGGCAGATTGTCGGTCAACGTGAATAGGCGGAATCCGGCCGCGCAGAGCTTCTGAAGACCTGCCGGTACCTCAGGGTAGGGAGGCATCGTCGAAAATTTTTCGACGAGTTCCTTCTTGTCCGCGTCCTGGATCTTCAGGCCGCGCGTGTCGGCCAGCATCTTCATCACTGCCGAACCGATATCGGTGAACGGCACATAGCATCCGGCTACCGTCAGAGCTGCGGAATACATAATGAGATTAGCGAACCACAAGCGCATGGCGCCTTTGTCGTGGAAGATACGCTCGAAGGTCGGCTCCATGGTCGTGAGATCGAGTAGCGTCTCATTCACGTCGAAGACGACTAAAGGAAGAGCGTTCATCTGAATCACTCCAATTGGTTTGACTGTCTTGGGATCACTGCAGCCCACATCGGCTCGCGCGAGGCGTGGGCGCACCGAGTCGCGAAATCAGTCAGATAGAAAATCGCGGATTGCCGCCGCGACCTCGGAGGCGTGCGTCTCCAATGCGAAGTGCCCGGTATCGAAGAAGCGCACGACCGCGCCGGGAATATCCCGCTTGAAGGCCTCCGCGCCCGGCGGCAGGAAGAACGGGTCGTTTTTTCCCCACACCGCCAGCAATGGCGGCTTGTGGTCTCGGAAATACTTCTGGAAGGTCGGGTAAAGCGCGACGTTAGTCTTGTAGTCACCGAATAAGTCGAGCTGCGGCTCGTGCGCGCCCGGCCGGGCCAGATAGAAGTTATCGAGCGAGTAGCCATCGGGCGAAACCGTCGTCACGTCAGAGACGCCGTGAGTGTATTGCGAGACGGTGGTCTCGGGCTTGAGGAAACCGCGGAGTGCGTCGCGGTTGGCTTGCGATGGGTCCTCCCAATATGCCCGGATCGGGTTCCAGCCCTCGCTCAATCCTTCCTCGTAAGCGTTGCCGTTCTGGGAGACGATCGCCGATATGCGGTCCGGATGCTTCAGGGCAATCCTCAAGCCCACGGGAGCACCGTAGTCGAAGATGTAGAGGGCGAACCGTTTCAATCCGACCACATCGGTAAACCGATCGATTACGCCGGCCAGATTTTCGAAGCTGTATTTGAACTTATCGCGGGGCGGCAGGTCCGACTGACCAAAGCCCGGCAGGTCGGGCGCTACAAGGTGAATGCGGTCGGCGAGAAGTGGAATCAAATCGCGAAACATGTGCCCGGCGGTCGGAAAGCCGTGCAACAAGAGCAGTGTCGGTGCGTCCGTCCGACCGGCCTCGCGATACGAAATCTTCAGGCCATTAACATCGGCACTACGGTAATGGATGGTTCCCATTGAGACTCTCCTCTTACGATTGTTGGGTAACCGGTTTGATGTATCTTAAACGGTTATCATTAGGAATCGTAACCTGTCAAGGGTTGCTCGTGCGGTTACGTTTTGAATGGAGTTTTAGGGCTCGAGCCTGCTAAATTAAAGCACCGAATAGCATTTAAGGCGAATGACCATTAATGATACCCGACCTCCCGCGATGTTCATCGGCGGGGATCCCAGCCTCGACTTTCTTAATTCAATTGGCACACCGGTCGACACGGTGGTCGAATGGCTAGCAGATGGAGAGGACCTTATGGCTTGGCTTCAGCGAGCCGAGCTTGTACCTCCCGACGCCGCCGCAACGATACGAGCCAATTGTTTTCCAGGAGAACTCGACGCGGTTGCTGCTCAAGCCCGCGCCCTTAGGGAATGGTTTCGCGCCTTCGTTTTCGCGCACAAGGGCTATTCGTTGGGGGCAGATTCGCTACATGAACTTGAGCCTCTGAACCGGATACTCGAGCGCGACGATGCATATGGGGCAATAGCGGTTAAGCCAATCGATGCGCCCGGTCAGTTGACCACCTCCGGACTTGAATGGCGCACGCTGCGCCGCTGGCGTACGCCGGACTCCCTCCTCTTGCCGATCGCGCACGCAATAGCGAACTTCCTTACGTCCGAGGATCTTTCTCGCGTAAAGGCATGCGAAAGAACTCCGTGCACGCTCTTCTTCCTGGATAGGACCCGCGGACAAGCTCGTCGTTGGTGCAGCATGACTCTCTGTGGGAACCGCGCCAAACAAGCTCTTCATCGGGCCCGCTTAAAGCGACAGAAGCGCCCTCTTCATCGCAAACGAAAAGCTAAACTGTGACCGTTGGTTGAGTTCCCGATTCGTCAGCAAACCACAGGATATCGGTTTCTTTGGCGCGTTTGACAGATTCGGCGTAACCTACCAAATCGTTCTTGACAGGTAGGCAAACCGCGCTACGAAGTCATAGGCTTCTGAGTCATATCTACGTCATCAGGGCGGCCACACGCTCGGCGTTTTGATATTGTAATATCCAACCCGGGTACTCCGGCGGCAGAGCGCTCACTTCGTCCAGCGTCGCGACTTCCTGGGCCGTAAGCTTTACGTCCACTGCTGCGATGTTGTCCTCCAGTTGGTCGAGTCGCTTGGCCCCGATAATCACCGAGGTCACCACTGGTTTTGTCAGAAGCCATGCCAGCGAGATTCGCGCCGCGCTGCAACCATGCGCCTCGGCGATCGGCTTCATCGCATCCAGGATCTTCCACGTCCGCTCCTTGTCCACCAGCGGAAGATCAAACATTGACCGCCGTGCTCCTTCCGGCTTCTGGTTCTCCCGGCTGAATTTGCCTGAAAGCAATCCTCCTGCCAAAGGACTCCAAACGAGCAAGCCCGTCTTCTCCGCCCGCAGCATGGGCACAATTTCCCGTTCCAGATCTCTTCCCGCGATCGAGTAGTAAGCCTGCAATGAATCAAATCGCGCGAGCCCTCTGAACTTCGAAATCGTCAGCGCTTTCGCGAGCTTCCAAGCTTCCCAGTTCGACACACCGATATAACGAACCTTCCCCGACCTCACGAGGTCATCGAGCGCCCGCAAGGTCTCATCGATCGGCGTAATCGAATCGTTCCCGTGAATCTGGTAGAGGTCGATATGGTCGGTCTGCAACCGCTGCAAGCTTCCATCGATCGAGTCCATTATGTGCCCACGCGAGGCTCCGATGTCGTTGACCCCTGGGCCTACTCTCGCGAACGCCTTGGTCGCAATCACCACATCCTTGCGCGCGATGTTCAGGTGCTTGAGTGAAGTGCCCAGGGTCTTCTCGCTCTCACCCTCCGAGTACACATCCGCCGTATCGAAGAAATTGATACCCGCATCGATCGATCCCTTGACCAGTTCATCCGCCCCTTTTTGATCCACCTGGCCAACCAGTTGAAAGCGACCGGTGCCGCCATGAAAGGTCATGGTGCCGAAGCACAGCGTCGAAACCGACAGGCCGGTATCGCCAAGTGTTTTGTATTGCAAAGTAGTACACCTCCAAATCTTGTTGGATCATTTATTCGGCATTGCAATGCGCGACGCAAAGATCGCCAAAATATCGGCGGGAACGCCGTGGTCAATTTAGTGAGGTAGGGCAGAATTCGGCGACGCCTGAACATGTACGAAGCGGATGCTAATATGAAAATCTGATGAAGCAGTCCCAACCACGAGGTCTCAACCGGCGCCGCGTAGAGCAGCTTCTATCAGAAACAAAGCATGAACATTCCGCCGCCAGCCGAATTGACTTTCTCTCACGCAGCTTGCTGGGGCATTCCTACAAACCGAATCCACTGATTGGATCCGCCGAAACGTCCGAAGTGTTCACGGCTTCCTTCGATGGATTCGACTGCGTCACCTACATCGAAACAGTTTTGGCGCTCGCGCGCGCTTGCACCGTCGACAATTTCGTCGAGTGTCTGCGAAAGATTCGCTATGAGCACGGCCGCGTTCAATGGGAGCGCCGCAATCACTACATGACGCTCTGGATTCGCAACAACGTACGCAGCGGGCTAATCAAACCGGTCCCAATCCGGGCTGTTCCGATACACAGTAAGGAACGCCTTCTGGATGTCATACCCGGACTCGCCGCAGAGCAAACTCGCATCAAATGTGTTCCGAAAGCGGCAGCGCCGAGGCTTGAACGATATCTGCAAAGCGGTGACCTGATTTTTTTTGTATCAACGCGCCAGCATCTCGACGTGTTTCATGCGGGAATCATCGTGCGCGACGGCAAAAGAGTCCTCATGCGTCACGCGTCGCGCAGCCGGGGCTCGGTTGTGGAGCAGGAATTGAGCGAGTTTCTCACGGCAAATCGAATGGCCGGCGTCATCACGGTACGCCCGCAAGAATAAAACTAATTGGCGAGATTTTTTTCCTCGCCCTGTAAGGGATAGGATGAAGGTGAGGGTCCGAATACAGCGCGAGGATCTTTTGCTCCCGACTCACGATTCTGCCTCCGCTCTTGAATCCAATCTCGAGATGAACTTTTCAGCCTGATCACGATGTATTCGGCGTGCTACCCTTTGGTTATGGACACTCATCACGACGATCCGACCTCTCGCGATCCCCTCGCCATCGGGCGACACCTGCTTCGTGCGAAAACAATTTTTGACGGGACGAAGCTACCGGTGGTAGTGGGTCTGCCTCAAAACCGCTACATATGGTATAGAATTGCCTTTTCGCCGCTACTCCATCATTAGAATGATGTGGCGGGGTGCGGTTTGAATATCGTCTATCCGAACGACTACTCGTCCGCGAGTATTCAACAACTCCTCGACGCTGCGGACTCCGACGTTCTCTTTCTCGGCGATCCGCGGGTGAGTATCGAGCCGGGACTGCGGATGTTCGATCGAATGGCGCATGTCATTCGTGAAACCGGCGCTGGCTGGGTCTATGCCGACGCAGCGGGCCATCCTCGCATCGACTATCAACCCGGTAGCATCCGCGACGCTTTCGACTTCGGTCCGGTCGTCGGTGTGTCGGTCCAGGCTGCACATCAGTCAGGCCTCGACCGCGCCTGGAAATGGGGCGGACTGTACGACCTGCGCTTAAGGATTTCGGAGAAACACGCCATCGTGCGAATTCCCGAACCGCTGTACAGCGCGACGACGCTTGATGCGCGCCCGACTGGCCAAAAGCAATTCGACTATGTGGATCCGCGCAATCGCGATTACCAAATCGAAATGGAGCGCATCGCGACCGCGCACCTGAAACGAATCGGCGCCTGGTTGCCGCCGCGCTTCGAGCAAGTTCCTGCCCCATCGGAAACATTTCCAGCAAAAGCCAGCGTCGTGATCCCGGTACGCAATCGCGAACGGACAATTCTCGAAGCCGTTCAAAGCGCCCTCGTCCAGCGCGCTAACTTTGAATTCAACGTCATCGTCGTCGACAACCATTCGACCGACCGGACCACGGAAATCCTGCGCGGTATCGGCGATCCGCGGGTGAAGCACATCATTCCAGAGCGCCTTGATTTGGGGATCGGCGGATGCTGGAACGAGGCAATTTACTCCGCGCACTGCGGGCAGTACGCCATTCAGCTGGATTCGGACGATCTCTACCTCAACGACGGCGTCCTTCGCCGGATTGTTGCAGAGCTTGAAGCTGGACTTTATGCGATGGTCGTAGGCTCCTATACGATGGTCGATTTTTCTTTGAAGGAGATTCCGCCCGGTCTGATCGACCATCGCGAATGGAGTCGCGAGAACGGCAGAAATAACGCGCTCCGCATCAATGGCCTCGGCGCGCCGCGCGCATTCAATACGGCGGTACTGCGCGGTATCGGATTCCCTAACGTCAGCTATGGCGAGGACTACGCGGTAGCGCTGCGCATCAGCCGAGACTACGAGATCGGCCGAATTTACGACTCCGTCTATCTTTGCCGTCGATGGGAAGGCAATAGCGACAGCGCGCTGCCGCTCGAGGTTGCTAATCGATACGACCAATACAAGGACTGGCTCCGAACCATCGAGCTTTATGCTCGAATGCGGCGATGATCCACGACCTCGAAGAACTCTTTAAGCGGCAGGCGCGGGCGTGGCCGCAGCTCGCGAAAGGCATCGACGGCCTCGCGCGGGCGACGACTCGCCCCGTTCGTATCGATTGGTTCGACGTCTTCATCCGGCACATTCCCCATCGCGTCGCCAGCACCACTGCTTCCGTCGACCATGAATCGATTGCGAAACGTCCGTGCTTCCTGTGTGCGCATAATCTGCCGCCCGAGGAAGAGGGCCTGCGGTTCGACGAGCAGTTCACCATCTACTGCAATCCGTTTCCGATCGTCGATCGTCACCTCACGATCGCTCACCGCGAGCATGGCCTGCAGCGCATCGCGAACCAGCTCGGAAATATGCTCGACCTTGCCGCGGCGCTGCCCGGATATTTCGTCATCTATAACGGTCCGGAATGCGGCGCGTCCGCGCCAGATCACATGCACTTTCAAGCAGGCTCGCGAGTGCTGTTTCCGATCGAGAAGGACACCGCAGGAATGACAGCGCTTACGGTGCCCAACTATGGAAGAAATGCATTCGTGTTTCATATGGCGGATCGATCTGCTTTGATCGAGCGAATGGATCAGACCATCGCTCTACTCGCGGAATCGACTGGCAAACGTCCCGAACCGCTGGTCAACATCGCAGCTTTTCATGAAAGAGGGGAATGGGTCGCGTACCTGTTCCCGCGAGGAAAGCATCGGCCGGAGGTCTTTCACACGGGCGAACTGACGGTGAGTCCGGCGTCGATTGATTTGTGCGGAATATTTGTCGTCCCGCTCGCGCACGACTTCGGAAGAATCACTGGTGATGCGATCGCCGCGATTTTCCGGGAGGTCACTTTACCTGACCAACAGTTTCGGCAAGTTGCCGGGAAGCTGGAGAGTTCGCGTTGAACGTATCTGTCGGGCTGATTGAAGGACGGTCTGCCGTTGACGTCGAGTTGAGCGGCGCGTTCAGCGATTCATCGGGCAGGCCATACGCACCCGGTCGCTACAAGTTTACGTCTGAAGCTACCCTTACTCCATCGGACCCGGCGTTGTGCGCGTTTGCGCTGGACGACGTCACGATAGGAATCGGGTTTCATTGGGAACGCAAGGAGCGCCAGGTATTTCGTGGGGTCTTCCGCCTCGTGAAACGAGAAGCCGGCCTGACAGTGATTAACGATGTTCCGCTCGAAGAGTACGTCACCAGCGTGATTTCATCCGAGATGAGCGCGTCCTGTCCGCTTGAACTACTGAAGGCTCACGCCGTGATTTCGCGCAGTTGGCTGTGGTTTCCGAAGGCGAATCCGTCTCGCTCAGAGAGAAGCCCGAGCAAGAGTCTCGACTCTCACGAAGTCCTTCGCTGGTACGGCCGCGAAGCGCATCCAGATTTCGATGTGTGCGCCGACGACCACTGCCAGCGCTACCAGGGCGTGACTAAAGAGTTCTCTCCGGCCGCTGCCGAAGCGGTGAGCGCGACCGCCGGTGAGTTTCTCCGCTACCACGGCGCTATCTGCGACGCGCGATTTTCCAAATCCTGCGGCGGAATTACCGAGCGCTATGCGACCGCCTGGGAAGATGAAGAAATTCCCTATCTTCAGTCTGTCCACGACGGGCCCGCGCAATCCTGCCATGACAATCCTGAGGCATGGATACGCTCGAACCCGCCGGCTTACTGCAACACGCACGATTCGGAGCTCCTCGCACGTGTTCTCCCCGGATTCGATCAGGAGACCCGCGATTTCTATCGCTGGCGGCTCGAGTACACTCCCGCAGAACTCGCCGATTTGATCAGTTCGAGGCTTGCCGTAGACCTTGGTCCGATTCGCGATCTGCAGGCGCTCGCTCGCGGACCTTCGGGCCGAATCTATCGCCTGAAGATCGCGGGTGAGCGCGACTACATCATCATCGGCAAAGAACTGGAAATTCGGCGCGCTCTATCGCGCACGCATCTTTACAGCTCTGCTTTCGTCGTGGACAAAGAGCCCGGTCGCCTTGTCTTGAGCGGAGCCGGATGGGGACACGGAGTCGGCCTGTGCCAAATCGGCGCGGCCGTCATGGCAAATGAGGGCAGGAGTTACATTGAAATCCTGCAGCACTACTATCGTGGCGCCACTGTCAGCGTCTGATCCGTCCTCAATGTCAACGAATCACCGTCGATAGAAGGGCGGCAGATCTGCGTCGACGTTGACCCAGACCGACTTCGGCGTAAGTGTAGTCGTGCATCGCCTCGAAGCCCATCTCGCGGCCGTAGCCCGAACCTCGCACGCCGCCGAATGGCGAACCGGGATTGACGCGCTTGTAGCAATTGATCCAGACCATGCCGCTTACCATCGCACGCGCAACGCGATGAGCGCGCTGCAGGTCGCGCGTCCAGAGACCGCCGCCCAGTCCGTATTCGGTGCCGTTGGCGATCGCGATCACCTCGCTCTCGTCTCTGAAAGTCGTGACCGTGACGAACGGCCCGAAGACTTCTTCCTGGCAGACGCGATCGTTCGGACGCGCACGCACCACCGTCGGCATCACGTAGCAGCCGGCTCGCAATGCGCGCCTGCCGGCGCCTTTCCGCCGAGCAGGATCTCGCCGCCCTCCTCGCGCGCGATTTCGCAGTAACTGAGCACGCGGTCGCGATGCATCGCCGAAGTCAGCGGGCCCATCTCGGTCGTCGGATCGAGCGGATCGCCGATCCGGATCGAGCTGCGAGCTTGAGAAATCCATCGAGGAATTGCGTCGGCGATCGTTTCATGCAACAGCAGGCGCGAGCCGGCGATGCAGGCCTGTCCCTGGTTGTGAAAGATCGCGAAGGCGCAGCCGCCGATCGCGGCCGGCAGATCGGCGTCGTCGAACACGATGTTGGCGCCTTTGCCGCCGAGCTCGAGCTGCACCCGCTTCAGATTGCCGGCCGAGGCCTGCACGATTTTGCGCCCAGTGACAGTCGATCCGGTGAAGGCGATTTTCTGCACTCCCGGATGCTCGGCGAGATACTGGCCGGCCACTGCGCCGTAGCCCGGCACGATGTTGACGACGCCCGGCGGGAATCCGACTTCGCGCATCAGTTCGGCGATCCTCAGCGAGCTGAGCGGCGTGAGCTCGGCCGGCTTCAGCACCACGCGTATTGCCGGCCGCGAGCGCCGGCCCCATCTTCCAGCTCGTGAACATCAGCGGAAAATTCCACGGCACGATCTGGCCCACGACGCCGAGCGGCTCGCGCGTCACGTAGTTGAGGAAGCCCGGCTCGACCGGAACGACGCTGCCCTGCACCTTGTCGGCCATGCCGCCGAAATAGCGGAAGGTCGCGGCGGTGCGCGGCACGTCGAGATTGCAGCGTGTCGCGAATCGGATGGCCGGTGTCGAGCGATTCGAGCGCGCCAGCTCGTCCGTGTCGCGATTCGATGGCGTCGGCGAGTCGCAGCAACAGCGTGCCGCGCTCGGCGGCGGCCATGTCGCGTCCACGCGGGAAACGCGCTGCGTCGCCGCCGTCGACCGCGCGATCGATATCGGCGGCGCGCGCCTCGGCGACCTCCGCCAGCCGCGAGTTGTCGTGCGGATTGAGCGTATGCGATCACGCCGCGCTCAGCGGCGTCGACGAATTCGCCTCCGATGAAGAGCCGGGTCTGAGAAGCTTCATGCGACGGCTGCTGCGCGAATCAATCAGAACTCGACCGGATACGGCTTCAGCTTCTCCTTCGCGTACAGCTCGGGCAGCGTTGAATCGTTGTTTTCCCACACCAGCAGCATCGAGCGCTTTGGCGAATATCCCTGGTGGCGGATGTCGGCCGGCATCGCAGCGACGTCGCCCGCCTTCATGATCACCCTCGCGCGCGGCCCGCCGGTCGTCGCGTCCTCGACGTCCCAGTGAATCTCGTCGGTGAGCTGCACGAACCATTCGACGCGATCGTTGCCGTGAATGATCGGCAGCATGAACTCCTCGGTGGTCGCGCAGACCTGGCTGTCCTTAACCGCCGAGCATACCGACGGATTCCAGGTCACGTCCGAGCGCGACACATAGGCGAAGAAATTGAACGCATGCACTTCGCCTTCGAAGCCGGGCTCGGCATGAATTTCGGGCTCGTCCTGGGGCACATCGGCAAACTGGCGGTTGACGGGATAGCCGGCCGCGTCGGTGCGCTTAGGAATGTCGCCCTTGAGCCCGACCATTCGGTCCGCCACCAGCCGCTTGCGGGTTATCGCGGCGCGATTGCTGCCGTGCTTCGCACCGAAGGGCGTGCCGGTTTCCTCGGGCGCGGCGAAAGGATCGAAACCCTCGTTGGTCCAGTCTTCCAGCATGGCCTCGAACAGTTCGCGCACCTGCTGGCTTTCGAAATTCTCGACGTAGTGCTTGTTCTGGCTCGTGTAGCCGATGTTGTAGAGGCCGGCGAAGACTTCGACGTTGCCGTAGTGGTTGGTCGTGCCGAAGACCGTGTCGAAGTTGACGATGCCATAGAAGAATCCCCAAGCGATGTCGCGCATCAGCGCGCGAAGGAACGCATCCACCTGGATCGTGTGGCTGCCGCCCGGCCACGAAGGTGCGCGAAATAATCGTCACGCTCGAACCTGAACTTGCCCAACGAGAACGATCGATAGCCGTGCTCGTTGGCTGTTTGATCCGCCGCTTTGGCTTCGGGCATCGCGTTTCTCCGGACTACCTAATGACTATTGATCGATACTCACTTCTGGCAGATGTCTTTCCATCGCTCGACCGTCAGATCGCCGCGAAGAGTCTGGAGCAGAATCACCCCCGGTTTTGAGGCATGAAACTGGTACGCCGCCCCCTTCGGCAGGAGCGCCATGTGGCCGCGCCGGGCGACGATGTGCCCCATGCGGCGTCCCTGCGGATTTCCCTCGAGCATCGTCGTCCCTTCATGATCTTCACTAACCAGCGGGGTATCCGGCTTCATCAGCCGAATCTCGACCTCGCCATCCATCACGATCGCAGCTTCGTCGTGCCCGGCGGCGTACCAGGGTGAGGTACCTTCGGCACGCACCGCCTCGAGGACGTACTTCAGATTTTTGCCGACCGCTACTTTCTCGTAAGGGTCTGACTTCGATGCGACTTCGAAGATATTCGAGAATACATAGTTCTTCGGATCGTCATTGATTACCTGGACGCCGCCCTTTTCGTAGTTGTTGATCGCTCCGAATCGCGTCTGATGCGCCGCCACTTTGCGATCCTCCACGTTGCTCAATGATGTCCCGCGGCGGGGACCACGGTTGGCAGTCCGGCGGGAAGTTCGATTTTGGCCTTGCGCTTCATAGCCTTCTCGGAGAGTCGTTGGGCGAGCGCGGCTTTCTCGCGCTTGCGTTGTTCGTCGCGCTCCTTGATCTCGGGCAGAACGTCGCGGCCGAACAGCTCGATCGAGGAGCATAGCAAGTCGTGCGGAATCTTTCCGGCCTGTGACAGGAACAGCACTTGGTCGACCCCCGAATCCTCGAAGCCTTGCAGGGCGGCGCGAATCTGATCGGGCGTGCCGACGCAGTTTTGCGGCGTACCGGATGCGAGCGGATCGTCGACGACCGGTTTTGTCGCCTGCTTCTTGTAGCTGTCCCACAGGTTGGTCTTGCCCGGCTCATGTTGTCCGAAAAACGCGTAGTGGCCGAGTCCGTACATGAAGAAGCCGTGGTTCTCTTTAGCGATTTCGCGCACCAGATTTTCGTCGCGATCGCAAAGAAACGGACAGGCCATCGCAATGTTCGGATTGATCGCATAGCCGACCGGCTCGCATTCGTTCTCAATCGTCGCGTAGTAGTCATGTACCCATTGGCGAGATTCTTCCGGAGACACGAACGCGAAAGTCAGCGCGCCGAGGCCGAGCCGCGCCGCCAGCAGGATCGTTTCGCGCCGCGAACAGGCGAGCCACAACGGCGGATGCGGTTTCTGCAGCGGCTTGGGCACCACGTTGCGGATGGGAGCCTTGACGTATTTGCCCTCGAAACCCATGAACGGTTCCTCGACCAGCATCCGCGTCACAACTCGAAGACCTTCGAGCCACATCGCACGTTTCTCTTCCTGCGCGACGTTGTAGCCGCCGAGCTCTACTTCCGTTGCTCCTTCGCCGGTGCCGAATTCGCATCGTCCATCGCTCACCAGATCCAAAGTCGCGATCCGCTCGGCGACCCGCGCCGGGTGATTGATGTCCGGAGGCATCTGCACGATGCCGTGTCCGATCCTCACGTTCCTGGTGCGGGCAGCACATGCAGCGAGGAAGATCTCCGGCGCCGACGAGTGCGCGTATTCCTCGAGAAAGTGATGCTCGGTCGCCCAGATGTAGTCGTAGCCGGAGCGATCGGCGAGCTCGACTTGATCGAGCGAGTCCTTGAAGAGCTGATGCTCCGATTCGCGGGTCCATGGACGCGGCAGTTGAAGTTCGTAGAAGGCGCCGATTTTCACGTGCTCATTGCTCCTATGGTGCTGTGGCTATTGAAACCTCGAAAGAATTTCAGAACTCTAACGGGACCGCCAGCTGATTATCCTAGCCGAGGCAGCACATAATCAGTGAATGAGAGAAACGTCTGATGACTGAGAGGAGCCCCGATCAGGTAGTCGAGGTGAATCTCGTCATGAAGGCGCGAGATCTCATCAATCACGCGCTCGGGACTTCCGTGAATTACCACGGCATCGACGTATCGTCGCAAGAGATCCTCGTTGCGCGCACCGCCCTTGGGATTGACGTAAGTCCGCAGCAGCCACTTGGCGCCCTCTCGCGCGACGTCAACCGCTTCTGCATCGGTGGCAGCAATCGCGACCAGCCGCGCCATCGGAATTTCACGGCCTTCAATTGAATGTCCATGCTGTTCGAGGCGCTGACGATATAGCTCGTGCTGTTCGCCGATCTCAACGTGCGTCGGATGCGGACTCATCAGGATCGAGTGACCAGCTGCCGCCGCCCACTCGATTGCCTCGGCACTCGACGCAGCCATCCATACCGGCGGATGCGGTTGCTGAAGCGGCTTCGGCAATACTTCAACGTCGTCGAACGAGAAGTATTTTCCGCGGTAGCTAAGACGCTCGTTGCGCCACGCCGCCAGCACGATTTCAACTGCTTCGCGAAAACGGAGGTGGCTCTCGTTCTGCGGCACGGCGAAATTCCTGAACTCGCGAGGATCGAATCCGCGGCCGGCGCCCCAGTTCACCCGGCCAGCTGAAAGTATGTCGAGCAGCGCGACTTCCTCGGCCAGACGGATCGGATGGTAGAGCGCGGCGAGCGTCACGCCGGCCCCTATGCGCAGCCTTTTGGTGCGCGCGGCCGCGTACGCGCCCATCACGGGTATCGAAGGACAGACACTGTAGTCGTTGAAATGATGCTCGGTGAGCCAGACTGCGTCGTATCCGCCGCGATCCATTATTTCGATCCGCTGCAGTGCGCGCTCGAACACGGTGGGCAGCGTCACCCTTCGATCTGGCCAACTGAAGAACTGTAGGACTCCGAATTTCATAGGCCGCGAGTCTCCCCAATAATCCACTTTGTCTCATTCCGCCAGAATCAGCTGCGGCTGGCCGCTCCCGGCTGCTTCACATATCCTAACCTTCGTTCGGATGAGATTTTGGCAGAGACAGTTTCGAAGGCTTTCTTTGGAGAAGCTGAATGATTCCGTTTGCCGGTAATCCGCTCAATCGCGCGAGCGAAAAGCGCACCAATTCAGGCTGGATCGAATCCAAACGGCGCGATCCCACTTCGCTGGTACTCCCCATGCGGCGGCTGGAGCCGTTTCTGCTTGGATCGGAGAAATCGAAACCTCCCATCGAGCTTGGACTGTTGAAGTCCGGAATTGTCGATTCACTGGCGGCTCGTGAAGCGGCGTGCATCTTCCTGGGTCTCGATGGAGACACGGCGGTGTTTGCTCTCGATGTCTCCGAAGCCGGCGATCTCACGACGGACGGACCGCTCGCCGGACTCGGCTATTTCTGCGAAACGCGCTCGGCGGCGCAAATCGTATCCATGAAACACGCGGCAATAATCGCTCAAGCCAAGGCCCTGATCGATTGGCATCAACGGCACGGCTTCTGCCCGCGTTGCGGCGCGCCGACGAAAATGATGGATGCGGGTTACCGGCGGCTGTGCGACAAGTGCAAAGCCGAACATTTTCCGCGCGTCGATCCTGTGGTGATCATGCTCGCGACCGATGGCGACGCGTGCCTGGTAGGACGCGGCAAGCAGTTCCCGGCCGGAATGTTTTCCGCACTCGCTGGCTTTGTCGAGCCGGGCGAGACTATCGAGGAAGCGGTACGGCGCGAACTGATGGAAGAAGCCTCGGTGACGGTCGGCGAAGTTACCTACTACGCGACGCAGCCTTGGCCATTTCCGTCGTCGCTGATGATCGGATGTTTCGCGAAGGCCAAGAACCGCGACGTGAAGGCGGACGAAAACGAGATCGCAGAGCTCCGCTGGCTGGAACGTGGCATCGCCCGCGAGCTGATAGCGGGAAAGCAGATCGAGGGCATACGAGTGCCGCCGCCGATCGCAATCGCTCATCATTTAATAAAGACCTGGGCCCTCGGCGAGGAATAACCAAGGCCGAATGACTTGATCGAAGTCTCTCTATGCAGGCATTCGGGATTGTCTACCGCCTCCACAGCCTGCTTTGCGAATTCCTGCTCAATATTTCGACCAGCGGTCACTACGATTCTCCATGGGCGACGCCTGAGCATGTCTTCTACTCAAGCGCGTGGTACAGCGAGATCTTGTCGGTTCTGCGGTATCTCCAGCTGTCGCAATCCGATGTCTTCGTCGACCTTGGATGCGGTAAAGGACGGGTAGTCTGCTGCGCCGCCCGTTATTATGTCAGACAAGTAATCGGAGTCGACGACGTGGAGGAGCTGACGCGCGCTGCCAGCTCGAATGCGCAGACTGTGCGAAATCGGCGAGCTGAAATCTCTATCGTCCGCTGCAAGGCCGAAGATTTCGACTACTCGGAAGCCACCGTCTTTTATTTGTACAATCCGTTTGGCGCCGAGACGCTAGAGCGCGTCTTAGACAAGATCAGGAGCTCGCTTGATGCCCATAAACGTGAGATCAAAATTGCGTATGTGAATCCCAAGCATGATCAGCTACTCGAGCGCACACAATGGTTGGAGCGTTACGCACATTGGCCTCGCCGTCCGTCGCGCGGACTTGAATTCGCAGTATCCTTCTGGCGCTTCCAGCAAACGGTCGACCGCTTGACCTGAGATCTTCCGGTGCGCGATGTCTGGTAACGGCAAAAAGACCGAAGAGACAATCTGGAAGGTGCGCAGATGGCGTTGTTACCCTATCTCGACGATAAGGACGCTTCTCCTGAAGTTCTCAAGATTCTCAAGTCCAGGCCGGTTGTGCTCAATGTGCAGAGGATGACCGCCAATGCCCAGAGCATCTTCGTTCACCGCAGCCGTCTGAGTAACGCGCTCTTCACACAGATTAAGATAGATCCGAAGTTGCGAGAGATTGCGATCCTTCGCACGGCCAAGGATTGCCATTCGGTGTACGAGTGGACCCAACATGTGCCCGCGGCAAAGCACGTCGGCGTCAAAGACGAACAAATTGCGGCGATAGAAAACTGGCAGGGCGCCAAGTGTTTCAGCGAAGTGGAGCGACTGGTGTTGCAATTCACTGACGAGGTGAACGCGAACGTCAAAGCCGGGCGAGCAACCCTGGAAGCTCTAAAGCAACATCTCAGTCCGGGAGAGATAATTGAGTTGCTGGTTATAATCGGTCACTGGCGCCAGACCGCCAGTATTCTCGAGACGACCGAAGTCGAGCTTGAAGACTTTGCCGGTAAAGTCGATATACTCGAAGGCACGACGCCGAGAAGCCGGGAGAGTTGAAAATGGCGAACCTGCCGCTCGTTAAAGTACCCATCGTTGACTACGGACCCGATCAGCCTGCGATGGAGAAGTATCGAAGGGAAGGGGAAGAACGCGCACTGCGGCTAGGCAACCGAGGTCCGCTTCGCTTCGATCGCTCCGGCATTCTCGATCCGGCAATTCTCGACGCGTACTCGCGCTGCGGATTCTTTATCTTCGAGGGATTGCTGGGCGCAGAAGAACTCGACGATCTCGAACATGACGTGGTGGAAATGCTGGCGCGGGCTCCCGTGACCAAAGGGGCAACCGTCGACAGCCAAGGTCGCCCGGCGCTCGGCGTGGACTGCAAAGCTGCGAACATCAGTTGGGTCAAGCCTCTTTCCGATCCGCTCGGCGGCACTTCCTTCGCCAACGGCCGGCATCCGGTGAAGATGGCCGAGCCCACGCCGCCCAAAGAAGCACCTGAATACGTGATGCAGCTCGTCCTCGGCTCGTTGCAGTTTTCCGAAGCGTGCCTGCGGCTCTATGGACATCCTCAGCTTCTTGCAGTTGCCGAGGCCGTCAACGGCGAGGACTTCACACCGTTCAATGAAGCGGTCTGGATCAAGCAGCCCGGCCTCGGCGGTTCGGTAGCCTGGCACCAGGATGGCTGGACTCACTGGGACAGTGCCGCCCTCGACGAGGGCACTCACGGCTTCAACTTCATGGCGCAACTCTACGGCTGTAACGCGGCCAACGGATTATGGGTCGTGCCGGGTTCGCACCGGCATGGCAAAGCGGACATCAAAGCGATGGTCGAAGCTGCCGGCTCGGATCGGTTGCCCGAGGCAGTGCCCTTCATCTGCGGGCCGGGCGATGTGGTGATCTGCAATCGGCAGGCAATTCACGGCTCATTTGCAAACACCTGCGAAGACGTTCGCGTCACGATCAACTTCGGATTTCATCGCCGCAAGTCAGTGCTCGGAGTGGTCAGCGGAGGCGTGCATAATCCGGTCGCGATTTATGACGAGGAGCGCATTCGCGAGCGCTCCCGCCTAATCATGTATGCGATCGATTCGCGCCAGCAGCGGTTTCCGAATGAGAAGCCATACCGATACAAGCCGTTCGCCGGGCAAGAAAGCCGCTATCGCTGGACGCCGGCAGATACAACCAGCCTCAAGGATTACAACCTGCTGGATCTTGGAATTTAGCTCGGCCTTCGATCGCTCAACCTGATTTCTGGCAGGAGGTTCCGATGTACTTCCAGCTCGAAGGATTTGGACCGAACGATCGGTACATCGTTCCATTCAACATCCTGCCGTCGGGCGATACTTGAAAGTCGCCGTGCATGGTCCGAAGGCGCAACTGCACTTGACTTCCATCAACCGTACCATCGCCGTGGCTCATTACCGAGTCGGTATCCGGAAAGTAGTTCGTTACTGCGAGCTTCGATCCAGTCTGGATAATGAGATGACAGCCGCCTATTGCGTCGCGCCACGCTCCGGTAAGGCTTGCAGGCTTTACCATGGCCAGTGTCGACGAAGATGCGGATGAACCGGTCGCGGAACGTGCCTCCTCCGAGACTACCGCGCCGGGTGGAGGCGGGAACGGAGGTGCGTCAGGAAGCGGCGCGGGCGCGCTGACTTCTGCGGCCCGGGTTGTCTCGTGATTTCCGATGTACCCGAGCTGATTGAGCGTCCCTACTATAGCGGTAATGACGGTGGCTAGAGCGGCGGCGCCACCAAGCAGGCTGCTGCCGGAGATCTTGCGGCTTCCCTTTTCGGGATCATCCGACATTCGCAGTCTCTCGGCCATCCATTTCGAATCTACCTAGTGTGCTGCTCCGAACTGCCCTTGAGATATTGCGCAAAAAAGTCGAGCGTGACCGACCACGCGTCCTGCGCGTCGTTCGGATTGTAGGCGGCGCCCGAGTCCTCGAAGTTGAATGCGTGCTCGGCCTCGGGATAGAGCTTCAGCTGATGCGGTCGTCCGGCATCGGTGAGAATCTTGTCGAGCTCTTGAGATTGCTTGGCAACCACCAGCCGATCTTTGCCGCCGTGAATGATCAAAACTGGCGGCATCGTGGCAGCTTCTTCTTTTACCGATGGAGGGACCGGGCCGTAATAGTCGACCACCGCCGACACTTGATCCGAAAAGCGAGCCCCGAGCGACAGCGCAAGCATTCCTCCCAGTGAATAGCCCATCACGCCAACGCGTTTGGGGTCGACCGCGGCATTCTTGCCGAGCACATCGAGGCCGTCGTGAAGTTTCTTGACCCACCCGACGAACGACTGGCGGATTTTCTCCTGCTCGCCTGGCACGACTTCTTCGCCCGGTGCGTAGTATTCGATCATCTCAGCATAGTAGCCCTGCGCTGCAAGATCCCCGCAGACCTGCTCCATGTTGTGATAACCAGCCCCATGAACCTCCGCGCCATGGATCAGAATCACCGCCGGGCCAGGTTGCTTCGAGTCGGGTCCGCAGGCGTACACTTCGACTGGCTGGCCACCGGAGGTATACGTGCTCTTGGTCCAGGCCGCGCGCGCTGAACCGGCGCCAATCAAAAGCGTTACGGCGACCGAGAGTAGCCAGACTTGTTTGATCGCTTTAAGTGGCATTTCTTCTATTCGGAATTCCGCCTCAGAGTTCCACCAACATCAACAGGTTTGCAAATGCAACGCGCAAGCAGACTTGAGTTGACAGCTTCATCGTTCGCTCCTAATGAGAGAGTTCAACTCAAAGAGGAAACTTAAATGGCGATCACATTGTCATGCGCATTCGCGACTTCGAACTCGAGCCATGAGCATGCGCGCGTGGCCGAAAGCCTCGGCTACACCAGAGCGTGGTTTTACGACTCGCCGGCGCTTTATCCCGACGTCTGGGTGCAACTCTGTCGCACTGCGGAGAGGACCAGTCGGATCGGTCTGGGCCCCGGCGTCCTTGTTCCGAGTCTGCGTCATCCGATGGTAAACGCGGCGGCGATCGCGACTTTGGTCTCGATCGCGGGAGCGAAGCGGGTAGCCATCGGGATAGGATCCGGTTTCACCGGTCGACTCACGCTTGGGCAGCGGCCGTTGAAGTGGTCGAGCGTGCGCGAGTACGTCCGCGTTCTCAAGACTCTGTTACGCGGCGAGCAGGTCGATTGGGAGGGCGGCGTGCTTCAGATGCTGCATCCGACCGGCTACGGCGCGTCGCGGCCAATCGAGGTGCCGTTCGTCATCGCGGCGGCCGGTCCTAAGGGAGTGGCAGCGGCACGCGAGCTGGGAGACGGCGTCTTCGCGGGCGGGATACCGGTGCCCGGCTTCCGCTGGAGCATCGCCTTGACGCTTGGGACCGTGCTCCACGAAGGCGAGGATGCTGGTTCTGCGCGGACGCTCGCGGCAGCGGGACATGGGGCTGCCGTAGGCTTTCATTTCGCGCTCGAGAACGGGCAGCTCGACAGGATTCCCGGAGGCAAGGAGTGGGCGGCGGCTTACGCGAGCGTGCCTGAACGCGTTCGCCATCTCGCGCTCCACGATCAGCACCTGATAGCGATCAACGAGCGTGATCGCCGCTTCGTTACCGGCGATCTGCTCGCGAAACAAGGTCTTGCGCTCTCGCGTGCAGGCTGGCGCGAGCGTGTGGCAATGCTCGAGTCGCAGGGCGCCACTGAGATTGCGTACCAGCCGGCGGGGCCCGACATCGCGCATGAGCTGGAATCGTTCGCCGCGGCCGTTCGCGGCTAAGCTTCCGCAACTCAAAGGCCAAAAGACCGCATAGTGAGGTTTCGATTATGAGGCTCAAGGGCAAAGTGGCAGTGATCACCGGCGGTGCGAGCGGAATGGGCCGCGCGACCACGATGCGCTTTCTGGATGAGGGCGGGTCGGTAGTCATCGCCGATTACAACGAGGATACGGGCAAGCAGACCCTGGCAATTGCGGCTGAACGCGGTTTTCGCGATCCGGTCCGCTTTATTCGAACCGATGTAGCCAAAGAGCGTGACGTGGCCGCGATGATCGATTTGGCTGTTTCAGATTTCGGCCGGCTCGACATTGTGTTCAACAACGCAGGCGTGGGTGGCGCGCTCGGCCCTATCTGGGACGTGGAAGTAGAAGAGTGGGATTACACATTTGACGTGCTGGCCAAAGGTGTCTTCCTCGGCATCAAGCACGCGGCCCGCGCAATGAAGCGTTTGGGCGGCGGCGGCTCTATCATAAATACAGCATCGGTCGCCGGTCTCAGTGGCGGAGGCGGACCGTTGGTTTATTCTGCAGCCAAGGCAGCGGTTATCAATCTCACGCGCGCCGCGGCGCTTCAGCTCGCTTCCGATCGAATCAGGGTCAACGCAATCTGTCCCGGCGGAGTTCTTACGCCACTCACCGATCGTGGCGACCCCGCGGCCGCCGCCAAGCGAATGGAACAATTCCAGCCGTGGCCGGAGCATGGAAAACCCGAGCACATCGCCGGCGCCGCTTTGTTTCTGGCCAGCGACGATTCCGCATTCGTCACCGGCGAGGCTCTGGTGGTAGATGGAGGCTTGACCGCAGCCGGTCCAGACATCTTTCGAAGGTTTGGAACGTCGCGGGAAGCTCAGTTGCCTGAGGTGGGAGTAAACCGTGGCAGCACGGGAGCGGCGAGCACACGTCGACCGGTAGGCAAGATTTAGATCTGCTCCGCCGCAGGCTCGAAGTTACCTTTAGCTGAACTTTAGGAATTGCGCACTCCGTGGTATCAGATGATCAGTTCGTCGCGCGCGCAACATCGCGCGAGAGGAGAAAGTCGTGCAGGTAAGCAAAGACTCAATCGATCTGGGCATCGTGGTGACCGACGAGAAGGCAGCCGTAAGCTTCTATCGCAACGGACTTGGTCTGGAATGGGAGGGAGAGCTGGCGTTGCCGGGGGGTAAGATGTATCGCCTGAAGTGCGGGACCACGGTTATCAAACTGCTGAAACTGGACAAAACGCCGGCAGCCAAAACCCGCTCCGGGCGGCCCGATGGGCGGGCTCGGCTACCGCTACTTCACGATCACAGTGCCCGATATTCGCGGCCTGATGGCGCAACTCGAAGCGAAGGGCATCCGCGCAACGGTGCCCGTCACCGATTTTCGTCCTGGCGTCACGATCGCGATGGTTACCGATCCGGACGGCAACACGGTCGAGTTCATACAGAATACGACTCCTAAATGAGGGAAGGCGCGTCGGTTCGACAGCCATGAGCGCATCACATGAATCGAAATCTGAGACCGCGCGCAGCATCCAGTTCGCGTTAACCGACGAGCAAGAGCAGTTCCGCTCGGCCATTCGACGATTTTTGAATGATAAGTCGCCGACGACTGAAGTTCGGCGCCTCATGGCCACTGCCGAGGGTTACGCTCCCGAGGTGTGGCGCCAGCTGAGCGCAGAGCTCGCGCTGCCCGGGGTCCATGTGCCGGAGCAATACGGCGGCGCGGGCTTCGGCATGGTGGAACTCTGCATCGTTACCGAGGAGCTGGGCCGCTCACTACTTTGTGCGCCCTACTTCTCCTCGGCGGTGCTCGCGTCCAACGCAATACTGAACGCCGGCACCGAAGCTCAGAAATCGACCTTGCTGCCCAGCCTTGCAAGCGGCGCGCGGCTCGCCACGCTTGCGATCACAGAGCTCAATGGCCACTGGGATCCACTCGAGATCGAACTCGTCGCCACCCCCAACGGCAGTGGCTACCTTCTCGACGGCACCAAGAGCTACGTGGTCGACGGGCATGTGGCAGACCTGCTGGTCGTCGCTGCGCGTCTTCCCAAGACAGTAGGCGGCACTAGCTTGGGTCTGTTCACACTCAGCGCAGATGCAGGGGGCATCGAACGGCGCCTGCTGGAATCCATGGATCCTACTCGCAAGATTGCGCGTATCGATTTTCATCACGCCCATTCGGATCTACTCGGCACCCTTGACGACGGCGCAAGGCCAATCGTCCGCACGCTGGACCAGGCGGCGATTGCACTCGCCAACGAAATGGTTGGCGGTGCGCAGGCGTTGCTCGACTCGGCGGTGTCCTATGCGAAGTTGCGGGTTCAGTTCGGGCGAACAATAGGTTCGTTTCAAGCCATCAAGCACAAACTGGCCGACATGCTGCTGGATGTGGAGCTTGCCAAGTCAGCGGCGTACTACGCGGCTCAAGCCGCAGCGGTGGAAGATCCCGAATGGCCCGCGCTGGCCTGCCTGGCCAAGGCGGCGGCGTCAGAAACGTACCTGCACACAGCGGCCGAATGTATTCAGATTCACGGCGGCATTGGCTTCACCTGGGAAAACGACACGCACCTCTGGTTCAAGCGCGCCAAAAGCTCCGAAGTGTTTCTCGGCCAGCCGAGTTACCACCGGGAACTGTTGATGACGCGTTGGGGAGTTTGAGCGATGAGTAAGGTTAGCGAAGAGCAGGTGCGAACCGAAGTACGCGAGTGGCTGGCAGCCAACTGGGATCCGGATATGTCGCTGCTGGAGTGGCGTAGCAAGCTCGCCGATTCGGGATGGGGAATGCCGCAATGGCCGAGCGAATGGTACGGCCGCGGCCTGTCGCATGCGCTGACGCGTGTGGTGGAAGAGGAATTCGCCAACGTCGGCGCGGTCGGCGTTGCGAAAACCGGAGTGCGGCTGCTGGCGGCGGCGACGCTGCTCGAGCACGGATCGGATCTGCAGAAAAAGAAACTCCTTCGCCGTATTCTCACCGGGGAAGATACCTGGTGCCAGTTCTTCAGCGAGCCGGGCAGCGGCTCCGACCTTGCAGGCGCCACCACCCGCGCGGATTTGAAGGGAGACTTCTGGATCGTCAACGGGCAGAAGGTGTGGACGACGAGTGCACATCATGCCGACCACGGCCTGCTGCTCGCCCGCACCGATTGGGACGCACCCAAGCACGACGGGCTCTCGTATTTCGTCATCGACGTCAAGCAGCCCGGGGTCGACGTGCAACCGCTCAAGCAGATGAACGGGCACGCGTCTTTTAATCAGGTGTTCTTCACTGACGCCAAGGTCCCTCAAGAGAACCTGGTCGGTCGCGTCGGCGAGGGATGGAAGGTTGCGATGACGACCCTTGCTCACGAGCGCCGCGGCGCTGACGGGCTCGTCTCGCCGTCAAAGCGGGGAACGCGAATCGGACGAATACACGCCGAAGAGCGCGCCGAAACCGAAAAGGCAAATCAGCCTTACACCTGGTATCCGCAGCGTGCCGGTAGAGTGGACCTAATCATCGATCGCGCCAAAGAGACCGGCGCGAACAAGGATCCTTATGTCCGCCAAGAGATCGCCAAGCTTATGATCCTGTCCAAGTCCGCGCAGTGGACCGCTCGCCGGGCGCGCGCCGCTCAGCAACAGGGACGCCCGCAAGGTCCGGAAGGCTCGCTGGGAAAGCTGGCAGCCAGTCACGTCGCTCGTGCGTGCTCGCGGATACATACGCTAATTACCGGGACGGAAGCGATGCTCACTGGACGCGAAAGCCCACACGAGGGAATCATCGCCGAGATCTTGGTCTCGGTGCCTGCAGTCTCGATCGCCGGCGGCACTGACGAGATTCAGCGCAACATCATCGCCGAGCGCGTGCTTGATTTACCCAAAGAGCCGCGGTTCGACACCGGCCCCTTCCGGAACGTGCGAAAGAATTAGTCCAGCAAAAGTGCGTTCTCTGCTATCACACGCGGAATATCGTCGGAGCGGGGATTTTACATTTTAGCGTTTGGGGCGTAGGTAATATTCAATCGTCGCGCAGCGGCGCAAGCGTGGAAATCTTCGAGGAGGGAAAGCCATGGCCGATATCGATATCCAAATCAAAGGCGGCACAATCGTTGATGGCACGCGCGTGCCACGGTTCCGCGGCGATCTCTTTATCAAAGATGGCAGGATCGCGCAGATCGGCGGCCGGGCGCAGGGCTTCGCGAAGAAGGTGATCGAAGCTGACGGCCTGGTAGTTGCCCCGGGATTCGTCGATCTACACACGCACTACGACGCGCAGATCAGATGGGACCCATGGTGCACGATTTCCGGGTATCACGGTGTGACATCGGTCGTGCTTGGCAACTGCGGATTCGGCTTCGCGCCAGTGAAACCGGATTTCCGCGACCGCTCGATGCTGACGATGACGCGCACCGAAGCGATCCCGTACGAATCGATGAAGGTCGGCATGCAGTGGGATTGGGAGACGATTCCGCAGTACCTGGATTCGCTCCAGCGAGCGCCCAAGGGCGTCAACTGCATTCAGTACATGCCGACCGCGTCGCTGATGACGTATGTGATGGGTCTGGAAGCGGCAAAGTCGCGCCCTGCGAGCGACACCGAGCGCGCGGAAATGCGCCGCCTGCTCGACGAAGGCATGGACGCGGGGCTGTGCGGATTCTCGATTCAGCGATTGGGCAAGCATTCGGCGCAGGCGGATTTCGACGGCTCACCGATGGTAACAGATACGATGTGCGATGAGGACATCCTGAATCTCGCGCGGGTATTGGCTGAGCGAGACGAAGGCTTCATCGAAATCACGCAGGCGACCGGGCATATCAAGGATGATTTGGCATTTGTCGAGAAGTTGGCCGCGACGGCCAATCGCCCGATCCTGTTCCAGGCGATCAGCGCGAGCGCGCGCAACGCCGAGATACATCGCAAGAGCCTCGACTGGCTCCATCGAGCACGCGCCAAGGGGCTGCCGATTTTCGGGCAAGCCGGTACGGTGCGCAGCGGTTTTGCGTTCACGCTGGAGCATTGGAACCTGTACGACATGGCGCCGGCGTGGCGCGATATGACCACCGGAACCAAGGAAGAGAAGATAGCCAAGATGCATGACCCTGCCATTCGCGCGGCGGTCAAAAGCGACCGCTCGATGTATGCGCTGGACAAGAACGCGCCGGGCATTGGCGGACGACTGGTGAAGCTGATCGTGTCGTGGGTAGAGAACAAGCCGGAATTGGAGAAGTACGTCGGCAAGTCGCTCGGCCAGATCGCCGACGAAGAAGGCAAGCATCCGGTCGACGTGATGGTGGATCTCTCGCTCGCCACCGATTTGAAAGCAGAGTTCCTGCAGCCGGAGCCGCAATTTAACGCGGAATTCAACGCGGAGATCATCAACAACTCGATGTTCACGTTCCCCGGCGTCTCGGATGGTGGAGCACATACCAAGTTTTTCACCGGCGGCGCGTTCACCACAGATTTCATCCGCTGGATGGTTCGCGATGAGCAGCGCGTCTCGCTAGAAGAGGCGCACTATAGGCTATCGGCGTTACCTGCGCATGCGGCGGGATTCCGCGATCGCGGCGTTTTGCGTGAAGGGGCAGCGGCCGATGTCGTGGTGTATGACCTTAAGGGCCTCGACATCGAGCCGGATTGGATCGGTGAAGTGACGCACGATCTGCCTGGTGGCGAATGGCGGCGGGTGCAGCGTGCGAAGGGCTATCGATCGATCATCGTCAATGGCGTCGAGACCTTCGCGGAGGATAAATGCACCGGTGAAACGCCGGGCAAGCTCCTGCGCCACGGCCACGCCTGAGCACTACCCAGTTCACTTTCGGCTCCCTTTCCTGGAAGGTTGGAGCGTGACTCTGCAACGCGGCGTCGTGAGTACAACAGCAGCGGTACTTGCGGCGCCCAGTGCTTAGTCTTGTATGGCTCCATCGCGCCGCTGGGCAATGTGCCAAAGCACCCCGGATGGATCGAAGACATAAACGACTCGAAGGCCCCATGGCTGGATGGCCGGCGCGCGCGGAGGCTGAACGTTGAATTTGCCGGGTAGATCGAGCCCGTCAATGTGCGTCCACCAGGCGTCGAGATCATCAACCATGAGCTGCATCATAAAGTTTTCAGCCCAGTCCTTTTGATATTGGCGCTGAAGAATGAAACCGCCGGAACCGGCCCTGAAGATCGCCACATCCCCGTCAAGAAGTTTTTCGAATCCCAGCGTCTCGTAAAAGCTCTTTGAGAGATCAAAGTCTTTTGCAGGCATGAACGGGCGGGCGAGTTCTGTCCCGCTTGGAATTTGTTTCATCTCTTCCCTCCGTCAAATCCGGAAACGCATAGCACTTTTGGTCGTACCTATGCCGCACTCCCGATTTGTAAAATTGTCGCAACAATCTCACCCAGTAGGAAAATAGCAGCATAGAAAGGCTTTTCGTGGGCTGTCACATGGATATAAGTAAGCAAAGCATGGATCAACTAGAAGACTTAGATAACATACTGTCACAATTACCGATAAAATTCAGTTTGCAGTTACTCTTACCCGCGTGATACGTAACGGCATCACGCAAAAGAGGTGCAAAAGCGAAGGCAGCACGTCTAAGCGTTTCGGGGGCAAGAAGACAGAGAACCGTACGTTTTAGCTTAGGTTTGACAAGGGTTCGTGACCCAAAATAGCAGGAGGAGGAATCGAAATGCGTAAGAGTTCACTTAACCGAAAGGCTATAGCATGGGCCGGCACCCTGGCGCTCGCGCTGGGTGCGGTTATCATGCTTGGCCCCACGGCCCAGGCAGGTACGCTGCGCCGGGCCTCAACCAGCTCGTCGGCTGCCGGCGGAGCTGATCCGGGCACGTTTCTGACGGCCTACTTTGATCTCGCACCGGGCGAAGAAGCATTTGGCGCGGGGGACAACGCGCTGCGGATCGAGAATCCGACGGCGGCCAATGGCGACCTGTGCGCGATGATCTACATCTTCGACGCGAGCGAAGAGATGGGCTGCTGCGCAGGCTGTCCGTTTGACCCCGAACCAGTTGCTGCAGGATAGCGTCGAGACGATCCTCGGCGACAACTGGGAAATCGCAGGCGGAACCCCGGCCCAGGGCGTGATTCAGATCGTGAGCGCGCTGCCCAATGCTGGCGCCGTACTGCAATCCTGGCCTTGCCTACACCCCGACCGCGAACCTTAACGGCTGGGTGACGCATGCGCAGGACGTGGGCGGAATCACCGGTATCACCGAGGTGAGCCTGACCGACAACGGCGCGGCCGACGCGACTGAAGCGGCGTTCCTTATTTCGGAATGCGCTGACATCGTCGGCAACGGCTCGGGCAAAGGCGTTTGCAATTGCCCGACGCAGCCGGACGGGACCATCTACATAAGGGCGGACTAAGTATCCTGTCGTGAGGAATTGGCCGCAGGGGAGACTGCACATCCCCTGCGCGCCTGATTCTTAGCGGAATCGGGTCCAAACCGACAACTGGGTTTGGACTATGCGGCGGCTTCCGCACTCGCGGAAAAGATTCCTCGGGAATGCTTACTTTGTGCCCTGACTTTCCTGCGAAGAGGCCGGAGCTGGGAGGCTGTTTATCCGGAGCGGGTCGGAAGCGTAGCAAACCTAACAGGCAGACAGTGGGGATCTGCGATGGACAATAACGAAGACTGTGCCAAGCGAGAAACGTGTGAGCGCGAACCACGGCGCACAAACATAATCATTGGCCTAGCGGCAGTGATCATTGTCTGCGTCTCGTTCCTGCCCGGAACCGCGCGGGCGATTGATCCCAAGGCGGCCGACCTCATCAACCAGGGATTTCGCGTTTTCACCAAAAGCACCTTCAAGGGCAACGGTCGGACGTGCTCGACTTGCCATCTCCCACAGAGCGACTTCACTATCAGCCCTGCGGACATCCCTACCCTGAGCGCGCATCAGCAGGCGTTGGTCTTCGGTAAGAACATAAAAGGGGGATTGGAGAATCCGACTCTCGTGCAGAAACTCGGCGTCTTCAACATCAACGATGGGTTCGGGGATGACCCGCAGGAAATGGGGGACTCCAATACCCCTAATGGCCCGTTCCGCGCTTCCATGTCGATTGCAGGTTTGGCTTTCACCACTTCGAATCTCCTACCCGATTTCTGCTCCGAAAACTCGCCGCCTGAGCTCATCGAGAATGGCACTGATTTGGTCGACGTCATTTGCAGTCCGCTGCCGCCGCCGTTTCCGGCTAACGCAACTGCGTTTCCGCTGACCGACGTGTTTCTTAATGATCAGCCTCCCACATTTGGGACCCTATCTCCCGGGGTAGATGACGGCACGCGAAACATCGAGCTCGGTTGGGCAGGAGACGGCGCGATCACCGATCCGGATGTTTTCGGGCCCGCCACTAACTCCTCGAACCAGGACTGCAAAGACGCGGTCGACCAGGCGAACAGCGACACTACCGACCTCACCAAGACGCTACGAGCCTTCTCGCTCGCGGCGGTCAAGACTCATTTCACACGCAGCCTCAACCGGAAACCCGGTGTCGATTTCCGCTGTCCGACATCTGCCGAACTGGACGCGCTGGCGGCATTCCAGGAGTATCTGGGTCGCAGAATCGAACTCGCTCTGAAGCAGGGTGTGCCGACCGACGCGGACGATGCCACCAATACACAGACCAATTTCGCCGCGGGAACACAGATCGATCCATCGCAACCCGTAATCACCTTCAACGACACCACCGCCGAAACGGGTAAAGCGATATTTCTGAATGGAAATGCCGACTGCAATCTTTGCCACTTCAATGCCGGCGCAAACGATGCCACCGGCTTAGTACACGCGCCCGATCCGAATGATCCCTCCGCTCCTTTTCCTGGGCGTAACTTTACGTCCAAGCAGCTGGTGGATCTTCTTAGGTGCACTGACGCAAACGGATCACCAATCACGTGTATGAATGGCTCGACGGCGACCGCGCATGGACTCAACGCGACCGTCACGCCCATCATCTTTCCTCAGGATGCGGGCGATCGAGTTTCCAATGGAGCGACAGCCGTAACCTCAGCGGGTAGTGACTGCAATAAGGGCATAAACTCGGGCGGTAACACTGGATGTATCAGCGGCTCCGGTTTGAAAGCTGGGGCTTTCAACCTTCAATCCTTGATCGAAGCCGCACGCAAGAAGTCGTTTTTCCACAACGGCGCTTTCAACACAATCGAAGGCGCAGTCTCATTCTATTTTTCACCCACGGGCGATGAGATCAAGGCATTCGCAGCTCCGAGGAAGGGCGAGACCGGCGCCAAGGCGCTTGCTACCCTCGCGAACACCTACTTTTCCGATCCGAATGCTACCCAGGAGGTGTTGAATACGCTGGGCTTCTTCCTACGGGCGACGAGCGCTGTTTATGCGATCGCTGACTGTGAGCGCCTGGTGCAGGATTCGATCAGCCTGGTGCAACAAGGCCAGCCCACCAATCTGCAGGTGCTCCTCTGCACCGGAGAATTGAACGATGTCAATAACCTGATAAACGGCGCTCAGGTGCCAGTTCCACGCCAATATTCTGTGGCGGCGGAGGAAGCCATGAGTCTTCAGCATACTTTGGCATCTGCCGCAAAGGCTAGAAGCGTAACCCGTTTGAATGGGGTCTTTCAGAACCTGCAACAAATGAGGCACTCAATTGCGACGATAACGCCCGACTTACCCGACTAACTATCGTGCGAAGGGTGTCGCAATGGAAACGCGATCCGGGCAAACGCATGCGTGGCTCACTCGCACCATCTACATCGACGGTATTCCTCTGACTCAGCAAATCTGCCGCCACTGCGCTCGCGCTTTTGTCAATGACGGCAAAACGGGCAGCAGGTATGCCGTTAGTGCTTCGGCATTCAAGTTCCATCGCCTGTCCGACGAGGTTACTTCCCGATGGCTTTCGGAACCGTGCCCGTTTGAACCGCGGGCTAGTGACCTGGAAGACCGACAAACCAGATTTTCGAGCTGATCGCTCGCGCCCAGGGTTCGGGCTTTGGCGCTCTCGGCAGGTCTCTGGGGGGCGTCGGTGGTCGGCGCCCGCAGAATCAGCTTGGGAACTCTTTGAACTGTGGCTGTTTGTCGTTGATGTCGTACCAAGGAGCCTTGGAGCCGACGAACATGTGGCTGGAGGGCTTGACCCCGGGATCGTCTTCAAGGGTGCCCATCGCCAGGTAGAGATCACCATTGGGATCAGCTGATCCGCCGCCCAGCGTCGAGCCGCAATTCTTGCAAAACAGGCGAACGCCCTCGGACGAGGATTTGTAGCGCCCTATCTGGTTCTCGCCTTTGGTCCATTTGAGCTTCTTCGCCGGCACTACTATCGCGGGAAAGAAAGCCGCGCCCGTCTGTTTGCGGCACATCGAGCAATGACAGTTGGCCGCCTGACCCTCGCCTGCCTTCATATCGATCTCGTACCGGACATTACCACACAGGCATCCGCCTTTGAGCGCCATGATTCCGTCCTCCATCCTGTTGATTTTTTGGATATAGAACGCGGCCATCGCTAACGCAACTGGCGACGGCTTCGCATTGGATGCAAAGGCAGCTGGAGTGCTAGGAACCAAACGGATCAGACTGTACTGTGCCAATCATGCGAATGAAGGAAAAAGTTGCGATCGTGACCGGCGCAGCGAGCGGCATCGGCCGTTCGACCGCCATCCTGTTCGCTCGGGAAGGTGCGCGCCTCGTATTGAACGACATCGACGCGCCGGGGCTGAACGAACTCGTGCGGACGCTACCGACCGATGGTGTGCGCTGCACTGTCGGCAGCGTGGCGGACGAGGACGTCGCGCGAAGGCTCGCGCTTGATGCGATCGAGGCGTTTGACTGTGTCGATGTTCTGGTAAACAACGCCGGTGTTCACTTCGTCAAGGACATCACCGATATGACCGTGGAGGAATGGGACCGGCTGATGGACGTCAATTTGAAAAGCATGTTCCTGTGTTGCAAGCACGTCATCCCGCACATGCTTAAGCGCCGGAAAGGATCGATCGTCAATCTGGCGTCGATCTCTTCGTTCATCGGACAGGAGATGAGTGGCGCGAGCACCTTCGCCTACAACATCACGAAGGCGGGCGCGCTGCAGCTCACGAAGTCACTCGCTACGCGGTACGCATCCGAGGGTATTCGCGTCAACTGCGTATGTCCCGGCAACGTCGAGACAAACATCCTCAAACGGCCCACGCAGGCTGAAGTTGCGGAGTTTTGGCGCGACGCGTCCCGCGCGGAGCCCGTCGGACGGAACGCGCAGCCGGAGGAAATCGCTAACGCAATTCTGTTCCTTGCGTCGGACGAGTCTTCGTTCGTCACCGGCACCCCGCTGATAGTGGATGGCGGATACCTGGCGCGCTAGAAAATCCGGCGCGGATCTCTAGCGTCCCAGTTTCGCATACAGATCAGCCTCGGCCTTCGCTACCGGCGATTCGGCCACCTCGCCCAGCAATTGATGAAACTTCGGCGAACCAGCGGCCTGCTCCGCTGCCCAGCGCTTCGCGAATGCGCCGTTACGGATCTCGGCTATTGCTTTGCGCATCAACGCTTCGGCATCGTCGCCGATGAACTGTGCGCCATGCGTGAGCTGTCCGAACTGACTGGTGTGCGAATGCAACTTGAGCTGGTTCCAAATCCCCATCGAAGCCATCGCACGACCGATCTCGCCCAACTCTCCCGATGCATACAGTTCCAATAGCGCGACCTCAGAACTCACACCGGCCTCCGTCAGAAGTTTGTACGCACGTTCAAGCAGAAAGAGCATCGCGCCGGCCCACGTATGCTCGGAGAACAGATCGACCAGCGTCTCTTCCTCGAAGCTCGATTCCACCACCGCGCCATGTGGGAGAAAGGCGCCGATGCCGTGCGCGATCGCCAACGTCGTTGCGAGGGCGCGACCGGAGGCGTCCTGCTTGACGCCGATCAGAACAGGAAACCCTTCGCCACGTGCGGCTAGTTCGAGTACGCCCTGGCCAATCATCCGCGGCGCGACAAGCACCACGTCGACCTCTGCCGGCGGCACAATGAATTTGTAAGTGATGTTGTAACCGCTGGCGAAGACCAGCGTTTTGGCGCGGCTCAGATGCGGTTCGATCATGCGTCGGTAGATGTCGGGCGCAATCTCGTCGGGCAACAGCAGCAGGATGACGTTCGCGCGAGCAGCGGCGGCGTCCATCGCGAGCGTCTCGAAACCGTCGACCTTCGCCTGACGCCAACTGTCATCCTCCTGGTTGCCGACGACTACCTGATAACCTGCTCGGCGCAGATTGATAGCCTGCGATCGTCCCTGATTTCCGTAGCCGATTATCGAGATAGTCCTGCCGCTTAGGACCGCGGGATCTGCTTCGTTCGCGGCGAAGAATCTGGCCATTGGTCGTCCTCTCTGCGGTGGGAGTCTACGCCAAACGTCGAATTGCGAGTAGATGAGGCGTGGCCCGATCGATCCCAGATCAAATGGAATTTTCAGTAGAGATGGGGATCGGGTGCCTTACTTCTCGGGCGGAGCAAACACATAACGATCGATGTTCGGATAGTTCTCGCGAGTGCTGAGATCGACGTACTGGATCCAGGCGCCCGCAGTGGCAGGGTCCTCGCCGGGTGCAGGATCATCGATCCTGCGCTCCTCGATATTTACCACGGTATCGCCTTTGAGCCACAACTTGCCTTCCGGCCCGCGGGTCGCGCCACTGTGAAGCTGCTGATCCAATGCGTCGCGATAAACCTCGTGGCCCGTCTCCCAGTTGTCGGCCTTCAGCCGTGCGCGCACGTCAGCATTGGCGGCGTCGAGTTCCACTCGCGTCATCTTCTCCTGCGCTGTGCCGACGTTGATCGAGTCGATATGGCTCGGGTCGTTGGTGACGGTAGTTATGTAGTAATAGCGGCATCGGGGAAATTCGATTCCGGTTCCGGCGATGCGGAAATTGAAGATTGCGCCACCGGCATAGACGGGCAAGCCGGCGGCCGGATCGATCTTCAAACTCGAGCCGCTCCGCATTTCAGCAACCGTCATTCCCGGTGCGGCAACCAGAGTGCCCCGCACCGGCATCGCTGCGATCTCCCTCGCGATCTCGGCGTCACTGTTGGCGGGGCCGCTGGTAGACGGCGAAGTTCCACCACCCAAATCAGTAAAGAAGCCGCTGCTAATCATTGTCGGCAGGGCGACTGCAGTGCCCAAGATCCAGATGCCCCAGATAGCAAAGATGACGCCTACTTGATGCCGGGCGATTAGCTGGATGAATCCCTTGTCAGAGTTGCCGATCGCACCCTGCCCCGCGACAAACAGCTTGACCATGGTCGGCACGAGCGAGAATGCGAAAACGATGAAGATCGTGAAGAAGACGATTCGCATCGGGGCCTGCAGGGCTTCGGGATGCTTGACGATGCCGGAGGCCTGTATCGCGTTACCGATGATCGCCATCGCGATTATCAGCGCGAGCAGTCCGCCGCTTATCAGCACATGCGTGCGCAGGGTGAACATGCGATCACTTCAGCTTGGCGTTGACCTGCTCCTGCATTTGCGCAAGCTCCGGAGGGTCTTGGTTATCCAATCCGCGGTCCCTGGACGTCGACATGAACAGCGGCGTCCCGGATTAAATGTCCGCGTCCCCGAGGGACGCATCATGGCGCGAGTCTGTTATCGTAAGCAAATACTGGCGTCGATGCTCGAGCATTTCGCAGCTACGTGGCGGGAATTCTCGTTATGAAGTTTTGTTACGCCATCAGGCCGGCGGCACGCCACTTAGGCGCCGTTTTCTCATCGACGATATCTATCGCCGTCAAAAACGCGACCAGCTCTGCCGCCATCTCGCGTCTGATGCGTGCCCGGCGAGGATTGTTGTTGGCCATCTCCTGCGCTTCGGGAGGCAAGCCCAGGTTCTTGTAGATGTCCGGATGTATCATCTGCCACATGATGATCCTGGTCGCGAGCAAAGCGTAGCGGCGCGCCAACGAGCGCGCGACCCTGCCGACACCCGGCCAGTTCTCCTTCAGATACTGATGCGCGTAGCCACGATGCCGCGCTTCTTCGAGGATATGGACCTTCGACAATTCGCGCATCACCGGGTGGCACTCAGGATCCTGCGCAGTGCGGTTGTTTAGATACCCGGTCACGTCTTCAGCGGCGAGCGTGCTAAGCATCATCGCAACTCTCGAAGTCATGTACTTGCTGAAAAACGAGATAAGACTCGACCAGCGCGGCTTGTACCATGGGACCTCACAGCGCTTGATCGCTTCGGCGAACATCATCGAGTGACGGCACTCGTCGGCCACCTCGATCTGCATCCAGCAGAAATCCGGATCGAGCGGGCTCGCGTCGATCAGATAGTCTACGAGCTTGAAGCACAGCTGATTTTCGAACCAGATGGTCGTCGCCAGCACGCTACATGCCTCGTGCATCGAGAGCTTTACCCTCTGCTCACGTGTCATCTGTTCCCACAGCGGTGTCCCATACAGCGAAATCATGTCCTGCGGCATATAAAAATGTGAGTCGTCGAAAGGAAAGCTCCAATCGATTTCCCTGGCATGATCAAGAGAACGTCGATTCGATGCATCGATCAGGTGCTGTAAGAACTGGTCTCTGACTTCTTTGGTGGCCATGACTCTCATCTCTCGGAAACGCTAATGACGCATCGCGAAACAACTGCGGAGCCTTCAACCGAGCGAAAAGAATGTCTGGTCGAGCGAAGCCGCGGCTAAAGGCAAATTAAGAGCCACGGTTCAGGCTGGATCAAATTCGGACTCAACAGAGGGATCGAGTCCTACGGCTTTAAGTTAATCACTATTGGAACCAAGTCAAACCCATCGTCAAATGACAATTATCTTCTCAGCGGAATAGTTGTCGGCTGAGCCCTGTAGTTGGACGATTCCGTAATTGATCGCATCAACATTAAGTAGCTGGAGTTCTCCAGGGCACTCAAACTGCAGTCAGCGACTCATCCGTCCTTGCTACCAAGGTCAATACGACCTTAGTCTTGTATTGTAGCCCGTAGCCGCGATTTGAAGTTCGTTTTGCGAGTACCTCTGAGCAAAGACCCTGTAAAGTTCCAAGTTGGCTCCACGGCGCAGCATGAGGCCGGTTCGATGACGTGGACGCATCCGATCAAACAACCCATTCGACAGCCCGCGTCGCGCAAAACATTGTTGCAAAACCTTGCAGCCTATGGGATCGCGACGGCGATCGTATGCTATGCAGCTCGTGGCGTCAGCTGGAGCGAAGTGGTCGCCGCCACCAGCCATGCCACTCTCTGGATTTTTCTCGTAGCCAGCGTGGGCGGCTTTCTGTGTTGGTTTCTCGGCGAAACATTCTTGTACTCGCGCCTGTTTAGTTATTTTCATGGTCCAACTGGCGCGTTCGAAGTGCTGCCAACCATGGCGGCCGTCTACTTCCTACAGATTGTGAACTCTTATGTAGCAAGCGGAGCATTTGTGCTTTTCCTTCACGCGCGCAAGCGTGCTCCCTGGCTTACCGCCGGATGCACCTTGCTATTCCAGGCCTATCTCGATGCAATGCTGCTTGCGGCATTGGCGATCGTCGCCATCTTGCTGGTGCCGACGTCTCCTATTCGGCTTGGTCTCAACTATGCGCTAGCTGCGCTGGGCACGGGGTGCATCATTGCATCATTCTTTCTTCTGTGGGGAGAGCGGCTCTCTGCTGGCAATTGGCTCCGCTGGATTTACGAACGGCCCTCGATGGAGACTTTTCGGATTGCTCAGCCGTCGCAATACGCCAGGCTCTTTGGCATCAGGCTTCTAATCGTGCTTGGAGCAGGCTTCGCGCTTTACGGCCAGTTCGTCAGCTTTCACATCGGCCTCTCATTGGCTCAAACGCTGGCGATGACGCCGTTCATCGTTGCGATCGGAAATTCTGCCCTGTCACCAGGAGGAATAGGAACGACTCAGTTAGTTTTCATCCTGGCCTTCGCCCGGTTTGCGACCAAGGACTCTCTTTTCGCGTTGTCGCTGGCTGTAACTGTTTTCAATTTCGTAGTCCGAATACCTATGGGGCTCGCGATGAATGCGCCGCTCGCAGACGAAGCGGTCGAAGTCGAAAGCGAATTAACACCAAAATACAGGATTGGCTGATACAATGACGACTACGCATTGGCAGATGACAAGTGCCGCACTGGTGTTAGGACTCGTGCTGTTAATCTTCGCGCTGCCGTCCTATGCCACCAACGATCAACAGGCGCAGGCGGCCGTGGATCGGGTAGCCAGCCTTTTCAGTAGCAAGTCCAGCATAGCTACCGTGAAAATGCAGATCTTCAATGAAGACGGTCAACACGATCTATCGATGAAGATCTGGTCGCTGGGCGACAAAGTACTCGTACGGATTACCAGTCCTCAAGCAGAAGCCGGTACCGCCATTCTGAAGGAGGGCAGTGACATTCGATACTACCTGCCGAAGTCGAATCGAACGGTTAGTATCCCGGCGTCGATGGCCATGACCTCGTGGATGGGAAGTGACTTCACCATCGATGATCTGGTAAAAGAGCCTTTCCTCACACGCGACTACACTATCAACACTTCCTATGAAGGAAAGCGTGGAGACGTCGCGGTCTACGAATATACGCTGACTCCAAAGCCGGACGCTGCAGTGGTCTGGGGCAAGATCGTTTTGCAGTTTCGACAAGCCGACTCCGTTCCCACCTGGCAGGGTTACTACGATGAAAATGGGAAGCTCGCTCGCGAGCTTACTTTTTCCGAATACAAGACCAAGAGCGGCAAGCTGATTCCAACGCACCTGGTCATGCAGTCGGCGGACAAGGCTGGCGCGCATACCACCATCGACTACGAAGATATCGCGTTCGACGTTCCCATCAGCGAGGGAACGTTCTCGCTGCCGAACCTCAAGCAATGAAGGGGCGCCTGCTACAGCTCGCGTGGCGCAATCTCTGGCGCAATCGCCGACGCACTTTCATCACCATGGCGGCAATTGCATTTGGCTACGCGATGCTGCTGTTCGTTGCGTGCCTGATGGCCGGCCTGCGCTGGCAAATGATACAGAATGGCACCTGCCTCGTGATGTCTCAGATCCAGGTACACGCACCTGGCTACTACCCCAATCGCTCGCTTCAGAAGACTCTGGGCGGCCGGCAGGGTACCAATGTCAGCGCACTGCTATCCTCTATAGCGGCCGATAAGCGCGTCAGCGCTGTGTCTCCAAGGGTCTACGGATACGGCTTGCTAAGTGCGGCCCATCGATCTGCTGGAGTGGCGCTTATGGGCGTCGTTCCTGATCAGGAACCGAAGATCACTACTCTCAATACTCAGATAACGAAAGGCAGCTACCTGACCGCGCAACTGCCTAAGGGAGTAGTTATCGGAGACAAGCTCGCGAGCACTATCGGCATCGCGTTGGGATCAGAAATCGTTTTGCTGACACAGGCCGCCGACGGGTCGATGGGCAATGACGTCTACACCGTGGTCGGAATCCTCCACACGGGTCTCGATGAGGTTGACCGTGGTCTGGTCCTCATGTCGTTGCCTTCACTGCAGGACCTTCTTCACCTGGCGCCAGCGCGGATCCACGAAGTTGGAATCAAGCTGAACCGCATAACGGCGGCTACTGCTGTCGCTACAGCACTCGAGGTGCGCCTGAGCAAGACCATACCGGTGCGCGTCATGGCGTGGCCGGAGCTCGCCCCGGAACTGGCGAACTACGTTCAGTTCAATCACGGCGTCACTGTGGTTTTGTTTTTTATCTTCTTCCTGGTGGCAGTCATCGGCGTCATGAACACCATGCTCATGGCGGTGTTCGAGCGCACCCGTGAATTCGGCATGCTCATGGCAGTCGGTATGCGCCCGGTACAGGTGATTGGTCTTATCCTGACTGAAGCTGCGGGCTTGGCTGTTGCGAGTCTGGCGCTGGGAGCAACCCTGGGAATCCCTCTTCTCTGGTACTTGCAAGCCCACGGTCTGGATCTCGGCGGTGCTACCGGTGAGGTAGTCTCCGTCGCCGGAGTGGTTGTGGGACACCTCTGGTACGGCCGCCAGGATTTTCCCGCTTACAGCCAGGCCGCGGTGGGACTGGCGATTACGGCAATGGTGTCGGCCCTTTACCCCGCCTGGCGAGCCTCTCGACTCAGGCCGACAGAAGCGATGCGCAAGGTCTAACAGTGACAAGTCTCTTCTTACTTGCGAAAATCAGCTGGCGTAACCTCTGGCGCAATCCCCGAGGCACGGTCTTGACCGCGTTGGCGCTGGGTCTGGGACTGGCGTTGCTGCTGATCTCTTTAGGTCTGCTCGATGGCGGCCACGAACAAACAATTGCCGACGGAGTCCGGTTTGGACCGGGGCATGTCGTCATTCAGGCCAAAGGATATCAAGACTCCAGTTCCGATGAACTTCTGCTACCAGCTCAAGTGGTGTCCAAAGTCCAAGGATTTCTGCACACAGGAGAGATCAAGCAGGTTGTGCGCGGAGTTAGTCCAAGGCTTCTCGCCACTGGTCTTTTGAGTTCCTCGGCTAGTTCGGCCGGAGTCAGAATTGTAGGAGTTATCCCGCAAGATGAACGCGCGGTGTCGTTGATCCCCCAACGGATGGTTGAAGGTACTTATCTAAAGAGTGATGACAAGCTCTCTGGTGTCGTCATCGGCGACGAACTGGCTCGCAAGCTCGAGCTGAAAATAGGTTCCAAAGCGGTGCTGATGACTCAGTCGCTAGGACCTCCTGGCGCCGCAACCGGGAGCGACAACGGGGATGAGATGCAAAGCACTCTCTTGCGAGTGAGTGGTATTTTCCGCACAGGCCTTCAGGCGATCGACGCCAACATGATCTACCTACCCCTGTCTGCGGCTCAAGCACTGCTGGGAGTGACCGGCGACCAGGTTACCCAGGTTACGTTACTGCTCGTGCAGGAAGGTGATTCGACTCAGGTCGCCAAAGTTTTGCAGGAGCAATTGGTGGGAGCACCGGTTGAAGTCCTGACCTGGCGCGAGTCGCTCCCGATGCTTGCCCAGATTCTCGGCCTCGACCACGCCTTCAACTACATCATGAACGGAGTGATTCTCGCGATGGTCGGGCTGGGCATACTCAACACGATCCTTATGCGAGTGCTCGAGCGCCGATACGAATTTGGCGTCAGCAAAGCTCTTGGTCTCAAGCCTCTGCAGCTTGCGGTCATGGTCGTCGGCGAATCTCTCGCCCTCACAGCGATCAGCCTGGCACTGGGATTGGTATTGGGCTTGAGCGTCCAGCACTATTTCGCGACCGCGGGACTGGATCTGCGCTGGGTATTCAAGGCGGGGCTCCCACCAGCGCTCGTCTTCGATCCTATCCTTTACTCGCGTCTCAGTGCGCAGCGAATCGTGTGGTCCGTCAGCATCGTGTTCGCGATGGCAACGATCATTTCCTTCTATCCAGCCTTCAAGGCGGCGCAAACAGACCTGCCGGACGCCTTGAAGGTGCTTTAGCAAAGAGGACGATATGGACGAATGGGCGGTTAAACTGATCGACGTGCGAAAGACCTATCGCACCGGACCAATCGAGGTCCCCGCTCTGCGTGGCATAACTCTGAATATCGCCCCGGGAGAATTTGCGGCCACCGCCGGTCCTTCAGGTTCGGGCAAAACCACTCTGCTGAATATCATCGGGGGACTTGATCGAGCAGACGCAGGCGAGATTTGGGTGGCAGGCCAGAACCTTCAGCTCCTATCGTCGGGCGAACTGGCCCGTTTGCGTTTGCAACGCATCGGCTTTGTCTTTCAAACCTACAACCTGCTGCCGGTCCTTACTGCTTTGGAAAATGCGGAGTTTACCTTGCTCCTGCAGGGTATGCCGGGGCGCCTACGCAGGGAGAAGGTCGAGAAACTGTTTTCGGAGATTGGCCTCGCCGGTCTGGAAGATCGTCGTCCCGCGGAATTGTCGGGCGGTCAGCAGCAGCGAGTCGCTGTCGCTCGCGCAATGGTCACCGAACCGGCACTCATCCTGGCGGATGAGCCGACGGCGAATCTGGATTCCTCCTCTGCCATCGCGCTCCTCGATGTGATGGAACAGCTAAACCGCACGACCGGTACGACCTTTCTGTTCTCCACCCATGATCCTCAGGTTATGGAGCGCGCTCATCGTCTGATCCGTTTGCGCGATGGTCAGGTAGTCAGCGACGAAAAGCGTACCGGCCAGGTAGCAAAGGTTGCCTGAGCGGCCTGAGATCCGGTTCGAATTGCGCGCCGATCAGGCGGATGCCATCGCTGGGGTGTCGGGCAGGATTCGCATCTTTCGCCATAGACTCAGCGACCATCGGTTCACCAGGCCCAACTCGCCGCACAAGCCAAACAGTTTGGTCGAAGCTTCGTAGACGCGCTCGCGGTGCATCGGATTCTTGCGATAGGCCGCCTCCACTACCTCGCGCGGAATATTGAATTCGCGCGCTACGGACGGCGACGCTTCCATCATTATTTTGCCCATGACGCCAAGGATGAGAGGCACACAAAGTCCGAGACGCGCCCGGCGGCTGCGACTCATTGCCGGAACACGATTGCGCAAAGTGTGACGCGCGAAGCTGATATGACGGGCCTCTTCGGTGACGTGGATCTGCATAATTCGTCGAAGCAGAGGATGAATGTCGTCGCGGTTCTTGCGCAGCGTCTGGCGTTGCACGTAGTCGATCGGATCCTCCCCCGCCAGCACGAAAACGAAAAACAGTTCCGGAAATTTGCGCGCATACTTGACCACGAAGTCCGCGCTCTTCCTTTCGAGTCCGTTCAACGCGGGAATCTTGAAGCCGGTCCGGTTGATGAATTCCTGGAACATCAGCGAGTGCTGCGCTTCTTCTATTGTCTCGTGATAGCAGTACCGAAATTCCGGCGCTCCCGTCGGCAGCCCGATCGCGAACTCCAACAGACCGCGCTTGAGCACGTACTCGAAGATCACTCCACTCTTCATGAAGTTGGTCAACATGCTGAGACCGATCCGCGACCGGATGGCCGCCGGCTGCGAGCGGTACCACTCGGTCGCACCGAGCACATCGTCCCTTTCCAGCTCCCATCGCGGGTCGTCGTGATCGATGCGGAACTCAGGATTATCCCAATCAATGTCCGCGTATGCGTCGAAATGTTTCACCACCGATTGGTCGCTTAGTCTGCGAATTAGATCGGCGTGGCCATCGGAGTGGATCTCGTCCCAAACTCGCTCCTCTTCAGGCGCAACAAACTCGTCGACCATTAAATTTTTCCAGACTTTCTGATTGGAGATTGTAAATTCGTCGTCGATTCAGAACGGCAAAGCGCGCCGAGATTGAATGTTCGAGCCAGGAGCCGAAAAAGCACCTCCACATCGGTGCCAATCACGGTCTCCTGCGGAACACGATTTGTCGATATTCTGAATATCGGGTGTTAATTACGTCCTAACCTATTGACAGGCCAGACGATCGAAAGCAATCGGCGCCGACTAAGTCCAGTGACCGGGGCCGCATCACGAAGTCGGCGAAAAAACGAAATA
This sequence comes from uncultured delta proteobacterium, assembly GCA_963842215.1. Taxonomy (GTDB): domain Bacteria; phylum Desulfobacterota; class Binatia; order Binatales; family Binataceae; genus Binatus. The sequence continues at coordinate 64,764 of CAWJFQ010000002.1, read as the reverse complement.
GCGTAGCGATCCGGCGGACTAAACGCAGGCGCGCCCGGATTTCAGCGGTTTAAGATGCGCGATTTATCTTTTTGGCGGTAGGTATCCGCGAGAGCAGTCGGGCGATCGTCCGCCACTTCAGTCGATGGGCCGGGCTAATAATGATCCGCTAGGGCTTGGCGATCAGCGAGTCCGCAGGTGCGGCAGCGATCGGAGAGACCGGCTGCGCTCCAGCCGTGTAGAAACGTATAAGTTCCGTCGTGACCTCAGGACCGCCGACAAAGGTGGTGCCTTCCTGCTTGAGCAGCCGATAAGGCGGCGCCGCCTGGAAGTATAAAGTGTTTTTCGGAATTACTGGCTTGATAACTTGCAGGACGAAGTGCGGCCAGTTCGGCATTACTGTCGTGATGTCGACTTTCGCGGTCACCTTTAACGCGGAGAAGGTACCAGCCGGCACCTTGATCTGTTCAGAGCCCGCAACCCAAACTTCCTGACCAACATAGCTGTACGGCGTGATCTGCTGATGAATCATGCCTTCGCCGCCTACGCGCGGCGCATCGAGCACCCGCAGAAAGGCCGCCCATGGAACCGCGTCCGGATATAAGTCTTGCGGCAGCTCCGCAGCCCCAGCAAGCCGCAGCACCGCGGCGTCGTTACGCCAGAACGCGCTCTGCAACGCGCGCCCGTGATCGTACAGCGTCCACTTGTACATGGTGCAACCCTTACGATGATTGGGGAACAACCAGAAGCCGACTTCGAACTGGGAAGTCGAGAGCGTGGTCACCTCGATATGAATCGTGTCGTCGGCGATGATTTCGTTCCACGACTTGACCTGGTTCAGTACCTCGCCCGTAACGTTCGCCGTTTGCCGGGTTTCGTCAACTTCGGTCCCCGGTGGCGGCACCAGGATGTCACTGCTGGCTTGATCGCTGATCATCGCACTACCGATCAATCCGCGCGCCACGAGCCAGGCATCCGTAACGCCTCCGGCATTCGACTCGGTGCTCGGCGCCTCAACAACGTTGGCGCGGCACAAGACCGGCCACTGAGTTAGGACCGCGGCGAACACAGAAAACGAAGAAATCAGAATCCAGGCCCGAAACGATGAAGTTCTTGTTCTAGAAATTTGCGACTCCTAACCACAGAGTGACTACGCTCGCCCGTCGCGGGTTCTCGCATACGCTCGGCGCGCATGCCGCGTGGAAACTGCAACCCTTCCTCGGGCAGAGAATGAATATATAAGCAAACTCTCGGGAGGTGGGCTGACTGTATTCCCTCGCAAGGCGACAAAGCAAACCGCCCTGACTAACAAACAGTCGAGCGACAGGGCTGCGAGGTTGGCATCGATCTTGACTTGACCGCTGTAATTTGGACACCGGGACGGATCGCCGAACGAGGAATCGTGAGATGCGGTCGGTATCAACACCACTCTCTCGTCTTCACCGGAGTTCCTGAGAGAGCGCCCGCAGCAGCAACGGCTGAGTCGTTTTCAAAAAGAAATGGTCGCCAGGAAACATCCGGATCGAGAAGGATAAGCTGGTCTGATCTCGCCACGCCTCGAGGTCGCTATGACTCACCTTCTGGTCGTTCAAACCGCCGAAAGTCGAAATTGGACAATCGAGCGGTGGTCCTGCCGAATATTGGTAGCTTTCGTAGAGCGCGAAATCCGCCCGCAATGACGGAAGAACGATTTCCATGAGTTCCTTGTGATCGAGCAGCTCTTCTGGGGTTCCGTTCAAGCGATGTAGCTCCGCCGCGAACTCTCTTTCGGGTAGCGTATGGATCGGCGGCCTTCGATGAGGGATTTGCGGCGCAGGTCCCGCCGATACGAACAAGCGGATCGGTCGTACTTGATGATTTGCCCGGAGCTTCCGGGCGAGTTCAAAGCTCACCAATGATCCAAGGCTATGGCCGAATAGCGCGAAGGGTTTGTCCAACAACGGTAACAACGCTTCGGTCAGCGCCTCAACCAGAAGCGCAAGCTGGCTGAACGGAGATTCCATCAATCGAGTTCCGCGTCCTGGAAACTGAATCGGACACACCTCAATATCGGCTGGCAGGCCATCCGACCAGTTGCGAAACACCGATGCTGCACCGCCGGCATATGGAAAGCAGAACAGACGCAAACGCGCCTGCGGGTTTGGCTTACGGCCTACAATCCACATATCCAATGAAGACGAAGAGGTCAGGATTTTTTCTCGCTTGCCTTCAGATGATTTCCATTCAAATTAACACCTGAATGCTCGATTGTGGTCGCGGAGTTCGCCATCTTTTTTCGAAGACTTAACGGTCTCATATCGGTCCACACTTCCTTGATGTAAGCGAGGCATTCCGACTTGGAGCCGCTCCGGGGTGCATCGCGCCAGCCAGCGGGATTCGCGCGGTCGTCAGCCCAAATCGAGTATTGCTCCTCGTCATTCACCACGACTTTGTATTTCGTATCTTCATTATGATCGCTGTTCACTGCCGGTCCTCCATCAAATACTTGGACGGCTCGATTCCATCGTCCACGCATTTGAGGTTCTGTCGCACTTGCTCGATGCATGCCGCCAGCTTCGCTGCCAGAGTCTCGACGTTCGGCTTATAAACCATGGTCGCGTGATTGCCCGGAACGCTCTGAACATCGACACCTCCCTCAGCCCAATCGCTCCAGCCTAAGGTCGGACCGAGGCGGTTACCCGAGAGATCCTCACTGGCTTTGAACAGAGTTAGGCGACCCGGATAGCGATGCGGTACGTAATTCCGACTGGCTCGAAAATCCGATTTGCAGAGTTCTATAAGACGATGCGCTTGAGAGGCTTCGATATCCGCGGGTATTAAACCGGCCCTCTTTCCCTCCTCCATTATTCGCTCGAGCAGTTCGTCTTGCGGAATAACCGCGAGCAACTCGCTGGAATCGAGCGACATGCCAAAGTAGCGGACCACGTCGGCCAACAACCCTGCCTCGAAATCTTCGTCTCCATGATTATCCTCGGGAGTTGGAGCGCGAGCATCGAGTAAGGCGAGCAGCGCAACACTCTGTCCTCGCGCATGAAGCTGTTGAGCCATCTCGAAAGCTATCTCACCACCCATCGACCAGCCGCCCAGCAGGTATGGGCCCTCAGGCTGCGCGGTCTGGATGGCGTCGATGTAACAAGCTGCCATATCTTCGATGCGGGCGTGCGGCATTTGACCTAGCTCGACACCCCTGGCTTGCAGGCCGTAACAAGGCTGATCGGGACCCAGGCATTGCGCCAGGGAAATAAATGGGAATACGTGTCCACCGGCCGGATGCACGAGAAATAGCGGACGCTTGTTGCCGCCCGGCTGGATGGGTACTAACGATGATGGTGTTTCCGACAAGGAGTTCCGGCGCAAGATATCAGCCAGACCTTCGACGGTTGCACCTCGAAACAGAGCCGCCAACGGAAGTCTCTTGCCCATCCGCTTGTCAATCAGCGCAAACAAGCGTACCGCCAGCAACGAGTGTCCTCCGAGCTCGAAGAAATTGTCGGTCACTCCGATCGGTCGAACGTTCAGCACTTCTTCCCAGAGATCGGTAAGCCGGCGCTCCAGCTCATCTCGCGGCGCCACGAGTGCCTTCCCCATTTCTGGTCGCCTGAGGTCCGGTTTTGGCAGAGCGACGCGATCCACCTTTCCATTCGGCAACGTTGGAAGGGAATCGAGCATCATGAAGACCGAGGGCATCATATACTCGGGAATCTTGTCCTTGAGAAAAGTTCGCAAATCGCCGGCTGTGAGCGCCTGCTCGCCGTGACCGATCACATATGCCACAAGCCGTTTCTGTCCGGGCAGATCCTGATGAGCCGATACGATCGCCTGATGGACGGAAGGATGTTGTGTGAGGGCCGCCTCGATTTCTCCCAGTTCGATTCTAAACCCGCGAATCTTTACCTGGTGATCGGTGCGCCCGAGATATTCGATGTTACCGTCGGGCAATTGGCGCGCGAGATCACCGGTTTTGTACATTCGTGTACCCGACGCGCTGCTGAACGGATTCGGAATGAACTTGTCGGCGGTTAGATCTGGCCGGTTCAAATATCCTCGCGCCAGGCTCATCCCACCTATATGAAGCTCGCCTGGAACTCCAATCGGAACTGGATTGCAGTGCCGGTCCAGGATGTAGATCTCTCGATTGGCCAAGGGACGACCGATAGGTACTCGATGAAGCCGCGAAGCCTCGCCGAGTAGCGAAGTTGTCTCATACGCAGTGGCGGTTATCGTAGCCTCGGTAGGTCCATAGGCGTTGATTAGACGGATGGATCTTAGCGGAGTTTGCTGCCACAGATTGAGAACCTCCGGCAGCATGGTATCTCCGCCGACGAGGAAAAGCCGGTACTGGTTATTCACAACTGCTTCCGATCCGGCTGCCCACTCCTGAACGAGTTCCTGCCAGTACCCGGTAGGAAGGTCCACCACAGTCAATCCGAATTCGGCTGCCTTGCTGTGAAATTCTTCAGCTCGCCATACTTCCCTTCCGACTATAACCAGCCGCGCCCCGACGACGAGTGTCGGTAATATCTGCTCCAGCGACAGATCAAAGCTCATCGATGCTAACTGCAGTACGCGATCGCTGGGCGTCAGTTCGTAGTACTTTACCGCGTCGCGGCAATGTTCCGCGATCGAGCCGTGCGAGACGAGAACTCCTTTCGGCTGACCGGTAGATCCCGAGGTGTAAATTATGTAAGCGAGGTTCTCAGCCTCGACTGTGCTCGTGAGATTTTCCGCACTTTCCCGGATGATAGACTCCCGGTCTGAATCCAAACAGACCACCTGCGCGCTATGGTCCGGCAATCCTTGAATCAAGCGCTCTTGCGTCAATACAATCGGCGCCTTTGAGTCTTCCAGCATGTAACCGATACGCTGCTTCGGGTATGCAGGATCCAGCGGCAGGTAAACACCTCCAGCCTTCAGGGTTGCCAGCAAGCTGATCACCACTTCCAATGAGCGCTCCAGGCAAACCCCTACCGGAACTTCCGGTCCTACACCGGACTTGCGAAGGCTATGCGCGAGTTGATTGGCCCGGGCGTTCAGCTCGCGATAGGTTAGCTGCTGGTCTTCGAACACCAGCGCGATCGCGTCAGGCGTGCGCTCTACCTGAGCTTCAAAAAGCTGATGGATACATAACGCGGGAACATGCCCGTGACGAATATCATTAGACCCGACTAAGGCTTGCTGACGCTCAGCATCGGTTAATAGCGATAGTTCGGAAAGGTGCTGATCGGGATCCTTGGCTATCGCCTCGAGCAAAGTTTGGAAATGCGCCAACATGCGAGTTATCGTGCCGGCCTCGAACAGGTCGGTATTGTAGGCCGCAGTTGCGAGCAGTCCTTGCTCGCTATCCGCAATATGAAGCGTCAAATCGAAGTGAGTGGTTCCACCGTCCGCGATAACGGGATTCAAGCTCAGACCGGGCAGTTCGACCGCATGCATCGAGGCATTCTGAAGAACGAACATAACCTGGAATAATGGATTGCGGCTGAGATCGCGCTCGATGTGCAGTTCCTCGACCAGCCTCTCAAACGGAAGATCCTGATGAACGTAGGCGTCCACGCATACCTTTCGCACGCGTCGCAGTAGCTCTCGAAAGGCAGGATTGCCGGACAGGCAGGTGCGCAACACGAGCGCGTTTACGAAAAACCCGATCAGTCCTTCGATCTCGAGTCGGTTGCGGTTCGCGACCGGGGTGCCTACGACCAGATCGTCTTGCCTTGTGTAACAGTTCAGCAGAACCTTGAACGCTGCCAACAAAGTCATAAACAGCGTGGTCCCTTCCTGTCGGCTGAGCGCTTTCATTGCGCTGCCCACGGCTTTGGGCAACAGCAATGATTGGTGGGCGCCGCGAAAGCTCTGCACCGCCGGTCGCAGATGATCCTCCGGCAATTCCAGTAGTGGCGGACTGCCATCTAGCTGCTGCTTCCAGTAGTCGAGCTGCCTCTGAAGCACCGTGCCCTGCAGCCACTCTCGCTGCCAGTAGGCAAAATCTGCGTATTGAATTGGCAGCTCAGGCAGCGGTGATGGACTTCCGGAAGAGAACGCCTGGTAAAGCGCCGCCATCTCACGAATTAATATTCCGGCCGACCAGCCGTCGGACACAATATGATGCATCGTCAGAAGCCCAACCTGCTCGTCGTCGGCGAGTTGCAGCACGCGCGCTCGCAACAGCGGGCCCCGTGCCAGATCGAACGGGCGGCGAGCCTCTTCAACGACCAGCCTCTGAACTTCATTCTCGCGCTCAGTCTCGGCGAGCTTTCGCAGGTCGACGATCGGCAGATCGATAGTGAGTCGCGACGCGATTCTCTGTGCGGGTTGTCCCTCAACCAGCGAGAATGTTGTTCGCAGAGCTTCGTGGCGGCGCACAATTTCGTTGATGCTCTGTTCGAGCGCGACCAGGTTAAGCAATCCTTTGAGGCGAACCGCTACCGGGAAGTTGTAAACGGAATTTCCCGGATCGAGTTGATCGATAAACCAGAGCCGTTGTTGGGCAAAGGAGAGCGGTAGCTCGCCATCTCGAGGGATCGGTTGTATAGATGAGAGTTGAAGGGTATCGGCGTCGCGGCCCGATAGCTCGAGGCTCTCGGCGAGACCTGCCACTGTAGGAGTTTCGAACAGGCGGCGCAGCGGCATCTCGACCTGAAAGGTTTCACGGATTCGGGACACGACCTGAGTCGCAAGCAGCGAGTGCCCGCCCAGGTCGAAGAAGTCATCATGGATGCCCACGCGCTCAACGCCCAGGACTTGAACCCAAATGTCGACGAGTAATTCTTCCGCGGGATTGCGAGGTCCCACGAATGCATTGTCCAGCTCTGGCCGTTCATCGCCGGGCGAGGGCAGCGCGCGCCGATCGACCTTGCCGTTGGAATTCAGCGGAAAGCTGTCGAGCGCGATGAAAACCACCGGCACCATATGCTCGGGCAGCTTGGCCTTCAGGAAATTGCGGAGCTCGACGACAGTTGGCGCGCATCGCGGTTGGGCTACGATGTAGGAGACCAATCGCTTTTCTCCGTGCGAGCCTTCATGCACCGTAACAATCGCCTGAGCTACTGAAGGATGCTGGGTCAGCGCTGCTTCGATCTCTCCCAGTTCAATCCTGAAGCCGCGAATTTTGACCTGGTAATCTCCGCGACCTAGATATTCGATATCTCCGCTCGGCAGATAACGCGCGAGATCGCCAGTCCTATACAGCCGCTCACCGGTCTTACTGCTGAAAGGATCAGGAATGAATTTCTCAGCAGTCAAAACCGGAAGGTTAAGGTAGCCGCGCGCCAGACTTACACCACCTATATACAACTCACCCGCGACTCCGATAGGCACCGGCCGAAGCGCAGCGTCCAGAATGTAAATGCGAGCGTTGGGAATGGGCCGTCCTATTGGTACTGTCGAGTCAGCGCTGGTTTTGTCACATAGCCAGCATGCCGAATCGATAATCGTCTCTGTTGGTCCGTAAACATTGTAGAGCTTGGCGTCTGAACGCCGGCCAAACTCCGCGACAACGTCGGGCGTCAGCGCTTCGCCGCCACACATGACGGCGCGCAACGCGACGGCCTCCTCGAATGCCGGCTCCGCCAACAGCTGTCGCAGAAACGAAGGAACGCAATGAAGGATCGAAATTCCGTGCTCGCGGATCTTCTCCGCAATGTAGCGGGAATCGCGATGAGCATTGGGTTCCGCGATTATCAGCCGCGCGCCCGCCAACAAAGTTGGAAAGATCTCGCGCCCAGCGGCGTCGAAGGTGATCGGGGTCTTGAGCAGGGTGCTATCGCCCGCAGTGATCGCAAGTGTTTGAGAGAGCCACTGGAGGGTATTACTGAGACCGCGATGCTCGACCATCACGCCCTTGGGCTGCCCGGTCGAGCCTGAGGTATAGATGATATAGGCGAGGTTGCCCGCCGCGGCGCTGCCTGCCAGATCGTCACAACTCTCGCGAGCGATTGACTCCCAATCAGCGTCGAGACAGATGCGATGCACTCCTTGCTCCGGCATGCGCTCGCGCAGCGGTTCCATTGTCAACATTAGCCGCGCGCGAGCGTCTTCTAGGGTGAGTGCCACGCGTTCCTTCGGGTAGGCGGGATCTATCGGCACGTACGCGCCGCCCGCTTTCAGGATCCCGAGCAGCGCGATGACCATCTCGAGACACCGCTCCATGCAAATCGCAACCGGTACTTCCAGACCCACTCCGCGTGCGCGCAAGTAGGATGCAACCTGATTCGCGCGAGCATTGAGTTGCGCGTAGGTCACATGTTTATTCTCGAACGTGAGTGCAATCCGATCCGGCGTCCGTTTCACCCGATCTTCGAACAACCGGTGGATGCAGACGTCGTCAGGATAAGGAGTGTCAGGCTGATTGAATTCGACCAGCGGCCGCTGTTCCCGATCCGTGGCGGCAAGTACCTCAGCCAACGCGCTCAACCGCACTCCCGGTTGTTCGACTACATGCCCGAGAAGAGCTTCAAAGCATCTTCCAAACCGGATGATGGTAGAGTGATCGAACAGTTCAGCGTTGTATCTTAGCGAAATCGATAGCGACTGCGTCGATTCAACTACCAGCATCACCAGGTCCAGCGACGCCGACCGATGCTCCAGCGGAAAAGATTCGAGCACCAGCCCGCCGGAATTCATCGTCGGCCCTGCTTCCCCGTGCACGAAGGTGGGCGCGCCCTGTTCCGCCAGCCCATGAGGCTTGTCCAGTACAAACATGACCTGGCAAATTGGCGGGCGGCCGAGATCGCGAGCAGGCTTCAGCCGTTCGACCAGCAGCAGCGTGGGATAGTCCTGGTGCTCGAGCGCCTCGAGCACCGTTCGCCGCACGTGACCTACGAACTCGTGGAAAGTCGGATTGCCGGAAAGACTCACGCGCAAGAAAACCGGGTTGGTAAAAAGCCCGACGATCTCTTCGAACTCCGCGCGGCTCCTGCCAACCACGGGCGAGCCGACTACCAGGTCGTCCTGCCCCGACTGGTAATGAAGCATCGCCTGGAACGCCGCGAGCATCACTACATAGAGGGTAGCGCCCTCGGTCTTCGCGAGCGCCTTGAGGCGCCTGCTCAACTCGTCGTTGAGGACGAAATCATGCGAACCGCCGCGATGCGTTTGGATCGGCTGCCGTGGTCGATCCGTTGGCAGATCCAATACCGGCAACTGCCCCGCCAATTGTTTCTGCCAGTATGCCCACAAACGCTCGCCTTGCGCGCCCGCCAGCATTTCAGACTGCCAGCGAACGTAATCCCCGTATTGCAGAGCGAGCGGTGGCAACGCCGCCCGCATACCCATCGCTTCCGCCGGGTAAATCGTGCCGAGTTCATTTAGAAGTATCGCGAGTGACCAGAAATCGATCACGATGTGATGCACGACCAGCAGCAGGTAATGCTCGTTCGCCGACCGCCTGAAGACACTCACGCGAAGCAAGGGTCCGTGCTCGAGATCAAAAGGACGATGAGCCTCGTCGGCCAGGCGGGGCTCCATCTCATTCCGAGACCATGCTGAAGCATCCAACTCCTCGAAGTGGACCTTGGTGCCGAGGTGTACCCGCTGCGACGGCTTTCCGGCGCGCACTGAGAAGGTTGTTCTTAGACAAGAATGGCGATCGACCAGCGCCTGAAACGATCGACGTAAGGCTGGCACGTTCAGCTCGGAGGTGATCCTCGCCGCGAAGCTGACGTTGTAGACCATGCTCTCAGGCGCTAGCTGAGAGAGAAACCATATCCCCTGCTGATTGTAGGAAAGCGGAGCCGGCGCCTGCGCTCCGCGTATTTTGTCTCGCAGGAGCTCGGCCAGCAGAACACGCTTTTCCGTGGACGAAAGATCGGCGAGCCGTTGAGATACATCAGACACTAGCTAACCGCATCTTTGGTCAGCATCTCGGCGAGCATCGAATTCACCTGCTCTTCCGAAAGCTCCTCGATATTGGCCAACAAATCTTCATTGACGGCGTCGTTTTCCGGTGCGCGTGCTACCGGGCGAAGATCAGATGAGTTGCCGGCTTCGGCCGTAAGTTGCTCGACGAGCTGCGCCGCGGCTTGTGCGACGCTGAAGCCCTGGAGAAATTTCACCATCGGCACGTTGAGGCCCAAATCCACCGAGATGCGATTCTTCAGCTCGACCGCCATCAGGGAATCCAGTCCCAGGTTGGTCAGCGGCTGCTGAATATCGAGTTGCGAAGGCGAAAGGCCGAGTACCCGTGCCACTTGCCCGGTCATATAGGACTGCAGCAACCCGACTCGCTCCGCGGGAGCCGCGTCGAGGATCGCGCTGCGCTTTTCCCCCGAAGGAGCCGGCTTCGATTGGGCAACGCCTTCCTGATTGGCGAGGTCTGACAACAGCGCAGGCTCAGTGCCGGCCGGATAGAACTCGCGATACTTGCTCCAGTTTACCGGAAGCGCGACGACCTGGGTCGCGTCTTCGCGCATCAGGCGGTCCATCACTTCCAGCGCGCGCATCGGCGGCATGCTTCTGATCCCCAGCAGCGCGAGGCGTCTGGTGAGACTCTTACCACCTTCCGTTTCCGCAAATCCCAACTCCGCCCACGCGCCCCAGTTGATACTCAGGGCTGGCAGGCCTTGCGCTCTTCGATGATGCGCGAGAGCGTCGAGGAACGCGTTCGCAGCGGCATAATTGCCCTGGCCGGGCTGCCCGATCAGTGAACCTGCGGAAGAAAACATCACGAAAAAATCCAACCGCGCGGCTCGAAGCAGCCGATGAAGCAGCCAGCCGCCGGCCATCTTCGGCCGCAGGACTTTGGCCATCGCAGCGGCGTCGAGATTTAACACCAATCCGTCCTGCAGGACTCCCGCCGCATGCACGACTCCGCGAATCGGCGGCCATCCGTCTGCATGAAACTGCTCGACGAAGCCGCGCATCTGCTCTTCGTCAGCCACATCGGCGGACACCAGATGCACGCTGGCGCCGGACTTTTCCAGTTCCCGAATCGCGGCCGCTTGACGAGCCATGCGGCTGCCGGCTCCGAGTGAGCTCCAGCCCGAACGTGGCGGCAGCTGCGTGCGTCCCAGCAGGATCAGCCGGCGGGCCCCCTGCGCGACCATCCAGCGCGCGACCTGGAGGCCCAGGTCTCCAAGACCTCCGGTTATCAGGTAGCTCGCGTCCGAGCGCCATCGTAGCGGAGTTTCGCGGACGTTGGATTGATGCTTACGCGCCAATCGCGCCACCAGCCGCCGCCCGTTCCGGAACGCAATCTGATTCTCACCGTCGGGTGTCGATGCCTCTTCCCGCAGTTGACTGGCTGCGCGCTGGTCGTCAAAGGAATCGGGATCCAGATCAATCAACCCTCCCCAAAATGCAGGATGTTCTTGAGCGATAACTCGGCCCAGTCCCCACAGCGGCGCTTGAGCGACTTCAACCGGCTGAGAATTGTCTCCAGCTGCTTGCGCTCCGCGAGTGACGAGCCATAGACGAGGTGGCTCGCGCCATTGCCCGCGCGCTATCTCCTGAACCACCTGCAGGACGCTGACGCAACCGAGATTTTGAGCCGCCTCGATCGCGGCCGCTGCGGCATCGTCGGCAAGAGCAGTGTCGAGACTCCACAGATGAACAATTCCACGGCATGACGCCTGATCCGAATCCATCGCGCTATCGAACAGCCGCCTTAAGTCTTCGGGCTGGTCGGCTCGAATGCGGAAATGAGTACTGTCGACGCGCTCGTACTCTTCGCCACGCGAAACGAGAAGGGCCCTTATCTCCCTGCACTTCCAGGATTTGCCGCAACGATTCTCCGACGCCGCCGGTATCGCCGAAGACAACCCAGTTGCCCGGAATCGACGGTGACGAGTTGTCCGTGACCACGCGTTCTTTCGGCTGCCACTTAAGCTCATAGAGCCAGTCATCGAGATTCCAGCCGCGACCGCCGCTCGTTTCGACGTTCAACGATTCGAAGCGTACTCGCAGCATTTCGACGATCACCTGGCCGGCGTCATCCAGCAGGCGCAGTTCTCCAACGATGCCGTTCGCGTCTTCGTCAAGCACGCGCGCGTGACACCATAGGTGTTTGCCGGGACGACTATGGAGGCGAATCTCACCGATGCGAGTAGGTAAGTAGGTACCTTCTCTGCCAATTCTCTTCGTTTCGGTAGCTACTGCCGCTCCCAGGACTTGCAGGCAGCCGTCGAGAACGGCCGGATGAAGCTGGTAGGTATCGAAGTTGTAGTTCTCAGACAGTAGAAATTTGCAGCTCACCCAGAGCGCTCTTATCGTCAAGCCACAACTGGGTAATGCTTTGAAAGAAAGTTCCATACTGGATCGCGTTGTCGGCAAGCTGTCGATAATAGTCCTTTCCTGAGACTTGCTCGGTGCACCGACGTTGAATTACCACGACCGACTCTTCTTGTATGACATTCGCCGACTCAGAATCGTTCTTGGCGGACACTTTCCCTGACGCATGCAGTATCCACGACTTGGCGGGTTGGCCGGCCAGCGTGGAAGAACTGTAGATCTGAAATGAGGCAGATCCATCCGCTATCGGCGCAACCATCACCTGAATCGGGGTGCTCGCGCCGTCGGCAATAAAGAGCGCCCGCTTGAACTCGATGTCTTCTATTGCGATCGCTCGTGAACCGAACGTCTCCTGCGCAGCTGCCAATGCCAGCTCGACATAAACCGATGCCGGCAGCGCGGCAACTCCCTCGATTCTGTGGTCATTGAGAAAGGGCCGCACCTCCTTGTCCAGGCCCATTTCCCAATAGTCGGGTCCGTCCGCTTGTGCCGATTTGAAATGGCGACCCAGTAGCGAATTTCTCGAAACACCGAGTGCCGGCATATGCTCAGGTTGATGGTCGCTATCTTCTCCGCCGTCCAACCAGCAACGTTGTCGCTGCCATGGGTAAGAAGGCAGACGCACGCACTCGCCTTTCTTCGGATAGAGCCGGCTCCAGTCAACTTGATATCCGCCACTGTAAAGCTCACCCAGCGACCGCAGCATCACCGTGTGCTCATCTTCCTCGCGGCGAATTGAGGCAAGCACGTCGCCGTCCTTGCCCGCATGATGAAGTCCCTGCTGAATTCCGCTGAGCAGCACGGGATGCGCGCTGATCTCGAGGAAAGTGTCATAGCCGTCTTCGACCAGCCGTTGTACCGAGCTGGAAAAAAGCACCGGCTCCCTGAGGTTGCGCGCCCAGTAGCATGCGTCGAACTCCGACCCGTCGGCGACGGAGTCCAGCACCGTCGAATAAATCGGCACCGATGCGAATCGCGGTTGCACTTCTTCCAACGCCTGCATGAGCTCGCCGCGCAGTGGCTCCATCTGCGGGCTATGCGACGCGAAGTCCACCTTCACCATCCGGCAGGAGACGTCGCGCGCCTGAAGCGTTTCGGTTATCTCCGCCAATGCCGCGGGCCGGCCCGACAGCACGGTGGAGGTGGGACTGGTGCTGACTGCAATCGAAACGCGATCTTCGTACCCTGCAATCGCGCGACGCGCGTCTTCGAGGGAAAGCTCCACCGATGCCATCGCGCCCTGCCCGACGGTGCGTTTGACGAGGCTGCTGCGCTTGCAAATGACGAGCGCCGCATCTTCAAGGCTGAGGGCGCCGGCGACGTATGCGGCCGCGACCTCACCCATGCTGTGGCCGACTACGGCGTCCGGTTCGACCCCCCATGAACGCCATAGCGCCGCGAGCGCGACCTGGACCGCGAACAGCGTCGGCTGGATCACGTCGACTTCGTTCAATCGCGATTCCGTCGCATCGGTAGCGGCAAGCTGCGCTATCAATGACCAGTCGGTATGCGGCCGCAGCGCCAGCTCGCAGCGCTCGATAACTTCACGAAAAACAAGCTCTTTGTGCAGCAGCGTCCGTCCCATGCCGAACCACTGAGACCCCTGTCCCGAGAAAACCAAAGCCAGCTTTCCGCGGCCGGCGTGCGCCTTGCGGCCCGATGAGAGACCGGCGCGAGTCTCTCCTTTCAGGAAAGCGTCCAGACCTTCGATGAGTTGTTGGGGCGACTCACCGCTTACAGCGAGGCGATAATCGTGATGGCCACGACGCGCGCTCGCGTTGAAACAAATTTCGTGCAGCGACAGACAAGACGCCGCCAGGAATTGCTGAAAGGTTCGCGCGACGGCTTGTAGCGCCTCGGGACTGCGCGCCGAAAGAGGCAGCAGGCAGCATGACCTGGTTCCCAAGCCCTCAGGATTGCTGCCTCGCGACACGGGCGCCTGCTGCAGAACCACGTGAGCATTGGTGCCGCCGAATCCAAACGAACTCACGCCCGCCAGCGGTGGTCCGCCCTCTGCCGACCACGCACTCGGCTTCGTCTGCACACGAAGCGGCAGCTCATCGAACGCGATATGCGGATTGGGCTCCTGGAAGTGAAGGCTGGCCGGAATCTCCGAATGTTTCAGTGCGAGCGCAACCTTTATCAGCCCGGCGACGCCGGCCGCCGCTTCGCAGTGTCCGATGTTCGTCTTGACCGAACCGATCGCGCAAACCTGCCCCGGCGCACGACCTTCTGCCAGCACTCGACCGAGCGCCTTTGCCTCGATCGGATCGCCGAGCAGGGTGCCTGTCCCATGCGCCTCGACGTATTGAACGTCGCCGGGCGAAACGCCCGCTCTGCGATAGGCTTCGCGCAAGACCGCTTCCTGCGCGAGAGGATTCGGCGCCATCAGGCCGTTGCTGCGGCCGTCCTGGTTCACGGCGCTGCCCCGTATGACGGCATATATCGGATCGCCGTCGGCCAGCGCGCGGCTGAGCGGTTTCAGCACGACGAGTCCCGCCCCTTCGCTGCGCACGTAGCCGTTGGCCCCGGCGTCGAAAGCTTTACAGCGCCCGTCGGGCGCCATGACCCCGGCCTTGGTGAAATTCATCGTGATGGCCGGCGACAGGATCAGGTTGACGCCGCCCGCAACCGCCAGCGTCGATTCGTGGTTGCGCAAACTGATGCAGGCCAAATGGACCGCAACCAGTGACGACGAACAGGCCGTATCGATTGCGATGCTGGGTCCACGAAAGTCGAACGAGTACGAAATCCGATTAGCCGCGATACTTAGCGCGTTGCCGGTTCCGGCGTAGGCGTCGATCCGGGTCAGGTCGGCGAACTGAGTGCGGCCGTAGTCGTTGTTCGAAATTCCGACGAAAACGCCGGTCTGGCTGCCGGCGATCTTCTCAGGCACCTGGCCTGCGTCTTCCAATGCTTCCCATGCTACTTCGAGCAAAAGGCGCTGCTGGGGATCCATTCGCGCCGCCTCGCGCGGTGAGATGCCGAAGAATTGTGGATCGAACTGATCCACCTGCTCGACAAAGCCGCCCCATCGCGTGCTTATTTTGCCCGGTACCGTTGGATCAGAATCGTAGACGCGCTTCAGATCGAACCGGTCCGCTGGAACTTCCGTGATTGCGTCAAGTCCGTCGCGGATAACCTGCCAGAACTCTTGCGGACCGCTGCTGCCGGGAAACCTGCAGCCAATCCCAACGATCGCGATCGGCTCCGCTTCTATCTCCGGGTGAGGGTCAAGTCCGTTGGCTGAAACAGAGCCATCTGATGAGCCGGTCAAATGCCGCGCGAGCGCTTCAATCGTGGGAAACTCGTACGCCAAATCAGCCGGGACGTTTTGTCCCAGCCAGTCCCCGAGTTCACCCGAGAGGCTGACCGCCTCAGTCGAACCCATCCCATAGCTGGCGAATGGCTCGCGGACGTCTATCTCTCGAGGATCGACCCCAAGCAGATCCGAAAGCTTCGCCAACAACCATTTCTCGATAACGTCAGCGCTGTAGGTCTCGACCCGGGAACCTGCGGTCGACCGCTTCGTTAAATCTGCGCTGATGAGATTACCGCCCACTGGTTCCTCAGATCCTGACGAGCGTACCGTCCAGAAAGCCCGCCTGGCATGCGCTGCGCTGAAGCTTGCCACTCGAAGTCTTGGGAATGCTGCCCGCTCGCAGCAATAAAACAGCGTGCACTCTCACGTCATGCTCTTCGGCAACCGCTCGTCGGATAGCACGCACCATCGCTTCGACATCAAGCGGCAGATGCCCGTTGTGATTCGCATGCGAAGCTCCGTTGCCATTGCCATTGCCATTTCGATTGCCGTTGCCGTTATTAGAATGCCGATTCGACGCGTAGCGAGGCTCCACTTCAGCCGCGACGATCAGGCGTTCTTCGTCAGCGATCTCGACCGAGAATACCGCGCAACAAGCCGGCCGAACCGCGGGGTGACTCTGCTGCACGGTCTGTTCTATTTCTTGCGGATAGAGGTTGCGGCCGCCGATGATAATCAGATCCTTCAAACGCCCGGTCACGAATAATT
Organism: uncultured delta proteobacterium; assembly: GCA_963842215.1. GTDB lineage: Bacteria > Desulfobacterota > Binatia > Binatales > Binataceae > Binatus. The sequence goes on along the minus strand of CAWJFQ010000002.1, from coordinate 48,533 downwards.
CCCCATCGGCGAGAAATCCCAGGTCTCCGGTGCGAAGGAAGGGCCCTGCTCCGGTATCCGCCAGGTGGGCGCAAAAGGTGGTCTCCGTCTCCTCCGGCCGGTTCCAGTAGCCCTGGGCCACGCTCGGACCGGCGACCCAGATCTCGCCAACCTCATCGGGGGCGCATGCCGTCAACGACTCAGGACTAACGATCGCGATTTCCGTGTCCGCCATCCCATGGCCGCATCCGACAAGTGTGCGGACGTTCACCGGCAGGTCGGAGTTCTGCATCACGCCATTGTGATTGTGTTCGAGTGCCGAGACTTGCGTCGTGCGCAGGATGGGCTCGTCTTTCAGCAGCCCGCCGGAAACGATCAGCGTGGCTTCAGCCAGGCCGTAACACGGATAGAAGGATCTCGATTGGAAGCCGCAAGAGGCGAACGCCGCGGCAAACCGCTTCAGGCTGTCCGCACGCACCGGCTCCGCACCGTTGTACGCGACATTCCAACTACTGAGGTCGAGCGCGTTGCGCTGCTCCTCAGTAATCTTGCGTGCACACATTTCATAAGCGAAATTCGGACCTCCGCTGATGGTAGCCTTGTATTTCGAAATCGCCTGAAGCCATCGCACCGGCCGCTGAAGAAAGGACTGCGGCGGCATGAGTACGCACTCACGTCCTCCATAGATTGGCTGGACAATTCCGTTGGTAAGTCCCATGTCATGAAAAACGGGCAACCACGTGACCGATAAGTCGTCCGATGTAATCTCGAATGCCCGGCTGATGTGAGCCGAGTTTTCGAGAAGATTTTCGTGACTGACCATCACGCCTCTGGGTATCGCGGTGGAACCCGAGGTGTACTGGATCAAAGCCAACGTCTCTGCATGCACGGCTGGATCGCGCCATTCGTCCGCCGCACTGCCTGCGATCTTGTCGGTCGCCAGCCAGCGCAGCGTCCGCAGCCCCGGCGCTTGCGTGAATAGTCCCTCAACCCTTGACAGGATCGCCGAAGTAGTCAGCACCAGTGTCGGTTGAGCATCGCTGACGATGGTGCGAAATCTCGGCAGAGTCCGCTGCGGCTGAACCATATTCGGCGGCGGCAGAGGAACGGCCACAGCGCCGGCGTAAAGGCAGCCGAAAAAAGCGCAGATGAACTCGAGCCCCGCGGGATAGAGCAACAGTGCCCTCTCGCCCTTCGCCTTGCAGGTCTGGAGCAGCGCAGCTATCGCCCGCGCCTGTAGGTCCAACGCCCCGAAGGTTAGACCGGCACCCTCTATCTCTCCATCGGAGAGGTAGGTGTAGATACGGTGTTCGGGCTGCTCGAACGCCCGCCAGCGAAGGCATTCGACCAGAGTGGATACTTTGGCAACAGTTCGATTCACCCGCGCTGACCAACACGCATCCGGCTCACGCGAGTCGCGTCAGTTTCAGCTGTCGCGATTGCGATGCTCAAGTCCCGCTTGCGACGGATGTGAGACGGTCTCATGCGAGCCCCTGCGGGCCTTCCTTGCTGGACGATTTGCGTTGGTCTGGCGGAGTGTGGCTCGAAGGCGAGAGGAAGGCGCCACAGTCAGACCGGATCAAAGTCGGACCCGATTCCATATGTTCGGTCCAGACAACTAAAGTCTGGGCGGGTCGGCTAGTTCGGTCAAGGTAATGGCGCTGTCAGTCTAAGTTATGCGTTCTCCAGAGAACACCGAGACGCGTCGGGCTAGCACATTCCGACCTGTCCTTTAAATCCTCTTATTCGCGTCGAGAGTCTCCAAATTCCGCCCCCTCTAATTCGACGGCAATAGACGTTACGCAGTGTAACCTGGAGAACCTTTCTTCAAAATTTGAAGCCGGTGAAATGCAAACGTTCGAAATCGGTTGGGCAGGCCGAAACTTCGGGAAAAACGCGATGGTTTGTGTGGGCGCGCGCGGCACAATTTCAGGATGACAGTATCTGCTACCTCTGGTAGATTTTCGCGCGAGGTTGGGTGGATGGCAGGTATCAGAGCTGCGTTGCGATGGGTATGCGTTGTCGTCGCGGTCTGCCTTCTGTTCGTCGGCTGCTCGGGCCGGGCCCTCGCTCAGGACGATGAAATAGACGCGCTCCTGGCCGCCGAAGCCGCCGAGGCTCAGGCGGCGGCCGAGGTCGAGTCGCTCGCCTTCGAAGCGGAGGCCGCGACAGAGGTAGACCTCGGACCGATGCTCGGGGCTTTCACCACCGAGGAAGACGAAGCGGTCGCCGAGTCATCCGAGGTCATTGGACCGGTCGCCAACCTGACCGCCGATCCGGTTCTGGGCGACGGCGAGTTCATCCTTCGCAAGACTCATTTGCATGTGCCGGGGTACGGCGTCCCATTCGAAGTCGCTCTAACCTACCGCAGCCGCACCAATCACCAGTCGAGCGTCGGGTTCGGCTGGTCGCACAACTATGCCCGCCACATTGAGGACGTGCTGCCTTCGGGCGGCCATGACTGCGAAGGCGACGTGGTCTACGTCACCGAGGCGATGGAGCGGATAACGTTCCGTCCCGTCTCGACGTCGTACAGAACCGGCGTCACGAGCTACCGCGCGACGACTGCCGACGTTCCGATCCGGCTGGAAAAGCACACCAAGGGGCCGAGCCTTTACGTCGTCACCGACGGCTCGGGCCTCGCTTATGGGTTCAACAAGGTCGGCGGCCAGTTCGCCAGCCTCACACAAGTTTCCGACGCCGCAGGGAACTCGCTCACGATTGGGTGGGACAACTCGGTCACCAACGACGACGATGGCATCGTGACCAAGGTCATCGACACCTCGGGGCGGAACTTCTTCTACAACTACGTGAAGCGGACGCGTCAGCGCGATCCGGTGCTGTGCGGCTTGCTGGGCGGCGGCCTGCTCGGGTCGTGGTTCGATGATCCCTGCAGCACCATCACCACGGCGCAGCTGATGTGCGTCAGCCAGAAGCAGAACGATTGCTCGGCTCCGCTCGTGTCCTTCAAGCAGACGTTTCCTGACGACAACGACGAGTTCGATCTCACCAACGTGCTCGACGCCGACGGCCACGGACCGACGTTCACATACTTGAGCGGGTTTACCAAGGCCACCTACGTGGCGGACGACCAGCTCACGCCCGCATGCCATCTGATCTGCGATAACCAAAGCGAGGCGGCCAGCACATGGTCGTGCCACAACCAGGACGTCTGCACGCACGCGATCGACAACACGATCAACACGCTGTGCAGCGGGATCAACAATCCCTTAAACGTGCCCGCGAACGGTTACTCTTGCGACACTTACTGTGGACAAGCCTGTCAGGACTCGTCAGGCCAACCCTGCTTCGCCGACGGCTTCGATCACAAGGTCAACCTGAACTACGTCTCGTGCGGCGAAGAGGACGACTTCGATCCTGGCCCCAACAAGGACTTCTGGCACGCGCTCTGCGAGTGCGACATCGCCAGCGATCTAGGCTTCTGCAACAGCACGGACCCCGCCGTCCAGGCGGTGATTGCGGCTAACGAGCAACTAATCCCGTATGCGGAGGGCGAGGGCGATTTTTGCCACGACGTCGAGTCGAATGCGAGCGCGTCCGTGGCGCACGCGGAGGTCTGTCCATCGTTCAGCGCCACTTGCTTCGCGCGGATCGGAAACGAAGTAAACACAAACAACGCAAACTGCACGACAAAGTGCTTTCAGGACTGTCACGAGACCGACGGAGCGAAGGACGCCAACGGCAACCGCCGCTACGCCTTCGGACGGCCCCAAGACTTGAACCACAATATCGTGGAGGTTCGCGATGGCGACGGGCGCCTCGTGGTCCACAACGACTACGGGCAAGATCCGTTTGAGGTCGATTTCGATCGCGTCGTGAAGAACCAGGCTGGCGACGCAACCGACGCCACCATCACCTACGACTATCACGACCTGCTCGGCGAGCAGGCAGTGAGCAACAGCAGTGACTTTCTCAGCTTCTTCGAGGGGCTGGGACTCAGCCCCGACGAGATCCTGGAGGAGGCGCTATCGCTCGACGGTGGCACGCCCGTCTACTCCGTGCACCCCGATCCCGCCAATGTCGTGCCCTTGTCACAGTTCGGCTCGGTCGACATTTGCCAGGATTCCTGCACCAGCCCCATTATCCAGCCGCCGTTGGCCGGGCTCGGGTCAGCGGGGATGCTGCAGTTGAGCGCGGTCGACCCCAAGAAGTCGGGCACGGTCTGGGTGGGCGAGCCGATCGTGCTGTCGCCCAACGGACGCGGGACGTACTCGATCGTCTCGGGCCCATCGCGAGTGGTCGACGCCGGGAAAGTTCTGTGGGCCTCGGTCTTGAAAGCGGGAAGCGTGCGCCTGCGAGCGACGGCGGCCCCCGATAAGTTTGGCATCGAAGGGAACGGTGCAGCCGTCGCGGCAGTGTTCGGTCCGGACTCCAAGCTCGAATTACAGCAAGGGCCGGGGCTGAACTATACGGCGAAGGCTCCGGTCGAGCTGAAGTTGTCGAAGAGTACTCCGGCGTCCGTCGCGGGGAAGGTCACGCCGCCCAGACCGGCGGTGAAGAAAGCCTCCGGCCGCCGGTCGTTCGACCTGACTGTGCCGCGAACGGCACCAATGCCGGCGGGCCTGTTTTCGACTGCGATGGCCCGCGCCGGAATCTCAATTGGCACAGCGCCGCTGGTTCTTGAGCGCAAGGGGAATGTTGCGACGCTGGTATCGCCGGCCGCAGGCACGGAGCTTGGGCGCGCGTCATCTGCGAAGGGGCAAATCATCATCAAGGCAACCAGCGCTCCGCGAACGCTCGCGCTCGCGGGTCCCGTGGCCGCGGCTGCTGACGATGCCGGACGGATCGCGATCGTGAGCTTGCCTGGCGGCGAACTGGCCGTCGTGCAGGTTACCGCGGTGCTCGGCGGCCAACCCGTCAACGCAGGACTCGATCAGGAGTTGGCCGACGGCCTGCTGACCGCGGGCATGGCGTGCCTCCGCTGGCACCAAGGGTCAGCGGCGACCGCCACGACGGTGACAGATGTACAACGGCCGGAGCATGCGGTGGTCGTCCACGATCTCCACGGCGTCGTCCGCACCGAGTACTACGACGACACCTGGCGACTTCTGCGCAACGTCAACCGCACGACGGGCGAGACCATCGACTACAATTTTCGCAATGGCACGCTGCACGGCATGCGCGACGCCTCGGGCGCACGCACATGCATCGCGGCCGACTACTATGGCAAGCCGCTCAGCCTGACCAAGCTGCCGGCGCCCGGCGCACCCGGCGATACACAGCCGCACGTGAGCCAATACTCGTACACGGCGTCCGGTGCCCTGGTGGATTATATCCGGGACCCAGGGCTGCCGACTCAGGCGAGCGTTCACCGCGAGCGCGACGGCTGGGACCGAATCCTCTGGATCGACACGCAGATCGGCGGCGCCGCGTCGGAGCGCACGACGTATTCATACCCGTCATCGCCGCTTTACAACGCACACACGATCTTTCCGACGAGCGTCGTCGCGCCGGACGGGACCACGACGACGCTGGCCTACGATCCGAGTGGCGCGGGCCCCACCCAAATCACAACCGAGGTTCCCGGTTCGTCACCGCTGCGGCTCTTCATTCAATATGACGCATTGGGTCGGATGATCGAGCAGGGACGCACCGGGCACTGGGGCAGCAACTCGGCACAGGCGTACGACGCCGCGAGCCTTGTAACGTGGGAAGCGAAGGCGGACGCCCTCAACGCCGGGCAATGGGTGTCGACGACAATCGGCTACAACAGCAGCCGTCAGCGCTTCCATGAGGTCAGCCCTCGCCTGGAGCGGTGGCTCAGTTTCGACGCGCTCGATCATTTGCGGACGATAGTGCAGGTGCCAAAGGACGGCACGCCGCGGAAGTCGCGATGCGAGCGGCACTCCTCGGACGGCCGCCTCGATTATTCCATCGACCCCGAGGGGATCGTCACGCACGACATCTACGACGCGAATAACCGGCTCGTGCGCGTCGATCTCGGGCATCCGTCGAACCTGACAGCCTGGACCAACGCATGCATTGCGGGGGCGCCGGCGCCACTGCCATTTCGGCCGTTTCCATTACCGGTGCCGATAGGGAACGCGATGGCGCACACGTCAACGCGGCGAGGGGCGCCGACAACGATCACGAAGGGACAGCTCGCACTGAAGCTGCCGCCGGCGACCTTGAAGGTCATCGCCCAGCCGATCGCGGTGACGTTCCACCCGCCACGGCCGATACGACCGCCGCAGCCACAATGGCCGACCGCGGTTCCGAACAATGATCCGGGGATGCAGACCATCTCCATCCGAAAGTATGCTCCCGGAGGCGCGCTCATAAGCGATGTCGACGGGTCAGGCGTCGGAAAGTTCTATGTGCGCGACGGCTTCGGCCGAATCATCGACGAGATGAACGCCGATCCATCGACCGCTGACCCCGCACTGATCGTGCACCGCTGGCGTGGATACGACACGCTGGATCGGTTGATCTGGGAGGCAGTGCTGTGCGGTCCGAACCTGCCGGCGTACGCCAAGCCAACCGCGCTCTTCGCGGGCCTGCAGTCGATGGTCGAGCGGCAATACGACAGCACCGGCCGCGTGACGGGCGAGGACGATTGGCGCTTCGCGAACGGGCAGCCGCTCGGTCCCCAGCTCGCCGTTCACACGTCCTATGTGTATGACGACCTGCACCGAACGCTGACGACGACCATCGGGAGCCATCCGCCGCGCGTCACCGCCTTCGACACGCTGGGCAGGCCGGTGTCGGATCAACTCCCCAACGGCTCGATGCGCACGGCGGTTTGGCGGGAGGTCACCGACGGAGACGAGCAAGACGTGACGGCGCCCGCGCCCGACGGCACATCGCTCACGCTCACAGAGCACTTCGACGATCGCGGTCTGGGAACCGGAACGCGCCAAGGGTCCGATCAACTCGCGAGCAAGGTTTACGATTCGTACGGACAGCTGGTTTCGAGGGTCACCGGCCAGCTCCTCACGATGAACTACGCTTACGACGACTACGGGCGGCGGACCAGCTATACGGTCGCGGGCGCGCCCGGGCCGAGCCGTATAGCGCGCTTCGCCTACGACGGCGACGATCGACGGACCGCGATCACAACGACCAACGCGCTGGGCGATCACACGACTAGCTTCGTCATCGACGGTTTGAATCGAATCATGGAGACCGTCGCGCCGCTCGGTCGGGTGACGACGCGGAACTACCTTTCGGGCTCCGCGCGGATGACCAAGCTGATCGATCCTGCCGGGACGACCGTGTCCTACACCTACGACAGCGCGGGACGAGCGATAAGCCAGATCGTAACGCCGGGTTCGGCGCCCGGGCTCGCCTCCCGCACCATAACCCGGTCGTTCACATACTCGGCGTTCGGCATGAACACTGCCGCGATAACGACTGTGCCGCCGGATGCGGCCAGCGGCTCGACGGTGACGATGAGCTATGACTCGAGCGGCCATCAGATCGCGGAGAACAGCGGCACGCTCGAGCCGTTGGCGATCGAGCGAATCTACGACGACATGGGCGGCCTGACCTCGACCACCCTCCGTCCGACTTCAGGCGCGCCGTTGGTCTTGTCGACGGCGCGTGATCAACTGGGACGTCCCGCGGACGTCAGCGTCGGCAGCCGGCCTCTCGCTCACCTCACGTACGCGGGTCTTGGGGGCCCGGTGGCAATCGACTTTGGCGGGCGCGCCTTGTCGCCAAGCCACGGCACCGGCGTAACGGCCCACCTCAGCTATGATGCACGCGGTCGCCGCAGCGGTATCGACGTTTCGTATGGGACGTCGGGCGCCGACGCTGTGGTCGGGAACTGGCACGATTTCGTCGGCCTCGAAGGGATTCCGCGGGCTCGCGTACGGCAGCTCGCGGCGAGTACTCCGCACACCGACCTCTACGAGATCGACGCCGCCGGTCCGCTTATCGACGAAGGTGACGACGCGTCGCTGCCATCGCCTCTCCCTAGTCGCGAGCTCGTGAACGCCGATGTCCAGGCCGCGCTGTCCGCGGATCCGCAGCGCAGCCTCCTCACGCTCGACGGCGAGACCAACTGGATGTCCGTCACCACCGGGTCTGGAACCTCCACCAACGAGATCGATGCCAGTGACGCATACACCTCCGTCGGCGGCGTGCCGCTATCGACGAACGCCGCGGGCGAGACGGTATCGACGGGACCGGCCAACCTTGTCTTCGACGGCCTGGGCCAGCTGGTGTCAGCGACCAGCGGAACAAAGTCGGTCTCGTATTTGTACGACGCTCTAGGGCGGCGCGTCGGAGAGACGGCGAACAATTCGGGACAGTCGCCCACATCGACTTACTTTGTGTGGGACGGGACCGTCCTTCGCGCCACGACCAACTCCGCCACGGATGCCAGCCAGGCGCGCGTCTATGTCAGCGGGAATGGACCGCAGGATCTCTTAGGTATTGTCGACGGATTCGGCGCGGGCGCGACGCACTACGTCCATCAGGGCGGCGAGCGGTCGGTGTTCGCGCTGAGCGGCGACAATGGACTCGCCGAGGGCTATCTCTACGACGCCTTCGGCTCGATTCGCATCTTCGATGCCAGCGGTCACCCGCGGTCGACGTCGGCCTTGGGCATGCGCGTGCTGTATCAAGGGCAGCTCTACGATCCGGAGCTGGCGATGTACGCGATGGGCGCGCGCGAGTACTCACCCGCGCTGGGCCGGTTCCTCTCGCAGGATCCGGCCGGCTTCCTTGGCGGAGACAACCTTTACGCGTTCGCGGCGGGCATGCCGCTGACGAGAATCGATCCGACGGGCATGGCCTCGCAAGAGGCCATCGACGATTCCGCCAGCAAGCTCGTCACGGAATCCGTGCTGAATGTGGGTGCGTTATCAATCGACGAGGAGGAGGAGGCCACGTTGGAGATGGCGCCCTGGGCGGTACCGGAACCTGAGTTGGAAGATATCCCGGACTTCACCGCCGACGTTGAGGAGTTTGACGACGAACCGACGGTCGTGACCGGCACGATGCCGACGCCGCTGACGCCCGTCGAGGAAGCAGAGGACACGACGCCCTTCGCGCTCAACTCCCCGGTCAATGAGCCGCTCGACGAGGTGCTCGACGAAGATGCTGCGCATGGCGCCAACTCGGAGGATCTATGGGGGCCCGGAAGACCGACCGATCCCTCTTACGGGGCGCAGAGCCCGGCCTACAACACTCTGTCGGGCCACGGGTTCTGGGACGAAGCCGCCGCCGGGCAGGAACCCGAGATCATGCCCGAAGGCAAGAACCTCTTCATGTTTGGTGGTCCGGGCATGAATATGTCGAATGCCTTGGGCAGGTCGATCGAGAACGGTGACATTCCGTTTGAGCCCCCTTCGAGTGTACTGGGGGGCGAGCCGATTCCGCCTCAGCTCAAGCTCATGTCGCCAGGGAACCTTGAACTGGGTGAGTCGCCGGTTGCGAACGTGATCACAGTTCCGTCGACTCAGAGTGCCGCTGACCTGATCCTCAACGGACCACCAGGTGACTACTACTGGTGCGCATGCATGACCCGCGTGGACGCGACCGGCGCCATTATTCCCGCGTTCGCCATCGTGGGCCCCGAGGGCATCAAGGGAATCCCCTGAGCAACGAGGGCAGTGGACGGGGTAATGCTCGCCAATTAAATCGCCTCGAACAAGCGAGATACGCATTTTCGCGAGGGCGTCCATTCGAACGCCTGGAATTGCGCGCTGATCGACGTGGCCATTTTCGTGGATGCCACCAAGCGCCAAGCGGTATCGCATGACCGTGGCGCAGAATCTCGGCGATGGCCTCCGACAGATAGGGCGAGCGACGAACCTCGGCGTCGCGATGCGAATCCGCTGTTCGTGGGAAGACGCCGCCGCGAGGTCAAGAAGTGACCTTGCGGTTCAGCGATTCGGTGTCAACATTGCAATCGCTGCATCGACCAAATCTCGTATCCGGCCGCGGCTGAAACGGTTCGGCTCGACCGGAAACATCATCGTCCAGCCGTCGGCCATGGCGCTTACTTGATCGGCAAGTAAATCCGCCGGAATGTCGCCGCGTACTACTCCTTCTGACTGCCACCGTTCGATCAGAGTCGTGAGTTTGCGGCGGAATCGCGCATAGCGTTTCTGAATCACGGCGGCCAGCGGACGATCGGTAGCGGCGCGAACCAGGAGTTGAAGAGCGACCAGCCACGCATCGCCTCTTCCGGAGGTCGTCCATACGACCATGCGGTCGAAAATGGCGCGCGGATCGATGGACGAAGGCTGATGGTCCAGCCACCCGTCGAATTCATCGAAGAGCGCTTCCGTTACCTTCGCCACCATCTCCTCTTTGTTCGCGAAGTAGTAGGTGACTGCGCCAGTCGAGTAGCCGGCTCGCGCCGCAACCTTTCGCAGCGACGCCCCGGCGTAACCATCGCGCGCAATCACGTAGCGAGCGGCCTCGATCAATTCGCTGCTTTTGGCTTCGCGATCGCCGACCGGTCGTCCTCGCTTTGCAGCTGCGCGGGGCTGCGCGCGTAAATCAGGCAGGAGTTTCGAGTGCACGCGAGAAGCTTGCGGCTGACGGGGTTTCACGATGGCCTACTATATATCATAACGACTGTTGTGTTAAATCGGACTTCGTGCTATTCGATCTTCATCACCCATTGGAGGGATTAACAATGAATGCATCGACCCGAAAAGCATTCGCCGAAGACGGCGCCGTCCTGATCGAGAAGTTTCTCAATGAAGAGCAACTCGCCAGATGCCGGGCTTCGTATGACTGGTGCGTCGAGAATCCCGGTCCCCTGGCCGTCGAACTCTTTGCAGGAACCGAAAAAGAAAGGCACAACGAGAACGCGAATCCCGGCGCCGCGGAGCGGCTCAATGAATTGGTCTCGTCGATTCCGTTTGGCGAATTGTTCGCCGATCTTTGGGGCTCGAAGCATGTCTGGTATTTCGCCGAAGAAGTCTTTCTGAAAAAAATGGTGGGAGGATCGAACTCCTCGCGCGGATGAAATTGTTCAGGCGGAGATGACGCGCGGTTCGCTGCTGCTCTGGACCGATCATGTGCTGCATGGTGCTGGCGCCAACCGCTCCGAGGCTCCACGCTTCGGTGCGGGTGCTGCGTACGTTCTGGGATGGTTGCGGCAGGAGGAAAACCAGTAGCTGGCCGTCCCACCAGAGATTGCGCGCACGCTTCCGGAAAATCTCCAGAAGCTGGTGGGATATCAACTTAACGGCGGACTCGGATTCAGCGAAGAGGTGGGTAAGGATCCGATCGAAATGCTTCGCGCTTAGCGCCAGCCCTCCTTTCGGCTCAGAGTTCAACCGGCTATACGAGCAGGCGAGGAGGCCTCGACGCGGCACTCCGCGGTCAAGCCTCGGCCACATCGTCCAGCCAGGCATATCAGGGCTTGGAGGCTGCTTGCTTCTGAAAGAACGTCCACATCATGTCGTTGGCGCTGATGCTGTCGGTGACAGGCCCGAGGATCATGTTGGCCAGGATGCCCTGATGGGCACCCGGCCAGGTATGACCGCCGCCCTGGACTATCACGTCCTCAAGGCCGCGGCCTGGCGGGCAAAAGTAGGTCTCGACGGTGACCGGCATCGGGTCGGTGTCGGGCAATTCGGTTCGGGTCGCCGCGCCGCAGCCATTGCGCTTTTGCCAGATTTCGACCGCTTGCGCATTGCTCATCGCAGTACCTCGATTGCCGAACTGCGGAGCGATCGGACCTCCCTTAAAGGGGACGAATTTGTCGGCGGTGCCTTGGAAAAAGATTACCGGCATCGGTCGTGGCGACGGACAGGCCGCGTCGACTGGTTGCGTGGCCGCAATCACACCGATTCCGGCGAGAGCTTCGGCCATGACACACGCCATGTGTTGCGCCATGAAGCCGCCGTTGGAAATTCCGGCGGCGTACACGCGTTTGGGATCGATCAATCCCTGCGCGATCACCTCGGCCAACATCGCTTTCATGAAGCCGATGTCGTCCGCCATCGATTCGTGACCTATCACGCGGCCGTCGTTCCAGTGCTTCTCGATTCCGTTCGGATACATGACCACGAGGCCGTGCGCTTGCGCGAACGCATCGAAGTTCGAGTAGGTTTCCTGTTGCGCGGCCGTGCTGCCGCTGCCGTGCATCATGATAAATGCCGGCAGGGCTTTTCCGTTGCGCCCATCAGGGACGAACAGCAAGTAGGTGCGACTGACACCTCCTACGTTGACTGTGTGCGAAACGGCATCGCCGGCCGTTGCACGCTGCGCAACGAAAAGTAACGCCATCGCCGCGACAATCGTCATCGCGAAAGGAGTAACTGGAATTCTAACCTTGGTATCCAAGTGCGTGAAAATGTCGCGAGCAAGCTCTATATCTAATGTCTGAACGGCAACTGCGAGCCATTTGCCCACAATCTCTACCGCACCCACTCAATATCCGACAATGAGCCAGCTATCGCATTCCGTGGGGAATCGCCTCCGATTTCTATGACGGCGAGGACCACTGCAAGCATATCCCTGCACCAGAGATTCGACTGCAAGTTCTACTGTTGTTGGCGGCCTCGGCGTTTCGGATCCCGTAGGCGCACCCTGGACGCGGCGACAAGTGCATTCAGGCGTTTCTCAACCATCGAACCGCAATACCATCGCTTTAAGAGACTCTCCAAGCGTCGATACTCGATCTAGTGTCCTATCGTCGACCTGCTTGACGATTAGATCTGTGTTTAATAGGTTCCGCCCCAGTGGAAAAACTCGTTCCCTGAAGACACGTAGGATTGTGGCTGGTCGGAAATGTTCCCGGCACTCCATAGGAAATGCACGCTCCTTCCAGCGGTGACCATGGCGGCATTGGCCTTCGCTGCCGGCGGTTGCCAGTCCCGAGGTTTTCTCACTCCGTCCAACCCTCAATTTTACGACCGCGCAAATCGTACTCCGTTTCGTTTCATCGGCGGGGTGATCCTCACTGGCTCCAACGGCTCCAAACCCAATTCGATTACGCCGCAGGCACGCGAGGAGGCTCTCTCGATATTTGCCGAACGCTGCGCAGTGTGTCATGGGGTCGATGGAGACGGCGCGGGTCCAGCGGCCGGAAGTCTGAATCCGAAGCCGCCAAATTTTCGCAGCCGGAAGTGGCAGAGTTCGATGAGCGACGAACGCATGGCAACGATCATCGTGAACGGCGGAACTTCGGTCGGACTCAGCGCCTCGATGGCGTCGAATCCGGATTTGGAGGGACAGCCTGACGTTGTTGCGGCGCTGATCGAATACATTCGCAAATTCGGCGAGTGAAGTTCGCCTGGTGATCGAGGAAATGGAGAATTGCAGATGAAGCGGCGCGAGTTCCTCAAGGCGAGTGTCCTGGTGGTGGCGGGTACAGCCATCGCCGGGTCTGGGCTGATTAGCGTGGCTAGCGCTGATGAATGGGCCAGACCGCTGAGCACCCTGAGTCCCCACCAAGCGAGCACTCTGCTGGCAATGGCAAAGCGCATATTTCCTCATCGAGGCCTCGACGATTCCTGCTACGTGAAAGTAGTCGAAGTTCTCGACGCGAACAGCAAGTCCGACCCAGCGGTAGCAAAGATGCTTGCTGAAGGCGTCGTGGCGCTTGACGGTTCGGGCGGCACGAAGTTCGCCGATCTGAAGGAGAACGAGCAAATAGCAGCGCTCGAAGTTGTACAGACTACCCCGTTTTTCCAGAAAGTCCGCGGCACCGAACTCGAGTCGCTGTATAGCAATCCTGACACTTGGAAAGCGTTCGGATACCAGGGCCCGGCTTATGCCTCCGGCGGCTACATTCATCGCGGCTTCAATGACCTCAACTGGCTGCCCGATCCACCCGAGTGGGCCAGCCCTAAGCCGGTCTGAGCTTCGGAGATTCGATGGCACGACACGCACTCAATGACGATTCGGTAGCGGTCGTAATTGGCTCCGGTGCCGGCGGTGGCACACTTGCCAATGGGCTATGTCAGAAGGGTTTCAAGGTTGTATTGCTGGAGGCAGGCAAACAACAGTCACCGGCAACATTTCGCAACGAAGAGTGGTGGGCGTTTAATCAGCTCGCATGGCTGGACAAGCGAACCACGTCCGGGACCTGGCAGATCGCTAAAGATTTCCCGAATCTACCGGCGTGGATATGCAAGACCGTAGGCGGTACTACCGTTCATTGGGCTGGAGCATCACTGCGAATCCAGGAACACGAGTTCGCGGCCAAGACGCACTATTCGAATATTGCAGGCGCTAATCTGCTTGATTGGCCGCTGACGCTGGCTGAGCTCGAACCATACTACACCAAGGCCGAGTTCATGATGGGCGTCACCCGGACCAATGATATTCCGGGGCTCCCGGGCAATAACAACTTCAAAGTAATGTACAACGGCGCGACCCGAGTCGGTTACAAGACCGTGAACACCGGCCGCATGGCGATCAACAGCCAGCCTCGCGACGGACGCTCGGCTTGCTGGCAGCTCGGGTTCTGCTTTCAGGGATGCAAGTCCGGCGCGAAGTGGTCCACGCTGTACACCGAAATCCCCAAAGCCGAAGCCACTGGCCGGCTGGACCTGCGGCCGGAATCGATGGCTCTGCAAATCCATCACAACCGCGCTGGCAAAGTTAGCGGCGTGCTGTATGCCGACAAGGACGGCAAGCATCAAGTACAGAAGGCGCGAATCGTATGTGTCGCCGGTAATTCAATCGAGACTCCGCGCCTGCTTCTGAATTCCGCATCCTCGACCTTCCCGCACGGGCTGGCCAATTCCTCGGGACAGGTCGGAAAGAACTACATGCGACACACCACGGGCTCGGTGTTCGGAATTTTCAAAGAGCCGGTGCACATGTATCGGGGGACTGTCATGGCCGGCATCGTCGGTGACGAAGCGGAACCCAATTTGAAGCGAGGCTTCGCTGGCGGCTTCGAGTTCGAAACCATTTCGCTTGGACTGCCTTTCACCGCGGCGTTCCTGAAACCGGGCGCGTGGGGCCGCGAGTACACCGATCTTCTCGAGCAGTATCCAAAGATGGCCGGGATGTGGATCGTCGGCGAAGACATGCCGCAGCAAACCAACGCGGTCACGCTGCATCCAACTGAAAAGGACGCTTTTGGACTGCCCATTCCGAATGTTCATTATGACGATCATGCAAACGACGCCGCGATGCGTAACTATGCATACCAGCGTGGCGCGGCAATCTATGATGCTGTCGGCGCGGTAAAGACAATCAAGACCCCGCCGTACCCCTCGACCCACAATCTGGGCACTTGCCGACAGAGTGAGAAGCCGGCCGACGGGGTCTGCAATAAGTGGGGCCAGACGCACGATATCAAGAACCTGTTCATTTCGGACGGTAGTCAGTTCACGACCAGCGGCGCGGAAAACCCCACGCTGACGATAGTAAGTCTGGCAATAAGACAGGCGGACTACATCGCGGACCAGAGTACGAAAAGGAATCTCTGACGGATCGCAAGCAAGCGATGCGCACCTCAAGGAGAGTCGGAACGGATACTCATCGCGGTAATCGCGATGGTCGGATGGCTGGTCGGCACTGAGGCATGGGCGCATCGTGGCGGCGGTCCCAACGATCCCTGCGAACGGCGCCTGGGCGCATCGCTGGTCCATCTCACGCTCTACCAGCCGGATTTCGATCCCGACGCCGAGTACTGCAACGAAGTTCCCCGCCAGGGCAAGACCGTTGTGGTCGTGGATGTCGAAGGCGATCGGTTGCGGCAAAGTCCCATCGCGCTCGAAATGATCGCCAGCGATGGTTCCGGTCTGCGCAAGATATTGTCGGTTCCGCCCAGGATCTATCGGCGTGGTGTCGTGGACGCAGAAGTGACGGTTGATTCGGGAAGCGATTACTCAGTTCGCGTCGTGCTGCTCGACGCGGTGGGCCAGACCGCAATACCCTTAACGTTTCCCATCCGGGTCGGGGCGTGGTACAGGCCAATTATAATTCCAGCGCTGATCATTTTCGCAGTGCTGATATTGACGACGATTCCGATCGTACGCCACTACAGACTCCTACGAGGCGGTGAACCCGATTCGGATACCGACATAGCGGCCGCATGAAATACACCAATACATCAGCTGGCGAATCGAACGCGGATAAGCGGTTAACCTGGTCGTTGGCATCGTGCGCGATGATCATTTGCTGTTCCCTGGCGATAGCGGCCTGTCACCGTGAGGTGGCAGCGGAGCCTGCTTCGTTGCCGAACGTCTCAGTGATCGACGACCATGGAAGATCGGTTTTGCTCGGTTCGTTAAAGGGCAAAGTCGTTTTGCTCGACTTCATCCACGTCGGATGTCCTGGGGTATGCGCGACTCTAGTGAGCAAGTTCGGAGAGGTTGCCGACCGCTTGCGGCCGGAACTCGGATCGAAAGTGGTTCTTCTGTCAGTGACCAACGATCCCGAACATGACCGGCCGGAGCAGCTACTGGCGTTGGCCCGCAAAAGCGACGCTGACTTTGACGGCTGGCTGTTCGTCACAGGATCGCCAGGCGACGTCGATCGCGTCATAAAGGCGTTCGGAGTCAATAACAAACGGATGCCCGATGGTTCCCCGGCGCATATCACGCAGGTTTTTCTGTTGGGCGTCGACGGACAAAAGAAAACCGAGTATCAGGGGATGCTCATGAAGCCTCAAGCGGTGGTATCGCAGATTCGGGACGCGATGCCGCCAGTGCAAGACGGAGCATCGTGATCAAAGTTGTGATTCAAGCGACTACTGATCCTGTGCACTGAGACAGATCAAGGAGTGGTACGATGGCTCAACCCCAGTCTGTACGGCCACAATCGTCCGCGAGTTATGAGACCGGTCAATCCACGACGATTCGTTCGCAGAATCCAACCGGTTGGCTAGTCGGCTGGAAGTCCCTGTTCTGGGGATCCGCGCTGGTGATGGGGGCGAATATATTTCTCTGGTTCTGGGACTACGAGTTCGCCTTTTCCGCGGGCCTGAATTCCGCCAGCCGGGAATTCACCCTGTACTTTCGCTCTCTCTTCTGGGGCGAGTTGATAGTGCTCGGGGTGTTCACCGGCATCTGGTACGGGTGGCTAATCAGGACCGGCCGCGAACTAGCCGGCCAAGCCTACGAACGGTCCGAAGAAGTTCGTCGGATCGCAGTGCTGTGGAGCATCATCGGCATAACCAGTATCTCGATCTATATCGAGGCGAGCTTCTGGCCGAACTGGGACGGAGCGTGGCATCAGACGATGGTCCGCGACACCGCGCTGACTCCCACCCACATCCCGATGTTCTACTTCTTTTTCCCGCTCTCAGTCGTTCTCGCACTGGGCGCGTATCTATACGGGATGTACCGAATCCCCGCACTCTACAGCAGAGATAAGGGTTTCCCGTGGTCATTCTTCCTGCTGATCACCGCCGCGGTGCTTGAGTGCATGGAAGTCGCGTTCAACGAATGGGGCCACAGTCTTTGGATTTCCGAGGAATTTTTCGCAGTGCCTTTCCATTGGCCATTCGTCGCTTATGGCTGGCTGGCCTCGGGGATGTTCGCGGTTTGGGGCGAGACCATTCTGCGCTTGTTCGAAATCGAGAAGGCGGAAGAAGAGTCGAGCACTGTAGCGCCCTCACGTCCTCAGGCCGTAGCAGATTGACCGGGTAGGAAGAGGACCACAGAAATGGCGACGGCGACTACACCGGCAGCACTGGCCGAAGCACAACGGCGGCTCGAGCTTCGCGCCCTCCTGCAGAAGAAGTACAAGTGGATTGACGGCAAGTGGGATCTCGTTTTCTGGGTAACCGCCATCTTCGTGGTAGCTGGAGCCGCCGACATCACCAAGCAATTGTTCGCGGGCGACTGGGACTTTTGGACAGACTGGAAGGATCCTCAGTGGTGGCCGGTGATTACCGCCTTCGCCACGATCATTATTCCTTCCGCGCTCCAGTATATTCAGTGGGCGGCGTGGCGATTTCCGACCGGCGCTACCTACACGGCGGTGTGCTTTTTCATGGCAGCCTGGGTCGGCCGCTATTTTCAGTGGCATATTGCCGAGAGCTATCCGATGAACTTCGTGTGGCCGATCTCCACGGTCTGCGCGGCGATAATTCTCGACTGGATCCTGATGAAGACCAGGAGCTTCATCCTCACTTCGCTTTTCGGCGCGCCGATATGGGCGCTGCTGGTCTGGGCGTTCAACTACATACCACTCGCTCCATTCTTGCAGCCCGCGCATTTTATGCAGCACGTCCTGACCGTCGCCGACGTGCAGGGAATCGTCTACATCAGATCGCAGACGCCCGAGTATCTGCGGCATATCGAGCGAGGCGCGCTTCGAAGTTTTCTTGGCGAGACTCAGTATGTTTCGTTGGCGTTTGGCGGAACCCTGGCCGTCGCAGGCTACTGGATAGGTCAATTCATCGGGCGATATCTCGCGGTGTGGCCGATCCGCCGATATATCAAAACGCTGTAATCTCCAGGCACATTGATGAAAGCAAACCGACTCATCCGGATTCCCTTGCGCAGCGTGTCTATCGGTCTGGCGACGCTGGTCTCGATGCTCGCGTCGGCTTCGGCTGCACACGCGCACGGCGGTATGGCGGGGCCTGACGAGCTCGGTCCGCCGTTGCTGACTTCGGGTGCGCTTGGGTTCGCCTGTTATTGGTTGGTCGTCTTGTGGCCGTCAGCGAAGAACAGGCGCACTCTTCCGGACGGCCCTGGGAGCAAGACTCGCCGCCGCACTCGATCGAACGGACATCCGAAGGCCCGAAAACCCGCGGCTGCGAAACAGGTGCCGCGTCTGAAAGAGGTCGAAAGCGAGATGCGTGTCGAGACCGGCCGAGCTCGCGGAAAGATATCCTCGATGCATAAGCGGCTGATGGTCGGCATCCTGGTGGCCGCGATCGGAGCGGTGGTCAGTGCGACTTCGGCTTTCGCCCACGGCGAAGCTGGCGATGAACCTTTCCTCAAGGATCTGACAACCGCGTTCTACGATGTCACCATATCGCCGACTGAGATCAAGGTCGGCGAGCCAGTGACTATTACCGGTTCGGTACGAATCCTCGAGACCTGGCCGTACACACTTACGCCGCCCGAGAAGGCGTACATCATGCCGGTCGTGCCCGGACCCGTCTTTGCCTTGAAGGAAAGAACCGTGAACGGGCAAGAGGCTCCCGGCTCGTTCTTCGTGGAGAAGGGAGGAATCTATCAGTTCAGGATGGTGATGCTGGGACGCAATCCGGGGCGATGGCATGTGCATCCAGGCATCGCAGTCGAGGGAACCGGCACTCTAATCGGTCCCGGCGAATGGGTAACCGTTCAGCCGAGCGCGGCGAAGTTTGACTTTCCAGTGACGCTGCTGAGCGGCCAGACTATCAATCTCAATACTTACAAGGGTGGATTTGTCTGGTGGTGGTCCTTTGCCGGTTTCCTCATCGGAGTCGTCTGGATGCTCTACTGGACGCTCACCCATAGGACCGTGACCAATCTGGCAGTGACGATTCAGCTAGGCGTCAATGACGACGCGCCCGATATTGGTTTGATTACTCCCCAAGATCACATGTGGATGAACCTGCTCGCGGCTCTGACTGTGATCATGCTGGTAGTTGGGTGGACCTACGCAGCGATGAAGTATCCGGTCCGATTGCCGCAGCAGACGGACTGGTTCTCGCCCGAATTTATCTCGTCCGGCGAGAAGATGGCCGAGGTTCACTCAAACGGTGCGACCTACGACGACGCCACCGACACGCTGGTCATGAACGTCAAGGTCAAAAATCTCAGGGACAGTCCTATCAAACTGAAACAGTACATTATGGCGATGGCTACATTCGTCAATGGAACCGACGAAGACAAGGCCAAGGCTGGGCCACATGACTACGTGGGTCAGCTGGAGGTCGAGCCTTCGAGCTCTATCGCGCCGGGCGAGACCAGGGATCTTACATTGAAAATCACCAGCAAAATTTTCAGCGAAGAACGGCTGATACCGCTGCGTGATCCGCAGCAGTTCATCGCGGGCCTGATGCGTTTCGAAAACGGACAAAGCCAGCAGGAGCTCGTGGTGCTTCGAACCGCCGTTATCCCCACGCAATTCCGCTCGCAGTATTTGCCGTAGTGCGATCGATGCCGGTGCGACTCCCTCTCCAAGTCTCCACCGATGGAGGCTCTCAGCTTGGCAATCAGATTGAATTGTGCTCGCACTGGAGTGGCTTTACTTCTGAAGTAAGTCTTGGAGCCAAATACGGTACCCTCGTCGCGCTCATTGCATGACCTGGCGTGTTCGTCTTTCCGTTCGTCTATTGGATAAGATGAAGCCCAGCCAAGTTCCGTTGGGCGGGAGATGGATGATGTTGCGGGTCGAATGGATGCGGCGAATTGTCTATAGGTGACGTCTCTCTGACGCGGCGCCAGTTCCTCGCCAGGTCGGCTCAAGCAGCCGCGGGCGCCGCTCTCAGTCTGAGCGCGCTGGGTTTGACTGGCTGCGGCAGCACTTCCAGTTCCAGTTCCAACAATTCGGCTTGGCGAGAATTGGCCCGTCGCATCACTGGCCCGGTGCTGCGGCCGGGCGATCACGGCTTCAGGGCGACAGCGTTGCCCAACAATCTGCGTTATGCCTCGATTCTGCCGCAGGGTATCGCCAAATGCGCCAGCGCGACCGACGTGGCGCAGGCAATTTTATGGTCGCGACAGAACGATATAGCGCTGATCACGCGATCTGGTGGTCACTCCTATGCCGGGTTTTCGACCACCCACGGACTGATGATCGATATGACGCTTATCAATCAGGTTCAGTTCGCGCCGTCCAGCGGCATCGTCACGATCGGCGGCGGTATCCGCAACGTCGATCTGTATTCCGCGTTGCAAGGCGCCGATGTGACCATCACTCATGGCCGATGCATCGGAGTAGGCGGAGCCGGGTTTCTGCTGGGCGGCGGGATCGGCTTCAACATGCGCCGCTACGGTCTCGGTTGCGATCAGGTGTTGAGCAGCGAGCTGGTCACCGCAGATGGGCAAATCCTGACGCTCAGCGCAACTGAGAACCCCGACTTATTTTGGGCGTGCCGCGGCGGTGGCGGCGGCAACTTCGGGATTAATACTTCGTTCAGCCTGCAGACCACACCCGCCGATGACCTGATCACTGTCTTTGAGATCAAATGGAGCGGGCAATCCGACGCGATTTATGCGGCGCTGGTCGATGCGCTTCAAGATGCTCCGATAACCATGGGAAATCGCATTGGGGCTTCGGCCGTGACCCCCGAGCAACTGGCGGAGGGACAGGACGTTACTATCACGCTGCTGGGACAGCTCGCGGGCACGCCCGGCGACCTGGCCGATATTCTGGCTCCCGTCTACCAGGTCGCGGCGCCGCTGCAAGCCGACATTCTGCAATTGGCGTACTGGGACGCGCAACTGAACTTTTTAGACGAGCCCGGACCTCCCGACCGTTATCAGGAACGATCGTCTTTTTTCGCCGCACCGCCGAGCTCCGAAGCTATCGCGGCTGCGTTTTCTTTCCTGCGCACATGGCCCGGCACTTCTGAAGCGGCCAGTTTCGTGCTCTTCCAAACCGGCGCGCAGGTCAACGCAGTCGCGCCCGCGGCGACCGCCTTTGTTCATCGCGACAGCGACTGGCTTATGACGATCGCGCTTAATTGGGGCGCCCACGATAGCCGGTCCGTCGTGCAGCGCAATCTTCAATGGCAGGCGAACTTCTATGAGGCGATGCGTAATTTAAGCAACGGGGCTTACGTCAATTTTCCCGACCCTTCACTGACCACGTGGCAGCAGGACTACTACGGCGCGAATCTGTCGCGGCTGGAATCGATTAAGGCGCAGGTCGATCCGCTGCAGGTTTTCCATTTCCCGCAAAGCATCCCTTTGCCGGCCAGCACGCTGGAGCGCCGATCACACTTGCGCGAGGCGCTATATGCGTCTGCGCGTCGCGCCCTGGCCAGAGCCGCCTAATATAGGCTTCTCGGTCGACATAGGATCCGAGCGACTATCTAGAGCACTAGGTAGGAAAACGTCATAATTTGCGAAATGTCAGCAGCAGAATGTTGACGTCAGCGGATCGGCCCGAGTGTTGGGAGGAATTGCCGAGAGCATACGATGGGAGCAATTGAATCGCGTAAAAGCCGACAGAACTATCGAATGGCGTTGGCGGTTATCGCTTTGATGTCGTTCGTAACCGCTTCCTTCGCGCATGGCAATGAAACAAATCGTCCCTGGTATCCGTCGCTCGCCGCGTTCGAACACTATGATTCCGGCCGCTCGCATCTCTTTCCGCAGGCAAGGTTCGCGGGACGTTTCTCGGGAAACAATACCGTCACCAAGGTGCAGTCAGATGAGATCTACCCCTCCGCCTGGAATATTACCTATTTAAGTCCTAACCAAATGTTTCTGTACGGCGGAGGCTCAGGCAACGATTCTTCTTCTATCGGCGCTTACGTCGCACAGATTGATCCGGGCACCCTTCAGCCCATTTGGTACAATCAACTGATCAATACTTCGGATAGCGGCGAGTGGGACTATCCGGGTGCTCAAGCCCTTCTCGACAACGGCAAGTTGTACGTCATCTATGGGTATCACCTGTCGGAGATCGAGCCGTCTACGGGCCATGTGCTTGCAACGCTTGCACTACCAACCGGCCAGGCGGCACCAGCCGACACAACGTACAACGGATTCAACGCGACAAAGGACGGCACGATCGTCGCCAAGGCATTCTATCGTCAGGCAGGCTGTGCCGTTCAGGGTCCCGATGCGCTCGCTGATTGTCCTGACCCCTCGGACGTCCCCAACTCGGTCCTGGTCACGGTCGATCCGCGCACGATGAAGGTCATTGACCAGACGACCTTGCCGGCCGACGTTATAGGGCGCGTGACGGTCGGCAAGCGTGATGGTCACGAATACGTTTATCTGTTCGTAGTGGACACGTGCATCCGCTATGAGATCAAAAAAGGACATCTGACCCTCGATTCCACCTGGAATCCCGGTACGCTGCTGCTCACCGGCCAGACCCCGGGGTGGGCGCTGGTGGTCCTGAATGACTGGGTCGTCGGCCAATCCAACGGGCTCCCTGCATCCACGCCTTTGAGCGTTTTCGCGATCAACCAGCGAGATGCTTCGAAGCAGTTCATGACCCAACCCTTTGCCGGCGATCCCATCCCGCCCCTCGTCAAGATCGCATTCTCCACGCAGGCTCCCGGTGGCACACAGGCTGTCAGTTGGAATGCGGCAACGGTCTCCGTCGACCCGCAATCGAACCTGATCTACGCGATGGACGCGCTGCCGGGCGAGATCGCGGCAGTGCATCTGGGCTCCTTGGGACTGCAAACGGCCTGGAAGGTAGCGCAGACGACCACCGAATTCATCGCGATTATCGGCCCTCCCGACCGGCGCGTCATCGTCGGCTCGGACATTCCCGGTGCCGAGATTCCGGATATCAACACGGAGGACGAGGTCGTGTGGCGCAACGCAGCGACGGGCCAGGAGATCGCGCGGTCGGCCCGATTGCCCGCAATGACTTCGGGGACGATGGTCCAGCCTTCCTACTACGGCGATATGTTTTATCCGGGCGCAGCGGGATCACTGTACAAGCTCCGACCGTATCCCGCGGCGCTGGATGGAAACCGTTCATCGACACTGCCAGATGTTGCTCGTTAATTGATGCGGTCTCGACTTCGACACGTGGGTTGCTTCCGCTGGGGCCAGATCTTCGCTAGAGAGTCGTTGTGACGGACAATTAACTCACAAGGAACTCAAATGAACCCAGCAGTCCGTATCGATCCTGAGACAGGCCTGAAAGTCTTCAACACGCGGGCGGCCAAAGCGTCCGAGAAGATTACGGGCAAGGGCTATTCGGTCCTCGCCGATCAGAAGCTGAAGGAGCTGCCGGAAATGCCGGCTGGAGCGATCTTCAACGCGGAAGAGCAGGCAAGGTACCGCGCGTTCAAGGAAGCCCGCCGCGGCGCCGCCGACTACATGGGCATGGAAGGCGAGTTCAAGAAATATCTGGACGACGTCTATTCGGAGCCGCCGATTCCGCGCGAAGCGCTCACCGACGAGTGCGAGATCCTGGTGGTTGGCGCCGGCTTCGGCGGGCTGCTCCTGTGGCACAGGCTGAGCGAAGCCGGCTTCGTTGACGTGCGTTTCTGCGAGAAGGGCGGCGATGTCGGCGGCACCTGGTACTGGAACCGCTATCCAGGCATCGCCTGCGATGTCGAATCCTATAGCTATCTGCCGTTGCTCGAGGAGATGGGTTACGTCCCGTCGATGAAATTCGCCTCGGGCTTCGAGATCCTCGAATACTGTCAAAACATGGCCCAGAGGTTCGGATTCTATGACCACTGCCTGTTCCACACGACGGTCAAGGGAACGACTTGGGACGAGGCGTCCGGCCGCTGGATCGTCGAGACGGATCGCGGCGATAAGATGCGCGCACGCTTCGTTATCCTGGCCAACGGCATCCTGACGACGCCCAAGCTGGCGCGCATTGCCGGCATGGAGAAGTTCCGCGGCGAGGCCTTCCACACCTCGCGCTGGAACTACAACATCGACCTGCGCGGCAAAACGGTCGGCATCATCGGCACCGGCGCGACAGCCGTACAAGCCGTGCCGGAGCTCGCCAAGACTGTCGGCCAGCTCTACGTCTTCCAGCGCACGCCGTCCTCGATCGACGTGCGCGACCAGCGCGCGACCACAGACGAAGAGCGGGCGGCCTGGGCCAACGAGCCCGGATGGGCCCGCGCAAGGCGCGCGCGCTTTTCGAAGATATCGGCCGGCCGCACTGCCATCCAGGCCAACGACGACTACCTGGCCGGCAAAATTCAGGACTTCAAGCAGGCCAGGAAATACGACCGTGAGCTGACCCCGGAGGAGCTGACCCAGAAGCAGCTCGATGCCAATTTCCGCATCATGGAGCAAATCCGGGCGCGCGTCGACGCGATCGTCAAGGATCCGAAGACAGCGGCGGCGCTAAAGCCGTACTACCCGTATGGCTGCAAGCGGCCGACCTTCCACGACGAATACCTGCCGGCGTTCAACCTGCCGCACGTCCATCTGGTCGACACCGCACCGCGCGGCGTGGGCGAGATCAACGAGCGCGGCGTCGTCCATGAGGGGGTCGAATATCCGCTCGACGTGCTGATCTACGCGACCGGGTTCCAGTGGATGGGCACCTCGACCTTCAACATGGTCACCGGCCGCGGCGGCCGCACGCTGAAGGAGAAGTGGGAGACCGAGGGGACCAGGACTTTCCTCGGCCTACATAGCCACGGCTTTCCCAACCTGTTCATCGTCACCGGTCCGCAAGGCGGCGGTGGCAGCTTCAACTTCACCGACGCTATCGACGCGCATAGTGACTATGTTGTGTGGATGCTGCAGACCATGCGGAAGCGCGGCGCGCGCATCGTCGATGTCCGCAAGGAACGGGAGGATGCGTACGCGGAGCATTGCCGCGACGTCGACATCGCGACTGCGCCGCTGCGCGATTGCATCTCCTACTACAATGGTGAAGGCAACGCGTCACCGGGGAGTCTCGCCTATTACGGCGGCGGCAAGTGGCACAAGTATCGGGTCCAGGCTCAATCGACGCTGGAGCCCTATGTGTTTGAAGGCGCAGATCCGACGGTTTGACCCGAATAACAGCTTGCTACCGCGGGTAAGGATCGATCCCGGCTCCGGTGTGCATGCGAAACGAATCGAGACTTGGACCACCTTCTGGAAGCTATAAACCTGGCCCCAAACACGACTTGCTTCACAGGTTACCGCACTGCGCGATTGACCTGCTGCGTCTTCTTGTTTCTCTCAAAAGAAGACGAAGGACCGGACCACGACGTTCCTGCGGCAGGGAGCGTTTTCGGGCGCGGTCGGATCAACGCAGGCACTGTGGAATGACCAGCGCGAGACGGAACCGTCGGTGACGGAGTCGTAGCACTTGAGCATCGACACCTCGGTGGGCTTCTGCTGGGGAAACCAGTACCACTCGTGATTGGGCCGGTAGGTGAAGCGGGTGGTCTCTCCCACGCGGTCATCGTATATGCGGTAGTTGGTGATGTACGGCTGGTCGGCGAAAGAGGGCCAGGCGCAGAGCACGAAGGGGTTCTGGCGCACGGTCTCCATCGGCTTGGCTAGATTGATCGACATGAACCGCCGCGACATCTTCGCGTCGGCCTGCTCCGGCGTGTAGTGCTGCTCGCGCCCGAAGTTCCGCAGGTTCTTGGTGAGCAGCTCGCGGCAACGCACGCGGCCGCTGTTGTCGTTCAGGTCGTTGTGCACGATGTAGGCGTAGTTGGCGTTAACACCCGGATTCTTGTTGTCCTGATCCTCTCTGCGGTCGCCCTTGTAATCCTTGTCGAACACGTCGTGGTTATAGACCAGCGCATCCGTCGCGCTCGGGAAAAACTCGAGGAGGAGCTTCTCGATCTCCCGGTAGAACACGCGCTCCACTTCCGCCGCGTCGTAAAAGTTCTTGCACTTGGACTCGCAGTGCGCCAGCGCTACGCCAAGCTTGTCCATGCACTCGGGGCTGCTGGGCGAGAGACCTGGGTAGTACTGCTCCATCCGTCGGGCGTCGCGCAACACCTGCGGAAAATACAGACATCGGCGCGCGACGTCCTGCTCTTCCTTGCGCAACGACTTTGCCAGGTCCGCGCGCGCCGGATCGCGCCACAGCGCGTTGGACGGGACGATGGAGTAGGACGGCTGCTCGTACACCGTATAGCGCAGCGGAACCGCTACGCCGCCTTCAGGGGCTTCGATGTTCTTGGCCCGAATATATTCCAGGCACTCTGCGTAACTGCGGAACCCGACGCCCCACTTGGTCTCGATCGGGCCGGGGGGAGCGCTGTCGAGCATCTCGGTAACTGCCTGTCCTTTCCCCTCGGCAAGCAGGTGAAGCGCCGCCGTTGTCGCTGCAGTAGTTCCCGCATCGCCGTCTCGATCGAACGACATGTAGGAAAGACCGCCGTTAGCAGCGATGGGTGGCGGCTGCCCTTTAGTGAGTTGGAGGGGCGGCACGTAGACCGACGAAACTCTCGACGAAACTCGCGTAACGTCATCTTCGATGGAATTGAGCCTGTCCATAGCATGCTCCCTAATTGACGATACCCAATCGTGGCAGACAGGGCCTGTACTTTTTTAGCGTGTATCACACACTAAAAGACAGGGCGAGGGCTCAGGCAAGAACGCTCGCACCAGGGTTCAACGGATGCACGCGCTGTGTGTCCGTCCTGAATTCCAACATCAAGGGGAAAGTTCAATGTAAAGCTGGCAGTGGTCTGATCCCGCCCTCAAATGTCCCTCGTATCTTCGCGGATGCGGGGGCTGTTATGCTGTGGCGGCAATGAAGCTCCGGGCCAAAGCCATATTGGCGCTCCGCCTCGGCCTGCCGGTCTTGATACTCAGTGCGTTTTTCGGATGTAGCCTATCGTCCGGGCGGCCGCCCGCGTCTATTGAAATCGAGAAGGTCGACACGGTTCCGACCGGGTGCCAGGTGAGGATTTCGATTCTCGACGAGTCCGATACCGCGTGGGACGGTGCCAGCGTCTACCTGAACTTCCATAATGACACCGACGTAGTAATCGGCGACTACCAGACCGTGACGCGGGCGCATACCGCACCCAACAGTCCGATTCTCGTCGGTTACGTGATTCCTGCGACCGACTGCGAGGACATCACGAAGGCAACGCTGCGCTACTTCGGCTATTTCCCCGAAGGGAATCGCGGCGAGATCCAGGTCGCGACCGACACGGTGCCAATCTCGCTTCAGAACGAGCAGCACTGAGTGGACCGCGTCGAAGTTCGAGAGGATCGCGATGAAGCGTTGGAGGTCTTGACCAACGCCTTTTCGGCTGACGCTGACTCAAGGGGCACCGGCTCCTTCGCGACAAAGAGAATCGAGCATAGATCGTGGCGTTTCTCGCATCACCTGACGCCACCAACCTCACGAGCCGGTGCTTGCCGGTCGACGGCGATATCGTCGTGCGCGACTGAGCCGTCGTCAGACGAGCACGGTGTTCGGCGGCAGGCCTACCATCGCGCGGCCCTGCTGCTCGAGCACAGTGTCGAGATCGTACACCACGTGACTCGACATCGCATTGATGTCGCGAAGAGCGCGCTGGAGCGGATCGTCCAGGGAATGAGCGCTGGCGCCCGCAGCTTCCGATAGGGTTTGTACCGCCTCGCGTGCGAATTTGACGGCGTAGGCGATACGGCATCGCAGCTCGATGCGCTCGTCGGCCTTTGCGGGCGCGGCTCTTTCCGCCAGCGCGAAGTTCTCCCTCGCCGCCTGCCGGATCATCGTCTCGGCTGTAGTCGTAAGCACGTGCGCTTTGGCCAGCCGCATCTGGGCGGCGGGCTTTTCGCCCTGGGCCGTCTCGGTGCCGACAATTACGCGTCTGGAGAGCCGCTCGCGAAACAGGCGGACCGCCTGCCGTGCCGTACCGACCGCCGGAATCGCCGCGGCGACGGCCAGAAACGGCAGCATCGGCATTCTGTACATGGAATTCGCATGCAGCTTACAGCCCGGCGCGGTGCCGTCCTGCATCTCCTTCATGTAGATGGCGCGATGCGCGGGAACGAAGACGTCACGCATCACGATGTCGTTGCTACCGGTGCCAATCATGCCGTCCATGTGCCATGTGTCGACGACGATCGCCTGTTCTGCCGGGACGGCGATAAAATACAGATGCGGGCGCGGACCGTTGGACAACATGGCCGCCGCGAGAATCCAATCCGCGTGCATCACGCCCGTGCCCCATTTCCACTGGCCCGACACGCGATACCCGCCGGCAACCGGCGTCATGATTCCGGGCGGGAAGGTAACTCCCGGTGCGATGACGTAGGGGAAGCCGGCGCCGAAGGTTTCGTCCTGCAGCTCTTTTGAAAAATGGGCGAGCATCCAGTTGTGCTCGACGCAGAACGAAGCCACCCATCCGGTTGAGGAGCATCCTTCGGCGAGGGGCAGCATCGCGTCGATGAACGCGTCGACGCCGAACTCGAGTCCGCCGTAAATCTTCGGCACGAAGTGGTAGAAGATCCCGCTCGCACGCAGCGCTTCCCAAACCGCGTCGACCGGGCGCCGAAGCCGTTCTGCTTCACGGCTGTTGGCGGCGAGCAAAGGTTTCAGCGCGAGAGTTCGATCGACGAGCCCGTCTGGCGTGATGGTGGCCAGTTGCTCACCCGACAGCCAATCGCCGCCCTGCGGCAAACGCCGATCGGCCAGGGGCATCGAAGGACTCTGATCATTCACAAGTTGCACCGTCGCGGCGCGCCGCTCCCACGTGAGGATTCAAGTACGTCGCCGTTTCCGATGAAGTCAAGCGAGGCCAGACGGGGAGCGCGCCGCGAATAATCGAACAAGCGGGATGTGAAAAGGCCTAAGGGGCACTGGCTCGATTCTCGACAGAGAGAATGGGCATGAATCCGCTGCTCGGTGCGCAATGAACTTCTCTAACGGCGAAAGATCCTGGCGCGGATCCCATACTTGGGGCGTAGTGTGATCATAGGACTAGGCCTGATGGATTGATCCGGGGACAATTGGAATCGGAATCGATGCGATAGTAAGCCCAAAACCGTTACACCCAACAGCAACGCGAAATGCTCTCCGATACATCGACGCTGCCCGCCGCCGAATGGGAAGTAGGCAAACTCGGGCCGCTGCACGGCTTCCTCCGGCCCAAACCGAGATGGATCAAAGCGATCTGGATCGGGAAAGTACTTGGGACTCCGATGCGTAACGTACTGACAGAGATAAAGCTTGGTGCCTCGGTGGATGAAGGTCCCGCTCGGAAGCATGTCATCTCCCACCGCCATGCGAACCAAAATCCAGTTGGGCGGATAGAGGCGCAAGGACTCATCCAGAACCTGCCGCGTGTAGATCAGTTTCTCGATGTCATCAAGCGAGGGATCTCGATCGCCAATTACTTCTGCTAGTTCCTTAACTAGCGCGGCCTCCGCGTCCCGATTGCTAGCCAGCAGGTATAGCGTCCAGCACAGCGCTGCTCCCATAGTCTCAGAGGTATTCATGAGGGGCACGATTTCGTCGCGCAATTGGGAAAACTCCAGAGGGACGCCGTCCAGGTTCAAAGCGGCGAACATGCCGGTGAAGCTACGCGAGGTCGGATGGTCGACTTTGTTCCGAATCACTTCATCAATAAAGTGCTGGGCGTGCCGATATCGTCGGACGATAGGCAGCGGCAGGTACTCGGGAAACGGCAGCGGTGTTTCATAAACGTACTCGATGTAACGGCGACGAATCGCGATCGCGGCCGTCAGTTCGTCCTCAAGGAAATCGAGACCGAAAAGAGCGCCCACTATGATGGAGAGCGCCAGGGAGTCCATCTCCGATGCCAGATCGACTTCCTTCGATTCGTTGGTCCATGTCTGGATCCGACGTCCGATCCGGTCGAGCATAATCTCGAAGAAAACCGCAATGCTGCGCCGAGAGAAGGCGGGCTGCAGCAGACGTCGCTTGTGCAGATGCTCCGCTCCGGAGCTGGTCTGTATACCATTGCCCCAGTACCGCTTGCCGCGCGGACTGGTCATTCGCCAGGTTCTGTTGTAGTTGGAGCTGTTGTCGATCAGGACGTACTTAATGTCGGCGGGATCGTTGAGAAGATAAGTCGGTTCACCGATCCGCAACGCGACAATGTCACCGTAACGTTCAGCGCAGCCGGCCAGGAACCCCAATTTGTCATGGAGAAACGCCGGCAGGTGGCCAATCAGAGGCCATGCGGGAGGACCGAGTGGTTTACTCATCGTCTGAAACCCGCCGCGGCGGAGCTTTCAAGCAAACTCAACTTGGCTGAGGGATCGATCTGAATCGCGCCCCGAAATGCTTAGGCCCGGATCGTGCAATCCGTCGATGAGCGAAGATAAAGAAGAACCGCTGGTCAGCATCGGCCTTCCCGTCTATAACGGGGAACGCTATCTCGCCGAAGCTATCGAGTCCATCCTCTCCCAAACCTATCGGCACCTCGAGTTGATCATCTGCGATAACGCGTCCACCGACACCACCGAACAAATCTGCCGCCGCTCGGCCGCGCAGGACGTCAGGATCCGATACTTCCGCAATGTGGCCAACCTCGGCGCCGTGCGAAACTTCAACCTTGCCGCGGAGCGCGCCTCGGGCAAGTATTTCCGGTGGGCGGCGCATGACGACCGAATCGCACCCGAGTACCTTGCCCGCTGTGTAGAAGCCCTCGAAGCCGACCCGACGATCGTTCTCTGTCATTGTCAGGTGAAAGTAATCGACGAGAACGGCGCGGACGTCAAAAACTTTGACTATCCTGGCGGACACGGAGCTTCCATGGTCGCCTCGGATAGATTTGGTGATTGCTTGCGCCAAGATCGATGGGACTTTGAGGTATTCGGCCTGATCCGCATGGACATTTTGCGGCACACAAGGATGATGGGCCGGTACGTGGCTTCCGATCGCGTATTGCGCGCAGAGCTGAGCCTGCTGGGCCGCTACTGCATCCTGCCGGAAAGACTATGCTTCGATCGTGATCACCCTAACCGCAGCATCCGCGCTTACCCTGCGCATCATCTGCGTGTCGAATGGTTCGATCCTACGCTGGCCCGCCGCAGGGTGTTTCCTCATTGGCGGGTACTGTACGAATACTTCCGCGTCGTAAACCGTGCTCCCATATCAAACTGGCAACGGGTCCGGTGTTACCTGCATATCGCAGGGTGGGTAGCCCGCGACCTGAACTCTGCCAGGCTGGTGGCGGACGTCATCATCGCTGCCTATCCCGATTCATGGCAATGGATGTCGAGCATCGCGCGGAGTCGCGAAACCTGGCTCCGTCAGCGCGAATGACCAACCTTTCCGATGCCAAATCCGACACAATGATGATATACACTTGCATAAGATATCATAGCTAAGCTAAACTCGTGCCGCGGAGTTGCCGAAGCCTTATGCAAGTAAGATCTGCGAGACCCTAGCGTGATCCCCGAAAGGGACGCTTGTACGCCGACTTCCGGTGAAGAGGTGGACTTGGTGCGCCAGCACGACCGGATCGACCCGATAGGCATCGGCGAGGAGCTGCATAAGTTTGCCGCGGAGCTGTACCCGATCTGCCGGAGCATCACCGGTGCCGGCATTCGGCGCACCTTGGCTTCGATCCAGCAAAGAGTTCCGCTGGAAATTCGGCAAATCCCGACAGGTACGGCGATTTTCGACTGGACGATACCAAAAGAGTGGAACGTTCGGGATGCCTACATTCAATCGCCCGACGGAAAGCGCGTGGTGGACTTTCAGCAGTGCAACCTTCACCTGGTGGGATACAGCGCGCCCATGCGGGCGCGCATGCCGCTCGCCGAGTTGAGGCCGCACCTCTTCACTTTGCCTGATCGCCCGGATTGGATTCCGTACCGCACGTCCTACTACAACGCAAACTGGGGGTTCTGCCTGTCACACAACGCGATGCTGGCGCTCGAGGAGGGAGATTACGAAGTCGTCATCGATTCTGCTCTCGAGGACGGACACCTGAGCTACGGCGAATGGTTACCTTCCCGGGCGCTCGACAGACGAGATCCTCATCTCTTGTCATGTCTGCCATCCTTCTCTTGCAAACGACAATCTTTCCGGCTTGGTCGTGGCCACGTTTCTCGCCGGGATGCTGTCCGGACGAGAACACGCATACTCGTATCGTTTCCTGTTCGTTCCCGGGACCATCGGAGCGATCGCATGGCTGGCGCGCAACGGCGAAGCCGCGTCCCGCATCCGCCATGGGCTGGTGCTGGCATGCCTGGGAGACGCGGGGAGATTCCACTACAAGAAAAGCCGTCAGGGCGAGGCAGAAATCGACAGAGCCGCCGCGCACGTTCTGCGCCATCACACCGAAGGTTCCGAGGTGCTGGATTTCTATCCGTACGGATATGATGAGCGTCAATACTGTTCGCCGGGATTCAACCTGGCGGTGGGTTGCCTGATGCGTAGTGTGCCCGGGAGTTTTCCCGAGTATCACACCTCGGCCGACAATCTTGACTTTATCCGGCCAGCGCAACTTGCCGGATCATTGCAGGTATGCGCGGCCATCCTGGATGTACTCGAAAGCAATCAGCGCTTTCTCAACCGCTATCCTTACGGCGAGCCACAACTTGGACGGCGAAACCTGTATCCCGCGAGCAGCGACGGCTCGCTCCCGGCCGAGCTTTCGGCCCGGCTTTGGGTGCTGAATTTCTCGGATGAGCGGCACTCTCTGTTGGACATCGCGGAGCGGTCCGGAATTCCGTTTACGGAAATTCGCAGCGCTGCTGAAGTCCTGTGCCAAAGCGGACTGTTGTCGAAGGTTGTTGAAAGTGGGAAGGAAAAGCCATGAAAGTCCTTTTGACCGGGCACAAAGGCTACATCGGCGCGGTTGCGGCACCGATTCTCCAAGCTGCGGGACATACTATTACGGGAGTCGATTCCGATCTGTTTGCAGGTTGTGATTTCGGAAATGGGATGGCCGAGATCCCAGAACTACGGAAAGATATCCGCGATATTTCGCGGCCAGACCTCGAGGGATTCGATGCGGTGGTGCATCTGGCCGCGCTTTCAAACGATCCTCTCGGCAATCTGAATCCCGAGGTCACTTTCGAAATCAATCATCGTGCGACAGCGCGGTTGGCCGAACTGGCCAAGGCAGCAGGCGTTCGACGTTTCGTCCTATCATCCTCGTGCAGCATTTACGGCGCAGCCGGCGATGCCTTTCTCGATGAATCGGCGGAACTCAGCCCAGTCACCGCCTATGCTGTGTCCAAAGTTCGAGCGGAGCACGACCTTGCGCAACTGGGAGACAGTCACTTCAGTCCGGTGCATCTGAGAAACGCGACCGCCTATGGAGCGTCGCCGCGGCTGCGACTGGATGTCGTTCTCAACGACCTGGTCGCATCCGCCTTTACCACCGGGCGAGTCTACGTCAAGAGCGACGGCACACCATGGCGGCCCATCGTGCACGTCCGCGATATCGCGGCGGCGATTGTGAGCGTGCTCGAAGCACCGATCGATGCTGATCCACAACGAAACCTTCAATGTGGGCCAAACGGAGGAGAACTACCGCGTAAGCCAACTTGCAGAGATCGTGGCGGAAACCGTCCCCGGCTGTCGTATCGAATACGCACCCGGCGGGGGACCCGACCGGCGATGCTATCGGGTGAACTGCGAGAAGATCCGACGCCTCTTGCCCGCATTCTCGCCGCAATGGACCGCCGGAAGAGGCGCTTTGGAGCTGTACCAAGCCTATCAGGGCGAAGCTGGGCGGCCAGGCGGCTTCGATTGTTCGAGGTATTTTCGGGTCAGTCATTTGAGGGGACTGATCGACGCAGGAAGGTTGGACGCGTCGATGCGCTGGATTGGACTCGACTCGCTCTCCTCCCGCGCCTGAGCTGAATATGTCCGCACTAGCCGATATTCGCGAGAGCGAGGGCCACATGGCTGGCGTTCCTGCATGCCGCTTCTGCGGCGCCGGCTTGCGGTACACCTTTGTCGATCTGGGAATGTCTCCGCTGTGCGAGACGTATCCTTCGCTAGCGGAACTCAGCCGCGGCGAGCACTACTATCCGCTTCAGGTTTACGTTTGCGACCAGTGTTTCCTGGTCCAGTTGGAAGCTTGCGCCAGCAGGGAGCAGATCTTCATCGATTACCCGTACTTCTCTTCGTACTCCGACTCGTGGCTGAGACATTCCGAAGCTTACTGCGGCGAGATAACTGCACGACTAAGGCTAAATCGGGAAAGTATGGTGGTGGAGGTGGGAAGTAACGACGGGTATCTGCTCCAGTACTTCCGACTCCGGGGCGTGCCTGTGCTGGGTGTCGAGCCTGCTAGAAACGTCGCGAAAACCGCCCTCGAAAGAGGCGTCCCCACCCTCGTGCAATTCTTCGGCGCGGAGTTGGCGTTGCAACTGTCGAGTGAAGGCAACCGCGCCGACCTGATAGTCGGCAACAATGTGATGGCCCAGGTTCCGGACCTCAACGATTTTGTAGCCGGGCTCAAGACTCTGCTGAAACCGACCGGCGTCCTGACGTTGGAGTTCCCGCATCTGTTGCGGCTCATCCAAGACAGCGAGTTTGACACCATTTATCACGAGCACTTTTCTTACTTTTCGTTCCGGACGATGGTCAAGATCCTTACTGCCCACGGTCTGACGGTCTTTGATGTCGATCTTTTGCCGACCCACGGCGGATCGCTCCGGATTTACGCCTGCGCGGCCGGCAATCCGGCGCATCCGATTCAGCCCGCGGTTGGGGAGCTGATAGCGGTCGAAGAGAGGTCCGGGCTGGCAACGCTGGAGGGTTACCAGGGCTTCGCGGAGCGGGCAAAACAAACCAAGTTCGCGTTGGTGGACTTCCTACTCTCCGCGGCGCGGGCCGGCAAGTCGGTAGCCGGTTACGGGGCGCCCGGCAAAAGCTCCACCTTGTTGCATTATTGCGGCATCGGGAAGGATCTGATCGCGTACACGGTCGATCGCAACCCTCACAAGCAGGGACGCTTCCTGCCGGGAACTCATATCCCTATTCATCACCCCGATCGCATCCGCGAGACCAAGCCGGGCTACGTGCTGATCCTCCCTTGGAATTTGAAGGACGAAATCATGGAGCAGTTGTCCTTCATCCGCAAATGGGGAGGTCGGTTCGTGGTGCCGATTCCGAGCGTGACTGTATGCGAAGGCAAAGAAGAAGCATGAAAGTCGTGCTGTTTTGCGGAGGTGCCGGCCTGAGGCTGCGAGGCGCAATCGAGGATGTCCCCAAGCCGATGGTGCCGATTGGCACGCGACCGATCCTCTGGCACCTGATGAAGTACTATGACTACTTCGGCCACCACGACTTTATTTTGTGCTTGGGGCACAAGGGTGAGGTCATCAAGGACTACTTCCAACAGCACGCCGAACCGAATTGGAGGATAGAGTTTGCAGAGACGGACGCATCGGCAAATGTCGGCGAGCGGCTCAAATCAGTAGAGCCTTATGTGGCTAGCGAGGAAATGTTTCTGGCGAATTACGGCGACGGTTTGAGTGACCTACCCCTTCCTGCGATGCTCGAGATTTTCTGCCACAGCAGCGCGGTCGTTGCTCTGGCGTTGGTCGCACCGACGGCGACCTTCGATGTGGTGACTGCCGGGCTGGGAGGTGTTGTAAACTCGGTCTGCCCGGTGAGCAGCTCGGGGTTCTGGATCAACGGAGGTTTCTTCGCGATGCGACGCCGGGTCTTCGACTACATTCGCACCGGCGAGGACCTGGTCCGTGAGCCGTTTCAGCGCCTGATCTCGGAACGGGCGCTGTTAGCGTACAAGTACACAGGCTTCTGGCAGTGCATGGATACTTTCAAGGACCATCAGCACCTCGAGAATCTCGATCAGGGCGGTGGCGCACCGTGGAAACTCTGGGAACACATTGAGGCGCCACCCAACCCGTGAAGGCAACATGCTCCCGCTAAAGTTGGGCGAGGGTCCTAAAGTAGGACCGTTGCATATCCTATGTCTTGGCGCCCATCCCGATGACATCGAAATCGGCTGCGGTGGAACCATCCTACGGCTCGCCGTCGAACATCCCGGAAGTGTTTTCCATTGGGTGGTGTTTTGTGCCGGAGGACCTCGGGGAGCGGAAGCGCGGCAAGCGGCGAATCAGTTCACCGGCGCTAGTGTTCTCAGCGGGCCGTTTTTGAAGACTTTCCGCGACGGATTTTTACCGTTCGAGGGCGCCGAGGTTAAAGAGGAGTTCGAGCGACTGAAGAAAACCGTCTCCCCGGACTTGATCTTCACGCACGGCCGCACCGACGGCCACCAGGACCATCGCGTGGTAGCGCAATTGACCTGGCAAACGTTCCGCGATCACTTGATACTCGAGTACGAAATCCCCAAATCCGACGGAG
This sequence comes from uncultured delta proteobacterium, assembly GCA_963842215.1. Taxonomy (GTDB): domain Bacteria; phylum Desulfobacterota; class Binatia; order Binatales; family Binataceae; genus Binatus. The sequence continues at coordinate 11,822 of CAWJFQ010000002.1, read as the reverse complement.
ACTTGGGTGCACCCGGCATCTTCGTACCCCTTTCAAGCGAGCAGTGTCGTGCGAAGGTCGATTACATAATGAAGACCTTCTCGTCGCAGCACGAGAAGCATTGGTTCCGCGAGGAAACCTTCCTCTCTCTGATGCGATTGCGCGGCATAGAATGCGCGGCTCCGAGCGGCTACGCGGAAGCTTTTTACTGTCGCAAGGTAGTAATCTAAGACTTCGCGTCTTGCAGAATTGTCTACGCGACTTTTGCGTTAACGGGCGTTGACGGGTGCATTCTCTCTTTCACTCCTAGACCGTGAACGGCCTAGCGGATAAAGGGTACCGGCGCGATTCTCGTCAGAGAGAATCCAGCCAAAATTAGCTCCTGAGGATCAAATCTTGGCTTCTCCGGTGCCCTCAGGTCGAAAGAAAATGCAGGAACATGCGAAAGGGACGATCGACGCAATCATCAACGGAACGATCACGGTCAATGGGCACCCAGTGACGCCGGATATAGTGAAACAGTCAGCACCTAGGTTAGCTATCTGTCCGTTTCGAACTGAGCGCTTTTTCTAGTGCCTTGTCGAATTTCTTTAGATCGAACTGGCGCAATTGTTCTCGCAACTTTTCGTCGCTTGCGAGTTGTTTTTCGCTTGGAACGTATTTTTTTCTTGTACTCTCTCTTATCGATGAATCCTGTTAATCGGAGTGTGTACTTAGCGCGGGTCTTTGGCTAATTGCTGAATTTAGTTGGAGAAAGGGGCTGGGTTCACGCATGGAAGCCATGAAACGCGCACATCAGGCATTTGCGGCAGCAGCAGCTCTGCTGCTCATCCTTGCGCTGGCAGGAACGAGCGAAGGCGGATGGCGCCATTTCCAATTCAACAACTCCGACTTCTACTCGCTTGCCGTCGCTCCCGACGGAACGACGCACTACTTTCTCTTCGACTCTCCAGTTTTGAAGCATCTCGAAATCAGCGCAGCTGGCAAAGTGATCAGTGAAGAGACGGTTCCGATAACGGGGGAGGAAGGTATTGCGAGCGTGGCAATCGATCCGGCGGGCGATCTGCATCTGATCAGCTACGCCCGAGTCTCTGGAGCTTCCTCGATCGCTTACGGCGTTCGCGACTCAGGCGGGTGGCAGTTTCAGACCATCCCAAATTCAAACTGTGGGAACTATTTATCGTTCGCTCTGGATGCGAACAGTTACCCGCTGATCCCATGCGAGCCCGACGATCCAATCAGCGGCTTCCCGATCGATGGGCTCAATTTGATCAGTTACGATGGAACGAACTGGAGCTCTGAGACCATAACGACGCAAGACCTTGGTACGACGGCCAAATATGCGTCGGTGGCGGGCGGCTCGGATGGATCGATCCAGGTTGTATACGCCGACCCAACTGACGACATAATCTACGCAGTCAAACGCGCGGGAACCTGGAGCGTCACTGACACGGGTTTGGCCACGAGCTCGATTTTGGGCCTGTCTCTGGCGCTTGATTCCACGAATCAACCCGGAATTGTCTTCGACTCGGGTACCTCGGCGGCATACGCGCACTTTGACGGCACCAGCTGGTCCGAGCAAACCATCCTCGCGAATTCGCAGCCCTCCAATCTCCTGTTCGGTGCTGGTGATGTTCCGACCACGGTCGAGATAGTAGAGAACTCGAAAAAAGCGCTCTACGCCCAGGACATCAATGGTGCATGGCAGTTTCAGACAATCGGACAAGGCCCGGGACTCGGGAGCACCCTGATCGGTCTGGATGCCTTGGGTATTCCGCACCTGGGATTGGAGGCAGGCACTATGGATGTAAGCGTTGCGGTGTTCGCGTATCTGGCTGAGCCCGCCCTTAGCATTGCGTTGGAACAGGTTCAGAGCGCGACCGTAAAGCGTAAGCAGAAAATCACGGGTATGCTGCAACTGATGAATCAGGGCAGTGGCGGAGGGGGGAAATTCAAGGTCAGCTATTTTCTCTCGGATGGTCCGACGATTGACAGTTCCGCGACGAGCCTGGGTACAAAAGAGGTGGATGCGCCTCAAGCCGGCACGAGCGCAACCTCGAGCTTCAGCTTCAGCTCAACCGCCAGTGTGAGCGGGAAATTTCTGATCGCGCAAATCGCCCCGGGCAAACCGTCACAGCCTTCAATCCTGGTCGACAACACCACGGCCGCGCTAATTCAGTAGGGATTACGTCGCCCTCCTGCGGGCGGCGGCTGCCGAGTATCAGGCTCGGATCGAGACTCCAGCCACCCGAGAGTCGTCCCCGCTGCGCCGTGCAGAAGATGCCTGGTTGGGTGAAGGTATTCGCTGGCGAGACTCCGCTTGAGCAACTGCTGTCTCGGGACACTGCGAAATTCTCTAGATAATTTCTCGCGTTTCGCCTTCGCAAAATTGTGGATTATGTCTATCCTTCCAGGTTGAGTCCGCCGGTAGCCCCCAACCGCCCCGTGGAGAAGATGCCCAACACGCTCGAGGACTTCGCGATGTCATCACCAGCAGTTGCAAAAAGAGGCGAAGCAGTCGAACCGACGATGACCGCTGAGGAAATCCGTGCGAACGCGCGCGCCCTGAGCGGTTTTTTGCGCGAGAAATCCGACGCGATTGAAGAAGCGCGCCGCTTGCCTGGCGAGGTGGCTGCGCGTTTGCGGCAAGCCGGGATGTTTCGCCTGATGATGCCGCAACAATGGGGCGGACCGGAGATGCGTCCGGCTGAGCAGGTCGAAGTGATCGAGGAGCTCGCCAAAGCCAATGCTTCCGCCGCCTGGTGCGTGATGATCGGGTGCGATTCCGGATTCTTTGCAGGGTTCCTGGAAGACGGGGCCGCGCGAGAGATCTATCCTCGCCTCGATATGATCACAGCCGGCAGCGCAACACCCTCCGGGCACGCCGAGCGCGTTGCAGGAGGATATCGCGTCACCGGACAGTGGTCGTTTGGTTCCGGCGTGACGCATGCCGATGTGGTCGAGCTCGCCTGCACGCTCTACGAAAATGGCCTGCCGGTCAGAAGAGGCCAGGGTGCGCCGGTGACGTGCGGGTTCCTGACCCCGGCTGCAAACGTGGAGGTCGTGGACAACTGGCGCACCACCGGAATGCGCGGGACCGGCAGTTGCGACTACAGCGTAAAGGACTTGTTCGTGCCCGAACGATTCCTCTGTAACATCCGTCCGCCCGCGCGACGTTCGGGCGTGCTCTGGCGCCGCTCCACGAATTTCCTGCCCAAGGTTTCCGGCGTGCCGCTCGGGATGGCGCGCGCCGCGATCGATTATGCGGTCGAGACGGTAAAAAATCGGGTGGAGATCCCTTCCGGCCGCCCCTTGAGAAACAGCGGACGCATTCAAAGCGTGATCGGCGCCGCGGAGATGCTGCTGGGCGCCGCTCGTTCCTATGTCTTCGTGGCGATGGAACGTGAATGGGCACATCTCGAGAGCAACGAGCAGCCCACCATTCGTGAACGCACGGACTCGTGGCTATCGCGGGTGAATGCGGCACAGGCCGCGCGTGAGATTGTAAGAATGCTCTACGACGCGCTGGGATCGGCTTCCATTTACTCCGAGCGGAGCCCGCTCGATCGGGCGCTGCGTGATGCGGAGACGGTTTGCCAGCATGTCGTGATGCAACATAAAACACTCGCGATGGCGGGAGCGATGCTGCTCGATGCCGACACTCCGGTGCTTCCGTACATCTGACCTACTACAGGCTAAAGGGGAACCCAAATCTGAAAGGGAGGGTATAGCGCCGTCGGTGCGGGATGGGACCCGTACGGGCGAACGGTACGTCCTGGCCAGTTTGTCAACGCCGGTTGAATGTTGATCCACTTCGGTGGGAAGTCGCCAAGTAAAAATGACCCACCTGACTGCAGTCTGACAGGGGGAGTGCGAGGGGGACCTTCCCCCTCGCCGTTCTTTAGAGGCTGACTTGCGCTCGTCGGTGCAATCAGCCCAGAGTGTCTCGCTAAGGAGCCCCCCATGGCGCACGCACAGAGCCCGAAGGAGATTGTGTTGGAGTTCTATAAGCTGGCGCTTGAGAAGTTCGATCCGAAGACTGCATTTTAAACGTACGCCACTCCGGATTTTGTTGAACACAGTGCCGACATCGCAGGTGGAACCCGGCAAGCAGCGATCGCCTTTCTCGAGGGTCTCATCCAGAGGTTTCCCGCGCCGAAGTGGCAAGTCGTTCGCTCCGCAGCAGAAGGTGATCTCGTTTTTCTCCACGTTAACGTGACTCCCGCTCCGGGCGAGCGTGGCGTTGCAATCGTTGAGATCTTTCGGGTCCAGAAGAGCAAGATCGTGGAACACTGGGACGTCATTCAGCCGGTTCCCGAGAAGCCTGTGAACGCCAACTCAATGTTTTAAGGACACTTCAGGTTCTATGGCTGTTCGCTACTTTCGCGAGGATGCCAGCCTTGCGCTTGTCCTTGAGTCGGAAGCTTTCGCCATTGATGCTGACGATAGTCGAGTGGTGCAGGATGCGATCGAGCATCGCGGCGGTGAGCACGCTGTCGCCGGCGAAAGCGCTGTCCCAACTGCCGAAGGTGAGATTCGAGGTGAGGATCATCGCGCCGCGCTCGTAGCGTCGCGCGACGATCTGGAAGAACAGGTTGGCCTGCTCGCGGCTCATCGGCAGATAGCCGATCTCGTCGACGATCAGCAGCTTGTAGGCGTTGACCGCGCGATGCATGACCTCGCGATAGCGGCCCTGGCGCTGCGCGGCCTCCAGCATCAGCACCAGATCGGCCGCGCTGAAGAAGCGGGTCTTGTAGCCCTTCTGGGTGGCGAGATAGCCGAGCGCGATCGCGAGATGAGTCTTGCCCACGCCCGAGGGTCCGAGGAAGACCACGTTCTCGGCGCGCTCGACGAAGGCGAGGCTCGCCAGCTCCATGATCTGCTTGCGCGGCGCGCCGGTGGCGAAGCCGAAGTCGTACTGTCGAGCGTCTTGATCGCCGGGAAGCCGGCCACCCGCGCGAACATCTCGCGCGCCCGCGCCCGGCGCGATTCGCGCTCGGCGACCAGCAGCTCCTCGAGGAAGTCGGTAAACGAGGTGCGCTTTTCGGCCGCGTTCTGCGCCAGCGCCGAATACTGCGCCGCGATCCCGCCGAGCCGCAGCTCGTTGCACAGCTCGATCAGGCGTTCGTGCTGTACGCTCATCCCACCTCCACCGCGGTGATCAGTTCTTCATACACCCGCAGCGGATGCTGGTAGCCGCGCGGCAGCGGCGCCGGACGCTTCGGAGCAGCAGGCTGGAGCAGTCTCCCGGCCACGGCGCAGGATCGGTTGCAGCCGCTCACGCTCATGCTCGAGCCGCACCAACGGGATCTCCCCGGTGGTCGCGTGCACGCGGGCGTTGGCGACCTCGCGCAGCCAGGTCCCGACCCGCGCATTGGCCGTGTCGCGATCGACCTTGAGTCCTTCGGGGCTGAGCTGGCTCGCCAGCGGCACGTAGAAGCTCGCCCGCAGGTAGCGGATGAAGCGCTCCACCTTGCCCTTGGTCCTGGGTCGATAGGGCTGGCACAGCCGCGGCACGAAGCCGTGATGATGCGCGAAGTCGAGGAAGGTGCGGTTGTAGCGATGCAGCCCCGGCCCGTAGCGATCCCGCTCGGTCACCACCGTCCGCATGTTGTCGTAAAGCACCTCGCGCGGAATGCCGCCGAAGTAGTAGAACGCCCGCTCGTGGCAGCCGAGCAGCGTCTCCATCCGCTCGTCGGTGACGAACTCGACGTAACGTCGCCCGGCTCCAGCCGAGCGTCGCGATGAACACCGCCAGCCGATCCTTGCCGCGCCGGATGGTCGCGAAGTCGACCTGCATCTGGCGACCCGGTTCGGTCTCGAACCGGATCAGCGGCTCCGGCTTGGCCACCGGCTTCAGCGTCGCGAGATGATCCTTCAGGATGCTGATGCCGCCCGGATAGCCGAGCGCCCTCAATTCGCGCAGCAGCACCGTCGCCGGAATCCATTCCGGCGCCGCGGCCCTCACCCGTTCGGCGATGTACTGCTTGTACTGATCGAGCTTGCTCGGCCGCGCCTCTACGCTCGTACCGCGGCAGCCCTTCGCTCGCGTATATAGCGCCGCACCGTGTTGCGCGACACCTCCAGCATCCGCGCGATCTCGCGAATGCTCTTGCCCTGCCTGCTCAAGACCCGGATCTCCACCGCTTCCTCCGCCACCAGCATGAGGCCCTCCGCTGCGGAGTACCCCACGCCGGGGTGGGTCAGTTTTCAATCGGCGACCCGGGTCAGTTTTGCATCGGCGGCTACAAGTTTTTGCCAGCACCGGCAAATCCATGCGTACAACTTCTCCTTGGCGCACGCGGGTCGGGTTCTGTATCCCTTGAGCGATCGGGTGAGCTGCCGATCTGCCGAAGAGCTCGTGTACTTGAGCGCGGCGGTCTCGCGACGAAATTCCGCGAGCTTCTGCCGCTTGCTGGAATCTTCAACGTCCTGGAATGGCTCAGATGGTGATCGGTGGCCTGCGAGCGAGCGCCGAATAAAGCTCCGCGACGTGCTGGGACCCAAGCAGCGTCTTCTTCAGGACTGGTGTGTGCAGATTGTTCGCAATGGCTTCGAACGTCTGAAGCGCATCCATGAATTGCACCTCTGCGTCCCGGTCCCTGCCCAGTTTGATCAGAACTTGTCCGAGGTAGCACCTTGCCTTCCAGACATCGGGACGAGTGCCGATTTGCTGTGCGAGGGCGGCAGACGATTCCAGCGCTGTCGCTGCTTCTTCGAGCCTGCCGCTGGCGGCGAGAACCATACCCTGGAGCTGCCGGGCTCGCGCGATGTGCTTGCGGGAATCGTGGATGGATGCCATCTCGAAAGACTCCGCCGCGAACTTCCATGCGTCTTCGAAGCGCCTCTCCGCGAGGGCCAAGGAGCCGCGGGCGCGGAGCAACGGGATGTGCCAGCGCCATCGATACCAGCTGTCTTCCTCCAACAGGTTCCAAGCTCGTTGCAGGTATTCCTCAGCCTTCCCGTGCTGACCTTTTTCAAGGTGCGCAAGGCCGACCTTCAACAAGGAATGCCCACGGGGCTCCGGCCATGGCCATGCCGCTCTGGCTATCTCCTCAGCCTCAAGATTGAGTTGCGCCGCAACATCCAGGTCGTAGAGTTCCAGGTGCACAGCGCCGATCAAGTTGGGCGCGCGCGCGATCCAGAACTTGTCGCCAGCCGCAGAACCATAGTCTCTTAGGCGCTGGTACCATCGCAGCGCCTCCTCGTAGTTGCCCAATGACAGGTGTGCGTTCCCGGTCAGGAAGACGCCGAATGCATAATTAAATCCCGAATGAATCTTCTCGGCGAGCTCGAGTCCTTCCTTGAGGTGGGTTAGGCCCCGCTCAAACTCACCGCGCCACTGTAGTGCTCCGCCGACGAACACCAGCGACTGGGCGAGCAACGGTTGGTTCTTGATCTCTTTGGACAGACGAAGGGCTTCTTCAGCATCGGGTGTGGTCTCGAGGATCTGACCCCAGCCAGCTGTCCGGATCGCGACCCGGTTGGCGAGGCAGATAGCTTGATACTCACGGTCGTCAAGTTCCCTGGCTATCACGAGTGCCTGCTCGTTGTAGTCGATCGCCGGCTCACCGCGATGCGACCAGTTGTAAACCGAGCTAAGCCAGACCATCGCCTCCATTTCGTGGCGGCGATCGGCGAAGCGGCGTGCCAGCTCCAACGCCTTCAGGTACTCAGCTGCCGCATCGTCGTATTCGCTCAAGTTCAGCAGAACTTCCGCATACCTGGAGTGGAGCATTAGAAGTGGCTCCCAATCCGGAGGCGGTGAAAGCTTCCCCGCAGCGTTGAGCGCATTGAAATAGTGTTTCTTCGCTTCGACATTCGCGAAGACGTGCGCGGCTTGGTCTCCTGCGAGTGTGCTGTATTGCATCGCCTTTGACCAATCCTCGCCGCGGATGAAGTGATGCGCGAGCTCGGCGAAGTGCTCGCTTGGGCGGTCGCGGTAAAGTTCCTCGATCGCTTCGCCAACACCGCGATGAAGGTCCTTGCGGCTCTGCACCAGCAGGCTGCCGTAGGCAACGTCCTGAATCACCGCGTGCTTGAAGATGTACGCTGGCTCCGCCAGTAGTCCCTGCTCGTAGAATGATCTCCAGCGACTTCAGTTCAGCCAGCAGACCTTCGAGTTTGCCCGACAGTCCGGCCACCCGCTCGAGTAGTTTCACGACGAATTGGCGGCCGATTACTGATGCAAGCTGAACCATTCGCTTTCCGTCGATACCGAGCCGATCCAGCCGCGCCATGATAATGTCCTGCATGGTATTCGGGACGTTCAAGTCCTCGAGGGCCTTGGTCACCCGGTAGTGCCCGTTCTCACGGGCAAGAAAGCCCAAATCAACGAGCGACTTGGTCATCTCCTCAACGTAGAGTGGAACTCCTTCGGCCTTCTGCTCCAGCGTGATCTTGAGTTCCTCGGGAAAATCCGTGGACCCGAGCACGCGTGTCGCCATCTCCAGCGCCTGGGCTGCCGAAAGGTGGTGAAGATTCAAAGTGGTGTGAAAACTTCTTGTCGGAAACGAATGTTTCTGCCCGAGACGTTGGGTCAGGATCATCATCGCGCGCATGCCCGCGACCGAATCCATCGCGATATCCAGATACTCTTGCGTGCTGGTGTCGCTCCAATGCAGGTCCTCGAACACCAGGACCAGCGGCCTGAGTGTCGCCCCGCGCAGCATCAGCGCGCGCAACGCATCGAACAGCCGTTTCCGCCGCGCCGACGCGTCCATAGCAACTACCGCGGCATCGCCCGGGTCGGCGGAGAGGAGGTAGCGCACGTACGGTATCTCCGCTTCAAGCCCGCCCATCGCACGCATACGTTGTTCGACCTTGGCGATCAGTTCGGGCTCGCCATCGCCCTCCCGGACGCCGAAGTTTTCACGCAGCTGGTCGATAAGTGGCAGCAATGGCGTGCTCTGGCCGAATGACACACATCTCCCTTCGAGCCAGGTGATTGGATCGCTTGAGGCTTCGAGGCGGCGGCGAAACTCCAGCAGCATCCGTGACTTTCCAATGCCGGCCTCGCCCGCGATGAACACGATCTGCCCACGTCCTTCTCGGACTTCGCGAAATAGATCCTCCAGCGCCGCAAGTTCCCGCTCCCGACCAACCAACGGAGTGAGCCCCTGCTCCGCGGTCACCTCCAGTCGTGTACGCCGCGAGCGGGTCCCGGTCACCTCGAACGCACGCACGGGAGCATGACCCCTGATCTCCAGCTCGCCTAGATCGACTGTATCGAAGAACCCCTCAATCGCCCGGCGAGTCGCTTCACTGATTACAACACTGGTCGGGCGGGCAGCGGATTGGAGCCGTGATGCAAGGTTGATCGTATCGCCGATTGCCGTGTAGTCCATCCGCAAGTCGTCGGTGACCCTCCCAACCACGACGATTCCGGTGTTGAGCGCGATTCGCATCTGTACGACCAGCCCGCTCTTTTCCTCAAGGTCCTTGCCGAATGATCCGAGCGCGCGCTGAATTGCCAGCGAAGCATGGACGGCGCGCCGCGGCGCGTCCTCGTGCGCAATCGGCGCTCCGAACAGCGCCATGAACCCATCACCGCCGTATTGGTTGATAGTGCCTTCGAAGCGATGAATTTCCGCGCTGACCAGCTCGAAGCACCGTTGAACGATTTTATGGACCTCTTCGGGATCAAGCTTCTCGCTGAGCGCGGTGTAATTCGCGAGATCTCCGAACATGACCGTCACCTGCCGCCGCTCGCCTTCCAGTGCCGCCCGCCCGCTCAGGATTTTCTCGGCAAGATGGATGGGAACGTCAGGAACAAACGCGTTTGCCGAAGGGCCGCTCTTCCCGAGTGGTTTTGCATCTGTTGGTTCAGGGGAGAGAGCGTCGGACCTGGCAAGCTGGTTCCCGCACGCTCCACAGAACCGCGCACCTGCCGACACGGTCGCGCCGCAGCGCGTGCACTTCAATTCAAGCGCGGTCCCACACTGCTCGCAGAAGCGCGCAGCGACTGGGTTGTCGAACTTGCACGATGCGCACGTCATTCTTCGCAGCCCTCGCGCAAAAACTTATCGCCCGAAGTCTTGAAATCATAGTGCCTTCCGACCGCGTCGGGATTGAAGCCTCGCTCCACGCCTTAATGAAAGTCTAACTTCCAGACGCTCTGAACTATTGAAGCTGATATGAGGGGGGCGGGGTAGCCCAGCACGTAGGCAGGCGAATACTGTTCAATCGCTGAGAAGGCGTTGAAGTCGCTAGCTGAACTGAATCCACAGGTCCACCTGCATTCGCCGATACGGCGACAAGTTACTCAGAGATGGTCGCGGACCTGACCTCCCTGGCCCGTTCATTTCTTGGGGCCGTGGTTTCTGAAAGCAGATTTTTCACAGCCTGCCGCCTCTTGGTGGTCTCTTGCAGAACGAGATAAGAGCGAAGAGAAGGCTTGGTTTTTAAGTGGGACGTTGAAGGGACCTCTTTTACTAACTCGTTCCTTCTTCAAGGCCGTTCCAGGAGGTGCGCGATGAAAGTTCTGGTCGCGGGGGCGACTGGCGCTATAGGCCGGCCGCTGATTCGTTGTTTGAAGGAAAGCGGCCACGCGGTGTTGGGACTAGTGCGTTCGTCTGATTCAGAAAGCGCCCTCGTTGAGATGGGCGCCGAGCCGGTTACCGCCGATGCGCTCGATGCCGCTTCCGTTAAGGCCGCGATTCGACGGATGCGACCGGATGCCATCATCAATGAGTTAACCTCGCTGCCTCGACATTACACAGCGGAAGAAATGAAGGCGGCGGCGGATCGCGATCGCACAGTCCGAACCAAGGGGAATATTAATCTGCTGGCCGCGATGCATGACGCCGAAGTACGCCGCTACATCCTGCAGTCATCGGGATTCTGGTATGTACCCGGCGCGGGTCTCGCCACTGAAATGGAGTCGTTTGCCGTTGACGCGTCTCCCGGGGTCGCCGCCGGCGCGCGTATGTATGTTGAGCTGGAATCGGTTGCGTTCCGAACACCGGCGATACATTGCGTCGCTCTGCGTTATGGATTCTTCTATGGGCCAGGCACCTGGTACACGAGCGATGGCGATATGGGCGAGCAGCTGCGCGACCGGCGGTTCCGATCATCGGCAAGGGCGAGGGCGTGTCGAGTTTCGTCCACATAGAAGGTGCCGCCGCGGCGACCGTGGCGGCGCTCCAATGCGCACCGGGTGCGTACAATATTGTGGACGATCAACCGAGCGAGCAGCGCGTATGGCTGCCCGCATTTGCGCGCGCGTGCGTCGCTCCGGAATCGCCTCAGGCCACGGAGCAGCAGGCGCTCGCCACATCCGGCGCCGATTCCGTCTATTACGCGACCCGGCTTCGAGGTGCATCGAATGAGAAAGCCAAACGTGAGCTGAACTTCCGACCGCGTCCTCTAGAGTGGCTCCGCACTGCCTAGCAGGGTATTGAGAAAGAAAGTCAACTACGATCCAGTGGGCGAGATGGTGATCTATGCCCGAAGCAGCGGCGCTCGACGGCTTCGCGACGATCATAGCGGTCGATATGTAACCTTCCAGGAGACTCAGACTGATGCGGTACCGCAAAACGATGATTGGTTCTGGTTTTGTTTTTATTGCGTTTGCTGCACTGTTGGTCGCACGCGCCTCTACAGCTTCCAGTCCTGCATCGGCAGGCGTTGTTCGCATTCTGTCGCAGCAGCCGCTCTCTGGTCGGACTGGCACTGACGTTACGATTCTCACGGTTGACTACCCGCCTGGAGGTTCGACTCCGCCGCACGAGCATCCAGGGACGACGTATGCTTATGTGCTCGAAGGCTCCGTGGTATCGAAGCTCAATGATGGCCCGACGCAAACGTTCGCTAAAGGCCAGATGTGGATCGAGCAGCCGCAT
>CAWJFQ010000001.1:1950000-2020056 GCA_963842215.1 uncultured delta proteobacterium | reverse complement strand
TCACGGCGCGCCGAAGTATGTGGCGCACGCACGGTGAGGTAGCTGATGGCCCAGGTTCATGTAACTAGCAATCTTCGTATTCGCCGCTCCTTTGGCAAGATCAAGAAAATCATCGAGATTCCGAATCTGATCGAGATTCAGAAGCGCTCGTATGACGATTTCTTGCAAGTCGGCGTTTCGACCGAAGACCGCGCGGACGTAGGTTTGCAGGCGGTCTTCAAGTCAGTTTTTCCGATCAAGGATTTCAACGAGACCGCGTCGCTCGAGTTCGTCTCCTACGAGCTCGGCACGCCCAAGTACGACGTCGAGGAATGCCATCAGCGCGGCATGACCTACGCCGCGCCGCTGAAGGTCAAGATTCAGCTGGTCATCTGGGACGTCGAGAACGGCCGCCGCTCTATCAAGAACGTCAAGGAACAGGAAGTTTACTTCGGCGAGATTCCGCTGATGACCGGCAACGGCACCTTCATGGTGAACGGCACCGAGCGCGTCATCGTGTCGCAGTTGCATCGCTCGCCCGGAGTGTTTTTCGAGCACGACAAGGGCCGCACCCACTCCACCGGCAAGCTGCTCTACTCGGCGCGAATCATTCCGTATCGCGGCAGTTGGATCGATTTCGAGTTCGACCCGCGCGACGTGTTGTACGTGCGAATCGACCGGCGCCGCAAGTTCCCGGCGACGGTCCTGCTGCGCGCGCTCGGCATGACCACCGAGGACCTGCTCAACTACTACTACCGCAAGGACGTTATCGTCCTCGATAGCAAGCAGTACACCAAGCAGTTCGCGCCCGACCAGCTGATGGGCTCGCGCGTCAGCCGCGACGTCAAGGATCCCAAATCGGGCGAGGTCATCGCGCGCGAGGGCCGCAAGTTCAACAAGGCGATCGTGCGCGCGATGGAACAGGCGAAGATCAGCGAAGTGCCGATCGCGCTCGACGAGATTGTCGGCAAAGTCTCCGCGCATGACATCGTCGATTCGACCACCGGCGAGGTGCTGATTGGCACCAACGAGGAGCTGACCGAGGAGACCCTCGAGAAGCTCAAGGCGCACGGCGTCAAAAAAATCGAAGTGCTCTTCACCGAGGACGCGCCCGGCGGCGGCCCGCTGCGCCTCACGCTCGCGCAGGACAAGCTCGGCACGCCCGAGGAAGCCGTTATCGAGATCTATCGGCGCCTGCGCCCCGGCGATCCGCCGACGCAGGAAACGGCGACCACATTTTTCAACAACCTGTTCTTCAACGCCGAGCGCTACGACCTGTCGAAAGTCGGACGCTTGAAACTGAATCACAAGCTCAAGATTGACGTGCCGCTCGAGCAGGGCACGCTGCGGCGCGAGGACATCCTCGAGGTCGTCCGCTACCTGATGGAACTCAAGAACGGCAACGGCCAGGTCGACGATATCGACCATCTTGGCAATCGCCGCGTGCGTGCGGTCGGCGAGCTGGTCGAGAACCAGTTCCGCATCGGACTGGTCCGGATGGAGCGCGCAATCAAAGAGCGGATGAGCCTGCAGGATATCGAGACCCTGATGCCGCAGGAGCTGGTCAACTACAAGCCGGCTTCAGCGGTTATCAAGGAGTTCTTCGGCTCGTCGCAGTTGTCGCAGTTCATGGATCAGACCAATCCGCTGAGCGAAATCGCGCACAAACGCCGCTTGTCCGCGCTCGGACCCGGCGGCCTGACGCGCGAGCGCGCAGGCTTCGAAGTCCGCGACGTTCACCCGACCCACTATGGCCGCGTATGTCCAATTGAAACGCCCGAGGGTCCGAATATCGGCCTTATCGCGGCGCTCTCTACTTACGCGCGCGTCAACGAATACGGCTTTATCGAAACGCCGTACCGCGAAGTCGAGAACAATCGCGTTACCGATCGAATCGTCTATTTGTCCGCGCTGGACGAGGAAGACAAGGTAATCGCGCAGGCCAACGCGCAGCTCGACACGCACGGCCGTTTCACCGCCGACCTGGTTTCGGCGCGTATCGGCGGCGAGTCCACCGTGGTCCGCGCCGAAGACGTCCAGTACATGGACGTGTCGCCCAACCAGCTGGTGTCGGTCGCCGCTTCATTGATCCCGTTTCTCGAGAACGACGACGCTAACCGCGCGCTGATGGGTTCGAACATGCAGCGCCAGGCCGTTCCTCTGCTGAAGCCCGACGCTCCCCTGGTCGGCACCGGCCTTGAAGGCACGGTAGGCCGCGACTCGGGCGTTACGGTGGTCGGCAAGCGCGACGGTATCGTCGAAAGCGTCGATGCCGAGCGAATCGTCGTCCGCGCCGACAAACAAACCAAAGACCTGCGCGACGCCGGCGTCGATATCTACAACCTCATCAAGTATCAGCGTTCGAACCAGAACACCTGCATCAACCAGCGTCCGATCGTTGTCAAAGGCGAACGGGTCAAGTCGGGCGACGTACTGGCCGACGGACCTTCGACTGACATGGGCGAGCTGGCGCTCGGCCGCAACGTGCTGGTCGCGTTCATGCCCTGGGGCGGTTACAACTTCGAGGATTCGATCCTCATTTCCGAGCGCGTGGTCAAGGAAGACCTGTTCACCTCGGTGCATATCGAAGAGTTCGAATGTATCGCGCGCGACACCAAGCTCGGACCCGAGGAAATCACCCGCGACATTCCCAACGTCGGTGAAGAGGCGCTCAAGGACCTCGACCAGAGCGGCATTATCCGAATCGGCGCCGAAGTGCGGCCGCAGGACATTCTGGTCGGCAAGATAACGCCTAAGGGCGAGACCCAGCTTTCTCCCGAAGAGAAACTGCTGCGCGCGATTTTCGGCGAAAAGGCCGGCGAGGTGCGCGACACCAGCCTGCGCGTGCCGCCGGGCGTCGAGGGCACTGTTATCGACGGGCGCGTGTTCTCGCGCCGCGGCGTCTCCAAAGATGAGCGCACCCAAGAAATCGAAGTGCTCGAGGCCGAACGCCTCAAGCAGGACGAAGCCGAGGAAGTTCGAATCATCCGGCAGGAAACCCTGCGCAAGCTTAAGCGGTCGCTGGCCGGCAAGAAGCTCGCGGGCCGCGTGATGTCCGACGAGCGCAAGGAGCTGCTCAAGAAGGGCGACACTATCAGCGCCGAGGAACTCGAAGAGTTGCCGCCGACGCTATGGGGCCAGGTCCGCGTCGAGAACGAGTCGTCGCAGGAAGAAGCCGAGAACGCCATCGCCGCGATGAACGCCAACGTCGAGGCGGTGCAGAGTCATTACGGAGCCAAGGTTGAGCGCCTGAAGGCGGGCGACGAGCTCGCGCCGGGCGTTATCAAGATGATCAAAGTATTCGTCGCGATCAAACGCCGGCTCCAGGTGGGCGACAAGATGGCGGGACGCCACGGCAACAAGGGCGTGCTCTCGCGCATCCTGCCAGAGGAAGACATGCCGTGCCTGGCGGACGGCACCCCGGTCGATATCGTGCTGAATCCGCTCGGCGTGCCGTCACGCATGAACGTCGGCCAGATTCTCGAGACTCATCTAGGATGGGCCGCGCGCGAGCTCGGGCATAAGATCGAAGAAGACCTGCGCAACGGCGTCAGCGCCACGCAGCTCAAGAAGCGCTTGAAGGAAATCTACCCCGAGAAGGAAAGCCACGAATTTATCGACGAGCTGGCCGAGCCCGACATCTATAAGCTCGCCGCCAAGGCGCTCGCCGGAGTGCACGTGGCGTCGCCGGTGTTCGACGGCGCGCGCGAAGAGGAAATATTCCAGTTGCTCAAGCGCGCCGACTTGCCCGAGACCGGGCAGGCTCAGCTACACGACGGCCGCACCGGCCTGCCCTTCGAGCAGCCAGTGACGGTCGGCGTCATGTACATGATGAAGCTGCATCACCTGGTCGAGGACAAGATTCACGCGCGGTCGACTGGTCCCTACAGCCTGGTTACGCAGCAGCCGCTCGGCGGCAAGGCTCAGTTCGGCGGCCAGCGGCTCGGCGAGATGGAAGTGTGGGCGCTCGAAGCTTACGGCGCCGCCTACACGCTGCAGGAGATGCTCACGGTTAAATCCGACGACGTGGCGGGACGAACGCGTATGTATGAAGCGATCGTCAAGGGCGAGAACACGCTCGAGCCCGGACTGCCCGAGTCGTTCAACGTTATGGTCAAGGAGCTCCAGTCGCTCTGCCTGAACATGGAGCTGCTCGAGCAGCCACAAAGGGCTTAAGGCCAGGGAGTTTATATAGAGATGGAAGATCTCTTCGGCATTTTCGAGAAGCCCAAGAATCCACTGGCGTTCAACGCGATCCGCATTTCGATCGCGTCGCCGGAAATGATCCGCTCGTGGTCGCACGGCGAGGTCAAGAAGCCCGAAACCATCAACTACCGGACCTTCAAGCCGGAGCGTGACGGGCTGTTTTGCGCCAAGATTTTCGGGCCGACCAAGGATTACGAGTGTAACTGCGGCAAGTACAAGCGCATGCGTCATCGCGGCGTAGTGTGCGAGAAGTGCGGCGTCGAAGTAATCCAGTCGAAAGTCCGCCGCGAGCGGATGGGTCATATCGATCTCGCCGCACCGGTCGCGCACATCTGGTTCCTGCGCTCGCTGCCCTCGCGCATCGGCACCCTGCTCGACATGACGCTCAAGGAACTCGAGAAGGTCCTCTACTTCGAGTGCTACATCGTCACTGATGCCGGCGAGACTCCGCTGCAGTACAAAGAGCTGCTCACCGAGCGCAAGTATCGCGAGGCGCGCGAGCAATACGCCGACGGCTTCAAGGCCGAGATGGGCGCCGAGGCCGTCCGCTCGCTGCTGGGACAGCTCACGCTCGACAAGCTGGCCGAAGAGCTGCGCGCCGAGATGAAAGCTACCGCCAGTGAGGCGCGCCGCAAGAAAGTTGCCAAGCGCCTGAAGGTCGTCAACGCGTTTCGCGATTCCGGCAACAAGCCCGAGTGGATGATCCTCACCATCCTGCCGGTTATTCCGCCCGATCTGCGTCCGCTCGTACCGTTGGACGGCGGACGCTTCGCCACCTCGGATTTGAATGATCTCTATCGGCGCGTCATCAACCGCAACAACCGTTTGAAGCGGCTGATCGAGCTCAACGCTCCGGACATCATCATCCGCAACGAAAAGCGGATGCTCCAGGAAGCGGTCGATGCGCTGTTCGACAACGGCCGCCGCGGCCGCGCGATCACCGGGCCGTCCAAGCGTCCACTGAAGTCGCTATCCGACATGCTCAAGGGCAAGTCGGGCCGCTTCCGCCAGAACTTGCTCGGCAAGCGCGTCGACTACTCGGGCCGCTCTGTAATCGTGGTCGGCCCGGAGCTGCGTCTGCATCAGTGCGGCCTGCCCAAGAAGATGGCGCTCGAGCTGTTCAAGCCGTTCATCTACAACAAGCTCGAAGAAAAGGGCTACGTCACGACTATCAAGAGCGCCAAGAAAATGGTCGAGAAAGAGGGCAAGGACGTTTGGGATATCCTCGACGAGGTTATCCGCGAGCATCCCGTGCTGCTCAATCGCGCGCCCACCTTGCATCGCCTCGGCATCCAGGCGTTCGAGCCGGTGTTGATCGAAGGCAAGGCAATTCAACTCCATCCGCTGGTATGCGTCGCGTACAACGCGGACTTCGACGGCGATCAGATGGCGGTGCACGTGCCGCTGTCGATCGAGGCGCAGGTCGAGTCGCGCGCGCTCATGATGTCGACCAACAACATCCTGTCGCCCGCGTCGGGCAAGCCGGTAATCGTGCCGACCCAGGACATGGTGCTGGGTCTTTACTACATGACGCGCGAGAAGCCACTGGCGCGCGGCGAGGGCAAGAACTTCGCCAACGTCGAAGAAGTGCGAATCGCATACGATCACGAAGAAATCGATCTGCACGCGAAAATCACGGTGCGGATGTCGCCGCAGCTCGCGACCGGAATCGTAGTCGCCGAGCCTGAGGCGAACGGCAAGCCGCGCTCCAAGAAGGAGCGCGCCGCAGCAGCGGCTGCCGCGGCGGCTGCGATGCCCCGTTACGAGCGCGTAACTACCACGGTCGGCCGGGTGCTGTTGTACGAGATTGTGCCGCCCGAGATTCCGTTCACCGAGCTCAACAAGACGATGAAGAAAAAGGAGCTCGGCAACCTTATCGACATCGTCTATCGCCGCGCGGGCGACAAGGCGACGGTTATCTTTGCCGACCGCCTCAAGGACATCGGCTTTGAATTCGCGACCAAGGCGGGAATCTCGATCTCGATCAAGGACATGACGATTCCGCCGCAAAAGGCCCATCTGCTCGACGGCGCGCAGAAGCAGGTCAGCGAGATTCAGCAGCAGTACAACAACGGCGTTATCACCGACGGCGAGCGCTACAACAAGGTCGTCGATATCTGGGCCGAAGTGCAGGACCAGATCGGCAGCGCGGTTATCAAGGGCCTGTCGACCCAGGTGTTCGGCAAGAATGACAAGGGCGAGACCATCACCGGACCATCGTTCAATCCGATCTTCATCATGGCCGACTCGGGCGCCCGCGGTTCCGAACAGCAGATTCGCCAGCTCGCCGGACTGCGCGGTCTGATGGCCAAGCCGTCAGGCGAAATCATCGAGACTCCAATCACCGCGAACTTCCGCGAGGGTCTCACGGTTCTGCAGTACTTCATCTCGACTCACGGCGCGCGCAAGGGTCTCGCCGACACCGCGCTCAAAACCGCGAACTCGGGCTACCTGACCCGCCGCCTGGTCGATGTGGCGCAGGACTCGATCATCATCGAGGACGATTGCGGCACGCTGGACGGAATCGAGATGACGCCGCTGGTCGAAGGTGGCGAGATAATCGAAGGCCTCGGCGATCGCGTGCTCGGACGCGTCGCGCTCGAAGACATCCGAGACGCGTTCACCAACGAAGTGCTGGTGCATGCCAACGAGATGATCGACGAGGACAAGGTAAAGAGAATTGAAGACGCCGGCGTCGAGCGCATCAAGATTCGTTCGGTGCTGACCTGCCAGTCGCGCCAGGGCGTATGCGTGAAGTGCTACGGCCGCGATCTCGGCCGCGGACATCTGGTCAATCTCGGCGAGTCGATTGGTATCATTGCCGCGCAGTCGATTGGCGAGCCGGGCACCCAGCTCACGATGCGCACGTTCCATATCGGCGGCACCGCCAGCCGGCGCGCCGAGCAGACCACGCTCGAAGTGCGCAATGAAGGCGTGATGCGCCTGCATGGCGTCAACACCGTCAAGAGCCGCGATGGCAACCTGGTCGTGATGACGCGGCACGGCGAAGTGGTAATCGCCGCGCAGGTCACCGACGAAGGCGGCCGCGTGCGCGAGCGCGAACGCGAGCGTTACCCGCTGGTGTACGGCGCCAAGCTGCGCAAGGCCGAGGGCGACAAGGTCAAGCCCGGAGAGCTGATCGCCGAATGGGATCCGTACACCACGCCGATCATCACCGAAGTCGGCGGCACGGTTAAGTACGGCGATATCATCGAAGGCAAGACGATGGAGGAGCGGGTCGATGAGCGAACCGGCGCGCGCTCCAACGTTATCGTCGAGTTCAAAGATCTCGACGTACGCCCGCGTATCTCAATTAAAGACGCGAGCGGCAAGACTGCCAAGTTGCCCAGCTCGAACAACGTCGCGCGCTACTTCCTGCCGGTCGGTGCGTATATCAACGTGCCCGAAGGTACGGCGGTCGAGCCGGGCGACGTGATCGCAAAAATCCCGCGCGAGACCACCAAGACCAAGGACATCACCGGCGGTCTGCCGCGGGTCGCGGAGTTGTTCGAAGCGCGCAAGCCCAAGGAGTTCGCGGTCATCTCGGAGATCGACGGGCAGGTTTCATTCGGCAAGGACACCAAGGGCAAGCGCAAGGTCGAAGTCACTCCTGAAATCGGCGAGAAGCGTGAGTACCTGATCCCCAAAGGCAAGCATATCGCGGTGCACGAGGGCGATATCGTCAAGGCGGGCGAGCCCTTGATGGAAGGCTCGTCGAATCCGCACGACATCCTGACGATTCTCGGCGAGAAGGCGCTGGCGAAATACCTGGTCGACGAAATCCAGGAGATTTACCGCCTGCAGGGCGTGCGCATCAACGACAAGCATATCGAAGTGATCGTGCGCCAGATGCTGCGGCGCGTGCGAATCAAGGAAGTCGGCGACACGCCCTTCCTGGTCGGCGACCAGGTCGAGAAATGGCGCTTCGACGAGGAGAACGGCCGCGTGCTGACGCGTGGCGGAGAGCCTGCAATCGCGGAGCCTCTGCTGCTCGGGATCACCAAGGCGTCCTTGTCGACCGAAAGTTTCATCTCGGCCGCATCGTTCCAGGAAACCACGCGCGTGCTCACCGAGTCCGCCATCAACGGCAAGGTGGACCGGCTGGTCGGGCTGAAAGAAAACGTCATCATGGGACGTTTGATACCGGCCGGCACCGGCATGAACTCGTACAATCAGATGGTGGTGAAGGTCGAAGGCGCCGCGGCTGAAGAAGAGGTGGAAAAACCGGAGCTGGCAGCCGCGCCGGCACCGGTCGGAGATTGACACGGCGGGTCAGGTCCCGTACATAATGATGTTTCCCCCAAGGGCATAAGTGTCCTTGGGGGGTTTGTTTGAACACCGCGCCCCACCGGGGGCAATCCGGCGAAAAACCGGGCCGGCTGCGAGGCCGGCGCCGAGCGGTCTTTGAGTATCGGCGAGTGTCGCATAGGTGCGCCTCGCGACGCGCAAAAGAATGAGAAGTGATTAGATTGAGAAAACTGTGCCGACCATAAATCAATTGATCCGGCAGGCGCGCGTGAAGAAACGCTTCAAGGTGAAAGCGCGCGCACTCGAGGGATCGCCGCAGAAGCGCGGCGTATGCACGCAGGTGAAGACGACCACGCCCAAGAAGCCCAACTCTGCGCTGCGCAAGGTCGCGCGCGTGCGGCTGTCCAACGGGATCGAGGTGAACACCTATATCCCGGGCGTCGGGCACAACCTGCAGGAGCATTCAGTCGTGCTGATTCGCGGCGGTCGCGTGCGCGACTTGCCGGGCGTTCGCTATCACGTGATCCGCGGCACGCTGGATTCAATCGGCGTGCAGGAGCGGCGCAAGGGCCGCTCAAAGTACGGGTCGAAGAAACCCAAGTAGAGTTATATGTCGCGCAAAGGACAAATTCGCGTCCGCGAAGTTCCGGCGGACCCCAAGTATCACGACCGCACTGTCGCGAAGTTCATGAACGTCGTGATGGAACGCGGCAAGAAGTCGCTCGCCGAGCAGATTTTTTATCACGCGCTCGATCTCGTGGCGGAGCGCTCGAAGGAAGACGGCCTGGTAGTCTTCAAGCGCGCGCTCGATAACGTTCGTCCGGCCGTCGAGGTTCGCTCGCGGCGGGTCGGCGGCGCCAACTACCAGGTGCCGAGCGAGGTGCGTCCGGTCCGGCGCAATTCGCTGGCGATGCGTTGGCTGGTTGCGGCGGCGCGCGCACGCGGCGAGAAGTCGATGGAAGAGCGGCTCGCCGCCGAAATCCTCGACGCAGCCGCCAATCGCGGCGGCGGGGTCAAGAAGCGCGAAGACACACACCGAATGGCTGACGCCAACAAGGCGTTCGCCCACTATCGCTGGTAATACCCGAGTTTTTTTAGATGGCTCGTCAGACACTTATAGAACGGGTGCGCAATATCGGCATCATGGCGCACATCGATGCCGGCAAGACCACCACCACCGAGCGCGTGCTCTTCTACACCGGTATCAACTACAAGATCGGCGAGGTGCATGAAGGCACCGCGACGATGGACTGGATGGTGCAGGAGCAGGAGCGCGGCATCACGATCACATCGGCGGCGACCACCTGCTTTTGGCGCGATCACCGCATCAATATTATCGACACCCCGGGACACGTCGATTTCACGATTGAAGTCGAGCGCTCGCTGCGCGTGCTTGACGGCGCGGTCGCGGTTTTCTGCGCGGTCGGCGGCGTCGAGCCGCAGTCGGAAACCGTGTGGCGGCAGGCTGATAAGTATCGCGTGCCGCGGGTCGCGTTTATCAACAAGATGGATCGCGTGGGAGCGGAGTTCGAGCGCGTCGTGCAGGAAATGCGCGACAAGCTCAAGGCCACGCCCCTGCTGTTGCATCTGCCTATAGGCGCCGAGGAAAAGTTCACCGGGCTGGTCGATCTGATCGATCAGAAGGCGCTTATCTGGGACGAAGATCGTCTCGGCGCGGAGTTTCGGGTCGCCGACATCCCGGCCGACATGAAAGAGCAGGCCGCGGGCTATCGCGACAAGATGATCGAAACGCTCGCCGATCACGACGAGCACATCATGGAGATGTACCTCGAAGGCAAGGCGCCCTCGCCGGATCAGATTCGTGCTGCGATTCGCGCCGCCACGCTCAAGATGTCGATTACGCCGGTGATTCTTGGCTCTGCGTTCCGCAACAAGGGCGTGCAGCCGATGCTCGACGCGGTCGTGAACTATCTGCCCTCGCCGCTGGACCTGCCGCCGGTTGTCGGCAAGGTGGGCGACAAGATAGAAGAGCGATGGCCGCGCGACGACGCGCCGTTCTCCGCGCTCGCGTTCAAGATAATGAACGACCAGCACATGGGCACGCTCACTTTCATCCGGGTCTATTCGGGCAAGCTCGAAAGCGGCTCGTCGCTGCTCAATTCGACTCGCGGCAAGCGCGAACGAATCGGCCGGATGCTCAAGATGCACGCGAACAAGCGCGAGGATATTACCGAGGTTTACGCCGGCGACATCTGCGCCGTGGGCCTGCGCGATACGACTACCGGCGACACGCTATGCGATCCGGCGGCGCCAATCGTGCTCGAGTCGATCGAGTTTCCCGAGCCGGTCATCCAGATCGCGATCGAGCCCAAGACCAAGGCCGACCAGGAAAAGCTCGGCGAGGCGC
This sequence comes from uncultured delta proteobacterium, assembly GCA_963842215.1. Classification (GTDB taxonomy): domain Bacteria; phylum Desulfobacterota; class Binatia; order Binatales; family Binataceae; genus Binatus. The sequence continues at coordinate 2,009,255 of CAWJFQ010000001.1, read as the reverse complement.
TGCAGAAGCTCGCCAAGGAAGACCCGTCATTCCGCGTCAGCGTGAATAAGGAAACTGCGCAGACCCTTATCTCCGGCATGGGCGAGTTGCATCTCGAGATCATCGTCGACCGGATGCTGCGCGAATTCAAAGTCGACGCCAACATCGGCAAGCCGCAGGTCGCGTACCGGGAAACCATCAAGCGCGCCTCGGAAGCCGAAGGCAGGCTGGTGCGCCAGAGCGGCGGTCACGGACAGTTTGCGGTGGTCGAGCTTCGAATCGAGCCACTGCCCAAGGGCGGCGGCTTCGAGTTCGAAGACGGCACCAAGGGTGGATCGATCTCGCGCAACTTTATTCCGGCGATTGAAGACGGCGTCAAAGAAGCGATGGAGAACGGAGTGGTCGCCGGCTATCCGATGGTCGACGTCAAAGCCATCGTAATCGACGGCAAGGAACACGACGTCGATTCGTCGGAGCTCGCGTTCAAAATCGCGGGCTCGATGGCGTTCAAGGAAGCTTGCGAGAAGGCCGAGCCGATTCTGCTCGAGCCCGTCATGGAAGTCGAGGCCGTCACGCCGCAGGAGTTCATGGGCGAGGTAATCGGCGACCTGAGCGGGCGGCGCGGCAAGATTCTCGACATGGAAAATCGCGCCGGTGCGCAGGTCATCGAGGCTCGCGTCCCGCTCGCGACGATGTTCGGTTATGCTACGCGGCTGCGCTCGATGACCCAGGGCCGCGCGACCTACACAATGCAATTCGGCGCGTATGAACCCGTGCCGAAAAATATTTTTGAAGAGTTGACTGCGCGCACTAACGACGGAGACGAAAAGAAGCGCGCGTAGCAACGTGCTCAATCGGAGGTTACCAGAAAATGGGCAAGGCTAAATTTGAACGCACCAAGCCGCACGCGAACGTCGGCACCATTGGTCATATCGATCACGGCAAGACAACTTTAACCGCCGCGATTACCAAGGTCCTCGCGTCAAAGAAGCTCGCCACCTTCACCGCCTTCGACCAAATCGACAAGGCGCCCGAAGAGAAGGAGCGCGGCATCACGATCTCTATCGCGCACGTCGAATACGAAACGACCAAGCGCCACTACGCGCACGTCGATTGCCCGGGACACGCCGACTACATCAAGAACATGATAACCGGCGCCGCACAGATGGACGGCGCCATCCTGGTGGTTGGCGCCAACGACGGCCCGATGCCGCAGACCCGCGAACATATTCTGCTCGCGTACCAGGTCGGCGTGCCCTCGATCGTCGTCTTCATGAACAAGGTTGACATGGTTGACGACCCCGAGCTGCTCGACCTGGTCGAGCTCGAAGTCCGCGACCTGCTGTCCAAGTACAATTTCAAGGGCGACGACGTGCCTATCATCCGCGGCAGCGCCCTCAACGCGCTCAACTGTGGATGCGGCAAGGCCGACTGCCCCAACTGCAAGCCGATTCTCGATCTCATGGACGCGGTGGACAGCTATATTCCACAGCCAGTTCGCGAGACCGAGAAGCCGTTCCTGATGCCGGTTGAAGACGTGTTCTCCATCTCCGGCCGTGGCACTGTCGTCACCGGCCGCGTCGAGAAGGGCAAGGTCAAGGTCGGCGAGGAAGTCGAAATCGTCGGCTTCAAGGACACCCAGAAGACCGTCGTCACCGGCGTCGAGATGTTCCGCAAGCTGCTCGACGAGGGCCAGGCGGGCGACAATATCGGCGTGCTGCTGCGCGGTCTCAAGCGCGAAGACGTTGAACGCGGGCAGGTACTGGCAAAGCCCGGCTCGATCACCGGCCACACCAACTTCGAGGCGTCGGCGTACATCCTGACCAAGGACGAAGGCGGCCGCCATACGCCGTTCTTCACCGGATATCGCCCGCAGTTCTACTTCCGCACCACCGATGTGACGGGCGTGCTGACGCTGCCCGAGGGCACCGAGATGGTGATGCCGGGCGATAACATCAAGATTCTTGGCGAGCTGATCACCCCAGTCGCGATGGACGAAGGGCAGCGCTTTGCTATCCGCGAGGGCGGCAAGACGGTCGGCGCCGGCGTCGTTTCGAAGATTTTGAAGTAACTGACACAGGGTAACGTGCGAGCAGAGATGGAGCGGAGCGCTTAACCAATCGGGCGCGGCAAGGTTAGATGAACGACAAGATACGCATACGCCTGAAGGCGTACGACTACCGCCTGCTCGATCAGTCGGTGCGCGAAATCGTGGACACCATCCGGCGCACCGGCGGCCGGGTGGCGGGGCCGATTCCGCTGCCGACCCGCATAGAGCGCTTTACCGTCAATCGCTCGCCGCACGTCGACAAGAAGTCGCGCGAGCATTTTGAAATTCGTACCCATAAACGTCTGCTCGACGTCCTCGAGCCGACCCAGCAGACTATCGACGCGCTGGGCAAGCTCGACCTGGCCGCGGGCGTGGACGTCGAAATCAAGCTCGAGTAGGGCCGATGCTGACCGGATTGATTGGAAAGAAAATCGGGATGACCCAGATGACCGACGCTGCCGGTCGCGTGCGCGCGGCCACGGTGTTGACGCTCGGTCCATGCACCGTCTCGCAAGTGAAGACCGCGGCGACAGACGGCTACGAAGCCGTGCAGGTGACGTTCGGCAAGCGCAAGCTGAGCCGCGTGACTGGCGCGGTCCGGGGGCATTTCGCCAAGACCAACATCGCGGCCGGGGTCAAGTCGGGTGAATTCGAACGCCGCGGCGAAGGCGAGCTTAAGCTTGGCCAGCCAATCGCGGCGAGCGACGTGTTCAAGGTCGGCGACCAGGTCGATGTGACCGGAATCTCGAAGGGTCACGGCTACGCCGGCGTAATCAAGCGGCATCACTTCTCAGGCTTTCCCGGATCGCATGGCACGCACGAATATTTCCGCCACGGCGGATCGATCGGTAACCGTTCGTATCCCGGGCGGGTGCGCAAAGGGATGAGAATGGCCGGGCAGATGGGCAACGCGACCGCCTCGATCCTTAATCTCGAAGTGCTCGAGATACTGGCCGAGGACAACGCAGTCGTCATCTCGGGCGCGGTGCCTGGGCCCGACGGCGCGCTGCTCGTGGTTCATCACGCGGCCCGTCCGCGCCGCCGCGCGAATGTGAAGGTGACAGCCAGTGCCTGAGCGGAAAGAAAAAGCCTCGCCGGTCAAGTTGCCGCTGTACTCTGCGTCGCACGAAAAAGTCGGCGAGCTGGAAGTTGCGGGCAACGTCTTCGGGCGCGACGGCGACCTCTCGCTGCTGCACGAAGCGGTTCGGATGCAGCTTGCCAATCGCCGCTCCGGGACGGCGTCGACCAAGACCAAGGGACTCATCTCGGGCGGCGGGCGCAAGCCGTGGCGGCAGAAGGGAACCGGACGGGCGCGCGCCGGCTCGACCCGATCGCCAATCTGGCGGCATGGCGGAACGATCTTCGGTCCGCAGCCGCGCGACTACTCGTACAAGATGCCGAAGAAAGCGTGGCGCGCCGCGCTCTGCCTGGCGATTTCCGATCGCGCGAAGAATGGCAGGTTGTTCGTGGTCGAGTCGCTGGATCTGTCGGAGCCCAAGACCAAGGCCGCCAAGGCTGCGCTCGGCAAGCTCGGAGTCGAGCACGCGCTGATAGTGCTGGGCGAAGGCGACGGCAAGTTTCTGCTCGCCGCGCGCAACCTCGCCGCGCACAAAGTGCTGGCGCTGGAGGGGCTTAACGTTTACGACGTGCTTAATTACCGGGAGCTCGTGATGACGAGTCAGACCGCCAAGGCAATAGAAGCCCGATTCGCCGGAGAAGCGAAATGAGCAGTCCTGAGAGCCTGATTCTCGCGCCCATCATCACGGAGAAGGGCACCATGGCGAGCGAAAAAGCCGGCCAGGTGCTGTTTCGCGTGCGTCCCGGCGCGAGCAAGGACAAGATTCGCGAAGCCGTCGAGCATCTGTTCAACGTCACCGTGCTCAAGGTCCGCACCTCGAACTTCATGGGCAAGGAGCGGCGCAAGGGCGCAATCAAGGGCCGCCAGATGGACTGGAAGAAGGCTTACGTAACGCTCAAGGAAGGCGACAAGATCGAATTCTTCGAAGGTCTGTAAGAGCGCGATAGAAGAGATACTGAGAAACGAAAATGGCAGTCATACAACTGAATCCGCGCACGCCCGGGCAGCGCTTCATGCAGATAGCGGATTTTTCCGAGCTCACCAAGAAGGAGCCCGAGAAAAGCCTGCTGGTTCCGGTCAAGCGCACCGGCGGACGCAACAACCGAGGACGCATGACTTCGCGTCATCGCGGCGGCGGGCATAAGCGCCGTCTGCGGCTGATCGATTTCAAGCGCAACCGCGACGGGATTCCGGCCGTGGTCGCCGCGCTTGAGTACGATCCGAATCGTTCCGCCAATATCGCGCTGCTCCATTATGCCGACGGCGTGAAGACCTACATCCTAGCGCCCGACGGGCTGAAGGTCGGAGCGAAGGTCGAGTCGGGCGAGAACGCCGACATCAAGCCGGGCAACGCGTTGATGCTCAAGAACATCCCGCTCGGCACGGTGGTGCATGCGATCGAGATGAAGCCGGGAGCCGGCGCCAAGCTCGCGCGCGGCGCAGGTGTGCAAGCGCAGTTGATGGCGAAAGAGGGCAAGATGGCGCTGCTCAAGCTGCCCTCGGGCGAGCAGCGGATGGTGCAGGCGGATTGCCGCGCGACCATTGGGCAGGTCGGCAATCTCGATCACGAAAATATTTCGATTGGCAAAGCCGGGCGCTCGCGATGGCTCGGCAAGCGCGGTCATGTGCGCGGAGTTGCGATGAACCCGGTAGACCATCCCCATGGCGGCGGCGAGGGCAAGTCGAAAGGAAACCATCCCCAGTCGCCGTGGGGCCAGCCCGCCAAGGGCTACAAGACGCGCAAGAAGAAGCCGTCGGACAATCTGATTGTCAGCCGGCGGCCGCGCGGGAAGCATTAAGGGATTATGGCCAGGTCACTGAAAAAAGGTCCGTTCGTCGACGGACATCTGCTGAAGAAAGTCACCGCCGCGTCGGCTTCGGGCGACAAGCGAATTATCAAGACCTGGTCGCGGCGCTCGATGATTACGCCCGACATGATCGCGTTGACGTTCGCCGTTCACAACGGCCACAAGTTCATCCCGGTCTACTGCACCGAGAACATGGTCGGCCACAAGCTCGGCGAATTTGCGCCGACGCGCACTTTTCATGGTCATGCCGGCGATCGCAAGGGCGAAGTGAAACAGTCGGCGGCGCCCGCAGCACCGGCGGCTCCGGCGGCAGCGGCGGCCAAGGCGTAAGCGCGGGGAAGTTGTAAGAGTCATGGAATCGGTATCGCGATTGCGTTTTATAAGAATTTCGCCGCGCAAGCTGAAGCTGGTGTGCGAATTGATAGTGGACAAGAAAGTCGACCAGGCGCTGTCGATTCTCGAATTCACGCCCAAGAAGGCGGCGCGATTCGTGTCGAAAACGCTGCTCGCGGCGATTGCCAACGCGCGCGATCAGCAGAACGTCGATGAGGACAAGCTGTTCGTGAAACGCGCGACCGCCGATACCGGGCCGACCTGGAAGCGATCGCTGACGCGCGCGCATATGCATGCGACGCCGATCCATAAACGCACCAGCCATCTCACGGTAATCGTGGACGAGCGGGCGTCCTGAGGTCTCAGATGGGACAGAAAGTACATCCGCGCGGTTTTCGCCTCGGCATTATCGAGAGCTGGGATTCACGCTGGTACGCGAGTCACGACTACGCAAAGCTGCTGCACGAGGATTTGAAGCTGCGCGAGTTTATCAAGAAGCGGCTTTACCACGCCGGAATCTCGCGAATTGAAATCGAGCGGATGGCCAACAAGGCCAAGATAAATATTTACACTGCGCGTCCGGGTATCGTCATCGGCAAGAAGGGCGCCGAAATCGACAAGCTCAAGCTCGACATCCAGAAGCTGATGAAGGGCCGCGACTCTTTCATAAACATCCACGAGGTGCGCCGTCCCGACCTCGACCCGCAGCTGGTGGCCGAGAATATCGCGTTGCAGCTCGAGCGGCGCGTCGCCTTTCGGCGCGCGATGAAGGAAGCGGTCACTCGTGCGATGCGAATGGGGGCGCAGGGCGTCAAGGTGCATGTCGCGGGACGCTTGGGCGGTGCGGAAATCGCGCGCCAGGAATGGTACCGCGAGGGCCGCGTGCCGCTGCAGACGCTGCGGGCTGACGTTGCGTACGGATTTGCCGAAGCGCGCACGACCTACGGCCAGATTGGGGTCAAGGTCTGGATTTTCCGCGGCGAAGTTCTGACGCGCAAGGATGCGGACGCGAAACGCGCAGGCACTCCAGTGCAGGCGAATTGACGAAGTAAGATGCTCGCACCAAAAAAAGTTAAATGGCGCAAGATGATGAAGGGCCGCGTGCGCGGCGCGGAGTCGCGCGGACTTACGCTTGCGTTCGGCGACTACGGGCTCAAGTCGCTTGAGACCTGCCGAATCGACACGCGCGCTCTGGAAGCCGCCCGTATCGCGCTCACGCGCCATATTAAGCGCGGCGGGCGCGTCTGGATTCGCGTCTTCCCCGACAAGCCGTTCACCAAGAAGCCGGCCGAAACCCGCATGGGCAAGGGCAAGGGCTCGCCCGAGGGATGGGTGGCCTGCGTGCGGCCGGGCAGGATTCTGTTCGAGATGGAAGGCGTCGATTACGCCACGGCCAAGGAAGCGATGCGCCTGGCGGCGCACAAGCTGCCGATTAAGACGATCATGATCCAGCGCGAGGAGGGCGGCCTTGGAGCTTAGCGAACTGAGGCAGATGACCGCGCCCGATTTGCGCGTGAAAGAGCGCGAGGCGCGCGAGGAAATCTTCCGCCTGCGGCTGAAGCTGCGCACCAATCAGCTCGACAATCACGCGGGCTATCGGCGCGCGCGCCGCGAGCTGGCGCTGATCATGACTCTGCTCAGTGAGAAGACGCGGATCGAAGCTGCAACGGAGAAGAAGGCAGGCAATGCGCGAACGAATTAAACGGCGCGAGGGGACGGTGGTCTCCGCCAAGATGACCAAGACCGTGGTGGTCAAGGTCGATCGCATGGTCGAGCATGCGCTGTACGGCAAGCGCGTGCGCCGCAGCACGAAGTTCATGGCGCATGACGAGCGCGGTGAGTGCAAGGAAGGCGACCGGGTGCAGATCATCGAGTCGCGTCCGCTGTCGAAGAACAAGCGCTGGCGGGTCAGCCGCGTGCTCAAAAAGGCCGCGGGGTAGGGCGCGCAACGATGGTGCAGGTACAGACAGTATTGGATGTCGCCGATAACTCGGGCGCCCGCAAGGTGATGTGCATCAAGGTGCTCGGCGGCTCCAAGCGCAGGTACGCGTCGGTCGGAGACGTGATCGTGGTCGCAGTCAAAGAGGCTATTCCCAACGCCAAGGTCAAAAAGGGCGACGTGTCGCGCGCGGTGATCGTGCGCACGGCCAAGGAAATCAGCCGCGACGACGGCAGTTATATCCGCTTCGACGGCAACTCGGCGGTGCTGCTCGACAAGGATCACGAGCCGGTCGGCACGCGTATTTTCGGTCCGGTGGCGAGGGAGCTGCGGGCGAAGAAATTTTTGAAAATAATCTCGCTCGCGCCGGAGGTGTTGTGATGGCGGCGGCGAAGAGCAAGATTAGAAAAAATGACACCGTGATGGTCGTCACCGGCCGCGACCGCGGCAAGACCGGCAAAGTGATGCGGGTGCTGCCGGAGCGTGGACGGGTAGTGATCGAGCGGCTCAATATCGTCAAGCGTCACAGCAAGCCCCGCGGTGCGCAGAGTCCGGGCGGAATCGTCGAGAAGGAAGCGCCCATCGCGATTTCGAACGTCATGATTTTTTGCGACCGATGCAACGCTCCGGTCAGGGTCGGAATCAAGGTTGCAGACGACGGCGCCAAGAACCGTGTCTGCCGGCGATGCGGCGAAGCGATCGGTAACGACTAGCAGGGTAACGAGCAATGGCCGACAAAAAAGAAAAGCCCGACAAGGCTGAGCAGGCGGCCAAGGCCGAGCAGACCGCCAAGTCCGACGCGGCGGCCAAGGCCAAGCGCGAAGGCAAGGCACGCCAGGCTCAGCAGAAGCAGGCGGCTGAAGAGGCCAAGGCTGCGGCGGCGGCGCCGTTGCCGCCCGAGCCCAAGCTGCCGGCGCGGCTGCGCGTGCGCTTCGAGAATGAAATTGCGCCGGCGTTGATGCGCGAGCTGAAAATCGAGAACAAGATGCGGGTGCCGCGGCTGCAGAAGATCACTATCAACATGGCGCTGCAGGAAGCGCGCGACAACGTCAAGGTGCTGGACTCCGCACTCGAAGAACTCAAGGTGATTGCCGGACAGAGGCCGGTGCTGACGCGCGCGCGCAAGGCGATTTCCAATTTCAAGCTGCGCCAGGGGATGCCGATCGGCGTGATGGTGACGCTGCGGCGCGAGAAGATGTGGGAGTTTTTCGACCGGCTGGTGAATATCTCGTTGCCGCGCGTGCGCGATTTTCGCGGTGTCAGCGACAAGGCATTCGACGGCCGCGGCAACTACTCGCTCGGACTGAAGGAGCACACGATTTTTCCCGAACTGAATCTCGACAAGGTCGAGAAGGTGAAGGGCTTGACGATTTCGATTACGACCACGGCACGCAGCGACTTCGAGGGGCTGACGCTGCTGCGCGCGCTCGGGATGCCGATGCGCGGAGCGGCCGAGCGCGAAGCCGATGCGGCCAAGGCGGCAGCGGCAGCGCAGGCTCATGCGGCAGCCAGGGCTGCGGTGGCAGCAGCGGCCACGCCGCCGCCGGCGGAAGGGGCATAGGGATTAGTTGAATGGCGAAAACGTGCCTGCGGGTTAAGGCAACCCGCAAACAAAAATTTAAAGTACGCCAGTACAACCGTTGCCCGCTATGCGGACGCGCGCGTGCGTACTATCGGCGTTTCAAGATGTGCAGGCTCTGCCTGCGCAAGTACGCGCTCGACGGCAAGTTGCCGGGCGTGATTAAGGCAAGCTGGTAAAAGAGACAAATCATGTCGCAGACCGATCCAATCGCAGAACTGCTTACGCGAATCCGCAACGCGATGCGTGCGCGGTACAATGAGCTCACGGTGCCCCATTCACGGCTGCGCGAGGCGATTTGCCGCGTGCTGATGGCCGAGGGCTTTTTGGGCGGGGTCGAAGTGGGCGGCGAAGCGCCCAAGAAAATGCTGGCGCTCAAACTTCGTTACTCGCCGACGCGCGAGTCGGTTATTCGCGGTATCGATCGAATCAGCAAGCCGAGCAATCGGCGCTACGCCGGCGCCGACGAGATTGGCAAGGTGCGCGGCGCGATGGGCGTGCAAATAGTGTCGACTCCGCTTGGGGTGATGACCGGCCGTGAAGCAAGGCGGCGAAAAGTCGGCGGCGAAATCCTCTGCCGGGTTTGGTAATCAGCGATGTCGCGGATAGGAAAATTGCCGATTCATCTAGACAAGAGCGTCAAGGCGTCGGTCGCCGGCGGGATGCTCAAGGTCGAAGGGCCCAAGGGCAAGCTCGAGATTAAGCTTCATCCCGGCTTCACCGTCGAGATCAAGGATTCTGAAATCGTGGTGAAGCGGCCGGGCGACACCAGTGAGGAGCGCGCGATTCACGGCCTGATGCGCAAGCTGGTTGCGAACATGGTCGAGGGGGTAGGCAAGGGCTTTACCCGCGTGCTTGAGATCAACGGCGTCGGCTACCGCGCGGAAGCCAAGGGCCAGCAAGTGAACTTGACGCTCGGCTACTCGCATCCGATTGTTTACCAGCTGCCGCCCGGGGTCACCGCTAAGGTCGAGAAGCAAGTGACCGTCACGCTCGAGAGCGCCGACCGCCAGTTACTCGGCACGGTGGCCGCGCAGATTCGCGAGCTGCGGCCGCCGGAACCGTACAAGGGCAAGGGAATCAAGTACGCGACCGAGACGATTCGCCGCAAAGCGGGCAAGGCCGCGGCGGGATCGACCTCGGCTTAAGGTTTACGACTATGGCAGTAGAGCGATCAGAGAAACGCAAGCTGCGCCAGGGGCGGGTGCGGCGCAAGGCCGTCGGCAACGATCAGCGCCCGCGGCTGTCGGTGTTCCGCTCGCTGCACCACATATACGTCCAGGTTATTTCCGACGAGAGCGGGCGTACGCTGGCCGCGGCTTCGACTGAAACTGCGGGCGTGCGCGAGGGGCTCAAGAGCAAGCGCAATCTTGCGGCGGCCAAGGCAGTGGGCAAGGCGATCGCAGAGCGATGCCTGCAGAGCGGGATTTCAAGCGTCGTGTTCGATCGAAACGGATTTCTTTATCACGGCCGGGTCAAGGCGCTGGCCGATGCGGCGCGCGAAGCGGGGTTAAAATTTTGAACGGCAGGCAACGAACGCTTAGAGAAGGCACGGTGGTGCAGCGAATCGATCCGCAGGGCCTCGAGATCAAAGAGAAGGTCGTGCATATCAACCGCGTGGCGAAGGTGGTGAAGGGTGGACGGCGCTTCAGCTTCAGCGCGCTGGTGGTCGCGGGCGATCACAACGGGCTGGTCGGATTCGGGCTGGGCAAGGCCAACGAAGTGCCGGAGGCGATTCGCAAGGGGGTAGATCGCGCGAAGAAGAGCCTGGTCCGCGTGCCGATTCAGGACGGTACGATTCCACATGAAGTGGTCGGACGGTTCGGCGCAGGGCGCGTCGTGCTGCGGCCGGCCGCGGAAGGCACCGGAGTAATCGCGGCGGGCGGCGTGCGCGCAGTGGTCGAGCTCGCGGGAATCCGCAATATTTTGACCAAGCGGCTGGGTTCGTCGAATCCGCACAATTTGGTGAAGGCGACGCTCGAAGCGCTCGCGGAACTGCGCAGCACGCAGGATATCAATCGGCTTCGCGGACGGGTGCCGAATCATCCGGAAGCGGCTGCGTGATCGAGGCATAGACGATGTCGGATAAAATTCGCGTCAAGCTGATCGGCAGTCCTATCAGCACCAAACGGCGCGTGCGCGAGACGGTCAAGGGTCTTGGCCTGGGCAAAGTGGGCAGCGTGCGCGAGCTCAAGCGCAGCGCGGCGGTCGAGGGGATGGTCAAGCGCCTGAAGCATTTGGTGGTGGAGCTCAAGGATTAGGCTTAGTCATGGACTTGAAGGATTTGAAACCGTCGCCCGGCTCGACCCATCGCAAACGCCGCGTGGGCAGAGGAATCGGCTCCGGCCACGGCAAGACCTCGGGCCGCGGTCACAAGGGATTGGGCGCGCGGTCGCATGGCAACACGCCGCCGAGCTACGAAGGCGGCCAGATGCCGTTGCAGCGGCGCTTGCCCAAGCAGGGGTTTCGACGGACGTTGAAGAACCAGGCGCGTCGCGACGAGTATGCGATCGTGAATCTGTCGCGGCTCGGCGACTTCGACGAGGGCGTCACGATCGATGCCGCGGCGCTGGTTGCGCGCGGGCTGATTCCCGCCGGGCGCAAGGTCAAGGTTTTGGGCGACGGCGACCTGAAGAGTAAGATTAAAGTTCGCGCCGATGCGTTCTCGAAAAGCGCGCTGGATAAAATCGCCGCTGTGGGCGGCTTCGCGGAGTTGATAAGGCCCAGCGAAAGCTAGATGCTGGATGGGTTTTCAAACGCCTCGCGCATCCCGGAGTTGCGCCGACGGCTGGTGTTTACGGCCCTCATGCTGGCCGTCTACCGCATCGGCGTGGCCGTGCCTACGCCCGGTATCGACGGGCAGGCGCTCGCGTCATTTTTCGACGCCGCCAGCGGCACGTTGTTTGGATGGGTCAATCTGTTTTCCGGTGGCGCGCTGGAGCGCTTCTCGGTGCTCGCGCTCGGCATCATGCCGTACATCTCGGTGGCCATCGTTCTCGACCTGTTGAAAATAGCGTCGCCATATCTCGACGAGCTCTACAAGGAAGGCGAAGCCGGCCGCCGCAAGATCACGCAATACACGCGCTACGGCACCGTCGTCCTGGCATTGTTCCAGGGCACTATGATCGCATTCTCGCTCGAAAAGATTCAGGCGCCCGGCGGCGGCAGTATCGTATACAATCCCGGACCGGCCTTTATCATCATGACGGTGCTCACGGTCACCGCCGGCACGATGTTCCTGATGTGGATCGGCGAGCAGATCACCGAGCGTGGCATCGGCAACGGCATCTCGCTGATCATCATGGCGGGAATCGTGGCGCGCCTGCCCAGCGCGATCGGCACCACGACGCAATTCGTGCGCGAGGGCGAAATGAGCATCTTCCTGCTCATCTTCATCCTGATAGTGGCGGCCGCCGTGATCGCCGGCATCGTCTATATCGAGACTGCGCAGCGGCGAATTCCGATTCAGTACGCGCGTCGCGTGGTCGGTCGTCGGGTTTACGGCGGTCAGAGTTCGCATCTGCCGTTGAAGATAAATACGTCGGGCGTTATTCCGCCGATTTTTGCGTCGGCGCTGCTGGTGTTTCCGGCGACGCTGGCGGCTTTCGTTCCCTTTCTGAAACCGTATTCGAGTTATCTGACTCCTGGCGGCTTCTACTACGACCTGGTTTACGTTGGGCTGATCGTGTTCTTCTGTTACTTCTACACCTCGGTCACCTTTAACCCGGTCGACGTCGCCGACAATCTGAAGAAATATGGCGGCTTCATTCCGGGAATCCGGCCGGGGCGTTTTACCGCCGACTATATCGATCGCGTGCTGTCGCGAATCACGCTCGGTGGCGCGATTTACGTCAGCGCCGTGTGCGTGCTGCCGACGATTCTGATCGCGCGCTTCAACGTGCCATTTTTCTTCGGCGGCACGGCATTATTGATCGTCGTGGGCGTGGCGCTCGACACGGTCGCGCAGATCGAGACCCATCTGCTCACCCGCAACTACGAAGGCTTCATGCGTCGCGGACGGGTCAAGACCAAGAGGGGTGCCTAGCTGGTGCGACTCGTGCTGCTGGGCCCGCCGGGTGCGGGCAAGGGAACGCAGGCGCGCGCGCTCGCGACGTTATGGGGCGTTCCGCAAGTTGCCAGCGGCGATCTCTTGCGCGCCGTCGTGCGAGAGGATTCCGAACTTGGCCGCGAGGCCGCCAGCTTCATGGATCGGGGGCAGCTGGTGCCCGACGATTTGGTGCTCAGGCTGGTAGCGGAGCGTCTCAGAAAAGACGACGCGCGCCCCGGGTTCATTCTCGACGGCTTCCCGCGCAACGTGATGCAGGCGGAGGCATTGTCGAAGGGGCTCGATCGCGTGAAGCTGAAACTCGACAAGGCGATCGCAGTGATCGTCCCCGACGAAGAAATCGTCAAGCGAATTTCAGGGCGGCGTACCTGCCGAAACTGCAACGCGATGTATCACGTGGCGTTCGAGCCGCCCACCAAACCTGGCGTGTGCGACAAATGCGGCGGCGAGCTGTATCAGCGCGAGGACGACGCCGAGGACACGGTCCGCGAGCGGCTCAAGGTTTATCGTGAAGCGACGCGTCCACTGCTCGATCATTACGGACGGCTCGGATTGCTCGCCCAGGTTAACGGCGTCGGCAGCACCGACGAAGTGGAAAAGCGAATCCTGGCCGCGGTTAACGGCGCCGGCCCGCAAAGCGCGCAATCATGATTACGATTAAAACTCCGGCGGAGATCGCGGTGATGCGCCATGCGAGCCAGATTGTCGCCGAGATCCTCGAGGCGCTTGCGGCTGCGGTGCGTCCCGGCGTTACGACCGAGGAACTGGATAAACTGGCCGAAGAGCTGACCTATAAAAAAGGGGCAAAGCCGGCGTTCAAGGGCTACAAGCCGGGCGACGTCGTTTATCCGAAATGCCTGTGCGTATCGGTCAACAACGAAATCGTCCACGGCATCCCGTCGAGCCGCAGGCTGAAGGCCGGTGACATCGTCGGGCTCGACTTCGGCGTGGTGTATGAGGGCTTCTACGGCGACTCTGCCCGCACGGTCGCGGTTGGCGCGGTGCCGGAGCGGGTGACGAAGCTGCTGCAGGTGACCCGCGAATCGCTCTATGCCGGAATCGCGCAGGCTCGCGCGGGCAATCGTATCAGCGATATCGCGCGCGCGGTGCAGGAAACCGTCGAGCGGGCGGGCTTTTCGGTAGTGACCGACTTCGCCGGCCATGGAATCGGCCGCCGGCTCCACGAGGACCCGCAGGTGCCGAATTATTTTCGTCCCGGGATGCCGAATCCGCGCCTGCGCGAGGGAATGGCGCTGGCAATTGAACCGATGGTTAACGAGGGAAGCCCCGATTTGGAGATACTTTCCGATGGCTGGACTGCGGTGACGGCGGACGGTAAACTATCTGCCCACTTCGAACATTCCATCGCCATTACCTCCAACGGGCCGGAAATTTTGAGCGAACTCGAAAATGTCTAAGGGCGACGCGATCGAAGTACAGGGGACGGTGCAGGAAGCACTCCCCAATGCGGTGTTCAGGGTAACGCTCGACAATGGGCACAAAGTTTTGGCTCATATCTCGGGCAAAATGAGGATGCACTACATCAAGATTCTGGCCGGCGACAAAGTCACGGTGGAGCTCTCGCCGTACGACCTGACTCGCGGGCGGATTACATATCGGATGCGCTAGAGCGCGTTTTGAACAGAGACTGAAAAAATGAAAGTCAGGGCGTCGGTAAAAAAGATTTGTAAGAACTGCAAAGTGGTGCGCCGCGAAGGTGTCGTGCGCATCCTGTGCTCCAACCCGCGCCACAAGCAGCGCCAGGGCTAGGAAGGATTTCGCGATGGCACGCATAGCTGGAGTCGAACTACCCAAGAACAAGCGGATGGATATCGCGCTGACCTATATCTACGGAATAGGGCGGCCGAGCGCGTTGAAAATTCTCACCGCCGCCAAGGTTGATCCTGCGACCAAGACCGACGACCTGTCGGCGGATCAGCAGGTCCATATCCGCCAGGTGATCGACACTGACTTCGAAGTCGAAGGCGACCTCCGGCGCGACTTTCAGCAGTCAATCAAGCGGCTGATGGATCTCGGATGCTACCGCGGCATTCGGCATCGTCGCGGACTTCCGGTGCGCGGCCAACGTACTCACACCAACGCGCGCACGCGCAAAGGTCCGCGCAAAGTGGTCGCGGGCAAGAAGCAGGCGCCACCAAAAGGCTAGCCCAATCGCGAGTAGAGTTCGACCAAAACGCCAACAACTAAGGAAATTGTCGCCGGACCGCCAGCACCCAAGCGGATTCACTGAAAAAAGGCGGATTCACCGAAAAAAGAGCGGATTCACTGAAAAAAGAAAAGAATGGCTGACGAAATAAAAGAGACCAAAGCCGAACCCGAGAAGAAGGCCGCTGCTGCGACGCCCGCCGCTGCCGCCGGAGCGCCGGCTCCTGCGCCGCGCCGCAGAAAGACACGTCGCAACGTGCCCGAAGGCGTCGCCCATGTGCATGCGACCTTCAACAACACGATCGTGACGATCACCGATCAGCAGGGCACCGTGATCGCCTGGTCGAGCGCCGGCTCGGTCGGCTTCAAGGGCTCGCGCAAGGGCACTCCGTTCGCAGCGCAGATGGCGGCTGAGGCGTGCGCCCGCAAGTGCTCGGAAGTCGGGATGCGCGCGGTGGTCGTGCACGTCAAAGGTCCCGGCGGTGGACGCGAGTCGGCAGTGCGTGCGCTGCAAGCGGCGGGCCTCGGCGTAATCTCGATCAAAGACGTAACTCCGATTCCGCATAACGGATGCCGTCCGCCAAAACGGCGCAGAGTCTGAGGAAGCGAACAACTAAGGAAATTTTTATTCGATTGACAGCAATCAAGCTGATTCACTGAAAGAAGGAAATTTTGAGCGTGTCATCAGCACGCAAGCGGATTCACTGAAAAAAGAAACGCGGACAACTGAGGAAATTTTCGTCCAGTAGTTAGCAATCAAGCTGATTCACTGAAAAGAAGGAAATTTTGAGCCGGATGTCCCCAACAAAGCGGATTCACTGAAAAAAGATGGCTAGGAATTTGGGGCCGGTATGCCGGCTATGCCGGCGCGAAGGGCTGAAGCTCTTCCTCAAGGGAGAGCGATGCTACAGCGACAAGTGCGCTATCGAGCGGCGCAACTATCCGCCCGGCGCGCACGGCCAGGCGCGTACGCGTTTCTCCGAATTCGCGATTCGGCTGCGCGAGAAGCAGAAGGTCAAGCGCATCTACGGGCTCATGGAAACGCAGTTCGCGGCCTACTTCGCGATGGCTGAGCGGATGGACGGGATCACCGGCGAGAATTTGCTGGTGCTGCTCGAGCGTCGGCTCGACAACGTGGTGTATCGGCTCGGCTTCGCCAGTTCGCTGGCGCAGGCGCGCCAGGTTGTTCGCCACGGGCATATTCACGTCAATGGCAAGAAAGTCACGATTCCCTCGACCCTGGTCGAGGTTGGCAGTGTAATCAGCGTGGCCGAGGCGAGCCGCACCAAGAAGGTGATCGTCGAGGCAATCGAGATGGCGCAGCGCCGCGGTGTACCGCCGTGGATGGCACTCGAGCGTGAACAATTCCGCGGCTCGCTCCGGTCGCTGCCGGCGCGCGCTGAATTGACGATGCCGATTAGCGAGAAGCTGATCGTCGAGCATTACTCCAGATAGGGCGGAGGCACACCGATTCGGCGTCCCGGTCCGTGGTGGACCTGTGTGGGCGCGGGAAATCCATCGGAAAAAAGAGCATCGATTATGCAGAATGACTGGCGAGATCTGATCAAACCCAAGACTGTCGAGTTCGACGAGAAGGAAGTCACTCCTTCCTACGGCAAATTTTCCGCGGAGCCGCTCGAACGCGGCTACGGAATTACCGTTGGCAACGCGCTGCGGCGCATCCTGCTGTCCACGCTGCCCGGCTATGCGATCACGGCAGTCAGGATCAAGAACGTCCTGCACGAGTTTTCCACTCTGGCCGGCGTCAAGGAGGACGTGACCGACATCGTCCTCAACCTCAAGGAAATTCGCTTGCGCCTGCACGAGGGCGAGCAGATTACCGCCACCCTCAAGGTCAAGGGTGAGGCGCAGGTGACCGCGCGCGATATCACCGGCGGCCCCAGCCTGGAAATCCTGACCCCGGACAAGCATATCGCGTCGCTCGACAAGGGCGCCGAGCTCGACATGGAGCTTGTCATCAAGCGCGGCCGCGGCTACGTGCCCGGCGAGCGCACCGAAGACGAGGAGCCCATCGGCACGATTCGCCTCGACGCGATCTTCTCGCCGATTCGCAAAGTCAATTTCACCGTGACCAACGCGCGCGTCGGCCAGCGCACCGACTACGATCGGCTCGCGCTTGAAATCTGGACCGACGGCTCGATCAATCCGCGCGAGGCGCTGACCTACGCGGCGCGCGTGATGCGCGATCAGATGACGATTTTCGCGGGCGTCGAAGAAGAAGCGGAAGCGCCCGCAGGCACCATCGAAGGGGGAGAAGCGCGCCCCACGATGAGCGAGCTTTTGTATCGCCCGGTCGAGGGCCTGCCGATCTCCGTGCGCGCCTTCAACGGTCTTCAGAACGCCGACATCAAGTATATCGGCGAGCTGGTGCAGCGCACCGAGCAGGACATGCTCAAAATCAAAAACTTCGGACGCAAGTCCCTCAACGAGATCAAGGAAGTACTTGCCGACATGGGGTTGTCGCTCGGGATGCGGCTGGAGAACCTGCCGCCGCGCGGCGAGCTCGACCGCATGTGGGAAGAACAGGAACGGCGCGAATCGGCCTGAGGCTGTTTTGCAAGGTTGGAGTAACTGATGCGTCATCTAAACGCGGGCCGCAAGCTCAATCGCACCTCGGCGCATCGCAAGGCGCTGTTCAAGAATATGGTGCTCGCGCTGATTCGTCATGGACGAATCACCACCACCGATCCCAAGGCCAAGGAACTGCGGCGAATTGCGGACCGGATGGTCACGCTCGGCAAGCAGAACGATCTCGCCGCACGCCGGCGCGCATTTGCGGCATTGCAATCGCATGAAGCAGTCAAGAAGTTGTTTGACGAGATCGCGCCGCGCTTCAAGGATCGCAACGGCGGCTATACGCGGGTGATCAAGTACGGTCATCGCCGCGGTGACGCCGCGATGATGTCGGTCATCGAATTCACCGGCGCCGAAGAGCAGACCAAGTCGAAGAAGCCGCGCAAACGATCAACCGCAGGAAAGGAAGGCGCAACCAGCGAGCGCCCTCGGCGCGCGGCTGCCGCGGCCGGCTGATCCAAACGAATTTTTCCGGGTACGTAAGAGGCACGAAGAAAATCTCTTCGTGCCTTTTTTTCTTGTCGGCCTGGTTTATCGTTCGATGGTCTCGAGCAGCTTCGCGCGTAGTGCCATATGCGCGCTCTTCAACCCGGCCAGGATTCCGTCCTCGAAATTCCACTCGCCGCTCGCCATCAGGTCGGCAAAATCGTTGGGATTGCGGATATCCTCCGGTGTCAGCCCGGGATGAATCGCACGCGCCATCGCGAGCACCTTGCTCTCCTGCTGCGCGATCATCTCGAGCATCAGGCGATCGATCAGGGTCAAACTCTCGCGCGTGGCCATCGCCAAATCGTAACGCAGCGAGCACCTTCTTGGCGAGCACGCGGTTTGATAATGTTGATTTACAGGCGGCAAAAATATGTCCAACGAACTTGTTGCTCCCGATAAATTTTTCCTCAATCGATTCGGTATGAACCACGGCGCGCTCGAGCGAATTCTCGGCAGCGCGCTCGAACGCAAGGCCGATTACGCCGATCTCTACTTCGAGTACCGCAGCGCCGAGGGTCTCGCGCTCGAAGAATCGATGGTGAATCACACCAGCAAGAGCGTGAGCCACGGCGTCGGCGTGCGGGTATGCGCCGAAGATCGCACCGGCTACGCGTATTCCGACGAAGTCACTATCGACCGGATGCGCCTCGCGGCCGAGGCTGCGCGCGCGATCGCTGATCAGCGCGGCACAACGCCCGCCGCGGTGCAGGTCGGCGCTCCGGTCGCGCGACACGAACTGTACGATCTTCCGAGCACGCCGCTCGACGTTCCCGTGCAGGAACGCGCCAAGCTGCTGAACGAGATCGATCGCGTCGTTCGCGCCTCCGACCCGCGCGTAAAAAATGTGATGGCCTCGTTCGCATGCGAGCAAAAGATCGTGATGGTGGTGAGGAGCGACGGCCAGGTCGCAGCCGACGTGCAGCCGCTATGCCGCCTCAACGTCACCGTGATCGCAGACGACGGCAAGGGCCGCCAGATGGGCTCGTATGGCGGTGGTGGCCGCGTCGAATGGAACTATTTCATCGAGAACGATCGCTGGCGCGAGTATGCGCTCGAGGCCGCGCGGCAGGCGATCGTGAATCTCGACGCGGTTGACGCGCCCGCCGGCGAGATGGTCGTCGTGCTCGGACCCGGATGGCCGGGGATTCTGCTGCACGAAGCGATCGGCCACGGGCTCGAAGGCGATTTCAATCGCAAGGGCGTGTCGGCGTTTGCGAATCGAATCGGCCAGAAAGTCGCGAGCGAACTTTGTACGGTGATCGATGACGGCACTATTCCCAATCGCCGCGGCAGCCTCAACGTCGACGATGAAGGCACGCCCACCTCGCGTACGGTGCTGATCGAAAAGGGAATCCTGCGCGGCTATCTGCAGGATCGGATGAACGCGCGCCTCATGAAAATGGAGCCCACCGGCAACGGCCGGCGCGAGAGCTTTGCGCACTCGCCGATGCCGCGGATGACCAACACCTTCATGCTCAATGGCGAATCGACACCCGAAGAAATAATGAAATCGGTCAAGAACGGCCTTTACGCCGTCAGCTTCGGCGGCGGGCAGGTCGATATCACCAACGGCAAATTTGTTTTCTCCGCCAGCGAGGCGTACCTGATCGAAGACGGCCGGGTGACGCGGCCGGTCAAAGGCGCCACGCTCATCGGCAACGGCCCCGACGTGCTGACTCGCGTCTCGATGGTCGGCAACGATCTCGCGCTCGACGCCGGCGTCGGCACCTGCGGCAAGGACGGTCAATCCGTGCCGGTGGGAGTTGGACTTCCGACGATTCGGATCGACGGCATAACGGTCGGCGGCACCCGCGCGTGACAATTGAAATGAAGTTGAGAAAAATCTGATGGCGACGATTGATATTGAGCTCGCCACTTGGGCGCTCGACGAGGCCCGGCGCAAGGGCGCCAGTGCGGCGGAAGTTCTGTGCGTGACCGCCGAGTCGCTCGCGGCCGGCGTGCGCCTGGGCGAGGTCGAGAAACTCAAGAGCTCGCGCGAGCGGCGGTTGGGACTGCGGGTGTTTTGCGGACAATCGTCGGCGACCTCGTCGACGGCTGAGCTCGAGCGCGATTCACTTGGTGCATTCGTCGCCAACACTGTGGAGCTTGCGCGCTTGTCGGCCGCCGATCCGTGGGCCGGATTGCCCGACCCTTCGATGCATCCGAAGTCGTTGCCGGAGCTTTCGCTTGCGGATCCCGACAGCGGAATTGTGACCGCGGATCAAGCGCTCGAAATTGCGCGAACCGCGGAGAACGCGGCGCTAAAGTTCGATCCGCGCATGAAGAATTCAGAGGGCGCCGAGTTCAGCTCCGGACGCTACCAGGTCTTGTTCGCCAACAGCCAGGGTTTCTCGGGCGAGTATTCCGGCACCTCGTACACCCTCGTGGTGCAGCCGATCGCACAAGATGGCGACGCGATGCAGCAGGGTTTCTGGTACACCTCGAACCGCCGCTTCGGAAAACTCGAAGACGCGGGGTCGGTCGGAATTACCGCCGCCAAGCGCGCCCTGCGCCGTCTCGGTGCGCGCAAGATCAAGACGATGCGCGCGCCGATCGTGTTCGACCCCGACATGGCCGCCGGCCTGATTCGATCGATCGTCGGCGCCGCTTCGGGACCTTCGTTGTATAAGGGCGCGTCATTCCTGGTGGGGCAGCTCGGCAAGCCGATCGCCGCCCCGGGCGTCACCATTGTCGACGACGCGCTGATACCCGGCGGCCTCGGCTCTAAGCCCTTCGACGGCGAGGGTCTTCCCACCTCGCGCAAGAACGTGGTGGACAAGGGCGTCCTCGCGACCTACCTGCTCGACTGCTATTCGGCGCGCAAACTCGGGCTGGCTCCTACCGGCAACGCCGCGCGCTCGGTGGGCGAGGCTCCCAGCGTTTCGACCACCAATCTGTACCTCGAGCCCGGCGCCTACACCCCTGAGCAGATTATCGGATCGGTGAAGCAGGGGTTGTACCTGACCGAGACCATCGGCTTCGGCGTGAACATGGTCACCGGTGACTATTCGCGCGGCGCGGGCGGAATCTGGATTGAGGACGGCGAACTCGCCTACCCGGTGCAGGAAATCACCATCGCCGGAAATCTCAAGGACATGATGGCCGGGATAGAAATGATCGGCAACGATCTCAACTGGCGTTCGTCGACCGTCGCGCCCACCATCAAGATCGCCGAGATGACGATCGCCGGCGCCTGAGCTCGCCTGATAATTTTTTACGCTATTTGGTCCGCCCTTGACGCAGTCGCGCCACTAAGCTAACTTTTTGTAGAGTTTAATTACACAACGGCCGTCATATGGTGCAGCCGCAAGGGAGATTAGCTTATGAGTCTTCAGGTTTCGGCGCAGGCCCAGGAAAGGCTGCTTTTCAAGCTCTCGTCGATGGGATTGCCGCGCCAGGCGGCGACCGCACTACTCGAACGTCACATGCTCGTCCGCTATCCCAAGGGCGCCGAGCTTTTCTCGATGGGATCGCCGGCCGATGTCGTTTTTGCCGTGCTGACCGGCCTCGTCAAGGTGCATAGCTCGCGGGCTGGCAGCGACCCCGTGTTGGTCGAGCTGGCCGGGCCTGGCGACCTGGTCGGATACGCCGATTTTGCCGACGCCGACGGCGGACGTTCGCAGCTATTCGAGGCGACCGCACTGACCAATTGCTGCGTCGCCCTGTTCACGCGCAACCAGATTTCTGAAGTATTAAAGGCCCTCGAGCCCGAGGCTCTGCTGCGGATTACCATGGCGATCAATTCGATGTGGTCGTCGGTCGTTTATCGCTACGCGACGTTTTTAGGAATGTCGCTGCGCAAACGCCTCGAAGTTGTCCTGGGCGAATTGGCTGAGCGATTCGGTGTGCCCGATTCACGCGGAACCCTGCTGCTGCCAGAACTCGCGCAGGAAGAGCTTGCTGAAATGATCGGCAGCTCACGCCCGATGGTCAGCAAGCTTCTGACCGAAATGACCGATCGCGGCTTACTGATTCGCGAGGGACGCCGTCATATCCTCATCGCCGCGCAGAAACCTGCCGTCGCGGCCGCAGCCGCCACTGCCCAGCGCGAGCCCAGCCTGCATCCGGCGTTCGAGCCGACGCCGGCGGCTGCGCGTCGCGTGCGAGCGGATCGCCGGGTGCGTCCTCCGGTGGCGCCGGTCGCAAATATCTAGCCCAGTAGCGTAAGTAAGGGACCTCCGTCCGCCTGCGCCCAGCCGCGAAGTTCTGCGGTTGGGCGCGGGTTTGTCTGGCGCATTTTGGTTTGCCCCAAGCTGAAAAGTGGTTAATTTAAAGAAAAGGAAAAACCGAAGACTGCATGAACGCCAACCGCTTCACCGAAAAACTTCAGGAAGCGCTCGGGCGCGCGCAAAACGCCGCGCTCAACGCTCATAACCAGGCCGTTGACGTCGAGCATTTGCTGGCGTCGCTGCTCGAAGATAATGACGGTTTGGCGTCGTCGATCCTGAAACTCACCGGCGTCGATCGCGACGCGGTCAGCGCCAAGCTCAGCGCCGAGCTCGCAAAAATTCCACGCGTCACCGGCGGCGGCGCCGACAGCGGTCAGGTCTACGCCACTCAGCGGCTGGGTCGGGTGCTTTCGCGCGCGGAGCAGGAAGCGGGCAAGCTCAAGGACGAGTACGTTTCAGTTGAGCATGTGCTGATCGCGATGCTCGATGAGCCGGGCGCCGCGTCGAAGATTCTGCGCGAAGCGGGATTGACCCACGACAAACTGATGGCTGTGCTGAAGAAGGTCCGCGGCAACCAGCGCGTCACGTCCTCGAATCCCGAGGCAACCTATCAATCGCTGGAAAAATACGGACGCGACCTGACCAAGCTCGCCTCTGCCGGCAAAATCGATCCGGTTATCGGCCGCGACGAAGAAATTCGGCGAGTCATCCAGGTGCTCTCGCGCCGCACCAAGAACAACCCGGTGCTGATTGGCGAACCTGGAGTCGGCAAGACCGCCATCGTCGAGGGTCTCGCGCGGCGTATCGTTCAGGGCGACGTTCCCGAGGGTCTCAAGAATCGCAAGCTGGTTGCGCTCGACATGGGAGCGTTGATAGCGGGCGCCAAGTTTCGCGGCGAGTTCGAAGAACGGCTCAAGGCCGTGCTGAAGGAAGTGCAGGAAGCCGCGGGCGAGATAATTCTGTTCATCGACGAGTTGCACACCGTCGTCGGCGCGGGCGCCGCCGAAGGCGCGATGGATGCGTCGAACCTGCTCAAGCCGATGCTTGCGCGCGGCGAACTGCATTGTATCGGTGCCACCACGCTCGACGAGTATCGCAAGTATATTGAGAAAGACGCCGCGCTCGAGCGACGTTTTCAGCCGGTGATGGTCGAGGAGCCGAGCGTCGAGGACACTATCTCGATTCTGCGCGGGCTCAAGGAGCGCTACGAGGTTCATCACGGAATTCGAATCAAGGATTCCGCGCTGGTGGCCGCCGCGGTGCTTTCCAAGCGGTACATCACCGATCGATTCCTGCCCGACAAGGCGATCGACCTCGTCGACGAAGCGGCGGCTAAGCTCCGCACCGAGAAAGAATCGATGCCGGTCGAGATAGACGAGGTCAATCGGCGCGTGATGCAGCTCGAAATCGAGCGCGAGGCGCTCAAGCGTGAGTCGGATCAAGCGTCGCGCGACCGTCTGCAGAAACTCGAGAAGGAACTTGCCGAGATCAAGGACAAGCGCGCGACCCTGCAGGCGCAATGGGAAACCGAAACCGGCGGACTCGAGAAACTCGCGAAAATCAAAGCCGAGATCGAGCAAACCAAGCTCGCGATCGAAAAAGCCAAGCGCGAGTACGACCTCAACAAGGTCGCCGAGCTCCAATACGGCAAGCTCGCATCGCTCGAGAAGGAACTCGGCACCGAAGAGCAACAGCTGATCGAAAAGAACTCCGGCGGCAAGCGATTGATCAAGGAAGAAGTGGATGAGGACGACATCGCCGAAGTCGTCGCGCGATGGACCGGAATTCCCGTCTCACGCCTGCTCGAAGGCGAAGTGCAGAAGCTCGCGCATCTCGAGGAGCATCTGCACAAACGCGTCATCGGTCAGGACGAAGCGGTCGTCGCCGTTTCCGACGCGGTGATTCGCGCGCGCTCCGGACTCAAGGATCCCAACCGTCCGATTGGCTCGTTCATTTTTCTCGGCCCCACCGGCGTCGGCAAGACCGAACTCGCCCGCGCGTTAGCCGAGTTCCTGTTCGACAGCGAATCCGCGATGATCCGAATCGACATGTCCGAGTACATGGAGAAGCACACCGTCTCTCGGCTGGTCGGCGCGCCGCCGGGATACGTCGGTTTCGACGAGGGCGGGCAATTGACCGAAGCTGTGCGCCGGCGTCCGTACTCGGTAATCCTGTTCGACGAAATCGAAAAGGCGCATGCCGATGTATTCAACGTCCTGCTGCAACTGCTCGACGACGGCCGCCTTACCGACGGCCACGGACGCACGGTCGATTTCCGCAACACCGTTGTGATCATGACTTCGAATATTGCGAGCCAGATCATTCTCGGATTCAAGGGACAGGACTACGAGAAGATGAAGGCGCAAGCGCTCGAGGTCCTGCGTCAAAGTTTCCGGCCCGAGTTTCTCAACCGCGTCGACGAGGTCGTCGTATTTCACCCGCTGACCCGCGCCGAGTTGCGCCAGATTGTCGACGTCCAGTTGATCCGTCTGCGCCAGCGGCTCGAGGAGCGCAAGATCGAGCTCGAATTGACCGACAAGGCGCGCGACTACCTGGCCGAGCGCGGCTACGATCCGTCCTACGGAGCGCGTCCGCTGAAGCGGCTCATTCAGCGTGAGCTTGAGACGGCGCTCGGGCGCAAATTGCTCTCGGGCGAGATTCGCGACAATTCACGGGTCACGGTTGACGGCGATTCGCGAGGGCTGGAATTCTCCAGCCAGCCGCTGGCCACCGCAGCATAAGTACCTATTTTTACAAGCGATTCCGAGGCTCGGTGATGGCGTGTCGGCGCGCTCGATCGCGCGTTAAGGGCAACTTCTGACCCTCTTGCCTCCCGCAGAATAAGCATTACACTTAAGTAGGTGTGATGCTCGCGTTGTCGCACAATGAGCTTGCCTAATGTCGATCGGGCCTGAAACGCGAGCGAGGAACACGTAGTACCCGGAGATTGTTCTCCGGCATTTGGAAACAAAGGAAGACTGATGGCTAGTTCCACAATCGATCTCCGTATCGCTGCTGCCGCTTCACCCAAGCCGCGGTCGCGCGTTATTGCTCGCGCCGCAATCGTGGCCGCAGCCGCCGCGATCGCCGCGGCCCTCACGCTGCTTCCCGATCCCGCCAGGGCTGCGAGCAATCCCGTCGTGATCACCATGGCTGATAGTCAACCCTTCTACACGCCTGCGAAAGTCGCCATAAAAGCCGGCGAGACCGTGGATTGGGTGAACCGCGGTCAGACGGTGCATTCCGTCTCGACCAGCGCCGCCAATGCCCAGAATCGAGCCGACACTTCGATGCCGAAGGGCGCAGTCCCGTTCGACTCGGGATTCATCCCTCCCGGCGGTGACTATCGCTACACCTTTACCGTGCCCGGCACTTACAAATACTTTTGCCTTCCGCATGAGAAGGCGGGTATGGTCGGGGTGATTGTCGTCAAGAAGTAGCACCGGGAGATTTTCAGCAACGTGATTGGTCCGCTGGCCGGCACGATTCGCATCGGAGGACTGATGCTTGCCGCTGCGATTGCGATCGCTGCGTGCCCGGCGCCGGCTGGATGTTTCCCGTGGAGTATCGACATGTACCGCGGCCCGGAGGTTCAGCCATTCGCCGAATCGCCTCGCGTTACTCCGGCCGACACTATTCCTGTCCACGGTGGAGAGCCGCCGATGACGCTCGAGCAGGCGACGGCCCAGATGCACAACCCGTTGCAGGCGACGCCGGAGAATCTCGCCAAGGGTAAGGACCAGTTCAACACCTACTGTGCGCCCTGTCATGGAGAGTCGGGGCAGGGTAATGGCCCGGTCGCCCATCTCATGACCAAGCGGCCGGACAATCTGATCGCCGGCACCAGCAGGTACGTTCCCGACGGCTACATCTACGGTGCGATTCGCGACGGCATCTTGTCGATGCCCTCCTACGCGCAGGAAGTGCCGCCCGAGCAGCGCTGGCAGGTTGTGATGTACCTCCGATCGATGCAGAGCGCGGCGGCTGCGAAACCCAAAGTCGCCGGCAACTAACTCCCTCTGATCATCTGTCACGTTAGATAGGTCTTGATCACGTCGATCAGATCCTGCGCCGCCTTCGCCTGGGCTGAGGTCGGATGATCGTCAGGATCGACCAGATGAAGCTTGATGTGGCCCTCCATCACTTCTGCCATGAGGCTGTCGAGCGCGCCTCTGCCCGCAGCCAGCGTATGCATGATGGCGGTGCAATCGAGTTCCTCTTCGAGCCCGTTCTCGGCCGCATCGAGCTGACCGCGGATCCGACGCACGCGGTTGATGAGTTTTTTCTTGTCTCTGATGGTATGAGCCATTGACGGCAGCCTCGGTTAGCTTATAGCATACCCCCGTAGGTATAATACAATACCCATGATGGTATAGGCGACCGATCTGGCGGCTCCTGCGATTTGCAATGCCGCAGCGAGCAGGTGCTTTCGGTCTCTGATTTAAACCGGTTTAATCGATTCTCGATTGCAGGCCCGTAGCAGCTATGTAACCGATTTGGGTCAGGGTGATGGAACCTTTCTGATCTGATGACGTACTGAATTGGGGACGTTGACTGAGGATTTCCGATGCCAGCGATAAAAATCGGCGGTGCTCTGATGCTGACTCTTGCAGCATTCGCGTTTGTCGCTGCGAGCGCGCTTGCAGCGACGGACGCTCCGCTCTCCGAGGCGCAGCTCGTCGAAATCGCAGTCGAAGCAAATCCGCAGGTCAAGTCGGCGCGCTACCGATGGGACTCGGCGGTCCATTCGATCAAGCAGACGGTCGCGCCCAACGATCCCGTCTTCACCTACACCAACAGCGATTCCGTCAAGAATCCTCTCGGGCGCGCGTCGCTGCGCGAGTTCAATTTCACCGAGACGTTTCAATTCCCCGGCAAGGCGCTGCATCAGCGCGATCAGGCGGAGGTTGCCGCCGGGATCGCACATCTGGCGCTCCTGGCGACGGTTCGCGACGTCCGGGCCGCTACCGAGACCGGCTATTTTCAGTTGGTGCTCGACCAGGCACTGAGCGAGGTCAATGCCGAGAACGTCATGAACCTTGACCAGGTGGTCCGCGTAACCGAGACGGCCTATGCGACGTCGGCGGTCGCGCAGACCGATGTGATCAGCTCCGAATTCAACCTTGCCGCGGCACGCCAGCTTCAGCGGCAGTATCTGACGGCCGTCGCGAACGATGAGACCGCGCTGAATCTGCAGCTCTATCGTCCCGTAGGCTCACCGCTTGGAGTGGATCGAACCCTCAAACTCGAACCGCTGACCATCCCGCTCGACGCGCTCATCGACCGCGCCTACGCACTCCGCCAGGAAATCCTCGAGGCTGCCCTCAATGAGCGCAACGCCAACACCGCGCTCTACCTGGCGAAGATGGAATATCTGCCGGACTTCACCGCCGGCGTGCAGTACGACGATTACCTGATTCCGAGTTTCGCCCCAAAACCAAGTCAGCCGCGCGATTGGGTGGGAGTTATCGGGTTCAACCTGCCGGTCTTTTTCTGGCTGAAACAGGATGAAGACGTCGCGCGGGCGAAAGCAAACCTGCAAGCCGCGCGGTCGGATCAGAATCTGATAAAAATTCAGACTGCTGCCGCAGTCGCAACCTTGTTCCGCAGCGCCCAGTACGCGTACGAAACCGCCATCCTATATCGCGATTCGTTGATTCCCCTGGCGCGGCAGAATCTGCGGGTCGCGCTGACCGCCTATCAGTCTGGTAAAATCGATTTCGTGACGCTCTCCACGGTATTGCAAAGCGGATACGCCGCGCGTGTGAGTTATCTGCAGGCGGCAAATCAATTTCTGGCCGGCGAAGTTTCACTCGAGCAGGCTATCGGAGCGCCATTACACTGATGATCCGACTTTCTTCCAGACCTATCGCGCTCGCCGCGCTGGCAGCCGCCATCGCCGCCGCAATTTCAGCAGGCGGATGCCACCGCGACACCGCTGCGCCCGCGGCCGCGGTCCCTGAAGCAACCCCCGTTGTACAGTTGGTTAAGCAGCAAGGCACCGAGCTGATCCAGTTCGACGCCCACGAAGTTCCCGGCTTGAAAATGGTGGAAGTACAGAACGTCGAGCTGCCGGGCCTGCTGGAAACATCCGGCCAGATTACCTACGACGATCGCAGCGTCTCGACCATCGTTTCGCGCGTCGCGGGACGCATCGAGCAAACCCGCGTCTCGCTCTGGGACAACGTTCAACGCGGCGAGAAGATCCTGGCGCTTTACAGCCCCGACTTCATGACCGCGGAATCCGAATATCTGCAGGCGCGAGAATCTACAACCCTCATCTCGGCTCCCGGCGTCGGCGCTTCGTCGGATTTCGCCGGCAGTCTGTTGCTCGCCGCCCGACGAAAACTGCAATTTCTGGGAATGAGCGACGCTGACATCCGCGCCATCAAGACGCCCGATCCCACCGTCTGGATGCGCGCGCCGATAAGCGGCACCGTCGTCGACAACAAGGCGCAGCGCGGCGCTGCCGTCAGTCCGGGTGACGTGCTGTTTTCGCTCGGCACCCTCAACGACGTCTGGATCACCGGCGATATCTACGAGGACGATCTCGCGCGAGTTCAGGTTGGCCAGGAGCTGTCCGCGGTGACGACGGCTTTTCCCGACGAAGTGTTCAAGGGAGTAATCGCGCGCATCAGTCCGAATGTCGATCCCACGACGCATACGCTGCAACTGCGCTGCGAAGTCAAAAATCCCGGCGGCAAGCTCAAGCCGCAGATGCTCGCGAAAGTGACCATCGTTACTCGCCCGGGCGACGCGCTGGTGGTTCCGCAGGACGCGCTGGTATTCGACATCGACAGCTATTACGCGTTTGTCGAGGTGAGTCCCAACATGTTCGAGCATCGCAAGGTTTCGATCGCGTCGTGGAGCCGCGTCGGCTACGCGCGCGTTGTCTCGGGCCTCAAGGCCGGCGATCGCGTGGTCGGCGGCGAGTCGCTGCAAGTGAATGCCCTTTGGCATCAGGCTCACGGCGAAAGTTCGTAATTCCGAAGAGTCTCAACGCGGACTATTGGTTAGACGATGATTCAGCCGCTGATGGCGCTGGCATTGCGCGAGCGAATAGTCGTAGTCGGCATCGCGCTGATGCTGCTGCTGGCGGGAATCTATTCCTTTTCGCAGCTCGATATCGAGGCATATCCGGATCCGGTTCAGCCGTTGATCGAAGTACTGGCGCTGCCTAACGGCCTCAGCGCCGAAGAAGTCGAGAAGCTGGTCACGGTGCCGACCGAATACGGGCTGGCCGGGATGCGCGATCTCCAGGCGATGCGCTCGATTTCACTCTACGGACTGTCGGACATTCGTTGCTATTTCTCGTGGGACAGCGATTACTACTGGGACCGCGTCGAGACCATAAATCGTCTCTCGTTCATCACCTTGCCGCAGGGCGTGACGCCGGCGATCTCGCCGGATAATCCAATCGGTGAAATCTATCGCTACACGGTCGAAAGTCCCGATCACGATCTCACCAACGAAAAGACCGTCGAGGACTGGATCCTCGAAAAGCAAATCAAGACTGTGCCCGGCGTCGAGGACGTCTCGGGTTTCGGCGGACTGACCAAACAGTTCCAGGTCGAAGTCGATCCGCACAAGCTCAACTACTACCAGGTTCCGCTGTCCACCTTGATCGCGGCGCTGCAGAACTCGAACACCAACTCCGGCGGTAACTACATGAGCGTCGGCGAGCAGGCGTTCGACGTCCGCGGGCTGGGGTTCTTTCGCAGTCTCGACGACATCGGCAACGTCGTGCTCAACACGAGCAAGTCCACACCCATCAAGGTTTCCAACGTCGCCGACATTGAAGTCGGGTACGCGCCGCGGCTGGGAATTGTCGGCAAGGACAACCAGAACGAGGTCGTCTCCGGCATCGTGCTGATGCGCAAGTACGGCAACACGCTCGAAACGCTCAAGGGGGTCGAGGCCAAGGTCCACGACCTCAACACCTCCGGCATCCTGCCCGCCGGCTACAAGGTGGTGCCGTACTACGACCGCACCCAACTCGTCGATACCACTCTCCACACGGTGCTCGAGAACCTCACCATCGGGATGGTGCTGGTGTTCCTGGTCCTGATTTTTTTTCTCGGCAATTTGCGCGCCGCTATCATCGCCGCGATCAACATTCCGCTGGCGCTGTGCGGAGCGTTCGCCCTGATGCACCTGAGCAACACTCCCGCGAACCTCATTTCGCTGGGCGCAATCGACTTCGGCATCATCATCGATACCACCGTCATCGTGATGGAAAATATCGAGCGGCACCTGACCGCGCCCGAGCGCTCACACGAAAGTTATCGCCTTCGAATTCTCGCTGCCGCGCAGGAAGTAGGCGGCCCGATGTTTTTCTCGACGATCATTTTCGTGATTGCATTCCTGCCGCTGTTCACGATGCGTGGAGTCGAGGGCGCCATCTTCTCGCCCATGTCCCACACTTACGCATTTGCGCTCGGCACCGCGATTCTGCTGGCCGTCACGCTGTCGCCGGTGCTTTCTTCATTCTTCTTTGCGCGCGGCATGCGCACGGTTCACAACCCCATCTGGGCGGCGATTGCGGGCTTTTATCACGGGATGTTCGAGCGCATCCTCCGTTGGCCCCGAATAACGCTTGCTGCGGTGGTCCTGCTGGTGGCCGGAGTGCTGTCACTCTTCCCACTGCTGGGCGGGCAGTTTCTGCCCAAGCTCGAGGAAGGAAATATCTGGGCGCACGCGACCATGCCGCTGACTATTTCGCTCGAACACGGCGCCAAGCTGTGCAATCAGATGCGGTTTATCTTCAAGAGCTTTCCCGAAGTCACCACCGTCGTATCCCAGCTCGGCCGCCCCGACGACGGCACCGAGACCGCGGGATTTTTCAATATTGAATTCTCGGTGGATCTCAAACCTGACAATCAATGGCCGGCCGGGATCGACAAGCCGAAACTCGTCAAGATGATCGACGACAAGCTGACCCGGACCTTTCCCGGTGTGAGCTTCAGCTACTCGCAGAACATCGAAGACAATATCGACGAAGCGATCTCCGGGGTAAAAGCCGGAGAAAACGCGATCAAGGTTTTTGGCCAGGATCTCGCGACCGATGAGCGAATCGCCAACGATATCAGGGAAACCCTCGGCGGCGTTCGCGGAGTTGTCGACGAGGTAGTGCTGCGCTCGATGGGCCAGCCAAATCTACAAATCACTCCAGACCGCACCGCGTGCGCACGCTATGGCCTCAACGTTGGCGACATCGCCACCGTCGTTCAAGCGGCAATTGGCGGGCAGGCCGTTACCCAGGTGCTCGACGGCGATCGCCGCTTCGACCTGGTCGTGCGATGGAAGCCGCAATATCGCGAGAGCCTCGACGCGGTCCGACAAATCCGCGTCAACCTTCCGGGCGGCGGGCAGGTTCCACTCGACCAGGTCGCCAAAATCGAGACTGCCGAGGGCGCGTCATTCATCTACCGCGAGGCGTTGCAACGCTACGTGCCGGTTAGATTTTCGGTCCGCGATCGCGATTTGCAGAGCACTATCGTCGAGGCCAAGCAGAAAATTGCGCGGGAGGTCCATCTTCCCGAAGGCGTGCACCTCGAATGGTCGGGCGAGTACGGCGAACTCCAGGCGGCCAATCGGCGTTTTGCGATCGTCGTGCCCTTCGCGCTCTTGCTTATCGCCGGTGTCCTCTATGGCGCCACGCAATCGCTGATCGACACCTTCATCATCATGGCGCAGATTCCGGTCGCCTGCCTCGGCGGAGTTCTGGCGCTCATTATTACCGGCACACCTTTCAGCGTGTCGGCCGGCGTCGGCTTCATTTCGATTTTTGGCATCGCAGTTATGGACGGCATTCTGCTCAGCTTCTACATTCGCCGCCTTTGGGAGCAGGGCAATCCATTCGTCGAATCGATCGTCACCGGTTCCGACCGCCGCCTGCGCGCGACCATGATGACCGACCTGGTCGACGCGCTCGGCCTGCTGCCTGCCGCCCTCTCGACGCGTATCGGCGCTCAGACGCAGCAACCGCTCGCGATCGTAGTCATCGGTGGCGCGCTGGCTATCATGCTGCTGACGCGAATTCTCCAGCCGGTGTTGATCTATCTGTGTCATCGCAGGCTCCGGCTCGATGATGAAAATCGCGCCCGCATAACCCAGCCGGTCGAGACTATTCCGGAATTTTAACTCCGACCGCTGTCACCAAGCCTCGCCGTCGCACCGCGAACCGTGGTAAACGGGCAACAGGAGGATCGCAGCGATGGAATTCGAGATGCTCGCGAGCGGCTACGGCCTGCTCGAAGCGCCGCGTGTCGACGACCTCGGCCGCTTCTATTTCACCGACATTCCCAACGGTGGCGTCTATCGGCGCAATCCGGGCGGCAATGTCGAAACGCTGATCCCCAAGCGCAAGGGTGTCGGCGGCATGATCTTCAATCTCAGCGGCGGGCTCGTGCTCACCGGCCGGCACCTGATTCATTGGGACGAAAAGAGTGGCAAGAGCCGCGACTTGTTCGCTGAGTGGGAAGGCAAGTCCATCAGCATGAACGATCTCACGACCGATGATCACGGCAGTGTCTACACCGGCACCATCAACTTCGATCCCCTCAGCAACAACAAGCCGATTCCCGGCAGCCTGTTTCGCGTCGATCCGCCCGGTCGCGCGGTCAAGCTGTGGGACGGCATCGAGGTCAGCAACGGTCTCGGTCTGAGTCCCGATCGCAAACATCTGTATCACTCGGACTCTCCCACTGGCGCGGTGTGGATTTACGACGTCACCCATGAGCGCGGCGTCAAAGACCGGCGCATCTTCGCGAAGATGCCCGCGGGAATGCCCGACGGGTTGGCGGTCGATGCGCAAGGCGGCGTGTGGGTTGCGGCGGTGCGCGCCGGCGAGGTCGTACATTTCTCGAAGGACGCGACTGTCGTGAAGCGGGTTAAATTGCCGGCCACGATGGTGACCAGCCTGGTGTTCGGCGGCCGCGACATGCGCGACCTGTACGTCGTCACCGCGGACAACACCGACGATCCGAATCGCAAAGGTACGATTTTTCGTGCACGCGCCGACGTGCCCGGCCTGCCGGTGCCAAAAGCGAACTTCTAGCTCTTGACCCCGACCGCAGCGCGGGCCGCGATTGGCTCCGCCGCTAAGTCTTCGCGCGATCCAGCCAGCAATGCGCCCGCTGCGATCGTCAGCACAAATGCGCCAACTCGCATCGCAGCGGCCACTGATCCTGCTGGCAATCGCTCGCCGAATACGATCATGCCCCCGACGATCGGCACGATGTTCGACAGCGCGCCCGACAACGGCATCGCGATGATCGCGCGCGCCGAATGAAACGAGTTCTGCAGCATGACAATCCCCACGATGTTGGCGGCCAGCATGCAGTAAACGTAGGGACTCGACGCGATCCGAAGCGCCGACGCCGCCGCGCCGCTGCTGAACTCCAGCGTCATCGACTTGGTAAACATTGCGCCCAGGCCGAACGCCACCCCCGACAGAATTGCCGCCGCCGCGCCGCTGGCGTTCATCCGCACGACGGCCATGGGAGCCAATCCGCCAAGCGTCACCAGCGCGACGAAGACCAGCAGTGTTCCGGGTTCGAACCCGCTCGCGGCTTCGCCCCCGCTGAGCGACATCGTGAGCATCACTACTCCGAATACGATCGCGCCGATGCCGACCCATTCGCGCGGATTCGCCCGCTCGCCGAGAATCGCGACCGACGCGATTACGAACAGCGCGATTCCACCCTGCATCATCACCGCGACCATCGACACCGGCGCCCGCGACACCGCGACCACGTAGCAGGCCCAGCCCGCCGTCTGCACCGCGAGACCGCCGATCCAGATTGGATCGCGAAGCCATGCGACGATCGCGCCGACTGTCTTCGCACCCGCCGCCATCGGCAGATGCCCCGAGCGGCTCTTCATCATCAGCAGGCCGAGCGCCATCAGCAGGCTCGCGACCGTCGCGATCGACAGGTACAGCAGCACGCCTCAGCTCTTCACTTCGCGCATCGCGCCGCCGCGAATCACCTTGAACTGCCGCCCGGCCCACTTCACTTTGTTGCTGAGCAGGCTGCCGAACCAGATCCCGGTCATTATCAGATCCTTGATCGGTACCAGCCACAGCTCCGTCAGCATGTCGGGCATCTTGAGCACCCGCCCCACGATCGCCGCCGACATCGCCAGCCGCAGCGCAATCACCAGCACCAGTGCCGCGACTGCCGCCGCGCTGCCTCGCGTGGCCGCCACTAACATCAGCGCCCAGAACGGGCCGTGCATCAGGATGGTCGCGATGCTTATCGGACGCACCGTGCGATAGGTGCGCGCCCAGCGCAGCTGATGATGCCAGAATTCAGTGAAGCTCTTTTCTTCGCATGTCAGCGTGACCAGCGAGTCCGACAGCTTGATCTCATGCCCCTGCGTGTTGGTGATGTTGCCCAGGTAAAAGTCGTCCGCCAGCATGTCCTTGACCGCGCGAAATCCTCCCGCCGCCTCGAGCACGCTGCGCTTGATTGCGATCGTCGCGCCGAGTGCGTAATGCATCGGCTCGATCATTTCCGCCAGCAGGATTTGCGGGACGAAATCAGTGTTGACGTAGAGCGCCTCCAGCCGCGACGCGAATGAGCCGCCCGGCCGTGCGCGATATGCGCATGTCACGATGCCGATTTTCTCGTCCGACATCAGTTCGCCGACAATCCGCTTCAGGTAGTCGCGATCGACCGACACATCGGCGTCGCTCAACACGAATATCTCGGCCTTCTCGGCGCGATCCGCCATCTTGACCAGCTTCGCGATTTTCCGATTGCTGCAGCCCGGCTCCTCGCCAACCACCAGCGTGATGTTCGCGTATTGGTAGCGCTGCCGCAGCGCCACCGGAACCTCGACCGCCGCGTCCTCGTAATTTTCAACCCCGAAATAAAAATCGACGCGTGGATACGCGATTTCCAGGAAGCTGACGATGTTCGCCGCCAGCGAATTGCTGCTTCCATGCAGCGGCTTCAGCACCGTGACGCGCGGTGGAACCTTGGGCAGCGGGAGCAGGGGAGAGTCGGTGCGCTTGGCAAACCTGATCGCGGCGAACGTCGCGGCGGCGTAGTAGAACACCGATACGCACACGGCCCCCGCCGGTAAAGCAATCCAGATCGTCATCGAATGATTCGCGCGGCGATTTTCCCCGGCGCGGCAGATGCCGCCACAGACATCTTGCCGCGGACCTCGCCCTGGTCCCGGTTACTCGCGCCCGGAATTCGCCGTCAGGCCGACGCCTGCTGCGCCGTCTGATGCCGTCGCTGGCGCATCGTCGAAAAAAACTGACGCCCCTCGTTCAGCATCCGCTTGGTCTCTTCCATCGACCCCATCATCTTCTTGACCGATTTGAAAATGTACTTCGGGCGGAAGTAGAAGCTGCGATAAAAGCGCTCAACCGCACCGTAAATCTCTTCATTGGTCAGGCCCGGATACGTGATCGTGCATTTCTGGTAGCCCGACTCGTCGAGCAGCGGATCGACCGCCAGGAATCCATTCTTGGTCACGTAGTCGAACAACTCGGTGCCCGGGTACGGCGACGCCAGCGACACCTGGATCGTTTCGCAATCCATCTCGCGCGCGAACCGGATCGATTCCTCGATCGTCTCCTTGTTCTCGCCCGGCAGTCCCAGGATAAAAGTGCCGTGAATCAGGATCCCCAGCTCGTGGCAATCCTTGGTAAAGCGCCGCGCGCGATCGAGCCCCACGCCCTTCTTGATATTCTTCAAAATCTGCGCGTTACCCGATTCGTACCCGACCACGAACAGCCGCAGCCCGCCTTCCTTCATTATCTTCAGCGTTTCGTAATCGACGTTGGCCCGCGAGTTGGTGGACCATGTGATTCCCAGCGGCTTCAGCAGTTGCGCGATCTTGCGCGCGCGCGCCGGGTCGGCGGTGAATGTGTCGTCGTCGAAAAACAGTTCCTTCATCTTCGGGAACTTCGACTTCATCGCCGCCACTTCCTCGTACACATTCTCCGGGCTGCGCACGCGATAGCGATGCCCCTGCGTCACCTGCGGCCACAGGCAGAACGTGCATCGCGCCGGACAGCCGCGCCCGGTGTACATCGACACGTACGGATATTGGCAATATGGACTGTTGTACTTCAGGTAGTCGAGGTTCTTTTCATAGACCTCGGTCACGAACGGCAGTTGGTCGAGCTCTTCGTCGGTCAGCGCCGGCCGATCGGGGTTGTGATGCACCCCGCCGTCCTTCTGATAGCTGATTCCGCCAATCGTGCTCCACTCGCGCCCCTCCGCCACCTCGAGCATTGAGTAGTCGAATTCCTTGCGCGCCGCGATATCGATCGCCGGCGACAGCTTCAGCGTCTCCTCGGGACGGGCCGTCGGATGCCCACCGACCATCGCGATGATCGCTTTCGGATTCGCCGCCTTGATCGCCTCAGCCGTTCGCGCGTCCATCCGAATCGACGGCGTCGAGGTATGAATCACCACCAGGTCGTAGTCCTTCGCCTCGTTGACCGTCTTCTCGACCGTGTAATTCAGCGGCGGCGCGTCGAGCAGCCGTGCGCCCGCAATCATCCCCGCCGGATACGCGAGCCACGTCGGATACCAGAACGACCAGACCTCGCGCGTCGCCTGGTAGCGTGAACCAGCCCCCCCGTCAAAGTCATCGTACGAAGGCGGATTCAGGAAAAGTGTCTTCATCACATCCATATTTTAAGCCTACCCCACAGCCCTGTCCGATTGGTTAGTCAGCGACTATACAAACCGCAACCCCCGAAGGCAAGATTCCGATCCCCGGAAACTGCCAGATTTCCTCAGCATTTTTTTGGCTCATTTCGGGGCAAGGCTGAAAAAATTCAAAATTCCGTGTCTTTCCCTTCAAAGCGAGGGCATGAATTTGGACCCTCCTTTTACTCGCCGACCCAGGATTCCGCATCTGTCTCCTCTCCCTGTAAGGGAGAGGATGAAGGTGAGGGTCCTATTACAGCGCCCCGCGCGATTCAGGATTCTGCTCTTGAAACTCGGAGGTTATGCAAAGCTCTCCTGTAAGGGAGAGGATGAAGGTGAGGGTCCTATTACAGCGCCCGCGCGATTTAGGATTCTGCTTTTGAAACTCGGAGGTTATGCAAAGCTCTCCCTGTCAGGAAGAGGATGAAGGTGAGCGTCAATTAAAAGCCCGCATTCAGATTCTCTCCCTCTCCTCTCCTTATAAAAGAAAGGATGAAGGTGAGCGTAAAAAAATCCTACAGCGCCCTGCGCGATTCAGGATTCTGCGAATTCTTTCTCCGCAACAATTATCATCCGCCGCGTTCCAATCGCATAAGCCTCCCGCTCGAATCCGCCAAACACCGCCGTCACCCGCATTCCCACGCGCTCCAGCAGCCGCATCATCTCAGTCAGCGTGTAGAGCCGAATGTTATGCCCAATCGACTCGCGCCGCCCGCCCTTGGGCGGCGCATCCACCACGATGAAATGCACATGCATCCGGCTCGCCGCGAGATCCAGGTCTCGCCGCTCGACGTACAAGGTTCCGTCTGCGCCCGTATGCCAGTCGTTCTGAATATAGTTGTCGATCGCCCACTCGCGATTCAGCATGTCCAGCAGCAGCCGTCCGCCGGCCTTCAGCGCCTTTGCCGCCGACTCCAGCACTTTCAAATCCTCCGCTTCGGACTCCAGGTAGCCGAACGACGAATACATATTCACGATTGCGTCGAACTTGTTCGCGTAAGGGATCTTGCGCATGTCGCCGGCCACGGTCTCGATCTCGACCTTGTTCGCCGTGGCCGACTTCTTCGCGAGTTCGAGGTACTCCGCATTCAGATCGAGACCCGTCACCCGCATTCCGCGCTTCGCCAATTGCACCGCATGCCGCCCCTGGCCGCAGCACAAGTCCAGCACCGATGCGCCCGGCTTCAGCTCGAGCACGTATGCGACGAACGCACTCTCCTTTTGGGCCCGCTCTTCCGTGAACATGTGCCCGTATACGTTCAGGTAGTCGCCGCGAAAAAAATCCACGTACCAGGCGGAGCCTTGCGATGCCATCGATGTGTCCCTCTCGAGCGGTCCCCAACTCTCGGCGATAATCTGACGATTCAACTTACGCCGTTCGATCGCACGAAGATCGCACACCCCCCTCGCAAGATCGAGTCTCCCGCGCACTGTGGCTCGACTGCTTTCATTGGTGCTACGGTTTGGCGCGAACGAAGCGGGAATCAGCTTGGAAAAGATTTCAGTACTCGCCAGCGGCGGTCTCGACAGTTCGGTCCTGATCGCGAAATCAGCCGTCGGAGCCGAAGTGTATCCCATTTACGTACGATGCGGTTTCGGATGGGAACACGTCGAGCTGAAATTCCTTCAGTCCTTCATCGACGCGCTCCGCAATCCAAATGTAAGGCCTGTCACCGAGCTGTCCGCCCCGACCGCCGTCCTGTACGGCAACCACTGGAGCGTGACCGGCGGGCCCGTTCCCGCCGCCGACGAGCCCGATGAAAACACCTACCTGCCCGGACGCAACATTCTGCTGATCTCGCTGGCCGCTATCTGGTGCAGCACGCACGGCGTCTCACGCATCGCGATCGGATCGCTCGGCAGCAACCCATTTCCCGACGCGACACCCGGGTTCTTCGAGAGCTTCGCCCACGTGCTCAGTATGGGTCTGGCTCATCCCATCGTCATCGAGGCGCCCCTGAGTGGCTTTCACAAAGAGGACCTGATCAAGCAGTTCAAGCACCTGCCGCTCGAGCTCACCTTGACCTGCATGGCTCCCGAAGGTTCCCGGCACTGCGGACGATGCAACAAATGCTTCGAGCGCCAGCTTGCCTTCCAGAAAGCCGGTGTGGCAGATCGCACCGTGTACGTCGGATAGCTATACGCGGTGCTCAGATTTCTGCGCATAGCTCTCGTACTCCTGCCGATAAGTGTCATCGCAGCAGCCTGCACCTCTCATCCTTCAACCGAAATAAAGCCGTCCTCCAACGCACTCAAAGTCGCGCTGCTCACCCCCGGACCCGTCAGCGATTCGGGATGGAATGCGGCCGCGTACCAGGGACTCCAACTCATCAAGGACAAGCTCGGCGCCGATACCGCCTTGGTGCAGACCAAGTCTCCCGCTGACTTCGACGACGCGTTTCGCGATTTTGGCACGCGCGGATTCAACCTGATCTTCGCCCACGGCTTCGAATACACCGACTCAGCTATCGAGGTCGCGCGCAGTTTCCCCGACACTTACTTTGTAGTCAGCTCCGGCAGCGAGTCTTCTCAAAATGTCGCGTCCATAACCTTCAACGTCGATCAAGCGACCTACGTCGAAGGCGTCCTGGCTGCCGGTGTCTCCAGAACCGGGGTAGTAGGCGCCGTCGGTGGCATAGAACTGCCATCGATTAAATTGTTCTTCGAGGGTTTCAAGCGCGGCTTTCTTTCGGTGCAGCCCAAAGGGCGTATTTTGATCAGCTACACCGGCAATTTCGACGATGTCGGTGCGGCCAAGGAAGCGGCGCTGGCACAAATCAGCCAGGGCGCCGACGTGCTCATCCACAACGCTGACGCCGCCGGCCTCGGTGTCTTTCTTGCCGCCGAGCAAGGGCACGTCTATGCGTTCGGGGTGTTCAATAACCAGAACAACGTAGCCCCGGACGTCGTACTTGCCAGCGCAGTCACGTCAACTCCAAAGGCCTTTCTGAAAATAGCCACCGAAGTCAAAGAGAAACGCTTTCATCCGGGGATGCTGGAATTCGGAATGCAGGACGGAATGGTGAGCGTAGTAATCAATCCCAAACTGGAATCACAAATCCCGGCCTCAGCCCTTGCACGCGCCCTGAAAGTCCAACAAGACCTATCAACCGGCCAACTAGTCCTACCCCCAACCCAATAGCCTCTGTCTCCTCTCCCCCGCTGTCCCCTCTCCCTGTAAGGGAGAGGATGAAGGTGAGGGTCCCTATACAGCGCCCTGCGCGATTTAGGATTCCGCCTATGCTCCGATCGTTTCGGGCGCCTTGGTACCGCCGTTGAAGGAGCTGGCGCGCTTTCTCTGTGTCATTCTTCGCTCCGCTCAGAATGACAAATATCAGCATGCCAGGGTCGCGAAGGATGCCGTTCTGTCCCCTCTCCCTGTAAGGGAGAGGAAGGGTGAGGGTCCCTATTACAGCGCCCTGCGCGATTTAGGATTCCGCCTATGCTCCGATCGTTTCGGGCGCCTTGGTACCGCCGTTGAAGGAGCTGGCGCGCTTTCTCTGTGTCATTCTTCGCTCCGCTCAGAATGACAAATATCAGCATGCCAGGGTCGCGAAGGATGCCGTTCTGTCCCCTCTCCCTGTAAGGGAGAGGAAGGGTGAGGGTCCTATTACAGCGCCCTGCGCGATTCAAGATTCCGCTCTTGCCAGAAGGAATCGGACGTTACGCAAAGCTCTCCCTCTAAGGGAGAGGATGAAGGTGAGGGTCCCTATACAGCTCGCGTTTCGCGCGCGCTCAGGATTCCGCTTTACTCCGAAACGCAAACCCTCTCTACCCCTCTCTCAACTGCCTCTCATAGAACCCCGCTAACCCTTCCAGCACCGAACCAACATCCCCCGAGTACGAAGACCCATGCATCACCGCCAACTTACGCGCTCCCAGCGCAGCCAGCTTGCGAACCATCGGCGCACTCTTGGTTGTGACAGGTGTGAACGCCAGCATGCGTTCCAGTCCTATCGCGGGTCCTAGGATATCGCCGTCGGTCAGCGCTGGTCCGTCACCGCCATGGGTAAACAGATCGCTGCAGAAAAGCGTGCCCGTGGTCTCCTCGTAGATCAGCCCGGCGTCCCAGCAATGAGGCAGGTGCGGAGTGTCGATCCGCCGTACCTTTTTTCCGCCCAGGTCGAGCACTTCGCCGTCGC
This sequence comes from uncultured delta proteobacterium, assembly GCA_963842215.1. Classification (GTDB taxonomy): domain Bacteria; phylum Desulfobacterota; class Binatia; order Binatales; family Binataceae; genus Binatus. Next base: position 1,968,181 of record CAWJFQ010000001.1, on the reverse strand, counting down.
CGAGCGCACGCGGCGGCCGTATCGCAGCGTCGTTGAGCCAGATATTGCAGCCGGTCCTGCCGTGTGCGGCGGTCGCGTTCGGCGCCGCCGCCAGCCAATCATTCATTGAGCCGCATTCGTCGGACTCGACATGGCTGAACGTAATCCAGCGCATCTTATCCACTGGGATCACTTTGCCCACGGCCGCGGAAACCGACGGGAATAAAAGTCGCTGTCCGCAATGGAACAGCAGCGGCTCGTCGGCATCGACCAGGAACTGGTTAAAGGTCAATCCGATGTCAGGGATGAAAGTGGACAGCCGATAAATCCTGTCAGCAATCTCGTCGACTCGAGTTTCCATGATGATCTCCCTACAACCTTCGTATCGTGCATTCAACCGCGGCTTTCAATACCGTGCTGCAGGCGTCACCTCTGCCCAGGGAAGCATGAAACCCAGGGGGTCGCATTTAATTAAGTGATTTCTTCGCCTCAGTACCAACGAACGCGATCCCCCCGGTCAATCCACCGACCATCGTAGCGGCGAACCACAACAATCCGAGCGCGATTGCATCTTCTTTTTGCATACCTGCCATCCCGAACAGCGCCAGGTAAGTCCATTCGCGAATGCCCAACCCATTGAACGTCAGCGGCAGACTCGCGAACACGTTTGCAATCGGAACGCAAAGAATAAACAGCGAAAGCGGCAACGCTAATCCAAGCCCGGCCGCCAGGATGTACTGGCAGACGGCCAGCCCTACTTGCAGCACCATCGACAATGCGATCGACGGCAGCAGTGCCGCGGGATTGTTCATGTACGGTGCGAGCAATCCGCCGGCGCGCCTGATCGGCCGCGGCATTTTGTAGATTGCCCGCGCGAGGAACGGCAGCGCGAGAAACACCGCGAGCGTAACCGCGCCGGCCGCAATCGCAGTCACGATAACCCACGACGGCATCTGGCCGAGCAGGCTTATTGCAGCAATCGCGACCAGCCAGAACAAGCCGAGCAGTCCCACCGCGCGGTCGGCAATCACCGACGCGATCGCTTCGCCCATCCTGCCATGCCGCCGGCCGAGATAAACCGATTTCGCCGCGTCGCCGCCGACCAATCCCGGCACGAACAGATTCGTGAACATGCCGACGAAATAGTAAGCGACAAACTCGCGATACCGGCCGGGCACTTTCAGCAGCGCCGCGAGCAACTGCCACCGATACGCGCTCAGCGCCTGCCCCGCAAGGTAAAGTGCGACCGCCGCGACGAAGCAGTCGATACGCTCGCGCCCGAAAATTCGAAAAATCGGGCGCGCGTCGTAGCGCCACAACAGCACGGTGACCAGCGCCACCCCCAACCCCGCACGGATCGCGAACGCGCGATACCGATACGCCGGCGGCGCGCCGCGCTCAGTTGACGATAGCTGGTTCACGGCGCGAGATTCGTTCACGTCGCATGATTGCGCGCTTCTTTCCTTCTGCTGCGATCAAGTCGAAGTCGCCGAAGCGCTCCTTCATTCGCGCCAGGTCGCCCGCGTCGAGCACCACCACGACCCGGCCCGGCTGCTCCCATCGCCGAAACGTCTGCTCGTCATTGTTCAGGAACCACTCGCCCGCGTCCGCATCGAGTCGCGCGCCGAAGTCAAGTTCGGTGCGCCCGCCCACCAGCACGACGCGTTTGCGATTGTAAAACGGCAGCGACTGAACGTAGCGATGGTAACAAACGATCGACGCGTCGGGCGCCTGCTCGGCTATCGCGCGGCTGAGTCGCGCGTACGAGCGCATCGGCTCAGTCTCGAGCCGCGCCCATCCTCCCGCCATCAACGCCAACCCGAGCGTGACAACGATCGCGCCCAGTCCCGCAGCCGTGCGGCGCGTACTGAACATCGTCAAAGTGACGGCGCCGCCCGCTACCAGGATCCCGCCGATCGCAAACATCGCCTGCCGCGCTGCCATCACGTACGGAGTACGAAATTGCGCTGCCGCGATCGCCGCGATTATCACGCCCAGACCCAACAGTGCGAGCATCGGCCCGCTCTCGATAAGTATTCGCGAATCGGGCGGCCGCCGCGCCGCCCGCGAATCTGCCGCCGGCCATGCGCATGACACCAGTCCGTCTGCTATCAGCACGGCCAGGAAAGGAACTGCCGGCAGCACGTACGGAATCAATTTCGCGCTCGCACACGAAAACGCAACCACCGTTACACCCGCCGCCACCACGCAGAAGCTTCGCGCCGGATTGCGCGGCGCTTCGCGCCAGGTGAGGAACGGCACTAGCAACGACCAGGGCAGCAATCCGATCGCAAGCACTGGAAGATAGAAGTAGAAAGCTTCGGCGTGACTGTAGTCGGGATCGAATACGCGTCGGAGATGCTCGCCGACGAAGTAAAAGTCGGCGAACCCGGGCTCGCGTAGCGTCATCGCAATAAACCACGGTGCCGCTATCAGAATGGTGAGCAGCAGACCCGGCACCGCGTGAAACTTCGCGATTGCTCCCCTCAGTTCGCGCCGCAATGTCAACCAAAGTAGCGTCGATAAAATTGGCAGCGCCGCACCTACCGGGCCCTTGGTCATGACCGCCAAGCCCATCGCGACGTACGCGATCCAGCACCATCGGCCGCCTTCCCGCCAATGCAGGTAGAGCGAGAAGGTCGCGATTGTTACCAGCGCTGTGAGCGTCATGTCGGTGGTGAGCACCTGTGCCATCAACGCGTACAGTGGAGTGGTTGTCAGGATTGCGGCGGCGAGGATCGCGTGACGGCGGCCGAATGCGCGCATTGCGAAGACGTAAGTCGCGAGGATTCCTGCCACGGCAGACAGTGCGACGGGGAGTCTTGCGGCGAATTCAGAGACGCCGAATATCCAAAATGAGAGCGTCGTCAGCCAGTAAAGCAGCGGCGGCTTTTCAACATAGGCGACGTAGTTGAGATGTGGCACGAGCAGGTTGCCGCTTTGCAACATCTCGCGCGCAATTTCCGCGTAGCGCGCCTCGTCGGGCTCCCAGAGGCCGAACGAACCGAGATGGAACATGCATACCGCAAGCGACAGCGCGACGATCGCGGCGACATCATATGCGATCGGCGCCGCCAGCCACCGAGCCGACGGAGCCTGCGCAAAAGCCGCTGATGACTCTTCGTTGCGCGCAATTCCCGACACGAGGGTTGAGTCTAACGTGCCGGAGCGATGGCTAATAGCCGAGGGCGCCGCCGCCTTTGCGCCCGTCGAATGCGCCGCGGAAATTCGCCGGAGCGATCGTAATTGCACCGACAGCTCCGAGCGAGGGCACCACCTTGAGCTTGTAGCCCATCTTCTCGAGCGCGCTGCGCGTCGCTGCGGGCATGGCTTCTTCCACGATCACGACGTCGGGCGCGCCTTGCTCGTGAATCCGCGGCTCGTCCACGGCTTCGGCCGCATTAAGATGGAAGGCAAGAATGTTGAGCGCAACCTGCAGCACGCCGCTCACTATCGTTGGACCGCCGGAGCCGCCCGTCGTCATGACGGGGCGATCGTTTTTGGTGACTATTATCGGCGCCATCGACGAGAGTGGACGCTTGCCGGGCCGTATCTGATTCGCGAGCTCGCCTTCGAGGTGATACGCGTTGGGCACGCCGGGTGCGACGGCGAAATCGTCCATCTCGTCGTTGAGGATGATGCCGAGGGTGGGCACGCTCACCTTTGCGCCGAAGACGGTGTTGATAGTCGTTGTCAGCGCGACGACGTTGCCGTCCTTGTCAGCGGTCAGCAGATTCGCGGTGCCATGATCGTGCGCGGGCGTTGCCGGCGACGGCGATGACTTCGGATGCAGTGCCCGTTCGCGCAACTCCAGGATGTGGCTGTCGGTCAGCAGCTTCTGGATCGGGACGCCAACGAACGACGGATCGGCGTATTCCTCGCGATCGACAAAACCCTGGCGCATCACTTCGATCAGACGCGCCACGTATGGGGGCGAGTTGATGCCGAGCCCGGCCAGATGACCCGAGTCGAGCGCACCGAGCATCTCGAGCACCACGCCGCCCGACGACGGCGGCGGCACCGCGTAAACTTCGTAATCTTCGAAGCGGCGGCGAATCGGATCGCGCCAGGCTGGATGATAGGCAGCCAGATCGGCGGCGCTGACCAGGCCGCCGTGCGACTTCATGAACGCGACCAGCGCCGTCGCGACTTCGCCGTGATAGAAACTCGCGACCGGATCGTCACCGAGGCTCTTAAGTGTCGCGGCGAGATTCTTTGCAACGATCGTGTCACCGGCCTTCGGCGCGGAGCCGTCCGGCTTGAGAAAGACCTGGCTCAATCCCGGATCGTTCTTGAGCTTCGGCGCGAGCGTATCGATCTCCTTCGCCAGGTGCGGGCTCGTCACGAAACCGTCGCCCGCCAGCTTCTCGGCAGGCGCCGCGATTTGCTGAAACTTCATTGTGCCGAAGCGCCTGAGCGCGGCGTCGATACCCGCGATCTCCCCCGGCACTCCCACGCCGAGGATGCCGTCGCGCGCCAGGTCCTCGTCCGGCTTGCCGTCGCGGACATACATGTCGGGGCGGGCCTGCAGGGGCGCGGTCTCGCGATAGTCGAGCGCGTAGAAGGCGTGGGCCTTGGCAATATAGATGAGCATAAAGCCGCCGCCGCCGATTCCGCAGGCGGCGGGATTGGTCACGCCGACCGCCAGCGCGGTCGCCACTGCGGCGTCGACCGCGTTGCCGCCATGCTTGAGAATCTCGACGCCAGCGCGCGTGGCGGCCTCGCTTTCCGACACGACCATGCCATGGACGCCGACCGCAGAGGCGTCAGGCGCATCGCCGGCAGCAAAGCAAGGCGGAGCCACGGCCACCGCGATCGATAGTGCCAGCGCGCAAAGTTGCATCAGAACAGACGTCAACATCACGGCTTTACTAACAGTCATCGGCGGCGGATGAAAGTACGTTCGGGCGGAAATGCGGGCGTTAGATTTCGCGATTGGGAAGTGCTTTGATCGCAACTCCAACCGGAGGGAAAAGAAAATGGACTTCGCTGAAATCATCTACGAGAAAAAAGATCGGGTGGCGACCGTAACGATGAATCGGCCCGAGAAGATGAACGCATGGACCCCGAAGATGGGCGCCGAGATGCGTACCGCGATGCTCGACGCCGAGCGCGATCCGGCGATCGGCGCGATCATCGTGACCGGTGCGGGGCGCGCATACTGCGCGGGCGCCGACATGGGCGCGCTGTCGAATATCGCGGCGGGCACTTCTGCGGCGCGCGGGGCCGAGGCGCCTGATGAATGGCTTGCGGCCCAGCGTGCCGACTACCGCACGTCGTACTCGTGGCCGCTGGCGCTCAACACGCCGGTGATTGGCGCGATCAACGGCGCGTGCGTGGGCCTGGGCTTCACCACCTGTCTCTACCAGGACATCAGGATCGCGTCGGAAAACGCTCGCATGGGTTTGATCTTCACTCAGCGTGGCCTGGCGATCGAGCACGGCAGCAGTTGGATGCTGCCGAGAATCATCGGGCTGGCGCGCGCGACGGAATTGGCCATCACGGGCAGACTGGTCGATGCGAACGAGGCGCTGGAGATGGGACTGGTAAATCGCGTGGTGCCACAGGACAAGCTGATGGCGACGGCCCGCGAGATCGCGTCGGGGATTGCCAGCAAATGCTCGCCGCTCGGAGTCGCGCAGGCGAAAAAAATGATCTACCAGCATCTGTTTACCGACCTCGCCACGGGCGTGCGCGACGACGACGCGTCGATGGAGATGATGACCCGCTCGGAAGATTTCAAAGAGGGCGTGAAAGCGTTTGTCGAGAAGCGCACGCCGAAGTTCACAGGCAAGTAAGCGAGGGAAGAAATGGCGGAACAGGGCGCTTCCAAATTCGGCGCGAAATCCACCGCTCGCGAGGTGATCGCAGGACACGATTTGCACGGCCGCGACGCGATCGTCACCGGTGGTGCTTCCGGAATCGGGGTTGAGACTGTGCGCGCACTGGCCGCGGCGGGCGCGCGCGTGGTGCTGGCGACGCGCGATCGCGCGAAGGGGGAAGCAGTGGCGGCGTCGCTGCGAAAGGAGACCGGCGGCGGCGCAATAGAATTTCGCGCGCTTGACCTGGCGTCGCTCGCTTCGGTGCGCGCGTTCGTTGCCGAGTACCTCACGCTCAATCGCAAACTAAACATTTTGATCAACAACGCGGGGATCATGGCGACGCCGCTCTCCTACACCGTCGACGGTTTCGAATCTCAATTCGGAACCAATCACATCGGCCATTTTGCGTTGACCGTAGGGCTTTTGCCGGCGCTAAGGGCGGCGGGCATGGCGCGAATAGTGGCGCTGACCTCGATCGGCCATCGCCGCTCGGACGTACACTTCGAGGATCTCAATTTTCGCCAGCGCCCGTACGATCCGTGGAATGCTTACGGACAATCGAAGACCGCCAACGTGCTTTTTGCGGTCGCGACGACCGAGCGTTATGGAGGTGATGGGATCATCGCGAACGCGGTTCATCCCGGCGGCATCATGAGCGGACTGCAGAAATATGTTTCGCGTGAAGAGCAGATCAAGATGGGATGGATCGACGAGTCGGGCGCCGTGAATTCCCGGTTCAAGAGCACGGAGCAGGGTGCGGCGACTTCGATTTGGGCGGCGGTGAGCCGCGACCTCGAAGGCGTTGGCGGACGCTATCTTGAAGACTGTTCGATTGCGAAGCCGTGGTCGAGCGAAAGCCCGTTCTCGGGCGTCATGCCTTATGCGCTCGACGCCGACCACGCGCGACGACTCTGGTCGGTTTCCGAAGAACTGATTAAGCAGAGTTAGTCGATCGCAGATCCAAACAGCTCAGCTGCGCGGCCCTTTCTGCGGGGTCATGCGGCGGCTACTTGTCGAGCGGATGCTTGAACTTGCGATCGGGATGACGAATCGTCAGCACGGGACAGGGCGCTTTCTGCACTACGCGCTCCGCCACGCTGCCCATGAGGACATGCGCCAGGCCGGTGCGGCCGTGAGTGCCGAGCACGATCAGATCGGCGCCTTCGGTTTGGGCGCAATGCAGGATTTCGAGAAACGGCGAGCCAACTTTCAGCTGCACCTTTACCTTGAGACCGCCTTCGCGGAGCCGCCCGGCAATTTTGTCGAGTTCTCTTTGCGCCAGCATCCGCTGTTCTTCGGCGATACGGCCCATCGCGCCGACGTCCATGGCGGGGCCAAGTTCCGGCGTCATCATAACCGGCGCGAGCGGCTGATCGACGTGCAGGAGCACGACTTCAGCCGAGAATTTCAGCGCGAGCTCCTGCGCGAAGGTCAGCGCCAGGTTCGAGTCTTCCGAGAAATCGGTGGCGGCAACAATTTTTGAAAAGGTTGGCACAAACGAACCATAACGCCGGTGAGGCAATCCTGGCAAGGGATTTGTGAGGCCGCGCGCGGAGCCGACCGAGGCGATGGTCGCCGGCATTACAATTTGCGCGAAATCGTGGGAAACTGAGACCCTATGGCCAACAGCCGCGGGTTGATTGCAGACTTCGAGCGCGCCTTCGACCAGTTCTTCGACGAGATGTTGATCGATCGATGGAAGGCCGGCGCGTCGACATTGGAGTTCGAGCGAACGCAGGTAGTCGACCGTCACGATCGTTACGAAGTGAGGGTCGCGGCGGTGGGCGTCGATCCCACGAAGATACAGGCCGAAGTTTCGGGCCAGCGGCTGGCGGTTCGCGTACCCGATAAACTTGGCGGCACGCTCGAGAGCTCGTTTGCGTTCTCCGATTCAATTGACGGCGAAGCTTCGACTGCGAAGTGGTCCGAAGGCACCCTGGTTATCACGCTGCCGAAAAAGAAAGGCCGGCGAATCGCGCTCAAGGATTCGTGATCGCGCGCCGCGAAAGCCGCTAACAATATGACGGACAAGGGCGACCTGATCGCTAATGACGCCAGCGCCGCGCTGATTCACGTACCGCCGCCACCGGAGCTCGCCGCGTCGGAAATCAAGGGACGCGTGCCGCTCGATGCAGCCTCGCTGGAGCGCGCGGCGAGCAGCGAGGGCAACGGCGAGCTGTTTGGGCAGGGCCGCGCGCTCGACGCGATACGGCTCGCGATCGGTATCGACGCGCCCGGCTACAACGTTTACGTAAGCGGCCTGCGCTCGCGGCATGAGCGCGAATCGGTACTGCGCATTCTCAACGAAAAAGCCGCGACGATGCCGACGCCGGGCGATTGGGTCTACGTAAACAATTTTCGCAATCCCGAATCTCCGGTCGCGATCTACCTGCGGCCGGGACAGGGAGTCGAGCTGCGGGCGAAGATGACGGAGCTGGTCGGCTTCGTGCTCGAACAGTTGCCGAAAGCATTTCGGCGCGAGGACTTCGACCAGGAGCGCGCGGCGCTGCGCGACAAGTACAACAAGCGCGCACAGGAGCTGTTCGGACACCTCGAGACGCACGCGCGCGAGCGCGGCTTCGCGATCCAGAGCGCGCCGACCGGCCAGGTAATTTTCATCCCGCTGATCGACGGCAAGATGCCCGAGTCGCCCGAGGCGCTCAGCAAAACGATAGCGGCGAAGACCGACGCCGAGCGCGAGCAATTGGCGAAGGCGCAGGGCGAGCTGCAGGATGAGCTCGCGACCTTGACCCTGCGGCAGCAGGAAATGATGCGCGAGCTGATCGACGACATCCGTGCAATCGAGCGCGCATTCGCGGCGCGGCTGATAACTCCGTCCGTTGAAGACTTAAAGCATAACTTTAACAATCCCGCGGTCGATGCGTATCTCGACCAGGTCGCGGAGCACATGCTGGGTAATCTCGATCGCTTCCGCGAGCAGCCGCCGGCCGAGCAGGGCCCCAAGGCGCCGGCGGTCGAGGAAGGCGCGCGATGGTTCGACTACCAGGTCAATGTGATGGTCGACAATTCGACCACCCGCGGTGCGCCGGTAGTGCTCGAGGACGCGCCGACCTATCGCAATCTGTTCGGTACGATCGAGCGGTGGATCGATCCGCTGGGCCGGTCGGGCACCAACTTCACGCGCATCATTGGCGGATCGTTTTTGAAATCGCACGGCGGATTCCTGGTGTTCGATCTCGAGGATGCGGTGGTGGAGCCGGGAGTATGGAAGACGCTCAAGCGCAGCCTCAAGTCGGGCCGGATGACGCTGGAGACGTTCGAGCCGCTGCCGTTTTTCTCGATGAGCGGACTCAAGCCCGAGCCGATCGAGATTCACAACAAGGTCGTGACGCTGGGCGGATCGTATCTCTACAACATGCTGTACTTTTACGATCCGGACTTTCCCGAGCTGTTCAAAGTGAAGGCGGAGATGCGTCCGTCAGTCGCAGCCGACGGCGCCGCGGCGGCGCACTATGCAGCGCGGGTGGGAGAGCTGGCGCGCAAGGAGAATCTGCCGCCGTTCGACGCGGGCGCGCTGGCGAAGATCGTTGAATTCGGAATGCGAATGGCGGGGGACAGATCGCGAGTGCTCGCGATGCTCGGGCCGATCGACGACCTCGCGCGCGAGTCTGCGTACTTTGCGCGCAGCGAAGGGGCGCAGCGGGTTACGGCGGCGCACGTCGATCGGGCGATCGGCGAGCGGATGCTGCGGCTCAACTTTATCGAGGAGGAAATCCGCCGGCTCATCGCGGAAGGCACGCTCATTGTAAATATTCGCGGTACCCTCGTCGGCCAGATCAACGGCCTGGCGGTGCTTGACGTAGGCGGGTACAGCTTTGGGCGGCCGTCGCGGGTGACGGCGACCGTCGCGCTGGGGCAGTCGGGGGTTATCAATATCGAGCGCGAGGCGCGGATGTCGGGCTCGACGCACGATAAGGGAATCATGATCCTGAGCGGCTTTCTGCGCGCGCGATTCGGACAACTACATCCGATCGCGATGACGGCGAGCATCTGCTTCGAGCAATCGTACTCGGGAATCGACGGCGATAGCGCCAGCTCGACCGAGTTGTACGCGCTGATGTCGGCGCTGTCGGGCGTGCCGCTGCGACAGGACCTGGCGGTGACGGGATCGGTAGATCAATACGGCACGGTGCAGGCGATTGGCGGCGTCAATCAGAAGGTCGAGGGCTTCTACCGCGTGTGCAAGGCGATTGGCCTGACGGGCACACAGGGCGTGCTGGTGCCTCGCACGAATGTCTCGAACCTGATGCTGGATCCGGAGACGACCGGCGCAATCGAGCGCGGCGAATTTCACATCTATCCGATCGATACGATCGATCGCGGCATCGAGACTTTGACCGGCGTGCGCGCGGGAACGATCGATCAGCCGGGAACGATTAACTATCTAGTCGATCAGCGGCTCAAGCGCATGGCCGACATACTGCGCGACCGGCCGATGGGCGAAACTCGCGTGGTCCAGGAGCCGGCGCCGAACCAGTCTGAGCCCAAACCGCCGGCGCCGCCGGAACCTCCGCGCTAGTAAGGAGCGCGTCATTCGTAGCGGGTGAAAAGGAGACGTCGCGGATGCCGATAGATCTCCGCCTCGATCCCGGCGAAGTCGCGCTGTTGACCGACCTCTACGAGCTGACGGTCAGCGCCGCGTTCTTCGAGCATGGATTCAACGACATCGCGTCGTTCGAAGTCGCGATGCGCCGGATGCCGCCGGGCCGCGGTTTCATGATCGCGGCCGGTATCGAGCGGCTGGCGGAGGCGCTCGAGGAATATCGCTTCGAGGGCGCCGCGATTGAGCATCTCGAGTCGCTGCAACTCTTCAAGCCCGAGTTTCTACAATTTCTTTCGACGCTGCGCTTCACCGGTTCGATCCGCTCGATTCCCGAAGGCACGATTTATTTCCCCGGCGAGCCGATAGCCGAGATCCGTGCGCCGCTTATCGAAGCCCAGCTGATCGAAACGCTTGCGCTCAACCAGCTAGGATTTGCGTCGATCGTCGCGACCAAGGCGGCGCGATGCTTCGCGGTGGCGGGCGGCCGGCGCCTGGTGGACTTCGGCCCGCGGCGCGCGCAGGGCGCGGACGCATCGCTGATCGCGGCGCGCTCGAGTTACCTGGCGGGCTTTCATGGCACGGCCAACGTGCTCGCCGGCAGGCGCTACGGGATTCCCGTTTTCGGCACGATGAGCCACAGCTTCGTGATGGCGCATGAGCGCGAGCGCGAGGCGTTCAACGATTTTGTGTCGAGCTTCCCGACTCTCAGCACGCTGCTGGTCGACACATACGACACTGTGCGCGGCGTCGAGAATGCGGCCGCGGTGGCAGCACAAGTTCGCGAGGCAGGAGTGAAAATCCAGGGTGTGCGGCTGGACAGCGGCGACCTGCAAGAGCTCAGCCGCAAGACGCGACGGATTCTCGATCAGGCGGGATTCGGCGCGATAGCGATCGTCGCGAGCGGCAACCTCGACGAATACAAAATCGCGGACCTGGTCGATGGCGGCGCGCCGATCGATGCGTTCGGAGTCGGCACCGCGCTCGCAGTAAGCGACGATGCGCCGGCGGCTGACTTCACCTACAAGCTGGTCGATTACAAGGATCACGCCCGCCTGAAAACTTCGGCTGGAAAAATCTCGACACCCGGCCGCAAGCAATTGTTCCGCGCTTACGCGCCGAGCGGGTCATTCTTCGCGGACCTAGTCGGAATTATGGACGAGGGCGCGACCACGGTCGCTCGCGAATTCAAGCCGATTCCTTCGAAAGCGGTGCAGTTGATGGAGACGTTGTTCGACAATGGCCGGCGCAACATGCCACGTCCCACTCTTGCCGAGGCGCGCGAGCGCGTGATGAATGGGTTGACGGCACTCGACGCCCGCTATAAGGCGCTGCGCAGGCCCGCGGAGTTTCCAGTGCGAACGACGGCGGCGCTGGGCGCGCTGATAATCAGCGAAAAGCTGCGCGCACAAAAGCGCCAGGACTAAATTGCTACAAGCCGGCTGTGACCCCGGCAACGAACGACGTCGTCCGCTCTGGCGGTGGTGAAGTCTGCAAGTGGTGAGCGGCAGCGGCGAGCTGTGAGGAATCGAAAATCACGAGCAGCGGCTTGATGATATCGAGGCGAGGATTGGAATCGGGGGTCCATCGAGTAGGCGCAGGATAGTCTATTTCGGCGGCGACCGCGCGGTAACGCTCGATCAACGGTCTCACGCCGTCGTAGGAGCCGACTATGATGATGCCGATTCCGCCGCCTGCTGCGGGTCCGACCTGCCAGTCGAAATAGGCGTGCGGGGCAGAATCGACGAGCCAGTCGCGCGGAATGAGATCGAGCCGCTTGAGTTCAAGCGCTGAGAGTTTCGAGAGATCATGCCCCTCAGCGAGATACTTTCCAGCAGCTTCCAGGATCGCGTCGAATCGCAGCGCGTTGGCGCGCGCTTCGATTTGAGCGGGCGGGAGTTTGGCGTATGCGGCGAACGAGTCGCGCGGAATTTTGTAAAGCCACACGCCCTTTTTCGTAATGGAGCCGACGCCGAGCGAGTCCAGCGTCTGCTTGAAGCTCGCGAAATTTGCTTCTATCGGATCCGCGACTACCGCCTGCACGCCGAAGCGCGCGATATAGGCCTTCAATTGATCGGTGGCTTCGGGCAAATCAATTCCGCCGTAAAAATAGTTCGCCACCGGCATCCGATCGAACTCGAACGGCGACGCTCCCGTCCATCCGCCGGCCATCCGAAAGAACATGTCGCTCTTCAATTGCCAGTACATGCTGTTGCCCTTTTGACCCCACGGCAACGGCAAAATGGTCTCACGCGGCTCGAGTTCCGTGGCGTACGTGCGATCGGCAAAAAACTCGGGCAGATAGAGATCACTTACCCAGAACGATGCGTGCGGATTCGGCGCGATCGACGCGACGATGATTGCCGCACCCACCAACTTCGAAACCGTGCTCGCCGATGACGACGCGAACCACATCGCCGCCATCACGGCCACGACCAGGAACGCATACATCATGAAGCGCACCGGCAACGCGACCGAAATCAGCGGAAGCGCCCGATAATGCCCAAGGCATGGCGAGTCCCGGGCGCCCAGCGATGTGGAGCGAAGGACCTATCGCCGCGACCACCAGCGTGACGAACAGGATCGTGAGAAATTTTCCGACTGGCTCGCGCCAATAAAGCCGGTAAAATACTGCGACGAACACGATTATCGCGATGCCCAGGTAGGCGCCGTCTTCATATATGTCGCCCTGGAATGTTTGCGCGATCGCGGTTACGGCCTTCACGGTGCCGAGCATTACCGTCTCGGTGGGCACGAGGAAAGCGAGCAGATCCGCGGAATACAGATCCGACTTATAGATGGGAGCGTGATGAAAATTCTGCGCCAGCATGTAGAACAGGTAAGGCGATAGCAGTATGCCTGCGATCGCATAGCCGGCGACGGCGGGCAGAATTAAACCTGCAAGTCGTGCACGAACGTCGCCCTCGAAAATCGCATGCGCGAGCAATAGCGCCAATCCGCCGACGATTGTGATCGTCGCGAAGAGTTCGGGGAAGCAAAGAAACTGAACTGTCAGCAGCGCGGCCAGAAGAATCGCGAACCGTCGCGCAGAGATCTCGCCGTCCAATCTTTTCAGCGTAACCAGCGCAACCAGCGGCGCCGGAAAGACTGCGACCAAATCCAGGTGAGCGAGTACCTCGGCAAGCATGTAGGACGAGAATCCAAAGAGATATCCGCCCAGGACTGACGGCCAGAATGCTCTCGTTATGCGACGGCACAGTAGGAAGGCGGAAAATGCAGCGAGCGGAAGGGCGCACGTAATAATGATGTTGTAGGTATCGGGCTCGCCCACCGTGACTTGTAAAGGAATCGAGATCAAGGCGGGGAGTGGAACGAATGTCGTCCATGCCAGATTCATTCCCAAAGGCGCCCAGACCCAATCGGTGATGAACGGGTTGAGCCCGTGCGCTAAGGAGAACCGCCACCAGTTGAAGAACCACATCGTTTGCGGCGGATCTGTATCGCGTCCAATGAAATAATCGGGATGTCCTACGAGCCCGCGATCAAGCAAAAGAATCGCCAGCGTGAAATAAAGCGCGAACGCGACCAACGACTGCGATCGATGATGCGTGCGATCAAGCGACTCAGCTAGTAGTCGGGGATCAACTTTCGAGTGATTGGGAATGATGTTCTCGCTCAGCAGCATCGAGTAGTTCGAACCTGCCAGTACCCAGATCGGAGACGATATGAACACCACGCACGTGACCGCGAACAGCTACAGTCATACTCGTCGCACGGTGGGTCGATCGACCAACTTCCAGGTCCCGTACTCCCTAGGCAGTGATTGCGGGAGACGAGGCCAGGGCGTTGGCGGCGTCGAGGAGGCATTGCTCGGTAGTCGGCCAATCGATGCATGGGTCGGTGACTGACACGCCGTACTTGAGTTTGGCGCGATTCGAGCTTAGCGGCTGGCTGCCGGCTTCAATGTTGCTCTCGAGCATCACGCCCATGATCGCCCGGCTGCCGGCGCATACCTGGTCGACCAGCGTCTTCATTACTGCCGGCTGCCTGGTGAAGTCCTTGCTGGTCTGCGCGTGGGAGCAATCCACCATCATGCGCGGCTCCAGCGCGGCACTCGCGAGCATCTGCCGGCATTCCTCGATACTATCGGCGTCGAAGTTTGGCTTGCGTCCGCCGCGAAGCACGACGTGCGTGTCCGGGTTCCCCGAGGTGCGAATCACCGCCGCGATTCCGTCCTGGGTGATGCCGAGAAAGGAATGCGGCCGGCGCGCCGATTGAATTGCGTTGACCGCAGCCTGCAGATTTCCTTCGGTGGTGTTCTTGAATCCCACCGGCATCGACAATCCGCTGGCCATCTCGCGATGCGTCTGCGACTCGGTCGTGCGCGCGCCAATCGCAGCCCATGCGACCAGGTCCGCGATGTATTGCGGCGTGATCGGATCGAGCAGCTCGGTCCCGGCCGCTAGGCCCAGCCGGTTTATCTCGATCAGCAGCCGCCGCGCGATGCGCAATCCTTCGCGCATATCGCAGCTGTCGTCCATGTGCGGATCGTTAATTAGGCCCTTCCACCCGACCGTCGTGCGTGGCTTCTCGAAGTACACGCGCATCACGATGTAGAGCTGTTCCGCGGTGGCGTCCTTCAGGCTCGCCAGCCGCCGCGCATAATCAATCGCCGCGTCAGGGTCGTGTATCGAACACGGACCCACGATACACAGCATCCTGCGGTCTCGCCCGGACAGAATTTCGCGAATGGTTTCGCGCGCCTCGACCACCGTCCGCGCAATCCCCTCATCGACCGGCATCTCGCTCTTGAGCACATGGGGCGCGATAAGCGCTTCGGTGGCGAGAACGTGAACGTCTTGAATTCGACGCATAGGTAACCGTTACTTTTATCCGAAAGGACGCGGCTAACAAAGACTCGGTCTATTGGGCATAATACCGTCGGCTTGAATCCTCCGGCCTGACGCAGAGATGTTGTGCAGAGTGTGGTGATGGACCCGGGCGAATCGCAAACCAGCTCACAAGGACGCACTGATGGCGACCTGCTGGATACCAAAAGGCCGCCGTTACTCCTTCGCGTCAGGCTTTGGCAGGCAATTGCAGGGATGTCGGTCGCGATCGCGCTCGGGTCATTGATCGTCATCTCCGAGCTCGCAGGCTCGCTCGCCCGACGCACCGACTACGTGAATCGACGCGTGGCGGCTCTCAATGCCATCGTCCGCAGCTTGCGCCGTCAAACAGTGACCGAGCAGCGCAAGCTTGGATCCGAGCGCGAGCGCGCCACAGTCGGCGAGGTATTTGAGAAAATTCTCTTCGCGCCGGACCTCAGCACGATCAAGCTTGGCGCGCCGGTCGAGAAGGATCGCCAAAAAGATAAATCGACCGCACAATCCGGCGCTTCCGATCTCGCCTCAGGGATGCTTGCGATGAGCAAGGAGGCCGACGCTGCGATACTCGAAGCCAGTGGCCTCAAGCCGACCGGTACCTTTCAGGTTTATCGCATCTGGTGGACGCCGAAACGAGGCGCGCCAATTTGGGCTGCGGATTTTCTAGTAGGGGACGACGGCGGTGCCACGGTGCCGCTGGATTTGCCACCGGGACGCGAAAAAAAAATGTCACTGTCTGTCACGCTGGAAAACGAGTCTTACAGCGAGGAACCTTCCGGTCCGATCGCGCTCAAAAGCGAACCTTCGGCGCTGGCGGGAGCCGCGCCGAATCCGCACAAGCCGCGCCACTGATCGGAATCAATCGGGACCGACGAACTCGACCAGGAGCGCTACGCCCATCGCGCCGACTGCGACCATCTCGGTGGTCGGGTCGGTCGCATACCACAGGTAATAGAACCCGAAGCCGAAGGTCGCCAGGCTGAGTAGTCGACGCATCTAAGGTGTCCTCCCGTACACTCCCATCAAATTGGCACGCCGAGAGTCAAGTTCTGCCAAGGATCGGTAAATAACTGAATGACACTAACGTGCTACAGATTGTTACATGAACGCGTTGCTCGATGAAAGCAGATATACAGCTCGTGCAAGACTTGAGGACGAACTGATTCAGCCTGCCTCCTCCACATACCCGACGTGATACCAGATTCAGTGTGGGCAACATCGAACGCCCAAGCGGATCGCGCGCCCTAGGTCGTTTGGCATCAGTTCAACTTGGTTTGTGAAAACAAATTTAACGGAACAAACCTACCGGTAGTGGAGTACTCATCGGCAAACCACAACAGGTAGTATATAGCGCGGTCTCCGCAAATTGACTGATCGCATCGCTTCTCTGAACGACGCCGGTTAGGGGGCTGGAAATGTTTTGATGCGGGGGCTTTACTTCGATGTTCGATGTGCGTAGATTGTGTATCGGCGCGCCCTGCGGCGCGGCCCTGTGGAAACTTCACCTCCGAAATCCTCACATCTCCGTTGACACGGACCGGATTAGAAGAGTACTGTTTCCGTTCGCCCTGAAAAGGGATTGGTCTTTGAAAACTGAATAGTAGTGCATGCCTTAATCGGCGGCGGGGGTCCAGGAATGGACCTGATGCCCGACCGATTTCTTTGATTTAATTGCGGTCAGTCCTGCCGTTCCGTGACGCGTTAGCCGCGTCTCGAACGGTGGATATACTGAGCTATAATGGAGAGTTTGATCCTGGCTCAGAACGAACGCTGGCGGCGTGCCTGAGACATGCAAGTCGTGGGAGAAAGTCGTAGCAATACGGCTAGTAAACCGGCGCACGGGTGAGTAACACGTGGACAACCTGCCTTAGAGTCTGGGATAACCCGTCGAAAGACGAGCTAATACCGGATAAGACCACGGGAGGTTCGCTTCCTGAGGTAAAAGATGGCCTCTGCTCCTGCAAGCTATCACTTTGAGAGGGGTCCGCGTCCTATCAGCTAGTTGGCGAGGTAACGGCTCACCAAGGCTAAGACGGGTAGCTGGTCTGAGAGGATGGTCAGCCACACTGGGACTGAGACACGGCCCAGAGTCCTACGGGATGCAGCAGTCAGGAATATTGCGCAATGGAGGAAACTCTGACGCAGCGACGCCGCGTGGGTGATGAAGGCCTTCGGGTCGTAAAGCCCTGTCGGAGGGGAAGAAAAGTCTGTTGGCTAATATCCAGCGGACCTTTGACGGTACCCTCAAAGGAAGCACCGGCTAACTCCGTGCCAGCAGCCGCGGTAAGACGGAGGGTGCAAGCGTTGTTCGGATTGACTGGGCGTAAAGGGCGTGTAGGCGGTTGGTTAAGTCGGGTGTGAAAGCCTGGGGCTCAGCCCCAGAAGTGCATCCGAAACTAGCCAGCTAGAGCGCGATAGAGGAGGGTGGAATTCCTGGTGTAGCGGTGAAATGCGTAGATATCAGGAGGAACACCGGCGGCGAAGGCGGCCCTCTGGATCGTTGCTGACGCTGAGACGCGAAAGCGTGGGGAGCAAACAGGATTAGATACCCTGGTAGTCCACGCCTTAAACGATGGGTACTAGGTGTTCGGGGTGTTGACCCCCTGAGTGCCGCAGTTAACGCATTAAGTACCCCGCCTGGGGACTACGGCCGCAAGGTTAAAACTCAAAGGAATTGACGGGGGCCCGCACAAGCGGTGGAGCATGCTGTTCAATTCGACGCGACGCGAAGAACCTTACCTGGGCTAGACAACGGCGGACCGCCTGAGAAATCAGGCTTTCCCTTCGGGGACTGCCGGTTCAGGTGTTGCATGGCTGTCGTCAGCTCGTGTCGTGAGATGTTGGGTTAAGTCCCGCAACGAGCGCAACCCCTGCCCTTAGTTGCCACCGGGTAATGCCGAGCACTCTATGGGGACTGCACGGGTCAACCGTGAGGAAGGCGGGGATGACGTCAAGTCATCATGGCCCTTATG
>CAWJFQ010000001.1:0-1945000 GCA_963842215.1 uncultured delta proteobacterium | reverse complement strand
TGGTGAAAACAAGTCGTACAGCGAGGCGAGGCTGGCCTCGGAGAACAAACGATCAGGCATCCTTCAGGGCTACCGGGCCGCTTCGACAATTTCAATCGAGCAGGTAGGTCGTGCAGCGACGCTGGAAGGCTAGGGATGAGTCGTTGTCACTGGACGGTAAGCGTGATCTTGAAGACCTTCGCCGGTGGCTTGTCCTTCTCCCACGGACGCAGATAGCGCATCTCGAGCATGCCGCTCCCTCGCGCTTCAACCGCAAAGCGGAATGTCTGATGTCCCGACGCGCCGGGCATCGCGCTGTCGCCCTTGAACGTCGGCTTACCGATCTGTTTGACGTATCCTCCGGCTAGCGGCTCAGCCTGCCATGTGTACCCCGTCCCGGAAGTCGCCGGCAGCGATATCTCCAACGCATCGCCGCGATCGAGTGTAAACTCGCGACCGCTATCGTCTTGCGAAATGAAGATCACACTCGCGTACGCGCGCGACGCTACGAGTAATGCAACCAGAAGTAGTGGCAAATGTGCGCGGCGGATTCTCATCGCTTACCAAATGGTTAGCACCGGATACTGTCTGATCCGCTGGTCAGGGGTGAGAATAGCCATACCCTCCGCAATCGCTTGGCAAATCAGCAACCGATCAAACGGGTCGCGATGGATCGCCGGCAGGCGAACCACCTGCAGTACCATCTCCTCGCTAAGCGGCAAGGGCTCAATCAGCTCTTTTTTCCGAAAATTGGGCACATAGCTATCCGCAGGTTCAGGCAGCGGCATGGTTCCGAGTCCGTTCTTCACTACGATTTCCCAGGCAGAGACGACACTCAGGAACGCTTCATTCGCTGGGTCACGGAACATCGCGCGAGCGGTCGCTGATAAGTGCGGGTCGTCGGCAACGATCCATAGAAACGTACAAGAATCGAGCAAGAGCTTCACTTCGGCTCTTTGCCTTCAAACGCGTCCAGCAGCCAATCCGGAAGTGGATCGTTGAAGTTTTCAGGAACAAAAAGCCGTCCCTTATCGAGTCCGATCGGCCGAGGCTGACGATTTTGAGGCTTGATCGGCCGGATCTCCGCGATCGGTATGTTGCGCTCGCAGAGAATGATCGATTCCCCCTTCTTGACCCGGCGCAGGTGCTTCGAAAGGTGAGTCTTGGCCTCATGGATGTTGAGTCGAATCATGATCCGATCATAACCTAACTAGTGAACTAACTCCAGCGCCCGCTCGATTCTGTCACTCTCGCAGCTTCTCAGCTATGACTTTTCGCGATGGCGAACGAACCTGGCAAACTGCTGCCCCGAGCCCGCGACATCGGGATCCCCTTTGACGGCGAGCCCGGGCCGCTCAATGCGATCACCGACGTTGCCGGCGTCGAGGTTGGTCACACCACGATCATCCGCGGCGCGGGCAAGTTGATCGTTGGCCGCGGTCCGGTTCGCACCGGCGTCACCGCCATCCTGCCGCGCGGCAAGCGCGACGCATCTCCCGTCTTCGCCGGTTATTTTTCGCTCAACGGCAACGGCGAGATGACCGGCACCGCATGGATCGAGGAGTCGGGCTTGCTGACGACGCCCATCATGATCACCAACACGCATAGCGTCGGCGTAGTGCGCGATGCGGTGATCGCCTGGCAGGTACGCCGTCGTAAAATGACGCAGCCGTGGTCGTTGCCGGTCGTTGCCGAGACCTATGACGGCTTGCTCAACGATATCGACGGATTCCACGTCACTGCCGAGCATGCGTCAGCTGCGCTCGTGAGCGCACGCGGCGGACGGGTGGTCGAGGGATGCGTCGGCGGTGGCACCGGCATGATCGGCTACGGATGGAAGGGCGGGATTGGCACGGCCTCGCGCCGGCTCGATCGGAAATCTGGCGGGTACACTGCAGGAGTCCTGGTTCAACTCAACTGCGGACGCCCGAACGAGCTGACGATTGCCGGAGTCCCGGTCGGCCACGAGTTGCGGCCCGGCCACGATCCGTTCAGCACACAAGAGCTCGGCTCGATCATTATCGTTGCGGCCACCGAGGCGCCGTTGATGCCGCATCAGTTGAAGCGCATCGCGCGCAGACTCACGATGGGCCTCGCACGCACTGGCAGTGTATCGGGCAACGGCTCAGGCGATCTGTTTATCGTATTTTCGACCGCCAATGCTGCAAGTGGGAGCCGTTCCGATGTTGAGAGCGTGAAGATGCTCCGCAACTCGCGGATGGATCCGCTGTTCACCGCTGCAGTCCAAGCAACTGAAGAAGCGATAGTCAACGCGCTGGTGGCGGCCACGACGATGACCGGGATCAACGGCTATCGCGTTGAGGCGATTTCTCACGCGCGCCTGGTTGAAATCATGCGCAAGTACGGCCGCTGAGGTTTGCCTCAATAGCAATCGAAAACTACTGTTCGGAGATGTGGCCTCGTCTGATGAAATCAAATTCATTTCCAACGCACGCGAGTTCCTCGAACGCGTTCAGCCGTTTCTTTTAACTCGCGAAGCTGAGCACTGCTTGATCCTGGGGCTGCTCAACGGGCTTATAGCGGGCGAGCAATGGAGCCCGGCGCCTCCCCTTATGGCGCTCGCCGAAAAGCAGGGCGAGGTTGCGGCTGTTGCCCTGATGACGCCGCCGCACAACCTCATTCTTTCGTGGACCGCCGACGACTCCACCATCGACGCGACAGCTCACGAATTGCACGCAACCGGCGTCACCCTGCCTGGCGTTAACAGTACAGCCGAGGTCGCGCGCAAGTTTGCAGCGAAGTGGTCGGAACTATCAAATTGCAGCGCTCGACAGCATATGGCGCAGCGAATCTACCGGCTGAGTCGAGTCATAAGGACGCCGCGAACTCCCGGTCGGCTGCGCGAACCCATCGCCGCTGAAGACACTCTGATGAGAGAATGGCGCGCCGCGTTCTCAATCGAAGCCGAGGGTATGGATCCCGAAGAAGCCCGCAAGAGCGCAGCATTACCCTTGCCGCAGTCGAGACACCTGCTTCTGTGGGAGGTCGAAGATTCCCCGGTCTCGATGGCTGGATTCACGGGACGAACGCCAAACGGCATTCGAATAGCGTGGGTCTACACGCCGCCGGATTATCGCGGCAAAGGATTCGCCGGCGCATGCGTGGCTGCGCTCAGCCAGAAGCTGTTGGACGACGGCCGCACGTTCTGCTTCCTGTACACCGACCTTGCCAACTCGATCTCAAATCACGTCTACCAGACCATCGGCTACGAACCGGTCGCCGATTCAACCGTCTACTCGTTCTCGTAGGAAGTTCGACTACGCACGCGAGACAGTCAGCCGCCTCGCTTTTCGCCGTCTCAGTGCTGTCCTCGCTCAGCATGCAGACGCACGCGGATCCATCCGCTGCTGCTTCGAGTGCGCCGCCCGATCGAGTGCGCAATTTCGAGTTTACCTATCCAGCGGAGATCCCGATCGCGACTACGGCGAAGAAGTTCGAAGCCTGGATTCTTGACCTGCAGAATCGCGCAGGTGAGCGCGAACCTGGCCGTGATGGACGCGAGTCCGCTTCAACAGGCGCGAACCGACTACGAGTATGTGACATCGATAATGAAGTACGACAGGAGCGGTCCGGATGGGGCCGCGGTGACGCGCTGTACGCAGGCGAGGTACGGCGCGGAAACTGCACCGACTTTCAGGTCGGATGACGCTTTATTGAGACACGCTAGAACTCCGCAAACTGCGCGTTCTTGGCCACGTTCACTTTCATTGCGCTCGCGCTCGAGCTGGCGACTCGGCACGCAATCGTATCGCCGCTCGTGCAGGCGCTGCGGGCTGAGATCAGTCTGCATTTCCGGCCATATTGAAAGGGAAAGTGACTCGCAATCTTCCGCGTTTCCGCTTTTGCACGAACCGTAAAGCTTTGCGTAATCCTTGCTGAGACGCGCGCACACCGTAGAGTCGCCGCCGTCGCAGGCGACGGCGTCAAGCGCGTGGCATGATGCCTCGTCGTTGGCCCTGCATCGTTTCGAGAGCTGATTGCTGGCTTCTGCCTGGAATTCCGGAACGTAGTTCGTGCAGACCCGCGCGGGAGCGTCGCAACTGGACTGCAGCATCGCGACGCACGCGTCGGTTTCATTTTGAGCGCATCGGTCGGCGTTCGTTTGATAGAGAGAATAGACAACCGTCTCGCCGTACGACATGCATCCGGACATCAAGCACGCGGCGGCGGCGACCGATGCGAGCGGCAATCGAGCGCGGCAGTTCAAAAACCAACTGTCCATGATCTAAAGACGTAGAGACGTGGCAGACGTTTCAAACAGAAGGCGAAGATAGAACAAAAGAAAATCTGATAAAAAGAAAGGCAGCCCTTTCGGACTGCCTTTACCATCGCAATCGATGTTGATCAGTGTTTGGTCTCTATGCGCCTGCCGTAAGTCACTTCGCCCTTGTCAACCCGCAGACTGAAACCGCAATCAGGATTCGTGCACACCCAAGCCTTGAACAACACCGACGCGCCCTCCTGCCCGTAGTCGGACAGGGGAATCAGCGCGCCATTGTTACATTTCTGGCACTTCGGCCACTCCATCATCCGCGCCTCCTTACAGCCGACCCGAACCGCATCGTCCGCGACTGAAATTATCCGACCAACAAATCTAAAGCAACGTGCCCCGAAGCCCAATCACATGGGCACAGCGGCGGAGGTTTTCAGGTGGAGAGAGTAGGGCTACTTGAGCGCGCGTACCGAGAAACCGCGATCGTTGCTGCACAGCAGCGAGCGCTTGCCGTCGAGCACGGTCTCGAGAACGACCTCACGGCCCCACAACCGCTGCAGGTAGTTGAGGCTCTTCTCGGCGTACTCAATATGCAGGTCGCGCCCGTCGTGCTCATGCTTCACGTAAAGCGTTCGATTCTGCCCGAAGTCTGCGTCATCGACTTTGAGCACCGGAATCGAGTTGGTGCCGACGTTCTTGATAAGAGTCGCTTTGACTTCCTTCCATCCTTCGTCGTCGGCCACCTTGCTGACAACCAGCTCTTCGCCGCGCGCCTCGTACTCGAAGATGTCCATCTCCCGCATGAGATCTTCGGTGAGATAACGGCGTAGGAACGACGCGTCACGCTCGACTTCGCGGACCTCGAAGATTTTCTCCATGCCGGATTTGGTCGGCTGACCGTCGCGCTTGATTTCTTCGCGGGTTGGTTCCGTGAAGCGCCGATAGATGTCCTCCCAAATCTTGAGCCCGAGGTGGTAAGGGTTGATTTGGCCGGGAATCGGGCGGACCACCTGGTTGTGATTGACGATGAATTCGAGATGGAGCCCCTGCTCAAGGTCGAGCGACTCGAGAATCTTCTTGTGCCAGTAGCTTGCCCAGCCCTCGTTCATGATCTTCGTCTCCATCATGGAGATGAAGTACTTGGCCTCCTGGTCAACGATGGTGAGCAGATCTTTTTCGAAGTCGGCGAGGAACGGGTTGTGGTCGCGGATGAAGAGCAGGATGTCTTCGTCCGGCTCGAGCGGGACTTTGTGGAAGTCGGGAACCTCGATCTGCTTGCGCGCGTGGATTTTCTGAAACGGGTCGGGTTGCCCTTGTGCGGTATCTTCCGCGCGCGCCATCTGCTCGATCGGCGAAAGTTTCTTGATCGCAAAATTGCGGCGGCACTGCCACGACAACGCATGCGCCGCGTCGAGAATCCTCTCCACCTTCTCGACGCCGATCGACGGATCCTCGACGTAGCGCCGCACCCGCATCGCGGCTGATTTGAAAGCCTCGATCGTCAGTTCAGCGCGCGTCGCAGACTTGAAGGTGAAATTGTTTTTGAAGAAGTCGTTGTGTCCGTAAACATGCGCAATAGTCAGAATCTGCAACAGCAGCGAGTTGTCGCGCATCAGGTAGGCAATCGCGGGATTTGAATTGATCACCATCTCGTACGGCAGGCCGCTGACGCCGTGATCGTAAAGCGTCTTGAGCTTCTCGTACGACTTGCCGTACGACCAATGCGGATAGTGCGACGGCATGCCGGAATAGGCCATGTAGCCGAGCATCCCGGTGTGATCGCAAAGCTCGAACTCCTGCGGATAGCAGTCCAGCCCGAACTCGGCCGCCTTCTTGCGTATCCGCGTGTCCCACTCGACCAGGTCGTTGAGACTCCACAACGTGATGTCCCGGGCTGCCCCCGCGCGCGGAGTGGCGCTCATGCTTCCTTCACCCTGTCCTTGGCCAGGAACGCCTTGAACGACGGCCAGATGTCTTCCTTGCGTTCAATCAACACCGTGTGAAAATTCGGTGCCTGGATTCGACGAAACACATTGAGCATCGAGGATTCGTAGTAGCGCGAGCCCAGTGGCTTGATCTCGCCGTAGCCGAACAGGTTGCAAATCTCAGCCAGCTCCTCCGCATCCTTGAGCGCGGCGGGATTGTCAGAGTCGAAGTTGTCGCCGTCGGAGCAATGGAACGCATACAGGTTCCACAGCGAAGGATGGTAGCGCGCGGCGATTATCTCCAGCGCCTTGGCATAGCCCGACGAAATGAACGTGCCACCCGATTCGCCCTTGTGAAAAAATTCTTCTTCGGTGACCTCGCTGGCTTCCGTATGATGCGCGATGAAAACTATTTCGACGTTGCGGTAACGGGTCGAGATGAACTGATAGAGCAGAAAGAAAAAACTGCGCGCAAGGTATTTCTTCATCGTGTCCATCGAGCCCGATGTGTCCATGATGCAGATTACCGCCGCGTTGGACTCTTCCTTGGTGTCGATCTCGACGTGCTTGTAGCGCAGGTCGTCCTGGTGAAATGGGAAACGCCGGCGGACCCGCTGGAATGCGGCAACACCTGGCGCAGCGTCGAGCGACTCCGCATCCAGCGTGCCTTCTTCGAGCGCGATTTCATCGAGCACGCCTTCGACGTCCGCGACGGCGTCAGCGTCAGCTTCGACTTCGCGGTCAGCCTTCGATTCGTCGAGCGCGCGGGCGGCTGCGTTGTTGCGCTTGTCCGACGCGAGCATCCGCATCACGCGCTGCTTGGCGGTGCGCCGCTTGTCGAGCCTGATGCGGATGCCGACCTTGCGGTAGCCTTTTCGCCGCGACGAGTAGTCGGACTGGATTTCGCGCAGCGCACGCCGCTCGAGGTTGGGCAGCTCGAGATCCTCGAACATGATCTCAATGAGTTCCTCGAGCGTTACGTCGGTCTCGTAGTAGTCGACCCCCGGCCGGTCACCGGCATGCTCGTCGCCTTTGCCCGGACCGTCCTTGCCGGTCTTGCCGACGACTTGTCCGGGGCGCGAGTCCCCATCGCCCTGCGACGCACCGGGCGAGTTATCGCCGAATACGAAGCGGTATTCCTTGATTCCGCGCAGCGGCACCTTGATTACGCGGTCTTTGTCTTTGCCGATGATCGATTCTTCGGCAATGATGTCGGCGATATTTTCACGAATCGATTCGCGAACCTTCTGCCGATGCCGCAGCCGGTCGCCAGCCGAGCGGTCAGAGCGCTCGGCGTCGGAGATCCGGTATTCGCGAAAGATAGTATCGCCGCTCATGGTCGGTTCAGCAGCCGCTCAATCCTTCCACAGATTGTTCGCCGCGTACTTCAGCACGACGTCGACGCACGATTCGCAGTATCCGTTCTCGAGCAGGTTCTGCACCATCGAGCTGTATTTCTCACCCTGCTCTTCGTCACGGGTGCGCGCCTTCGTGATGATACGCGAGATGTCGCGCACACTCGTCATCAGCTTTTTCTCGATCGCTTCCTTGAGCGGCTCGTAGCTCTTGTAGCTGATCTTTTCGCCGCGCCTCGATGTCGCCCACAGGTACGCGATCACTTCCTGCCGGAAGCCGTCGGCCGCCGATCCGATGATCGCGATTTGCTCTTCGATCGACTTCAGGAAGCCCTCGTCCGGCGCCAGCTCTTCATTCGTGTTGCGGTCGCGCACGCGCGTCTTGTTGACGTACGCCTCTGCATGATCGAGGTAGTTCTGAAACAGCGACTCCGCCTGCTCCTGGTACGAGTAGACGAACGCGCGCGTGATCTCCTTTTCCAGCAGGTCGAGATATTCCTTGTGCAGCGTGTCCTGCAGGAACTCGAGATACTGCTTGCGGGTGTCGTCGGGCAGGTCGCCCTCCTTGGTCATCGAGATCAGCGCCTCGCGCACGTTGATCGGATTGATGCAGTTGCCGGTGACGTTGTCCGACAGCGCGTTGTCCAGCGCCTTCATGATGAAGCGGGTCGAGATGCCCGACATACCCTCGCGCTTGGTGTCTTCCTTGAGCTCCTGCACGTCGATTTTCTTGGTGCGTCCCTTCTCGACGACTTCCTCGCCGTTGTAGAGCCGCAGCTTGGTCATCAGGTCGCACTTCGAGGTCGGCTCGAGCCGCGACAAAATCGCGTACATCGAGGCGAGCTCGAGCGTGTGCGGCGCTACGTGCGCGCGGAAATCGGAGTTCTTGATGATCTTCTGGTAGATCTTCACCTCTTCCGACAGGCGCAGATTGTACGGCACCTTCACGACCACGATTCGATCGAGGATCGCCTCGTTGGTGTGATCGGCCTTGAACTTCTGCCACTCCGCCTCGTTCGAATGCGCCACGATGCAGGTGTCGACGTACACCATCCCGTGCCGGCCGGGCGCGGGAATCACTTTCTCCTGCGTCGCAGTGATCATCGCGTGCAGGTACTCGGTCTCGTTCTTGAAAACTTCGATGAACTCGACGATGCCGCGGTTGCCGACGTTGAGCGCGCCGTTGAGCTCGAGCACGCGCGGGTCGCCCTCGGAATACTGGTCGAGCTTCGAGATATCTTCCGATCCAATCAGCACCGACGTGTCCTGGTTATTCGGATCGACCGGCGGCACCACGCCGACTCCGACGCGGTTGCGCTTTGAGAAGTTGCGCGCCGCGACTGGAAATTCCTCGTAGCGATTGTTGAACTCGGACTTGAGCCGATAGCGGCACACCGGGCACAGGTCGCCCTCGATATGCACCCCGAGCATCTTCTCGAACTCGCGCCGCAGATGGCGCGGCACCAGATGCAGCGGCTCCTCGTTCATCGGGCATCCTTCGATCGCGTAGATGAGCCCGATCTGCTCGAGCCCCCGCTGTATTCGCTCAACTAGCGAGCTCTTGCCCGAACCTACTGGACCCATCAGGTAGAGAACCTGCCGGCTCTCTTCGCCCTTGAGCGACGCCGAATGAAAATAGCGTACGATCTGCGCGATCGTGCGTTCGATACCGAAAAATTCCTCCGCGAAGAAATTGAACACCTTCAGCGGCTCATCCTTGTACAGCCGCTTGGTCCGCGGGTCGTCGGTATCGTGCAGCGGATGGAGACCCGACGAAATTATCAGGTCATAGATCCGCGCGTGCGCCAGTTTGGTCATTATTGGGTCGGCTTTCACGACCTCGAGGTATTCGAGCAAGGTTCCACGCCACTGCTTGGACTCGCGCGCAGCGCGGTCTTCTTTGATCACTCGCTCGAAGTTATTGAGATCGGCCATCGGCTATCTCCTTCGGGTTCGGGTTATAGAATGGTGAGCAGTATTACTGCCTGGGAGCGCGGGAAGCGGTCGGGCCGTGCTATTTCTGAAGCCCATCCTGACCAACAGTATAACGGAGCCAATGAGCTACAACAAGTAACTTGGATGCACGCAACATGCTCAAGCGCGTCGGACATTAAAAGAGGGGCAGGATGCTGTGTTGCGCGCTACTGAAATAGTCGCTCGGAAACTGGCACCGTGTCGCCGAGCACGATACGTCCGCGGTCGTTTTTCACTTTCGCGGCGAAGATGGTGTCGTCGTGCGCGAATGACAGCCACCACCGATTCTCCGCGGCGAGCCCCAGGTAGCGCGCCTTCTGCTCCATCGTGCGGATCGCGTCGAGATCGTAGGCTTGGTTCCACGGGCCGCGCAGATGCGAGCGCGTCGGCACGATGTCGGCGAGATGCATAAAGTATTCGCCGGCGTCGCTCACCACGGCTGCCTGATGGTCCCGCGTATGACCGCCGGTCACGACCGCGCGCACCCCCGCGACCACGTCGGTATCGCCGTCGATTGCTTCAAGCATCGAGCGCACCGGCGCCAGAATCTCCGCGGCATGGCGATACGCGGCGTGCAGTCTTTCATTGCGCGGCTTGTCGGCGATTTCGAGCTCGCCGCGCTGCACGAAGATTCGCGCGCGCGGAAATGCCGCCTCCAGCACGCCGGAATCGCGCCGCCGCACGATACCGCCGCAATGATCGAAATGTAGATGCGAAACGATCAGATGTGTGACGTCTCCCGCCTCCATCCCAAGCGCGCGCAGATGGTCGGGCAGCCAGCCGTCGCCATGGTCGAAGATTTGCCGCTCGACGGCGCTCAGCCGGTTGCCGATCCCGGTATCGACCAGGATTGCGTCGGAGCCCTTCATTATTAACGGGCAGGTCAGGTTGAGGCGGATACGGTTGCGTTCGTCGGGCGGATGGTTGCCCTTCCACAGCTCTCGCGGCACCACGCCGAACATGCATCCGCCGTCGTTGCGCCACAGACCGTCGGCAAGGAACGCGACCTCGAACGCGCCGACGGTGATTTTCGGGGGTGCCTCAGCCATCTCGCGTACTCAACTTCCCATTAACCAGGTCCCGAGAAGCAGCGCGATACCGCCCATTGCGACAACTGCGATATGCGCGGTCATCATTCGGCGCATCGCGCCGGGCACAGCGTCGCTGCGCCCGCGCGCGGCAACAGCTCTGATCACCGCACCGACTCTCATCGACCAGGTGATCACGACAATCATAACGATAAACAACCCAATCTTGATCGCAAGCACGGTGATAAACGCCGTCGAGAAGATGAATCGCCGCGCGATTCCAGCCGTCATCAGATTGAAGAACCCAGTGATCAACAGCACGATCGCGGCAACAAGCCCGAGTAGATCGATCTTGGGCCCGGCATTCGCAACGAAGTTCCGCTGCTCGTCGCTTCCAGTCGTAACGGCCAGCCCGGCAATCACAAAACACGCACACGCGCCGACCCACACGGCCCCAGCGCCGGCATGCACCCAGAGAATCGCAGAAGAGAACAATCCAAACCTCGCCGACAGAAGAATCGAAGAGAGAGTACCCCGCGGCAACGGGCAATTCATCTCTTGGCCATCAGACTTTCCCGATCCACTGGGTGCAGGGGTCACCCCTGCCGAAGGAAGGGTGAAACCCATCGCGGGTTTCACATTCAATAAAGCAATTTCATCCATCGCTTGCGCCGCGCGCGTTTGGCGGGCCGCGTCATTTTGAGCTAACTAGCGTCTGACTGGGGGGCGGAGGTAGATGCGATGCTTAATCCTTACATCGAAGCATGGGAACTGCGCGAGCTGGTGCTCAAGAAGGAAGTTCGGCCGCGCGAGGTTGCCGAGTTTTTTCTCGCGCGCATCGAGCAGTTGAATCCGAAACTGGGCGCATTCATCACCGTCACCGCCGACCGCGCAATGGCGGACGCGGCGCGGCTCGAGAAGATGAACGCTGCAGAAGGGGTCAAGCTGCCGCTGTTCGGCGTCGCGTATTCGCTCAAGGACCTGCTCTGGACCAAAGATATTCGCACCACCCTCGGCTCCAGGAACTTCGAGAACTGGCACGCGCCGTACGACGCGGAACTCGCCCTCCGGCTCGCCAACTCGGGCGGAATCCTGCTCGGTAAAACTTCGACGCCCGAGTTCGGTCTGCGCCCGGTTACCGAGGGCGGCCTGTGTCCGCCCGCGCGCAATCCGTGGAACCTCGAGCACACTGCCGGCGGCTCCAGTGGCGGCTCGGCGTCAGCCGTCGCCGCCGGCTTGCATCCCGTCGCGCAGGGCAGCGACGGCGGCGGCTCGGTGCGAATTCCGGCCGCATGCTGCGGGCTGGTCGGAATCAAGCCGTCGCGCGGACGAATCACGTCGTCGCCGGTGGCAGGTGAGGGCTGGGCCGGGCTCTCGACCACCGGCCCGATTGCGCACACGGTGCGTGACGCGGCGCTGATGCTCGATGCGATGGCGGGGATGATGCCGGGCGATCCGTATGCGGCGCGGCCGCATACGCGGCCGTTCGTCGAGGAGGTCACGGCCCATCCGAAAAAACTTCGACTCGCGGCTATCAACCACAGTGCGCTCGGCTCGCCCGACGCTGAAACGCTCGCGGCGCTCGAATCTGCGTGCAGCGTGTTCCGCCAGATGGGCCACACTATCGAGACGCTCACGCTCGATCCGGGCTTGATGCTCAACAAGTATGCGCGCGTGATCGTCGGCGCGTCAGTCGCGTCGATGAATGTGCCCGATCCGGAGCTGCTCGAGCCCGTGGTCCGCGCGAGCTACGAATGGGGCAAGAAAATTTCCGCCGCCGATTACATTCGCGCGGTGACCGGGGTGCACAATACGTCGCGCGAGATCATCCACACGCTGATGCCCTACGACGCGCTGCTCACACCGACGCTGACGCGGCCGGCCGTCCGCATCGGCAGCCTCGGCTTGAATCCAGAGACCAGCGCCGACGAAGTTTACGCGTGGATCCCGTTCACTTTCCCGTTCAACTCCACCGGTCAGCCGGCCATTTCGATTCCCAACGGCTTCAGCAAATCGGGACTGCCGCTGGCGTTGCAGATCGTCGGCCGTCCCGGCGACGAAGCTGGCATCATCGCGCTGGCAGCCGAGTTCGAACGCGCACGCCCCTGGAAGGACAAGCATCCGCCAATTTAACCGTTCCTCCGTCTCTCGAAGCGGGCGAGCATCAGATTGACCTATTGTGGTCGGGGCTAGCAGAGAAGGGGTGCGAGCACTTCCTCCCCCAACCGTTTTCTCAGCTTCCAAGCTCGTCAAGCAACGCTTTCGCGTCCTTCAAATCGGCGGTGTCGAAGCCCTCGGTGAACCAGTTGTAGATTTCGGCGAGCATCGCGCGCGCCTCGTCGCGACGATTGGTGTCGCGCAGCAATCGCGCGAGTGAGCTGGTCGCGCGCAACTCCCATGACTTCGCTTTCTGCCGGCGCGCGATTTCGATTGCGGTGCGAAACGACTGCTCGGCCTGCGTCGAGTTCGACGCGTCTTTCGCCAGCAGCGATTCCCCTTTAATCCGATGGACCTCGGCTTCGAAATTCCGTTCGCCGATCTCCTCGACTAGTGCCAGCGCTTCGTCGATTGCGATAAGCGCTTCTTCGTACTGACCGACCTGGCACTGCGCCTGCGCGATGTAGGAAAGGAAAGCTGGCCTGAGCGTCAGCGCACCCGACGCTCTGAGATCTGCCACCGCACGCTGCATTCGCGCGATACCCTCCGATCGGTCGTGTGCAATTGAATCAGCCCAACCGAGGTAGAATTCTCCCAGGGCCCGCCGAAATGGGTTACCCAGCTCGGTGGCTATGGTTAGCATCGCGTCGGCGTGACCCCTCACTCGTTCGTGTTCCCGGAACAGGAAAAACAATAAAGCAGGGTAGGTGTGAGCCGCCTCCGCAACAGCTTTCGAATCCAAGCCTCGCGCCATGGCCAAGGCCTCGTTCATCTTTTTCGCCGCACGATCCGGGAAGCCAAGAAACCACGGGTTCAGTGCCGAAAAGCCGTAGACCGCGAACTGGTTCATGCGCCGCCACGAGCCTAGACCCGTAGTCGCCCTCGGCATCTCTTCGTACATTAAAATTGCTTGATCGTAGTATCTTTCGGCCGGCTCGAACTCACCGGCAAACATCAGCGAGAGCGCGACAAGATAGACCGATTCGGCGGTCAGTTCGTGGTTTTCGTGCTGCTCCGCGATCGCCAGCATCTGCGCCGCCAGTTCACGCGCCTTGCGAGTGTCTCGGAACAGAGCGTTTAAGTAGAGAGCGTAAATGGCCGTCCAGGATTTCTCCCAAGCGACGCCCGGACGCCGGCAAAGCTCCAAAGCGCGCGCGGCGAACCGTTCGCCGTCGGGCGAGCCCCAACCCTTGAGCGTGCTTAGCGATAAATCGACCGTGTTCCTCAGATCCAACTCAAGTTCCGCGCGATGGTCGTCGTCAGGCAGCTCCCGCAATCTGGCGAGGCCGGTCTCGAAATGCCCGACCGCTTCCGCATAGGAGGCCCGGTCAGAGCTCTGCCGGCAAGCACGCAGGCAATACTCCACGGCTTTCGAGGGGTTGGCGCTGCGCGCGTAGTGACGCGCCAGACTTGAGATGTGATCCTCGCTCCGGTCCGCATAAAGCGCCTCAATCGCCGCGCCGATTCGCCCGTGCAGGATTCGACGGCGTTCGTTCAGCACCGAGTTGTAGGCGACGTCATGAGTCAGCGCGTGCTTGAAGATGTATTCAATATCGCCGACCGCGGGTTGCTCGTAGATGAACTCGCCGAGCTGCAGTTCGGAGAGCGTCGGTTCCAACTCTGCTGCCGTCTTCGCGGCCACCTGACAGACCAGACCCAGTTTGAACTCGGTGCCGATCACCGCGAGCGTCTGAAGCAGGTCCTTCTGATCCGGCGCGAGCCGATCGATACGCGAGGCCAGAATCGCCTGTACCGTAGGCGGGATCTTCAGCTGATTCAGAGGACGGGTAAGCTTCACCGCGCCGTTGCGGATCAACCCCCCGTCGTCGAACAGCACCTGCACCGTCTCTTCCATGAAGAACGGGTTGCCCTCTGTGCGTTCAATTATGAGCCGCTTCAGCGCACCCAGTTCCGCCCCGTCGCCAAGCAGCGCCGACAGCATCTCGCTTGCGCTCTCAATGCCGAGTGGGTCGAGCCGAAGTTGCGTGTAGTAGGTCTTGTGACCCCACTCATGGTGGTACTCGGGCCGATAGTTGACCAGCATCAGGATGCGCGCCGTGCCGATGCCGTCGGCAAGCAGGTTCAGGAACGCCTGTGACTCGCTATCGATCCAGTGCAAGTCTTCGAAAATCACTATCAGCGCCTGGTTGAGACTTTCGCGCAGTAGGATGCGCTTGATCGCCTCCAGCGAGCGCCGCTTACGGGTCTGCGCTTCGACCTCCGCAACCTGGCTGTTCTGATCGGTCAAGCCGAGCAGCCCGTACAAGTAGGGAATCGCGTCCTCCAGCGATCGATCGAGCGCGAGCACCCGCCCGGTTACCTTTTCACGGCGCGTGCGCTCGTCGTCGTCGGAGGTAATCTTGAAATAGCTCCACAGCAGATCGATCACTGGCAGAAATGGGGAAGCTTTGCCGTGCGAGACCGAAAAGGCCTCCAGCACCATCCAGCCGGACTGCGACACTGCTTTGAACTCGAATATCAGGCGCGACTTGCCGACCCCCGGCTCTGCGACCGCGGCTACGATCTGACCGTGCCCCGCCTTGGCCTGCTCGGACACCGCCTTCATCGCCTCCATCTCGCGCTGCCTGCCAACGAATTTCGTGTAACCGCGCCCGGCGGATCGCTGCAGCCGGGTGCGTAGCGGGCCGAGGCCTGTGACTTCGTAAACATTGACCGGCTCGTTGACGCCTTTGACCCGCGACGCGCCCAGGAACTTGAGCGTGAAGTATCCTTCGACCAGCTTGCGCGTGCTTTCCGCGATCACGATCGTGCCGGGGTTGGCAAGCGTCTGCATCCGCGACGCCAGGTTCACCGGATGCCCAATCGCGGTGTACTCGGCCTTCGCTTCACCGGTGGGTATCGATCGCACCACAACTTCGCCGGTGTTTGCCCCGACTCGTATCTGCAACGGCGCACGCCCTTCCGCGCGCAAGCGGTCGGCGTAGCGGCGGATTTCGTCCTGCATCCGCATGGCAGAGTGAATGGCGCGCTGTGGATGGTCCTCATGCGTGAGCGGCGCCCCGAACATCGCGAAGATGCCGTCGCCGGTGGACTGCACGACGTAGCCGTCATAGCGGCGCACCGCATCGATCATCAGCTTGAGCGCGGGATCGACGATCGCACGCGCTTCCTCGGGATCGAGGTCCTGCTCGAGCTCGGTCGAGCCCTTGATATCCGCAAACAGCGCCGTCACCGTCTTGCGCTCACCCTCGAGCGCGGTCGAAGTACCTGGCTGTTCTGCCGCAA
Source organism: uncultured delta proteobacterium (assembly GCA_963842215.1). Classification (GTDB taxonomy): domain Bacteria; phylum Desulfobacterota; class Binatia; order Binatales; family Binataceae; genus Binatus. The sequence continues at coordinate 1,929,102 of CAWJFQ010000001.1, read as the reverse complement.
CCCGGATCGGAGATGTCGAAGCCGCTAATATCGGAGATTTACCCGAGCTGTCAGGAATGTTCAGTGGCGCGGCACATTCGCCGCAGAATTTCGCGGCAGGTGAGTTCTCAAATCCACACTTGGCGCAGCGACGCTTGAACGGCGTGCCGCATTGCTCACAGAACTTGAGCCCTTCAGGATTGTCCGCCCCGCAGCTTGAACAACGCATCGCCTCACCTGGAAAACAAGCACCCGACCGCGGTTGAGAGCACAATCTCGAATCTGATCCGGCTGCGCGTCTGTTCTCTTCCGCTCGCCTTCGGTGAGAGACGTATGACGCGGAGGTCGGCGAGCGTCAACTCCGTGGATCGCCCGCCGACGCCTGGCCGCCCGCATCAGCAGTTCACTCGTTCTCACAGCGGAACGCGAATGTTCATCCGTCTCTCGAAGCAACCGAGCACCAGATTGACACATTGTCGTCGCTGCTGGGCGTATCTTAACGCGCAGTTAGCCTGCAAATAGTGCACTTTTTCCAACAAACCGTAGCTCTGGTCTGAATCTTGCTCGTATCCCGTCGCAAGGGCCGGATTTCAATCTTGTGAAGGGGAAAGAGACGGGGAAAGAGCGGGGGATTAACTATGAATTATCAAATTAAGGCTGCAGTCTTGGTTGCTTGTTTGCTTGCGATTGGTGTTGCATCGACGCCACAAAACGCCTCCGCGCAGGACTGCCTGCAGCAATCAGCGCTCGCTCGCCCCATCCCGCTCGGCGTTTCCGGCGGAAATATCAACTCGTTCCTCAAGTTCAAAAAAGGGAAAGGCTGCTTCAGCGGGACGCTCGGATCGATGGTCGAGGATGGCGACGGCGTTCAATACATCCTCAGCAACAATCACGTGCTCGCGGACATCAACAAGGCTAAGCCCGGCCAGCTGATTGTTCAGCCCGGTAAGATAGACGTGGCGCCCGCCTGCCTGAAGACCGCGAGCGATGCGGTCGCGGCGTTCAGCCGTGCCGTCAAAATCGGTTTCAAGGGCCACCAGAACACGATTGACGCTGCGATTGCTGCCGTCGATCCCGGTGCGGTCAGTCCCGACATCCTCAATATCGGGCCAATCGCAAGCTCAACGGCCGCGGCAGAGGTCGGGATGCCTGTGGAGAAGATGGGCCGCACGACTTGCCTCACGACCGGGGTGGTCGAGGCCTTGGACGTCAACTTTCAGATCAACTACAACGACACGGGCGGGAAACAGATAGCTAACTTCGTCAACCAGATCATTGTCACTGGCACCCCCGGCCAAAATGGCGGCAGCAGCGAATTCAGCGCGGCCGGCGACTCTGGATCGCTGATCGTCACCGACGTCGATGGATGCCCGGAGGCAGTTGCTCTGCTGTTTGCCGGTCCAGCTGACGGAGGGTACACCATAGCCAATCCGATTTCCGACGTGCTGAGCGGACTGGACGTCACGATGGTGGGATCTTGCACCGAGTCTGGAGTAGTCGACGGTGCGCCAGCGGACGTAGCAAGTCAGAACGTGGGTGTGACTGCGGCGGTGGTGAAATCGGCCGCCTCGATTCGTGACAAGAACGAGACCAAGCTAATGCACATTCCGGGCGCGCTCGGCACCGGAATTGCCGCCGGTGATGAGCCAGGTCAAGCCGCGATTGAAGTTTACCTCGCAAAGCTGACGCCGCAGGCCCAAGCCGCGGCGCCGACGGAACTCGATGGCCTGCCGGTCCGGCTGGTCCAGACAGGCGAGGTCTTCGCCTACTGAGCAACGACCACGCTCGAATCAGGGGCGCGCTTCGAGCACCAGGTTGAAGGGGGTCGCTGCCGCCCGGCGCACGCGGGAGAATCCTCCCGCCTCAAGCACCTCGCGCAGCCGCTTTTCTCCCGACTGCGTACCCAGGCCAAGGCCGACTTCCTGCGACAGCGAACCCGGCACGCAGATCATGGTCGATGCGGCATAAAAGACCCGGCCAATCGGATTGAGGTTGTCCTCTAGTCGATCGTTGCTGAACGGCTCGACCACCATCCAGGTACCATCTTTGGCCAGCGTGGTTCTCACATGCGCGGCGGCGCCGACCGGATCGCCCATGTCATGCAGACAATCGAAGAACGCAACCAGGTCGAAAGTGCCCGGATAGTCTTTGGCCATGGCGCGCTCGAAGATGGCGCGATCGGCGACGCCCTCGCTGCGCGCGAGTTCGCGGGCGCGTTCGATCGACGGCTGATGATAATCAAAGCCGAAGAATCGCGATTTCGGAAACGCCTTCGCCATTAGGACTACCGATGCGCCGTGACCGCATCCGACGTCCGCCACGCGCGCACCGCGCTCGAGTTTTTCTTTGACACCGTCGAGGGCAGGAATCCATTCGGAGACAAGGTGCGTCGCGTAGCCGGGACGGAAGAAGCGCTCAGTGCCTCGGAACAAGCACGGGTCGTGCTCGTGCCATCCGACACCGCCGCCGTTTCGAAAGGCGTTGGCTACTTTGGGTTCGTCGCGGATAGCCGCGGTGGCAATCTCGTACATGGCAGGGATAAACGCCGGACCGTTCTCATCGGCGAGCACCAGCGCCTGCTCAGGCGAAATTGAAAAGCGGCGCGAACTGGGTTCATAATTGATGTAGCCTGCTGCAGCCTGAGCGGCGGCCCATTCGCGCACATAGCGTTCGACCGTGCCGGTCTTCGACGCGAGCTCGACGGACGTCAACGGCCCCGCAGCAGCCAGCGTTTTATAAAAACCGAACTTGTCGCCAAGCACCACCAACGCCACGCCCATCGCAGCGCCGACGTCGCCGAACATTTTATCCATCAGCGCCTGCAATTTGTTTTCGTCTATAGGCATCGCGAACCTCCGGCCCGGGATTGTCTGTGGTTTAGGCCGGAGGCGGGCCTGCGTCAATCCATCGATCCGCGGAGATCAACGCGGCTGAAGGCCGAAGGCGTTGGCAAGCAGCTCGTGCGAGCGCAGTCGCGCCTGATGGTTGTGCACCACGGTCACCAGCATCACTTCGTCGATGTGCAATACGCTGGCGATGTCAACCAGAGTATCGCGAACATGGCCCGGGGTTCCGATGATCGCACGGGGCCATTCCCCGGTCTCGCGCATCATCACGTCATCGGGCATCGCCCCCGGTCCGAGCTCTGCCAGCGCCTGCTCGGGGGTGGGGATGGGTCCGCGCATGCCTTGACGCGCGTGGCGTACGAATAGCCGCACGCTCGACGCCATTCGCTCCGCCTCTGCGTCGGTCGGTGCGCATATCGCGCCAATGCCAAGAATTGCGACCGGCGCCGCCAATTCGTTCGAGCGGATGAAGTGAGAGCGGTAGTACTCAATCGCGGCCCGCGTGTGAGTGGGATCGATGAAGTGCGCGAAGGCATAAGGCAATCCGAGTTGTGCCGCCGCGGCCGCGCTCCACATGCTCGAGCCGAGTAACCATACGTCCGGAGCGCCGGGCATCGCGGGCGAAAGCTCGATGCGGCTGAAGGCATGATCGGGCCGAAAGCCGCCGTGGAGGAAGGCGATCAGCTCGAGCAGTTGTTTAGGGAAATCATCTTCTGGCGGCTGGGCGCTGCGATCGCGCCGCAACGCAAACGAATCCAGCGGGCTGCCGCCAGGCGCCCGGCCGATACCGAGATCGATGCGGCCGGGATAGAGCGCATGCAGCACTCTGAACGACTCCGCTACTTTCATCGGGCTGTAATGCGGGAGCATCACGCCGCCCGAGCCGACGCGGATGTGTGAAGTCTCGGCCCCGACGCGTGCGATGAGCACTTCGGGCGCGGGACTGGCAAAAGCGCCGGTCGCGTGATGCTCGGCGATCCAGTAGCGCTCGTAGCCGAGGCGATCGGCCAGGCGCGCCAGCTCGATTGTGTTGCGGAACGCGTCGGCGGTAGTAAAGCCGGCGGGGACCGGGCATTGGTCGATGATCGAGAGTTTCATGCAGACAGGAACTCTATTGTAGTGAAACCTAAAGAACCATTCACGCCGCCGAATACTAAGTTCCTGCTCTGGTAAAAGCTTCTCGCATTGGCGAGAATCCGCGGGTGAGTCCCAGCCTGCACTGTTCGTCATAGCGTCGGCGGGAAAACACTCTATATGGAGGACGAATAAACATGAGTTGGGATTTTGAAACCGAGCCTGAGTTCCAGAAGGAGCTCGACTGGATCGAAAAATTTGTGCGCGAGGAAGTCGAGCCGCTCGAATTCGTGCTCGACTGCCATCCTTATGACGTGCGCAATCCGAAACGCAACGCGCTCGTGCGGCCGCTCCAGGCCGAAGTCAAAAAGCGCAAGCTGTGGGCCTGCCACCTGGGGCCGGAGCTCGGCGGTCAGGGCTACGGCCAGGTCAAGCTCGGACTTATGAACGAGATTCTGGGGCGCGCGACGTACGCGCCGATCGTGTTCGGATGCCAGGCGCCCGATTCGGGCAACGCCGAGATCCTGGCGCACTACGGGACACCCGAGCAGAAGAAAAAATATCTGCAGCCGCTGCTCGACAACGAGATCGTGTCGGCCTTCTCGATGACCGAGCCGCAAGGCGGCGCCGATCCAAAGGTCTTCAAGACTCATGCTGAGCTCAAGGGCGACAGTTGGGTCATCAACGGCGAGAAGTGGTTCTCGTCAAACGCGCACCTTGCGTCGTTTCTCATTGTTATGGTGGTGACTGATCCAGACGCCAAAGAATACAACCGCATGTCGATGTTCATCGTGCCGAAAGAAACTCCGGGCGTGAACATTTTGAAGAATCTCGGCGTCGGCACGCACGAGCGCGGCGGCAGCCACGCGTACATTCGCTACGAAGACGTGCACGTGCCCAAGGACCATATGCTCGGGCCTCGCGGCGGCGCGTTCGTCGTCGCGCAGACCCGGCTCGGCGGCGGCCGAATCCATCATGCGATGCGCACGATTGGCCAGGTACGCAAGGCGTTCGACATGATGTGCGAGCGAGTGCTGTCGCGCACGACCCAGGGCTCGCGCCTCGCCGACAAGCAGATGGTGCAGGAGAAGATCGCGGACTCCTGGATGGAGATCGAGCAGTTCAGGCTGCTGGTACTGCGCACTGCGTGGAAGATCGATCGCTATAAGGACTATCTGAAGGTGCGCAAGGATATCGCCGCCGTGAAAGCTCTGATGCCCAAGGTGTTCCATGACGTCGCGGCGCGCGCACTGCATCTGCACGGCTCGCTCGGCGCGACCGGCGAGATGCCTTTCGTCGAGCAGGTGATCCAGAGCTTCCACATGGGACTCGCCGACGGACCAACCGAGGTCCACAAGATAACCGTGGCGCGCCAGGTGTTGCGCGAGTACAAGGCCACTGACGGCTTGTTCCCGACTCAGCACATCCCGCGGCTGCGCGAGGCAGCGATCAAAAAATACGCCGACCGCATCGAGCTCGAGGTAGCCAATCAGTGAGCGAGCGTATCGCGTTCGATTTCAAAGACCAGGTGGTCGTCATCACCGGCGGCAGCCGCGGCTTGGGTCATGCGATGGCGCTGGGATTCGCGCGCGCCGGCGCCAACCTCGCGATCGCAAGCCGCAAGCTTGATTCGTGCGAGGCGACCGTCGCTGAAGTCCGTGCGCTGGGCCGCGACGCGTCGGCCCATTCGATTCACGTCGCGAAATGGGAAGACTGCAATCGGCTGGCCGACGAGGTTTACGCGCGATGGGGCCGCGCCGACGTGCTCATCAACAACGCCGGCATGTCGCCGCTCGCGCCGTCGTCGCTTGAGACCAACGAGGACCTGTTCGACAAGGTGATCGGTGTGAATCTCAAGGGACCGTTTCGCCTGTCGGCGTTATTTGGTTCGCGGATGGCGGCGGGTGACGGTGGCACGATCATCAATGTGTCCTCGGTCGCCGCGATTCGTCCGACTCCCGACACTGCTCCCTACGCGGCGGCCAAGGCCGGCCTTAACGTGCTCACGGTTGCGTACGCGATGGAGTACGGCCCGAAGGTGCGCGTCAATTGCATCATGGCCGGCCCATTTCACACCGACGTGAGCAAGGGCTGGTCGCGGACGCCCGAGTTCACACGCCGCGCGCACGCGACATTCCCCATGCAGCGCGCCGGCGAGCCCGACGAGGTCGTAGGCGCGGCGCTCTATTTTGCGAGCGCGGCCTCGAGCTTCACCACCGGAGCGGTATTGACGATCGACGGAGGTTCATCGCAGCCGCGCACACAGCGATAGTTGTTTTTTCAAAGTTCGCGGGCTTTTCGCTGAGAAGCTTGTAAATTCTACGGGTCGTCTGGCCTGAATATTCAGTAATCTTCTGCGGTTTCGAGCGGGCACGGAAAGTGCTCCCTCAATTACCGCAGAGGATGACTACCATGGCCAAGATGTTTACCTCCCTGGGATTCTGGATGACCATCGTACTGTTCGTCGCGCTCGGCTACGCATTCAGCGCCGTTGGATACTCATGGGGCGCGGATTGTGTTGGAACGATGGACTGCGGTGAGCCGCCGTCGCCGCTCGCAGCATCAATCATTCAAGCCGACAACCAAAGAGTTGCGACCAACGAAACGACGACGCGCAGCGGCTGTCCGCGCACCGCTCCGATAACTGCTGACCAGCCGTTTCAACAAAACTGGCAGCGCGGCGGCTCGACCTACGCGCCTGGGTTGTCGATCGTGGTAGCGAGTGCACCGCAGCAGGTGAGCCTCTGTCCGGGCCCCGTCAAAGTTCCGGATTCAATCCCGAACGACTGAATCGACCCATCTCTAGAAAGTCACAATTGAATGCGAACCCGGGAACCATGCCCGGTTTCGCATTTCTACCTAAAGAGCTTTCGTCGAAACGCTCTCGCGGGCGCCGTCCTAACTGACTGCCGACTGTCCCAAGTGCTGACTGAGAGTGTCCTAATTCGGAAGCTGGAACAAATCTGACGCTTGGTTCTCTTGAACCACTACGCACACAATTTCCACGGAGGGGGTGAGGTTTGGCGGGATGTAGTTTTGCATTCGCAGCCCGCTCGCGCGACCGATGAATTGACCGCTGGCACCCAAAAGAGCCACGGCGAACAGGGGCACAGCCAAAGCCCTGAGCATCAGCCTCGCCGACCTCTTCATACTACCGAATATCGTAATAGCCCCTGTGTTGACGCAACCCGAGCGCGACAGCGTGGCGGACCTTCGCGTCAGTTGCATTATGCAACCAAATTCGGCTAAACCCTGAATTGAACGTCGCGACCTAACAAATTGGAGAGATGAACAACGATGCAGAACATAAAATTTGACGATATAGCTGCCCTCACCGCCAAGATCGGCAAAGAGTTTGGCCCGTGGAGCGAGCCGATCCACGTCACCCAGGAAAAAATAAATCAGTTCGCCGACGTCACCGGCGACCATCAGTGGATTCATATCGATATCGAACGATGCAAGAAAGAAAGTCCCTTCGGCGGACCCGTCGCCCACGGATTTCTCACGCTTAGCCTGCTGCCGGCCTTCAAGAGCACCGACGATTACACCGTCAGCGGCTTTCGCAATGTCGTGAATTACGGCGCGAACAAACTGCGCTTCGTCGCTCCGGTGCCCGCCGGCGCCAGCGTCCACGCACGGTCGCGGCTGATCGCGGTCGAACCTCGTCCGATGGGCACGATGCTCACGCGCGAGACCGAGATCCAGGTCGTCGGCCAGCAGAAACCGGCGGTGGTTTACGAAGCCTTGATGTTGTTCGTAAAGTAGACGAGGGAGATCAGTCGATGGCTTACGAACAGATCATTTACGAGGTTGCCGAAAATATTGCGACCATCACACTCAACCGGCCGGAGAAGCTCAACGCCTTCACCGGTATCATGATGAACGAGATGATCGACGCGTTCGACAAGGCCGACGCCGATGACAATGTGCGCGCGATCATCGTGACCGGCGCGGGACGTGCCTTCTGCGCCGGCGCCGACCTGTCAGCCGGTCCGCGGACCTTTGACGCGACGCGCGAGGATCGTGGCGACGGGCGAGCGTCGGCGATCAGGCCCGACGGCAGCGTGGATTGGAGCAACGAGTCGGTTCGCGACGGCGGCGGACGCCTGACGCTGCGCATCTTCGAGTGCAAGAAGCCGGTTATCGCGGCCGTCAACGGCGCAGCGGTTGGCGTCGGTGTCACGATGCAGCTCGCGATGGACGTGCGGCTGGCATCCGAGAATGCGCGCTTCGGTTTCGTGTTCGCGCGGCGCGGAATCGTGCCGGAGGCGTGCTCGAGCTGGTTCCTGCCAAAAATCGTCGGCATCTCGCAGGCGCTCGAGTGGACCTTCACCGGCCGCGTCTTCCCGGCCGAAGAGGCGCTTGAAGGCGGGCTGGTCCGAAGGGTCTACAAACCGGATCAACTGATTCCGGCAGCGCGCGCACTGGCACGCGAGATAGCGGATAACACCTCGCAGGTCGCGGTCGCGCTGATTCGCCAGATGCTGTGGCGGATGGCCGGCGCAGACCATCCGATGGAAGCCCACAAGGTCGACAGTCGCGGAATCTTTTCGCGCGGCTCTTCGGCGGACGTGAAAGAAGGCGTCGCGTCATTTCTGGAAAAGCGTCCGGCAAAATTTCCCGACAAGGTTTCCAGGAACATGCCGGCATACTTTCCGTGGTGGCAGGAACGCAAATACAGCTAGCTGGTCCTGGCCCTCACGCGGGCGGTCCCTCGGGATATTGCGGCAGGCCGTCGGTAATCTCGTGCCAGGGAGCCTTCGAGCCGACGTAGATGTGGTAGTTCGTCCGTAGCTTCGGGTCGTCGTCGAGCGCGCCTGCCGGGACCAGCACGAGGTCGCGCGTCGGAACCTTGCGCGGCATTGGACTTCCGCAGATACGGCAGAACGAATTCCCGAATCTTTGCGTGTTCGGCAGGCGATAGGCGATCACGAGCTCTTCGCCGCGTAGCCAGCGGAATGATCCGGCCGGCACGAACAGGTTGGCGGCGAATGCCGCGCCCCGTGCCTTACGGCATCGCGAGCAATGACAGTTGCGCAGCTCGATCTGATCGCTCGCCTCGAACGCCACGCCACCACAGAGGCAGCTTCCCTTGATCATCGCGAACACCTCCTGTCCCAGAAAAGGTTGACGCAGTGTCGCTTCGCCGGTCAAGCTGCATGGACGCATGGCCGCCAGTTGGCAAGAAAGCGAGATAATTCCCGGCCTGTTCGTCGGCGACTTGCAGGACGCGCAGAAGTTCGACGGAACTATAATCAGCGTGCTACCTGATGTACCCGACGCCGAGCCTCCGCAGGCGGTTCACATGCCGTTCCTCGCGGAGGGTGTGGTGACACTCGACAGAACCGCGGCGATGATCGACGACGAACTCGCGCGCGGCAATCGAGTGCTGGTGCATTGCGAGGAAGGATGCGAACGGGCGCCGCTGGTAGTGGCATGGTTCCTCAAAACCAGGCGCGGCATGACTCTCGATCAGGCCTACGCCCTGCTCAAGAGCAGGCGCCCGATCATCGAAGACCGGCGGCGCTGGCTGGGTATCCACAACCAATAGCTACATCTAAGCTGCTCGCACCGAATTGACTATTGGACCGCGACGGCTCACGCTGGGCGGCGTAACGGTGACGGAAGGCTATGCCCAAGTTTCTCAATCGCGCGCTCGAGTACCTCGAAACCTCACTCGGACGTTTGAGGACGGCGTTTCATCCGAGCCAGCCGTGGGTTGCGCGCACGCGCGAGTTGGGTCGTTCTCGGCGAGTGCGCAAAATCGGCATCATCGTCGTCGCGGTCGTGCTGTTTCTGGGCCTGGCAACTTACATCGCGGTGCCCCCGGTGTTGCGCCACGTGCTGACCGGCCCCGTTGCCGCCAGCATCCATCGCGAAGTCAGCGTCGGGAAAATCCGCTTCAATCTTTATCGGCTCAGACTCGACCTCGACCAACTGCACGTGGCCGAGCGCGACAATCCGCAAAAGCCATTCGTCGATCTCGGCCACCTGGGCGTGAAGGTTTCGTGGACCTCACTGTTCAGATTGGCGCCGATCGTCGGCGAGGTGGTGGTGGACAAGCCCAACATCCACGTCGTGCGGAAATCGCAGCAGGAATTTAACTTTTCCGATTTGCTCGAAAGCGCGCCCGCGCCGGCGAAACCGAAACCCGCTGCGCCAGGCAAGCCGATGAGATTTGCGGTTTCGAACATCCAGCTCCGCGACGGCGAAATTTCCATCGATGACCAGCTGCTCGGCAAGCAGCACAAGGTCGACAAGATTCAGATCAACGTGCCCTTCATCGCGAACCTGCCCTCGGACGTGGACGTGTTCGTCCAGCCTCTGCTGCAGATGGTGATCGACGGCAGCCCGTTGCGGATTGCCGGCGTCGCCAAGCCGTTCACCGCCACCCGCGACTCCGTGGTCGACCTGAAACTTCATCGGCTCGACCTCCCGCTCTACGTCAGCTACGCGCCGATGAAGCTGCCGGTCAAAATCTCGAGTGGAACTCTGTCGGCCGACGTCTACGTGCACTTCATCCAGGCTGAGGCGCAGCCGCTGATTCGCCTGAATGGAACGCTGGCGCTCGATCAGCTCGACGTTCGCGACACCGCCGACGCACCGGTGGTCGCGCTGCGACACGCCGAGGTGAGGTTGAGCGACGTCGAGCCGCTCGGCGTGGTGTTCTATCTGCAGTCGATCTGGATCGACGGCATGCACGCGAATGTGCGGCTCAATCCCGACGGCACCAACAATCTCTCGTCACTGGCCAACGGCGGTGCGCCTCCAGCGAGTCCTCCACCATCGCCGCCACCAGCGGGCACCATCGCTCAACCCGCGGTGACGGTCGCAGGCCCGGTCGCAGCCAAACCGCCGATGGATTTTGAGTTGGAGTCCCTGGTTCTCACCAAGAGCGCGGTCGACCTGCAGGATAACGCCGTCCCAACTCCCGCCGCTGCGGCGCTGGAAGCGCTGGAAATAGGCGTCAAGAATTTTCGCACGCTCGGCAAATCGCCGGCGACTTACTACCTGACCGCCAACGTTCACAGCGGTGGCGCACTGGCGGTGAATGGCGCGCTGGATCTCTCGCAGTCGCAGGTAACGACTGACCTGTCGATCGATCAGCTCGATCTTCCTGGCCTGCAACCGTTCGCGCAGTCGTTGCTGGCGGCGACAGTGGCGTCGGGCAAGTTCAGCGCGAAGGCCACCGTGCAGACGCACTTCGCAAGCAACAATTTCAACGTTCACGCGGAGCCGGCGAGCGTCACGATCGCGAATTTCGAAGTCGATCAGCCGCACGAACGTGAAAAACCCGTGCAATGGAAAAATTTGAGCGTCGCGGTTGGACAGTTCGATCTGGCGTCGCGGAGCGCGACCGTTACCGAAGTGAAGAGCGACGCGATGCATCTATATGTTCGCCGCGAGCGTGACGGAAAGTTGAGTCTCATGTCGCTGATGCGCAGCGCGACCCCGGCGCCTTCGCCACGCGGTGAGCGCACCCCTTCGCGCGAGCGGCGGCGAATGCCTCGCGAGACGCGCCGAGTGGAACGCAAGCCGGTAAAACCCACGGCGCCCGCACCGCCAGCGTCGCCGAGTTTTCAATTTCAGGTCGCGTCGGTCGCGCTCGAACAAACTGACGCCACCTTTGTGGATGAAAGCGCTCCGAAACCGGTCACGATCGCCGTTGCGCCGCTCAATCTGCATCTGAAGGACGTGTCGAGCGACTTCGCCAAACCTTTCTCGGTCGATGTTGACGGCACGCTTAATCGCAAAGGCACTTTCAAAGTGACCGGCACTGCCGCAATCACCCCGCTCAAGGCCGACCTGCGTGTTGGGACCAAGCGGCTCGATCTCGCATTTGCCGATCCGTACGTCAGCAGCCGGCTGAATGCGACCATCACGAGCGCGAACCTCACGATGGACGGCGCGGTCGGCCTGCAGCAGGACCAGAAGGACTTTCTGGTCAGTTACAAGGGCGACGCGTCGCTCGGCAGCGTGCGGATGCTCGACAAGCTGACCAACGATCTGTTTTTCAGAATGAACACGCTCAACGTGAACAAGATCGATTTCGCGCTAGGCAAGGGCGCGCCGAAAGTGCACGTGGGCTTGATTGCCCTGAATGACTTCTATTCGCGGATCATTCTCAACAGCAATGGCAAATTGAATCTGAAGGACATTACCGCCAGCCCGCAGGAAGCGCCCACCTCGCTGACGCGAGCCGAAGGAGCGCCGGGTTCGAAGGGCGCGGTGCCAGTCGCGCCGACCTCAACGCCTACTCCGGCCGCCGCGCCAAGCGTGGCCGCCGCCGCTCCTGGAGCCAGCCCTGCCGCGTCGGCCAGTCCCGAAGCACCCTACCAGGGCAAGCCCATGGACGCCGACGTCGAGTTGAGCAAGATCACGCTCAAGGGCGGGAAAGTCGACTACACCGACAACTTTATCAAGCCGAACTACACCGCGAACTTGAGCGAAATGGAGGGCAAGATCGGTGCGTTCGGAACCAAGTCCACCGCGCCCGCGCCTGTTTCACTTGATGGAAAAATCAATGGCAGCTCGCCGATCAATATCGATGGCTCGATCAATCCGCTGGCGCCGACCGCGTACGTCGACATCAAGGCCAAGGCCGACGCAATCGAGCTGACAGGACTCACGCCCTATACGACCAAGTACACCGGCTATCCGATCGTCAAAGGAACGCTGACGGTCGACGTCCATTATTTGCTCGACCAGGGCAAGCTGACTGCCGACAACCACATCTTCATCGATCAACTGACGTTTGGCGATCACGTCGATAGTCCGGACGCGACCAATCTGCCGATTCGACTGGCGGTGTCGCTGCTCAAAAACTCGAAGGGGCAAATCGACGTGCGAATCCCGATCTCGGGGTCGCTGTCGGATCCGCAGTTCAGCATCGGTAGCATCATCCTGGGCGCGTTCATGAATCTGATCGTCAAGGCCGCCACTGCGCCATTCTCGCTGATAGCGGCGGCCTTCGGCGGCAGCGGTGGATCGCAGCAGGACCTCGGCTATATAGAATTCGCGCCGGGCTACTCGACGCTCACGCCGGAGAGTCAGCAGAAGCTTGATACGGTGGCGAAGGCGTTGGCGGACCGAACCGGGCTGAAGCTCAACATCCAGGGCCGTGTCGATCCAAAATTCGACAAGGAAGGCTACCAGGAAGCGTCACTCGACCACAGTATCCAGGTGCTCCGGCACAAGGCCGAAGGAGACAGCGCGGATACCAAGCGGCAAAGCCGCGCCGCTGTCGACCGCAGATTACAATAAGTACCTGGCCAAGGTTTACAGCGCCGGCGATTTCAAGAAGCCTCGCGATCTGGTCGGCTTGGCGAAGACGCAACCGCCCGAAGAGATGAAGAAACTGATTCTTGCCAACACGCCTGTCACCGATCAGGATTTGCAGCATCTGGCCGATGCGCGCGCGAATGCAGTGCGCGCGTATTTGACCACCAAGCAGGTGGATTCGGGGCGGATGTTCATAATCGCGCCAAAGCTCGACGCCGCAGGAATCAAGGATCAGGGCAAGACCACCCGCGTCGATTTGTCGCTGGAATGAAGCCAGTGAAGGGACTGAGCGGTCCGCGGCAGACCGCAAAACCGGCGCGCTGATCCTCGTTCCAATACTCCGATACTGCTAGAGCGAGCCTAAAGCGCGATCGGGGGCTCTGTCCCAGGCGCGACGCTCTTCGTCACGCGGCGCATCTTCGGCCTTGCTGCTCGCGCCGAAGACCATCGTCTGCCGGCTCGTCTCATCGTAGGCCTTCCAGGTGCCGACGCTGGCGCAGCTCGGATCGCCTGACTTTGCGAAGGCCAGCCACGCGTCCTGCATCTGAACCGCGAGCGTTTCCGCGGCGTGACCGGTGCCTGCGAACGCGGGCATGCCGGGTTGGTCATTGGTGCCGAAGACGAAACCGAGTTCGAGCGCGTGGCAGGAGCCGAGCGCACCGTGCATCGCGGGCGACGGCCAGGAGAATAGATAGCTGTAGACGCGCGCGTCGTGCCGACGCTGGATCTGCGCGAGGCGCACCCCCGGGATTCGGAAAATGCGGTCGGTCTCGATTGCGCTGAACAGGTCGGCGGGCGTGATCGACTCGCCACGCCCCGCGCGCGCTTTTTCGTAAGCACCAATCAGCGCTTCCGAATCCGCTGCAGGCAAGTGCCTGCCAACGCGCCTGCCCAGGCCAGTCCGGTCGAGCTTGTGCAGCGAAGGATCCATCATTGCGAACAGTTTCCACTCCTCGAGCGTCGAGCCGACCATCACGGCTACTCCCGCCGCGTTTCCATTCGCCACCATCTCGATTGCGGCTCGCGGCACGTCGGTTCCATCGACGCACGGCTGATATGCCATGCCGAGTTCCGGGTCGGGCGTTTTGCCGTCGTCGAGGAGAGTGCCGGTGAGCAATTGTGCCGGCGTCAACGCTCGAATCGCGGCTGCGTCGCCGGCGTTGACGCGGAGCCTCGACAAGACTCGTTCCGCGGTGCGGTTGGCCCTTGCGCAAGGCGCACCGGTATGGCACGCGCCGCTTTGCGGTATCGCTTTGTGGAACAAGCCGCGCGCCGCAGGCATCGCGAGCAGAGTACCGACGCTCATGCCGCCGGCTGATTCACCGAAGATTGTGACGTTGCCTGGGTCACCGCCGAACTCAGCGATATTGTCGCGGACCCATTCGAGCGCGGCGACCTGATCGAGCATTCCCTCGCTGCCGGTCGCCGGAATCTTGCCGTTGGTTACGTCTGCTAAGCGCAGGAAGCCCAATGGGCCAAGGCGATAGTTCACCGTGACGACGACCGCGTCGCCGCGCCGCGCGAGCACCGAACCGTCGTAGAGTGACTGCGAGCCCGAGCCGATCGTAAATGCGCCGCCATGAATCCAGACCATCACGGGACGTCGCTTGCCGTCGAGTGCGGGAGTCCACACGTTGAGGTAGAGGCAATCTTCGGATTGCTCGCCTTCGACCGTCATCGCGGAGAGCGCACTGAGCATCAGCTGGTTCTGAGGAGCCACCGCACTGAAACTGCGCGCGTCGCGAACCCCGGTCCAGGATGCGGGCTTTTCGGGCGGCAGCCATCTGCGCGCGCCGACTGGCGGAGTCGCAAACGGAATGCCCTTGAAGACGTTGAGTCCGTTCTGCTGGTCGCCTTCGAGCTTGCCTTGATGGATGGAAACAGTCGCGCTCATGGGGACAAACCTCGCTGCGAAGAATTGTGGCGATTCTCGCAGAATTCATGCGCAGTCCACAAACGCGGGGGCACCGGGTCTCCCAAAGTCCCAAAACGGCACACCTCGCGCGAGATCGCCGTTCGCATTGGCGGATTGATGAGCGATCGTGGTCTCGCCGGTCGGTTATGCAACGGATTTTCGGGCATTGGACTTGCTCTGATCCGGTTGGATACCTGCGCCACGCCCGGAAAGACAAAAAAGGATCCTTGCAGAACCACTTGAAAGCTGAAGACTCGACCACGGCGAAGACGCCGCGTGCGCTCATTTTGAGCGAAAACGTAACCGCGTTGTCGCGGGCAACTGCGCTGCTGATTGTCGGCTGCCAGCTGGTTTACTTCATGCAGCGCGGCTATACGAGCGCCTCGACACTCGACGCGACCCAGCGGCTGATTTTAGCCAACGTCGGTATCGGGGTTTTGTTTTTTCTTTTGACGTTCACCGCCGCGATACCGCGCTATTGGCGGGAAGTCGCGATCTTCGTAGGCACCGCGTTGCTGGTAACGGGCGGCGCGCTCGGCGCCGTGTCGATGCGCGTCGAGCCGCTATTCGTGTCAGTGCTGGTCATCGTAATCGCCGCTGGCACCCTGGCGCCGTGGGATTGGGGTTGGCAGGCGGCGATCAACTCAATCGCGACAATTTGTTTTTTCGTCCTCACGCAACGGCCCGGTATCGTTGATTCCGATCCGTCTCTGCATTGGATGGGACTGGTGACTGCAGTCTCACTGGCGCAAGCGAACGTTTATTTGCAGATGAAGAATCGGCGCGCCGCCGCGCAGAACCTTGAAGACCGGCAAGTGAGCGATCGGAGACTCAAGGAGAGTGAAGAAAAGTTTCGGCAGATTTTCCAGCAAAGCGGCGACATGGTCGTAGTCAGCAATCTCGACACTGGCGCGATACTCGAGGTCAACAATCAATTCGTCCGGCGCAGCGGTGTATCGCGGGAGTTGGTGGTCGGCCGCAGCGATCTCGATTTCAATTTCTTTGCAGACGCGGCTATCCGCGCGCAGTTCATGAAACAACTCCGCGATACCGGAGTGGTGGAAAACCTCGAGACCCTCCTGAACGGGGTCGGCGCCGGCCGTCCGACGACGGCGCTGATATCTGCGGTCGCAGTCCGGCTGAACGGCCAGAACTGCGCAATCAACGTGATTCGTGAAATTTCTGACGTCAAGGAGGCGGAACGGAAACTGCGCAACAGCGAGGCCACTCTACGCAAAATCTTCGACGCGAACCTGGACTCGGTGACGACTACTGATCCGGTTACGCGACGTTACACCGCCGTCAACCATGAATTTTCTCGCGCGACGGGCTTCGGCGGCGAGGAGGTCCTGGGCAAGACGCCTCAGGATGTTGGCGTATGGCCGAGCCTCGAGGAAGCGGACAATTTCGCGGCCACGCTGGCGCGAACCGGAGAGGTCCGCAACATGCGGGCTAACTTTCATGCCAAAGATGGCAGCCTGATCCCATGCCTGATGTCGGGCGTGCTGCTGGAGTTGGACGGCAAGCCGAGCTGCCTGTCGATCACGCGCAACATTGGCGACCTGGTGGCGGCGGAGCAGAAACTAATCGAGAGCGAGACCAGCCTGCGCAAAATTTTCGACTCGATTCTGGATCCTGTCGCTATCAGCGACGGCGCCGGCCATATCGTCGATGTTAACGACGAATTCACGCGGCTCAGCGGATTCTCGCGTCAAGAGATTATCGGCCAGGCTCCCGATGCCGGAATACCGACCGCCTACGTTGAGGCGCTTTTGACTGACGGCCAGGTCCGAAATTTTGAAGTGACGATCAAAGCGAAGAGCGGGATCGAGATTCCTGTGCTGGTCTCGTCGGTGGTGGTCGAGCTGCGCGGAACGCCGCACGTGGTGACGATTGCCCGCGATGTTACCACGCTCAAGGAGCAGGAGCGGAAACTGCAGAGCAGCGAAGCGATGCTACGACAGATCTTCGATTCCAGCGTCGATAACATGACGCTGATTGACCTGAGCGACGGCACCATCATGGATGTGAACAACGAGATGGCGCGATCGCTCGGTCTGAAGAAAACGGAAATGATTGGCAAGCGTTCCGATCAGGTCCACGTTTGGGACAGCGTCGAGCGGCTCACCGTGTTCACCGAAACGCTGCTCAGGCAGCGCGAGGTCCGCAACTTCGAAACCACCTTCCGCACCAGCAGCGGCAACACGTTCCCAGTGTTGATCTCGGCGGTGGTGCTCGACCTTGGCGGGCGCGAGTGCTCGCTCTCGATCGCGCGCGATATCACCGATCTCGAGGCGGAACGGCAGAAGGCGCTGGCGGCCTCGCGGGCGAAGACCGAATTCCTGTCGAGCATGTCGCACGAGATTCGGACGCCGATGAACGCGATTCTCGGCATGGCCGATCTGATGGGCGAAAGTGACCTCGACGAGGAGCAGCGGCGTTATCTTGATACGATCATCAGCAATGGCAACGCGCTGCTCGAACTGATCAACAGTATCCTGGATCTCGCCCGGGTCGAGAGCGGGCGCATGCACCTGGAAGCAGTCGCTTTCGATGCGGTCGAGCTGACGGAGAAGGTGGCCGATACGCTGGTGGTGCGCGCGCATGAAAAGGGAGTTGAGCTGGCCGTACGCTTCAGCCGCGATCTGCCGCCGATGCTGGTGGGCGACTCACTTCGGCTGCGCCAGGTGCTCACCAATCTGATTGGCAACGCGATCAAATTTACCTCGCGGGGCGAGGTCGTAGTGGAGGTCGCGCTCAACCCGGAAGCATCTAATCCAGGCAGCTTGCTATTTTCGGTGAGCGATACCGGTATCGGCATACCGAGCGACGTCTTGCCCACTATTTTCTCCGCCTTCACTCAAGCTGACTCGTCGACGACGCGAAAATTCGGCGGTAGCGGACTTGGTCTGACGATCGTCCAGCGTCTGGTCGCGTTGATGGGGGGTAGCGTCTGGGTCGAAAGCAAGCCCGGCAAGGGCAGCACGTTTTTCTTTACTGCGGACCTCGGCTTGCCAGCCGCGTCGCTCAACGAAAGCGAAATGCGGGCTGACCGGCAGCTCGATCTCGATCTTTCCGGGATCCGCGTGCTGCTGGTTGATGACAACGCGACCATTAGTTCGATAACGAGCGAACTCCTGCGTGCCAAGGGAGCGGTCGTCACAGAGGTTAGGTCGGGCGCTGAGGGACTGATCGCGATCGACGCGGCGAATCGCAAGGGCTTTGCATTCGGCCTGCTGGTGATGGACTTGCAGGTAGCACCGGCGGAAGGTCTCAAGTTGGACGGTCTGGATATGGTAAGGCGGGTGCGGCTTGGTCCGAATAGCGACCTGCCGATTGTCATGCTGGTGAGTTCCAACGGTCTGACAACCCGATTGAATGCGATGCGCGAGCTGGGGGTGAATTGCTACGTAGTAAAACCGGTCAAGGGCCATCGCTTGTTTGCTTCGATTTCCGGTGCGATGACGGCAGCAGGCGGGCTGGCACCTGCGGTCACCATCAGGCCTCGCGGTGAAGTTGAGCCGAACGGGTCAGCTCCGCACCTGCTCGATCGGCCGCTCAGTATCCTGCTGGCCGACGACTCGGCGGACAATCGCCTGTTGATCGCGGCATATCTAAAAAAGAGCCGCTATGTGCTCGATGAAGTCGAGAATGGGCAGGTGGCACTGGACCGCTTCATGACGCGTGTGTACGACGTGGTCCTGATGGACATCCAGATGCCGGTGCTTGACGGCTACGGCGCGGTGCGCATGATTCGTTTGTGGGAGGCGGCGAACCAGCGCCGTCGCACTCCCATTATCGCGCTGACCGCATCCGCGCTCGAAACCGATGTACGGCGCACGCGCGAGGTTGGCTGTGACCTGCACGTCAGCAAGCCGGTCAAGAAAGCGACCTTGCTCGACGCTATTGTGAACGTAGTCGAAAACGACGAATACGACGATGCTCAACCCGCCGCGATTTCCGTTCCCTGAGTTCTATCGGGCGGCAGGCCCGCCTCCACGGACGACCTGACCGCGCGCTTCTGATTCGATCTCTGGGCTGCCCTCGACCGCGTGACTTTCGCGAATGATAGCCATTTAAGAAGACATCTCTCAGATATCGAATATTTCTCTACGCATAACGCGTTAATACATTCGATATAATACAGCTTTTAAACATCTAATACATATAAATATCTTCTTTTGCATATTAATAACTAGTTATACCTTGTATTAACTAGTTCAAATAAGCTAATCTTACCGTTAACTAACGCTACGGCGAGTTAAAAGAGGTGAAATTGGCAAAAGTACCAACAGGTAGACCACCTTCCCAAGGGGAAATGCCGATCTACAGGATCGGCGTAACGATCGTATTCATACTGACCGCGGTGTTCGGGATTGGCCGAATCCGGGAATTCCTCATGCATGGCCAGTTGGCATGCGCGACGGCCGCGGCTCAACCGGGCTGGTCCGACGGTGCCAGTGGCGAGGAGGCAACCTTGGAGCCCGAAGAAGGTTCAGATGAGGCCGCAAAAACGAAGACGCCTCCACCCGACATCGAGGGTGATTGGTCAGGCGCGCTGAACGACCTGGATCTCGGCGTCGACGGTGTCGCGCTGACAATCAAGCAGAAAGGCACAAAGCTGAAAGGATCGTGGAATTCCGACTTCGGCTACGGCGGTGTCAGCGGCACTATCAACAGTCGCGGCATACTGAAATTGGATATGAGGGACGGCGGCGGCTGCCATCTGAGCGCGGTTGGGATGCTGGTCGGGCCGAACGAGATCGCGGCTACTTACAAGGTTAAGAACTGCGACAAGGACGTCAAAGGAGACCACGGCACTCTCGATATAACGACCGACTAGTCCTTTGCTTCGATCGTTCGAGTTCTCGATGAGGCGGCTGGCGGTGCCTGTCGCGCGTTGTGCGCGGCAGGCTCTTCCGCTTTGTTGAAGATGGGAAAGTACAAACTGTCGCGCGATGCCAAGAACTTCACCTGCGGACAATTTTTCACCATTTTGTGCTATAGCCGTTGCTCTGGCGCTCGCACGGATATGCCGCGAAGATAGTGAGCGATCGTTTATTTGAAGGAGGAGAGGGAGTCGTGAAATTAGCTAAGGCATTTTCAATCGTCGCATGTGCGGGATTGCTGCTGGCGGGCATGATGAGCTCGGCGCGGCACGCGTTCGCCCAGCAGGGGGAAGTGGATTCTGACCTGGGATATTGGAGCGCGGGGAGTGAGGATGCGGACGGCACTGCTGAATTGAGTCCCGAATCAAAAATACCCCCACTCGAAATAGACGGGTGTTGGTCAGGCATAGCGGGGGACGAGGCCGATGGTGTGGGAGACGCTTTTTTCGACTTCAATCAGGATGGGAAAAAATTGCTCGGGAAAAACACCAGTTTTCTCGAGTTCGGTTGGGTTGGTCCGCCGGAAAAAAATGTTGAAGGGCCATTGTCGGGCAAGGTCACTTCAAAGAAGTTCAAATTCAAGGGCAGCGCGGGTAAGGGCTGTAACTTCAAAGGCAGCGGCGAAGGCAACTCTTCAGTGCTCACGGGAAAGATCAAGTTCAGCGGAAAATGTGCGAAGTCATTTAAAAACGTGACCTTCTCAGTGAATCCGCAGCCCTGCAGCTGCTTGTAATCACACGTTTTGCGGCTGGCGAATCTCCGCTCTGGAGAGGGAGAAGAGGAAAAAATGGCGAGCGCACAACTTAACAAGGTGATCGATCGAATCAAGTCGCAGCCGCAGAATCCGAACGCGTCCATCGAGCAGCGGCGCGCAGGGATGGAGCGGATCAGCGAACGCGTCCCGCCCGACGTGATTTGCGAGAAGGTCAACGCAGGCGGCGTCAACGCGGAGTGGATCGCGGCGCCCGGCGCAATGGCAGACAGAATCATCCTGTATTTGCACGGCGGCGGATATGTCGCCGGCTCGATCATCACGCATCGCGCAATGGTCTCGAGAATCGCGCGGGCGTCTAACGCGCGGGCGCTGGCGATTGACTACCGGCTCGCGCCTGAGCATCCGTTTCCGGCCGCGGTCGAAGATGGGATCGCGGCGTACCGCTGGTTGCTGGCAGAAGGATACCAGCCCGGCAAGATTATTATCTCCGGCGATTCCGCCGGTGGCGGTCTCGCGCTGGCATTGTTGCTAGCGATTCGCGACGCGGGGCTGCCGATGCCTGCTGGCGCCGTCCCGATTTCGCCGTGGACCGACCTGGAAGGCACCGGAGAATCGGTGCGTACGCGAGCGGCGAAAGACGTGATGGTGACGCAGGACAATCTGCAGTCGTCGGCGAAGCAATACTACGGCAAGCATGATCCCAAGGATCCGCTGGTGTCGCCGGTGCATGCGAATTTTCGCGGACTGCCGCCATTGTTGATCCAGGTCGGCGACGCGGAAATCCTGCTGGATGATGCGACGCGAGTGGCGAAGAGCGCGAAGGCCGCCGGTGTGCAGGTCGAGCTCGAGGTTTGGGACGATATGCCCCATGTCTGGCATGTGTTTGCGAAGCTGCTGCCAGAAGGGCAGCAGGCGATCGACAAGATCGGAAAGTTCGTGATCGCGCGCACGTCGTAAAGCGAATCAGCGCAAGGTCATCTGCTTATAGCGCGTAGTGCACATTGGTGAGCTGCTCGGACACTTCCCACAACCGTGCGGCGCTGGTCGTGTCGCGAGCAGCCGCGCTACAAGCAACTTTCGTTGGATGTCCCCACATCTCAGCGAAGCCGTCTGGTCCGAAGTAATCGCCGCCGTGAACATCGGGCGCGACTGCCGCGTACTCGGTCGGCAGCGCGCCCATCGCCGCGCTCTGCGAGAACATTCTGTTGCCGAACTCCGTGAGATATTCCATGGTCAATGAGCCTGACATCCGCGGACCTACGGCTTGCAGATTGGTTGCCGCGTAGCCGGGATGGCATGCGACGCTCAACAGCTTCGCGCCGGCGGCGTCGGCTCTGCGTTGCAGCTCGAAGGTGAACAACAGATTGGCGAGCTTGCTCTGCCCATAGGCCCTCCACTTGCGATAGCCATTGTGCCACTGCAGATCGTCGAAGCGAATGTAACCGAAGCGATGGGCGCCGCTGCTGACATTGACGACTCGTGCGCCCTCGGTAGCGCGCAAGCGATCCATCAGCAGGCCCGTCAGCGCGAAATGCCCGAGGTGATTGGTGCCGAACTGCATCTCGAAACCGTCTACCGTTTGACGATATGGGATTGCCATTACGCCGGCGTTGTTGCACAACACGTGAAGTGCGGAATGTTTCAAATGGAACGCATCAGAGAAGCCTCGCACCGATGAGAGGTTTGAGAGATCAAGTTCCATCACGTCGACCTTGGCGCCGGATGATGACGATGTGATCTGGGCGGCAGCCGTGCGAGCCTTGCCGAGGTCGCGACACGCCAGGACAACCTCGGCCCGTTTGCGCGCAAACTCCAGCGCCGCCTCATAGCCAATCCCGCTATTGCCGCCAGTCACGACGATTGTCTTGCCCGAAAGATCCGGAATGTTGTCGGCGGTCCACGTTTGTTTGTCGGGCATAGCGGGGCATTCCTCCCAATCGGTTGGGCCAAAGCTATCACACGATTATCGAGCAAGCGTAATCAGTTGCCGACCAGCCTGCGGTACGCGGCCAGCTGATCGATCTCGGAGATGTAAGAGCTATCGAATAGAAATACCGGCCATCGCCGCGATCCGGGACAGGTCCGTGCACGCTTCGAGCGCGTCGGCGATTCGATCGAATGCGGTAGCGCGATTGGCGTTGGTGTCCGCTGCTCCCGCGGATTGCAGTGGAGCTAGTCCTTTCGAAGCTCGTATCTCATCGAGAAAGTGTCGTCGAAATTCGGAGGAGTCAAACAAGCCGTGAATCGAGGTACCGATAACTCGTCCATCTTCTGATCGCACACCTTCGAAGTCGTTCACCACGTTAGAGTCCCTATGTGTCAGTCTGAACAACGCACGCGACGCCGCGACCTGAGAGATGCGTCCCGAGTGAATCTCGTAGCCGGAAATGGCATGGCCGCTGGGCCGGTGAATCGCGCAGATCCGATCGGTGATTTTCTCACTCTGGAAGACGGTTTCTATTTCGAGCAATCCAAGCCCGATCGTTTCAGGGTTATCGCTCTCGATGCCTTCAGTATCCGTGATGCGTCGTCCAAGCATCTGGTACCCTCCGCAGACCCCTAACACCCATCCACCCGCGCGGCGGTGTCGAGCGAGGAAGTTCTCCCAACCGGCCTGGCGCAGCCACTCAAGATCAGCGACGGTGCTTTTCGTCCCGGGAAGGATCAAAACATCCAGGCGTGGCGCCACGCTCGGATCGCTCATGTAGTGGACGGCGACGTCCGGTTCGTCTTCGAGCGCTTCGAAGTCCGTATAGTTGGAGATGCACGGCAGGTGTACCACTCCTATAGCTATCGGCTGATTGAGATGCTTTGCGATCCCATGCAACGAGGCGGCATCTTCTTGCGGCAGTCCCAGCCGCTCCTGCCATGGCAGCACTCCGATCACCGGAATACCGGTGCGTTGCTCGAGAAATCGCAGGCCTGATTCCAGCAATCTTACATCGCCACGAAACTTGTTGATCAGCACTCCCTTGATGCGATGCCGTTCCTCCGGCGCGAGCAGCTCTACCGTGCCGACGACCGACGCAAACACTCCGCCCTTGTCGATATCCGCAACCAACAGGACGGGCGCGTCGGCTAACTCGGCGATTTTCCAGTTGACTATGTCGCGATGCCGCAAATTGATTTCCGCAGCACTGCCCGCGCCTTCAATAACGATGAGCTCAAACTCGCGCGCCAGATTATTGTAGCTCTTGACCATCTCGGGCCATGCCTCAGTCCGGTATCGCTCATAGTCATTCACTCCCATCTGAAACCGGGCGCGGCCGTGTACCACCACCTGGCAAACCATATCGGACTGCGTTTTTAGCAGCACCGGATTCATGTCGGGGCTCGGCTCGAGTCCGCATGCCTCCGCCTGCACGGCCTGCGCGCGCCCGATCTCGCCGCCACCGGGGCAGACCGCGGCGTTGTTCGACATGTTCTGCGATTTGAACGGCGCCACGCGAACGCCGGCGCGTGCGAACGCCCGACACAGAGCGGTGACGACCACGCTCTTGCCGACGTCCGACGCCGTGCCCATCACCATCAGGCTCCGAGCTCTCAAATCGCGGCTCCTTTTCGTGCGCCACTCATGGAAGCCATAACATCCGCGATGCGATAGACTGTTTCAATACAGGTCCCAGCAACAAGGAGCGAATCAAATGCAAATGGGAATGGTCGGACTCGGCCGAATGGGTGCGAACATGGTGCGGCGGCTGCTGCGCGGTGGCCACGAGTGTGTCGTGTTTGACGTCAGCGCCGATGCGGTAAAGGAATTGGCAAAGGAGGGCGCTATCGGAGCGTCAAGCCTCGATGACTTTGCCGCCAAGCTCAAACTGCCGCGCGTCGCATGGATGATGGTTCCGGCGGCCGTCGTCGAGCAGACGGTCGCGGACCTGTCGAGCCGATTCAAGCGCGACGACATCATTGTCGACGGTGGCAATTCGTATTACATCGACGACATTCGTCGCGCCGAATCTCTCGCGGCGAAAGGCATTCACTACGTTGATTCAGGCACCAGCGGCGGCGTCTGGGGACTCGAGCGCGGCTTCTGCCAGATGATAGGCGGCGAGCAGCCGGTGGTGAAGCATCTCGATCCGATTTTTTCGACGCTCGCGCCGCCGATCGATTCCGCCCCACGCACTCCCGGCCGCGAGAAGGTCAAGGGCAGCACTGCGGAGCACGGCTATCTGCATTGCGGGCCGAACGGAGCGGGGCACTTCGTGAAGATGGTGCACAACGGAATCGAGTACGGCATCATGGCCGCGTACGCGGAAGGCATGAACATTTTGAAAAACGCCAATGTCGGCAAGCAGACGCATACGGCCGATGCGGAAACTACGCCACTGCGCAATCCCAAGCTATATCAGTACGATTTCAACCTCACCGATATCGCCGAGGTATGGCGGCGCGGCAGCGTTATCGCTTCATGGTTGCTGGATCTCACCGCCGACGCGCTGCTCGGCGATCCGGAGCTGAAGAAATTCGCCGGGCGCGTATCTGATTCAGGCGAAGGCCGCTGGACTATCGACGCCGCGATCGACGAGGGTGTTCCCGCGCACGTACTGACCGCTGCGCTCTACGAACGTTTCGACTCGCGTGGCGCGGCCGACTTTGCCGACAAACTCCTGTCAGCGATGCGCTACGAATTCGGCGGTCACCTCGAGAAGAAAGCGTAGAAGGCCCGCAATGCCAACCTCAGATCCAAGGAACGCGTCCGTTGCGTCGACGCATGGTCGGCCCGGCGATCCGTGTATCTTCGTCATCTTCGGAGCCACGGGAGATTTGACCAAGCGGCTGCTGATGCCGTCGCTGTACAATCTGCTCGCGAACAAGCTGCTGCCTGACAAATTCGCGATCGTCGGTGTCAGCAACGTATCGATGAGCTCCGAAGATTTTCGCAAGCAGCTCGCCGACGAGATCAAGCAATTCGCCACCACCAAGGTCAGCGACGAGCTCTGGAAATGGTTCGACGCGCGGCTCTCTTACCTGTCGGGCGATTTCAAGGATCCCGCGACCTATCAACGGCTCAAGTCGGAGCTGGAAAAGACCGACAAGCAGCACGGCACGCCGGGAAACTACCTGTTCTACACCGCGGTAGCGCCGAGTTTTTTTGGCGAAATTGTCAAGCAGCTCGCCGCTGCCGGCCTCACCAAAGAATCCGACGGCCACTGGCGCCGAGTGATCATCGAGAAGCCGTTCGGCCACGATTTGGAGTCGGCCAATGCGCTCAACCGCGAGATTGGCGCATGCATTCACGAGAATCAGACGTTTCGAATCGATCACTACC
Organism: uncultured delta proteobacterium; assembly: GCA_963842215.1. Taxonomy (GTDB): domain Bacteria; phylum Desulfobacterota; class Binatia; order Binatales; family Binataceae; genus Binatus. The sequence goes on along the minus strand of CAWJFQ010000001.1, from coordinate 1,903,130 downwards.
TGGGCAAGGAAACCGTTCAGAACATTTTGGCCTTTCGCTTCGGCAACGGTTTTTTCGAGCCGCTATGGAACAACAGTTATATCGACCATGTGCAGATCACGGATGCTGAGACAGTCGGCGTCGAGCATCGCGGCACGTTCTACGAAGCGACCGGCGCACTGCGCGACATGGTGCCGAATCACATTATGGCGCTGGTCTCGCTCACCGCGATGGAGCCGCCGAATTCTTTCGACTCGGAGCCGGTGCGCGACGAGAAGACCAAGGTGTTGCGCGCAATCCGTCCGCTGAAACCGGAGGATGTCGCCAATTGGGCGGTGCGCGGTCAATATGGAGCGGGCGAGCTCGACGACCAGCAAGTGCAGGGTTATCGCTCGGAGCCGCAGGTCGATCCCAAGTCAGGCACCGAGACTTACGTCGCGATGAAGCTCGCGATCGACAACTGGCGATGGTCGGGCGTGCCATTTTACCTGCGCACGGGCAAGCGGATGGCGAAACGCGTCACCGAAATCGCAATCAAGTTCAAAGCGCCGCCCGCGTTGCTGTTCCGGCAGACTGGCGTCAGGCAACTCGAGCAAAACGAGCTGGTCCTGCACATTCAGCCTAACGAGGGAATCTCGCTCCGCTTCAGCGCCAAGGTGCCCGGCCCGGTTGTCAATCTGAGCGACGTCGATATGAGCTTCAAATACAAGGACTACTTCGGCTCGGCGCCCAGCACCGGCTATGAGACCCTTCTGCTGGATTGCATGCTGGGCGATCCGGCGTTGTTTCAGCGTGCTGACACGGTCGACGCGGGGTGGCGGGTCGTCGATCCGATACTCGACGCGTGGAAAGCGAAGCCGGCGGCGGACTTCCCCAACTACGCGGCCGGCTCGTGGGGACCGCGCGCGGCGGACGATCTGCTCGCGCGCGACGGCCGCAAATGGAGACATAGTGGAAAATGATATCGCTGCGTGAAGTGCTGAAGCGGGCAGAGGCGGAACAGGTCGCCGTCGGTCATTTCAATTTTTCGGACCTGGTGGCGTTCAACGCGATAGTTGCAGCCGCGCGCGAAATGAAACTGCCCGTGATGGTTGGTGTGTCCGAGGGCGAGCGCGAGTTCACCGGCGTTCCGCAAGCCGCTGGGTTGGTCAAGGCGGTGCGCGATGCGGATGACTTTCCGATCTTTCTGAATGCCGATCACACTCACACGATCGCCAAGGCCGAGGCGGCGGCGAAAGCGGGATTCGATGAAATCATCTTTGACGGATCTGCGCTCGGCTTCGAGGAAAACGTCGCGCAGACGAAGAGGGCGATCGAGGCTATCAAATCAATCAATCCCGCGATTCTGGTCGAGGGCGAAATAGGCTGGATCGGCGCGTCGTCGGCGGTAATCGACAAAGTCCCCGAAGGCGTCGGTATTTTAACGACTCCAGAAGAAGCGCGACAGTTCGTCGATGCTACCAAGGTTGACGTATTGGCGCCGGCCGTCGGCAACATGCACGGAATGCTCGCCAGCATGGTGCATGGCGACGTTCAGAAGCGGCTGAATATCGATAGAATCGGGGAGATTAAGAAGGCGGCGAAAATCTTCATGACTCTGCACGGCGGCTCGGGCACCAACGACGACGATTTCAAGCGTGCGATCAAAGCGGGCATGACGATTGTCCACGTCAACACCGAATTGCGGATCGCCTGGCGCAGGGGAGTCGAGGCGGGACTGGCAGCGGAGCCTAATGAGGTGGCGCCGTACAAAATCCTGCTGCCCGCAGTAAACGCGGTGAAAGAAGTGGTCGCCTCGCGGCTCCAACTATTCAACTCAAAATAGCGACTTCAACTAGGCGCGTTTGCCTGCCAGCAGCGCGGCGGCTTCCTTCTCGACTCGCGTGCCCTTGAAAAAGTTCGGGTTCGCCTCGCCCCAGAAGCGCACTGGGTTGACGAACATGAAATCGCGGAAGTCGTCCTCCGTGATCAACCCGTCCTCGACCAGCTCATGCGCCTCGGGCACGACGTCTTTCATGTCCGGCACGTCGAAATGTCCGATGTCCGAGCCGAATAGCACGTTCAGTTTCGCGCCGTACGGATTCGCCTTGCGATTGAAGGCGTACGCGTTGAGCGGATCGTCGGCTTCGCAACCGAAGTAAAAGTTGTTGACGAACAAGTCGCGGATGTCCTCACCGCGCTTGATACGGCACGCCGCGTAGTCGTCGAGCTCGCGTATCCCGCCAGTAGCGCCGCTCTGATCCCGCTCCAGAATCGCCTCGACGCCGCCCGCCTTCTGCTCAAGCTTGCCCGCGACCCACTTCCCGCCGTATTCGCGTATGAGTTGCGTCAGCATCTCGCGATTCAGGTTGGCCGGGTTCACTTCCTCGAGTGCCTCGCGATTGCGTTTCTTCCAATGACCGATCAGGTCGCAGTAGAGGGCGCACGCCCAGCCGACGCCGCCCTCGAGGAATCCCATCTTGAGCTGCGGAAAGCGGCGCGTCACGCCGCCAAGAAAAATTGCCTTGCACACCGCCTCGCTCGCGGCCGCGAAATGCCCGATATGGTTGTAAACGAAGTTGCTCGGCGAATTACGCAGTCCTATCCCGCGCGAGCCCGAATGAAAGGTCGGCGAAATCCCCAGCTCGACGCATTTCGACCACACCGGATCGTAGTTGTACTCGCTGTCGAGCCCGAGCATGTCGAACCAGGTCGCGTAGGGCGCGGCGTCCGGCGACTTGGCGGCCACCGCCGGTATCTGCCGTCGCACCATGCTCGCCATCATCACGACCTTGAGCCCGAGTTGCTTCACTACGTACTCGAGCTCCGCGCACGCCTCCTCCGGTGTATGCATCGGGATCACCGCGGCGGGTGTCATGCGATCGGAAAATTCGCCGAAGAACTCCGCGATGAAGCGGTTGAAGGCTCGGCTCGTCGCGCGCCGCGTTTCGTCGTCGGGATGAAAGGGAATGCCGAGTCCGGCGGTCGGATAGAGCACGGTGAAGTCCATTCCGAATTCGTCGAGGCGATCGTACAGCAGCCGCGGCAGAATCTCGGTCGCGCGATCGCGCGTGTTCTTCGTCGGCAAAGCCCAGAATGCCTCCTGCGCGCGCCGCCTGCTCTTGCGATCCTCCTCCGAAGTTGTCAGCCGCTTGGATATACGGCCGTTGAACGAGCGAAATCCTTCGACCGCGTTAGTGCCGCCGAATTTTTCCAGCTGCTCGAGAATGATCGGTCCGAATTCCAGCCAATGCCCGTCGGCATCGATCACAGGATGCTTGAGACTCGCGCGAATCCGCTGCGCTTCCGACTTGCTCTCGATAGCCATCTGTCGCCTCCAGACTTGATGTCCGAAGCTTAGTATCGAAACCACATCCCCGCCAAGCTGGATAAAGCGCCTCTCAGGATCGAACCCGCAGAACGTCTAGAATCCATCCCTTTCCAGTTCAACGCATAACATTTGATCTACCTGCACGACTTTGCGGGGAGGCCATTTTGATTCCGATTCGTTACAACTTGCGCAGCCTAATGGTTCGTCGCGCGACCAGTGCGATGACTGCGTCGGTCGTCGCGCTGGTGGTCATGCTGCTCTTCATCCTGTCGGGCTTCGTCGCCGGCCTGCGCGCGACCGTGATGGCCAACGCGCTTACAGACAACTGGATCGTGCTAAGCCGCGGCACCACCAACGAGGGCGGCAGCTTTATCTCGCGCGAGCAATACGAAATCATCAAGAGCCGCCCGCAGATCGCTACGACTCCCGACGGCCAGCCGCTGGTATCGCCCGAGGTGATCACCGGCTTCAATCCGAATCCCGCCGCGTCCGTCACCAGCGGCGTAATGTTCACGCTGCTGCGCGGCGTTTACCCTGTCGCCTACCAGGTTCATCGTGGCATGCATCTGGAGAGCGGACGCTGGCCGAATAAGGGCGCACCGGAGATGGTCGTTGGCCGCAAGCTGGCGGCGCGCTATCCCAATCTCGTGGTCGGCAGCGATTTCAAATTTGGCCGGCGCACTTACAAGATTGTCGGCGTCTTTTCGGATCGAGACAGCGCGCGCGAGTCCGAAATGCTGACCGATCTCGACACCCTTACTCAGGACATCCATGTGGCCAACGGCTTCGAGGTGCTTCACGTGGTCCTCAAGCCCGGAACGCATGACGACTTCGCGAGCTCGCTGACAACCGACTCGCGCGTCAAGGTCGACACGATGTCGGAGCAGGAGTTTTACGCGAAGCAAACCGAATTCGTCGATCAGTTGCGCGTGCTGGGCCTGATCGTCGCGCTGATTCTCGCTGTCGGCTCGGTATTCGGCGCGATGAACACGATGTATTCTGCGGTCGCACGCCGCACCAGCGAAATCGGCGTGCTGCGGGTGCTGGGCTTCAGCAGGTTCAACGTGCTCGCGAGTTTCGTTATCGAGAGCGTCGTGCTCGCGCTCGCCGGCGGTGTGCTCGGCGAACTGCTCGGGGTGCTGGTCGCGTATTCGACCGGACTCAGCAGCCAGCTCATGAATGTCGGCGAGTTCATCTTCAGATTCCGGCTGACGCTCGGCGCGTTCGTGTCGGGAATGATCGCGGCCATCGTAATCGGCGCGCTCGGCGGATTGCTGCCGGCATGGCGTGCATCGCGCATCGGGCTGGTCGAGTCGCTGCGCTCGGTCTGAACAGGAGTCGCCATGTTCAACTGGGTTAAATTGATCGAGCGCAACATGCGCCGCAATCTGCGCCGCACGATTTTGACGATTCTCACAATCGCGCTCGCCACCTTTATTTACACCGTGCTTGTATCGGTGCCGGCCTCGATGGATCGCGTCGTCAAGGATGCTTCCGGCACGCTTCGTCTGATCATCAACAACAAGACCGCGCCCTGGGAGGATCTCCCTGCGCGCTACTGCGACGACATCAAGAAAATGCCCGGCGTCGCCGCATGCACGGCGATCACCGGATGGTTCGCGACGTGGCGCGATGTCAGCCAGCCGGTGTTCGGCGTCGGCGCCGGCCCTGAAATTGCCGACGTGTTTCCCGACTACGCGCTGACCGGTCAGCAGCGAATAGCGACCGCAAGAGAAAAACGCAGCGCCGTCGTGGGCGATGTCCTTATGCGTAAATACGGCTGGAAGCTCGGCGACACGATCACGCTACGCGGCACCGATTCCGACCACATGGAGATGACCTTCGTCATCCTCGGCACGATTTCCTCCAAGCACTATCCCAACACCTTTCTGATGCGCCGCGACTACCTGATGGCGGCGCGCAAGGCGCATGGTCTGCCCGACGAAGACATCGCGTGGAACATAATAGTGCGCGCCACCAGCAATGACGCGATGGGCCCGCTGGCCAAGGAGATCGACGAGCACTTCGCCAACTCCGACGCCGAAACGCGCACCATGACCGAGAGCGACGCGCTTTCATCGGGCCTCTCCGCCATCGGCAACATCCGCGCGATCGTCTTCGCGCTATGCCTCGTCGTCTTGCTGACCGTCCTGCTGATAGCAGCCAACTCGACAGTCATGATGGTCCGCGAACAAATCAGTGACGTCGCGGTGATGCGAGCGTTAGGATTCAGCCGGGTCGCGGTTGCGTTCCTGTTGTTCGGCGAATGCGGCGCGATCGGACTGCTGGGAGGAGTCATCGGCGCCGGCGCTGCGCTCTGGATGTTCTCCGGCGGCATTACACTCGGCGCCGCGCTGGGCGGCAACGGCGCACTATGGGTCACGCCGGCCGAAACTCTCAACGCACTGATAGCCGCCTTGGGTGTCAGCATAGTAAGCGGCCTGGTCCCAATCGTCGAAGCAGTTAGAATCCCGCCCGCCTTGGCTTTCCGCAAAGTAGTCTAGTCTGCGAGGGTTCCGCTTCCTTCGAGGCAAAGGGGTTAAGTTTGCACGCGTCCTCTCAATCTGCATGATAGAGATCCGCCCAGGAAAACCAGATGCAGACACTAGCGGCCCGCCTGACTATCGTCGCCGTGATCACCGCTGTCAGTTTCGGCTTGACCATCCTGGGTATGGGCGGGCTCGCGCCTGTATATTCCCATCCTCCGCTGATCGCGCTTGCAGTCGTACTGTGTATGATGGTGGTCGCATCGGTATTCGCCGACGGAAATCTAAGTTCCGGCGAGCGCGAGGATCGTAACGACCGATGGGTGCTCGCTGCCTTGGTGACGTTACAGCTGCTGATCGCCTATCTGCCTCCTTACACCGATCGCGTTGAGTTCTGGACGATTGACGGCGACAACATTCGATGGCTCGGCGTCGTTCTCTTCACGGTCGGCGGTGCGCTGCGGCTGTGGCCGGTCTTTGTGCTGGGTCGCCGGTTCAGCGGCCTCGTCGCCATCCAGCAAGGTCACACACTGGTAACCGACGGCATATACAGTGCCATCCGCAACCCCAGCTATCTGGGACTCCTCGTCGGTACGCTGGGATGGAGCCTGGCCTTCCGTTCGATCGTCGGCGTGATACTCACCGTGCTACATCTGCCGCCGTTAGTCGCGCGCATCCACGCAGAAGAGACGATGCTGCACCTCCAGTTCGGCACCGAATTCGACGCCTACCGCGCTCGCACCTCCCGCCTTATTCCCGGGCTCTACTAGAGGTTTACCTTTGCAGCCAGTACTGAGAGAAAATCGATCAAAGAGGTAATTCACTTTATTCAAAGTGAGACCGCCGTGGGTTTCACACTTCCCCGGGCAACGGTGACCTCCTTCGGCTTCGCTCAGGACAGGCTCTGCACCCAGTACTCAGAGAAATCGCAAATCGCGCGGACGCGCTTTTACTCTCTGGTTCGAAAGTTAGGCGGATAGCTTCGGATGCTGCTCGAGCGCGTGCGCGTTTTTACTAACAAACAAGTTGCTGCCGTTCCTTGTTTGAGTCGCACTTATCGGCTAAGTCCAAATGATATGAACCTATTCTCGCAGTGAGGAAATCAGATGGCGGAACAAAAGAATCGGCAATGGCTGCTGGCGGCGCGTCCGGCCGGAATTATCAAGGAAAGCGATTTCCGCTGGAATGAAACGGTGGTCCCGCCCCTGAAGGACGGCCAGGTGTTGGTGCGCAATCTCGCGTTCTCATTCGATCCGACGCAGCGCGGCTGGATGTCGATGGACACCTATATCCCGGCGATTCCGCTCGGGCAGACGATGAAGGCCGGCACGGTAGCACAGGTGGTCGATTCAAAACGCCCGGGATTTGCCAAAGGCGATCTCGTCCAGGGACTCTTCGGATGGGAAGACTTCACGGTCAGCAGCGGCGAAGGATTGATGGGATTGCAGAAGCTGCCGCGCGGGACCGATCCGGTACTGGCGCTGTCGCTGCTCGGAACGACCGGCCTTACCGCCTACTTTGGCACGCTCGCGGTCGGCGCGATCAAGGCCGGCGAGACCTTCGTAGTCTCGGGCGCGGCGGGCGCCACCGGCTCCGTGTCGGGCATGATAGCCAAGATCAAAGGATGCCGTGTGGTTGGTATTGCCGGCGGGCGCGAGAAATGCGACTGGCTCTTGAAAGAGGCAGGCTTCGACGCCGCGATTGACTATAAAAATGAGAATGTCGGTGAGGCGCTGACTAAGTATTGCCCCAAGGGTATCGACGTGTATTTCGACAACGTCGGCGGCGAGATTCTCGACCACGCGCTCGCGCGGCTGGCCAACGGCGCACGCGTCGTACTGTGCGGAGCCATTTCTCAGTACAACGATCTCGGCACCAAATTGCCGACTGGGCCGCGCAACTATTTCAACCTGGTATTGCACGGCGCACGAATGGAAGGCTTCCTGGTGTTCCATTTTGCCGCACGCTACCCAGAAGCGATTGCTGAAATGTCGAAGTGGTACGCTGACGGCAAACTGAAAAATCAGATCGACCTGCAGCAAGGACTCGAGAACGCGCCAAAAACAATCATCCGCCTGTTCACCGGCGCAAACTTCGGCAAGCAACTGCTAAAACTCGGCGACCCGCAGTAGCAACTTCGCCACCAGAACGCAGGAGCAGGCCAGTCTCTGTGCAGATGGCGCGCACAACGTCTCATCAATTCAAGGAGACGAGATGAAAAAGAAATGCCGCGATGTTCATGCTGAGCCGCTGATTGCCGTGCGCAACGTCAGGGCGAGCAGTCACTGGTACCAGCAGCTTCTCGAGGTCGATGCACTGCCGGAGCATGCGCATCGCGACAGCTACAATCGGATGCTTTGTGATGGACGGCTGGTGCTTCAGCTACATGCCTGGGACGAGGAGCATCATCCTAATCTGGTCAACGCGGACGCTGCTCCGCCGGGACATGGAGTCGTGCTGTGGTTCGAGGTGGACGACTTCGATGCTGCCGTCGAGCGAGCGCGATCGTTGCGCGCCCACATCGTCGAACAGCCGCACGTCAACTCGAATGCCGGTCATCGGGAGATGTGGCTCCGTGACCTCGACGGCTACATCGTGGTGATCGCGGGCCCCGACGGCGAAGCCGGCGCTTAGAGGACGATATGGTTCCATCCATGCTTGAGGTCGAGCAACTCTTCGACGGGCCGGGATTCGTCCTGATCCCGAATTTGATTGCCGCGTCGGAAGCGGCCGATGCGCGCTCGCGCATTCTGGAAATCGCCGCCTCGCCGTCGGTTTCCACATTCGGCAAACGCGATGAGCGTACTGGCCAGCATCACGTTCGCGGGCTGCTCGCGCACGGCGAGATATTCGAGCATATCGCGCAGCATCCGGCGTTGATCGAAATTGCCGAGGCGATGCTTGGCGACGACATGACGCTCGGCGCGTACTCGGCGCGGATTATTTCTCCAGGCGCGACCGAAATGGGAGTGCACATCGACTATCCATACTGGGCGATGCGCGGGCCGTTCGTGCTGCGCCCGCCCCTGATGGTTCAGGTTATCCTGATGCTGCAGGATTTCACGGAACGGAACGGCGCGACGCTGGTCGCCCCACGCAGCCAACTGCGATGCACGCGGCCGAATCGAGAGCAGTTCGCGCGTGAGGCAATCAAGATTACCGGTTCTGCCGGCGACGCGATCATCTCGCACGGATTGCTGTGGCATGACACTTCGCCCAATCGCAGCGCGGAGCCGCGCGTCGCTCTCTTGATCAACTATGGGCTGAAGGTGATTCGGCCGCTCGATTCGGAGATTGCAAAAATTCCGCCCGCCGTATTGGAACGCGCGACGCCGAAGCTTCGCCAGCTACTGGGACTGGAATTCGCCAGCTCGCTCGCGCGGGATCTGTCCAGAGGTGGTCTGTACTGAAGGCGCTGCCAGGCAACTTCACGACCCTCGTCTTCGAACCGGAACTGCAACCCAGATGAGTTTTGGCTACCTCGCGAAAAGCGAAGAAAAGGACGATTAAAACGATGGCGAGACCTCTCAGCGCGGCGCTCTTTGTCTTTTTCTTGAGCTCTCGAACTCTGAACGTCGGAGCCGAAACACGTCCGTCCGTCGCTGACTTTCTGGTTCAGGTCCAAGCCACGTATGACAAGATGCAGAGCTACTCGTCAGTGGGTGATATTAAGTCGAATTTCTCGGTGCCTAGTGTGGGACACGAAGAGGCGCGTTACTCGTTCTCAATCAGACTCGCGCGGCCTGAACTGTACCTGGTCGAATGGAGCAACACAGTCCCAACATTATCACCAAGGGAGCCGTTTGGTCCGCTGGCGAAGGAAGTTTCATCACGGTACCGGGACGGGCGAGTCCGATAAAGGCGAAAGACATGTCGACCGCGTTGTCGATGGCCACGGGTATATCAGGTGGGGCCGCGGGAACCTTACCCGCCATTTTCTTTGGCCTGAACTACAACAGCCTCAAGAAGTCCAAGGACGCCGCATTTGGACAAGACGCGGATATCGAAGGGGACCCCTGCTATGTCATAACGGAAAAAGGCTCACCAGTCGGAATGACCTTGTGGATTTCCAAGAAATCAAGGCTGCTCAGGCAAATAAGAGATGACTTCAATGGCCCAATGAAGGTTCCGGAATTGACCGACGAGCAGGCGAAAGGTGTCCTCCAGTCGATGGGGCAGGCGCCTACCGCAGCAGCGATGGAGCGCATGAAGGCTCAAATGGCCAGCGCGCGGACCATGATGAGCTCCGGAATGACGGGGTTCAGCATCGAAGTTCATCGTCAAATTGTAGTGAACGCCACCTTGCATAAGGCTGATTTCATCCCGCAGACCGCCCCCGCAAGCAAATGACACTCTATTGCTGGCCATGGGCGGGATTTGACTCCGCTACCGCGACAAATTGGTTGTGGTGATCGCGGATCGGTGGGCGAAGCCGGCGACTGACTATTCAATCTTTTCGTTGGAAGCGCGTGGCCGAGTATTCAGAAAACTGGCTGACTCTTGGGTTTCGAGTACCGGCCGGAAGCCGTTGCGGGCCAGATCGGGACGCACCACTTCAATTGGGTCGCGCGTGTCATCCACGTAGCCGAGCGCGTATGCGCCTAGTCTGTAACCCATGAGTCTTAGCAGGTCGACGGGCAAGGTCCGCGCAACTTCGAGCGGCACCGACAGGTATTGGTTCTCCTCCTGGCGCAGCCACGAAACATTGTAGGTTATGTTGATTCCGGTGCGGATGTTTTTCGAGTGATTCGCGCCGCCGCCGTGATAGAGGCTGCCGGTGTAAAACAGCACCGACCCCTTTGCCATCTCGGCCGGCTCGGTGTCGCTCTCCGCGAATCGCAGCTTGTCGTCAAAGCGATTGCTGCCGGGGATCACGCGCGTGGCGCCGTTCTCCGCGCTGAAATCCGTCATCGCCCAGATTGTATTGCACTGAACCTCGTAGCCGCGCGGGAACGGAAAGAAATCGAATGCCCACTGGTCGCGATGAATTGTCTGGGCGGGCTCACCCGGGCCGATCGAAATGATCTGCGTGAGATGGAGCTGAAAACTGGTTGCATGGCCGAGCATCTTGCCGACTCCGCCGAGCACGGTCGGATGCATCACGAGTTCGCGGCATCTCGGCGAACGCGCGATCAGTCCACCGGTCCTGCGCGTGCGGCGTCCACTGAAATCGTCGGCGCCGAGCGGGGTCGCTTCCGTGAAGGGACGCAGCTCCTGCGCAACTTCGTCCATGATTTCAGGACGCACGATTCGGTCGACCACGACGACTCCGTCTTCGCCGAGGACCGCGCAGATTTCGTCAGCCGAAGCCGACGCGGGTAGATGTGTGATGCTCATGATTGGTGCTCCGCGAAAATACTATCAACCATCGTCAGGTATCGCATCATTCGCTAAATCGCCGCGATGCGCTAGGTTCTGAGGCTCGGATGGAGGCAACTCGATGGCCGATTTACTCGTCGAAAAAACCAATCACCTCGGAATTCTGAAGCTCAACCGCCCCGATCGCATGAACGCTATCAGCGTCGAGATGCTGAACGACCTCGGCGAGGCGCTCAAGGATTTCGACAGCGATACCAACGTGCGCGCAATAATCCTGACTGGCGAGGGCCGCGGCTTCTGCAGTGGTCTCGACCTCAAGGACACCGCGGCCGGCCGTGGCATCGGCGCCGGACTGGCAGCGCCCGGCGCGTCGCACGTCAGCACGCGCGAGCTGCCGACCGTTACGCTGAATCGAATCGACCTGCCCGTGATTTGCGCGATCAACGGCGCCGCCGCCGGCTACGGATTCGATCTCGCGCTCGGCTGCGACCTGCGCCTGATTAGCGATCGTGCCAAGCTGGTGCCCGCGTTCGCCAAGCGCGGCATCGTGCCCGAGAGCGGCGGCACGTGGTACCTGCCGCGACTGGTGGGATGGGCGCGCGCCTGCGAAATCGGGTTCATCGCCGATGACATAACTCCCGCCCGCGCAGTCGAGCTGGGACTAGCGAACAAGGTCGTGCCGCACGAAGAATTGATGGAGGAGGCTGGGCGATGGGCCTCGAAGATCGCCGCCAACGCACCGCTGGCGATACGCGCGATGAAGCGTCTATTCCGCCATGGCCTTAGCGAGGACTTCGAATCGCACACACATCATGTGCTGATGCAACTACTGGTGCTGTTCCGCTCCGGCGATTTCAAGGAGGGCCTCGAGGCTTTCATGGCCAAGCGCGACCCGAATTTCAGCGGCCGCTGAGATCGTTCGCTGCTTCGACTAGTCGTCGCGACGGGGACCTGCCTGCATGAACGCGATCGCGACTCCGTCCAGCGGCTCGACTATTCGCGCTATCTGCCCGCCCTGAATCGCGAGCTTTGGCTCCGTCGCCTGCAGGCCATTGGCGCGCGCCGTTGCTACCGCTTGTGCAATGTCCGAGCACATCAGCGCCAGCCCCCAGCAGCCGGCACGTGCACGCGCCGGTCCTACTATTTCGAGCACGGTCTGCTCGAGCTTGAAAAACGCCTGCCGCGCCCCGTTGCCCACTTCACGGATTCGTTTGCATTGAACGCCAATCGCGGCATTGGCAGCGATCGCGTCGTCCAGCACCGGAGTCATCACGACGATATGCTCGAGATACTCGACGCTGTTCGCGTTAAACCCACAAAGCCGCGCGAGCGACTGGCGGCGCGACTCGATGTCTAGCGTAGTCGCAGTGGCAGCAGTGGCGACGCCCGGCAGCCCCGAGGAAAGCATCTCAGCCTTGATCGTGTGAGACAGGCCCGGCAGCTCGACGGGTTCAGGAGACCGTCCCGCGATCGAGTCACGCTCGTCGATGAACACGCCCTTCACACCCCAGACCCATCCCACGATGCCGCCTGCGCTGTCTCCGGTCGTCGCTTCGCGCAGGTGTTGAGTTAGCGGCGACTCAGATTTGGTGGATTGGATGGCGCACAGATCGATTTCCACAGCACCTGCGGCCAGCCTCGCAATGCGGATGCCACCGCTTTCGAATTCGTCGCGAGCGATCGAGAATCCGGCCCCTCGCCAGTGCTCGCGCGACGCCGCCAAATCGCGCACGGCGACCATCACCCGCTCGACACATATTATTCCCACTTCGGTAACCTTTGGACGGAGGGTAGCGTCAGTTAGATTAAGACGCCAGCGGCCCGGAAATCAGCCGTCGCTATATCTCGCGAAGTGCTTTATTTACATCGTTTTAGCAGCAATAATCGACGCTCAGACATATATCCACACGCTGTAACATGTTGTAGCTTTCTATGACCATTATGCAGTCACTGAAAAGGGGAGCTCGATGACAATCTCGTGGCAGGCGTTTCAACAGGAAGCGCTTGACTGTTTGCGCGCGCTGGTCCGGCTCGACACCACTAACCCCCCCGGCAACGAACGAATCGCAGCCGACTACATGGCAGACGCGCTGGGTGCTCACGGCGTCCAGTCCGTGATCCGTGAAAGCGCTCCGACCCGCGCCAACCTGGTCGCGCGCTATGCCGGAACGGATTCATCGGCGGGCGCACTTCTGCTCTCATCGCACACCGACGTCGTTCCCGTTGAACGATCGGGATGGACGCGCGAGCCTTTCAGCGGCGAAATCGCCGACGGCTGCGTGTGGGGTCGCGGCTCGATCGACATGAAGTCGAAATGCGCGATGGACCTCGTGATGATGACCGCGATGAAGCGCGTAGGGGTCAAGCCGAACCGCGACGTGATACTGGCAGCGGTTGCAGACGAGGAGGCCGGCTCTGACTTTGGCGCGAAGTTTCTCGTCGAGCGGCATCCCGAGCTGGTCCGCGCGGGCTACGTGTTGAACGAGGTCGGCGGCTTTACGGTCCATCTGCGCAATCGCCGCTTCTATCCGATCCAGGTGGCTGAGAAGGGCTTCGTCACCATCAAGATGAAGGTCACCGCCATGCCGGGGCATGGCTCGATGCCGCGGACGGACACCGCAATCTCGCGAATTTCCGAATTGATTACCAAGATAGTGCGGACGCCGATGCGTAAGAAGGTTTCGCCGTTCATGCGCCAGACGCTCGAGGAGATGGGCGTGCCGGTCGAGTCGCCAGGACCGTTGTTTGCGCCGATGCTTTCCAACACGGTCTCGCCAACCATTCTGCGCGCCGGCTACAAGGATAATGTGATTCCCGGCGAAGCAACGATCGTGCTGGACGGCCGCACGCTGCCCGGCGAAGATCCCGAGAGCTTCATGGCTGAGCTGCGCCAGATAGTCGGTCCCGATCCGACTTTCGAGCTGCTCAAGACCGCACCGCCGGCCGAAACCAGTCCCGACACTCCGCTGTTCAAGTTGATCAAAGAGACGGTTGAAGCCGCTGACCCCGGCTCGTTGGCGATACCGTGGATGATTCCGGGCGCAACCGACAGCAAATTTTATTCGAAGCTGGGCGCGTCGTGTTACGGATTCTCGCCGGTCAAACTCGATGCGCACATGCCGTTCGGCTCGCTCTATCACGGCAACGACGAGCGACTGCCGGTCGAGGGTTTTTACTGGGGATTGAAAGTCTACGCTGAAGTGGTGCTGAAATTCCTCGGCATCAGATTCGAGGAAGTCTTCGGCTGAGAAATCAGTTCAGTTTGCGGCGCTTGTCTTCAGGGTTCCGGCCTGCGGCGTGAAGGTCATCAGCAGGCGCGGCGGACCTTCGAGCGGCACCACCGCGAAATGCGCCACCGGCTGCATGTTCAGGGTGATAGTCGTCCCTGACGAGCTGCTCGAGACGCTGCAATCCTTGAAGATCGATTTGTCGAACACCAGATGCGTCTGTAGCGCCGAGTCGGGTGTAACATCCTTGAGCACTACCGTTGCGGTCGAGCCGTCGGAGCTGCTCTCGAGGTTTTTGTCGAAGCTGACGGGACCGCTGAGTTCGAGGATCACCGACAACGGCGGGTCGTTTGACGACAGCCTGATGGCGTGGAGGGTCGCGGGACCGGTCGCAGGTGGTTCGCTCTGCGACAAGGGCGGGGCATCGTTGTCCGAATTCATCTGATGTAACGACGGCTCGGGCGCCGAGCCCGCCGCACCGGTCATCGCAAGCGCCTGCGCGTTAGCGGCGCCGGCAATACTGCCGGTGGGCGCGGGCAATATCGGGGCGGGCGCGCGCATCATGTCTGGCGAGCCCGGCTTGCGGCTGGGAAGATCAGGTTGCGACGGGTCAGGCGCATTCTGCACCGGCGGTACGTCAGCCGACGCGGTTTTGCCATCCGGACCCTTTGCATCGAGGTTCGGCAGGCCGTCCGCTCCGTACACCGACCCGCTCCCGACCGACGCGACCTCGGTGCCGTTTAGCTCGGAGCGTTGGCGCACCACCACTTTGTCTGCATTCGAATCGTCAGGAGTTCCGCCGTAGCCGGTTTCGGCGAGCACCAGCGGTAGGGGATCTTCTTCGGTATCGATTGGTTGGTGGAGCTTGGCGAGTTCGGTCTTGGCGTTTTTCGCGTAGGTGGTGTTCGGAAAATGCTTTTCCACCGCGGCGAAAGCCTGCGCTGCCGAGTACCGCTTGCCTTCTCTCTCGAGCGAAATTCCGAGTTCGAACAAGGCGTCCGGGGCGACCGGAGTGTCCGGATATTTTTGCAACAACTCGGCAAACCGCGATTCCGCCGCACGGAAGTTGGCGCGCTTGTAGTAATAGTTGCCGACGATCATCTGGTTGCGCGCCAGCATCTCGCGGCATACCACGACCTTGTCGTGCGCCAGCTCGGCGAAGTTGCCTTCCGGGAAACGCTCTTCCAACTCCTGGAACCGCTTGAGCGCCGCCTGGGTTTTGGCCTGGTCCTGGTCCTCGCGTCCCATCTGATCGTAGTAACTCAGCCCGATGTAGTAGGTGACCAGCTCCAGATTTTTGCTCGTCGGATGCATCCGCTGAAAATCGTCGAGCGCACCGATCGCCTCGGCGTAGTCCTTGGTTTGGTAGTAGGCGAGGCCGATCTTCATCTCGGCATCTTCGGCGTATGGGCTGAACGGGTACTTGTCGATCACCTGCTGATAGTTTTCGATGGCGGCTTTGTATTCTTTGGTCGCAAAATTAAGTTGGCCCTGTGCATAGTAGTCTTCGCCGGTCGGCTTCTGGCGCAGACTACAAGCGGCTGCATGCAGCAAAGTAAAAGCCACCAATATCGACAGCAATCGTTTCATCTGAGAGACGCAAAAAGGTTAAACAACGCAGTCCGGCATTGCAATCCGCGAGCGATCCCCGCTTCGGGGCGGGCACCCCTTGTCTTTACGGATTTTTGGACTCGCGCGGCCTGCGGAACGAGGCGGAAAAAACCGGTTTGCCCGCCGCAACGTACTTGCGCGCAAATCCGGTCCGCTCCGCGCCAGGCGCCGCGTCGAGCGCTCGGATAAATCCAGCCGCGAGCATCATCGGGAAAATATCGGCCGCGTACTCGCGCACGTCAGTTGCGACGTAGGCGATAGCGCCCCGCTCGACGGTGCGAAACAGGCTCGCGGCAAGCGTTGGCGTGAACAGCCGATGCTTGACATGGCGTTCCTTCGGCCACGGATCGGGATAGTAGATGTGGAAGGCGTTGACGCTCGCGTCCGGCAGCATCAAGTTGACGAGCGTGCGCGCGTCCATTCGCACGACGCGCAAATTGTCGAGCCCGGCGCGGCCGCATCGCACGGCCAGCACGCGTGTGATAGTCGCGGAGAGTTCGACCGCGATAAAGTCGCGCTCGGGAAATTCCGCTGCGCGCTCGATAATAAATTCGCCCTTGCCGGCGCCGATTTCGATTTCGATTGGCGCGCGGCGTCCGAAAATAGCGGGCGGATCGATCGCGAAGACCCGGTCGTCAGCCGTGAACAGTACGCGCTCGCCGATTTCCCGCGACTTGGGATTTCCCCAGATGCGCGCCGCCTTTCGAAGTCTCGCCATGAATGAGCACCACGATACAGGCTCGCCACCACGCCCCGCCACCCCGGACTCCGCGTTCTAGCCCAGAGAGCTTTTGCATAACCTTCGAGTCCGTTCGGGCAGGAGCAGAATCCTGAATCGCGCAGGGCGCTGTATCCGGACCCTCACCTTCATCCTCTCCCTCACAGGGAGAGGAGACAGAGCAGACGGCTTCCGCGCCAATACTTCTTAACAGGGGCGAAGTTCCGCATCCTTTCTTATTCACCGGGTGCAGGGGTCACCCCTGCCCAGGAAAGCGTGAAACCCGCGGCGGGGTTTCACATCAAATAAAGTGATCTACCCTTCCCTCAATCCCCCCTCTTCAAAAACGCGCGCACGCGGTCAGCCAGCGGTTTCAGGTCGGTGTTGTCGACCAGCGCGCTAGCCATCCTCACCGGATCGCCGAAGAAAAAGCGCTCGTACAAAACCTGCCGCCCGCCGAATGCGCTGCACGCGACCTCCCACGCCAGTCGATAAAGTGCGACGCGTTCCCTGGCTGGCGCATCGGCGGCGCCGAAGTAACGCTCGATATCGGGCAGCTCGGCGGGATTCGCGAAGTCGCTGCTCGACGGTGTCGCCATCAGCGAGCTCGAGCTGTTGAGCTGGATGATCTCGACCAAGCGCGGATAGAGTCGCGGAAAGAGATTGCGCGCCGTATCGAGCGGCGCGCGGGCCGGGGTGAATACTCCCCACTTGTCGCGCGCGGCGTCTGCTTCGGCGGCGCGCAGGCACGCCCGCATGGTCTCGGTCGTCATGATCATCTCGGCCAGGCGCTCGCGAACGTGCGGCAGCGTCATTGCCTCGCTGGCCTCGGCGATTCGCGCCGCCAGCCCGAGGATGAACTCGCTCTTGGCGACGTTCTTCACGGCCACCTGGTGCATCATGTGGATAACTGCGCCGGTTCCCGCATACAGCGCGTTGCATCGCGCGACGTCGCCGCACAGGAATACGCGCTCCCACGGCACCAGCACGTTGTCGAACACTACCACCGCGTCCATCTCGTCGAAGCGCGACGCGAGCGGATTGTCGAAGCGCGAACGACCGACGTCGTAGGTGTCGCGGCAAAGAAACTTCAGGCCCTTGGCGTTGCACTGGATTGCAAACGACAGCGCGAACGGCTCGGCAGCGGGCTCGGCTTTCAGCACGGTCGAAGGAAACACGAGCAGCTCCTCCGACAGCGGCGCGAGCGTCGCGAGCATGCGGCAACCGCTCACGACAATTCCGTCGTTGGTCCTCTCGATCAGCTTGAGCGCGAGGTCGGCGTCGGTCTGTCCCGCCCATCCGGCCGCGCGGCTGGCCCGCGGATTGACCAGGGTATGCGTCGCGCACCAATCGTGATGGCGCGCCTCCATATAATAATTCCAGATATTGTCGCCGTGACGCGGATCGCTTTCGGCAAAAAACTCGCGCGCGGCAGCCATCGCCGCCAGACTCACATTGAGATAATCTGGCGTGCGCCCGAGCATCCCGCAGCCGAAGTCCGCCCACGTCTTCATCATCCGCGTGCGCTTGCGCAAGTCGTCAGCACTCTTCGGGATGATGAACGACAGGCCCGCGCGGCCCCCGTCGTCGGTGCGAAACGTCATCGTCTCCGGGTGCTCCATCTGCATGTCGTAGAGCGAGGCGACCGAGCGTGCGCAATTGGCTAACGCAGGATGCGCAGTGACGTCGCCCGCGCGTGCGCCGCCAATCCAGATTTCCGCACCGAGCTTTTTCAGCGCCGACAGGTAGTTGTTGCCCGAGCGCGCGCCCACCTCAAATGACCTCGTTGAGCAGCGGCAGGCGCTGGCGGATTCGCTCGGCGGCGTCGGCCGGCGCCATATACGGCGGCCGCGCGGGACCCATCTCGATGCCGGTCGCGACCGACGCGGTCACCTTGGTGGTGCCGAGATGGCCGAGCGTTTCCTCGCCGCCGCGCGGGAAGCATCGATTGAGGCGGCGCTGAATTTCTTCGGCGCGCTTGTAGTCGCCGCTCTTGTGCGCTTTCAGCAGCGCGACCGCGGCAGGCACGGCAAATATATTGATGAAGCCACCGGCCGAGCCAAGCATCAGCCCCGCCAGCATTGCGCGAAACGTATTATAGATGTCGGCGCGGCCGTCCACTTCATCGTAGAGCGCTTCGAGATGCTGCAAGTCGGTCAGCACTTCCTTGAAAGCCACGACTCCCGGAATCGTCGCGAGCTTGCCCGCGAACTTCGGCGTTATGTTGAATTTGCTGAGCGCAGGATTGTGGTAGATGACAACGGAAAGATCGCCCGCTTCGGCAATCATGCGGTAATGGCGTTCGACCTCTGCCTCGCCGCATCGCCAGTAGTAGGGCGGGATCACCTGCTGTGCGTCGTAACCCAGGCGCGCCGCGATCTTCGCATAGCGGAGAGTCTCGAGCGTGGTCGCGCCCGAGGTCATTGCGACAGCCGCGAGATTCGGACGCTTGCGGGTCTCCTCGATCACGATTTCGAATACACGGGTGCGCTCGGCTTCATCCAGATGCAGAAATTCTCCGATGCTCGGTGCCGCGACAATGCCCTGTACGCCTGCCGCGATCGCCCACTGAACTTCGCGTCGCAGTGCGTCTTCATTGAGCCGGTAGTCGTCATGAAACGGCGTCACCAGCATCGCCAGTATTCCGTGTGCAAGTTTCAAGGCGGACCTCCGGCAGAGTCGCGCTACGCGGCGGCGCGTTCGGCTCCGCTGATTGACGGTTGAAAATAAAAAATCGACTGGCCGGTTCCGATCGCGGACTCATACTTCCCAAACTGCTCGCCGCGCCAGGTCCATGCGTCGCCGCCCATCGCGCCCGCCATCGTGATGTAGTGCGAGAAACGTCCCTCGGGCGAGCAGTGCGCGCGGTAATCGTCAGCGGTGGCCAGCACTGCGTCGTGGCGCCCAGCCTTGAACAATTCCATGATGCGCTCGTCGTACAGGCGGTTGGCGGTTGACGCGATATCATCGGGCGATGCCGACGCGCGGTCCAGAATTCGATCGTAGTCCCAAAACTTGTGCGACATCCCGCCGGAAGCAACGATCACGACCCGTCGATTCGATTTCCAGATAGCCTGTCCGATCGCGGCGCCGTAGGCCAAATCATTTCTGACCGACGCGGTCTGGCACACACTCAGCGAGAGCACGCGACGGCGCGCCTCGTGATTGAAATAGTACATTACGTTGAGAGTCGGATAGTGTATCGGCAAGTTGGTGTGCGCCGACGCGATCGCGCGGATCCCCCGCTCCCGAGCCTCCATTTCGACTGCGCGCGCCAGTTCGGCGTCGCCTTGGTAATCGTATTCAAGGTTATGCAGCATCGCAGGCAACTCTTCCGATGTATACACACCCGCCAGCCGCTCGTGCGCATTGAGTACATACTCCAAAGTAGAGAACCAGTGAGTATCGATTAGTAAGAAGGTGTCGAAATCCAGGTGACGCAAGCGCTCGCGCTCGAGCTTCGGCATCGCGTCGTAGAAAGTCGTCACGTTGCGGCCCATGTACGCGCGGCGCGCCACCGGATCCGTGATCATCAGCCGGGGTACGTGCGTGGTAAACACGGTAGCGACCACCTTACCCATCGTGCTCCTCCTCGCCGTATGCGACACAGACGAGTTTCGGCTCCGTCCAGAACTCCATGCTGAAGCGGCCGCCCTGCCGGCCGAGACCGCTCATCTTTGCACCGCCAAACGGGACGCGCAGATCGCGCAGAAAAAAACTGTTGACCCAAACCATTCCTGTCTTGATTCTTTCCGCCACTCGCAGCGCGCGATCGACGTTCGAAGTCCAGACGTAGGCTGCGAGTCCGAAGCGCGTGGCATTGGCGCTCGCGATCGCCTCTTCCTCGTCATCGAATCGTTCAACCGTCAGCACCGGTCCGAAAATTTCCTCGGACACGGCGCGCGACTTCGCATCGACACCGTCGAGCAGCGTCGGCAGATAATAAAATCCTCGCGCGGGTTCAGCGGGAGTCTTGCCGCCGGCCAAAAGCATTGCGCCTTTTGCCACCGCATCGGCAACGAACGAATGAACCCGCTCGCGATGCGCCGCGGAAATCAACGGACCGTACTCGATGCCGTCTTCCAGCGGGTCGCCAATCCTGAGTGTCGCTATCTCGGCCTCGAGGAAATGGAGGAACGGGGTGGCTATTTTCCTGTCGATGAGCAGCCGCGAGCCCGCTACGCACGACTGGCCCTGGCTGCGGTATATGGATCGCGCGACGCCGGCGGCGGTCCGCTTCAAATTTGCGTCGGCGAACACCAGGTTCGGCGACTTGCCGCCGAGCTCCAATGTAACGCGCTTGAGCGACTCTGCCGCTGCCGCCATCACACGCCGACCCGTCGCCACGCCGCCCGTAAAAGCGACCGCGTCCACATCGGGATGCGATACCAGCTCCGCGCCAACATCGCCGAGACCGGGAATGATATTCAGCACGCCGGGCGGCAGGCCAGCCTCATTGGCGATCTCGCCAAGCGCAACCGACGTGAGCGGCGCCAGTTCCGACGGCTTGAGAACGCAGGTATTTCCTGCCGCCAGGCACGGTCCGAGGTTCCACGTTGCGAGCATCAAGGGCGAGTTCCAAGGAATGACAATCGCGCCGACACCGATCGGCGGCCGTTGCGCGACGCTCATAAGCTTCAGATCACGCCCTAGAAACTTCGCGTCGCTGGCCGCGGCCTCGTGCGTCCAGGTCTGCGCCACCGCGGCAAAAAAGCGAAGATTGCGCGCCGCGCGCGCAACATCGTGATTGACGCATTCGGACACGGGCTTGCCAACATCGCGCGCCTCGAGCATCCCGAGCTCACGTGCGCGCTTTTCGATCCCGTCCGCGAGCTTGCCCACGATTGTGCCGCGCGCGTCAGCACTCATCCGCGGCCATGGTCCGCTATCTGCAGCAGCGCGCGCTGCCTCGACGGCACGATTCACGTCGTCGGCGTCGGCGCTCGCGACATCTGCCAGGTTGCGCTCGGCAGCCGGCTCGACGTCGGGGAAATGCGCGGACTTGGAACCGTCGACGTAGCGTCCGGCGATGAACAATCTAGTTTCCATATTGCTTTTTCAGTGGTAGCTGAAGTTTCGCGGATTCGCTGAAACATAGCAAAAGCGCGCTCGATGGTATCTCCGCGCCGCTTTTCCTTGACGCTCGATCACAACGGCCCTAACCTGAGCCTGACGGTCGAACGTCGACTTCAACTGTGGCCGCATTACCTGACATTATTCCAATTTTCCCCCTGCCTAATCTCGTGTTGTTTCCCGGGTTGAGTGTGCCGCTACACATTTTCGAACCGCGCTATCGCGAGATGATTGCCGACGTCGCCGACTCGCACGCCATGATCGGTATGACGCTGCTCAAGGGCGACTGGCAGGCCGACTATCACGCTTTTCCGGATATTTTCGAAGTCGGATGCGCGGGAAAAATCGGCGGCCTCATCAAACTTGCCGACGGACGCTACAACCTGATGCTCGAGGGTGCTGGTGAGTTTCGCATCGAGCGCGAAATTCGCGATCGCTCGTATCGGCAGGCGCAGGTGAATTGGTGTCCAACTCGGCCTGATGCGCTGGAGTGCGACGCAGAGACGATGGACGCGCTGCGCGAAATGCTTTTCAGCTATCTCGGCGAGGCGGCGCACGAGGCTTGGCGCACTATAGTCGAGCAGCGTGGCCTGCGCGGCGCCGCGTTGATCAACTTTCTGTGTTTTCATCTCGATATAACACCGCTTGAGAAACAGACCCTGCTCGAGGCGCTCACCGATCGAGTTGACTGCCTGCTCGATGTGCTGACCTTCAAGCTCGAGGAGCGCAAGCATGGGCCTGCGGGCACCAGTGGCCCCGACACTGTCCAGTAGCAGTGCTGCGCGGAACCTGATTTCTATTGTCTGGCCGCGGGTTTTCGAGATTCTCTTCTTGATCTGACGCCTACCGCTCTACAATCTCGGCACAGCGCGCAGGCAGTTCATTGCACCCGTGTGACAGATCTCGGGCGGTTTGTGGCCAATTAGTAACGTGTGTCGCAAATGAGCCAGCTTCCGCACAGCAACTATCGATTCGCATAATGCGGATCCGTTTGCGAAAAGTTGGTTAATGTCAGGAATTTACGAGCAGTTAGCGACCAACTTACGGTTCATGATGCCTTAACATGCTCGCTAAATTGAATTAGGGCAGTTGCCATCAAATTCGGCATGATCGTTGCGTACTAACCAGTCGAACGAGAAAAGAGGCGGGAATAGCGAACTTCGGTCGGCTGAGTCGTTAATCGGCGAAGGCATGGTCGGGTGAGGACAAAGTACGATGGAATGGGAAAATAGCGCTCTCGGAAATCTATTCGTGCCAGACGTTTTGACGCCTGAGCAGTTCTACGACAGCCGGCGCGACGACAGCAACATCCGGCCCGTCAAGAAACTGATGATGGCTATTTTGGAAGACGCGCTGCGATGCTTCCAAAATAACGCCGACGCCAAGGGCGGCCCACGCAAGCGTTTGTTCAGCGAAGCCGAGCAGTGGCTAATTGGCGAAGGCGGAGAGGGCCCGTTCTCGTTCGAGACGGTATGCGAGACTCTGGGTATCGAGCCGCAATTTCTACGTAGGGGTCTGCGTGACTGGCGCAGCCAGCAGCTCGCCGGGGTATCGACGCGTCGCCTGGCGAGACGCTCGCCTGTGGTCCGCAGCGGTCGTATCAGCGCGCCCGCGCGTCGCGATGCAAAACGCACGGCGACGGCTCGCGCTCGCTAGAACTCTCTCTCCGGCGTGATTCGCGCCGGAATGAAATTCTACATAAACAAAAGGCGGCGCGGCATCCACGAGATGCCGCGCCGCCTCGGTTTTTCTACGCTGCCAGCGCGATTGGTCCGACGCGACTTGCGTGAAACCGATCTCCGCTCTCAGACGTACCTACTGATTGGTCGCAGCCGGAGCGCCGCCGTTGGACCTTTCGCTGCCACCGCTCCGCCGGGAGGAGGAGGCACGTAGCCCTTGGGCTGCGCCTGAACCCATTGCTCGCAAGCAGGAATGTCCTGCTCGTCGAGTGATTCCTGTTGCATGATCTGCTGATTCGACCAGCCGTGCGTCTTCTCCCAGTGCACCCCGGGACACTTGACGGCCAAGTTGAAATTTCTTGCTGTCGAGGCTGCAGCCGCCGGCGGCGGTGACGCCGCGCCCCCTCCACCACCACTGCTGCTACTTTGACTCGCACAACCGGCGATCAACAATGCCAGCCCTGTAGCCAGCGCCAATCCGATCTTCCGTTTCATGGCATCCTCCTTCAATCTAGGGACCCCTCCGCTAACAGCTAACATAGTTTTCCGCCGTTCCTTTAAGCAGGGCCAAAATACACCGTTCGGAAAAATTAGCAAACCCCCCGTAACTCACTTATAACGCCTGGAACACTATTCGTTCACCCCGCTGTGACCGCCGGGCTCGCCCTTCAAAACAGGCAAGTTCCAGGTGCGCCAGGGTTTCAAACGTCGCCGCCATCACATGGAAGATCGGCCGTTCTTCGCCACCAAATACCTGTTGCGCGATTTCAAACGCCGTCTGCGGTGATTTGCGCGTCAAATCCAGCATTTCCGCTTCGCGGTATCGATGATGCTCTATCAATTGATTCGCGCGATGCCGATGGTCGTGATAAACGCCGCCGTGCGCGGGTAAAACCAGGTCGACGTCGAATTTCTGAACCTTCATCTGCGAAGCGATGAAGTCGCCGAGCGGATTGGTCCCCGCCGCATCAGGATAGATTCCAACGTGTGGCGTTATTTTAGGCAGTAAGTGATCGCCGACGATCATCACCTTTTCTTTGCGCAGGTAGATGACGTTGTGACCGGGTGAGTGCCCCGGTGTCCAAATCACTTCGAGTTCGCGGTCGCCGATTTTGATTACGTCATGGTCGTCGATGTACCGGTCGGGTTGCGTGACAGGCGTGTACATCGACGTGCCCATCCACACCGGTCGCATTCCAGTAGGCGCGAACTGCTCGATTGGAAATCCGTGCAGCGTAAAAAACGCGCGGGACTCGGGCCGGTCCTGAGGGCTCATCTTGCCGAATTCGATCATCCTGCCGGCGCGCTCGGCTTCGAGGCGATGAATGTGCGTCGTCGCATGACTGCGGCGTCGAATCTCGCCCGACGCGCCGAAATGATCGATATGATGATGGGTCGCGACGATCGCGTCGAGGTCTTCCACTTTGATTCCAACTTCCGCCAACGCTTCCTCGAGCGCGGTGATGCTCTCGGGCGAGTTCATCCCGGTGTCGACCAGCGTCCACGCGCCGTGACAATCGATCAAATAGACGTTGATGATAGTCGGCCGCATTGGAAGCGGCAGAAAGATCTCGTAGATACCCGGATGAACCTCAACTATTTTCGCCATCGATTACTCTCTGTGGCTGGTTTCGCATGACTGGTAAGTCCTTGCGCTCCGCCAATCGCGTACGCGATCCAATTATCTGCGCGGCTACTTACTCGTGCAGCTCATCTTTCACCTGGAAGGTCACTTTGACTCGTACCTTCCAGCGCACGACTTTGTTGGCCTCGATCAATGCGTCGATGCTCTCGACGTGAGCAGTGTGGATGCCTTTGATCGTCACGCCTGCGCGCGAGATTGCCAGTTGCACGGCCTCTTCAACCGAATTGGCCGAGATGCCCGTGAGGTCGATCGTTTTTTCAACCATGACGCTCAGCCGCTCCTGGGGGCACCATTCGCGCGCTATAGTTTGACGCTTCTACTGGCGCGGCGCTACGCTCGCCCCAGCACAGTGGTTAGCGCACGGCGAGAGCCGAGACAAGGCGATATCGTGCCCGCCGGCTCTGTGAAAGCCTGAACGGAAACGCGCGATTGGTCAGCGCGTCGGAGAGTCTGTAGTTGGCAGTCAAAATCGAGTCGCCGTCGGGCGAAGAAGCACTCACCGAGCTCATTCTTTTTCAACATCGGGTTTACGAATATCGCAGCGCACGATGGGCCGCGATGGTCGGGGTGCAGTTGCCAATACTAATGGGCGACGGACCATTCGCCGCCGGGCGCAAGATCCGTCCGTTCGCGGCCCGCGTCGACGGCAACATCGTCGCGCGCGCCGTCGCCATAATCGATAGCCACTATCAGCGTCACTGGAACGAACAGCTCGGTCATATCGTGATGTTCGAGGCGATGCCCGGAACGCGCGACGTGGTCAATCTACTGATGGACGCAGCGTCCACCTGGATGAAGGCGAACGGCGCGACTGCGATGCGCGCCGGATACGGCTTGCTCGAGTTTCCGTTTGTGATCGACGACTACGATACTCTGCCGCCCGATATCGCGCGCCAGAATCCCGCGTACTACCACGCGCTGCTCAAGGACGCGGGATTCGAAACCGAGCGCGGATGGGTTGATTATAAAATCGAGGTGACTCCAGAACTCGTGGCGCGCTACGAAAACGCGCTCGAGGCAAGCCGTCGCGCCGGGTTCCTCATCGTCGCGCTCAAGGACTTGCCTGCCGCGCGCCGCATCCGCGACTTCGAATACACCTGGAACACTGCGTTCGCGCGTCATTGGGGGGCGACGCCCTTCAGCACTGACGAACTGATATTCCTCTTCGAGTTCTTCGAGATGTCCGGTGCGCTCGAAAGCTCGGTGCTCGCGTATCGCGACGGTCAGCCAGTCGGCGCCCTGATGGTCACGCCGGCGAATTCGGACGGCGCAATTCTCAAACCCGGCCGCAAGCTTGGCGAACACGAGAAACTGAACTTTCTCGGCATCGGCGTGCTCGAGGCTGCGCGAGGGCGCGGCGTGAACCTCGCGATGGCCTCGTACTCGTACCTGCACCTGATCCGTCGCGGCGCGAAGTATCTCAGCTACACGCTGGTGCTGGATGACAATTGGCCATCACGCCGCACGGCAGAAAAGCTGGGCGCCAAAGTATGCGCGAACTACGTCACCTATCGCCGCAGTTTGTAATCCTCAATCTCGCGCTCGTACAATCTTTTTTTGTCAATCACGCCATTCATTGGCCAATGCTTTGCTTTGCCGTCTGGGAGGCAATCTTTACAAAGTGTTACTTGCGGTAGGTAATTGAGATAGACTGAGCACGATAGTCAGAATCTCACTGGGGTCGTTGCCAGGGTGAGGAAGGGGAGACTGCGTGGATCTGAATACGATCGGTGAGATCGCTCGTCCCAATTCGCGTGACAAATCGATTGATTGGCGAGACGGGGACGCGTGGCTCGCAGGTGGTACCTGGCTTTTCTCCGAACCGCAGCCGCATTTGCGCCGGCTGATCGATCTGCAGGGTTTAGGCTGGGAGCCGCTGACAATCAGTCAACAGGGTCTGGAGATTGCGGCCACCTGCCAAATTGCCAAACTCGACGCCCTGGCGAGTCCTGCAGACTGGATCGCTGCGCCATTGATTGGCGAATGCTGCCGCGCGTTCCTTTCGTCGTTCAAAATCTGGAACACAGCCACCGTCGGCGGCAATGTCTGCATGTCGTTGCCGGCGGGTCCGATGATCTCCCTGGCCGCGGCGCTCGAAGGCATTTGCAAAATTCAGAATCGCGACGGCGGCGAGCGTCGCGTGCCGATCGAGGATTTCGTCACCGGCAATCATAAGAACGTACTGCAGCCGGGCGACCTGCTCAGAAGTATTGAGTTGCCGGCGGCCGCGCTGCGCAAGCTCGCGTCATTCCGCCGTGTCTCTCTGACTCATCTCGGACGATCGACTGCGCTGCTGGCCGGCACTCTCGACCCGCGCGACGGCGTCTTCATGCTGATGGTTTCCGCTTCGACCGAGCGGCCGCATCGGTTCAAATTTCCGAAACTTCCTGACGCCGCGGGTTTGCGCTCGCGGCTTGGGCGCGAAATTCCCAAATTCTTCGATGACGTGCATGGCACGCCCGAGTATCGCCAACACATGACTCTCTATCTCGCAGAAGAGATTCGTCGCGAGGTCGCGAGCAGGGTGCGGCCGTGAGTTACCTGGTCAACGGCAAGAGCTTCTCGGGGGAGCCGCGGCCAGGACAGTGCCTGCGAACTTTTCTGCGCGACATGGGATGGTTCGGCGTCAAAAAAGGTTGCGATGCCGGCGACTGCGGCGCCTGCACCGTGTGGCTTGACGACGTCCCCGTTCATAGTTGTCTGATTCCCGCCTTTCGCGCCGACGGTCACAAGGTCACTACGATCGAAGGACTGGCGAGTAACGGCGACCTGCACCCGATGCAGAAAGCGTTCATGCAGGCGGCAGGCTTCCAGTGCGGTTTTTGCACGGCGGGTATGATCATGACTGCCGCGAGCCTGAGCGAGGAGGCCGTGCGGGATCTACCGCGCTCTCTCAAGGGCAATCTCTGCCGATGCACCGGTTATCACTCGATCGAAAACGCGATCCACGGTGTCATCTCGATCGAAGAAGACCGTCCCGGCAAATCCTGCGGCGCGGGCTTGCTGGCACCGGCCGCGGAAGCAATTGTCACCGGCAAGGCACGCTATACCCTCGATACCGCGATGGAGGGCCTGCTCCATCTCAAGCTGCTGCGATCGCCGCACGCCCACGCGCGCATCAAGTCGATTCGCAAGGACGCCGCGCTGGCCGTTCCCGGCGTTCACGGAGTTTACACGTGGGAGGATGTGCCGCGCCTCCTCTATACCTCCGCCACGCACGACGACTATCACGTCGATCCTAACGACACCTACCTGCTCGACAACGTGGTGCGTTTCGTTGGCCAGCGTGTCGCCGCCGTGGTCGCGGAGACCGAGGGGGCGGCGGAAGAGGCATGCCGCAAGATCGAGATCGACTACGAAGTGTTGCCCGCGGTTTTCGATCCCGAAGAAGCGATGAGCCAAGGTGCGCCCGTCATCCACGACAAGGGCGCCGATTCGCGCATTCGGCGGCCCGGACAAAATATCCTGCTCGAGATTCACGGCAACGTCGGCGATGTCGAAGCTGGATTCAAATCAGCCGACGTAATCCACGAGGCCACCTACACCACGCATCGCGTCCAGCACGCCCATCTCGAAACGCATTGCACGATCAGCTGGCTCGACAAGGATCGTCTCAACGTCCGCACCAGCAGCCAGACGCCGCACATCACCAGGCAGAAGCTCTGCTACATCTTCAGCCTGATGCCCGACAGCGTTCGCGTCTTTTGCGAGCGCGTGGGCGGCGGCTTCGGCGGCAAGCAGGAAGTGCTGACCGAAGACATCTGCGCGTTTGCCACTTTGAAAACCGGCCGTCCGGTCATGCTCGAATTTACCCGCGAAGAGGAATTTATCGCCGCGACCACCCGCCATCCGATGAACGTCAGGATGAAAGTCGGCGCGCGCCGCGACGGCACGCTCACGGCGATGCAGGTGCGCGTCGTTTCAAACACCGGCGCCTATGGCAATCACGGCGGCGAAACCTTGTATGCCGCCTGTGGCGAAGCGGTCGCGGTCTACAAATGCGCCAACAAGAAAGTCGACGGCTACACCGTCTACACCAACATGGTCCCGGCCGGCGCGATTCGCGGCTACGGAATGACGCAGACCATCTTTGCCGTCGAGTGCGCGATGGACGAGGTGGCGCGCAGCCTCAAGCTGGACCCGTACGAATTTCGCCGCATCAACGTCGTCAAGCCTGGCGATCAGATGATTGCCGAGAGCACGGAGGCCACCGACACCGAGTTTGGCAGCTATGGCCTCGATCAGTGTATCGACCTGGTGCAGACCGCGATGACGCGCGGCAACAGCGTCCAGCGCCCGCCGGGCGCCGATTGGCTCGAGGGCAGTGGCATGGCGATCTCAATGCACGGCTCGGTGCCGCCGACCGAGCATCGCTCGGAGGCGCGGCTCGGCCTGCGCGAAGACGGCAACTATCATCTCGCGATCGGCACGGCCGAGTTCGGCAACGGAACAACCACGGTTCATCAGCAAATCGTATCCAGCGTGCTGAACAGCACGGCCTCGCGGGTGCGCGTCGTGCAAGCCGACACCGACCGCACCGGCTATGACACGGGCGCGTTTGCAAGCGCGGGCACGGTAGTGGCGGGCAATGCAGTGCGGCTTGCGGCGGAAGCGCTGCGGGATAGGATGCTGACGTTCGCCTCGAAAAATTACGCCGTCGGGCGCGACGCGTGCCGCATCGAGCACGACGCCATCTTCTACAACGAAACTCGCGTTCCGCTGGCGGAGTTTTTTGCGGCCTCGCGCGAGGCTGGACGCCAGCTCGAGGTCGTTCGCAAGGCTTATGGCACGCCGCGCAGCGTCACGTTCCAGGTGCAGGGTTTTCGCATCGCGGTCAATCGCATCACTGGCGAAATCGTCATCCTGCAGAGCGTTCACGGCTGCGACGGCGGCGCGATCATCAATCCGATGCAGTGCAGGGCGCAGGTTGAAGGCGCAATCGCGCAGGGAGTCGGCTGGACGCTCCAGGAAAAGATGGTCTTCGACGAGACCGGCCGCATGATCAATCCCGACC
The DNA here is from genome assembly GCA_963842215.1 of uncultured delta proteobacterium. Classification (GTDB taxonomy): domain Bacteria; phylum Desulfobacterota; class Binatia; order Binatales; family Binataceae; genus Binatus. The sequence goes on along the minus strand of CAWJFQ010000001.1, from coordinate 1,873,069 downwards.
TTCCGCAACTACCGCATTCCGGCTTATGCCGACGCGCTCGAGCGCACCGAGATTTATTTCGCCGACACGCATGACGCGTTCGGTCCGCTCGGCGCCAAGTCGATGAGCGAGGCGCCGATCTATCCGATCGCGCCCGCGCTCGCCAACGCGCTGACTGACGCCACCGGCATCCGCTTCCACGACTCGTCGCTGACGCCCGATCGAATCTATCGGCGCATTTTCGAGAGCACGCAGCCCAAGGAAGCGTGAGCGCCAGATGAAGCGCTCGATCAGCCGGCACGCCGTGGCAACGGCGGCGATGCTGTGCGCGATTGGCTTGCTCTTGTCGATGCCGCGCGACGCGTCCTGCGCCGACGCCGTCGGACAGCCAGCATCGTCATCGAGCCCGGCCGCCGCGACTCCGGCCGCGGCAACAACGCCGTCGTCCATCGCAGCACTCGTCAGCGACAAGGTGCAGCCGATCAGCGCCAATCCCGGCGCCTCGAACATCATTCCCGGAACAGACTTCCTGGGCCATCTGATCGGACTCGACAACCTTCCCGGCGTTCGAGTCGGCGGACTGTGGATCGGCAACTCCGACTATCTTGTCGCCGGCGGAGTGAAGCCGCGGACGTGGAGCTTCGACAGCCTGCTTTTTCTGAATCTGAATATCGACCTCGACAAGCTGGCGAGCATTCCCGGAGCCTCAATGGACGCGGAACTGATGCAGCTCAATGGCGAGGACGCTAACAACAAGGCCGGCGTCATTGTTGGATACGACGGGTTGACGGGCCCGAAGCCGCTGGTTCGCACCCAACTTTACGAGCTGTGGTGGCGGCAGAGCCTTTTCGCCGACAAGCTCTTGATCCGCGTCGGTAAGACGGTCCCGACCTACGATTTCAACAACGTCTCACGCGCAGTCCCGACCGCGGACACCAGTCTTCAGATTCCAGCCGTCACCGGGCTTATCTATACGCCCATGTTCAAGAACCCAACGCTGATCGGCGCGCTGCCTGGCTACTACAATTCTGCGTACGGGATAACCGTGAACTACGCGCCGACTAGAAACTTTTATATCACTTACGCTTTCTACGATGGTGCGTTGGGGAGAGGCGTCCAGACCGGACTGCATGAAGGGCCGGTCTTCGACGGACACTATTTCACGATTGGTGAGGCGGGTTACGCCTGGACCCTGGGCGAGCAGAAATTGATCGGTGTCATTGCAGCAGGCGGATGGGCGCAAACCGGCGAGCTGTACGGCCCCGGGACTAGTCAAAAAGGCTCCGAGGGTTTTTATACGTTCGGCTCGCAGCGCCTGTGGAGAATTCATCCTGGCGTCGACAACAGCGGCATTTCCGGGTTCTTTCAATTCGGCATCAACGACTCGCGCACGATGCTCGCCAACGAATTTTTCGGCGCAGGTTTCACCGGCTTCGGCCTGATACCTGAGCGCCCGGCGGATTCAATCGGTACCGGTCTGGCTTGGACATGGCTGAATCGGAGATACGGCTTTCGCAGCAACGAGGCCATCCTGCAGACCTACTACCAGATGCATCTGATAAGTACTTCTTTCCTCGAGCCGGTCCTCAGTTACATTCCGAATCCCGGCGAAAGTCGCGGCACACAGGGCGCGCTCGCGATTACGGCGCAGATAGTGGTTTTGTTCTAGGCTCGACCGCTACTTGATGTCCTCGATCGTCGCGGGACCTTCGCCCTGGCTCGGATCGATCCTGAAGGGCCACTCGTTCGAATGGAACGGCACGGCAGGCGGCAGGAACACCGGCATGCCGTATTTCTTGTCCTCTGCCTGGATCGCTTTACGGCCGTCACCACCCATCAACTCGTAGTCCATCAAGTAGTAATTGCCAAAAATGACCTGCCCGACCGAGCGGTCCGCGACGGTCCGAATAAGCACGTCGAGCATCTGCTCGGGAGTAGTGACGAACGCCGGCGTCTCGAACAGAAACAGGCGCGTGTTCATCGCGTCCTTGCCGAAGAACTGCGCGAGCACGCTGAACAGGACGTTGTTCTGACGTGCGACGTACAGTGTGTTGCTCAGGCCGTAAGTCTTGTCCCAATCCGGACCGAGCATCTCCTTCCAGCCCTTTAGCACCTTCATCCAGTGCTCCACCTGGGTCGTAGCGCCCATCCAGACATTCTTTGCGAGATAAGGGTTCACTTCATCCGCATATTGCTGGATGTCGGCGAAGGTGTAGCTGCCTTTGCTGAGACACGCGTCCATGAATTTTATGTTTGCCGTCAGTACCGCGCGCTGATTCTGACGCTCGCCGGCGTTCAGTACGTCGACCGCGTCAAGCGTGTCGAGCGCAGTCTGGTTGGAAGCCCGGAACGCCCGCATCTGGCTGGTCCACGACAGGTCCGACACCGTACCCAGGTGAGAGCCGGCCAGCTCGAATATAGCCAGCGCCGAGTGTCCTACGGATTTCAAAACCTGGTAACGAATCGGAACTTCCGGAGCGTTCAGCGGCGGCTTGCCCGGACGGTAGAGAATCAGCTTGCCGCCTTGATTGCTGAACAATGCCATGATCACCGGATGCTCGGCGAGGAAATTCTTCTGAAATTTTGCCTGCGCGTCGTCGTAGATCGGGAACATCGCGAGGTCGAGCGCCAGCACGTTCTGCTCAGCGACGCTGGTTTTGCTCTGGGGTTCGCCGTTGCCGACGATCACCTCCATGTAGTCGGGCAGGTTTTGAGCGGCGGCCCGGCCACCGCTCGCGGCGTTAACAATTAGTGTAGTCGCTAAAGTAACCAACAGACAAACTTTCGCTTTTCGCATGCGTTTCACTACAGCAGAACAAAGGGGGGGCTTCAACCGAGCGGCGCAGATCAAACTGGATGTTCTTAAATCCGTCAGATCGCTTGGAATATGATGACGAACAACACCAGCCCTGCCACCACCGCGCCAACTCCCAGCAGCTCGTTCTTCCAATCCAGAACCGGTCCGATGAGCCAGAAATTCAGAAATTGGCTCACCCTCGGCATCACCAGGTAGGTAAGCAAAGAGACTGAAAGAAAGTTGCCTATCAGCATTTGATCCGCGAACGGTAGCGTATGCCAGAGCGGAGTCAGAAAATTCAGCACCATCACCGTCGGATAGAGTGCGAACAGTACCGCCATCGCCTGCTTCCACGATGGCGGCACGCTGACGATAGCGCCCGGCGCGCGATTGAGCGCGAACCATCCTTCGAGGCCCGTCACGCGATGCGCGTGCATGCTAACGACGATCGGATCCAGTTCCTTGAGCAGCGCCTGCCGCTCAGGCGACACCATCCAGCGATTGAGATCGTCGACGTTGTCATAGCGCACTATGTCCACCCACTCCTTCTGAAACGTCCCGTGCGGCTTGAAAAACTCGGTCGCGAGATAGCCGGGATAGTGCGTCTGCGCCTCGATCACTTTGCGCCGCCAGGCCAGATAGGCGTCTACTTTGTCCCTGGCGACGCGATGCGTAAACACCATGGCGACCGGCGGCTCGGCGGCGTCGTCGCTGGCAAGCAGCAACATGTGCGACGGCTCCGACAGGCAAGTTTCGATTCGCGCCGCCAGCCGTGCGCGTTCCGGACTGTCCAGCCATCGCTTCATCGCTTCGTTGGATTCGAGCCGGAAAATCGCCACCCATTCTTTTTGCAGACCAGCGATCGGGCCAAGTACTTCTGTGCCGACGAAGCCGGGGAATTTGCGCGCCGCTTCGGTGATGGCCGCCTGCGCCTCGAGATATTCGCCGGCCTTGTCCGGACGCACGAGGTGAGACGCGATCGCAGTCGCCGGCTGTGGAACGTGCGCCTCACCCGATTCGATTGAGCCATCATTCATAAGGGGTCCCCCCGGCTAAACAGTCATCCAACATGGTACCCCGACATACCGACCGTTCAATCTCGTTTGCCAAACTGATCCGCGATGCTGTAAAAGCGAAAAAGTCACTGCGTCGATTCGCCAGCCCTGTCTTCGAAGGAGGTATCTTTCGATGGCCGATTTAGATCTTCACATCAAAGGTGGAACCGTTGTCGACGGCACTCGTGTGCCGCGATATCGCGCCGACGTCTGGATCAAGGACGGCAAAATCGCGCAGGTGGGAGGCCGCTCCCCTGGCTTCGCGAAAAAGACCATCGACGCCGACGGCATGATCGTCGCTCCCGGCTTCGTCGATTTGCATACCCACTACGACGCGCAAATTCGATGGGATCCCTATTGCACCATCTCGGGATGGCACGGGGTCACCTCGGTAGTGCTCGGTAATTGCGGCTTCGGTTTCGTGCCCGTGAAGCCTGAATTCCGCGAGCGTTCGATGCTCACGATGACGCGCACCGAGGCGATTCCCTACGAGTCGATGAAGGTCGGCATGAAATGGGATTGGGAAACCATTCCGCAGTACCTCGACTCGCTCGATCGCGCGCCGAAGGGCGTTAACGTAATCCAGTATCTCCCGATCTCCTCGCTCCTGACCTACGTGATGGGTCTCGAGGCGGCCAAGACCAGGCCGGCGACCGACGACGAACGCGCCCAGATGCGCGCTCTGCTTGCCGAAGGAATGGACGCCGGCCTTGGCGGCTTCTCGCTGCAGCGCCTCGGCCCCGATTCGACCCAGGCCGACTTCGACGGCTCGCCGATGGTAACAGACACGATGTGCGACGAGGACATCCTGAATCTCGCGCGTGTTCTGCGCGCGCGCGACGAGGGTTTTGTCCAGATAACGCAGGCTACCGGGCACATCAAAGATGACCTCGCGTTCCTCGAGCGGCTGGCGGCCGAGGCCAATCGGCCCATCCTGCACAATGCGATCGCGCCCGCTCGTCACGATCCGAAAGTTCATCAGCGCAGTCTCGCGTGGCTTAAGCGATGCCGCGAGAAAGGCCTGCCGATTTTTGGACAGACCGCGACCCTGCGCACCGGCTTCGCCTTCACGCTCGAGCATTGGAATCTGTACGACGCGAGTCCGGCGTGGCGCACCGTCACCACCGGCACCAACGCCGAAAAGATTTCCAAGATGAAAGATTTTGCGCTGCGCGAGGCGATCAAGCGCGAGCACGGCGAAGCGAATCGCAAGCTCGAGGTAATTCAGAAAGGCGTCGGCGGCCCGATCCGTCAACTGATTGTGTCGTGGGCCGGCGACCGTCCGGAACTGGAGAAGTACGTCGGCAAATCGATCGGTCAAATCGCCAGCGAAGAAAACAAGCACGAGATCGATGTGATGCTCGATATCTCGATCGCCGGCGACCTGAAGGTCGAGTTCCTCGGTCCCAATCGCGGCTTCAACGCGGAATTCTACGCCGAGATGATCAACGACTCGCCCTACACGATCCCCGGCGTGTCGGACGGTGGCGCGCACACCAAGTTTTTCACTGGCGGCGCCTACACCACCGATTTTCTCGGCTGGCTGGTTCGCGACGAACAGCGCATCACGCTGGAAGAGGCGCACTACCGGCTCTCCGCTCTGCCGGCGCACGCGGCTGGTTTCCGTGACCGCGGCGTCCTGCGCGAAGGCCTGGCGGCCGACGTCGTCGTTTACGACCTCGATCGCCTGGGCGTCGAGCCGGACTGGGTCGGCGATATCGCGCACGACTTTCCGGGCGGCGAATGGCGGCGCGTCCAGCATGCGCGCGGCTACCGCGCGATCATCGCCAACGGCGAGATGACCTGGGACGACGGCCGATGCACTGGCGCGACGCCCGGCAAGCTGTTGCGCGGCGGCCGCGGATAGCCTTCGCCGATGGCGGTACAGATTTACAGCTTGACCTCGGTGCCTGACGCGGTCGCCACCGCAGACGCCGGCGCTGACCTCATCGGCGTCGTCGTCGCCGAGCCAGGCGTCGTTGCCGAAGCTATCGGCGCCGACGCCGCGCGCCAGATTCTTGCCGCGATTCGCCCGCGCTCGCGGGGGGTGGCGCTGTCGCTCTCTGATGACCGCGACGAGATTTGCACGATGGTTGACGCGGTGCGGCCTGACGTTCTGCATGTGGTCGCGCGCGAGATTGAACCCGAAGACTGCGCATGGATTCGCGAACGTATCGCGCCGGTGATGTTACTGCGCGCGATTGCGGTGCGCGCCGGCGAGACTTTGACCGAGGCGGACGCGCATCAGGAGTGCCTCGATTACTTGATGCTGGATTCCGGTGCGAAGGGTCCGCCCTATGCCGGTGCGACCGGCGAGACGCACGATTGGTCGGTTAGCCGTACCGTAGTCGAACGCTCGCGCATACCGGTGATCCTCGCGGGCGGCCTCTCCGCTGAAAACGTGGCTGACGCGATCGCTACCGTCCGGCCCTGGGGCGTCGATTCATTCACGCATACCGACGTTCCCGGCAATCGTGGCAAAAAAGATCAGGCGCGCGTGCGCGCCTTCATCGCGGCCGCCAAGCGCGCGTTCGCGGAGAATTCAAAGCATTAAATTCCGCTGTTCTATTTGTCTGTCGGCAGATTCACGAATACCGCTGCCGTAACCACCGTCGTCCACAGACCGTCGCGATCGCCGATGGCCGATTGCGTGATGTTTCGTGTCTGCACGATTTTGTCAGACAACTTCCACACGTCTTTGCGTTCGTCGTAGCTGACGTTGGGATCGAAATCCACGCCGAGCGCTGTCGCGAGCATCGTGGCGGCGAGATCTTCGGCATAGTCGCCCGCCTTCTCGTCGGTCTGCCCGAAGCTCTTGTGCTCGGACAGGTAGCCATACTGATCCTTGTCGGCGGGAATCGCGAGGCCAACCGACGAGGCCATCAGGCGATGCGGTTCGTCGGTCGAGTTGTCGTACATAACTGTATAGACGATCTGCCCCGGCGTCAGCGTCTTCAGTCCGTCCTGGATCGAGATGACTTTGCACCCGGGAGGAAAAATCGAGCTGACTCGAACGAGATTGAACTCGGCGATTCGCGCGTCGCGCAGTGCAAGTTCGAAGGAAGTGAGTTTCTCGCGGTGCCTGCCGACGCCCTTGGTCAGAAAAATGGCTTTGCCTGTTGGACCCATCTGCTTTTGTCCCCTCAAGTTCGATTTCTCCATTTAGCTGGAGCAAGCGCAAGCGTTTTGCGAGGTTACAGGTTAAGATTATGTTTCAGGAAATTCTGCGAGGTGACGTCATGATCGAGACGTGTCAGTTCGGGAAGACCGGCCACCAGAGCACGCGCATTATTTTTGGGGCTGCTGCTCTCGGCGGGATGAAGCAGGACAAGGCTGACGCCGTGCTCGGGGTGCTGCTCGAGTATGGCGTCAATCATATAGATACTGCCGCGTCGTACGGCGAATCGGAGCTACGCATCGGACCTTGGATGCGCGAGCATCGCAAGCGATTTTTTCTCGCGAGCAAGACTGGCGACCGCACATATCAGGGCGCGCGTGACAGTCTTCATCGATCGTTGGAGCGTTTGCGAGTCGACCAGCTGGACTTGATCCAGATGCACAATCTGGTCGCCGAGAATGAATGGACGACCGCTCTGGGCGCCGGTGGCGCGCTTGAAGCTCTGGTCGAGGCGCGGACTCAGGGCTTGGTCCGGTTTATCGGCGTCACCGGGCATGGCTCGCAGGTTGCCGCGATGCATCGCCGCAGCCTCGAGCGGTTTGCATTCGACTCGGTGCTGTTTCCTTACAATTTCACGATGCTGAACATCGCGCAGTACGCAACCGACGTCCAGGCACTGCTGAAGGTTTGCCACGAGCGCGGCGTCGCTACGCAGACCATCAAGTCGGTTGCGCGACGGCGGTGGCCAAATGGGGACGGTCGAAAATTCAGCTGGTACGAGCCGCTTCGCGATCGCGAGGCGATTCGCCGCGGGGTGCATTTCGTGCTCAGCCGGCCGGGTCTGTTCCTGAACACTTCGAGTGACACGACTCTGTTGCGCGACATCCTGGACGCGGCAAGCGTGACCGCGATCGCCCCTGCGCGCGCGGAGATGGAAGCTGACGTCGAGCACTACGCAATGGAACCGCTGTTCATTCCAGGCGTCTCCGACACCATCTAGCTCCTCAAGGAAGCGCGATCGATGAGTGTGAAAATCCGGCGCGGCGAGGCGGCCGATGCGGCGTTTTTGGCGCGAGTGATGATGCTCGCTTCGCGCGGACATCTGCAGCGTGGAGTGTGGGACCTGATTGCCGGTGGGCCGGAGGAAAACTGTCTCGACTATTTGCGACGGCTCGCACTCGCTGAGCCGGTGTCGCTATGCCACTACTCGAGTTTCATGGTCGCGGAGTATCACGGGCATCCTGCGGCGGCGTTGTGCGGTTTCGACCCGCGCGCGGGTGGATGGCAGATGCTCGGTGAGGCAATGCAAAACGTCCAGCGCGAAAAGGGCTGGACGCGAGCGGACGAGAAAGCTTCGGCCGATCGAACGGCGCCGGTATGGCAATGCACTTTCGACACCCTCGAGGGCGCGTGGGTGGTCGAGTCGGTCGCGACGATGCCCGAGTTGCGGCGCCGCGGGTTGGCGGACAGGTTGATGGACGAGATTCTTGAGATGGGACGCGCGCGCAGCCATCGCATCGCGCAGCTAACTATTCTGATCGGCAACGTCGGAGCGCAGCGTGCGTACGAGAAGGCGGGTTTCCTGATGAAGGACGAGAAGCGCCACCGCGACTTCGAGACCGCGCTCGGCGCGCCGGGCTTCATGCTAATGGTGCGCGAGTACTGATCTCAGAACAGGCGCTGGCCGAAGAAGACGGCGTTGATGTCGCGCTTCGACGAGGCGAGGGCCTCGCGCGATTTTGCGGCCAGAGTTTTCGCCAAGTCGCGAGCAGCGGGCATCAGTGCCTCGGGTTTGACGACCTGGTTGATCGCGCCCATCGCGAGCAATTCGCTGGACCGGTAATGGCGGCACATCAGGATTGCATCCTTCGCGCGCCATGGACCGAGAGTGGCGGCGAGCACGCTGGCGGGAGCGCCGCGATAGGGGACATCGAGATCAACCTCAGGTACCCAGAACTCCGCGGCCTCGACTGCAATTGCAAAATCGAAAGCGAGCACGAATGACCATCCGCCGCCGACCGCGTAGCCGTTGATTGCGCCAATCGTGATCTGATCGAGATGCGCCAGCACGTCGAAGGCGCGTCCTATGAGGCGCGGCCATCGCTTACCGAACTCGCCCATGCGACGGCGACGCTCGGCAGCGTCGATGACGGCGCCGGTGGGAGCCTTGAACATGGCGTGGTCCGCGCCGGCGCAGAAGGCAGTGCCCTTGCCGGTGACGATGAGCACGCGGCATTCGCGATCGTCGCGGACCGCTTGCAGATGGCGCTCGAAGTCGAGGATGACGGCTTCATCGAGGCAATTGCGGCGCTCGGGCCGATTGAAGGTAATGGTCGTGATCGGACCGTCATGCTCGACGAGGAAATTCTCGGTCATGGCGCTTCGCTTCATCCGTTTCGCCTTATTCGGTGCGACGCTTTACCGCAACCCTTCGACTAAGGTCGATTGGAGATTTGGAAAGGATTGCCGTCGGGATCGGTACCGTCGCAAAGATCGAGGCCGGCTTGCGAATTGACCTTGCCGAGCTTCGCGCCGCGTTTCAGAAGCGCCTCTCGCGTGCTTGCGACGTCAGCCGCAAAGAAGACGATTTTCGGGGGTCTGCTTCCGACTGTCGACGAGCCGCTGTGCAGCGCAAGGTCGCAAGCGCCGGCGTCGAATTCCTTCCAGCCGGATTCATCTGATTTTTGCTTCAGTCCGATCACGTCGCGATAGAAACGCGCCATCGCCGGCATGGCGCGGGTGAATATGATGACGCGCTTGATTGAGAGATCCATCACGATGTTTCCTCCGCTTGGTCGAGCGCTAGGAGAACGCATTTTGTGGTCGAGGGCAATGGCGCACAAGCGGCTTGCGCGGTTGCGATCGATGTTGAACAATCGCTTTCCTCTCGCGCGGAGAGGTGGCCGAGTGGTCGAAGGCACCAGATTGCTAATCTGGCGTACTGGGTAACCGGTACCGAGGGTTCGAATCCCTCCCTCTCCGCCATCGAGTCTCACGTTTGGTGGATTCTCCGGGGAAGAGCGCAAACTGGACGTGTGTAGCGGCGATGCGCTTCGAGCCATCGGCACCGGACTCGGTTAGCCCAATATCGTGGCCAAATTCTCGGCCGACACGCTGGGCGCAAACCTCGCGGCAAAACCTAAACCAATCGTTTAACGCCGGACGGCCAAATAGCGGCGTCCGGGGTCGCCGCGGCTTGATCCGATCCCGCTCAAATATTAAGGTATTGTTAAGAGAATGTTACGAAACTGTTGCGGAGGTTAAGCAATATGAACGCAAGATATCTTGGGATCATTGCCTTCGTCGGCGGGTTAATCGTTCCAATCGTCACTTGTGCTCAATCGACGACTCTCAATTCGAGCTCTTCAGAGGACGGCACTGCAGTCGTCAAACAGCTCCAGAGACAGGAGCGAATGGACGAGTTCAAGGCGAAGTTCTGGACGCAAGAACCGATCACTCAGCAGGATTACTACGTTCAGGAAAGGCAAGACCGTCAGCTGATAGCGAAGATCTCAGCTGGCGAGACAGTATCGCACGCGGAGCTCGAACAAGCATTGAAGCGCGTCGATACCGATTACTAATTTTCAAGACACCGCCGATCATTGGGCCAAGATTTTGGAAGGTTCTTCGGACCGTGCTCAAGCGGTCCTTGGGACTCGGTCCGGCGCCAGTGCCGCACTAAATGCTTCCGTGGCTCTATTTTCTTTCGACTTGGGAAGCGGTCGCTCAACTGGCACTGGAGGTCTCGGCCTTGCTGTTGCTCGAAGCTCCGGGGGCGGCGCTTTTCGCTCTTATTCTCTCCGGCCGCCAGCTCGTGTTCGGCAGGTGAGCTTGCAGTAATCCGCGGGCGACGAGCGAGAAGCCGATCGAGAGTCCCGCTGCCAGTCCGGACCAAACCAGCGCACTGAGTGGGCGGCTGAGCTCGCCTTCACCCTCGACGCGAATCGCCTCGTGGATAACGGCTGCACGCGGAGTGGTGCGCGTTCGGTCGTCACCTTCAGCTCGGATCGGCTGAGATCCGCTGCTGAATCACCGGTAGCACCACGCGAAGTCGCCTTCGTTTCACTTCCTATGCGGCGGGACGATTTCTTCGGAGGATTCCAGACTTCATTGTGCGCGAATTCACCGGACGGGCCTAATTAGTTTTGGCTCTGGAAAACTTGCCCCAAAATTAAAGTGAGAGTTAGTTGAAAGTTAGGGCCCTCACAGGAGCCAGCGGAGCGTGCACGAACTGGCAATCATGGAGAGCATCGTCGATGCGGTGATCGAACGTGTTGGCGATGCGCAGGTTTTCAGAGTCCGGCTCGAAGTCGGCAAACTTTCCGGAGTCGTCCCCGACGCACTTCGCTTCTGTTTCGAGCTGGCCACCGCAGAAACGCCGCTGGCGGGAGCGGCGCTCGAAATAATGGAAATTCCGGGCCGTGCGCGATGCATGCAGTGCCTTGCCGATGTGGAGCTCGAAGATCAGATAGCACTATGCGTTTGTGGCAGCGCGAATCTCGACTTCGTCAGTGGGCAGGAATTAAAAATCAAGGACGTGGAGGTAGCCCGGGATGTGTAGCACATGTGGATGTTCCGACGGCGCCGACGTTCACTTGATCGACCCTGCTCACGAGCACAGTCATGATCGTGGCCATGATCACCACCACGACCACCACCACCATGATCACGACGCTCATACACGTACGCCGGAAGGGACACGCACGATTCGTCTCGAGCAGGACGTGCTCGCGAAAAACAACTTGCTGGCCGAGCGCAATCGCGAATGGTTTGACGAGCGTGAAATAATCGCCCTGAACCTGATGAGTTCGCCGGGCGCCGGCAAGACCACGCTGCTGGAGCGGACTTTGCGCGATCTCGCGGCGGAACTCGAAATTTCGGTAATCGAAGGGGACCAGGAAACTGCGCGCGACGCCGAGCGGATTCGCAAGACCGGGTGCAAGGTCGTACAGATCAACACGGGCAGCGGATGCCATCTCGACGCGCAAATGATCGCCGACGCTACGCGCATGCTCAATCCGGCGCCGCGCTCCATCGTGATGATCGAGAACGTGGGCAATCTTGTGTGCCCCGCGCTGTTTGACCTCGGAGAGGCGGCCAAGGTGGTGATCGCGTCGACGACCGAAGGCGAGGACAAGCCGCTCAAATATCCGCACATGTTTCGCGCAGCCAGCTTGATGGTTCTCAACAAAATCGATCTACTGCCACATTTGAGGTTCGATGTGGATCGATGCCTCGAATTTGCGTGGCAGATAAATCCGAAGCTTGAGATATTGCAAATCTCGGCGCAGAGCGGCGACGGACTTCAGGCCTGGTACCGATGGCTGCGTGATTCGATCGAGCAGCGCGCGGCGGCGAGCGTCGAAGGCTGACTCTCTTTTCTTGACGCTCTGCCGGAGGTTCCAATGAACTCCAGTCCCTGGAAAGCGCATTACACGTTCAGCGACATCCTCGGCGACAGCAAACCGCTGCGGCAGGCGGTCCATTTGGCGCGGCGCGCCGCCGCTGCCGATTTTCCAACGATACTGGTTGGCGAGTCGGGCACCGGGAAGGAGCTGCTCGCGCATGCGATTCACAATGATAGCGCGCGCCGGGAAGCGCCGTTCGTTGCGGTAAATTGCGGGACACTGTGCGGCGACATCGCGGTCGCGGAGTTGTGCGGCTATGTCCCCGGCGCTTTCACCGGTGCGGACCGCCAGGCTCACGTCGGCTTTTTCGATGCGGCTCGTGGGGGAACGCTTTTTCTTGACGAGCTGCAGGACATGCCACCGACGCCGCAAAGCGTACTCCTCCGATTCCTCGAGACAGGCACGTTCGTCCGCGTTGGGGGAACCAGCCCGGTCCAGTCCGACCTGCGAGTGATTGCCGCCTCGAACATTCCAATCAGTGAGCTGATCGGCAGGAACCTTATCCGCTCCGACCTGCTGTATAGGCTGAACTGCCTGGTTATTGAGATTGCACCGCTGCGCGAGCGGCACTGCGACGTGCGGCCAATTGCGGAAAAGTGTTTGCGGCAGGATCTGCACTATCTCGGAGGCGTCGATGAAGAAGTCTGGAAGGCGCTCGAGACCTGTTGTTATTCGTGGCCCGGGAATGCGCGCGAAGTGCGTAATGTTCTTTTGAAGACGATCTTGTTGTCGTCCAATGACTACCTAACGCCGGCGGATTTGCCCCCCGAGCTGTGGGCAACGGTCGATGCCACGCGAGGTGTACAGGGACATTCAACGTCAAACGGTCAAACGGCTAACTCGAACGGAAATCATGCGAACGGAAATGGAGCCTGCTCGGAAGACTGCAACCTAGTGGCCTTAAGGGCCGTGCTTGAAGCCAGCAATCACAACGTGTCGGAAGCGGCGCGGCGGCTCGGGATTCATCGATCGACCGTCTATCGCCGGCTGGGGCCAGCTTCGAAGTAACGTCAACGAGACGATAATTCGCGGATAGCTATCACAGAACCAATCACTCTGCCGCGATCATCGCGAATCGTCGTACTGGTCTCCTCGACTAGAATCGAACTGCCGTCCAGGCAAGCCAGAACGCCCTCGGCCTTGCCACCACGCAACGGCCCGGATTCGGTATCAAGTGGCCGTGGTGGCGAAATTGACACTCGCAAGACTTCGCCCAGTTCGTGACCTATCGCATTCCCGGCGCTCCATCCGGTCAGGGCCTCGGCGGCTGGGTTCATAAATTGAATCCGCCATTGGTCGTCCGTTGCGACCACTCCGTAGGCGATGCTTCGAAGCACTGCGGTCAGCCACTGTTCGCGATTCCGGCGTTTACTAGCGACCATAGGCCTTATGCAGTTAGCTGTCGCGGATTTGCGGTTTGGAAATTGAACGCTATAGCGTTGAGCATGAAGCGTTCCAGAATTACAAACCGACAAGCCGAAAGAGTTTAATGCATAGCGCGAGAAAACTCCGCACCTTGGGCGACAGCTGGTGCGACATTGCGCGACACCTAACTACGTTCATAGTTCTAGGGCAAAAACCGGCCTCTGCTGAATTTCTCTACAACGTTTCCGAAAAGTACCGTCGCGCAACGTCGCGAGTTTCCGCATCAGTTCGTTTCAGCGAATTCCTTTCTTTCGGTTCCTATTCGGGCATAGGAAGCGACTATTGAACCGACATTCACTTCAATTTCGCATTGATCGCGGCTGATTCCATCGTGAGACGATTGGCACTCCCATTGCTCTGATGTTCCACGATCCGTGATCGCCGTTTAAGAAAAAAGAACGCGGGAGATTCGTTATGGCTGGTGAGAAAGAGACGGTAGTCCACATCCTCTGGATTAATGCAGGGCTTAGCTGCGATGGCGACTCGGTGGCGCTAACAGCTGCGATGCAGCCGAGCGTCGAAGATATCGTCTTCGGCACTTTACCAGGACTGCCCAAGGTTGCCGTTCACTGGCCGCTGATAGCTCCGGAAACTGGTCCGGTCGGAAGCAACGATGACTTCATCTCGTGGTTCTTCAAGGGCGAGCGCGGCGAGCTGGATCCTTTCGTGCTGGTTATTGAAGGTTCTATTCCTAACGAAGCGATCAAGAAGGAAGGCTACTGGTGCGGCTTCGGCAACAACCCTGCGACCGGCCAACCGATGACCACCAGCGAGTGGATCGATCGCCTAGCGCCCAAATCGTTGCTGGTGCTCGCCGCCGGGACGTGCGCCACTTACGGTGGAATACATGCGATGCAAGGCAATCCCACGGGCGCAATGGGAGTGCTCGATTACCTGGGCTGGGATTGGAAATCCAAGGCCGGGATTCCGGTCGTATGCGTGCCGGGGTGTCCTATCCAGCCCGACAATCTCTCAGAAACAATTCTCTATCTCCTTTACCAAGCTACCGGCCAAGCTCCGATGATTCCGCTCGACGAGGCGCATCGGCCTACGTGGCTATTTTCGAAAACAGTTCACGAAGGATGCGATAGAGCCGGCTACTACGAGCAAGGTGACTTCGCGACAGAATACGGCTCGCCCAAGTGCATAGTGAAAATCGGGTGCTGGGGACCTGTCGTCAATTGCAACGTGCCCAAGCGCGGATGGATGGCGGGAGTCGGCGGATGCCCCAACGTGGGTGGTATCTGTATCGGCTGCACAATGCCGGGCTTTCCCGACAAGTTCATGCCTTTCATGGATGAACCGCCGGGCGCCAGGGGTTCGACCGCTCTTGATGGTCTTTTCGGTCCCATTGTCCGCGCGCTGCGCGGGCATACGCAAAAAACGCTCAACAGAGAACCTAAGTGGCGACATCCGGGCAGGGAATTAAAGACTGGATATCGGGCGCGATGGTAGCTGCGAGGTTGAAAGGGTGCTGCAGAGCAACGATCTCGATAGGCAAACTAGGTAGGGAGCAGGCGGGAGAAATGCCCGCAGGAGGTTTCCGCGATGGCGGCAGGGACTACTCAAGACGGCCTGGTCGAAATGAACTGGGATCCGATCACGCGTATCGTCGGCAGCTTGGGAATCTACACGAAAATTGATTTTGCGAAGCGAAAAGTCGCGGAGTGCTACAGCACGTCATCAATCTTCCGTGGCTACAGCATTTTCATGAAAGGCAAGGACCCGCGCGACGCGCACTTCATCACCAGTCGCATCTGCGGAATCTGTGGCGACAATCACGCGACTTGCTCCTGTTACACGCAAAACATGGCCTATGGAGTAAAGCCGCCAAACCTGGGCGAGTGGATTGTTAACCTGGGCGAGGCTGCTGAATACATGTTCGACCACAATATCTTCCAGGAGAACCTGGTCGCCGTGGACTTCTGTGAAAAGATGGTGCGTGCGACCAATCCAGGCGTGTGGGAGCAAGCGGAAAAGGCCGAAGCGCCGCACGCCGCCGACCATGGCTATCGCACGATCGGCGATATTATGAAGGCGGTCAATCCACTGGAGGGCGAGTTCTACAAGGAAGCGTTGCAGGTCAGCCGTTACACCCGCGAAATGTTTTGCCTGATGGAAGGTCGCCACGTGCATCCTTCCACTCTCTATCCAGGCGGAGTGGGGACGGTTGCCACGGTGCAATTATTCACCGACTACCTTACCCGACTGATGCGCTATGTCGAATTCCTCAAACGTGCGGTGCCGATGCATGACGACCTGTTCGACTTCTTTTACGCTGCCATGCCGGGTTACGAAGAAGTCGGCAAACGTCGCACTCTGCTTGGCTGCTGGGGCTCGTTTCAGGATCCCGACGTTTGCAACTTCAACTATCGCGATATGACCAACTGGGGCCGCAAGATGTTCGTCACCCCTGGCGTGGTAGTTGACGGTAGACTGGTTACCAATGACTTGGTCCAGATCAATCTTGGAATCAGAATACTGCTGGGTAGCTCCTACTACGACGACTGGCAAGGTCAAGAAGTCTTTGTGAAGAATGACCCATTGGGTAACCCAGTGGATGTGCGACATCCTTGGAACCAGCACACGCTTCCCAAGCCGCAAAAGCGAGAGCTAGGCGGCAAATATACCTGGGTGATGTCGCCGCGATGGTTTGACGGCAAGGATCATCTGGCATTGGACACGGGAGGAGGTCCTATCGCGAGGTTGTGGGCAACCGCGCTCAGCGGCTTGTTGGACATAGGATACGTAAAGGCCACGGGCACCAGTGTTCAGATAAATCTTCCTAAGTCAGTGAGCCGCGGGCCCGTGCGCTTCGAATGGAAGGTGCCGCAGTGGAGCAATACTATCGAACGCGATCGCGCGAGGAGTTATTTCCAGGCCTACGCGTGCGCATGCGCGCTGTACTTCGTCGAGCAGGCGCTGAAGGAAGTGCGCTCGGGGCGCACCAAAACGTGGGAACAATTCACAGTGCCGAAAGAAGGGATAGGATGTGGATTTACAGAAGCTGTGCGTGGCGTCCTATCGCACCACATGGTGATTCGCGATGGCAAAATCGCGAACTATCATCCTTATCCTCCTACACCGTGGAATGCTAACCCGCGCGACACTTACGGGACGCCGGGTCCCTACGAAGACGCCGTGCAGAACACGCCGATCTTTGAGGAGAATCCAGCCGGGGACAAGTTCAAGGGCATCGACATTATGCGCACCGTACGCAGCTTCGATCCCTGCCTGCCGTGCGGGGTGCACATGCATTTGGGCGGCGGCAAAGTGCTGAAGCAGATCCACTCGCCGACGATGATGCATAATTCGTGAGTTAGTTGAATGCGTCGTGATACCGACTTCCGACACTCCGGTGAACGCATCGAGCAGCTGCTCGAGGAAATTCGCAAGATGGCCAGTCGACCCGCGTGGCAGCGCGTCGATGAGTTGATGCGTCTGGTGGTCGAGCTCTATGGGGAGGGCCTTTCGCGAATTGTCGAGTTAATGCAGTTCGAAGGCACCGTTCAAGAGCTGCGCGAGACGGCTGCTCGGTGACCAGCTGCTGGCAAGTCTGCTGGTGCTCCATGGTTTGCATCCGCGCGGATGTTTCGGCGCGAGTGTCGGACGCGCTGGAGAGAGTTCGGCCGTACCTCGGCTCACACGGCGGTGATGT
Source organism: uncultured delta proteobacterium (assembly GCA_963842215.1). GTDB lineage: Bacteria > Desulfobacterota > Binatia > Binatales > Binataceae > Binatus. The sequence continues at coordinate 1,855,629 of CAWJFQ010000001.1, read as the reverse complement.
CGAGCTAGTCAGCGTCGATGAAACCTCAGGCGTCGTGAAGCTACGGCTCGGCGGAAGTTGTGACGGCTGCCCGTCCTCGATGGTGACCGTCAAGTTGGCGGTAGAGGGCGCTATAGAAGAGCTGGCGCCGGAGATCACGCGGGTCGAAGTCGAAGGCATGGCTGACGACAACGATCGGTCCAAACCGATCGATTCGCTACTCGCCAAGGTGCATCCAAACGAAAATAGTGCGACTTCGAATCCGCCGACGTGGAAACCGTTCGATAGTCTCGCGCCGCAGAATTCGGGGGAACTGCTGATGGCGGAAGTTGCGGGCGAACCGATCATGCTGTGCCGCGTCGGGAAAATGCTTTATGCGTATCGCGGCAAATGCCCGTCGTGCGGATCGACCATCGAAAGCGGCGTACTGACATGGCGAGCTGCTGACCTGCGCCTCCTGCGAAACCAGCTACAACGTTCACTTTGGCCGGCCGCTCACTCGGCGGCGGCGGACTCCATCTCGAGCCGATACCACTGCTGGAGAATGAAAACGGCGTGAAAATCGCATTGCTGGGAGCCGCGTTGTGAGGGCTGAGGCGGCAATCTCGAAGCACGTCGCCGCTGAGCATGCTTCGTCGATTTGTGGGTCCGCCGGCGCGCGAGAAACCGGGCGAGTTCTGCGAGATGTGCGCCGCGCCGATTCCGGACGTGCATTCGCACGTCGTGAATGTCGAAAGCCGCAGCCTGATGTGCTCGTGTCGCGGGTGTTACCTGCTTTTCACGCGAGAGGGAGCCGCGCTGGGCAAGTATCGCGCGGTTCCCGATCGCCATCTTTACGATCCGTCGTTTCAGCTGAGCGAGATTGACTGGGAAGAGTTTCAGATCCCTGTCAGGATCGCGTTCTTCTTTTTCAATTCATCGATGGGTCGGGTCGCCGCATTTTATCCGAGTCCCGCCGGCGCAACCGAGTCTCTGTTACCACTCGACATGTGGCAGAAGCTGAGCACAACGAATCCTATTCTCGGCGAGATCGCACCTGACGTCGAAGCGCTGCTTGTTCACGGCCGCAACCGCGAGGGTTTTGACTGTTTTATCGTTCCAATCGACGCCTGCTACGAGCTCACCGGTTTGATCCGACGCCGATGGAAAGGATTCGATGGCGGTGAAGAGGTATGGCGCGATGTCGACGATTTTTTCGAGCGAGTACGTTCGCGCAGCGAGCGTCCGAAGGGTAACGCTGGATCATGAGTGAACTGAATTTCAAGGTCGAAGGCGCGCGCGCCGAGCCATACGCGGCCGTTCCGACGATCTCGCTAGGACTTCGGGTCGAGGACGACAGCGGGGCGTCGGTAAACGCGATCGCACTGAGATGTCAAATTCAGATCGAACCTCAACGCCGGCGCTATTCGGGAGAAGAGGAACCCAGGCTCGCGGAACTTTTCGGGGACACCCCGCGATGGGGCGACACGCTGAAGCCGTTTTTGTGGACCAACGTTTCGCAGATGGTGACCGCATTCGAAGGCTCGACGCTGGTGCAGATGCCGGTGCAATGCACTTACGATTTTGAAGTAGCAGCCACGAAGTATCTTCATTCGCTCGACGACGGCGAGATTCCGTTGTTGCTCTTGTTCAGCGGTACCGTCTTCACCCGCAACGGCGCTGGTCTGCAGGCGAGCCAGGTGCCGTGGCATGCCGATGCATCGTACCGGCTGCCGGTTAGCGTGTGGCGGACAATGATGGATTTTTATTTTCCCAACTCGGGATGGCTGAGGCTTCGTCGCGAGACTCTCGATCAGCTGTTGAAGCTCAAAGCCAAGCTCGCGATGCCGACCTGGGACGACGTGCTCGAAGCTCTGATGAAGGAGGCGCACGCGCAGGGCTGATGAGTCTTGAACGTGCACGCAAAATCGCCGACGCAGTTCTTTATGAGGGCTACCTGCTGTATCCCTACAGAGCCTCGTCGCGAAAAAACCAGCTGCGATTTCAATTTGGCGTATTAGCGCCGCGCGACTGGAGCGAAGCAGGAGGCTCGGAGCATTGGTGGATGAACACCGACTGCATCGTCGAGGCGGGGGAAAACCCGGAGCTGTCGGGCAGGGTGCGCTTCCTCCAGATTCAGCGGCGAATCGTTGAAGTGGCCCAAGCTACTGAGCCCGAACGGTTTCGAGCCGTCGACTCGATCGAACTCGATGGACGTCTGCTTACTTCGTGGGAGGAAGGGATCGAGCGGGAAGTCGCGTTCGAGATTGCGCTGAAGGAAACCGTCGCCGAAGAACGAACTGTCGAATTCGTGTTTCAGCCAACCAGTGCCAGAAACCCGTCGAGGACCGCGGCTCAGCGGTGGCGGCGCGAATCGTGCGCGACGACCAACGGGATCGCCGGCGTCCTTCGAATCCGTGCACAACGAATCGAGGGTCGTTGATCAAAATCGGCGCGAGAATTGAAAACATCACTCCCTATAAGGATTGCATGCGTCGCGGGATGAGGCCCTGCGCGCATCTTTCATAGGCGCTCATGCCATTTTTGCTATCGCCGACGGGTAGTTCGTCTCGATGATCGATCCTCCTGAGTTTGCGCGTGCGGCCGCCGCCGAATGCGCGAACGTTCGAACCTGGCCCGTGTTGATCGGGGCCAACGGCGAGAGCGAACATCATCCTGTCATCACCAATCATTCTGCAGGATTATCCCGAGATCGCGCCGGAGAGCCCAGGCGATCTTTATGATGCGACTGAAATCGACGAAATTCTCACGCTTCGAACAATGACGCTTACAGACGAAGAGAAGCGCGAGGCGCGGGCAACGGATCCCCGTGCGGCGGCGATCATCGACCGGGTCGATGGGATGCCTCCTGAAATGCTCGATCGCTTGCATGGCGCGATGCGCTATTTGCGGGAGGCGATCGCAACTGTCCAACGACGTGCCCTGGTGGGATCCCGGCGCCGACGCATCCGTTTCGCCCGAGACTGACAGCATCGAGATCGATGGTGTCGCGGTTGCGAAAGGCCGACGAGTGCGATTGCGTCCCGGCGCAAGACGAGCTGATGCGCAAGACATGTTCCTGGCGGGGCGTGTCGCCGAGGTGCAGGGTGTTTTCCTGGACGTCGAAAATCGTCAATACCTCGCGGTGACGCTGGAGGACGATCCCGCTGCTGAATTTCATCAATGGCACGGACGCTACTTTTATTTCTCGCCGGATGAAGTCGAGCCGTTGGAGGACCGCAATTGAATGCACGAATTTTGGTCGCAGGAGTCGGCAATATCTTTCTCGGTGACGATGGCTTCGGCGTCGAGGTGGCGCGCCGACTCAGCCGCGTGTCGTTGCCCGACGGTGTGACAGTGGCCGATTTCGGAATCCGCGGCGTACATCTCGCGTACCAATTGCTCGACGACTTCGAACTGGTGGTGCTCGTCGACGCGGTCTCGCGCGGCGGCGTGCCGGGCACGCTCTATGTAATCGAGCCTGAGGTTGACGGCCGATCAGGTGAATCGATCGCCGACGCGCATGACATGGTGCTCGAGCAGGTGTTCGCACAAGTTCAAACCCTTGGCGGCAAGCTCGGCCGAGTACTGCTCGTCGGATGCGAAGTCAGAGGACGCGAGCGAGCGAATTGGGCTGAGTCAACCTCTGCACAATGCGGTAGACGAAGCCGTTCGAGTTGATGGTGGAGCTGTCGGCTCAAACGCAAATCAAATCGCGGCTGAGCCCGAAAGAGAAAATTTTCGCGAGGCAGGAACGCGCAAAGGAGTCATGATGTTGGCGCTCGAAATCATAGGTAGCAATCATCCTGATCTGCCATTGTTGCCGCGATTAGTTATCAACCTTCCCGATATCGCGCGTTACATTCGAATCAGCCGCATGTGATTCGATTCAGAGGCAGCGCGATGTGCCTGGGAATCCCCGGAAGGATCGTGGAGATGGTGGACGTCGAGCGTGGAATCGCGAAAGCGGAAGTCGGCGGCGTCCGGCGCAATGTGTCGATCCAGTTACTCGAGAATGAGGGTACGCCGGTGAAAACTGGAGACTGGATTTTGATTCATGTCGGATTTGCGCTCTGCAAAATTGATGAGCAGGAAGCCGCGGCCACACTGCGAATGCTCGACGGAATGGGTACCGCTTACTCGGACGAGATCACACGCGCTCGAAAAAAGTGAGATCGAGTAGTGGAGGAAACACTAGTCAAATCGAGTCAGCTCAGCCGCGATGCGGCGCGGGCAAGGCTCGCGCAACACTTGTCGCGGCGCGCGGAGGCGGGTCTCGGTCTCGCTGATGACGCGGAGCTGGTAGCGCGCGCTTGTCATGCGATGGCGGCGAGATTCCATCGCGGTGGCAAGCTGATCGTTTTCGGTAACGGCGGCCCGAGCACCGACGCGCAGCACGTGGCCGTCGAGTTCGTGCATCCTGTGATCGTCGGCAAGCGTGCCCTGCCTGCGATTTCGCTGACCAACGACGTAGCCACCGTAACCGGCGTCGCGAATGAGTCGGGCTTCGACCAGACCTTCGCCCATCAACTGCGATACCTCGCTTCATCGAATGATATCGCGCTTGGGATTTCTGCCGACGGCGATTGCCGCAGCGTTTTGCGAGCACTGGAGCTTGCCCGCGTCATGCAGTTGCTGACCGTCGCCATGACTGGTTGCGATGGTGTTGCGATCGCGCGCAGCCCTTCGGTCGATTTCGCTTTCGTCGTGCGCGCGCTTGACCCGCTGGTCGTCAAGGAAATCCAGGTCACGACCTATCACATCCTCTGGGAGCTGGTGCACGTTTTCTTTGAACAACCAGGAGTGCTGGAGCCGGGGTTTCTGAAATGACGACAACGAAAGCGCCAGGTTTGGAATGTCGCGACGACGTTTGTATCACGTGCGCGGACGACGCGGTCCCGGTTCGAGTTATCGAATTGCTCGATGACAACCTCGCGCGAGTCGATACTGGCGATGGCCTCGAAGTCGTCAGCGTGGCTCTGGTGCCGGCCAAGGCCGGCGACGTGATTCTCATTCACGCGAAAGAGGCAATCGCGAAGCTTGCATAAAGATGGATAAAATCGAAAAAAGCGGCGCCCACGGAATCGAAGCGCTTTATCCATTTCTCTACGCCAAACAAGGAAGCGTCGACTCGGTGCTGGCCGCGGTCCGGAAATCAACCACCGCCAAGGCACGAGAGATCGTTGCACTTCGCGCGATGACGATCGATTTGCTCGGCGATCAACTCGTGAATTGCGCGACTGCGATGGCGCGAGCGTTCGCGTCCGGGGCGCGTCTCCTCTGCTTCGGCAACGGCGGCAGTGCCACTGATGCGCAGGCTATCGTCCATTCTTTCCTGCTTCCATCGCGCGGGCGCGCAATCGCGGCGATCTCACTGGCCTCGGACGTCGCGGTGCTGACTGCTCTCGGTAACGACATTGGATTCGACGCAGTCTTCGCACGACAGCTGGGTGCCTTGGGACGCCGCGGCGACGTGGCTATGGGCATCTCGACCAGCGGCAATTCCGTCAATCTGCTTCGAGCATTCGAAGAGGCAAATCGCCGCGGGCTGTTGACGATCGGATTGGCTGGCGATAAAGGCGGTGCGATGGCCGAGTCCGGCACTATCGACTTCCTGTTCGTGGTTCCGTCGTCGTCGGTGCATCGCATCCAGGAAGTTCAAACCACCATCTACCATCTGCTCTGGGAGCTGACGCAGGACTTCCTCGACGCGCCAGGAGAATGGGCATTGAGACTATGAAGTACGTCGATGAGTTCAGATCGCAGCCGATTGCACATCGACTCGCCGGCGAAATCGCTCGACTGGCCGATGACCGGCACTACCAGATCATGGAGGTCTGTGGCGGACACACGCACACGATTTACAAGCATGGACTCGAAGACTATCTGCCCGAAAACGTGTCTCTGATCCACGGACCCGGCTGTCCGGTGTGCGTAATTCCGATGGGCCGGCTCGACGATGCGATTTTCATCGCGGAACAGCCCGATGTGATCTTCACTTCGTTCGGCGACATGATGCGCGTGCCGGGCGGCCGTGGTTCATTTCTCGACGCGAAGGCGCGCGGCGCGGATATAAGAATCGTCTACTCTCCGCTCGACGCGTTGAACATCGCGCGGCGTAATCCCGACAAGCGCGTAGTGTTCTTCGCGATTGGCTTCGAGACCACTGCGCCGTCAAGCGCGGTCACAATGCTGCGCGCGCATGCCGAGGGGCTTAAGAATTTTTCAATCTTTTGCAATCACGTGACGATCATTCCGGCGATCAGAGCGATCCTGGATTCTCCCGATTTGCGCCTCAGTGGATTCATCGGGCCGGGTCACGTCTCAACCATCATTGGTTGCCGTCCTTACGAATTCATTCCGCGCGACTACGGCAGACCGATCGTGGTGGGAGGATTCGAGCCGCTGGATATCCTTCAGTCCATCTACATGATTTTGAAACAGATCAGCGAAGGTCGCGCGTCGGTCGAGAACCAATACACCCGCGCTGTCAATTGGAACGGAAATCCAAGGGCCTTGCAGGTGCTCAACCAGACCATGGAACTGCGGCCGTTTTTCGAATGGCGCGGGCTGGGATTCATTTCTCATTCAGCGCTCAAAGTGAAGGAGACTTTCGCTGAGCACGACGCGGAAAGCATCTTCGATCTTCCTCAAGTGCGAGTGGCGGATCCGAAATCCTGCCAGTGCGGCGAAGTCCTAAAGGGAGTGTTGAAACCGTGGCAGTGCAAAGTCTTCGGCACGGCATGCACCCCCGATACACCGATTGGGACCTGCATGGTTTCGTCCGAAGGTGCTTGCGCCGCATATTACAACTACGGCCGTTTTACCCGGCAGCGACTTCATGAAGCGAGCGCCGACGATCGCGCGGCAAAGATCGATTGAATTGCACGATGGATAGCGGACGCAAAATCGAGCAGCCTGCGCCTTCCGCCGAATGGGCCGAAGCCGCGCTCCGTGAGTACCGCCGGGGCTTGGAGTATCGCGGCAACGGTTCCGCCAACGTTACCCAGAGCCAGGTGCTCGAGAGGATTGAGCTCGCGCGTATAAAAAGACCGCGCCTCAGGGACGAGAGAATAACTCTGGCGCACGGCGCCGGCGGCAAGGCGACCCACACGCTGGTTGACGCGCTGTTCCTCGAGGCATTCCGCAACCCGATCCTCGAGGCGATGGAAGATCAAGCCGTCCTCAATTTGAGTGGCGCGCGGCTCGCGTTCACGACCGACTCGTTCGTGGTCTCGCCGCTGTTTTTTCCCGGCGGAAATATCGGCGACCTCGCAGTCAACGGAACCGTGAACGACTTGGCAGTAGGCGGCGCGAGACCGCTCTACCTATCTGCCGGTTTCATCCTGGAAGAAGGGCTTCCCGTCGCCGATCTCCGAACAATTGTGAACTCGATGCAAATGGCCGCCGCGCGCGCGGGAGTTCAGATCGTGACCGGCGACACCAAGGTAGTCCAAAAGGGCAAGGGCGACGGCTGCTATATCAACACCTCTGGCGTTGGCGTCATCGATCGGCCCGGCGCACTTAGCGCCGCGCAGTGTCAGCCGGGCGACGTGGTGATTGTCTCGGGACCGATCGGCGAGCACGGTGTCACTATCATGCTGGCGCGTGGCGAGCTGGAAATCGAAGCTGGCATCGAGTCCGACACCGCGCCGCTGTCCGCTCTGGTTGAGCGCTTGCTCGACGTTACATGCGAAGTGCGATGTATGCGCGATGCGACCCGCGGCGGCGTTGCCACGGTGCTCAACGAGATCGCGACGGCGTCAGGCGTCGGTATCGCGATCGACGAGAGCTGCGTCCCGCTGAAGGAGGAAGTGGCGGGCGCGTGCGAGATTCTTGGGATCGATCCGCTGCACGTTGCATGCGAGGGTCGTCTCGTCGCGATCGTGAGTGAAGCATCGGCAGCCATGGCTCTGGAAGCCATACGCAGTGCGCCCCACGGTGCGGGCGCGCAAATAATTGGGCGCGTCAAAGCCGACCCGCCAGGAATCGTGCTGTTGAAGACGCGTTTTGGCGGCACCCGCATTCTAGATCTGCTGATTGGCGATCCGCTGCCAAGGATCTGTTAATCGCGAGGCGCCTTGATGTGCTTGGGAATTCCGGGACGCGTGCAGAGCATCGACACTGACCATCCTGATTTGGCCGACGTCGAAGTAGCCGGCGTCACGCGCAAGATCAATGTCGGAATTCTCGAAGAGCCTGCGCGCGCGGGCGATTGGGTACTCATACAGGCGGGGTTCGCAATCGAAAAGATCGACGAGGGGACCGCCAAAACGCAGCTCGCGCTTCTCAATCAATACACCGGCGATTCGACCATCGCCGAGGAAGCTGAATTCGACTGGGACACGATGACTGTATCCACTGATCCCGACGACCGGGGTGCGCGATGAAGTTCCTCGTGATGTGGCGCATCGACATTGCGTTGATGTCGCGCGGAGTCGTAGACGCCGTCCTGAAAATGGCGGACTACGCCAAGCCATTGGAGGAAAAGGGCAAAGTGCTCTCGCGCTATCACATCCCCGGCGCTCACGGCGGCGCGTGGATCTACGACGTGGATTCGAACGAAGAGTTGGACATGCTGCTCGCGCGCGCGCCAGTGTTCAACGTTTCTCGCTACGAGATTTTTCCTCTTGCCGAAATGACGCCACCCGGAATTATTTCCAAGAGTTAGTGTGCCGATCGACACGTGGTCACCTCTCGCTCCTATTACAATGTACAATCGTGACCCCGAACCGTCTCACATCATCGAAACTGCGCGGCCTTCAGCCGTACGACTTAGAATAGAAGTCGGCGGGATCGTGCAGGGCGTGGGGTTTCGTCCTTTCGTCCATTCGATTGCAACGCGCCTGGGTCTCGGTGGATCGGTTCAAAACGATTCGCGAGGAGTGATGATTGAGATCGAGGGCAGCCCGCATCAACTGGAGACCTTTCTCTACCAGCTGCAAAGCGAAGCGCCGCCGCTGGCGGTCATCGAGCATCTGGCGAACACAACGCTCGCAGCTGTCGGCCAGCGCAACTTCAGGATCGTAGAGAGCACTGGCGGAGAACGTCGATCGACTCTCGTCTCGCCCGATATTGCGACGTGCAACGAGTGTCTCGGCGAAATTTTTAATCCTGCGAACCGCCGCTACCGTTATCCATTCAACAACTGCACGAATTGCGGCCCCCGTTTTACGATTGTCCGCGACGTGCCATACGACCGTCCGCTCACGACGATGGCCGATTTCGTGATGTGCACTGACTGCTCGCGCGAGTATCACGATCCCGGCGACCGCCGCTTTCACGCGCAACCGATCTCCTGTCCGCGATGCGGCCCGACATTGATGCTTGTCGATCGACATGGCGCTCGTGTTGATTTCGATCCGATTCTAAAGACCGCGGAACTTCTTCGCGGCGGTCACGTCATCGCTATCAAAGGAATCGGCGGATACCACCTGGCCGCCGATGCGACCAACGAATGCGCGGTCGCCACTTTGCGTGCGCGCAAGTATCGCGAAGACAAGCCGTTCGCCGTGATGGTGGCCGATATCGGCCTCGCGCGAATGTTGGCTCAGATCGATCCGGCGGAAGAACGGCTGCTGCTGGGCATTCGGCGGCCGATCGTATTGCTGCGGCGCAGGTCCGATGCGAACCTCGCCGACTCGGTCGCGCCGGGCAGCCGCGTCGTGGGCCTAATGCTGCCATACGCGCCTCTGCATCATCTGATATGTCGGCAACTGGGCGCGCCGATGGTTCTCACCAGCGGAAATGTTTCCGACGAGCCGATCGTTTACCGCGACGACGAGGCCTTCGAGCGGCTCGGTGGCATCGCTGATTTCTTCCTTACGCACGATCGTCCGATTCACACGCGCGCCGACGACTCGGTTATGCGAGTCTTTCGTGGCCGCGACTTTCCTGTTCGCCGCTCGCGTGGGTACGCGCCGCAGCCGGTTTCGCTCCCATGGAATGTTCGACATCCGATTCTGGCGTGCGGCGCGGAGCTGAAGAACACCTTCTGTCTCGCGAAAGGTCATCACGCTTTTATCTCTCATCACATCGGCAATCTCGAGAACTATGAGACCCTGCGCGCATTCACCGAGGGCATCGAGCACTACCGGCGACTATTTGCGATAGACCCCGCGATCGTCGCATATGACCTGCATCCCGAATTTCTCTCCACCAAATATGCGCTCGAGCTCGCCGACGTCGAACTCGTTGGGGTGCAGCACCATCACGCGCACGTAGCGGCGTGCCTGGCGGATAATCGGGAAGAAGCTCCGGCGATTGGTGTCGCCTTCGACGGCCTCGGCTATGGCAATGATTCGACGATGTGGGGCGGCGAATTTATCGTCGCCGACCTGCTGGATTTCGAGCGCGTCGGCCATTTGGAAACCATCGCAATGCCCGGCGGCGCAATCGCAATCAAGCAGCCGTGGCGGATGGCGGCTGCGTATCTCGACGCCCTTTACGGCGACTCCATTCCCGGCGATCTCGACGTGATCCGGCGCAATGCCCGGCATTGGCCGCTGGCCGTGCAACTTGTCCGCGCGAAGATCAATGCGCCATTGACCTCGAGTGTGGGCAGGTTATTCGACGCGGTAGCGGCGATCCTCGGAATCCGCGACTCGATAAACTACGAAGGCCAGGCAGCCATTGAGCTGGAACAACGTGCAATTGAAACCGAGCACTTGGTTTACGATATCGGCGCTTCTGCCGGCGAAAGTGTATTGCTCCGCGGAAAAGATTTGATTCGCGCCGTGGTCGAGGATCTGCGCGACGGCGCCCCGTCGGGAATAATCGCGACGCGATTTCACAACACGCTCGCGCGAATGATCGTCGACGCTTGCAGCGAAATTCGTTCGCGCCGCGGACTTGGAATCGTGGCGCTTAGCGGCGGAGTCTTTCAGAATATGTTTTTACTGGGCCGCACCGTGAGCGGACTCGAGCGCAATGGCTTTCGCGTTCTCACGCACTCGAGAGTTCCGACCAACGACGGCGGAATCAGCTTCGGTCAAGCCGCGGTAGCTGCTTCCCGCGACCGAGCGTGTCAAGGGTAGGCCGTTCCGCGCCGCTACTTGATTTATCGCTCTTTTTTTTCCGCGCGCAGTCACGTCTACTTGACTTCTTTTCCACATCGGCTAGTCACCAACGTAGAGCGAATCACAGAAGGAGATACGCCGTGTCTGAGCTTGCCTATTCGAGTGCGGTTGCGATTGCGGATAGAATTCGTCGGCGCGAAATTTCGAGTAGAGAGGCCGTCGACTATTTCCTGGCGCGCGTCGAGACTCTCGACCAGCGCATCAAGAGCGTCGTGACGATTGACGCCGAACGCGCCCGAACCGAGGCCGACGCTGCGGACGCTGCCTTGGCGCGCGGTGAGGTGCGTGGCCCCCTTCATGGCGTGCCGATGACTATCAAGGATTCCTTCCAAACCGCGGGAATGCGTACCACTTCAGGCGCGCCAGAGCTTGCCAGCTTTATTCCAACCGAAGACGCGTGGCCGGTGGCGCGCCTGCGCGATGCTGGAGCGATAATCTTTGGCAAGACCAATCTGCCGATCTACGCGGGCGACCTGCAGAGCTACAACAAGGTCTTTGGCACCACCAACAACCCTCACGATGTCTCCCGCACTCCGGGCGGCTCATCCGGTGGCTCGGCTGCGGCTCTCGCGTGCGGATTTACTCCGCTGGAACTTGGAAGCGACATCGGCGGCTCGATTCGGCTGCCATCTCACATGTCAGGTATTGTCGGCCATAAGCCGAGTTACGGAATCGTGCCGGCGCATGGTCAAATCCCCGGTCCTCCGGGAACTCTGACTCTTGCCGATCTCGCAGTCGCGGGACCAATGGCGCGCACGATCGAGGATCTCAAGCTTGGTCTCGACATCATGGCCGGTCCCAATCGATGGGAGAAACCGGCCTGGCATCTGGAGCTGCCCCCGCCTCGTCGCCCAACTCTCAAACAATATCGTGTAGCAGCCTGGCTCGACGATCCCGCCTGTCGAGTAGAGCCTGAAGTAGTTGAACTGCTGACAAGCGCGACCCAGAAATTAGCCGGCGCCGGGGTAAGAGTTGATCACGAGGCGCGGCCCGAGTTCACGCTAGAAAAAGTGGCCGACACTTTCTTCGCTCTCCTGCAAGCTGCACTGGCAGGTGGTGTGCCGGCTGATCGTCTCGATGAATACGCCGCGACCGTCGGCGACATGCCTGCCGCACATACGCGAAGACTCCTGGCGATGCGACATCGGCAATGGCTCAGCTACAACGAGCGGCGCCTTCAAATGCGCAAACGCTGGGAAGAGTTCTTCACACAGTGGGACGTCATTTTGCTTCCCGTCATGCCCTGTCCAGCCATAGCCCATGATCATTCTGAACCCATGGCCAGCCGAATCGCCTCGGTGGGAGGCGAACAGCGCCCCTATTGGGATTTGACAACCTGGATGGCTCCGGCAGGCGCTTGCTACTTGCCGGTTACCGTAATTCCCGTCGGTCGCTTGAAGAACGGACTCCCAATCGGCATTCAAATAGTGGGAGCGTACCTGCACGATCGCACGACGCTTGATCTGGCCGGGCATTTGCTCCCGCTGGTCGGCGGCTGCCCGAGACCGCCTGGGTTCTGAACGAGTGATGAAATCTCTGAACGGCCTGTGAATTTCAGTTTTGCAATTTCAATAGTCGAGCGTCGGCCGGAGTAAATAAAAGGCGTAGCCCGTTTCAGATGCGCTGAAAAAAGATTTCGCGACAATGGTGTCGTGTTTATCGAGCATGCGCTCGACGCCGACGCGCTCCGCCTGGCGCAAGCTGGCCTTCGATTGGAGCTTTGAGAATCCTGCTCCAATTGCCGCGAACTTGCTCCTCGCGCGCAGTGTGAAACTGCAAATTCGCGCTGATTTTCCAGTTACGCGATGCCGACGATCGAGTTGTGGTCGGTGAACCGGATGAATTTCCGACGGCCTTGAACCCAACATCCAAGGCGCTGGTGCCGAGACCTTAGCAATCCAATCAATAGCTGACACCAAGTGTAGCCTTCGTCCGCCACCAGAATTATTTGTTCTTTGGATAACCAATCTGGTATGCGGCTCTGTGGTCACTAAACGCAAACTCAACGTACAGTATCGGGCCATGGGAGCGCTGCGACAAGAAAACTTTCGGGAGTAGCGAGGCGAAACGCGCGATCGCAGATGGAGGAGCTGCGATGAGACTCGGGGTGACTCGCCTCAAGAGTTCACGGTTCCGAATGCTGGTTGGGACGGCTGCACTCGCGCTGGCAGTCCTCCACGGCGAGACGGCAAACGCGGCCGGATCATCGCAGGAAGCTCCAACATCATCGGCAGCGCCGTCGCCAGCTCAGCCTGGAAGATCACAGGTGCCCTATTCGAGCGTCACGACCGCAACCTATGTCGGCAGCAAGGCTTGCGAGGGATGCCATCAGGCCGCCGCGCACGCGTTCAGCGACACGATGATGGGCAATATTCTGATAAAGCATCCGCGGGATTCTGCAGAGCAGCACGGATGCGAATCGTGCCATGGGCCCGGCAGCCAGTACGTTCCCGAAATGGCAGAGGCAATGGGCAAGGGGGCGACGGCTGAGCAAGTGATTCATGGGCCGCCGGCAGAGGCGACGCTGATCACGTTTCGGCCCGACTCGGGCGAATCGCAAGCGCGCGACAATGGCGCCTGCCTCACTTGTCATCAGAAGGGTGACCAGGCCTTCTGGCAGGCCAGTATGCATGCTTTCCGAGGCGTGAAATGCGTCGATTGCCATGTGGTCATGCATAAGACTTCGGATTATCAGCTAGCCGCCGAGTTCCACGCCAACCCATTCATGTACACGCGGCCCGAGACCCAGGTCTGTCTCAGGTGCCATCTCAACAAACAGAATCAGATGAACATGCCCTCACACATGCCGCTGCGCGAGGGGTTGATGGTCTGCACGGATTGTCACAACCCGCATGGCGGTCCCTACCAGCATCAATTGGTTCAGCCGACGGTAAACGAGGTCTGCTACACCTGTCACGCCGAGAAGCGCGGCCCATTTTTGTGGGCGCATCCGCCGGTCATGCAGAACTGCAGCAACTGTCACGACCCGCACGGCTCGACCAACATGTTTCTGCTGAAAGTGTCGCCGCCGCGGCTCTGCCAGCAATGTCACGTCGGCACATTTCATCCCGGGACTCCTTCCGGCGCGGGTACGGTTTTCGTGTTCGGACATGCGTGCACCAATTGCCACGCGAATATCCACGGCTCGAACTCGCCGGGTGGTCTGTTCTTCACCCGCTAGCGGCGACGGAAGCGCAGTCGAGGTAAGCACCATGAGAGACTCGATAAATCACGCGCTCCGCGTATCAGCCGTGCTGCCGGTTTTGCTTGTGTCAGCGTTAGTCGCTTCGCGCGAGGCGTATGCGCAGACGACGCTGGGCGCTGCTACCATGCAGGGCTCCGCCGAGGTCGGCGTTTTCCCGGAGCCGGTGCCCGATACGAACGTCGCCAAGTACCGCGAGTACAGCGACCTTGCGCAGCAAGTCATCGCTCCGGAACTGCACCTGCTCCTTGGTGATAAGAGCGATGATCGGGTCTTTGCCGACTTTCGCTCCTATAACCTCGGACAGAATAGTCAGATGTACAACCTACACGCTGGAGTCCACGGTCTGCTCGATATCCAGATACAGTACCTCGACATGCCCCACTATCTTAGCGACGACGTAGGCTCGATCGCCTTTAGTCAGAACGGTGGCAACTTCAGCCTGAGCTCGCATCCGGCGCCTCCAACCGGCGGCGAACCGCCGGGGAAAAACATCGGCACCTGGGTCGACGCGGTTGCGAATCCGACGGCGATGAGCCTGCTGGACGGCGTCGCGAATCTTAACGTTCGCTATACGCCCGATCCGCACTGGACCTATACCGCCCAGTTCAACTTCCAGAATCCGAGCGGCAACGACTACTCGTTCGGTACGATGTTCGGTCCCAGCCCCGGAACCTACAACATTTCGCAGGTAACCCAGCCGGTCAATTACGACATCTACAACTATGGCGTCGGCGTCGAGTACGCGGCCGATTGGTGGACGCTAGGTGCGAAATACAACGGGTCGTTCTTCAAGAATCAGGACTCGGTCCTGACCTGGTCGAATCCGGATGTATGGAGCGAGCTTTCGCCGACCGGCGCTTGCTCTAGCTCAGCCACTTATTCGCCATCCGGCGGCACCGGGCCATGCACGGGCAGAATGCAGCTCTACCCGGACAACCAGGCGCATACCTTCACGGTGGATGGCGGCCTGACCTTGCCTTTCAACACTCGCGCGATGGGTAGTCTTTCATACGGCTGGTGGTTGCAAGGCCAGAACTTTATTCCGTACACGGCAAACTCCGCGCTGCCGTCGCAGCGGCTGCCCCAGAACAACCTCGGCGGCGACGTGCAGCCGTTCTTTGCCAACGCAACGCTGGTCAGCAATCCGATCGAACCTTTGGAACTCAGAGGCACCTACAGTTACTACGACTACAACAACGAGGATCCCAAGATCACCTTCAAGGATATTACCTCGCTCAATGACGTCTCCAGCACTTTTACAGCGACCGCCTTTCCATTCTCGTTCTCGGACCAGAACATCGATTTGACGGCGAGCTACCGGATTACTCCAACGCTCGCGGCGCGGATGGTAGGAAGGATCGACACCACTCACAACAGCGGGCTGATGGTGCTACAGCAGGACACCACTTCCTACGGTCCGGTGCTCGACTGGACGCCCGCAGACTGGCTCGAATTCCAGAGCAGCTACCAATACGCGAACCGTGACTCGCCTGGTTACAACAATAACCGCACTTCGCTGGTCGAACAGAATGCTGGAAGTACCGAACTGGCCGAACTGCGGCGATTCGATGAAGCTTCTGTGCATGTGAATCAATTCAATCTATCCGGCTCGCTTCGTCCCTTTCACAGCTCAGATAATACCCAGTTGAACAGCATAAACATTGAAGCGGCAATGGCCTACGACAACTACAGCTATCCGTCCTCAGTGATAGGCCTGCAACATTCGTCGGACTACACGCCATCCGTCGGAGTTACCTATCAGCCGACCGACGATTTCAATCTCCATTTCGATTACAGTTGGCAAGCTTCTGATTGGAATATGGCGGGGATGCAGCGTCAGTCGCACGCACCAAATCCGATTGAGCCTTCATGCCCAGCCACAGCGCCTGATTCGCAAAATCCCCAGAACTGTCCCTCGCAGGTATGGACCAGCTTTGGCCGCGATCAGGGCAGTTCAATCGATGTTGGAGTCGAGACATCGTTGCCACCGTTGGCCGTGGAAGGCTCGCAGCTTCTGCGAAACAAGTCCAAGCTAAGTATCAAATATACTTACGCGGTCAGCACCGACCTGACTCACGCCAACGGTGATGCGGCCCTCACTCCCGCAACATCGTTTCCAAATATCGGCACGCAGTTTCAAGAACTTATCGTCCAGTATCAGTATCCGTTCAAGAAGAACCTGACGCTCGATTTGGGCTACTACTTCAACCACTTCGGGGAAAACAACTTTGCCTTTGACAATCTTAAATCCTGGATGGGCAGTGCGTCGCCGTATTCTACCTTCGTTGGCGCAACTTCCTGGACGCCTTACACCGGTAACGCTGGGTACATAGCTCTGAAGTATCGTTTTTAATAACGGGCCAGGAACACAAACCTGGGCAAGCATAGGAGATTCGATATGACTACCAACCGACTGTCTGTGCCTTTACTTTCAATGACAGTAGCTGCCCTTGGCGCGACCCTATTCATGGTGACTCCTGCGCACGCCCAACAGGCCAGTGCAACCTATTCGCAGAGTTGCGCCGCATGTCATGGCGACAAGGGACATGGCGACGGTGCGGCCGGCAAGTATATGAAGCCGCCGCCTCCCGACTTCGCGGTCTCGCTCAAAGGCAAAACCGATGATTGGATCGCCAAAGCGATTAAAGGTGGTGGAGCAGCGGTAGGTGAGTCCGCAACCATGCCCCCATTCCCGAATCTCACGGACGATCAGGTCAAGGAATTGGTTGCTTATGTAAAGTCCATCAATTCGTAGATTGGGAACCCTTTTGGGCACACGCGAAAGGTTGTTGCTCCTGCTCGTACTTGGAGTCGCCCCGGCGCTGGTGACGCTCGCCACTTTTGGCCTGTCCTTCCAGCGGGCGGAACAGGTACAGTTCTGCGCTGATTGTCACACCATGACGCCATGGATAGATGATCTGCACAACCCAAAGAGCAAGTCGCTGGCCGCGATGCATTTCAGCAACCGCTGGATCCTTAACGACCAATGCTATACCTGTCACGCCGACTACGGATTTCTGGGTCCAATTACAACCAAGCTTGGCAGTCTGAGGCACGTGGCGATTTATTACAGTGGCATTGGAATGCCGAAGAAAATTCAACTCCGCAAACCTTTTCCGAACTCGAACTGCTTGCAATGCCATGGTCCGGCGGCAAATTTCAAAAGCAATCCAGCTCATGAGGCTGTTATGAAGCCGCTCCTGGCCAGTCAACTAAGCTGCGTGACCTGCCACCAGCCGATCCACACGCCTGAAGGATAAGAGCATGCCAACACTGATCCAAACAGCCCTGATTACGGTCGGCCTCGGATTCCTTCTTGCGGTTCCGTGCATCATTGAGACCACGCCGATAACGATGTGCCTGTTTTTCTTTTTTGGCGTTCCGTTGTTCGCGTTAGGTTTCTTGTCTTACCTTATCGTGGTAATTCAAGACTTGCGGCGACACGAGGTGCTGTAACCTCGAAAGCGATTGAGGACCTAAGAAGGTCCAGGACGGGATCTTTTGCCTGCCGCCGGAAGAGAGCATGATCGATGCCCCGCACGACGCTTGATCTGGCCGAGCATTTGCTCCCACTGGTCGATGGCTGTCCGAGACCGCCTGGCTTCTGAGTGATGAAATCTCTGAAACGGCCTGTGAATTCCAGTTTGCAATTTCAATCGTGCAACGGAGGACGGAGTAGATAAAATGCAGAGCCTGGTTTCAGATGCGCTGAAAAAAGATTTTCGCGACAATGGTGTCGTGTTTATCGAGCGTGCGCTCGACGCCGACGCCCTCCGCCTGGCGCAAGCCGCATTCGATTGGAGTCTCGAGCATCCGAGTCCGATGTCTGCGAACTATCCGAGCAAGGACGATGCGGCCGCGACCTTCTACCAGGATCTCGCCAATCCAAATGCGGTCGCGGCGTATCGCCATATGCTTGAGCAGACGCCGGCCGCCGATATCGCAGCGGCCATTTGGGGAACGCCGGACGTGTGGTTCATGTACGAGCAGGTGTTTCTGAAGCAGGGCGGAAAAAGTCGGCGCACGCCCTGGCATCAGGACTCTTCCTATCTTCCCGTCGACGGCGAGCAGCTTGCCGTCATGTGGATTCCGTTTGAGCATTTGAAAAAAGAAAATTCGCTCGAGCTGGTGCGAGGGTCGCATCGCGGAACTTTGTACAACGGCTCGCGCTTCGACCTGGTCGACGACACCGCGCCCATTTACCCGGAAGAGACTTTGCCGCGCCTGCCGAACATCGAGGCCCATCGCGAAGGGTGGGATATCGTTTCATGGGCGATGGCGCCGGGCGACATCCTGGTTTTTCATCCGGCCATGCTCCATGGCGGAGCGCCTACCCTTCCCAGCCATCGTCGCCGGACCCTGTCGCTCCGCTTCTTCGGCCAGGACGCGGTCTATGCTCCGCGCATGGCCGGTGGCCTGACTCCAGCCGAACTGCCGCGCGAGGACGCGGGCGACAGCGCGGAGCCGGTCTTTAGGAAACTTCCTCGCAGCCTTGCGCCCGGCGATCCGTTCAGGCACCCGGATTTTCTGAAGGTCCGTCCTCGTAACGCCGGTGGTCGCAACTTGTCGTGATCGCGCGGGCGGATCGTTGAACCGAACACGCAATCAAATCAATCAAATCGAGTCGAAGAGGACAGCATGAAACTTGGCCTGCTCTACGAAGTTCAAATTCCGAAACCGTGGACTCCCGGCATCGAAGCCAGAACCTATGGCGAAGTGATCGAGCAGGTCGTTCTGGCCGATCAACTCGGATGGGGTTACGTGTGGGCGGTCGAGCATCATCTGCTCCCGCAATGGTCGCACTGCCCGGCGCCGGAAGTGCTGTTTGGCGCGCTCACTCAGCGCACTTCCAGGATCAGGATTGGTCACGGCATCGCTCTGCTGCCGCGAAACTTCAATCACGCGCTGCGCATCGCCGAGCGCGCCGCGGTCCTCGATATCTTGAGCGGCGGTCGCGTCGAATTGGGCACCGGCCGTGCCGTCACGCTCCAGGAGCTCGACGGTTTCGAGGTGAATCCGGATGACACCCAGGCGATGTGGGCGGAGGCGATCGAAATTCTGGTCCGCAGCTGGAAGGACGAGCCGGTCCAGTTCGCCGGCAAGTTCTACAACATACCTTCGAGTTACGTGGTCCCGAAACCAATCCAGAAACCCCATCCGCCGTTGTGGCTGGCCGGGACCAACCCTGCCACCTTCAATTTGGCGGGCCAGAAAGGACTCGGGATGCTCGGTTTTGTGACGGGCACTCCGGAAGAATTGGCGCCGCGAATCGCGGGTTACAAGGAAGCGGTCAAGCACGCCGAGCCGGTCGGCGGATTTGTCAACGATCAATCGGCGGTGCTGATTCAGACCTATTGCGCCGAGACTCGCAAGCAGGCCATCGAAGACGTTACTCGCCCGCTCGAGATTGTAGCCGGGCTTGCCGCCGAACTCTTTCTGCCCTGGGCCGAAAAAGGACGCGAGCGCAAAGCCGACAGCTACAAGTATCTGACCCAACAACCGGCACAGGCGCGCGCCGGCGCCGCCTCCTCGGTCTCCGGCGACGTCGAGCAACGAGCGCGCGACGGCATCATCGCGGTCGGCACGCCCGATGATCTGATCAAGCTGTTCCGCATTTATCGCGAGATGGGCGTGGACCAGATGCTCACCTGGGTTCAGTTCGGCGGACTCGAACACGGCAAAATCATGAAGAGCATGGAACTGATTGGCAAACACGTCATCCCCGAGCTCAACCGCTAGCTCGTAACTGATCCGGCCAGCGTCGCACCGTTAGGGCTTGACATTGACATCGTACACTCTAATAATGACTAAATAATCAGTCATTATAGTCATGGCAAGATTCAATCAGGCTCACAAAGATAATCGTCGCCAGGAAATTCTCGCAGCTGCGATGCGCTGCTTTGCCCGCAGTGGCTTCCACATCACCACCATCGCGGACATCGTGCGCGAGTCGGGCGTCTGCCAAGGCACGTTCTACGTTTATTTCAAGACCAAGGACGACGTGATCGCCGCCTTGGCTGACGATCGAAGCCAGAGTGACGCGCTTATCAATGCGATCGCAGAAGCCGAGGCGGACCCTGTCGCTGGCCTCAAAATCCTCTTTGATCTGCACGGTCGGACCCTCGCCGACGCTCAGCGGCTCGACCAACGACGCGTCGCCATCCAGGGTTGGGCAGAGGCGCTTCACAACGACTCAATCCGCAATCGATTGGTCGCCAACACGTTGCGCGTCCAGCAGGCGATCGCCCTTCTTATCGAGCGTGGACAGCAGAGCGGGCGGTTCAGGGCCGATGCCGATCCGCAAGGTGTCGCGCGCTCGGTGATCGCTCTCTTCCGAGGGCTGACGCTGCAGACCGCATGGGAAGGAACTTTCGACGCTGAGCTGACCGCAAAATCCATCGAAGACATGGTGCGAGGCGCGCTCCAGCCCCTCGGTCCAGGCAACGTGGCCCGAGCGGCTCCAGAGGAGAAACGCTGATGACAGCAGCTTATCAAATGCCGCCGGCTACTCCGGCCGCCCGACCGTTTCGCTTCGCGATGCTCGTCCCGACCCTCCTGGTTGACGTCGTCGCGCCAATTGGAATCCTCAAGACGCTGGAATGGTTCGGTGTTTCTCCGATCTGGGCGCTAGCAGGCGGTTGCGTCGCTCCTGCGCTCAACAACCTGCGCAGCTGGATAATGTCCCGCCGCCTCGACCCTGTCGGCATCCTGATGATGGCCTCCATCGCCAGCGGCACCGTGGCTTCACTGGTCTCGGGCAACCTCTTCTACCGGGTCGTCACAGACATGCTCCTGAACGCAACGTGGGGCTCGGTGTTTCTCGGGTCGCTGCTCATCAGCCGGCCGCTGATTTTCTTCATCATCCGGCCGCTCGTGACTGGAGAGGACGCTTCGAGGAACGAGATCTGGAACGGCCTTTGGCGCTACCCGGTGTTTCGATCGGCGATGCGGTCGATCACGGCGGTGTGGGGAGTGGTCTTCTTCGCTCAGGTGCTGATCGAACTGGGGCTCACCAACATACTGACGCCCGAGACGGTGGTGATCGTCTCGCCGCTCATGGGCGTTGGCGCGACCCTCGTGTTAATCGTATTCACCCGGCAACGGATGCGAACGGCGCGCGAGCGCCTCGAGGTCGTGGAGTACCTGAAGTGGCCATTGTGAGAGCGCTGCGCCCCGCGCCGTCGCACTCAGGCCACATCTAGGCGTGGCGATCGCGGGATATTTCGGAGGCCGTCATCAGGAGACTTCCTCGGAGCCTTTGCGCCGCTCCGTCGTCGGCAAACAATCTCCCGTCAGGAAGACGCGATCACTCCGGCGAAATTTCCAGACTGCCATGTTCGTGCTTGGTCAGCGGGCCGCACGCCTTGAACTTATAGTTCCCCGATATATCGGAGTCGCTTGCGTTTTTGTCGGAAACCGAGAATCTGCAATGAATAAATGGTGCCTTCGGAGCAAACACGAAGGTGATATCAACTTTGTCTGAACTAGCTTTTCCCTTGATGGTGCCGAAGTCGGTGCCCGCGTCGAACATAAAGGTCCACGTTCCGCCCAGCGTTCCATTGCTGGTTTCTGTAAACTCAGCGTCGAGCGTTCCCTCTCCCGCCAGGTTATCCTCGATCGTTCCCGACCAATCTCCACTAATATTCAGCGGCGGCTTCTTTTTGTCGGGCGATATGGAGGAGTCCTGTTGGCCACTAAAGATCGAGCTGTCCTGAGCGCGAGAGCTGGATACGTTAAACGCGAGCGCGGTAGCGCTGAACAGGACGGCAGCGCCGAGGATTGGGGCGAAACGTGAGATTTTCATGTCTTGTTACACCTACAGAGTAAAAATTTGCCTTCCGGAATTACTATAGCTCGCCTAGTTACGTCAAGAAGTGAGCTTGAGTCAAATCAAACCTGTGAGCATTTGCGGTGAAGGAAACGCTGAGCGGAATGAGTCTCCGCCGATCATCTAGCGAGCAGTGACTTCCGCATCTCCTGGTACCGGCTAGCTGGATGAAGCCACACATTCATAATCGCATTGCATAGGGTTGCGTCATCTACCTCGCCTTGGACCCGGCCGTTGTAATACGCCAGCGTTTTCGCGTCGCTCGGACAGAACACCACGACTTGGTCGCCGGACCTCACGCTCGGCATCAGTCGCTGTAGCTCCCGGCGCCAAACCGCTAGTTGCGACGCGTTCCCCAGCTTGAGCCTGCTCATCTCGTCCATAGAGGAATTGACCAGCGTCTCTGCGCTGACGCTCCTGCTGGCCTCGACGTCAAGCGCATGCGGCTCGGTGGGAGTGAACCGATCGCCGACGACCCATAGGGTTGCGTCGTAAACGTGGATGCCCCAGACCCTCTGACGGCCGCTACCCAGCGGACGAATTCCAGGCGCTTGCGCCTGTACGGGCGCGGGCAGGGGTTTGGGAACCGCTGCAGCAAACGCGGCCGCAGTCGCGAACATCAGGGCAACGAAGGTGAAGGCAAGCTTGGGGCGCAATCTTGGATATGCTGTCATCGACCCGCGACCATAGCCGACCGCCACGCCCTCGGCCATCGCTGACGTCGAGTTCGGCGCTCGATGTCTGCCGTGATCGATGTCCTCAAATCACTTGTTGTCTGCCAGCGGAATGAAGAGCGTGTGGCGCTCGGACGTTCCCACGCCGCGCGAGATGTGGCCCTTGCCGGTCACATCCTCGGCCAGCAAAATCGTCCCCGGTCCAAATCGGCGTTTCTCACCGTCGCTGACCGTGATCTCGACCTCGCCCAGAAGGTTGACCACAAATTGACGGCGTGGAGCGTTGTGCCAATCGATCAGATATTCACCGCTGTTGCTCGAGCGAAAGATAACGCCTTTGGCAGCGATCATTTCCGACATCACGGATGCATAGGCGGATTCTTTCATTTCGAGGCTGACATCCTGCAGGTGACTCTCACCGTCAGCATCGGCGTAGATGCGAGTATATTTCATTGGCTTACCTTCCCCTGAAAATCGCTTTCTACTATTGCACGCAGACGGTAGCAATTGACCGAGTCACAGCCGTCAGCTTCACCGGCGGTACCGCTTTTGTTGTCGAATATTGTAGTCTCCATTTTCTCGAACACCGGCGGGTTCCATTTCACCTGACAGGCCGGACTCGCGCGGAGGTTTATTATGGAGTCTCGATTTGATCGATCCGCCGAAGACCTCGGCAATATCGTCGCACTGGAACACGTCAACGTAACCGTCCCCGATCAGCAGATGGCGACCACCTTCTATCTCGCCGGTCTCGGCTTGACCCGCGATCCCTACCTGATGACCGGCACTGCCAACATGTGGATCAACGTTGGCCGCAGCCAGTTCCATCTGCCGACCAACAAACCGCAGGTTCTGCGCGGTCACACCGGCATCGTGGTGCCGGATCGTGAGGCGTTGGTGCGGCGGCTCGGGCGAATTCGCAAACGCCTCGAGGGAACGTGTTTCGACTTCGTCGAGGAGGAAGGATTCGTCGAGGCCAGGTGTCCGTGGGGAAATCGCATTCGATGCTTTGCGCCCAATGAACGGTTCGGACGCATCACACTCGGCATCGCGTATGTCGAATTCGATGTGCCCAGGCGTGCCGCCGGCGGTATCGCGAGATTCTACCGCGAGATCATGGGAGCGAAGGCCGAAGCCGGCCAGGATCATGACGGCGAGTTCGCGCGGGTCGAAGTCGGAATCGCGCAGCATCTAGTGTTTCGCGAGACCGACCGCGCGCTCGCGCCTTACGACAACCATCACATCCAGATTTATATTGCGGACTTCTCCGCTCCCTACTGGAAACTGCTCGGCAAGGGCCTGATCACCGAGGAGAGCGACCAGCATCAGTATCGCTTCAAGGATCTCGCCGATCCGCAGTCAGGCGAGACGCTGTTCACCATCGAGCATGAGGTGCGCAGCATGCGCCATCCGCTGTTCATGCGTCCCCTGGTCAATCGCAATCTCTCGCAGACCAATTTCAACTATGCGCCGGGCTACGACGCGTGGATTCCCGGGATGCCCCAGGAGTGACCGCGGGGAGCAGCGATGAATCAGCTTCATAGTGAGCGCGAGCGGCGGTTCATCGATCTCGCGGCGGAATTGGCGGACGACTTTGCCCAACGCGCCGCGCGTCACGATGAAGAGGGTTCGTTCCCGTTTGAAAACTATGAACGGCTCAAGAGCAGCGGCTACACGCGGCTGACGATTCCCGAGAGCCTGGGCGGACTGGGCGCTACGATGCTCGAGCGGATCAAGGCGCAGGAGCGCCTGGCGCAAGGATGCGGCGCGACCGCGCTCGCTATTAACATGCACTTCAACACGGTCGGGCTGCTGATCGACGTTCATCGCAAGTTCAGAGCGCCGAACGTCGAGCAGAAGCTGCGACGGATAGCAGCTGAAGGACTCATCTGCGGCGGCTCGGGCTCGGAACCCGACAACGCGATCATAGCGCTGCGCCCGCGCACGACGGCGCGTCCGGTCGACGGCGGATGGATTGTCAACGGGCGCAAGATTTTCGGCACCCAAAGCGTCGCGATCGATCTGTTCTTCGCCGAGGCGACCTGCGAAGACGGACCGCACGGACCGACCATTATCACGTTCTTCATTTCGCCCCGCGACACTCCCGGACTGGTCTTCAAGGACGACTGGAACGTGATGGGGATGCGCGCGACCGCGTCGCGCAGCTCGGAGCTGAAAGACGCGTTCGTCCCTGATGCGGACGTGGTCCTGCAGCGCGAAGTCTCGAAGAGCGGGCGTATCACGAAGGTGTTTGCCAAGGCGCCGTTCACCATCGGCGCGCCCTACATCGGGATCGCGGTTGCCGCGCGAAATTTCGTGGTCGAGTTCATGCGCGAGCGTTCGCGCTTTCCCTTCAAGAATCCGATGAGCCATCTGCCGAGCGTGTACAACAAAGTCGGCGAGATGGACTTGTTGATCGAAGGCGCGCGCGCCGCGATGTGGAAGGCGGCCGCCGAGATGGATGCCGATCATCCGGCGAGCTGGTCGCGCAAGGCGGTGGCCGCGCGGATGATCGCGGTGGAGAACTCGGTTCGCGTGGTGGACCTGGCGCTGCGCGCGGTGGGCGGATCGTCGTATTTCAAGCGGCTGCCGCTGGAGCGGCTGTTCCGCGACGTGCGCGCGGGCCTTTACCATCCGTTTGACAGCGACGAGACGCTGGAATTCCTGGGCAAGAGCGCCTTCGGGATCCCGTTGTTCGACGGTCGCGAGTCTGGCTGACAGGGAAATCACGAGATGAATGCTGCGGCTGAATTGCGCGCGAAGCTGAACGGCCCGTCGATGGTAGTTGCGCCATTCGTTTTTGACGCGCTGCAGGCCAAGATCGCTGAGCGCGTGGGCTTTGAGGCGCTGTATATGACGGGATTCGGCACCGCAGCGGCCCGCGGATTTCCCGACCTTGGGCTGCTTACGATGACCGAGATGGTTGAGAACGTCCGCGCTATCGCGCGCTCGGTGAAAGTCCCGCTAATCTGCGACGCTGACACTGGCTACGGCAATCCCGTCAATGTGTGGCGGACAGTGCGCGAGTACGAAGCGGCGGGTGCCGCGGACCTGCATATCGAAGATCAGGTATTCCCGAAGCGGTGCGGTTTCCTGGCGGGCAAGCAGGTGATCCCGATGGACGAAATGGTGCCCAAGGTGCGTGCCGCGTGCGATGCGCGAGGCAATCCCGAAACAGTTATCATCGCGCGCACCGACGCGCTCGCGGTCAACGGATGGGACGACGTCGTGCGCCGGACACATGCCTATCGCGAGGCAGGCGCGGATCTCATTTTTGTCGACGGCATCCGCACGATGAACGATCTTCGTGACTACGCGGCCAGGCTCAAAGACCTCCCGCTGCTCTACAACGGACAGCTGCTGCCGGTCGCCGAACTGGCGAAGCACGGCTTCAAGCTCACCATCCACTCCGGAACTTTTCTTGCCTATTACCGCTCGGCTCGCGATGTGCTGACCGAGCTGAAGCAGACCGGTTCCGTCACCTCGGACGACCAGAACACCGCTTTCCGCGAGCTGGTTGATTTGCTGGGTGTGGAACAGATGGACGAGCTGGGCAGGAAGTATATCGGCTAGCCGCGCCCGACGGTCGAAGTTTATGGGAATGACGATGGCGGAAAAGATTCTCGCGCGGCACAGCGGGCAGGCTGTCGTGCGCCCGCGAGATATCGTCGTTTGCGAGGTCGACAAGATCGTTCAGATCGATCTGGTATTTTCCGCTTCTGCGGAAATGCCGAAGCGGATTGCAGACGCAAACAAAATTGTCATCATCCTCGATCACGCGATTCCCGCGCCCACCGTCGGCGACGCTGAAGGACAGGCCATCGCGCGTCAGTTCGCTCGGCGCTTTGGCATCGAAAAATTTTACGACGTCGGACGCCACGGCATCTGCCATCAGGTTATTCTCGAAAATGGGCTTGCTTTGCCCGGCCAGATACTGACTTGCGCCGATTCGCATACGTGCGCGTCGGGCGCATTCAATTGTGTGGCGCGTGGGATGGGTCCGCTCGAGATGCTCCAAATCATGTGCACCGGCAAGACCTGGTACCAGGTTGCGCCGACCGTCAAATTCGAGCTGAATGGCCGCAAGCCCGGACAACGTTTTCGGCAAGGATATCTTTCTCCATCTGGCGGCAATCGCCGGCAGTGTCGAGGGACACAATATCGAATTCGCCGGTTCGGGAATCGCGGAACTGCCGCTGGATGATCGCGCGACACTCGCTACCATGGGCGCAGAGCTGAGCGCCGAATTCGTAACCTTTCCGGCCGACGCTAAGGCGATAGCGTATCTGCGTGCCGTTACCGACGAGCCGTTCGAGCCCGCGGAGAGCGACGCCGACGCTGAATACGCTGCGACCTACCAGGTTGATCTCTCGCGACTGCAGCCATATGTCGCCAAGCCCGATTTCATTCCGCACAACACCATGCCGGTTGACGATCTGCACGAGAGGATTGCCATCGATCAGGCCTTCGTAGGTTCCTGCGCGAACGGCAAGCTCGAAGATTTTCGCATCGCGGCGCAAGTTGTGCGCGGCCGGAAAGTCGCTCCAGGCGTGCGTTTCATTGTAACTCCCGCCTCGCAAAGGGTTCTGCTTGAGGCTGTGCGCCGTGGCTACGTCGAGACTCTGCTCGAAGCCGGCGCGGTCGTGACCAATTCGACGTGTGGCGCCTGCTACGGCGGGCATATGGGAGTGGTCGGCGCCAACGAGGTATGCATCACGTCAAGCACCCGCAACTTCAAGGGCCGCATGGGAAGTTCCTCCGCGCGCATCTACATGGCATCGTCGGCGACCGTGGCCGCGTCCGCGATCGCGGGCCATATTTCTGACCCCACCCAGTTCCTCGGAGACAAGTTGTGACCGCCCTCGACTCTCTTGTGGTGCGGGGGCGCGTCTGGATGTTTCCAGAAGACAACATCAACACCGATCTGATGATGCCGCAGACGGTCTTCGCCAAACCTATTGAAGTGCAGCTGCGCAGCGTGTTCGCGACCTATCGGCCCGGATGGGTCGACGAGGTCCGGCCCGGCGACATCATAGTTGGCGGCCGCAACTTTGGCACCGGATCGAGCCGGCCCGGATCGTTATTGCTCAAGCGCCTGGGAATCGTCGCGCTGGTAGCGGAAACTATAAACGGCCTCTTCTATCGCAACTGCATCAACTACGCTCTTTCGGCGCTGGAATGCGCGGGTGTGCGCGACTTCGTGAATGAAGGCGACATGCTGCGAGTGGACTTCGCGAATGGAAGGGTCGAAAACCTCACACAGAATATCGCGCGGAGCACGACACCGATGCCCGAATTTCTTCAGGCGATCGTGCGCGCGGGCGGCATTCGAGAGCGGCTCAAGGCCGAAGGCTACCTGTAGCAGTCGCTTTGAGTACGGTTACTCCTTGTAACGATAGCCATTCGAGCGAGCTTTGTGGCCGCACTGTTGCGCGACCTCCGCGAGAGTTTCCGGACAGAAGTAGTAGTATCGGAATCCGGCAATGCCGCCGTCGCGCTCGTCGAATCGGAGCACATCGCCCACCAGATTCTTGCCGTCCCTCGCGTAGAAGAGCACGACGATTTGCTCACCCATGAACTCCCATCGTTCGGCCTGACGCAAATCGTCCGCATCGATGAACAGCGTGTGATATAGCGAGCCGCTCTTACGGCCAATCACTTCCTGTCCATGCTCGAGCGAAAGTCCGACGATTTCGACTGTCGCATCTTCCAGCATCAACGCTACGATTCCCTTGAAGTCGCGCGCGTTGAACTTCTCGACGAAGCGATCGAGTAGCGCCGCGCTCGGACGTGCGGACGCGCGCGCCTGCGATGCCGGCGGTTCGCCGCCTTGCGCAAGTTTTTCTCGTCCGCGGTGAAGCGCAGCCTTCACCGCGCCAGTCGATGTTTCCAGTGCAAGCGCAACCTCCTCGAGCGTCAAATCGAAGACGTCCTTCAGCAGGATCGCTGCACGCTCCCGCGGTGGCAGAATGTCGAGCAGGTGCGAGGCAGCATCGCGCACCTCCCGTGGCAGGGGCGCATCGGGCGCCGCGACTTCGGGCGGTTCGGCCAACGCCGTTTCGTGCGTCGCGCGGAATTTGTCGATCCACAGATTGCTCGCAACCCGGAACAGGTAGCCGCGCGCGTTCTCGATCGGGTCGTGCACCTCGGCGAAGCGCCCAAACGTGCGCACTAGCGTCTCCTGCACCAGGTCTTCCGCGTCCCACACCGTGCCCGTGAGCCCTCGGCAGAATCGATATAAGTCGGGGCGGAAAGGTTCCGTCCGATCGATGAAATCGTGCCACGCCTTGCGAATCTGGTCGGTGAGATCGCGCGATATATCCACGGTTTGTCCTCGTTGAATCGCTATGTTCACATACTGACGACGATCCTCGACCTCAGAAAGATACGGGGGAAACCAGCGTGGGACGGATCAAGCACCTCTCTTTCCTGCTTTTGTTAATGTTGGCGGTGCTCGCGGTTACGCGGCCTGCTGTAGCGGAATACCCTTGGCTGCGACTGCCACCGACCCCCGTGCTACCCAAACCTGATGCCAGCGGCATCCTGCCGATCAACGGCGTCCGCATCTGGTACGCAGAATTTGGCCACGGTGCGCCGGTCATCCTGGTCCATGGCGGACTTGCCAATTCAGACTATTGGGGATTGCAGGTGCCGGTCCTCGCCGCGCACTACCATGTGATCGTTCTGGATAGTCGCGGCCACGGCCGCAGCACGCGGAGCGACGCGCCAATCGGCTATGACCTGATGTCGTCCGATGTCCTGGCGCTGATGGACTACCTTCATATTCACAAGGCCGCCCTGATCGGATGGAGTGACGGAGCAATTATCGGTCTCGACCTCGCGATCAATCATCCGGACCGTCTGTCGCGACTGTTTGCATTCGCCGCGAATTCCGATCCGTCTGGCGTGAAAGATGTTAGCAAGAGTCCGGTCTTCAGCGCCTACATCAAGCGGGCCGAAAAGGAATATGCGCAGATCTCGCCGACCCCCAAGCAGTTCAACGCCTTCCTCGCAAACATCGAGAACATGTGGGCAACCGAGCCGCATTTCACCGACGATCAGTTGCGCGGGATCAAGGTGCCGACGTGGATCGTCGATGGCGATCACGATGAAGCGATCAAGCGGGAGAACACCGATCACATGGCCGCGATGATCCCGGGTGCTGGCGAGCTAATCCTGCCGGCAGTCAGTCATTTTGCGTTTCTCCAGGATCCCGGCATGTTCAATCATTCGCTGCTGCATTTCCTTTCGGAGGAAGACGGCACTCATTCATCGCCACTTAATTGAACGGCGTTGAGCGCGCGAGCGTAATTATACGCGTTTCGAATGCAGCTTGAGCGCGAGATTCCCTTTTCGCGTCACCTCGATTCGTTCCAGACCCAGCCACGATGCCATCGTGGAGAGCTCGCGCATCATCGGCTCCGCCACTGCGGCGGGGCGAACGCCAGCCTCCGAATGCGCTCCCATCACGCGCAGAGTTCTGGTTGCGCGGTCGGCTTTCAAATCGATGCGCGCGACCAGCCGGTCTCCCAGCAGGAACGGTAGTACGTAGTATCCGCGGCAAGTGCTATGCGACGAGCTTCGTCGGCCGCCATTTTAGTTCGCACTTGTCGACCAGGCATACGATGGTCTATAGCCAATACTTGGCGAAAAGATTACTTCTAATACCGTCATGGCACGTATAAACGTAGCTGGGCCGATTGAAATGGCCGTGGCATGAACTTCTATCGCATCGACCGCGGGCTGCGCGAACAGCTCGTTATTTGCGACAATCGTCGGACGCGCTCGCTCGCTCCTAGAGCCTTGCTTCTCTGTGCAAGCCGCCGCCCGGCTAGGGAGATAGTCAGACTCTGCCGCAGCTCCTTACAATACTCAGTAGGCCGCCAGTCACCGCCTGCTCGAGGTTTTCGAATGTTTTGCACGCGTCCTCTTCACTCCCGTTGTGTTTTAACCAATAGTAGTAATTTATGACCCTCGGACGAGCATCTACGAAGTTGACTCGCAGTATGGCCGCGCTTACGGCGTGCGCCTTTGTCATGGGTCAAGCGAGCTTCGCCGGTCCCGTCTCGCTCAAGGGCAATCATCCAGCCGAGGTTGCGACTCTCAGTGCGGCAGTGCGCGCAGAGGCTACGATGCCGCTGGACTTGAAGATAGTTCTCGGCGTTCGCAATCAGGCTGCGCTGACCCAACTGCTGGCCGATCAGCAAAATCCGGCCTCCTCCCATTATCATCAGTGGCTCACCCCGGAGGAGTTCTCCAGGCGTTTCGGACCGACCGAAAAACAGGTGGCCGACGTAACGGATTGGCTCAAGGAAGAGGGCTTCGAGGTCACGGCGGTCAATCGGCTTGCGCGAACGATTCAGGCGAAGGCTGACGCCGGAACTGCGGAGCGTGCATTTTCCACGACTCTGATGTCCGACGGCGCGTCATTCGCCAACACCACGGATCCTGCCATTCCCGCCCAGTTCGACGGTCTGATCGTCGCGATCATGGGCCTGGACAACATGCACGCCGCAGTGCCCGCGGGACTGCATCGAAGCGTCCTGCCGCAGCATTCAAGTATACGACGCAAGGCGGAAACTCTTGCGCTGGTCGACAGTACCAGCGCCAGCCCCGCGAGTCGTTCGCAGATGCCTGAAGCTACCGAGTCGGGTGGGACGGCTTTCGGGCCAGTCGACGTGCAAACGTTTTACGACGAGACACCTCTTCTCAGTGCAGGCAACACCGGTTCGCCCTCGCCGGATTGTATCGCGCTCGACGAAGATTCCGACTATCTACCCTCGGCAGTCACTTTGTATGACAACACCTTCGGCCTCGCGGCTGCGTCACTTACTAATATCTATCCCGACGGCAGCTCGCCCGGCAGGACCGGCGATGAGACCGAGACCCAGCTTGACATCGACTACGCCCACGCGACTGCGCCTGGCACTCCGATCCACCTGTACATTGGCACCGCTCTTTACGATGCGATCCAGCAAAGCGTGACCGATAATGTCTGTGGCGCAATCAGCATCAGTTTCATTTTTTGCGGCGAGTCGTCGGCGTTCTACACCGGCCTCGATACGCTGTTTCAGCAGGCCACCACCCAGGGACAGTCGGTCTTCATCGCCAGCGGCGATTGGGGGGCGGCAGGCCTGCAATATTCCTCGGCGAGCAATACCTGCGTCACCGGCACCGTCAAGAATCCGAGCGAGTTCGCGACCAGCCCGCACGTCACCGCGGTCGGCGGCACGACCTTCTCTCCGGTGTTCAATTCGTCCGGGGCTGACACCAGCGTGGTCGGTGTTGGGTCCGGCGGGACCGAGAGCGCATGGAATCAGAGCGGAGGCGGTGTAAGCGCAATCTTCGCGAAACCGGCCTGGCAGACTGGCCAGGGGGTACCGGCCGACGGTTTTCGCGACATCCCCGACGTCGCGATGATCTCAGCAGCGCCGTGGGTCTTCATCGGCGCGGACAATGGCGGTAGCGCCATCATCCAGTGCTGCTGGGGCGGTACGAGTCTGTCTTCTCCGCTGTGGGCCGGCTATTCGCGCGTGTTGGCCGCTGGATCAGGCAACGCAAGGCTCGGCCTGTTGAACCCCTCGATTTACAGTATCGCCAATGCGGGAGAGGCGGCCGGCGGTCTCGAAGATGTCGTCAGCGGCAATAACTCCTACAACGGCGTGATCGGCTACACCACGGGTCCGGGCTACGATCAGGTCACCGGATGGGGCAGCGTCGACATGAACAAATTTGCGAGCGCATTCATTAGCCCGCCGACCCCAACTGCCTCTCCGACGCCGACGCGGAGCGCCACCCCAACCGCCACCAGCACACCGACCAGGACTTCAACTCCCAGCCCAACCGCACGCGCAACTGCCACGGCTACCGCGACTGGAACCGCGACAGCTACCGCGAGCCGAACCGCCACGGTCACGGCTACACGAACCGCCACCGCCACCGCAACGACCACCGCGACTGCAACTCCGACGGTAACGGCGACCCCAACTCCGACTGCAGTTATGACGCCAGTTCCTTCAGCGCTCAAATTCGATCCCGGCAAGATCAAGTTCGGGAAGGTCGTCACCGGCGCGAGCAGCAATGTTCATACGATCACGCTGTCAAACCCGAACAAGAAGAAGTCGATGCCGATCACTCTTGAGGGATGGACTTTTACCAGCGACTTTACGTTGTACCCCGCGGGCACGACTTGCACGTCGTCGACGGTCCTGAATCCCGGACAAAAGTGCACGATCAGCCTGTTGTTTAACCCCACCGCGACAGGCGAGCAGTCCGGCACGCTGACCATCCAGGATAACGCGAGTAACAATCAGCAGGTCATCAAACTCAAGGGCACCGGAAAATAGAGCAGGGCAGGGCGCTCAGTTCCGGAGCCAGCCGACAATTTTCTGATGTATCCCGATCGGGTCGGCCGCCTGAAACGCATGTCCCGCGCCCGGAATGATATACATTTCGGCCTGCGGTATTTTGCCCTTGATCAGCTTCGCATTCTCCGGCAGCACCAGCACGTCCTTGTCGCCGTGCACGATCAGCACAGGGCATTTGATCTGCCCCAGCCGATCGTACGCGTTGAACTGCTGGATTCCCGCCATCGCGCGATCCGCGGTTGCCGCCGGTGTCGGCGGCATCATCTTCGCTCCCGCCACCATCATCTGTTTGA
Organism: uncultured delta proteobacterium; assembly: GCA_963842215.1. Lineage (GTDB taxonomy): Bacteria > Desulfobacterota > Binatia > Binatales > Binataceae > Binatus. The sequence continues at coordinate 1,822,226 of CAWJFQ010000001.1, read as the reverse complement.
TCTCAGGATGCTCGGCGACGAATTCGGGAGGCATGATCGCCGGCAGCAGGATGTCGAAGCCCTTCTCGGGATCGGTCTCCATGATCTTGTTTGCCGTCATCAGCCGATCGAGTACCTCGGCCGACGCCATCTTCGCGGTCGGTCCTCCGGCCATCGTGCATCCAAGCACGAGCTTGGTGACTTGCTCAGGATGCCGCAGCGTGAGCTCCTGCGCGATCATCCCGCCCATCGATACGCCGAATACTTTTGCTTTCGCGATCCCAAGCGCGCGCAACAGGTTGCTCGCGTCATCGGCCATGCCCTCGACGGTGTAAATACCCTCGGGCTTGTCGCTGAGACCGGTTCCGCGATTGTCAAAATAGATGCACTTGAAGCCGTTGAAGAACGGCAGCGACGGAATCCATCCTGCGCCTGACATCCCGAATCCCATTATCAGCAGCAGCGGCTCGCCTTCGCCGTAGGTGTCGTAGTTGAGGTTGATGTTACCGGCTTTGATCGATGGCATCGCGAAATTCCCTCCCGCTTCAAAAATGAAAACGGACGCGACGCTCGGTCGAGCCGCGTCCGTGTTGCCGCGCAGATTCAAATCTGTCAGACGATCTTCAAGATGCTCTCGGGATGCTGTTCGTTGGGATCGACCCCCGGTTCCATCGTGTAAATGACCGATTTGTCGACCACCAGCTGCCCGTCATCGCCAACGTAGATCTTGAATCGATCCATCGGACGCGGCGCCGGTCCTTCGAAATTCAGTCCGCTGATGTAATAGCCCGAGCCATGGCACGGACACTTGAACTTCTGCTCGGTCTTCAGCCATCGCGGCGTACATCCGAGATGAGTGCACTTGGCGAAAATCGCGTAAAAGCCCGCCTTGGTGCGAATGATCCAGGTGCGAAAATCCTGCTTGTATTTTTCGCTGACCTCGCCGACCACGTAGTCGTCCGGGAAGCCGGCTTTGAACTTCGATGGCGGCAGAAACAGCACGCGCGGAAACGCCGATCGAACGGCTGCGAGCAGCCCGATCAGCGAGAACGCGCCGAAGCCCGCCCATCCGAGCACGCCCAGGAAATCGCGACGGCTCCACAGCGTACCGAGCTCGGATTTTTCCTTGTCACGCTTCGCCCGTTCCTTCGCCTGCTCGTCCTCGCGCCACTTCTTTAGTTCGGCGGGATCGGTCGGAGCCTTTTCTTTGACTGCAGCAGCCATCTTAAGTGACACAACCTCCCGGTTCGGGGCGAGCTGGCATTAGCTCGCCCACATCATATTGGACGTATTGGATTAGCAAAAATTCTATTATCCAAAGATACGCAACAATCAAGGGCGAAGATAACCCTGGTTGCTCCGTAAACTGGCGTCAAAGGTCATGTTTCACGGCGGGAGCGTGAAAAGCAAAATTCACTGAAGCGCCGGCTGACTGCTCGACGACGGCGACGAGGGCGGCGCCGTAACCATCGGCGGTGCCGTTACCATCGGAGGCGCAGGCCTTATCACCGTGGCATTCGTCGTTAGCGGCACTCGCGTGGGAGACCAATCCTGCGGAGTGTTGGCCGACGTCGAGGCCTGATCCATCGTGTTGTCTGGAATAATCGGTACCACCGGTGGTGGCGAGTTATCACCGCCGCCCACTGGTCTGTAAGCCGGCGCGATCGGACTGTCGTTGGCGACCCAGTGCAACGGCCGCGCGACCAGCCATTCGAGTCCGTAGCCAACCGGATAGATCAGGTCGGCAAAGAGCGCGAGCGGCTGCGAGTCTTCGTCGGTGTATTGCTTCGGATTCTGTTGATCGGTGTCGTTATACTGCGCGCGCGAAACTGTCGGAATTGCGAGCCAAAGCGCGGCGCAGAAAATGATTGCAACTCGGCGCATGCGATCAACTTTGCGTGATTGGCCGCTATCGTGTCAACACATCGAGCTTGCCTGCCATCACCCTGACACGGTTCGCTGCCCGCGCGGGATCGTTCTTGCCTTGGCACCCCTGCAGGCGCAATTGTAAGCGCGATGACCCCACCAGTTATGCGTTCCCTCCGAGCATGCTTGCTTATTCTGGCCGCTGCGACCGCTGTCGTTCTGCTCGTACTGATCTCTCCCGCTCATGCCGCGCCGCCGCCGGCGGGTGCGATCACCTACGTTGGCACCGACGCCAACATTTACTACTGCGATGCCCAGTGCCCCCAGCCGAAATGCATCACCTGCAAGGCCGCCGCAATTCACGTCCAGCGCGACGACGCGCCGGATCGTCCGGTCGTCCAGTTGGTCGACACCGTCCCCGACCAGGGCCCTGCGCCCGATACCAATGAGTACGGATGGCCGACGTTCTCGCCCGACGGCAAGCGCATCGCGTACACCGCCGAGGCGCACAAGCAAGCTGAGAGTTCGTTCGCGGTATGGGTTTATGATCTCGCCCGTAGCCAGGCCACGCTGATTTTCGAAAGTCGCACCGACCGCATCGTCTACATCGTGTGGACGCCCGACGGGCAGCATCTTTCCTTTCTCCTCGCCGAGCCGCGCGGACTCAGCCTGATGCTGGCTGAGGTCAAGGAATCAACGCCGGTCAGAATTATCACCACCGGATTTCCCCTGTATTTCGATTGGGACGCGCGCTCCGACGAGGTCGCGTTGCATAAACTGGCGCTCGACTCAGATCGCACCGAGCAGGTAGCGTTGATGAGCCTGACGCCCACCAGCCAGAACATCGTCAAGGTGTTGTCGAGCGGACGCACGCCGTTCAAGAATCCCGCCTGGTCGCCCGACGGCAAACACCTCGCCTACATCGCGAACTATCACGCGGAATCGAACATCGTCGTCGCCGACGCCGACGCGAGTCATCCGCGCTCCGTCGTCAGCTTGCCGGTCGGAGAGAACAGCTTTGTGTGGGCGCCTGATTCGAAGCACCTGGCATACGCGACCGCGATCACGCCGCAGGATCCCACCTACAGCGGCATCAAGCTGGTCGACATCGCGACGGCAAATTCGAAATGGGTGACGAAAAAGGCCGTCTCCGCATTTTTCTTTGCGCCCGATTCGCGCCATCTCGCCTACATCGGTGTCCCCGAAGAGAAGCCGTACTACAGCTGGTCGGTGGTCGACCTAAAGACCGGCGCCGACAAAGCACTCGCCAACTTTATCACCACCCCCGATGAAGCGACCGCATACCGTTTCTTCGATCAACTGGCGGTGTCGCACACCATCTGGTCGCCCGATTCGTCGGCCTTCGTTTATGCGGGCGTTCGCTTGGTCGGGTCGCCGGACAAGTCGCTCCCATTTGCGCCGCCGCCATCGGCCTGGATTGTGCCCATCGACGGCAGCGCGCCGCACGAAGTCTCCAACGCGGTGCTCGCCTTCTTCTCGCCGGCGAGGTAGCGCGCCCTATTCCGGCTTGCGGCTCACGTAAATTGCCGCCGGCTTGCCGAGTACCGACACGCGGATAATTTTGTCCGCCGCGATTTTGCGGGCGCGCTCGAGGTCGCGCATCAGCCGCCACTCCGCCGTCAGCATCACCATCACGCCGCCGCCCTTGAGCACGCGCGCGAATTCCTTGAACCACAGCGGATACAGTTTTCGATTTTCGCCATGTGAGCCGTAGCGCAATCCCCACGGCAGGTTGGTGACGATTTTATCCACGCTGGCGTCGCCCAGCGGCAACCCGCCCGCGTCCCAGTTCTCGAGCTGGATCGGTTTGTAACGTTCACCGACGTTGACCCGCGCCGCCGCCAGCGCTGCCTGATCGCGATCGCTGCCCAGCAGCATTGCGTAGCGTCCCAGGTGCGCCCGCTCGATCAAAATCGTGCCCGCGCCGCAAAACGGATCGAGCACCACGTCGTCGTCGCGCGGCTCCGACAGCCAGCCGAGCGCCGCCGCACTCGACGCGCGCAACGAGGCCGGACGATGCGCCGTCTTGTATTCGCGATGCCGCATGCGATCGTCGGTCAGCCGCACCGTCAGAAAGAATTCCGCGTCGATCATGCTGGCCCAGAATTCGACCTCGGCGTCCTCTTCCTCCAGCCGCCAGGTATGATCGTCGCGCTCCAGGATTCCGCGCTCGACTGCGCGCTGAAAATCGACCCGGCGAAATTCATGCTCGCCCGCCATCCTGGCGACTACGCGGAACTTGAGCCTGCGGCCCGCGCGCGTCCCCGGCGAGACTCTCACCCGCGCCTGCAGCGCCGCCTCGACCAGCGGCGCTTCGCGCGCCATGCCCCGAATCTTGTCCAGCTCCTTGTTCTCGGATCCGACGCCGGCCCGGTAACCGGCTAACCCGAACAGGTCCTCGGCCGTGCGGATGACGCCCAACTTCTCTGCGGCTGGCGCGAAAAATATCGTCATGCCGGCGCGATCGGGCACCACCCGCCGCGTGATTTCGCGCGCGCCCGGGACGCGTGCCGCTATCTCATCAGCCGCGATCCCCTCGAACCCGGGCTGCGTATGCGCGATGTAGAGATTCGGACCGAATCGTAGCGGATGCGGCTGCGCGCGCTCGGGTGACGCAGTCTTGCGATCGCGCCCTGCCTGTCTGTACGTCTGGCGCGCGCTATTCACCTGTCGTCCGTACTACTTCGAGCGCGACAGGTACTCGTGCGTCTCGGTGTTGATCGTGATCGTGTCGCCCTCGGCCACGAAGTGCGGCACGTTGATTGTCATCCCGGTCTCGAGCGTCGCCGGCTTCAGCGTATTGTTCACCGCCGCGGTCTTCATTCCGGGGTCGGTCTGCACCACCTTGAGCGCGACCGTCTTCGGCAGCGTCACGTTCAGCGGTGTCGTTTCATAGAATTCGACTTCGACTTCGAGGTTCGGCGTCAGAAATCCGACCACGTCCTCGATCAGTTCTTTCGGAATCGTGATCTGCTCGTAGTTCTCGGTGTTCATGAAATGGAAATCGTCGCCGTCCTGGTAGAGAAACTGCATCTTGCTCTGATTCAGGATCACGCGCTCGACGCGATCTTCCGACCGGAACCGGTTCTCGGTTTGCGATCCCGTCTTCACGTTGCGCAGCTTGGTCTGCACCATCCCGCGCCAGTTGCCGGGCGTGATATGCGTGATCGTCATGATCCGGTACAGGTCGTTGTTGTACTCGACAATCATACCCGGGCGCAGTTGCGTCGCTTGAATCAGCATCGTGTGAATACTCTCGATAAAGAACGAAGGTTAAGAAGCGAATTCTACGCAAGCCCGCCGCGCGCGGCAAGTTCGCGATTCATGGCGCGCGCTACGGCAGCAGCTTGCTGTACCACGGTCGGGTCGCCGGTGGCGGCGCGCCGTACGGTGGCGCATATCCATAGGGATACGGACTCGGCGCGTACGGATTGTACCCCGGCGCATACGGATTCGCGTACGCGTATGGATTCGGCGCGTAGTACGGCGACGGCGGGTACGCAGGGTAGGCGCCGTACGGCCCCGCGTACATCGGAGGATTGCGATACGTCGTCATACCGCCGCCTCCCGTGACTGTGTCTATCGACGCTTCCACGAAGTCGTTGCCATTGCCGTAGGCGCGAATTCTTGCGTCGCTTCCCGCCGGCATTGGAAAGGTCAGGTTGAAGGCGCTGTAGCCTGCGGTGCTGATCGGTATCGGCTTGACCAGCCGTCCGTTGACGTAAACTCCTGCATGACGCACGCCGGGTCCCGAGATCTGGCCGACCACTTCCACCATCCCCGGCGCGGCCATCGATTCCTCGGCGTCGATCACGTTGATCTGCACGTTGGTCAACGGCCCCAGCGACGAGTTCGCGTCGATATGACGGCGCGACGGCGACAGGTCATCGTCGGGCCGCGGTATCTCCGCCGTGTTGTCACCGGATGCCGGCCCTGCCGATGCGATCGGGCTATCCGCCAACGGCCCCGCCTCGCCCGGCGACGCAGTCGCGCCCGGATCGACTTCAATCAGCTCCTCGCTCCCGCGCATCGCGCCGACCCCCGCCGGGTCCGGCATCACCATCGCCTGCGCCTCGCGCCCGTACGAGTCGCTCACGCGAATCGACTGCGTCGTCGCCGGCTGGTCGATCGAAAAATCGAAGTTGATTCTCTGCTCGCCCGGTACGCTCGCGACGTCGATATCCCGCGTCTTGCTGTCGCCGTCGAAAATTCCCGCCGTTTTGAGATCGGTGCCTTCCAGGAAGCCTTTAACCCGCTCCGTTCCCGCCTTGAAGACTCGCGACTCGATCTCGATCTTCGGCGCGTCCGGCATTCTTTCTCCGGCCGGTGGCGCAACTGACGCATGCGATTCCGGCATGCTCCCGGCAGTTTCTCTCGACGCAATCGATCGCGAGGACTTCGATGCCGGCACCTGCTTCTCGAGCGCCGCGATCTTTCCCCGGATATCGCTCCACTCAAGCGGATACTGCCCGCCTGCGATCTTTGCAGCCGCTTCTATTTTGTCGCGATCGCTCAGTACCGCCGCCATCGCGCTGCTCGCCCCGGCCTCGTCATGCGCACCCAGCGCCGTCGACAGCGATTGCGCATCGCCCGCCAAGCTGGCCGCCGGCGCCAGGATTGGACCGGCCTTGCTGGACGACGAATTTATTGAATTGAGCATCGAGAATGCGCGATCGCTCAAGTCCTGCGCTTGCGCCTGCGAGTCCTGCGCGAAGCATGGTCGCGCAGCGATTCCGATCGCGACCAGCACCAGCAACCAAATCGCAATCGTCGGCGCAAACCGCCGGGTGACGGATTCGATACGCGCGCCGAGCGCGCCTTTTCTATGCGCGACGAAATAAATCACGCGAGCCAAACCCGCAGAGCTACGGCGATTGCCGGTAGCGTTCAGCCGTCAGCTTTATTCGATGAGAGAGCTTCAGGAACATTTCCCCCTCGTCATAGATGAAGAGCGCGAGAGCGCCTGCGGCTCCGACAATCAACCCGAGGATAAATGCGCCCATGAGTCCGCCCCTCCGGATGCGAAAAATTATATTCAAATTTCCAGAGTTATACCTAACCCCATTTGGCTATACCTGACCTTTTTGCGGTTATCTCAAGCAAGCCCACGCACCCCCTCCGTGGCGCTGCGCGTACTGCTTTGCGTCCCCTCTGTCCCCTCTCCCTGCAAGGGAGAGGAAGGGTGAGGGTCCTATTACAGCGCCCTGCGCGATTCAGGATTCTGCTCTTGCCTGAAGAACTCGGAGGTTACGCAAAGCTCTCCTCGACAGCGAAGTCATTCTGAGCGCCGCGAAGAATCCCGGATCTTTCTCGACGCCAATGACCGCACGCTCAACCACGCCTCAAACATCCGCCCGCGATTAAGCGAATCTTCCCGCAGTACTTTACGACCGCCGCTTTCTAGTATCGTGATCGTGTAGTGCCACAGCTCGAAACATCCGATCGTCCAGCCGTCGGGATCATTCCGCTGAATTCCCGAATCCTCGTCCGCGTAATCGGCGACGATCGCGTTTCGTTTTTTCACGGGATGTGCACCGCCGACGTAAAAGGGGCAAGGCCCGGGACCATCCTGCCCGCTTTATTTCTGACCGAACATGCTCACGTGATCGCCGACTCGTTCATCTGGGTGACTGCCGATGCGCTCCTGCTCGACATCGACGGCGACGCGTGGACTCGCACGCGCGCCCACATCGAGCGCTTGCTGGTGGCCGACGATGTGGAATTCGAAGAGCACACCGGCCTTGCGATCATCGACCTCGAGGGACCTGGCGCGCTCGATGCGGCCGCGGCGGCGTCGCTCGCCCCGTGGACTTTCACCGCGCTCGGCAGCGCGCTCGTCGGCAACCTTGCTCGCTACGGCGGACCCGCCGCGTCTGTGATCGCTCCGAGCGATTCGATCGATTCAACCATCGCCGCCATCATCGCCAAGGCGCCTGGTTCGCGCCGCATAAACTCCGCCGTGTTGGAAACTATCCGCGTCGAAAACGGCGTGGCTCGCGTCGGCGTCGATACCAATGACAAGACCATCGCGCTCGAAGCCCGGCTCAATCGCGCAATTTCCTTCAATAAGGGATGCTACCTGGGCCAGGAAACCGTCGAGCGCGCCACCGCACGCGGCGGTTTGAAAAAGCGGATGTTCGGACTTAAGTTCATTGGTGGCGAGCCGCCTGCCGCCGGCGCGATCCTTACTCTGACCGGCAAGGAAGTCGGCCGGGTGTCGAGTGCCGTGAACTCGCCGCGCTTGGGCGCGATCGGGCTCGCGATTTTGCACCACAGCGCATGGACGCCCGGCACCGAGTTGCGGGTTGGCGAAAATGGCGCCGCCGTCGTTGCTGATTTGCCGTTTGCGTAAAAATAGCTAGTTGAAGCTATACTTTAAGTTTGTTATATGGGCCGAACAGCCCGCTTTTAAGGAGTGAACTCAGATGGCTAATGTCCTCGGCAAGCGTTACCAGTGCGAAAAGTGCGGCACCGAAGTGCTCTGCAACAAGGCCGGCACCGGCGGCCTCGAGTGTTGCGACCTTGAGATGAAGATCAAGGAAGCAAAACCGCTCCCCAGCTCCGACTAGGATTTACCAACGCCCGCCGCGCTTGAGTGCTGGCGACGAGGACATAATCTTCAAAGTGGCAGTTGCGTCCGGGAAAGCCGACCTCGTTCTTCACGAAGGCCTCGTTCTGGGCCACCCCGGTAGCGACTCGGTCGCAATCTCGCGAGGCGTGATCGCCGCCCATGGCCGGTTTGCCGATCTGAAACCGCTGGTCGGGCCGAGCACCCATCTCACCAAGCTCGCCGGCCGCACCATCGCGCCCGGCTTCATCGATTCGCACATCCACTTCCGCGAAGCTGCTGCCGCTGCCACTGGAATCTCGGTTGCGCGATGCCGCACCGTCGGCGATCTGCTCGCCGATCTGCGCCTGGCCGCCGGCAAGACTCCGCCCGGCAACTGGCTGCGCGCTTTCGGATGCGACGAAGCGCTGATGCTCGAAAGGCGCGGGCCCACGCGCGCCGAGCTCGATCAGTCGGTGTCAAAGAATCCCTTGCGCTTGCGTCATCAGACCCTTCACGCGACCTGGCTGAATTCGCGCGCGATCGCGCTGCTCGGCCTCGAGGCTCCCGACTTCACGCCGCCGCTTGGCGCCAACTTGATTCGCGACGGCGCCGGCAAACTCACCGGCCTCGTAGTCGGGATGGAATCCTGGCTGTCCGATCATCTTCCGCTGGTTACCGCCGCCGAAGCCGAATCGCGCGCGCGCATAATGAGCCGCGAGCTCGCCGCCGCCGGAGTCACCGCCTTCACCGACGCCACCACTCGCAACGGCCCGGTCGAGGTCGAGCAGTTCGCCAAGCTCGCGCAATCGGGCGCGATTTCGCAACGCGTCGGCGTGATGATCGGCGGCCAGCATCTCGCCGCCGCCGATCGATGCGCACAGATTGTCCGCGGCTCGCGCATCTCACTGGCCGGCGCCAAGTTTATGCCCGGCTATAAGTACGACGCCGCCGGACTTTCGCGCCCGGTACTACATGCGCTCAACCACGGACTTGATTGCGCCTTTCACGTCACCGAAATCGAGGAGCTGGAAGAGACGGTCGAGGCGATCGAATCTGCCAAACCGCGATTCTCTGCCAGGCGCGAAATTCCACGCTTCCGCATCGAACACGGCGGACTCATTACCCCCAACTACATCGACCGGCTGATGGCGCTCGGCGTGTGGGTTGTCACCAACCCGGGTTTCATCTACTTCCGCGGGCCCAAGTACGCCGCCGAGCCCGGCCTCGTCGCTCATATGTATCGAGCACACAGCCTCAAGTTTGCCGGCGTTCACCTGGCCGGCGCGACCGACGCCCCTGTCACTCCCGCCAGGCCGCTCGCCGCGATCGCGGCCGCCGTTTCCCGCACTTCGATCGATGGCGTCGAGCTAGCTCGCACCGAAGCGCTCCCGATGCACGAAGCCTTCGCGCTCTTCACCTCCGACGCTGCCCGCTTGGCCCGTCTCGACGCCGGCGTCATCGAGCCCGACCGGCTTGCCGATCTCATCGTGCTCCAGCGCGACCCGTCGAAGCTCAAGCCTGCCGATCTGATGAATCTCGCGGTCGATATCACAATCGTCGGCGGTCGCGTCGTTTACGAGCGCGGCCGTCCCGCCATCGCCAGCAGCGACAGCGCCGACCTGCGCTCCACCTGATGTCCAACGGTTCGAGCGCGGTGCTCTATGCCAGGCGCGGCCCGGTCGCATGGGTCACGCTCAATCGTCCCGCGCAATTCAACGCCTACAACATGGCGATGCGCGACGATCTCTTCCAAATCCTCGCCGCTATTCACGACGATCGCGATGTTCGCGCGATGGTCTTGCGCGGTGCTGGCCAGGCCTTCTCGACCGGCGGCGATCTCGCCGAGTTCGGGATGGCGCCTTCGCCAATTGTCGCGCGATGGGTCCGCTTCCGGCGCGACGTCTGGGGGATGCTGCGCGCGTTGCCCATCCCGACCGTCGCCGCAATCCACGGTTACACCGTCGGCGGCGGACTCGAGATGGCCCTGCTGTGCGATTTCGCCATCGCCGCCGACGACACCAGGATTTCCCTGCCTGAGACCGGCGCCGGCATGATTCCTGGCGTGGCCGGAACCCAGACCGCCGCGCGCCGCCTCGGACTCGGCCGCGCCCTCGATCTATGTCTTACCGGCCGTTGGATTGACGCCCAAGACGCGTTACTTGTAGGTTTGGTCGCCGAAGTGGTTCCTTTGTCGGATTTGGATCGCCGCGCACTCGCGCTCGCCCGCGCCGTCGGACGCATTGCCCGCGAGCGCTCAGCGATGCTCAAGCTGGCGGTCTGGGGAGGCCTCGATCTGCCGCTGCCACAAGCACTCGAGCTCGAACGCCGGCTCGGCAGGCGGCTCGCCAATATTTGATTTGCATCTCCTCTGGAGGATTCGCGCACTGTGAACACGGTTAACTTCGTAACGATCCCGTCGTCGATTGTGCCCGAACAGGAAATCCTGGTCTTCGGCGCCCGGCGTCTAACCTATGCGGATCTGAACGAGCAGGTCGCTCGCCTGTGCGCGGTCTTCAAGGAATTCGGCCTCAAGCATGGCGACGTCATTGCCGTGCTCGACACCAATTCCGATCTCTACATTGAATGCTACTACGGCGCCGCCAAGGCCGGCCTCACCTTCCTGCCGCTCAACTACCGCGCCAAGGACGCCGAGCTCGAGTACATGATCAACACCGCCAAAGCGCAGGTGTTGCTCGTCGGCGATCGCTATCTTGAATTGATCTCCCGGATTCAGCCGCGTCTCAAAGCCAGCAAGATCGTCGCGCTCGGTGACGGCGCCCAGGGCCTGCCCCAACTCGCCGATATGATCCGCAACGCCGTGCCCGACGAGACCGAAGCCGAAGTCGAAGACGAGGATATCTCGATCCTCATGTACACCAGCGGCACCACCTCGCTGCCCAAGGGTGTGCAGCTGCGCTTTCGCGATTTCGCCGCCTACGTCACCGCCAACGTCGAGATGGCCGACGGCACCGATCGCGGCGTCGCTTTGGTGTGCGTGCCGTTTTATCACATCGCCGGAACCACCGCCTACATGTCCAACATCTGGACCGGCCGCAAAGTTGTCGTGATGCCGCAGTTCGACGCCCGCGCGTGGCTCGAGCTCGTCGCGCGCGAGCACGTCACCCACGCCTTCGTCGTGCCGACTATGATGAAACAGATCATCGACGACCCCGCATTCGCCGCCGCCGATCTTTCCAGCCTGACCAATCTCGCCTACGGCGGCGCGCCGATGCCGGTGCAGGTGATTCGCCGCGCGATCGAAGTCTTGCCGAAAAAGGTCGGCTTCGTAAACGCCTACGGCCAGACTGAAACCACCTCGTCGCTGACCGTGCTCGGCCCCGAGGATCACAAAATCGAAGGCACCCCGGAGCAGGTTGAGCTTAAGCTCAAACGCCTGAACTCGATCGGCCAGCCGCTCCCCGACGTCGAGATTCGCGTGCGCGACGAGGACGGCAAGTTCCTCCCGCACGGCCAGGTCGGCGAAATCATCATTCGCACGCCGCGCATCATGAAAGGTTATGCCGGCCGCGACGACGACGCCCGGCTCCCCGATGGATGGCGCGCGACCGGCGATCTCGGATGGCTCGACGACGACGGCTACGTCTTCTTCGCCGGCCGCAAGGACGACATGATCATCCGCGGCGGCGAAAATATTGCTCCCGCGGAAATTGAAACCGTCCTCATGAGTCATCCCGCCGTCGACGAATGCGCCGTTATCGGCGTGCCCTCCGTCGAATGGGGTCAAACCGTCAAGGCCTTCGTCGTCCCGCGCAAGGGCGCCAGGGTCAGCGAACCCGAGCTCGAGGAGTTTTGCCGCTCGCGCCTGGCCAGTTTCAAGCGCCCCGAGAGCATCGAGTTCATCGATGCGCTGCCCAAAAATCCGCTCGGCAAAATCCTGCGCAAGGATCTGCGAGCGCCCGCCGGAGGCGTCTGACGCCGCGCCCTGCGAAAAAATCCCGGCCGCGCCGCGCCGCGCGCTCCCCTGCCGCCGGCGCGATCGACGTTTCCTTCGCCAGCGGATGCGTCAGCGCCACGCTTCGCTACTCCGGCGCCCGCGCCATTCTCTCCGCCGCGATGGCCGTCCGCCTGCTCGAGCTGTTCGAGCATGTCGAGGATGACGACGCCGCTCGCATGCTCGCAATCACCGGCGCCGGCTCCGCCTTCTGTCTTGGCTTCGACCAGGCTGTCGATCCGCGGCTGGTCGAGTCGCTCGCCGTGCTTTCCAAGCCTACCGTCGCCATCGTCAACGGCGACGCCTTCGACGAGGGCCTTGAGCTCGCGATGGCCGCCGACATTCGTGTCGCCATTTCCTCGGCGCGGTTCGCGATCACTCAAATGAAGCGCGGCGCGATGCCTCGTTTTGGCGCGACCCAGCGCCTTCCACGCCTCATCGGCGCCGCCAACGCGCTTCGCCTCATGCTCACGGGCACGGCTCTGGGAGCCGACGACGCGATGCGCACCGGCCTCGTCACCTATCTTGCCGGCAGCCGTGCCGATCTCGCTGCCACCAGCGGCCGCGTCGCCGAGTCCCTCCTGAGCCGCGCTCCTCTGGCTGCGCGGCTGGTCAAGGACGCCGTGTTGAAGGGTTATGATATGACTTTGGAGCAGGGCATTAGGCTTGAGGAGGATCTGTACGCCCTGCTACAAACGACTTCCGACCGCGCCGAAGGCGTCCGCGCTTTTCTTGAGAAGCGCAAGCCGCTGTTCAGGGGCGCGTGAGTTTCCGGCGCAAATTTTAAGGGCTAAAGGATCAGGATCCACGAATGGCAAATCAGCTCGGCAAAGTTTATATCTGCGGCAATTGCAAATCCCAGGTCATCGTCACCAAGGGCGGCTCTGGACAGTTGAAGTGTTGCGGCGTTCCGATGGAACAAAAAAAGTAGCGATTGCACCCGCGCTGTTCGAGCGCTATCGCGACAACTGAAGTGAGGGGCTCAGAATGATTGCTGCTATCATCGTCGGAATAATTGCGGGCTTCCTGGCCGGAAAAATCGTGGACGGTGTGGGCTTCGGTCTCATCGGCGATCTGGTGCTCGGCCTCATCGGTGGCCTCATCGGCGGAGCGATCTTCGGCTCACCCAACGGCATGATCGGCGCGATCATCGTCGCCACCATCGGCGCAGTTATCCTGGTCTGGATTTCGCACTTGCTCAAACGCGTCTGACCGCCGGACGCGGCAGATTCCTATCCGCTGGCGCGGATACGCAGTCCTTCGGCCTGCTTGCGTATCGGCTCGGGCAGCCGTACTTCGTGCGCGTCAATCCAGTTCCGCTCGAGCCGGTAAAACTCGCGCGCCGGTTCGTAGAACAGGTGGATCACCACGTCATCGTAGTCGAGCACCACCCAGTGCGCGTGATTCATCCCCTCGACCGCCAGCGCGCGATGCCCCTTCTTGCCCATCGCCTCTTCGATTCCGCGCGCTATCGCCTGCACCTGCACGTCGGAGCGCCCGGTCGCCACCAGGAAATAGTCCGCCACCGGTTTCAGATGCTCGGCTTCGAGCACCACCAGGTCGTAGGCCTTTTTTTCCAGCGCCGCTTCGGCTGCGGCAATTGCCTTCTTCAGCGCCGTCAAGAAATCTGACCGCGATTCAGAGGCCGGCTTGCCGGCTGTCGATTGTTCAAGTGGAAAGAAAATGAACCCGCGAGTTTAAGCAGAACGATCCTCAATACAGCGCGTGGCGCTGAATATACTCGACGACATCGAACGGTACCAGGTACCTGATCGATTCACCGTGTTGCAGTTTGTTGCGAATTTCAGTCGCTGAAATGGGAAGGAACGTGGTTTCGACAAAAGATAGCGTTTGTCCGCTCGAATGCACGTAGTGATCGTCTGCCTGAGTGTAGCCAAACCGCTTCAGTGCGGCAACTGAAATTCGCGGCGGTCCCTCCCGCGCTTCGGTTAACCTTGTATGAACCGCGAAGTTCACCAGCCGCGCCAGTTCGTCCGGCTCCTTCCACGTCGCCAGTTCGGCAAATTGATCCGCCCCCATCAGCAGGTACAGCGTCGCCGGTTGCCGCAGCGTCGCCAGGAAATAGCGCACCGTGTCGATGGTGTACGATCGCCCGGTCCGCCGAATCTCGACGTCCGAGGTCATGAAATGCCGGTTGCCCTTGGTCGCCTGCCGCACCATCGTCAGCCGATGCTCCGCGGGCGCCAGTTCGCCTTCCGCCTTATGCGGCGGCGACGCGGCCGGAATAAAATACAACAGGTCCAGCTGCAGCGCCTCGCGAACTTCTTCGGCCGCCCGCAGATGCCCAAAGTGAATTGGATTGAAACTGCCGCCGAACAATCCTACCCGCATGTGACTGGTCTTGCGGCGCCGTTCAGGCGCGGATTTGTCCCGTCCCGCGCAGGACGTACTTGTAGGTCGTCAACTCGTTGAGTCCCATCGGCCCGCGCGCGTGCAGCCGATTCGTCGAGATTCCGGTCTCCGCACCGAATCCGAATTCGAAGCCGTCGGTGAAACGCGTCGACGCATTCACGTAAACCGTAGCCGAATCGACCTCGCGTTCAAAGCGTGCCGCGGTTTTCGCGTCGTTGGTAACGATCGCGTCGGCCAGATGGGACCCATGACGCGCGATAAACGCCAACGCCTCGTCCACCGAATCCACTACTTTCACCGCTAGTATCAGGTCCAGGTATTCGGCGTCCCAGTCTTCGTCGGTCGCGGCCCGCGCCGCCGTCACGATTTTTCGGGTCGCGTCGTCGCCGCGAAGCTCCACTCCGGCCGCCGTCATTCGCGCGGCGAGCGACGGTAGAAATTTCTCCGCCACCCCTCGATGGACCAGCAATTTCTCCATCGAATTACACACCGAGGGCCGCGAGCATTTTGCATTCACGCAAATTTCCTCGGCCATCTTCAGATCCGCCGCCTGATCGACGTAGGTGTGGCATTTGCCGTCAAAATGCGGCAGCAGCGGCACCGCGGATCCGTCCAGCGCGTGCTTCAACGACTGGCCCCCGCGCGGAATTATCAGGTCGAGCAGCTCGCGGCTGCGCTTCATTACCTGGATTACTTCGCGATCCGGATCGCGAATAAATGTCGCCGCATCCGGATTCAGTCCCGCGTCCTGCAACGCGCGCGAGATCAATTCCGCCAGCATCCCGTTGCTGCTGAGCGCTTCGCTGCCGCCGCGCAGCACCACCGCGTTGCCGGCCTTGAGCGTCAGCGCCGCCGCATCGATCGTGACGTTGGGACGCGATTCGTAGATCATCGCGATCACGCCGATCGGCACTCTGACTTTTTCGATTTCCAGTCCGTTGGGCCGCGTCCACTTCTCGAACACTGTCCCGACCGGATCGTCGAGCGCTTCGACCTGCAGCACCCCCCCGGCCATCGCCTCGATTCTGCCGTCGTCAAGCGTCAGCCGCTCGACGAACGCGCCGCCGCGCCCGCTCTTGCGCGCGCGCTCGAGGTCAACCGCGTTCGTCCGCACGATCTCCGCGCGCGAGCCGCGAATAGAACTCGCCAGCCGCCGAAGAAAATCATTTTTCTGCGCCGTAGTAGCCAGCGCCATTGCCGGCGCCGCTACCCGTGCCCGCGTGAGCGCAGCAGCGATATCCGCTTCAACCGTCATCAGAGGTCGGCCACCCATCAAGGATATATATCGACCGAACTCAAATAAACTGGGCAAGCCGGGCGCCGCATAGCCCTCACCCACCGGCCGCGTTGCGGCCGGCCGCCTCCGCCCCCAAACCGTTCTAACAGGGACGAAGTCCTGTCTGTTCTTTTCACCGGGTGCAGGGGTCACCCCTGCCGAAGGAAGCGTGAAACCCACCGCGGGTTTCACATTAAAATCAAGTGAATAGGTTCTCTACGCGATCTCTTTAATCAAAACGAAGTTGTCGCGATGGATAATCTCGTCCGCCACTTTGTAGCCGAGCAAGCTCGGAATCTCGGTCGAGCGGCGGCCGGCTACTTTCAGCACATCCGACGCCGGATAGTTCACCAGCCCGCGGCCAAACTCGACCCCGTCCTGATCGAGCAGGCTCACGCAATCGCCGCCGCCAAAATCTCCGCGCACTTCCTTCACGCCCGAGGGCAGCAGCGAACGCCCGCGATTGCACAGCGCGTCGGCCGCGCCTTTGTCGACCGCAAGCGATCCAGCCGGCCTGAGTGCGAATGCGATCCAATGCTTGCGGCTCTTGAGCCGCACTCCCGCCGGCACGATCAGCGTTCCCGCCTCGCGCGCCGGGTCCAGCGCGGCCGTGACGATTCCGGCTTCGCGCCCGCGCGCGATAATCACCGCGATTCCGGCGCGCGCCGCCTGCCGCGCCGCTTTCAACTTCGTCGCCATACCGCCGACGCCAAGCGGGCCGGCCTTCTCGGCCACCAACCCGCGCATTTCCGCTTCCGGATCGTTGATCACCGGAATCAGCCGCGCGTCGTTGCGCTCGCGCGGGTCGCCGGTAAGCACGCCGTCCACGTCGCTCAAAATAATCAGCAGTTGCGCCTGCACCAGGCTCGCGACCAGCGACGACAGCACGTCGTTGTCGCCGAGCCGAATTTCCTCGACCGCGACGGTGTCGTTCTCGTTGACGATTGGAATCACGCCCGCGCCGAGTAGTTCAGCGATCGTCTGATTCGCATTCTGGCGGCGCCGGCGTTCCGCCAAATCCTGATGGGTCAGCAGGATCTGCGCGACGCTGCGGCCGCGCCCCTCGAATGCGCTCGCCCACGCCGACATCAGCTCGATCTGCCCGGTGGCGGCGGCGGCTTGCCGCGCGGCGATCGTCGCGCCGTGAAGTTTCGACAGCCTCGCGCGTCCCGCGGCGACTGCGCCCGACGTGACGATCACGATTTCCTGGCCGGCGCGCACCGCCGCCTCGATCTGCGCCGCGAGTTGATCGATCACCTCGCTGCGCAGTCCGTCAGCGTCCGACAGCACCGCGCTGCCGACCTTGATCACGATTCGCCGCGCGCGCGCGACCGTCGATTCCTTGTAGTTCAGCTGGGACATGCGGCCGGCTGGTCCACCTGATTAAGCATCCGCGCGATCGCGGCGACCAGCGGCGCGAGATTTTCGCTTTTGTCCGCCGAAATCGGAAATACTTCGAGACCGGTGAGCTTGCGCAGCTTGCGCGCGAGTTTCTGCACTTCAGCGGCGGCGACCAGATCGATCTTGTTGAGCGCGACCACCGCCAGCCGCTCCGCCAGCATCGGATCGAACGCCGCTATCTCGCCACGTACGGTAGTGAACGCCGCCGCGGGATCTTCCGCAGCGTCAAGCACGTAGACTATCAGCCGGGTGCGCGCCAGGTGCCGCAGGAAACGGATCCCAAGTCCAAGCCCGCGATGCGCTCCCTCGATCAGCCCCGGAATATCCGCCAGCGTGAAACTTTCCTCGCCGGCGACAGACACCCGGCCGATATTCGGCGCCAGCGTCGTGAAAGGGTAGGGCGCGATCTTCGGCCGCGCCGCACTGAGCGCGGTCAGCAGCGTCGATTTGCCCGCGTTCGGCAGTCCCACCAGCCCGGCCTCCGCGACCAGCCGCAGCTCCATGCGAACCCATCGCTGCTCGCCCGCGGTACCCGGCGTCGCGATTCGCGGCGAGCGCCGCGTCGACGACGCAAAGTGCATGTTGCCGCGGCCGCCCTCGCCACCTTGCGCGATAACCGCGGTGTCGCCCGGCATCACCAGGTCCGCAAGCGTCTTGCCGCTTTCTTCGTCGAAGACGATCGTGCCGGGCGGCACTCGCACCACGACATCGTCGGCGCCGTGTCCGTATTGTTCCTTGCCGCGGCCGGATTCGCCGTCCTTCGCAATCAGACGCGGCTGATATTTGAAATCCAGCAGCGTCGAGAGGCCTTCATCGACCTGGAAGATTACGCTGCCGCCGCGCCCGCCGTTGCCGCCCGCCGGCCCTCCGAAGGGCCGGTATTTCTCGCGCAGAAACGCGATTGCGCCGTCGCCGCCTTTGCCGGCGTGCACGAATACCCTGGCTTCATCGATAAATCGCATGGCGGCGTAACCATTATAGTCCCTGCGCGCGGCGCCGATCGCCTACAGACAAATCTCCGCCAGCGCGCGCACCGCGTTGATGTCGCCGGTGCCAATCAGCATCGTCTTGACCGGCGACGCCTTCCACGCCTTGAGCCGGTCGCCGATTCGCTCGCGATTTCCCACCAGCGCGACCTCGTCGACCAGCTTGTCGGGCACCAGCGCCATCGCCTCCGCCTTCTTGCCGGCCAGGTACAGGTCCTGGATTTTCACCGCGACGTCTTCGTAGCCGAGCCGCTTGGCGTAGTCGTTGTAGAAATTCTTTGCGCGCGCGCCCATCCCGCCGATGTACAGCGCCAGCATCCCTTTCACCGGCATCCGGCACTTCTCGAGGTCGGAGCCCATGATACAGGTGACAAACGGAGCGACGTCGAAATTGTTGAGACTCTTCTTGCCGCCAGTCTTCGCAAACCCTTCCTTGAGCGGCGCGTCATAGATGTCCCAACGTTCGGGATTCATCCACACCGGAATGACACCGTCGGCAATTTCCGCCGCGAGCGCGATTCCCTTGGGACTGATCGACGCGGTGTAAATCGGCATGTCCTTGCGCCCGTGCAGGATGCTCTTGAGCGGCTTGCCGAGACCCGACGCGCCCGCGCCGGTGTATGGAATGTCGAATTCCTTGCCGTGATGCTCGAGCGGTACCTCGCGCGCGAGAATCGTCCGCACGATCTCGATGTACTCGCGCGTGCGCTGCAACGGTTTGCCATACGACACGCCGTGCCAGCCCTCGACCACCTGCGGACCCGACGGCCCGATGCCCAGGATGAAGCGGCCGCCCGACAGCGCGTCGAGGGTCATCGCCGTCATCGCGGTTGCGGCGGGAGTCCGCGCCGGCATTTGCATGATACCGGTGCCGAGCCGGATTTTTTTGGTCAGCGCGGCGATCCATGCCAGCGGAGTGATCGCGTCAGAGCCGTAGGCTTCGGCGGTCCACACCGAGTCGAAGCCGGCGCGCTCCGCCTCGAGGATGGTATCCATCGGCAGGCCCATCTGCGCGCCCGAATATCCGGAAATTAAACCTAGTCGCATCGAAATTCCTCCCGTCGCGAAAATCCGCGTTACGCGTCAACTAAAGTTGCACCAAACATCGAACCGCACTGTCAACCAGTGTCAAGAAAAAAGCCCCACGGCGTACCGCGGGGCCTGGATTCAATCTTGCGGGCTGAAGATCCTAAGCAGACGCCCCTGCGGTATCGGTGTCGGCGGGGAGCGGCTCGACGCTCACTTGCCGCTTCTCACCTTTCGGCTCGTACTTAACCACACCGTCGATGAGCGCGTAAATCGTATAGTCGCGGCCGAGACCGACGTTGCGCCCCGGATGCACGCGAGTGCCGAGCTGGCGGATGATGATATTACCGGCCTTGACAGTCTGGCCCGCGTAAATCTTGATGCCACGGCGCTGGCCCGGACTGTCGCGGCCGTTGCGCGTCGAACCCTGGCCTTTTTTGTGCGCCACGCAATGTCTCCCTGAATGAGCGGCCCTTCGGGCCGCAGCTCAAAACAAAATTCGCGCGCGACGACTATGCGCCGGCTGAAATTTCCTCGATCTTGAGAACTGTCAGTTCCTGCCGATGGCCCCGCTTGCGGCGATAATTCTTGCGGCGCTTTTTCTTGAACACGATTATCTTCGTGCCGCGCGGCTGCTGGACGATCTTAGCCGTCACCGACGCGCCCGCCACAACCGGAGTGCCGACCTTCGGCGCTTCGCCGCCGACTGCAAGCACCTGGTCAAGTGAGATTGCCGCGCCCACGTCGCCTTCAAGCCGCTCGACCGTTATCTGGTCGCCGACGCCGACGCGATACTGTTTTCCGCCTGTCTTTACTATTGCAAACATCGCTATGCCGAACGCACACAATTATCGAACGCAGTCAGGCAAGTCAACGCACAGCCCGCCGATGCAATCCGTGCGAGTTGCCTCGCGCCGGATCTATCAGTCGATACCCAGGCGCTCGCGGCCCTCGGGGGAGATCATCTGCGGGGTCCACGGCGGATCCCAGACCAGGTCGACGTCCGCCTCCGACACGCCCGGCAGGCTCATAATTTTGTAGCGCGCGTCGGTTGCGATCGACGCGCCCATGCCGCAGCCCTGTGCCGTCAGCGTCATCTTGACTTCGACTTTCTTGGTGCCGTCGTCGGCGTCCTTGACTTCCATCCCATAGACAAGCCCCAGGTCGACGATATTGACGGGGATTTCCGGATCGAAGCAGGTCTTGAGCTGCTCCCAGACCATCGCTTCGAGGTCGCCGCCGCCGGACGCCGACACCGCACCCGCATCCTGAGGTGTTTTGCCGAGCGCATCGGCGTCCTTGCCGGCCACGCGGAACAGGCCGCCGTAGGCGGGAACTTGCAGGGTAAAAGTTCCGCCGAGCGATTGCGTGATAAAGGCTTCGAGCCCTTTTTCAAGCATCATCTTGTTTCCGGCGGGGACCTGGACGCCTTCGCATTCGCGGGTCAGTTCAACGCGTTCCATACTCCAAATACCTTCCTTGTCAGACCCGCTATTCTACCGCGGCGATCAGCTGCGGGCCATAGGCGTGGCGAGAGTTATACGCGTGCGAGATGCTTAGAGCCTTCCATGTAGCTGAGGTTTGACAAGCATTTGCGATTCTTCGTCAGGAACGCGCGGACAGCGCGCGGGTCGGTCTTGCTGTATTCGCGCAGCGCCCATCCGATCGCTTTGCGAATGAAAAACTCCGATTCGTGCGCGCGCCTGGTGCAGTGCTCGAACAGTTGCGCCGCGTCGGTCTCATGCTTGTGCCTGAGATGTGAGAGGATTGCGGTGCGACGAATCCACATGTGTTCGTCGTCGATCCATCGCTCGATTATCGGCCGGGTTTGTGCGCGAAAATTTCGGTAAACAGCGCCGATTAGGTTCGCCGCTATTTCATCGACAAAATCCCACCATGCACCTTCGCGAATCATACGCTCGTAGAGCGGCAGCGACGCGGGGGTGATGAACTGTTCATAGCGGCGTGCAAACGCGATCGCGCAGTATTGCTCCTCGCGATGCGGCAGCTTCCACAGCGCCAGCACGCCGCGTGCGTATGATTTCTGATCGGTGGGCGCAAACCTCGCACCCATCTGCTTGAGCATCGCCAGTCGCGCCGGCGTCGGAACGCCGAAGAACGGTTGCGCGGTCTTCATATACGCGGCCATCGCGGGCGCTTTCGCGGGGTCAGCGAGGAGCTTTAGTTGCGTGGTGATATAGCGCGCGAGTTCGTCTCTGTCCTGGCGCATCGAAGGGTCAACTTAGCACGACGCCTGCATAATCGCGGATAGGACGTAGCGTGCAGGATTTGCGTGTCCGCGATCGGCCAACGGTTGGCAGCTTCTACCGTTGCTGTCGGAGGACGCCCCTGCTAAAGCGAAGAAAGGACGAAGGGGCAGGCGGGTGGAAGAAGCAGTCATTCCGGGCGCGAATCAGCGTCATTTTGGCGTTTCGGCGAAGCAGAAGCTTTACGAATTCCTGTGCTCGCGGCCTGCTGGCGCCGACGCAGGCGAATTGATCGGATTGCTGCTGAGCGGAGTCGGCTCGGATCCCGAACTTGGTGCGCGGCTGGTTCGTCAGCTGCTCGACGACGATCCAAATTTCATATTCGACGCGGACACGGCGCAGTGGCGGCTGGTGCAGAGCGATCGACTGCGGGTCGGGCTCGATCAGGCCGAGTTTACGGTGGTCGATCTGGAAACCACGGGCGGGCGCGCGGGGCCGGGCACGATCATCGAGATCGGTGCCTACCGAATGGTTGGTAAGCGGCTGACTGAGACGTTCTCGAAACTAATCCGGCCGCAAGGCGGCGTCGTGCCGCGCTTCATCACGGGGCTCACATCGATTACGACCGAGATGATTCGCGAGGCGCCGCCGATAGAAGAAGTGCTGCCGGCGTTCCGCGAATTCATGGGCGACCGCGTGATGGTCGCGCACAACGCGGGCTTCGATTTCGGATTTCTCGATTTCGAATACCGGCGCATCTTCGGAATTGGACTCGGTAACCCGGTGCTGTGCACGCTGCGGATGTCGCGGCGGTTCATGCCGTCGCTCAAGCGCCGCCGGCTCGATCTGCTTGCAGGACATTTCGGACTCTCACTCGAGGGAAGGCATCGAGGTCTCGGTGACGCGCGGATGGCGGCAGAGCTGCTCTCGATTTTTCTCGAGATGGCGCAGCGGATGGGGATCACGCGGCTCGATCGCCTGCTCGACGACCATCATCGGGGACCTGCGGGCAGGAGAATCGAGCGTCACGTGCCGACGGAAGCGGTTGCGGCGCTGCCGCAGGCGCCCGGTGTTTACCTGATGCGCAACGAGCGCGGCGACCTGCTCTACGTCGGCAAGGCGCGTCGGCTCCGGGAGCGGGTGAGCTCATACTTCACAGCCGCGGTTAAGGCGAAGACAGCGGAGCTGGTGTCGCACGTCTACAAAATCGAGACGCGGCCGACGCGCTCGCCATTGGAGGCGGCGCTGGACGAAGCGCGACTTATCCGCGAGCTGAAGCCACCGTACAACAGGATGCTGAAGTCGGCGGCACCGGCGTTTTTTATCAAGCTCGACATGATGGACGAGTTTCCGCGCGTGACGCTTTCGACCAAGATGAGCGCGCGGCGCGGCGTGATGCACCTGGGTCCGTTCATCGGACGCCGCGGCATCGAGCATTCGGTTCGCGCCCTTTCGAGAATCCTCGGCCTTCGCACCTGCGGCGGGAAGCTCGCGCCGAGCCCGGATTTTTCACCGTGCATCTATGGGCAAATGGGACACTGCACGGCGCCGTGCAACCTGAGCGTCGACGCGGATGGCTATGCGGAGCGGGTCAGGCGCGCGGTCGGATTTTTGCGCGGGCGCAGCGGGCCGTTGCTGGGTGAATTGGCCCGGGCGCGCGATCAGGCTGCGGCGTCAATGCGTTTTGAGGAAGCGGCGCGCTTTCGGCGCCATCTCGAGGCGCTGACCACGCTGACGCATCGAGCGACCCGGCTGAACCAGGTCGTAACTGAGAACAATCTCGTGATCGTGACAGGGACGGGGACCGATCGTGCGGCGCACGTCGTATTATCGGGGCGGCTGGCGATGACACTGAAGCTGGACCGCCCGGAGGCGGCAGCCGAAGTGCGGGAGTTCGTATTGGACAATTACGAGCGATACAAGTCGAAATCGGTCGAGCGCCGCGAGTTGGAAGAGATGACGATCGTCGCACGATGGCTCCGGGAGCGGGCGCATGATGAGGGCCGGCTGATCTATCTGGCCGGCCCTCATCTCGATCTCGTGGCGCCGGCGGATTAGTCGCCAGTCTGTCGCGCCGGTTTATGGCTCAGTACCCTTGCCTTTCAGATCGACGGACCCTGGTGAGTTGCTCGCGTTGCTGTCGATAGTCAGCGTGCCGAGGCGCTCGCCGTAGCCGGTCGGCGTGAAACGGACCTTAACCCAACATGAGGCCTTGGGGTTGATGCTGACGCCGCAGTTCGACGCCATCGAGAAGTCACCGCTGGTGAACATGTCGGTCAGCGTGATTGCGGTGGCGCTGCTCTGATTCTTGAGAGTGACCTTTAGAGAACCGCTTACCCTGCCTCTGGAGAACTTGATCGAGCCCAAGTTGAGATGACTTGGCGTAACCTTCAGCGTGGCCGGCACTGGAGTCGGAGCAGCGGTAGCAGTGGCAGTGGCGGTGGCGGTCGCGGTCGGCGACGTAGTTGCAGTGGCAGTAGCCGTGGAGGTGGCAGTGGCGGTGTTGGTTGCCGTGGCCGTGTCTGTCGCGGTCGCGGTTGCAGTCTGGGTGGCAGTGGCAGTTGCGGTTGCAGTTGCGGTATCGGTCGGAGTTGCTGTTGCAGTCGCGGTCGCAGTGCTGGTTGCCGTTGGAGTTGCGGTCGCGGTGTCGGTCGCGGTTGCGGTTGCGGTATCGGTGGCAGTTGCAGTCGGCGTAGCCGTCGCAGTTGCGGTGCTGGTTGCGGTCGATGTCGCAGTGCTGGTCGCAGTCTGAGTGGCGGTAGCGGTGTCAGTCGCGGTTGCGGTTGCGGTATCGGTGGCAGTTGCGGTCGGCGTAGCCGTCGCAGTTGCGGTGCTGGTTGCGGTCGATGTCGCAGTGCTGGTCGCAGTCTGAGTGGCGGTAGCGGTGTCGGTCGCGGTTGCGGTTGCGGTATCGGTGGCAGTTGCGGTCGGCGTAGCCGTCGCAGTTGCGGTGCTGGTTGCGGTCGACGTCGCAGTGCTGGTCGCAGTCTGAGTGGCGGTAGCGGTGTCGGTCGCGGTTGCGGTTGCGGTATCGGTGGCAGTTGCGGTCGGCGTAGCCGTCGCAGTTGCGGTGCTGGTTGCGGTCGATGTCGCAGTGCTGGTTGCAGTTGGAGTTGCGGTCGCGGTGTCGGTCGCGGTTGCGGTTGCGGTATCGGTGGCAGTTGCAGTCGGCGTAGCCGTCGCAGTTGCAGTATCGGTCGCGGTAGCGGTGGCGGTCGGGG
Source organism: uncultured delta proteobacterium (assembly GCA_963842215.1). Lineage (GTDB taxonomy): Bacteria > Desulfobacterota > Binatia > Binatales > Binataceae > Binatus. The sequence goes on along the minus strand of CAWJFQ010000001.1, from coordinate 1,797,368 downwards.
TTGGAGTCGTGGTCGGTACGATCGGTTGATCGAACTGCAACACGCGATTATTCATCGTGTCCGCGACGTAAAGGTTGCCAGCCGCGTCAACCGCGACTCCGCTGGGTCCGCACATCCCGGTTAAACCGACGGCTGGGTTGCCGGGGGCAGAGTTGAAGCAAAAGCTGTCGGTGAAATCGGTCTCGTCAGTACCTTGTCCGAAGACTTCGGTGGCGGTGACATTGCCCGGCGCCAAGGGCTGATTGTACTCGAGCACGCGATTGTTGGACTGGTCACCGACGAATAGATCCCCCAGGGCGTCGAGACTGACGCCGATGGGATTGCAAATTCCGGTTGGGCTGGCGGGCGGGTTGCCGCCGCCCTCGCATCCATTGGTCGTGAAGCTGGTGCCGGTGGATCCTTGGCCGATAACGAGATCTGCAGTCGTGTCCCCGGGACTGCCGGGGGTGCCAGGCGTTCCGCCGCCGACCGCCAAGGGGCTCAGATATTCGAGGACGCGGGAGTTGGTCGAGTCGGCGACGAACAAGTCGCCCAGCGGGTCGGTAACCAGCCCGCGCGGACCGCATAGCGCGTCCGCATCGATAGCGCCCGTGTTGTTGCAATTCGTGGTGGTGAAACTTCCGGTTTGTCCGAACACATTGGCGGCGATGGTCATGCCGGAGTTGAACTCGAGCACGCGATTGTTATTCGTATCGGAAATAAAGAGGTCGGCCGGGGTCTGCGTATCGACGGCCACACCTGCGGGGAAACAGAGCGAAGCGGCGCTCTTGGTATTGTTGCCGAGGTTGCAGCCGGCGGTCGTAAAGATGCCGATTTGTCCCCACACCTGATTGGCGCTCTGTCCGACCATCGGCGAACCGATTGCAAACGGAGAAAGGAACTCGAGTACGCGATTGTCGGCTGCATCGGCCACGTACAGATTACCCGAATTGTCCACGGCCAGATCGGTCGGGCCGCAGAGGCTGTCCGGGCCGAGACCGTTGACACCGTCGTTGCAGTTGATTGACTCCGCATCGGGCTGTCCGATCACGAGCGTGGCGGGTTCGCCGTCGGCGAAAAAGCCGGCGTCGTCCCATCCGAGCACGCGATTGTTGGCAGTGTCGGCGACGTAGATGGCGTTGGTGGTGCCGCTGAGATCGACGGCGACTCCCTGTGGCGCCTGGAGCGCCGCGGCGGTCGGATTGTTGACGCCGCCGTGAGCAAAATCAATCTCTCCCAGCGCGGCACTGGCCATCGGCGGAGATGACTGCGGGCTGGAGAACCGGAGGACGCGGTTATTCAGCGCATCGGCGACGATGACGTCGTTCAAGCTGTCCACTGTGACGCCGTCGGGCTGGCATAAGACTGAATCGCTCGGCGCGGTACCGCTTGAGCCGCCGCCGCAAGCGCTAGTGGTGAAGCTGTTATTCTGGCCGAAGACGACAGTCGCAGTCACGCCGCTGCTGAGTGGAGTTGGAAATTCAAGCACGCGGCTGTTGGTGATGTCGGTCACAAACAAGTCGCCTGCGCTGTCAAGAGCTATTCCGCTGAGCTCACAGAGCCCGGTGGCGCTGGCCGCATTGCAGTTGGAGGTAGTGAAAACGGCTCCGGACGGGCCCTGGCCGAAGACCAGGTTGGCGGTCACGTTGTTCGGTGCGCCGACCGGCTCATTGAATTCGAGGACGCGATGATCGCCGTCGTCGCCGACGTACAAATTTCCCGAGCCGTCGACAGCAACTGACAGGGGGTTGCACATCCCGATGGCCGAAGGACTGGAGGTGTCGCAAGCAAAGCCGCTGAAGTCGGTGCCGGTCGGGCCTTGTCCAAAGACCAACTGGGCAGTCTCGGCACTAACCGCGAGGTTGTACCAAAGCACGCGATTGTTGCCCGCGTCGGCGACGTATAGATTGCCGCTTGCGTCGAGGGCGACGCCCTGCGGATCGCACAGACCCGACGCGGTTGTGAACGTGGTTGTGGTGCAACCCATCTGGCTGAAGCTGCCGCCCTGTCCGATTACGGAAAACGCCGCAAAACCGGCAGGTTTCCCCTGGGAAAAGGGGGCCGCGTATTCGAGCACGCGGCTGTTGGCGGTGTCGGCAACCCAGAGATTGCCCGACGCGTCGACGGCGACACCGCCAGGCAGGCATAAGCTACTGGCGCTCACGCCTTCGCTGTTGCAGGTGGTGGTTTCGAAATCGGGCTGGCCGATCACGAGGTCCGCTGACGCGCCGGTGACGAAGCTGGTGGCGTCGTTCCATGCGAGGATGCGGCTATTGTTGGTATCCACGACGTATAGATGTTGGGTGCCGCCGCTCAGGTCGACTGCCATCTGGCCGGGAGAGTCCAGACTGGTCGGGTTGGTGTTGTTGATGCCGTTGTGGAGGAGGTCCATTTCTCCGAGCACGGCGTCGGCCACGTTGTCGCCGCTGGGCGGCATCGGCAACGATGCCATGATGAACACCGCAACCGCGGCTACCACCGCATTAACGGTCAGCCGAAGCCTGGACGTGGTTCGCGGCGATGGTTGCGCGTTCGTGCCTTTTTCCATTTGACGCCGCGCAATCGATCCGAACCAGCGAGGCGATATGGAAGCAGTGTCGTGATCGCGCAATAGCGAGTTAAGTGGCTTGACAATTTGTGCCTAAACATACTGCAAGGTGCTTACTGTGGAACGTCGCCACTTAATTTCGGCGTCATTAGAGCAATAGTGCGGCGATCCGCCAGACGGTGCGATTGGCATCGAAATCACCATGCACATAGAATCAGATAATCATGAAATCAGAGATTTCGGCGACCGACGCAGCGCGACGATTTTCAGAAATCTTAAGTCGTGTGCGGTATCGCAACGAGACGTTCGTAGTGAAGCGGGGCGGCGTCCCCGTGTGCGAGATAATTCCCGTGCGCGGGGCGGCCCTTAGGCCGCTGCAGCCGGGCAGGGAGGCGGCGGCCGCGCTCATCCAGCGGATTCGAAAACGGCCAAAGGTCGAGAAATCAAAGCGTCGAAAATCCAGGGCCGCGAAATTCTAATGATCCGCGCCCGGGTCCGTCGTGCTTTGCGACGCCGCGCGATCGCTATTCCGCCGCCGCGACGGGTATAAAGCCGACGGCTCCATTCCTGAGTTTGACCTGCAGGAAGTTGCCCGTGATTCCGGTGACGTGGACGTACTTTTTGCGACGCACTTGGCCGATGGTGGCGCTGGTCTCGTCTGGATTCTGAAAGACCGGGGAATTTTTCGTCAACAGGAAAAGCTTGTTGAGCGGCTTGATCTGCGGCGGCCCGGCTGACGCGCTCGTGGTCGCCACACCCGGCGGAGCCGCAGTAACCGCTGTCGTCGCGGCTGGTGCGGGCATCAGCTTGGCGTCGAGCGCCCGCACTTCGTCGTATTCGGCATTGGCTTCGGTAGCGCGGCCCGGCTGCGTGGCCAACAGATTTGCGAGTGCCAGGTGCGCCTTGGCGTCTTTGGGGTTGAGTCCGATAGCGGTGCGAATTTGATCTTCCGCCTCGACGTTCTTGCCTTCCTTTTCCAATACCTCGGCCAGGTCAAGATGGTAGTTCGAGCGGTCGGGTTCGAGCGCCACCGCGGCTCGGTATTGATTTTCCGCGAGGCCGTGCTGCACCTGGTCGTTATAGAGGTTGCCGAGCGCGACGTGAGTCGCCGCGTTCTTTGGATCGATCTCGAGCACCTTCATGAACTCGATTTGCGCGTCGCCCGGCTTGTGTTCGAAGATGTACAGATTTCCAAGCGCGATATGCACGCGCGGGTCGTTCGGCGCGAGCGTCGCCGCCTGCTGATAAGCCTTTTCGGCGTCGGCGAGCTTGGTCTGCTGCATATCGTTGTCGCCCTCGGCTAGATAATCGTCCGCGGTCTTGTGATGGCATCCCGCAACTATCAGGATCATCGCTGCGGCCAGCATGGTGGTCGCGGTACCAATCTTCAAGCTTCGCTTCAAGCTCATGGTCGAGGCTCCTCCAGGATGATTGCGCCGAGCGGTCGGCTGCGGATCGGCAATGATCGGACCAACTCCGGAAAAAATCTTCACATATGTTGAAGTCAGCACGGAAACACTGTCAAGCATTCTAGCGCGTGCTGCGACTCCACGCGCGAGTGACGCCGGCGGATAGCGTCGATCACCGCACGGCCGGTAATTTTTTCTTGCTGAGTGCGAGTCGCTCCATCGCGCGTGCTTTCTTCTATACCGTCGCGGCGCGTTGCGGTTCCCGTTGGATGCTTGCGCAGGTTAGGTTATAAAGGTACGCCGTGCGCTTTATCCTAATCGCAGCCAAGCAACTCGAATTTGCCAAGACCCGGCTGGCGCCAGCCGTGCCTCCTGACGAGCGCCGCGCCTTGGCCGAGGCGATGTTTCGCGATGTGCTGGCCGCGACGATGGGTGCCACTGCTGCCGACCACGTCGCCGTGGTGACATCGGACAGGGGCCTGCTCGCGATGGCGAGCAGCGCGGGCGCTCTCGTCATCGATGAGGAATTTCCGCGCGGTCTCAACGCCGCGGTCGCGCTTGCCACCGCTGCGCTGATTGAGCAGGGTGCGCAAACCATTTGCACAGTCCTCTCCGACATCCCGTTGATCGCGGCCGAGGATGTGGACGCAGTCTTTGCCGCGATGCCCGCCGGACGCGCCGCAGTGCTGGTTCCCTCGCGCGACTTCTCCGGCACCAACATCATATGCCGCTCGCCCGCCGACGCCGTGCCCACTCGCTTCGGTCGAATGAGCCTGCTCCGCCATCTGGACGATTGCCGGACGGCCAGCGTTCCGGCTAGAGTGCTGCGACTTGCGCGGCCTGCGCTCGACCTCGACGTGATCGCTGATCTTGCCGAGTTCGAGCGCGCCGGGTCCGCCACGCACACTCAAAATCGGCTGGCCCGCCTCGGGATTGCCCACCACTAAAAATTGAAAAACGGACTGATGCGATCGTGACAATGATTGAGCGGCTTGGCGCGCTTGTGATCGACGGCGTGGTGCAGCTCGGCGCGTTCGTAATTTTTTTGCTGAGCGCGGCGATCTACGTGTTTCTGCCACCGTTCAAGCCGCGCCTGTGGATTCGTCAAATACGCATCATCGGCGCCGACTCGCTGTTTCTCATCATCTTGATCGGCGCGTTCACCGGGATGGTGCTCGGTTTGCAGGGTTACAACACGCTGCGCCGCTTCGGCTCCGACGGCGCGCTGGGCACGGTCGTTGCCCTGGTGCTGGTGCGCGAGCTTGGTCCGGTGCTGGCCGCCCTGATGATTACTGCGCGTGCCGGTTCTGCGATGGCCGCCGAGTTGGGCTCGATGCAATCCACCGAACAGATCGATGCGCTCACCGTCATGGCCATCAATCCCGTGCAATACCTGGTCTCGCCACGCATGCTCGCGGGCGTGATCAGTTTCCCGCTGCTGACCTCCGTCTTCGACGTGGTGGGAATCTTTGGTGGCTATATGATTGGGGTGGGATTGATGGGCGCACCGTCGGGCGCGTACTTCAACGGCATCGCCGCCAACATGAGCGGCCACGATATAATGACCGGGCTCTACAAAGCTTTCGTCTTTGGCGTAGTCGTGATGTGGGTCTGCTGTTACAAGGGCTACCACGCCGAGCGGATGGCGACCGGGGTTAGTCGCGCCACCACCGAAGCCGTGGTGCTGTCCAGTGTGCTGATTCTTGCTTTCGACTATTTTCTTACGTCTATACTTTTGTAATAAGGCCGAAGCGATCGACAGATTATGAGCCCAAGCGAAATCGACCAGCGTAGCGACGCCAGCCTGCTGGTGGCGAGCGATGCGAGTACGGCCAAGGCCGGCAATGCGATCGAAGTGCGCGATCTTCGCCGCCGCTTCGGCCATCAGCAGGTGCTGGACGGTGTCACGCTCGATTTTCCCGCCGGACAGATTACGACCATCGTGGGTCCCAGCGGGTCCGGTAAGACCGTTCTGTTAAAGCATCTGAATCTGCTGATGCGACCGGATTCGGGCACGATTGTTATCGACGGTGTCGACGTGACGAAGCTCGGCGGCCGGGCCTTGAATGCGGTGCGCGAAAAATTCGGAATGCTCTTTCAGGCAGGCGCGCTGTTCGATTCGATGTCGGTTTTCGATAACGTAGCTTTTCCGCTGGTCGAGAAAACCAGGTTCAGTCAGAAGGAGATCACCGAGCAGGTGCGCGAAACCCTCAAGGCGGTCGGGCTCGAAGGGATGCAGGACAAGTTTCCCTCCGAGTTGAGCGGCGGTATGCAGAAGCGGGCCGCGCTCGCCCGCGCGCTGGTGCGACGACCGAAGATCCTCATGCTCGACGAGCCGACCACCGGCCTCGATCCCTCGCGCACCGGCGCGATCCACGAACTTATCCGCCGCACCCAGGAGAATTTTCACCTGACCGCCGTGATGGTCAGTCATGACGTGCCCGCGGTTTTCCAGGTTTCCGACCGCGTCGCGTTTCTCCATAATGGCCGCACTCATCTGAACGGCACCGTGGCCGAGATGATGGCGGCCGGTGACGACGTCTTCAAACGTTTTCTGGAAGGCAAAGCATCTGGCGAGGAGAATGAAACAGCCCTCGCGGGCTGAAGCAGATATCTTATGTACGCAACTCGAACCACGCAGCTCATCGTCGGAATTTTCGCGATTCTCGGGATTATCGCGCTCGGAGTCCTGTCGGTCTCACTAGGCAAGATTTCACTGCTGCCTACGCCGGGTTACACGCTATACGCAAGTTTCGATAATATTTCGGGATTGAAGGCCGGCGATCAGATTCAACTGGCGGGAGTGCAGGTCGGTAAAGTAATGCATATTGGACTCAAGGACATGCGCGCCCGCGTCGCACTGCGAATCGACGACGGCGTCGAGATCGATGCTGACGCGATTGCGGCGGTCAAGACCAGCGGCATCATCGGCGACAAATACGTGTCCATCGCACTCGGGCCCAGCGATCGCATGCTCCGCAATGGCGACACGATTCGCCAAACCGAGTCGGCATTTGTGCTCGAGGACGCCATCGGCCAGTTAATCAACAGCTCCGGCTCCGGCAACAATAGCGGTGGCAGTGGCGGCGGCTCTCCGAAAGATTCGGAATGTAAATGCACGGATACAGGTGCAGCCAAGCCACCCGCTAACTCGGAGAAGCAACCAGCAAAAAAGTGAAGAATATGATGACCCAAACCTCGATTCAGAAAATACTTCGGCACCGAGTCGCGATGCTCGCCGTGGCGGCCGCGCTGTTGCTAAGCCTTGTCCCGTCGTCTGCCCGGGCCGACGATCCATTGTCCGTCGTGCGTACTACCGTAAACCAGGCGCTGGCCGTGCTCCGCGACACTTCGACCCCGCTGGCTCAGCGCCAGGACAAGCTTCGCCAAATCGTCGCCGGGACCTTCGATTTTACCGAGATGGCGAAGTCGGCGCTCGGCTACCACTGGAAACAAATCACACCCGCTCAGCAGCAGGAGTTCACCAACGCATTCGTCGCGTTTATCGAGGACTCCTACCTGAGCAAGATTAACGACTACCGCGGACAGCAGGTCACGTTCGGCACGGTGTCCAATGACGGACCCCAATACGCACAGGTCAGCACCAATATCGTTCAGCCCTCGGGCGACGCTATCCGTGTGAACTATCGGCTGCTGCAAGAGGGCGGTACCTGGAAAATCTATGACGTGACGGTAGACGCCATCAGCATCATCGCGAACTACCGCAACCAGTTTAATCGAGTCATGAACAACAAGGGCTACGACACGCTGATTGCGGATTTGAAGAGCAAACAGGCCGCTCTTGCCGCAAGTCTGGCGAACCACTAACTAGTATGGATTCGTTCAGCGCGTACGGGTACGCTTTTTGGGCGCTGCTCAGGCTACAGGGCCATGGGGAGGCAGGAGAGGGCAAAATGACATCTGGTTCGAAACAACTCGAAAGGACAAGCGCGCTCAGGGTGATGCTCGCATCGTCCCTGCTTGCAGTCGTTTCGCTTGCAACGCCGGCGCTTAGCCAGGACGCCGCTCCATTGTCGCAGAACCCTGCAGCTCAATCGGCCGCGGCCACGCAAACACCGCCGGGTGAGAATCAGGGCGTCTATTCGGATCCGCTGTCGGGCTTCAACGAGCCGATGTTTACCTTCAACCTCAAGCTCGACGATTGGGTGCTGCGCCCGGTCGCGAGCGGCTACGCCGACATCGCGCCGGTGCCGGTGCGTGACAGCGTTGGCAGGTTCTTCAACAACGTCCGCGTCATCCCGCGTTTCGCCAACAACCTGTTCCAGCTCAAGTTTGTCGAGGCCGGTGGCGAGGTCGCGCGTTTTGGAATCAACACCACGCTGGGCTTGGCGGGCTTGTTCGATCCTGCCGACGATTGGTTTGGGCTCCAGGAACATCCGAACGACTTCGGTCTGACCATTCGCTACTACGGGATTCCGACCGGCCCATACGTAATGCTCCCATTCTTTGGACCTTCGACCGTTGGCGACACGGTCGGCCTGGTCGCGGACGGCGCGATGGATCCGATGAGCTACCTGGTTCCATGGTGGATCACGCTCACTGTCGACACTGGACAGCGCGCGCTCGAAGCGGTGAACTACCGCTCGCTGCATCTGAACCAGTTCGAGGAAGCCGATCGCTACGCGATCGATCTATATGGCGCCGTGCAGGACGCGTATCTCCAGACCCGCGCGCATGACGTCAAGAAGCTTCACGAGGAAGAGTGGTAAGCCGAAGTTAGATCAAATCGAAATCTGACGATAAGCGCGCCGCGGGACTGACGTTTCGCGGCGCGCCGCTTTTTCAGCTTGGCGTGCTGTCTTGCTGGACATGTTCCCACGCGTGGTACGAGCTGCGCACCAGCGGCCCCGACTCGACGTGATGGAATCCCATCGCCAGCGCCGCGGTCTTCAGCTCCGCGAACTCTGCCGGCGGCACATACCTTGCTACCGGGATGTGCTCCGGCGACGGCCGCAAATATTGCCCGAGCGTCAGGATGTCGCACTCGACGCCCCGTAAATCGCGGATCACGTCGAGCAGTTCGAGGTTGGTCTCGCCCAGCCCAAGCATCACGCCCGCCTTGGTGAACATCGGCTTGCCGAGCCCCCGCGCCAAGTCTTTCGCCCTGCGGAGAACGTCGAGCGAGCGCACGTAATTTCCCCCCGGCCGGACGGATCGATAAAGGCCGGGCACCGTTTCGATATTGTGGTTGTAGATGTCGATTGGCGAGCGAACCACCGTCTCGACACTGTCGAATGATCCCTGGAAGTCGGGCACCAGCACTTCGACTCGCGCCGGCGCCGAATTCGCCTTGATCGCATGGGCAGTAGCCGCGAAATGCCCCGCGCCACCGTCCGGCAGGTCGTCGCGATCGACTGACGTGACGACCACGTGCTGCAGTCCGAGGCGCGCCACCGCCTCCGCGATTCGCCGCGGCTCGTCGGCATCCAGCGGACGCACTTTGCCGTGCGCGACTGCGCAGTAGGGGCAATTACGCGTGCACACGTCGCCCATCAGCATGAAGGTGGCCGTGCGATGCGAAAAGCATTCGCCGATGTTCGGGCAGCACGCCTCCTGGCAAACCGAGTGCAGTTTCAGTTCGCCGAGAATCGCCTTGGTGCGAAAGTACTCGGGCGACACTGGCGCGCGCACCTTGATCCAGTCGGGATGCTTTCGTTCAGCCATCGCGAGCCGCCAACTCCGGAGTCCACGTGATTTCCGACGCGCCCACTGAAGATATTTCCGCGTAATTGAACAGGCGTGCGAAACTCCCGCGCATCACGTCGGCGAACTCGCGCACCGACACCAAGCGACTCGTCACTTTGCATACCGATGTCATCCGGCATCCCTCGATACCGCACGGCACGATCGAATCGAAGTAACTGAGATCGGTCGATACGTTCAACGCGAAGCCATGCCAGGTTGTCCATCGCCGGATGCCGACGCCAATCGACGCGATTTTGCGCGCGCCGACCCACACCCCGGTCATCCCCTCGCGCCGTCCGGCCTCGATGCCGAATTCTGCCAGCGCATCGATCATCGCCGCCTCGAGCGCGCGTAGATACTTGGTCACGTCGCGCTCGCTTCCTTCCAGTTTCAGAATTGGATAGCCGACGAGTTGGCCGGGGCCGTGATATGTGACCTGTCCGCCGCGCGAAACGCGCCGAATCGGCACGCCCGTCGGATTGCCGGCGATGAACCGCTCGTCGGCTCCACGCCCGAGCGTAAAAACATGCGGATGCTCCATCATCAGGAGTGTGTCGCCAATTCTTTCATCCAGCCGCGCCTCGAGCATCGCGGTCTGCAACGCGAGCGCGCGGTCGTAATCGACGACGCCTAGATCTCCGACGGTAAGAGCTTTCAGCATTCTGCTAGAAGTCTATCGCTTCGCCGTCGGCGGCCAAAGCCGCCTGCATGATCGCTTCGGACATCGTAGGATGCGGATGCGCGGTCTTGCCGATTTCGGTCACCGTGGTTTCGAGCGCCTTGCCGAGCACCACTTCGGAAATGATGTCGGTGGCGGCGTGGCCGATAATCTGGCATCCGATCACTTCGCCGTACTGTTTGGTCGCGACGATTTTCACAAAGCCTGCGGTCTCGCCTATAGCGACCGCTTTGCCCATCGCCCGAAATGGAATCTTGCCGACCTTCACCTCGATGCCGCGCGCCTTGGCGTCGGCCTCGCTCAGTCCGACCGTCGCAACTTCAGGCTCGCAGTAGATGCATCCGGGTATTGCGAGCAGGTCGAAGCCGGGCTCGCGCGCGCCCGCCATAATTTCAACCGCCGCGATTCCTTCAGAGCTGGCCTTGTGCGCGAGCAGCGGCGGCCGGATGACGTCGCCGATCGAGTAGATGCTCGGGATGCTGGTCTGGAACGAGTCGTTCACCTTGATGAAGCCGCCGCGCTCGAGCTCGATGCCAAGTTTTTCAAGCCCGATATTCTGGCTCAGCGGTGTGCGGCCGACCGCCACCAGCACCACCTCGGCCTCGACGGTTTTTTCGGCGCCGTCAGCCGTCACCGCTACCGACCACGCGTCGCCTTTGCGCGTCATCGACTTGTAGCCATGCCCGAGCATCACGGTGATGCCGCGTTTGACGAACGCGCGCCGCAGTTCCTCGGCGACTTCCGCGTCGAAGCCGGGCAGCATCTGCTTTTCCAGCTCGACGATCGTCACCTTGGCGCCGAACGCGCTGTAGAAGTAACCGAACTCGAGGCCGATTGCGCCGGCCCCGATTACCACGACACTCGCGGGCATCGTGTCGAGCACCAGCGCTTCCTTGCTGGTCACGACGCCGTCGCCGACTTTCATGCCGGGGAAAAGCCGCTCGCCCGAGCCGGCCGCGATTAGAATTCGCTCGCCCTCGAGGGTGGCGGCAGCTGGCGCCGGTTTGCCGTCAACCTGCTTGAGCGAAACGGAATGTGGACCCGTGATTACCGCGTCGGCCTCGAAGTAATCGATTTTGTTCTTCCTGAACAGGTAGAGCACGCCCTTGGAAAGTTTCTCCGCCGCCGCGCGCGAGCGAGCGATCACCTTGGCAAAGTCGAAACGAATCTCCCCGGTCTCGATTCCATGTTCTTTGGATGCGCCCCGAATAGTGTCCATCGCGCCGGCCGAATTGAGCAGCGCCTTGGACGGGATGCATCCCCAGTTGAGACAAACGCCGCCAGGCCGGTCCCGCTCGATAACCGCCACACGCATTTTAAGCTGCGCAGCACGAATCGCGGCAACATAACCACCAGGCCCGGAACCAATCACAACGAGGTCATACCGAGAGTTTGCCAAGATGAAGTCCTTCGAGAGTTTTCGTCGATCCCATTATTCCGCGCGCCAGGGGCGGAGGTCGAACATCCATGGAGCGCTCGCGCCAGAGGCTTCGATCGGCCCTGGTTCAGCCCGGCGTGACACCTTCAGTTCTCGCGTGCTTTAACCTATCCTTTTATGCTACGATGTGAGATAGTGAGTCAGACGGGGTAAATCTCCAATGAAATCAACGCAATTGATTGCCGTCGCAATGTTTGGGACTTTGGTGCTCGCGATCGCTGGCAGCGCCGGTGCGGCACAAGGCCATGGCAATCACCGCGCAGCCGCGGCCCGTTTCGCGAGCAACACCAACGCTCGTGCGTCACTTGCGGGCCTGAGGCAGCGCAATCGCCAATTCTCCAGCTCGTTCCAGTCATTCCCCTATTATCCTTCCTACGGGAGTGCAGTTTATCTGAATCCCGATGAGGCCGACTGGTCTGAACAATGGACCTCGTTGTACGAAGATAACGATGGCCCTTACGCGAGATCTACTCTCGAAAACGCGCCGGGCCAGGCTCGCATGTGGGAGTTTCCGGAAAAGTAAGAGAGCAGGACCAGCCGCAGTCGCTCTCGCCATCCTCCCTGGCTACCTGACAGGCAAACTCAGAAAATCGCCTGAAGATTAAATTCTTCAGGCATTGTTGAACCCGTGGCCGCAAGAAACTCGGCCCGCCTTGATGTGACATTGAATGATCTCGAGCACCGCTAACGTCAGATCGAGCGCGACGTTTGGAGAGTTCTTGAAGGCGGTGGTATAGGGGTTCAAGAGCCAAGAAACGCTGGAACGCACTTTTTCGCCGGACCTCAAGGTGCGACGACCATCGCCCGTTCGGAGACATACCAGGAGCAGCATGACGGACGCACTTCATAAGGCATCGGACCCTCAAACCAGCCGCGTCGAAGAATTTGACGCGATTGTGATCGGCGCGGGGGTTTCGGGCCTTTATCAACTATATCGTTTGCGCGAGGCTGGCCTCTCAGTGCGATGCGTCGAGGACGGTGACGGCGTCGGCGGAACCTGGTATTGGAACCGCTATCCGGGATGCCGCTTCGACTCCGAGAGCGAAAGCTACGGTTATTCGTTTTCAAAAGATCTTCTTCAGGAGTGGGACTGGAAGGAACATTATTCAGGTCAGCCGGAAAATGAGCGATATCTGAATTACGTGGCCGACAAGTTTGACCTGCGCCGCGACATCCAATTCAATTCCCGCGTCACTGCCGCAGTCTATGACGAGGCCACAGCCCAATGGGAAGTCCGCTTGAAGAGCGGACAACGGATGCGTGCTCAGTTTCTGATTGCCGCAGTCGGGATTTTATCGGCGCACAATATTCCGCCGTTCGAGGGTGTCGACAGCTTCAAGGGTGAGTCGTATCACACATCCAGATGGCCCAAAGAGAAGGTCGATTTCACCGGTAAGCGCGTGGCGGTCATTGGCACCGGCGCCACCGCGGTCCAGATGATCCCCATCATCGCCAAAGAAGTCGGCCATCTCACCGTCTTCCAACGCACCGCAAATTACACCGCGCCGCTGCGAAACTCGTTGGTGAGCGACGAGACTCAACGACGGTTCAAGGCTACCTACCCGGAGATTCACAAGAGGTGCAAAGAAACTACCGGCGGATTCCTCCATGACTTCGATCGGCGCGCGGCACTGGATCTCCCGCGCGAGCAACGGCGCGCCGTGTACGAGCAGTTGTGGGCGCGGCCTGGCTTCGCGAAATGGCTGGGCAACTTCCGGGACATCATGACTGACCGCGTTGCCAATGAGGACTTTGCCGAGTTCGTGCGCGAGAAGATTCGCGCGCGCGTGAAGGATCCGGTGGTAGCAGAAAAGTTGGTGCCCAAGGACCATCCTTTCGGATCGAAGCGTGTACCTCTCGAGACCGAATACTACGAGGCTTACAATCGCGACAATGTTCTGCTGGTCGATCTCAAGGAGACTCCAATCGAGCGCATCACATCAACAGGTATCAGGACCAGCGACCGGGAATACGAGTTCGATGTGATCATCTACGCGACGGGTTTTGACGCGATTACCGGCGCGCTGACTCGGATCGATTTTCGCGGCGAGGGCGGGCAGAGTCTCAAGGACAAGTGGGCCAATGGGATGCGCACCTACCTGCAATTGCAGACGGCCGGTTTCCCAAATCTCTTCATTGCTACGAATACCGCGTTCTGCAACTACACCGTCTGCGCTGAAACGATTGTGGAGTGGATCACGGACTGCATCCGCTATGTGCGCGACCACGGCTATTCAAGCATAGCTCCTACCGCGCAGGCGGAAGATGCCTGGGTGGCGCATTCCAATGAGGTCGGCAGCCGCACACTATTGAGCAGTGCCAACGGTTGGTTTGTCGGCGGAAACATTGAAGGAAAGGCGCGCGCGTTCCTTCTCTATGCGAACCCAGCCCCCGCCTATCGCGCCAAGTGTGCGGAAGTAGCGGCGAACGGCTACCAAGGTTTTGTTTTGCAGTAGAGAACCTTGATCGCGTTCATTTGCCCGCGAAGTGCGGTTCGCGTTTCTCCAGGAACGATCGAACTCCTTCCCGATGATCTTCGGTCTTGAACAGTTCGGCCAGGCTGGTGCTGACCCACGCCCCAAGTTCGTTCCAATCCGGATCGAGTGCGCGGCGAAGGCCGTTTTTCAATTTTCTGATCGCAAGCGGGGGATTCGACGCGATCTTGCGCGCGAGCTCGGTTGCGGTCGGCAACAACTGTTCATGTGGCACAACCCGCGAGACCAGCCGGATTTGCAACGCTCGATTGGCATCTATGATGTCGCCGGTGAACAGCAGCTCCGCCGCGGTCTCGCGCCCCACAAGCTGTGCCAGGCGCCCAATTCCCGGCACGTCGCAGCATAATCCGCGCTTGATGAAGAGTTCGCCGAAGCGCGCCTTTTCCGACGCCACGCGTATATCCGCCATCAGCGACAACTCCATTCCCCATCCAATAGCGGCGCCATTCACCGCCGCAATAATGGGTATGTCGCTATGCAGCAGCGCGTCTGCCGCCGGCGTCAACCGCGGTGCGAGATTGGTGACAGCAGGACGCGCACCCTCGCCGCCAGCCATAATCTGCTTCACGTCATCACCCGAGCAGAACGCCGGATCGGCGCCGGTGATGATCAGGCATCGCACGGAGGCATTGCGGACCGCGTCTTCGAGTTCGCGGTAAGTCGTGAAGGTCAGGGCGTTGCGCGCCTCAGGGCGGCGCAGAGTGATCACGCCAACATGTCCGTCAACATCGTAACTCAGCTCGGTGTACATATCGCCCGTCGCTCCTCGATGGCTAGGATAAATTCGCTTCCGCCGCGAGAATCCCACGCTCGCCCCGGCGAGGTCAAAGGTTTGCCGCCTCGCGGGCGTTCAAATCGATAGGCGGTGCTCGGAGTCTTTAAGAGCCGGCCGCGGCCGTCTGAGAGTGCTCGCGCCGATCGGCTTTGATCACCGGCATCACTTCCGACGCGAACAGCTTCAGACTCCGTTCCGCTTCTTCGTACGGCATTCCTCCGTATTTGAAGACGCCCACAAATTCCGACGCGCCCATCTTGTTCTGGATCTCGCGCAACACGTGGATGCATCGATCCGGTGTTCCTATTACCTGCGTGTCGGCAAACATCTGGGTGAAGCCGCCTGCCGCTTTCACCGTCTGCGCCATCTGCGCGTGATACTCGTAACCTTTCGCAGCTTTGAAATGCTCCGGCTCGTGATACTCGTAGTGGGTCAGCGCGCTTTCGGCGTAATTCATTGACCACTTGCGTCCCGCTTCCATCGCTTGGCGCTCGTTGCTGGCGCAATAGACCCAGCATCCCGCGATCGGGGCCTTCGCTTTAAAGCCAGCGCGCAGGCACGACTGCACATACGCGTCGTAATCCTTCCGATGCTCTTCCCAGGGCTTCTGCGGAATCACGAGCATCCCCATCCCGGCTTTCGCCATGATGTCGCCGGTTTCCGGCGATACGATCGCGCCATACATGCGGTCAACGAGGTTTTTGTCTAGAGGCTGCGGCCGAATGCTCATTTCCGGGATCTGGAAAAACTTGCCGTTGAAAGAAAAGCGCTTTTGCGAAAGCGCCAGCTTGATGATTTCCGCAGCTTCGGCAAATCGTTCGCGCGCCTCGCTCATCGGCACTCGAAATCCATCGAACTCGATGCGTCCCGCGCCGCGACCAAAGCCCAGCGTGAGAGAACGGCCGTTCGCCATGATATCGAGCATCGAAATCTGCTCAGCGACGCGAATCGGATCGTGCCAAGGCAAGACAACGACCATCGTGCCCAAGCCGATGCGCTTGGTATGCCCGCAAAGGTAGGTCAGGAATTGCAGGACGTCAGGCACCATCGTGTAGGGCGAAAAGTGATGCTCGACGCTCCATATGGAATCGAAGCCCAGCGGCTCGAATTGCTCCGCGAGCTTGAGATCTTCGAGAAACACCTGATGGTCCTGCTGCAGTTCGTGAAAATTCTGAACGAAAACAGCCCCGCTGATTTTCATGGAATGTTCCTCCGACAGTTGTGCAACAACCATCGCGCTATCCGCGCGAGATTTCAAACTGTCCGGCGCCGGTGGCATCAGACTGGAAAGAGCGGCGTCCGTCCATTGTTCGCGACATTGCAGGCACATCGTACTTTTCTGCCCCAGCTCCGGATGATGGGATTCTCGCGGCGGCGAATTCCGGGCTATAGTCGCGGTTCCTGCGCGGGAGGTGCGCGCTTGGCCAGCAAAGCCCTCGACGATTTGATCGTAGTAGAGTTCGCGCAGATGGTGTCGGGACCGATGTGCGGCAAGATGTTCGCCGACATGGGCGCCGAGGTCATCAAGATTGAACCGCCGGGCGCCGGCGACGAGATGCGCGCGCATCCGCCGTTTCCCGGCGACATCCCGCATCCGGAAAAGAGCGGCTCGTTCCTCTATCTCAACACCAGCAAGAAGAGCTTGACGCTCGATCCTGCAACGCCAACGGGCGCCGAGGTTTTCCGCGCGCTCATCGCGCGTGCCGATCGTGCTGATCGAGAACCATCCGCCCGGATACCTGGATAGCATTGGCCTCGGCTTCGACGCCCTGCACGCACTCAATCCGCGGCTGATACGTCACGTCGATCACGCCGTTCGGTCAGATCGGTCCGTATCGCGATTGGAAAGGCACCGACCTCATTGAGTTCGCGATGAGTCTGACGGGCTACAACACGCCGACGATGGTCGATGACGCCGAGCACGAGAACCCGCTGCGCGCGCCCGGGCCATCAGGCCGAGATGATGGGCGCGACTGCAGCCGCGGCAGCTTCGATGTTCGCGATCTTCCATCGCGAGGCAACCGGCGTGGGTCAATGGATCGACGTGCCGTGCTGGCAAGCGATCGCCAGCACCTCGAAAATTGAGATGGCGGCCTACACCTACGTGGGCCTTCCGTTCAGCCGGATGCGCGGCAACGTCGCCGTCGGCCTCGAACCGTTGCCCTGCAAGGACGGCTACATCTACACGTTGTGGGCGGCGGATGCCCACTACGTGGCGCTCAAGAATCTGCTGCACAATCCGCCGGCGCTCGAGAGCGAAGTCTTCGACAAGCTGGCGGGACGTCAAGCCAACGACGACGTGTTGCGGCTGGCGATCCGCGAGGAGCTGCTGAAGTACGACACCGAGTACCTGGTTAACGAAGGGCAGCGCCTCGGTCTGACGATTGGCCCGGTGTTCACGGTGGCGCAGGCGGCGCAGCATCCGCATCTGCGCGCGCGCAACGCGTTTGTCGAGATCGATCATCCGATCGCGGGACGCTTCGAATATCCGCGTTCGCTGGTGCAGATGACCGCCACTCCGCCGATCGCCGTCGCGCGCGCCGATGCTGGGCGAGCACAACGCGGAGATCCTCGGACGCCTCGGCTACTCGCTCGAACGAGCAACAGGCCATGCGCGCCGCCGGCGTGATCTGAAGGAGTCATGACGATGAGCGCGACTTCCACTCGAAGGAATCAGGGTCGCCGACTTCAGTTGGATCATCAATGGTCCGCAGATCGCGCAGTGGCTCGCGACGATGGGCGCCGAGGTGATCAAGATCGAGTCGCAGGTCTACATTGATATCGGTCGCATCAATCCGTCCGGGATGGCTGATCGCATCGCCGGACCTAATCGCAACGGCTACTACCACGCGCTGAACTACGGCAAGAAAGCGATCACGCTGAACCTCGCGACCGACAAGGGCCGCGCGCTCGCCGACGACATCATTCGCAAGAGCGATCTCGTGCTCGAATGCTTCCCCGATCCCGCCGCCAACAAACTCGGCATCACCTACGATCGGGTGCGCGCGGTGAAGCCCGACATCGTCATGGTCTCCGTTTCGCTGCTCGGCAAAACCGGACTCGAACCTGCGTCGTGGGTCGGATGGGGCCCGATGGCATGCTGCTTCGTCGGTATGTTCGACGCGCAGGGCTATCCGGGCGGTCCGCCGCGCCAAACGGGAGGCACCTGGCCCGACTACGCGATCGCCAGCGCGGTGACCTTCCACGTGCTCGCCGCGCTGCGCCATCGCAATCGAACCGGCGAAGGGCAGTGGATCGACGCGAGCATGGGCGAGACGGTGATTGGCCAGATGCCGGAATGGTACATGGATTACTTCGATGAATGGGCGCGATCGACGCGCGACGCGGCAATCGTGACGACAAGATGGCGCCGCACAACACGTATCCATGCGCCGGAGAGGACAAGTGGATCGCGATCGCGGTCGGCTCGCAATCGGAATGGGAAGCATTATGCCGCGCGATGGGAAATCCTGCGTGGACGCGCGATGCAAAGTTCGCCGATCAGTACTCGCGCTGGCGCAATTGCGATGAGCTCGATTCTCATCCTCGCGCGATGGACGCGCGGATCACGAGCACATCGCGCTGGCGAACGAGCTACAGCGCGCAGGTGTGGCAGCCGGGCCCGTGCTCGACAGCGTCGAGATTCATGACGACCCGCATCTCTGGGAGTGGGGATTCTTCCGCAAGATCAATCATCGTGAGGTGGGCGAGCGCATCCTGCCGAACATGCCGGTTCGAATGAGCAATGTCGCCGAGCTTAACTACTCGATGCCGCCCGATCTCGGCGAGCACAATCGCGAGATCTTCGGCGGACTGCTCGGACTCTCGGACGCGGAAATCGCGAACCTGATGGAAGCAAAAGGTTATCTACTGATGGGTTAAGATTTCTGAGGGAAGACTCTGATGCTCCGCGTCTTACGCAAATTGAAGATGGTTCTGTTGAGCGCCGGCTTTGTCGCAGGGTGCTTGCTTGTGGTCGCGCCCAGCATCGTATTGGGTCAGGAATTCGCCGGTGTCAGCGTTCCGATTCCAGTGGAGATTGATGGTCAACCGACACATTGCCGCCTTTACCTGAAGTTGGAGACGAAGAATTACAACGTTCCGTTCGAAAAGTTTGCCGCAGGCCCAATGGACAGCGCGCAAACGATGTTCGCGACGGCGGTGGATGCAATCCGCAAAGACGACGCGGCGACGTTCGCGAGCGTGTGGACTTCGCCGGATCAAATGAAACGGGTTAGTCAAGTTACCGTGTCCTTGGCCGACAACAGCACCGACAGTTGGCTGAAGGTGGCGAGAAGCAATTTCGATTTCGACAAGCTAACGGTTGTCGCGGAAGTACTGGCAGGATCGGAAACCATGTTTATCTGGGACGCGCCCACGAGAGGCGGGATCCAGCGCAATGCCTTCTACATCGGGCTCGATCAAAAAAACCAACTGAGACTGAGCGCAGTCAGCAGTAACTCGCCAGTGGAGCCGCTGATTCTAAACGCCTTCGTCGCGGCAAGAACGGATCCGGCTATGTATAAACCGATTTCGAATATCAACGTGGATTATCAGTATCCGATTCCGCTCGCGGGACCAGGCGATGCGGGTGCGCATCCGGCGTTCTTTGAATTTGACGGAGCGCCGATGGACTTCCCAATCAGCGACGAGAAGATAAAGGCGCCCACTCCGTTGCTGGAGTTTCTACGGAACGCAGCCTTCACTATACGAAGCGGCAAAGACAAATCTTTCGCCAGCGATTTCACCCCGCGGAGCGGGGAGACAATAACTCAGTGGCTAGCTGCAACGGAAAAACGAGAGCAGGCAAAACAACGATCACCGGCAAGCGCGTCCCCGGCTTCGAACTATGAAACAGCAGGATTAATCTCGGCGATGATGGCCAATGTCAAATTCGTACTTAACGCCGATCCGATCTTCCTCGTATTTCAGGCTCGGGGCTCCGGAGACAAATGGCTGCCGCAAGCTTTGAACTATTCGTATGTATTGCGCGAAGGCGGGACTTACAAAATTGCAAACTTCTCGTCTATGAATACTCTCGACGACTTTCTCCAAAATCCCGCGTTGTTCGACAAAAATATTTTGAAACGGGCGCCCAAAAAGTGATCTTGGCGTGAAAGTTATCGCGGGGTTCGGTATGAATGCCAGTGTCTCCTTAGGGAGCTAGCGAAAGTGCGCTGAAACCTCTTCGTATCGTTCGCTTGGTCGAATCACCCTCGCCTCAGAAGCAATAGGAGCTGAACATGGGAATCCTCGACGGTAAAGCAGCAGTGGTAACCGGCAGCGGGCGCGGAATCGGTCGCGCCGTCGCAAAGGCGATGGCGGCTCACGGTGCCGCGGTCGTGGTCAATGACCTTGGAGTGACAGTGGACGGCAAAAAAGAGCCGTCGACACCTGCGGACGAAGTGGCGGCGGAGATCAAGGCGAGCGGCGGAGTCGCGGTTGCCAACGGAATGGATATAGCGACGGTAAGCGGCGGACAGGGCGTCGTTGATCACGCGATTCGGGAATTCGGCAAGCTGGATATCCTCGTCAATGTCGCCGGCATTCTGAGAGATCGAATGATCTTCAACATGAGCGAAGAAGAATGGGACGAGGTGATCCGAGTACATCTCAAAGGCCACTACTGCACGATCCGACCGGCCGCTGCACATATGCGCGAGCGCAAGCAGGGGCGGATAATCAACTTCTCGTCGGGCGCCGCATTGGGGGCTCCCGGGCAACCCAACTACGCCGCCGCGAAAGCAGCGATTCTCGGGCTGACGTACAGCAGCGCCGTGGCTCTGGCCAAGTACAACATCACGGTCAACGCAATCATGCCCGGTGCCTCGACCCGAATGACGGATTCCATTCCCGAGGGTCGGATGCCGGGAGGGAACTTTCGTCAGAGTACAGCGGCGGCCAATTCAATCATGGATCCGGCCAACGTGGCGCCGGTTGTCGTGTTCCTTGCCAGTGACGAAGCCCAGTACGTCAATGGACAGGCCATTGGCGCGATGGGCTATCGGGTCACCCGTTACTCACACATTGTGCCCGAGCGAGTCCTGATGGGCGATCGTCCATGGACCGTGGAGCGGCTGTCTCAGTCGTTCAAATCGACGCTCGGCGTTGACCTGAAACCGCCCCGAATGTTGTAGTGGTCCGAGCCTGGACGTACGCACCAAACTTTCGATTTCACGCAAGCGATTCAACTGACAAGGAGATTTCGATGAAACTATATTACTCGCCCGGTGCATGCTCGCTTTCACCCCACATCGTCGTCAGCGAGGCCGGGCTGCCGGTCGAACTGGAAAAGGTAAACCTCGCCGAACACAAAACGGAAACCGGCCAGGACTACATGAAGGTGAATCCGAAGGGCTACGTTCCCGCACTTCGTCTCGACGACGGGAGCGTTCTCACCGAGGGTCCGGCTATCGTTCAGTACCTGGCGGATCAGAATCCGGGGAGCGGGCTCGCGCCAAAGGCCGGGACCATCGAGCGCTATCGGCTCCAGGAGTGGTTGACTTTTATCGGCACCGAACTTCACAAGAGCTTCGGCCCGCTATTCAACAAGGCGTCATCGGACGATGTTAAGAATGGGGCGAAGACCAACATCAACAAGAGATTGGCGTATATCAATGACCAGCTAGCGAACCGCCAATACCTGCTGGGGAGCAACTTCACGGTCGCCGATGCTTACGCCTTCACCATAATAAACTGGACAAACTTCGTAGGGATTGATCTCAAAGCCTATCCGAATCTAGCGGCATACCAGGCTCGCGTTGCCGGACGCCCGAAAGTTCACGAAGCCCTGAAGGCCGAAGGTCTGGCGAAGTAGCTTTAGCGAGAGACCGCAGAAGCCTCGTCAGATATAGCCTGGCTGGAGCGTGCGCCGAATAGTCAATTTCGGCGCCGCTCTTCTTTCGCAGCTGCCGCACCGGATTGAATCAGGCGATCGATCTCGGCCGCGCTGTAACCAGCTTCCTCGAGGACCTCGCGTGTATGCGCGCCGTAGTCGGGTGGCGTACGCGGCTTCTGTTTTTCACTGTCGGCTACGAAGATCGGACTGCTCACCGTTTCGATTACGCCATGGCCGGGATACTCGAAATTTGTGATCGCACCGCAGTCGCGCATTTGCGGATCGCGGACGGCTTCGTCGAGCGTAGGCAGCGGTGACCACTTGATATCGTGAGTACGAAATTTCTCGCTCCAATGACTCAGCGGCTTCGATTCGAATTGCGATAGCAGGATCGCATGCAGCTCGGCGGCGTTCTCCTTGCGTGCCTCATTGGTCGCGAACAGCGGGCTGGTCGCAAGCTCGGGTTCATCCAACGCCTGGCACAGGCGCGCAAACTCGCGCTCGGGATCAAGCAGCGCGATGATCATGGCGTGTTGATCGCTGCTCGGATATGCGGCGATCAAGGGATTCATCGGGCGCGCGCCGGGCTTGCGCTCCGGAAAGTGCGCTGCGCAGAGTTTGGCCTGTATATCGACACTGTTCGCCCAGGCCCCGGCCGCCATCAGCGAGGTGCTCACCTTCGAGCCCTTTCCCGTACGTTCGCGGCGATACAGTCCGAGCATGATCGCGCCGAACAATGTTGCCGCTGTCGGATGATCGCCCATCGCCGGACGAGCACCGGCCGGAGTGCCGTCGGCGCCGGTAACGCTCGTCATCAGGCCCGAACGCGCCCAGTATGCCAGCCCGTCGAAGGCCGGCGCATCCGCATCCGCGCCCTTCTCGCCGTAACCGGTGATCAGCGCATAGACCAGGCGCGGATTGACGCGGCCAAGGTCGTCCCACGTCAGTTGGAATTTTGCGAGCAGCGAAGGTTGGAAGTTGGTGACGAAAACGTCGGCATCGGCGACCAGCCGCAGCAGCGCGTCGCGCCCGGCCGGCTTGGTCAGATCGAGTACGATGCTTCGCTTGTTACGATTAGTCAGCAGCCAGGTGTAGTGGAAGTCAGTACTTGGATAACCCGGGACAGAGGAGAACGTGCGCCAGAGATCGCCGTCGGGCGGCCGTTCGATTTTGACTACATCGGCGCCGAAGTCGGACAGGATAGTAGCAGCCGCCGGTCCGGCGACATAAGTTGCGCAGTCGATCACTTTCAGGCCGGTCAGCACCCCGTCATCTGTTTTCATGAAACTCCCTTGCGGCCGCGAAATTTTAGCCCCTAGCGACCCATCTTCAGAAGATCGTCGCCCGCCCATCCTTCCTTCAGCGGGACCATGAAGAATGGAGTGAGACTCATTTTACTGAAGCGCCAGCGCCCGTCGCGCTTTACGTACTCGTCGTTGTAGCGCGCGGCGACGACATAGCTCTCGCCATTGTAGACCGGCTTGGCTTCAAGGTAGGCGTAACCACTGGCGCGATCACCGTTGACCTTCAGGACATGGTTATGGATAAACTGCCGGACGCGATAAAGACCGCGTCGGCTATCGGGTGCGGATCGATCGCGGCCGAGGCCCGAGAAAAACGCCTTGATTTGTTCGCGGCCTTTGGCCTTGCCCAGATGCGCGAAATCAAGTTCGCCGTCCTCCGTGAAGAGGTCGGGAATCTCCGAGGTCTGCGCCTCGTTGATACATTCGTGATAGCGATAACGCAGATCGCGGAGCGCCTCGCGATCGTAAAGCTCGGCAACCTTCGCTTCGAGCTCTTTCACCTTGTCTTCGAGATTTGTCGCCATCGTCGTGATCCTTTTGACGCAGTTGAGCGAGCTCGGCCCACCTCGTTCGGCAACGCGCTTGAATTATTAACGAGAGCGAATCGGTCTAGTTCGGCACCCACGTAACGGCCCGAATCTCGCCAAACTCGCGGCGCACTTTGGTCCACGAGTCGCCCGAATCGGTGCTCAAATACAGGTAGCCGTGCAGACTGTTGGCGACGACTACATCGGGATTCGCTTGATTTGTTCCGAACCAGTAAATCGTGGAATTGGGCTCGACCGGCAGCTTGCACGCTTCCCAGCTGACGCCGCCGTCCCGCGAGCGCTGGATCGCACCGCGCTTGCCCGGGATGAAATCGCCGTTGCCAACGAAGATCGTGTCGGGATCTCCGGGCTTGACCGCGACTCCGCGGCAATACGAGATGGTGTCCCGCTCTGCGAACCTTGGAAATCCATGCAGCGACCATGAATCGCCCTCGTCAAGGCTGCTCCAGATTCCGTCCGGCGTCGTGACCAACAGCTTGGTCCTGGCTCCTGTCGCGAGCGCCACGCCATGGACGTCGCGGTTGAGTTCCTTGTCACCGATTTTTGAGTGTTTCCAGGTCTTACCGTCATCGCGGCTGCAATAAACGCCGTCGATTTCGACACCCACCCAGATTGTGCGCTTGTCACGTGGATCGATCAGGATGTTGGTGACTTTTGGCGCGCCGGCCAGGCATCGCTCAGCCATCGGTACCGCCAATCGATGCCAGCTCTTGCCGCGATCGTTCGTGCGATAGACCCCGGGCTCTTTGGTGCCGGCGAGCATCGTGTCGGGATCGGCGGGATGGAACGTCGCCGACCAGATCTGTTTGCCTTCCATCGGCGAGTCGATCCATTCCCAGCTCGCACCGTTGTCTTCGCTTCGATAAAGTCCCGCTTCGGAACCCGCCAGAAGGTGATGAGGATTGTGCGGCGAAACGGCGAGTGTGCGGACTTGTATCTCGCCGGGCTCTGCATAGAACGGCAGCTTCATTTTACTACGCCGCCAATGGTCCCCGCCGTCGGGACTGAACCATACGCCCGCGCCTACCGTTCCAACGCAAATTGTAAAGTCGTTCACCATTGGCCCGAACCTCCTCGCTCCGCGAAGTTCGCTTTCGCCCCGACGCTAGTAATCGATTCAGCGAAAAGTCAAATCTCAACCGGGTCCGGCTAATTCAGCTCGATATGGTAGAGCTTGGCCGCATTGTCGCACACGATTTTCCGGGTTACCGGCTCCGGCACGCCCTCGAAATCCTGCTTGATGACTTTGAGCGAATTTGGCCATGTCGAGTCAGTATGCGGGAAGTCCGACGCCCACATGTAATTGTCTTCGCCGAAGAATTTGTATGTCATCGGACCGATTGCGTCGTCCTGGAACGTCGCCCAGATGTTCCTCCGCACGTAATCCGACGGTTGCATCTTGAGTTTCGTATCCTCGCGCATCGTGCCGAACTTCCCGTACATATGATCGCTGCGATACATGAAGTGCGCGATCCAGCCGGTGTCGTTCTCGGCCGATACCACGCGCAGCTCCGGAAAGCGCTCGAACACTTTGCCGAAGATGAAGCTCGAGAGCGTGCGTTGCACCTGGTAAACCGGCTGCATCGTGCCGATCAGCATCCTGATACCGCCGCTCAGAACCTGGTTGTTTTCTTCCTGCTTGCTTTCCCCGTGCTCGCCGGTTTTGTCGCGACGCCGGCCCTTCTGGTCGCGCTGCGTGATCACGTGCAGCGACAGCGGCATCTTCATTTCCTGCGCCGCCGCCCAGAACGGATCGTAGAGCTCTCTATAGTAAGGTTTGTCCTCCGGCGGCACGCCCCAAATCATCGCGCCCTTGAGTCCCATCTTGGCGCATCGCTCCAGCTCCGCGACGGCGAGCGGAATATCATCAAGCGAGATTAGCGCGACCGGATGCAGCCGCTTGGGGCTATATGAGCGAAATTGCCCGACCCAATCGTTGTACACGGCGAAGCACGCACGACGCAGTTCGTCGTCGTCGAGCCCGAATAGCGGCATCCCGAGCGTGGTGTAGATAACCTCGGCCTGCACGCCGTCAATATCCTGATCCTTGATTCGCTCCGCGGGATCCCAGCCGCTCGGCCGCGCCGCCTCGTAGCCCTTCTTCAAATGCTCCTTCAATTCCTCGCCGCTCTTGCCGATGCCGAAGCCGCCCGCGACCGGGAACGGCCGCACCCCGGGTGCGATAAAGAGATATCCTTTGCCGCTCTCGCTCTTGATCACTTTCGGCGCCCGGTCGCGAAATTTGCTGTCGAGCCGCGTCTCCCAGAGATCGGCGGGCTCCATCATGTGGGAGTCGGCGGAAATCACTCGCATGTCCATTGGAAGTCCCTCCTGATTTGTGAAGGCCACCAGCCGGTTTCAGTTTTTCCTATTCGGATGTATTGCACCTCCTAAATTCGAGGGCAAGGCTGGCCATTCCGGACAGTGCCGGGTGCACACGGGCGCTCGAGACACAAAGGCCTCTTGTCATTTCAGGTGAGTACAGGCGAGTTGCGGCCGAAGACTAATGCTGAGTCAACCGCGCGCGCTCTTTCAATCGGCTTTTGCTGGCCGGACCTGCAACTGATCAGCCATTCGCACAAGATCAGCGATCGATTCGGCGTCCATCTTGATGATCACCCTGGCCCGGTGAACTTTGATCGTCTGTTCACTGGTGCCGAGCTCCGCGGCCACCTGTTTGTTCAGCAGTCCGGTGGTGACCAGCTGAAAAACCTCACGCTCGCGCGGAGTAAGGAGATTGTACCGTCGTTGGAGTTCGTCAATCTCGGCGCGCGATATTTTCTGGCCGCGACTGCGTTCGGCGGCGCGCTGAACCGCTTCCAGCAACGCCTTGCGATCGACCGGCTTCTCTAAAAAATCGACAGCGCCTCTCTTCATCGCCTTGACACCCATCGGGACGTCACCCTGTCCCGTAATAAACACCAGCGAAAGATCGGGCTGAGTCTGAGCAAGCATTTCTTGCAGCGCGAGGCCGTCGATTCCAGGCATCCGCACATCTGTCACAGCGCAGTCGATTTGATTAAGGCAGGGATGGTCGAGGAATTCGTGCGCCGACGAAAAAGAAGCCACTTCTATCCCCGCGGTTTTGATCGCGCGCGCCAATGAACTTCGCACCGATTGGTCATCATCGATAACGGCAACTTTCATGCTCCCCTCCTGCTGCACGAACTATCCGGTGCACTCAGTATCTGATTCAACCGGCAGTTCAAACTCGATAGTCGCGCCACGGTCAGCATTCTGTCTTGCTCGCAGCCGGCCGCCATGGTTCTCAATGATTCCCTTTACGATGGCGAGCCCCATTCCCATCCCTGTCGGCTTGGTCGTGAAGAATGGTTCGAACAGATGCGGCATGACCTTGGGATCGATACCTTTGCCCGAATCTTGAACCGACACATGCACGTGGCTGGTTTCATCCCCGTCCGCCAGCAAACCGACCTCGCGCGGTCCGTCGCTTTCGCACACTGAATCGAATGCGTTCAGGACCAGGTTCAGGACCGCCTGTGTCAGATGCGTCCTATCGCCCCGCACCAGGGGTAGAGAATCGGGTACCTGCACCGACAGCGATATCTTCTTCATTCTCGCGTCGGCGCTCACGATGCGGTTGACGTCCGCCAGAAGCTCTTTGACATCGACCGCTAGCATGCGAGCTTCACCGCGCTGAAAGAGCGCGCGTACGTTGCGAACCGTGTCCGCCGCCCTGGTGGTGTCCCGGACTATATCTTCGAGGGCGACCACCACCTCTTTAAGATCCGGCGACTTCGCTGCGAGCAGATGGAGAGCGGCCTGCGAGTTGTTGCGGATCGCTGCCAGCGGCTGGTTCAACTCATGTGCCAAGGAAGCGGTAAGCTCGCCCATGGTCACGACCTGTGATGCCTTCCGCAATTCCTCTGACAGCCGGCGAATCTCTGCTTCAGCACGCTTTCGTTCCAGCGCGTTTCCGAAAATCTCAGCTACTATCTTTAGACGCTGAACCTCTTTCTGAGACCACGCTCTCTCAGAGACAAGAGTGCCGAACAAGACCGCACCCACCACAACTCCGGCAATTCGTAAAGGAATTGTCACGTTCGATTTGTTTCCATCGCGACGGAAGCTTTGCCGATCTTTGGAGGCCTCCGGAGGCATGTCCTCAAGACGCGAAATTACCGTAATCTCGCCAGAAGATACCCGTGCCACTAGCCAGGGATAAGAAATCGTGTCGTCCACCCTCCGGCCTCGCTCCGGCGCAGCTAAACCCTCTCGCGCCCACTGGTGAGTGACGTAAAAGGTCCGCTCGGACTGCTCGAATTGCACGACGGTACTTCGATCGATGTTCATCGCAAGCACGATCAGCTCGAGCCATCGCTCTATTTCGGCATCGACCTTTTCAGCAGATACGCGGATGAAGTCTGCGGACAAGTCACTCAGGAGCTTCTCGAAATCGACCAGTTCCGACTTTCGACCGATTTCAGCGGGCTGAGTAGGAGCAGCTGCTACCGCCGCGCGGTTGTTTTCCTCTATGGAGCGACTAACCATAATATTCGGCGCAGGCCCGAGGCGCCGAGCCAAACCAGTATTCCTCGCCACCTTCTTATACGCCAGAGAAATTTTTTGTGGAAAGAGCGAGCGCACGGCCAATCGCATCAAGCAGCGGCTCTGCGTCAAATGGTTTGAACAGAACTGCGACCGCATCCGCTTGCGTCGCCTGCAAGCGGGTCCTGGCGTCGGTTCGGCCCGTGATTAGGATCGCAGGCAGGCCATGCCCTGCAGATTTTAGAGCCTCACACATTTCGATCCCGGTCATTTCCGGCATGTCTATGTCGACCACCATGCAAGCATTTGACGTCTGGTATCTCACCAGCCATCAATTCAGATGGCCTGGCAAACATCTTGACCGCAAAACCCGCGGCAGAGATCAGTCTGTTCAACGCTCTAAGAACCGATGGATCATCGTCCACCACCAGTACGATTCCCGGACGCTTGGTTCCTACCGCTTTTCCGTAGCGAACTTTGGACTTGGCCCTTTTGGATGGTCGCTCGGACCGACTCCCCCCCTTGTTCGCCAAACTCGCTAAAATCCTGATTTTCAAATTACCTTTCGGACTCCACTTGACGTAGTATCCCCTTCGAGCGGGGAGACCCCGCTTGGATTGTCTTACGAAACTGTCACCTCGAGCTATTGCACCAAAGTGCAATACGCCAAGCCGGTCGAGGGCGCGCGTGTGAGAGTTTCCGAAAGGTAGGGAATCAAGATGAGCCTTAGTCAGTCCTGCCGAGCTCCATCGTTAGGTTCCCATTTCTGTTCGCTCACTGGATCCAGCCGCGGTCCTGAAATCTGATTCTGAGCTGCTCTGCAATTGCGTCGGCGGTCGCCTTGGCTCTACCCTCGAGTCCGCTCCTGCCGCTCGCCTCGCCATAGATTTTCGCCCCGCCAACAACGATCAGGCCGATCGGATTGGCGGTGGCAATCGCCACTGCGGCGGGCACGACCATTCCGGGAGTCTTGTTCCCGGAAGAGGTTAGAGTTCCTGACCCAAGTTTGCGCCAGCCTTGCGGCGTCACCGCGTAACCTTCCACCACCGTGTCCATCTCAGAAGTTCCGGCGCCGAATCCGATTACGAAACGCTGGGCCATGCTGCCCGTGCTGCCCCCTTGCATCGATACCAGATAACCGCGGATTACGCCGTCACCGACTTGCGGTGATGACCCAGGTCCAGCTTGCACAGCAGAAAGCCCCATCGCGTTGATGTCGGCAACCAGATTGCTGGCGATAAGCGCGCCGAGCCGGCGGCCTTCTTCGATTTGCGCGGCCGTCGGTGGCGTGCTGGGCGCACCTACCTCATTTCTGATCGAGGAATCTGCCGGCATGTCTGCAGGATTCGCGACGAAGTTGTACACCCAGATCTGATTGGGCCGCGCGAGCCCTGGGCTGCTCATCGGTGTTTGCTGGGTGACTTGCGTCGAAGCACACCCGCCAGCAAGGAGCAGGGCGAGCACACATAGTACGATACGGCTACTGGACTTCATCACGAGCCTCCTTCACCACTTGGTAGAGCTGAATTCTGTCCGGGGCAGCTGATTCAACGATCCTCAGTTGATGCCCTCGTCGATTACCGCGTCCTCTCGTTCCTCTTCTTTTTGCACGTCTGTAGGAGGCGGCGTCACCGCGATCGTCACCTTATCGATCGTGCCGGTAAATTTGTTGTTGCCTTCCTTGTAATCTTCGCTAACCGGTGTGCCGAGGTCCTCACCCACATCCTCGGTTTCATCCGCTGAGAAGATAAACGGTTGAGTGCGCTCGATTCGGCCGTCAGCAACCTTTTGATCGTTCACGTAGAGGATGCCGGTGCCGCCCTTGCCGACTCCGCCGCCGTCATAGTTGAACTCAAATTTGACCCTGACCTTGCCGGCGGGAAGTGCGTCTTTTGACTCGATCGTATAGCGCTCGCGGTCAAGCCAGTTGTAACAATACTTGAGCTTTCCATCCTTCACGTAGAGACTCCAGCCGCCGAAGCGTCCGCCTTGCGCGATGATCACGCCTTGCGCAGTCTCTTGCGGTATCTCGAGATCGGCTGTGATGGTGTGCGAGCGATTCTTGATGTCGAGGGTCCCGTTCTCCAGCATCGCGGTCATGCCGGGATAAAGCGTCACCGAAGTCCGCCCCCACATCAGCGAAGGCCTGCCCGCCAGCGTCGGCACAAAACGCTCGACCCGCCTGTCGTCCAGCGGCAGCACATTGTACTTTTCTGCCTCTGCAAGAAAGAGGCGCTGAAGTTCCTGAAGCTTGTCGGGATATTTCGCGGCGAGATCCTGCGACTGACTGAAATCATCGTTGGTGTTGTAGAGCTCCCACTTGTCCTCGTCGAACTTGGGCGGCGTTCCTACAACGTCCCATGGAATGCTATGCCGGGTCACCGCGGTCCAGCCGTCGTGATAAATCCCTCGATTGCCAAACATCTCAAAGTATTGAGTCGTATGGGTCGTCGGCGCTTTGGCGTCGGCAAAGGTGTAAACCATGCTTACGCCTTCCATCGGTTTCTGCTTGATGCCGTCGACGGTTTTCGGCTGTGGCAGTTTTGCCGCTGCCAGGATAGTAGGCGTGATATCGATGACATGATGCCACTGCGTGCGAATGCCGCCAGTGTCCTTGATCCCCGCGGGCCACGAAATCACCATGCCGTTGCGCGTCCCGCCGTAGTGCGAAGCAACCTGCTTGGTCCACTGGAAGGGAGTATCGCCCGCGAGCGCCCAGCCCACCGGAATATGCGGAAAACTGTTCGGCCCGCCGATATCGTCGAGATGTGCGAGTATGTTCTGAGTCGTGTCCGGAACTCCGTTGAACGCCGCCATCTCATTGAGAGTCCCGGCCAGGCCGCCTTCGGCGCTCATGCCGTTGTCGCCCGCAATATAAATCACCAGAGTGTTGTCACGGATTCCCAGCTCCTTGAGACTGTCGATCAATCGTCCAGTCTCGTGGTCCGCGTATTCACCGAAACCAGCGTAATTTTCCATTAGCCGCTCGGCGACCTTCTTCTCGTCGGCGCTGAGCTGGTCCCAGTGCTGGACGCTCGCCGGCCAGGGCGCGAGCTGTGTCGTATCCGGCACTACACCGAGCTGCTTCTGGCGAGCCAGCGTCTCCTCGCGATATTTGTCCCATCCCTCATCGAACTTGCCCGCATACTTGTCCCGCCACTCCTTGGGCGTGTGATGTGGCGCGTGCAGGGCGCCCGGCGCGAAGTACACGAAGAACGGCTTATCCGGCGTCATCGTATGCTGGAATCGCATCCAGGCAATCGCCTGGTCGGTCATATCGGTCATGAAGTTGTAGCGCGGGGTGTGCGGCGGCTCGACCTGCGTCACGCCGTCAAAGATTAGCGGCGCCCACTGGTTCGTTTCGCCGCCCAGGAAGCCGTAGAACTTTTCGAACCCGTCACCAATCGGCCAACGTGTGAAGGGTCCCGATATGCTGGTTTCCCAAACCGGAGTCTGATGCATCTTGCCGAAGGCTGCGGTGTTGTAGCCATTCAATTTGAGGATTTCGGCGACCGTGGCCGCTTCGTTGAGCCGCATGCCGGTATTTCCCGGAGCGCTGGTTGCCAGTTCGGTAATCGATCCCATTCCCACCGAATGATGGTTGCGGCCGGTCAACAGCGCCTCGCGGGTCGGCGAGCACAGCGCGGTGGTGTGGAACTGGGTGTAGCGCAAGCCGTCCTTCGCGAGCGCATCCATCGTGGGCATGTTGATGCCGCCACCGAAGGTGCTCGGCGCGCCGAAGCCGATATCGTCGAGCAGAATTACCACCACGTTGGGCGCGCCCTCGGGTGGCTGGAGCAGTTTGATAGGCGGAAACTTTGCGTCGCGCGCGTCTAGCGGGACTTTGCCCGGATATTTGTACTGCGTGTCAGGTATCGGCAATTGAGTGCGATCGATTTGCTGCGCGCGCGCGGGGACGATCCTCGTGGAAATCAACAGGCATAATACGGCTCCAAGAACCAGAAATAGCTTCCTCATTTTTTGATTCCTTTCAGCTAATCGTAGGTGAGACGAGTGATAGGCACGTTCGGCATGCGCCGCGAGCCATCTACCCATAACCGAGATTTGTCCGCTCCGCTATCTTTCTGTGGTACGAGGCAAGTTTGGCTACCAACAACTGAGCAGCGCTTCGTAGTGCGCGCTGCCCATCATCGTCACTTCACTAAGGGGCGCCGCTATTTGAGTTAGTAAGGACGAGACCATGCTCGAACCTGACTTCGATCCCTTTCCGACCGCCGTTCAGAATCGGGCGACGCCATGCCGGCGCGCCTAGCCGAGCGGATTGCCGCCGAAGATCATCGGATGCAACGCAACGATTGCCATCGTCAACACCACGCCCACCCCGATAGCCGCCCACGGCATGTCGCCGCCGGTCCATCGGACGCGACCGCCGAGTAGCGAGGCGAACGGCACGAACGAGGTCTTCGCGACGAAGTCGCGGTAGCGATCGCCAAGTTCGTGAAGCTTGCGCCGGTCCTGATGCATCCCGCCGACTGTTCCGAGCACGGGAAACATACCGAAAAAAATCACATCGCCAGCCCACCCGTTCATCAGCATGTGCGCAATTCCAAACAGGCTGAAACCGACCAGCCCGGATGCCGTGTGATCTTCAGCAGGCCGCGTGGTTCGCTCCGGTCGGCCGGCGCGCCAAGTCCGCCCGGATTTGGAGTGATGAAACTCCCAACCAGCAGGATGAGCGCCGACAGCATCAGCAGCCACGCGAGCCAGCGAATCGGCGGACTCGCGCGCAGATACCAGAGCAAGGGTCCGGCGTGCTTGTTGCGCGCAAATTCGTAGATGAGCGGGCCGAGCGTCGCGAAAGCTACCAGCGAATAGATGCCGCGATATGGCTGCTCGCCTACCGCGCTAATCAACCGGGAGCGAACGGCGGATGACGAGATGACCAGGTGACCGCCCAGGAACAAGACCGCCCACAGCGCAATCCAGTCCGTCGCATCCATAGGGACCTCCGCGTCGGCATGATGATCGCAAGATCGCGGCGCGCGTCAATGCAGCGCACTCGTCGCACTCAAGCGCGTCGCTCACGGTCGGCAGGCGTAGCGGCGGGCCAGCGACGAAGTTGTACTCGATCTGATTTGGCCGCGCTCGCTCCGACCACTCGAAGGCATTCACTGCTGGATCTGTGGCGAATGCGTAGCTAGAACATCGAGCCGGGTTGTACCCAGATCATGTTGTTGATCTGCAGGTTGGGCGAGACCGAACTTACCACGCCGGCAGCGCGCTGCTTGTCGGCCTGGCTGGTGACCTGGCCTGAGAGATAGACGTAGGGTCCGATCACCCGTACCTGCACGTCGTTGAATCCGTTCATCTGGAGCTGGAGAACGATACGCTCCTCTTCCTGGAACCACTTGCCGGTTTTAGTCCGCAGGTTGTCGACGACTGAACTGACGCCCGGCACCGTGTTGGCGGTCTGCTCGGCCAGCGTGCGATCCTTGTCGTCAAATACCACGCCGTAAAGGACGACCACGCCCTCCGCCGCCGTATAAGCTTTGGCGCCGTTCAAGCGCGGGTTGCTGCGTAGAGCAGCGTTCACCCGGTTCATCAGGGCCGCGCCGCTGTCGGCAAAAGCCGGCGATGACGCACCCGCGAGTATCAGAATCAAAACCGCGGACCCGAGGATTGTTCCTGAAGTGCCGTTCAACCTGCGAAACCACTCAGCTCGGACTTTCATCTCGTTTCTCCAGCATGATGCGGGCGCAATCAATCCGAATTCGGACATTTCGACAGAGCCGGCCGATTATCCACGAACGCCTTAACTATCTCATTCAATTGCATATTTCGAATGCCGGGGGCGGGACTCGAACCCGCACGGACCGTTAGGTCCAGAGGATTTTAAGTCCTCTGCGTATGCCATTTCGCCACCCCGGCTCCAATCCGAACCAGATCGTTAAATCATAAAGCCGCCCGCGCGCGAAGATGGCACCCGCGCCTGCCGGACGCTGTTTAATCGCTGACCGCGATTTGTTCATTCTGTCCGGCTCGCGATGCATATATGCTCGACCTCGCCGCGCGTCATGGATACCCGCGCGCCGCCGGATGCTTCGACGAAAGGCCACGCAGCTTGCCATCAAAATTGTACATGCTCGCGTTTCTGTCAGCGCTGACCGTCGCGGGATGCTCGCTGTATCGCAGCTATGAAGCCTCGAGGCCTGAGACCGTGCGGAAAACCGAAGCGATGCTCTCCGATGCGGGTTTCACCACGATCAAGATAGACAGCTCGGACCAGGTCGGCCTCGTCGAAGACCTCCCGCCATATGAGATTCGCAGCTACGCGGCCCAATCCGGCACCGTCTTCTGGTATTACGACCCGGAGATTTGCGCATGCGTCTACGAGGGACACCAGGGCGACTTCGACCGCTACCAAATGGCGCAAAGGCAGGAAACTGACACGGCCCAGTACGCCGCCCAATCGAATGACGAGCAGGTTGCCTCATTGAACGCTTTGAATGGAGCGTTCTTTCCTCCGCCTATCATTTGGATAGGCGGATTCGCTCCGATACCCGGCGGTGGCGGCGGATTTGGCCACGGCCATGGCGGATGGGGCCGCGGTGGCGGATGGGGCGGTGGTCATGGCGGCGGCCACGGCGGCGGGCACCGCTAGCTGGCCGCTTCGTCGGTCACAGTCAGCCAGGCCCGTTTAGGTGCGCGTTCTAATCTCAGCCGGGATTCCGCGCGAAGGTCTGCACGCCTGGGAAATGCGGTGCCCACTTCGGCGCGCTGGCGACAAAGATGCTCGCGGTTGGCTGAAACTGGTTGGGATCATCCAGGCTGCCGGCCTTGATTGCGGTGAACGGCATCCCCGACAGGAGGCTCATGATCGGCGAGCCGCACTCGGCGCAAAAGCCGCGACTGACCTTGTTGCCGCTGTCGCCCTTAACTTCGTAATGCTTCAACTGTCCTTTGGTCAGCTTGAACGCCTCCTTCGGCACGAGCACGACCGGCGCGAATGCACCGCCGGTGGATCGCTGACAATCGCGGCAGTAGCAGCTTGCCTGCATGACGGCATCAGCCGCCGATTCGTAGCGAACCGCACCGCACATGCATCCTCCAACAATTTTTGTTGCCATTGCATTCCTCCTGTCCGATGTTATGCGAGCGCGAGGCGTTCGAACTGATCCTTGGGCGCTTCCATCTCGATTAGTGCCGCGCGCAGTTTTTCAGCCGCGCGTTTTTCTTCAGAACTGCCTGCCAGGTTCGATTCTTCTGCAGGATCGTCGCGCAAGCGATACAAATGATTACCACTGAACTTGCCCATCGCCCAGAACGGCAGCAGATCGTCAGCTCGGAACGGCTGCCGGATGACCGGAATCCTCGCTCCCGGCATGCGGTCGAGCACCGCGCGCTCATCCGGCGGCGGCATCTGAATCTCCGGCATATGATGTATCGGCATCGTGGACCATCGATTCGACCACAGGCTGAGCGGCGCATTGTCGCTCGCGGGTGCGCGCGCGTACTTTGCTTCCGCGTCGATCAAGTGGACCTCGCGTCCCCAGATTCCAGCAACTGCCCAGTCGCGAATCGAGCGTGCCTCCCCGGTGACGAGCGGCAGCATCGAGCGGCCGTGCGTGCGATGCTTCATCTGGACCCCGAAGATTTCCGCAAGCGTCGCGCAGATGTCAACGTTAGTCGTCAGCGCATCGACATTTCCGCCGCCAACTCCCGGCATCGCGATCAACAATGGCGTGTGACCGAGCGGTTCGTAAATCGGCACGGCGGGCTTGCCCCAAATATCCTTCTCGCCGAGGTAATGGCCGTGATCGGTGCATATGATCACGGCAGTGTCGGCGTAAAACCCACCGCGCTCGATGGCTGCGAGCAGCTTGCCCAGCCACGCGTCGATCATCGTCAGCTTGGCGCCGTAGCATGCGCGAATCTGCCGCGCCTGTTCCAGTGTGAGAATGCCGCGCGCCAAACCACCGCTTACGTAGGGTGGCCAGATCAGGTGCGGACTCTTCCACGACGAATCGTACATCGAGGCGTACGGCTCCGGCGTATCGAACGGCTCGTGCGGATCGAACTCATCGACGAACAGCATGAAGCGAGCATGGCTGCGCGCCGATTGCTCGAGCCATTTGGTCGCCGCCGCCATTGTGCGCGGTCCCGGAAAATCCGTCTCGTCGCGAAAGTAGCCTCGTGAATTGTCGTACGCTGTTTGTCCGCGGGCGAACGACGGCGCTCCCATCCAGCTCGGGTCCGCCCGCGTCTGCCATGGGTCGCTCTCGTGGCCGCGTTGGTAGTCCCACGCGGTGAAATCGGTGTGATAGTTTTCGCCGCCGACCTCGAACAGGTGCGGATGGTCCGACACCAGCTTGGTTACGACGCCTGCCGTTCGAAGATACGCGGTCAGCGGACGCTCCCAGATTTCGATCGAGCCCCACGGTTTCCACAAGAAATCGATCGCGCCGCACAGAATGTCGTGACGGGCGGGAATGCATGGCAGCGAGCCCGAGTAATGACGGTCGAAGCGAACCGCGCGCCGCGCAAACGCGTCGAGGTTGGGCGTGGCGAACTCGCCGCCGCCGTACGCACCGAGCATGTGCCGATTGAGACTGTCGAGCAGTATGACAATGGCGTTCTTCGGACGCCGCGCCGTTGTTTCGCCCGCGCTCATCGATCGAATCCTAGCAGAGGTGAAAGCTGGCCGGCAAAAATAGTTCGCTGCTATTGCTTAGGTTGCTTGAAACCTCTGCTCATAGGCCACGTCTATAGATGCGGGCGGCGCAGGTATAGACTAGACTGGCGCCCTGGACTGAAATGACATCTTGAAATGGCGTTCATGAAGCGCACAAAGACTCCAATCCCGCTCGCGATGACTCGATGCCGCATTGGGGAAATCCGAGCCGGCGCTGTCGCGGCGGCAATCGCGATTTCCGGATGCGCGGTCGCACCCGCACCCATCGCGCATACGCCGAACGTCGTGGCAACTCCGCAACAAGGTCAGTTGGCGGTGAGCGTCGCAGCCGCGCCGACTGTCGGCGAGGTAACGCCGGTCTACGTATCAGTCGCCAACGGCACTGACTCACCGCGCTCGGTCGTGCCGAGCCAGGTGTTTGCTCTTAACGATGCCGGCGAGCGAGTAGCGCCTTTGCCGCCGGGTGAGGCGGCTCGGCAGGCCGGCGGAGGCAAGGAGTTGCAAGGAGCGATAGAAAGCGCCGCGGTCAGTGGCGTCGGCGGCGCCGCCGTGGGAGCAGCGGCAGGAGCGGTGGCCGGTGCGGCAGGTAATGCCGGCAATTGGGGCTTTGGATCTCCGGGCGCCGGCGCGCTTATCGGCACTGCGTTTGGCGGCGCGTACGGCATTTTCCGCGGCGCCGAAAAAGGCCAATCGAAAGCCGACCAGCAGGCCAATCAGCAGATCAACGCGGTCTCACTCAAGCCCGAGGAAGTGCGCAAGAACTTTACCGTCAGCGGCTACGTCTTTTTCCCCAAGGGACAATACAACCAGGTCGAGATGCTGCTGGTGGACCGCGAGACGGGCGATACCGAGGTCGTCCGCGAACCCTGGCACTGAGTCCCTACAGCATCGACGAGATAATGACGATTGCGCCCTGTCCCTTGCCCTTCTCGGCAGGGTCGCAAATCACGGCTCTGCTGCCGATGAACTTCATGTCCGTCGGATCCATCAAGCCCGAGGCGAACGGACGAGCGATATCTCTCTCGACTCGATAAATGTTGCCGTCCCGCGTGTTGTCGTTCTCGGCCGCAAATTTGCCGGTGTCAGCGATGAACAGCTCGTCGCTGTAAGAACCAAAGGTTGACGGCGACCACGCGAAGCCCGAGGGACGGATGAATCCGACCAGGTAAACCTGGTCCTTCATCTTGCCGTCGGCGCCGACCATGGCGATGCGGCCGACCTTCGACGCCGGCGACGCCTTCGCGCGCATCCCGACCAGCATCGAGCCGGCAGCTTTCGAGTCAGACGCGGGTGGGAAGGTTATAGTGGTCAGCTCGAACTCAACCGGCTTAGTGAAGCTGCCGAACGCGCTCGCTTTGCCCGAGGAGTCGATCGCGTAAATCGAAGAGTTGCCGTTGGTCACCGCGAAGAGCTTGCCCGCGAAGGGCGAGCTGGCCGCGCCAAATTCCAGGTCGCGGCATTCGGTCGCGCCGGCGTCGGGGAGCTTGGCGAAGGTACTGAGCGCGCCCGACTTGTCGATTCGGTCGACCTCGCACGGCCCCTTGATGCCGCCGGTCGCCGCCAGCACGAAGACATTGCCTTCGTACGAGCCAAATCCCGAAGGACCAACGGCGACTCCTGCCGGGTTCTTGAGTTTGCTCTTGTCCGCGAGCGCGGTCGCCTTGCCGCCAAAGGTGACCGAGTAAACTCCGCCGGCCTGGTCAGAAACGACCATCACGCCGTGGTTATCCTGCAGGAAGTACGGCGCGACGAGGCCGGGCGCCTTCAGTGCTTTGATTTCGAACGGGACTTCCACCTCGAGGCCCGCACCCGCGGCGCGCGCGATCGAGTTAGTCAATCCGGGGAGCGCGGCGATGATCAGCGCGGCAACACCGAACGCCGTGGCGAAGGTTAAAGAGCTATTTCTTCTTTTCGAGAAGTTCATCAAGTGCCTCGTTGACAAGGTATTTTTCGTTCGGATCCCTATCGTCCAGCTCGGACTTGCGCCGCGACACCCATTCGGCGAGCCCGACGGTCGCGGCCTCGGCGGGATTAGAAATTCCCATCGCTTCCGCGACCTGCATAAGCCGCCCGAAGAGCTCATCGGGCACGTCGATCTGAATTTTCCTGCTCAAGCCGCCTCGCTCGATACTTTCCCACGATTGTTCGCCCTTCCATATAGTCTTAGCCCGCGGCGGTCGTCAAAATGAATTCTGCCGTGTCATCGCCAATCAAATACGCTGGAACTATCGTCGAGTACCTCGACCATGGCCGGCTAAAGGCTGCGCTGGTTACCCGTGAACAGGAGCGCCATCTCGCCGTGATCGATTCCGCGGGGCACGAACGACTGGTCCCGCGCGATCTCGTGCTGATGCGCCATCCGGATCGACACGCCGATCGTGAAAACGTCGCCAATGCGCTTGCCGAGCTGGAACAGGAGCGCGCTGAACTGGCGGCCGAGCTCGATCTCCAGCTGCTGTGGGAGGTCGCGCAGGAACAAGGTCGCAGCTCCTCCGCCGCAGAACTGGCGGAATTGTTTTTTGGCCGTCGATCGAACGCGGCGGCCTCGGTGATGCTCGAAGCGCTGATGAACGATCGCACTTACTTCGTTCGACGCCACATGGATTTCGTGCCGCGCACGCCCGATCAGGTGGAACGGCTGCGAATACAAAATGATCGGATTCGATCGCGCAGCGACGACTACCGAAAGATCCAGAAGCAGCTGCGCGACATTCTAGGCGGCGCCGAGATACCGCCCGCTGATGAAGCGGCCGCGCTAATCGAAGAGCTGTCGCGTTATCTCAAGAATCCGTTCACTCGCAGCCGCGACATGACCCAGATGCTTGTGCAGGCGGCCCCCGACGTCGATCCCGCCGAGGCGGCGTTCGAAATTCTCGATCGCCTCGGAGCGCATCCTCGGGTACCACGCTTCGCTTTCATCGCCGGGCTCAAGGACGAATTCAGCGACGCCGTGATGAAAGAGGCATCTGAGGCTGTACCCGGCCCACGTGCGATCTCCGACGGCGGATTTGCCGTCACTGTCGATGATGACGACACCGTCGAGGTTGACGACGCGCTGAGTTGCGAGGCGCTCGACGACGGCGGGATGCGGGTGCGAGTACATATCGCGTTGGTAGCGGATTTCGTCGCCAAGGGTGGCGCGATGGATCAGGAGGCGGCCGCGCGAGCGACCACAGTCTATCTGCCCGAGACGACCATCAGGATGCTGCCCGATGCGATCTCATGTCGCGCCGCAAGTTTGATCGCGGGTGAAGATCGTCCCGTGATGACCACTGACGTGCGCTTGTCTGCCGACGGCGAGCTGATCGAATCCTCGATTTATCCCGCGCGAATTCCAATCATGCGCCGGCTCGACTACGACCAGGTCGATCGCATCCTGGGGTCGGAAAACAGCGCGGACGAAGTTGCTGCGACCGTTTCGCGCCTGCATGCTGCCGCGACGCAGCTTCGTCAACGTCGCCGGACCGCCGGTGCGGTGCTGGTACAGCGACGCGAGGCGAAGGTTCGGGTGCGCGGCGACGAGGTGGAAATCACGGTGCTCGACAACGCGTCGCCGGGTCGCACGCTGGTAGCGGAGTTCATGGTGCTGAGCAACTTCGTCGCTGCCCGGTGGGCGGCAATGAATCGGATTCCGATCATCTATCGGGTGCAGCCGCAACTCGGCGGTGAGTTCGCGTCGATGCGGCCGCGCCTTTCGCTGCATCCGGAATACCACGCCGGGGTCGGACTGGATTTTTACGCGCAGTTAAGCTCACCGATTCGCCGTTATGCCGATTTGGTATTACAGCGGCAACTGCTGGGAGCGCTTAAGAATCACGACCACGAGACACCTCCGAGTTATACGGTCGATGAATTGTTGACCGTGCTCGCGGGCGCCGAAAATGCGGAAGCTTCCGGGCGCGAACTCGAACGGCGCGCCAAGCGGTACTGGACACTGCGCTACCTCGAGCGTCACGCCGGCGACGGACCGATCCTGGCTTACGTCACGCGCGAGGGCCAGAGCGCGGAGCTGGCGGACTTCGCAGTACGTGGAACTCTGCACGGCGCGCCAACTTTGCCAAATCAGATGCCGATAAGGGTTCAAGTGAGCAGAGTCGATCCGCTGCGCGGATGGCTCGCGTTCGATTTCGTCGGTCCAGCCGACGAGGCCTCCACCGGCGCAATCAGAAGCGTTTGATCAAATCTTAGGGGCCGGGATCCTTCATGCGACCGAGATGCCGCCTTAGTTGAAAGCTGAGTCAGCCAGGTCCGGAGGTGTCGCGACTGCCGACGAGGTGCCGAGAGCTGTGGCTATCATTCATAGCTACGTACCAAGGCGCGACGGTTTTCTCGTGCACTTGTCTCGCTTTCGATCCGGGACCGGCTTGCGTCCGAGCGTGAGCGCCGACGGCAGATTGGAACGCCAGCGACATGCCTACAATCAATCCGGCGACAATTGTCAAACGCATATTCGTCCATGTTGGTCCGGCCTGCGTGGCCAGCCCGGCAGTCATTGTAGAACTCAGTCACGCCGGGCGCCCTTGCGGACGCCCTTTGCGTGACTCCCCTCTTCGTCCCCCAAAAGGCGCGAGCTTTTCCCCCAACGCGCGCCTGCCGTCCTACAGCTCTTTGAATGTGTCCTGTTCGAGGCGCCATCGATCGATCGATTCGATATTGAAACGCCAATCGCTGCCGACCTTGAACGCCGGTAGCCGCCCGCGCTTGAGCTGCCGATAAATCGTCGACGGATGAACCTTTAGGTAGTCCGAGAGTTCCTTCACCGTCAGTACGTGACTGCTGTCATTTTTGAGCATCTGTCAGCTCCCTTTTTCAGATCTCTTTTTATTGATTCGTGCGCTTACTCAAGCGACCCTTGAGAGGGCTTATCGCAATGTGCGTGCCGAGGGCGCGCGCACGAATATGTCACACGAATAAAGCGAACTGCGGCTACAGTTGACCGCTTCAGCCGGTAGGATTTTGCCACTGCGACCGAAAAATGCCGATCGCGCAGTCAGAGCGACCGGTCAATGCACGGCGTCGCCCCCGTTGGACACAAGTTGTCCCGTTTTGACTGCTTGAGTCCGTTGTGACTGCAAGTTGACGCGTAGTGACCCGGCGATTTCTAGACCTTGCCGATCAAGTCGCGCGCGACACTGCGGAGATCTGAGAGCATGGCTGCTTCATCGGCGCCGCGTTGCAGCAGGATTAGCCGGCTTACGCCCAGGTCGGCGTAGCGTTTCACCGTATCGCGATCGACCTTGACCCGCGGATTCGGTGTCACGCTGATTTCGACATCTTCGAGCCGGCGGCCGGCCGCCTTGCATGCTTCGCGCAAACCTTCGACACACTTTGCGGTCGCGTCGACGTCCAGCGCGAACCCGTACCATCCCTTCGCCAGGCGCGCGGCCCGGCTGTAGGCTTCCTTTGAATGGCCGCCGAAGACAATTTCGGGATGCGGTTTCTGCACCGGCCTCGGCATCGCGTTCACGCCCTTGAACTTCACCCACTTGCCGCTGAATTCGGGCTTCGGCATCGACCAGAGCGCGATCATCGCGGCCAGCCACTCCTCTGACCTCGCGCCCTTGTGATCGAACGGAGCACCAATCGCCTCGAACTCCGGCTTCAGGTATCCAACGCCGATGCCGAAGATCAGGCGGCCGTTGGAGAGCACGTCGGTTGATGCGAGTTCCTTTGCGAGCACCACCGGATTTCGCTGCGGCAATATAATGATGCCGGTCCCGAGCCGAATCGTGGTCGTATGCGCCGCGACGAATGCCAGAGCGACGGCGGGGTCGAGCATCGGCCAGTCGGCCGCCACCGGAGATGGGGGAACTTGCGGATCGGGTAGTATCACGTGCTCTCCCGTCCACAGGCTTTCAAATCCGGCATCTTCGGCTGCACGCGCCACAGCGGCAGCACATTTGGGGAACGCACAGGGTCCATTGTTGATTCCAAACAATGCGAATTTCATAAATCCAATCCTCTAGTTGTTCACAAACATTGCGGTGGCGAGCACGGCACCGGATTTTCTTCAATCCGCTCCACAATGACACAAAAAAAGAACGACACAAGAAAAAAGATCATTGACAGTTTCAACGGACCCGAGGGCCGCTGCAATTGACGCGGCGCGCTGCGCATCATCATAATCGCATCGACGACGATTCTGTCCGAGGCGGGCGGGTGAGGCGGGCGCGCGATGAGATGTCCTCAATGCGGTAACGACAATCAGCAGGGTGCGGCTTTCTGTTCGCGATGCGGGGCGAGGATCCTCGCTTCCAAGCCGGCCGCCGTGCGCGAATATGCGCTCGCCCTGTTCCGGCCGGCGTTGTGGTACTACGCGAATGGTTTCGTGGTTGGCGGGGTCCTCATCGCGTTCGGCGGCCGTCTCCTTTATATAAAATTCCAGCCAGTCCAGGTCGCCTTCGCAATCATCGGCGTCGGCGTGCTGACTTTCATCGTCACGATGATCCGCGCGCGCAGCCTGAGTTGGAGTCTAACGTCCGATCGCTTGATCGAAAAACGCGGGATAGTGGCTTCGCGCCGTCGCGAGATGGAATTGGCTGATATCCGATCGGTAGAAGTCGACAAGCGCGTTTTTCAACGAATGTTCGGACTCGGCAACGTCACTATCGCGTCGGCGGCCAGCGCCGATTACGCCATCCGCCTCAACGACATCTACGATCCTGACAATGCGGCCGAAACGATTCGCAAGGCGCGTCTCAAGCGATTGGCATAGTCACGATGAGCAAGCGACCCGACCTCCGCTACGAACGACGGCTGTGGAAACTCGGCATCGACGCCGTCGCCGGGGTGGACGAAGCGGGAGTGGGGCCGATGGCTGGTCCGGTAGTCGCGGCGGCGGTGGTCTTCGCACCCGAAACCTTCATCAGCGGCGTGCATGATTCCAAACAGTTGACCCACGAGCAGCGTGAAGAACTGTTCGCGCCGATTCGCGAGCGCGCCATTGCGGTCGGCGTCGGCATCGCAGAGGTCAACGAGATCGATCGACTCAACATCTACTGGGCCACGATGTCTGCGAGCCGGCGCGCGCTGGTGGCGTTGAATCTATCACCCGGCCATGTGCTGGTAGATGGCCGGCTGATTCCCGGCCTCGAACTTCCTCAGACAAAAATCGTCGGCGGCGACCGCAAGAGTTTCTGCATCGCGGCTGCCTCGATCGTCGCCAAAGTGACTCGCGACCGCATGATGGTAGATTTTGACGCGACTTACCCCGGCTATGGCTTCGCGCAACACAAAGGGTACTGCACCAACGAGCACATGCAGATGCTGATCAAGCTCGGGCCCTCGCCGATTCATCGCCGCTCGTTCTGGCCGGTAGCCAACTCGGCGCAACGTCCGCTTTTTTAGTGCAACTGAAGACGCGGGCTCTTTTGTGCGATTCAAAGGCGAACTGCATTGATGTTGACCGCCGTTTACCCTGATACTCAATCGCGTTACAGTTTGATCATGCGCGCCTCCTCGCGGTGCGCTTAATCGCCATGGCGCTCGAACGCGACAAGCACGCTGCTCAGCACGCACTCCTGACTCTCCACGAGAGCCAGTTGCTCGACCTCTACCGCCGCATGACGCTCATCCGGCGCTTCGAAGAGAAGACTGCGGAGATGTACAGCCGCGGTAAAATCACCGGCTTCTGCCATCTTTATGCCGGCGAGGAGGCCGTCGCAGTCGGCTCCATATACGCCCTCTACGACAAGGACTACGTCGTCTCAACCTATCGCGAGCACGGTCATTGCCTCGCCAAAGGCGCTGACCCGCGGGTCGTGATGGCTGAGCTGTTCGGTAAGGCAACCGGCATCTCGCGCGGCCGCGGCGGCTCGATGCATCTGTTCGACCAGGACCTCCGCTTCATGGGGGGCTACGCAATCGTCGGTGGCGGCTTGCCCATCGCATGCGGCCTCGCGCTCGCGGTCAGCTACAATGAAGGCCCCGAAGTCGTCTGCTGCTTTTTTGGCGATGGCGCGCTTCCACAAGGCGCTTTCCACGAGACCCTCAACATGGCGTCGCTGTGGAAGCTGCCGCTGGTTTTCATTTGCGAGAATAATTTTTACGGGATGGGGACCTTGGTCCAGAATGCGATCAGCCAGGAGGAACTCT
Organism: uncultured delta proteobacterium; assembly: GCA_963842215.1. GTDB lineage: Bacteria > Desulfobacterota > Binatia > Binatales > Binataceae > Binatus. Next base: position 1,752,393 of record CAWJFQ010000001.1, on the reverse strand, counting down.
ACCGCTTCGCCGAGCCCTACAAGATGCCGGGCGTCCGGGTCGACGGGATGGACGTGCTGGAGGTTTACGGCGCCACGATGGAAGCGGTTGCTCGCGCGCGCGCAGGCGACGGGCCTTCGCTGATCGAGGCCGTCACGTACCGCTTCCGCGGCCATTCGATGTCAGATCCGGCCGAGTACCGTTCCAAACGCGAGGAGAGAATCTGGCAGGAGCGCGATCCGATTAAAAACCTGCGGCGCAAGCTGCTGGCCGAAAAGCGCGCGACTGACGCGAAGCTCAGCGACGTCGAAAACGAAGTCAACGCCACCATCGATGATGCGATCAAGTTTGCGGACGAAAGTCCCGAGCCCTCGATGGACGAGCTGGGCAAGGGCGTTTACGCGTCCGAGGACAAGTGATGGCGCAAATCACTTACCGCGAAGCTTTGAATCAGGCCCTGCGCGAGGAGCTCGATCGCGACGAGCGGGTGTTTATCATGGGCGAGGAGGTAGGCTACTTCGGCGGAGCGTTCAAAGTCACCGACGGCCTGCTGGCGGTTTACGGCGAGAAGCGCATCCGCGACACTCCGATCTCCGAACTCACTATCGTAGGCGCGGGAATCGGCGCGGCGATGGGGGGGCTCAAACCAATAGTCGAATTGATGACTATCAACTTCGGCTTATTGGCTATGGATCAAATAGTCAATAGCGCCGCCAAAATACACTTCATGTTCGGCGGCAAAGCCAATGTGCCTATAGTCATTCGCGCGCCGCAAGGCGGGGGCCATCAGCTCGGCGCACAACACAGCCAAAGCCTCGAGGCGTATTTTCTCCACTCACCCGGCCTCCGCGTGGTGATCCCGGCCACTCCGGCCGATGCCAAAGGATTACTGAAAACTGCGATCCGCCAGATCGATCCGGTAATGTTCCTCGAACATGAGTCGCTATACGGAGTGAAGGGCGAAGTGCCCGAAGATCCTGAATTCATGGTACCGTTCGGAAAGGCAAATATAGTCCGCGAGGGTAAGGATGTGACTATAGTCACTTACTCCAAGTGCGTATACGACGCGATCGCTGCCGCGGAAGCGCTCGAGAACGCGGGAATCGACGCCGAGATAGTCGATCTCAGAACATTGAATCCGCTCGACATGGCGACGGTCGTTGCGTCGGTGAAAAAAACCGGGCGCGCAATCGTCGTCTATGAAGGCTGGCGCACGGGCGGCGCCGGCGCCGAAATTGCTGCCCAGATTCACGAGGCCGCCTTTGATTCTCTCGACGCGCCCGTCGTACGCGTCGCTGCGCTGGACTCGCCGATGCCCTACAACAAGCATCTCGAACACGCATCGCTGCCAAGCGCTGGCGACATCATCAAAGCGGCGGAGCAATTGACTTAAGCTTTCGCGAACCCTCTGGGCAGTGAAAGGAAATCATGAGCAACGAAATCACGATGCCCAAGCTCTCCGATACGATGGAGGAAGGCAAAATCCTCCGATGGCTAAAGCATCCCGGTGACAAAATCGCGCGCGGCGAGGCGATTGCCGAGGTCGAAACCGACAAGGCTGACATGGTGCTCGAGTCATTCGACGATGGCGTACTGGACCAAATCAAATTGAGCGAAGGCGAGAGCGCGCCAGTTGGCGCGGTGATCGCGACTCTGAAATCCTCCGGCGGTAAAGACTCCAAGTCTGAATCCAAATCGCCAACGAAATCCGACGCGAAGCCCGCTTCGACTGATTCGATGGAAGATCCGGGCGCGGAGGCGGCCGCGACCTCCGAGTCGCCCAGACCCATCGCAATCAAACCGAAGGCCGGCGGCAAAGAGGCGGCGAAAAAAACGGAGGTGCCGGCCGCCGCCAGCGAAAAAACTGAAAAGCCAAAAAAATCGATCGCGCCGGCCGCGGTCGTGACCGATGGCTCAGCCGGCGATTTGCACGTGCATCCTGCGATGTCTGCAAATTTGTCCGCCGCGCCGACTGCAATCGCAGCTCCCCCTCCGAAGCTCGAGGTGCCTTCGGCTGCCGACGACGCCGATGCAGGCGACGGCCACAAGTTGCGCGCCTCCCCGCTCGCCCGCCGCGCTGCAGAAGAGGCCGGCGTCGACCTGTCTCACGTTCGCGGCACGGGGCCCGAAGGAAGAGTGACCAAGCGCGACATCGACAACTTCATTCGCGAGCAGCAGCTGTTCAAATTCCGCCGCCTGGTTTCACCGCGTGAGGGTGCGCCCGGCTCGCGCGAAGAACTGTCCTCGATGCGCAAAACCATCGCCAAGCGGATGGCATTGTCAAAGCGCGAGATTCCGCATTTCTACGTAACCGTCGAAGTCGCGATGGAAGACGCGGTCCGCCTCAAGGACTCGCTCGAAGCAACTGAGTTGTTTGAGGAAACCGTCACTTACAACGACATCATCGTGAAGGCGTGCGCGCTCGCACTCGGCCGCTATCCGCGTATCAATGCCAGCTACGACGACGAAGGCATCGTCATCCATCCCAACATCAACATCGGCGTCGCCGTCGCGGTAGAAGACGGCTTGATCCTGCCGGTGATTCGCGAGTGCGAGCGATTGTCACTGCTCGAGATTTCCCGCGCTGCTCATCGCCTCGTAGCGAAGTCGAGCCGCGGCGGTTTCACCTCCGACGAACTGTCAGGCGCAACGTTTTCGATTTCCAACATGGGGATGTTGGGCATCGAGCACTTCTCCGCCGTTATCGTCCCGCCGCAAGCTGCAATCCTCGCAGTAAGTGCCATCAAGGACCGCCCGGTAGTACGCAATGGTCAGCTCGCGGTCGGCAAGACGATGATGATCACAGGCTCATTCGATCATCGCATAGTGGATGGCGTCGTGGCCGGCCGCTTCCTTCAGGAACTGGAGCGCTTTCTGGAAAATCCTGCCAGTCTTCTGCTTTGAAGTAGCTTAGGTAGTGAAAGGACCCGAGCGGTGTCCAGTCACTTTGCCGCGAGGCCCTTCCCGCGCAGTTCGATCACCTGCGGTGTGTTGGTCGCGTTGTCGTTGATCGTCAGAGTCCCGGCGATTTCGCCGGTACTCGACGGCGTGAATTTTACCGAGACATCGCAGCTCTTACCGGGCGCCAGTGAAGTGCAGGTGCTAGTCTGAGTGAACCCCCCTGTCGTGGAAATACTGGCGACGCTGAGTGTAACAGTTCCGGTGTTCTTTAGTTTGACGATCTTGCCAGCGCTCGACGTACCCACACCTCGTTTCTGAAAATTCAAGCTGACCGGCTTAACCTTGCCAATTGCCAGCGACGTCGGCGTTGCGGTGGGCATGGCAGTGCTAGTGGCGGTCGCTGAGGGTGTCGCCGTGCGCGTCGCGCTAGCTGTGGCCGTCGCTGTAAATTTGGCTGTTCCAGTAGCGGTGGCAGTCGCGGTGGATGTGGCGGTTATGGTCGCCGTCTTTGTCGCCGTGACAGTTGCGGTAGCCGTCCGCGTAGCAGTAGTCGTCGACGTCGCAGTGCGGGTCGCTGTAGCAGTCATGGTTGGACTAGCCGTTCTGGTCGCAGTGGGCGTCGCCGTAGCGGTTGGCGAGGATGCTCCGGCGCCTCCGAATGCAATCACATTGGCGGAGTAAGCGGGAAAGCTATATGAAAAATTCGTCGACAGCCCGCTCACCGGAGTGCTCGCGACGTCTGCTGATCCGGCGCCGGTCTCAGCCGCGGTGTCTTGAGGAATTCCGTAAGAATACAACGTGCCGGTGCTCCCGGGTGAGGCACCGCTGATAGCGATGTTTGCGTCGAGGGCGTTGCTCGCGCTGTTATTGACGACCAACAGAGTCAACCCTCCGCCAGTCCGATTGGCCGCACACACAGTAAGGAGAGGATAGTCGCTGGCGGCGCTGACCAGCTGATCACCGCTGCGGGCGAAGTGTTGCAGCAGTCGCTCGACGTAAAACGTCGGATAGGTGTCCGCCGGGCCGGGAGGGTCAGCACTGTCCACGACGCCATAGTCGCCATATTGGCGCCAACCGTAGAGCGTCGGCAAATTATTATTGCCGGTTTCCTGGCCGTTACGCAGGTCCCACCAGGTAACTGAATTGAACTCGCTGTTCATCGCGGCGCAAATGCTATCGGCCAGGAACAACCCATTTACCAGGCTGGTAGTCTGCTTGCCGGGACCAGAAGAGACCGAATTGTTCTCGGTGTTGTCCAGTTCGACGCCAGCGGCTACCGCAGTGCCCAGGTAATCGTTTAGCTGTTGCCGAAGGTCGGCCGCGTCGCTGCTCCAGTCACCGGTGGAAAGCAGCAGTCCTTGATCGCTCTCGTCACCGGGCGATTGTGGGTATTGATGATAGATCAGGAAATCAGGAGTGACGCCGAGGCCCTTCATAGTCGCGAGCATGACCGGGGTCCATCCATTGTGTGTCACACCGGTCACGGGATTAACCACGGGGTGATTGGTGTTGTTCGCAAAACTATCTTCGCCCGGCACCGAGACGGCTCCTATTTTGATAGTAGGATCCACCGCCTTCATCTGCGTGTAATACTGTTGAAAGCGCTGCGCATAGGTGTAGGGATCGTGCGGCACAGTATTGGTGTCAGTCTCCCATGAGCCGTATTCTTCGTTACCTATCTCCCAATACTTGAACCCATACTGTTTAGTGACGTTGGATTCCTTGACCCATGCGGCGGCTTCCGCCGGTGTGCCCGATCCGTAGTCTGCCGTAACGTAGACCTGGGCGCCGATGGCGGTCGCCACCTGCGCGAACTGGTCGAACGACGTGGACCATTGCCAGGTGTTGCTATCGGTAGTGTTAGTCGCCCAGTGATAGTCGTCGGAGAGCGAGCCGCCGGGAAAGCGCAACGATCCTGCACCCATACTGGTCAGGAGACTGGTCGTGACGCTGGTATCGAGGAGCGCGTCCCACACTGCGGTGTTGATTCCGAAATGCCGCGCGTCGACGACGCGCACTGCGTCCGCCGCGTTCACTGTGACGTTCACAACGCTCGGCGGTGGCTGGGCGGTGATCGAGATAGTGTCCACGTAGAATGTCGGCTGCGTCGTGCCGCTGCGGTCCTGGATCCAGAATCCGTCCATGTCGGGTTGGTTTGCCACACCGAGCGACGCCAGCGGAATCGTGATCCGCTGCCAGGTGTTCGCCGCCAGCGCTGGAATAGTCACCACCGTCTCTGCTGCGCCGTTGAGTGTCGCCTGCACCTGTAGCAGTTGCCCGCCGCTCGAACCGCCGTTAATCCAGAACACCAGGTTCGCGTAAATGCTCGAGTCGAATGCGGTCTGATGCAGGTACAGCGCCTGGTACGGACCAGCGCTGACGCTGATCGAGTCGCTGCCCGCCTGCACCGGCTGCGTGTTGCTGAAGTTCACCGTAGCCCAGCTGTAGTTCTGCCAGCCGTTGACCAACGCGTCGGTATAGACCGTGTCGTCGGTCTGCGCCCGAGCGAGCGCAGGTAGCGCCAGGCAGCACAGCAGAGCCGCCACGATCGCCAGCCACAGGCGCGTCACAGTCAGCACCATATCTCTACAAGTTGTATAGTAACATGAAGAGTCGAAGCAAAGTGGCGCTCGCTTACTGTTTGCTACGCGAGCCGCCTTCCATCTCGCCGTTCCAATTTGGGCTTACTTCTGAAAAGTGGCGCCTGTCCACGCCGCGCCGCCAGCCTATAGTATGCGCCTTTACTCGATGCTCTAATTCTGGGAATTCTCAGGGCCGCTTTGGCCTTGCCGACGGTGGACTGAAACGATGAGCGTGATCATTGACTGGATTTACAACAATCCAACCTGGCTCTGGGGAACCATCCTGGTCGTGCTCTTCACCACTGTGGCATGCGGCGGGCTGTTGATTTTTCATCGATTGGTCCACGTCAACCTGCGGCGCGCTCACAACGATCTCGCCGGCTTCACCATTGCCATCATCAGTGTGCTGTACGCAGTGCTGCTTGCATTCATCGCCATCGCAACCTGGGAGTCTTTTAGCAAGGCCTCTGACATCGTGGAGAACGAATCCGACTACGCCGGCGGCATGTATCTCGACACTGCAGGCTTGCCGGATCCCAAGGGCCAGGAAATTCGGGACGCTCTTGCGAAATACGTCAGCGTGGTAATCGACGTTGAATGGCCGATTCAGCGCCAGGGAGTGACGCCGGACCAGGGATGGAAGCCGCTGCGCGATCTCGCCACCGCCATCGCTACTATCCACCCGCAGACTTCCGGTGAGAGTGTTATCGAGGCCGAACTCCTCAAGACCTGGAACTTGCTCTACGACGCACGCAGCGCCCGCCTGTCCGCCGTCCAGGGCCACATCCCAAACGTCATCTGGGCGATAGTCTTTTTCGGCGCCGCGATCACGACTGGGTACACCTATCTTTTCGGTTTCGAAAACTTCGGCATGCACATGGCGATGACGGCCACGGTCGCTGCTACACTGGCGTTGGTAATCGTGATGATCGTAGCGCTCGATTGGCCGTTCCGCGGCCAGATAAGCGTTTCCGTCGACCCTTTCATCATCACTCAGCAGTCGTGGGCCGACGCGCCGATCAATGGCAAATAAGAGTGCTCATCACTGCGTCGCAAGCCCGCCGGATATCGATCGCCGCAGAAGTTCCGACAAGCTTTCAGGCCCGTCGTCCCATTGAAACTGGATGTGCCGGAACAGCCACCGGTCGTTGCTTCGGGTCAGCACCGCCGCGAACCGAATCGCGCGCTTGGTTGAAGCTGGGGTGCCGACCGTCCCGATGGTTGTTACCCATGCCACATCGTTAGCGGCGGAAATCATCGCGTTATCGACTTCGAGCTGCACGTCGCCCCAATGCCGCCAATCATTTGCGATGAAGTCGCCGACCCGCTGATAGCCTTCAATCCATTCGCCGGAGTCCGTGCCCAAGACCAGGATGTCCTGATCCTTCGGGAACAGCTCATCCATGAACGCGGGAATCATCGCGGGGTCGCGTTTCGTATAGCCAGCCTGAAACGCTCTCAGCGGCACGAGGACTTCCCCGCGCACCGGCTCTTGGGCGTCTCCCTTGCGGCCAAGGTAACGTTCCGGATGGAGTGGACCAACCGGCCGACGGCCAAGATGCCAGCCGGCCACGAAGCCTCCGCTCAAGAAGGCGAGTCCTATCAATGCGGAACCAAGGACTTGAGAACGAGTCAGTCTCAAGTTCGAATCCGTGTTCGGTCGAGTTCTCGCTCCGAATCGATAGGCCGCGCCGCCCTCGCGAAGACCAGCACCGCGAGACAGCACTGAAGCGTCGCCATGATTGCGGGCAAAATCCGCACCGGCCACCGATCCACTGTCAGCACCATATTCGTACAAGATGTATAGCGATGCCGCGTGGCGAGTAAAGGCCCGCTTCGTGCACGAACACAAGTGGTTGGACGTTCGGCGGAGCCTAAAGGCTCGCTCATCTCATGCGTGCCTGGCCGAGCGATCGCACTAAAATCGCGGCTCGGGGCGGGATCGCGACTCGATCGGGCTGCGGTGGATCTTAGGCCAGAATTGAGCCCTTGGCTCTCGCGCTGTTTGCGCGTTCGAAGCCGACCACGTCGATGCGGACATCGCCGGTCGCGCGCAGTAGATCGGAGTACACGGTGCGCTTGAATGGATGGAAGAGTGAGGCGGGTTGGCTTCGAGAAATCAAGATCCGTCCGATCTGAAACTGACGCGCTAAACGCATTAGTTCGCCTACCGCATCCGAAGACTCGACCCAGATGATTTGCGCGCCCAGGCTGTTGGCTAGAATTGCGTCATCGATCAAGGTGCGAACTTGATCCTTCCCGAATCTCGTGCGCGGCAAATCGACGAAGACTGCATAGAGTTGGCCGTTATGCTCGCGCGCGGCAGCATCGGCTTTGCGCAGCAATTCGCCATTGTTGGATTGCGCGGTCAGGCACGCCATTACGGCAGTCTTTGCCGATTGATCCTGAGTTCCATCGACCAGTCTTAAGTATGGCCGAACGATCGAGTCGGCTCGCAGTCGCGATCGGAATGAGCTGATGCTGGCCATGCCTTACTGATCAGCATCAAGTATGCCGCTAGATAATCTATTTAAATGCGAATGTTTTTCCTCGAGCGCATTGCAGCGACATTTCAAATCGCCGCAGCAGTTCATTTCAATTTGAAAGGTTCGCCAAGGCTCATCGCGCCTTGAGTGCTTCGAGTTCATCGAGCGTTCGGGGCCAGTCCTCGTGCAGCAGACGCGACAGCGCACGGTCTGCCAGTAACCGGCCGCCGGTCTGGCACGTCGCACAATAGTTGGTCTCATTGCTGGCGTAGCGGATGCGCTGGACCTTCGAGCCGCAACGTGGGCACGGCTGGCGATAGCGCCCGTGGACCGCCATCTCGGGGCGAAACGCAGTTACCTTTTCGGGAAATTCGCCGGCAGCTTCAGCGCGCAAGCGATCGGTCCATTCAAGTAAGATTGCGCGAGTTGCGTTATAGAGCCGCTCGATCTCGTCGTCGGTAAGTTTCTGCGTCATCGCGATCGGCGAAAGTTGTCCGCGATGCAGAATCTCGTCGGAGTAGGCGTTGCCGATGCCACTGAAAATGTGCGGATCTGTGAGCGAGCGTTTTAAGGTATGATTGGACGACCGCAACGCTCCGCTGAATTCGTCGAGGCTCGCCTCGAGCGGCTCGATACCGCCGGCGCTGAGTGACGCCAGTCCCGCTGCGCCCTCGACCACGTGCATCGCAGCGCGCCGCTGGGTGCCGGCCTCGGTCAACCATAACCAGCCGTTGTCGAACTCGAAGGCGACCAGGATATTTCTGCTGCCGAGTTTGGGCGCGGAGACTTTCCAATGCAGCCGGCCCGCGATCCTGAGGTGCAACACGATCCACAGGCTGTCCTCGACCCCGATAGCGATCTGTTTGCCGAGCCGTCTTACATCAAGGACCGTCTTCCCTACGGTTGCGTTGAGCGGAGGAGTGGTGGAGCGCAACAGAAAGGGAGACTTCACCATCGCGCGGACGAGCTTGTGCCCGAGCACGCGGGTTCGGATAGCTTCGACGTAGACGCTGACATCAGGCAGTTCGGGCATGATAATGCTCGCGCATGGCAGACCAATCACGATCGGCGAGGTCTGTATTAGATATAGCGCGAATCACGGCGAAAAGAGGACGAGCTCATGAAGTACTTTCTGCGAAAACTGAGCCTGGAACCTACTCAATTGACGATCTCGAACGAGACAAACGTACAACATTGGACGGCGTGACCAATCCGCAGGCGGTTCGCGCCATCCGCGAAATGAAAACGGGCGACTGAGGACTGGCCGCCGTCAAACTGTTTACGGAGCGGCCTGACCCTTGAAGGTCCACTTGAAAGTTATTTTACTGGGTTTCTCATTGCTGACGGTTACGACTCCCGATCGCTTCGCTGAACAGCGTCGAGTCGTCCAGCGCGAATCCACCCTGACCGAATGTATTGTCAGAGAAGTCCGTGCAGACATCGCCGTTGAAAAAGAGGATTTCGTCATCCTTTGAGCCGGAGATCAGAGCATCCGCATAGATCGGGTCACACACGCGGTTCGGAAGTCCGAAGCCAATGTCCGAGGTCACGTCGATCTCCACGACACCCTTGCCGATCTTCGAGCCGGTAATCGTTCCGGTGAGCACCGAACACGCACAGTCGCCACTGCCACACGTCAGGACGTACGAAGAAGTATCGCAGGAGCCCATTGCTGAGCTTTGCAAGGTAGTTGTTGCCGTGGCGCTGTAGCTGACCACTGACGTCTTCATTTTAGGATCAGCCTTCGTTACTCCCCGAGTGATTGGACTCTGAGCTCTTGCATCGGTGACGCTCAAAGCCGCGATTGCGAGAGCTGTAATTGCAACGGATTTGAATTTCATTTGATTCTCCTGACGGCGAAACAAGTTGGGTGACGGCCTAGATAGTATTTCAGCGTGGGAGCGTCAATCTTCCCGAGAACTTATGATTCACCCCAAATTAAAAAGAACGGGCCAGCGCACGATAACGCCAGCCCGAACACCGACTGGAAAAGGGGGGCAAACCCAGCCAGCGCCCCTCTCGTTGCAAATCGGCGCGCGATCGTCCATCAGTCTGCAAATTTCGGTGGTGGTGTCATCGCGCGCGAGCGGGCGCGCGGCCTGGAGATTTCGGATCGACGCGGCTAACGCACCGGTTGTACGTTTGCCTTGAAGTTGTCTTGGTAGTACTAAATGTATGTGTCGAATAACACCTATTTGGTAAGAAAATGCCACGCATGAAGGAACGCAGCTTCGGACAGGTCATTCGCGACCGGCGTCGCCAACTCGACCTGACGCTCCAAGAGGTCGCGCGCCGCATCAAGACTTCGACCCCCTACGTCGAATACCTGGAATCGGGAAAACGCCATCCGTCAGAGAAGATTGTGACGCGACTGGCGGAAGTGCTGGGACTTGATCGCCGCGATATGTTTGACCTCGCCAAACCGCGCTCGCAGGCCATGCTCAGTCCTGAGCCGAATGAAGATGCGAAATCGGCGTGGGAAGAATTTCGCAAGGACGAGCAAATCAGGCGCATCCACAACATCTCGCCCGACGAGATGGAAATGCTGGCGCGCGTCGCAATTCTGGGAAGCATGCGCAAAATCCGGAAGTGAAGTTAGCGCCCCCCTCGTAGCAAATCGGCGCGCGAGCGTTTGAAACCCGATCGTTAGCGGTCAAGTCCGTACTGTTCCCAAGCCGGTAGTTTCAGTTTCCGGAACTTCCAACGAAAAAACGCAGCCGTGGTTAAGCCGAAGAAAAGGCCCGCAATTGCGCACACCGAGAGCACGTCCCAAAATGTCAGGCGCATCCGCAGAAAGAGCCAGAAAAAGACACTCGTCGGAATAGCCCAGCCCAAGCTAAAAAAAATCGCGAGTGGTAGAAAGCGAACGAAAAATGGCGGCGGGGCATCGATGCCTAGCGACCAAAGAAACCGGAACATCGGGGGCGCGGATGTATATTCGTTCACCCCCTTCGCCTTAAGATCCGATATGAGAAGGTCAACCTTTTCGCGATGAGTCACGGGCTGCCTGCTCCCCACCCGACCATAGCCGGTCCCTCACGGCACCGGCTATCTTACGACGAATTCGGCGCACCTCGTCAGCGGCGCTCGAAGCGGCTGCGAAAGCTAAGCCGCCGAGGCAGCCTCAGTTTTCGCCGACGCGCTCTTTCCGATATATAAACGCTTCAGGTGGTCTACAGGATCTCCCAGTTGCTGGACACTGGATGGACACTGGCCAAGGTTTCCGTATCCATGACGGACTCGTCGCAGCGCCGCCGAGTGTCAAAGATTTGACCGAAATCAGGCATAAAAAGGGGTGCGCTCATGAACTACTTTGTTGCCAAAACTGAGCCAAATACCTACTCAATTGACGATCTCGAACGAGACAAACGTACAACATGGGACGGCGTGACCAATCCGCAGGCGGTTCGCGCCATCCGCGAAATGAAAACGGGCGACATCGTGTTCATCTATCACAGCGGCGGAGTTTCGAGCGTGGTTGGGATGGCTACGGTAAAGTCGCAGCCGCGCGACGATCCGAAAAATCCCAAGTCGGCGGTGGTCGATTTGGAATACGCCGGGCGCCTCGAACCGCCGATGACGCTGGCGGAGATCAAACAGTCGGGGAAATTCGACGATTGGGCGCTGGTGCGGCAGGGACGCCTCTCGACGATGGCCGCGCCGGAAAAGTTCGTGGCCTGGATGCGCGCTAGATTTCCAAAGGCCGGGATCTAGCGGCCATTTTTTGGAAACTTGTTTCGTCGATCGGTTTCTTTTGCGGAAAAAGAACGGAGGCGGCTGTTCGGCCGCCCCCGCTGTCACACAATCTTTGAGTAGAGTGCAGGCTACGGAGTACTCTTCGCCGGCTTCTCCTTGTTAAACACCAGCGTCATCTGGGCAACGCCCGCCGCAATGTTCAGGCCGTTCTGTCCCTCGATCGAGATCGGCTGCAATGCGATCGAGCTGTTGAAGCCTCCAACCAGTACGTTGGCGCCCGCGCCGACTCCGACCGCCGCGCTTGCAGTCGCTCCGCCGTAGTGACCGGCAAGAGCACCCTGGCCCAGGTTGGTGGTCGGAGCCAGGACTGCCCACATGATTACGCCCGACGAGAGGTAGCCAATATCAGCACCGAACTTCGTGATCGAGCCGGTGTAATACTCGGTATATCCTGGCTGCATGGCATACGCACATTGCAGCTTGCGTGAGGAGCCGAAGATGAATCCCCATCCCGAAGCCACGTGACAAGTCAGGTATCCAGCCCGTACTGCCGCCCCTCCACCGCCTCCGCCCGATGCGGGAGGTGCGCCCTGGGACCATGCCGACGGTGCGCCTGCGGCCAGTGCCACCGCCAACCCCAGTGCGATTACCATTCCTCGTGCTTTCGAATTCATTTTCTCCTCCGTCTATAGGTGAGCCTTTCCACTCCGGTTGGCCGGTCCCGCGGAAAAGTTCCTCAGTTGGCTACCCAGTCGGGATGCAAACTCGCATTTTACTTAGGCAAATGCAATACGGTCCGCCTTGGTTGCAACGCCAGCGGCACGCGTACTCACTTGACTATGATCCGCCAATGCAGCACCATCCTGCGGTCTTTGGTGATGCCAACAACTCAGGAGAAAAGATCGATGAGCTTCAAGACGATACTCGCAAGTTTCACCGCAGCTTCGCTGATGGTCTGTACGCTTGGCCTGCAGACGGCCTCAGCCCAGACCTCGCAGAAGCAACTCGACATTGCCGCCGCTCGTGCGCAGCGCAAGGCAACCGTCGGCGCCAACATGAATCTTACCCCCAGCGAGGCAACCGCCTTCTGGCCGGTCTACGACTCTTACGAAAAGGCCATGGACAGCATCGAGGACCGCCACGTCAGGGAGCTCAAGGAGTTCGCGGCCAAGTACAATAACCTCAGCGACGCCGATGCCAAGAGGAAACTCGACGAGGTGATCGCAATCCAGCAGGCGCGGCTCGACGTGCAGAAGCGATTCATTCCGCAGTTTCAAGCCGTCATCCCGCAAGTGAAGGTGACGCGGTTCTATCAGATCGACAATAAGATCCAGGCGTTGATTCAATGCGATATCGCGCAGTTGGTGCCGCTCGCGCAGTCGCCGGGCGAAACTGCTCAATAGTCAGCCGACCAAGTCACAAGCTCCGCCCGAGAGTGCGCAACCAAAATGGTTCCGGGCGCGTTGCGGGCGGAGTTATTTCTGGTGCACCCGCGCGATTGCTTCGCGGATTAGCTTGCACGCCGCCTCGCGATCCACCCAGCCGCCAACCTTTACCCATTTGCCCTTCTCAAGATCCTTGTAATGTTGGAAGAAGTGATCGATCTGATCGAGCATGATTTTCGGCAAGTCGGTATAGTTTACGATGCCATCGAAGTAAGGATTTAGCTCGTCGACCGGCACCGCGAGGATTTTCTCGTCGATGCCGTTTTCGTCCTCCATCAGCAGCGCGCCAACCGGACGGCATCTGATGACCGCGCCGGGTGCGACCGCCACTTGCGACAAAGCGAGTATATCGCACGGGTCGCCGTCTTCGGACAGCGTGTTCGGAATGAATCCGTAGTTAGCGGGATAGTACATCGCAGTGTGCAGAAAACGATTTACAAACAGTGCCCCTGAGACCTTATCGAGCTCGTATTTCACCGGAACTCCGCCTTGCGGTATTTCGATCAGCGCGTTGACCTCCTCAGGCGGGTTCCGGCCGGCCGGAATCTTCGAGACATCCATTACTATCGGCACCTCCGGGGTTGCTCGGTGTAGAGCATGCGACTCGATTCAGTGCCATTGCAAATTGAACCGCACATCCAGCTCGCAGCCGACGATGGATGAGGCTTTGTTGCGTTGTATCCGCGCGTGGTAGGCTCTCGCTTTCGGCAGAAACTCAGTTAGAGCGGAGCACAATATGGTCAAGATTGAGCGCGAAATTCCAATTCAGATCGATCCAGGCGAGAATCCGTTTCTCAAAGGAGTTTACGCGCCGATTTCGACCGAGATTACGGCGGATGATCTGACTGTTATCGGTGAGATTCCCAAAGATCTTGAAGGCGCATACCTGCGCAACGGGCCCAATCCGATCTTTCAGCCGCGCGGACGATACCATTGGTTCGACGGCGACGGCATGGTGCATGGCATCGAATTTCATGACGGCAAGGCGACCTATCGCAATCGCTGGATTCGCACAGAAGGATTCACCGCCGAACAGGATGCGAAGCGGACAATTTGGCCCGGCTTGATGGATCGTCCCGATCCGAGCGTGCCGCACGGCGCCGGATCCGACGGATGGCTCAAGGACTCCGCCAACACCGACCTTGTATTCCACAATGGCTACGCGCTGGCGCTTTGGTATCAATGCGGGCTGCCGTACAAGCTGGACCCGCGCACGCTGGAAACGCTTGGCGTCGAGCGCTTCGGCGGCAATCTGGAGCGGGCGGTGTCCGCGCATGCCAAGGTCGATCCCGTGAGCGGCGAATTGCTGTTCTTCGACTACGCGACCAGGCCGCCGTACCTCACCTACAACGTGGCCTCGGCGCACGGCGAGATGACCCACCATGAGCCGATCGATCTTCCCGGCGCGCGCCTGCCGCATGACATGGCATTTACCGAACATTACTCACTGCTGATGGATCTGCCACTGTTCTGGGATCCGCAACTACTCGAGCGCAAGGTTCACAAGGTGACTTACTATCCGGACCTGCCGAGCCGGTTTGGTATCCTGCCGCGCTACGGGAGCAACGCGGACATCAGATGGTTCGAAGCGTCGCCCTGCTACATCTACCACGTGGTCAACGCGTGGGAGGACGGCGACGAGTTCGTAATGGAAGCTTGTCGCGTGATCCAGGCCGAGCCGGGTGCGAAGCGGGGCGAAGGCGAGCTGGCTCGGATGCGGGCGTTTCTACGCCTCGAGGCTCAACTCTGCAGCTGGCGCTTCAACCTGGCGACAGGCACGGTCAAGGAGGAGCAGCTCGACGAGGAACGGACCGAATGGCCGACGATTAACCGGCACATGATGGGCCGCAAGTCGCGCTACGCGTACAACGCGTTGGTGCCACACTACGAAGGCCTGGTGAAGTACGACACCGAGCGCGGTACTTCCGAGAAGTATCTGTTTGGCGCGGGACGGACCTCGAATGAAGCCCCATTCGCGCCGCGCGTCGGCGCGCGCGATGAAGACGACGGCTACGTCGTGACATTTGTCGCGGACGCGGCGGCGAACAACACGAGTGAGGTCATTATACTCGACGCGAAGAACTTCACCGCCGGACCAATCGCGCGCGTGCAGATTCCTCAGCGCGTGCCGGTCGGGTTTCACTCGACCTGGGTGCCCGGCGATCAGATGCACCGCCGCTAGCGGCGGCTATTGAGTAGGGGCGGGTCCGGTCACCTTCTGATTCTGAGCGTCCACTTCGATGGTGTGTTGTTGCCCGGTAGTCCTGTCGGGCACGTTCGTATGAACCTTGCCGCTGATAAGAGTCACGCGGCTGGGCACCGTCTGCCCGTTAACAATCGCCATATCCTCTATCCTAATGCTGGAAGCGCCGGTTAGAGCCATCGAGCTGCCGTCGGCAAATCCCAGCGTCGTCGAGGCATCGGGCTGCGTCGCGACCGTGTCGTGCACCCTGATCGGCGTCCCTGGTTGCGCCGCGATTGCAATGCCTGCGCGCTGAATCTGCGCGTTTCCAGAAACCTGTGTTACGGTGCCGACGACCGCGTCGGCGGCCAGGGCCGGCCAGCTGAGGTTGAGCAATCCGAAACCCAAGATGAAGCCCGCAGCGACCAATGCAGTCGCTCGATGGGTGATCGGTCGCGTGTAGCCGCTCTTTTCGATTTTGTTCATATGGAATCCCGGTTTGATTTCAAAAGGAAATTCAGGCGGTACGATAACATTGTCCCGAATCAAATGCTCAACACGTTACGGAGTGTAATTTTTGTGCCTATAGCATTATGGAGGAAAATTCGTCATTATGGCGAGTATGCGTTGAATCTTACATTATTTAAAAGGGGGAGAGACACTTAAATGAACAGGATAAAGCAGCTTTATGTAAGAACTCGCGAATCAGAGCGCGGGCAGACGATGGCTGAATATGCGCTGGTCCTCCTGGCAGTCGCGGTACTCGCATTCGCGGGATACCAGAGATTCGGCACATCGGTCGGCTCAGACGTAAACTCGATCAACAACTCGATGTAGTCTCCACCGTTCCTCTCGTTCCGTTCGTACAAAACTGGCTGGCGACCTCCTCTCGGTCGTCGTTTCCGGCGCTACCCACCACGCCGACCTGCGTTGAAACCATGCTTGGGTGCCGATACCGTCAATGGTGGGGGCGCCAAACGAAACGCGTGACCGGAAAGCGGAAATCGGTTCTCGCAGCCGCGGTGGTTGGCGGTGCGCTCGTGCTGGCGGTAGGGTGCACGACGACCGAGACGTCGTATCAGACGCTGCCACCGTACGCCTCTATCTCGGACGAAGACCGCGACCCGGCCAGCGCGCCCAAGCCTCCATCCGACGACTCGGGCGGAGTCTGGAGCTCGATTGGAGACGCAATCATGTATCCGTTTCATCTTATCGGTGATGCATTCTGATCGAAGAGGAATCAGCCAAGTCGATTGCGTGCGTATCCGTCCGTGAACACGCGAAGATTCATAAATCTTGAGACACCGCGCCTGATCCTGCGGCGATTCCGCGATTCAGACCTCGCGAGTTTCATGGACTACCGAAACGATCGCGAGGTAGCTCGGTATCAATCATGGGAATCGATATCGAACGCCGAAGCGCGAAGGTTCATCGCGCAGCAAAGTCGCCATCGTCCGGGTATCCCCGGGAAATGGTTTCAGTTCGCGGCGGAACTTAAAGCGGGCGGCGAACTCGCCGGCGATTGCGCGCTGCTCGTTATGAGGACGACGCCACGCATCGGCGAAATCGGCTACACATTTGCGCGCGCGCATCAGCATACGGGGCTGGCGACCGAGGCGGCGCGCGCGGTGCTGGATTTCGCGTTCAATGCGCTCGCGCTCAATCGAGTTATCGCAACCACGGACTGTCGCAACGCTCCATCGGTCGCGCTCATGGAGCGGCTCGGGATGAGAAAGGAGGGGCATTTCATCCACAACGCGTGGTTCAAGGGCGAGTGGTGCGATGAGTATCAGTACGCGATGCTGCGGGAGGAATGGTCGCGCCTTCGATCCGTTCGCGACGCTTGACAGCGGGCGGCGGCGGGTCATTGATGTGGCTGAGTCCGTTCTCAAGGAGGATTCGTGATGACCCGGATAATCGACGCCGACGGGCATATCGTCGAACCGCGCGCTCTCTGGGAAGACTATGCCGAGCGACAATTTCGGGAACAGATGATCCAGATTCGGCGCAATCGCGACGGTAGCGACGAACTCTGGATTAACGGCGAGAATCGCAGCCGTCCGTCGCTGCCGGTGGCGGCGTCGATGATGCCCGGCGGACTCTCGGACCTCGAGCGTGCACGCAAACTCACCTGGGACGACATCCTGCCCGGCGGCTACGATCCGTACGCTCGAATAAAAGTGATGGATGAAGAAGGTATCGATGTCGCGGTTCTTTACCCGTCGCTGTGGCTGCTTTACGGCGATCTGACTGAGCCGCAACTCGCGGCGGCAGCATGTCGCGCCTACAACAACTGGCTGGCCGATTTCTGCAAGCCCTTTCCGAAGCGCTTGTTCGGCGTCGCGCCTATGCCGGTACAAAGTGTGGATGAGGCCGTGCGCGAGATGCGCCGGGTAGTGAAGGAGCTTGGCTTCAAAGCGGTGTTCATCAGGCCCAACCCGTTCAACGGACGGCGCCTCAACGACCCGGCCTACGATCCGTTCTGGCGCGAGGCCCAGGAGCTGGACGTGCCGGTTGCGGTGCATGGGAGTTTCGGCACGCGAATGCCGACGATGGGCGGGGATCGCTACCACGATCCATTCTTCTTCCACATGATCTGTCATCCATTCGAGCAACAAGCGGCTTGTATGGATATCGTCTGTGGCGGAGTGCTCGCGCGATTTCCAAAACTCACGGTCGGCTTCCTCGAGTCGGGAATAGGATGGCTGGGCTATTGGCTCGACCGGATGGATAGCCATTACGAGAAGATGGGCACCTACGTGCCGTGGTTGAAGCGCAAGCCCAGCGAGTACTTCGCGGAGCGGTGCTACATCTCGATGGACCCGGACGAGAGCACGCTCAAGGCGATGATGGACCTGGGGGTCGAGCGCAACGTGCTGTGGGGATCGGACTATCCGCATTTCGACTGCACCTATCCGGGCGTGGTGCGCGAAGTGACGCGGGCGTTGGGCAAACTGTCGGACAGTGCGCGCGACAACATCCTGACTCAGAATGCGCTGCGGTTTTACCGGCTCAACTGATCAATCGGCGCGAGCGTGAACGGTGGCGCCGCCGAGCATGCCTTGCGCGACGGCATCGTGGAGACCGGAATACATCGCAAGGACAAAGTTGTACCACTCGGGGCCGCCGATCTTTTCGATCTCGCCGCGTTTGTGACGGATTCGTTCGGCAAAGGTCGCGTACCAACGCGTATAGTCAGCGCTTAGATCCTCTACCGGTCCCGGCGCCCAACCAGCTTCGCGCAGCATCGGCGCAATCTGCTGCAATCGAATCGCATGCGGGATCAACATTTGCCCATCCACCTTGAGCGATTCTTCGTTGGCTTTTGCGCCGAGGATGTAATCGAAGATGACTAGTTTCGCACCCGGCCTGGCGACTTTCCGGAGAGCGACAAGAGCGTCGCGCTGATGGGCGAACGCATAAAAAGCGTTGAGCATATAGATGATGTCGAAGTCGCGCGTGACGGTGCGCGGGACTTCGAGTACGTCGCAGACGTGGAATTTAATGTCCGGGTAAGAGGCGCGAGCGTATTCGATTGAGTCGTGCTCGCGATCGATAGCCTCGAGATGGCCCCATCCGTGGCGGCGTAGGTATTCAGCGCTGCCACCGCGGCCGCAACCGACGTCGAGCAGCCAATGCTCGGGGTTTTTCGGAACCGACCGAAAGGAACGCTCGATGGCCTCTTCCTCGCCGGCGTGTGCGTAGTCGCCGTCGCGAATCAGCGCGAGGATGCGCTTGCCCTCGAAGGAGTTCATCTTCATCGGCGGTTGCGGATTGCTCATCGGCATCTCACTGAGCTTCGATTGGGGCGTTGTCGACTCGGCTTTGCTTCCAGATTTCGGGCAGGAACTCATGATAGCGGATAGCGCCGTCGCCAATCATCACCAAGACCACCGGACCTCGCCGGTCGAGCTTGCGAGCGGTGGTGCCCGGCAGGACCTTGTCGAGAATCCCGGAGTAGAGCTGGGCGAAGTTGTCGGCTGAACCTGCGTCGCGGAAGGTGAGCATCCAGAGCACGGTCATCGCTTTTCCTTTCTGCAGGGCAACGATGCGATCGCCAGCCCATTTGCGAGCCGCCTCGACATAGGGAGTCTGCTCGCCCATGGTGCGCTCGATCATTATCTTGAGCATCAACTCGCCGAGCGTGTCCTCG
This sequence comes from uncultured delta proteobacterium, assembly GCA_963842215.1. Taxonomy (GTDB): domain Bacteria; phylum Desulfobacterota; class Binatia; order Binatales; family Binataceae; genus Binatus. Next base: position 1,732,969 of record CAWJFQ010000001.1, on the reverse strand, counting down.
TCGACTTTTTTCCAATCACGCAGGACCTGCTCGTAGCCGGACAGCTTGACGGTTTTGGCTGGAGTCGGATGGTCGAAGTATAGCTCAGGATGCATGATCTGCTGCGTGGAGAGGGGAGGTCCAGTAAAGAGCGCATTGACGCCGTCCCATCCTTTGCGGTGGTAAGCTTCGGCGACGAAGCGGGCTCCTTCGGTGTATTGAAAGATGAAGGGATAGGTTATCGCGCGCGGCTTATTTTCCACTTGCCCCATGAATATTGGAACGATGTCCTGCAGGTGCGTGCCGAAGTAATCGATGGTCTGGTCATCGACGTGCCCGATCACCACTGAAAATCCGGACAAGGTAGCATCACCTTCGACGACAGCCTTGTAGGCGAACTCGCGGTCGGTATCGCCCTTATACTTCTGCACGGCGGCGCTGATATCGAAGTGCTGGTCCTGAAGCGCATGGGTCAGCTCGTGGCCGAGGGTGCCAACGGTTTCGAGCTTTTCTAGGCGCGCCACGGCCGGTCGATATCGCTCGGGCAGAGGGACAGTGATGGGACGATCGATGATCACGATGTCCTTGTGGTGGTTGTCGTAGAAGCCGGCCAGTTCGAGGGTCATGTCGGCGAGTTCTTTGCGCTCGATTTTCAGATCGGGCGGATAAAGACCGATCATCTTGTTCTCTTCGACGCCGTTATCGATTTCGGCCTGGCTTATCTGCTTGGAGAACTCCGCTCTGAACCTGGATTCGGTCTCTTCGACGGTGAGGTAGGTTACGGGCACTTCGGCCTTGAGCTTAAGCTCGCGGATCTTTTGAACGCGAGCCTTGACCATAGCCGCCTCGCTGCCGTTGAGGACTTCATCCTGCGCGGGAATGGGACTGCAGATGAGGGCGGTGATAGCGCATGCAGATACGACTAGCGGACGAACCGTCCGAGCCAGAATCCCCCCAATTTGCTGTACCCCTTTGAAGTTCGCCGACCTGGACAGTGATTGAGATCTATGAAGCGAGGCGGCCGTCGGCAGGGTCGGCGGTTTTCGTGGTTGCCATCCGCTTGGTTGCGGGCTGGAGCGCTGGTGCAACCTGCTCGCCCGAGCGCCAGGCATGGTAACGGGCCAGGAAAGCTTCCATGTAGGTGTAGAAGACGGGTGTGATGTAGAGAGTCAGGAACTGGGAGAAAAAGAGGCCGCCGACAACGGCTACACCCAGGGGACGACGCGAGGAGCCGCCGGCGCCGAGTCCTATTGCGATGGGCAGGGTACCCATGAGGGCCGCCATGGTGGTCATCATGATTGGGCGGAAGCGGATTATGCAGCCCTCGAAGATGGCTTCGGCGGGCGACTTGCCTTCAGTGCGCTGCGCGTCGAGCGCGAAGTCGATCATCATGATGGCGTTTTTCTTGACGAGCCCTACCAGCATGATGACGCCGACGAACGCGAAGAGGTCGAGCTCCATGCCGAAGATCCATAGCGTCAGCAGCGCGCCGAGTCCCGCAGAGGGCAGGCCGGAGAGAATTGTGATCGGGTGGATGAAGCTTTCGTACAGCACGCCGAGCACGAGGTAGATGACGAGGATGGTCATCAGCAGCAAAACGCCGAGGCCGGAGAGACTCGCCTCGAAGGCCTGGGCGGTGCCCTGGAAGTTGGTGGTAATGCTGTCGGGCAGAGTTTCCGCGGCGAGCTTATGGACCTCGCCGAGGGCCTTGCCGAGCGAGACGCCGGGCGTGACGTCGAAGGAGATCGTTGCCGAGGGCAGCTGGCCTGAGTGATTAATCTGCAACGGGCCGAGCGTGCGCGTGAACTTGACCAGCGTGTCGAGCGGCACGAGTTCGCCGCTGGAGGAGCGCACATAGAGCAGTGAGAGGGTGCCGGGATCGGACTGGTATTGCGGCTCGACCTCCATGATGACCCAGTACTCGTTGTTAGGCGCGTAAATGGTAGAGATCTGACGCGCACCATAGGCATTGTCGAGCGCATCCTCGATAGCGCCTGCGGAAACGCCGAGCGAGTGCGCCTTGTCGCGATTTATCTCGACGGTGACCTGCGGATTCTGGACCTGCAGGTCGCTGTTGACGCCGCGGAGATCAGGCAGCAGGCGCAGCTTCGACTCGAGCATCGGCGCGTACTTGTAGAGCGCCGCAGTATTCTGGCTCTGCAAGGTCATCTGATACATGCTGCGGGTGAATTGCGCGCCAATCTGGATTGGCGGCGGATTCTGCAAAAACACCCGCAGACCGGGCACGCTGTTCAAGACCGGGCGCCACTTTGAGATCAATTGATCGACGCTGAGTTTGCGCTGCGAGGCCGGCTTCAAGTGCAAAAATATGATTCCTGAATTGCTTGCGCCGCCCGGGCCGCCGGACCCGACACTGACAAAGTAACTTGCGATGCTCGGATCGTCCTTGATGAGGCTGGCGGCGGCGAGTTGATGCTGCACCATCGAGTCGAAGGAAATTCCCTGCGCCGCGAGGGTGAATATGATCATCTCGTCCGCGTCTTCTGAAGGCAGGAAGCCCTTGGGAATCGCGTAGAACATGTACACGGTGGCGAGCAACAGCGCGCCGGAGAAATACATGGTCGCGCGGCGATGACGCATAACCCAAGTCAGGCTGCGCTGGTACGCGTCTAACATGCGATCGAAGTAGCGCTCGGTGACGGCGTAAAATTTGCCGTGACGTTCGCTGCCGGGAGGTTTTAGAAATCGCGAGCAGAGCATGGGCGTCAAAGTCAGCGAGACGAAGCCCGACACCAGGATCGCTGCGCCGATAGTGACGGCGAACTCGTGCAGCAGGCGGCCGAGGATGCCGCCCATGAACAGCACCGGGATGAACACGGCAGCCAGCGAGAAGGTCATCGAGAGGATGGTGAAGCCGATTTCCTTGGCGCCGTCGAGCGACGCCGTCATCACGTCCTTGCCCATCTCCATGTGGCGCACGATGTTTTCGAGCATGACGATCGCATCGTCGACCACGAAGCCGACGCCGAGCGTGATCGCCATCAGCGAGAGATTGTCGAGCGAATAGCTGAGCATCCACATGACGGCGAAAGTGCCGATGATGGACATGGGCAGCGCAAGGCTTGGGATGATCGTGGCGGAGAGGTTGCGCAGGAACAGGAAGATCACCATCACTACCAGGAAGATAGTGAGCAGCAGCGTGAATTGGACATCGTTGACGGAGGCGCGGATGGTCTGGGCGTTGTTACCGAGAATGTTGATGTGCAGCCCGGCCGGGACTTCCGCGCGGAAGGCGGGAATCAGACGCATCACGTTGTCGACGACTTCAACGGTGTTGGTGCCGGGCTGACGCTGGATCGCGAGCACCACGGAGCGCTCGCCGTTGGCCCATCCGGCGGTCTTGTCGTTCTGCACGCTGTCGAGCACCTGTCCGATGTCGCTGAGCCGCACCGGCGAACCGTTTTGATACGCGACAATCAGCGAACGGTAAGCCGCCGCGTTGGTCAGCTGGCCCTTGGTGTCAACGGTGAACGCCTGGTGCGCACCGTAGAGCGTCCCGGTTGGCAAGTCGACGTTGGCGGCCTGAATCGCGCCGGAGACTTCGTCGATGCCGATACCGCGCGTGGCGAGCGCCTTGGGATCGAGCTGAATGCGGACGGCGTATTTTTGCGAGCCGTAGACCTGCACCTGCGCGACCCCGGAGACCATCGAGATGCGCTCGGCGAGGTAGGTTTCGGCGTATTCGTCGATCTGCGAAATCGGCATCGTGCTCGAGCTGAGGCCCAGGTAGAGCACCGGCTGATCGGCGGGATTAACCTTCTTATAAGAAGGCGGACTGGGCATCCCCGGAGGCAGTTGGGATTGGGTCGCCGCGATGGCGGCCTGCACGTCCTGCGCGCCGGCGTCGATGTTGCGGGTCAAGCTGAACTGCAGCGTGATTTGGGTCGAGCCCTGGATGTTAGTCGAGGTCATCGAGTCGAGACCGGCGATGGTCGAGAACTGCTTTTCGAGCGGAGTCGCGACCGAAGACGCCATTGTCTCGGGACTGGCGCCGGGCAGGCCTGCGCTGACGACGATAGTCGGGAAATCGACGTTGGGCAGATCGTTCACCGGCAGATAGCGATACGCCATCAGGCCGAACAGCACGATCGCGAGCGAACTCAGCGTCGTCATGACAGGACGGCGGATGAAGGTTTCGGCGATGTTCATGATGAGGAGCCAGTCTCGGCGGTCAATCCAGTCTTGATGCTAACCGACGTTCCCGGAATGAGCTTGAGCTGTCCGTCGGTGACGACGGTTTCGCCGGGCTTGAGTCCGCTGGTGATGACGGTTTGATTGTCGATCGATTCGCCGATGACGACGGGCCTGATGGCGGCTTTCATATCGGGCTGCACCACGAAAACAAATGATCCTTGCTGACCGGTCTGGACTGCCTGCGACGGCACCAGAATCGCGCCCGGTTGATCATGGAGAATGAGAGTGGCGTTGACATACTCACCGGGCCACAGGCGCCCGTTGCTGTTGGTGAACTGTCCCTTAAGATTTATCGTGCCGGTTTTTGAATCAACCGTGTTGTCGACGAAGGTAAGCTCGCCCGACTCGACCCCCTGTTGCTGGGGCAGTGAAACCTGGACGGCGAGCTTGTTGTCAGCCATGAACTCGCGCACGGCAGGCAACTTCTCCTCTGGGATTGCGAAATCAACGTAAACCGGATGCACCTGGTTGATGACGACCATGGCGGTGTCGGCGTCGGGCTTGACCAGGTTGCCGGCATGAACCAGCAGGTCTCCCGTGCGGCCGTCGATCGGCGCGCGAATTTCGGTGTACTCGAGATTCAATCGAGCGGTCTGGACGGCGGCTTCGTCCGCTTGCATCGAAGCCGAGAGCGAGGCGGCAGTGGCCTCGACCTGATCGTATTGCTGGCGCGAGCCGACATTCTCCTTGAGCAGAGTCGAGTAGCGCTGCTCGTCGGCCGCAGCCTGCCGATACTGGGCGCGATCCTTGGCTAGATTCGCCTGCGCCTGTTGCAGAGCGGCCTCGAACGGGCGCGGATCGATGGTGAATAGCAGGTCGCCCTGCTTAACGTCCTGTCCCTGGCGGAAATGCACCTGCATGACCTGGCCGTTGATTTGCGACTTAATATCCACCGTTGAGAAGGCTTCGACGCGGCCGATGGCGCGGATAGAGTCGTGGACCGTCTTCTGCACGACCTTGGCGGCCAGCACCGGCACCGCGTCGCGCTCGCCGAAGGTGTCAGCGGGACCGTGCGAGCATCCCGCCATCGCAATCAGTGCGACGGTCGAGACTAAAAGGGTCGCGCACCACAGCTTCAACGTGAGTTTGCCTTTCAACTCCCGACCTGTATAACCGCGCCGCCGGGTGAGAGTTATGGCCCGGCAGAAGAGTCTGGCCGATACTATCAGGCGCGAGCGAGTCGAGAAAATCTGAAAGGTGCACCGAAAAGGCGCCCGCAGTCAGTTATGTGCGCCAGCCGATGCGAGGGCAGGATTCCGTGGGAGCTTGCAGAGGCCGTCGCTCTCGATTTGAAAAGCCCAGTTGAAGCGTGCGTGAAGATTCTCGAGGGCGATGGCGGCGGTCAAATCCACCAGCGCTCGATCGTCGAAATGGCGGCGCAACTCGGCGAACAAATCGTCGGATACTTCGACCGGCGTGCGTGTCATCTCTTCAGCGTATCGAATCGCGGCGCGTTCGGCCGGCGTGAAAAGCGGATTTTCGTCGTAAGTGTCGAGAGCGGCCAGAACCTCCTCGGGAACGCCAAGTCTCATCACGATCGCAGAACCGATATCGATGCAGAAACTGCAGCCAATCAGTTGCGCGGCGCGCAGGCTCGCGAGGTCCTTGGTTCGCGGCGCGATAGCCTTGGAATGGTCGACCGCCTGAACCAGGCCGGCGAGTCCCAGCGTAATCGCAGGACGGTATGCCCAAACCTTGAACGGGCTGAGAACTTTGCCGTACCGGCGCTTCATCATTCCGTACAGCGGCCGTAGCATCCAGCTAACCTGGTTATTTTCGAGTCCTTGAATTCTCATATCGTTACCTACTTCGCCTGAACCGGGCGCATGAACGAGTCCCTTGCTTCGACCGACTGACTATAGAGAATGGCGGCGATCGCGATTAGTAAGAGCGTCGGAATGTAGATACCCAGTACCTCGGTCACAAGATGCTCGGATGAGAGCAGTCCCGCGGCGTGAGAGTACAGGTGCAACGCGGAATGCATTACGCCGGCAATCGCGGCGACGACGACCGCGATGGCGTTGCGGTAAGAATTGAGTGCCGCAGCTGCCAATCCCACACCGACCGCGAGAAAAAACGTGCCGCCGTCGACCACGAGATGCATATTGTACGGACCGGTCTCGCTCACACCCGGCACAAGCCTGAAGAACCATGCAGAGGGAAAGAAGAACATCTCGATACCGTTGACGATGTCCAGCGCGGCCAGAATCCACAGAACCGCGACGATCCAGGCGGGCGAGCGGGACTTCATGATGCACCCTCCAGGTGCGCGCGATGCCGGAACGGCGTCGGACGCACATGCGAATAGACCGAGATTGAAAGCGAAACAGTCGCGACCACCGCGGCCATGATCTCGAAAATCCTGGCGGTGCCGGCGACATTGAAGAACCAGAGCGCAAGTCCTAGCGGTATCGCGCCCATCACGGATTCGACCAGCGTAACGCCGAGGGTTACGGCGAAACTGATCGCGCGAAGTTTCATTGGCCACGACATCGCGATTCCCTCATCGTTTCGGCAGATCACCGCAGAGCGGAAAGACCGACTCGACCTGGACTGGCCCGTTGACCCGCGCCTGACACGCCAGGCGCGTCCGCGGACTAATCGAAAGATGCCACCGCAGCGAAAACTTCTCGGCTGCCTGCATTGGAGTCAGATTGTCCTCGCCGGACTCGACCACGACGCGGCAGGTTCCGCACAACGTTCGCGCGCCGCAGACGTGCATCAAACGGATGCCGTTTTTAAGCGCGGCGCCGAGCAACGTGCCGCCGAGACGTTGGTCGATTTTCTGGCCGTCGAATTCGATCGGAACGACGTCGGGATGAGCGGCCACTTCTTTAAGCCGTGCAGTGAAAGCGTTCCTGAGTTCGCCATCATCGATTCTGCTAGTCGGTTCGACCGCGGAGTTTATTCTTGCTGCAAAATCCAGTTCGTTTTTTCCAGTGGTCATTGCTTTTCCTGCAGGCTCTTCCGAAGGGCGTTTCGTGCACGAGCCAGACGCGATTCGACTGCATGTTCGCCGAGTCGCAGAATTCGCGATATTTCAAATATCCCGAGCTCCTCGACATACTTGAGCAGCAGAACTTCGCGATACTGGGGTTGAAGCCCGGCGAGAGCGTGGGTGAAATCCCGATTCGCATCGCGGTCGCGCGGAACCGTGGATGCATCTGCATCGAGCGGAGCGGAGCGCATCAGCCGCGCGTGGCGCGCGTTGGTGCGGATAAGCGAGAGAACTTTGCGATGCGCGATGGCGCAGGCAAAGGTGAACAACGAGCTGTCGCCGCGGAAAAATGGCAGCGCTTCAGCCAGCGCGATCAAGGTTTCCTGCAGAACGTCATCGGCGTCGGCGGACGCCGCGCCCAGCGAATGCGCAATGAACCGGCGGATGCGCGCAGCATAGCGATCGAAAAATTCGTGCGCCGCGTCTTCTTCGCCAGCCTTGAGGCGTGCGATCAGATCAGGCTCGGAGGATCGCGGCGGCTCGGCGGTCACGAGCGGAATTCTCCAATCGGCCGCTCGTGGCGCCTCTTCTGGCGATGGTTGCGCACCCACAGCTGACAGACCTTGCCCCGTTCGAAGGCTAACCTCATTGGTTAGTCGCCTCGGCGGGGCAAAATCCGTCGCGTGAGGTGGAATTTTCGCTAGATACTCAGATGGTAGAGTTCCGCGACGTTATCGTGAAGGACGAAATTCTTCTCGTCGGCAGTCATTCCTTCAGTCTGCTTTTTCAGAACATCCTGCGACCACGGCCAGGTCGAGTCGCTATGGGGAAAATCACTGGCCCACATTAGGCGATGGATGTTGCAAAGATCGCGGACCTTGAATGCCACGTAATCGTCCTGGAACGTCGTGTACACGTTCTCACGAAAATACTCACTGGGCATCTTGGTAAGCGTGCCCGCCGGTAGCCAGTAGCGATGACGATCGTACGCATGATCCATCCGGTACATGTAGTGCGGCACCCAGCCGGCATCAGCCTCGACGCATACTACTTTCAGTTTCGGATGGCGCTCGAAAACTCCGCCGAGAACGAAAGTGCCGATGATGTCCTGGCATCCGCGAATGATCGACAGAAAGCTATTGAGCTTCGGCCCGCGAGTCTGGAAATTATCGCTGGTGCTGGTCAGGATGTGGAAACTAAGCGGCATCTCTAGAGCGATCGCGGCCTCATAGAAGGGCGCATATATAGGACTGTCGTAGTCCTCGAGCGCGGGGTTCCCCGGCATCATGACGCCCTTGAGTCCCAACTCCTTCATCTTGCGGAGATCCGCGATACCTTCTTCGACCGAGCGCATTGCAGTCTGCCCTGTACCTATCAACCTATCGGGATGCGCCGCGCAGTACTCGCCTATCCACAGGTTGTAGGCGTCGAAGCAGGCCTTCTTGTAGTCGAAGTCGCGATGGTTGCAGAGGATCATGCCAACCGTGGGGTAGATGACTTCGGCGGCCACGCCGTCGCGATCCTGATCGGCCATGCGCGCGTTGGGATCCCATCCGCCCTTATGCATCTCGGCGAACTTGCCGCCGGTGCTGCGCAGCTCGCTCGCATCCTTGCCGGCGGCGGCGGCGAGCGCGACGTTGATAGGACGTGGAAAGTCTTTGACGATAAAGACATCGCCGAGCTTCTCGTCGTGAATCATGTGCGGAGCCGTATCTTTATACTTGTGGTCGATTCGATCGATGTAAGTATTTGGCGGTTCGGTGATATGTGAATCGGCGGATATGATTGGTTTCTGCATTGTACGCCCTCGATTGGCTTCGCGCGTCGCGAAATCCTGACCGGGAATGTTTAAACTGCTGGAATCTCTATTACTAGAGCATGGTCGCGTTTACAACGACTGGCTGCTCGGCGATCTGCCTGGACCGCAAAGCGCGCTCGATCGACGCATCGATGGACGATTAGCTAATAGCGCGATGACGTTTCCCTGGGTTTGCACAACCTAGCTTTCAGAAATTGCAATTGCTGCTAACTCCAGCAATTATATTTGTCGGCGCAGCTACAACTTCGACTGACCAGGCATCAGGGACCTATCGGAAACCTGAAAGGAGCACTTACTTGGAGATCGACAAAATTGTTGCAGACCTGAGGAAGGAAAGGGACCGACTGGTCCGTGCGATCACGGCTTTGGTAGGAGTAGGAGGAGCGCCGGCTACCCGCGGCAAACGCAGACGCAAACGCGGTCCTAAGGCTGCTGCTGCTCCTAAGATGAGAAAGCGACGCGGTGGTATCAGTAAAGAAGGCAGAAAACGGCTGTCAGAGCTGATGAAAAAGCGCTGGGCGGAGCGCAGGAAGAAAGGTCTGACCAAGCTAGCCAAGTAGCAGCACCGCCGGCTCGATAGTGCGCGGTTGATTCGCGACTGTTGCGTCAGCAGAATCTTCAGATGACGGATTCAGTACAGCGCGCTTTCGATCTCGCAGCCGAGGACTACGACCGCACGCGCCGCCGGCTGGTGCCGGGGTTCGACGACTTCTACCGGGCGGCGATCGATTTAATCCAGTTTCCGCGCGAGAGCAGGCTCAAGGTTCTCGATCTCGGCGCCGGTACGGGTCTGATGGCGGCTTTCATCGCGTATAACTTCCCACATGCGCGAATCACGATGGTCGACATCTCGAATGAGATGCTCGAACGGGCGCGCGCTCGCTTCGAGTTGGCGGGCGAGCGATTTCGCTTCGAGGTCTCCGACTACGGTGTTGATCCGATCCAGGAAAAATATGACGTGGTCGTTTCGGCGTTGTCGATTCATCACCTGAGCGACGCGCAAAAGCGGTCGCTGTTCAATCGAATCCACGGCGCGCTCAACGACGGCGGCGTTTTCGTCAACGCGGAGCAGTTTCGCTGCGCTACTCCAGAGCGGCACCGGTTTCATCACGCGCGATGGATTACGCGCGTGCGTGAATTGGGTGTCGAGGAGTCCGATCTGGCGGCGGCGCTGGAACGGATGAAGTTCGATCGCGCGGCGACGCTCGAGGATCAGCTGGAATGGCTGCGCGAGTCCGGGTTCCGCGATATCGATTGCGCCTACAAGAATCTGATCTTCGCGGTTTACTGCGGCATCAAGTAGCGGCAGTGATCATTTGAACTGCATGGTCGGCGGCCGCGAAAAATTCCGGGTCCGGATTGAGGGCATGCTCGCGTAGGCAAACCTCGGTGAATTTGATCGCGTGCTCGTCGCCGCAGGCAATCGCGCGTTCGACTAGCTCATCCGCGTTCCAGGCTTTGGCCCCATCCATATGTACACGCGACAAGTTTGTACGCGTGCCGAAAGTCGCATACATCGCGGCAGCGGCTTGCCATGCGTATGCGACGGCGGAATGCACAGTTGCTTCGCGCAGATGCGGCAAGAGAGGGCGCAGGGCGGACGGCCCCGTCACGGCGTGGACGAACGCGATAGTCGTGTAGTGATCGTTGGCGTTGGCGAGAAAGACGCGCGCAAAGGTTGCAGTCAAATCGGAAAGGAATGCGTATGCGTCGCCCGCAGGATCGACGGCGTCGAGCGCAAGCTTGAAGGGCTCGAAGCCGTCGAGTTGCGCCAATCGGTCGGTGAATGCGCCAAAATTGCCGCCGCGAGTTTCGCGCGGCAGCAACTGGACGCCAGCAATCGCCTGTGACGGCATAGCGCGCGCAGGTTGGTGACGCGCAGCCGGAAGCGGCATATATTCTGCGGCCCAATACGCAAGGCCGTCAGCTAATTCACGCAAGCGCGGCACAGTATGCTCGAGAGCGAGGGCGCGAGCCGCGTGACCGGTGCGAATAACGCCGTGGGTCGCGGCCGCCATCAGACCGGGCGCCAGCCGCGCCACCCAGTCGTCGAGCACTTCGGGCCACGGCCGTTCCTCGAGCTCGTTGCGAAAAAACTCGAACCAATCCTCGGTGCGAGCCGCATCGCCCAGCGCAGCGCGCCAGTTGTCGCCGGTGAGGCGCGCGACGCGAGGACGTCGCAGCGCGAGCGAATGGCGATAGCCTTCGAACCAGGGCATCACGGCATCGCGACGCCCCATCGCACAGATGGCTTCGATCGCCATCGGGGCGTGATTTGAAAGACCGTTGTTCAGGTCAGGTCCCATCGGCGCCATGATTTCAAGCGTTTCGTCGAGCGCGGAATAATCTGCAGGATTCACTCTTCACCTCGCATGGTCGCCCGGCACTCTCCGTCGAAGACGTGCTTGCCGCGTTCCTCCACGGGTTTTGATAATTGGTAAAGTACTCGCTTTACATACTAAGTCAAGCCATGGCTTGACTAATATGTCTTGGCGGGTACCATCACTTGTCATGAAGCACGATGCGCGAGCCGAGGAGGGCGTACTCTATCAGCTCAAGACGCGAGGGCCGCAGACCGCGGCGCAGGTCGCGCGACGGCTGCGTGTCACCGCGATGGCCGTGCGCCAGCACCTGTATCGCTTGCAGGTCGAAGGCCTGGTCGAATTCACCGATGAACGGCGCAAGGTGGGGCGGCCGGCGCGGGTGTGGAGGTTGACCGGCGCCGCGGCCGAGCGTTTTCCCGATACTCACGGCGAGCTGACGGTCGAGATCATTGCTGCGGTGCGCGCCGCCTTTGGCGAGCCGGGGATGGACAAGCTGCTGCGCGAGCGCACGCGCCGTCAGCTCGAGGAATATAGCGCGCGGCTTCGTCCTGCGGGGCCTTCGATCGCAAAACGCGCGCAGGCGCTGGCCGAGGTTCGGCGCGAGCAAGGTTACATGGCCGAATGCTCTAAGATGCCCGACGGCTCGATGCTGTTGGCCGAGAATCATTGTCCGATTTGCGCGGCGGCATCCACCTGCCAGGGTCTATGCCGCGAAGAGCTCTCTTTGTTCCGCGCGGTGCTTGGCGGCAAGGCTCGGGTCGAGCGAACCGATCACATACTGTCGGGCGCGCGGCGCTGCGCCTATCGAATCACGGCGGCGGACTAGCGGCGAGCGCGTCCATCACGGCGCTTCGGTGCTGAAGGCAACCTTCAGGTCGTCGCTCGCGAACGGGTATACGTGAATCATCCACCCGAAGATCTGTTTGTGAAACGAGCCGCCAACCGCTTCGCAGTCAGCCTGATTTGAAATTGTACCGGTAAAGCCGAAACGCGTATCGGCAAGATAACCGAAGCGCAGGCGTGCGGCTTCGAGCGTGCCGCGACTCACGCCGCGTGGAGAATCGACGGCGGAGGAAATATCCGGCCGCATATTGTTGCCGACGTTGCCGTTGATCACGTCGGCCTCGGTCACGCCGCGCGGCAGGCAGATGTTGGTATGCGCGTGCCAGTGCGAAAGTCCCAGCGGAATCAATGCATCGAGCTGCTCGGGGGTGTCTGTGGCCGGCGCGTCGTACATCGCACCAACCAGCTTGTATCCGCCGAGCGTTTTCTTCTCGTAGAGCAGAGAGCCGGGATGCGCGAGATCGAAATCGCCCATGTACTCGGCCATCGTCGCCCCGCGATTGGAGAAGTGGTAAACGTCCTGCGGCACCGATTCCATATAGGGAAGGTAGCCATCGGCCATCGCGACCTTGTAATCCACGTACTTCGACAGCTTCGCGCGCATCGTCGCAATGATCTGCTCTCCGCGCTGGGTGTCTGCCGGCGTCATTGGGCGCGACTCGGTCATCGTCATGTGGTCGCTCATCTTCATGTGCGGGCCCATCTGACCCATCGCGCCGGTGTCGCTGGCACCCGAGCCCATGTCCATCCCGTCCATGTCATGCGCCGTAGCCTGTGCGAAGAACGTCGTGACGATCATGGCGATTGCGACCACCATGGATGTGAATTGAGTATTCATAGCGGCCCTCGAATTTGATTCGCGACCAGGTCGAACAATGATACTTCGTCGTGGGTAAATCGAGTAGCCGGAAAGTTTGCCGCGATTACTTGAACGATCGGTTTGTAGAAAAGTCTCGGTCTCGGCTAGGTTGAGTCGATGGGGAGCCCGCGATCCATGGATTCATCGCAGCTATCGATGCGCCATCGCGACGTCATCGTGGATAGCGTCGGCGATTCCCTGACGGCTGAGGTGAAGTACGCCGCGCTTCGATGGCGGTTGTCAGGTGAAGGTCCCGATGCGCCTGATCCTGTGTCGTCGTTCCTCGGTGCGCTGGGCGGTTGTCTGCTGATGTCGATCCGATTGGCTGCCCGAGTGCGCAAGGTAAATCTTGGCGCGGCATCGGTGCATGCGCGGGCCAATGAAAAAGGGCATGTGAAAGAAATTAAAGTAGAACTTCAGGTTGAATCGAGCGCCGATGACGAGCAGCTCCGGCGCCTGGTCGAAGTCGCGGAGCGCGGATGCCATATCCGAAACCTCATTCGCGACGAGATTGCGTTTGTCCTCACGCTGACGAGGACCACGGCGTTCGCCGACTCCGGTGAAGGGAAAAATGGGTGAAATAAATCTCTATCAGTACACAGTCTCGCCGTTCAGCGAGAAGGTGCGGCGCGTGCTGACGTATAAACATCTCAAGTGGCATCCGATCGAGTGCCATTACGAGGACAAGACCAACCTGCTCGCGGTGACCAACGGTGCGTGGACGCGGGTGCCGGTTCTCGAGTGGGACGGCGAAGTGGTTTACAACTCGGCCGACATTATCAAATGGCTCGATCGCAAGGTGACGACCAATCGCGTGATTCCCGACGACGCGCGCGGGCTCATCGAGATAATCGATCACTGGGCCGACAACACGTTCTTCATGCCGATCCTGTTCCTCGTGATTCCCGATCTGCTGGACGCGGCGGGCGACGCGAAGCTGCAGGCGAATCGCGAGAAGCTGATCGGAATGACGACGGCGCAGATGCGGGAGCGGCATGCGCCGATGAAGGAGCAGCTCGCGGTGTATCTGCGGATGATCGACGATCAGCTCGCGGGCAAGGATTTTTTCCTGGGCAGAAGTTTCACAATGGCGGACGCCTCGCTCTACCATCCGCTGTTTTTTCTCGCATTAAACCCGTCGAATTTCTCGGCGATAAAAAATTTCGGCAATGTCAGTCGATGGTACGAACGGATTCGCGATCTCGCGTAGGAGGAAAACTCAATGGCACGCAAATTAGCAGTCGGAGTGAATTGGCAGGGCAAGCCTGATTTCAAGGGCACGATCGAAAAGGCGAAAATCGCGGACGATGCGGGTATCCATTCGATTTGGGTGGCGGAAGCGTGGGGCCGCGACGCATTCACCCTGCTGACTCTGCTCGCGGAACATACCAGCAAAATTCAGCTTGCGACTTCGATCGTCAACATATATTCGCGCACGCCGGCCGCGCTGGCGCAGCATTTCGGCACGCTCGACGAGCTGAGCAACGGCCGCATGATCATCGGGCTGGGCACCAGCGGGCCCCAGGTGATCGAACATTTTCACGGCGTGCAATTCAATCCGCCGCTGACGCGCCTGAAAGAATACGTGGACATCATAAACATGATAATGGCGCAGACTCCGCTGAACTACGAAGGCAAGCTGTTCAAGCTGCAGCGCGGCTTCACCATGCGTTTCGAGACACCGCGCAAACACATTCCAATCTGGATCGCGTCGCTCAACAAAAAGAGCGTTGAGTTCACGGCCAAGAAAACCGACGGCTGGCTGCCCGTGATGATCCCGCTTAACGCGCTCAAAAAAGCGATTGCGGATTTTCGCGAAATCGTGACTGGCGCCGGCCGCGAGCCGCGCGCAGTTGCAGTTAAAGCACCCGGGCACGTGACGGTAACGGCGAATGTGGATCGGGCCAAAGCAGGACATGCCGCCAACGTTGCGTTCTACGCCGCGCGCATGGGGACATTCTATTCCGAGCAACTCACCCGCTTCGGCTTCGGCGACGATGTGCAAAAGGTCAAGCAGGCGTGGGATGCGGGCGGCTCGAAGGCCGGAATTGCGGCGCTGTCGCCCAAGTTGCTGGCAGAGCTCGGTTATATCGGCGGAATCGAAGGAGCAGTCGAGCGGCTCCACGCGCAGGACGACGCAGGCGTCGATCTGCATCCGATAGATATCGACGCGGGCACTCCGGCCGAGTTCGAAAAGGCGGTGGCCCGTCTGCTGTGATGATCGTGCGAGACGAATTTGCCGAGTCGTCGGCAAAGGCGCTATACCCAAACCGAACGCGACAACCTCAAGGAGGCCGTAGGCAAAAATGAAAGCAGCAGTATTCGAGGCAACCAAAAAGCCTCTCGTGGTGAAAACCGTTCCCGATCCCAAATGCGAGCCGACCAGCGCGATCGTTCGTGTCGAGGCCAACGGCATTTGTCGATCCGACTGGCACGCATGGTCGGGCGACTGGACCTGGATGGGTCTTTCGGCGCAGCCCGGCGCCATTCTGGGCCATGAGTTTACCGGCGTGGTCGAGGAAGTTGGCAAGGAAGTGCGCAACTTCAAGAAGGGCGCGCGCGTGGTGGTGCCGTTCAGCCAGGGCGACGGCACCTGCGAGTACTGTCGCAACGGTCAGTCCAACGTATGCCTCACTCCGCTGCTGCCCGGATTTTCGTATCACGGCGGATTCGGCCACCTGGTTGCAGTGCCCTTCGCGGACATGAACCTGGTGACTCTTCCCAACAGCATCGATTTTGTCGAGGCAGCTTCGATGGGCTGCCGTTTCATGACCTCGTTTCACGGTATTGTCGATCGCGCGCAGGTAAAGCCGGGCGAGTGGGTAGTGGTTCATGGATGCGGCGGTATCGGACTGTCGGCCATCAATATTGCGGCCGCCATGGGAGCCAACGTCATCGGCGTCGATTTGGATTCGTCCAAGCTCGAACTTGCAAAAGGCATGGGCGCCTCGCATGTGATCAACGCCAAGAAAGCCGATCCGCTGGCGGCGATCCAGGATCTTACTGGCGGCGGCGCGCACGTTTCGGTCGATGCGCTCGGGGTCGCTGCCACTTGTCGCAACTCGATCATGAGCCTGCGCAAGCAGGGGCGTCATCTGCAGATTGGGTTGACGACCGCGGCTGAGCAGGGCGAAATTCCGGTGCCGATCGATCGGATCGTCACGATGGAACTGCAGCTCATCGGCTCGCTTGGGATGCAGGCGTCGCACTATCCGGCGATGCTGCAAATGGTCGAAGCGAAAAAAGTCACGCCCAAGGCGATGGTGACCGGAACCTGCGGGCTCGACGGTATCAACAAGATTTTCAACGAGATGAACACGTTCCAGAACGTCGGCGTCACGGTAGTCAACAAGTACAACTAGACGCGGCATTCGCGGTCCGTAACAATTGAAGATGTGAGAGGGTCCCCGTGGACCCTCTTCGCTTATGGAGAGAGATAATTTGATGAGAATTAGAATTCCGCTGATCGCAATCGCGTTATTGTTAGCCGCCGCCGCGTGGCCGGCCTTATCGCAAGCGCAAGACGCGTCGAAGGGCATTAAGGTAGACGTCACTGGCTTTCGCAACGACAAGGGGCAACTACGATGCTCGCTGTGGCACGGCCCCGACGGATTTCCGCGCGACGAGTCGAAGGTAATGAAGAATGTGGCAGCGCCGATCAAGAACGCCAGCGGCGAGTGCGTTTTCAGCGGACCTCTTCCTGCCGGTGACTACGCCATCACGCTGTATCACGATGAGAATAACAACGGGAAGTTCGATTCGAATATGATCGGCTACCCGCTCGAGGGCTACGGATTCTCGAACAACTTCGTGCCGCAATTCAAGGCACCGGTATTCGACCAGTGCAAGTTCACCTACGACGGCAACGGCTGGAAGCAGCTATCGGTCAAGATGATTTATAGATAACGGCGCGGGCTTGCTTGCGGGAGGCGAGCACCTTCGGTATTCGAGGCCAATGCGATACGCATTCGACACTCCGCAGTTCGGTCCGTACGCCAATCCGAAGTTGCTCGCCGAGCTGGCACGCGACGCCGAAGACGCGGGATGGGACGCCTTTTTCATTTGGGATCATATCCAGGTCAATTGGTCGGATTCGGTCGCCGATCCGTGGATCGCGTTGGCTGCGATGGCGATCGCGACCAAGCGAATCCTGCTTGGCCCGATCGTCACACCTCTCTATCGGCGCAGGCCGTGGAAGCTCGCGCGCGAAGCCGTCACGCTCGACCATCTGTCGGACGGGCGGCTGATTCTTGGCGTCGGACTGGGCGGCGATATGTTCGGCGAGATCAGCACCTTCGACCATCCGCTTGACGACAAGACCCGCGCCGCGATGCTCGACGAGGGGCTGGCGGTTTTGCTCGGATTGTGGAGCGGTGAAAAATTCTCGCACGATGGCACGCATTACAAGGTTCGCGAAACGCAGTTTTTGCCTGTGCCCGTGCAGAAGCCTCGAATCCCGATCTGGGTGGCGGGGACGTGGCCGCGCAAGCCGCCATTTCGGCGCGCCGCGCGATTCGACGGCGTCGTGCCGATTTCAAGCGACATCGAAAAGTCACTGACACCCGATGACACTCGTGCGATCGTCGCATTTATCAAGAGCCACCGTGCTTCGGATGCGCCGTTCGACGTAGTTCACTCGGGCGAGACAGCGGGCGAGAACGCGGATCAGGATCGCGAAATCGTCGCGCCGTATATTGAAGCAGGCGCGACCTGGTGGTTGGAAGGTATCCTGCCGTGGAAAACTTCGCTCGACAAAGTTCGGGCGCGAATTCGAAAAGGGCCGCCGCGAGTGTGAAATCATGAAAGCAATAGTTGTCGACAAACCCGGCGACGAGAACGCGCTTAAACTTGGTGAGGTTCCCGAGCCGTCAATCAAACCCGATGAGATCCTGATTCGTGTCCATGCCGCCGGGGTGAATCGCGCGGACATTCTTCAGCGCCAGGGATTCTATCCACCTCCGCCCGGCGCCTCGGAAATCATCGGCATGGAATGCGCAGGAGAGGTAGTCGCAGTCGGCGCCGATGCGCCCGGATGGAAAATCGGCGATCGCGCGATGGCGTTGTTGCCGGGCGGCGGCTACGCGGAGAAGGCTGCGGCGCATCACGGCAGCGCGATGAAGATTCCCGCGGCTCTGAGCTTCGAAGAAGCGGCAGCAATCCCCGAAGTCTTTCTGACCGTCTTCCTGAATTTTTTCATGCTGGCGGGAATCAAGCGCGGCGAGACTGCATTGATCCACGGCGGCGGCAGCGGAATCGGCACCGCGTCAATACTACTGCTGAAACTCGCCGGCGTGCGCGTGATCGTTACCGCAGGCGCGGATGAAAAGTGCGAGCAATGTCGAAAGCTGGGCGCCGACGTCGCGATCAACTACAAGCGCGAGCCGTTTGCGGCGGCGGTGAAGACTGCCACCGAAGGCCGGGGTGTGAACGTGATCCTCGACAGCATCGGCGGCGCCTACCTGGCGGGAAATATCGAGTCGCTCGCGCAAGGCGGGCGGCTGGTACTGATAGGCCTGATGAACGGGACGCGCGCTGAGCTCGACCTGGCGGCGGTTCTCCGCCGTCACCTGAAAATCTTCGGCTCGACTTTGCGCATGCGCCCGGCCGCCGAAAAGGCGCAAATTGTCGCGGCATTCCTCGGGCAGTTTGGCGCGGCGCTCGAAGCAGGCCAGTTGCGTCCGCCAATCTACAAACTGATTCCAGCCGCGGATGCGCCAACCGCGCATCGCATGATGCAAGCGAGTGAGCACTTCGGAAAGATTGTCATCAAGTTAGACTAGACCGATTACTTGACCCGGTCCTGCACGCGCAGTAGTGTCGCGTCTTCGCCAGCACTCGGAGAATCCCATGAAGGTCACCCTCATCCATATCAACCAATTACCGCGAGGGTGAGGGATACTTCGAAAGCTGGCTTGAAAGAGCCTCGGGCGTCGAAGCCCGGGGCTTTTTCCTTTTCTGCGCGGCAATCCGCGCGTGAGACTTGTGATGCATTCGAACGAAAAAGAAGACCAATCAATCGGCGCTCCGATGCGCCGCAGAAGTGTACTATTTCGTCACCACGACTTCATGAAACTGTGGGCCGGGGAAACGGTCTCGCTGTTCGGCACGCGGATGGGCGATGTCGCGATCAGCTTTGCCGCCGTGATCGCGCTCAAGGCGACACCCTTCCAGATGGGGCTGCTGGCGGCGGCAGGAATCGTGCCGACCCTCGCGCTCGGCTTGTTTGCGGGCGTGTGGGTCGATCGCATGCGGCGACGTCCGATTCTGATCGGCACAGATATCGGCCGCTTTATCGTGCTTGGCACCGTGCCGATTGCCGCCATCTTCGCATCGCTAACTATTGTGCAGCTCTGCGTGGTGATGCTCGCGTATTCGGCGCTCGATCTCTTCTTCGATGTCGCCTATCGATCCTACCTGCCGTCTCTGGTCGCGCGAGAAGACCTGCTCGACGCGAACAGTAAGCTCACTGCGAGCGCCGGCGTCGCCGAGGCGGGCGGCTTCGCGCTCTCGGGCTGGCTGGTTGAATGGTTGACGGCGCCATTCGCGATTCTGATCGACGCGATTTCATTTCTTGCGTCAGCCCTGGCGATCGCCTTGATACGCACGCCCGAACCCGCACCCGCGCCACGCGACCGTGACGCGAGCGTCGCCGGCGAGATAGCAGAGGGCGCGCGTCTGATTTTCAGTGATGGCCATTTGCGCGCATTCGGGGTCAACGTGATTGTGGGTGGGTTCGCGAACAGCCTGGTGTCCACTCTTTACATGTTGTTCGTCGTCAACGCTCTCGGCTTCCGGCCCGGGATACTCGGTGTGATCTTTGCGGTTGGGGGCGCGAGCTCCCTGTTCGGCGCATTGGCGGCGCGCCGGAGCGCCGAGGTGCTGGGCACGGGAATGGCTATGGTCGCGGGACTCGCTATCGAAGGCGTCGCATACATGTTACTGCCGATCGCGCACGGCGCGGGCACCGTATCGGTGGCGCTGCTGGTCGCGCAGCAGCTTATCGGTGACAGCGCCGCGACGGTGTACTTCATCAATGCCGTCAGCGTGATTCAAACGATCACACCCAGGCCTATGCTTGGACGCGTCAACGCGAGCTTGCGCTTCGTGCGTCTCGCCAGCGTGCTTGGCGGTCAGCTCGTCGCGGGACTCGCGGGTGGAGTAATTGGGCTGCGTCCAACGATCGCGATTGGCGCGGCAGGTTTGTGGGTGACGGCGGCGCTGCTTGGATTTTCTGCGGTCGGTTCGCTTACTGGGATGGAGGAGCATGCTGCGCCAGCCGCAGCTGCCGCTGAAGATTGATCGGAAGGAACTGCGTGTGAGTCTCAATCTTGACAGACCTGATGGGCGTTGGCGGGCGGCTTCTGGTAGGATGCGGGGACGAGATAGCGTGAACCGCAAACCGATCAAACCCAGCGCGCTCAAACCGGGCGATACAGTTGCGGTCGTCGCGCCTGCTGCGGCGATCGAGCGGGCGCATCTCGAGCGCGGCGTCAACGTACTTGCCGCAATGGGCTATCGGGTTAAAGTTTCAGAACGCGCGCTGGCGCGTTCGGGGATTCTGGCGGGCGACGATCGCGAGCGGGCGGACGAGTTGCGGAAATATTTTGCCGACCCGGAGGTCAAGGCGATTTTTTCGGCGCGGGGCGGTTACGGATGCGGACGGTTGCTGCCGCTGCTCGACTTCAAAGCGATGACGGCCACGCCTAAAATCTTCGTCGGTTTTTCCGACGCTACATTCCTGCTCAATGCGCTGGTTGATTTTGCGGGGATGGTATCGTTTCACGGGCCGATGGTGGCGATGGATTTTTCGCTGGGAATTAGTCCGCGTGCGCTCGAACATCTGCAGGGCCTGCTTAGCGGCCAGCTGAACGGTTTCGAGCTCGAGGCGCGCGAATCGATGCATCCTGGTAGTGGCGAAGGCGAGGTGATTGGCGGATGCCTCTCGGTGCTGGTCGCGATGATCGGCACGCCATATCAACCGCGCTTCGATGGCCGAATTCTGTTTCTTGAAGATACGGGTGAGAAGGCCTATCGAATCGATCGGATGCTGGTGCAGTTGCGGCAATGCGGCGCGCTCGGCCGAGTCGCGGGAATTGTTTTTGGCGCGATTCGCGCGATCGACGGCAACGAACAGGAGACGCGAATGATCGCGCGCTTCGTCGCCGAGCAGACGGCCGGGCTCGGATGCCCGGTGCTGTATGGAATCGAAGCCGGTCATGGCACCGAAAATTTCACGATTCCATTCGGCGTGACGGCGCGGATCGATTCGGCCGCGCGCCGGATTGTTTTTACCGAGCCGGCCGTGACGCGGTAACGGCAGGTTTGGCGGAGGGTCGGGCGTTGGGATGGAGTGAGGTTGAGCGGGCTTTCAACGAGGCGATCGAGCAGCAGGTGATTCCGGGCGCGACGCTGGTGGTGCGGCGCGGCGCGGAGGTCGCATTCGAAGGCGCATTTGGATTCAGATCGATCGAGCCGAACCGCACGCCGGCGAAAATCGAGACTGTTTACGATCTGTCGTCGCTTACCAAGGCGCTGGCGACGACGGTTGCCGTGATGATCCTGGCGCGCGACTCCAAGTTTCGTCTCGACGACCGGGTGACGCGTTTCTTCCCCAACTTTGGCGTGCACGGCAAGACCGCGATCACATTTCGCCATCTGCTGGCCCATTGTTCGGGCCTGGCAGCGTGGCGGCCCTTTTACCAGCGGATCGCGGAGATCGAAAGCAGTGGGCGGGTGAATTTCATGGCGAGCCGCGGCGCCAAGGAGTTCGCGTATGAGGAGATCCATCGCGAGAAGCCCGACGCCAAGCCCCGGACCAAAACGATTTACTCGGACCTGGGATTTATCGTGCTGGGTGAGACAATCGAAAAGATCGCCGGCATCTCGCTCAACCGATTCTGTCGCGAGAAAATTCTGCGCCCGCTTGGGCTGCGCGCGACCGACTATATAGACATCTCGCTGGTGCGCTCGCGGCGGCTGGAGCCGGTCGCCGACATGTTCGCGCCGACGGGATTCTGTCCATCGCGCAAGCGGATGCTGGTCGGCGAAGTCGACGACGAGAACGCCTTCGCGATGGGCGGGGTGGCGGGTCATGCCGGGCTGTTCGCGCCGGTGCGCGAGATCGATCGGCTGGCGCGCGAGCTGATCGCATGTTACGCCGGTAAGTCGGATTTCGTGCCGCAGAAGATAATTCGCGAATTCTGGATCGCGCGACACCACGGTGCCCGGTTCGACCTGGGCGCTCGGCTGGGATATGCCGTCGCCGGAGAATTCAAGCTCGGGGCATCGGTTTTCGCCGGCAGCAGTGGGACATCTCGGCTTCACCGGCACTTCGATTTGGATCGAGCCGGACAGCGAAGTCGCGATTTCGATGTTGACCAATCGCGTCCATCCGCGGCGCGACAATGAAAAGATTCGCGAGTTCCGCCCCAAGATTCACGATCTGATCATGGATGCGCTCGCCGGTGGCTGATTCGGGCAGCGCTGCACGCCTCGCGCGGATTCCGGTCTCCGCCAGGCGTGTGCATCTGATTGGAGTCGGCGGCACTGCGATGGCCGCGCTGGCCGCGATGCTGGTCGAACGCGGTTTGTCGGTCACCGGCTCCGACAATCAGCTCTACGAGCCGACCGCGTCGCTGCTCAAGAATTCGCGGGTCGGGTTGATGACGGGATTTTCGCCCGCCAACCTTTCGCCCGCGCCCGACCTGGCGGTGGTGGGCAATGTGATCGTGCCGACCAATCCCGAAGCGGTGGCGCTGCTCGCTTCGCCGATTCCGTATGTCTCAATGCCCGAAGCGTTGTGGCATTTCTTTCTGAACGGCCGCCGTGTGCTGATGGTCGCGGGGACACATGGCAAGACCACCTCGACTGCGATGATGGCGCATGTGCTCGACGCGGCCGGGCGCGATCCTTCGATGCTGGTCGGAGGAGTCGCAGTCGATTTCGGATCGAACTACCAGATCGGCAACGGCGCCGAGTTCGTAATCGAAGGCGACGAGTACGATACCGCGTTTTTCGACAAGGGGCCTAAGTTTCTGCACTACCGGGCCAGCGGCGCGATTATCACGGCGGTGGAATTCGATCACGCCGATATCTATCGCGATCTCGAGCATGTGAAATCGAGCTTCCGCGCGCTGGTCGAACAGATGGATTCGTCGCGGGTGCTCGCGGTATGCGCCGACTTTCCTCATGCGCTCGAGGTCAGCACGGATGCGCGCGCTCGCCGGCTCACCTACGGCCTGCGCGAGGGAGAATTCCGCGCGAAGGGCATCACGGTGGGTGCGGATGGGGCGAGATTTTCGGTGACGCGCGAAGGCGAACTGATCCATGATTCGGTCCATCTGCCGATCGGCGGCCGCATGAACGTCGCCAACGCGCTCGGCGTGTTCGTCTTGCTGAGCGAATTCGGTGTCTCGAGCGATGAGATTGCCAGCGGGTTACGCAGCTTCAAGGGCGTAGTGCGGCGGCAGCAGGTTATCGGAGAGGCCGCGGGGGTAACCGTGGTCGACGACTTCGCGCACCATCCGACGGCGATAGCAGTCACCCTCGAAGCGATTGCGGAACGGTTCCCCGGGCGGAAGATACTGGCCGCGTTCGAGCCGCGTTCGAATACGGCGCGACGCAACGTTTTTCAAGACGCGTTTGCGGCAGCTTTCGATCACGCGTCGCGGGTCTATCTTGGCCCAGTCTATTTCAAGGAGAACGATCCGATCGCCCCCGCCGAGCGGCTGGAAACGGGCGCGCTCGCGAGAGCAATCAGTGCGCGCGGAGCGAACGCGACCGCATGCGCGTCGAATGAGGAGATCCTCGAGCGAATGCTGGCCGACGCGCGCGCCAGCGACGTCGCATTGTTCATGTCGAATGGGCCGTTCGATGGATTGAAGGAGAGATTTCTCGCGGGGTTGCGGAAGAAGTAGGAGCGGGAAGGGGAGATCGCTTTATTTTGTGTGAAACCCTTCCATGGGTTTCACACTTCCTTGGGCAGGGTGACCTCCGTCGACTTCGCTCAGGACAGGCTGCACCCAGTGATAAGAGGAAGATGCGAGACTTCATCCCCGTTAGAAGGTTTGTGAGCAGCCAATCCGCGCTGTCTCCTCTCCCTCACAGGGAGAGGAGACAGAGCGGGCCGACGTCAGTAGCCGAGGGTGGGATCTACCAGGTTCAACAGAGGGCGGTTGGTGGTGAAGCGTTTCAGGTTCTCGGCGAATAGCTCGCAGGCTTTGTCCATGTAGCCGCGATTTGCGCCTGAGATATGTGGAGTCAGAATTACGTTTTCCAGATCCCATAGCGGGCTGGTGGCTTCGAGCGGCTCGTGCTCGAACACATCGAGGCCTGCGCCGCCGATTTTTTGGGCGGCCAGCGCCTTGGCCATCGCGGGCTCGTCGATCACCTCGCCACGCCCGATGTTGACCAGGTACGCGCCGGGCTTCATCGCGGCGAATTCCCGTTCGCCGATAAACTTGAGCGTATGCTCGGTGCGCGGGAGGGTGACTGACACGTAGTCGCTCTCACGCAAGATCGCTTCGCGATTGTCGGGACCGAAGAAGCGAGCGGGAATCCTGCCTTCGGGATCGCCCAAGCCCGGCGGACACCATCCAGGGTCGGTGCGTTCGGCCGGATTGCGCTTGAGTGCCAGCACCTTCATCCCGAACGCGTCGGCGAGCCGCGCCGTTTCCCTGCCGATCGAACCGTAGCCGATGATGCCAAGGGTCTGCCCTCGAATTTCGTCGACGCTTCCCATGAAGGCGCCCGAGCGCATCCACTCGCGCCGAATCTGCGCGCGAATCGCGAGATGAATCCGATGCGCATAGGCGAGCATCGAGGCCAGCGTGTACTCCGCGATCGGGGTCGCGTGGATGCCGCTCGCGGTTGCGATCGGGACAGCGCCATTCTTGAGCGTCCCGCCAAGTACGTGGTCAGCGCCGGCGCTGAGCAGTTGAATCCATTTGAGGCTGGGTGCGAGATGCTTGATGTTATCAGGCACCCGGAACGTCAGTAGCACGTCGCATCCGGTGGCAATGAACTCGGCGGTTTCCTCGGCCGTGCGGCATTGGCGAACAGATAGTTCGGCAGCGGGGACGGCCAGGGAGATTGCGGCGCGATGCGCGGGCTGGAGCGCAACTGTAGATATGATTTTCATGAATGCCCCAAACTTTCGCACGGGTTAACGGCCTGCTTCAAGGAGAAAACATCCGGCTTGAGGAGCGGGCGCGCCGGGCTTATATTTGCAGATGTTCCCTGTTTGCCGGAACGATAGCCGAGCGCGACTGAATGAAGCTGCAAAAGATACTGACGCTGGGAGTGGCGACAACGTCGCTGCTTGCGCTTACCCATTTTGCAGTCGCGCAAAATTCGCAGACCGGTTCCCAAGGCGGTGAGGCCAATTCCATCAACCAGGGATTGGCGGGCCAGGGCGGCAGCGACGACACGACGCTCGAGATAGCGCCGCAGCCCGGCCTGGTCGCGCCCAAGCCTGCAGTCAAGGAAATCCCAAGCGACCGGAGTTTCAATCCGGGCGAAGATAACGCGTCGATCGAGCCCAACTTCCGTCCCGGCACCGAGAACGGCACTGGCGATATCGATGGCAACCGCAATGGCTACGGCAACAGCGAAAGCAGCCGGCCGCATGCGCGGCCTTACCTTGGCATGACGGTGCAATACACGACGGCCTGCTACGGCGGCAAGGAAGAGCATGGCCTCGAGGTGATGACGATAGACGCCAACAGTCCGGCGGCACAGGCGGGTCTGCAGGCGCGATCGGGAATGACGGCGGTGGGCGCGGCTATTTCCACGCTCAGCGGAATATTGCCGGGCGGCTCGATCCTGGCGACCAAGGCGCTCGGGAGTACGGGGGCAGTGGGACAGGGCGGAGACCTAATCGTCGCGGTTGACGACCAGCGCGTGCGCGACCAGAGCGATCTGGAAAACGCGATGGCGCGGCTGAAGCCGGGCGATACGATGTACCTGACGGTGCTCAGGCCGCAGGGAGCGGGCGACCATGTGCCGGTCCAGTCGATGAAGATTGCGGTGCACGTAGGCGCGGTCGGCGAGCCGATGGCGAATGCGGCGCCGGCCGTTGGCGACGGCTACACGCACTAGCGCGAGTTTCCATTACATTCTGGTTACGTCGACGCGGCGGCAATGCGGCCGTCGTGAAATCTTTTCGCCTTGTGCCTCGCTGAAATCGGACCTACTATCGGGACCGCGCGCAAATCTATTTTGAGGTGATCGGCCATGCGAAGTCCGAGCGTCCTCATCGGCTGGCCGCTGCTTGCCGTCCTGCTGTGGCCATCCGCTACGCTTGCGGCAGATATTCCCAAAGGCAGCGCTTCACCCTCGATAGTCGCGCAACCTCCGAGCGGTGCGGGGAATCGGCAACTGCCATCGGGGCAGCCAAGCGACAGCACGAGTCCCCGCGCCGGGGCGCGGCAGCCGGCAGACAAGGAGCTGGAGATATCGCCTGAGCCGCAGGAGACGAACAAGGCGCCCGCGCCCGACAATCGAGAGACTGCGGAAGAGCGCGCGTTTCGTCAGTCGCGGGAGGCCGAGATCGCAAAGCTCAATCGCAATTTCCATCCGCACGATCCGGACGACAATCACCATCGGCCGTACCTTGGTTTCGATCTCGAATACACGACGCAGTGCTACCTCGGCATGGAAGAGCACGGACTTGAAGTTGTGAACGTGTATCCGAACAGCCCTGCCGCTCGCGCGGGTCTGATCGGGCGAACCGGGAGCACGCCGATGGGCGACTTGAGCGCGCTCGGCAGCGTGCTGCTGTTACCGATCGCGCCGGTGGTATTTCCGCTGCTGCGGAAGTCAGGAGCGTTGGGCACCGACGGCGACTTGATCGTTGCAGTGGACGACATGCGGGTGCGCAATGAGAGCGAGATTCTCAGCGCGCTCGGGCGTATCAAGGCGGGCGACACGACGTACATCACGGTTATCCGGCCGCTCATGGGTGGCGGCCATCGTACGATGCGAATCAAGGTGCATATCGATTACGAAACCGACGCCAAGGGGAACATCATCAAACCGCCGGGGTCGTCGCCGGGCGCTGCACCGACCGCATCGACGGAGACCGCGGCTAACTGAACTGACATCACTTTCGCGCGCCAATTTCTGCTACAATTCTGCTGACGCCAGCGGCATGCGCGGTCCTCGCGCGCATCGCCGCAGGGCGAATTTGCGTATTGGGATCGAAAAAAGTTGCAACGGAGCCTCAAAGAAGCGGCCGGTGAGCTCGAAGCGCGGCTCGCGGCCAACAGCGAACGGCGGTTTCCGGTGATGGGACTGCGCGGGGCGGCCAGCGCGCTCATGATTCGTGAGATGCGTCTGCGCATCCGACGTCCGATCGTGGCGGTAACGTCCACCGCGCCGGAAGCCGAGGCGCTGGCGGGCGAGGTTGCGTTTTTCATGGGCGAGGCGGCCGACGCCGACGCCGCCACCCGCGGGGTACATCTGCTGCGCTCGTGGGAAGTGAAGCCGATGGCGCAACTATCGCCGCCGACCGACGCGCAAGCGTCGCAACTGGCGGCGTTGTTCGCACTGACCCGGCACGAGTCGCCGCTGATAGTCACGTCGGCCGAAGCGCTGATGACGCGCACGATTCCGCGGACGGTGTTCAACGAATCGATCGTCAAGGTTACGATTGGCGATTCGCTGGATCTCGAGGCGCTGGTCGAAGCGCTGGCGTCGTGCGGCTATCAACGCGTGCCGCAGACCGAGGAGGCGGGCGACTTCAGCGTGCGCGGCGGAATCGTCGACGTGTTCTCGCCGCTGTATCGCGAGCCCATTCGGATCGAGCTCGAAGACGACGTGATCACCTCGATCCGCCATTTCGACGCGGACAGTCAGCGCTCGGGCGCCGAACTGATCGAAGCGACGATCACGCGCACGCGCTACGTGCCACCGTCGGCGCTGAAGGATCCGAAACTGCGGGAGCGGGTCACGTTGCGGGCAGCGGAAATCGGGATGGTGCGCAAGGAAGCGGCGGAACTGTCCGAGGCGCTCGAGAACGGTTTGCTGTTTCCGGGAGCCGAACTGCTGATGCCGTACGCGTACGGGCGCGCGCTCGACAGCGTGTTCGAGTACATACCGGCTGGCGCGCTGCTGTGGCTGATGGATCCGGGGCGGATCGTGGCCGAGGCGAATCGTTTCGCCGACCTGGTGAACAATGAGACGGCAGCGGCGGCGCAGAAGCCTGCGTTTCATCCAGCGCCGGATACGCTGTTCGTCGGTGCGGACACCTTGGAACGCGCGCTCGGAAACTTCACCGCGGTGGAGGTCGGCTCGCTGGTGACGATGGCCGCGCCGCGCGAAGGATGGGCGGCGCCGGTCGAGATCAAATCGCAGAACGCGTTGCGGCTCGGCGCAAATCAACTGAGCGGAGTGCGGACGCCGCCGAGCTTCGAGCCGTTGGCGACTGAACTGCGCGAAGTCCAGCGCGGGCAGGGACGGTCGCTAATGATCGTCGAGGGGCCGCACCAGGTGGCGCGGCTGCGGCGTCATCTGGAGGCGTGGGACCTCGAGGTCAACGTCGAATGCAAAAGTTTTTCGGCGCTGCTGGAGTGGCCGGACTACCGTCCTGCGATTATGGAAGGAGAGATTTCGGCCGGCGTCGTGCTGCAAGAGGACGGTCTCTATATCTACAGCGAAGAGGAAATTTTCGGCGAACCGCGAACGCGACGGCGCCGACGTCCGAGCGCGAAGGGCGCGCTGCTCAATCTCGAAGAGCTGAAGCCGGACGATTTCGTGGTGCATATCGATCACGGCATCGCGAAATATCGCGGGCTGCGGCACATGAAGGTCGCGGAGGTCGAGGGCGATTTTCTGAATCTAGAATACTCGGGCAACGACACGATGTACGTGCCGGTCGAGCGGATAAACCTGGTGCAGCGATACATCGGGGGTGACGACGCGGAGCCTAAGCTGGACAAGCTGGGGAGCGGTTCGTGGGAGAAAGTAAAACGGCGAACGCGGCAGGCGGTGCTCGCGATGGCGGCGGAGCTGCTCGACATCTACGCGGCGCGCGAGGTGATGGAAGGGCATGCGTACCCGGCGCCGGGCGCGGATTACGAGGAGTTCGCGTCGCGCTTTGAGTTCGAGGAGACGCCGGACCAGCAGTCGGCGATCGACGACGTTATCCGCGACCTGACGCGGGTCAAGCCGATGGATCGGCTGATCTGCGGCGACGCGGGATTCGGCAAAACAGAAGTCGCGTTGCGCGCGGCGTTTATCGCGGTGATGGACGGGCGGCAGGTCGCGGTGCTGGTGCCGACGACGATTCTCGCCGAGCAGCATTGGAACACATTTCGCGAGCGCTTCAAGGATTACCCGGTGCGGGTCGAGATGGTCTCGCGCTTCCGCAGTCACAAGGAAAATCGCGCGGTGATCGAGGAGGCCGGGCGCGGCAAGGTCGATATCGTCGTCGGGACGCACCGGCTGCTGTCGAGCGACGTGCAGTTCCCGCGGCTGGGCTTGCTGGTGATCGACGAGGAGCATCGATTCGGCGTGGTGGACAAGGAGCGAATCAAGAAACTCAAGAAACTGGTGCCGGTGTTGACGATGACGGCGACGCCGATTCCGCGCACGCTGCACATGGCGATGCTCGGCATCCGCGATCTCTCGGTGATTCAAACGCCACCGCCGGACCGCCAGGCGATTCGCACCTTCGTCGCGCATTTCGACGACGCGACTATCCGCGACTCGATCCTGCGCGAACTGAATCGCGGCGGGCAGGTTTTTTTCGTGCACAATCGCGTCGAGAACATCGACTACATGGCCAGTCATCTGCGCTCGCTGGTGCCCGAGGCCCGGACGGCCATCGCGCACGGCCAGATGAAGGAGCGGCAGCTCGAAGACGTGATGCGCGACTTTATCGAGAAGCGAGTGAACGTGCTGGTGTGCAGCGCGATCATTGAATCGGGGCTGGATATCCCCAACGCGAACACGATGATCATCAATCGCGCGGACCACTTTGGCCTAGCGCAGCTGTATCAATTGCGCGGACGCGTCGGCCGTTCACGCCAGAAGGCGTACGCATATCTGCTGATTCCCGGCGAGCACATCATCACCCGCGATGCCAAGCGGCGAATTGATGCGCTGCGGGAACTGGTCGAGTCCGAGAGCGGCGGTGGATTCAAGCTTGCGATGGCCGATCTCGAACATCGCGGCGCCGGCAACCTGCTTGGTCATGAACAGCATGGAGAGATCGCGGCGGTTGGCTTCGAGCTGTATACCGAGATGATGGAAGAGGCGATAGCCGAGCTGCGCGGCCAGCCCAATCGCCCGGACTTCGAGCCGGAACTGCGGATTGCAGTGCCCGCGTATATCCCGGAGGCTTACGTCGCCGACGAGAACGAGCGGCTGGTGCTGTATCGGCGGCTGGCACGAGCACAGCGCGAGGAAGATCTAGGCGAGATTCGCGACGAGATGCGTGATCGATTCGGCCCGGTGCCGACGCTGATCGAAAACCTGATCGCAGCGATGAACGTTCGGCGCCAGATGAAGCAGCTCATGATCCTGAGCGCGATTCTCAAGGGCTCGCAGCTCGAAGTCAGATTTCATCCCGACGCGCCGGTGGATACAGCGCGGCTGGTCAAGCTCGCGGATCAGAATCGTCGCACGATGCGGCTGACGCCGTCGTACCAGGTGATCGCGCAAATCGAGCCCGGAGAATACGAGCAGATTTTCGCGCAGCTCGACGGCATCTTGCAGGCACTGGCGGGCTGTGAAAAGTTGGAAAACTGGCCGGCCGCGAAACTCGGGCAGGCCATCAACTAGACTGATGCAGAACGAAAGATTGTCCCCGCGAGGCGGCGCGCGAAGCGCTCGCGGTGGTGCCGGCGTGGCGGCGGCCTTGAGCGCGTTGCTGGGGATTGTGCTGGCAGCCGGGGTTTCGGGCTGCTCGGTGGATTTTATGAAACCCGAGTCCTACTCCTTCATCAAAGACGCGTTTTCAGGGACCACGGAGACACCGCCTCCAGCCACGCCCGCCGCGCCGGCCGGTGCAACTAATCCCTCGCGTTCGCCAAGGGATGTTCCGGCTTCGGGTCCAGACCCGGTCGCCCAAGCCAAAATGGACGAACCGCCGCCGCCAGCCCCCGATGCCGACGAAGATGAGGCGCCGGAGCCGACCACGCCGGCGGTGGATCGCGTGGTCGCCAGCGTTGACGGCGACCCGATCACGATGCGCGAGGTGAAGGACTTCGCCGCGCAGCATGGGCAGCCGCTCGAGAGCGACGATCTCTCGTCTTCGGACACTGCCAAAACCGTGGTGAAGGCATTGATTGGAGAGAAGTTACTCGAGCAGGAAGTGAAGAAGTACGATGACAAGGTCGATGACCAGCAGATCGACAAATACATTTTGCAGTTGCGGCAGGACAAGCACATGAGCGACGCGGAATTCCGCGCGCAGCTGCAAGCGGCCGGGATGAGCTATGATGAATTGCGCAAGCGTGCGAGGCTGGATCTCGAAAAAGCGATGATGATCGAGCAGGAAGTTCGCGAGAAAATCAACGTTCCCGACGCCGACATCAAAGCCTATTACGATACGCATAAGGATGAATTCACGATCCTCAAGGAGCGTCTCAAGCTCGCGCAGATCCTGATCGCGCTGCCGGCCAACCCGACCGCCGCGCAAGTTTCCGCCGCGCAAAAGAAAGCCCAGATGGTTCGGGCGCGGGCGGTCAAGGGCGACGACTTCACCGACCTCGCGCACGTCTATTCGGATGACGTATCAAAGTCCAACGGTGGCGAGCTTGGATGGTTCGCGCCGTCCGACGTTATGGATTCGATCCTGGCGGCGGTAAAGCCGCTCAAGCCCGGCGAAGTTTCTCAGCCGGTTCGCACCAGTCACGGCTTTCATATCGTCAAGCTCGAGGAGCACGACGTGCCGGGTCCGGTGCCATTCAGCGAGGTCAAAGGATCGATACGCGCTCAGATGGTTGATGAGAAGTCGAGCGCGCAGCTGGAGAAGTGGGTTGAATCCGATCTCGTGAAGCAGCATTACGTCGAGACAATGTACTAGATGAAAACGGCGCTCAGACGAAAGACGCCGCCGTTTTTGGCGATCAGCATGGGTGATCCGGCGGGCATCGGGCCCGAGGTGATCCTCAAGGCGGCTGCGGCGCTGGTGCGCCGTCGCGGCGCCCCGTCGATTGCGGTAGTCGGCGACTTGTCCGCGATGCGCGCAGCCGCGGCTCGCCTGCGCGACGTGCCGACACCATGCGAGTGGCGTCGTGGTCAGCCGCCGATACGTCTGACGAAAGGACTCGGCGTGCTTTCGTCGTCGACGCTGTCGGCGCGCGCGCGTCGTCCGGCGCATCCCACAGTCGAGGGCGGTGGCGCCGCCTATGATTACATTGTAACCGGTGCGCGGATGGCGATGAGTGGCGAGGTGGACGCACTGGTGACGGCGCCTATCAGCAAGGACTGGATGAATCGGGCAGGACATCATTTTCCGGGGCATTCGGAACTGCTGGCGCAGATGGGGCGAACGCGGCTGTGGCGGATGATGTTCGCGGGTGGCGAGCTGACGGTCGCGCTGGTGACTGCACATATAGGATTTGCGAAAGTGGCGTCAGCACTGACGCCGCGTAACGTGCTGGATACGATTCGCCTGCTCTCGACGCATTTGCGCGGGACGCTTGGCGTTGCACGGCCTCGAATCGCGGTACTTGGGTTGAATCCTCATGCGGGTGAAAGCGGGATGTTCGGTGATGAAGAAGTCCGCGTGATTGCGCCGGCCATTCGACGCGCGCAGCGCAGCGGCATCGACGCGTACGGGCCGCTGGCACCGGACACCGCGTTCGTTCGCAAAGCGGGCTCGTTTGATTTCGATGCCGCGGTTGCGATGTATCACGACCAGGGCTTGATTGCGCTCAAAACCCTGGAGTTCGATCGCGCGGTGAATGTCACGATTGGATTGCCGTTCGTCCGTACCTCGCCCGATCACGGCACGGCTTTCGACATCGCGGGAAAAGGGATTGCCAATCCGTCGAGCATGATTGCCGCGATAGAGTATGCGTGGCGGGCGGCGATGAGCCGCGAAAGGCTCGCCCGGCAGGCGGCAGCATAGGAGCAATGGCCGATCGAATCGTCATCAAGGGCGCGCGCGAGCACAATCTCAAGAATATCGATCTCGAGATTCCGCGCGATCGGCTGGTGGTGATCACCGGGCTCTCCGGCTCGGGCAAATCATCGCTTGCCTTCGACACGATTTACGCCGAAGGCCAGCGGCGCTACGTCGAATCGTTGTCGGCGTACGCGCGCCAGTTTCTCGAGCAGATGGAAAAGCCGGACGTCGATTCGATTGAGGGATTGTCGCCGGCAATCTCGATTGAGCAGAAGACCACCTCGCGCAATCCGCGCTCGACCGTG
Organism: uncultured delta proteobacterium; assembly: GCA_963842215.1. GTDB lineage: Bacteria > Desulfobacterota > Binatia > Binatales > Binataceae > Binatus. Next base: position 1,699,610 of record CAWJFQ010000001.1, on the reverse strand, counting down.
GGCACGATCACCGAAATCTACGACTACTTGCGCCTGCTGTTCGCGCGCGTCGGCCATGCGTTCTGCTACAACTGTGGGCGCGAAATCACCCAGCAGAGCGTGCAACAGATCGTCGATCGAATCATCGGGTGGCCCGACGGCTCGAGGATTCACGTACTCGCGCCAATCGTTCGCGATCGTAAGGGCGAATATCGCAAGGAATTATCGGAGATGAAGCGCGCGGGTTTCGTGCGCGTGAAAATAGACGGCAAGCTTTACGAACTTGGCGAGGAACCGGTGCTGAACAAGAATCAGCGCCACACGATCGAAGTGATGGTCGATCGGCTCGCGATCCGCAAGGGAATCGAGAAGCGGCTGTCAGACTCGCTCGAAGTAGCGTTCAAGTATGGGCAGGACCTGCTCAAGGTCGAGCGCCTGGACGGGCCTAAAAACGAGAGCGAAATCTATTTCAGCCAGCGCTTCGCGTGCGTCGACTGCGGGATTTCGTATCCGGAAATCGCGCCGCGGATGTTCTCGTTCAACAGTCCGCACGGGGCCTGCGTGGAATGTTCGGGGATCGGATCCATCATGTACTTCGATCCCGAGCTGGTCGTGCAGAACGAAGATTTGAGCATCGCCGACGGAGCCATCGCGCCGTGGGCGACGATGAACTACCTGCAGCCGGTGCTCGACGCGCTCGCCAGGCACTACAAGTTCAGCCTCGATCAGCCGTGGAAGGAAATTCCCGCCAAGGTGCGCAAAGCAATCATGTACGGCTCGGGCAGCGAGGAGATCGAGTTCGCCTATCAGCGCGGGCATCATCGTGCCGAGTACTCGAAGACCTTCGAGGGCGTGCTGCAATGGCTCGATCGACGTTACAAGGAGACCGAGTCCGAAGGCGTGCGCGAGTTTCTCGAGGCGTACATGAACATGCGGCCGTGTCCGACCTGCGACGGCGCGCGGCTCAAGAAGGAAAGCCTATTCGTGCGCTTCAACGGCAAGTCTATTTCGGAAGTGACGGCGATGTCGATCAAGCAAGCGCTCGCGTTTTTCGCCGCGCCGAAACTGAGCGCGCAGGAAGCCGAAATCGGACGGCTCATCCTGAAAGAAATTCGCGAGCGGCTGAATTTTCTCGCCGACGTCGGGCTCGAGTACCTGACCCTGGATCGACCGTCGGGCAGCTTGTCGGGTGGCGAGGGTCAGCGGATCCGGCTCGCCACGCAAATCGGGTCTAGCCTGGTCGGAGTGCTATACATTCTCGACGAACCGTCGATCGGACTTCATCAGCGCGACAATCAGCGCCTGCTTGCGACGCTGAAGCGCCTGAAGGAACTTGGCAACACGGTGCTAGTTGTAGAGCACGATCGCGAGACGATGCTCGAAGCCGATCATCTGATCGATATGGGGCCGGGCGCGGGAATACACGGTGGCTACGTGGTGTCGCAGGGCACTCCCGACGAGGTGATGCGCGACGAGAACTCGCTCACCGGCAAGTATCTCTCCGGCGAAGTCGAGATTCCCGTGCCGTCGCGCCGCCGCCAGCTTTCTGGCCGATGGCTGACCGTAAAAGGGGCGCACGAAAATAATCTGCGTGATTTGACGGTCGCGATACCGCTTGGTGTTTTCACGTGCATCACCGGGGTTTCGGGTTCCGGCAAATCGACGCTCGTGCTCGACACGATGTATCGAGCGCTGTCACAGAAGCTCAATCACAGCCGCGAGCGTGCGGGTGCGTACAAGACGCTCGACGGCGTCGAGCATCTCGACAAAGTTATTCACGTCGATCAGAGTCCGATCGGCCGCACGCCGCGCTCGAATCCGGCGACCTACACCGGCCTGTTCACCCATATCCGCGAGCTGTTTGCGCAATTGCCCGAGGCGCGAATGCGCGGTTACGGTCCCGGTCGATTTTCGTTCAACGTCAAAGGCGGCCGGTGCGAAGCGTGCGAAGGCGACGGCATCATTCGTATCGAGATGCACTTTCTGCCCGACGTCTACGTCACCTGCGAGGTTTGCGCTGGCAAGCGCTACAATCGCGACACGCTCGAGATTCAGTACAAGGGCAAAAACATCGCCGAGGTGCTCAACATGACCGTGCTCGATGCGGTCGAATTTCTCGGCTCAGTTCCGCCAATTCGTCAAAAGCTCGAAACGCTGCGCGACGTCGGCCTCGATTATATTCACCTCGGCCAATCCGCGACGACTCTTTCCGGCGGCGAGGCGCAGCGTATCAAGCTCGCCAAGGAACTCGCGCGGCGCGCGACCGGCCGCACATTTTATATTCTCGACGAGCCTACGACCGGATTGCATTTCGACGACATCAAACGGTTGCTCGGAGTTCTCGGCCGCCTTGCCGACGCGGGCAACACGATCGTGGTGATCGAGCACAATCTCGACGTCATCAAGACGGCCGACTACCTGATCGATCTCGGACCCGAGGGCGGGGATCGGGGAGGCCAGGTCGTCGCAAAAGGCACGCCCGAGGAAGTCGCCGGCGTGAAGGCTTCATACACCGCGGGCTTTTTGCGCCAGGCGCTCAACCATCGCGCCGCCGCGTAGTAGCAGTATTCGCATTCAAGATTCCGCCGCATCGACGCCGTCGTAAATGATTCGGCCGTCCACGACGCGCGCAAAAGCAGCGAGCACGTGCGGCGACAATTTTCCGGTCGGCATGATGTGCTCCACCGTCCAATCGCGAATCACCAAATTGTCTGAAATGATTCGCCGATGGCATCGCCACCACAGGCCCTCGGAACACATGTACGCAGTGCGCGAGGACGTCGCAGCTTGGGTCAGCTCGCGCATGCCGTCGGCGAAATCCGCACTCTCCGTGTAGTCCGCGTACGATCTGAAGGCGGGATGCTGCCATGCCGTGTGCGGCGAATCGATGCGCTTCGAACTGCGCCGGCCGCCGAGCCGCTTCAGCCACCGATACTCGATTCCAGCACGCTCAAGCGACGTGGAGAACTCCGCTTGGTTGAACTGCGGCCATCGCTTCGAGCTGGGAAACGATCGCACATCTGCGACAATTATAATTCCATGCCCGCCGAGCAACGCGAGGAAGCGCTCGATCGGATGCGTCGAGTGTCCGATCGTGAAGATCCGCTTTGCCGGATCCGCTGACTGGCGGCCTTATTGAGCGCCGGAGGCGTCGCCAGCTTTCTCGATCTGCGAGGCTTTGATCTTCGCATCGCTCTGGTTTGCGACCGCGACGACGATCATCGAATCGGGGTGTAGGTATTTTTTTGCGACCGCCAGCACGTCATCCTTGGTGACCGATCCGATCAGCTTCGAATAGCGGTCGGCATAGTCGAGGCCCAGGCCGTAGAACTCGACCTGCAGCATGAACGACGCGATCGCGCTCTGCCGTTCGAGTCCCAACGGGAAACTCCCGATGAGAAACTTTTTCGCGCCGTCCAGTTCGGCGTCGCTGACCGGTTTTTCCTGGATCTCGCGAATCTGCTGCAGGATCAGATCGATTGCCTGGTTCGAACTCTGATTCTTGGTTTGAAGGGTGATAGTAAACGCGCCCTGGAATTTGCCTGGCTCGAAACCGCTGTCGACCGAGTAGGCGAGTCCATGCTCGCTGCGGACGACCTTAACCAGGCGCGAGGAAAATCCACCGCCGCCGAGGATGTAGTTCATCACTTTGAGCCGATAGAAATCAGGATTCGAACGTGCGACGCCGCCCGAACCCATGATGATGTTCGCCTGGACGACGCTTCGATCGATCAGCTTCACCTGCAGGCCCGGTGCAACATTTATTGGCGGGGGCTCGGCTTGAGGCGCGACGGAGCCGGAAAGGCCGGCCAGCTCTTTCTCAAGTGATGCTTTAACTTCGGCCGCCTGCACGTCGCCGGCCACCGCGATGATCGCACTGCCGAGCTTGTAGTGATCGTGATAGAAGGCGCGCACATCGTCATTAGTGAGCTTGGCGACCGAGTCGGACGAGCCCGCGCCCGGATGGCCATAGGGAGTGTCGCCGAACAAGTCCCTGGTGAATTCCACATTCGCCGTGTATCCCGGTTGTTCCTCGGCTGCTTTGATTTCAGCGACCTGCTCGGCGCGTTTGCGCTCGATGTCAGCGTCGCGAAGTCCGGGCTGCGTCAGGATTCCCGCCAGCAACTCGAGCGTCTCGCCTTGGTATTTCGTCAGCGACGTCATCCCGGCGGTCGAGTAGTCGCGGCCGGCCGACACTCCAACCGAGCTGCCCATGAAATCGACTTTCTGATCGAACTGCGACGCGGTGAGATCCTTGGTCCCCTGCGAAAGGCATCGCGCCGTCAGCTCGGCCAGCCCTTCCTTGCCCTTGGGGTCGCGTCGTGTGCCAGCATCGAACTCGATCATCATTGTGGCCATTGGCAAGCGATGCTCTTCCGAAACGAGCAGGACGGTGCCGTTGCTGAGCGTCAGTTTTTTGATCTCGAGTGCATGCGACGGCGCGGCCGCGAAGACGAACGTCGCGATCGCCGCGACGCCGGCAATCATTTTCATTCGATTCACGGTGGCCCTCATCGCAATTCTCCGCCGCTCAGTCCGCCGCCACCGTGCGGTAGAACGCCGGTCGGCACCAGCACGCCTTCGGTCATGTTGCTCGCGACCAGGTAGGTTTTCGCAACCCGCTGCACGTCCGCCGCGGTCACCTTGTCGATTCCGTCGAGATACTTGTCGACCAGGTGGTAGTCGCCGAGCATCTCGTAGACGCCAAGCATCTCGGCCTCGCGCATGACGGAGTCCTGCCCGAACACGAATTGGGCCTGCTCGAGGTTCTTGGCTTTCTGCAATTCCTCGGCGCCTACAGGGGTTTCACGCATCGCAGCCAATTCCTTCTCGACTTCGGTCTGCGTGCTGGCCGCGGTCACGCCCGGACGCATCTGCGCCGACACCACGAACAACCCCGGGTCGAACGACGTCATGTCGTAGCCGGCGCCTATATCGACCACCATCTGCTTTTCGATGACCAGCTTTTTGTAGAGCCGCGAGCTCTGCCCGTCGCTCAGAATTTCCGAAGCTATTTCGAGCGCGAAGCTGTCAGGGCTGGAGAGATTCGGCACATGATACGCCTCTTCGAACGCGGGCAGGTTCGCCGCATGCTGCAGCTCGACGCGCCGCGTTCCCTCCTGCGGCGGCTCCAGTTCCGTCACCGGCGGCGGCTTGGCACCGTTCTTGATTCCCGCGAACGCCTCGCTGATCTGTTTGAGCACCTGCTCCGCGTTGAAGTCGCCGACGGCCACGATCAGCGCGTTTTGCGGCGAGTAGTAAACTTTGTGATACGCCATCGCGTCCGCGAGCGTCAGCCCCTCGACGTCGTGGAACCATCCAATCACCGGCCAGTGGTAAGGATGTGCGACATACGCTTGCGCGCGAACCATCTCGTCGAGGGCGTCCTCCGGATTGTCGTCGGTGCGCAGGCGCCGTTCTTCGAGCACGACGTGTTTTTCCTTGTCGAAGTCTTTCGGCTCGAAGTTGGCCATCCGATCGGCTTCGAGCGTGATCGGCACGTCGAGGTGATCCTTGTTGATGGTTTCGAAATAGTCGGTGAAGTCCGATTCCGTGAACGCGTTATCCTCGCCGCCGTTCTGCTGGATTATTTGCGAGAACTGCTCGGGCCCGATCTTCTTGGTGCCCTTGAACATCAGATGCTCGCAGAGATGCGACAGCCCGGTCTTGCCGAACTGTTCGTTGCGCGAGCCGACGCGGTAGAAGACGTTGAAGGTCGCCAGCGGCGCCTTGTGATTCTCGAGCACCAGCACTCGGAGGCCGTTGGGCAGCGTCTGGGCCCTGACTGCGTCCGCGATTCCCGCGCGCGCGGGAGCAGAGGCGGCCAGGCATAGAAGGATAGCGAGCGCCGCCATTGGAACGAGACGGCGATGATTGCCAAAGATCGTGATGAGCATAGCTTGCGATCATCTAAGTCCGCTGCTCGCGGGCAAGTCAAGGAAACATTGTCGAGGCCGATGATACTGCCGCAGCGCGAAAGTCAAATTGATCGGGGTACCAGTCTTTGCAACAATCATTATCACCACGATGCCAGAAATTGCCGAGAAAGCTCAGGACCTCTTCGAAATCAAGGGTGTGCTGACGAAATTCATGCGGATGCTGTTCCCGCTTGAATTCCGCATCGACTCGATCTCGAACAGCGGTCCGATGTTGCCATTTCACTACCCGCTGCTGCCGGGCGAGATGATCTACCTGCCCGAGCGGCTCGAGCCGTTCGGCACTCGCGGCGACGCCTACATTTACTATTTCGTCACTACCGCGCACTTGGCGGCGCGCCACGACTTCGGCACCTTCAAGCTGAAGCTCTCGGATATCGCCGGCTTCGAAGAGCGCGGCGAGACCGGCGTCGAGGCAATTGACAGCTTCGTCGCGTCATTCGAAGATCCTGGCCTCGCGGGCGCCCTGATGCGGCTGGCGGAGTCGGCGCGAATCGACGCCGAGCTGGCGCGACGCTATCGCGGACTCGCACCGCGCATCGCGGGCCTCAATCGCTCTCTTCTGCAAAGGCTCCATCCCGAGTCGCTCAGTACGATGCTGGTGCGTGCAGCGCTCAATCTCGACGGGACGGGTGAAGTGCTCGACTCCCCGCTGGTGCAAATGGCCTCGATTCATTTCGCGCCCGTCCGTGAGCATGGCGCCGACGTCATGACCAGCGTCCGGCAGGTCAATGCTCTCTACAATTGGCTTCAGGAGCTGATTCGGCAGGCACGTGAACGCGGCGAGGGCGACCCGCTAACCGAAGAAGAAGCGGAGCGCATGCGCAATGACTTGATCAAAGGAATGAAAGGCTCGGAATCGCAGACCGCGGGCGAGGGCGAAGACGGTGAGCAGGGCGACGGCGGCGGTGAGCCCGATCAGAACGTCCAGATGGACGTCTCAGGCAAGCAATCCAAGGGCGGACAGGGCAGGGCGCTTTCGCCCGAGGAACTGCGCAAGCTTATCGAGCAAGGCGCGGAGATCAAGCCCTCGCAAGGCGACGGCAGCGCCGACGGCGACGGCATGTACCTGACGCAGTTGACCGGCAAGCAGCTGAGCGAGCTCGAGCAGATGCGCGAGCAGCTCGGCGAAGTTGGCACCGTCGCGGGGCAGGGACGCCTGATGATCGGCCGCGGGCGGCAGGACTCGTACTATGCCTACGACGAATGGGACTACGTGCTGAACGACTATCGCCGCAACTGGTGCCGGCTGCGCGAAATCCCGCTGACAGGCGATGAAGGCGATTTCTACGAGAACACGCTCGTCCGCTACGCCGAGATGCTGCCCGGCGTGCGGCGCAACTTCCAGCGTATTCGCCCCGCGTCATACCGCATGGTTCGCGGACTCGAGGACGGCGAGGAAATCGACATCGATCGCACCATCGAGGCCCGCGTTGCGCGCCTGATGGGCGAGACGCCCGACGGCCGCTTCTACAAGGCTCGCAAAAAAGAAGCGCGCGATGTCGCCACGCTGTTCCTGCTCGACATGTCGGCCTCCACCGACGAGCCCGTGCATCGCGAGCCGCGCAAGCACACCGACGATGACGACACCGACGACTGGATGAAGGCATGGCAACGCCGCCCGCAAACAGCCAATCGTCCGCGCCGCATCATCGACGTCAATAAAGAAGCGCTCGTCATCATGGCGCAAGCGCTCGAGGAAATCGGCGACGCGTACGCGATCATGGGCTTCTCGGGCCACGGCCGCGACAACGTCGAGTTCTACGTCATCAAGGAATTCGATCAGGAACTCAGCGACGAGGTGAAGGCGCGTGTCGGCGCCGTCGAGCCCAAGCGCTCAACCCGGATGGGCGCCGCGATTCGCCACGTGCGCGAGAAATTCAAGGACGTCTCGTCGCGCGCCAAGCACATGATCCTGCTGAGCGACGGCTTCCCGCAGGACTTTGACTACGGCCACGACCGCCGCTCGAACGCCTACGGCATCCAGGACACGATGGTGGCGCTCAAGGAACTCGAGCTGGCGGGTGTCCTTCCATTCTGCATCACCGTGGACAAAACCGGCCACGACTACCTGCGCCAGATGTGCCAATCGTCGCGCTACCTGGTAATCGAGGACATCGCCTCGCTGCCGCGCCAGCTTCCAAAAATCTACGAACAAGTAATCCGCTGGTAAAGTTTCGGTTTTACTGGCGCGCCGCATCGATCCGCAGGTCGCGTCCCGTCATCTCGATTGGCGCCTTCACCCCGAGCATCGCGAGCAACGTCGGCGCCACATCGGCGAGCGTGCCGCCGTCCTTCAACCGACCCTTGAACTTCGGATCGTACAGAATCAGCGGCACCGGATTCGTCGTATGCGCGGTATGCGCCTGTCCGGTCGCAGGATCCGCCATGAATTCCGCGTTGCCGTGATCCGCCGTGATGAGCGCGACGCCGCCGCGCTTCTCGATCGCATCGATCACGACGCCGAGCGCCGCGTCCGACACTTCGATCGCCGCCACCGTTGCCTCGAACTTGCCGGTATGCCCCACCATGTCGGGATTGGCGAAGTTCATCACGACGACATCGAATTTGCCGCCCGCAATTTCGTCGGCGACGCGCGTCGCGATTGCGGCCGCCTTCATTGCCGGCTCCAAGTCGTAGGTCGCGACCTTCGATGACGGAATCAGCGCGCGCTCCTCAAGTGGGAACGCTTTCTCGACGCCGCCGTTCAGGAAATACGTGACGTGAGCATATTTCTCGGTCTCCGCGACCCGCAGATTTTTCAGACCCGCATGCGCCAGAACTTCGGCCAGCGTGTTGCGCACGTCTTCAGGGCCAAACGCTAATGGCAGCGCGAGCGATCGGTCGTACTCCGTCATACAGACGTAGCCGACGCTTGGGATGCGCGGGCGCCGGAACTCGGAAAACCCGTCGAGCGCAATCGCGGCCGTCAGCTCGCGTGCGCGGTCCGCGCGGAAGTTGAAGCAGATGACCTGGTCGCCATACGCCATCGGCGCGCGCTCACCAACCACGTGCGGTTCTACGAACTCATCGCTCTTGCCCGCCGCATACGATTTCTCAACCGCCTCGCGCGCGCTCGCAGCCGCCACGCCTTCAGCTTCAACTATCGCGCGCCAGGCCTGTTCGACTCGTTCCCAGCGCTTGTCGCGATCCATCGCGAAATAACGCCCCGTAACCGTCGCGATTCGGCCGCGTCCGAGCTGTGTGAGCTTCGCTTCCAGCTGATCGATAAACGCAAGCGCGGAGCGTGGCGGCTTGTCGCGTCCGTCGAGCACAGCATGGACTGCGATCCTACTCGCGCCATTGCTCGCTGCGACGTCGAGGATCGCCATGAGATGATCGATATGACTGTGCACGCTGCCATCGGAAAGCAGTCCCCAGATATGCAGCGTCGAACCAAGCCCAACGGTCTTCTTAATCGCATCGACGATCGTCGGGTTGCGCGCGAAGTCGCCGCGCTCGATCGCCTTGGTGATTCGCATAAGGTCCTGGTAGATGACGCGTCCGGAGCCGATCGTGAGATGCCCGACTTCGGAATTGCCCATCACGCCCGGCGGCAGTCCGACCGCCTCGCCCGACGCGTCGAGTTCGGTGTGCGCCTGCGTCGCGTAGAGGCGATCCATCACTGGCGTCTTCGCCGCCGCGATCGCATTCGACGCGCCGCTCTTGCTGACTCCCCATCCATCGAAAATTATCAGCGCAGCAACGGGCGGCCGGCTGGCCATCAGGATTTCCCGCGCTTGAAAGCCGCGGCGCCGGGATACGTCGCCTTGGCGCCAAGCTCTTCGGCGATTCGGAGCAGCCGATTGTATTTGGCGTTGCGCTCGGACCGGCTCATCGATCCGGTTTTGATTTGTCCGGTGCCGGTAGCGACCACCAGGTCCGCGATAGTCGTGTCTTCGGTCTCGCCCGAGCGATGCGAAATCACGCTGGTATATCCCGCCGCGCGCGCCATCTCGATCGTCTCCAGTGTCTCGGTCAGGGTGCCGATTTGATTGACCTTGATCAGGATCGAGTTGGCTACATGCTCTTCGATCCCACGCTTGAGAAACTTCGGATTGGTGACGAAAATGTCGTCGCCGACCAGTTGCGTCTTCGCACCGAGCTCGCGCGTCAGAATTTTCCATCCCGCCCAGTCTTCTTCCGCCAGCGGATCCTCGAGCGACACGATCGGATATTTCTTGAGCCAGGCCGCGTAGAACTCGACCATCTGTTCGGCGCTGCGCGAGCTTTTGTCACCGCGCGCGAACACATACTTGCCGTCTTCGAAAAATTCGCTGGAGGCCGGATCGAGCCCAATCGACACGTCGGCGCCGGGCCGGTAGCCGGCCTTGGTTATTGCTTCGAGAATCAGCTCGATCGGCTCCTCGTTGTTCTTGAGATTGGGCGCGAAGCCGCCTTCGTCGCCGACGTTGGTCGAATGCCCGAGCTTCTTCAGCACAGTGGCCAGCGCGTGAAAAACCTCCGAGCCCATCCGGATAGCGTCGCCGATGTTCGCCGCTCCGATCGGCATTATCATGAACTCCTGCATATCCACGTTCGAGTCGGCATGACGCCCGCCGTTAACGACGTTCATCATCGGCACCGGCATCACGTGCGCGTCGCGATTAAGATACCGATACAGTGGCTGGCCGTTTGCCGCCGCCGCTGCATGCGCGTTTGCGAGCGATACGCCGAGCATTGCGTTAGCGCCGAGCTTCGACTTATTCGCGGTGCCGTCCAGCTCGATCAGCACGCCGTCGATGGTGCTTTGCTTCGCCGCGTCTGCGCCCTTGAGCTTGGCCGCGATAGTTTTGTTAACGTTGGCGACCGCTTTCAGCACGCCCTTGCCGCCGTAGCGTTTGGCGTCGCCATCGCGCAGCTCGAGTGCTTCGTGAATGCCCGTCGACGCGCCGGAAGGTACCGCAGCGCGTCCGATCGCGCCGCCGCGAAGCAGCACGTCAACTTCGATTGTGGGGTTACCGCGCGAATCGAGAATCTCTCGCGCCTTGATCTCTGCGATTTCAGTGGATGTCGCCATCGACTCAGCCTCAACGCGTTAGAAGTGCCAGATTCTAGAGCAGGTCTGCGCAGGAGTCACGCAATCAGTTCGACTGATGCGGCAGCCCCGAGTGCCTCAGGGATTGCGCGCGCTGAAGTAGGCGATCGGTCCGAAGAAAATCTTTCCACGCTCGACCTCCTTCGCATCGACCAGCCCGGCTTGGTCCATGAGCGATTTCATGCGGCCCTCGATTCGTTCTGCCACCGGTCCGCCGCGATGGATCAAACGTCCTTGCTCCCCAGCGCCGTGTGCCCGGACGAAGTCGAGCAGATGCAGCATGCCGCCAGTCTTCAGGACGCGACGAGTCTCGGCAAGTGTCGCCGATTTCTCGGCCGGCATCAGGTGGTGAAACATGAACGATGAGAATACGCGGTCGAACGATGCATCCGCATATGGCATGTGGTCTGCGAAACCGCGATCAAACTCGATCGAGAGTCCGGCTCGGGTCGCCTTGCGCTGGCAGACCGATAAAGCCGCAGGGTCGGGATCCAGTCCGACGACTTCGGCGTCGGGATGCATTCGCTTGATGAGCACTGCCATCGATCCGGTGCCACATCCAATGTCGAGCACCCGCAATCCGGATTTGATCTCCGCCTGTTCGATCAACGGTCGCTTCGCACGGTCTGCTCCCAGCAGCCAGAGGAACGGATCGTACAATGGAAGCAGCCAGCGTTTTCCAAAGGCCGGAATGTAACTTCTCTCGGCGTCATCAATGGTGCTTGCGGTCATCATGCGAAACCTCCGTTGGCTCTATCAGAGGTACCGCACCGGCAGTGCATTTTCGACAGCTGCCCCGTGGCTGAACCCGACGCGCATCGCACGCGCTTTGGGCCGCGATGAGACGACTTCCTTTAACCTCGTCCCGACGTAGTGCGCCGCCGCGCCGTCATCGAGCGCGAGAGTCGGCGGGAATCCCCGCTTCATCAATCGCATCAGTACTGGCCGCCGGGCCTTCTCGCCATCGTAGTGCGGACAGCACGCGCCGCGGACAAATCCGAGCCCATCATTAAGGGCGCGAAAGGGCATGCCAAACGAATCTGTTACGCCGTCTTCGAACCAGCAAATCGCACCCGCACTGATGCCCGCCATCACCACACCTGCGTTCCACGCACTGCGCAAGGCCTTGTCGAACCTATGCAAGCGCCACACAGCGAGCATGTTCGCGCTGCTGCCGCCGCCAATATAGATGACGTCCTGGTCCATCACGAATTCTTTGAGGTCTGGAATAGTTCGCTCGAAAAAAGTGAGATGAGTCGCGGCGGCGCGCGATGGCGGGAAAGCCTCATGGAAGCGCCTGATGTACCAATCGCTGTCGCCGCTGGCAGTTCCAACAAAGCACACTCGCGGCCTCCGCTTTCGCGTCAGGCTCAACACGAAATCGTCGAGCTTTGGATTGCGCGGCTCCATCGAAAATCCGCCACCACCCATCGCCACGATGTGCCGCTCCGCCATATTCAGGGCGCTAACTCACGTCCAGCGAGCCGTCGGGCTTGAATCTCGCCCGCCGTACGGAAGAAGCTGATCTCGGCGGACGAGTCTGCGGTGAGTTCCCACCCGAGAGCTAGATAAAATCTCGTCGAACGCGCGAGATCGGTAACGCCGAGCGTCGCAATAGAGATTCGGGCCGGCAGCGCCATAGCCATTCCCTCCGCGATCCGATTGAGTTATCGCTACGAACTAAACCGCACCGCTGTCGCGCAACGCGCCGATCTCCTCCCACGAGTAGCCGAGCTCGAGCAGTACTTCCTCGGTGTTCTGGCCGTGCTCGGGCGCAGCCACTGCCTCGGTCGTTACTTCGCCGTTGATCGTGATCGGGGCGCCTGACACGAGCACTTTGCCGGCCACAGGATGGTCGAGTTCGAGCAGGTATCCGTTGACGCGCGCCTGTTCGCTTTTCAGCATCGTGCGGTAGTCGACGACCTCGGTAGCCAGGATATCGGCGTCGGTAAGTTCCTTGAGCCACTCCTTGCTGGTCTTCTTCGGAAAGATCTCATCGAGCACTTTCTGAATTTTCTCGCCGTGAAAATTCCGAACCACGTTGTCGGAGTACTCAGGATCGGTTTGCAAATGCTGAATCCCTACGATCTTGCAGAACGACGGCCAGCGCTTCTCGTCCACGCCCGCGATACAGATGTGCCCGTCGCGCGTGGGGAACGCGCCCCACACGCCGCGCAGAAACTGATGCCCGCGGCCGGCGCGCTCCGGCTCCACGCCGGTAATCGATGTGTAGTTGATCTCCATCCCCTGCATCGCGATCATTGTGCCGTAGATTGACGCGTCAACCTTTTGCCCGCGCCCCGTCCGCTCGCGCGCAAACAGCGCCGCCAGCACTCCGCTGGCCAGGCTCAGGGCTCCCGAATGATCTGCAATAAACATCCCGGCTGCCAGCGGAGGATCCGCCGGCATCCCGGTCTTCGCCATCACACCGCTCGCGGCCTGCGCCAAAGTGTCGCGGCTCGGGCGCGTCACCCACGGGCCCTTCGGTCCCCATGAACTCCCCTGCGCGTACACGATGCGCGGATTTATCTTGCGCACGTCGTCGTAGCCGAGTCCGAGACGGTCGAGCACGCCGGGCCGATAATTGGTGACGAGCACGTCGTACGATTTCACCATCCGGCGCACCATCTCGATCGCGTCGGGCTTTTTCAAATCGGCGGTGATGCTCCGTTTGCCGCGATTCATCGCGATAAAGTAATGCGACACGGTCGCGTTGGTGACATCTGGTCCGCCGATCAGCGCTGCCAACATCCACCGGCTGAGATCGCCGGTCTCTTTGTTTTCGACCTTGACGACATCGGCGCCCATGTCGGCCAGAATCAGCGACGCAAACGGTCCCTGGATTTCCTGCGCGATCTCGACGACCTTGATTCCCTCGAGCGGCTTGCTCATCGTGGCCTTCCTCTAAACGGTCGTTCAGGAATTCGGATGAACGGTGATTATCATGCCGTTCGCCGCGAAATCTCAAGTCTCAATTCGTTCGCGAACTGCCATTGGCCTCGAAGCGCGTCGCTTATACGCTCATCGCCGATGGAACCGAGCATCTACCAATATCCCGACGTCTTCCGCCGCGCGCACATGGAGAGTCCGGGCGAAATCTCAGCCGAAGCGATTTTCCTGCAACAGGTTTGGAAACGGCATCGCGCACGCCCCACGCACCGGGTACTAGATATCGCATGCGGCGACTCACCGCATGGACGCCTGCTTGCGGGCAACGGCAACGGGTTCGAGGTCGTCGGGATCGATCGCTCGAGCACGATGATCGCGGCGGGACGCCGTAAGGCGAACGCGCTCGCGAATCTTCGCTTCTACCGCCGGCCGATCGAGAAGTTCACACTGCCTGAACGCCCCTTCGATGCTGCCATCTTTATGTCGGAAACATTTCCGGTGCTCGTCGACAATTCGAGCGTGCTTTCGCATCTCAAATCCGTTGGACGTGCGCTCAAGCGCGGCGGCCTTTACTGCATCGACATCGATCGCCAGGATCCGAATCCGCGCGTGCTGCGGCGCACAATGTGGCGCGAGCGAACCGCGCAGGCTATGGGAGTCGTGCTCGGCATCCGCGAGTTCCATCGCCCCCTCGCGTGGCATTCGCCCCTCCACTCTATCTATGAACTTGAATGCACCATTAACTTTCCCGCTGGCGCAGTGACTACTCGTGATTTGATTCCGGTGCGCTACACGGTGCCCGCGACGCTGGAACTGGCGGCGCTTGCGTCCGGCATGTTCAAAATGGTCGCCGCGTATTGCGACCTGTCATTCACCAGGCCGCTGGACAGTTGCCGTTACCGCTGGATGGGAGTGCTGCGTCGCGTCTGAGTTCAGCCGGGGTTCAGGTGATCGATCAGGTCGAGCGTCTCAACCCGCCAGCTGCCATCGAAACGCAAAATGTGAATCGATCCGAGTTCGACGATCGGCTGCTCGAGCGTGAGCTTGCGCACGATCGCGCGAATCACCCCTCGATGCGCAACCAGCAGCGCGTCGTCGTCTCGCGGCGTCCATGCAGCTAGCATGCGTTCCAGGCCGCGCTCGACCCGGTCGGTAAAGGCGGCGCGGCTCTCGCCCGCGGGATAGGTGTAGCTCGGAGCTAGCCGATCGGCGTTCCAACGCGCGAAGTCGTCCGGATAGCGCTCGCGAATCTCTTCGGCGGTGAGTCCTTCGAACAAGCCGAAGTGCACTTCCGTGAACTCTTCTAACGTGACAAGCGGCGCTGATTCGCCCGCTACGATTCGGGCGCCTTCCGATGCGCGGACGAGCGGACTTGAGAAAACGTGCGCGAAACTCTTCGCTTTGCGCCGGCTCTCGATCGCGCGTTCCGCAAGGCGCATCTGGGCGCGCCCGAGTTCCGATAGCGCCACATCGGTGCGGCCGTGATACCTGATGCTCGATTCGCCTTCGGTCTCGCCGTGGCGAACCAGAATCAATCGCGGCTCGGACTTTGCCCCTGCCGCGTTCAAGCGTCGAACAATGGGTTCATCACCAACCCGGTCAGCAGCTTGGGATGGAAGTAGGTCGATTTCTCCGGCATCGTCGCGCCTGCATCGCTCACCCGCTCGACATCCTGAATCGACGGCGGATTCATCAGGAACGCACCGTCGGCATGTCCATTGGCTACTGTGCCGAGTGCGCCGCCGATTTCAATTGTGTATTCGATATTTCCGCCCTTGCGAATTTCGTCCGGGCGGAGTCCGAATATTCGATCGAACACCAGCGCATGCAGAACCGATACGTCCAGGCGGCGAACCTCCGGCGCAGCGTCGGGCATCGCGGACTTCATTGCGCTCTCGCTCCGCAGCCGGAGAATCAAATGGATTGGATTGCCCTTCAATGCGACGCCGAGTGCGCCGCTGCCCGCGCCGTCGAGGCGTTCGCGAAATTCTCCGCGATGTAAAATCTCCTCGACTTCGAATACCTCGCGTGCGCGCTGCGCGAATGACGCGATCGCATCTGCGGGCAGCGACTTCACGACGCGATGCGTCGGCAGGATCACGAGCCCGGGATCGTCGCATGCCACCAGCGTCATCATGGTGTAGTCATAAGGCTCGGGCTCGCTCGACGCGCTCTCGTGGCGCCGCGCGCGGCGGTAGTTCAGCGCGGTTTCGTATCGATGGTGACCGTCGGCGATCAGGATGCGCGGAGATTCAAGCGCGCGCTGGATGACCGCAATTTCATCAAGCGCTTCGATTGGCCGCAGCTCGTTGCGAATTCCAAGGTCATCGACGAGATCGATTAGCGGCTCGCGCGCCGCCACCTGCCCGCGCAATCGATCAAGCTCCGGGTGCGCGCCCGAGTAGAGTCCGAAGATTGAGCTGGTATTGATCTGCAGCGCCGTCAGCAGCCGCAGACGGTCTTCCTTCGCCGCTGGAAAAGTTCGTTCATGAGGCACGATGCGTCCGCGATCGAATTCCTCGAGCCGAACTCGTGCGATATACCCGGTGCGATGGAGCAGCCGCCCCTCGAGGTCGAAGGTTTGCCTGTATTGGAAAATAGCGGGACGCGCCGACCGCTCGACGACGTCCGCTGCAAGCCATTGCGCGAGCGTCTTTTCCGCTGCGCCGTAGCGATCCGCCTCGCGCCCAAATTCAAGCCGCACCACATTGTAAGGACTGCGTTCGTACAGTTGATTCTGTCGTGCCGCTCCGATCAAATCGTACGGCGGCGCCACCACGCGCGCCGGTTCTCCGACCACCTTGCGGTTGTACAACAGCGCGCGAAACGGTTCGATTCGTTGGGTGAGGTCGCTCACTTTCGCGCGCCTCCTGCGAGCGCTGCCGCGATCTGACTTTCTGAAATCGCCCCGACTCTCACGATTTTCCACCCACTTTTGCTGACCGCTACCACTGTGCTTGGCGCCGATGCTGTCAATTTCCCACCTTCAAGGTAAACTTTAACTTTTTCACCCAACCCCGCGCGCGCTTCGTCCAGCGTGCTGGCCGGCGCCTCTCCGCTCAGGTTCGCGCTGGTCGCCGTGATCGGCCTGCCGATTCCTGCGCTCAACGCGCGCGCGACTGGATTCGGCGAGATCCGCACGCCGACGCCGTCATCTCCCGCGAGTTCAGGCGCGAGGTCCTTGCGCGCGGGCAAAACGATAGTCAGCGGTCCCGGCCAGAACGTGTCCGCGAGCCGTCGCGCGTCGAGCGGTATATCGCGCGCCACCGAGAACGCCATCGCAGTGTCCGCAGCGATGAGTCCGACCGGGCGTTCCGCGTCGCGCGCCTTCGCTTGAAACAGCCGCCGCAGCGCGGAGGATGAAAACGCGTCGGCGCCGATCGCGTAGAAGGTTTCGGTCGGATAAACCACCAGCTCACCGGCCCGCAAAGCCGCTATCCCGTCCTCGAGGCGAAACATCGCGACTAGCGGATGGCGCGGCGCGCAATGTCGCGCCTGAACTGCCGCCCTTCGAACTCGATCATTTCCGCCGCCTCGTATGCCGCCTCGACCGCCGTCTTCAACTCGGGCGCCATCGCGGTTACCGTCAACACGCGCCCGCCGTCGGTCACCAGTTGCCCGTCGCGCATCGCGGTGCCGGCGTGGAACACTTTCACGCGAATCTTTTTCATGGCCCATTTGGTCTTGATGTCCGACGGTACGTTGCCTTCGAGCCGGTCCAGCCCGCGGATCGCGATTCCCTTTTTGTAATCGCCCGGGTAACCGCCCGACGCGAGTACCACCGCCACCGCACTGCGCGGCGACAATCTGATGGCGGCGTTAGCGACTTTGCCTTCAACGGCGGCCAGCAGGTTTTCCGCCAGGTTGCTGTCCAGCCGCATCATCAGCGCTTCGCATTCTGGATCGCCAAAACGCACGTTGAACTCGAGCACATTCATCCGGTCGCCGTTGATCATCAAGCCGACGAACAGCAATCCGCGAAATGGAATTCCGCGCGCGTTCATCGCCGCCATGGTCGGCTCGACTATCTCGCGCATCACCCGCGTCTCGAGTTCGGGACCGAACTGCGGCACCGGCGAATACGCGCCCATCCCACCGGTGTTAGGGCCGCGATCGCCGTCGAAGATTGCCTTGTGATCCTGGAATGAGCCGAGCGGGACCGCGTTTTCTCCGTCGCACAGCGCGAAGAAAGAAAGCTCCTCGCCCTTCAGAAACTCTTCGACGATCACGCGACTGCCTGCCGCTCCGAAGCGCCGGCGCTCCATTGCGTCAGCGACCGCTTCCAGCGCCGTCGTTGCGTCGTGGCAAACGGTGACGCCTTTTCCAAGCGCAAGTCCGTCCGCTTTGACCACCATCGATCCCCGTCGCGATTTCACATAGTCCCGCGCGGATTGCGGATCGTCGAAGGCGGCGAAGTCCGCGGTCGGCACGCCCGCCTCGCGCATGATCGTCTTTGCGAACGACTTGCTGGTTTCGAGCTGCGCCGCGGCCGCGGTCGGCCCGAAGATCTTCAATCCAGCGCGCGTGAAGTGATCGACAATTCCGGTCGCTACGACGTCATCCGGACCAACCACTGTCAAATCGACCGACTTCGACTTTGCGAATTCCACCAGTGCCGCGACATCAGTTGGCGCGATCGGCACGGCTTCCGCGATCTGATCTATTCCTGGGTTTCCAGTCGCGCAGAAGATCTTCCAGACGGTCTCGCTCTGATGGAGACGCCACACCAACGCATGCTCGCGCCCGCCCTTGCCGATGACCAGTACTTTCATCGTGCGCCTCCTAATGCCTGAAGTGGCGCACTCCGGTGAAGACCATCGCGAGTCCGTACTTGTCGGCCGCCTCGATTACCTTATCGTCGCGCATCGCGCCTCCGGGCTGCGCGATCGCGGTAGCCCCCGCCTCTGCAGCGAGCGTCGGACCGTCGGGAAATGGAAACATCGCCTCTGACACGAGTACGGAGCCCTCGAGCGAAACCCCGAGCCGCGCTGCTTTCTCGCGCGCCGCGTACAGCGGATCGATTCGCGAGGTCGCGCCACCGCCAACCGCCAACGTGCGATCCTCCGCCACGAACGTGATCGCGTTGGACTTGATATGCTTGCAGACCTTGACCCCGAACCCGAGTGCACGCATCTCGGCGTCGGTAGGCGCGCGCCGCGTCACGATTTTTCCTTTGCGCGGATCTTCGATCGCCAGATCCGGTGTCTGCACCAGCAATCCGCCCAGCACCTTCTTGACGTCAAGCTCTTTGCGGTCCACGGCCTTTGAATTGAAGCTTATCACTCGCCGGTTTTTGTTCTTGCGCAAGAACTCAATTACGTCGTTCGGAAACGCGGGACCGATCAGCACCTCGGTAAACAGTTCATTGACCGCGCGCGCGAACTCTAGGTCCCACGGCCTGTTCGTGATTATGATACCGCCGAACGGCGAGTCCGGATCGGTCGCGAACGCCTTGTCCCACGCGCCTTTCAGGCTGTCTGCGATTCCCACCCCGCATGGCGTGTTGTGTTTGAGAATAGCGACCACCGCCCGCCGCTCGTCCTCGAACTCCAGCATCAGGTTCATCGCCGAGCTGATATCGACGACGTTGTTGAACGACAGTTCCTTGCCGTGAAGCTGATGTGCGATCTCCAGAAACCGGCCGTACAACGCCCCCTGCTGATGCGGATTCTCGCCGTAACGCAGTGCTTGCTCACGCCCGAGCGCGAGATTGAACGTCTCGCCGAGCGCATCCTCATCGCCGTTGCCGGCGTGCGAGCCGAGATAGTTTGCAATGGCAGCGTCGTACGCCGTGACGCGCGCGAACGCCTTGCGCGCCAGGCGCCATCGCGTTACCGCGCTTATCGCGCCGTGGTCCGCATGGAGTTCTTCGGCGATCGCTGGATAGTCTGCCGCGTCAACTACGACCGTGACGTCGGCGTAATTCTTGGCCGCCGCGCGTACCAGAGTGGGACCGCCGATGTCGATATTTTCGATCGCGTCTTCAAGGCTGACGTCCGGCTTCGCCACGGTTTTCTCAAACGGATAAAAATTCACGACCACGAGGTCGATCGGCTCGATTCCATGCTGCTGCATCTGACGTCGATGGCTCTCTTCAGCGCGCCGCGCCAGGATGCCGCCGTGAATCTTCGGGTGTAGCGTCTTCACCCTTCCGTCGAGCATCTCGGGCGAGCCGGTAAAATTCTCGACCGATCTGACTTTGATGCCGGCTGCTTCCAGAGCCGACGCCGTGCCACCGGTCGATACAATTTCGACGCCGTGACGCTCCAGTGCTTTGGCAAAATCTGCTACCCCGGCCTTGTCCGCGACGCCGATCAACGCGCGCCTGATCACGACTCTCTCATTGCTCATCGCCGTCTAGCTCCGAATCACGCGCGGAACTCGTTTGCCGACCGTGCAAAGCATCTCGTACGAAATTGTCTGCGCCAGGCGCGCGACATCGTTGACGCTGATAGTTTCGCCGCCAGCTTCTCCCCACAAGATTACCTCATCGCCAACCGACGCGCCCACAATGTCGGTGATATCGATCGTCGTCAGATCCATCGAGACCGCGCCCACCACCGGCGCCCGCGCACCGCGGACGATCACTTCGCCGCCGTGCTGCAATCCCCGCCGGTAGCCGTCTGCGTAGCCCACCGGCAGCACGCCAATCAAACTTTCGCGCGACGTGACGAAGGTATGCCCGTAGCCTACGCCGCTGCCCGCCGGCACGCGCTTGATTTGCATCAGGCGCGTCTTGAAGGTCATGACTGGATGCAGCTCGACGCGCTCGCGCACCGCGGCTACCGGAGGCAGGCCGTAGATCGACAGCCCCGGCCGCGCCAGGTTGAAGTGAGAATCATAGCGAAGGACCAGAGCCGCGGAATTCGCGACGTGGAAAACCGACGGCCTCATCCCAGCCGCATTGAGCGTATCGACTGCCTTGTGAAACACCCCGAGCTGCGCGTCGGTGATTGGACTCTTGGGATCGCCGGCGTTGGCCAGCAGCGTGCAGATTCCCTCTAGGCGCACTGCCGACGCGCCGCGGACAGCCTCGATCACGGCGGGAATATCAGCGGGCATCACTCCTAGTCGCGTGGCGCCGCTGTCTATCTTGACGTGAATCGGAAAATCGGTGCGCCCGACTGACGCGGCCGCCAGGTCGAGCAGCGGGATTAAAGACGGCTCGAACACGAACGGCGTCAAGTCGAGCGCGACGATCTCGGCCGCTTGTTCCGCAAAGAAACCGGCTTGCAGGTACACTCGCGTGCCAATCCCTGCCTCGCGCAGCTCGCGTGCTTCGTCGAGCGTGGCGACCCCGAAATGTCGGCACCCTTCATCGATCAACGTGCGCGCTACCCTCACTGCGCCATGCCCATAAGCGTCAGCCTTCACCACCACCATCAGTTCGCCGTGGATAGCAACCGCTCGAAGCGCGCGAAAGTTGGAGCGTAGCGCGCCGAGATCGATCTCGGCGACGGTAGGGCGCTGCGTTTCAATCGTCATCGAACGCTGAATTTCCAACTTCGCGCGCACGGACGCAAGCTGTCGATTTTGCTCTGTGGATGACTCCATGCCCCTCCCCACAACTTTGCCGGAATGCAATGATCGCCGCACATGAATACCGTCATCGTGACCGGCGCCAACACTGGATTGGGCTTCGAATGCGCTCGAGCGCTTGCCGAAACCCACCAATGGCATGTCGTCGTCGCTTGCCGCAGCGTCGAAAAAGGACGCGCGGCCGCAGAAAGACTCTCCGCGCAAACCCGCCATACCGAAATCGAACCGATGACGCTGGACCTCGCCTCACTTGAGTCCGTCCGAAACTTCGCCCGCGACTACGCCGTTAAGCGCAGGCCGCCGCTAAGGGCTCTCGTTTGCAACGCAGCGACGCAGATCGTGACTGGCAGGACCTACACAAAGGACGGCTTCGAGACGACGTTCGCGGTTAACCATCTCGGCCATTTCCTGCTGGTCAACCTGATGCTCCCGCAAATGACAGCGCCGGCGCGGATTGTCGTCATTAGCAGCGGCACCCACGATCCCAAGCAAGCGACCGGGATGCCGTCGCCGGTTTACAAATCCGCGCGATTGTTGGCGCGGCCCGATGAAGACTCCAGGCCGCTGGATGACCAGCAGGGAACGGCGGGCCGGCGTGCTTACACGACGTCGAAGTTGTGCAACGTCCTGTTTACTTACGAGCTCGAACGCAGGCTGCGCACCGAAACACGAACTGCGGGTACGAACGGCCAGTCGATTACCGTCAACGCGTTCGATCCCGGTTTGATGCCGGGAACTGGCCTGGCGCGCGACTATGGCAGGGTTGCGCGATTTGCGTGGCGCTTCGTGCTGCCGGTCCTCCGCCCATTCGTGCCGAACGTGAACAGCGTTGCGCGCTCCGGTCGTTCGCTCGCCGATATGGTGACTGAGCCACGATTCGAGCGCATTTCGGGGAAATATTTTCAGGGTGCGCGCGACGTGCCGTCGTCGAAGGACTCATACGATCCCGCGATGGCATCGGAGCTGTGGGAGTCGAGCGCCGCGATGGTCAAGCTCATGCCATCCGAGAGCATTCTCCGGATGAAATCGCCTCCGTCGGCGGCATAAAGGGTGCTCCGGAATACATATCTACTAGTATTTCTCAGTTGATTATATTTTCACAAACTTGACATTAGTAAATTACTAGTCCAAACTTGAGTAAGCCGGAATCGATATAAGAGTCGAGTCCCGGCTTGATCGAGCCCGACGGTGGTTTCACTCGCCTTTGACCACGTTCCGCTAGACCAATTGAATTAGTACATTCGCAAGGCTTGAGGAGACCGCATGGCACTACCTCGCGACCGTGTCGGCGCCAATCTCTCCGCCGGTTCAAACAAATTATGCCTGCTCGTGGGATTGACCGCCGGTCTCGCGTACTCGACCTTCGCGAGCTTTGTGGCGAACGCGCTGACTCCTGTCACCGGCCGTCTCTACAGCGCAGATTCCCTGCGCCACGCTGTGGCCGGGCACTATCAGGAAGTCTTCAGCCTCGACGGCGTTGTTCCCACTCTGCTGGCTTCGTTGATCGTTTTCCTCATCGTCTGGTGGTCGACTCGCGTAATTCTCGATCGCTGGCAGCCGGAGGATCGGACTCGAATCGGTGTAAGAGACCGAACCTCGTCTGGCGGAACACTACTTACAGCGGCGAGAGTCTCGCCGTTGGCGTCCGAAGTGAGTAAGTGAATTAGTACTTATTGAAATATCAGTTCAAAAGGAGAAATGACTAATGCATGGCACAACTGACAAAGTTAAGGGACGCGTCGAAGAAGCGGCCGGCGTATTGACTAATAATCCGAAGCTGAAAAACCGGGGAAAAGTAGATCAAGCCGTCGGCAACGTCAAGGATGTAATCGGGAAGACGATCGACAAAGCAGTTACCGCGCTCAATCGCGACAAGAAACGCTAATCTTTCGCCATACCTGAGTCTCGCTGCTGCAGCGCTCCTGCTATGGACACTGCTCGAAGATTGAAAGCATCCCGGCAAGCCGGCATTGCTGTAAAATTCCGACGACAAATGATAATAGTGCGCCGTTGGCTTGGCGAACGTGATCTCTCGGAACAAGATCGAAACTGGGACCTAATCAGGGAGGAGAGTCATGCAAGGTAGAGGGCGTACTATTCTAATCTCAGCCGTTCGGACTTTTGGCCGCTGCAGTGGGAGTTTCCGGGTGCTCGATGTTTTCCGCTTCCAATGTGCCAGTCGACTGCGACGTCGTAAAAACGCAATTGCAAGCCGGACAGACCGACGCTCAGATCGCCTCTAACTTGAATACCACACCAGATAAAGTCGCTGCCTGCCATGGCGCACCGACTACGGGTAACTCGACTACAGTAATCCCCGAGAAAGGATACTGAGCGGCAAACTAGCCGCTCAGCGATAGGATAGCTTTCTCCACGCAGAGGGCATTCGGCATGGCGCAGCAGGTCGTCGTCGACACCAATAGCGGAAAGATTCGCGGGATCGCCGAGAACGGCGTGAGCGCCTTCAAGGGCATCCCCTATGCAGAATCGCCCGAAGGCGAGCGCCGGTTCGCGCCGCCCGTAAAGCTCCAGCCTTGGACCGGGGTCCGCGACGCTTTCGAATTCGGCAATCGTGCGATGCAGGACGAGAATGCATTCGCTATCTCCCCCGCGCTGGTCAAGCTGTTCGCGGCCCGCGAGCTGCAGCCGATGAGCGAAAATTGCCTGGTGCTCAACGTATGGACCCCCGCCGTCAACGACGGCCGCAAGCGCCCCGTGATGTTCTGGTGTCATGGCGGCGCGTTCATCGCAGGCTCCGGCGACTCGCCCTGGTACGAAGGAACCAACTTGTGCCGCAAAGGCGACGTGGTCGTCGTCACCATCAATCACCGTCTCGGGGCATTCGGCTATCTGCACTTGGGTGAGTTGGGTGGCGAAGGATTCGCGGCATCGGGAAACGCCGGCATGCTCGACATCGTCGCTGCGCTCCAATGGGTTCGCGACAACATCGCAAGCTTCGGTGGTGACGCAGGCAACGTCACCATCTTCGGCGAGTCCGGCGGCGGCGCAAAGGTCAGCGTGTTGATGGCGATGCCGGCGGCGCATGGTTTGTTTCACAAGGCGATCATTCAAAGCGGACCCGCGGTGCAAATGGCCAGCCGCGAGGACGCCTCCGAGACTGCCCGCCAATTGCTTGCAGAGCTGGGCCTGAACCCCGGCCAACTGGCCGAGTTGCGACGGATTCCTGCTGATCGGATCGCACAAGCGCAAGCCGCGGTGCTGAAGAAAGTCAGCATGATGTCTTTCTCTAACCGCCGTCGAGTCGGTTTCAATCCTGTGGTCGACGGAAAACATCTTCCCGGCGGTCCCTTTGCGCCGACTGCGCCGGCGATTTCCGCCAATGTGCCGCTCATGATCGGGACCAACAAGGACGAGATGACATTGTTCTTCGGCTTTGCGCCATGGCTTGACGGGCTGGACGAAGCCGCGATGCGCCAGCGCGTCCAGATGTTCGTCGGCGATCAGGCCGACCGCATCATCGAACCTTACAAACGCGCTCGGCCCAAGGACTCGCTGCGCGATCTCGTCCTGGCGATCGCGACCGACCACGCCATGCGAATTCCGTCACTTGTCACCGCCGACCGCAAAGTCGCGCAACACGCTGCGCCGGTGTTCGTCTACATGTTTACCTGGGAGACGCCGGTGCTTGACGGCAAGCTCAAATCGCCGCACGCACTCGAGATCCCGTTTGTCTTCGACACGGTGCAAGGCTCAGCACTTACCGGTGATTCGCCGACTCGTTTTCCGCTCGCCGACAAAATGAGCCGCGCCTGGCTCGCGTTCGCGCGTACGGGAAATCCAAATCATGAAGGCATTCCGGTCTGGCCGCCCTATTCTACTGAACAGCGTCCGACGATGATGTTCGATAATCAGTGCCGAGTCGAAAACGATCCATATGCGGCAGAGCGGCTGGCTTGGGACGCGAGCTAAAGACGAAACTCTCAGCCTGGGCTGCACATTGAGGCGAAATCGAACAACCTGGGCATTTACGACTAGCTCAAAGTTCGCCATCTCGCTCGCGGCCGCCGTTCTTCTCTTAGTGAGCGTAACCCTCGCGGCGCCAGGTCCTATCTCGCCCGAGGAAGCGGCGCTCGAACGCAAGTTCGATTCGCTCATCGATCCGAACCAAATGCGCGACTGGATGAAGCAGCTAGCCGCCCAGCCAAACCATGTAGGCTCGCCGCACGACAAGGCCAACGCCGACCAGATCCTTGCTTGGTTCAAGGACTGGGGCTGGGACGCGCACATCGAGACCTTCTGGGTGCTCTATCCCACTCCTATCAGCGAGACGCTCGAGATGGTGGCGCCGGCAAAGTTCAGTGCCACCCTGCAGGAGCCGCCTATCCCCGGCGATTCCAGCGCCACCGCGACCGATCCCGCGCTTCCCGCCTACGTCGACTACCAGGGCGACGGCGACGTCACTGCCGACCTCGTTTACGTGAACTACGGAATGCAGGACGACTACAAAACGCTCCAGCGGCTAGGTGTCAGTGTCAAGGGTAAGATCGTGATCGCGCGCTATGGTTCCGGATGGCGAGGTTTGAAGCCTAAGCTGGCGCAGGATCACGGCGCGATCGGTTGCATCATATATTCTGATCCCGCACAGGATGGTTACTCAGTCGATGAGACCTATCCTAACGGTCCTATGCGCCCGCCGCGGGGCGTGCAGCGCGGTTCCGTGCTCGATATGGGACTCTATCCGGGCGATCCGCTGACACCTGGTATAGGTGCTACCAAAGACGCCAGGCGCCTGACCCGTACTGACGCGGCGACTATCATGAAGATTCCCACGCTGCCTATCTCCTATGCCGACGCTCAGGTCTTACTCGCTGCCATGTCTGGTCCCGTCGCTCCGCAACCTTGGCGCGGCGCGCTGCCTATCACCTATCACGTCGGACCTGGTCCTGCGCTTGTCCGTCTCGCAGTCAAGTCCGATTGGCAGCTACAACCTGTCTATGACGTTATAGCTATGATGAAAGGCTCGACTTGGCCCGACCAATGGGTCGTTCGCGGCAATCATCATGACGGCTGGGTTTTCGGAGCTACCGACCCTCTATCGGGCCAGGTTGCGCTACTGGCCGAGGCCAAAGCATTCGGCGGACTCGTGAAGCAGGGCTGGCAGCCCAAGCGCACGATCGTCTACGCCAGTTGGGATGGTGAGGAGCCAATGCTGCTAGGTTCCACCGAATGGGCGGAGCAACATGCTGCCGAGCTGAGGAACAAGATAGTCCTGTATATAAATTCCGACTCCAACGAACGAGGCTTTCTAGGTGCGGGTGGCAGCCAGGACTTCCAGCATCTCGTTAACCAGGTTGCCGCCGACGTTATCGATCCTGAGACCGGCGTTTCTATAGGTGAGCGGCTACGCGCCAGGATACGGATAGCTGCGATCTCGCCCGGTGCAACCGAGCATGCCAAAGCCGAGGCAAAAATCGCGGCGGACCCTGACAAGGACTTTCCGATCGAGGCGCTAGGTTCGGGCTCTGACTTCTCCGCCTACCTCGACCATCTGGGTGTGCCGGCGCTCGATGTAGGCTTTGGCGACGAGGGTCATTCTGGTGGCGTGTATCATTCTCGTTACGATACCTTCGAGCATCACACTCGCTTCGTTGATCCAGGCTTTGTTTATGACGCCATGCTTGCCAAGACTGTCGGGCGCATAGTTTTGCGCGTTGCAGACGCCGACCTGCCTGTCCAGAATGCCAGTGGGTTCGCCAACACCGTCTCGGACTATCTTGATCAGGTAAAGAAGCTTGCAGACAGCAAGCGTGAGGAAGCCGACACGCAAGCCAAGCTCCTGCATGATCGCGCATTTCAGCTAGCCGCCGATCCTACTAAATCCAGCGGCCTACCGGCCGCACTCGATCGCGTCCCACCTATCGAGTTTGCGCCGCTCGACGCTGCCGTCGCACGTCTCAAGCATAGCGCCAAGGCCTATGATGATGCGCTTGCGAAGAATGCCTCACACCTATCCTCCGCCCAGGTAGCTCACTTGCAAGTCCTTATGTTGACGATCGATCAAACCCTGGCTCCCGATAATGTAGGTCTGCCCGGTCGTAGCTGGTACAAGAATCTGATCTACGCACCCGGCCGCTATACCGGCTACGAAGCCAAAACTTTGCCCGGTGTTCGCGAGGCTATCGAAGATCAGCGTTGGTCCGACGCCAATCGCTACGCCAAATTGACCGCCGACGCGCTGAACGCCTACAGCGACCGCCTGGACCAGGCAACCTCAGTTCTTACCGGGAGCTGATTCGATTGACCGAAAGTGCCGGCTCTGTGCGATACTCCTCGCGAGGATTGAAACCATGGCCAACGAATACCACATCCACGGCGTCGAAATTTCACCCTACTCGGTGAAGGTCCGCTCCTACTTTCGCTACAAAAAACTTCCCCATCGATGGATCCCGCGCAGTCTCGACGCCGACGGTGAATACCAGAAGTACGTCAAGCTTCCGCTGGTGCCGCTGGTCGTCACCCCCGACAACCAGGGCATTCAAGACTCCACTCCCATCATCGAGCGCGTCGAAGCGCTTCATCCCGAGCCGTCGATTCATCCGGCCGATCCGGTCACGAAGTTTATTTCTGCGCTGATCGAGGAATTCGGCGACGAATGGGGCAACAAGTGGATGTTCCATTATCGATGGGCGCGTGAGGCCGATGTGCTTTCCGCCGCCGGCCGCATTGCACGCTCGATGATGCCGATTGATGACGACGCGCAGCTCGCCAAAGGAATCGCGACGGTTCGCGAGCGGATGGTTCCGCGTGTTTCTTTCGTCGGCTCGAATCCCGTGACCGCGCCGCAAATCGAGGACTCCTTCCGCGACACCCTCACCATCCTCGAGCCACACTTCGCCAATCGCGCCTACCTGTTTGGCAATCGTCCGGCCTTCGCCGACTTTGCCGTCTGGGGGCAGCTCTACAACGCATGGACCGATCCGACGCCGGGCGCGATTATAAACGCTACTTCGCCGAACCTTCTCGCGTGGATCCATCGGATGCTTTGGCCCAGCGCCCAAGGCGACTTCGAGCCCTGGTCATCTC
This sequence comes from uncultured delta proteobacterium, assembly GCA_963842215.1. Classification (GTDB taxonomy): domain Bacteria; phylum Desulfobacterota; class Binatia; order Binatales; family Binataceae; genus Binatus. Next base: position 1,671,185 of record CAWJFQ010000001.1, on the reverse strand, counting down.
TCTCGCCGACCTTGACGCCCCTGCTTGAGCGCCAGGTAGGACGCCTGTTTATGCCGTGGACCGTAGCCAACGCCGGAGCAATAGCCAGCGGCAAGGAAGAATTCAGCGTCGATCTCGGCGGCCGCACCTGGACTCAGAAGCCGCAAAAGTATCACGCCAAATCGCTCGCAACGTTGCGCGAAAAGTACCAGGCCGTCGCCGATAACCGCGCACTCAACGCGATCCTCGATTCCTCCGGATGCTTGTCAGCGTTGCGCGGCAAGTGAAGTGACTCGGGATGAAGACGCAGGTTAACCCCGAGGTCGCAATCATTGGCGCTGGAATCGGCGGCAGCGCACTCGCGACAGTGCTCGCACGCGCGGGCATCTCGGTGACGCTTCTCGAAAAGTCGCTCGAGCATGTCGATCATGTTCGCGGCGAATGGCTCGCGCCATGGGGTGTTGCGGAAACCCAGCGCCTCGGTTTGTACGACACGTTGATCGCAGCCGGCGGCCATCATCTCGCGCGCCACATCGCGTACGGCGACGATGTCGACGCCGCCACTGCCGAGGCTCAACTGCTCGACATGAACGCCTTCGCCAACGCCGGCTTCAAGCCGCCGCTATGCATGCGTCATCCCGACATGTGCAACCTGCTCAACGGCGAAGCGATCGAAGCCGGCGCCGAGTTGATTCGCGGTGTGACCGACGTGCAGGTCGTCGCCGGCTCCGCGCCGGAAGTTCGCTTCAGGCACGACGGCGTCGAGCGCAAGTTCACCCCGCGACTCGTCATCGGTGCTGACGGCCGCAACTCCGTGGTGCGCGCTCAGGTCGGTATCGAGCAACATCGCGATCAGACCCATCATCTAATGGCTGGCATGCTGGTGGATAACACGACTGGCTGGCCGGCTGATTTGCAAATCTTCGGCACCGAAGACCGCATCAACTTTCTGGCGTTCCCGCAATCGGACGAGCGCGTGCGCCTCTACATCTGTTACAGCCTCGACGACAAGCGCCGTTTCGCCGGCGCCGATAACCAGGCGCGCTTTCTCGACGCGTTCCGCCTGGCGACTGTGCCCCTCAGCGAGCACCTGGCCAACGGCACCCCCTCGGGGCCCTGCAATTCCTACGGCAACGAGGATACGTGGACCAACCTGCCCTACGTTCCAGGCGTGGTGCTGATTGGCGACGCGGCAGGGCACAACGATCCGATCATCGGGCAAGGATTGTCTATTTCGTATCGCGATGTGCGCATCGTGCGCGACCTGATGCTCGAGCACCGCACGCGTTGGACGCCTGAGATCTTCCAGCCTTATGCTGACGAACGGCGCGAGCGGATGCGCCGGCTCAGGCTGACGGCGTCGACGTTTTCTATCCTGAGTGTGGAATTTGGCAGTCACGCGCGCGAGCGCCGGCAGCGAATTCGCGAAGAACGCTTGCGTAACAGTTTTCCGGATTTAGGGCCGGCGGCCTTCGTCGGGCCGGAGGTCCTGCCGGCTGAACTGTTTGACGAAACGATACTCGACCGGCTACGCGCCATGTAGAGGATGCTATGATCAAACTTGTTTACGTAATTCGAAAGCGCGCTGATATTTCCGAAAAAGATTTCCACGAATACTGGCTGAAGAAACACGGCCCTCTCGTACGCATTTTCGCAAAATCGATGCGCGCGAAAAAATACGTCCAAAGCCACACCGTCTCCGAAGACGCGGGCCGCCAGATCAGGGGCACCCGCCCGAAAATGAAAGAAACCTACGACGGCATTACCGAGGTATGGTGGGACACGCTGGAAGACTTCAACTCCGGTGGCGACGCCAAGGACCGCGCCGAAGCCGCCCGCGCACTGCTCGAGGACGAATCAAAATTCATCGACTTCGAGCACTCCTCGATCTTCATGACCGAGGAGCACGAAATCTTCGACTACGGCAAATGATCTCTCGGTCTCCACTCCCTCTACGAAGGGAGGGTTCTTATACGGCGCCCTGATTTAGGATTCTGCTCTTGCACTGAAGGACTCGCAGGTTATGCAAAGGTCTCCTCTGTAAGGGAGAGAAGACAGCGCAGAAGCTCATTAATAAGTTCTCTACCCCTTCTTCTCAACGCCAGCGACAAAATCGCCGATGCGCTTGAGCAGGATCGGAACCAGCGCCTTCGGCATGCTATGCGCCATGCCGGGAATCATCGCCAGCTCGCTTCCCGCAATCGCCGCCGCGGTGTCCTTCCCGCCTTCCGGCAGAACCAGCGGATCGTCGGCGCCGTGAACGACCAGCGCAGGACAGCGGACGTTCTTCAGCACCTCGTTGCGCGGCGGTGACGCAAAAATCGCCGCCATCTGCCGCGCGCTGCCACTCGGATCGTACGCGATGCGATCCACCTGCTCCTCGGTCAGTGCGCGAAGCTCGCCGTTGGCCCACGGATAGCCGGGACTCGCCAGAAAGGTCCATAGCCTGGTCTCGGCGGCAATACGATCTTCGCGCGCGGCGCTCGCTGGCGGCTGCGTGAGCGCGGCCAATGCTTCCGGTTTGGGCTGCGGCAAATCGCGGCGGCCGGTCGTCGACATAATCGAAACGAGACTCTTGGTATGCCGGGGATGCTCCGCCGCAACCAGCTGCGCGATCATCCCGCCCATCGAGGCTCCTACTATGTGCGCGCGCGCGATGCCAAGCGCATCAAGCAGCGCGACGCTATCCGCAGCCATGTCCGACAACAGGTACGGCGCCGCGATAGGCTCGCCCGCAGCCATCTGTGCCAACAGCTTGGGCACGTCAGGCGTACCCTTGTTCGCCAGATGGGTCGATTTCCCGGCGTCGCGATTATCGAATCGAATCACGCGAAACCCTCTGCCGGCGAGACCCTCGCAAAACGCGCGCGGCCATACAGTGAGCTGAGCCCCAAATCCCATGATCAGCAAAATCGCAGGATCGTTCTCGCGCCCAAAGCTCTCATACTCGATGTCAATCCCGTTCGCATGAACCCGTGGCATAGCTCTCTCCTTGGACGTGTTGGCGTCTGGCATGAGAGGAAAAGGTAGATCACTTTAATTTAATGTGAAACCCGCTTTTTCTGTCTCCTCTCCCTGTGAGGAGAGCTGTGCGTAACTGCTGCGCGTCCCCTCTGTCCCCTCTCCCTGCAAGGGAGAGGAAGGGTGAGGGTCCGAATACAGCGCCCTGCGCGATTCAGGATTCTGCTCTTGCCAGAAGGAATCGGAGGTTACGCAAAGCTGTCCTGTAAGGATCGGAAGAAAAGACGCGTTCGACAGCGCCATGTCCCATTCACCGACAAATGATGCAAGATGCCTAAGTGACGGATTTATTCTTCATATGGCTTCACCTCAAATAAGTAATCCACTCCTTCCCATCGTGCTCAGATTTTTTGACACCTCACGCCTGTAGTCGTATAGTGAAACCAGGCTGGGGGTGTGCTTAACGCACTGAGAGCTCCTGCGGGAGAACCCCTCGAACCTGATCCGGGTCATGCCGGCGTAGGGAAGCCATTGGCGCAACGTTCGCTGCTGCGCCCGGGCCGCTCCCCCACACCGGGGAAGCGGCTCAATAATGCCGGACGCCATCGCAACTTCAATCACACTTAACGGCGACCCTTTCCCGCTGAGCGCCGACACGCCTTTGACCGCGCTGCTCGAGCGCCTCAAGATGCGGCGCGGACGCGTCGCCGTCGAGATCAACCGCGAAATCGTGCCGCGAGCCGATTACGACGCGACGATTGTGCGAGTGGGCGACCATGTCGAAATAATCAATTTCGTCGGTGGCGGATAGCCCGCCGCGCGCAAGGAAAATATGCAAGACACTCCATTTGAGTTGGGCGGCAGAAAATACAAATCGCGACTGATCGTCGGCACCGGCAAGTATCGTGACTTCGCCGAGACCAGGGCGGCGGTCGAGGAAAGCGGCGCTGAAATCGTGACGGTCGCGGTCCGCCGCGTGAATATCACCGATCGCGGCAAGGAAAATCTGCTCGACTATCTCGACCCCAGGCGCTACCAGATTCTTCCCAACACCGCCGGATGCTTCACGGCCGAGGAGGCCATTCGCACCTGTCGTCTGGCGCGCGAGGTCGGCGTTGGCGAGCTCGTGAAGCTCGAGGTGATCGGCGACAATCAGACGCTGTTTCCCGACGTTGCCGCCACCCTCGAAGCGGCGCGCGTACTGGTCAAGGAAGGATTCAAAGTGATGCCGTATGTCACCGACGATCCCGTTACCTGCCTGCGTTTGCAGGAGATCGGATGCGTCGCCGTAATGCCGCTGGCGGCGCCGATTGGCTCCGGCCTTGGAATTCGCAATCCATTCAACCTCGCGATCATTATCGAACAGGCGAAGGTGCCGGTGATCGTCGATGCGGGCGTGGGCACCGCGTCCGACGCCGCCGAAGCGATGGAACTGGGATGCGACGGCGTGCTGATGAACACTGCGATCGCCGGCGCCAAGGATCCGATCGCGATGGCGCGGGCGATGAAGCTTGGGGTCGAGGCCGGCCGGCTCGCCTATCGCGCCGGCCGAATCCAGCGCAAGCTCTACGCGACGGCGTCCAGCCCGCTGACGGGACTGATAGGGTAGGCTGGCTTGTCGTCGCGTCCGCGCGTCCGTTTCAGACTTTATCTCATCACCGATCGCAGCGTCGTGAAATCCGGCGATCTCGTCGAAGCTTGCGAGGCCGCGCTGGCGGCCGCACCGCCCGGCGCGGTCGCATTGCAGCTCCGCGAAAAAGATTTGCCAGCGCGCGAGCTCTACCAACTCGCGTTGCGACTTCGCGAAATTTGCAGGCGTTTCGGCGCACTGCTGATAGTCAACGATCGCATCGATGTAGCAATCGCCGCAGACGCTGACGGGGTTCATCTGCCGTTCGATTCCATCGGCGTCAGCATGGCGCGCAAGCTGCTCGGACCTGACAAACTCATCGGAGTCTCGAGTCATTCGCCGCCGGACGTAGCAGGCGCCGCGCGCGAGGGCGCGGACTTCGCAGTATTCGGTCCAATCTTCGACCCTCTCTCCAAACCTGCTACCGGACCCGCCTGGGGTGCGAGCGGCCTCAATGCTGCGTGCGCCGCTGGCGTGATTTCGGTCTTCGCGCTCGGTGGCATGGCTCCCGACCGCACGCGCGAGCTGTTGGCATCGAGCGAGTCGGGCGCGCAGCTGGCGGGAGTCGCGTCGATCGGTGCGATCTTCGGCGCCGACTCACCGGCTCTGGCTACTGCTGCGATGCTGTCGGCGCTGAACGCGTTGTCGACCCGCCGTCAATGACTGACTTTGCGGCGTCGAGCAGAGTATCCGGCCGCGGCATTTCACGATAATACGGCGAGGTGAAAATCCATCGCACGACACCATCTCGATCGACCACGAAAAACGCCGGTATTGCGTTGTCAGGCTCGCCGTTTCGATGATGTTGGATGAGACCGAGCGGAGCGAGGATCGATTCGCTGCTGTCGCTCAGCAATGGGATTTTAGTGCGGAGAAATCCCGCCAGCATTTTCGATCGTTCGATTTGATCCGTGCTGATCGCGATAGTGTTGACGCCGGCTGTCTTGAAATCATCAGCGTGTGCCGAAAGTTCGGCGAGCTCGAAACGCGCGAACGGATCGTAGTCCCCGCGATATATGTAAACTAGAGTTGCACCACCTTCAGATGCTGCCGGTCCCCGCCGGATCACATCGTTTTGATCGGCCAGAGCGAAGATTGGGAATCGCTGTCCCGCCGACAGCGCCAGCTTGTACGGAGGATTCAGCGTCGCGCGCATCGCGTAGCTGACGAATCTGCCTCCGCCCGCGCCTACGACGATGCATGCCAGGAATGCGAACAGACCAAATCCCAGCTTCGCGTGCGGCGATGCGAGTCCGAGCGCCAGCCGCAATCCTGCGATCGAGAGCAGGAGCGCGGCGAGCGCGATCGCGAATGCGGGCCATGGAACGCGGTCGTGGATGCCCATCCACGGCACTGACCAGAACGACACCAGCAGGTATTCGTAGAGGCCGAAGCCAGACGCGATCAGGATAACGGAGCCTATCGCCCTGAGCGGCTCAAATGGAGGAGTTATCCAGGGTTCGTCGTAGAACTCTGGCGCACCCTCATCAAAGTCCTGATCGTCAGTTCGTGAAATCGCCATCAGTTGAGCATTTGCAATTTCAACTGCTCGAAAGTGACCAACTCGACGCCCTCGTGCAGCAGCTTTTCATGAAAGGTTGGCGATTCAGCGCCGATAACCGCGACGGCGTCCGTGATTATGTGCAGCTTCGGGCCGACCCCGATGAGCGCGCTGATTTCGCGATCGACGCATGATTCCATGTACACCCCGTACATCACGATGTCCTTGAACGGGCGCAAAACGAGCCGCAGGATAGCGCTCAGGTGCGCGTTGTCGGCGAGCTTCTCGAATTGCTGTCGCCGAAAAACAATCTCTCCCTCGTGGTCGAGGACCTGCTTTATTTCGTCGGGCGTGTACTCCCGGTTTTCCAGCATCAACGGATTGAGCGGTGCCGTCTCATCGATCTTCCGCTGGCCGGGCGTACCCGCCATGCAATGATCGGGGTAAGGTCCGCCCCAACTTTTCAGCTGCGTATCGCCTGGAACATGGCAATCGACCGAACAGACGATTTGCACTTTCTGATCGCGGGCGAGTTGGGTGATCGCCTTCCACACCGGGACGAGCTTCTCCGCGCCCTCGATGTGGAATTTGCCGTCGTGAAGAATGAAGTCGCGCTGGGTATTGATGTCGTAGAAAATTGTCTGGTCTGCTTTCATCGTCTTATCAGAAATGCTCCGGCTCGTGTCGGCGGCGATTGTCGCGTTCGAGCTGCAGCGTCAGATGGTGGATGTCGAACTTGGTCTGCAGCAGATGACACATCTCGGCCAGCACTCGATCGCGATCCGCATCCGCGGCGACCACCGCATGCGCCGAGAGCGCGATTTGCCTGGTCGTCAGGCACCAGACGTGAAGGTCGTGAACTTCCTCGGTGCCGCTGACGGCCAGCAGGTCGCAGCGCATCTGGTCGAGATCGATATGCCGCGGCACTGATTCCATCAGGACGTCGACGCCCTCGCGCACCAGGCCCCATGAACCGAAAAGCACCAGGCCCCCAATAAATATGCTGACAGCGGGGTCGGCCTGCATCCATCCGGTGAAATAGGTGAGCGCGCCGGCTGCGAGCACGCCGATCGAGCCGACGAGATCGGAAATTACGTGCACGAACACCGCGCGCATCGCCATTCCACGCCTTGGACTGCCGGGCGCGTCGGTCGAAGTCATCCACGCTGAGAAGCTATTCACGCCGATTCCAATGATCGCAACCGCCATCACACCCAGCCCCGAAACCGGCTGTGGATTGCGCAGCCGCTGGAATGCTTCGATCCAGATAAAGACCACCAGCAGCCAGAGAAAGAGTCCGTTGAGCAGCGCGCCGAGGATTTCCGCCCGAAGATAGCCGTAGGTTTTCGCCGACGATGCCGGCCGGGTTGAGATCCACAGCGTCAACAGGCCCAGGCAAAGTGCTGCGATGTCCGTGAGCATGTGGACCGCGTCGGAAAGCAGGGCAAGGCTGCCTGTCAGATAGCCGCCGACGAGTTCGGTGGCCAAGTAGACCGAGGTGACGCCGAGGACGACTAGAAGGCGGCGCTGATCCGACCGCGTATCCGCATGCGCAGCAGGTCCGTGATTGTGCGTCGTCGGCATGACTTAATCATAGTGGATCAGCGACATGCAGTTCACTGGCACCAGGCGCTCGCGGCCTTTGAGCGAGTCGAGCTCGACCACGAACGCGCATCCGATCACGTTGCCGCCGAACTTCTTGACCAGTTGGAGGGCCGCGGCCGCGGTGCCCCCAGTCGCCAGCAGGTCGTCGACGAGCAGCACGCGACATTTGTCGGCGAGGGCATCCTGATGCATCTGCAGCGAGGCGCTGCCGTACTCGAGGTCGTAGGCCTGGTCGTAGGTTCGGAACGGGAGCTTGCCGGGCTTGCGCGCAACCGCAAGGCCGACGCCCAATCGATAAGCCACGGGCGCGCCGACGATAAAGCCGCGCGACTCGATTCCGAGCACGGCGTCAACTTTGCCGAGGTAAGGCTCGGCCAGCAGATCGATCACGGTGGCGAAGCCGCGCGCGTCGGCTATCAGCGGCGTGAAGTCCCTGAACATTATTCCGGGCTTGGGGAAGTCGGGAACATTGCGAATCAGTTTTTTGATTTCTTCAACAGTCATCGTCGATCCAATCGCACTGGTGCGGGCAGTCGCTGGTGCGGTGGTCAACGATACTAGCTGCCGCCTGCCGCGGCAAAGCTGATTCCGTCGGATGAGGTGGGTTCGGGCAGGTAGGCGAGCGGGTTTTGCGCCACGTTGTCGCGACGCACCTCGAAGTGGAGATTCGCGCCGGTGGTGCGCCCAGAGCGTCCGATCTCGCCGATCTCCTGTCCGCACGCGACGCGAGTTCCCTCGTTAACCAGGTTGTGCTCGTTGTGAGCGTAGACCGTCGCGTAACCGTCGTCGTGGCGAATAATCACGGTGTTGCCGTAGCCGTGAAGCGGACCTGAAAAAATCACGACGCCGCTGTCGGCCGCGTGAACAGGAGTGCCGGCGGGAGCCGCGATATCGACGCCATCGTGCATCGCGCCGTTACGGATTCCGAATCCCGACGACACCACTCCTTGCGCCACTGGCCACTGAAATTGGCGCGAAGCCCGCTCGCCGGTGTACGGACGTGCTCCGCCCGACGCGATATCGACCCCGACTGGCGCCGTACGATACGAGCCTGGAATCGTCAAGGTCTGGCCGACGCGCAACTCGCGCGGATCGGTGAGTCCATTGGCGGCTTCGAGGCGTCCGACGCTAACGCCGTATTCGTTCGCGATATGGTAGAGAGTCTCGCCGGCGACGACGACGTGAGTGACCGGACGCGACGAGTTGGCGAAAGGGTAGGGCGAAGGCGGCGGACTATCGGTACATCCGGCCAGCGCGAGAACGGCGGCGAGCGCAACCGTCACGCTCACGCGCGAGATAAAACGCGTCCCTGAAATCCACGCCTCGATCACACCATCCGCCGTCCGTCACCGCCCCGCACCACATCCCTGCGGGCGCGAAATATCCGCCTGCTAATCCTGGAAGCCGTGCTTGCCGGTCATCTTCACGAATCGGCACTCGCCAAAATATTCCTCGTTCCAATGTCCGGTCTTGCGACTGATACGCACCAGGGTCTGTAGTTCATCTTCGCCAATCGGCGCGATCAAACGACCTTGTGGCGTCAACTGCTGGAGCAGTGGCAGCGCGATTCCCGGCATCGCCGCGGTCACCATCACGACATCGAAGGGAGCTTCTTCAGGCCATCCATCCGAACCGTCGGCGCATCGAAAATAGACGTTGCTGAAGCCCATCGAGTTTAGAATCACGCGTGCGCGATCGTGAAGATGCGCGTTTAACTCGACCGAATAGACAACACGCGCCAGGCGCGCGAGCACGGCGGTTTGATAACCCGAGCCGGTGCCGACTTCGAGAACTCGCTCGGCGCCAGTGAGATCGGCAACCTCGCTCATCAGGGCAACCATGTACGGTTGCGAAATGGTCTGCGAGTCGCCGATGGGCAGAGGGCCGTCGTCGTAGGCGTGGTCGTGAAGTTCGGCGGGCAGGAATCGGTGGCGCGGGACGGCGCGCATTGCTGCGAGCACTCGCGGATCCTTTATCCCGCGGCGTTCGAGCTGCTCGAGCACCATCCGCTCGCGCGCACTTTCGGGGTCATTCGCCATCGTCGAGATCATTATACAGATACGACGGTCAGCGATTAAGGTATCAGGAGGCGGCGGTTGGAAATGCTCAAACGGCCAAATGCAGATCGGAAGGGGCGCCGGCTCGTCCATCGGCGTTCGTTTCTGCCAGTCCGATTCTTGTGAAAAACAGAGGCGCGACGAAGATATTTACAATACCGGCAACGGCGTAGCGCACATACTGCAGCACATATCCCAGGACTGAGTAGTCATCAGCGATTGCTCCGAAGAGCTTCTCGAGAACAAGCAGCGACCCGAGTACCATGCCCGCGGTTATAGCGAAGCGCAGCACTTTTGCCAGTGGACTGCAGCTCTTGGGGTCGAAGTCCAGCGTGCTTAGCTCGATAGGACGACCAAAAACAATACCCGTCAAGAATCCTGCATAACCCAGAAACGCGCGGGGCTGACTATCGATACGCCAGCCATTAATCGCGATGGTGAACAGCCAGAGGAACAGGCTGGACGTAACAACGATCCCGGCTTGATATTTGTATGCCAGCGCATTCCATCGGTCGCTGATTTCATCCGCGAATTTTATCGCGACCAGTCCGACGGATAGTCCAAGCACCCAACCAATGAGAATATCTCCGGGATAGTGGACGCCAAGGTAGGGGCGCGAGATTCCGGTGAGGAGAATCGCAGCGACGGCGACGACTCTTACGAATCGATTTTCGACGGCCGCATAGAGGTATGAATAGAAGGCTGCACCCGCCATGGCGTGACCGGAAGGCGTCGAGTACTCCATCGCAAGTCCTTTCGCGTAGTTGTTCGAAACCGCCCACTTCTTGAAATAGGTACCTTCGCGGACAAAGGGCCTGGGATTCTTGATAACTATCTTCAGCACGTGATTCAGACACATTGTCAGCAACACCAACACTCCGAGGCGGACCGCCAGGATTTTGTCGAACATGACGTAGATCAGTGTGACGATCAGGATGTAGCCTTCGGGTTCGCCAACGAAACTGGCAACGAGAAATAGTTTCGTGAGGAGAAGACCCCTGTGATCCACCAGGAATTGCATGAAGGCAATATCGAATGTCCATTGAGTCATAACTATTCCTTCGCGGCGAGCGTGCAATTCGATACGATAGTGTATCGAGTTGCATCTATGGTATACACAGGCCGCTATGTCAAGAGTGCGCACCCGTCCGACGCGCGACGACACACGAGCGCGGCTGTTTGAGGCAGCGGCGCGAGTGTTCGAGGAGTCGGGCATCGGCGCGGCGAGCATCGAAGCTATCGCCACGGCAGCCGGCCTCACGCGTGGCGCCTTCTATTCGAACTTTGCAAGCAAAGACGAACTGATCATCGCGATGCTAGAAGATCATGGAGAGCGGTCTCTCCAGCATCATCGCGACCTGCTGGCGCGTCACCGTGATGCGGCCGACTTCGTTGCCGCTTTGGGGGCGGTGGAACGGAGTCGTCAGGATCCGTTAGGCCGGTCGCCTCTGCTTCATATGGAGCTGATTCTTTTCGTTGCCCGTTCCAAGAAACGCCGACCCGAGCTCGCCAAGCGCTTGCGTGCGCGCCGAGCTCTGACCGCAGAAGTCGTTGCCGCCACGAATCAAACCGCCGGACGAAATGGTCTCATCGAGCCGGCCTGGGCCGGTGCTACGCTGCTTGCGATGGAGGATGGTTTCCGCCTTCATCGGCTCATCGATCCAGATACGACACCCGCCGACAGTTTCATCCGGGCCGTCGGCGAATTGCAGCGGATGATCGCTCGGAGAAAGTGAAATGCCGTATTTCGATTCAGCGGGTATCAAGATTCATTATCATGACGCGGGCGCGGGCGAGGCGGTCGTTCTGGTGCATGGTTTTGCTTCGACCGCACAGCACAATTGGGGCGGCACCGGATGGATCGCGGCGCTGTCGGCGAAGTACCGCGTGATCGCGCTCGACGTTCGTGGGCATGGTCTGAGCGACAAGCCGCGGGTCCGCGAGGCATATGGTTACGCGAACATGGGTGCGGACGTGACGCGCTTGATGGATCATCTTGGACTCGAGCGCACCATCCTGATGGGCTACTCGATGGGTGCGAGCATTGCGATCGAGCTGATGCTGTCCCATTCTCAACGCTTTCGCGCGATCGTTCTGGGCGGAATTGCTTACGATGACGGTTTGGAAGATCAAGCGGATCGCGATGCGATTTCCGAGGCCTATCGCGCCGGCGATCCGGCAACGATTAAGAATCCGGTGGCAAAGGCCTATCGACGATTCGCACAGTCGATGCCCAACGACCTGAAGGCGCTGGCCGCGCTGATTGACGCCGAACGTGGGCAGTTTGATCCCGCCAAGCTCGCGGGGGTGCGGCTACCAGTGCTGATTGTGGTCGGGACCGAGGACAACGCGATAGGAGATCCCAAGCCGCTGGCCAAGCTCATTCCGGGAGCGCGGCTGGTGATGCTCGAAGGCCGCGACCATATGACGGCGCCCGCTGATGAAAGGTTCAAGAGAGCAGTGTTGGAATTTATCAGCGCTGCGCCACGCTAGACGATCTGGACAGCTATATGACTCAAGCAAGCTAGCTTGTCTCTGACTGCTACCGAATCGAAGCAGCGGTGCGCCTATTGATTTGGCACTGCCCAAAAAGTTTGCAGCAAGTATGATTGAGAGTGGTCGCCAGTCAGCATTTCTGACGAGTATTTCAGCCAATAAGACCTGTTTTCGAGCAAGTGCAAAAGTTAATGCCTAGATATTGCACAATGCATTGTGAGCTGAAAACCATTTCATTTTGCTTTTCGGCAATCTCTCATTTTGTAATGCAGCTGAACTCTCAGCCTTAGCTTGCAGATCTGTCTTAATTCAGTCCCGGAACCGATAGTTAGTGGCATGTTTCATGCTGCCGTCCGCGCTAGAGCGATCGGGAGAGGACTTAGCTCAAGTACATAGGTGAAACGCGCAAACCTGCGCCCAAAACACAGGTGTAAGGATGGCCGAATCAACAGAACCAAAGATGAAAGCAACCCTGGGGTTGACCGGTGTGACGGTCAATGCGATGGCGCTGATTGCGCCGGGAGCCTTCCTATGGATTACTTTTGTAGTCCAGGCCGGCTATGCGTACCCGTCGGGCGTGTCTATGTGGGCGGGTATTTTTGCCGCCTTGATGCTCGCGTACGCCACTGCCATCTCCTACTCAGAGCTGGCAAAGCTCTATCCAGGCGCGGGTAGTTCCTACTTCTTCGCTGAACAGGCCTTTCTCAGCAAGACTCACGCGTTTCGCTTCGCGCGCATCGCGAAGTTTACGATGGGATGGGCCTCGCATCTCTACTACTGGGTCTATCCGGGTGCGATGGTCGCCACCATCGGGATCATGATCGGATATATTGTCGGCAATTTCGCGCCCGACACCATCAACGCCGGCACGCCTGGCCCGGTTTTCATGGCAATAGTAGCCATACTGTCAGCTTATGGAATCGCATACATCGCATTTCGCGGCGTGAACGGTTCAACGATGGTCAACATCGCGATCAACGCAATTCAAATCGCGGCACTCCTGTTCTTTGCGGCGTTGGCCATTGCCTATCGGCTAGGACATCCGGAGGGTTCGACAGGTCTTGCCCTCGATGGCACCAAGAAGGTGTTGCACTATGCCTTGGGAGGAGACGCGCCGGCGCACCCTAGCGCATGGTCGGTCATAGCACCGCACAACTTCAGTTATGTCATGCTGCAAGCCACCATAGCAATCTTCCTGCTGGTCGGCTTCGAATCGATCACGTCGCTGGGCGAAGAAGCCAAGAACCCGACGCGTGATATTCCGCGTGGTGTCCTGCTGTCACTCACGATTCAAGGTCTGTTCTGTTACATGATTGAGTACTTCGCCGCCAACTACTTCATGTCGAGCGCCTATAGCATGGCCGACGCCAAGGGCTCCGCCGCGCCTATCGGCGACATGATGACGATTATCGGTAACGCGCTGCTGGGCGGACATGGACAGGCGTTCATGATGCTTGAGGCTCTAACTGTGTTCCTGGCACTGATAGGAACGACCCTTAGCTGTATCAACACGGGTGCCCGTGTCACCTATGCAATGGGTCGTGACGCCGAGGTGCCAGAGCACTTCGGTCTGCTACATGGCGATAACCTTACGCCGCATCGCACGATCTGGACGCTGGCGACGATCTCGGCAGTGCTAGGCGCATACGCGGCGCTTTACTTCTTTGCCGGCGGCTCCGCGCCCGATGACAAGACAATAGCTACGCTGCCGCATAACTTGTGGTACTCGATTGGAATGAGCTCCAATGCGTCGCTGTCGTCCCTGCCGAATGGGCTGGCATTGATAACTTTGATCTCCAACTTCGGAACGTTCGTGGTCTATGGGTTGACCAACGTCTGCTGCATAGTCGCGTACCGCGAACATCATATGTTCCACGGCCTCAAACACATGTTCATTCCGGTTTTCGGAGCGCTTGCTAACTTTGCCTGCATGGCCTTCTACATCATCGGCCCGATTGAAGGACTGGGCAGTGTCAAAGAGCCTCTGATGGCGGTAGCGATCTCGGTCATCTGGGGCGTCTACGGAGCCTTCTACTTCGTGCGCAACTCCAAGAAGAAGGGCAAGGAGACTGTTCTCGTCACCAAGCCTGCTTGATCAATACCGTGCCTCCGCCGTGCGGGATGGCCTCACCACAAAAGGTTTTACGGGAACCGGTGAGACCGCCCGCACGGCTTTTTTCAGCGGCAGCGATGCATAACCAGAGACTTTTGATTTGGTCGGGGTGGCCGGATTTGAACCGGCGACCACACGCACCCCAAGCGTGTGCGCTACCAGTCTGCGCCACACCCCGACGCGACGAACATTATATATTCGATGCCGGCAAGACCACACCCGCCGGCATGTTGGGCCTGCGCGTGGAACTGGACCGTCGAGGGCTGACTCGATCAGGCCTTTTTCTTAGGCGCGACGCGCGGACGCCATTGCACGAACGCTCTCATGTCGACCTGAAAGGTCCACGCGCTCTTCGACTGATCGATCAGGTGCACAATCTCGTCGCATATCGCCGCGGGTGGAACGAAGTGCGACGGATCTACCTCGGGCATCGATTCACGCACGCGCGGACTGTCCACGGCGCCGTCCACGTCGAGCGCGGCGGCATGGATGCCGAGATGCATGAACTCGTAGGCGACGGACTCGGCGATCGCGCGCTGCGCCAGCTTCGACGCGTTGTAGGCGGAGTATTGCGCCGGTCCGCTGCGTGACTCCGATCCCAGTACGAAAATCACTGTCCCAGCCTTGCGCTCGGCCATTTTGCCGATGACGGCCTGGGTACAGAAGAATGGGCCGTACGCGTTCACCTTGAGCTGGAAGTCGAAATCCTCTTCGGTGATTTCGGTGAACCGCTTGCGCAGATAGGCGCCCGCGTTATTGATCAACACTGAGATCGGTCCGAGCTCGTGCTCGACCGTCTCGACCGCGGCTAACACCTGATCGCGGCGCGCGACGTCGGTCGGCGTCACGACTGCCTTGCCGCCTTGCGCGCGAATCAGTTCGGCGGTTTCGTCAAGCTGCGACTTGGTGCGGGCGATGAGCCCGACCGCGTATCCTTCTTTTGCCATCCGAAGCGCGATGTCGCGGCCGATGCCGCGCCCTGCTCCAGTTACCAATGCGACTTTTGCTTCCGACATAGCGCGGAATCTTAGCTGCTGGCGGTCCTCGTGCAAACCTCTGCACAACCATGCTCAATTTGCCTTTGCGCTCCGCGCATCGAATGGTAACCTCGAAATCATGAGCAGCATGCGGCCGGGGCAAGTAATCGTCGCAATTTTGGCGGCGATAGCGATGAGTGTCTGGGTGAACGCGGGTGCCGCCTATTCGCAGGACACCGATGATACCGCGGCTGGCGCGGATGCAAATTGGAATTCGACCGACGCTGCACTCGATCCCACCTCGGCTCCTTCTATCGACGAGGACGCGGCGGCGGCGGAGAAGGTCCTCGAGATTCCGCAGGTAGCGTGCTCGAAAGATGACCCGTCGGAATCCTGCGCAGAGAGCTCAGGGGACGGCGACGACAGCCAGGCGATCAACGCGCCATCGCCGGGCGCTCCGCCCGACTCGGATGACGATACTGCCAGCAACGCCGTTCCAGGTGACGATTGGGGCACTGCGGACGACTATCAGAATCAGCAGGATTACGGATCTTACGGAGTTCCCTACGCCGGCTACCCATACACGGTGACGGGCGCACCTTACCCGGTGACGATAATAGGAACGAATCGCGCCCCGGCTCCCGCATCGGCCTACGTGCCGAGCAGTCCGCTGACCCAAGCTGCGCGCCCACCGCTGAATCCCGGTCCGTGGGTAGTCCCTTCCGCGATGTCCTCGTTCAGCCGTCCCGCGGGCAGTCCGATGATGGGGATGTCGATGCATTCGTCGTTCCGATTTCATCGTTAGCAGCGCCTGGGAAGCCGTTTCTTTTAGTTCGAGTTCGCGCGCTATTATCTTGGCCCGATCGCGTCGTAGACTGCGCCGCAGGTCGCATAGGAATTTGTCATGCTGATAACGGTTGATGTTGGCAACAGCCATACTGTGATTGGAATTTACGAGGGCGAGCGGTTGCGCAATCACTGGCGCATCTCGACTGTTCCTGATCGCACCACCGACGAGCACGGCGCTCTGCTCAACACTCTCCTCGCGGGCGCAGGCCTCGAGGGCGGCGTCAAACCTGAAGGGGTTGCGATCGCATGCGTGGTTCCGCCGCTCAATCAAGTGATGGAGCAACTCGCCGAGCGCTATTTCCATTGCGCACCGCTGATGGTGGGTCCGGGAATCAAAACCGGCATGCCCATCCTCTACGAGAATCCCAAGGAAGTGGGCGCCGACCGAATCGTCAACGCGGTCGCCGCCTACGAGCGCTATGCGTGCGCTACTATCGTGGTGGACTTCGGCACCGCCACTACGTTTGACTACGTCACGGGCAAGGGTGAGTACGCTGGCGGTGCGATCGCCCCTGGACTGGGAGTCTCGATGAATGCGTTGATCGAGCACGCCGCCAAGCTCTATCGCGTCGAGCTGGTTCGTCCCCGCGAGGCTGTCGGCCGCACCACGGTTGGCTCGATTCAGTCCGGATTAATCTTCGGATACACGGCGCTGGTGGACGGGCTCGTCGCACGAATCCTCAAAGAGCGCGGCGAAAAGGCGCGGGTCATCGCCACCGGCGGTCTCGCCGACCTGATTGCACCCGAGAGCGAGACGATTGAAGAAGTGGACGAGTTTTTGACATTGAAGGGACTTCGGCTGATATTTGAACGCAATCGGCGCTAGCTTTTGAGGGACGTTTGATGAGCAAGCAAGGGCGAGTTGTGACCGATTCGATGATCGGCCTCAAGATGCCGGATTATTCGCGGATCTCGCCGCGCGTCGCGACTGTGCTCGGTCAAAATCCGAGCCCGTTCACGGGTCCTGGCACCAACACCTACATCGTCGGTACTTCGAAACGACCGATCCTGCTCGACACGGGGCAGGGCGTCGCAATTTACATCGACCTGCTCGAGGCGGCGCTTAAGGAACTATCTGGCAGTAGCGAGCTCGAACGAATTGTCTTGACTCATGCTCACGTCGATCACTTAGGCGGCGTGAAGCAGGTAACCGAGAGATTCGGCGAAATGGAAGTCCTAAAGATGCCGTGGGAGGGCCATGACGCTCCCGCCGGCGCGATTTCTGTTATTGGCCACGACGCCATAGTGCACACCGAAGGCGCTACCCTGCGCGCAGTTTTTACTCCTGGCCACGCACCTGATCACTTGTGCTATTATCTCGAAGAAGAGCGCGCACTGTTCACGGGGGACGTCGTGCTGGGGGCAGGTACTACAGTCATTCCAGACGATACTGGCGATCTGGGCGAGTACATGGATTCGCTCAGGCGTTTGCTTGCGCTCGACCTCGAGACGATTTATCCCGCGCACGGCCCGGTCATCCGCAATCCGAAAGAAAAGATCGGTGAATACATAGCCCATCGCGAATTGCGCGAGCGACAGGTGCTCACCGCGCTAGCCGACGGCGCGGGCCCGCTCGACGCGATGGCGATCGTGAAGAAAATCTACGTAGACGTTCCGGAGTATCTGCATCCTGCAGCGGCAAGCTCGGTCCGCTCTCACCTGAAAAAACTTGAGCGCGAGGGGCGCGTGGTGGAGCATGAAAAGCGCTGGAGTGCTAACTAGCAAAGCGCGCGAACATCGCGCGCTTGGTGCATCGCTGGCCGCGATGCTGTCCGTGCTATTCGCGAGTGGGCTCGCGGCCGCACAGTCAGACACCGCGGCCTCTGCAACCTGGAAGACCGCCGCCGCTTCTGCAGCGGTTCCGGCCGCAGCTGCCACAGCCGCGGCATCCGTTCCGGGTGCTCCGATCGCGGAAGCTGCGGTGCCCGTATCGCCGCGGGTCGCCCTCTCTCCGTCCCTTGCTTCGGCGAATACCTCCGGCCCCGCGAACATGGTCCCGACCCCGCTGGACAATATCCAGGCTACCCAGCCCGGCACTGCAGAGATTCCGGGCGCCATTTCGGCCGACGGATCACCCACGGCATCCAACACAACGCCCGACTCTCAACCGCCGGCGGATTTGCAGTCGTCCAATGACGGTGGCGAGATCGCGCGTTATCAGGAGGAGCAAAGCGGGATGCCGCCTGAACAGCTACGTGCTTTGCAGGAGTTCGATAGCGAGGGCGAGCTGCAGACTCCATTTGGAATGCAGTTGCGTGAAGCGAAGCGCACGCTCAAATCCGGCGAGGACGCCGACGGCCTGCTGATCACCGCCGTCGCGAAAGGCAGCCCGGCGGCTGCGGCCGGCTTGCACCCCTACAGCCACGGCGTTCACGACGCGATCGCTGCGGCCGCGATGGTCGGCGCGGTCTTCTCCGGCGGCTTGTCGGTGATCGTCATTCCCGCGATCGATTATATGCAAGTCGGCGAGAGCTACGACATGATTATCGGCGTCGATGGCTCGCGCGTAACCAATTTTCTCGACTTCCAGGATCGCATGCGCGATCTGCAGCCGGGCGAGATCGTGTACCTGAGCGTCGTACGCGACGGCAAGCGCCTGCAGGTGACGATGCCGGTGACGACCGACGTCCTTCAGGCCGCCACCAACTGAGCAATTCTCCTTTACGCGCCCAACTTCTTTCTCTATATAGTTGAAGTGCTCCGTCGAGGATTTTTTTTCCCGGCGAGACGGTATTGAGATCAATGCTTCCCGCGCGGAGGCGAAGACATTTTGGCGTCTGCTCGCGCCTGGATCCGAGGTTTGGACCGGGACTCCGAGTGATTCGAGCGCTCGTTCATTCGAGGTTGCTCTGATGCGGGGTTGCCGGTACGCGGCAGCCCCGATTTTTTTGGAGTGACTGAAAACCGAATCGTTCGAGTGAGAATATGACCCAAGAAAAAGTTCGCGTGCCCGATCTGGCGCGCATGAAGACCATGCGACAGCCGATCACAATGCTGACCGCGTACGATTTTCCATTCGCGAGAATCTTCGACAACAGTGGCGTTGACGTCCTCCTCGTCGGCGACAGTCTCGCCATGGTGGTGCGCGGCGAGCACGACACGCTGGCGGTCACCGTTGACGAGGTCATCTACTACACCCGCGCGGTCGCTCGCGCGCGCCGCCGTGCGCTGCTCGTCGCCGACATGCCGTTTCTTTCGTACCAGGTGAGTCCCGAAGACGCGCTGCGCAACGCCGGCCGTCTCGTCAAGGAAGGCGGAGCCGAGGCGGTGAAGCTCGAAGGGGGGGTCGCGATTGCCGACGCAGTCGCGAAAATAACAGCCGTCGATATTCCAGTGATGGGTCACGTTGGTTTGACGCCGCAGTCGATCCATCGGATGGGCGGGAATCGTGTACAAGGTCGCAAATCCGGCCGTGCGCCCGGGTGCCGCGAGCGGCTGCTCGAAGATGTCGTCGCACTCGAAGCCGCCGGCGCATTTGCGATCGTGATCGAAGGCGTGCCGCCGTCGTTGGCGCGCGAGATAACCGCACGCGTCGCAATTCCGACCGTCGGCATCGGCGCCGGTCCCGATTGCGACGGCCAGGTGCTCGTGATGCACGACCTGCTCGGGCTCGGCGAGTCGTGCCCGCCGCGCTTCGCCAAGCCGTTCGCCTGTCTGTGGAACGGCGCCGCGGCCGCAGCCAGCGCCTACGTGCGCGATGTGAAAGAGCGCGCGTTTCCGGCATCGGAACATTGTTACGCCGAGACCAAGAGGGTCACGCGATGATCGTCATCAAGTCGCCCGACGAGATGAGTCGCTTCGCCGAGAGCGCCCGTCAAAGCCGCGAGCGAATCGCGCTGGTGCCGACCATGGGCTATCTCCACGACGGCCATCTGACGCTGATGCGCGAAGGTCGCCGCCAATCTTCGGTCCTGGTCGCGTCGATCTTCGTCAATCCCACGCAGTTTGGACCCGGCGGGGACTTCGCGCGCTATCCGCGCAATTTCGAGCGAGACTGCGCGATGCTCGAGACGGTGCCGATGGATGTAGTCTTCGCGCCCGAGCCGAGCATGATGTACTCGCCTGATGCGGAGAGTTGGGTCGATGCCGGCGACATCACCAGCGGTCTCTGCGGCGCGCATCGTCCCGGCCATTTCCGCGGCGTGACGACGGTGGTCGCAAAGCTGTTCAACATTGTGAAACCGCATTTGGCGGTTTTTGGCGAGAAGGATTTTCAGCAGCTTCGCGCAATCCAGAAGATGGTCCGCGACCTGAATTTCGACGTCGAGATTGTGCCGGTGCCGATCGTGCGCGAAAAAGACGGCCTTGCGATGAGTTCGAGAAACGCCTACCTGTCAAGCCAGGAACGGGAAGACGCACTCGCCCTCAATCTCGCGCTGCGCGCTGCGCATGAGAAGCATCGCGCAGGACCCTGCTGTGCCGAAGAAATAGTGTTCGCCGCGACTCGCGTTCTCAGGCAGATGAAAGGTATCGCGATCGAATACGTGGAAGCAGTGGACGCCGAAACCCTGACCCGTTACCCATCTCTCGATCGCCCAATCCTTGTCGCCATCGCAGCTCGCGTCGGCAAGACACGCCTCATCGACAACGTCGTGCTGCAGCCGTGATCAGCGCTGCTTTCGAAAACTATGTCATCACGAGAATCAACAGGCCGCCGGCTACGATGAAACCGCCGCCTAGGATGATTCTGTCGTCGGGGATTTGCTTGAAGAGAATAAGTGAGATGGTTTGCGACACCACGAAGAAAACCGCGATGTAGATTCCCATCAGCCGATTGAAATCGACACCGCTTTGGTTGACAAGTACTCCGTACGCGAAAAGTGTGAACGCACCCGCCGCCAAGGAGTAGCCATAGCTGTGTAGTCCGACGCGAACCAGCGCATCGCCGCCTACCTCAAGCACCGCGGCAAGCGTCAGCACCGCGAGAGTTTTCAGGATCAATTTCGAACTGGCCTAATAGTAGTCGACCGGATCGATCTGCCGCTTCGCGCCCCAGTAGAAAAGCATGTTCTCGGTCAGTCCCTGCCAGGTGAATTTACCGGGCGGCATCAGCAGCCGCTTGGCCATTGACTTGAGGGAGTAGAATTCCTTGGTGCAGCGCCAGACGCCTTCTTCGACTTCCTGCGGCGACATGTTCTTGGGCACGAACATACAGCGGAAATTGTTGGTGTACAGATCGGCGTCGGGAATTATGACGCGGCCTTCGTTCTCGAGCTGGGTGCGCATCGGCGTGCCGACGCGCGGCGTCACCGTGTTGAAGAATGCCTCGGGCGCTTTGACTTCATGCAAGAACTTCAGGGTGTCGTCGAAAATTCCGGGACGATCCTCTTCCAGCCCGAACAGGAAGTTGAGCGAGTAGTAGATCCCGTACTTTTCCATCTTCTTGAGCAGCTTCTTGTACTGCCCCGCGTGATTCTGGATCTTGTTCATCGACAGCAGGCTGTCCTGGCTGATTGATTCCACCCCGATGTTGACGTGGAAGATTCCTGCCTTAGCCGCCAGGTCGAGCAGTTCATCGTCGTGGTTCGAATTGATAGTCCAGAGGCAGGAGAAGCGGATGTTGAGCGGCTCCAGCGCCTTGAACAGCTCGCGCGCGAACTTGTGCTTGCCGGTTATTTGATCGTCGATGAACTGGAAACGTCTGAAGCCGGTGACTTTGACGACCTGTTTGATCTCCTCGACGATGTCCTCGATTGGGCGGGTCCGATAGGCGCCCTCGTAAAACACGGGAATCTCGCAGAACGAGCATCGATAAGGACATCCGCGGCTCGCTTGCACTGGTGCTGCCTTGAACAGGTAGCGATTGAGCTTGAGCAGCTCGTGGCGCGGTCGCGGCAGGTTTTTCAGATCGTGTACCTTGTCGGCTTTGTAAATTGTCTTGAGTTTGCCGTCGCGCCAGTCCTGCAGCAGCTCGGGCCACACCAGGTCAGCCTCGCCCTTTACCACTGCGTCGCAATGGTGCAGTGCTTCTTCGGTCTGCAGCGTCGCATGGAATCCGCCGAACACGACCGGGATGCCGCGTTTGCGGAACTCATCTCCGAGCTGGTACGCGCGCAGCGACGCGCCGATGGTCGTCGTCATGCCGACCAGATCCCATCCGCCGTCGAAGTTGATGTCCTCGAGCCGCTCGTCGCACAATGTTACGTCGTAGTCATCGGGCGTCAGTCCCGCCATCAGCGGAATCATCAGACCCATGATCAACCGCCAGCGGGTCTTGTGCGGGGTGCCGTCGAGATGGACGGTCGTGGGTTGCACCAACAGAATTCGAGGCTTCTTGCCGTTCATACATCCTCCGCCAGCAGGCTTCAATTCATTCCTACAGGCTTTCAGTCTTCATTGACGACGCGGTGCGTCCGGTAATCCAAATCAAGGCCACGGCAAACACGTAAGTTCCGAAAGCCGTACCCCAAGCGAAGTACTCTAGCCGATTGATTGAGGCCAATACCACGAGCAAGTATGCGAAATCGCGCCCGCTCCATCGATCTACCGCATCCAGCCATTGCGCGGCCTGCTCGCCTTTTATTTTGAAGGCGCGCCAGGTGGCTATCGCGCACATCGTGAATCCGCCGAGCAGTATCGGAATCAGGTACAGGTATGCGCGGCTGTGTTCGACCCGGTAGCATCCCACCAGCAAGCCGATGAACACTGCGGCGTGCACGATGTTGTCGGTGACGACATCGAGCCTGCCGCCGAATTCGCTCTCGACCATCTTCAGGCGCGCCAGCTCGCCATCGACGCCATCGAGCGTGATCGAGATCAAGAAGAAAATCGCGGCGAACAACCGCATCCAATAATTCGGAATCGAGAACATCCACGCGCACGCCAGTCCAAACATTGTGTTGGCAACTGTCACCATGTTCGGCGTGACGTGTGTATGTGCCGCCAGCCAATAGCTGATTCGCCACGAAATCCGCCGGTCGACCCATCGCGCCATCGGCGCGTCCTTGTGCGCCGAGTCCTCGCGAATCGATCTCGCCAGCCGCAGCTCTGCTTCCTCGCGATCCTCGGGCCGCCCGTTCAGCGCGAATGGCAGCAGACTCGCGGCAGGCGTCGTGACTGTGTTGGGGTTCGGAATCCCGCCGTTTCTAAGAATCGCACTGATCGGACCGGTCGTGATTTCACCGCCCTGGTCGCGGTCGGTGCTGACTGCTCGATGGATTCCGCGCGGATCGGCGGTATGCGCGTCGAGAATCCGCGCAAGCTGCGATTTGCCAAATACCAGGTTGCCTGAGAAGGACACGCACGGCGACGACGGGTCGATGCCCAATTCGCGTGCATTCCGAACGTTGAGAATCTCGCTGAACGACTCGACCATCGAGACAGTATCGCTATCTTTATATCGCCCCATCGCGCGGGCGACCTCCGGGTACTGATCGCGCGGAACCGCCACGACAAACCGTTTGATCCCGGCGCGCTCGCAAATGATCATCAGCCGCTCTAACAGCGGACGGCCAAAGACCGCGTTGTCCGCGCGGTCAGGTGCAGCGATTAGAGCAGTTTCAATCACCAATGCTAATTAGAACCCGGTTTTCCCCCATCCGTTGCGATCGGCGCCACGGTAACACAGCGGTAACCCCAGCGAAAGTAGTATTGCTACTAGGGTCCTTCGACAATTATGAGTTCGGCTGCTCAATCGGCGAACGGATCGAATTCCCTGAAACCCGGAATACGCGAGCAACAGACAATTAGTCGGATCGAAACTGGAGGCTGCCCACCGTGGCTGGTAGACTGAACGTTTCATGGCCACAATTACCGCTCTGCTATTCGATTTCGGTGGCACGCTCGACGGGCCCATGCACTGGCTCGACCGATTCCTCGCAAATTACCGTGCCGCGGGAATCGAAATCTCGCGGGACGAGCTCGATCCGGCCTTTGAACACGCAACACGCACCGCCTACGGCGCAACCCGGGTCGTGACGCGCTTCGGATTGACGGACCTGGTGCGATTTCTAGTTGGGCATCAATTCGAATATCTGCGTAAAAGTGGCCCCCAGCCATTGCGCGTGCGCCTGAACGACGCCGGCGCCTCGGGCCGCCATCGATTCGTCGAGCAGGTCACGAACTCTTTCGTCCGCGAGACCTCCGCTGGGTTGGTGCATAGCCGCGAAGCCATCGGCCCGCTCCGGAGCCGCTTCAAAATGGGCGTGGTGTCGAACTTCTATGGAAATCTCGATCGCGTCCTCGCGGAGGCGAAGCTCGACCGAGTCTTTGCGGCGGTCGTTGATTCATCGCGCGTCGGAATTTTCAAGCCCGAAGTCGGCATCTACGAGACCGCATTGAAGAAAATACAGTGCAGGGCCGAATCGACCGCGATGATTGGCGACTCGCTAGGCAAGGATTGTGCACCGGCGCACAAACTGGGGATGCGCACGGTCTGGCTGCGGACCGGTTCGCAAAACGGCGCCGACGCTGACGCTGCCGACATCACGATTCGATCGATCGACGAAGTTGCACAAATACAATGGTGATGGGACTGCAGGGAGCGATTATTGCCGCCGGCCGTGGCGAGCGTCTACGCAACTCGACGCGCGACGACATTCCCAAGCCGCTGGTCAAGCTCGGCGACGAAGTGATGCTCTCCCGCCAGGCTCGCGCGCTGTTCGACGCCGGCGCGTCGTCGGTGGTCGCGGTGATCAACTCCGAGACCGCGCGCATCGCCAAGGAGATGTTGCTCGAGCTGCCGCCGTCGACGCGTCTGGTAGTTCGCGACACTGCGAACTCGATGGAAACAATGCTCGCCATAGGTGAAGTGCTTGAGCCAGGATGGTTTATCGCGTCGACGGTCGATGCCGTAATTCCACAGGCGGAATTGGCGCGTTTTGTTAATGAGTCGCGCCGGAAAATCGAGGAGTGTCACGACAAAAATCTGGCCGGTGTGCTGGCCGTCGCGCGATGGCACGGCGAGGCCAAACCACTTTTCGCCGATGTAACATCAAAGGGGTTGATCCTGCGGCTCGGCGACGGTCACACTTCTATGGTGACGGCGGGAATCTATTTCCTGTCGACCCGAGTGTTTGACTGGGCCGCCGACGCGCGCAGCGCCGGACTCAACGCGCTCCGCCGCTTTCTCGCGCTGCTCATCGCGCGAGGGATGCGGTTGGAGGCGATTGAGATCGAAGGATCCATCGACGTGGACGAAGCGTCGGACCTTGACGCCGCACGCGCGGCAATACGGAAGACGCCATGAACTATCGAGCATTGGGAATTTATCGTGAGCCTGAATTTTCGCCGGGCAAGGTCGAGGCCGACGCCGCGATCCTCGACGCCACCATGGCGGAGCTGAAGCGCGAAGGCCTGGAGATCCAGACCACCGATGCAGTCAGCTTCGTGACGGGCGCGCCTGCGCGCGCCGACCTGGTGCTGCCGATGTGCCAGGGGCCGCGCGCGCTCAAGAGGCTCGCAGAAGTCGAGCAGGCGGGTGCGCTCGCGGTTAACTCCGCGCTCTCGATTCGCAACTGCTACCGTGACCTGCTCGCGCCGGGCCTCGAGCGCGCCGGCGTGCCGACTCCGCCGGGCGCGTTGGTCGAGGCGGACGAGCCGCTCGATGCGCGCAAGCTTGCGGGCCTCGATTTGTCGGCGGGCGTGTTCGTCAAGCGCGGCGACCTGCATGCGCTCGCGCCCGAAGATGTACAACGCGCGTCCGATCGCGCCGAGGTCGAATCGATTCTCGCCGGTTTCGCGCGGCGCGGAATCCGCTTCGCCTACCTGCAACAGGAAGTCGTCGGCCGCGTCGTCAAATTTTACGGCGTCAGCGGAAGTTCGCATTTCAGTGTTCATCCCGAGGGAGAGGAAGTCGCCGAAGCTGCCGTTCGCGCGCTGTCGGAAGCGGCGGATGCCGCCGCCGGAGTGCTCGGGCTTGGGGCGTGGGGCGGAGACGCGGTCTTGAGTGGCGATCGGTTTGCGATTATCGACTTTAACGACTGGCCCAGCTACAGCAGGGTGCGCGGACCTGCCGCTCGCGCGATCGCGCGCCGTGCGATAAGTCTGCTGAGCCGCCCGCGCTAACGCGCGCCGGAAATTAACGCGAGGAATCGGGATCGCCACCATTTGATGACAACCACCAACGGAAAACTTCCCTCGATCACAACGCCAGTTCCAGGACCCAAGTCGAAAGAGATCTTCGACCTCGAACAAAGGTACATTGCGCCGGGGCGCCAGCGAATCTCGCTGCTGGCGGGCATCGCATTCGATCACGGCGAAGGCGCGACCCTGACCGACGCTGACGGCAACACCTACGTCGATTTTTTCGCAGGCGTCGCGGTCGCCAGCCTCGGCCATGCACATCCCGGCCTGGCGCAGGCGCTGTCGAACCAGGCGTCACGGCTGATTGTCGGCACCTTCGCGACCAGGGAGCGCGCCGCCGCGTTCAAGGCGCTGTCCGAGGTGGCACCCGCGGGCCTCAACCGCGCTCATCTTTATAGCGGCGGCGCCGAAGCAGTCGAAGCAGCGCTCAGGCTCGCTCGTTCTGCTACCGGCAAGTACGAGGCGGTCAGCTTCTGGGGCGGGTTCCACGGCAAGACTGGCGGCGTGCTTGGATTAATTGGCGACGAATCGAAGCAAGGCTACGGGCCGCTGCAGGGCAGTCAATACACAGTCCCGTATGCGGACTGTTATCGATGCCCGTTCAAGCTAAAGTATCCCGACTGCGGACTCTATTGCGTCGACTTCGCGCGCCAGCAGATCAAGATGAGTTCCGGCGGCGCGCTCGCAGCGATCGTCGCGGAACCGATGCAGGGCACGGCTGGCAACGTGATCCCACCTGATGATTGGCTGCCCGCGGTGAAGTCGGTCGCGAAGGATTTCGGCGCGCTGCTGATTGCCGACGAAATGATCACCGGCTTCGGCCGCACCGGCAAATGGTGGGGTGTCGAGCACAGCGGCACCCGCCCGGATATCGTCACCGTCGGCAAAGGGATGGGCTCCGGGTTTCCCGTTTCGGGCGTCCTGCTGAGCGACGAGTTGGGAAAGGCGGAGCCGTTCGGCAAGCCGAGCGCCTCGTCGTCGAGTTACGGCGGAAATCCGCTGGCGGCGGTTGCCGTCTCGGAAACGATTGGCGCCATTCAACGACAGAAGCTCGTCGAAAACTCGCGCAAAGTCGGCGCGATGATACTATCGCGGCTCGTTCAGCTCAAAGAAAAATATGAATTCATCGGCGATGTCCGCGGCAAGGGACTTCTGATCGGCATCGAACTGGTGCGCGACCTCGAGACCAAGGAACTGCTCGGCAAGAAAGTCACTGAATTGATTTTTGCCGAATGCCTCAAGCGCGGTCTGGTGACGATGGCGTACTTCCCCAAGATTCGAATCAACCCGTCGCTGGTTATCACCGAAGCGCAGGCCGAAGCAGGCGTCGAGATTCTCGACCAAGTGTTCGCGCACGTTCGCGATCACGTTGACTGGCGACACGCGTAGGCGAAGTCTTTTTCGATGGCCAATCCCAATGGCAACGCGGCCCTGTTCTTCGACCTCGGTGGCACGCTCGTAAAGCTGAACGACACGCGCGAGATTCCGCTCGACGCCGGCGGCAATATCGTGATCGAACTCCTGCCCGGCGTCGCTGAAAAGCTGCGCCCCATGCATAACCATCTGATGTTCGTGGTCACTAACCAGGCCGGAATCACGCGGGGCCGCCTAAAAGCGGAAAAAGTGGAAGCCGCCCTCGCGCACCTGGACAATCTGCTCGGCGACATTCTCACCGGATGGCAAATCTGCCCGCATACCGACGACGCCAAGTGCGAATGCCGCAAGCCGAAGGGCGGAATGATCAGAGAGCTGGCCGACCTGTACGGCGTCGATTTGGCGTCATCGACGATGGTTGGCGATCAGGAAATAGACCGGCTCGCAGGCGAAGCAGCCGGCGTAGCAAAGTTCGTCGCAGCAAAAGATTTCTTCGGCTGGTAGCGCAGGTCCCGGTCTCTCCTTGTCAGGGGATAGAATTTGTTGGAAGGATGACTCTGACGAGGAGACAAAAAATGAAAATCGGATTGCTGACCCCTTTTACCGGCAAAAACGCCCACCCCGGAGAGTTCGCGCGGGTCGCTGAATCTCTCGGCTTCGAATCCATTTGGGTCCCCGAGCATCCCGCGATGCCAGCAAATCCGCAGCAGCAGTTTCCCACCGGAGGACCAATCCCACCCGCATACTTCACAATGGCCGACCAGCTAGTGGCACTCAGCATGGCGGCCGCTGTGACCAAGAATCTAAAGCTTGCTACTGGAATTTGCCTGGTGCCCGAGCATGAGCCACTCACGTTGGCCAAGCAGCTCGCGACTCTGGACGCTTACTCGGGTGGCCGTGTGCTGTTCGGAATTGGTGCAGGATGGCTGCGGGAGGAGAGCGATCTATTCGGTGTCGATTTCCCCCATCGATGGACGGAGACGGCCGAGCTAGTCGCCGCGATGCGCAAGCTATGGACCGAGGACGCGCCGTCGTGCGACACCAAGTACGTCAAGTTCCCCGCTGTTAAGTCGCTGCCGAAGCCGGCGCAGAAGTCAGGACCGCCCGTGCTGATCGGAAGCCTCGACAAGAACGCGCTGAAGCGCACCGCCAAGTGGGCCGACGGATGGTGCCCCATTCAGTTGAATCCGGAGCAATTGAAGACCCGCGTCGATGAACTCAAGCGCGAATGCACCGCAGTCGGCAGGAATTTCGCCGAGTTGGACATCACCATAATGGGCGGAATCCGTGGCGATCGCGCCAAGGTGCAAGACGGCTTGAAAGAGTTTGCCGCGGCCGGAGCCGGGAGATTCGTCGCGGGCCTGGGCGATCTGACTTTCGAGAATTCAGAAGGCATGCTGAAGAAAATCGCGGCGCTTTACATATAGAGGACCGATTCCCCTGCCCGCGCCGGAAGGGGTCACCGGTTAGGTTGCTCGCTTCAGCAACTTGCGCGATTTTAGATTTCGTCGAGGAGTATTCGCGTTGCTACCACCAGGGCGGTGGCGCCAGCCGTCGACATCAGGATTGCGCCGATGAAATTGTGGGCACGCACTCCCAACACCGCGAAGATCATTCCGCCGATTACGCCGCCAAGCAGCCCGAGCCCTATGTCGGCCATCATGCCGTAGCCGTTCCCGTTGAGGATCTTACCGGCCAGCCATCCCGAAATTAATCCGATTATAATCCACGCGAACATTTTCGCTTGTCCTCCCTCGTTCAGGCGTTCGTCGGTATAGAGAGCAAGAGCTTTGCCATGGCGAAATGTCATGAAATGGGCGCCAATCCTGCCAAAACGCGATGGCTTCGGATGCCGTGTTTCTACTGCGGTGCCATGAGCCGACTGCGGACCGCAGCCAGTTGCTCGCGCTTTCCGTTTAGCTGAAACTTAGCGGCGTCGTGGCTAGTCGGGGAAAATTGCGAGGCGCGATCTCGGGATTCGGCGAGGTTGCTGCACGGGCGCATCTGCCGGGATGGCTTACGCGCGAGGGCGTCGCGATGGGGGTCGTTCACGATCCGATCTCCGAGCGCCGGCACGAGGCCATCCGGCTCATCAAGAATGTTCGCGTGTACGACGACCTCGAGTTGATGCTTGACGGCGAGGCGCCCGATTTCGTCGATGTGGCCAGTCCTCCCGGGTTGCATCATGAGGCGGCGCGCGCCGCGTTGAGCGCCGGAGCGCACGTGATCGTCGAGAAGCCGCTCGCGCTTTCGATGGTCGAGTTCGACGAGCTGGCGGCGCTCGCAAAGGAGAAGGGACGCGTATTGATGTGCGTCCATAATTGGAAATATGCGCCTGCCTACGCCGCCGCCAGTCGGGCCATCCAGGAACGGAAGCTCGGTGAGATTCGTTTCATTTCAATTGATCGCTTGAGGACTGAACCTGCCGGGGCCGGTGGCAGTGGTGCTAAGTGGCGGGCGTCGGCGGCCTCGGGTGGAGGCATCCTGATCGATCACGGATGGCATGTCTTCTACCTTATGAATTGGCTACTGGGTGGCGAGAAACGGGCTTCAATTTCGGCACGGCTCCAGTCGCCGGACGGTGTCGATGTCGATGATGTGGCCGACGTGCGAATCAGGTTCGGCGGTGGTGCGTTCTGTCGGGCACATCTTTCGTGGCGCGCGCCCGTGCGCAGAACCTCGGCTCTTGTATATGGCGAGCGCGCGAGTCTTGAGATCGAAGGCGAACGGGTCACACTCACACATCGGTCAGGGACGGTTGAGGATTTGTCGGTCGCTGATATTGCCGACGACTCGTATCATGCGGCCTGGTTCGGCGAAGTGGCGGCAGAATTCGAGCAGGCGGTGGCCGAAGGAACCGATTCGCCCATTGCGCTTCGCAATCTGGCCGAGGCGCGGGTTTCGCTCGCGTTGATCGATGCAGCCCGGCAATCCGCCAGTCGCGACGGCGTAGAGATAAGTCTTTCTTTTTAGCCCCTCGGTTCATAAGGATTTTGGCCGAATGGTTCCCTGGAGAGCCTTAGGAGCCGACTGACCGCTCGGACTGCCCACTATTGAACTTTAGAGAATGTGACGGTAGTGTGTCCGATTGACCGAAAGGTTAGCCGCATTTTTTGAGACGGGAAGATGACGGCGGCTAGATTTAACCCGCGTTGGAATCTTTCAGTGGCTACGGGCGACGATAGGAGCAGAGGGGTCGAGAGCGGCGCGATGGGAGCCTCGCAGGTCAAAGTTGGCACGACCGAGCCGCGCACGGGTTCGCAGGATTCGCGTGATGAAATACTCAAGGCGGCGATGCAGCTCTTTGCCAATCGCGGCTTCCATGAGACGTCGATGTCGGAAGTGGCGCGCGAGGCGCGAGTCAGTAAGGCGCTGATCTTTTGGCATTTCAAGACCAAGGAAGAGCTGTTCGTGGCCGTGCTAAACCGCCTGCTGGAGCCTTATTTTATCGACTTTGCCGAAGAAGCCGCGGCGATGGACGAACGTCAGCAGATTCTGAAGCTGGTCGATTCCTACCTGTCATTCGTGCGCGACAACGCCAGCTCGGTGCGTTTTTTCCTCGCGCAGATGCTCCACGACCAGCGGCTATCCGAGAGTCTCAATGACCAGGTGCTCAAGCTCTACGGCGGATATCGCGCGATGATTGTCGAGTTGATCGCGAGCGCGCAGCAGAAGGGAGTCTGCACACGGCGGTCGGCGCCTGAATCGGCGGCGGCGTTCCTGCTGTCGGCGCTAAATGGATTGCTGATCGAGTATTTGTTCATCGGAGCGAATGCGATCGATCAGGAGGGGGCGGTGGCGATGGTGAGCGAGTGGTTGTTCGGTCCGCCAGCGACATCTGCTTCATCGGGGGGCGGCAGCGCGCCGTCCGCTTAACTCTCTTCAACTACGTCAGGAGAACGCACAGCATGCGCATCCCTTTGAGACAGATGATCGATTTGGGCCGCTACATCAGCAGGAAGAAGCGGTCCGGCGAGAAATACTTTCCGTTGGTTCTGATGCTCGAACCGCTGCATGCGTGCAACCTGGCGTGTATCGGATGTGGGCGAATCGTCGAGTACAAGGACACGATTCGCGACATGATGCCGTTGGACGAGGCGCTTCATTCGGCGCAGGAAGCGGGCGCGCCGATCGTGTCGATCTGCGGCGGTGAGCCGCTGATGTACAAGCACATAGCGGCACTGACCCGCGGATTGATCGAGGAACAGAAACGCCACGTGATGATTTGCACCAATGCTATTTTGCTCGAGCGCTTCGTCAAGCAGGTGCCGCCGAGCCCGTATCTCAGTTTCAACCTGCACCTGGACGGCATGCGCGAGACCAACGATCGCGTGACCGACCGGCAGGGGCATTTCGACATTGTGGTGAAGATGATCAAGATGCTGAAGGAGAAGGGCTACCGCGTGCAGACCAACACCACGGTCTTTCGTGAGACCAGCGGCGAGGAGCTTGAGAGCATGATCAAGTACCTGACCAGCCTGGGGGTCGACGGGATGCTGCTGAGCCCGGGCTATCACTACCAGGTGCTCCAGAACGACGAAGAATATCTGAAGAAAGAGGAGATGCCAGCCAAGTTCTTCAAGGTTCGCGACATGGCGAACGACTACAAGATAGTCAACACTCCGATTTACCTTGACTATTTGGTTGGCAAACGCGACATGCAGTGCAGTCCGTGGACGACGGTGACGCGCAATCCGCAAGGGTGGAAGGGACCCTGCTACCTGATCACGAACGGACACTACAAGACGTTCAGCGAGATGCATGCTGCGACGGATTGGGAGTACTATCGAACCAAGCAGGATTTCCGCTGCCGCGATTGCAAGCTGCACTCGGGATTTGAGGGGACGGTGGCACTCGACTTCGGCAAGAATCTGAAGGACTCGTGGCGGATGGTGCGGCATTACGTAGCGTGAGAGACTGCGCTGCAAACCCGTGAGCCCTCGCGCATCGCGGGGGAATCTTTGCGTGCGGAAAAATTCCGGTTTCACAGAAGCGTCACCGGCATCCCGCTAAGAGACCAGACGTGTTCGACTTGCACAGCTATTTAAAAGAGCGCTCGCAACTCATTGAGCGCGCGCTCAAGCGCAGCGTCGAGGAGCCTGCCGGCGCCGCGGCTCGCTTGTATGAGGCAATGCGCTATTCGCTGTTGGCGGGCGGCAAACGCCTGCGCCCGGTCCTGGTGCTCGCCTCGTGCGAGGCGGTCGGCGGCAAGATCGAGGCGGCGATGGGGCTCGCGTGCGCGGTCGAGATGATTCACACCTACTCGCTGATTCACGACGACCTGCCATGCATGGACGACGATGACCTGCGTCGCGGCCGCCCGACGAATCACAAGGTGTACGGCGAAGCGATCGCGACCCTCGCCGGCGACGCACTACTCACAGACGCATTCCGAATGCTCGCGCTATCGTCGGACCGCATCGCGTCGCCAGCGCTGGTGCTTGAGACCGTCGCGGAGCTCGCGACTGCGGCGGGATCGGCGGGAATGGTGGGCGGGCAGGTAATCGATCTGCTCGGCGAGGGCAAGTCGAAGACGGTCGAGGAGCTCGAGGAATTGCACGCCAAGAAGACCGGCGCCCTGTTCCTTGCGTCGATTCGCGGCGGTGCGCGCCTGGGTGGCGCCGGCGTGTCCCAGATCGAGTCGCTCGACGCATACGCACGTGCACTCGGGCTGGCTTTTCAGGTTGTCGATGATCTGCTCGACGTTCAAAGCACGCCCGAGCAGATGGGCAAGCGCACGCAGAAGGATTTTGAACGCGGCAAGGCGACTTACCCGGCGATTCTAGGAATCGAGCGCTCGATGGATCTCGCGCACGAACTCGAGACGCGGGCGCATCATGCAATCGAAGGCTTCGGCGATCGGGCGGACGCGTTACGAAACATCGCGACATTCGTCGTGGAGCGCAAACTGTGAGCGCGGCCGAGGCTGCCGCACTCGTTGCGGGCACGCATTCACGGCAGGCGGTGCTGGTTCAGCCAGGGCGCCTCGAGTTGCGCGAGTACGTCGCACCGCATCCAGGACCGGGCGAACTGCTGATTCAAATTCGGTGCGCGCTGAGTTGTGGCACTGACCTGAAGACATTTCGGCGCGGACATCCGCTGTGGAAGCTGCCGATGCCATTCGGGCATGAGTTTTCCGGTGTCGTGCTGGAAGCAGGCGCGGGCGTAACTGCATTCAAGGCCGGCCAGGAAATCATGGCGGCGCCGACCGCGCCCTGTGGGATTTGTTTCTACTGTCAGCATGGGCAGGAAAATCTTTGCGATGACGCCGTCGGACGAATGGTGCACGGCGCCTATGCAGACACGCTGCTGTTGCCAGCGCACATCGTCGCGCGCAACACTTTTATTAAACCCGCGGACTTGCCCTTCGAAGAAGCCGCGCTGCTCGAACCGCTATCGTGCGTGGTGCACGCGCAGGAAATGGCGCGTCCCGAAAAAGCCGAGACGGCGGTAATTCTCGGCGGCGGTGCGTTCGGCCTCCTCCACATGTTGATGCTGAAGGCGGCAGGCCTGCGCGAGGTGGCGGTGGTCGGGCGAGGGGCAGAGCGTCTGAAGTGGGCTGTCGAGTTGGGCGCCGATCGCGTGATCGATGCGCGCAGCGGCGACGCAGTCGCCGAAATCGCGCGGCTCAACGGCGGTTTCGGTCCCGATCTCGTCATCGAGTGCACCGGGCAAATCGAAGGCTGGCACGATGCGCTGTCGCGGGTGAGGCGCGGAGGGCGAGTGTTATTTTTCGGCGGCTGCGCGGCGGGCACGTCGATCAGCGTCGATACGCGCCGGATGCATTACGACAATCTGACGTTGATGGCGCCGTTTCATTATCGGCCGCGCGACGTGCGGCGCGCTTATGAATTGCTGGCGGGGCGCGCGCTGAATGCCGGCGCCATCGTCAACGCTCGCATGCCGCTTGGCGATTTGGCCGAAGTGTTTGCGATGCTTGAGCGCGGCGTGGTGCTGAAGTGCGCCGTGATTCCATGAATGGGTTATGCGAGGTCTGTGGCGGGTTCCCGCGGAACGCGGGTCGAGTTCAGGCAGGGGTGAAATATGACTCAGGCAATTGAGATTGGAAGCGGTGCGATCGCGATGTCGCCGCATGACGAGTTCCTTGCGAAGGTTGACTACACCGTTGATCGCGCGCAGCGTGCGCTGCTCGCGCTGCAAACACCGCAAGGCTATTGGCACGGGCCGCTTGAGGCGAATGCGGAGATGAACGCGGAGTTCATCATCTTCAACCATTTCATGGAGACGGTCGACCTCGAGAGCGAAGCGCGGCTGAAAAAGCATCTGCTGGACACTCAGAATTCGGATGGGAGCTGGGCGCTTTACGAAGGCGGCGAAGGTTATCTCTCGATTTCGATCGAAAGCTACTTTGCGCTCAAGCTTACCGGTATGCGCGCGGGCGACGAGCCGATGGCAGCGGCGCGGCGTTGGATCCTGTCGAAGGGCGGAATCGTGAACTGCGGGACGCTGGCCCGGTTTTACCTGGCGTCGCTCGGGCAGATCACCTGGGACGCGACGGCGGCATTGCCGGTCGAACTCGCGCTCTTTCCGAACTGGTTCCCGTTCAACATCTACGAGCTAGGATCATGGGCGCGCGGAACGCTGATGGGACTTATGATGCTGCAGGCGGCGCGTCCCGAGAAAAAGATCGACTACCAGCGCGGAGTGCTCGAGCTCTACATCGAGCCGCCGCATTTCACCAGGTTTAAACAGCCGCGCGGCAAGAAATTGCTGTCGATGCGCAACGCTCTGAATGTCGCGGACAAAGCGCTGCGTTTTTACAACCGGCATCAGATAAAATCCTTGCGCGCTCGCGCGCTGCGTCAAACTGAAAACTGGCTGCTCGAGCATCAGGAGGCCAACGGCTCGTGGGGCGGAATCGAACCCTGCTATCTACTCAGCGCGATGGCTCTCAAAGCCAACGGCTACCGCAACGACCATCCGGTGTTGAAGAGAGCGATCGAGGCTTCGCAGGAGCTCATTTGGCACTTCAGCGACTACGACTTGTACATGCCGTGCGTCTCGGTCAACTGGGACACGGCGCTTGCGGGCCGGGCGCTGTTGGACTCGGGAGTGCCGGCCGACGATCCGGCGATCAAGCGGACGGCGCAATGGTTTATCGATCACCAGATTTTCAAGAAGGGTGACTGGTCGATAAAGCGGCCCGAACTGGAACCGGGTGGCTGGGCATTCGAGTTTTACAACGAATGGTATCCCGACGTGGACGATTCTGCGGTGATCCTCTCGGTGATGGCCGATTCGAAGGCCGATGATGCGGCGGCGAGAGAGCGCGCGATCCGGGTCGGTGCTAACTGGGTGATGGGAATGCAGTCGGGCGATGGCGGCTTCGCGGCGTTTGACGCCGACAACAATTCAACCTGGCTCAATCACCTGCCGCTCGCGGACGTGGAAGCGGTGACGGATCCGTCATGTCCCGACCTCACCGGGCACGTGCTCGAGATGATGGCCTCGGTCGGCTACCGCACCGACCATCCGGTGGCGAAGCGCGCGATCGAATGGCTCAAGAAAAATCAGTCAGCCGCAGGCGGATGGTGGGGACGGTGGGGTATTAACTATTTATATGGCACTTACTCGGTGCTGGCAGGGTTGCGCGCGATTGGCGCCGATATAAATGAGCCGTGGATCAAACGAGCGGTCGAGTGGCTCAAGTCCAAGCAGAATCCGGACGGCGGCTGGGGCGAGAGTCCACTGTCGGACAAAGATCCGGCGTGGCACGGTCGTGGAGCCAGCACCGCGTCGCAAACGGCGTGGGCCCTGATTGGATTGATCGCAGGCGAGCAAGGAGTGAGCGAGTCTGCGATGCGCGGCGCGCAGTGGCTCTCAGAGCGGCAGAACGATGAGGGCAGGTGGGACGAGCGGGAATCGACGGGCAACGGCTTTCCGAATCATTTCTATCTTCGCTATCACCTGTATGCGCATTATTTTCCGCTGATGGCGCTCGGACGGTTCCGAAAACGGTTGGCGGAAGAGGCCGCGCACTGAACGGATTGCGATGAAAGCGATTTCAATTCTCGGATCTACCGGATCGGTCGGCGTCACCACGCTCGACGTGGTCGGGAGATTCAGCGATCGATTTCGCGTGGTCGCGATGGCGGCCGGGCGAAACCTCGATCTGCTCGCCGAGCAGGTCAAACGCTTTGATCCCGAACTGGTCTCGGTGGCGACGCCCGAGCTCGCGCGCGAATTGGCGACGCGAGTCGGTGCGCAACCTGTGACGATTCTGCACGGACTCGAAGGCGCGATCGCCGTTGCGACACATCCTGACGCGAAGCTGGTGATGTCGGCTCTCGTCGGGGCGATGGGATTGCAGCCGACGCTGGCTGCAATCAAGGCCGGCAAGGACATCGCGTTCGCCAACAAGGAAGTGCTGGTGATCGCGGGCGAGCTGATCACGGCCGCGGTACGTGAGAATCGCGTTCGGTTGCTGCCGGTGGACAGCGAGCACAACGCGGTTTTTCAATGCCTGGAAGGACGCGGGCGCGAGTCGTTGAAAAGGATTATTCTGACCGCCTCAGGCGGACCGTTTCGCGAGTTGCCGGCGGATGGTTTCGAATCGATCACGGTCGAGCAGGCGCTGAAGCATCCCACGTGGGTGATGGGCAGCAAGATTACGATCGATTCCGCGACGCTGATGAACAAGGGTCTCGAGGTGATCGAGGCGCGGTGGCTGTTCGACCTCAAGGCAGCCGAAGTGTCGGTCGTGATTCATCCGCAGAGCGTGATCCATTCGATGGTGGAAATGATCGACGGGTCGGTGATCGCTGAAATGGCGATTCCCGACATGGCGATTCCGGTGGCGTACGCGCTGGCGTATCCGGAGCGGCTGCCGATGACGCATCTGAAGCCGCTGTCACTCGCGGCAAATTCGCGCTTGACCTTCGAGGAACCCGACCTGCGCCGCTTTCCGTGTCTCCGGCTCGCATACGAGGCGCTCGCGGCCGGAAATACGATGACGGCGTGCCTCAACGCGGCGAACGAGGAGCTGGTGGCGGGCTTCCTCGCGGGTCGCGTGCGCTTCATGGACATCCCGCGCCACATCGAGACGGTGATGCAGCGGCATCACAATGCAGCCGCGAGAACGATCGAAGACTTACTCGAGACCGATGGTTGGGCGCGAGCCGCAGCGCGCGAACTTATCGGCGCACGAACGGTAGCAGCCTGACGCGATGGCAACTGCGCGGGCCAGCGTGCAAGGCGGGGCATCGTCGTACGCATCGAATGCGGTGCCGGACGCGTCGATCCCGGCGGGAACGTTCGACGTCGCCAGTGCCTACGAGTTCTGCACGCGGCTGGCGAAGTCGCACTACGAAAATTTTACGGTCGCGTCGTGGCTGATGCCGCGCGAGATGCGTCCCCACATGTACGCGATTTACGCGTATGCGCGGATGGCCGACGACTTTGCCGATGAGCATCACGACCGCGCGATGCTCGACCAATGGGAGCGTGAGCTCGATTTGGCATATGCCGGCACGCCGCGCCATCCGGTGTTCATCGCGCTCGCCGACACGGTGAACCGCTTCGACATACCCCGCGAGCCGTTCAAGGATCTGCTGACCGCTTTCCGATCCGACGTCGACTTCAAGGGCTTCGACACGCTCGACGATTTGCTCGGCTACTCGCGCTACTCGGCGAACCCGGTCGGACGCCTGGTGCTTTACCTGTTCGGCTATCGTGACGATGAGCGCCAGCACCTGTCGGACCTGGTCTGCAGCGGATTACAGCTCGCCAACTTCTGGCAGGACGTTGCGATCGATCTCGACAAAGGACGAATTTATCTTCCGCGCCGCGATATGGAACGATTCGGAGTCACGCCGGCGGACCTGCGCAGCGCATACGTCGTCGCGCGAGTTCGTCCATCTGATGAGGCACGAAGTGGGGATTGCGCGTGCGATGCTGGTCGAGGGCGGGGAACTTCACAGGCGAGTGGACCAGCGGCTGCGGCGCGATATTGTGATGTTCGCGGGCGGCGGCTTGGCGATATTGCGCGCGATCGATCGCATCAACTACGACGTGTTTCGCAAGCGGCCAGAGCTGGCAAAACTCGACTACCTGAGACTCGGATGGAGCGCTCTGCGTGGACGACTCGAAGTCTGACACCATCGCCGCCGGCCTCGAAGAGGGATCCCCGCGCGAGGATGCATCGCTCGACGCCGACTACGAACGCTGCGCGGAAATCACCCGACGCTCGCGCTCAAGCTTTTACTATGCATTTGTTCTGTTGTCGCCCGAGCGGCGCCGCGCGCTGCACGCCGTTTACGCATTCTGCCGTTTTATAGATGACATTGCCGACGACGAATCGATTCGCGAGCCCGCGATGCTGCTCGCGCGATGGCGCGAGGAGCTCGATCGCGTTTACGCGGGTACGCCGACACGTGCGCTGTCACGGGCGCTGGCGGACAGCGCGCGTCGATTCAAGATTCCGCGCGAGCTGTTCGAGGAAATTATCAACGGCGTTGAGATGGATCTTTCGCGCCATCGCTATCAAAGCTGGGAAGAGCTGCGCCCATACTGTTATCGCGTCGCGTCGGCGCTCGGCCTCATTTGCATCGAGATTTTCGGCTATCGCAATCCGTCGGCCAAATCGTACGCGGAGAATCTCGGGCTCGCGCTTCAGCTGACCAACATTATTCGCGATGTGCGCGAGGACGCGCTGCGTGGGCGGATTTACCTGCCGTTGGATGACCTCGCACAATTCAACGTGCGCGAAGAAGAAATCATCGGCGCCATATACTCGGACAACTTCGTCAGCCTGATGGACTTCGAGGCGAAACGCGCGCAGGAGCTTTACGCCAAGGCGCAGGCCGAGCTCGCGCCCGAAGATCGCGCAACCTTGCTGACCGCCGAGGCGATGCGCCTGATCTATGCCGCGCTGCTCGAGCGAATCGTGAGGTCGAACTATCGCGTACTCGATCGCCGTCACAGCCTTTCAGCTCCGCACAAGCTTTACCTGGTCGGGCGCGCTTGGGCGGTAGGGCGCCTCGGCGCGCTGCGCGGATAAATCAGAGGCGCGGTGCGAACCAGATGGCGTCGGCGATAAAACATACAGTCGTCATCGGGGCCGGGTTCGCAGGACTCAGCGCGGCGGTCGCGCTGGCGGAGCGGGGCGTCCGCGTTACGGTGCTCGAAGGAAAACCTGCGCTCGGCGGTCGCGCATATTCTTTCGCGGATCCGGACACCGGCGATTTTGTCGATAACGGCCAGCATGTTTTGATGGGCTGTTACGGCGAGACGCTCGACTTTCTGAAACGAATCGGCGCCTACGACAAGTTAGTGTTTCACGAGGACCTGGAAATCGAAATGCTCGCAGGTCCGGGCCAAAGCGCGACGCTGAAAACGGCGCACCTGCCGGGACCTCTGCACATGACGGCCGCGTTGCTTGGCTACCGCCATCTCAGTTTCGGAGAACGCATTGGCGCGATGCGCGGCGGACTGCGCATGCTTGCGATGAGACGATCCGGCGAACTGCGTCACCTGACCGTGACCCGGTTGATGGATCGTCTCGGGCAGTCGGAGCATGCGCGCCGATGCTTCTGGTATCCGCTGTCGATCGCGACCTTGAACGACGAGCCGGAGTTGTCGTCCGCACAGTTGCTGGCCGAGGTTCTGAAGCGCGCGTTCTTTTCGCGCCGCCGGGACTCGGCGTTCGTTTATTCGCGCGTCGGGCTGAGCGATCTGTATTGCGACGGTGCGAAACGGTTGATCGAGCGCGCTGGCGGAACGGTTGTTCCGCATTCGATCGTGGAGATGCTGGAACTCGGCGAGCGACGATCGGTTGCAAGCGTGCGGCTGCGCGACGGCCGACGAATCGAGGCTTCATATTTCATCAGCGCGGTTCCGGCGCCTCAGCTCCTCCGCTTGCTGCCCGAAAGCGCCGTTGCCGATCCGTTTTTCTCCCGCCTGGCCGATCTTTCGAGCTCGCCGATCATCTGCGTCCACGTATGGCTTGATCGCGAAGTGACTAATTCGCCCTTCATCGGTTTCATCGGTACTACTACTCAGTGGCTATTCAACAAACGTCAAATATTTGCGCAGCGCGGCGAGGCGCATCCCGGCTACTTGAGCTTCGTGATCAGCGGTGCGCGAAAGCTGGTCGATCGCAGTAACCAGGAGATTCTCGATATCGTGATTAACGATCTTAACGCGATGATTCCTGAGGCGCGAGGCGCCAAAGTCGTGAAGTCACTGGTGCTGAAGGAGAAGAATGCTACGATGGCGCCGGACCTTCGTTCGCACGAACTGCGTCCGACGGCGCGGACCCCGATTGCGAATTTTTTTCTGGCGGGAGACTGGATACAAACAGATCTGCCGGCCACGATCGAGAGCGCAGTGATTTCCGGCAGAGCGGCAGCCGCCGCAGTGCTCGCGCGTTCCGGCGAATAGCTATTCACACAGTCGAAATGACTACCAAGTTAGCGCTGGTGACCGGTGGCAACGGATTCGTTGGATGCCACGTCGTGCGCGCACTGCTTGCCCGCGGCGATCAGGTGCGCGTGCTGGCGCGCGAGGAGGCGGATTTGAGCGCGCTGGCCGGCCTGCCGGTCGAGATTGTGCGCGGCGATCTCCGCTACTTCGATTCTGTCGAGCGCGCGGTCAACGGATGCAGCGAGGTGTACCACGTCGCGGCTGATTACAGGCTGTGGCTGACCGATCCGGCGCCGATGTATGAGACCAACGTCCGCGGCACGCAGCATATTATTCGCGCCGCTGTCAGCGCGGGTGTTTCGCGAATCGTTCATACGAGTACGGTGGGAGCGCTGGGGATTCCGTACGGCGGGGTGGGACGCGAAGACACGCCGTCATCGCTCGCCGCTATGACTGGCCACTACAAACGTTCGAAATACATGGCCGAGCAGGCCGCGCTGGAGGCCGCACGCGCCGGCGCGCCGGTGGTGATCGTGAACCCCTCGACGCCGATCGGCGCGCTCGACTTCAAGCCGACTCCGACCGGTAGAATCATCGTGGATTTTCTCAATCGCCGGATGCCAGCGTACGTCGAGACCGGGCTCAACATCGTCGATGTCGAAGATGTCGCGCACGGGCATTTGCTGGCGGCGGAGCGCGGCCGAATCGGCGAGAAATATATCCTCGGCGGTGAAAATCTCACGCTCCAGGAATTTCTCGGGCGGCTCGCCGCGATTTCCGGACTGCCACCCCCGAAGATGAGGATCCCGTACGCGGTCGCGCTTGGCTACGCGCTGGGCGCCGAGGCGCTTGCGCGCACCGTTACCCATCGGGCGCCGCGTGCCAGCCTGACCGAGGTGCGGATGGCCCGCAAGCGAATGTTCTTCGACTCGTCGAAGGCGCGCGCCGAATTGGGTTACTCGCCGGGACCGATCGAAAAGGCCATCTCGTCGGCGATAGAATTTTTCCGATCCAAGGGCGTGGCGAAGAGCGCCGCGTAGGCCAGCCGATGCATTTGCTATTGTCCACCATCGCACTGCGCCCGTATGTTTTTATCTTCCTCGCGAGTTTTCTGTTTATCGCGATTGTAAATTTCGGTCTGCGCACGACGCTCTTGTTTACCGTTCTGACCTATGCGGTGTCGCTCGCCTGCGAGTGGTCGTCCGTCCACAACGGATTCCCGTTCGGCCTCTATCACTATATTGACGCGACCCGCGGCCGTGAGCTTTGGGTGTTCGGCGTTCCCTTCATGGATTCGCTGTCCTTCACGTTCCTCGCTTTCGCCAGCTACACGGTCGCGCTGTTGCTCAGTTCGCCGCTTTACCGGCGCGGCGCAGACTTGCGAATTCTCGACACGTGGAAAATTCGCCGCGCGCCACGTGTCTGGTTGATGGCAGCGCTGTTCATGGTGATGGTGGACATGGTCGTCGATCCGCTGAGCGTGCTCGGCGAGAGGTGGTTCCTCGGCAAAATCTTCTGGTACGACCCGCCCGGGCCGCACTTCGGCGTGCCGATCACCAATTACCTTGGATGGTATTTCGTCGCAGCAATCACGATTGCGATTTTCCAGTGGCTCGACGCGACGCTCAATCGTGGCTCGGCCAAGCCCGCGGGTTCGCTACCCGCGATGCGGTCGCGCGCGGTTCTTGGTCCGGCGCTCTATGCCGGCATCGTGATCTTCGGAATCACGATGCTCTTCCGAATAAACGCACCGAATATCGGATGGGCCGCGGTGTTTATCTATCTGCCGTTCACGGTGCTGGCGATTCATATTACGACCCGCCCCGAGTCCTACGGCGACGATGCGGCAATCGAGCGCCACCTGACGGATTTTCCTTACGAGCGAGGACTTCCGGTCTGGAAGCCAGCCAGCGGTGACACGCATGATCTTCGCCGCGTCATCGCATAGCGGCGCTTTCAAATTTCCGCGAAGTGTGGCAAGCGTCGCTCAGCTCGAAACACGATCAGGCCGGCAGAGGTGAACTATCATGCTGCTCAAGGACAAAGTTGCGTTGATCACGGGCGCGGGTTCGGGAATCGGACGAGCCAGCGCGATTCGGTTTGCGCAGGAGGGCGCGAAGGTGATGGTCGCCGACGTGCGCTCGGAGTCGGCGAGCAACACCGCGGCTGAGATTGAGAAGGCGCGCGGCGTCGCGAAGTCAGTCTCGGTGGACGTGCGCGTCGGCGCCGAAGTCGAGCGCATGGTCAATGAAACGATCAGCGCGTTCGGCCGGCTCGACATCCTGTTCAACAACGCCGGCGTCTTCGTCCCCAAAACCGTGGTGGACACGAGCGAGGAAGAATGGGACTGGGTCGTCGACGTATGCATGAAGGGCGTATTTTTCGGTTGCAAGTACGCCATTCCACAAATGATCAAGCAGGGTGGCGGCGTGATCATCAACACTGCCAGCGGCGCCGGAATTGAGGGCGTCCCCAATCTTGGCGCCTACCAGGCGGCGAAGGGCGGCGTCGTGATCATGTCGAAGGGGATCGCGCTCGA
Organism: uncultured delta proteobacterium; assembly: GCA_963842215.1. Classification (GTDB taxonomy): domain Bacteria; phylum Desulfobacterota; class Binatia; order Binatales; family Binataceae; genus Binatus. The sequence goes on along the minus strand of CAWJFQ010000001.1, from coordinate 1,627,698 downwards.
CTTCGCGCGCTACAAGATTCGATGTGTGTCGATTTGCCCCGGCGTGATCGAGACGCCGATCGCAGAAAACTGCAAAGTGGTTCCGCCCGGCGCCTCGCAACTGGGCTGGGAGCGCACCGGAGACGCGCATCCGCTCGGCCGCAACGGAAAGCCTGAAGAGGTCGGTGCGTTGGCGGCGTTCCTGGCGTCGGACGAGGCGGGCTTCATCACCGGCGTCGCGGTGCCGATTGACGGCGGGTTCAGCGCTGGCGCTTACGTGGGCCCGCGTCGCGAGCGCGCTTCGTAGATGCGGGAACCCGACCCTCATGCGCGATCGCGGTGAGTGCGTCGGCGATCGCGGCAGTGGCGCGCGAAAGGTTTCGAATCATCCGCGGCAACTTGAGCATCGTGCCCGGATTGCGCAGCAGATAGGACGCTGCCAGCAGCGGGTTGACATGGCCGTCCTCGCTCGCCATCGCTGCTCCCACGACCTCATCGTCAACTTCGTCGAGCACCGCCCGAATCGCGACGAACGGAAGTCCGCGCACTGCGGCTTCCGCGGCAATCGCCGCGGTTTCCATGTCGACGGCGATCGCACCGGTGCTTTCCTTGGCGCGTCGTTTTTCCGCGCCGGTGCCGAGTATGCTCTGCACGGTCAGAATCGCGCCGGTCGAGTACGCGACGCCCGCAATCGCAAGCGAGCGGCCGATCGCGCGCAATTCTGCATCGCCGACTGCCGTAACCTGCTCGTCAACGCGACCGTCTGTAAAAAGCGTCAAAGTGCGGTCGCAGAGCACCAGGTCGCCCGGCCTCAGTCCGCTCGAAAGCGCACCGACGACGCCGGTGCCGATTACCAGCTCCGCGCCGGCGATCAGATCGAACGCGCGATGCGCGACTTCCGTTGCGCGGCGGCTGCCGATCCCATGCCCAACGATCGCAAATTCCTTGCCGCCGATTTGCGCACGGAAGCCATGCAGACCCTCGAGCGCGAGCGGAGTGCGATTGCGCAGCCGCCGCTTGAAAGGCGCGATTTCGCGCGCGAAAGCGTAAAAGACAATAATCAATCGCGTGGTCTCATTTCTGATTGCGTGGGCCGCACTTGAGCGAACCGCCAGATGCTAGCAGAATTGCGCCCGTGTACTTTACCGCTCGCGGTGGCGATACTTGAAGCGACTGATCGTTAACGCCGACGACTTCGGATTATCGCGCGAGGTGAACGCCGGCATCATGCGGGCGCGTCGCGACGGGATTCTGCGCAGTGCCAGCCTGATGGTCGCCGAGCCTGCGGCGCGTGCCGCTGCCGAACTGGCCCGCGACAATCCCGAGCTCGACGTTGGACTGCATGCGGTCGTTTGCCGTGGGCGCAGCATGCTCGACGCGTCACGGCTCGGCGCGGCGGTGCGCGGGTCGGGAGAGTTCATCAACAGTCCGGTCGCTGCGGGCATGCGATATTACTTTGACCGCTCGATGCGCGCTGCCATGACCGACGAGTTGCGCGCGCAAGTCGAGCGCCATCTCGAGCTGGTCGGCTATCTCAACCATATCGACGGACACCTGAATTTCCACGTCCATCCGTTATTCGCGGATATCCTGGTGAATCTCGCCGTCGAATACAAAGTGCCGTGCATCAGGCTCCCGCGCGAGCGTGTGATGACGACGCTGCGGCTGCGTCGCGACCATGCGCCGCGCAAGCTCGTCGAATCGATCATCTTCCGCACGCTGTCGCGCCGGACTCGGCGCATGATGAATGAGCGCGGCCTGACCTCGACCGACGCGTTATTCGGACTTCATCAAAGCGGTCACCTGAGCGAGGATTACGTCGTCGGCATAATCGATCGTATCCGCGGCGGCGCCACGGAACTGTATTTTCATCCGGCGGCCGACATCGGCGGAATTCCTCCCGCCGCCGAGGCGCAGCTCGAAGTCGAGATTCTCACCAGCTCGCGAGTGCGCGAGGCGATCGATCGGAATGGAATCGAGCTGATCACGTTCGCCGATCTCGTAAAAGGCAAACTGGCGGCTTGATTCAGCTCTGCATCTGGCATTCTCTGTGACTCGTACGAAACTTCCGTGCGCAGGAGATAACTTCATGGCGGAGGTAACGATTCGGCCGGCAGTGCGCGAGGACCTTCCGCGCCTGACCGAAATTTACAACTACTATATCGTCAACACCGCGATCACCTTCGATCTCCAGCCGTACACGCCCGATCAGCGCGCGCGATGGTTCGACGAGCACAACCGCGGCGGCCGCCATCGCATGTTCGTGGCTGAGGACGCTGGCCGGGTCGTCGGTTACGCCTGCACCGGACCGTTCCGCGACAAGGCGGCCTACGACACGAGCGCGGAGACATCGGTCTACTGCGCGCATGAGGCTACCGGCCGTGGAGTCGGCGCGAAGCTGTATCTCGCCCTTTTCGATGCGCTTAAGAACGAGGACGTCAATCGCCTGCTCGCCGGTATAACCCTTCCCAACGACGCATCCCTCAAGCTGCATCGAAAGTTTGGATTCACCGATGTCGGCGTCTTCACAGAATGCGGTCGCAAGTTCGGCAAGTACTGGGACGTCGTATGGACCGAGCGCCCGCTCCGACTCGCTGGCGAATGAATTGCTCGCCCCGCAGCGCGGTTTGAACTAGGGTTGTAATTACGGCGCATGCCCCGCGCGAGTTTTCGGGGTCGACGGTTCTCACGCAACTGCACATATATAAGGAAGAGAGATTAGATGCGCGATCAGGATGGAGCTCCCCTCGCCGACACTTCGCAGGATTATCGCCTGCCGAAAAATGTCACGCCCAAGCATTACGACATTCGCCTGACGCCCGATCTCGCGGCGTTCACCTTTCGAGGCGAAGTGAAGATAGCCGTCATCGTCAATGAGGCGACTGACGATGTCGTGCTGAACGCGCTCGAGCTTGAAATCGATAAAGTGACCGCCGAACGCGGTGGCAAATCCGTCGCGGCCAAGGCGGAGCCCGATCCAGCCAAGGAACGCGCGCACCTGCGCTTCGCCGAGAAGCTTTCGCCGGGTGAATGGAACCTCAAAATCGAGTTCCGTGGGATCCTAAACGACAAGCTGCACGGTTTTTATCGCAGCCAGTACCAGGACGCCGCCGGCAAGACCCACGTCGCGGCGACCACGCAATTCGAATCCACCGACGCCCGCCGCGCGTTTCCATGCTGGGACGAGCCCGAGCTCAAGGCGAGCTACAAGGTGACCCTGATTGTCGACGAACACCTGGCCGCGATTTCCAACGGTGGACAGTCGAGCGAGCGCAAGTTGCCGGGCGGGAAGAAGGAGGTCGTCTTCAACGAGACGATCGCGATGTCGACCTACCTGGTCGCGTTCATTGTCGGCGAGTTCGTCGCGACCGCGCCGGTCGATGCCGGCACTCCTCTGCGCATCGTTCACGTTCCCGGCAAAGAGTCGCTGACCGGTTGGGCGAAGCAGATCGGTGCGTTCTCGCTCAAATATTTCGCCGACTACTACGGGCTCAAATATCCCGGCGACAAGCTCGACCTCATCGCGATTCCCGACTTCGCATCGGGCGCGATGGAAAATCTTGGCGCCATCACGTTTCGCGAGACCGCGTTGCTCGCCGACGAGAAAACCGCATCGCGCGCCGAGCTCGAGCGCGTCGCCGACGTGGTGTCGCACGAGAACGCGCACATGTGGTTCGGCGATCTGGTCACGATGCGATGGTGGAACGGGATTTGGCTCAACGAGGCCTTTGCCACCTTTATGGAAATGCTCGCGGTCGATGCGTGGAAGCCGGAGTGGAAGCGATGGGAGAGTTTCAGCGTCTCGCGCGCCGCGGCGCTGTCCATCGACGGCCTGCGCAGCACCCGCCCGATTGAATTCACCGTGCACAGTCCCGAAGACTGCCGCGCGATGTTCGACATCCTGACCTACGAGAAGGGCGCTGCCGTGCTGCGGATGCTCGAGCAGTTCCTCAGCGCCAACGTCTTTCGCGACGGGATTCGGCTCTACCTGAAGAAGCATCAGTTCAACAATACCGAGACCAGCGATTTGTGGGACGCGCTCGAGGCAGCGTCGCACGAGCCGGTTCGCAAGATGATGGACTCGTGGATCTTCCAGCCGGGATTTCCAATCATCGACGCGGCCCCCACCGCCGACGGTCGCGGACTCAAGCTGTCGCAGCGGCGCTTTTTTTATCTGGTCGAAGACAACCAGCAGCTCTGGCATGTGCCCGTGATGGTTCGCGCGAAGACCGACAAGGGCGTCTCGACTCACAAGGTGCTGCTCACAACCGCCGAGACCACTGTAGATTTGCCGGGCAAGGTCGAGTGGGCGCTCCTCAACGAGGGCGGGCACGGCTTCTATCGCGTGCACTATGCGCCTGCGCTGCTCACGTCCATCACCAAAAATCTCAGCGCGCTGCAACCGATCGAGCGCTTCGCGCTGGTGAGCGACACCTGGGCTGCAACCGTCGCGGGACTCGGCCCTCTGAGCGAGTTCCTCAAGATGGCGCGGTTGTTTGTCGACGAAACCGACATCAACGTGTGGCGCGCGCTGATCGGTGCATTCGCGTATCTCGATATGATTGCCTCCGATGCGGACCGGCCCGTACTCGCCGCTACCGTGCGCGAGATCATCGGTCCCGCCGCCGCACGCCTCGGCTGGGAGCCGAAGTCGGGCGAGAGCGAGCTCGTGCGCCAGTTGCGCGGCACGCTGATCGGCGCGCTCGGAACCCTTGGCGATGATCGCGAGATTCACAAGCGTGCGCGCGATCTCTACGCGCGCTTCGAGGACAATCCCGATTCTGCCGATCGCGATCTGATGCCCGCGCTGGTGAATGTCCTCGCGCACTCGGGCGATGCCGCGCGCTACGAAGAGTTCAAGAAGAAATTCAACGCGCCGCGCACGCCGCAGGAGGAGCAGCGCTTCCTGTTTGCGCTGGCGAATTTCCGCGATCTCGATCTCCTCAAAAAAACCATGGAGATGACGCTCGACGGCCAGGTGCGGACGCAAAATTCGCCGTATCTCATGCATTCGCTCCTGCTCAACCCCGCCTGCCGCTACCAGGCTTGGGATTTTGCGCGCGCGCATTGGAACGAGATGATCCAAAAATATCCCGACAACGCGCTGCCCCGAATGTGCGAGGCGGTGGTCGCGCTGCTTGATCGCGAAGACGAGATCAAGAAATTCTTCAGCGAGCATCGCGTGCGCCTCGGCGGCAAAATAATCGATCAGCACCTCGAACGGCTGGGTGTTGCGGTCGGATTCAGGAAACGCGAAGGCAAGAATCTCCAGGCTACGCTCAAGGGTTGATGAGGGAGGCCGAACCTCGACGCAATCGCGATGGCGAAGGCGAACATCCTGATCGGCACTTCGGGCTTTTCGTACAAGGAATGGCTCGGCGGCTTTTATCCGGAGAAACTTCCCGGCGCCAAAATGCTCGAGTTCTACTCCGAGCGCATGCCGACGGTCGAAATCAATTACACCTTCCGCGCGATGCCGAAGTCCGCGATGCTCGAGGGATGGGCCTCGCGCACGCCGGCGAATTTCCGCTTCGCGCTGAAAGCTCCGCAGCGCATCACGCATTTCGCCAAGCTCCGCGACGTCAAGGAGACCACTGACACGTTCATCGAGCGCGCGTCAGTCATGGGCGAGCGGCTCGCGCCCGCGCTGTTCCAGTTGCCGCCTGATCTCAAGCTCGATCTCCCGCTGCTGCGGGACTTTCTGGCGATATTGAAAAACAGGATTCGCGCCGCGTTCGAATTCAGAAACAGAAGCTGGTTCGACCAATCCGTGATGACCGCGTTGGCCGACAACGGCGCCGCGCTATGCATCGCGGAGACCGAAAAGCTCGCATCGCCGCTCGAACGCACAGCGCCCTACGTCTACATCCGCCTGCGAAAAGAAACCTACGACGACGCCGGCCTCGATGAATGGGTGAAAAATCTGGATCGCCTTGCTGGATCGGGCGCCGAAGAAATCTTCGTCTATTTCAAACACGAAACCTCGGCGCCCGATCTTGCATCGCGCCTGCGCGCAAAGCTCGACCGCTCCGCTTAGCACCTCACGCCAGCAGACCCTTGCCTGGCACGTGATTGACCTCGAGACGGATGCCGTCGGGATCCTCGAACAGCACCGAGTAATATCCTGGCGCCCATGGGCCGTCTTCCGGCGGATGCACGATCTTTGCGCCGATCGTTTTGAGGAATCCGTAAATCTCATCGACGTCGCCGCGCTCACGCGCGCGCAGGCAGAAATGATGCAACCCGACGCGGCTTTGCTGGAACTTTTCCTTGCGATGCCCGTCGTCACCTCGCATTATTCCCACCGCAGTCCTGCCGCCCACGCAATACAGTGTCTGCTCGTTGTGAATCACCGGCCTGAGTCCAAGGTACATCAGCAGCTTTTCGTAGAACGGAAAGCACGCCTCGAAATTGCTGACCGTGAGCATCACGTGCGCGACGCCGTTGATTTCCATTTCACGTCTCCATTTTCGTTAGAGGGCAGTCAGCCATTCGTGACCCGGGTGCGTTTTTTCCAGAGCGTCGCGAAGCCATCGTCGTGCGTCGGAACTTAGCGCAGGCAGCGCGTTGTCGAAATCGATTCGATCGCGCGCTTCGAGATGCTTCGCCTTGAACAGCAGGACGATTTCCGGAGCGAGATAGGGCAGCCCCCACAGCGGATGAAATCCCATTTGCGAAATCGGCATCCGAACTTTCGGATTGCGCCGGAAGATCCATTCGCCGTCACTCGACTCCGCGAGCATCACCTGGAACGCCGGTTCCGATTCTCCTTCGCGATACGCATTGATTTGATGCACGGGAAGTTCGAGCTCCTCTTCCGGCCGCCATTCAACGGTCGTCCTGCGATTCGGCAGTCTGTCCGGATGCGGGATGATTTTCTTGAGCCCAAATCCCGGCAAAGCTTCATGCAGCCGCAAGTGATCTGGCCGCATCACGACCGCGTCGACATCGTGATGCTCGCGCGTTATGCGTCCCAAGTGCAGATCGATCGCCCACCCGCCGGCGAAATAGAACGGCGCTCGCAGACCGCCCAGCGCTTCGGCAACCTCAAGTAACGCTTTAAGGTCTGGCGTTCGCGTATTCGCGGTCCTTTCTCCTGAACTGTTAATGTTTCACGTGAAACATTTACGACAAAACTCGTTGATGGGCCTGCATTATCCGTGATTGCGGCAACGTTTCACGTGAAACATCCACGCTCATCGCGCTTGAATCATTCGCGCTGGCCGTGGCTGCTCATGACCTAGAATCGGATGCGGCCGGTACGGCTTCTCGAGCGCTGCGATTTCATCCGCGGTGAGTTTCACGTCCACCGCCGCAATCGCCTCCTTCAGATGCGAGAGCTTGGTCGCGCCTATTATCGGCGCGGTGACGCCCGGCGCTTGCAGGATCCACGCACATGCAATCTGCGACGGCGTGACGCTGCGCTCTTTGGCGATCTGCTCGACCACGCTCAGCACTTCGAAGTCGTACTCGCGGAAGTACATGTTCTTGGCGAAGTCGTCGGTCTTGGCGCGCGAGGTTGGGCCGCTGCCGCCCTTGTCGCGATTGCCCGCCAGGAATCCGCGCGCGAGCGGGCTCCATGGAATCAGGCCGACGCCGTTGTCGATGCAGAGCGGATTCATCTCGCGCTCTTCCTCGCGATAAACCAGGTTGTAATGGTTCTGCATCGAGATGAATCGGTGCCATCCGTTTTCTTTCTGCAGCGCAAGCGCCTTGGCGAATTGCCACGCGGCCATCGAGCTCGCGCCGAGGTAGCGCACCTTGCCCACGCGCACCAGCGAGTCGAGCGCCTCGAGCGTTTCCTCGATCGGCGTCGTGTAGTCCCACCTGTGGATTTGGTACAGGTCGATGAAATCCATCTTGAGCCGGCGCAGCGACGCGTCACAGGCTTCGAGAATATTTTTGCGGCTGAGGCCCGCGCGATTGAGACCCGACGCCATCGGCCCATGCACTTTGGTCGCGACCACTATCTCGTCGCGCTTCGCCATCTCGCCGAGCCAGCGCCCGGTGACCTCCTCGCTCGCGCCGACTGAATACACGTTGGCTGTGTCGTAGAAGTTGATTCCCGACTCGACCGCGGCGGCGAAATGCTCGCGCGCCTCGTCCATCGTCAGCACCCAGTCGCGCCATTTCTTGTCGCCGTAGCTCATGCATCCGAGGCAGATGCGCGAGACGGTGATTCCGGTCTTGCCCAATTTTGAGTACTGCATGATTTCTCCGAAAACGAATTTCGAGTTGAGAGGTCCAGCGCCAAAACTCCGGCGCTCGCGGGCGTCTGTCAAGGGCGAAACGAGATTCTAGCGGCGTCAGGGCGGAGCGGGCTTCGCCACCGCAGGATGTCGTAGGCGGATATCGTAGCCATGGTCATGCACGTAGTTCGCGTGCACCTGGGCGAACAGGAACGCGTCGATCAGCACCGCAATAAAAATCACGGCGAGGACTACGGAACTCACATGTGATTTGCCGGGCTCGTCGCGATTCTCCATAAGCATTATTAATAGCACGAAGGCCTATTTGATACCCGCGCTGCTATTTCATTGCCTCGCTCCACATATTAGGATGCACCAAATCCGGCTGGCCGATTGGTCAGGCGGGGAGGCTATCGCGAGATTATCGCGACCGAAGATTAGCGAATTGTGCGGGAGGCGCTGCACGTCCGACAGGTGCGGCGCCGGAGGGAGTCTATGCGGGTCCTTTTCGTACATCCGAGTCCGCTTATGTATAGCGAGATTTATTTGCGGCTCGAACCTCTCGGCATGGAGCGGGTCGCGGCGGCAACGCGCGCGGCCGGTCACGACGTTAGAATCCTGGACCTGCAGATTTTTAAACATCGCGATCTGTTCGCCGAGCTCGAGAGCTTCCGCCCCAACGCGGTCGGCTTCTCGCTCAACTATCTGGCCAACGTGCCCGAGGTGATCGATCTCGCCAAGGACGTGAAACGGCTGCTGAAGGATTGCTTCGTCTTTACCGGCGGGCATAGCGGCTCGTTCGTCGCCGACGAGATTCTCGAGCATGCGGAAGGTGCGATCGACGCGATTATCCGCGGCGAGGGCGAGACAGCCACTCCGATGCTCCTCGACGCTATCGGCACCGGCTCGATCGGCAAAGTTCCGGGCGTGCTGACCACGCAAGGCTCGGGGCCTACGCCGATCATGCTGGACGATCTGGATCAGTTTTTTCCGGCGCGCGACCTCGGGCGCCGTCGCAACAAGTATTTTATCGGCGTGCTCGATCCGTGCGCCTCGATCGAGTTCACCCGCGGATGCCCGTGGGATTGCTCGTTCTGCAGCGCGTGGACGTTCTACGGCCGCAGCTACCGCAAATCGACCCCCGAAGCCGCCGCCGAAGACATGCTGTCGATCAAAGAGCCCAACGTCTTCATCGTCGACGACGTCGCCTTCATCCATCCCGAGCATGGCTTTGCGATCGGCCATGAAATCGAGAAGCGCAAGATTAAAAAGCAGTACTATCTCGAGACTCGTGCCGACGTGCTGTGCCGTAATCCGGAGGTTTTCCGCTACTGGCGCAAGCTCGGCATGGAGTACATGTTCCTCGGCCTCGAAGCGATCGACGAGGAGGGCCTGAAGCTCCATCGCAAGCGCTCGTCAATGGGTGTCAATTTCAAGGCGCTCGAAGTCGCGCGCGAGATCGGCCTTGCCGTCGCCATCAATCTGATCGCCGACCCGTCATGGGACGCGAAGCGGTTCGAGGTGATCCGCGAATGGGCGCTCAGCATCCCAGAGATTGTTCATCTGACCGTGGCGACGCCGTATCCCGGCACGGAGCTGTGGTTCACCGAGTCGCGCAAGCTGACCACGCTCGATTACCGCCTATACGACATCCAGCACGCGGTCCTTCCCACCAAGCTGCCGTTGCTGCAGTTCTACCAGGAGCTGGTGAAGACCCAGGACGTGCTCAATCGCAAGCATCTCGGCTTCGCGGCGCTGAAAGAAGTGGCGTCGATCGCGGGCAAGCTCGCGCTCAAGGGGCAAACCAACTTCCTCAAGATGCTCTGGAAGTTCAACAGCGTCTACAACGCTGAACGGCAGGTGGCCGAGCATTCGCGCGAAGTGAAATATGCGATGCGCCCGCCGTCGATGCATACCGAAGGACGTCCTGCGGCCGACAAGCTGTACATCCACATGCCAAAACCGTCACGCCCGCAAGCCCCCGCACCAGCACCCGGCGGCGGCAGGTGAGGCTGCGCGAGACTAACTTTCCGAACAGGGAATCCGAATTCTAACCTCTCCTTGTCCAAGGAGAGGTTAGCAAGAGTTGGTCGACCGCACCGGCTAAACCGGCTGAAGCTTTCCATACAGCTTTTGCATATCGGCCGCGTGTTGTTCCTCGACCATCAGGATATCGACCATTAGTTTGTGGGTGGTCACGTCCTTCTCACCAAGCCATCTGACCAGCTCTGAATACGATTCCACCGCGATACGCTCCGCGACCAAATCCTCACGAATCATTTCGTGTACCGTCTGGGCGCTGGTGTACTCAGACAGGCTTCGTTCCGCCAGCGTCTTCGGGTTGAAATCGGGTTGACCGTTCAATTCGGTTATTCGCTCGGCAACGAGGTCCGCATGCTGCTGCGCTTCCTGAGCGTGCTCCAGGAATTCCTTTTTGACGCTCTCTGAATCGATCCCAGTCGCCATATAGTAGTGCCGCTTGTAACGAAGGACGCACATTAATTCCGTCGCCAGGACGATATTAAGAGTTCGAACGACCTCGGCACGATCGGCGTTGTATTCATCGGTAACCGCGCCAGACTCGATATGCTTGCGTGCTCGTTGCCTGATTCCTTCGACGTCACTCAGAATGCCCATCCGTCTTGCTCCTGATCAGCGAGTTGAGGATTGTTTGGTTTGAATACGTCTCCGGACACGTTCCAGCGCCGCCTTTGCGCCTCCGTGTTTCGAAGTACGTTAAGAGACGAGAGTGGAGTTCTTCTAAGGGGCTCTATCGAAAAATCTAATTCGTTTTGGATGCCGGGGCAAATTTGTAAGTGCATAACGTCCGCGTCCTTCAGGCAGAAGCGGAATCCTGAATCGCGCAGGGGCGCTATATTCGGACCCTCACCTTCATCCTCTCCCACGCAGGGAGAGGAGACAGAGCGGATGGGCTGTCAAATTACTTCCGAACAGGGACGAGGTCCCGCATCTTTTCACTGGGTGCAGGGGTCAACCCTGCCGAGGGAAGCGTGAAACCCACGGTGGGTTTCACATTAGACTAATCTCCTCAGCTCGCGATATTTTCCGGCGCATTGCGAATAGCGTTGAAAACCACCGGCGGCACGCGCAAGCGGTCGTCCGATTCGTAAGTCTTGCGGACCTCTTCGAACTTCTCATCACCTGCGAGCGTGAGTGCTGCGACGCGATCGAGCAGCGCCTTTTTCTCGTCGGTAAGCGCGGCGTCGCCCATTTCCATCAACCCCCACACGTCCCACGGCAGCATTTCCATCCGATTGAGTGACGCGAGATCGCGCAGCACGTTACCGGCGATAAACCACAACCCATGCATGTCGAGAATTCCGAAGCGGCTCGCATCGGCGCGTCCCGCGCGGCACTGCTGCCACGCGTCGCCGGCGATTATGAAAGCGTCGCGGGGAACGTCGAGCGGATTGAATTTGAGCTTGAATGCGTCACGCTGTACAGCGTCCATCTGTGCGTCGACCAATATCCAGCGCGCTTCTGCCGCACTCCAGTATTCGCAGACCCAATGGTCGATGAATTTGCCGGGCTCGAAGTACGCGCCAAAGCCGCATCGCAGACGCGCCGGTATTCCTTGCTCACGCAGCATCTCGCAGAGCATCAGCGAAAAATGACGGCAGACGCCCGGCAGTCGGTGGCCGGCCTCGCGCGCGATGGTGAGTGGCCGCGAATCGAGCACATGAATTCGCGTTAGCATTTTTGCAAGAGAACGAATATTGGCGTCGTCGCGTTGCTCTTCGGTCAGCTTGAGATTGTACAGCCACGGCGCAATGTCGCGATGGATCAGCACGCCTTGCACGACTGCGCATAGCCCGGCGATATCTTGCGGCAGCGCGCGAAATTCCTCTGCGCGCGCTCCCAGAGCGGTCATCGGACCATTGCCCTTATAATAGTTCTGCGGTGTTTCCATGGTGCTATTTCCTTTCGACCAGGTAATCGCGCGGTCGCGTGAAAGACTGAAACAGGCGCGGCAGGATTCTCGCAGCAAGCAATAACAACGACGTTAGACACACCGTCACGAGCAACAAACGCACATAAGTCGCGGTCGAGATCGAGATTCCGAAGCCTGTTCCGATCGCGATATATGCCGCCAGGCACGCGGGACATTTCGGCAAGAGCACCAGCACCGCGCCGGGAACCATCCAGCGCGCCATGTCGACACAACGTAGCGCGACCGTCAACGGACGCGCAGCGTCATCTGCCGGCGGCACGATGTTCTGCTTGAGATCGGGGTCTGGCGCGCCGGCCTCGCAGCAACAATGAATCCCCATGAGTCGCCCATCTTCACTGATGCGAGCTGCAAGCGCAGGCGGGCGCGTGATATCGGCCGTTCGCCTCAACCGTTCCATCCTTGGCGTACATATTTTTCGGCCGCACCCAGTCGGCCAGCGAATGGTACGGCCCGTTTTCGTTTCGACCCTTCGGCATCACGTCGAGAATCGCGTAAGCGCCGAGAAACTGTTCATCGCCGCGTGCATAACACGAATAGGTGTGAAAGATCTGGCCCGCATCGTCTTTGAAAAAGATGCTGGTGCCCGAAAGATCTTCGACTCCGGGATTGGTTTGACGAAAATTGTAATACGCCTCTCCCGCCGCAATCTGCTCGGGCTTGAACGAGACGTTGAAGTCGTAGTTGAAGTCGCTGGCGTATGACGACACCCAGGTAATCTGCCATCCCATCCGCTTGCGGACGATTTCTATTTCCTCGATTGGCGCGCGCGCGACGGTTACATAACTGACGTCATGGTTTTCGAGATGCACCAGCATGCTCTCGACGTTGTCGATGCCGAACGAGCATCCGACGCACTGATGCGACACGCCGGGGGCCATCATGAAGTGGTTGATGAGCAGTTGGCTGCGGCCGTTGAACAGTTGGCTGAGCGTCACCTTCCCTGAAGGACTGTCGAATTCGTAGGACTTGTCGATCTTTACCCACGGCAGGGCGCGACGTTGCCGGCTCAGCTCCTCTTGAGCCTTGGTAAATTCCTTTTCTTTGGCGAGCAGGAGTTTGCGAGCGGTAAGCCATTCTTCGCGAGAAACGATTGGATTGTGGTTCATGGTGCGACTCTGTCTCCTTGAATTTTTTTCGCGTGCCAGACTCAGCCGGTTGGATCGGCGGCAGCGGCGAGATAGCGCGCGAGATTTCCCAGCGAACACTCCCAACCGGGGCGCGAATTAGAATTGGAAAGCTCTTCGATCGACGATCGAGCGTCGCGCATTGCGTCGGACTCGGTCGCGGCTGCGCCAATCGTGCCGTTACGATTAGTGTTCTCGACCAACCAGAACCAGCTCTGTTGAGCGTTCCAGACTTCGAAGGCAATACCTAAGTGATGTTTACTGATCCGCATCTGCTTATCCTCGCAAGGGTTATCGCTCTAAATTTTTCAATTCCTGCTATGTAGTCGTTCGACGCGACTCGAAATCGACAATTCCTCATCCGCCGGAAAGCGCGGGGTAAATCCACACCTCCGAATCATTGGAAACCTGGGTCGAGCCGCCTTGTGCGTAGCGCACGTTCTCACCATTGACGAATACGTTGACGTGGCGGCGGATGTTGGACTGATCGTCGAGCACGCGCTGACGGATCGCGGGATAGTCGCGGCCGAGCATCACCAGCGCCTCTCCAATCGTCATCCGCCCGTCGAGCGGAAGCCGCAACTCAATGACCTCGTTGCCGCCCGCCCATCGGCGAAGCGCAGATGGCAGATGAAACTGCATCACGATCCTCAGGCGACCTCGACCGCTTTGACGCACAACACCGCCGGCAGCCAATCGGCGATCGTGTTCCAGCTTTCTCCCTCGTCGCGCGAAGCGAACAGTTGGCCGCCGCGCGTACCGAAATAAAGCCCGGCAGGGGACAAACTGTCGGACGTGAACGCGTCGCGAAGAATCGAGAAGTAAGCGTCGCGCTGGGGAAGTCCGTTGCCGAGCGGCTCCCATGACGCGCCGGCGTCGCGCGTGCGCCAAACCTTGACCGCGCCCTCGATCGGCACGCGAAAGTTGTCCGACTCGAGCGGTATCAGGTAAGCGGTGTCGGCGCGGCTCGGATGCGCGACCAGCGGAAAGCCGAACTGCGACGGCAAGCCGTCGGCGATATCGATCCACGAATCGCCGCCATCATCGCTGCGGTAGACGCCGGGATGGTTCTGCAGATAGATGCGCGCGGGATTTTTCGAATCGTAACGCATCTTATGTGCGCACTGCGGGCCGAAATGCGGCGCATGCGGAGGGCCTTGCTCCATCCGCACTCCGTCGTTGCGCCGGGTCCACGAATTGCCGCCGTCGTCGCTGCGATACATGCCCGCTGACGAGATGCCGACGAACATCCGGTTCGGATCGATCGGATCGGGCAGAATCGTATGCAGGCAGAGGCCGCCTGCCCCCGGCATCCAATACGGCCGCTCGGGATGGTTCAGCAGAGACTCGACCGGATGAAACGTCTCGCCGCGATCATCAGAACGATAGAGCGCGGCGGGATCGGCGCCCGCGAATACCACGTCAGCGCCGACCAGCGGTGCGGCTTCGAGCGCCCACACCGCATTCAACGAAAGACCGCTGCCGGCCGGAAATTTTACGTTGCCGTCTTCGGGTTCGTGCCAGCTCGCGCCGAAATCGTCGGACCAGCTCACGACTGCGCCCCAATGCATGCTCAGGTTGCCGACCAGGATGCGCGGCGCACGCTTGTCCGGCAGATAGGCGGTAGAAAAAATCGCCTGGCCCTTGAAGTAGGGGCCCGCGATTCGGAACTGGCGGCGGTTGCGATCGGTGCTGAAAATGAACAAGCCCTTGACGGTCCCCACGATCACGATCAGATCGCCGCTTTGTGGCGTGATTGATTCGGCGTGCTCCATGGTCACCTCCTGCAACAAACGTCAGTTCCCGATCAGGCCGTTGCCAGGTACTCGGCGAGACAGTCGAGGCTGCTGCCCCATCCGCTCTCGTGCATATCGCGCGCCGTGACCGATTCGAATACCGCGTTGTGCAGAGTGAGCCTGGTCTTGCCAGCCACATCTTCGAACAGCAGCGTCAGTGTCGTTTCGGGACGGGTGGGGTTGCCGTCAGCGTCCGCCCAACTCCCGACCATGACCAGCCGCTCGGGCG
The DNA here is from genome assembly GCA_963842215.1 of uncultured delta proteobacterium. GTDB lineage: Bacteria > Desulfobacterota > Binatia > Binatales > Binataceae > Binatus. The sequence goes on along the minus strand of CAWJFQ010000001.1, from coordinate 1,612,408 downwards.
GCACGACCTCGCGAAATACGCCCTGCGTCCAATGATCGTCGCCATCGGGCCCGCGCATATGAATTCGATAGGCGCCGCCGGGGCGTAGGTCGTTTTTGAGAACTTTGCTAGTGAAGCCGCGCGGGCCGAACCAGCGTTCCATGTGCTGGGTTTCGGTCCATGCTTTGAAGACGAGGCTGCGCGGCGCGTCGAAAACGCGCGTGATAACGAGCACCCGATCGGCGGGCTCTGTGATGAGATTAGTCGCTGCACCCATATTGGTTCTCCTTCAGTTGCAGATAACAAATTTCGTCAGGCGGCCGCCAAATATCGGTCGAGCCTATCAAAGGTCCCGGCAAAACCCTGCTCCATAGACTTTTCCCCGTCGTAGAAGGTCTTGCGCTCAGACTCCGTCGCATTTATCGGCATCGTTCGAATTGTGAGCGTCGTGCGGCCCTGATGCCCGGCGAACGTCGATGAGCTCAGCATTTCGAGCGGCCAGTTCGGTTCAAGTGGATGACGGACCGGGTGGCCCCTGTCATCGGTAAAAGAAGAGACGATTACCATCCGCTGCGGCGCAACGATCTCGCGATAGACCCATTTGCCGAACATTTCGCGACCGTCCGGCGTCCGCTGGCTATAAAGGAAGACGCCGCCGGGTCGGAGGTCGAACTGGTGGACGCGCGTAGTGAATTCTTTGGGCCCCCACCATTGCTCGAGGCGTTGAGGCTCGGTGAACGCTTTCCACACCAGGTCGCGCGGCACGTTGAAGACGCGAGCGATGACGAGTTCGCGGCCGGCAGATTCGGCGGCGGCGCTACTTTTTGCGGGCATTTTTCTTTTCCTTCTTTTGCAGCTCGCGCAGGTAGTCTTCCAGCCGATCGAAGCTCTCCTCCCAGAAACGGCGGTAGCTTTCGAGCCAATCCGACGCGTCCTTGAGCGGAGCCGGCGCCAGCCGGCAGGGCCGCCACTGCGCCTCGCGGCCGCGTTCGATCAGACCGGCGCGCTGCAGCACTTTGAGATGCTTGGAAATTGCGGGCATGCTCATCGCGAAAGGCTCGGCCAGCTCGGACACGGAAGTCTCGCCCGAGGCGAGGCGGGCGAGGATCGCGCGGCGGGTAGGATCGGCCAGCGCGGCGAAAGTCGCGCTGAGATGCTCGGACGATGCGTGCTGCTGAACCATTCAGTTAAATAACCTATAGGTTAAATACTGCGGAAAACGGTCTCTGTCAAGCGTCGAGATGGAGAAAAAAGGTCTCTTCTATTTTCCCGAAAATTTCGGCGCGCGCTTCGCCAGGAACGACGCGATACCTTCGCGTCCATCCGTGGTGCGGCCCATCGCCGAGATGTACTCGGTCTCGAGCGACATTTGAGCCTCGAGCGTGTTGGTGAAGCTCTCGACCATCAAGCGCTTGACGCCGCCGAATGCAGCGGTGGCGCCCGCCGCGAGTTGAGTCGCGAGGCTAGACGCCTCGCTCATCAGGTCTGCGTCGGGCACGACTCGCGTGACGAGTCCAAGCTCGGCGGCCTCGCGCGCGGACAGCACCCGATTGGTGATCGCAAGCTCGATCGCACGCCGGTAACCGACGATACGCGGCAGAAAGTAGGTCGAGGAGCCGTCGGGCGTTAGGCCGGCGCGCGTATACGCCATCGTGAACTTTGCCGACTCCGCGGCGATCGGAAAGTCGCACGAGATGGCGAGGCTGAAGCCGCCGCCGGCCGCACTGCCTTGAATCGCAGCGATCACCGGCGCGTCCATCCGCGAGAAGTGCGTCACCGCCTGATGCAGATGCAGCGTTACCTGTTCGAGAAATCCGGGCAGCTCGCCTTCGGGCTGAGCGGCGAAGGCCTTCAGGTCGCCGCCCGCGCAAAACATCTTGCCCGCGCCCGCCAGCAGGACGGCGCGAACATCGGAGTCGGTGGCGCATCGACGCGCGGCGTGGCGAAGCTCCGATGCCATCTCGAGATTCACTCCGTTGGCCGCCTCAGGCCGATTCAGCGTGATATGTGCGACGTGATCGCGTACCTCGAACAGCAGCGTTGAATATTTCTGCATGGGGGCCTCCGGCGTTTCTTCAGATCGACCTGTACCAGTCGGCGACGGCGCGTCCGATTTCGTGCGGCGAATCTTCCTGGATGAAATGGATGCCCTTGACGGTCACCTCGCGCTGGTTCGGCCATTTGCGACAATACTCGCGCTGCGCCCCGGTCAGGATTGCGCCGGGCTCGGCGTTGACGAACAACTTTGGCGTCGCGCTCTTTTCGAGCCACTTCGAATAGTTGTCGGCGATCGCGACGACATCGGCGGGCTCACCTTCGAGCGGAATCTCGCGCGGCCATGTGAGCGTCGGCCGCCGCGACTCTCCCGGCTGGACGAACGGCTTTCGATAGGCGTTCATCTCCTCGTCGCTGAGCTTGCGCAGGACGCTGCCAGGCAGGATGCGTTCGACGAAAATGTTATTTTTCAAAATCATATCGTCGCCGGCCGGACTGCGGAGCGCCTTGAAGACGTTGACTGCGGCCTGCGACCATTCCGACCACTGCAGCGGCCTGACGAGCGCCTCCATGTACGCGATTCCCTTGACCGCCTCGGGATGCCGCGCGGCCCAGTGGAAGCCCAGCGCGGAGCCCCAGTCGTGCACGACCAACGTCACCTTGCGCTTGAGATTAAGGCCCTCGAAGAACGCATCGAGGTGACGCGAATGATCCTCGAAGCGGTACGTGCCGGTCGCGGACGGTCCAGAAGCGCCCATGCCGATGAGATCCGGCGCCAGGCATCGCGCTTGCGGTGAGAGGTGCGGGATGACGTTGCGCCAAAGGTACGACGAGGTCGGATTGCCGTGCAAAAAAACCATTGGATCGCCGGCGCCGGTGTCCGCGTACGAAATCCAGGTGTTGATGAGCTCGAGTTTTTTGCGCGGATGCGGATCCGCTGCCGAAATCTGCGTGTCGTTGTCACTCATGATGCCATCTCCTCGTCGAACTGATTCGACTGATACGACGCCGGCTACTGCCGCGCAAGCGAGAGTTACGGGTTGCTCCGACGGGCACGGCGGGCGCAAAATCGCCGCAGTCAGCAACTTCGCATATCGAGGACAAATCCAATGGCCGAGAATCGCAAGCGAAAGTTCTGGGGATGGGGCTACGAGGACCAGGGCCCGACTCCCGAACAGCAGAAGCACATGGCCGAGCGGATGGCCAAACGATTTGACCTCGGTCCGCTCGCGCTGACGCCGGCGCCCAAGGAAAGCGAGCTTAACCTGCGCGCGCCGCGGGTGAAGCCGCCGTCGGCGCTCGAGTCGATTTGCACGACTGCTGTGCACGAACGCGCGGGACATACTTACGGCAAAGGGTCGCGCGATATCAGGCGGGCGTTCCGGCGCGACTATCCGAATCCGATCGACGTCGTTGCGTATCCGCGCGATGAGAAAGAACTGGTCCGGGTGCTAGAATGGTGCGACGGCGCGCAGATCGCAGCGGTACCATACGGCGGCGGCTCGAGCGTGGTCGGCGGCGTCGAACCGCCGGAAGGCGACCGCTACCGCGGCGCGGTGTCGATCGACCTGATCCATCTGGGCAAAGTCCTGGAAGTCGACAAGGTCTCGCGCGCGGCGCGAATCCAGGCCGGCGTCTATGGTCCCGCGCTCGACGCGCAACTGAAGCCGCACGGCTTGACGATTCGCCATTTCCCGCAGTCGTTCGAATTCTCGACGCTCGGCGGATGGATCGCGACGCGGTCGGGCGGGCATTTCGCGACGCTGTATACGCATATCGACGATTTCGTCGAATCGCTCCGAGTCGTGACGCCGACGGGAATCGTCGAGTCGCGCCGCTTGCCCGGCTCGGGCGCGGGTCCGAGCCCCGACCGGATGTTCATCGGCTCGGAGGGAATTCTCGGCATCATCACCGAGGCTTGGATGCGGCTGCAGGACCGGCCGACGTTTCGCGCCGGCGCGTCGGTGCCGTTTCCCAGCATGTTCAAGGCGGCGGACGCGGTGCGCCAGATCTCGCAGTCGGGAATCTTTCCCGCGAACTGCCGCGTGCTGGACGAGGGCGAGGCGTTCAACTCCGGCGCCGGCAACGGCGATGAAGCCGTGCTGGTGCTCGCATTCGAGTCAGCGGACCATCCGCTGGAACCGTGGATGAAACGCGCGCTCGAGTGCTGCGCCGATCATGGTGGGAAAATTCCGGCGGATGCCGCGAAGACTCGCACCGATGCCGAGGCGACGCATGAAGGATCGGCGGGCGCGTGGCGCAACGCATTTTTGAACGCACCGTACCTGATGGACACCGTCGCCGCGATGGGGATGGTGAGTGACACCTTCGAGACCTCGATCACGTGGGAGCGATTCCCGGAATTTCATCGCCAGATGATGGAGACCGCGCGCAATGTAATCGCGCGCGTGTGCGGCAAGGGCACAGTCACGTGCCGATTCACGCACGTTTATCCCGACGGGCCGGCGCCGTACTACACGATTCTGGCGCCGGGCAAACGCGGCTCCGAGCTGGAGCAGTGGGATGAGATCAAGGCCGCGGTGTCCGACCGCTTGATAGAGCTGGGGGCCACGATCACCCACCATCACGCGGTTGGCAGGTACCATCGGCCGTGGTACGACCGGCAACGGCCGGATGGATTCGCGCTGGCGCTGAAGGCGGCGAAGCACGCGCTCGATCCGCGCGGAATTCTTAATCCGGGAGTACTGATCGATCCTGATTGAGTGCCGCTAGTCGTCGATGTTGAGTTGCTTCTTTGCGGCTTCGGTCATCATGTGCGGGGTCCAGGGCGGGTCCCATACGATCTCGACGCAAGCGTCGTCGCATCCGGGGATGCCGAGCAGCTTGTCCTGAATGTCCTGCGTGATCATCATGCCCATCTGACAGCCGGGTGCGGTCAGCGTCATCGTGACGTTGACGACTCGGTTCTCGATCTGAACGCCGTAGATGAGTCCGAGGTCGACGAGGTTGACAGGAATCTCGGGGTCGTAGCACTCGCGCAGGACTTCGTAAACGTCTGCTTCGGTCGGTGCGGGCGAATTCTCCATAGTACAGAGTCTAGTATATAAGAGGGTGGGTGTGCGTGATATGTGCGGACGGGCGCGCGTTTCATCCGAGGTGAGATATGCCTGACAAAGAAGAGCTGTACGACGAAGCGATCGACGCGTACGCAGACGACAAGTTCGACGAAGCGATCGAGCTGTACAAACAGGCACTCGAGATCGACCCCAAGTACGTCGATGCGATCCACGGCATGACGATGTGCTACCAGGCTAAGGGAGATCTCGACGCGGCGATCGAGCTGACGAAAAAATATATCGCGCAGGAGCCGGAAGACATCCTCGCGTACACCAACCTCAGCATGTTCTATCAGAAGAAGGGGATGGTGCCCGAAGCCGAGGCGGCCGGCGCCGAGGCACGAAGGCTCGATTGGAAACGGCAATTAAAGGAAGGCAAGAAGTAGGCGCACGATGAAGCTCAAGGACAAAGTTGTACTGATCACTGGCGGCGGTTCGGGACTCGGGCGCGAGATGGGACTGACGTTCGCGCGCGAGGGCGCAAAAATCGGCGTCAACGACATCAGGCCCGAATCGGCGCAGAACGTTGTGACAGAAATCGAGCGCGCCGGCGGCAAGGCGCATCCGTTTGTCGCGGACGTGTCGAGCAGCGCGGCGGTCGCAAAGATGTTCAAGGATTTTATCGCGGCGTTTGGGACTATCGATATCCTGGTCAACAACGCGGGCATCGCACGGAGCCGCGAGACAAGTATCGCGACTCCGACTCACGAAAAGACCGATGAGGACTGGCACAAGATGCTCGCGACGCATCTGGATTCGACGTTTTACTGCACGCGCGAGGCGCTCAAGGTGATGATTCCCAAGCAGTCCGGTCGCATCATCAACATTGGATCCATTGCGGGCACGACTGGGCTCGCGTTCGCGGCGGATTACTGCGCGGCGAAGGGCGGGATAATTTCGTTCACCAAATCGGTTGCGCGCGAAGTGGTGCCGTTGGGGATTTTGGTCAATTGTATCGCGCCCGGTTTTATCGACACTCCGATGACCTCGATTGTCGACGCCGAGATGCGCAAGCAGATCGAAGCGATCACGCCGATTGGGCGCTTCGGCGAGCCGCGCGATATCGCGGCGGCGGCGCTGTTCCTGGCGTGCGAGGATTCGAAGTTCATGGTCGGCCAGGTGCTAAGCCCCAACGGCGGCTACGTGATTTGAGATCCCCGGACTTCGGACCGGTCATATAAGCCCACTACGATGCTGACGCGGTCCGCGGGAATCCTTATTCCACTATTCTCGATCCGTACGCGCGACAATCTCGGACGCGGCGAGATACTGGATCTCGCGCCGATGATCGATTTCGCGCTGTCGACGGGTCATCGCGTGATCCAATTGCTGCCGCTGGACGAGACCGGCCCCAACGATCTCAGCCCGTACAGCGCGATGAGCGTGATGGCAATCGATCCGATGTACATCTCGGTGAGGGGATTGCCGGGCGTCGGGCGAGTGGTGCAGGCGCGCGCGCGGGCGGTGGTGGGCAAGGCGCGCTTCGTTCCTCGTGATATCAGCCGGCGAGAAAAATTCACGCTGCTGGAGCGGGCGTATCGAGCGAGTCGCGCGCGCCAGGAACGCGACCCGCAGCTCGATACTTTTATCGAGGCCAACTCTTACTGGATTCACGACTACGCTCTGTTTCGCGCGCTCAAGGACCATTTCAATTGGAGCAGCTGGGAAACGTGGCCGGCAGAAATTGCCAAGTGCGATCGTGACGCATTCGTGGCCGTGCGGCGTGAGCTGGCCGACGCGATCGAGATGTACGAATACTGGCAGTACCTCGCGCATCGGCAATGGTCTGAAATGCGTGCATACGCAAAAGCGCGCGGCGCGTTGATCGGCGGAGACCTCGCGTTTTCACCGTGCCGCGATAGCGCCGAAGTGTGGGCGAATCAGGGCGAATTCGATTTGTCGCGCACGGTCGGCGCGCCTCCCGACGCCTTCAATCCCAAGGGTCAGCGGTGGGGCCTGCCACTGCCCAACTGGAACCAGATGCGCGCGGAGGGGTTCAAGGTGCTGCGCGCGCGGGCGCGACACTCAAGCTCACTTTACGATTTGCTGCGAATCGATCACGTCGTGGGACTCTACCGGACATTCAACTTCAGCGCCGATCCGAGTTTGCCGGGATCGTTCACGCCGGTGAACGAAGACGCTCAGCGCCACCAGGGCGAGGAAGTGATTGGCCTGATCAAACAGGAGGTCGGCGCTACGGAGCTGATCGCCGAGGACCTGGGCACCGTGCCGCCGTGGGTGCGCGAGTCGCTGATGCGGCTGGGCGTGCCAGGATACAAGGTGATGCAATGGGAGCGCGACTGGGGCCATGGCGACGAACCGTTTTTGAGCCCGGCGACCTATCCGGAACTCTCGCTTGCGACCACGGGCACGCACGATACGGAACCACTGACTGCCTGGTGGCGTGCGCAGCCGGTCGACGAGCGCGAGAAATTCGTGCGCTCGCTGGGACTCGAGAGCAATGTGAATCCGCGCCGGATGCTGGAGCAATCGGCTCGGTTCGCGATCCTGGCAGTACTGTATGCGGCGCCGTCGCGGCTGGTGATCATTCCGATCCAGGATTTGTTTGGATGGAGTGCGCGCATCAATCGGCCCGGAACGATCAGCGCATGGAACTGGACCTATCGAATCCCGCTGACGCTGGAGCGAATGCGCCGCAGCCGCGCGATACAGTCGGACGTCGCGAAGTTGCGAGAGATCGCGACTCGCAGTGGGAGGTTCGCTTGATTGAATGTGGAACCCACCGTGGGTTCCGCACCTCCTTGGGCAAGGATGACCCCTGCACCCTGTGGCCAATCCATCGCGTCAAGTTGTGGGGTCCATGTGGGTTGAACTATAAGCATCCTTGGTAGCAAGCATCTTTAAAGCGCGAAGTCTGCCTGGAAATTACACGGGGGAACTTTCCCCGGAGGCATCGAATGGGCCCATTGGAAGGAATCCGCGTACTCGATTTGAGCATGGTGGTGTCGGGACCCTTCTGCACCATGATGCTTGGTGATCTGGGCGCTGACGTTATCAAAATCGAGCCGCCAGATGGCGACATTTCGCGAATGCTCACAGGAAAGGAGCGAGGAGGCGTAACGATCAGTATCCTCAACTGGAATCGCAACAAGCGTGCGATGATGCTCGATCTCAAGCAGCCCGGCGCCGCCGACGTGTTTCTCAAGATGGCGGAGAAAGCGGACGTGGTGGTGCAGAATGTGCGTCCCGGTGTGGTCGATCGGCTGGGTGTCGGCTACGACGCCGTCGCGGCGCGCAATCCGAAGATCGTCTACTGCTCGATCGCCGGCTACGGTTTTTCGGGGCCATCGGTGAACAAGCCGGCCTACGATCCGATTATCCAGGGGATGGCGGGAGTGATGACCTCGCAGCGCACGCAGGGGCGGCCGCGCGCGGTCAAGAATATTCTCGCCGACAAGGTCACTGCGATGACCGCGGCAATCTCGATCCTCGCAGCGCTGAACGAGGCGCAGCGCAGCGGCAAAGGACAGCATCTGCAGATTGCGATGATCGACGCTGTAGCCTACTACCTGATGCCCGACACCGCTTCGCGTCACACCTATCTGCCGCACGACGCCGGCGTCCCACCCTCGATGAACACGCTCGATCCGTTTCAGACGGCGGACGGCTATATCACGATTGCGCCGCTGACCGACAAGCATTGGGCGGGGATACTCGACGCAATCGGACATCCCGAATGGTTCGAAGGTGACGAGCCGCGGTCCGAACGCGTGAGGCGATCGATCAAGAGCATGATCGCGCTGTTCCCGAGCAAGCCGTCGGCATATTGGCTCGAGCGTATCGAGGCGGCCGACGTTCCGTGCGGGCCGGTGAACGACTACGACTCGATATGGATCGATCCGCAATTCGTCGCGAATGAGACCTTTTTCGAGTATGAGCATCCGAAGGCCGGCCGGGTACGCGGGGTCCGATCGCCGGCACGATTCTCGCGCACCGAACCCGAGCTATGGAGGCATGCGCCAGACCTTGGGCAACACACCGACGAAATTCTCGGCGAGTTCGGGTTCGGAGCCGGCGAGATTTCCGAGTTGAGAGCAAATCGGATCGTCAATTGAGCCATTCCTGGATCAGCCGCGCGCTGAGACTGGCTCTGATTGCCACCGCAATCGCGATAGTACAGGGATGTGCGTCGCAGCAACCCGCGCCTGCGAAGACCACGGGTGCAGTTGCGGTTCCGAGCGCACAGCCTACACCAACCGGAGAGCCGCTCGGTACGCATGCGCCTTACGCAATCACCGCAGGCCTTGACGGCAACCTGTGGTTCACCGAGTACCAGGGCGACGGGATAGGGCAGATGACGCCATACGGCGCCACCAAACGGTTTCGAATCGATCCGGACGGATTTGCGGAACGAATAACCGCAGGACCCGACGGCGCAGTCTGGTTCACAGATACGGTCGGCAACCGAATCGGGCGTGTCGCTCCGGACGGAAAAATCGCGTACGTCAAACTGCCGCATTCAAACAGTGGCCCCGCAGGCATCACGTCGGGCCCAGACGGCAATCTTTGGTTCACCGAGCATTCGGGCAATCGCATCGGGCGGCTCAGCACCACCGGCACGCTAACTGAAATCGAGCTCCCCAAGGGCACGGGACCGGCCGAAATCCTCGAGGGCAGCGACCGCAACCTGTGGTTTGCGGAGGACGGGGTGAATCGAATCGCACGCGTCACCACCGCGGGCTCGGTCAAGGAATTTCAAATCCTGCTGCCCGACAGCCGCCCCGCGATGATGACGCTTGGCGCCGATGGCAACGTGTGGTTCACTCAACCGCAAGCCAACAAGATTGGCCGAATCACGCCCGATGGCTACATCACCGAGTTTGAATTGCCGGCGGCCGGCACGCCGCTTGGAATCGCGGCGGGCTCCGACAAAAATCTCTGGGTGACTGTGATTCGGGCGCAGCTGATTTATCGGGTGACTCCAAAGGGACAATTCACCGCGTTCCCGATGCCGCAAGAGTCGATGGCGACTTTTATCACGGCCGGTCCCGACGGCAGACTCTGGTTCACCGAGCCCAATGGAAAGATCGGCCGTCTGACGACGTCGGGCGAGGTCACGGAAATGGTCTTTTCGCATCCCTACGACGACGACAAAAAATAACGAGTACTCAGGGCGCTGCGAAGACGATGCGCGACTGTTCTGTCCGCCGAGTTTTGCGCTATAAGCGGACTATCCAACAGGAACCAAAACATTGAGCGCGTTTGGATTCCGGCATTGTGCCGCAAGGAGAATTGACCGATGGGCAAGCTTGACGGAAAGGTAGCCGCCATCACCGGCGGCGGTCGCGGCATCGGCCGCGGAATTGCCAGACTATTTGCCGCGCAGGGATGCGCAGTAGTCGTCAACGATCTCGGCGTTACGGTCGCGGGTCAGAAGGAAAAAGAAACTCAATCGCCCGCCGACGACGTCGTCAAAGAAATCAAGGCAGCGGGCGGCAACGCCGCCACCAATCACATGGATATCGCGACGGTCGAAGGCGGCGAGGGATTAGTCAACCAGGCAATCAAGGAATTCGGCAAGCTCGACATCCTGGTTAACGTCGCCGGCATCCTGCGCGACCGCATGATCTTCAACATGTCCGAGCAGGAATGGGACGACGTGATCCGCGTGCACCTGAAAGGGCACTACTGCACGATGCGTCCCGCGTCGGCGCATATGCGCGAACGCAAGTACGGCAGGATCATAAATTTCTCGTCGAACTCGGCGCTCGGCAGTCCCGGCCAGCCGAACTACGCGGCCGCCAAGGCGGGAATCCTGGGCCTGACGTACTCGAGCGCGAACTCGCTGCACAAGTATGGAATCACAGTAAATGCGATCATGCCGGGCGCGTCGACGCGCATGACCGACACGATTCCTGCGGGACGGATGCCTGGTGCGACCGGAATTCCGCAGTCCGACAAGGTCGAGGGGACGCCCCGCGATCCCGCCAACGTCGCGCCGATAGTTTTATTTCTCGCCAGCGACGATGCCGCGAACGTTACCGGGCAATGCTTCGGCGCGTCGGGTTACCGCCTCATGCGCTATCGGCATATCGCGCCCGACAAGGTGCTCTATAACAACGGACCGTGGAACGTCGACGAACTCTTCGAGCGTCTCAAGAACACGCTGCTGGTGGATCTGAGCGCGCCGCGAATGTAGCTGGACCTTACTGGTCGGTCGTCAATGCGGGCGCGGGTTGGTGCCGGGCGGCAGAATGTCGAAGCTCGCATCGAGGAACTTGACGACGCGCGCGGCGTAGCCTTTGGGATCCTCATAGATCGCATCGCCGTGACCGCCCGAAGGCACGGTCCACATCTGCGCGTTGAACCCTGCTGCCAGGAGCAGCGCCTGACCGTCGGCAAGCGGAGTGACCTGGTCGTCGCGATTCTGAATGATCAGCAATGCGCACGACCCCAGGTTACCGGCGTCTGTTTCGGGCGAGACTTTATCCAGGTTGCGACCGAACCATAGCTGCGCTTCCCACATTACCGTGCTGACGAACGCAGGATTGAGCCGCTCGATCGAGGGGCTGCGCATGAACATCCGCTCAAGGTTCGCGTAAGAACCGTCGGCGACGATTGCGGTGAAAACCGGCTGCTCGGCCTGCGCCATAATCGCGGCGGCGCCGCCCTCGGATATGCCGAGCGCTGCGATTTTAGTGAAGCCGTCGTCGATCAGCGTGCGCGCCGTCGCCAGCGCGAATTTGCGCTTGAGCAATCCCCAACTCGTCCCGTAGCTCGGATTGTTAGCGTTATAGGTCGCGACCACGGTGTAGCCAGCGGCCAGCAGAAACTTGGCGTACGGTATGATCGCGACTTCGGGCGTTACAGCCGGCACGATCACAACCACCTCGCGGCGTTTGCCCGGAAAGTACCATCCTACCACGCTGACCTGGCGCTTACGCAGGCCGTCCTCCTCGACGACGCCGCAGTCCAATCGCTCAGGCTCGACTCCCAGCGCTACTCCGATGTCCGTGATCGAGCCCCTCTGGAACGCCGGGACATGGTGCCCAAAGACGTCTTGCCCGCTGCGCCGGAGAGAGTCCGGGTACCTCAACGATCGCGCAACGACGGCGCCTGCCCCGATCCACAGAATAACCGGAACCGCCAGCAGCAGTGCGCCGACGCCGAAGATGCGCCGGGATTTGCGCTTGGGCGCCACTGGTTGAGATTCTGAAGGCTCGCTCATCCGCTATGCTTGTGCCCGATTGAACAGGCCGCCGCAAGACGGCTTGTGAGCGGATCAGTCGCCACTTATGCTGCCGGGCAGGAAGGCAACGCTGATGGCCGATTGGGATCCCGAACTCTACAACCGCTTTCGCCGCTATCGCGCGGAACCCGTCGGGCACATTTTGTCGCGCCTGCAGATCTCCGACGAAGAAAAAATCATCGATCTCGGATGCGGCTCCGGAGAAAACACGATCGAGCTGGCGCGGCGCACCGCGCGTGGAACGGCGCTCGGCGTCGACGGCTCGCCTGCGATGATCGAGGCGGCGCGCAAGCTGCTCGAGGGCGTGCCCGCCGAGCTATGCGCTCGCGTATCATTCGAACTGCTCAACGTTCCCGACTTTCGTGCTGAGCGCGCATACTCATTGATCTTCTCGAACGCCACCTTTCAATGGATTCCCGATCAACGCGCGCTGTTCGCTGCGTGCTTCGATGCGCTCAGGCCCGGCGGAAAGATCGTGGTGCAGATGCCCGCCAACGAGACTGAGACTGCGAAAACGGAGATCGCCAAACTCGCGCGCGAGGCGCCGTGGAAGACGATGCTGGGCGGGCGCGTGCGCGCGTTTCATGAAGAGCCGCCGGAGTTCTATGCCGCGATGCTCGAGCAACTCGGCTACGATCGCATCGATTGCTATCATCTGACGTTTCACCATCCGATGACGAGGCCGGCCGACGTCGTTCAGTGGTATCGCTCCACCGGCCTGCGCCCGTTCCTCGAAGCAATCCCGAAAGATCGTCACAATGAATTTCTGGCTGAGCTGACTACGCGCCTAAACGCGGCTTATAAAACTTCCGGCGCGATGACATTTGACTTCAAACGGCTGTTTATCTGGGGCCGCCGGCCCGGACCTTAAGATGGCGCGCGCGAGCAATCGTCCCGCGCTCGTGGCGCATGGCGGTGCCGGCAACGTGGGACCTGGAGCCGAGCGCCCCGAACGGCGTCGCGCGATGATGGCCGCGATTCGCCTCGGTGCTCGAATATTGCGCGGCCACGGCAGTGCGCTCGAGGCCGTCGTCACGACGGTCGTGGCGCTCGAGGATCATCCGCTTTTTAATGCCGGCTACGGGTCACTGCTCAACTCCGAGGGCAACGTCGAAATGGATGCGTCCGTGATGTTCGCAGAGCCGGTTCCGGCTAAACCTGCGTCAGAATCCGGCTCGCGCAGCAAGCTTTCACGTCCAGCGGGACATCTCGAAGAATCCGACTACGCAGTCTCAGCCGGCGCGGTGGCTGTGGTCAGCCGAGTGCGAAATCCAATCATGCTCGCGCGCGCCGTGATGGAACAATCACCTCACATCCTGATGGCGGGCGCGGGCGCTGAAAGCTTCGCGCGGAAAGTGGGAATCCGGCTGGTGCGGCCCGAAGAAATGATCACCGAGCGCGCGCGGGAGCGATGGCGCGCGCGCAAGCAGCAGACAGGCATGCTCGAGGCCCAAGCCGCCGCACGCGCCGCGATGGGACATGGAACGGTCGGCGCGGTTGCCGTCGACGAGCATGGCGGTATCGCGGCCGCGACCTCGACTGGCGGCGTACCGGGCAAGCTCTTCGGGCGCGTGGGAGATTCCGCATTGATCGGAGCCGGAACTTTCGCGCATGCGTTCGGCGCCGCGTCGGCGACGGGGCAGGGCGAGGCTATCATCCTGACCGCGTTATGCCGCGAGGCGGTACTGGCGCTCGCAGACGGCTCGCCGACCGCTGTAGCGCGCGAGGCAATCCTCGAAATGATCGACGCGACCGGCGCCGAAGCCGGAGTGATACTGGTCGACCGTCGCGGCCGAATCGGCTACGCGCACAACGCCGCGTCGATGCAGGTGGCGCGCTACGATCCCGCTGGCGGATTGAAGCATATGTGGCTAGAGCCGATCGCGAAGACTCGTCGTCCGTGACCCTCGAGCAGCCTGATACCGTGGCTCGTGCGAGTCGCGCGGCCCTGCGACCCATTACGCTCGCCATAGCCTCATTGTTCGCCTTCGTAGTGCTCGTGCAAGGCATCCGCGCGCCGTTTCAGAAAGACGCGGAGCCGCAATCGGCCGAATGGATTCAAAGCATCGTGCGCGACGGCCACTGGCTGATACCGCACGACGCGTACGGCTACACCGATCGCAAGCCGCCGCTGTTTTATTGGCTGTCCGCGATCGCTGCGGACGCGACCGGCGGCACCGTCGATGAAGTTCGGGCGCGAGCGGTGTCTGTCATAGCCGGCACCGCGCTCGCGACCGCCATGCTCGCGTGGACAGTCGCCAACGTCGGCGCATCCGACGGATGGCTTGCGTTTCTACTCATACTCGGCACGTACGGATTCGCGTCGCGCGCGACCGAAGCGCTGACCGACATGCTCCTGACGTTTCTGCTCTTCACCGCGTACTCGGCGATTTATCCGCTGCTCGACAAGCCGCTGCCTGAGTCATCGCACAGAAAAATATTCGTCGGCGTGATTCTCGGGCTCGGAATTCTGGCGAAAGGTCCCGTCGCCGTCGTGCTTTGCGCGCTTGCCGCGGCGATCTATTTGCTGATCGAGCGCCGCAATCCGCTCGCAATCCTGCGCGAGCGATGGCCATGGCAGGTGGCCGCGATCGCAGTCGCGATTGGCGCGGTCTGGTACGTGCCGGCGGCGATCGTTGGTGGGCACAAGATCGTCAGGATAATCTTCGCCGAGAACTTCGGGCATTTCATGCCGGCCAGGCTCGGCGGAACGGGCGAGAGTTATCGACCATTCTATTTTATCGCCGCGCGCCTGCTCGGCGGTGCGTTTCCGATGACGCTGCTGATTATCCCGGCCGCGCTCGCTTTCTACACCGGCGAGTTTTCGGCGGAGAAGCGCAAGCCCGTGATCTACCAGGTCAGCATGTCGCTCGCGGTGCTGCTGTTCTTCTCAATCGCAAGCGTCAAGCGCGACGACTATATCCTGCCCGCGCTCCCGGGAATCGCAATTCTATGCGCGTCGATGTTCAATCTTGCGGTCCGAGGCTGGGCTGCCAAATTGCGCGACGTGCTCGCATGGACATTCTTCCTGGGCCCAATTGTCGCTCTTGTTTTTCTGATTTTTTCTCCCGGCTCCGTTCCTCATCCAAACTTGCAGTCGAGCGATTCGGCGTACTACGAGGGTTTTCGCGAAATCATTCAGAAAAACGCCGGCGGATACTTGATTGCGTGGATGGTATGGGTTGGCTACGCGTTATTGTCCCCATTTCGCCGGCGCGCGTTTGAAACGGGCGTTACGTTTGGTGTGCTAGCTCTACTCGGAAGTGCCTGCTGGACTGCGGCGCTGAGACCCTACGTTGCTACTATGCGCAGCGTGAAGAGCTTTGCTCCGACCATTGCCGATCACGTAAAAGGCGATCAGTTGTGCATTCCGTCGGGTATCAACTATGAGCTCTCGTACTACTACGGCGCCGCGGTGCCCGATCTCACAAATCCCAAATGCGAATATCTCCTCGCAACACCGCGCGAACTGGACACGATGACTCCCCAGTATCGGACGCGCCTCAAACTCATCGCGAAGTCCAATCTGATCGGTGGCGGCGGACCGCCGGCGCTATTTGAAATTTCACCGGAAGCCGCTAAATAGAAACTGATGGCTGACCCCGCTGAACAGGCTGAGCATGCGATAAGCGCGCTAATGCGCTTCGTCGTCTCGCTCATTATTCCAATTTGGGCACTTGCGATGCTCGCCCTCGGCATCGAGTACCGCTCATTCTGGTGGCTCGGATGCGGCATCGCAGTTGGCGCAGTCGGACTCCTGTTCCTGGTCGGCAATCCGTTGGCAACCCCTGTGCTCGACGTGCGCGAGCGCTGGCGCCGCTGAAAAACGGCGAGGAAGTTAAATGCGGGGCGCGCAGCCCCGCATTCGATTCCCTTACGCATTGTGCTGATTTGCGGGCGGTCCCCGGGCAGGATATTCTTTAGATCCGATGCCGATTTTTGAGTATGAATGTGTGCGATGCGGGGTCGTCAGCTCGCACGTCGTGATGGGTTCATCGCGCCGTCGCGAGCGTGTTGCCTGTCCGCAATGCAAATCGGCGCGCCTGCGGCGCGTGATGTCGTCGTTCGCGGTGGTCGAGAGCGAGGCGTCTCGGCTGGCGAGTTTCGATGCCTCGAAGCCGCGCGATGATTCTTACTATCGCGACTCGCGCAACGTCGGATTGTGGGCGAAGAAGCGGGCCAAGGAGATGGGCGTCGACCTTGGCTCGAAATTCGAGGCGACAGTCGAAAAAGCACGCAGCGGCAAGCTGATCAGGGAGATGACCTAACGGCCATGGTGGGTGACAACAAGGATCGTCTGGGCGATAAGTTGAAAGATGCTGGCGCTGCGCGCGAAGATCAATGGGCTCGAAAGAACGATGCGGAGCTGGTCGAGAAGATGCGCAAGCGCTTGAGCCAAACCGCTTGTCCGAAGTGCAAAGAAATCCTGGTCCCGAAGACCGAAGCCGGAGTTAAGATGCATGTATGTCCCGAAGGGCACGGCGCCTGGCTCGATGCTGGCCAGTTAAAGTCCGTGCTGAAGGGGGTCAAGCCGAGTTAGCCGCACGGTGATATGAATTAAGCCCTGCTTAAGCCAAATCAACCGCAGGTGAAGCCATTCTTCTTGACAGTTTAGTCCAGTCGAACTAATGAGGACTCGGTAATATCAAATGTATCTTAATTTTGGCGTGCCGCTGGCCCTTACAATCATCGGAATCGGCTTCGTGGCGCTGATGTTCGGCCTGCAGAAGCTGCTGGCGCCCCAAAATCCCTACGATCGAAAGCTGATTCCCTACGAATGCGGCGAGCCGCCGACCGGCCGCGCATGGATAAATTTCAACGTCCGCTTTTACCTGATTGCGCTGATTTTCGTGGTGTTCGAGGTCGAAGTCGCGTTCGTCTATCCGATTGCCGCCGTCTACCTTGACTGGGTCCGCTCCGGACGGCGTCTTTACGCGCTTAGCGAGATTTTGATTTTTCTTCTAATCCTTTTCGTCGGCTTGGTTTATGTTTGGGTCAAGCACGACCTGGAATGGATCAAGAAGGTACCGGTCGAGAACTGAGGTTTTGTATTATGCCGCTCTTAAACACTCTTCCTGATTACGTCTTGACCACCAAGACTGACGAGCTGCTGAACTGGATGCGCAAATCGAGCATCTGGTACATGCTGTTCGGCCTGGCTTGCTGCGCGATCGAGCTGATGCATACCGGCGGTCCGCGCGCGGATATCGATCGTTTCGGCGCGACCCCGCGCGCTTCGGCGCGCCAGTCGGATCTGATGATCGTGGCGGGCACGCTGACGCTGAAAATGGCGCTGCGCACGCGGCTGCTTTACGATCAGATGCCCGACCCCAAGTACGTCATCTCGATGGGCTCGTGCGCGAGTTGCGGCGGACTGTTTCAGCTCGCCTATTCGGTGTGCGACGGCGTGGACAAGATTCTACCGGTTGATGTGTACGTGCCCGGCTGCCCGCCGCGTCCAGAGGCGCTGACTGAAGGCCTGCTCAAGCTGCAGGAGAAAATCATGACCGAGCGCTGGCTGGTGCGCTCGCCCAACGGCAACGGCAATGGCAAGCAGGTCGCGGCTGCCTGAGTAGATGGAGTCTCTGCAAATACTCGAACGGGTGAAGAACCAGTTCGGCGATCGAGTGCTGGAAACTTCCGAGAAAGCGCCTGATCCATTCGTGGTAGTTGATCCGAAGGCGATCGTCGAGATCGGGCGCTTCATGAACGAAGATCCCGAACTCGCGATGGATTGCCTCTCTAACGAGAGCGGCGTCGATTACAAGGACCGGGTCGAGGTGGTCTATCACCTGTTCTCGTACTCGAAACGGCACGGCGCGGTGTTGAAGGTGAAGCTGCCGCGCGACAACCCGAGTGTCGCGACGCTGGAGGGTGTGTGGAAGTCTGCGAACTGGATGGAGCGCGAAATATTTGACCTGCTGGGCGTGAACTTCGAAGGACATAGCGACATGCGGCGAATCCTGATGCCGGAGGACTGGATCGGCCATCCGCTGCGCAAGGATTTCGTCGAGCCCGCCGAGTACCACGGAATCTCAACGGTCAGAGAGAGCCCAATAATTCGGCTCGATACCAAGAAGAAATGAGCACGCTGCACACCGAAGAAATGACGCTCAACATGGGCCCACAGCATCCGTCGACGCACGGCGTGCTGCGGTTCGTCGTGCGCGCCGACGGCGAGGTGATGCGTGAGGCGATCCCCGACGTCGGCTACCTGCATCGCTCGATCGAGAAGATTGCAGAGAAGGTCGGCTACCACGGCTTCATGCCGTACACCGATCGAGTCGATTACGTTTGCGCGATGTTCACCAATCAGGGTTGGGGCATGGCGTGCGAGAAGCTCGCGGGAATCGAGGTGCCCAGGCGCGGCGAATACTGTCGCGTTATCGCAGCGGAGTTCAATCGAATCGCGTCGCATCTGCTGTCTGTCGGCGCGATGGCGATGGATATCGGCGCGGTGACGCCGTTCACGCATGCGATTCGCGAGCGCGAGATGATCAACGACCTGATCGAAGAGCTGTGCGGCGCGCGGCTCACCTTCAACTACATGCGAATCGGCGGCGTGGCGTGGGACCTGCCGCCCGGATGGCGCGAGAAAGCGCTTGCGTACCTCGATCACTTCGATCCGATTCTCGAAGAGTACAACGCGCTCATTTCGTGGAACAAAATTTACATCGAGCGGCTGGCGAATGTCGGAGCGATCACCCCTGCGGACGCGATCAACTACAACCTCGTCGGCCCCAACCTGCGCGCTTGCGGAATCAAGTGGGACATTCGCAAGGACATCCCGTATTCGGCGTACCCGGACTTCGAGTTCGAAGTGCCGATCGGCGACGGGCATTGGGGAATACTCGGCGACTCGATGGATCGCTACGTGGTGCGGATTCGCGAGATGGCGGAGTCGTCGAAGATACTGCGCCAGGCGCTGCAGAAAATTCCCAGCGGCCCGGTGCTCGCCAAGGTCGCGCGCAATTTCAAGCCTCCGGCCGGTGAATGCCAGATTCGGCTCGAGAGCGGACGCGGCGATATGGGATGGTACGTCGTAAGCGATGGCACCGGGTATCCATGGCGGGTGCACGTACGCACTGGTTCGTTCGCGGCAATGGGAATTATTCAGAAGCTAAGTGCCGGCTTGATGATCGCGGACCTGGTTACTCTGATAGCGAGCCTCGACGTGATCGCGCCGGAGATCGATCGCTAAACCATCGATGGAAACCCTGGTTCAAAATCTGATCGCGTCGGGTGCGTTCGGCAAGAGTGCTTCGCCGAGCATGGTCGCCGCGATTGTCGTGTTCGTGATGAGCGCAGTGGTGTTTCTCGGTGTTGCGTTTCCATTTGCTGGAATCGTGAGTTGGGCCGAGCGGCGGGTATGGGCGCGAATCCAGTCACGTGTTGGTCCAAACCGCGTCGGGCCGCAGGGTTTCCTGCAGTGGCTGGCCGATGGCGTGAAACACGTCTGCAAGGAAGACATCATTCCCGACGAGTCCGACGCCCCCCTGTTCAAGATGGCGCCGTACCTGGTGATGCTGGCGTTCACGCTGCCGTGGGCGGTGATGCCGTTCTCGTCGTCGCTGATACTGGCCGATCTCAACGTGGGCATCCTCTATATGACGTCCGTGACGGCGCTGACTGTGGTCGGCGTGCTGATGGCGGGATGGGCGTCGAATGACAAGTGGTCGCTGATTGGCGGAATCCGATCGGCGGCGCAAATAGTCAGTTACGAAATACCAGCGGGGCTTTCCATCTTCCCGGTCGTGCTGATGACCGGCACGCTCTCGATGCAGGGAATTATTCGAGCGCAGGGCTGGGCGCCGCAGCACTGGTTCTTATTCGCGAATCCGTTCACCTTCGTGGCCGCCAATATCCTGTATATATCGGCCTTGGCCGAGGGTAACCGCACCCCGTTCGATTTGCCGGAAGCCGAGTCGGAACTGGTCGCTGGTTTCGCGACTGAGTACAGCGGGATGCGTTACTTGTTCTTCTTCATGGCGGAATGGGGAAACCTGTTTATCATCGGTGCCATCATCGCGACGCTGTTTCTCGGCGGCTGGCAGTTTCCGCATGTGACGAACAACGTCGTCCTGATGAATATCCTTCAAGCGATTACTTTCAACGTCAAAGTACTATTCCTGGTGTTCGTATCGATGTGGATACGCGCGACGCTGCCCCGAGTGCGCATCGATCAGCTGATGACGCTTTGCTGGAAATACTTCGTGCCGATCTCGTTTGTGGATATGATCGGCACCGCGGTTTGGGTAGCCATTTGGCCCGACGGCAACGCCCTGATGGGATATATCATGTGCGCCGGCGCGCTCGCGCTCGCCGCGGTCTTCATTCAACGGGTTATCTACTATCTCCGGCGTTCGCGGATGGAAGTTTACTTCAATCCGACTATATAGAGGCTATTGATGAGCGCGGTCGCGGAATACGTAACCAATATAAAGGACGCAGTTTCGAGCATATTCGAAGGCATGGCGGTGACGGCGTCGCATTTCATGCGCAAGCCGTACACGGTGCAATATCCGGACCGGATGCCGGTGCGCGTGCAGGATACGCTGCCCTTCCGATATCGCGGAATCCTGGAAGTCGATCTCGAAATCTGTACCGGATGCCTGGCGTGCGAGCGCGCGTGCCCGATCGATTGCATCGTCATCGTGGTCGATAAGGATCCGCAAACGCGGCAGATGCTGCTCTCGCAATTCGACATAGACATCGCCAAGTGCATGTACTGCGGGCTTTGCAGCGAGCCGTGCCCGACCGGCTCGATACATCATACGACGGAGTTTGAGGGCGCGGACTATTCGCTCGAGAGCCTGATTCGCCGCTTCGTCACGGATCCCGTGCTCGCGTACAAGCCGAAGAAGGGGCCGGAGACCGATTCAAGGATCGCGCCGATTCTGAATCGCGGCATGACTTACCTCGATCAATGGGCGCAGCCTGGCGGTGAGAAGCCGCCGGCCGAAGAAGAACCGGCGTAGCTCACGCTGGGTTGCTACGCGGGGAAAGGCTATTCGATGCTCGCCCAGGTAATATTCTATGCGCTGGCAGCGTTGACGGTGGGGTCGGCGATGTTAGTAGCATTCTCGCGCAACATAGTTTATTCGACCTTCGCGCTGCTCGGCGCATTCATGGGCGTAGTAGGTATTTACATTTTGCTTGCCGCCGACTTTGTTGCGATGGTTCAGCTGCTCGTCTACGTCGGCGGAATATTGGTACTGACTATCTTCGCCGTGATGCTGACGGCGGGAATCGCGGACGTGACGGTATCGAATCGCGCGGTTGGAACCGGCTCTGCAATTTTTACGGTTGGTATCGCGGGACTGGTGATGCTCTACGCAATTATGCGAACGCAGTGGCATCAGGCGGCAGCGGTCACCCCTGCGCCGACTACCTACGCGATCGGGAATGCGTTCCTGGGTGATTACGTGCTGCCGTTCGAGGTCGCGTCGCTGGTGCTGTTGGCGGCGCTTATCGGCGCGATAGTCATTTCGCGCCACGAGGCGAGAGAGTAGGGGAGCTGGAAGAATCGGGATGGGCGGGGGAATAACGCTAAACCATTTCCTGGTGCTGAGCCTGATCGTTTTCGCGCTCGGGCTGTTCACGGTTCTGACGCGCCGAAACGCGATTGGAATCCTGATGGGCGTCGAATTGATCCTCAACTCCGCCAACATTAACTATCTTGCGTTCGCCTTTTACGGCGGCGGCAAATACGACGGCCAGATATTTGCGATTTTCGTGATCATGCTGGCCGCTGCGGAAGCGGTGATTGGACTGGCCGTGGTGCTGGCGATTTATCAGAACTTCAAAACGATCGACGTCGATGCGACCGAGACGCTGCGTGGATAGACGGCCTTTCTTTCCGGCGCGGCAATTTTCTGCTTATATCAGCCCGGCTGATTTCGCAGATTTAATTTTCGCAGCAATCGAGAGGGAGCAGGGGTTGAGAATCAATTTTTCAACCGCCTGCTGAGCGATGGATCATCCGATTCCGGTTACATTCATCCGTTTGATCGTAGCGCTGCCTTTGATCGGCGCGGTGATCAATTTTCTCGCCGGGGCGTGGCTGCAGAAGACCTTCGGCAAGCGCGCGGTGAGCCTGGTGGGATGCGGCGTCGTGATAGCGGCGTTCGTGCTGGCGGCGCGCGCATTCCACGCGATGATCAACTTGCCGCCGGATAACCGCTTCATGCTTGACGACCTCTGGAAGTGGTTTGACGTCGGCGGACTGAATCTCGACATCGCGTTCTGGCTCGATCCGCTGTCGATGATCATGACCCTCATCATTACCGGCGTCGGCGGTTTGATTCACATTTATTCGACCGGCTACATGCACGACGACGACGCTTACTGGCGATTTTTCGGATGGCTCAACCTGTTCACCTTCGCGATGCTGGTGTTGGTGTTGGGCGACAACCTGTGGCTGATGTTCGTGGGCTGGGAAGGGGTGGGCCTGTGCTCGTTCGCTTTGATCGGGTTCTGGTACAAGGTGCAGGCGAATTCCACGGCCGGCAACAAGGCGTTCATCGTTAACCGCGTCGGCGACCTGGCGTTCGTGATCGCGCTCTATAGTTTGTTCGCCGGACTGCAGTCGCTCGGGCACGCGACGCTGGTGACGCGTGAGGTCGCGAAGTACGCGCCTCTGCTCGCCGGAGTGCCGATTGGATTCGCGGGATTTCTCTCCGGCCATCAACTGGTGGGATTCGTCACCCTGCTGATGTTCATTGGTGCGACCGGAAAGTCGGCGCAGATTCCTTTATACGTATGGCTGCCGGACGCGATGGCGGGCCCGACTCCTGTGAGCGCCCTGATCCATGCGGCAACGATGGTGACGGCGGGCGTGTACATGGTGGCGCGGCTTAATTTTTTATTTTCGATGTCGCCGTTCACGATGGGAGTAATCGCGTCATCGGCGGACTGACCGCGCTGTTCGCGGCTACGATTGGCATCGCGCAAAACGACATCAAGAAAGTTCTCGCTTACTCCACCGTGAGCCAGCTTGGATATATGTTCGCGGCGGTGGGCGTCGGCGCATACGCGGCGGGCGTGTTTCATCTGATGACGCATGCGTTCTTCAAAGCGTGCCTGTTCCTGGGAAGCGGCTCGGTGATTCACGCGATGGGCGGCGAGCAGGACATGCGCAAAATGGGCGGGCTGCGGCACAAGATGCCAATCACGTTCTGGACTTTCGTCGCGGCGACGCTGGCGCTGATGGGTGTATTCCCATTCGCCGGATTTTTTTCCAAGGACGAGATCATCTGGCAGGCGTTCGCGCGCGGGCACTACGTCGTGTGGGCGTTTCTCCTGATTGGCGCCGGATTCACCGTCTTCTACATGTCGCGCCAGGTGTACATGACTTTTTTCGGCGAGTTCCGCGGCACGCATGAGCAGGAACATCACTTGCACGAATCGCCGCCGTCGATGGCGTATGTGCTGATCGTGCTCGGACTGCTGTCAGTCGTCGGCGGATGGTTGAAGTGGCCGGAATTCATCATCGGATTCAAACCGTTCGAGGAATTCCTTGATCCGATTCTCGGCTCAGACGTGACGCGGCGGATAACCCTGTCTGGTATACACAACCATGTCATTGAGGGCGCGTTCGCCGGGATCACGTTTGTCGTCGTACTAGTTGGATGGTACCTCGCCGACCTGATGTACCGGCAGGAGAGAATAGACCCTGCGCGCTTTAGTCAGATGTTCGACGGCATACCGTACGAGTGGGTATACAACAAATACTACGTCGACGAATTTTACGATCGAGCGATCGTACAGCCGTACCTATTCGCGACGCGCGCACTGGCATGGTTCGATAGTAACATCATCGATGGAGTGGTTAATCTCGCAGCACGCATCATAGTATTCCTGTCGTGGCTGTCCGGCCTGTTCGACCATTACGTAGTCGATTGGCTGGTGAACTTCGCGTCCAACGTGACGTTCAACGTGGGCGGCAGGCTACGACGGCTGCAGACCGGTTCGATTAACGGATACCTGTACGGAATTCTGGCCGCGGTGATGCTGATCCTGTTGGCGCGCGCGGTCGTAAGAGCATGACGGACTCGAGTCAAGGTAAATGGGAAGAGCTAAACTGAAATGAGTCACGCGCTTACGCTGATAACCTTTATTCCGATCGCCGGGATGGTGTTGATTCTGGCGCTGCCCGATTCGATGAAGGCTGCGTCCAAATGGATCGCGGTGGCGGCCACGATACCGCAGCTGCTGATTGCGATAAATCTGTACGAAAACTTCGACATCACCACCAGCGCCGTGCAGTTCGCCGAGAAGGCCTCGTGGATGCCGTCTTACCACATCAGCTACTTCATCGGCGTCGACGGCATCAGCATCTCGATGGTGCTGCTGACCGCTCTCATCATGTTCATCTCGGTATTCGCCAGCTTCGGGATAAATCGCGCAGAGAAGGGCTACTACGCGATGCTCCTGATGCTCGACACGGGCATGATGGGCGTCTTCGTGTCGCTCGATTTTTTCCTGTTCTACATTTTCTGGGAAGTGATGCTGCTACCGATGTACTTTCTGATCGGCATCTGGGGCGGTCCACGACGCGAGTACGCCGCGATCAAGTTCTTCCTGTACACGCTGCTCGGTTCGGTCCTCATTCTGCTGGCAATGCTCGGACTGTACTACTACGGCGCCACTCCGACTTTTGATTTGACGGAGTTGGCGGCGAACTCGAGTCATTACTCACTTGGATTCCAGCGAATAGTATGGATCGCGTTGTTCATCGGCTTCGCGATCAAGATTCCCGCCTTTCCGTTCCATACCTGGCTGCCGGACGCGCACGTCGAGGCGCCGACCGCCATATCGGTGATTCTCGCCGGCGTGCTGCTGAAAATGGGCACCTACGGGATTCTGCGCGTGAATTTTGCGGTGCTGCCCGCGGCCACTTATCAGCTAGCGTGGATTTTCCTTGGCGTCATCGGCACTATCAACATCGTCTACGGCGCGATGTGCGCGATGGCGCAGACTGACTACAAAAAGTTGATTGCCTATTCGTCGATCAGCCACATGGGTTACGTGATGCTGGGACTGGCGGCGTTTACGGCGGCGGGAATCAACGGCGCGGTGCTGCAGATGTTCAATCATGGCACCATCACCGCAATGCTGTTCATCCTGGTCGGCGTTATCTACGACCGCGCGCATCATCGCGAGATAAACGGCTTCGGCGGCCTTGCGCAGCAGATGCCGATCTACACCGCGGTGACCGGTTTCGCGTTTTTCGCCGGCATGGGACTGCCTGGGATGTCGGCGTTTATTTCGGAAGTGCTGGTGCTGCTCGGCGCATGGCAGACGCATCCGCTGATGGTCGCGTTTGGCGCGGCGACGGCGATCCTGACGGCGGGCTACCTGCTATGGACCTTCCAGCGCATCTACCTCGGGCCGTTGAACGAGAAGTACAAGGACCTTCCCGATTTGTCTTTTCGCGAGGCCTTCACGCTGGTGCCGCTCGGCATCATCGTGCTGATTCTCGGCGTTTATCCACACGCGATTCTTGGCCTGCTCAACACCTCGCTGGTGCATCTCAACCAGGTCGTGCTCTCGACTTCGGGCGCGGCCGTCGCGATGCTTCACTGAGACGCGTGCAGGCCGGACTTAAGTAGATGGATCTCGGAAACCTCGCGAGCCTGAGACATTTCATCCCGGAGATGATCCTGGTAGCCGGCATCCTGGCCATCGTGGTCATCGACCTTGCCGTGCGCGACAAGTCTCGCCTCGGCGCGTTGGCTCTGATAGCGGCTGCGGCGTCTCTCGTGGCGATAGGACTCGAGCCTGCGTCCTCGGGCGCCTGGCTGTTCCATCGGATGCTGGTATTCGATTCGTTCGCGATTTATTTTCGCGCACTGATAGCCCTGGCTGCGGTCGTCGCTATCTGGATGTCGATCGGTTCGATGGAAGTGCGAAGCTGCGACCAGGGCGAGTACTACGCAATTCTGCTCGCGAGCACGTTCGCGATGTTCCTGATGGCCGAGTCGGCGAACCTGCTGATGGCCTACCTGGCGCTGGAGTTTGTCAGCCTGACTTCGTACATCCTGACCGGTTTCTTGCGGCACAACCGGCGCTCGCTCGAAGCCGCGCTCAAGTATTTGATTTACGGCGGCGTCGCGTCGGGCACGATGATTTACGGGATGAGCTGGATTTTTGGAATCACCGGCTCGCTCGACTTCAGCGTGATCAACAAGGCGCTCTCGACCCCCGCTCATCTGCCTGTCCTCGCCGTGTTTATCGCGCTGGTGCTGATTCTGACCGGGATGGGCTACAAGGTGTCGTCGGTGCCGTTTCATATGTGGGCGCCAGACGTGTACACCGGCGCGCCGATTCCGATCACGACTTTCCTGGCGATCGGATCGAAGGCGGCCGGCTTTGCGTTGCTGACGCGATTTTTCTTTCCGGCGATTTCTCACCTGGCCGCCGGGGGTAGCTGGACTGCGCTGGCCGGCGTCGATTGGCCGCAACTGCTGCTGTTCGTCTGCATCATCACGATGACGCTGGGAAATCTTGCTGCCCTGCAGCAGACCAATATGAAGCGGCTGCTGGCCTATTCGAGCATCGCGCAGGCTGGATACGCGCTCATGGGGTTCGTGGTGCTGTCGAACGACGGCATTCGCGCGATGCTGTTCTATCTCTTTGCGTACTACGTAATGGACGCGGGCGCGTTCCTGGTCGTCATGATCGTCGCGAACTCGACCGGACGCGAAGATGTCGAAGCGTATCGCGGACTGGCGTGGCGCGGCGGAATAGTGCCTGCGGTCGCACTGACTATATTCCTTTTCTCACTAACCGGGATCCCGTTGACGGTTGGATTCATCGGGAAGTTCTATTTGTTCGCCGCTGTTATTCGCGGGCAGTTCTACATACTGGCTATTGTCGGAATACTCAATTCAGTAGTGTCTTTGTATTACTACCTGAAGCCGATTCGAATGATGTTCTTCGAGCAGCCGCGCGGCGACGAAGGCACCGTGAGCTTCGACGCGTGGAATTACGGACTGATGGGAGTGTTGACCTGCGCGACGATCGTATTTGGCTTGTACTGGTCGCCGATAATTTCGTTCGCCAACCGGTCGATCAGCTTCTTCACGGGCCCCGCCTGAGCAGATCGGTAACCTAGCCGCTAACCCCTTCCCGCGCGGGAGGGGAACCGAAGGTCAGCCGAGCTACTCGAAGACTATGGTGCGGTTGTGATGTAACAGCACCTGCTTCTCAAGATGGGCGCGGACCGCCTTTGCCAGCACCATCACTTCCAGGTCTTTGCCTTTGCGCGCGAGGTCGGCGACGGTGTCGCGATGGGTCATCGCGGTGGTGGCCTGAGCGATGATTGGGCCCGCATCCAGCTCTTCAGTTACATAATGCGCGGTCGCGCCTATGAGTTTCACGCCACGGTCGTGCGCTTGCTTATGTGGGCGACCACCAGCGAACGCCGGCAGGAAGCTGTGGTGGATGTTGACGATGGGCTTGCCCCAGGCGCGAAGAAACTCTCCCGATAGCACCTGCATGTAGCGCGCGAGCACGACGGTGTCCGCATCCAACTCGCGTAGATGCTTCAGCAGCGCGGCTTCAGATTCCGCTTTGCTATCCTTGGTGACCGGGATCACTTTGAATGGAACTTCGAACGGGCGCACCAGCGCTT
Organism: uncultured delta proteobacterium; assembly: GCA_963842215.1. Taxonomy (GTDB): domain Bacteria; phylum Desulfobacterota; class Binatia; order Binatales; family Binataceae; genus Binatus. The sequence goes on along the minus strand of CAWJFQ010000001.1, from coordinate 1,584,510 downwards.
CCAAATCCGGATGATTGCTGACCACGCCGACCACGTCGCCGTCGAGCTCGCCGACATGATGACGGCTCAGGAGATCGATCATGCAGTGCGGCAGGCGCGAGACCATCAGAACGATCCGATCGCGCTTGGCAGTGTCGAACAACTGCCATTTGAGGCGCTCCCACGGCAGCAGAGACGTCATCGACGCGTCTAGCTCCTTGTTCAGTTCGCTAATCGGCTGGCGCAGGCTTTCGAAATGGATGCGCCAGAAGAAATGCCCGTCTTCGTCGTCGGAGTACTGGTCGGAGGTGATAATATTGCAGCCAAGGGTGAACAGGTGGCTGGCGACACCGGCTATGATGCCGGGCCGGTCGATGCACGAGATGAGTAGGGTAGCTTTGCCTACGGCCACGCTGATTACTCCCAAGGCGAATAGTAGGCCAGAATTCTAATGTCCACGCGCGAGAATAAACAGACCGAGGTTGGCGGCCTTCTCTACGTGGTTGCGACGCCTATCGGTAATCCGGACGACATTTCGGCGCGGGCGATTCGCATACTCGAGGAGGTCAATCTGATTGCATGCGAGGACACCCGGCGAACCGGCCAGATGCTCGCGCGTCATCAGATAAGCACGCCGACAATCAGTCACTTCGAGCACAACGAGGAGCGCCGCGTGCCCGAGCTGATCGAGCGGCTGAAGGCGGGCGAGAAGATCGCGCTGGTCACGGATGCGGGCACGCCCGCAATTTCCGATCCCGGGTTTCGGCTGGTGCGCGCGGCATGGGAAGCAAATGTACGCGTGATGGCGGTGCCGGGAGCTTCGGCGGTTATCGCGGCGCTATCGATCGCGGGAATCCCGACCGACAGGTTCACCTTCGAGGGTTTCGTTCCGTCGCGCGACGCCGCCAGGCAAAAGGCGCTCGCTGAACTGGGTCGCGAGCCGCGCACGATGGTCTTTTATGAAGCGGCGCGCAGGCTGGCTGATACGCTCGGCGCGATGGCGGCAGCATTCGGCGAGTCGCGCGATGCGGCGGTAGTCGGCGAAATCACCAAGACCTATGAAAAGACCAGCCGCGGAACGCTGGCAGACCTGCAACGACACTTTCGTTCAACGCCCGCGCTCGGCGAGGTCGTGATCGTCGTCGCGGGTGCGCCGCAGAAGGCAATCGTCGAAGGGCTAGAAGGGGAAGCGGTCCCCGTCCGGGTGGATGAAGCACTCGAAGCGCTGCGTGAAGCGGGTCTCGGGGTTAAGCAAGCAAGTGCAGTGGTCGCGAGGCTGACCGGCAGAGCACGTCGCGAAGTTTACCAGCAAGCAATAAAATCCCGCGCAGAAGATAAGTGAAATCAGCCCTCTTTAGAGTCCGCTTGCAGTCGCGTCATGGGTGCGGTTCAATGAAGGATGGGAGTGGTGCGGGATGGTGACGAGGGCTAAGGCCCGGCAAATAGATGGCGAAGCGGGATCGGACGCCGCCATCGGGTCAGTAACCGTTCTGGTAATTCATGGACCCAACCTTAATCTGCTTGGCGAACGGGAACCGGAAGTCTACGGCCGTACCCGCCTGGTTGATATCGACAAAGGACTCAAACGGCTGGGTCGCGAGCTGGAAATGAAGGTCGAGACTTATCAGTCGAATAGCGAAGGCGCGATCGTCGATCGAATCCAGAAAGCGCGCGGCAAGTGTGACGTACTGTTGATCAATCCCGGCGCCTACACCCACACCAGCGTTGCAATTCGCGACGCGATCGCGGCCGTGAATATTCCCGTGATCGAAGTGCACCTGTCGAATGTGTATCGGCGCGAGCCTTTTCGGCATCATTCGACGATCGCGGATATTGCGCATGGTAGAATCATGGGGTTCGGCGCCGAGAGTTACAGCCTGGCCCTGAGAGCGGCGCGCACTGTAGCCGAGGAGTCGCGCCGACGCAGCGGATGAGGCAAATGGCGGGCAACGATCCGGCACATAGGCGAGCCGCCGTTTCTGCAAGACACGGAGACGCGATGGAAGTACGCGAATTGAAAACCCTGCTGGTCCTGATGCGGGACTACGGGTTGGTCGAACTCGAGATCGAAGACAAGAAAGGCAAAGTACGCCTGGTGCGCGGCGGCGGACGGGCGTCGGTGGACCAGACTGAATCGGGCTCGGATGCATTTGTCGCGTCGCGCGCGCCCTCGCCGATTAAAATGGCGACACGTCACGTCGAGGCGACTGCGGAGGAAGGCGCGAAAGCTGCCGGCAAGATCGATCTGGCGCAAAATCAGAAGCTGATCGAAAGCCCGATGGTTGGCACGTTCTACCGGGCCGCCTCGCCCGATGCGGCGCCGTTCGTCGAGGAAGGCTCGTCGGTGCGCAAGGGTCAGCCGCTGTGCATTATCGAGGCGATGAAGATGATGAACGAGATCGAATCGCCGGCCGCGGGGCGGGTGATAAGAATCCTGGCGGAAAATGGAAGTCCTATAGAGTACGGTCAACCCTTGATGATCATCGAAGTGATCTAAGAGACCGGAGCGCGGACCGATGTTCAAAAAATTGCTGGTCGCAAATCGCGGGACAATTGCAATCCGGATAATTCGCGCCTGCCGCGAGCTGGGAATTTCGACGGTCGCGGTCTTTTCCACCGCCGACAAGAACGCGCTGCACGTGCGGATGGCCGATGAGTCGGTATGCATCGGGCCGCCGGCGGCGGAAGACAGCTACTTGAATATACCGGCGATTCTGAGCGCGGCCACGACCTTCGGCGCCGACGCGGTGCATCCGGGATACGGGTTCCTGTCAGAGAACGGCGACTTCGCGGAGGCATGCCAGCGCTCGGGACTGAACTTCGTCGGTCCGCGCGCGCGTCATATCAGGTTGATGGGCGACAAGCCGCGTGCGCGCCGAATCATGAAGCGCGCGGGCGTCCCCGTATTGCCCGGCAGCGAGGGCACGGGAGTCACCGAATTGCGCGAGGCGCAAGCCGACGCGAAGCGGCTCGGATACCCGGTGCTTATCAAAGCAGCCGCGGGGGGAGGCGGCAAAGGGATGCGCGTGGTTCGCGACGGGACCGAGCTGACGCGGCTGTTTCCGTTGGCGCAGGGCGAATCGGAGGCATCGTTCAGCTCGCGCAAGATGTATCTCGAGAAATATCTGGAGCGCGCGCGTCACGTTGAGTTTCAAATTCTCGCTGATCTGCAGCGCAACGCGATTCATCTTGGCGAGCGCGACTGCTCGATTCAGCGGCGGCATCAGAAGGTCGTCGAGGAATCGCCGTGCCCGATTCTGACCTCGCGTTTGCGCGAGAAGATGGGCAAGGCGGCAGTGCGTGCGGCCGAGGTAGTCGGCTATTCGAACGTCGGCACGGTCGAGTTTCTGCTGGCGGCCAGCGGCGAGTTTTATTTCATCGAGATGAATACCCGGATACAGGTCGAGCACGGCGTGACCGAGATGGTTACCGGCGTCGACCTGGTGAAGGAAAGCATCCGGATGGCAATGGGCGAGAAGCTTGCGCTCAAGCAGCGGCAGGTGCAGTTCGAGGGCGCGTCGATGGAGTTTCGCATCTACGCGGAAGATCCTGAGCGTCACATACCGGCGCCGGGCGTGGTGACCAATCATCATCCGCCGGGCGGGCTGGGTGTGCGCGTCGAAACCGCGTTGTACGACGGCTATCGCGTGCCGGTTCATTACGATCCGCTGATTGCAAAGCTGATAGTGCATGCGGAGACGCGTCCCGAAGTAATCGCGCGCGCCAAGGCGGCGCTGCGCGAATACGTCATCGACGGCATCAAGACCAACATCCCGTTGCATCTGAAGATTCTCAACGATCCGGATTTCAATCGCGGCGAATTTGCGACTGATTTTCTGAGCCGTTACGAACCGGCGCACGCCGAAGCCGCGCATCACGCACCGGTAAGCAAAGCCTCTTGACCGCCTCGATCCGCGCCGTGATTGATAGAACTGCAAGAAAGGCGCGCGAGCCCTATCATCGCATGACTAACTTGAAAAAAAATACTCGAACATTTGTCGTACTGGTTATCGGAATGCTCCTGGCGAGCGTGCCGGCATTTGCGCAGGACGGTATGAATCCGCTGATTCCCGGCGGGAACAGCGCGCCTCCCGGGCACGAGCCCAAGGCAGTAGTTTCGGATCCATTGTTCGATTTCGGCAGCGCGCCTGAAGGCACGATGGTCACGCACACCTTTACGATCAAGAACACCGGCAAGGGTTATCTCGACATCAGCGGCGTGAAGACCTCGTGCGGATGCACCACTGGAAGTCCCTCGAAGATGCATGTCGCGCCCGGCGAGACGAGCGACATCGCGGTATCCTTCGATACGCATTTCCAGAAGGGGCACCAGGTCCGCACTATCACTGCCTTCACCAACGATCCCAACAATCCGCAGGTTGCGATGACGATGCAGGGGATCGTCAAGAAGCAGGCCGAGGCGGTGCCGGGCGAGGTCGCGTTTGGCGACGTGAAGAAGGGGACCGAAGAAACCAAAGAGCTGCTGATCAACGATCTGAATCCACAGCGCGGATCGTTCTCGGTCGGGCCGGTGAGCAACTCGAACTCGTCGATCGCCGTGGTGCAGGAGAAGCGTCCCGACGGCAAGCCGGGCGCGCTGCTCAAAGTCTCGTTACTCAAGACGATGCCGACGGGTCCGTTCGACGATTCGATCAAAATCGTGACCAATCGCGTACCATTGCAGGTTGACGTATTTGGAAACGTGACCGGAGATTTAAACGTCGATCCCGCCCAGGTTTCCTTCGGACTCGTTCCCCATGGCGCGGATATCGTGAGAATTTTCAAGCTGAGCAACCAGGGACCGCATCCGGTCAAGGTGCTCGACGTTGCCAGCAGCAGCCCGGCCGTCGGCGCGGTGGCAGAGGCGGTCACGCCCGGCAAGGAATACAAGGTAACCGTCACATTGCGGCATGGCACGCCCGACGGGCAGTTGCGCGGCAATTTGACGATAAAGACCGACGATCCGGACCAGGCGACACTTAACGTGCCGTTTTACGCGATCGTCGGTCAGTACAAGACCTGATCGAAGTCGGCCACGCCACCTTGTCTCGCAGAGGCAGGGCTTCCTATATTCAATCGGGCGAGATTCGCGGCTCCAAAGCATCGCGGGTTTTGCGAGGTTGAAATGGCGCGGGGAGAGAAATCGGGGATCATCTCCTGGTTGCTGGACCGGATGAGCGACTGGGCTGTCGCTCTGCTGACCAAGCCGGTCAAGACCTACGCGCTCCACATCCCCAATGACATCGCCGCGCTCAAACGTCACATTCGCAAAGGCGACGTGATCCTGATCGAGGGCAACGAGCGCATCAGCGAGTGCATCAAGTACCTGACGCAGAGTTCGTGGTCGCACGCGGCATTGTACGTCGGCGACGAGCCGATTAAGCGCAATCCGCAGCTCAAGGCCCCGCTGGCTGCGCAGTTCGGCGAAGAAGCGAACTTCCTGCTGGTCGAGGCGATCGTCGAGGCGGGCGTCGTGCTCTCGCCTCTCACCAAGTATCGCGATTTCAACATCCGCCTGTGCCGCCCGTTCAACCTGTCGTCGATCGACCTGGCTGACGTGATGGACGAGGCGATTCGCAGTGTGGGCGACACTTACGACTTGCGCAACGTGATCGACCTCGCGCGATACTTCCTGCCGGTGAGCCTGGTGCCCGCGCGATTTCGGCGCCAGGCCCTGCAATTCGGCAGCGGTGAGCCGACGCGCGTTATCTGTTCGAGCGTGATAGCATCGTCGTTCCATCGCGTGAAGTTTCCAATCGTGCCGAATTACGAACAGTTGCCGCCCGAGGCTTTGCCGCCTCCGCCCAAGCGCAGGCGGTGGCAGATAGGCTCGAGGGCGACAGGGGGCCTGCAATTCGGCGCGCTCAAGATGGTCTCGCCCACGCTCGTCACGCCGCGCGACTTCGACTTGTCACCCTATTTCGAGATAATCAAATTCAATATTATCGAGGACGTGCGTTTCGACTATCACAAGATTTTGTGGGCCGACGACCCGCCGCCTGCGCCAGTCAAGAAGGGCGCCTGAAGGCGGGAACATCGGAGGCATCCGAAGCAGGAGAGCATTCATTGAACGACGAACAACAGCACTCAGGCGGCCGGCGCGAACTCCTCGAGAAGACCATCGCCAAGATCCTTCATCGTCATTGCAACTTTGGATGGGCCAATTACTACATTCCAAGCGAGAAGTTCCCGAGCCTGATCGAGGAACTGGTCGAGGTGATGAGCCCCGGCGGGCAGGCCGGTCATGACGAATTGGTGCAGTTTTTCCTGGGGGTCCAGCGGCTGCCGTCAATCCAGGAACGGGTGAAGAAACTCGAACAGGAGTTTTCGGTCTACAAACGCGGTTAACGCAATTACCGCGACTCAGTCACCATCGGCGAGTCTTTTCGCAATACTCCACATACGGCGCGCCGAAGGTGGTGCGCAACGTAGGCTCCTCGTACGTCACCACGAACATGTGCGTGACCAACGCGAAGGCGGCGCAGTAGGCGAGCAGCGCCCACGACTCAAAGAACAGCGCGGCGCCGGCCAGGGCGAGGTCTGCGCCAAGGTACATAGGGTTACGAACGAGCAAATACGGCCCGGCAACGACCAGTCGTCGCGGCGGGTCGAATGGGGCCGGCGTTCCGCGGCCAATAGCGATGAAGGTGATGATGCACCAAATCGCCAGCGCGGCGCCGACGGCGCATACCACTAAACCGGCGATTTGTACCGCGCCGATACTGACGGGAGCGACTATTCCGGACCACGCGAGAATGCGCGCTGGCAGGAACACCAGTAAGAAGGCTGCGAAGAAGGTGGCGTAAGTGATCGCGCGAATGAGAAGGAACATGGGCGCGCCCTCCTCAATACCAAATCAGTGCAGCTCGGCTTTCAGCGCTGTCAGTTCCGATGCCTCGGCCGCCGCTTCTTCGACCAGGTTGCCGGGGAAGCGATCGTGCAGCGGGCTAAGGCTAGAGCCCAACTGCACGACGCGATGCGCCATTCGTGCTACGGCGCCGAACGGCGCGGGCACCAGCTCGGCGGCGTCGCGGAACTCCGCCAGGCTGGCGTCGTCCCATCCGAGCAAGCCGCTCAGGAACATGTATATGGGCAGCGATCCGATCAAGCTTAGCAGCACGACCAGCCATGCGCTGCCGGCGTGTCCCGGGCCATTCCATACCGCGAGCGCGAAACTGCGCAGGATGACGTAGTTGCCGAGCGCGGCTAGAGCAGGGTTGACGAGCGTCTGCCAGATGCTCAGCGAGGGCCACGCCACGAGATAACCCATCAGCGGCCACGCGACGATCGACCTCAAGATCGATGAGATCAGAAAAGCGTAGAAGACGCCTTCGAAGCCGTACCATTGCAGCATGTACCAGGTCAGGACGACGCGGCTGACGTGCTCGAGCAGCGAAGTCCAGGTGAAGGTTCCCGTGCGGCCGACGCCCTGGAAGACCTGATCGGGCAGGCGCGTGGTGAAGTCTGCCAGCCTCCACAGATGCATCAGCCACATTACGGTGGCGGCGCGGACGAACTGCGGCGGCAGCAGGCCCTTGATGAAAACGTCGGAGAACGCGATGAACGTTCCGCCCAGCATCGAGCTGACCATAATTCCCCAGCGGAGCCCCTGGTCGAGGTAGCGTCGCGTCAGCGCCAGTTTGGCCTGCGAGTAGCTCTCGGAGATCGACGGCATCAGGGTGGTGAAGATGTAAGCGCCGGTCTCGAGATATGCGAACGAGAAAACGAACGTCAGCAGAAAAATTTCGTTAAGTTCGAGGAAATCAGGCAGCAGCACCGCCATGAAGACCGGCACCAAACCCCAACTGACTGCGACCGCGGCCTGGCCGCCGGTGAGCTTCGCGCCGTAAACGATCGACTTCTTGATAGTCGCGCGATCGAAATGCGCAAGGAAGATCGTCACCAGGTTGAAGCCCATTTTCTCGTAGAAGATCGAACAAAACAGACCCATCAGCAGGTTGGCGATGACGCCGCCAATCGCGAAGCCGAAAACCACGCCCATCCCTTCGCCGAACACCGGATGCATCAGGCCCCAGTGGCGCATGTAAACCCCGCAGATCATTTGCACCACTGGATTCAGCACGTAGGTCAGGACGATGAGCAGTTGCGCGTAATCGAAGCGCTGCAGCGCGCGAAACAGCGAGAAGAAAATCGAGATGAAGCCCGGAAACTGGATCAGCGTGTGCAACACGACGAACCACGCCAGGTAGGCGACCGGAGTATGTGGCAACCATGCGGCGGCGGCCAATCCCAATGCGGCGATTTGGAACATTCCGGCCAGCGCGTGAAACCAGATAAAGAACTGGGCGAAGGTGATGGCCCTGCCCGGATCGGTCAGGCGATACTCGGCAAAGTATTTGACCATCGCCTGGCTGGTGCCGAGGTCGAGCAGGGTGAAAAAAATCAGCATGAACTGAGTGACGGCAGCCCACGCGCCGCGAGCTTCGAGGAACGGATTGACGAAGTTCCGCTCGATGTAGAATGTGACTGCGAAATTCAGCGGGATCATGATGATCAGCGAGAGCAGGTAGTTGTAGAAGAAGCCGCTGAGCGGCCGATGGAAGCCGACAATCTCCCATCGCGGGTCGCCATGCGTCGTCTCGCTGTCTGTCGTTGCCGGTGCCGATGGAGCGGCGGCAGCGGCGCCGAGCGACGCAGGCTGCGGCTTCGCGGAAGTAGTCGAGCGGTAAAAATGCTCGAGCATCTCGGGATGGCGCAAGCTGTAGCGGCGCACGAATATGTAGGCGACCAGGAAAATCGCGAACATGGCGAGAAAGATCGTCGCGAGGATCCTGACTTGCGCGTGATCGGGTACTGGCGAGGCGATCCAATCGCCGTACGCGACAACCGGAACGCCGGCTGCCGTGCGCGATAGTCCGTAGAGGAACCAGTTGAAATACGGCCAGCGCTGGAAGTCGTAGTTCTCGGCGCCTTCGATGCCCCCGAGCATCGTGAGCCAGCTTGCGATACGCGCGCTCTGGTCGCCGTTGCGGAGCCATTCGTTGAGCACGTAGATGGTGCCCTTGCCGGAACGTATCCGCAGCAGGATCGGAGTCGCGGCACGCACGGGATCGTACTTGTTGGTCCTGACCAGAACTTCGGCGTCTTTGATGTCGAGCAGCGCGCGCTCATGGACCCGAACCGCTGACAGCCAACTGATATTGCGTGCGAGCGGGTCGCTGCTCGGGCCGATCCAGTTGACGACGGCGGCAATGTGCTCGAGTTCCTGCCCGTGAGTCGCGCCATGAGCAACGTCCACGATACCGGTTTGTTCGATCGCCCCGTCGGTGAAGGACGCGAGCGCTGCGGGATCGGTATGCCGCCCAAGAATCAGCACGGCGCCCATTCCGGACGCGACTCGGGCCTTGAGCGCTTCGAGCTCAGGGCCGGTGGGCGGTAGATTGTCCTGGTAGACTGCGGTCGCGGCATCGTTGAGATTTGCGACGCGATGCGTACTCGGATCGAGCATCAAGCGCGAGAGGACGAGATCCTCGGTGCCGGAATAGAAGATGTTGAATTGCGAGTCGGCCGCGTGCGCGAGAGCCGGCGCCACAAGGAAGAGTACGACCAGAAGTACGGAAAGGGCAGGTGCAAGCCGCTTAGCCAAAGTGGAATCTGACCTCAACCAATAGCGGGTGTCGCTCGCCCGAATCGAACTGGATTCAACGCCCGGTTGATACTACAAGTTTTCGTGACAGCCGCACACATGAAATTTTCAGGCGGAGGCGCCGTCGATGGATGCAATCGAAGTAATACTTAAACGCAAAGTGCAGCGCACGTTTTCGGATAAACCGGTGGAGCGCGAAAAACTCACGAAAATAGTCGAGGCCGGGCGTCATGCCATGAGCGCGCGCAACCTGCAGCCGTGGCAGTTTGTCGTGATTCAGAATCGCGACCGGCTGAAGGAAATTGGCGCTCTGTGCTCGACCGGCCGCTTCGTCGCCGAGTCGCCGTCGGCGATCGTTGTGCTCAAGGACGTTGCCAATGCGCGGTGGGCCGATGTGGATTGTGCGCAGGCGGTGCAGAACATGGCCAACGCGGCATGGGCACTCGGCCTCGGCACCTGCTGGGTCGGCAACTTCGATGCGGCGAAGATTGGCGGGCTACTCGGGGTGAAGGACGGATGGGCAATCTTCACGATTCTGCCGTTTGGCTACGCGGACCCGAAGAATCCGCCGCAGGCGAAACCGCTCAAACCGCGCGGCGAGATGGTGCACTACGAGCGCGTCGGAAATTCGAAGCCGTAAAATCTGATAGAATCAACTGAGAAGAGGAAATCTTTCCGATGGCAATAAAACAACAGGTTCCACCCGAGGCGTACGAAACGCTAAAGCAGAATCCCGATGCGCTCTATCTCGACGTTCGCACTGAAGGCGAGTTTGGGGCAGGACACGCCGCTGGCGCGATTAATATCCCGGTGATGGTGGCCAAGGGTCCGGGGCAGATGCAGTTAAATCTCGATTTTGTCGAAGTCGCGGAGAAGGTAATTCCGAAAGGAAGAAAGCTCGTCGTCGGATGTATGGCCGGCGGACGTTCACAGCGTGCGTGTGAGATGCTCGAGGAGGCCGGCTTCACCGATCTTACGAACGTGGTCGGCGGCTTTGGTGGCCAACGCGACGCGTCGGGCAAGGTTGTCGTCGTGGGCTGGAAGGAAGCGGGGCTGCCGGTGACAACGGACCTTGGCGACGGGGCATACGCAGCGCAGAAAGCGAAGGCGGGAGTCTGATGGCGATACGCCTCAGCCGGATTTACACCCGCACCGGCGACAAGGGACAGACCGCGTTGGTCGGTGGCAAGCGAGTGCCCAAGGAGAGCTTGCGGCTGGAGGCCTACGGCACAACCGATGAGCTGAATTCTATAATTGGAATTGTACGCACCTACCTACCGCAGTATCGCGATGGGTTCGGAGCCGACTTTGAACCGTATTCGGAAAGCTTGCGGCGTATACAAAACGAATTGTTCGATGTTGGCAGTGAGCTTGCGACGCCGCCCGACGGCGAATATCCGCAGATGCACAAGATGGGCGGCGGCGAGATCAAGAAGCTCGAAGAAGAGATGGACGCGATGGAAAAGGAGCTCGAGCCGCTGAAATCCTTCACGCTTCCGGGCGGCGGCGTGCTGAACGCATTCCTGCACCAGGCGCGCAGTGTCTGCCGCCGTGCCGAGCGCCAATGCTGGCGACTGAAGCGCGAGGAAGATATCAACGACAACCTCATCATCTACATGAACCGGCTAAGCGACCACCTGTTCGTGCAGTCGCGATGGGTCGCGAAGCGTCTGGGCGAGCCCGAATTTCTGTGGGACCGCGCGCTACGGATCGAAGAAGACAAGAAGACCGCGCGCGCGGCGCAGAGCCGATCGAGCCGCGGCGCGAAATCCTGAGCGGGAGATCTCGAGTGATGGCTGAAAACAGCGAAAAGCAAATCTATCTTCGACAGGCGCAGATCGGCCCCATGGCGAATTTCGTTTACCTGATCGGCGATCCGGCCACGCACAAAATGGCGGTGGTCGATCCCGCGTGGGACGTTGAAGCAATACGCACATACGCGGAGCGCGAAGGTTACGAAATAGACAAGCTCCTGCTGACGCACTACCACCCCGATCACCTGGGCGGGCGCATGATGGGTCAGAATATCGAGGGCGCCGCCAAGATGCTCGAACATGTGAAGGCCAAGGTCTATGTGAACAAGCACGAGGCCGACGGCGTAAAGCAGGTCGCGGGCCTGTCGGACTCCGACCTGGTCAAGGTCGATGCGGGCGATACGGTGAAGGTCGGCGAGCTCGAGGTGAAGTTTCTGCACACCCCTGGGCATACGCCGGGCTCGCAATGCTTCCTGGTCGAGGGCAATTTGATTTCGGGCGACACGCTGTTCGTGAACTCATGCGGACGGGTTGACTTGCCGGGCTCGGATCCCGAGGCGATGTATCACAGCCTGAACGACACGCTGCGTAACCTCGACGACGCGACCGTGGTGTTTCCGGGGCACGCGTACTCGTCGGAATCGAGCACGACGATCGGCGACCAGAAGCGCCACAACATGTACATGCGCTTCCCGACGCTCGATGACTTCCTCGACGCGATGGGCTATCCGCGCCGCTAACCCCGAGTCGCGCGATGGCCGTGACCTCTACGCTCAAGCCCGCCGCGCAGGCTGAAAAGCTGCGCGACGCGATTAACCGCGCCAACCATCGCTACTACGTTCTCGACGATCCGGAAATTTCCGACGCCGAGTACGATAAGCTGATGCGCCAGCTCGAGGCGCTCGAGCGCGAGCATCCTGAGTTGGCATCGCCGGATTCACCCACGCAGCGTGTGGGCGCCGCGCCGAGCGAAAAGTTCGGCGTGGTGGTCCATCGGCGGCCGATGATGTCGCTCGGCAACGCGATGGACGCCGAGGAGATGCGCGAGTTCGACAAGCGCATCAAGCGGCTGCTGAAATCCGACGCTGACATCGAGTACGTCGCCGAAGTGAAGCTGGACGGGCTCGGGATCGAGCTGGTCTACGATGACGGGCGGCTGACCGTAGGCTCGACCCGCGGCGACGGCGTCAACGGCGAGAACGTCACGCAGAACATCCGCACTATCAAGAGCGTGCCGCTCAAGCTGCAGCAGCCAGAGCACGGCAAGATCCCTCGCATTCTGGAAGTTCGCGGCGAAGTTATTTTTCCGCGCGCCGGATTCGCAAAACTTAATCAGCAGCGCGACGAGGCCGGCGAGCCGGCCTTTGCCAATCCGCGCAATGCGGCGGCAGGCGCGCTGCGCCAGCTCGATCCAAGGATCACAGCGTCGAGGCAGCTCGACGTATTCCTGTACGCGCCGGGCGTCATCGAGGGCGTCGCGTTCAAGTCGCAGTGGGAATTTCTGCAAGGCATTAGGGCGCTCGGACTGCGGGTGAATCCGCTGTCCCGCGTGTGCAACGGTATCGACGCGTTGCTGGAGTACTGGAACGAAATCACCGAAAAGCGCCATCAGCTCGACTACGAGGCCGACGGCGTGGTGGCCAAGGTGAACTCGTACGCGCTCCAGGAGCAGCTCGGCGAGGTCTCGCGGTCGCCGCGCTGGGCGATCGCGTACAAGTTCAAGGCGCAGCAGGCCGAAACGGTGGTCGAAAAAATCGACGTGCAGGTCGGCAGAATCGGATCGCTGACGCCGGTCGGCAAGCTTCGTCCGGTACAGCTCGCGGGCGTGACGATTTCGAACACTTCGCTGCACAACCTCGACGAGATTCGGCGCAAGGATATTCGCGAGCGCGATACCGTGCTGATAGAGCGCGCCGGCGACGTAATTCCATATGTCATTCGCGTCACGAAAGAGGGCCATCCGCGCGCGAAGGCGTTCGAGATGCCCGCGCGTTGCCCCGAATGCGGTGCGGCAATCGTGCATGAGGAGGGCGAGGTCGGCTACTTCTGTGTCAATGCGAATTGCCCGGCGCGGATGCGCGAATCGATTCGCCATTTCGCGTCAAAGGGATGTCTCGACATCGAGGGCTTGGGCGACAAGCTGGTTGGTCAGTTGGTCGAGAAGGGATTGGTGAAGGAGCTTGACGATCTGTTCGGACTGACGAAGGATCAGCTTGCAGGGCTGGAGCGAATGGCTGACAAGAGCGCGCAGAATGTGCTCGACGCGATCGCGGCTGCGCGCAAGACTTCGCTCGACAGGTTCATCAACGGGCTTGGGATACGCCACGTCGGCGAGCATACCGCTCGTCAACTGGCGTTGAAGTTCAAGACGATGGACACGCTGGCGGAAACGTCAGAGGACGATTTGCTCGGCGTGCGCGATATCGGCCAAGAAGTTGCTCACAGTATTCGCGAGTACTTCGACGAGCCGCGAAATCTCAAAGCGGTCAAGCGGCTCATAAAAATTCTCGAGGTCGAAGCTCCCGCCGAGGTGGAGGGACGCGGCGCGCTGCGCGACAAGACCTTCGTGCTGACCGGGTCGCTGGAGTCGATGACGCGGGAAGAGGCCGAGCGCAGGATTATGGCGGCCGGCGGGCGCGTCACATCGTCGGTAAGCCGCAAGACCGACTTCGTCGTCGCAGGCGCGGAGCCCGGATCGAAGCTCAAGAAGGCGCAGGATTTGGGCGTGAAGGTGCTCGACGAGAGCGCATTCGCGTCGGTTCTTGCAGGAGCGAGTTGACGACTCAAAGCAAAACCGGGCGGGCGAGGTTGCATCTGATCGTGAGCGGCCGGGTGCAGGGTGTTGGCTTCAGATTCTCGGCATACGACGAGGCCAAAGATCTGGCACTTGCCGGTTGGGTGCGCAATCTGCCGAACGGTGAGGTCGAAATCGTTGCAGAAGGCAAGCAAGAGAACTTGCAAACGCTCGCAGCTTGGGCGCATCTGGGCCCGTAGTCGGCGCATGTAACTGAAGTACGCGAAGACTGGCTCGATTTTACTGGGGAGTTTGCCGAGTTCCGAATTCGCTGATCGACCCGCCAAAGGTGGGCCTTTAATGGTTCGCTTGGATTAGCTATGCTTCAACTACGAGTGTTGGAGTATTTGCAAGGCTTCGAATTATCGGAGTAATTTTTCAATCAGGCTCTAACTACAAGGAGATTGGACTGAGATGGCTGTACCACCTGAGGCGGCTGGACAAGCTGCCGAGTCGCACGGTTCCGTTGGGTCTGCGCTCAAGCCGCATCTGCAGCGTGACCATGTCGTTATCCGATTTGCCGGCGACTCGGGCGATGGGATGCAGTTGACGGGGATGCAGTTTACAGCAGAATCCGCGCTCGCCGGTAACGATATCGCAACATTGCCCGACTTTCCCGCAGAAATACGCGCACCACAAGGAACGCTGGCTGGAGTCAGCGGCTTCCAGCTTAATTTTTCGAGCAGCGAGATCTTCACTGCCGGCGATGAACCCAACGTGCTGGTTGCGATGAATCCTGCCGCCCTGCAGGCGAACATCGAGGATGTGCCGCCCAACGCCGTGATCATCGTGGACCGCGAGGCGTTCACCGAATCCAACATCAAGCGCGCCGGCTACAAGAGCAATCCACTGACCGACCATTCGCTCGACAAATTCCAGGTCATCGAAGTCGACGTGACCAAGCTCACGTCGCTGGCGGTGCATGGGATGGGCCTGAACAATCGCGCGGTCTTCCGATGCCGCAACATGTTCGTGCTCGGCATGCTGTCGTGGCTGTATCAGCGGCCGATAGAGAGCACGCTCAGCTACCTCGAGAGCCGCTTCAAGAAGACGCCCGAGATTCTCGAGGCGAACGTCAAGGTGCTCAAGGCCGGGTTCAACTACGGCGAGACGACCGAGATGTTCGCGAGCTCGTACGAGGTGCCTGCCGCGCGAATCGCGCCGGGACTTTATCGCAACATCACGGGCAACAGCGCGACCGCGCTGGGATTTTTGGCGGCCGCCGTGAAGTCGGGGCGTCCGCTGTTCCTGGGCTCGTATCCGATTACGCCTGCGAGCGATGTCCTGCACGAGCTGTCGGGCTACAAGAATTTCCCCGTGTATACCTTCCAGGCTGAGGACGAGATTGCCGGGGTATGCGCCGCCATCGGCGCGTCGTTCGGCGGAGCGATCGCGATCACTACCACGTCGGGGCCCGGCATGAACTTGAAGGCCGAAGCCGTCGGACTGGCGGTGAAGGTCGAGCTGCCGATGGTGATTACCGACATCCAGCGCGCGGGTCCCTCGACCGGCATGCCGACCAAGCCCGAGCAGGCTGATTTGCTCCAGTCCATGTATGGACGCCACGGCGAATCGCCGATTCCGATTATCGCGGCGTCGACTCCAGCCGACTGCTTCGATTGTGCATACGAGGCGGTGCGAATCGCCGTCAAATATATGACCCCGGTGATCCTGCTCACCGACGGCCAGCTCGCCAACGGTGCGGAGCCGTGGCTGCTGCCTGACGCCGACAAGCTTGCGGAAATCAAAGTTGAGTTCGCGACCAATCCCGAAGGCTTCATGCCCTATACGCGCGACGAACAAACCCTGTCGCGACCGTGGGCAGTGCCGGGAACCAAGGGTCTCGAGCATCGCGTCGGTGGACTGTCGAGCGAGAACCTGACTGGCAACGTGAGCTACTCGCCAGCCAACAACGAGCTGATGGTGCGGACGCGAGCGCGCAAGATTGCCGGCATCACCCGCGAAATTCCGCCGACGCAGGTGTTTGGCGACGCCGAGGGCGACCTGGTCGTGCTTGGCTGGGGCTCGACCTACGGCCCTATTCGGGAAGCCGTCAAGCACGTGCGCGCGAAGGGCAAGAAAGTCTCGCACGTGCATCTGCGCTTTCTGAATCCTCTTCCGCGTGACCTCGAAGAGAAGCTCAAGCACTTCAAGCAAGTGATGATCCCGGAAATGAACATGGGACAACTGCTCAAGATGATCCGCGCCGATTATCTGATCGACGCCTTCGGGTTCAACAAGATCCAAGGTCGTCCGTTTAAAGTCAGCGAGATCGAAAACCGCATCAACCGGGCCCTGGAGGGCTGATCGAAAATGGCTACCGCTCTTAACCGCAAGGATTTTGTCTCCGACCAGGAAGTACGCTGGTGCCCCGGATGCGGCGACTACGCGATTCTGGCTGCAGTGCAGAAGACGATGCCCGAATTCGGTATCGCGCCGGAGAACACGGTCTTCATCTCGGGCATCGGATGCTCGAGCCGGTTTCCCTACTACATGAACACCTACGGCTTCCACACGATTCACGGCCGTGCGCCTGCTTTCGCGACCGGACTCAAGATTTCGCGGCCTGACCTCGACGTATGGGTGGTAACTGGTGACGGCGACGGGCTGTCGATTGGCGGCAATCATCTGATCCACGTGCTCAGGCGCAACGTCGATCTGAAAATTCTGCTCTTCAACAATCGAATCTACGGACTCACCAAGGGCCAGTACTCGCCGACCTCGGAAGTGGGCAAAGTTACCAAGTCCACGCCGGCCGGTTCGGTGGATTTTCCGTTCAATCCGATCACCGTGGCGCTCGGCACCCACGCGACGTTCGTTGCGCGTACCATCGACGTCGAGCAGAAGCATCTCGGCGAGATGCTCAAGCGCGCGCATGCACATCGCGGCGCCTCGTTCCTGGAGATTCTGCAGAACTGCAACATCTTCAACGATGGTGCGTTCAACGACGTCAGCGACAAGGGCCTCAAGGCGGACCATCAGCTCATTCTCGAGCATGGCAAGCCGCTGATCTTCGGCAAGAATCGCGACATGGGAATCCGCATGAACGGCATGCGTCCCGAGGCGGTGCAGCTGAGCGCAACCGTGACGGAGAAGGACCTCGTCGTGCACGACGAGACCAATCTCTCGCTGGCGTTCATGCTCGGCAACTTCGAGCCTCCACTGCCGACGCCGGTGGGCGTCTTCTACGCGGTTGCGCGGCCGACCTACGACGGCGCAGTCAACAAGCAACTCGAAGATGCGAAAGCGAAGCAGGGCGCAGGCGATCTGAAGACGCTGCTAGGCAAGGGCGATACCTGGACCGTCAGCTAAGCACGGAAATCCGTAATGAGATACAAAGGCCCGCGAGCAAATCTCGCGGGCCTTTTTAATTCTGTCTCCTATCCCTGCAACGAAGAGGATGAAGGTGAGGGTCTGAATACAGCGTCCTGCGCGATTCAGGATTCCGTTCTTGTCTCCAACCATTCGACTAGTTTCTTCGATGCGAAACGCCGCCAGGCGTTGCCGAATATTCGCTTCAACTCTTCCGGATGAACTTTCGGCAACCGCACCAGCACCATCGGGTAGTTGCGATAGTGCTCGGTTAAGTAGAACGTCTCGGGCTCGCCCTCCATCAATATCTCGCGCTCGCCGAACTCCATCCGTATTGCAAGCGACTCGCCATCTTCCTTCATTCGGCAGATGAATTTCTTGCCGACTCGAAACGCGAGCGTGCCGTAGGAAGTTCCTTCCTCGACGCCGGGAAAGCTGAGCGCAATTCGTCGCAGCGTCTCGACGTCGCTCGAGCGCCGCGCCGCCCTCGATTCCGCGGATTTTCGCGAGCCGCGCTTTACCGCGGCAGCTCGCACTTGTACACCTTCATCACATTCTCGCCCATGACCTTCGAGCGCGCGGCGGGCGGCAGCTTATCAGCCAGCTCCTGCACTTCCTCGATATAGTTGCCGACGTGATCGGGATGCGGAAAATCCGACGCCCAGAAGAACTTGTCGGCACCGCATAGCTCGACCATCGCGGGCAGCGAACGCTCGTCGGGATCGGCCGATATCCAGCAATTGCGCTTGAAATAGAAACTCGGCTTCTCCTTGAGCGATACCGTGCGGCCCATCGCGCTCGCATATACCGCGTCCATCCGGCCGAGCCAGTAGTCGATCCATCCTGCGCCTGCCTCGAGTAACACCAGCCGCAGCTTCGGGAATTTGTCGAAGGTCGCGTATTGAAAAAAGCTGGTGAACGCATGGCGGATGGCGTCGGCCGCGACGATGTTCAAAAAGAAATAATTTCCGCGCATGAATTTGCGATCGTAACGGCCCGGCGCCGCCCATGTCGGCTCGAGCGACGGATGTATCCCAATGGGCACGTCGAGTTCCTGCGCCTTGGCGAACAGCACGTCGTGATCTGGATGAGCATGCGGCTTGCGCGTCATCACGAACTGCGCGACCCATCCGCCTTTGCATCCGGCCTTGACCGCGCGCTCGAGTTCGGCCGCGGCTGCCGCTGGATCGCCGAGCGACAGATGGGCGATAGGGATCAGCTTGCCGCCGCTGTCAGAGCAGAAGTCGACGATATACCGGTTGTAGGCGCGCGTGCATGCCTGTGCGAGCTCGGGGTCCTCCGTCTCGGTTTCCCACAGCAGGCTCATGGTGGGGTACAGGAAGGCGGCGCCGAGGCCTTCCGCGTCGATTCGTTTGAGCCGTTCCTGCGCATCCATCGCACCGAACGGTGCGCGACCGCCGTAACTCAGCGCATTGTTCCACTCGTCGTCGCGCGTCGTGCCCATCGCGGACAGTCCGCCGAGCCGGCCGCCACTGAAGACCTTCGATGGCCGTCCCGCAACCTCGAGGTATTCGAGTCCCTTGGCGTCGGTGCGAACCCTGACCGCGCGATCTTTAAACTTCGGTTCGATATAGCGATCCCAAAGACCGGCGTCCTCCAGGATATGCCCATCGGCATCGACAGCGCCCGTGAAATCTAGTTTCTGGATTCCTTCAAGATTATTCGACATCGATGATGACTCCAGCCGCGTGCAGGATTTCTCACTTATAGTTCACGAACCGATCCGCGCAAAGCGAAATCGAAACACTTCGCACCGCCAGCGCCGTCCTTCAGACCCTTCTAACAGGGACGAAGTCCCGCATCTTTCTTTTGACACTGGGTGCAGGGGTCACCCCTGCCAAGAAGTGTGAAACCCACCGCGGGTTTCACATTTAATTCCTAGTGGGCCGCGTTGGACATCGTCGCAGGATTAAAAAAATTGTCGGTCGCGATTCCCATATTGATGTACCAGCTCTCGTGCTCGTCGGTCTCGAATCCGGGAGACAGCGCGACGGTTGAGAAGCCAGTCCCGATATCTTCGTCGACCAGCGCGGTCTGGAACATCCGCTTGAAGGGCCAGATAGCCACGCGCGCGTCTGGAATCGGCCGGTCGCGGTATGTGTTGAAAGTCGCCACCGTCTTCCACAGCTTGCCATCGTGATCGTACTGATCAGACGCGGTGATGAACCAGCCCTCGGAGTCGACATAAAAGATCCGCTTGGGAATCGAGACGCTGGCGCCCACCATCGAGGTCTGCTTCGCGTCACCCTCGACTACGTACAGCTGCCGCATCTCCCAGTTTTCCGGACAGATTGTTCGTCCGCCGTCGGTCGGGCAGGCCTTCGCCGGTGAGTTTTCCGCATTCACAACCGCGAGCATCGGCTTCTCACCGAGGAACCTGTAGTTGAAGTCCTCGATCTTCGCGCCGAAGCCGAAGAACGAATCAGGATCGAGATTGCTCGCGTAGGTGGCCGCTTCCCCTCCAGTCCCTGCCCCCGGCTCGTACAGACCCAACACGTCCGACAGTTCGTTGGCAGATGCCCGATTCACATGCCGCGAGCGCGGATTGAACATCCAGGTGTTGTCTTCGATTTTCGGATCGAGATTGCGGTAGCGGATAAATCCGAACCCGCGCATTTCCGAAGGCTCGAGAAACGGGTACGCGCCGAAGCGGTAGCGGATTCCGGCGGTGGTAGCCTCCGGATTGGTCGGGATCGGGTTGACCTCGGTGCGTCCTGTGTTGTTGTAAAATCCGACGTTGCCAATCGTGAAATGTGCGACTGGATCCGCCAGCGAGGTCCCGGGCCCGTAGCTCGCTATCTCGACGTTCTTCGACACCGCGTCATCGGTATAGAGCGGCCGGTAACTGAAATTCCACATCACCTTCAGCGCGGCTTGCGGATCGTTCGCATCGACCAGCGGAAAGGGGAGCCCGGCCATGTAATTCTTCAGCGTGCCATCGGGTGCGAGCTGCACTTGCGCCGAATATTTTTCCGTCGCTGCCTTATACGGCGGCGGCCAATCGAGCCGCTCGGTCGGAACGATCTTCATGGTCATGCCCTGTTTCACCAGCACCAGATTGCCCGGACTGACCAGGTCCGCAACCTTGTCAGCCTGATCCTTGGTGATGGTATCGCCGGGAGTAACGCCAGCCCATGACGATCCGGCAATCGAAAAAAGCGCAAACGCAACTACCGCAATAACTTCAAGCTTAACTTTCATTTGTTATGTCGACCTCGCACGCTGGTGTGCTGCAGCGGTATTTTGTCCACTGCACGCGCATAAATACCAGAGCCGGTAGCGATCAATGCCGCTCCGGCTCTGGTCCGCCTCAGCGGAGCGCTTTGGCGGTCAAGCTGAATAGTAACCCCGATTAACTCAAGGGTTACCCCAGCCACCCTGAACAGTCGTACTGCCGGGGTTGAAATCTATGCCGCCCTCATTCGTGCTGTTCTGGAATTCAAAGACGCGCTCCGTTCCACTGGTATCCGAGAGATCCATAAAGGAATCGTTCGGGGCAAGTATTCCGCTTGTGGCCAACGCATTACCCAACACCGCCAAGGTGTGCCCGCTTCCATCCGCAGTCGAGAATCCGTTGAACAAGGCGGTAGTCGGATCGTATCCAATGCCTGCTCGGTATCCTCCGGCGGCGTCAAAGAACAGCAGGCCGCTAAAGGAGTCGTCTACTGTATCGCCCCAGCGAGTGCGCTCCTTACCGTTGCTGTCCAAGGTAACGCCTCCGATTCCTCCGGATGCCCCGGCGGTCACGCCCCAGGTGTTCTCGCGATACCCGTGCCTGCGAGAATGCCATTGCCGTCGTAGACGGTAACGCCCGCGGCATTGGAAGCGAGCCCAACCGCAACGACAAGCTTGCCTGAAGTATCGAAGAACAGAAGGTCAGGCTCTCCACTAACCGTCCTTAGAGATGCTGTAATTTGACCCGTAGAAGTCTCGAGGTTGAACGCCGATGCGGTGACTACTTTCGGTTTCGCCTTGGCCATAACGTTCGAAGCGAAAGGCCCGGCCGCCACTAGAACTCCAACCGCGATCGAGCCCAGATTTTCATCGCTCGATTTGCCTTTTCCGCGCGTTCCAGCCGTCTAGACATTTGTTCGAAGCGTTCTTCGATCTTAATCTCGCCAGTCATGATGCTATCCTCCCCGATTTGGTTTGATGTTGACAGACAGTTACCCGAGTGCCTTGTAGACAAGCGGCGTACTTAGCGCAACCGGGCGCGCAGTTTTTGCATAATAAAGAGCATCTATGGATACACACGCTGTGTATCAGCCCCTCCGGCAAGAGAGAGTGTGAAAACGGTCGCGCTGCGAGTTCCCGCCTAGGCCGCTGGCAGGGGAGGGAGAACGAAACCCTGTATGCCTACAAGCTGAGGCGTTTGAAGCGGCTCTCGGGAATCAGCCGCACTGCGCCCATGATGAAGCGCCAGAACCACGGCACGTATACGACTTCGGCGCGCTTGCGATACGCCGCGTAAATCGAGTCTGCCGCTTTGGTCGGCGAGATTGTGAGCAGCGCGCCTTCGTGTCCCCACGTCATTCGCGTGTCCACCGTGCCGAGCTTGACTGTCATCACATGCACGCCGCTCTTCGCCAGGCGTCCGCGCAGTCCTTGCGCAAACAATGCGAGCGCGCCCTTGGCCGAGCCGTATACGTAGTTGCGCGCACGTCCCCGCTCGCCGGCGACCGAGCCTATAATGATAATGAAGCCGGAGAGCTGCTGTTCGAGATGACGCGCGGCGAGCGTGATCAGCGACACTGCGCCGGTGAAGTTCTGATGAATCGTGGCGAGCGCGGCGCCGGTGTCGGTCTGGGCAGCGTCCTCGTCGCCGAGTGTGCCGAAGCATACGACGACGCCATCGAGGCCACCGAGCTCGCCCGCGGCGCGGCGCACAAATTCGTCGTGCGAGGCGAAATCCGACGCGTCGAAGGTTCCTGAAAGAGCGGTCACACCCGCGCGAGCGCTGATGTCTTCGGCCACGCGCCGCGCCTCGTCGGCGTCACGCGCAGCGAGGTACAATTTCGCCCCATCGGATGCGAACCGAAGCGCGAGCGCTCGCGCGATCGGGCTGGTGGCACCAAGAATCAGAACTCTGCTCATCGTACGAGATTCACGCCGGGTACATTGCAAGCCTGCGCGACAGGCTCGACGAGAAGCGGTTGTCGGGATCGGCGACAGCTTTCGCAGCCTGCCACCTGGCGAGATTCGGATACATCGCGCGGAACGTCTCAGGCGCCATGCGCGCGTCCTTGGCCAGGTACACGCGCCCGCCGCGCTTGAGCACCATCGCGTCCAACGTATCGAGAAATTCGAGCAGGCCGTCGGCCACCGGGAAGTCGAGCGCGAGCGTGTACCCGGGCATCGGGAAGGAGAGCAGGCCGTCCTGCGCGCCAAACTTCTTGAGTACCGTGAGAAACGATGCGCGACCGCTGCGGCTGATAGCCTCGAGCACTTCGATTAGGCCGGCGCGGCTCTCGTCGAGCGGCCAGACGCTTTGATATTGCACGAAGCCGCGCTTGCCGTAGATGCGGTTCCAGTTACGAATCGAATCGAGCGGATAGAAAAAGCTTTCCCAATCGAAAATTGTGTTCGCCGCGCGCTCGCGATGGAACGCGTAGATGGCCGCGTTGAACGCCCTGACGCTCAACGAGTTCAGCGCAAAGCCGGGAAAATCGAACGGGACCAGCGGGCTGAGCTTCGGCATCGTGCTGAGCGGATCTTGCGCGAGATTTTGTGGCAACCGATCGAGCGTCGCAAAGTTGCCGAGGTTGAGAACCGAGCGGCCCAGCGCGGATTTGCTGCTGTTGCAATCGATCCATGCGACCGAATAGCCGTACTGCGCCTCGGTGCGCTCGAATGCTTCGATCGCGGAATCGACATTACCGGCGCGGATGACCTCGCCTTCGAGATAAGCGCTCTCGACCCGCCGCATCCTGATTTCAAGCTCGAGGATCACGCCGGTCAGGCCCATCCCACCGACCGTCGCCCAGAACAAATCGGAGTTTTCCTCGCGCGAGCATCGGAGCACCTCGCCCGACGCAACCATCAGATCGAAGCTGGTCACGTGCGCCGCCAAAGAGGAATCGCGATGGTGATTCTTGCCGTGAACGTCGGCGGCAATCGAGCCGCCAAGCGTGACGAAGCGGGTGCCGGGAGTGACCGGCGGGAAAAAACCGCGTGGCAGAAAGACATCGATCAACTCGGCGATAGTTACTCCCGCCTCGCATCGCAGGAGCCCACTCGCAGCGTCGAAAGAGAGCATCCGGTTGAGCCGCGTCAGATCAACGACGCGATTCCGATCGTTGAGCGCCGCATCGCCGTATGCCCGTCCCGCCCCGCGCGCAATCAGCGAGGACGAATTGGCAGTCACAACCGCCTGCAGCTCCGCGATTTTATCAGGCCGATAGACATCGCTCTCGGAAAGCGGATAGCGGCCCCACCCGGAGAGCAAAGCATGCCGAGGATTTGGCGCAGGCGTCGTAGTGCTTGTCATAGCGAAAAAAATGCAACCGCATTGAGGCTAACAGGAAGCGCCCAATCGAGAAAACGCCTCGTCCTCGCCTTACCATTTCCAACAGGGACGAAACCCCTCATTTTTCTTTTTCTTGATACCGGGTGCAGGGTCACCCTGCCCGAAGGGAGCGTGAAACCACAGCGGGTTTCACATTCAATATCAGCGTGGTTTGATTAGGAATCTCATCCGTCAGGAGAATCGCATGTCGTGGGAAAAGGAAGTCGAGGAAATCCGCCGCCGCGTCGAACTCGCGAAAGCGATGGGCGGCGCCGACAATATCAAGCGCCAGCATGACGGCGGCAAACTCACGGTGCGCGAGCGCATCGAGCGCCTGCTCGACGCCGGCACGTTTCACGAATATGGCGCGCTGGCCGGAGCGCCAAAGTACGAGGGGGAGACGCTCGAATCGATCATGCCGGCGAACTTCGTCGGCGGCACCGGTCGAATCAACGGGCGGCGCGTGGTGGTCGGCGGCGACGACTTCACCGTGCGCGGCGGTGCGGCGGACGCAAATATCGGCAACAAGCGCAGCTACGCTGAACTGATCGCGCACGAGCTGCATATCCCGATCATTCGCCTAGTGGACGGAACCGGTGGCGGTGGCAGCGTGCGCTCGTTCGAAACGATCAAGCGAACTTACGTCCCTGCCAATCCGGATTTCGACGTGCTGGTGAAACTGATCGGCGAGGTGCCGGTCGTCGCCGGTTGCATGGGCTCGGTCGCAGGAATCGGCGCCGCGCGTGTGGCGGCGTCGCATTTCTCCGTGATGGTGCGCGGGACGAGTCAGCTCTTCGTCGCGGGACCGCCGGTGGTGAAATGGGGTGTCGGCGAGGATCTCACCAAGGAGGAACTCGGCGGCTCCGAAATCCACGCGCACATGAGCGGCGCGGTCGACAACGAAGCCGAAAGCGAAGACGACGCGTTCGCGCAGATTCGCCGGTTCCTGTCCTACCTGCCGCAAAGCGTGTGGCAGACGCCGCCCCGCATGACGCCCGACGACGACCCCGGCCGCCGCGAAGAGGAGTTGCTCAGCATCGTGCCGCGCAATCGTCGGCACGGCTACGACGTGCGGCGAATCCTCGAGCTCGTGATGGATCGCGATTCATTCTTCGAGATGACGCCTTTCTTCGGCCCGTCGCTAGTCACAGGATTCGCGCGTCTCGACGGATTTCCGGTGGGCGTGATGGGCAACGATCCGTATTCGATCGGCGGGTCGCTGGACGGGCCGGCCTCCGACAAGATGGTCAAGTTCATTGATCTTTGCGATACCTTCCATCTGCCGGTCGTCAACTTCGTCGATCAGCCGGGCTTTCTGATTGGGCGCGAGGCCGAGATTGCGGGCACGATTCGGCGCGGCGTACGCGCGCTCTACGCGATGTTCCAGACCACAACGCCGCTAGTTGCGATCATGGTGCGCAAGGCCTTCGGCGTCGCCGGCGCGGGCCACGGCATCACGACCGGGTTGAATCTTCGCTATGCCTGGCCGTCGGCTGACTGGGGATCGTTGCCGATAGAGGGCGGGATCGAGGCGGCGTACAAGCGCGACCTCGCCGCGTCGAGCAATCCTGAGGAGCTGCGCAAAGAACTGGAAGAGAAATTCAACGCCGTGCGTTCGCCGCTGCGCACTGCGGAAGCGTTCGGCATCGAGGAAATAATCGATCCGCGCGACACCCGGCCGCTACTCGTGGACTGGGTCCATCAGGCATACGAGATAGTTCCCACCCAGTTGGGAATTCGCACGCGCACGATGCGCCCGTAATCGGCAATCAGTTGCCCGCCGTTACTCTGCCGGTTGCTGGTGCGGTATGCACGTGCTCTTCGACCGCTGCATGGCCGCGCGTCAATGCCATCGCGACGATGTAGATGATCATTCCGCCGAGAGCGACCCTCACCCACTGACCCCAGCCGTAGTGCACCGCGACGTAGAGTGACAGCGGCGCCGAGATAGCCACCCATCCGCGCGCGACCAGCCCGAAAAACGCCCAGCCGGTCGCTTGCAGAGCGGGCGAGACGTCTTCGAGCGCCTCTGAAAATTGCGCGGCCCACGGCACGTAGGCGATCGCGAGGAAGCATCCCATCAGCGACGCGACTATCGCCATCGTCGAGTGCGGCAGCTCGCGTCCGAACGTCGGAATCCACCAGGCCATCAGGAGCGAGGCGAGTATCGCGCCGAAGATCGCAATCGGCTTGCGCGTTTGCAGACGATCCGACACCAGTCCCGTCAGCACCAATACGGCCAGGTTCGCCAGCCAGAAATATTCGTTCATCTTGGCGGCTTCGGCCGGCGTGTAATGAAACGCCTCGGTGAACATCAAGGGACCGAAGCCCTGAATAGCGAAATACAGCGTCAGGTTCGCCGTGATGCCGATAACCAGCAGCCAGACTTCGAGATGACCCAACAGGCGCCGGAACGCGTCGCCCGTGCTGGACGGAAGCTCGGAGGCCGACGGCAGGCGTCCTTCGGCGGCGAGCGCCTCGATTTCTGTCTTCATAATCTGCATGCGCAGCTCGGGGCTCAGGTCGCATAGCCACAACACAATCGGGATGTACATCGCGATCGCGAAGCATCCCATGATCCAGATTTGCGATTGCCAGGTATGGTAAATAGGCAGCGTCGCGCCTGCGACGTAGTTGGATAGAAAGTTTGCCCCGACCGGCCCGATCGTCAGCAGTCCGAATGCGAGCGCGCGGCTGAGCCGCGGTGACATGTCGCGAATCAGCGCTGCGCCGGCGCCCGCAGTCAGGCCCGCCACGATTCCCATCGACAGGCGGATGATTACGAAGGTCGTGATGTTGGTGATCAACACGTTCAGGAACAGCAGGCAGGTTACGAGGCCAAGGCAGACATCGATGATCAGCACGCGGCCGTAACGGTCGGCCAGGGGACCGCCAAAGAACGCGGAAATTCCGGCCGCCATCACGGTAAACGTAATGAACGCGCCGTATGCGGTGTGGCTCATGTGCAGGTACGGCAGCAGGATCGGCAGCAGTGGAGCGAGCTGGAAATCGTACGCCCCGAGTATCGACGCCAGCACCGTTAGAATCAGCAGCGACCATCGATGGCTGCCGCGTGGATATTCAGTGAGCGTCCGAGCTGCGACGAAACTGTTCATGCCCTTCCCCCATTAGCTGGACCTGCGCGCAGATTAAGTTTTTCTACAACCAAGAGAGCCGAAAACACAAGGCGCGTTTTTTCGAGCGCTGGTGCGGCCCTGCCCTGCCTGCTAAGACGCCGAATGCTGACCGCGTCACAAGGATCACATTGGCGATAGACATAAAGAGCCCTGCCGTGGGCAAGGTGCTTCGGCTCTCGGTCGAGGCCGGCGCGCAGGTTGCCCGCGGTGAAGAACTGATGGTGATCGAGTCGATGAAGGTCGAGATACCGGTCAAAGCGCCCGCCAGCGGACGCATCGCGGAGTTTCGCGTCAAGCCCGGCGATCAGATTCAGCGCAATTTCGTGCTCGCCGTCATCGAAACCTAGCTCAATCGGCCGCGCTCTCGCGCCTGCTCCCCCACTTCTCCCAGAACGTCACCTGCAGCGCCGGCTTCCGATCGGGACGGGCCCATCGGCCCTTCGGGTAGCCAAGTGGGATCAGCAAAACGTTGGCGTACTCGGGCGGCACTCCAAGCATCGCGTCGATCTCCTTGGCGAACATCGTATGCATTCCAGTGATCGACGTGCCCAGTCCGTAGCCGCGAGCCGCCAGGCACAAATTCTCGACTGCCGGGTAAATCGCGCCCCACATCGGCTGCCCTGCGCGCGCCCGGTCGGTGTATTTTTTCACGCACGCAAAAATCATCACGGGCACGTCGGCGATATGCTCGGCGAGATACTTTGCCGAGCGCAGGTTCCGTCCACGCTGGCTTTGAGGATCGTTGGCGACCACCTCCCGTTCCGCCGGCGTGAACACCACCTCCCACGCTTTGCGGTAGCGATCTGCGACGAATTTTTTCGTCCCGGATTCCCTGACCACGATGAAAAACCACGGCTGCCGATTGTGCCCGCTCGGACCCATCGTCGCCGCCTCTATCACTTTGACGATCAGTTCCGGCTCAACCGGATCGGCCTTCAGCCGGCGCATCGAGCGCGTCGTATAGATGGCCTCGTACAAATCGAATTCATGATGTCCGTACATGAACGCGAACCTATCAGTTTTCGTATGTCAATCGGAAATTCCTCGCCGCGGCGGCAGATAGCCGCCGGTCACGGATCGGATCGCGAAGTGCAGCATCCATCGATGCGCCAGCTATCACGATGCAACGCGCCGGATAGTCCGAGCGACTCTGATCGGGAAAACTTCGACGCGCTGGCCGCTACATACGCCGGATTTGGCTTCGTTAGCGCATCAAATGAAAAAAGCGCCAACTTGCCCGCGGCAATGCTGGCGCTTCCATTCCGTCTGCTATTCTCGTTCCAGGAGATCGGAAGCCGATGCGCAGCAATGAACCGCGCAGGCACCTCTTAGCCTGAAACGTAAAACGACTATCGGTTGTAGCAGCGGGCTCGCGCCGCCGCCGCTTCCGCCTCGACGTCGTTAGCCGCTGCTGGATGCCCTGAGTTCCGATCCTGCCAGACCTGTTCCTGGAGTCCGCGTGCTCGGTCGCAGGAATTCCGCTTGCCACCGTATTCGTAGTACCCCTTGTGCCAACCATGATTGGCATACGCGTTGCGGTCATGCCCGTATTGATTCCACCACCAATCAACCGGCTGGATATCACTTGAGGCATACGGCGGCTCCGCAAATGCGGGTGCGGTCATTGGCAGCGCCAGCATCGCGGCGCCTAACAAACTCAGAATCAGCTTTCTTTTGAATTTCATCCGAGAGATCCTCCTGGTCTATTGAACAGCATCATCTGGCTGAGCATCATCGATGCCAGACAATGGTCGCCAAAATAACTTGGAAAATCAAGGACTTTTGAGAGCTAGTGGCTGAATCGTCGAAGCAAGTTTGGATCATCGGTAAAAAATACCCTACGTCGAAGGTTACGACGCCCCGCCGCCGGTAAAATACTGCCATCGAGGCAGCGAACAGCGCAGCCTGGAGATTGCGAATCGGAATTTCTTGGCCGCGGCGGCGCGCAGTTCGCTCCTGACGTCCGGGCAGATTTTCTTAGGCATCTCATTGAGGCACCACTCTCATTTGCTGCAGGAAGCGATCCGTTCCGATGCCTCCAAAAATCTTAGCCGCAATTTGACCGCGAGAATCAAAGAACAGGAAGGTCGGCGTTCCTTCAATTTCAAACCGGCTGCGCAGGAGGTCGGAGATCGGGCCATTTTTGCTCAAGTCGGCCTCCAAGAGGACAAAGCGCGTGGCCGCCGCGACAACTCTCGGATCGCGAAACGTGGTCGCTTCCATTACGCGGCAGGGAGAACACCAGTTGGCGTCGAACAGCACGATAATCGGCTGCTGCTCCGCTTGGGCGGTCGCCAGTCTGTCAGCGCGGTATCGCTCAAACGAGAGTTCGACTCGTCCGGCATAACAGGTTGTGATCGTGAAATGCCAGCTGACCAGCGCGAGCGCGGCAACGGGGACCGACCGCAGTTCCTCGCTGCCGCCGCCCCGAGGATGAACTGATTCAGCCTGACGCCTGCACCTCAGCATGCTAATCGATTTGATATGGACGCCAGTCATGTTCCCGCGCGATGTCGTTCATCATCGGGCAGCACGCACTGAACACAGGCTGTGGTATGCGCATCACCAGACTGCAATAAGTGTGTAGATCGCACTCTTTCTGGTAAATCGGCTGATCGCAAATCGGTGGTAGCGTGGTCTTGATCCGCTTGAGACGAGCCGCTGACACCGCCCCGGTCGCGCTTTTCACCTGCTTTTCCGATGCGCTAAGAAGAGCTGTCCCGAAAATCGTTTTCGCCGGAGGAAATCATGCCCGAGATAATTCTACATCAATATGTGAACTCGCCTTTCTCCGAGAAGATCCGCAAAATCTTCGCCCACAAGAAAATCACCTGGCGCTCGGTCGAGCAGCCCGTCATCATGCCCAAGCCCAAGCTGGTGCCGCTCACCGGCGGCTATCGCCGTATCCCGGTTCTACAAATCGGCGCCGACGTATGGTCCGACACTGGCATCATCATCAGGAAAATCGACGAGCTGAAACCCGAGCCTACCGTCTATCCTGGCGGTCTGACTGCCGCCGCCGACACGATGAATCAATGGGCTGACCGCCGCTTGTTCTGGTCCACCACGCCCGTCATCTTTGAAAAGCTCGGCGCGATGGTGCCCAAGGAATTCATCGAGGACCGTTCCAAGATGATGCAAGGCGCAAACTTCGGCGAGATTGCCAAGGCCGCGCCCGACGCGCGCAACCAGTTGCGCGCTTTCCTCGAGATCCTCGATCGCCAGCTCTCAAGTCGGCCGTTTCTGCTCGGCGATTCGTTCAGCCTCGCCGACGCCGCCTGCTTCCACCCGGTGTGGTTCCTGCGCGCGGAGCCGACTGCGTTCGGCATCGCACAGAAATTCTCGCATCTCATGCGATGGTTCGAGCGCGTCGACGCGATGGGTTACGGCGAGGTGAGCCCGATGGATCCCGACGAGGCTCTGAAGATTGCCAAAGACAGCGCTCCCGCCACTGCCGAGAAAGTTGATTCGAGCGATCCGAACGGTCTCAAGGCCGGCACCCGCGTATCCGTCACCCCCGACGACTACGGCTTTGATCCGGTGACCGGCAGAGTAGTGGTCAGCACCATTCATGAGATCGCGATCGAGCGCGATGTTCCTGAACTCGGCAAAATAGTGAATCACTTTCCGAAGATTGGCTTCCGCATCGCCGCCGTTTGACCGCCAGAGCCCGCGAACGTACTTCGAGCATCCGAGCTCTGTCGCGTACAGCGGCAGGGCTCGGTGCTGCGCTTGCTAGAGAAGTTCTGACCAGCATAGGCCAAGCAATACTCAGTTAGACGAAGTCAATACTCAATAAGTAATCGATTATATACTCACTGACTAATTCATTCGTATATATAATGAGAGTAGAGTGACTACTGGGCGCGAGCCGAAAGGGGGCTCTTCGCTGTGTCCAGACGTTTCTCTCCATTGCTCTTCGTCACTGCGTGCGGCTCGCTGCTTGCCGTTGGCCTGAGCGTGATCCTGTCATCTCCAACAGCGGCGACGCCGCGCTCGACCCCCGGCACTCTCAACGCGACTGCTGCTTTGCATTCGCGCGACCGCACGGCGCGCGAGGCCTTCTTTGTCAACCGCCGCGGACTCAACTTCGGCCTCCCGTCCAACGCGTACCGCAAGGCAATCGCCCAGATGCGCCGACAAGAGCGCGATCTCGCCGACCGTGCCAGCCTCGATGCGAGCGGCTCGAAGCAGGCGGCCGCTTCGTTCGCATGGAGCGCGCTCGGCCCGATGCCGCTGATCAACGAGGTTCCAACCTTTGGCGCAGCTTCGATGGGCCCCGCGCTCGCCAGCGTGACAGGACGCGTCACCGCGCTGGTCGCAGACCCCACAGTCAGCGGACGAATGTTCGCCGGCACGGCGGGTGGCGGAGTGTGGATGCGCGCCAGTGCTAGTGCGTCCTTCGTGCCGATATTCGACCTCGAGCCCACACTGTCGGTCGGCGCGCTCGCGCTCGACACCACCACGACTCCAAACCCGACCCTCTATGTCGGCAGTGGCGAAGGCAACGGCTCGGCCGATTCCTACTATGGCGAGGGGGTGTTCGTGACGAGCGATCTCGGCAACACCTGGACGCAACTCGGCGCGGCCAATTTCGCGCACGCGTCGATCGCATCGATTGCCGTCGACCTCACGCAGACGCCTCGAACTATCTACGCTGCAGTCACCTACGGCTCGAGTGCTAACCGCGCCGACGCGTCGTGGATCGAGGGCGACTTCAGTCAAAACGGCCTGTGGCGCTCGGTCGACGGCGGCGAATCCTGGCTTCCCTATCCCGCGGGAACCTTCGGCGCCTGCCCGTACTTCACCAACGATCCATGTCCGGCGCAGTCGGTCGCGATCGATCCCGCGTCACCGTCGACGGTCCTGGTTTCGATTCTCGGCACGGGCGTATTCCGCTCGTCGAACTCCGGATTCAGCTGGACCCAGGCCAGCCTGCCCAACCTGAGTGGCGGCTTCGGCCGGGCGAGCGTCGCTGCGGCGAGCGGCGTCGCGTATGCGATCGTCGGCGCGGCTGACGGCCTCGAGTACGCCGGCTTCTACCAATCCGCCAACGACGGAATCACCTGGACGCAGGCGTCTGTGCCGAGCGCGGTTGTCGACGGCGCCACTCTCGACGGTTCGAGCTCGAGCAACTACTCCGAGTCGTTCTTCGACCAGGCGCTCGCGATCGACCCCGCCGACGCCACCGGCGCGACAGTCGTGTTCGGCGGTGTCGGCATCTACCGCTCGACCAACTCCGGCGCCAACTGGACCTCGCTCGCGCCAGCCGGCGGAACGCATTCGGATCAGCACGCGATCGCATTCGATCCCGCAAGCGCCCACAGCTTCTATCTCGGCAACGACGGCGGGCTCTATCGCTACGATGCCGGCAGTCTCACCTTTGCCGCCCTCAATGCCAGCATCAGCGCTGCGCAAGCGCAGTCTGTTGGCCCTCACCCGAGTAACAGTACTGTTGTGTTGGCAAGCTATCAGGACAACGGCACCGCGCTCTACAACGCGGCCGAGCCGCCCGCGTCGAGCTGGTCCGAGGTTGACAATCTCGACGGCGGCCTCGCGCTGTTCGACATCGTCAATCCGCAATTCGCTTACCACACTTTCGCGACCACCTCGGTCGGGCCATGGGTCGCGCGCTCGACCAACGGCGGCGCCAGTTTCAGTTCAGCTTCTTCGAGCGTGGCGCTGCAGGCGGCGATGGCGACGACGGCCGATCGCGGCGCGGTATACTATCCACCGCTAGCAAGCGATCCGGCCGTGGCCGAGCGCGTGCTGTTCGGCGCACATTCCATTTATGTTTCGAACGACGGGATGGCGACATGGACGCCGCAAACGACTCAAGACCTAACCGGCGGATGCAACAGTGGCGCGTGCGCGCTGCAGGACATCCAGATTGCTCCTTCCGACGATACCAAGGCGTATGCGCTCTCGATGCAAACCAGTACCACCTTCACTCCTACGCCGTTCAAGATCTTCACCACCGACCAGGCCAACCTCCAGGTCAGCGCCGGCCAGCCCAACGGCGCCGAATGGACCGACAAGACCTCGCAGCTGCCGCCGATTGTGTTTCCGAACTCCACCCAGGCGACTGGCATTGCAGTCGACCCCTTCAATTACAACATCGCGTATCTGAGTCTTTCCGGTTTCACCGCATCCACCGGCATGGGTCACGTATTCCTGACAACAGACTTCGGCGGCTCATGGTCGCAGGCGGACGGCAACCCGACTCTCGAGAGCCCGCCGCCCGCGAACGCACTGCCCGACGTTCCGGTGCTGCGATTGCTGGTCGACAACACGGATTCCACAGCGAACACCGTGCTGGCCGCGACCGACATCGGCGTGTTCAGGACCACCAACGGCGGGTCGACCTGGGCGCCGTTTAACCTCGGCGTGATTCCCGCAGTCGCAGTTTTCGATATCGAGCAGAATCTGAGCGGTGTGGTATTCGCTGCAACCCACGGCCGCGGCATCTTCGAGCTGACTGGCGAGGGAACGGCAGGCACGCCGTCCCCGACCCCGGTTACTACGACTTCTGCAACCCCGTCGCCGACCCCGACCGCGACCCATACAGCGTCCGCGACGCCGTCGCCGACCGCGACCGCAACCGCGACTTCAAGCCGCACCGCCACCGCCACGCCGACTGCGTCCGCAACCACAACCTCAAGCTCAACTTCGTCGTCCACAGCGACCGCCACTAACACTGCCACTGCGACCGCGACTGCAACCGGGACCGTCACTGCGACGCCGAGTGTGACGCCCACGCTCACCGCAACCATTTCTCCGACCCCGATGCCTACCGTGGCAGCGGTGTTGGCCGTCTCGCCAACCTCCGCGAGTTTCACCGCGAAGCCCGGCAAGAAGAGCAAGGCGAAGAAAATCACCGCAGCCAATGAGGGCAACGTCCTGATCAGCCTGTTAGGTGCGCAGGTGACCGGCGACTTCCAGCTCTCGAAGGTCTGCGGCGCGACGCTGAAACCAAAAAAGAAGTGCACCTACGCCGTGGTCTTCGCTCCACCGCGCCCGGCCTTAGCTCCGGCATCCTGACGATCTACAACAACAGCTCGAGCGGTCCGCGCACCGTAACTCTGTCAGGAACCGGCCCGTAGTCGCGGTTAGAGCGCAGGGCGCGATACTCGCTCTCTAGAATCCCCATCACGATCGTGTCGTGATATATCCCGCGCGCGAAGTGCTCGTCGCGCAGCAACCCTTCGCGCTTGAATCCGCACTTTTCATACGACGCAATCGCGCGAGATTGTAGTCGTGCACGTGCAGCCACAGCCGATGCAGGTTCATTTTGTCGAACGCCGAGCCGCATCATCACGCGCATCGCGTCGGTGCCGTAGCCCTTGCCCCACAGTGTCTTCTCGCCGATCACGATTCCCACGCCGGCGCAGCGGTTGCGCCAGTCGATCACGTTGAACGAAATCGCGCCGATGTATCTTCGCTCCGCCAGCGTCTCGATCACGAAGTTCTTCTGCTTATCGGATGAAGCGGCGGCGGTCTCGATAAACTTCTCCTCGGCAATCGACGAGACCGGATAGGCGAGCATCTCGCCGCCGAGCAGGTCGGTGACTTCCTCGTCGTTGATCCATTTCATCACCGCGTCGAGATCTGATTTCTCGTACGCCCTCAGCCTGACCAGTTTGCCGTCCATGTCCGCCTCCTGCGTCTCGCAAAAAGAAAGGGCGACCCGCCGAGGGCCGCCCTTCGTCGATTACTCAGTTCGAAAGTGACTAGCCCTTGGGCAATCCGAGTACGCGCTCGCCGATGATGTTGTGCTGGATTTCGCTGGTGCCGCCGGCGATCGTCAGCGCCCGCGACGCCAGCATCCGGTACGACCACTTGCCCTTGTCGATCGCATGCGGCGCCTTGAATTCCATCTGGCTGTACGGCCCCAGCATCTCCATCGCGAACTTGTTCATGCGCAAATTCAGTTCGCTGGTGCATAGCTTCAGCACCGAGCCCTCGGGCCCCGGCGGCAGACCCTTGAGGCGCCGCGTCAGTTGCCGAAATCCGGTGTAGCGCAGCGCCGCCGCCTCGCACGCGAAACCGTCCGAGCTTCTGCCGCACGCTGGTATCTTCCCACGCCGTATGCCCGTTGCTGCGGACGCGTCTTGCGCGAGCTCGACCAGCTCCTTGACCTGGCCCATCATGTCGCGGCCGCCGCCGATTCCCGAGCGCTCGAACATCAGCGTCGTGATCGCGACCTGCCATCCCTGGTTCTTCTCGCCGATCAGATTCTTCTTCGGCACCTTGACGTCTTCGAAGAACACTTCGTTGAAATTCGCGTCGCCGGTAATCTGCACCAGCGGACGCACGGTCACGCCGGGGCTGTGCATGTCGACCAGGATGTAGCTGATTCCCTTGTGCTTGGGCGCGTCGGGATCGGTGCGCACCAGCAGGATACACATGTCCGCGTGATGCGCGTCCGAGGTCCAGACCTTCTGCCCGTTGACGATAAAGTAATCGCCTTCCTCGATCGCGCGCGTCTGCAGGCCGGCGACGTCAGAGCCGGCGCCGGGCTCGGAATATCCCTGGCACCAGAGTTCGTCGCGCCGACAGAATTTTCGGCACGTAGCGCTTCTTCTGTTCCTCGGTGCCCCAATGAATGATCGTCGGGCCGACCAGCATGATGCCCAGTCCGTTGACCAGCATCGGCGAGTTAACTTTCGCGAGTTCCTCGTTGTAGATGATCTGCTGCGTCAGCGTCGCGCCGCGGCCGCCGTATTCCTTGGGCCAGCTGATTCCGACCCAGCCGCCCGCGTGCATCTTCTTGTGCCACTCGACCCGCCGCTTCCAGTCGTCGGCGCTGCTTTCGCGCATGAAGTCGCCGCCGTCGTCGCTTTCCCCGCCTTGGGCAGGTTGGCCTTGAGCCAGCTGCTGAACTCTGCGCGAAACGCCTCGTCTTCGGCGCTGAACTTGAAATCCATTGATTCCTCCGATGGGGACTCGCGCGATGGCCGCACTCCTGGCCGCGCTCACGACGAGCGTCAGCCGGCGGCCGCGGTCCCTAACACTTGTTATATAGAACGGCGGAGCAGGTCCATTCAAGAACGCGAAGTAGATGTCCGCGTTCACTATCTCCATCATCATGCGGCGACGGATTGTCGACCGGCGTGAAACCGAACTGCGCGTACAGCCCGTGTGCGTCGCGGGTGCCGAGACTCCATCGCCGAAGCCCCTGCAATTTCGGATGCGCCATTATCGACGCCATCAATTCCTTGCCGAGGCCGCGCTCGCGATAAGCCTCGAGGATGAAGACGTCGGCGATATACGCGTACGTCGCGAAGTCGGAGATCACGCGCGCGAAGCCGATCTGCTCGGCGCTGTCGTAAACGCCGAAGCAGAGCGAATTTTCGATCGCTCGAACCACCGTCTCGCGCGGGATTCCCGCCGCCCAGTAAGAACGCGTAAGGAAGTTGTGAATCACGTCGACGTCGAGCTTCGTTTCGATCCGTGCTGATCAGAAATCTACCCATCTCCGTCACCACCATCGCTGTCATGTGGCTCTTGCTCCTCGATTCGCGGGCAACCGGTACTCGCTAACGTGCGCGGGGATCGGCGTCGACGCGTCGAGCCGCGCATCGGCGACCGGCGCCAGCGCCCGTCGTTGCAAACGGAATCTGTCCCGCCCAGATGGGCAGCGCGTAGTCGGCTTCGTCGTCGATCGGGTCGCCGCTCCTGAGCTTCGCCGACGCCTCCATCGATCGGAATCGACAGGACCGAAGTAGCGGCCAGCTCCTTCTCATTGGGATGCCGAATATGATCCCAGCGGCCGGGCGCGACGTGATCGATCAGCCCCTTCATCACGACCAACTTCTCCGCCGGATCGGCGACTAGCTTCGCGATGCCCAGAATCACCGCCGAACGGTAATTGACCGAATGATGGAACGCCGAACGCGCCAGCACTACGCCGTCGATATGCGTCACCGTTACTGCCAGCGGCGTTCCGTCAGCGGCGGCGCCGAGCATCCGGCTCGCAGCTGAGCCGTGAATATAGAGCCGGTCGTCGATCCGCACGTGAAGAGTGGGAATCACGTAGGGCTGTCCGTCGATCGCAAAGCCGACGTGGCAGACCAGCGCGGTGTCGAGAATCGAGTAGATAGCGTCGCGGTCGTAGGAGGCGCGCTTGGGTAACCGCTTGACGCGGGTGCGCGCGGTCGGCGCGATTGCGTCATTCTGGCTAACTGGCTGGCGCTGGCTAGATGTGCTCGACTGACTCTTCCATCGTCGCATCCTCCTTTTGTTACAGTACGTAACTATGAACGTATCGGTACAATATCAAATCCGCGGAGAATCAAGCAACCAGATCGCCGCGAGTATTGAAAATGGAATCCGAAGCGGCCGGCTGCGCGTCGGCGAGCGTCTGCCCACCGTGCGCGCGCTGGCGATTCGGCTGCACGTCAGCCCGACCACGGTCGCCGCGGCATACAACGCGCTGCGGGTGCGTGGATTGGTGCATGGCTCGGGCCGCCGCGGGACAGTCGTCAATCGCCGGCCGCCGCTTTTGACGCGCGCCGTCTTCCCGCCGCCTGCGCCCGGATTGCGCAACCTGGCGGACGGCGGTCCGGACCCGGCCATGCTGCCGCCGCTAAAACCGTATCTCGCGCGTCTGGATGGGAACGCCGGGCAGATACGGCGACGCTGAGAATCGAGCCGCGCTCGTCAAACTCGCCGCGCGGCAATTCAAACGCGACGCGATCGCCGCCGGATCGATTGCGGTTGTCAGCGGAGCGCTCGATGCCGTCGAACGCGTGCTGCAGGCCCATCTGCGGCCCGGCGATATCGTCGCGGTCGAAGACCCCAGCTACACCGGCGTGCTCGACCTGGTGGCGGCGTTGGCGCTGGTGGCGGAGCCGGTTGCGACAGACGACTCGGGGCCGCTGGTGGCAGAATTGAATCGCGCACTGAAACTTGGCGCGAAGGCTTTTATCCTGACACCGCGGGCGCAGAATCCCGGCGGTGGCGCGCTCGATCGCAAGCGTGCCGCCGAGTTGAGGCATGTGCTTACCGCGTTTCCGGACGTCGTGTTGATTGAGGACGATCATGCCGGTCCGGTGTCGGGCGCGCCCGCGATTAGTTTGTCAGATGGTCGCGCGCATTGGGCGACGGTGCGGTCGGTGTCGAAATCACTCGGGCCCGATTTGCGAGTGAGCGTGGTAGCGGGGGACGCGCTGACTATTGCACGCGTTCAAGGCCGGCAGAGTCTCGGCCCACGATGGGTCAGTCATATTCTGCAAGACCTGGTTGCCGCGATGTGGGCGGATGCGACGACCCCGGCGCTGCTGCAGAGAGCGGCTGACACTTACGCCGAGCGGCGGCGCGCGTTGATCGAAGCTCTCGCGGAACACGGAATCGAGGCGCGCGGGCGTTCGGGACTGAACGTGTGGGTATCGGTCGCGGAGGAGGCAGCGGTGGTGAACGCGATGGCGGCGAAAGGATGGGCGATTCGCGCCGGCGAATGCTATCGAATCAAAAGCGCGCCGGGAATCCGCGTAACAGTATCAACTCTCGTGCCCGAAGACGCGCGCAAGTTCGCCGCGGACCTGGCCCAGGCGATACGACCGCGCGCGCATGCACAGTCGGCGTAGGAGCTACTAGTTTTAACGTGAAACCCCTCCGCGGGTTTCACACTTGGGCAGGGTCGCCCTCCACCCGAGTGATAGGAGAGTAGTAGGGGCGGCCATTTTTTCGTGGCCGTCCCTACGCTCGGTTCATCTTGTCGCGAGGAAGTTATTCTAAGCGCCAGAGGGAGCGGGCGGCGGTGGCCGAGCGCTCTACGAACTTCTTGCCGTATTCGAGCTGTGCCTCGAAGATCGGGGCTAGCGGGGTTTCCTTGGCCCACTGGGTTGCCGAGGTCTGGAACTCGATTGCCTGCTTGGCGACTTTCTCGCTGGTGTCGATGTACCATGCGGCGAACTTCTTCGCGCCCTCGATGCTCAACAGGTTGCTGTACCCCTCGAACATGGAACCATTCTCTTTTTCTGCCATTGCCTCTTCTCCTGATTGTCGGCGCGACTCGTGCCCGCCGGTTGCTTTACTAACGTTAGTGATAGAAATCGTTTTTGCTGCAGCCTCGACCGCAGCGGCGACCTTCTGAGACGCTATATTTCCAGTGAACCCTTTTTCCGTCCTTTTCTTGGGCCGCTTGCGCGACGAAGCAGGCGGTTTGGTTTCTTCAGTCATCGCGGGCGCTCAACCACGTCGAGATTTGCGGCCATAGCTTCTTGAGCGAGTCGGAACTCACTGCGGCGCCCATGTGGCCGGTTGGATAGTGCAGGTTCTGTTTGTCCTCGCTCGACACCAGTTCGGGCAGCGGCTCACTGGAGAGCGGATTGACGATATCGTCGCGGTCGCCGATGACGTTCAGCAGCGGGCACACTATGCGGCTGAGGTCCGAGATTGCGCTGCCGACCTTCATCGTACCTTTCATCAGCGAGTTCTCGCGCCACATCTCGCTGGTCTCGAGGAAGATTTGGCCCGCCATCGGAACGTCGCTATGGAGCCATCGCTCGAACAGCTTGAACGTGTCGAGGTAGCCGGGGCGCGCGGAGCTGCGGTACGCGCCGACGAACTTGTCGAGCAGGTGATGAGTTGGCGCGAGCGTGTTGAAGAACGAGTACATCATCCAGGCAGGCGCGTTGCCGTACAGGTCGACGATGGTCTTTGCGCTGCGCGAGGTCATCGCGGCGGTCAGGTGCTCGATAGGCAACTGGCGCACGCTGGTGTCGAGCGGAATCGTCAGCGTGATGAGATTCTTGACGTTGCCGCTATGCAGCGCGCTGTAGATCAAGCCGAGCAGCGCGCCGAAGCAGTAGCCGAGGATCGTGATCTGCTCGACGCCCGCGTAGATCTGGATAGCGCGAACGGCGTTGGCAATGTCGGTGTTTACGTAAGCATCAAAGCCGCGGCCCTTGTCTTCGGCGCGAGGCGGAATCCAATCGATCAGGTAAACGTCGAAGCCTTGCTTGACCAGATACTCGACCACGCTGCGGCCGGGCTGCAGGTCCAGGATGAACGGGCGTTTGATGAGCGAGTAGATGAGGAGCAGGGGCACCCGATGCTTGGTGGTGCCGCGCGCCTCGTAGTGACGCAGGCGGACCAGGCCCGATTCGTAGATGACGCGCGAGCGCGTGGTCGGCGGCGGATCATCCATGGTGGCGCCGAAGCCGGTGCGGAACGCGTCGAGCGTGCGCATCGTGCCTTCCATCCAGAGGGAAGCGATTTCGTTAATTGCCGACATCTTCACCTAGCTCCATTGGATCTGCGCCGGGCCATCCCGACCAGACTGAGAATTGGTACACGCTGGTTTTTTTAGCCGGGGGTATCGAAGCGGATTCGACCGGCACCTGTGCGTGGCCGTTGGCTTTGCGAGCGGCGGATTTGTCATCGGCCCGCTGGCTGACGATCGATTCGCGGATGGCGACATGGAGCTCGCTGGCGAAGTCTTCTTTCGAGTCGCGCTCGGCGATGGCGTCGCGCAATTCCTCGCGCATCGAGCGCACGTCGGATCGAATCGCTTCGACTTCGTTGGCGGAAGGCAGACCGACCGCGGGCCATAGCGCCGAGAAGAATGCTCCGGCGACCGCGGCGTTGAAGCGCTGCCATCGGAGCACCGCGTCGATCGCGCCGCCGAGGACCTGGCCGACGGCGGGACTGGTGAGGACGCGATTGGTCACGTTGTTGCTGGCGCCGACGACGGTGTCGTAGGCCTTCCATCCGATTTCATGCAACTGGCGGTCGATTCCCTTATCGGCAATCCCGGCAACCATCCGCTTTACCTTGGCGGTTGGTGGCTCGGGCATCAGGGTTTGCGCAAGTTTCAACATCTCGTCCGTAAAAGAAGTGTCGGTGGAAATCGGTTTGCTCCTTGTGTTGTCGTTTTGGTTGTTCGCCATCGCCTGTACCTCTCCAGTTCTCTGAACGTGCCTCATTCTTGGTTAAGTAAGTTGCGGTAATATGACAGTTACGTCAAGCATTAGATACACTTACGTTTGTCGCAGGTGTGACAAAAGGGTGAAATCGAAGATAAAAACCCGGCTAGTTGTCGCATTCGCGACAATTGGGGGAATCGTGGTAGTGGGTGAACCAGTGCGCGGAGTTTCAGAACGACACCGAAAAGGTCACAAAGAAGCCTATAGAGAAAACGCCAGTGGATGCCTCGATAGATCCAAAAGCGCTGGCTCGCCTGAAGTCGCTCACCTGGATGCGCCAGGAGCAGGCGGCGCGGCTGGCGGCGGCCTCGGCGCCGCTCAAGGTCAAGCGCGA
Organism: uncultured delta proteobacterium; assembly: GCA_963842215.1. Taxonomy (GTDB): domain Bacteria; phylum Desulfobacterota; class Binatia; order Binatales; family Binataceae; genus Binatus. Next base: position 1,543,136 of record CAWJFQ010000001.1, on the reverse strand, counting down.
AGGTGCGATTTTCCGCGAAGGTGAGGCGTCGAGTCACGTTTACATATTGCTGTCGGGGGTCGCGAAGCTGTGTTACGTGAATCGCGAGCAGCGGGTGCTGGTAGGATTCGTGGGACCGGGCGAGGTTTTTGGATTGTCGTCGCTGTTGCCGCAGACCACGCGGCCGTTTCGATGCGAAGCGTACAGCGACTGCCTGGTGGCGGTGGTGAAGCCGGAGATTTTTGTAGATACTGTGCTCGGCGTTCCGCTCGAGCGCCTAAGCCTCATCCTCGATGCGACGGTCGGGCGATGGTGGGGCATGTTGGTGCGGTACGCGAACTTCGTCGGACTCGGGTTGCGCGAGCGGCTGGCGGGCGCGCTGCTCGAGCTGGCAGAGAAATTCGGGGTGCGCGATTCACGCGGCACGCTGCTAACGATCAAACTGACGCATGCGGATTTAGCGGAGCTGGTGGGAGCGTCGCGACAGCGCACGACCGAGCAGCTAAACGATTTCGAGCGCGAGGGCGTAATTACTCGGGAGGGACGGCGGCTGATAATAGTGCCCGAAAAACTTTGGCAGCTCGCGCAAACGCCGCATCCTCAAGGGAAATAAAGATCTAACTGGAAATGAAGATGGCACCAGACAAATTCGTCAACGCAAACGGACTCCGGCTTCATTACATCGATTACGGTAACGATGGCGCGCCCTGGCTGGTGTGCCTGCATGGCCTGACCGGCAACGCGCATCGCTTCGACGGGCTCGCGGCGAAGCTGGCAGCGCGGTACCACGTGATTTCTATTGACGTGCGCGGACGCGGAGACAGTCAATGGGGACCGCCCACCGACTATGTCCCGCAAAATTATGTGGTCGACCTGGCGCGGATGCTCGAAGAACTCGGCGCGGCGCGCGCGAGCCTGATAGGCACGTCGATGGGCGGGATAATTTCGATGATGTATGCGGGCGGATGGCCAGACCGCGTCGAGCGGCTCGTGCTCAATGACATCGGTTGCGAAGTCGACCCCGAAGGCGTGGCGCGAATAGCGAATTACGTTGGTGAGGCGCCGGAACGATTCAACGATATCGGCAAGGTCGTGAAGTACTACAAGGAAAATTATCCGGCGCTGGCAAAGCTCGCAGACGACGAAGTCGCCGAGCAGGTGAAATGGGAGGTCAAGCCCGGCGCCGACGGCGGCCTGGTGTGGAAGATGGACCCCAACGTGCGGCGACCGCTGCGCGGAGGCACTGCGCAGCAAAGGCTGGACTTGTGGGTGCCCTATGCCCGAATCACGTGCCCGGTACTGATAGTGCGTGGCGCGGATAGCGATATCCTGTCGAGCGCGACGGCGAGCAGGATGTGCAAGGTTCATAAGCGAGCCAAAGTCGTCGAGGTGCCGGGCGTCGGCCATGCACCGTCGTTGATGGAGGCCGAGGCGCTGGCGGCAGTCGCGGAATTCTTCGGAATATAGTGGCGCGAAGGTTTTCCTTTCCGTCTGCCCTAGTGCGGGAATTCTACCATCACTTTAGCGCGAGTGCCGGGGCGCTGCAGGGCAGTGAACATATCGGGCACTTCATCTACCTTGATTACGTCGGTGATCATCGGCGTCGGATCGATGGCGCCTGACGACAGTGCGTCGATGGTCTGCTGGAATTCAGCGCGCGTATAGGCGAGGGCGAAATTGATTCGCACTTCTTTCATTACGCAGGTCAGCGGGTAGATGCTGTCGGATTCCATGCACACGCCTATGACTACGACCTGTCCGTGGCGTCCGACCATCCCGATGGCGGCACCGAGCGTGGACTTTACGCCGATACATTCGAACACGATTTCTGCCGGGCGTCCGGTGATCGACTTAACGGCTTCGGAAGGATCGTCTTTAGTCGGGTTGACCACTGCGTCGGCGCCGAGCTTCATTGCGAGCTCGGTGCGGCCGGGTGCAAGTTCCGATACCACTACCGCGCTTGCGCCTTTGGCCTTAGCCCATATCAAGGTCGAGAGACCGATTGGACCCGCACCCATGACGACTACGCCCATGCCAGGCTCGATCGACGACTGATTCACACCGTGCAGTCCGACCGACAGCGGCTCGACCAGCGCGCCGGCGCGGGAGCTGACGTTAGCCGGGAGTTTGAGCAGGCTGGCGGCGGCGCATCCGACGAACTCGGCATACGCACCAGGGAGCTGGCCGAGTCCGAGGCTACGAAGCATCGAACAGTGCATCGCGTCGTCGCGCTTGCACCATGCGCATATGCCGCACGCGATGTAGGGCAGCGAGGTGACGCGCTCGCCGAGCTGGTAGCCGTCGACGTCGGGGCCCATCGCGTGAATCTCGCCGCAGAATTCGTGACCCATCACGGTGTCGGGCGCCATCCCAAGGCCATACTGGACCGCGTGAAGATCGGAGCCGCAGATTCCGCAATTGTGCACTTTGAGCACGACTTCGCCTGCGCCGGCGGTTGGATTGGGCACCTCGACGATGGCCATCTCGTTTCTTTTCTTGAACACTGCTGCTTTCATTGCGAACCAACCTTTTCCGAACGCGTGACGCGAAGGGACGGACGTTTACTTTTGTTGTATGAGTTCAATTTTATAGCCGTTGGGATCCTCGATAAATGCGATTGAGGTAGTGCCGTGCTTCATCGGCCCGGGCTCGCGCACGACCTTGACGCCTTTCTGCTTCAAGTCGGCGCAGGTCGCGTAGATGTCATCGACGCCGAGCGCGACGTGTCCATAGGCGGTGCCGATTTCGTAGTTGGAGGTGCCCCAATTCCAGGTCAGCTCGATGACCGTGTTGTCTTTTTCGTCGCCGTACCCGACGAACGCGAGGGTGAACTCCCCGCCGGGGAAATCGCTTTTGCGCAGGAGTTTCATCCCGAGCTTGTCGCAGTAAAATTTCAGTGACTCGTCAAGATTGTTAACACGGAGCATCGTGTGCAGCATGCGCATTGCGGGTAGCCTATCCTTTTGGCTTTGCGGGCGGCCGCGCCCGTCGTAAATCGATTGCCTTGGTCAGTTCGCCCTTAATTTCGGCAAAGACGTCTTCAGTTGGTGCGATCCCCGCGGCCTTCATCCGCTCGACCAGCTCGTAGCGCTCCAGCGCGAGCATCTCTTTGGCCTCATGCTCATGGATGCGCTTAACGCGCACCAGTTCCAGGATAGCTAGCTCGCGGACGCGCGCGGCAAAGTCGGATTCGGTGAACTGGCCGTCGAAGAGATCGTCTGGCAGATCGAGTTTAAGGTTCACAATTCGTGGTGGGAGTTTCCGCAATCGTCGAAGTATTGTCAAACGGGCAGGGGTGAGTTGGGAATGGCCAAATGTTATCGGGGGAACCCCGGGTGGTTTCACACGTCCTCCGGCAGGCTTGACCCCTGCCAAAATCACAGGTACGCGAATGCTTGTACGACTTTTGCTTTGCCGCCTGATTCCAGGACATCGCCGTGGGTTACGACTACGCGATCGAAGTCCCATTCGAGGATCTTCGCGACAGATTCCCGCGCGGCCTTGCGGTCGCGGATTATCATCCGGATCAGGCGATGGGGTCCGAAATGACCGCGGGCACCGACCAGGCCGAAGAAGAAGCGGGCGTTCTGGTAGTCCGCGGGCACGTTCATCACGAGGTCGGTGAAAATCACGGAGCGACTCGGACGATGAAAGAAAACCACTTCGTTTGCTGCTGTCGCACCTTTGAACAGATGCTGATCAATTTCGGCGGACCATTCTGAGGGCGGCTCGTCGCCCAGAATCGCGTCGAGTCTTAAGTCGCGCCGCGCGCCGAGGCGGGCGCGGAAATCCTGGATATCGCCGGTGAGGCCGGGCGGGCCGTAGAGCTTCGCGCTGGGCCATGCCTTGGTGTAGTCGGTAACGAACAGGTGATGGGCGCGCGAAGGCGCCACTATCGCGCGAACTTCGCCGATCGCGCCCAGCGCTTGCTTGGTCTCGTCGTCGAGTTTGGTCGGCGAATGGAGGAAGAGACCGCCACCCGCGAGTTTGATCACCGTCATCCGGGTTCCCACCTTCGCGATGCCCGTGCTGAAGTCGGGTTGGTCGACGATCCACAGGTTCGGAGCGAGGGTTTTCAGCTGCGGCATGAGTATGACTTAATCCGGGAACCTGAGAGGGGGAAGTCCCAAAGTCGACGGCGTACCGCGAAAACCTCTCCCGTCAACGTGCATGGACCGGAGACTGCCCTTTGCAGAGTGCGGGGTTAATGTTTTAAGTTCTAGCCCGAAGCGGTCATTCTGATGATTCTCAGCGTTTGGGGGTGATCGTCAACGGCCGGTACAGGCTGGAGAGCCGTGCCAGGAGGAATGCGCGATGGATTTCAATTTCAATCCCGAAGATGAAGCGTTCCGGATGGAGTTTCGCGCGTGGCTCGACGCTAACAAGCAGTTCGCGCCAAATCTGGGCGAGACCACTATCGGCATGGCCGAGAACAGAAGCGGTTTCGAAGACCAGAAGCGTTGGGCAAAGAAGATGGCCGAGGGCAGATGGCTCGCGCCGAATTGGCCCGAGCAATACGGCGGACGCGGCGCCGGAATTCTGCAGACGATCGTTTACAACGAAGAGCTCGCGCGGGCTGGCGTTTCAGCGCCCATGATCGGCATGGGGGTTAGCCTGCTCGGTCCGACGCTGTTGCATTGGGGTACCGAGGAGCAGAAGCAACGATTCATCCCGCCCATCATGAAGGCTGAAGAAGTCTGGTGCCAGGGATATTCAGAGCCGGGCTCGGGCTCAGACCTGGCGTCGCTGCAGACGCGTGCGGTCGAGGACGGCGACTACTTCGTCGTCAACGGGCAGAAGGTGTGGACCTCAATCGCGCAGCACGCCGACTGGATCTTTTTACTGGTGCGGACGGACCCCGACGCGCCCAAGCATAAGGGGATCAGTTACCTGCTGGTCGATATGCATAGTCCTGGAGTGACGGTGCGGCCACTCGTGCAAATAACGGGCAGCAAGGGTTTCAACGAGGTTTTCTTCGAAGACGTGCGCGTGCCCAAGAAAAACCTGGTCGGCGAGAAGAACCAGGGCTGGCAGGTGGCGGTCACGACGCTGATGTTCGAACGCTCGGGCGGCGGCGGCGATCGGGGCGGCATGACGCAGGTGCAGGATTTGGCGCGGTTGGCGAAGTCGTTGCCGCGCAACGGCGGGACCGCCTGGGATGACGGCAGCGTGCGGCAGAAGATCGCGGAGTTTTACTGCGAGGCGATGGCGCTGCGCTACACCGGATACCGGCAGCTCACGCGACGGCTCAAGGGAATGCCGCCGGGGCCGGAAGGATCGATGATGAAGCTCTGCGGCACCGAGCTGAATATGCGAATTCAATTGTTCGCCATGGAGCTGCTCGGGCCCTATAGCCAGTTGGAATACAAGGCGCAGTTCGCGATCGACAAGGGCAAGTGGTTGTTCCGCATGCTGGCGGCGCGTGGAGGCACAATCGCGGCCGGCAGCAATCAGATACAACATAATATTATCGGTGAGCGGGTGCTCGGCCTGCCCAAGGGCTAGGGCGTCGCACGATTCGGAGCAAAACGGAGAAGCATTCAAACGATGGATTTCAACTACTCGCCCGAAGACCAGGCCTTTCGCACCGAAGTGCGCGCGTGGCTCGAAGCCAACAAGAAGTTCGCGCCGCCGCCTGCAAACATCATGGCTGACGAAGGCGCCGGCGATTGGGAGGCACGCGTTAACTGGCACAAGAAGCTCAACGAAGGTGGCTGGGTCGCCGTTAACTGGCCGAAGGAATATGGCGGTCGCGGCGCCACAGTGATGCAGCGAATGATCTATCGCGAAGAGCTTGGCCGGCTCGGTCTTAGCGAGCCCATGATCGGTATGGGAATCAGCCTGCTCGGCCCCACGCTGATGCATTGGGGGACCGAAGAGCAGAAGCGAAATCATATTCCGAAAATTCTCAAGGGTGAGGAAGTCTGGTGCCAGGGATACTCGGAGCCGGGGTCTGGCTCGGACCTCGCGTCGGTGCAGACGCGTGCTATCGACGACGGCGACGACTTCGTCGTCAACGGGCAGAAAGTGTGGACCTCGATGGCGCAGCACGCGGACATGATCTTCGCGCTGGTGCGGACCGATCCTGACGCGCCCAAGCATAAGGGAATCAGCTACCTGCTGATGGATATGCACAGCCCCGGCGTGACCGTGCGTCCGCTGGTGCAGATGACCGGCGGCAAAGGCTTCAACGAGGTTTTCTTCGAGGACGTGCGGGTGCCGAAGAAAAATATCGTCGGCGAGCGCAATAACGGCTGGCAGGTCGCGATGACCACGCTGATGTTCGAGCGCGGTAGCGGCGGCGGCGAAGGTTATATCGGCGAGGTTCAGGAATTGGCGCGGCTAGCCAAACGAATCCCGCGCAACGGCAGCAATGCGTGGGACGATTCGAGCGTGCGCCAGCGCGTCGCGGAGTTCCTGGCCGAGGCGCAGGCGCTCCGCTACACCGGCTATCGGCAGTTGACGCGTCAGTTGAAGGGCATGCCGCCCGGACCCGAAGGCTCGATGATGAAGCTGTGCGGCACCGAGCTCGGGCTCAAGATCGCGCTGTATGCGATGGAACTGCTCGGGCCCTTTAGCCAGCTCGAATTCAATGCGCCCTTCGCAGTAGACAAGGGCAAGTGGTCGTTCAGAATGCTCGCGGCGCGCGGGCCGACGATTTACGCCGGAACCAATCAGATCCAGCACAACATTATCGGCGAGCGCGTGTTGGGGTTGCCCAAAGGGTAATCGAGAAGAGGAAATTTACCTCATCCAACGTCGAACCAGCTTGGGTTTCACGCTTCCTCGCGCTGGGGGACAGGAGAGTTGGCGAAATGCCTTGTTGCGCGTTTGCTGCGTTTATCCTCGGTCAGGTTCTGATCGGTTTCGATGCTTTCAAACGGTTTGTTTTGCGCCGATCCGACAGCGCCATCCAGTTGCCGATCAACCCCGCGACTGCCTGGCAGCTGGACGGCGAGGTGTCGAGCATGCCAGTCCGGGCAAGTTCGAGGGCCCGGCGCGGCATTCGATGGTTGGCGGTCGCCGCGTCGCTCGAAATCGCGCTCGCGACCATGGGAGCTTACGGACTGCGCAATGGGGGACATCACCTGCAGGCGTCGGTCGGAGTTGACGTTTTGTTATGCCGCAACCCGAGCGCGTTAAAGACTCATTAGCGAAAACGCATCGAGCGGGAGAAATGCCATGGCGGTTTTACCGAGCGAGATTGCGCAACCATTCATAAGACGCGAAGCCACCCAAGGTCCGGTGACCACCGCACGGATGCGGCGCACAGCGATCATCTACTCAGCGATGGTCGTGATTGGTCTTTTACCTACGGTTTTTCAACTTTCCCCGGGCGCGCAGGCATTCGGTCTGGGACTGTGGGCTCCCGGCGGGGGGTTCGTTTCGGTTGGTGGGTGGGCGATCCTGCTTTTCCCGGTGACGCTCGCATTCTTCGCGCTCGCAGTATTCGCATGGTTCGGCGCCGGAATGGTGATAGCGCCGATCATCGTCTGGCTCGGGGCCGCGCTGGTCGCGGGCGGAATAGCCGGTGACTCCAACTGGACTTTCGCACCGCTCGTGCTCGCCCTCGGACTAGGCGCAACCGCGATCTACGCCTATCGAAGATCCAGCCAGCGCAAGGCGGCTGAGCTCGCGAAGCTGGAAGCGCGCAACAAGTATCTGCCCGAGGCCATCGCCGAGGCTGTTGCCGTCGCCGTACCGGTGCCCCCGCGGGCCGAGCGGGAGCTTTCGCTCGAGAATCTGTCGGCGGTGCGATATGGACTCGATCGAGCGTTGCAGCCGGTGGGCGAGATCAACGGTTACGACAAGGTCGATCAGTTCCAGACCTCGGCCCTGCGTTACCAAATCAATCATCTGAGTTACGCGCTCAGCATGCTCCAATGTCAGTACACGCCCAGCTTTCACGGCTATCTCTCGAAGGCCCAGCGCAATCTGATCGAGCTATACGTTCAGCGGCAAATCTGGGGTTACTGGCTTTACGAGTCAGCTTGGGGGCACCTCAACCTCACCGACCCGGACCCCGCCGCCAAAGACAACATCATGCTCACCGGTTGGTTTGGCATACAGCTGGGCTTGTACATGTCGAACACTGGCGATCGGAGTTACGCCGAGCCGGGGAGCCTGCAGTTCAGAAAAAACAAGCATCGCGTGTTCCACCATGATGCGCATACTATCGCCCAGTCCGTTATCAAGAATTTTTTCGATTCGGAATTCTGCCTCTATCCATGTGAACCGAACTGGGTTTATCCCATCTGCAACCACTACGGCATGACCTCGCTAGTGCTCTACGATCGGCTGTTCGGCACGTCCTACGTTCCTTCCATCCGCGATCGGTGGCTCAAAAATCTGGATACCGAATTCACCGACTACAGCGGCAGCGTCATCGGGTTGCGTTCGGCGCTGACCGGCATTCGGTTCCCGTTTCCGTCTGGTGAGGCCGGTTATGCTGGTTTCGAGAACTGCTTCGCACCCGAGCGCGCGCAGCGGATGTGGGCAATCGCGCGCAAGGAGCTCAAGTACATAATCCAGCCCGACGAGTCCGGAGCCGGGCGCGTAAGGCTCAATGGGCGCGGCTTTGACTTCGGCAACTACAAGCCCGGATTTGGCGGAGCGTATGCGATGATCATGGATTCCGCCCGCGAATTCGGGGATCAGGAGATAGCTGACGCCGCGCAGCGCGCCCTCGATCAGGACTGCGGCCGAACCGACGAGGGTGGCGTCTTGCGCTATGCAAAGATGTCAAACCTGTCGAATATCAATGCTATGCGCGCTCAATTCCATCGTCGTGACGATTTCAAGAACACCGTCACGCAAGGACCTCCCGAGTCGGTGTTTCGCGGTCCGATTCTCACCGATGCGTCGTATCCGGACGTTCTGGTTGCACGGGCCTTCAGCGACGGCGACGATCTCGAGATGGTGCTGTATCCGGGAAAACAAGCTCGCGCTCATGACATTCGAGTGGAACGCTTACGGCCCGGCGCTACTTATGCGCTGCGCAATGGCTCAGAGCGTTCGTTCAAAGCTGACAACTTCGGCGCCGCCACGCTATCGGTGGAGCTGCACGAACGCACGCCGCTGCATATCGTGCCGGTTAGCTGAATTGAAAAGATGCGGGACCTTCGTCCCTGCAGGTTAAGGGGAGAGGCCCGCGATCGCCACAAAAGTCAGGCTGCCGACTTTTTAGTACAGGCCGCTTTTTCGGGTGTCAGCTTTAGCGAAGTAAACGAGCATTTACCCGAGATTGTTACGCGCCAAAGACTTTACAGTTAATTCATTTCGTGGCACTGTCGCGCAACCGGACGGGTAGGAGGGCTACGCCACAGATTCGCCATCGGCATGCTGCTACAACTCACCGCCTCTGCCTACTTTGACTATCTGCAGCAATTTGCTTCGCTTGCGCGCGATCCGGTTGGCTACGGCATGGGAGTACCGCGCGGCGATGGCCGTCCTATCCTGCTGATTCCGGGATTCACGGCGGGCGACTGGTCGCTGGGCACCTTGGCGCGATGGCTGGGGCGAATCGGATATCGGCCATATCTGTCGGGAATCGATCTCAACGTCGGATGTCCACGGCGCAAGATGGAACTGGTCGGTTGGCGAGTCGAAAAAATCGCGCAGGAGTCCGGCCACCGCGTGACAATTATCGGGCATAGCCTGGGCGGCGTGCTGGGTCGTGCAATCGCCGCCGCAAACCCCGCGAGCGTGCGCGAGGTGGTGGCGCTCGGCTCGCCAATTCGTAGCGGATGGACGGGAGTGCACGATCACGTGCGTCCCGCTCTGCAGGCGATCCAGTCGTTCTGGCAGACATTTTCAAGTGCGCCCGAAACTTGCGGGACGATGGAATGCTCGTGCGGGTTCGCGGATGCCGTATTCGCGCCGACTCCCGCGCGCAGCCGCTTCACCTCAATCTACACGCGCCGCGACGAGGTGGTGCAATGGCAATCGTGCATCGACGACGCCGGCGCCAATTTCGAAGTGTCGGGATTGCACGCGAGCTTGATCGTCAATCGCGAGGTTTACCGAATTCTCGCTTCGATCCTGGCGGAAGCCGCGGCTGACCACGCCTACGCTTGAACCTTTCCCGTCCGTAGCTACTATTCATCGTGCGGAGCAATCCGCTAACAGGAGACTTCCAACATGGCAGCAGTTCGCGATTTCGCGCAGACCAAAGACGGCTTGAAGCTTCGCTACGAGGTTCGAGGCAACGGCGATCCGGTCGCACTGATTATGGGATTCAGCGGCTCGGGCCGCGGATGGGGCGAGCCGTTTTTGAAACTGATGGAAGCGCGGTTCAAGATTTTCGTGATCGACAATCGCGGCACCGGCGAGAGCGACAAGCCCGACGCAGAGTTCACGCTCGGCGATATGGCCGCGGATATCGCGACCGTGCTCGATCATGCGAAGACTCCACGCGCCCATGTTTTCGGAATTTCGATGGGCGGGATGATCGCGCAGGAATTCGCACTTGCGTATCCGGCGCGCACCCGCGGGCTGGTGCTCGGATGCACCAACTGCGGCGCGAGTCATTCGGTGGCGGCCGATCCAGCCGCGTTGGCCAACCTGATGCCGGTGCCCGATATGAATCCGGCCGAGCAGGCGCGGCGCGCATTTTCGGTGGCGTGCGGAAAGGCGTTTCTGAATTCGGCGGCGGGGCAGGCGACTCTGACCCAGGCGATCTTGGAAATGGGCAATTACCCGGTTACGCCGATGCATACATTCATGCGGCAGGGACAGGCGATTGGCGGATTCGACAGCTTCGCACGGCTTGGACAAATCAAGGCGCCGACACTTATTATTCACGGGGACGACGATGCGATCGTGCCGTTCGCGAATGCAGAAGTTCTCCACGGCGCGATTGCCGGTTCGAAAACGCATACACTGAAGGCCGCGGGTCACATGTTTTTCTGGGAAGCGCCGGAAGAAACCGTGCGCGTAGCGGGCGATTTCCTGGCAGCCGTAAAGTAACAGCGGGAGACACAGATGGCGAACTACGAAACCGTCATTTACGAAAAGGTCGAGGACAAAATCTTCCGGTTGACACTCAATCGGCCGGAGAAACTCAACGCGCTGTCGCAGAAGCTGCTCAAGGAACTCGATTCGGTGATGGACGAGTACGAGTCGAATGCCGATGCCAGCGTTCTGATAATTCGTGGCGCCGGGCGCGCGTTCTCGGCGGGCTACGACCTGCAGGGCACCCAGCATCCCGGATCGGCGTTCACCGTTACCAACGACCGCCTCGGGCTGCATAAAACGATCGAGCGATGGCAGCGGCTGTGGTCGATTAACAAGCCGACGATAGCGCAGGTGCACGGCTACTGCCTCGCGGGCGGCACAGAGTTCGTCGGCCACTGCGATATCGTGTTCGCCAGCGAGGATGCACAGTTTGGGCATCCCGCGGGGCGATCGCTTGGCATCCTGCCGACGATGTCGATGTGGCCGGTGCTGATGGGTCCACGCAAAACAAAGGAGTATTTTTTCACCGGCGACTACATGTCGGCGAAAGAAGCGCTCGAATGGCACCTGGTAAATCGCGTTTTCCCCAAGGACAAGCTCGAAGAAGAAACGATGAACTACGCGCGCCGGGTTGCGATGGTGCCGGCGGAACTGCTGATGCTCCACAAGGCGGCGGTGAATCGCTATCTCGATATTCTTGGTATTCGAGCAGCGGAACAGTCAGCGGCGGATATCGATGTGATCGCGCATCAGACCGATACGGTAAAGAACTGGATGAAGGCGAGCCGCGAGAAAGGGCTTAAGGGCGCGCTGACGGAACGCGATCGGCCGTTCGCAAAGAAAGCATAGCGAGAGAGTCGGCGGGGCGGGAATCAGGGGAGGGAAAATGATCAAACGTGGGTTGATGGCGGGCGTCGCGGTTTTTATAATCGCGTGCAATTCCGGGCCGCCTCCGGGGAGCGCCCAAAACACGGTGGGAGGAGCGGACGTCGTCTCTTCCACGCAAGCGCCGGCGACGAAAGGGTCGTGGACGCTTGCACTGAACCTGGGCAATAAAGCTCAAGCCGGCCAGACCGCGATCGCCGACGTGTTGACCTACAACGGCTCGAAGCTGGGGATCACCGCACCTGCCGGTTGGCAATTGATTCGCGACGACTCCACCGCAACGACGCGGCAGTCGCTGTACTGGCATGCAATCCAGGCCAGCGAACCGAGCACGGCGACGTGGACCTTCAGCGAGCCGGTCGACGCGCAGGGCGCGATGGTGTTGCTCGCAAATGCTGCGGAAGGCGCGCCGGTGGATATGACGAGTGGCAACACCGGTACTGGCGGCGACGTGAAATCCGCGCCGGTGACGACCACGGCAAATGGCGACTTGATCCTGATTTTCCAAGCGACTGATTTTTCGAGCGCGCCGCTGCAATGGCAGATTCCGGGCGACATGAGCGCACTTGTGTCCCAGGAGAAGTTGCCGCGCCAATATTGGATCCTTGCGACCTGGCAGAATCAGAACGGCACCACCGAGGAGACGGAATTCAATTTCCCGCAGCTGGTTAACTGGGTAGCCGCACAAGTAGCGATCAAGCATGGGTCGCACTGACGCACGCGCTTCTGCGGTTCGGGCGAGACTGGCAACGAGTCGCGAACTCTTTGCGGTTGCAGTGGTTATCTCGGTCGTAGGGTTCGCGATCGTCCTTAGGCATCACTGGATACTGACGCGTATCGATTGGGCTTCGTTGATAGTTTCGATCGGCGCGCTTGCCTTCTCGTTCAGGATGGCCGATCCGGAGCCGATGACCGACCAGGCCTTCAGGCGTGATGAGTTGCTCTCGCAGTTCGCGGTCTTCGTGGTATTCCTGGCGTTCTATTCGTTAACGGCGGGCTCAGACACCAGTCCCTTCAACGCGCACGTGCGCCAGGCGTTCGCCTTCATCCACGGCCACACCTACATAGACGCGCCGAACTACATCGAGCACGCGCAAGTTGGGCCATACAGCTACCAGCTTCATCCCATTCTGCCGGCGATCCTGCTGATGCCGTTCACTGCGATCTGGGGGATGGACACCAACCAGAACTATTTTGCGATCATTGTAGGTGCGCTCGACATGGCGCTTGCGTGGCGGTTGCTGGGGCGCTTTCGCCTGACGCTCAACGCGCGGAAATGGCTCACGGTGTTTTTCGGCGCCGGCACGATCATCTGGTACGAGACCATCACGGGCGGAAGCTGGGGAGTCTCGATGATCGTCGCAATCCTGGTTACCTTGCTGGCGTTCGACGAAACGTTCGACAAGGCACGTCCGGCGGTAGTCGGATTCTTTGCCGGAATCGCCGGGCTGGCGCGCTACGATCTTGCCTTTGTTTGGCCGGTATATCTCGCACTGTTGTTTTTCTGGCGGCGACGCACGATCCCGGAGCTGTTTTGGTTCATTCCGGGATGCGCGCTTACGGGCTTCGCTTACATAGCCTTCAACTATGTCCGCTATCACAGCATTTTTGACCAAGGAATTGCCTACTACCAGCCCAAGGATCAGCAGACCTTGTTCGCGTTCCGATTTTTTCCCGGCGATTTTTATACCCTGTTCTTCATGGCTCCCGGGCAGGACCCCAACTTTCCTTACATCCATCCGACCTTTGGTGGACAGTCGATTCTCACGACGAGCCCGGGGTTCCTGCTCGCGTTGAAGGCCAGCTGTCGCCGAATCGAGTGTGTAATCATCGGAATTGGCGCGCTTATCGCCAGCCTTCCGGTCCTCTTCTACGTTGGCAATGGAGCAGCCCAGTTCGGCACGCGCCATTTCCTGCACGTGTTCCCGTTTCTCCTGGTCCTCATGGCGTTGGGCGTACATCGACGACTCGATCAGATGTCGCGCATCCTGATCACGGCGTCGGTGTTCCTGATAGCCTGGGGTGTTTGGTCCATCCGGTTCTATGGCCTCAACGGCTAACTGTGTGGTGAAGTTGGGCGAGCGATAGGCTCCTAACTTGTACCGGCGAAATATTTCAAAGCTCGCGAGTGTCCTCCTCGATCGCGGACGTTTTACCAGGATTGAGGCGATCGCGATTGCGATTGGGAGCACCGCCTTTGCGCTGATCTTTTGCTATCCACTTGTTGCCCATCTTCTGTACACGGCTACCCCCAACGATTGGGATCTAGTCACCGCTTCTCAATGGGCGGCCTATTGGACGGTCCGCCAATACCATCAGTTCCCGTTCTGGAATGCGTTCGAATGCGGCGGTCTTCCCCTGCTAGGCGATCCGCAGTCGCATTTCCTGAGTCCTTGGTTCCCTCTGACGTTGATATTCGGGCCGGTCGTGGCTCTACATCTCGAGGCGATCATCTATTGCGCGGTCGCATGGGCCGGGAGCTACGCTCTTGGCCGCGTGCTGGGGATGAGACGCATCTCAGCCATTTGCACCGCAGTTGCTTTCGCAGGTAGTTCATGGTTTTCACTGCGAGCCTCCGAAGGCCATATCGTCATCATGGTCTTCGTGTATCTGCCCGGCATACTCGCGGCAGGGTTGGCCGCGTCGGAATCCGGCAAGCTTCGATACGCGGCGATATGCGGCGCATTGATGGCGCTTAGCTTTTTCGAAGGCAGCCCATATGTCCCGCTATACGAAGGACTGACCCTCGCCTTGGTGCTCGTCGGCCGAGCCGCGGTGCAGTTGAATGCTCGCCCGCTGCTCGCACTGATATTCGCAGCGTTTTTTGCGGCCGGATTCGGCGCGGCTAAGTATGCGCCGGCGGCCTTTGTGATGGCATCGCGGCCGCGTCCGACCGACCCTAACTTTACCAACTCGCTCGGTGCGCTAGGTCAGATGCTGTTGTCGCGCAATCAGGATCGCAACCGGCCCAGCATCAATGGATGGGGCTTCTGGGAAGCCGGCGCATATGTGGGCTTGTTCGCGATAATCGCAGTGCTGGCGATACGCTACCCTCGCAGAGCGCTCCCATGGATTTTCGCCGGAATAGTTTTGTTCGAATTGTCCCGCGGTGCAATTAGTCCAAAGAGTTTCTATGTGTGGCTGCACAGCATGCCCCTGTTTTCCTCGACCCGGCTGCCGTCGCGCATCCTGATTCCTTTCGTTCTGGTAGTTGCGGTGTTGGCCGGCATAGGTGTCGACGCAGTCTGCAGCAGCGGGTCAACTGCCGCGCTCGCGGTTGCCGTCCTTCTGGTAATCGTTGGCGGCGTCGACATGTTCTTGGTTGGTACTCCCAACCTGCTTTACTTTGCCAAGGCTGGTACGGTCGATCCTGGTCCGCCGCGAACTGACTTCGCGCAGTACTTGCGTGCCTCCGCGCTCACCCAGTCCAGTGTGATTCAGCATCACGAAGGCGTTGTGAATTGCTATGTGTATACCGGTTGGCCGACAGAGGCCAAGGGATGGAACGAGCCAGGCTATAGTGGCGAGCAATACTTGCTGGGGCCGGGCAGTGTAAGGCTGGCGCAATGGACTCCCAACCGACTCGAATACACCGTGGACGCGCCGGGGCCGTCGGTGCTGGTCATCAATCAGAACTACGATCCCTCATGGCGGGTTGTCTCAGGCGCGGGCGAAATTTTTTCCCAGGACGGATTGTTGGCAGTACATATGCCAACCGGTAAAAGCACAGTCGTACTTAGATACGTCAGCCTCGCGGCAATTGGCGGGATGGTAATATCAGTTCTGACTGCGCTGGTTGCGATTGCGATGTTCCGTTGGGAGCCGCAGCTGCCGCTGCTGAAAGCAAGCTAGCTATTGCGCCGGCGCGATTGGTAGCGACTTATAGCTTTGCGATTCGAACCACCAAACCACTATCAGTATTGCCAACCCGAAGAGGACACTCATGCACGCAAGTACGATGTGCTGTGGAGTATATGCCAATTCGATTTCCTGGCGGCCGGAAGGAAGGTGCACGCCGATAAGTCCATTTTCCGAATAGATCAATCCATCGCCTTGAGCCAGGTGCCAGCCGGGATACAACACCTGGTTGATAACTAGCGAGGTTGGTTCGTCAGCATTTATCGCGTAGCTCAATCTGTTGGGCGTCCATCGATTTGCGCTCGCCTCGCCGGCGCCAAGCAAGTAGTACTCTCCGCGATATCCCGGGTCATTGTATCCGAGCACGGAGTTCTTCGGTGGATCAACGTGATAGCCGATCCCTCCGCAATTGACCGATCCCATCCCAGCTATCGCAATCGAGGTCAAAGGAGGGGGAGGCCAGCTGTCATACTGCCGGAACGTCTTTGAGGGCGAAGGCGCCGGAGCTGCCGGCTGAAACAAGTAGCGGTAGTTTGGCGCGCATACCAGCCACGCATCGGCCACGCCCACCGCGAGTAGGATTGCAGCCGCGCGCCGTCGCCACCGTTGAGGTCGTTCGCACAGTAATTGCGCGCCGAGAGCGGCCAGTACGCCGACGCAGAATACAAGAGGAACCGCCCAGCGGCCGCAGAGACCGATGTTCCCGGCGAGCGGTAGATGCCGCAGCCACATCGTGGCCGAGTTCGGGTCGGTGTCACCTCGAAACAACGCGACGAAGAGAATTGTCCCAAGCACCCATGGTGCCGATTTGCGAATGTTGCCGATTCCGATTAGCGCGAGCAAAAGAAAAGGCGCGCCTAGATAGCCTCCGTACTCGGAGAAGAAGAATGATCCTACAGTCTCGCGCCCGAGATCCTGGTCTCGCGAGAAAAGTGCGGTCACAACACCCGGCCAGTTGAGATAGGAAATCAGAACTTCGCGCGGATGACTAGTCAACAGTTCGGCCGTTGGGATCAGCTTTGGCATGCTGAATAAGACTGCGAATATTCCGATCAAAGCGGCAGCCAGGATGGGTCGAATCCTTAGTTGAGTCACCGCGAGCCAGGTGGCGACGATCGCGACCAGCATTGCGGCGAAAACAAAGCCATAGTTCCCCTCCGTAAGCGTCAGTCCACAGAGCAAGCCGCCCAGTATCGCCAGATGCCATCGCCGTAACCTGCACGACGCGAGCAATAGCGCGAGAATCCAGGGAACATATGCTATCGACAGAAAGTTCAGATGGCCCAAAGCAATATGCAGCGACAGCCAGGAACCTGACGGGAACATTGCAGCGAGCACGAGAGCAGCCAGGGGCACAAGCCCAAGTTCCCGCCCGAATACATATCCGCCGGCGAACATAATCGCGACATGCAGATAAATCTCGAGCAACATCCCCGGGATCACGCCGAATATCAAATAGAGCAACAGGAACGGAGTGACTATTGCCGACTCGGGATTGCCCAGCATCGGCATCCCGCCGCATTTGTAGGGATTCCAAAATGGTAACTGGTGAAAATGGGTTAAGGTGTAGTAAGGCACCCAGCGCAGTTGCACGAACAAATCACGGTCCGCGCCGTCGCTGGGAATTTCGCTGAAGTGTCCTGGCCGAAGCTCGAATAGCCAGGCGCCGATCCCCGGCCCGGTTAAGCTGCTGTCGCACAGAATCGGGTACAGAAACACAAAAGCAAACGTCAACGATAAGATGACAAGTTGTTTGATTTCCTTCCGAGCGAATTGGGTTTCCGGACGCGTGCTCGACCATAAGACAACTCCGGCCGAATCGGATGATCTCGTCGCTGGGTTATCGGTCAACACGCCGAGACTTATCGTGGTAATGACAGTCGTCGGCTTGGCGAGATGACAGTCACGGAAGCTCCTGCTCGGTTATGAAGCGCGGCCGCTGTTTCACCTCTGAATAGATCTTGCCGATATATTCCGCGACCAGACCTATAGTCATGATCTGAATACCGCCCAGCACGTAGATAGGAAGGACCGTCGACGCCCAGCCGGGGACGACGTCGCCACGCAGTGCGCTTATGAGGACGTATGCGCTCATAACCAGTGCGCCGAGAGTGATCAGCACACCGCCTACCGCAATCACTCGCAGCGGTACGACCGTAAACGACGTCACACCATCGAGCGCCAGGCCGATCATCTTAGTCCACGAATAGTGCGTCGTGCCGGCGGCGCGTTCGTGCACGTCGAAGTAGACCAGTTCCGACTTGAAGCCCATGTTCGCGAAGATGCCGCGCAGGAAGATATTGACCTCCTTGTAGTCGGCCAGCGTGTCCAACACCTTCGCGGAGACCAGCCGGTAGTCAGGATGATCTTTGATCACCTTGGCCCCTAGCGAACTCATAATCCAATAGAAAACCGATGAGCCGAGCTTCTTGGAGACAGGAACGTTGCCTGGGTCGCGCCTGATCCCGAACACGATGTCTGCTCCCTGCCGATACTTGTCGAGGAAGCTGTAGATAGCCTGTTCATCGTGCTGCAAGTCGGCGTCCATCGAGATCACGCAGTCGGCGCGATGCCGCACAGATAGCAACCCGGCCAGCACCGCACTCTGATGGCCAAAGTTCCTCGCGAATTTGAGTCCTTTGACTTCGGGTTCGGACTGGTTGAGCTCGCGCAGGATATTCCAGGTACTGTCGGTGCTGCCGTCGTCGACGAAATAGAGGCAGCTCTCGGTCCCGGTTTTCCCCTTATCGCGCAGGTCGCGCAAGACCGCCAGCAGCCGGCTGGCAGTCTCGCGTATCACTAGCTCTTCATTGAAGCAGGGGATAACGATTGCGAGACGCGGCTTGATTCGCGCGAGGTCGGACGCGGCCGGTTCCTGGTAGTTGAGAGCGCCCTTGGTCACTTGAGCAACGCCGTGCGGTTACCGCCTTTCATCGGCAAGGTACTTGGTGTGAGCCGACGTGATGCATATTCTGTATCCGAAATCGCGACCGATGGCATCACTTGGGTTCAGCGGCTCGAACGGCGACAGGACGTTGGCGCGTGACATCGCGCTGGCGCTGGTCGTCGGATTTCTGACTGGCGCATTATCGATCCCGGTCGTTATTAACCTCGGGCTTGGCACAACACTGCGAATACCGCTGCTCTACCTGCCCGTTATCGGTGCGGTGCTATTCGCGATCGCGCTGTTGGTCGCGAGCCTGGTTGCCGATCGGGTGCCCTCGTTATTCGAATTTTCGAAGTTTTCGGTGGTCGGCGTTTTGAATTCCGGCGTCGACTTCGGCGTCCTCAATTCCCTGATGCTCCTCACTGGTCTGGCTTCCGGCGGTGCTTTTCTAGTCTTCAAGTCGATCTCGGTTACGCTCGGGGTGATCAACAGCTACCTATGGAATAAGTACTGGACCTTCGATGCGGCGAAATCCTCGGGCGCCCGCCGCGAATTGGTGGCGTTCATGGCCGTGACGCTGGTCGCAGTCGGGCTTAATGTCGCTGGTGCGGACGTAATCGTCAACGTCATTGGCCCGCCCCATGGATTCAGCAGCAAACTGTGGGCGAACATCGGCGCTATTTCCGGCGCCGGGCTGACCCTGTTCGCGAACTTCTTCGGCTACAAGTTTTTTGTCTTCAAAAAACCGGCGCTCGCAGTTTAGAGGTCGCGAACACTCCAAGCTTGCTTCCGCGTGTAATTTTGACACCTGACTAGTCAAAGGCCTCTTACGCTGGCAGACTTAATCCGGCAAGCTGATGTTGGACAAGCTTGGGACGGAGCGAAGCCGGCTTAGTGACAGATGGATTTTCAATGCATGGGATAACCGACCCCGCGCATATCGCGGACCTGCTCGCGACGTGGGGCTATCTCGGCATTTTCATTGCCGTGTTCGTCGGCAACCTCGGTGTCCCTGTACCCGAAGAAACCGTGATGCTTGCCGCCGGATTCCTGGCAGGCCGTTCGCTGCTCGATTTGAGAATCGTGTACCTCGCCGTAGTCGTGAGCGCTGTCACCGGCGATTGCTGCGGCTACATCATTGGTCGCACCGGCGGCCAGCGCGTGCTGATTCGGCTCGCGTCCGCGTTCCCCTTCATGCGCACGCGCTACGACCGCTTGCAACTGTTCTTTCAGACCCACGGCAGCAAAGCTGTGTTCATGGCGCGATTCATCACGGGCGCGCGATTCATGGCGGGCCCGATGGCCGGCGCGTGTGGGATGCCGTTTTTCCAATTCCTCGGATGGAACGTGCTTGGCGCGATCGTGTGGTGTTCGCTGATCGTCACGGTCGGCTACCTGGTGGGCGATGAGTTGTATCGCGCGATGACGATGGCGCATCAGGTTTCGCGATGGATCGGCGTTGCGGCATTTGTGCTGGTCGTGCTGTTGGTCGTGTTTTGGTGGAGAGATCGTCATCCTGCGGTGTCGCGGCCTCAATTGTAGCTGTGCTCTTGCCTGCGCGGTAACCATGGCGCTCGCGCTTGCGCTGATTGGATGCAAGCCACGCACGATTATTGAACTTCACTATCTTTCGGGCATCGTGCCGGGCTCGCAGAATATCTTCCGGCCCGTCAGGATCGCCGTGCCTCCGACCACCGGAAATTTCAGCTCCGGGAATTGGGAAGTTGGCAATGTCTACGCCGCCGACGGAACTAGCCAGTCTCCGCTGGTGGTCGCCAACGCGGCCCAAGCCTTCAACCACGCTCTTATCGCCGGCCTCGCCGACGGCGGGCTGGTGCCGGTGGCGCTCGACTCCAATCCGGGAGATGGCAAGCCGCCCCAAGGCTCGGATTTCATCCTCACCTCCGAGCTCGAACAAATCCTGGTGAACAAGCGTTTCGGCGCGCAGCAGACGGTCCACGGCCAATACTTCACCATGCACGCCCTGATTCGCACCAAGTACGTGCTGAAGAATCGTGACGGCGCGGTACTCTATTCGGACCAGATCAGCGGAATCGAAAATGAACCGCCAAATCCCGTCGGCGGAGAAGTATTTCTGCCGCTGGAAACGGAGCCGGCTGAATCGCTTTCTGTCGCACTCTCGCGCGCGGTCGGCTTGCTCATGCTCCAGTCGGGATTTCGCGGGGCGCTGCCGATGCGATCGGTCGAAGCGACTGCCACCTCGACGCCGCCATTTCCTCCGCCCGCGAATCACTGAAATGTCTGTCGCGTAGTCACGATTGGCAGTAAACGTGGCAGATAGGCTATTGCTGCCAACACCCTGGCGCGCGATAATTCGCTGCCA
Source organism: uncultured delta proteobacterium (assembly GCA_963842215.1). Lineage (GTDB taxonomy): Bacteria > Desulfobacterota > Binatia > Binatales > Binataceae > Binatus. The sequence continues at coordinate 1,522,227 of CAWJFQ010000001.1, read as the reverse complement.
TGAAGATCGCGCGCACATCACCCGGCTCACGCACCCGCCGAATCGTCATGGTCGCGTTTCCCGACGCGCAGATCCTCGACATCACGGGCCCGCTCGAAGTGTTCGGCCGCGCCGCACGCTTGCTGACCGAAGAGCACGCTTGGCGCGTCCCCGCCTACACCGTCGAGATCGTCGCGACCAGGGCGGGCGCATTCGCAACCTCATCCGGCATTCGGCTGATTGCGGACCGCTCGATCGCACAAGTGCGCGGGCCGATCGACACGATCCTGGTGGCAGGCGGGCGCGGAACTACCGCTGCACTCCGCGATCGCGTGTTGATCCGCTGGCTGCGCGACAGCGTCAGTCGCGCGCGCCGCCTGTGCTCGGTATGCACCGGAGCATTCTTGCTGGCCGAGGCCGGACTTCTCGATGGACTCTCGGCCACCACTCATTGGCGTCAGTGCGATCGGCTTGCGGCACAATATCCCGCGGTTTCGGTCGAACCCGATCCGATTTTCGTGCGCGCCGGCAAAATATCGACTTCGGCCGGCGTGACCGCCGGCATCGACCTGGCGCTGGCGCTGCTCGAGGAAGACCACGGCCGCGAGGTTGCGCTCGCGGTGGCGCGCGAATTGGTCATGTTCTTGCGCCGTCCCGGCGGGCAATCGCAGTTCTCGGTCCAGCTCAGCGCGCAGGTGGCGGATCGCGAGCCTCTGCGCGAGCTGCAGCGTTGGATTGCCGATCATCTTGACGGGGACCTTTCGGTCGAAGAGCTTGCGCGGCGCGCTGCGATGAGCCCGCGCAACTTTGCGCGCGTATTCAATCGCGAGGTTGGAATGACGCCGGGCGAATTCGTCGAGAACTTGCGCATCGAAGCGGCTCGCCGCCGGCTCGAGGAATCGGCCGGCGGCGTCGATTCGATCGCGTTCGAGTGCGGCTTCGGCACGCGTGAGTCGATGCGGCGCGCATTCCTTCGTACGCTGCGCGTGCCGCCGAGCGCGTATCGCAGCCGGTTTCATCAAAAGCTCAGCGCTTGACCAAAAAGGAGAACGCCATGCGAATTGCCTTCCTGATCTTCAATGACCTGACCGCGCTCGATGCGATAGGACCGTTCGAAGTGCTCTGTCGAATCCCGGACGCGGAGGTGGTGTTCGTTGGCGAAACCGCGGGCATTAAGCGCGCGGATCCCAAGTCGCTAGGCGTGATCGCCGACCATTCAATCGCCGACGTCACCAGCGCCGACATTTTGCTGGTGCCGGGCGGAAGGGGCGAGGCGCAGGTGCGTGAGAAACCCCACCTGCTCGAATGGGTGAGGCAAATCGATGCGACCACGCAGTGGACGACGTCGGTTTGCACTGGATCGCTGGTGCTGGGCGCGGCCGGATTGCTCAAGGGGCGGCCCGCAACCACCCATTGGGCAAGGCTTGAGAAGTTGCGCGAGTTCGGCGCCGAGCCGCGGTCCCAGCGCGTCGTCGAGGACGGCAAGATCATCACGGCGGCCGGCGTCTCTGCCGGCATCGACATGGCGCTCCATCTCGTTCGCCGCGTCGCAGGCGACACGATTGCGCACGCGATCCAGGTGGGCATCGAGTATGATCCGCAGCCGCCATTCGACGGCAACGCCGGGCGCGCACCCGCAAACGTCATGGAAGTCCTGCGCCCGCGCTATCAACCTCCCGCGAAAAGCGCCTGAGAGAAAATCAGATTTTAGTATCCGTCAACTTATGATATATCCATAAGTTGACGGGATAGATTAGTCCACGTTATCGTCTCGATCATGAAGACGAAACGCGACGATCATAAGCTTATATTCACGCGGCAAATGACCTGGCCGCAGTTCGAGCGGATGTTTCCCGATGAAGACGCTTGCAGAAAGTATTTGTGTGCGCGCCGATGGCCCAAGGGCGTGAAATGCCCGCGTTGCGGCAGGAGTGAAACCGTTTACAAGATCGCGCTACCGTGGAAATGGGAGTGCTGGAATCCCGATTGCGCCAGCGGGCACGCCTACCGCTTCTCGCTGATCGCGGGGACTATGTTCGAGAATACCAAGTACCCGCTTCGCATCTGGTTCTGGGTTATCTTCCTCATCGTCACCAGCAAGAAGGGTATCAACGCGCTTCAAATCCATCGCACGATCGGTTCGGGCTCATACGGCACCGCGTTCTATATGTGTCATCGCTTGCGCGCCGCGCTGAACGATCCTGAGTTCCGGCGGCTGATGGGCATCGAGAAAGTCGACGAGACCTGCATTGTCGAAAGCGCGCGCAACCGTCGCGTCAACAAGAAACATCACAAGACCAGGATGGCCGGATAGCCTCCCGATGCTGGCGCCGTTGCGCCACGCGCGTGATTCGCGGTATCGCCTATGCCGATGAATCCGATTGTGAAGATTGCGCGGCTGCGCAAAAGCGCTCTGCCGCTTCCCGCCTACCAGAGCGAGCATGCGGCCGGGATCGATCTGATGGCCGACCTCGCCGCGCCAATCGAGATGGCGTCGGGCGAGCGTCGCGCAGTTCCGACCGGGATCGCCGTCGAGATCCCGGTGGGCTACGAGGGACAGGTCCGGCCGCGCAGCGGCCGCGCGCTGAAAGAGGGCCTCGCGCTGATAAACTCGCCGGGAACCATCGACGCAGACTATCGTGGAGAAGTTAAAGTATTACTTGTGAATTTAGGTGATCAGTCGATTCTGATCAAACCTGGCGATCGAATCGCACAGCTCATTATTGCGCCAGTCATTCGCGCCGACATTGTCGAGGTCGACGAACTCGAGCCTAGTTCGCGCGGCGCGGGCGGCTTTGGTCACACCGGCCGCTGAGAAGCGGGCGGCGCGCCTCTCGATCGCGCGAGCGATCCCACGTAATTTAGTTTCATCAAGACAAAGTGAAAGACCAACCAACCGAGACCGACGCGGCATTGACCGCGGTGACCCCGATCGACGGGCGCTACCGCGCGCGCACTCGGAGCGCTGGAGGCCTACTTCAGCGAGTTCGCGCTGATCCGCTATCGCGTCCGCGTCGAAATCGAATGGTACCTGTCGCTCGCCGGCGCATCCGTCGATCAGCGCGCTGAAACCGGTGCCTGCCGCGACCGCGAAGAAGCTGCGCGCCATTTTCGAGGACTTCACGCTCGACGATGCGCGCCGCGTGAAGGAACTCGAGGCGACCACCAATCACGACGTCAAGGCGGTCGAGTATTTCGTCAAGGAACGTGTCGCCGCAGTCGATCCCGCACTGCCGATCGAGATGGTGCATTTCGCCTGCACCTCCGAGGACATCAACAATCTCGCCTACGCGCTCATCCTGAAGGAATTCGTCGCGCAGCGACCTGACGCCGCGACTCGAGGCGGCGGCCGCGCCAATTACAAAGCTGGCGCATCGCTACAAGTCGCATCCGATGATGGCGCGGACGCACGGCCAGGAAGCGTCGCCGACGACGGTCGGCAAGGAGATGGCGATATTTGCGACGCGCCTCGAGCGCCAGCTCTCGCAACTTCGCCACCAGGAATTTCTAGGCAAGCTCAACGGCGCCGTCGGCAATTTCAACGCGCATCACTTCGCCCATCCCGAGGTTGATTGGATCGCGCACTCGCACAATTTCGTCGAGCGGCTCGGCCTCACCTGGAATCCGCTCACCACGCAGATCGAGAGCCACGATTTTATCGCCGAGCTGTTCGGCGATGCTGATGCGCATCGATACCATCCTGCTCGGCTTCTGCCGCGACATGTGGAGCTACATCTCGATCGGCTACTTCGCGCAGAAGACCGTCGCGGGCGAGACCGGTTCGCTCGGTGATGCCGCATAAGGTCAATCCGATCGATTTCGAAAACTGCGAGGGCAACCTTGGCATCGCGAACGCGCTGTTCGATCATCTGGCGGCGAAGCTGCCGGTCTCGCGATGGCAGCGCGATCTGACCGACAGCACCGCGATCCGCGCGATGGGCACGGCGTTCGGCCACCTGGTGGTCGCGCTGGCGTCGCTGGAGCGCGGGCTTGCGCGCGTCGAGGTCAACGAGTCGCGGATTGCGGAGGACCTCGAGGCTGAGCAGGCGTGGGAAGTGGTCGCCGAAGCGATTCAGACCCTGATGCGGCGCCATGGGCTGCCGAAACCGTACGAGACGCTCAAGGAACTGACGCGCGGGCGGCGGATCGATCGGCGCGTGATCGAAGAGTTCATCGCGACGCTGCCGCTCGACGACCGCGCGCGCCGCGCGCTGAGCGAGTTGACTCCGCGACAGCTACGTCGGACTGGCCGCGAAGCTGGTCGAGCAATTCGCGCCGCCGGCGACAGACCGGACATCGCGCTGGCCAAGAAGGCGCGCGCCGCCAAGCGATGAGATCATCTATCCACACGCCTGCCGCAGGTTTGTGGACAATCGCGCGGCGCTTCGTTGTGATGAGGCAACCGGTCGGTAAGATGATTAGGTTAAGATGATCCGAAATAACCCGATGGGAGAATGCAATGTGGAAACCACTCCGCAGAAACTCGAAATGTTTTACGAGGGCAAGGCGAAGAAACTTTACTCCACGTCCGACCCCGACCTCGTCATTGCCTATTTCAAAGACGACGCGACCGCCTTCAACGGCAAGAAGAAGCGACACGATCGAGGACAAGGGCGTGATGAACAACCGGATGTCGGAGTTGTTCTTCACGTTGCTCGAGAAGCAGGGCGTCAAGACGCATTTCGTCCGCCGCCTGAACGACCGCGAGATGCTTTGCAAGCGGCTCGATATCGTCCCGGTCGAGATCGTCGTGCGCAATATCGTCGCGGGCTCGATGGCGAAACGGCTTGGGCCGCGAGGAAGGCGAAACGCTGCCGCATCCGATCGTCGAGTACTACTACAAGTCCGACCCGCTCGACGATCCGCTGATCTACGCCGAGCACGCGATCGCGTTCGGATGGGCGACCGCGGCCGAGCTGAAGAAGATCGATGCGATGGCGCTGAAGGTCAACGAGGTCCTGACGAAGTTCCTCGATGAGCGCGGCGTCCTGCTGGTCGATTTCAAGCTCGAATTCGGACGGCATCACGGTGAGATTCTGCTCGGCGACGAAATTTGTCCCGACACCTGCCGCTTCTGGGACAAGGCGACGCGCCAGAAGCTCGACAAGGATCGCTTCCGCCGCGACCTCGGCGGTGTCGAAGAGGCCTATCACGAGATGCTGCGGCGGGTAGAGAATTAGCCGAATCGGCGCAATCCTCAGAATAGGCCGCCAAGCTATTCGAGTTTCTATCAAAATGTTTCACGTGAAACGTTTTTAGTTCAGGAGAACGAAACGCGAAGTCCACCGCGGGGATTCGAGTTGCAAGTAAAAGTCTTCGTCACGCCGCGCAAGGGAATCCTCGATCCGCAGGGACGCGCGGTTGAAAGCTCGCTCCAGAGTCTCGGCTTCAACGACGTCTCCGGCGTCAAAGTCGGCAAATATATCGTGCTCGATGTCGAGGCGCAGACCGCCGCCGAGGCGCGCGACGAAGCCGAAGAAGATGTGCGAGCCGCTGCTCGCCAACCCGGTGATCGAGGATTACCGCTTCGAGGTCGACGGCGAATGAAGTGGGGCGTCGTGCGCTTCCCCGGCTCGCTCGACGACGGCGACGCGCTCCACGCGCTCGCGGACGTGATGGGCCAGGACGCGCGCATGCTGTGGCACAAGGACGAATCGCTCGGCGGCGCCGAATGCGTCCTGCTGCCGGGCGGCTTCAGCTACGGCGACTATCTGCGCACCGGCGCGATCGCGCGCTTCTCACCGATCATGAAGAGCGTGGCGAAATTCGCCGCCGACGGCGGCCTGGTCATCGGCACCTGCAACGGCTTTCAGATTCTGTGCGAGGCGCATCTGCTGCCCGGCGCGCTCACGCGCAACCGCTCGCTCTCGTTTGTCTGCGAGCAAGTGTGGCTGCGGGTCGAGAACGCGAGCACGCCGTTCACGCGCGCGACCAGGCAGGGCGACGTGCTGCGGCTTCCGATCAAGCACGGCGAAGGACTGTACGTCGCGCCCGAAGATGAACTGCGCCAGATGGAAGAGCGCGGGCAGGTGATCCTGCGCTACGTCGATGCCGACGGGCGCGAGAGCGACGCGGCGAATCCCAACGGCTCGATGCGCGCGATTGCGGGCGTCGCCAACGAGCGCTTCAACGTCTTCGGCCTGATGCCGCATCCGGAGCACGCGGTCGAGCCGATGCTCGGCGGCGAGGACGGGCTCAAGATTTTTCAGTCGATTGCGGGGAGCGCGCGATGAGCGAGCATCCTGTATCGCTCGCGGGCGAGCCGGCGGTCAACCTCGAGCAGGCCGCGCGTCTTCGGCCTCGCGCCGGACGAGTATCGCAAGATTCGAAGAGATCATCGGACGCACGCCGACCTACACCGAGCTTGGCGTTTTCTCGGTGATGTGGTCGGAGCATTGCTCGTACAAATCGTCGCGGCATCCATCTGCGAAAGCTGCCGTCGAAGAGCGAGCTGGTCGTGCAAGGGCCGGGCGAGAACGCCGGCGCGATCGACGTCGGCGACGGCTGGGCCGCGGTGTTCAAAATCGAAAGCCACAACCATCCGTCGTTCGTCGAGCCGTACCAGGGCGCGGCGACCGGCGTCGGCGGAATCCTGCGCGACATTTTCACGATGGGCGCGCGGCCGGTCGCGAGCATGAACTCGCTCAAGTTCGGCTCGTTCGACCATCCGCGCACGCGCTATCTGCTGGGCGGCGTGGTCGGCGGAATCGGCGGCTACGGCAACTGCGTCGGCGTGCCGACGGTCGCGGGCGAAGTGATGTTCGACGCGGCGTACAACGCGAATATTCTCGTCAACGCGTTCTGCCTCGGGCTCGTGCGCAAGGGCGAGATGATGAGCGCGAAGGCGCGCGGCGTCGGCAACCCGGTGCTTTACGTCGGCTCGGCGACGGGGCGCGACGGAATTCATGGCGCGTCGATGGCGTCGGCGGAGTTCGACAAGGAGAGCGAGGCCAAGCGGCCGGCGGTGCAGGTCGGCGATCCGTTCACCGAGAAGTTGTTGATCGAGGCGTGCCTCGAAGCGGGCAAGACCGGCGCGATCGTCGCCATCCAGGACATGGGCGCGGCGGGACTGACGTCGTCGTCGAGCGAGATGCCGTCGCACGGCGGACTCGGGATCGAGCTCGATCTCGACAAGGTGCCGCTGCGCGAAGCGAATCTGACGCCGTACGAAATTCTGCTCTCGGAATCGCAGGAGCGGATGCTGATCGTCGCCGAGCGCGGGCGCGAGGCCGAATTGCAGGCGGTGTTCGAGAAGTGGGATCTGCACGCGGTCGTGATCGGGCGCATCACCGACGACCAGCGATGGCGTGCGCGATGGCATGGGCAGGTCGTCGCCGATATTCCGATCGGCGCGCTGGCCGACGACGCACCGCTATACGATCGTCCCGCGGCTGCGCCGAAGATTCAGCCGCAGACGCAAACCGCCGCGCGCTGAAAAGCATCCGAGACGTCCACGGCGCTGCGCGCGCTGCTCGACAGTCCCAACGTCGCGTCGAAGAAGTGGGTTTATCGGCAGTACGATTCGATCGTGCAGAGCAATACGGTGCTGGGACCGGGCAGCGACGCGGCGGTGTTGCGAATCAAGAATTCGCGGCGCGCGATGGCGCTGAAGGTCGATTCGAATCCGCGCGCGTGCGCGCTCGATCCTTATCTCGGCGCGGTCGGCGTCGTTTGCGAAGCGGCGCGCAACGTCGCATGCGCGGGTGCGCGCCCGGTCGGAATCACGAACTGCCTGAACTACGGCAATCCGGAGCGGCCCGAGGTGATGTGGCAGTTTATCCGCGGCGTCGACGGCCTGCGCGACGCGTCGCTCGCGTTCGGCGCGCCGGTGGTCAGCGGCAACGTGAGCTTTTACAACGAGACCGAAGGCCACGCGATTCCGCCGACGCCGACGATCGCGGTGCTGGGCGTGATGACGACGTCGCCAGGCACGTTACGCAGCATTTCAAGAATGCCGGCGACGCGATCGTGATCGTGCGCACGGCGGCGCCGTCGCTGGCGGCGAGCGAGTATGCCGACCGATTTCGGAATCGACGGCGGCAGCCTCGGCGCGATCGATCTGGCGCGCGAAGCGGCGCTGGTCGAAGGGCTGGTTGAAGGGGCCGAACAGGGGCTGATAAGATCAGCTCACGATATCGCCGAGGGCGGGCTTGCGGTGGCATTGGCCGAAGCCTGTTTCAATCCGCGGGCGATTCTGGGAGCCGAAGTTGAACTTGGGCGCGCTGGAACGCTGACGCGGTTGATTTTTTTGGCGAGGGCGCATCGACCGTGATTTTGTCGATTGCGCCGGGCGACGTGGCCCGCGTCGAGAAGTTGTTTGCGGGTCGAGGATTGGAGTTTGCGGTGATCGGAAAAGTGACTCGCCGATCCGCGGCTCAGGATTGGCGCGGCGATCGACGAAGACGTTTCCGAGTTGCAGCGAATTTACGAAGACGCGATTCCCAGGAGGCTCAGAGGCGGTGACTGAAGAAGATTCGGTCCTTGCGGTCGAAGCAGTCGAAGAATCGAACCTCGACGTCTTCCACGAAGAGTGCGGCGTGTTCGGCGTCTACCGGCATCCGGAGGCCGCCAACCTCGCGTACCTCGGGCTCTACGCGCAGCAGCATCGCGGGCAGGAGTCGGCGGGAATCGTCTCGTCCAACGGCAAGTCGCTGATCTCGCATCGCGGGATGGGACTGGTCGCCGACATTTTCAACAACTCGATTATCGCGAAGCTCGAAGGCACCAGCGCGATCGGGCATAACCGCTATTCGACGACCGGCTCGACGACGATCGGCAACTGCCAGCCGCTGGTGGTCGAGTACGCGCGCGGCGGGCTCGCGCTCGCGCACAACGGCAACCTGGTCAATTTCGACGAACTGCGCGAACGGCTCGAGTCGACCGGCTCGATTTTCCAGTCGTCGTCGGACAGCGAGGTGATGATTCATCTGATCGCCGCGTCGCATGCGCCGACGCTGCCCGAGCGGGTCGCCGAGGCGCTGGCGCAGGTGCGCGGCGCATACTCGCTGGTGGTGCTGACGGAAGATTCGATGATCGCGGTGCGCGATCCGCAGGGCTTCCGCCCGCTGGTGCTGGGCAATCTGAACGGCGCGACGATCGTGGCGTCGGAGACCTGCGCGCTGGATTTGGTGCGCGCCGAGTATGTTCGCGAGATCAATCCCGGCGAGATGATCGTCGTCGACGAGACCGGGCTGCGCTCGATGAGTCCGTTCGCGCATGCGCCGACCAAGCGCTGCATCTTCGAGTACGTCTATTTCTCGCGGCCCGACAGCCAGGTTTACGGCCGCAACGTGTACCAGGTGCGCAAGCAGCAGGGGCGGGCGCTCGCGCGCGAGGCGCCGGCGCGAGGCGGACATCGTGGTGCCGGTGCCCGATTCAGGCACGCCGGCCGCGCTCGGCTACGCGGAAGAATCGGGGATCCCGTTCGAGATGGGCCTGGTGCGCAGCCATTATGTCGGCCGCACGTTTATCGAGCCGCGCGCGTCGATTCGCCATTTCGGGGTGAAGATCAAATTCAACCCGGTGGCCGAATTGCTGCGCGGCAAGCGAATCGTGCTGATCGAGGACTCGCTGGTGCGCGGCACCACGCTGCAGCAAAGTGATCCCGATGCTGCGGCAGGCGGGCGCGCGCGAAGTCCACATGCGGATCGCGGCGCCGCCGACTACCAACTCGTGCTTTTACGGAATCGACACGCCCACGCGCGAGGAGCTGCTCGCGTCGTCGCATTCGGTCGAAGAGATTCGCCGCTACATCACTGCCGACTCGCTCGCCTACCTGAGTTGGGACGGGCTGTACTCGTTCAACGGCGACAGCCGCGAGGGATTTTGCGACGCGTGCTTTACCGGCAACTATCCGGTCGAGATTCCGCGCGATACGACTCCCGCGCAGTTGCATTTGTTTCTCGCCAATGAGGATGGGCTGAAGGCGGATCGGCGATAAGCTTTAGCCGGAACCCTCCCTGCGCTCCCTGCTACGAGCGAGTATCGAGAGACGGCTCTGAGTCTACGATTCCTTCATGAATCCTTCATCGGGCGGCGCGAGACCAGGATGCAGATGAAGCCGCCGGGCGGATAGCTCAGGCAGACGCTGTAGCCTTTGTATTCGTAGTAGTGATGCTCGCCGTACCGAAGGTGTGCTCGTTGGATCACTGGATCTCGCCCGGCGGCGGCCGCAATCCGTGCGACTTCATGTAGGTGCACAGGATCGTACCGTTGTCGCCGCGATAGAACGTAAACGCGACCGGGGTGCCGTCCTGCAGACGATCAATCCGTCCGCCGATCAGCTTGTAGCCCGCTGATTGAAGTCCCACAGAAATCCCGGCAGCTGATGTTCCATGTAGGCGTCCGAGATGTCGGCGGGCGAGTTGGACTTCATGTTGGGCTCGAAATGATCGACGAACTGCGCGTAGTTCTGTATCGCGATGTCGAAGGGAGCGATCGCATGCGCCGGCGGCGGGCTGCCGCCATGCAACATCACGAACGCGAAGACCGCGACCGCGGCCATCGCGGCTGGCACCCATACTCGCGCGCGGCGAATCGAGAACCTGCCGCGCGCGATCGGCGCTGGCGGAACTATCGCGCATGCGTCCCGCGCCGCGGCGCCCGCCGCATCGACGGCGTCGAGCGCTGCCAGGATCGATCCACGCACCATCGGCGGCGTCCGGACGCATCTCGGCCCGCTCACGTAGCAGCGCCTTGACCGCGCGTTCCTCGGCGAAGCGCGCGCGACAGTTGACGCATCCGGCGAGATGCTCTTCGGCATCGCGCAACTCCGCCGGCGCTCAACTCCCCGTCAACGTGAGCCGACAGGTACTTGCTCTATGTAAGTGCCGCGATCCACTTTATCGTTCTATCGTTCCTGGCTCGTTTCTACTCCGACCTTTGCGCCTTGTCGATCGTGGGCGTTGCACTTGGCTTGTCGATTAGGCTGCATGCTTCTCCCGCGTCAAGTCCGTATTATTCCGCGTTCCTTGGCAAAGCCGGCTAACGCATCACGCAGCATCGCACGTCCACGTGACACTCTCGATTTTACCGTACCGATCGGTACGTTCAGAACCCCCGAAACCTCCTGGTAACTCAGTTCTTCGACGTCGACCAGCAAAATCGCTTCACGAAACTCCGCCGGCAATGCCCCCAGCGCACTCTCGACCTCACCCTCCATCCCTCTGTCCCGACAGCATTGCTTCGGGATTCGACCGGCCGGGTCGGTCAGCAGGCTTTCGCCCTCGACCTTGCGATCGAACTCCTCGGCGGATGAAGCCGGCTGCTCGCGAGAGGATTTGCGATAGCCGTTGCGGAAATTGTTGAACAGGATGGTAAACATCCACGCGCGGCAGTTCGTTCCGCTCTCGAACTGATGAAAGAAGCGGTACGCACGGAGCACCGTCTCCTGCAGCAGGTCGTTGGCGTCGTCGGGATTGCGCGCGAGCCGAATCGCCATCGTGTAGAGCGCGTCGAGATGAGGCAATGCCTCGTCTTCGAATCGCTTGCGCCGATCCGCGCCAGTCCCGCTCTTGTCCGCCATATGCCGATTTCAGAAACATAGCATCCTGCACAATTGAAATCTTGCATAGGACCGAAATGTTCCCACTGGCGCTGATCGAATCAGGATGTTTAGACTGTGGCAGACAATAGCCAAGGAGAATGAGGTTATGACCAAGGCGAAACTTACCGGCGCGATGCTGGCGACGGCGGTCGCACTTATCTTTGCGGGCAACGCAGTGTACGCGGCGGACAGTTCCGATGCGGCAGCGTCGCAAGTCAAGTGCGTCGGCGGTAACGCGTGCAAGGGCCAGAGCGCATGTCAGAGCGCGCAGAGCAGCTGCAAGGGAGAGAACGCATGCAAGGGCAAGGGCTATGTCATGACGCCTACTGCCAAGGAATGTATCGCGGCGGGCGGCAAGCCGGACACCGCCAAGAAGTCCGACTAAGCGCGATCGCGAAGATGAAGCGTTCGGATTTTCCGATGCTTGGCTACGGCGTCGGGCTAAGACGCCAGCACTACAGCCAGGTCCTTGAAACTCATCCCAAGGTCGATTGGTTCGAGGTCATCTCGGAAAATTTCATGGTCGCGGGCGGACGCGCGCTGCAGGTGCTCGAAGGCGTGCGCAACAACTATCCAATTGCGATGCATGGCGTGTCGATGTCGATAGGATCAACCGATCCGCTGAATCGCGACTATTTGCGGCAATTGCGCGAGCTCGCGCGGCGCTTCGAGCCGGCGTGGATTTCGGATCACCTGTGCTGGACCGGAGTAGGCGGCCGCAATCTTCATGACCTGCTGCCGCTGCCGTACACCGAGGAGGCGCTGAGGCACGTGGTCGCGCGCATCCGCAATGTGCAAGACCAGCTCGGCCGGAAGATACTTATCGAAAACGTCTCGAGCTACATGGCGTTCGCGGATTCGACGATGACCGAGTGGGAGTTTATTTCCGCGATCGCAGAGGAAGCAGACTGCGGCATTTTGCTCGATCTCAACAACATTTTTGTGAGCGCCTTCAATCATCGCTTCGACGCCAACCAATACGTCGACGCGGTGCCGGCCGAGCGCGTCGTGCAATACCATCTCGCCGGGCATAGCGATCACGGCGCGTACCTGCTCGATACTCACGACCATCCGGTGCGGGACGAAGTATGGGCGCTCTACCTGCGCGCGGCGCGGCGCTTCGGAGAGGTGTCGGCAATCGTCGAATGGGACGATAACATCCCGCCGTTCGCGGAGTTGAAGCAGACCGCGGATCGCGCGCGTAGAATTTTCAATGCGGACTCACTTAAAGGAACTGCAAAGCCTGCTCTATCGGCTGATCACCGCGCCTAGCGGCGTCGCCGAAGGACTCGCCGCCGAACGCGAGCAGGGCGCAGCGACGCTCGATGCGATCGTGCAAAGCGACGAGCGGCTGTCCGCGGAGGCTCGCGTCGATATTTATGCGAACATGTATTTCTACCGCATCCTGGACGCGCTCAAAGAGGATTTCCCCGCCACGATCGCAGTCCTTGGTGACGATAACTTTCATAACCTGGTCACCGGCTACCTGCTGGAATATCCGCCGACCGAGCCGTCGCTCTACTATTGCGGACAATATTTGAGGAAATATCTACGCGATCATCAGCTGCGTGAGAGCGCGCCCTACATTGAGGATCTCGTGGCGCTCGAACGATCGAGTCTCGAAGTTTTCCACGGCCCCGATGCCGCGACGCTCGCGCCTGACTCACTGCGCGGGATTGATCCTGCGGATTGGCCCGCGATGAAGCTGAAGCTTCATCCCGCGGCACAGATACTTGCGCTCGAGTGGCGAGTGTCGGAGGTGTTGCGCGCAATCGAGAATGGGCGTCCGTGGGAGCCGGCGGAGCGGGACGCGAACAAGGTTGTCGTGTGGAGGCGCGATGCGCGCGTCTTTTACCGGGACCTCGAAGGTGTCGAAGCGGAGGCGCTCGAGGCAGTGGCGCGCGGCGTCACATTCGCGGAAATTTGCGACCTCGTCGCGGCCGACGGCGGCATCGAGGATCCCGTCGTCGCGATGAATCGAATGCTCGCTCGGTGGCTCTCCGACGGTCTGCTCATGCGAGTGATGATCTATCGCCGCCCCGGGACTATAAGAATTGTAGGCTGCGCGATGCAGTCTGAGTCATGGCGGCGAATCCTAAAATTACCGGCGACACTATCAGCATCGAGCGGCCGACCAGCCGCGAACAGCTCGAGGAGTTCGCGCGGCTGCCTTTTCAAGTTTACGGCGAACGCGACGCATGGTGGCCGCCCGACGTGCAGAACGAGATCGATCTGCTGTCGCGACGCAGCCTGCTATCAGCGCATCTCGAAGTCACGCCGTTTTGCGCGCGCCGCGCGGGACGGGTGGTCGCGCGTGTCAGCGCGGTTATCAATCGCCGCTATATCGAACATTGGAACGAGCAGCTCGGGCCAACTGATCCAGTTCGAGGCGCTCGAAGGCGAGGATATCGCCGTCGCCGCGATGCTCGACCAGGCCGTGCAAACGATCCGCGAGCGCGGCATGCGCGCGGTTCGCAGCGGGTTCGCGGCATTCCTCGATTACCCCTACGCGATCGACAACTACGATACATTGCCGTCGTTCCTGCTGCGCGGGAATCCCCCATCGTATCATCGCTACTTCAAGGAGGCCGGCTTTGTCACCGAAAAAGGGCAGGTTGATTACACCGCGCCGCTGACGCCGGAAATCCTCGCGCGTTATCGCCGGATGGCCGAAGCGGCCACCGTCGCCGGTATCACAATTCAAAGCTGGCGCGAGTACGGCTACCTGGCCGCGATCGACGCGTGGACTGACGTGACCAACGCGGCGTTCGATCGCCATTGGGGATGGAATCCCGTGACGCGCGCTGAGGTGCGCCCGATGCTCACGTCGTTGTGGGAAACTCCGGTCGCCGATCTCTCGATGCTTGCAGTGATCGACGGCGAATGCGTCGGCGCCGTCTTCTCAGTACCGGATCTCAGTCCCGCACTTGCGCGGCTGCGCCGTGGAGTTCGGCTCGATGCCGAGCGCGGCGGAGGCACTCGTGGCGCGCTCATAAACATCGGCGTCGTCGAGCGCGCGCGCGGACGCGGCGTCGCACTCGCGATGGCGGCGCGATCGTTCCTCGCGATGGCGCGGCGCAAGATGCGCTTCGCCGGCTACACGCTCGTGCTTGACGATAACTGGGCCTCGCGCCGAACCGCGCTCAGCCTGGGCGCGCGCGTCACCGGCAACTTCATCACCTATCGCCGCGATCTGTAATTCTGTCTCCTCTCCTTGCGAGGGAGAGGATGAAGGCGAGGGTCATATTACAGCGCCCTGGGCGATTCAGGGATTCTGTTCCTCACATAGATACACGAAGGGTCTGCAAAGTTTCTCTTAGAGGAATCGATTCCTGCGGGTCGCGTGCTATGGTTCGCCAGACCTCGACCAGCGGCGTCGTCAACCTCGGAACGAAATGTTATAGGCAGATTGCAGAAGAATTAAAGTGATACTTTAAAGATGAAAAAACCGAACGGACGCCGCGTCTTAACCCTGCTGTCCGTCATCGCAATTTTTTTCGCGCTGACATTTTCATCCGTTCCGGCACGCGCCCAGGTCAAACCCGGCGACGTTATCACCGCAAAGAACGCCGAGCAGGTTCGCTCGCTCGTAAGCCCGGGCACTTTCATCGCGGTCTCCCGCGGGATGCAGATGAATATCGTTGCTTCCAGTCGCGTCGATTGGCCGCCGCCGTTCCAGGACGCAACCGAGAAGTATTCGGGCCAGGTGCGCCTGGGCCCGGACCATCGCGACCTGCTCGGCTACGTCGCAGGCCAGCCGTTCCCGATTCTCGATCCCAATGATCCCGACATCGCTACCAAGATCATGTGGAATCAATATTTCAAACCGATCGCTACCGACGACTTCGATCTGCGCTTTTTCGAATGCCAGGTGGCCAAGCAAAATCCTGGCGCCGAACAGTCGCTGATGCAGATGACCGAGATCGGCCATCTCGCCGGCTACTCCGATATCGGACGTACTGAAGTCGAGCCGCTGCCCGTCGATCCGGATTTCAAGACCACCGGCGTCTGGCTGCGCTATGCGGCATATCCCACGCTCGCGCCCGCGGAAGATCGCGGCAGCGGCGCCATCCGCTATCGCTACTGGGATGCGAACCACGGCGACGACGCGTGGGCGTTCCTGGCCGGTGAGCGGCGCGTCCGCAGGGTTAGCGAAGTCATCATGAGTTCCTCGCCCGGCCTATCGACCTGGGACGCCGACCATGCGGGCGGGTTTGGCGCCAAGCCGCAGGAATACAACTTCAAATATCTCGGCGATAAAAGCATGCTCGGATGCGCTCACGCGCAGAATGCGCCCGCGCAACCTTGCAAGACTGACGGCGGAGCGACCTCATGCAGCGACGATTGGGAGCTGCGCCATCTCTACGTCGTCGAAGTCACTCCGCGCCCGGAAAGAATTCAGGGCGCACTACAGTCCAAGACCATCGTGTACGTTGACAGCGAGGGATGGTTCAATCCGTACGTCGACAGCTACGACCAGAAGGGTGAGCTGTGGAAGACGCAGATCTACCTCAATACTTACCGCGACCGCCCGGTGCCCGACGCCAAGGTCGCCGTCTATCCATTCAAGCGCGAATTCATCACCGCCGCCTCGAGCATCGATGTCCAGTCCGGCGTAGCGACAACTTGTTATCTGCCCGGCCCGGACACTCCCGAACGCGAATGCTGGTACATAAACATGGGCGCAGTGGACAAGAGTTTCTTCACTACTGAAGCGCTGACAAAGGCCGGCCACTAGAACGCCTCTGTCTCCTCTCCCTGTAAGGGAGAGGATGAAGGTGAGGGTCCTATTACAGCGCCCTGCGCGATTCGGGATTCCGCGCGGTCACTTCTTTTTAGCAATACCTATTTGATAGCCAGCGCGTTTGGCGGCGAGCCTACTCCGCCCGGTATATTGAGTGGCGCCGACGTCAGAAAGAAGTCGTAGTCACCGTCGGCCGCGCACTCGTCGGCCAATCCCTCGAGATTCCACATCTCGCCAATTGGCATCCCGAAGAACGCGAGCATGTGGAAATGCAAAAACTCCGCCTCGTTGCCCGGCCCCTTGGGCAACGCCTCGAGCGCCGGTGAATCGGACGCGACCGCCGCCAGATGATTTTCCCACAGCCATCGCGCGGTGCGGTCGCTGCCTTCGATTCCCGGCGTCACGGTCTCTTTCGCCAGCTCTGCCTTAATCTCATCGCTCGCCGACAGGTAGAACTTCGTCCATCCGATGCGAATCAGCAGGATGTCGCCGGCTTGCAGCGTCACGCCCTCGTCTTCGAGCGTAGCCTGCACATCTTCCAGCGGAATCGACTCGGCCTTGGTAAAGTTGATCGACTTGCCGACGCGATCGTAGTAGCGCGCCACATCGGCCAGCACTCCGCGTCCTGCGATTCCGCGCCGCGCCAGGTTGTCGATACCGAGACGCATGCCGCCGCGACCGGTGATTTCCCTGTCGGGAATCCCGTTGTAGGCCCCGTGAACGGGATGCTTCACGTGGGCGAGCGCGTCCCACTGCGACGACGCCTGCGGATAGAAGTTGTCGAGGTAGTCGTCGAGCACGAAATCCAAGTTCGGGAAAATCTTGACTGTGTGCGAATGCTTGCCGCGGGTGAAAAGCGGAGGATCGGGGATGTTGATCGGCAGATTCAAGGAGAAGACCTTGCCCGAGCGAATCGAGGACGACGCTGCGATGACGCGCTCCGGCGTCAGCAGGTTGATGGTTCCCACTTCGTCGTCGTCGCCGAAGACGCCCCATGCCGCACCAGCCGGCGCGCCCGGGCGAACCGGCAATTCGTCGTAACTTGGAACCTTCGGTGAAGGCGCGACCACCTCGACCATGGCGCGAGTGGCTCGCGCCGCGACCTCTCCGACTTTCCGCACCGCCGCGCGCTGGATCCTGCCTGCCGCGCTCTCGAGATCGACCGCTGCGCGAGTGGCAGCAGTCACGATCTCGGCAACCGTGCCTCTAACCGGCTTCGCAGATTTCTTTGGTGCGGGCCGTTTGGCAGCCTTGACCGCAACCCTGCGCTTGACGGGTTTGACTGCTACTTTTTTCGTCTTGACCGCTTTGGAAGCGACCTTGCCGGCCTTGGGCGCCGCTTTGTTCATTTTCTTCTTGGGTTTGGCCACTTGCCGAATCCTCCTGATTTGCGCGTGCGCGACCGTCCTCTCTCTTAACAGACCGCCCGCCAATGGCAAGGGTCACCGTTGATGACGGCTCGATTAGCTGCCACCCAGCCTTGAAGGTCGGATACTCGCGATGGTACTGTATCGGATTGCTCCTTGCTCCAACCTGGGGCTGAAATCCGTAAGGAGGACGTGCAGCGCATGAGGCGCTACGAAACTATTTTCATTCTTCGCCCTGATTCGGGCGACCCCCAAATCAAGGAAGCCATCAAACGCTACGAGGGTATCATCGCCGCCGGCGCTGGCGAGATGATCGAAACCGAGGAGTGGGGATCGCGCGAGCTCGCCTACAAGATCAAGGGCGAGCGGCGCGGCTTCTACGTGCGTCTCGACTACGTATCGCCCGGCCCCGTGATGAACGAGGTCGAGCGCAATTTGCGCATCTCCGACGCCGTCCTCCGCTACCTGTCAGTCCTGGTCGACGACAACGCCGACGTCGCCAAGGCGCGCGAAGAGCTCGAGGCGCGCAACCGCCGAATAGCAGAGGCCAAGGCCGCGCAGGAAGCGCGCGCAGCCGCCCTGATGGCCTCGCGCGAGGAACGCGTCGAGGATGCGCCCGATGCTCCCGAAGAAATAATGGAAGCGGCGGCCGAGGAAATCGCCGGGCCCGAAGGTGACAGGGAACCGGATTGAACTCGAAGGCCGGCTGCTCGATCAGCCCGAAGTCCGCCTCACGCCCGCAGGCACGCCCGTCCTCAGCTTCACCGCCGAATGCGGCGCACCCGGCGAGGAACTGCGACTGCGGATCGTGATGACAGGTGAGCCCGCGCTCGTGGCAAAGGAGCTCCTGGAGCCGGGTCGGCAACTTAAGGTGATCGGAAGAATGAGAGCGCTGAGAGCTGGATTGAAAGCATCGCGAGCCGATGCCGGATTCGAAGTGGTCGCTGCATCGATCGAGCGTAGCGAAAATAAATAAACTTTCGTCAAGGAAAAATTTTTAGGTAATCTAAATGGCTGACGAGGAAAGATCCGAAAGAGGCGGCGACCGGCCGCGCGGCGAGGGCGGCGGTGGCGGACGCTATGGCGGCCCGCGGCCCGACGGCGGCGATCGCGGCGAAGGTCGTGGCGGCGAGGGTCGCGGCGGTGGCGGGATGCGTCGCGGACGTCCCGGCGGACGGCGCAAGGTATGTCGTTTCTGTGCCGACAAGACGCTGAAGGTCGACTACAAAGACGTGCGTACCCTTGGCAGTTTCATTACCGAGGGCGGCAAGATTGTGCCGAGTAGAACCTCGGGCAATTGCGCCAAGCATCAGCGGCAGCTTGCGGTGGCGATTAAGCGCGCCCGCGTGCTCGCGCTGCTGCCGTTCTCGACGCTCGGAGTTTAACCGGCATAAATCCAGTGACGCGCAAAGCTGTAATAGGGATGGTTCGAGCGGCCGCGTTGACGGGGGCCTTTTTCCTCGCCGGCGGCGCAATACCGCTGATCGGTGGCGTCCTTATGATGCTGGCGCCCGCGCCGATAGTCGTTTACGCGGTCGGGCGTGTGCGTCCCAACCTGCGCGCGACTATCGCGGTCCTGCTCGCGACCGCCTTCGTAACCGCCTTGGGCGGATGGTACGCCGGGCTTGGCTTTTTCGTGTCGTTCGGGCTCGTCACATCGATCGTCTGCTACATGCTCGAGCGGCGTTATTCCTTTGAGATGATCACCGCGATTGGCGCGGGCGCGATGGTCACGGCTTCGATCGTGGCGGCTCTCGTGGTCATGGGCGGGCTCAACGCGCTGGTCAAGACCGTGCACGACGAGCTCGCACAGGGGATGGCGCGCGGGCAGGACTTCTACAAGCTGCTCGGGATTCAGGAGACGGTGCCCGCCGACACGCAGGCATACGTCATTTCACTTACGATGCGCTTGTCGCCGGCGTTTGCGATGCTGGTTGCGGCCAGCACGGTGCTGCTGAACCTGCGCGTTTTCTGGCGATGGGCAGGGCCGGCGCGGCTGACGTACAACCTGTTCGGCGACTTTTCGCGCTGGTCGGCGCCGGAATGGATGGTGTGGCTGCTGCTCGCGAGCGGGTTCGGGATATTCATTCCGGTGCAGGCGATGAGCGATATTGCGCTCAACGGCTTCCTCTGTATCGCCGCGATATACTTTTGCCAGGGCCTGGCGATTATCGGTTTTTATTTTCAGTCGCTCGCGGTTCCGTCGATCGTACGCGGGATAATTTATTTCGTCGTGTTCGCGCAACCGGTCGTGGCTGCGCTCGTATGCATCGCAGGCGTGTTCGATATGTGGATCGATTTCCGACGGCTCAAGCCCCCGAGTCCGGAAGCGAACAACCTGGGAGATTTTTTCTAGCAAGCGGGGCGGGAACAAGGCGGTCAAGTTAACGAGGCGGCAAAAACGATGAACGTGCAAGTCATACTAAGCGAGGACCTTCCCAACCTGGGAAAGACCGGCGATGTGGTAAAGGTCCGGGCCGGCTACGCGCGCAACTACCTGTTGCCACGCAAGCTGGCGGTCGAGGCGGATCAGAAAAATCTCCGCGCCTTCGAGCATCAGAAGCGCACTGCGGCGCGGCGCGGCGAGATCAAGCGCAATGACGCGCTCTCGCTCAAGGCCAAAATCGAAGCGCTCGCGCTTACGATCAACGCCCGCGCCGGCGACGAGGGCAAGCTCTTTGGCTCGGTCACCAATATCGATCTGGAGCGGGCGCTGCGCGAAAAGGGCCTTGATATCGAACGTCGCAAAATTCACCTGCCCGAGCCAATCAAGCAGCTCGGAGATTTCACGGTGCCGGTCAAACTCGATTCCGAGGTTGAAGCCAGCTTGAAGATTACCGTCGCGGCGCAAGCCGAATGAGGACTTGCCCGATATGATCAAACTCTACGACTTCCTTTCCTGCCCTTATGGCCAGAAGGTCCGCATCGTGCTGGCCGAGAAGGCTCTGACCTACGACCTGGTTTCGGTCGATTTGAGCCAGCATGAAAATCGCAAGCCCGACTTCCTGCGGCTCAATCCGTTCGGACGCGTGCCGGTGCTGGTCGATGACGACACGACGATTTACGACTCGACAATCATCAACGAGTACCTCGAAGACGAGTATCCCGAGCCGCCCGTGCTGCCGCCGATTGGCGCCAGTGCGATGCGCTCGCGGGCGCGGTCGTTCGAGGATTTCGCAGACACGTCGTTTACACCGCCGGTCGGTCAGTTAATCGCAGAGGTTTCCAAACCCGAGGGCGAGCGCGACCAGACTCGCGTACAGCGACTTCATCAGTCGGTCGAGCGCGTGCTGGACTACCTGAATCACGAATTGCAGGGCAACAATTTTCTGGCGGGCGAGTTTTCGGTCGCCGACATCGGCTTTGCACCGCGGATGCTGGTGCTGAACGAAATCGGGATCGACGTGCTCGGCAACAACCGCAACAACATTGATGCCTGGATCAAGCGAATGATGGAGCGGCCGAGTATCCGCAATCTGCAGGGTGTCGCAGCAGTGCCGGTCGCTGGCGGCTGATCGAGCGCTGATGGCGCTCGGCACAACCAACAGCAACTCAAGCGGGGCGGTCGCTGCCGCCCCCGAAAAAAATATCGCACCAGCCTCTGTTTGCCGCGCGAGAAAAAGCGCCACTTGCTTTTCTTGACCTTCATCGCCGAGCAGGTTCTCAATTGGTCGGGCCTCACAGTCACCCATCTTCGTCCGACGTACTTTCTTGAATGGCTGCTCTACCCGTTTCAGCTCCCTCTGTTCGTTGAAAAAGGGAATTCTGCGTCTGCCTGTCGGCAAAGGGCGACACGCGCCGATCGGTGCGGAAGACCAGGGACGCGTGATCGTTGCAATCCTGAAGAACCCCGGCGCACATAAGAGCCAAACGTACCCGCTGTGAGGGGCCAGCGTACCGCCAATCTCGAGCGGCGGCTGATTCTTAGGATCGCTGATTTCAGTCGCTGATAAGCGCACGCGCCGTCCGGTTTCCCGGGCGGCGCGCGACGTGATGATGAGACTACGGATCTAGTGACGGCCGACCTAGACTAAATGATCCGCGGCTCCGTTAATAGCGGGAATCTGCACCCATTTCGTCGTCATCGCTGCGCGTTGGGCCAACACCGGTAGGCCGGAACAGTAGCTTGGCGGCGAAGAGCTTTTCGGCGATACGTCCCTGGGATTTCAGTTGACCGCCGTGCCGCTTGCAGTGCGGGCATGGCATCGAACCGCCGAGCAGGCTGGCGTTTTCGGGCGTTATTCTGAGATCGAATTTGAACCCACAGCCGGGATTTTGACAAACCGTGCGGTAAACTATTCCCTGGCCACTGGTTGTTCTGGATTCATGTCTGCTGGCCGCTGCTGTTTGCATTTTGTTTATCCTCCTCATTCGCGCTTCGTCGCGAGAGGTCTATCTCCAACTACGTTATCGATCCTTCGCAACTTAGACGTAAGATCCACGAAGAAGTTTCAAGCAAATGATGTGCCTCCTGTAACAATTGGCGGACCCAGGTAAAATCGAGTAAAATCAAGCTAAATTCATCCGCCGAAAACCCTATTATATGGCTGACTGCTGCTACCACTCGGAAATTACCGCAGTGTTTGTCACATTTCGGCGATTTTCATCTGTGGATAAACGTTCGGCCGAGCAGCAGAGAGGGACGGGCTTTCGATCATGCGACGAGACACTTATACTTGGCGAGCTTATTTCTGCCGAGGCTAGCCGCGTAATGATGAATCGGGTCTTCCTGCTCACATGAGAACGCTGGCGCTAGTGATGGCCGGAGGGCAGGGTACGAGGCTGCACCCTCTCACCCGCGACCGAGCCAAACCTGCGGTGCCATTCGGCGGCAAATATCGAATCATCGATTTCGTTCTGTCCAACCTGGTCAATTCGGGGATCTATGCGATCTACGTCCTGGTGCAATGGCGCTCGCAATCGCTAATCGAGCATCTGAAGGACGGGTGGCAATTCGGCGGAATGCTGCCGGATCACTTTGTCATCCCGGTGCCCGCGCAGATGCGGATGGGTGAACTGTGGTACCAGGGTACAGCGGATGCGATTTTTCAGAATCTTAATCTTATCGACGATACCAAGCCCGACCTGGTCGCGGTGTTTGGCGCCGACCACATATACCGGATGGACATCCAGCAGATGATCGAGTTTCACATGGATCGCAAGGCGGCCGTTACCGTCGCGACCCTGCCGGTGTCCGTCGATGAGGCGAATCAGTTCGGAATCGTGCAGGTCGATTCGGGTCTGCGCGTGTCGAACTTTGTCGAGAAGCCTGACAATCCGCCGCAGATGCCCGGCGCGCCGGGACGCTCGCTGGCCTCGATGGGCAATTACTTGTTCAGTCCCGAGGTGCTGCGCGAGGCGTTGATCGAGGATTCGATTCGCGAAGACAGCAATCACGACTTCGGCCGCGATCTTATTCCGGCGCTGATCAACCGGGTGCCGGTCTACGCCTACAACTTCATGACCAATCGAATCCGTGGCGACTCCGAGGTGAATCTCAGCTACTGGCGGGACGTGGGTACGCTGGACGCGTATTACGAGGCCAACATGGACCTGCGCGACGCGCGCCCGCAGCTGAACCTGTACAATGCCTACTGGC
This sequence comes from uncultured delta proteobacterium, assembly GCA_963842215.1. Classification (GTDB taxonomy): domain Bacteria; phylum Desulfobacterota; class Binatia; order Binatales; family Binataceae; genus Binatus. The sequence goes on along the minus strand of CAWJFQ010000001.1, from coordinate 1,498,993 downwards.
CGCTGCGCACGGCGTACTACGATCAGCCACCGGCGAAATTCGTCTTTGACGAGAACGGGCGGCGCGGACTGGCGCTGCATTCAGTGATCGGCGAGGGATGCATCGTGTCGGGCGGTGCGGTTCGCAATTCCGTGCTCGGGCGCATGGTGTTTGTACATTCGTACAGCCTGGTCGAGGATTCGGTCATCATGGATCACGTAGAAATCGGGCGGCACGCGAAAATTCGCCGAGCGATTATCGACAAGTATGTCTACGTTCCCGAGGGCGAAGAGATCGGTTACGACCTCGAGCGCGACCGCCAGCGGTTTTTCGTCACCGATTCGGGTTTGGTCGTGATTCCCAAGGGCCCCAAACGCGAACGTTCGGAACTGTAAAGAGCACACGATGGCTTTGGCATCCTCGCCCGCAAGTACCGACCTCGACCGCAGCGATTCGCCGAATTTGAAAGGCGATGTGTTGAAGCGGAGCGCTTCTCCCGCCAACTTGACCGGTAGCAGGCCGAACAAGTCGGACTTTCCGCTCTCACGCGGAATCCCGAAAAGCACGCGACTGAAGCTGGGCTTCCGGGACGGGCTGATTTTCTGGCTGCTGGTTGGCGCGTTCCACCTTCTCAGTCTCCTTCCCGACTTCATTCTCTACCAGTTGGGAATTGCCTGCGGTCTGATCTTCCATCGCTTCGATCACCGCCACCGCCGAATCGGAATTCGCAATCTAGAGATTGCATTCCCGGAAAAAAGTGCCGCCGAGCGAGAACGCATCCTGCGCGCGTCGTACGTAAATCTTGGCCGCACCGGCGCCGAGTACGTGCGGCTGGGCGGATTCTTCTACCGCAGCCTAGCGCGGCGCATCACCTACAATCGGCTCGACGTCTGGAACGAGCTGACGCCGCGGTATCCGGGCAAGGGCGCGCTTATTCTGACCGCGCATTTCGGTGGTTTCGAGCTGCTGCCGGCAGGCCATGCGATGCACGGCTTCCAGATAAGCCTGGTGCATCACACGCAACGTTTCCTAGCAGGCGACTCGCTGGTTACGTTCATTCGCGAGCGGGCCGGCGTGCAGATAATTCGCAAGCATACGGCGGCGCGCGAGATGCTGCGCTCGCTCAAACGCGGCGAGATCATCGGTATCCCGCTCGACCAGAATGCCAAGCGCTCCGAGGCCATCTGGGTGCCGTTCTTTGGTGAGCTGGCGGCGACGCCGAGCGGTTTCGATCGCCTCGCAATGATGGCAGGCGCGCCGGTGGTGCCCGTCTTCATAGTCCGTCAGCCGGACGGCCGCAGCCACGTGATAGAGATGTTCGAAGAAATTCCCCAGCAGCGCACGGGTGATCGTCATGCCGACGCACTGGTAAACACCGCCCGCTACCAAAAGGCCATCGAGGAGATGGTCCGAAAATACCCCGAACAATGGTTATGGACGCATCGCCGCTACCGCACCCGCCCAGTAAGCGGCACTCCGTCGCTGTACGATAAGTAGAGCTACGCGTTCTGACGCGATCCTCTTCTCGAGGTCGTCGAACTCATCAGGTGCATGGTCGCGGCGCGCCGGTGACTGGACGAAGCGTCGCGAAGATTATTATTGCGATTGCCCATGCGGCGGCGCCGCCGATTAATGGGATCGCGCCGCCGCCCGCTATCCACCATGCGATTGCCGCGCGATTGACAATTATTTTCGGCCAAAGCTTGGCGCCCAGCACGAAGCCGCTGTGCAGGCCGATCGCGAAATACACACTGCCCGTGAGGATATACGCTTCGCCGAGCACGATGCCGAGCAGGAACAGTCCTATCAGCGTGGGAATCGCGATGGCGGGATCGGTGAACTGATCGACACTGTGCGCGAGTGTGAGCAAGCCGGCCGTGGGCTCGTAGCCGGTGACGTAGAAGCGTGCGGGAGAGCGCACTAGATGTGCCATGGCGTAGATAGCGGCACTCGCAATCAGAGCGATCCGGTTGCCGAAGTCGTCCTCCATGCCGCCAAGTAGAAATGCGCGAAAGAAGGCTTCCTCTATAAATGCGATCACTATCGCGGAGAGAAAGTACTTCGGGATTAGCGCTGCGGCTGCTTCAAGATCGCCGACTCTGCCGCCGCCTATTGCAAATGCCAGCGCGAACAGAATCGCAATCGCGAGCATCGCGACGACGAAACCGCGAGTTGCGCCCGTGATGCTTGGCGCAACGGGATGCCTGAAGCCGCGGCCCAATAGCGCGACCAGGTCCAGGCCGCGCGCCGCGAACAGCATCGTGACAAATAACGTCGCCATCATGGTGCGATCGAAGATTCGGGGAAACGGGTAGTGCCATCCGATGGCCGCTACTGCCATTGCGGCGAACGGTGCGAGAACTACTGCGGCCAATAGTCCCGCCACCAGCACGAGAGCGAATCGTGCGGTGAATGACACTGGCGCGCGCGCGTGAAGAACGGAATTCAGCGGGCACGCTCCGGATCGAGCTGCGGCTCCAGCGTTACTTCGACCGGGCATGCGCCCGCAGGAGAGTTCACGATTTGCATCACGGCTCTGGCAACTTCCGCCGTCGAAAGCATCGCGGTGCGATCAAGCCGCTTGTTGTTCGGGATGAGCGCAGTATCGACGAGCCCCGGAACTATGACCGCAAGCTTGAGCCCGCTTTGTCGTAACTCGTGAAAGCCTGCGCGTGTAAATGCGATCAACGCGGCCTTGGTCGCCGCATAAACCGCTTCGCCGGCGGGCATCCTGATGGCGGCTGAGGACGCGACGTTGACAATGGTGCCGGCGTTTCGCGGTGTCATCGCGGCGGCGGCCAGGCGGGTGAGAGCGATTGGCGCGCGTAGATTTACGGCGATCATGCGGTCGACGTCGACGGGTCGCAGCTTGAGCAACGGCGTTCGCGGCGGCGCCCATCCGGCGTTGTTGACGAGCACGTCGATCTTCCCATAGCAATCGAGCGCGGCGTCGATTAGCTGGTCCGGGGCTTCTTCGGCTGCCAGGTCAACCAGCACGATCAACGCGCGCTCGGGCGGAAGTCCGCTCTGGCGGCGGGTTTCCTCGAGCTCATCGCGCGAGCGGGCAGCGAGACATAGCGAGTAGCCGGCGCGGGCAAGCTCGAGCGCGACCGCGCGTCCGATACCGCGACCGGCGCCGGTGACAATGGCGACGCGTGGTTTCTCGCCACTCGGGGCACCCGCGGGGGTCATCGGAAGCCATCTTGCACGGACGTAGTCGGTCGCACAGACTGACGATAATGAATTCGCAAGTGTTCCGCGAGTACGATATCCGCGGCATCGTCGCGAACGATTTCGACGACGCGTTCGTGGTCGATCTCGGGCGCGGCTACGCCACGCTGCTGCATCGAGCAGGGAAGAAAACCATCACGCTCGGCCGCGATTGCCGGCTGTCATCGGACCGGCTGCGCGATCGGCTGGCCGAGGGTCTGCTCGGCGCTGGAATCAACGTGGTGGACGTCGGCGTGGTGCCGACCCCGCTGCTTTATTTTTCGGTGCTGAGCTGGAAGATGGACGGCGGTGTGATGATTACCGGCAGCCACAACGCGGCCGAGTACAACGGCTTCAAGCTGGGCGTCGGACCTACGACGATACACGGCGCAGAAATTCAGCGGGTGCGCGAAATAATCGAGCGGCGAGATTTCGTCACCACCGGCACGAAAGGATTGCTGTCCGAGCGCGCCGTGATTCCCGACTACAACGATTTCATCATGTCGCAGTTCAAGCTCAAGCCGGGGCTGAAAGTCGTCGTGGACGGCGGTAACGGATGCGGCGGTGTGATCGCGGCGCCCCTGATGAAGCGGCTCGGACTCGAGACGATTGAATTGTACACCGAGATGGACGGCCGCTTCCCGAACCATCACCCCGATCCGACGGTCGAAGAGAATATGCGCGATCTGATCGCGGCGGTAAAAAACAACCGGGCAGCGATCGGTATTGCGTACGACGGCGACGCCGATCGCGTCGGTGCGGTCGACGAAAACGGCAAGATCGTGTGGGGCGACGAGTTGATGGTAGCGTTCTCGCGCGCGATTCTGCGGGAGCGTCCCGGGGCGACGATTATCGGCGAAGTGAAATGTTCGAAACGGATGTACGACGATATCGCGCGCCACGGCGGCCGCCCAATCATGTGGAAGACCGGGCATTCGTTGATCAAAAGCAAGTTGAAGGAGGAGCACGCGGCGCTGGCAGGCGAGATGAGTGGGCACATGTTTTTCGCCGACCGCTACTTCGGCTTCGACGACGCTATCTACGCCTCATTTCGCTTGCTTGAGATCGTGAGCCGCGAAGGACGCGGCCTCGGCGCGATCCTGGCCGATTTACCCCCGAGTCACATCACGCCAGAGATTCGGGTTGATTGTCCCGATGATCGCAAGTTCGAAGTGGTGCGTAAGGCGGCGGAGTTTTTCCGCCAGCATTACGAGGTTATCGACATCGACGGGGTGCGAGTGAACTTTCCGGACGGGTGGGGCCTCGTGCGGGCGTCCAATACGCAGCCGGCGCTGGTGACGCGTTTCGAGGCGACCAGCGAAAAACGCTTGGCTGAGATTCGCGCGCTGTTCGACGGCAAACTCCGCGAACTTGGCGCGATCTGACCTGATGGCTCGAAGATTCGCGCGCGGGCGCGCCTCGGTATTGATCATCGCGGGCGGCCGCGGCACCCGCTTTTGGCCGGCCAGCCGGGAAGCGAGGCCCAAGCCGCTCTTTTCAATCGACGGCAACACCAGCCTGCTCGCGGACACGATCGCGCGTCACGTGCCGCTCATCGCGCGCGAGCGAATCTTTGTATTGGCGGCCGCTGCCCATCAGGCGCCGTTTCGCCGTGCGCTCCGCGGCTTGATACCGGCGCGGAACTTCATCGTTGAGCCGAAAGCGCGCGGGACCGCGGTCGCGATTGCCTACGGTGCTGCGGTTATTCAGCGCCGGCTCGGTGACGTAGTGATCGCGGCGGTCGCGGCCGATCACTACATCACCACGAGCTCGCAATACCGGCGCACGCTGGCTGATGCGATCGATTTGGCGGCGTCGAATGAATCGATCGTCGCGATCGGGATTCCACCGACGCGTCCCGAAACCGGGTACGGTTATCAGAAGATCGGTGCGAAAGTAGGCACCGGATTTCGAATCGAGAAGTTCGTCGAGAAACCGCCGCTCGCGACTGCACAACGGATGGTGCGCAGCGGACGCTACTTGTGGAATGCGTCGATGTTCGTGGTATCGACGCCGACACTGGCAAAGGAATTCAGCGAACATTGCCCGGCACTCGGCATCGCGGCTCAGCAGCTCGCGCGGACTCCAAGGACGAAACTGGCCCACGTTTACTCTCGCCTGCGATACGATTCGTTCGACCGCGTGATAATGGAGAAGAGCGCCAACGTGCTGGGCGTGCGCGCGCGATTTTCATGGCATGACGTGGGCTCGTGGGACGGGCTGTGGCAGGCCGTCGCCGGCGCCGGCGGCAACGTGATTCGCGGAGACGCGATCGCGCTCGACTCCGAGCGGGTGCTGGCATATCCGCACTCGCGTTTGATGGTGCTGTTTGGCGTGCGCGATCTGATTGTGGTCGACACCGGTGACGCAATCCTGGTTGCGCACCGCGAGCGGTCGCCGCAGGTCGGCCAGGTTACCGCGGAGCTCGAGCGCCGCGGACTGCAACGATACCTGTAATCAGTTCCGGCTTGTAATCAATCTTCGGCCAGAGCGTCGCATTTCGCCGCCTGCTTGCGAAGCTCGGTTTCCTGGAAATCATCGTCGCCGGCTAGCTGAAGAAGCTTTTGCGCGATGCCGTCGTTGACCGACTCCCACTTCATGGCGTTGGTTCTCAAGTCGGCGGCAAGCTGCCCCAGCACTTCGAGGTCGCCGCTCAGTCGTGCCCAGTTATTCGAGCCGTCATGCAGAGCGGCTTCGGGCAGTTTCGCCCAGACGTTGTGATCGGCGAGAATCGAGTGAAGAACTTTGAGGTGCGCTGCCTCCTTTTGCGCGATCGCCTCGACCGCAGGTTTAATATTGCCGGAGGTCTGCGCCGCGTGCCGCTTCAGGCGCTCGACCAGACCCTCGTTGCGGCCGGCCAGCACCGACAGTTCCTCGAGCAACTCAGTCTGTATCGAGACCGGCGAAAACAATCTCTCAAGAAATCCCATACCAGTAGCCATCTCCCCCACCCGATGCGCGTGTTGTTTAGGGATGCGTGGCGCATCGCGACAATAGCTATTGGCAACGAAGGCGGCGCTGTCAAGGGAGGGCTAGGAATTGAACAACGCGCGGACCAGGGACGATTCACGCTTGAAAAATCCCTGCGTGTGGTACGAATCCTCGAGGCGCAGAAGTGCGTAATCTAGATAGTGACCAATTTCATGCATCAAGGTGCGCACGAAGGTCTTCGGCTTGACTACATCGTGGCGCTGCGCCGTGCGCATCCAGAGGACGATGTACGGTTGCCGGCGCAGTCGCGGATCGTACGGATAGAACAGCCCGTGCAGCTCGCCGCGCGTATTGCGAGGGCGCACACCACGGACCTCGACGTTGACCGGTGGGGTCGCGACCGCGCGGCAGACTTCCGCGGTCAAGGCACGCGCGCAGGTAGCGGTGGCAGTGAGATTACCGGTCTCGAGCACACGCATCAGGGCGTCGAGCGAGTTGCGCGCGGCCGCATTGGGCACAAAATCAAACCGGTCGACCGCGTCGCTCTTCAGGTAGGTTCGCTGTGCGCGCGAGGAGAGTCGATAGAAAAAGGACGGCAGGCGCGTCTCCGAATTCGTGCGAAGGGTCAGTCCCGTAGCCACCACTCCTCCCTTGCCGGATACTCACTTCCGGCGCCGCATCCACGCCATTATCATCCGCGCAATAGTCATTAGGGGCAAGCACTATGCAACTGAGTATTGTGGAGATTTCAAAACCCGCGGACGCCAACGTGATTCTCGGGCAGGCGCACTTTATCAAAACCGTCGAGGACGTCTACGAAGCGCTGGTGCAGGCGGTGCCGGGAATCAAGTTCGGCCTGGCCTTTTGCGAGGCGTCGGGGCCGTGCCTCGTGCGGCATACGGGAACGGAGCCGGCGCTCGAAGAGTCGGCGGTGCAGGCGGCAGTGGCGATTGGGGCAGGGCACCTGTTCGTAGTGATTCTGGGCAACGCATTTCCGGTTAACGTGCTGAATCAAATCAAGTCGGTAAGCGAGGTCTGCACGATCTTCTGCGCGACGGCGAATCCGCTCCGCGTAATCGTGGCAGAGGAGGGCGATGGACGCGGCGTGGTCGGCGTAATCGACGGCAGTTCGCCCAAGGGCGTCGAGAGCGCGGGCGATCAGTTGGAGCGGCACGCGATGCTGCGCCGATTTGGCTACAAGCAGTGAGCGTCGCAAGAAACCTCGATAGACCAGCCGTCGAGACGCGGCTAACCTTGTAGGAGAGGGCAGCGATTCCGATGGGCGGTGGACAGCGGGGGTCGGCAAGCGCAACTCCGGCGAAAAAGAAAAGCCGTGAGTGGCGAGTTCGCGGATGGCGGGTGCGCAATATTGCCGCCGCCGGCTTCCTGCTCGTGTTCTTCGCGGTCGGCTTTTACCTCGCGCAATTGTACGGCGAAATCTCTGCGCTGATCGAGCAGCGCCGCGCCGCGCTGACCTCGGCGATCTTTTCCGCGCCTTTTCCGATCCGCGCCGGTGACGACCTCGATCGCAGCGGACTGCTGGATCGCCTTGCGCGGTTGAGTTATTCGCAGGTGCCCTCGGCCAGTTCTCCGGGCGAGTACACCAGAGTCAAGACTGCGATCGCCATCTATCTGCGCTCCTTCAAGATCGGCGCGAAGGAGTATCCCGCCGAGATGGTGCGGGTGAGCCTGGCCGGCACACGAATCGCGGGCGTGGCCGACTCGTTCGGCGTGGCCAAGTCCAACGCGACGCTCGAGCCTGAGGTAATCGGCCGTCTTCTGGCCGGCGCGCCTGCCGAGCGGGTCGAGGTGCAGTTGGGCCAGCTCAAACCGTACCTGGTCAAGGGATTGCTCGCGAACGAAGATCGCTTTTTCTACTACCATCCGGGAGTCGATCCGATCCGAATCGTCGAGGCTGCGTTTGCCGATATGCGCGCGCATCGCCTGGAGCAGGGCGCCAGCACGCTTACGCAGCAACTCGCGCGAACATTTATGGAGCGCCACGAGCGTACTTTCAGCCGCAAGTTCCGCGAGCTGGCGGTAACGGCGGTGCTGGAGATTCGGCTCAGGAAAAATGAAATCCTCGAGCGCTACATCAACGACGTGCCAATGGGCGAGTACGAGGGTACGCCGATCGACGGGATGCCGCAGGCGGCGCGATACTTTTTCAATAAGGACCTGTCTGAGGTGACCCCCGCCGAGGCCGCGACGCTGATTGGAATGATCCAGGCGCCGACGTTGTACGATCCACGGCGTCATCCGGACACATGCCGCAGGCGGCGCGACGTCGTACTCGGCGTGATGAAGCGGGCGGGGGCGATCGACGACTCCACTTATGCCGCGGCCGTCGCGACTCCGATTCAAATCACCAAGCCGCCGGGACTGCGCCGCGCGCCGTACTTCACCGACTACGTCACAGCGTTCGTGAGCCGGATTCCCGGCTTCGATGGCCACTTGGAAGGGCTTAAGGTTTACACGACGCTTGACACCGAATTGCAGAGCGACGCCGTCGACGCGGTGACGGACAATATCGAGAAGCTCGAAAAAAATCATCGACGGTTGCGCCGCGTCAAGCCCGATGAGAAGCTGCAAACGTCGCTGGTCGCGCTCGACGCCGAGACCGGAGCGATTCGCGCGATGATTGGCGGGCGCGACTACTCTGACAGCCAGTTCAATCGCGCCGCGAACGCCGAGCGCCAGCCTGGGTCGGCCTTCAAGCCGATCGTCTACCTGGCCGCGCTCGATCCCGATCGCGCGCCGTTCTCGCCGGCGCTTACGCTGGCGTCAACCCTGCCCGACGAGCCGATGACGTTCAACGGATGGACGCCAGCGAATTACGAGCGCACCTACCAGCCGCAGGTGACCGTCGTGCAGGCGCTGTACGAATCGCTCAACGTTCCGACCGCGTACGTCGGCAATGAGCTCGGGCCCGCGACGATCGTGAAAACGGCACACGAAGTAGGCATCCATGAGGACCTGCCCGCGGTGCTGCCGATTTCGATTGGCGCCGACGAAACAACGCTGCTCGAGCTTACCTCCGCGTATCAGGTTTTTGCGACCGAGGGCCTGCAATCACCGCCATACGCGGTCGAAGCGGTGGTCGACGCGAAGGGTCATCAGATCTACCATCATGAGGACGAAGAAAATCGCGTGATTCGTCCCGCCGTCGCCTATCTGATCACGGGCGCTCTCAAAGCCGTACTGCGCTATGGGACCGGCGCCAGCTCGGGCCGGCTGGGGCTGGACTTTCCGGCGGCCGGCAAGACCGGCACGACGCAGGACTACAAGGATGCGTACTTCATCGGCTACACGCCCGAGATCGTTTGCGGCGTGTGGGTCGGCTTCGACGAACCCGAGAGCCTGGGCCTGACGGGCGCGCAGGCAGCGCTGCCGGCGTGGGTTCAGTTCATGCAAGACGCGGCGCCCGCGGACCCCGAGGACTTTCCCGAGCCGTCGGGCATTACCATGGCGACCATCGATCCCGAATCCGGCGGACTTGCGACCTCCGCATGCCCTCGCCAAATCGCTCTGCCGTTTCTGATCGGTACCGAGCCGACGCAGATGTGCCCTCTGCACGGCGGAATGTTTGCGAGCGCGCCTGCTCCCGGACCAGCGTCGGCGACGATGCCTCCGATGGGAGGAGCGGTGCCCCCGCAGCCAGTCGCAGCTGCAAGTCCTTCCTCATCGGACGTTTTCGGGGCAGTCGGAAAGTTTTTCTCCGGACTTTTTGCTCACTAGTCCGCGTGGTCGCAGCTAGGCCTCTTTCTCCGACGACAAGACTTCGTCTCGATCAAGATCCGAGTATTTCGATTTCTTGTTCGCAAATCTAACGAAAGCGACCGTGTCATACAGTCCATGGCACATCATTACCGTCCACAGATCGTACCCGCTCACTACATACAGAACACCAAACAGAATTGAGAGTTGGGTAATGATCACCATGGCTCGAGGACCTTGGTAAAAGTGCATGACTCCCGCGCCCACCGCTGCGACGCAGATGGCAACTGCAGTTGCAATTGGCGCCGCGAGCCAGGCCGTCAACAATGATACGACTGATTTGAGAACTATCCCCCTGAAAACAAGCTCCTCTAGAATTCCCCCGAGCATCCAGGCTACGACGATGCCAGCTATCAGCTTGGCCCTGGATTGCTGCAGCGCACGGAATGATTCCAGAGTCGGTGGCTGGTCGAACCACAGCGTCGCCAATCTGTCAGCCAAGGGGCTGTAGGCAAGCATCAATCCCGTCCATACCGCCGCAAATCCAACTACCCGCCACCACGAGTGGGGGACCCCCAGCCCAAGCTCGGCCGGCGTTACTTGGCCGCTGACAAAAGCTACGAACGTATACAATCCGAGGGCGACAAGTCCTCCGATTAACACGATTGTAGAGCGGCGAAATCGGACCCCGACTATCACGACCCAAATTGCGGTCAACAGAAGCGAAGTTTGTTGAAAAGTCGTCATTTGAAACCTTTTCTCCCCTGGCTCGTCTAATGGTCGCGTCTATAATAGGGTTTGACGTTCGGGGTCCGCGGCAACTGCCGAGTTCGAAGAGCCGATTACGCTTGCAAGAGCATCTTCATAACAGCCCCCGATGGGCTCGAATAGCCGTCGCTGCCATCGGCATAGTCGGACTGCTCGGCCTTGTCGCAGCCACCGGATGCATCAACGGCGAGACTATCGAATCGCCTTCTGCAGACGATCCGGTTGCGACCGGTGCGGCTTCACACGGCAAACCGGAAGCGATTCACAACGTCGGCGCGGCGGCTCCCGCTGCGGGTGACGTACTGATCGCAGGAGGCGCCGACGCGTCGAATCGCAGCCTCGCGAGCGCCGAATTTTTCGATCCCTCGTCAGGCCAGTTTGTGGCAACCGGCAGCACGGCAACGAGTCGTGCGGGCGCATCAGCCGCGGCCATCTCGACGACGCAGGTTTTGCTCGCCGGCGGCTTCCGCGGAGTGGCGGCGATTAAGAATTCTTCGCTCAACCTCGAAGGCAACGTGCTGAGCAGCGCGGAGATCTTCGACGAGACCACCGGCGCGTTTTCGCCTGCCGGTAACATGAGCACGCCGAGACTTGGCTTTACCGCGACGGCGCTCGGCAAGTCTGGTGGAAAAATCCTGATCGCAGGCGGTCAGGACAATTTCGGCAACGTCCTCGACAGCGCCGAGCTTTACGATCCCACTACGCGCAAGTTTACCGCGGTCGGCAATACGATGAGCGATCGGCGCATTTTCCACACGGCGACGCTGCTGCTCAGCGGCAAAGTGCTGGTGACCGGAGGCGCGACCGATCTATCCGGCGACACCACTAACTCCGCCGACATTTACGATCCCACGACGAATTCGTTTACCGCCGCGACCTTTCCGATGGACCATCAGCGTGCCGCGCATACCGCGACGCTGTTTGTCACCGGCCCGCTGGCAGGCAAGGTGCTGATAACCGGCGGAGTTGGCGGCTCGAGCTTCTTCTTCAAGGACAGCAGCGCGGAGATCTACGACCCTGCCACCCAGGAATTTACGCTGCTTGCGAGCTTCATGAACGAGCCGCGCTCGATGCAAACCGCGACATTGCTCGACGACGGAACGGTGCTGATCGCCGGCGGCTTCAACGGCTCGGTGGCAGTGTCGGGTGGCCTCTTATCTGGAGCGTCGGGACTAATCAGCAACTCGGCTGAGATATTCGATCCGAATACCGAAGACTTCACTTGCGTCGGCGGATTCAACTCCGAGACCACCCGATGCAATCGGTCGATGAGCATGGCGCGCGCGGCGCAAACCGCAACACTGCTCGCGAGCGGGCCGACTCCTCATCGCGTGCTGATTGCGGGTGGAATCGGGGCCGTCGATCCGAGTGCTCACGGCGTCGAGCTCAACAGCGCCGAGCTGTTCAATCCTGCGGCAGGCGGCAGCTTCACCGCGACGGGTACGATGTCCGCCGCGCGCGCTCTCCACACCGCAACGCTACTGCACTAATCGAGCGGCTCGTCCGCGTCCACGCCGTCTTCTTCGATCGAATCGGTGACTACGAATGGTTCGCGCGAAAGCGCCGGGTCGCCAACCAGCTTGCGGGACACGATAATAAACGCCGAATGCGCGATCATCCTGAAATGCGGCCGCACGCTCATTCCCTTGACCTGCCAATGGCGCAGCAGCGTCTCGAAGTTTTCGATTTCGCCGAAATCGCTGCGTGCCTGAATCGCCTCGACTGTGTCCTTGAGCTGCACCGCTGTCGGCACATAGCAGACCAGCACCGCACCGGGCCTCAGTGCGGACGCCGCCACGCCTAGCGCACGGCCAGGCTCCGCAAGATCGAGGAACATCCGATCGACCCGGGTTTCATCGAAGCCCGCATATAAATCGCGCACCTTGATCGTCCAGTTTGGTGCGTCGCCAAAAAATGCGGCCACGTTCTTGCGCGCGGCGTCGGCGAAATCCTCGCGCAGCTCGTATGAAACCACGCGTCCCGCCGGACCCACCGCTCGCAGCAGCGCAATCGTCAGCGCGCCCGCGCCCGTGCCGCCTTCTATCACAGTCGCGCCCGGAAACACGTCGCCCCAAATCAGCAGAGGCCCGGTGTCCTTGGGATAGATCACCTGCGACGCGCGCGGCAGATGCGGTATCAGGTCGGCGTAGGTCGGCCGCAGCACCAGGAACGCCTCGCCGGTCGAGAACTTGACGCGCGATCCTTCCTCGACGCCGAACAGATCGTCGGCGCGCAGCTCGCCGCGAATGAGCAGTTTCTTGCCCGCGCGCAGCATCTTCAGGTAGCGGCGGCCCTTGCGATCGATAAAAATTACGGCGTCGTTTTCTTTCAGGCGCGAGTCCAAGGTGATCAACGCTTGCACGCATCGCAGGCGCGGGCAACTCTTCAAGCGCGGGGCCTATTGACTACACGACCTTGCGACCTTACCTTTGAGCATGCACCCGGCCGGATGGCAGCATCCAATGGTCGGGTCGTTTTGCGTAAACGTTGCGGATCAGATTCCAGGTACAATCCGAAAGCCGTAATCCAATTCGAGAGCAATCCACGTCATGGCAGAGAAAAAGGCAAAGACCGCTGAGAAGAACGCCGGACTTCAGCAGAAACACATCTGTCCCAGTTGCGGTGCCGAGAGCAAGGTGACCAAGTTCGCCGGCTTCGGGCGCAGGGGCTTCTACCTGGTTTGCGAGAAGGCCTGCGGCTTCGTCGGACGCACGCGCTAGAACGCGCACGGGGGACAACAGATGGGTAGAGCGCGCAAGAGCAAGACCTCCAAGCGCGACAAGTACGCGTCATTTGCCGACATGGCAGATGAAGCGGACGAAGATGCCGACCTTCCCAAGGACGAAGCCGGCCGGCGAAAAATCAAGCGCCAGTACGGTGAGCTGCTCGGCATTCGGATCGAAAAGCTGCGCGGCAGAATTCTCAATCGCGAGCGAATCAACAAGACCATCGAGGGCATCTACTTCATCTGCGGCTCATGCTTGAAGGTCTGCCATTCGCTCGACGATGGCCTCAGCGAGGATCCCGCTAATCTGAATAATCTTTGCGGCGCATGCGCCAAGGCGCTGGCCGTAGCTACCACCGCCGCCGCGGCGGCCAAGGAAGGTAGCGGCTCGTCGCGCCGTCCGTCGAAATCAACGCGTAAGCGGGCGGCCGCGAGTTGACCATACTTGTGCGCACGACCACGAAAAGCTAAACAGGGCCGATGTCTTTACAGCTCATTCGTCCCGATATCAATCTCGATTTCGTCGGGAAGCGTTACTTCTTCGTCGCACTCTCGACTCTGATCAATATCGCGGCGATCGTGCTGCTGTTCACCAAGGGCCTTAACTACGGCGTCGATTTCGTCGGCGGCAGCGTCGCGCAAATCGAGTTCAACACCCGCACCAACGGCGACGCGATTCAAAAAGCGCTCGCACCGCTCGATCTCGGCGAGATCACGGTGCAGGATTTCGGCAAGGCGGGGCAGTCGTTCCTGGCTCGCTTCGAGACGGTCAAGAACATCGGCAGCATCGGGCCCAAGCTCGAGACGGCGCTTGACAAGAGCTATGGTCCAGGCGTCGCGAAGGTGGTGCGCGTCGAGAGCGTCGGCGCCAAAGTCGGCAGCGATCTTCGCCGCAAAGGCTTCGCCGCGGTCATCATCGCGACCATCTTCATGGGCGTGTACATCGCAATCCAGTTCCGCCACGTGAGCTGGAGTTTCGGCGCTGGCGCCGTAATTGCCTTGATTCACGACGTGCTGGTGGTGATGTGCGCGCTGGTTATCAGCCAGTACCAGTTTGATTTGACCACGCTCGCCGCGGTGCTGACGGTGATCGGCTACTCGGTGCATGACACCATCATCGTCTCGGACCGTATCCGCGAAGATTCGACCAAGCGGCGGCGCGAGCCGATCGCGTCGATCATGAATCGCGCGATTAACGAGACACTCTCGCGGACGATCCTGACTTCCGGCACCGCCATCGTCGTGCTGCTCTCGCTGCTCGCTTTCGGCGGACCGATCCTGCGGCCGTCGGCGTTCACGCTGCTGATCGGGTTCATCACGGGCACGTATTCCTCGATCTACATCGCAGGTCCCGTAGTTCTGTTCTGGGAGAGCGGCACCGGCCGCACGCAGAAGGGCAGCGGATCCTCGCGCGCAGCATAATCTTCGTTGAACACTGGCCGCGGTATCTACGCGCTCGTGAATGCTCGCCCCGTCGAGCGCACCCTCGACGCTGTCGTGCTGACCCTAAGCCTCGAGCGCGCAGACGGAATCGAAAAGGTGGCGCTGAGATGCCGTATCGCGACCGCATTGATCGATACAACCTGTCCGCCTGAACAACTGATCAAGCGTCTAGAGCCGTGGCTCGAACGCGAATTCGAGCAGACGCGCGAAGCCGCGTTGAAATCCATCCGCACCGAGCACAAGCTGCACGAGATCCTGTTCGATGCCGAACACCCCGGCCCCTTCGTCTAGCCAGCGCTGCGCTGGATACTGGATTGAGGCAGCGCCAGCGCGCAATGAGAAAAATCCGGGGTCCCTCGGCTACGCTCGGGATGACACAAAAAAGTTCCAGCAGGGACGGAGTCCCGCATCTTTTTTCTTAATACTGGGTGCAGGGGTCACCCCTGCCCAAGGAAGCGTGAAACCCACGGAGGGTTTCACATTCAATCAAGTGATTTCCCGGGGCGCACATATCCGCGCTATACGATAAATCTCACATCAGTCCGGAGGCCCCGCCCAATGCCCATTGAGATTCGACGCGCCACCGAAGCCGATATCCCCGAACTCTCACGCCTGGTCGCCGCCCTTGCTGCATGGGAGCAGTCGCTTGACCCGCGCGTACAATTCGATTGGGACGGGATTCGCGACGCGCCCAACTGGCTCAAGTTGGTGCTCAATCGCGGGCATCATGCCGTTTGGGTAGCGGACAGCGGAAGCAGCGACGGGCGCCTGGTAGGCCATCTATGGACTCGCCTCAAACGCCAGGCTGATGGCGCCATGCCTCAATCGATTGGCTATATAAGCCAGGCTTTTGTGGACGAGAGCTTTCGCGGCCGCGGCCTGATGAAGCCGATGCTCGCAGAAGCCTATGAATGGTTCCGCGACGCTGGTATCACGGTCGTCACCTTGAGCGTGCTGCATCGCAACTGGCTCGGTGCGACCGCATGGCATCGCTTGGGCTTTAGCGATTGGCGCGAGGAGCGCCGGATGGACCTGAAGCCGCGCTCGAAATAGCTCAATCTCCTCGTCGTTGACCGGTCGGTAAGGGCCGATATTGTCCTTGACAGACGGGCTCAATCGCCTTACTAGACTCATTGGGTCCAGTATTTTTTGGCGGAGGGTTTCGTTTGACTGTCTGGGAGAAGCGCCTATAATATACCTAGTAGGTCCACTATTATGAAAGTAGTGTTAATGACGGAACGAACGAAGAGATACTGAGAAGAGAGAGATGCTGAAGAAGCCCGTTTATATGGACAATCATGCGACCACGCGCGTCGATTCGCGTGTGCTCGATGCGATGCTGCCGTATTTCACCGAGAAGTTTGGCAACGCCGCCAGCCGCAATCACAGCTTCGGCTGGGAAGCGGAAGAGGCTGTCGATCGTTCGCGCAACCAGATTGCCGCGCTGATCGGCGCCAAGTCCAAAGAGATTATTTTCACCAGCGGCGCCACCGAGTCGGACAACCTGGCAATCAAGGGCGTCGTCGAGTTTTACAAAGATAAGGGCAACCACATCATCAGTTGCGTCACTGAGCATAAAGCGGTGCTCGACAGTTGCCGAGCGCTCGAACGCGCGGGCAAAGCCACTGTCACTTATCTGCCGGTCGACAAGTACGGGATGGTCGATCCGGACGCGGTGCGTCGCGCGATAACTGACAAGACCGTGCTCATCACGATCATGTGGGCCAACAACGAGATTGGCACCATTCATCCGATTGCCGAGATCGGCAAGATCGCGAAAGAAAAGGGCATCGTCTTTCATACTGACGCGGTGCAGGCGATTGGCAAAGTACCGGTTGATTTCGAAAAGGCCGGAGTCGATCTCGCGTCGATCACCGCGCACAAGATTTACGGGCCCAAGGGTATCGGTGCGATCTACGTTCGCTCGAAGGGACCGCGCGTGCGGCTGAGTCCTCAAATGGACGGTGGCGGGCACGAACGCGGGATGCGCTCGGGGACGCTTAACGTGCCGGGAATAGTCGGTCTTGGCGCGGCGTGCGAAATCGCCGGCAAGGAAATGCCCGATGAAGCGCAGCGGCTGATACAGTTGCGCAGCCAGCTACAGGCCGGATTGTTCGAGCGCCTTGATGAGATTTACGTCAACGGTCATCCGACCGAGCGGCTGCCCGGCAACCTCAACGTGAGTTTCGCGTACGTCGAAGGCGAGTCGCTCCTGATGGGCATTAACGATATCGCCGTCAGCTCAGGCTCCGCCTGCACCTCGGCGACGCTCGAGCCGTCGTACGTGATTCGCGCGCTCGGAATCGACGATGAACTCGCGCACAGCTCGATTCGTTTCGGCCTGGGTCGATTTAACACGCTCGAAGAAGTCGATTATGTGACGGATCGCGTCAGCAAGGAAGTGAAGCGTCTGCGCGAGATGTCGCCGCTATACGAAATGGCGAAAGAAGGAATCGATCTCAAGTCAGTCAATTGGAAGTCGTAACCCGCGCCATCAAGGAAAAGCGAACCGAGCTTAGTCTCAGGACCCTGAAAAAGGAAAAATCATGGCTTATTCAGATAAGGTTATCGAGCACTACAACAATCCGCGCAATGTCGGCAGTTTCGCCAAGGACGAGCCAGGCGTCGGCACCGGCGTGGTCGGGGCGCCGGAATGCGGCGACGTGATGAAGTTGCAGCTGAAGATCAGCGACAACGGTGTGATTGAAGACGCTCGCTTCAAGACCTTCGGGTGCGGCAGTGCGATTGCAAGTTCGAGCTACGTTACCGAGCTCGTCAAGGGCAAGCATATCGACGAAGCGATGACGATTAAGAACACCATCATCGTCAAGGAGCTCAACCTGCCGCCCGTCAAGATTCATTGCTCGGTCCTGGCCGAGGACGCGATCAAGGCTGCGATCACCGATTGGCGCAAGCGCAAGGGTGATGACGTCGCGGCGGAAGCGCCGGCGAAATCCAAGGAGGCTTAATTTCTCGTGGCTGTGATTTCACTTTCCGAGGGCGCCGCCCAGAAGATCAAGCAGCTGGTTGCCGACAAGGGCGAGGGTGCGGGTCTGCGCGTAAAGGTCGTCGGCGGTGGATGCTCGGGGCTGCAATACCGGATGGAAATCGACGCCGCCAAGGAACGCGACAAGGTGTTCGAGCGCGACGGCGCGCGTCTGATTGTCGATAAGAAAAGTTTTCTCTATCTCAACGGCTCCGAGCTCGACTACGGCGAGGAACTGATGTCGTCGGGCTTCAAGGTCGTCAACCCTAATGCAAAGCGCAGTTGCGGATGTGGAGAATCGTTCGTCGTATGAACGAGTGGACGTGGGGACTGCTGTCTCAAGATGATCGAATGCCCTTCATGTGGAAGGCGGCAAGAGCCGCTGCTGGCTTGCGCTGACTGCGGCACGCCGCTGGTGACGCCGCTCGATTGTTTCGCCGCCCTCGGCTTGCCGAGGAAGCTTACAATCGATCTCGACGCGCTGGAGCGCCGCTATCACGAGTTGAGCCGCAAGCTTCATCCCGACCGCTTCGCGTCGAAGGGTGTTGCCGTGCGCGACGCGAGTCTTCGCGCGACCGCAACGCTAACCCGCAGCTATCGTACGCTGCGCGATCCCGTCGCCCGCGGCCTCTACTGGCTTGAACTCAACGGTGAAAAACTCGCCGAAAACAACAAGCGCGTTCCGCCCGAAATCGCCGAGCTGGTGTTCGAGGTGCAGGAGCAGCTCGCCGAGATGCAGCTTGCTGACCCCGAAGAGGCGCACGAACGCGCAACCCAGATCGCGGCGCGCCGCGTCGAACTTCAGTTCACGATGGACGAAACCGTGGCCGAGCTCGAGCGCCATTTCACGAAATGGGATCAGCCGGTCGATGAAAAAATGCTTAAGTTGGAGATGAAGGCGATCCTCTCGAAAATCGCCTACTTGCGCACCCTGATTCGCGACGTTGATCGCGCGCTCGAGAGCACTAAGGCCGCCTGACAAATTGAAATGTCTCGAATTTTTGGCATAGACCTCGGCACTACCAACAGCCTGATTGCGGCCATGGAAAATGGCGAGCCGCGCGTAATTGCCGTCGGCGAGAAAGGGAATGCGCTGTGCCGAGCGTCGTCGCGATCGCGCCTGACGGCACCGTCACGGTGGGCGAACGCGCAATCGAAATGGAACCGCACCTGACGGTCGAACGCGACGGCCGCGTGAGCGCGGTCGGTTTCGCCGGTGGCGAATACGGCGCGGTGATTCGCTCCGTCAAACGCTATATGGGACTTGGCGGCGACGAAATCGCGCCCGAAGATCGCGCGCGCTACACCTTTACTGACCTCAGCGGTCCGGTGGTGCGCTTTCAAATCGGCAAGCGCGTCTTCACGCCCTCCCAAATCTCCGCCGAGATTCTGCGCGCCCTCAAGGACGGCGCCGAACTCCTCCTCGGCAACAATGAGAAAGTCGAACGCGTCGTAATCACGGTGCCCGCCTACTTCAACGACGGCCAGCGCCAGGCCACCAAGGACGCCGGCCGGCTTGCCGGTCTCGACGTCATACGCCTGGTGAACGAACCCACTGCAGCGTCACTCGCTTACGGTCTCAACAAGATGGCGACTGGCAACGTCGCGGTGTTCGACTTCGGCGGCGGCACGTTCGACATCTCTATTCTCAGCATCAAGGAAGGAATCTTCGAGGTACTTGCGACCAATGGCGACACCCATCTTGGCGGCGACGACATCGATCGCGCGATTGTCGATTGGCTGCTGGCAGAAGTTCCCGAATCGCTCAAGCTTGATCGCCACGTCTGGAACAGCGCGCGCATGGCCGCCGAGGACGCCAAGCAGCGCCTCACCGACGTAGTCGAGACCGACATTGTCGTGGAACTGCCCGGCAATTCGATTCGGAAGCAGTTGACGCGTGATGCACTCGAGCAGATGGCGGCACCGTTCATTGCTCGCGCGCTCAAGCGATGCGAGTTGGCCGTCGCTGACGCCAAGCTCAAGCCCGCCGCAATCGATGCGGTCGTCTTGGTTGGCGGCTCGACGCGGATGCCGATTGTACGCCGGCGTGTGGCCGAGATGTTCCATAGAGAACCCCTCTGCTCGATAAACCCCGACCAGGTGGTCGCTTTGGGAGCAGCCGTTCAAGCTTCTGTGCTAATGGGCACGCAGGGGGACATGCTCCTGCTGGACGTCGTTCCGCTGTCCTTGGGCATCGAGACAATGGGCGGTGTGATGGAACGTCTCATACATCGCAACACCACCATACCGACCAGCGTAGCAGAAGGTTTCACCACGGCTGTGGACAATCAAACGCATGTTGATATCCATGTTTTGCAAGGAGAGCGAGAGCTTGCTAATGATTGCCGGAGCTTAGCGCGCTTCAAGCTGGGCCCGATCCAGGCTCAGCCGGCGGGTGTTCCGCGCATCGAAGTCACTTTCCTCATCGATGCAAACGGGATACTAAATGTCAATGCGCGCGATGAGCGCACGGGCCGCGAGCATTCGGTCGACGTCAAGCCAAGTTATGGACTGACGGACGACGAAATCGAGCGGATGCTCGAAGAGGCGATTGATCTCGGGGAGCAGGACCTTGAGCAACGCCTGTTGATTTCGGCCCGCAATGACGCCGAGCAAATCCTGGGCGCACTTCGAAAACAGCTCGGCGAATATGGGCGGCTCGTCTCGGCTGGCGAGCGCACCCGGATGAACGAGGTGGTGGAGCGGTTGGAGGCGGCCCGAACGGGAATCGATCGAGAACTAATCGCAAAACTCGTCGAGGAGCTGAACGAAGTAACGACTCCGTTTGCGGAGCGAATAATGGACGCCGCTATCAAGCTGGCGTTGGAGAAAAAATCAGTCGAGGAGCTTTCCTAAGGCAGGGCAGCCTGCAACGAAAGCGGTCGAGGGACGTACTTTTACGATGGGACTCAAGTGGGATCAGGCCGAAGAAATCGCGGAAGTGCTCGCGGAGAATCATCCGGGACTCGACCCGCTCGACGCGCGTTTCACAGATCTGCGTCAATGGATCATCGATCTCGACGAGTTTGACGACAACCGCGAGGGCTCAACTGAGGCGAAGCTAGAAGCAATTCAGATGGCTTGGCACGAAATATACAAGGAACAGAACGAGGACGATTCTGAATAGGCGTAGACGTGGCTACGTCATAATTTACGGGGAGGTGGGGCGGTGGATGCACGCAGTACGACATTGAAGGCGGATAACGGAGAGAAGATGCAGGAAAAGGAAACACTGGACGAAAGATTGCCCGGGTTGTTCGAGCCCGACACTCTTTTGCCCATTCAGTACTTCGAGGCGATGCGCAAGAAGCATCTGCTCGAGGGCGAAAAGCGGCTAATCCTGAGCGTGCTCGAGGACGCAATCGAATGCTTCATGAAATGCATCGACGCGTCCACCAGCAAGGGCCAGCGATTGTTCCGCGACGCGGACGAATGGATCGCACACGAAGATAAGCGCTGGGTCTTTTCGTTCGACAACGTCTGCGACATGCTCGACATTAATCCCGAATACATGCGGATGGGCTTGCGCAAGTGGAAAGACAAGCGACTCGACGCGATCGCGCGTCGGCGCGCGGCGATGGTGCTCGAGGCGGAGCGCGCAGCTGCCGAGGCTGCGATGCAACCTGCGGCGGGTGCGGCAGGAGCAGCGCTGCCGCCGGCGGCGGCGCCGGTGATGCAGAAGTCCGCGACCAAGGTCGCGGCTAAAGTTGCGGCGCGCGTCAAGCGCCGCCCGGAGCGCGTCCGCATCGCGAAGCGGTCGTCCGGAAAACTGCGCAAAGCTCGCGCATAGCACAATCATAACAAGCGGAGCGCGGGTCGTTAGACCCGCGCTCCGCTTTGCATTCTAGGCCCGCGCCTCAATCCGCGGCGCCGACAGTCCCGCGACTATCACCCGCACAATCTCCCGCAGCTTGCGGTGGTAGCGCGCGAGACTGGTCGCGTTCTGCTCGATTCCATTCGCCGCCGCCACCAGCATCTGCGCCAGGTCGTCAGCGTCGAGTTCCATTCGCGCCGGCGCCAACTCTCCCGCGCGCGTCGCCGCTTCGATAACCTCGCGCAGCACTTTCATGTAGCGGCGATGGAACTGCGTGAACAAATCCGCCGACAATCGGTTCTTGGAATCCATCAGCTCGGCTGCATGGGCGGATTTGTACACCGTCTCGAACAGAAACCCGTGCTTGGCTTCGAGCACGGCGACCAGCCGCTCGTCGACGCTTCCCTGCGTCGCGCGCGCTGCCGTCACCGCCGACTCCATCCGTTCGATCAGGCTCTCGCACAGCGCGCGGAAGATCTCTTCCTTGCTCTTGAAGCTCAGGTACACCGTGCCCTTGGCGATTTCCGCCTCGCGCGCGATGTCATCGATCGAGGTACGCCGGTAACCGTACTGGCTGAAGAGCCGCAGCGCTGCATCCAGGATTGCAGCGCGCCTGGCTTCCGGCGCACCTCGTCTTTGAGTGTTCATCCTGACGATTGAAGATACGCTGTCATGCCGGCAATTGCAGTTGCCGCTGCGGCCGCACCACCATCTCGAAGATATTCAATTCTATCGGCTGCGTCACGGCGAACAGCACGGCACGCGCCACGTCGTCAGCCGACGCCAGGAACAACTTGCCCGCCGCCGCGATCTGATCCAGCACCTCGGGCGCCACTGGCTTGCCGGGCTCGATGTCCGCTTTGATTCCGAGCGAATTCGCGATGCCCTGGACGAACTCAGGCGGAAAGTTGCGCGCGAAGTTGGTGGCGACCGCGCCGGGTATGATATTCACCATGCGAATTTTGTCGTTCTCCAGTTCCTTGCGCAGCGTCGTTGCAATCGAATTTACCGCCCACTTGGTCGAGCCATAAACCCCGGTCGCTTCGCCGCGGCCGGCAGTCGACGAGATGTTTACGATGTGCCCGACGGCGCCGCAAGAACGCATCGCGCGGATCGCCGCCTGCGAGCCGACCAGCAGCGCGAGCACATTGACCTCGAGCATCTCGCGCCAGCGCTCGGGGTCGCCTTCGATAATCGTACTGGGGAACTGGAGCCCAGCGTTGTTCACCATGATGTCCAGCCTGCCGGTCCCTTTGACTGCCTTGTCGACCAAGCCCTGAACCTGCCGCACGTCGCGCGCATCGAAAGCGACCGCGGTGGCTCGTCCGCCGGCCTTCTCGATTGTCTTGACGCCATCCTTGAGGGCAGACTCGGTCCGTCCTGCGAGAAAGACATGCGCGCCCGCTTCTGCGAGCCTGATTGCGATTGCGCGGCCGATTCCGCTTGACGCGCCGGTGACGATCGCGGTGCGCCCCTTGAGCGATTGATTGTGGTTGTCCGCCATGACCTTGAAACCTCCTGCTTACTGACCAAATGACCGATTAATCTGAATCGGTCAATCAGACTAGCAGCGCGGGTCACGCGAGCCTAGCGGCAAAAAGCCCGCGCATCAGGCGGCGGCTGGCTTGCGAATCGCCGCCGCACCTCGTAGCGTTTCTCTCTCGCGATGCCGCTGCGAACCAAAATCGAGTGCCCTAATTGCGACGCCGACCTGGTCGTCAAGCGCGGCGGTGTATGTCCCAACTGCGGCGCGCCGATCACCGAGCATGTCGCCCGAGTCCGCTCGCGTGAGCGGCGCATCGAGCAGGTCGTTGCAATCGTTGCGACCGTGCTGGTGGTCGGCGTGGCAGTCGTCACCAGCGGCGCGACACTGCTCGAAGGAATCGCAGTGTACGCGATCGTCGGGGCAATCATGTACTATCTCGCGCGTCGAACTTTCGTCTGAAGCGTTCCCTTGCCTGAACGTTTGTTTATTTCGGATCGCGCTTAATGTTGCTTGAACGGCCGGTCTCTTAACGGTCGTTAATTTCCCGCTCGCCAAAACCTGAATATTCATTAACCTCTTCTCTCCGTTGACGTTCTGCGCTTTTTATTTTTGAAAACGTGCAACCAAATGGCTCCGAGTGCGTATTCTACCCGTGAACATCAAGGACAGTGCAGGAAGTTTTCCGAAACGGCTCGATGGCATCTTTAATGCTCTCACAGTGAGGTAGAGGTAACCGACGATGAAGTCCACTCGAAGTCTGATGACAGCGCTGGTTGGTCTCGCGATGCTAGCGACGCCGATTTCGGCAGCTGCCCACGACTACAACTACAGCCACGACAACTCGCATGCGGCACGCGTTGCACGCGCGGTCAGCGCGTCTGCGCATCCGTTTGCGACGGCCAGGGCGTCTCGCCATGACGAGATCGCAGCTCACGACTGGCGCGCCGATCATCGCGGATGGGGCGACGCCGCCGCTTATGGTGCGTACGGACGGCCGGGCTATGTCGCGGCCCCTGGTTACGTGGCGGCTCCGGCTTATGTAGCGGCTCCGGCATACGGGGTGGCGGCTCCTTATTATGGCGGCGGAGGCGGCGGATGCGGCCAAGCGCAGCGAATTGTGAACACCTACTATCGCGATCGTAATACCGGTCATCCCGCAGCGGCTTACGATGTGCTCGCGCAGAATCGATGGGCTTTTCGTAACGGCTGCACCGGCGGTGCACCTGTGAGCGGCGGCCTGCTCGGCGGCGCACCTATGAATGGCGGCCTGCTCGGCGGCTTGGGTGGATTGGGCGGATTCGGTGGAGCGCCAGTGGGTAATTACCGGCCGGCTTACAATGGCGCTGGATACAACGGCGGCTACGGCCAGCCTTACGGCGGAACTTCGATGCTTGCGCCTCTGCTTCAATACATCCGGTAATCGGTTAAAGAGCGAACGCGACCCTTCCGCGCGTTCCTTGACGACCGAGCGCGCCCCGTCCCCTCCCGGCGGGGCGCGTTCTTTTTCATGCCGCGGCCAGTCGTTCCATCGCGCGCAGCACCTTAACTCGGCGTTCTTCCGGCGTTTTTGCAAACGACGAGAATTGCAACGCCGTGGTCGTGATTCCGGCGCGGGCGTACTCGTCCAGCCGCCGCCGGCATTTCTCGGCGGTGCCGATCACGAAAATCTTCTCGACCATCTCGTCGGGAATTGTCTCGAGTGCTTTCTTGCGATCGCCGGCGTTCCAGGCGTCAATTGCGGTTCCCGCTTCCTTGTCGTAGCCGATCTCGCGGAAGAACTTGTTGTACTGGGGAACCGTCACGTAGGCGGTCAGCGACCGCTTGAACAGCGTCCGTGCGACGCCCTCGTCCTCATCCACCGCGCAGATAATTCTGCATACGACGTCGAGTCCGGCGGGATCCTTGCCCACCGCGCGCATCCCGTCGCGCGTGTTGTCGAGCATCGGCGCGACGGTCTCGGGAGTGATGAAGTTGATAATCACGCCGTCGCCCAGCTCGCCGGCCAGCCGCAGCATCTTGGCGCCTTGGGCGCCGATGTAGATCTTCGGCGGATGGGTGATCGCCGAGTCGAGCCGGAAACCATTTATCTTGACCTTCGTGCCCGCCATCGTGACTTTCTCGCCGCGAAAAATCGCCCGCAGCGCTTCGACCGTCTCGCGCATCTGCGTTACCGGCTTTTTGAACGGAACGCCCATCCAGTTCTCAACGATGTTCGGGGTCGAGATTCCGAGCCCCAGGATAAAACGGCCGCCGGCGAGCTCGTTGGTGGTCACCGCCGACATTGCAATCAGCGGCGCCGGACGAGTGAAGACTGGGATGATAGCGCAACCGAAGCGCAGCTTTTCACTGAGCATCGCCGCCGCGGCAATCGGGGCAAACGCATCGCTCGAGAACGATTCGTACGACCATGCGTCGGTGTAGCCGAAGCGATCAGCGGCCCGCACCAGTTCTGAAAAATGAGCACCGTTGAACGGTTCAAAAGGGAGCGTGATTCCAAGTCGCATCTTTCTGAACTCCTTCGTCCGAGGACAGTAGCGCAGCTGTCGGCTCTTCGCCTACTGGTCGCCGGCGACGAGGTTCAACACTTCGGCCAGATGCATCGGGCGTCGCGACGGGCAGAAATGGCGAATCTGCGAGCGGCAGGAGAACCCGTCCGCGACGATGATCGCATCGGCTGGCGCCTGGTCGATTGCAGGAAACAGAACTCGCGCGCCGATCGCTTGGGACACTTTGAAATGCTCGCGGTCGTAGCCGAATGCGCCGGCCATCCCGCAACAACCCGCGTCGAGAACATTGAGGTTGGCGCCCGCCGCGCGCGACAGCAACGCGACTTCGCCGCCGATGCCGGCGATTGCCTTCTGATGACAATGTCCCTGCACGATCGTGCGCGCTTGAATCGGGGGAGGCGCAAAGTCGGGGGCGTCACGCGCAAGGAACTCGTCGAACAGAAATGAATTCGACGCGAGTGCCCTTGCCCGCGCGTCGTCTGGAAACAGCGATGGCAGCTCGTCGCGAAACGTCAGGATACAACTTGGCTCCAAACCGACGACCGGAATCCCAACGGCGACGAATGGATCGAGCGCGTCCATCACTTCCCGGAGCCGCGCTTTCGCTCGCTCGAGCATCCCCTGGTCGTAGAGTGGACGACCGCAGCATAGTTGCTCGCGCGGAACGATCACGCGAAATCCAGCGCGTTCGAGCACTTCGACCGCGGCGATCGCGACCCGCGGTTCAAAAAAGTTGTTGAAGGTGTCGGGGAACATCACGACCTCGCGCATGCTGGCTCCGGGAGCCGTTCGGCGCTCGAACCATGAGCGGAAAGTCCGGCGCGCGAAACGCGGCAATTGGCGCTCAGGATGAATCGCGAGTGCCTTTCTGGCGAGATTACCGATCATCGGGGTGCGCGCGAGCGCGTTTGCCAGCGATGGCGCATATGACGCGAGCCGCGCGACTTCATTCAACCTGCCGAAGAACGCCGACGACAGTGGACGTCGATGAGTTCGGTAGTAGTTAGAGAGAAATTCCGCGCGGTACGCGGCCATGTCGACCGAGGACGGACACTCGGCTTTGCATCCCTTGCACGACAGGCACAAGTCGAGCGCGGCTTTCAAGGCGGCATCGCCGAAACCCTCGGGCAGCAGATCGGTGGTCAGCGCCTCGAACAGGATTCGTGCGCGCCCGCGAGTCGAGTGTATTTCCTCGCGCGTCGCCATGTACGATGGACACATCGTGCCCCCGTCGGTCTTGCGGCATTTGCCGATTCCCACGCATTTGAGCGCTGCGCCTGCGAGTCCGCCTTCAGCGCTGAAGTTGAAGTGAGTGGCGATTTCCCGCGGCTTGTAATTCGCCAGCTTCAGATGCGAATCGAGCGGCTGGGCGTCCACAATCACACCGGGATTCATCTTCGAAGTCGGATCGAAGATGTGCTTGAAGTCGCGGAAGGCCTCGATCAGCTCGGGCCGGAACATCATCGGCAGCAACTCGGAGCGCGCCAGCCCGTCCCCATGCTCGCCCGACAGCGAGCCGCCCAGCTTGCCAACCAGTTCGCCGAGCTTGACCATCGCCGCGCGAAACGTCGCGATGCCGGATGCGCTGGTAAGATCGAAATTGACGCGCGCGTGAACGCATCCTTCGCCGAAGTGTCCGTAGTAAGTCGCCACCTTGAGGTTGCGATCAGTAAGGATGCGATCAAAGCCGCGCAAAAACGCGCCGAGATTCACGGGCGGCACGGCAGAGTCCTCGGCGCCGGGCCAGCTACGCGGGCGGCCGGGGATGAATGCGCTGGAGCCGAGGCCGGACTCGCGAATCTGCCAGACAGCGGTTTGCTCCCGCGCGTCGGCCAGGTACGCGATGCCGGTGCATTCGGGAATGCCGCGCGCTTGCGCGATCACGCGTTCGGCACGCTCGCGCGCTTCGTCGCGCGACGCGCCGCCGAGCTCGACCAGCAGAAAAGCGCGCCCCGCGGGCAGAAAGCGCACACCGGGCATTGCTTTGATCCGCGCGAATTCCGGCAAATTGTGGTCGAAACCTTCGAGCGCTTCGGGCCGATGCTCGAGCAGCCACGGAGTTTGATCCGCCGCCACAAACACGTCGTCGAATCCGAGCACGGCCAGCCCGAGCTCGTTGGGGCGCGGCACCGCTCGAATCGTCGCACGCAGCATGATGGCGAGCGTGCCCTCGGAGCCGACCAGCGCGCGCGCAAGGTTGAAGCCCCGCTCAGGCATCAGCTCGTCCAAATTGTAACCCGAGACGCGGCGCGGCAACTTGGGGAAATGAGCGCGCACCGCGTCGGCGGACTGTTCGCGAAGTTTGCGAAGAAGCGCGTAGAGCTCGCCTTCACGGCCGCCGCGCGCGACTACCGCATCAAGCTGCGCGTCGTCAATCGAGCCGGTCAGCGAAAGCCGCGTGCCGTCGTAGAGGAGGACTTCCAGCGCCTCGAGGTTGTCGACGGTCTTGCCGTATGCGGCAGAATGCGCGCCGCATGAGTTGTTGCCGATCATGCCGCCGATGGTGCATCGATCTTTGGTCGAGGGATCCGGCGCGAAGAAAAGTCCGTGCGGTGCGAGCGCGGCGTTGAGATGGCTCTGGACGACTCCGGGCTCGACCTGGGCGACGCGTGCGGCCGAGTCGACCACGATGACGCGATTCATGTACTTCGAGAAGTCGAGCACCAGAGCCGCGTTGCAAGCCTGCCCGGCGAGGCTGGTGCCGCCACCGCGCGCCAGAATCGGTATCGAGTTCTCGCGTGCGATCGAAAGCGCCGCGATCACGTCGCCCTCGTGGCGCGGAATGATCACCCCGACCGGCACTTGGCGATAGTTCGACGCGTCGGTTGCGTAGGCCGCACGAGTGCCCACATCGAAGCGCACTTCACCTTCGATTTGGCGTGCGAGTTCCAGCTTCAGGAAATCGAGCGAAGCCATCGTGGTGGCGCGATTGTAGTCGAGCGGTGGACGCGCCGAATAGCGTCGATTTCAACCGATGAATCGTTTCGAAGGTTGCCACCGGGTGAAGAAGACAGCAGCAGAATCCGGAATGGCAAGCTGCATTAGGGACCCTTACCTCATCTTCTCCCTTACGGGGAGAGGAGACAGAAAGTTGTGGCGTTCTCTTATAGCGGTTTGGCTTTGCGGGACTCTTCTTGTTTGCGCAGTTCTACCCGGCGGATTTTGCCGCTGACTGTCTTGGGGAGCTCGTCGATGAATTCTATTTCGCGCGGGTATTTGTAAGGAGCGGTCACGCGCTTGCAGTGCTCTTGGAGTTCGGTCACCAGGCGATCGCCGGGTTCTGCGCCCGGGCGCAATTTCACAAAAGCCTTGACGATTGAGCCGCGGTCGGCGTCAGGCGTCGCCACTACCGCGGACTCCATCACGGCTGGATGCTCGAGCAGGGCGCTTTCCACTTCGAACGGCCCGATTCGGTAGCCGGCCGAAATGATCACATCGTCGGCACGTCCAACGAACCACAGGTAGCGGTCGGTGTCGCGGGTGGCCTGGTCGCCGGTGAGATACCAGTCACCGCGAAACGCGCTCGCGGTCTCCTCGGGGTTTTTCCAATACTCGAGAAACAGCGACGGCGGCCGCTCGGGAGACACGCGCACAGCGATTTCGCCGAGCTCGTCAACTTTGGTTTCGGCGAGATCGTTATTGAGCACGCGCACGTCGTGACCGGGAGACGGCAGGCCCATCGAGCCCGGCTTTACCGGCATCGCAGGCGTGTTGGCGGCGAGGATGGTGGTTTCGGTCTGGCCGTAGCCGTCGTAAATCGTAAGGCCGAGCTGCTCGCGCCAGACCTCGATCACTTCGGGGTTCAGCGGCTCGCCTGCTCCGGTGCAATGCCTCAGTTTGGGAAATGAGTAGTCGCCAAGGCTTTCCTTAATGAGTATTCGATACTCAGTCGGGGGCGCGCAGAAAGTAGTCACCCCGTAACGTGCGATCAACTCGAGTTCTTTCTTCGCATCGAAGCGGCCGTTGTACATGAAGGTCGTCACACCGTTCATCCACGGCCCGAACAGCACGCCGTACGCCGCCTTGGCCCAGCCGGTGTCCGAGGTCGTCCAATGCAGGTCGCCAGGTTTCAGGTCGAGCCAGTTAAGCCCGGTGAATCGATGACTGTAGGTATAGGAGTGACTATGCAGAACTGCCTTCGGCTCGCGCGTGGTGCCGGAAGTGTAATAGCAAATGGCCGGCTCCGAAGAGTTGGTGTTGGCGGGCTTGAAGACCGACGATGCCTGCGCCATCTGTTCCTGCAGACTTGCCCAGCCGGTGCGGGCGGCGCCGGTTATAAAGTAGTGCTGGATGTCGGGGCATTCCTTGCGCAGGTCGGCGACCATTGCCGAGTTCTCGACCCCGGCGATCATCGCGCGCGCGCCAGAATGATTCGCGCGATAGATCAAGTCCTTCTCGCGCAGCATCGAGGTGCATGGGATGACGATCGCGCCGAGCCGGAGCGCGCCGAGGTAGGCCGCCTGCCAGAGCGTGATGCGCGGCAGCATCAGCATGACGGGGTCGCCGCGCCTGATGCCGTGTCCGGCGAGGACGTTGGCGATGCGCTTGGATTGACTGGCGATGTCGGCGAAGGTCAGCCGTGCGCGCCGGCCCTCGCTATCTTCCCACAGGATGGCGACCCGGCGAGGGTCCTCAGCGAATTTGTCGATGACGGCGGCGAAGTTGAAGTGCTCGGGCGCGTCCCATAGGAAATCGCGGCAGGCGCGGCGATAGCGCTCGATTGCATCGGCCGCTGTTGAATCGGTTCGGGTCAAATGAGTCTTGGTCGAATCGGTCATCGTGATGAGTCAGGTGCGCAAATTGCCACGCGCTGCATGCTCGGCCGGCGCTTGCGAGCGTTTGGCGGCAGCCTTGATGTATTTCACAGTGACGGGCGACAAGTCGTCCCGTTCGACGCGCACGTCGATGATCGCGAACGATTTGCAGTCATGGGCGGCGCGCAGTGAGTCTCGCAACTGATCGACGGTGGTCGCCTCGAATCCTTCGCCGCCCCAATCGCGCGCGAGTTGAGCATAGGGCCACGGCGGAATCTCGAGCAACTCGCGCCGCTCGGCGATCGGCCGGAAGATGCCCCAGCCGCCATTGTTGATTACCACCACGATTGGATTGACGCCCTTGGCGGGAGCCTGCGAGATTTCCGGGCCGGTCATCTGAAAGCCGCCGTCGCCGCACATCACCAACGGCCGCAGACCGCTGCCGAGTTGCGCTCCAAGAGCGGCGGGAACCGCGAATCCCATCGAGGCGTAAAACCCCTGCGCGAAATAGGCGTTGCTGTGCGGCACCCGGATATCGAGCCCGCCGAATAGCATGTCGCCTGATTCGGCGACGACCAGGTAGTCGCGCTTGTCGGCCAGGAATTCGTTGACGGCGGACAAGAATCTGCGCGACCTTGACCGGCTTGCCGTCGCGCGCGGCAATCGCGCGAAGATTGTCGGCGTAGACAACGTTCTCATGGTGACGCCGCAGCTTTTCGCGCAGCAGCGCGCGCGTGAAGTCGCGCACGCCGACGTCGGTGTAGGTGTGATATTTGACTTCGACCCTGCGATCGACCGCCCACACGGTTTTGCTTTGAATGACGTGTTGGGGACGATTGCCGAAATTCATGTCGGTTTTCAGGCATCCGAGGTTGAGCACG
The DNA here is from genome assembly GCA_963842215.1 of uncultured delta proteobacterium. Taxonomy (GTDB): domain Bacteria; phylum Desulfobacterota; class Binatia; order Binatales; family Binataceae; genus Binatus. The sequence continues at coordinate 1,467,792 of CAWJFQ010000001.1, read as the reverse complement.
AAGTCGGCCGCGTCCATCCGCGCGACGATCGACGGCGGACTGATTGGACCGACATGCACTCCCATATACAGCGGATGATCCATAGGGAACGCGCCCTTGCCGAGCACGGTGGTGAGCACCGGCGCGCCCATTTTCTCGGCGAGTTCCACCAGCTCGTGCGACGCCTTGAAGCGGTGAATCTCGATGCCGGCGATCAGCACAGGCTTGCGGCTCGCATTGAACATTGCGGCGGTCTCGTGCGCCGCTTCATCGACCTTGCGCGCGTCGGACTCCTGGAAGTGCAGGCGTCCGTCCCATTCAATGAGCTCTTCGGGGACTTCGATTCGCCGGTCAACCATGTCGCGATGAATCTCAACGTAGCCGGGGCGCCGCTCGGCCCAGATGGCCTTGACGACGCGATGCAACTCGATGGCGGCAGAGCGCGGATCGGTCAGCACTGCGGACGCGCAAGTAACTTCGTCATAAATGCGGCGCTGCGATTCTATTTCGCGGGCCTGATGATGAATCAGAGTGCCGAGCTTGCGTTCTTCCTCGCCTGGACCGCCGGAGAAAATCAAAATCGGCACACGCTCCGAGAACGAGCCCGCGACCGGATTTACCATATTGTGGCCGCCGGCGCCGTAGGTAACGCAAGCGACGCCGATTTTGCCGGTGGCGCGCGCGTAGCCATCAGCCGCGAAGCCGACGCCGGGCTCGTGCGACAGCGTAATGATTTCCATCCCGTGCTTGCGGCCCAGCGCAAAAAACAGTTTGAGCGCGAGGTCGCCCGGGATGCCAAACACGTGCGACACGCCTATCTTGCGCAGGTACGCGACCAGGAAGTCGCCCAGCGCCATGTGCCTCTTCACTCCGCTTCGTCCTCCTCGAACTGTAGTAATTGTAACAAAAACGCTCTTACCGCAGGACCTGTTCGGCACCGTGGTGTGCTAGAGTATGATGTTGACGGGTTAAGCTGATGTTCTCGAAGATACTTCGCATGCAATTCCTGGGTCCGATGCAGCTCAGCAAGCTGGTCATGTACCTGCCGCAGTTCGTCCGCGTGTTTTATCGGCTGATGACTGACGAGCGCGTGCCGATGCTGGCGAAGGCCGTGCCGTGGATGGGATTGGCGCTGATGCTGACCCCGCCGGCGCTCGAGCTTGACATGATTCCGATAGTCGGCGAGCTCGACTGGCTGGTGATCGGTTACCTGGCGCTCAAAATCTTCATCTGGCTCTGCCCGCCCGATGTGGTGCGGGAGCACGTCAGTCAAATCGGGCGCGGCGAATAGAACAGCACGTTGATGCGGCCTCGCAATCTCCTGATCGTCCTCGCGGTCCTGATTATTTTCGCGTTGCTGGCGCTGAGCATGGTCGATCAGCTGCTGGTCGACTACCTGTGGTACGGCAGGCTCGGCTTCGGCGGCGTTTTCAATACCACCGTTGGCGCTGAAATCGCGATTTTCCTGATCGTGTGGCTGGTCGCGTTCGTGGCGATCTTCGTCAATGGCCTGATCGCGATCGGCGCGAGCCGCAACCACGAGCGGCTACGGGTGGTGCGCCGTCCCGACGAGATGGTCGAGGTTAATCTGCCCGAGTTGATTCGCGCGCTTGGCGAAAGAGTGCCGTGGCGCGTGATCGTCGCGGGCGGCGCCGCGTTGCTGGCGCTGTTCGCAGCGCAGGGCGAGGCGGCGAGCTGGGCCATCTATCTGAAGGGTCTTTATGGGGTGCCGTTCGGAATCGTCGAGCAGGCATTCGGCAACGACATCGGCTTTTACGTCTTCACGGTGCCGCTGCTCGAGGAGCTTCGCGATCTGTTCCTGATGCTGATCGTGCTGTCGGCCGGGATGGCAATCGCGGTCTATTGGGCGCGCGGTGCGCTCGATTTCAAGGAATCGCCGCCGCGGGTATCAGCCGGCGCCGCGGGGCATCTTTCGGTGCTGCTCGGACTTTTCTTCGTGCAGCGCGCGATGAGCTACTGGCTCGGCCGCTTCGACCTGCTGCTGCACACCGACGGCGTCGTTTTCGGCCTACGCTATGTCGATCGAATCCTGTGGCAGCCCGGCCTGTGGCTACTGGTGGCGCTCTCGCTCGGCGCGGCCGCCATGTGCATCTACAATGCGCGCGAAGGCGGCCTTCGGATTCCAGTCGCCGCGTTTATCGTGGTGTTCGGCCCCGCGCTCATCATGAATTTTATCCAGCCGGTTATCGAGCGGTTGTGGGTCAAGCCCGACGAGCTGCGGGTCGAGCGTCCGTACCTGGTCCGCAATATCGAGGCGACCCGGCACGCGTACAAGCTGGACACGGTTGACGTTAAACCGTTTGCGGGGCAGGGCACGCTCACGCCCGCGGCGCTGGACCAGGATGAGGCGACCGTCAAGAACATCCGGCTATGGGACCCGCGGCCGCTGATCGACACCTATCGCCAACTGCAGGAAATTCGCACTTACTACGATTTTCGCGACGTCGACATCGATCGCTACTGGATCCAGGGCAAGTATACCGAGGTGATGCTGTCGCCGCGCGAGATGAATATCGATCAGTTGCCCGACAACGCGCAGACCTGGGTCAACCAGCACCTCAAGTTCACGCACGGCGCGGGGCTCGCGATGAGCCCGGTCAACAAGAAGGACACCGAAGGGCTGCCGGTGTTCTATGTAAAGGACATACCGGCGGTGTCGGACGTCGGCATGAAGGTTACGCAGCCAGCGCTTTACTTTGGCGAGGCGCGCGACAACTACGCGGTGGTCGATTCGGCGACGCCGGAGTTTGATTACCCCAAAGGCGCGGACAACGTATTTTCCTACTACGCGGGATCGGGCGGCGTGCCGGTGGCGGGATTTTTTCGGCGGCTGCTGTTCAGCATATTCTTTCGCGACATCAATCTGCTCGTCACCGAGAATATCGTGGCCAAGAGCAAAATCATGATTCGGCGCAATATCGCGGACCGCATCGCGTACATCGCGCCGTTTCTCAATCTCGATCGCGATCCGTATGCGGTCGTGCTCAACGGCCGGATGGTGTGGATCGTCGACTGCTATACCACCAGCGATCATTACCCGTACTCGCAGCGCAACGCCGACGGCATCAACTACATCCGCAATTCGGTCAAGGTGGTGGTCGATGCGTACACCGGCGACACCGACTTTTACGTCTCGGATCCCGAAGATCCGATCATCAAAACATGGGAGCGCATTTTCCCCAGGATGTTCAAGCCAATGTCGGCCATGTCCTCCGATCTGCACGCGCACATTCGCTACCCGGAAGATTTTTTTCTGATCCAGGCCGACACTTTTCGCACCTATCATATGACCGATCCGCAGGTTTTCTATAATCGCGAGGATCTTTGGGGATTTCCGCGCGAAAGCTACGCCGGACAGACCGTTCCGATGCAGCCGTACTACGTGATCATGCGGCTGCCGGGCGAGGCGCAGGCGGAATACATGTTGATGCTGCCGATGGTGCCGTCGGGGCGCGACAACATGATCGCGTGGATGGCTGCGCGTTGCGACGGGACCGACTACGGTCATCTGTTCGAGTATTCATTTTCGAAGGATCGGCTTTTCTACGGGCCGTATCAGATCCAGGCGCGCATCAATCAGAACCCGGAAATCTCGCGGCAACTTTCGCTGTGGAACCAGGAGGGTTCGAAGGTGCTGCTCGGCAACCTGCTGGTGATCCCGATCCAGGACTCGCTTCTTTACGTCGAGCCGTTGTTCATCCGCGCCGAGAATGGCCAATTGCCCGAGTTGCAGCGGGTGGTGGCGTCGTACAGCGATCGCGTTGTTATGGGCGATACGCTGGACCTGACGATGGCGGCATTGTTCACCAACCAGGGGCCGCCGGCGCCGGTGATTGCCAAGGCGGTCGCCAATGGAAGCGCGCCGCAGTCGATCGCGCAGGGTGGGGCCGCAGGACCGGGCGGCATGCAAAGTGCCTCGCAACACTACAATCGCGCGATGGATGCGATACGTGCGGGCGATTGGACGGCGTTTGGCGCGGAGATGAAGGCGCTGGGCGACGAGCTGTCGAAGTCGTCGAATCCCAACCATCCTTGACAGAACGATAGCGCGGGACGCGCATTCTCGACACAAAGTGTTCCCTTTGTAACTTGACTCGGGTTCCTTTTCGGTCGTGCTCACTTAGAACGATCGGTTTGCTCTGTCATCCTTACGGCAGGGGAATTTTGGGGAACGCTCTTAAACTGCGCAATCGATCGAGCTTAGTTGCGCCGCGGTCCGTATCGTGGCCGAAAACTTTCGGCGATCGGATCGTTGCTATCGCCGAGGTCGGCGCTCGAATGTTGGCGGCCGAGCGATGCGCGATCGCGTTTCAGTCCAGCGGCGTCAGCGCTGATGATCGCGTATTCGCGCCGCCCGGTGTATCGCACTGGGACGTGATTGTTAAGGCGTTGCTTGTGGCGCTCGACAATCGGCTTGGTGATGCGCTCGCAGCGAACGGGATGAAGCGTGGGCGTCGCTCAGCGGCGGCGTTCGAATCGTTCGAAAAGATCGCGCTGAACGCTCGGGAGGTCGCAGCAATTGTCGGCGGTGAAAAAATAGCGGACGGGCGTCAGCTCGCGGCGGCGGCCTTCACCGACGGCATCAGCGCGGTGCGCTTCGCGCTAGTGATGCGAGCGGAACGCGCGCAAAACGAAGTTGAAGCATCGCTTGAAGTTATGGCGCGAGCGGTCTTTGCCGAAATTGGTCTGACGGCAGCGCACGCTTCACTTGATTTCTGGCGAACCCATGGGGCTGAGAGCGGGCGGCAGGCAGTAGGCGCCAAGCGCGAACTGGGCCTGCAGCGCGCGTCGATGAGCCATCTCGATGGGGTGGTCGCGGCGGCGCGGTTGGCGCGGCCCGATGAGCAGTTCGGGCGTTTCGGTGAACTCGTCGCGGGCGGAGCCGGCTTCGATCAATGGATGGTTGCGGTCGCCGATGCCGGCTCGTTCATCGTGGCGGCGTCCTCGTCGGGGCAGAAGCAATTCAACCTGGGCGAGACTGGCAGCGCGCTGGCGGAAAGTTTCCAGCGTCGGATCGTGATTGTGCGCTGGCGCGATCGCGACGCGGGCGTCGTCGCTCACGACAAACAATTCTCCGAAGATAAGATGTTTCACGGTTCGTACGTATGTATTCCGTTTGGGGCGGGCGCAATCGCGCTCGGCTCGCGCAACGGAGACGCGTCGGCGGCCAGGGCAGAGTCGATCGTCGAGCGGCTGGCTCCGCTGGCGGCGGGTTGGCTGATGGAACGTGAGGCGTCGCGACGGAGTCAGCTGGTGCGTCAGCTTGCGCTCAGGATGTTCGCTGCAATCGACGAGGAGCGCGCAAGAATCGCGCGCGATCTGCACGACGACCAGGCGCAATTGATCGCGGCAGCGCAGATTGCGCTCGAAGGACGGCGCGAAGAGGCGCGCGCAATCTTCAGGCAGGTCGGGGAAGAATTACGGCGCAAGACGCGCGAACTTCGCCCGGCTACGATGGGAAACGCCACGCTGGACGACGCAATCCGCCGCGAGTTCGCGCAGCTCGATCGAGCGGGCGTAAATGCGTCGCTGATTCACAGCGGCGGGATCGAAAGAATTTCGCGGCCGGTGCAGCAACTTTGTTTCCAGGTTGTTCGCGAGACACTGTCCAATGTCCTGCTGCATGCGCATGCGAAGGCGGTGCAAGTTACCGTTGAAAGTACGGATGCGACTACGCGCGTATTCGTCAGCGACGACGGTTGCGGAATCGCCGCAGACTACGGCGACGGAATTGGGTTGGCGGGTGTGCGCGAGCGGCTGGAGTTGATGGGCGGCAGACTCAAGGTCGAATCGCGGGCGGGCTGCACCAAAATCCTCGCCGAAATTCCGGAGTCTGCATAGTGGAAGATCACGAGCGGATTCGCGTGCTGCTCGCCGACGACCATCGGATCGTTCGCGAAGCTCTGCGGCTGGTGCTCGAGCGCGAATGCGAGGTAGTCGCCGAAGCCGCGGACGGCGAGCAGGCCGTCGCGATTGCGGCCCAGCTGAAGCCGCAGGTGGTGGTAATGGATCTTGCGATGCAGGGTATTGGAGGATTGTCGGCGGCGCATCGAATCGCCAAAGAAGTTCCCGCGTGTAAAGTGCTGGTGCTGAGCCAATACGAGGACGAGGAATACGTTCTCGAGGCGCTCGGCGAGGCGGGTTGCGCCGGGTACATGGTCAAGACCGATGCGGCGGCGGAATTGTTGAGCGCGGTGCGGGCGGTGCACTCGGGACGGCGGTATCTCAGCCCGACGATCGCGCCGATCGTGCTGGCGCAAATCAAAAATGGATCGCCTGCGCAGGCGCCGCGCATGGCGAGTCCGACACGGCGCGAGCGCGATGTGCTCAAACTACTGGCCGAGGGCGCTACCACCAAGGACGTCGCGCAACGCCTGGGCATCAGCCTAAAGACAGCGCAGGCGCATCGCGACAATATCAAGCAGAAACTCGAGCTGCGTTCGACGGCGGCCATGGTGCGATACGCGATCAAGCATAAATTGACTCGGGTTGATTGAGAGACTGAACGCTAGTCTTGAACGATCGTTCTGGAGTCTTGGCCTCTGGAATTAGGCGTGTTAATAGTGAGCTGACGGCGGTTTCCTAACACCGACAGGAGGCGAGCTATGAAACGGACGGGCGTTCACCATCTGGGGCTGGCGACTCTCGACATCGATCGCACGATCGAGTTCTACACTACCAAGCTGGGCTGGGAAGTTGCGTGGGCTGACATTATCGAGACGGCCGGCGAGGGCAAGATCAAGCACGTCTTTCTGAATACGGGCGACGGCAGCCTGGTCGCTTTCATGTGCCCGGAAAAAGTCCCGGGCGTGCCGGCGGAGTGGGCGACTGATATCAACAGTGCGCAGGGGCTGCCGGGGGCCTTCTATCATTTTGCGTTTCATTGCGACGATGTGAAGGAGCTCGAAGCCAAGCGCGAGGAGCTGATCGGACGCGGCGTCGATGTGACGCCGGTGGTGGATCACGAATGGTGCCGTTCGATCTACTTCCGCGATCCCAATGGTCTTTTGCTGGAATACTGCACGACGGTGCGCGCATTTACCGCAGACGACAAGATCATGAAGCATCACGAACAACCCGGTCCGATGGTGACCGATCCGGCGGACAAGAAGAAAGTTTTCGAGATGCTGATGGGGCCTCAGCACGCGAAAACGGTTCGCACGCCGGTGTGACCGCGGCTGATTGACGACTTAAACTGGCGGCCGGCGATCGATCGAGATCGCGCGGCCGCTTTTCTTTTTGCGCCGCCGGATGCATTCTCCGACTGAAGATTAATTCGCGGCAGGAGCTTAACGATGGCAGAAGTTGGACTCTTCGAGGCAATGCACACGGCGCGGTCGCTCAGACGCTTCAAGCCCGATCCCGTGCCCGACGACGTGATCACCAAGGTGCTCGACGCGGCGATTCGCGCGCCGTCGGGCAGCAATCAGCAGAGTTGGGAATTCGTGGTAATCAAGGACCCGGCGCAGCGCAAAAAGATTGGCGCCGTTTATCAGAAGGGCGGCGCAATCCTGAAGGCGCTGTATACCGATCGCGTCAAGCCTGAGCACATGACCGAGGGCACCTACACCAAGCTGATGTCGTCCGCGTACTACCTCATCGATCACATGGCCGACGCTCCCGTGCTCCTGCTCGCATGCCTCAAGCAGGTGCCGCTGACCGGAACCCCGCCCAAGCTTCCGCCCGAGGTGGCCGCGGCCATGAAGAGCCAGGCGCGGATCTCAGGCTCGAGCATCTATCCTGCGGTGCAGAATATTATCCTCGCGTGCCGCGCGTTGGGACTCGGTACGGTGCTGACGACGATTCACACGTTCTTCGAGGACGAGGTGAAAGCGATACTGGGCTTGCCGCCCGAAGTGCAGACCTACGCGTTGCTGCCGATCGGATATCCCGAGGGCAAGTTCGGCCCTATCAAACGCCGGCCGGTGAGCGAGGTCGCGTACCTCGACAAATACGGCAACCACTGGAAGGGCTGAGCATCACTCGGGTTCGTTTCGAAGATCTTCGGTGACTTTGCCGGCGAGGTGGCGGACCTGGGCGTGCTGCGAGAGCAAGGCCGCCAGCGCAGCGGGATCCGGCTTGCCCTCGAGCCGATACTCGTCGGCGGAATGGGCGAAGTGTTCGTATGCGTTCAGCAGTTTTACGAAGTCGCGATGCGACGGGCGTGACGACTCGCGCGGCGTCGACGACGAGAAGGCGTTGGCTTTGTTGAAGGCGTAGTAAAACTCGCCCATCTCTTCGGACGATATCTGGCGATCGTCGAGCTTGAAGTAGCTGCGGCAGTAGTCTGCCAGCTTGTCGGACATATCGGAAAGCAGCGAAACATTCGCGCCCATCGTGCGGTGGTAGTCGGAGGAATAGCAGGCGCTCGCCGCTACGATGGAAACGGCAATCGCGAGAAAAAAGACGGGCCGGTAATGTCCGGCCCGCCAACGTAACTTCAACAAAACCCAACCGCGCCGTTTCAGCCGAGGTACTCTTTGAAGAACGCAATGGTTCTGGCCCATGCTTCCTTCGAGTGCACGGGATGGAACGACGGACGGTCGTCGCACATGAAGCCGTGATCGGCGTCGGGGTAAAAGACCACCTCGGCCGGCTTGCCCGCCTTCTTCAAAGCGTCGCGAAATTCGTCCACTTCGGTAATCGGGATGAACGCGTCCTTGCCTCCGAAGAACGCGAGGACCGGACCGTTGAGACCGTCGACGTATTCGATTGGCGGCTTGACGCCCGGCTGCCGCGACTTCACGATCCCTCCACCGTAGTACGGCGCGGTGGCTCTGACAGCCGAGTTGCGGCATGCGGTCAGGAACGCGACGCGTCCGCCCATGCAGAAACCGGTGGTGCCGAACCTCGGTTTGACTTCCTTCATCGCCTTGAGGTGATCGATCGCGGCGCCCATGTCGGCGACGACTTGATCGTCGTTGACCGAGCCCATCAGGCGAAAAGCGCCGGGCAAATCGTTGTAGCCAACGACGTTGTTCGGTTGGCGAAAATAAAGATTCGGTGCGATCGCGACGAAGCCCTCGGCCGCGAACTGATTCGTGATTCGTTTGATCTGATCGTTGAGCCCGAACGCTTCCATCACGACCACCAGCGCCGGATACGGACCTCCAGACGCGGGGCGCGCGAGATGCGCCGGCATCTTCTCGGCGCCAATGCGTACCGATACTTCATTCGAGACAACTTCCATGATTGAGACCTCCGGTAAAAAATTCGCATCCGTTGAGAGCGAATCGCGATCCCGGGTCGCGTTTGACGCGGTGGCGATCAGGTCTTTCTCGCATACAACAGGGTTCGGCTCAAGTCGGAAAATTCCATGAGTCACTCGCATTAGAAAGTTTAAGGGGTGCCGTCTCGCGCCGGCCCGTCGCGCGCCGCTAGTATTGCTGCGTCGGCCAAATCCGCTTGCCCGGCCCGATGTCCGATGATTCCGCTTCGCGATAACGCCGCGCCACGTCGCCTGACTCCGGTCAACCTTACACTTATCGCCGCGAACGTCGCGGTGTTCATCTACGAGTTGTCGCTCGGCCCGCGTGTAGCAGACTTCGTCGAAAGATTCGCGATGGTGCCGGCGATGGTGACGCGGGCGTTTTCGACCACATTGCAGCAGCCCGGCGCGAACCGCGTCGCTGCGCTGGTGCCTTTGATGACGACCGTCACGTCGATGTTCGTCCACGGCGGTTTCTGGCACATCGCTGGCAACATGCTGTACCTCTTCATTTTCGGCGCGGCCGTCGAGTATCGAATGGGTGCGTCCCGGTACCTGGCTTTTTATTTTGCCGCTGGAGTCGCCGCCGCGCTCGCGACGGTGTGGATAGCGCCGCACTCGGAGGTGCCCGTCATCGGTGCGAGCGGCGCGATCGCCGGCGTGCTAGGCGCGTACTTCATTCTCTATCCGCGCGGACGCATCCTGACAATTCTGCCGATTTTTGTTTTTGTCCAGTTCATCGAGATTCCGGCGGTCATCTATCTTCTGGTCTGGTTCGCGGTGCAACTCTACGCCGGTATCGAAGAGGGCGGCCGCGCCGGCGCGACCGGCGGCGTCGCGTGGTGGGCGCACGTGGGAGGGTTCATGTTCGGAATCGCGCTTGGCCCGCTGCTCGCAGTGAATCATCCGCTGCGACGCCGCGCGCGCTGATCGATCATCAAATGTTGACAGAGTGGACAACCGTTGGCGTGCGGCTGGAGTAATTGTTGTAACCAGTGATGGCTTACGAAATAATCGGCGCTCCTGAATTTCCGAGCGCGCGGTGCGGTTGAGGAGGTAGTGGCAGGTGGCGGTATCGTCGGACGACATTCTTAAGCGCGTTCCCCCGCAAAATCTCGAGGCAGAGCAATCGGTGCTGGGCGCGATTCTGCTCGATAACGACGCGATTAATCACGCGCTCGAAATCCTTTCGGATGACGATTTCTACCGCGAATCGCATCGGCAGATCTTCCGCTCGATGGCGGAGCTTACCGATCACAGCCAGCCGGTCGACGCGATCACGCTAACGGACGCGCTGCGCACCAGGGGTGTGCTCGAGCAGGTCGGCGGTCCGGCGTACATCGCGGAGCTGGCGTCCATCGTGCCGACGGCCGCGAACGTCGCGCACTATGCGCGAATCGTCCACGACAAGGCGGTGCTGCGCAGCCTCGGCTCGATCGCGACTGACATCGCCAGTTCGTCGTACGAAGCGCCGGCCGACGTCGATGGCTTCCTCGACGAAGCGGAGCATCGCATCTTCGAGATTTCCGAGCGGCGGATTAAGCCGTCGTTCCACACGATGCCCGAGTTGACGCGCGAGTCGCTGAAGATCCTCGAGCGGCTGTACGAAAACCGCGAGATGATCACCGGCGTGCCGAGCGGGTTCATCGATCTCGATCGAATCACGGCGGGCTTCCAGCCTTCGGACCTGGTTATCATCGCGGCCCGTCCCAGCATGGGCAAAACCGCGCTCGCGCTGAACATTGCGGCCTACGCGGCGATGGACGCGGACCCTCCGCTGGGGGTCGCTTTTTTTTCGCTCGAAATGTCGAAAGAGCAGCTCGTGCTGCGCATGCTTTGCGCGGAGGCGCGGGTGGACAGTGCTCGCGCGCGGCAGGGATTTCTCGGCGAGCGCGACTTTCCCAAGCTGGCGCAGGCGGCGGCACGGCTGTCGGAGTCGAATATCTATATCGATGACTCCTCGGACACGACCTCGATAACGCTCAAGGCAAAATGCCGGCGGCTCAAGCGTGAGCGGGCCAAAAACCTTGGCCTGATAATCGTCGACTACATGCAGCTGATGAGGTCGGCGCGGCCGGGCGAATCTCGCGAAAAAGAAATCGCGGAAATCTCGCGTTCACTGAAGGCGCTGGCCAAGGAACTCAAAGTCCCGGTGATCGCGCTCTCGCAGCTCAACCGTCAGGTCGAGTCGCGCGAGAATCGGCGCCCGATGCTGGCGGACCTGCGCGAGTCGGGCGCAATCGAGCAGGACGCCGACGTGATCGCGTTCATCTACCGCGAGGAAATGTACAAGGGCAAAGAGAGCAAGGAGCCGGGCGTCGCCGAAATCATCGTGGCCAAGCAGCGCAATGGCCCCACCGACACGGCGAAGCTCACGTACATCAATCACTACACCCGTTTCGAGAACTACACGCCGGAGACCGGAGTTTTCGAAGACACCGGCGTCTAGAACGAATCCAGCTCGTCTTCCATCGGTTCCTGCTTGCTCATCGAGTGCGAGGACTTGAGCGTCAAGGCCGGATGCTCAGGCTTGGACTTGTCGATCTTGTAGTCCTGGTACGTGTAGTTCTCGATCGCAAACGGCAGTCCCTCCGAGGCCGGAAACGATGGCGCGTCGCAGACCTGGAAATGCAGATGCGGCTCCGATGAATTACCGGTGTTGCCCAGATGCGCGAGCACGTCGCCGGCGTGCACAGTGTCGCCCACTTTCACTTTGATCGTGCCCGGCCGCAGATGTGCGTAGGCGGCGAAATGTCCGTCGCCGAGATCCTCGATGATGTGATTGCCGGCCAGAGTATCGTAGGTAATTGGCACCGCAATTTTGCCGCTGTTGGGTACGTTTTCGGGAATGCCGTCCTTCACCTCAACGATCTTGCCGTTCCCGGCCGCGTGAATCTCCTGATCCCACGCGTGATAGCTGCTGTTCTTGCTCTTGTCGCCGGTATAGGTGTTGCCGTCGTCGCCGAGCTGGACCCAGTCAATTGCGTAGCGCTGGCCGATGTGAGGTTGTCCGTTTATCGGCAGGACTGCGCGGCGATGCGGCGAGTTATTGGAAGGCCCGTTTGCTGCGAGCCAGTTCTTGCCGCGAAGCGGTGACTGAATGACGATCGGATCGTCCTGGTTCAGCTCGATCGCCGCAGTGTGAATCGTTCCTGAGCCGGCGCGCTCGCCATGTTGTTCGATCGTAAGCGCAGTATCGAAATTGTCTGGGTCGCCCTGGTCTGCAAGCCAATCGGTAAAGATAAAGAAGCCGCCGGTCTGGCCCGGCATGAAGGTCAGATTCTTGGGCTTCTTGGGGTCGAGACCCTGGCCCGGCATGAAGATCGCGCCGAGCGCGTCATCGCCGCTGACCGACTGCGACACGACAAGTGTGTCGCCGTCTTTTCCCTGCACGTCGAGCCTGGTGACTTTGAACGGGGTCTTGCCGAGATTCGTGACATATAATTCGTAGGCGGAATGGCGGCGGCCGGCGCCGTCGAGAATGGCCGCCTCGGGCGGCCACGGCATCGCCATAACACGCATGTAGAGTGGGTCATTTAGCGGGGCCGCCACAGGCTTTTGTTGGGCGAACGACGACCCGGCGAACGCCAACGACGTCAGCGCAACCAAAGCCAGCAATCGCAATCGATGCATTCCGCTTTCTCCGTTTCGCCGCCGCGAAAAAGCCGGCCGCTCAGTGCGAGGTCTTGTCGTCGTCGGATTTCTCTGGCGCGGGCTCGGCCGGTTCTTCGGCCGCGTCGGACGGTGTCGCGTCGAGCGAGGGCATTTCCGGCGCTTCCTCGGACGAGGCGGAGTCCTCGGGATGAGTCTCGATGCCTTCCACCGGACCTGTGTTCGCCTGCTCGACCGCGCGCTCGATTTCGCGGAACTCCGAAAGGTCGGGCAGACCTTCCAGGTCCTTCAGTCCGAACAGTTCAAGGAACTCGCCGGTGGTTTCATAGACCATCGGGCGCCCGGGCGCGTCCTTGCGCCCGGCAATTTTTACCAGCCGTTTCTCGAGCAGCGTTTCGAGCACGCCCCCTGTATCGACGCCACGCAACTGTTCTATCTCAGGGCGCGTGATCGGTTGACGGTAGGCGATTATCGCGACGGTCTCCATCAGCGGGCGGCTGAGACGCGGCGGCCTGGCCGCGAGCAGCTTGCGAACGTAACCGGCGTGATCCTTGGGCGTGCGCATCTGGTAGCCGCCGGCGACTTCGTCGATGACGATACCGCGGTTGTCGGCGATGTACTCAGCCGCCATCACGGCAAGTATCTTCTGCACGGTTGCGCGCGGCACGTCATCGAAAACCGCGGCCAGCCGCGCCGCTGAGACCGGTTCGCCGGCCGCGAACAGCAGGCTCGCAAGAATTGATTTCAGCCGCTCTTCTTCCACTCAGCCTCCGTTCATGCGGCCGCGCTGGACTCGAGGTAAATCGGGCCGAAGCGTGTCTCCTGAAATGCGCGAACTTCGCGCCGCCGAATCAACTCGAGCAGCGCCATGAAAGTCGCGATAACGAGCGAGCGGTCGCCCGCATCTTCGAACAGTGCGGCAAATTGGATACGTCCCGAGCCTTCCAACGCGAGCAATATTCGTGGGATGCATTCTGCCACCGGAATGTCGCGCAGCTCGATTTTGCGCGGAGTCTTGTCGGCGACGCGCTTCAGAACGGCGCCAATCGCCTCGACTAGGTCGAAAATCGATACCGTGTACCGCTTGGCATCCGCATCTTCGGGCGCGCTCTCGCCGGGCGTCGTGAACACGTCGCGGCCGAGTAGAGCGCGCTCGGAGAGTTTTTCTGCCGCCTCGCGATAGCGCTGATATTCAAGCAGCCGCTCGACCAGGTCGCGCTTGAGCTCCTCGGCTTCCTCGGCGTCGGCGAGCTCCGGGTGCGGCAGCATCGCGAAGGATTTGATGAGCAGCAGCGTCGCCGCCATCACGAGGTATTCGCCCGCCACGTCGAGGTTCAACTGATCGAGCAATTCGAGCCACGCCAAGTATTGCTCGGTGATGACGCTGGCGGTGACTTCGTGCGGATCGAGCTCGGCCCGCTTGAGCAAATGCAGCAGCAGGTCGAGCGGGCCCTCGTAAACCGCAAGCCGGAAGCGCATCCCGGCGTCGGCTCCGAGTCTCGGCGGTGCGTTGGGTTCGTCGCTCAAAGTTGCACCATCCACGAAATCGCACCGAGCGCCATATTCATGACCGGGTAGATCGCGGCATCCAGCCAATGCATATACAGCAGCACCAGCAGTATAAGAAAGCCGTAACGCTCGGTCTGTGCATAGGCGCGCGCGGCAGTCAGCGGCAGGACACTGAACAAAACGCGCCCGCCGTCAAGTGGCAGTACGGGCAGTAGATTGAAGACTCCCAACTCCACATTCACGACCACCGACGCTCGCAGCATCAGCGCTAGCGGTTGAGCGACCGTGAGGCCGAACGAGCCATGCAAAAACGCCGGCATCACGCGCATAAGAAGTCCGCTCACGATTGCCAGCACGAAGTTTGTCAACGGACCGGCTGCCGCCACCTTCAACATTCCAGTTCGGCCGCCGCGCAGCACCCGAAAATCAACCGGGACTGGCTTCGCATAACCGAGTACCGGCAGACCGAACAGGTAGAGGCCGAACGGGAGAATGATCGTTCCGAAGAGATCGATATGTGAAAGCGGGTTCAGTGTGAGGCGTCCTGCCCGAAGAGCGGTATCGTCGCCGAGCCGCAGCGCTACCACTCCGTGCATGACTTCATGCGCGATGATCGCGAACATGATTGGCGGCGCGACGATACAGATAGTCGCGAGGGTTCCGTTCAGGTCGCCCAAGTTAGTCGGTACCTTCCACCACGTTTGCGCGAGTCGCGCGCGGATGGAACGTGCGATGGACCTTGCGCAAGTGGCTCTTGGAAAGATGCGTATATATTTGCGTGGTCGAGATGTCGCTGTGGCCGAGCATCTCCTGCACGGCGCGGAGATCGGCGCCGCCCTCGAGCAGATGCGTGGCGAAACAGTGGCGCAGCGTATGCGGGCTTATCCATGCCAGGTGCGGATCGCCGCCGGCCCAACCTTTTAGCGCCTTGAAAAATCCCTGCCGGGTCATCGCGCGGCCGAGTCGAGTAATGAACACCGCGGAGACGCGACGCGGAACTCTCTTCCCGGCGCGCTTGCTGTCGTTGGCGGGACTGAGAATTTCGTCGCGGCGATCGAGGTAGGCCTTGAGCGCGCGAATCGCGGCACCGCCCATCGGCACCATTCGCTCCTTGCTGCCCTTGCCCAGCACCACCACGGCGCCTGCCGCGAGATTTACCTGGTGCAGTTGCAAGCCGACCAGCTCGGATACGCGCAGACCGCATCCGTAGACCATCTCGAGCATCGCGCGATCGCGCAGTCCGCGCGCATCGTGTGCGTCGATCGCAGCGATAAGATTTTCAATATCGCCGGGCGACAGCGTGCGCGGAAGTTTGCGGGGATGCGGCCTCAGCTTCACTGCCGGCGCCGGATCGCGTTCGATGATCTTCTCATCAACCAGTTCGCGTGCGAGTCCGCGCAGGCTCGCCAGATGGCGACGCTGCGAGCTGACAGCCAAACCTCGATCCGCGAGCGCTTCCAGGTATTCGGTCAGCGCGGCAGCGTCGAGCTGCGCAGGCTCGAGACCAGCTTGCCTGCACCATGATTGAAAGACGTTGAGATCGTGCGCGTATGCCTCCATCGAATGGCGGCTCAGCCCGCGCTCGACGGCCTGGCGCGACAAATGGCGATCGATCAGCTCGTCCCAGCCGGCGGCGCTCACGCAGACGCTCCCTGGCGCGGATTCTGTTCGACCTTTTCGAGCAAGCCGGCGCGCAGCTCGCGCATGCGATCGAGATCTTCGATTTTATTGCCCGCGTGATCGCTCACGTAGAAGACGTCGAGCGCCTGATCGGCATTGGTCGAAATGCGCGCCAGGTGAATCTGCAGCCCGAGCCGGAACAGCGTGTGCGTGATCGCGAACAGCAGCCCGACGCGGTCCTGGGTGAACACATCGATGACGGTGAACTGTTCGGAGGTGCGATTGTCGACGGTAACTTCGGTCGGCACGTGGCGCACGAACTTGCGGCCTGCGCTTTGCACGTGATGCGCCGCGGCGACCAGCGCCGCGATGTCCTGCTGGCCGGTGATGACGCGCTCGAGGTCGTGCTCGACCCGCAGCCAACGGTCCTCTTCCAGCGCCATCGAGCCCTCGCCCATCTGATGTGACACGCGAAATACGTCCATCGCGACGCCGTTGGAGCGGGTGGTGATTCGAGCCGACAGGATGTTGAGATTGTTGGCCGTCAGCGCGCCCGCGATCATCGAGAACAGTCCCGGCCGATCGCGCGTCACCACAATAAATTCGCTGAACTCCAGCTCGGGGAAATGCCGGATGCGACAGACCAGCGGGCGGTCGTCGAGCGAGCGCATCAGGTCGAAGTGCAAGGGGATGTCGTCTTCCGGCACCGTAAAGAAGTAGCGGTCGGGCATCTGATCGAGGAACTCGTTTACGCTGGCTTCAGGAGCCGACGCGGCCAGCAAGTTCTCACGGACTGTGGCTTTGACGGTCGCCAGCCGGCGCGCCGGGTCGGCCGCCTCGCGATCGCCCTGTTCGAGAACCTTGAGCGCGCGCATGTAGAGGTCGCTCAGCAGCATGTCGCGCCAGTTGTTGTAGACCTTCGGTGCGACCGCGCGCATATCGGCATAAGTGAGCAGGTAGAGCGCCTTGAGGCGATCGATCGAGCCGACGGTGCGCGCGAATTCTTCGACGGTGGTGTGATCGTCAAGGTCACCCTTCTGCGCGACCTGCGACATCATCAGATGGTTGCGGACCAGGAACACGACGAGATCGATTTCCTCATTGTTCAACCCCAGGCGCTGCGACACCTCCGCGGTCAGGCTGGCGCCGCGCTCGTGATGGTCGTGGCCATGACCCTTGCCGATGTCATGGAGCAGCAGCGCGAGAAACACGAGTGGCAGATGATCGAGTTCGCGCGCGACCTCGGTCAGCAAGGGAGTTGAATCCTTGAACTCACCCAGTGCGCAGACGTTCGAGCTCTCGCACTGCGACCAGCGAATGCCGATCGACGGTGTAGATATGGTAGAGGTCGTGCAGTACGCGCGCGTAGAGGTTGCCGAATTCGGGGATTATCGCGCCGAGCACGCCCGACAGATGCATCGCCTCGAGCGTCTCGGCCACGCGCTGGCGTGCGGCGAGAATCGTCATCAACGCTTCGGCAACCCGCGGATCTTTGCGCAGCTTGTCGTCGATCAATCCAAGATTGTCACGCACCAGCTGGTAGGTGCTGCCCGAAAGGCTGACGTTCTGTGCCTGGCAGTCGGCGTAAATTGTGAGCAAGTTGAGTGGATCGTGCTTGAAGAAATCTGGCTGCGCGATGCTCAGCAAATTTCCATGAACGACTACGCCGGGCCGAATCTTGCGCGTCGGCGTGCGGCGGAAAAATCGTCCGCCAGCGCTGTTCTCGGTCACGCGGGCGATCAATCCTTCGGCGAAGCGATGGATGGTCGACGCATGTTGGTAGTACGCGCGCATCAACGCGGAACCCGCCGACTGTCCGTCGTCAGGCTTGATCCGAAGCATCGGCTCGATCCGTTCCTGCATCTCGAAAGTAAGTTGATCGAAGTGGCGCCCGGTCAGGAAATGAAGTGAGTTGCGCACGCGCCAGAGAAAGTCCCGCGCCTCGATCACCTCGGCCGCCTCGGGCTCGGTGATGACCGCTTTCTGCACCAGCTCTTCGAGCGAATGAACCTTGTACTTGACCTTGGCCAGCCACATCGCGGTGTGAAGATCGCGCAGGCCTCCTTCGCCTTCCTTGATCTGCGGCTCGAGCAGGTAGATTGAATCGCCATACTGCGCGTGGCGTTTGCGGCTCTCCTCGAGCTTGGTGGCGAAGAACTTGTCCTGGTTGCGATTGAGGACGTCGGCGATGAGCAGCTTGTCGAGGTCGGCGTAAAGTTTTTCGTCGCCGCACAGAAAGCGCGCGTCGAGGATCGCAGTTTTTTCCTTCAGGTCTTCGTTGGCCAGCCGCACGCATTCCTTGGCCGTGCGAACTCCATGCCCGACCATCAGACCCGCGTCCCACAGCGCGTGCAACATTATCTCGGTCACGATTTCCGCATACGGACCGCGCTTGTAGTCATGCAGAAACAGCAGATCGACGTCCGATTGCGGATTCAGCTCGCCGCGCCCGTAACCGCCGCGCGCGACCACCGTGATTTTCTGATTGAGCTTGGGTGCGCGCCGTCCATGTTCGGCGTCCGCATAGTGGAACAGCGCGCGAAGAAGATCGTCCATCGCCGCCGTCATCGCGGTGACTATTTCGCTGCCGCTCGCGCCGGCGAAATGCCGCTCGGCCAGCTCGGCGCGAACCGACTCGAGATAGGCGCGCGCATTGACTCCCGGCGTCTTGCTCGCGACGAATTGCGCGAGCAGGGCATCCTGCCCGCGCGGCGAAGATACTATGGCTGCGACCGGCTCGGCGCTATTCGCGCCCGTGACAAGACTCACAGATTTCCTACCGCCAAATCCGTGTCGGAGTACCGCACCACGGCGGTCGCGACTGCTCCTGCAAGCACGTCCTGGTATTGCGCCGACTCTAGTCGCGCGGCCTCTGCGGCATTCGACATGAAGCCGCATTCAACCAGCACGGCCGGCATATGCGCACCGACCAGCACGTAAAATGGTCCCATCTTCGCTCCCAGCGCGTTCACGTTCAGCCCGAGTCCGGCGTCAAGATCCGCGACCGTTTGCGCGTCGATCATCCGGGCCACAGACGCCGCTTCCGACGCCTTATAGTTCTGCCGCAAGTCGGTCAGGATGTAGTTTAAGTTGGAGGCGTCCGGGGCGCCATAGCCGTCGGCGCCGGCGTTCTCCATTCGCGCCAGCCGAATCGTCGCGCGGTCGGTGGTGTTGTTCAGGTAGTAAACTTCGATTCCGGTGGTGTCCGGGTTCGGACTCGAATTGAGGTGGATCGAAACGAACAAATCCGCTTCGGCTTGATTCGCAATGCGCGTGCGATCCGCGAGGCTGATAAAAACGTCGGTCGAACGCGTGAGCTCGGCGCGGATGCCGCGGGCTTCCAGAGCCGCCTTCAACCGCGTCGCGATCTGCAGCGCAAGGTCCTTTTCCATCAAGCCGCTGGACGATTGCGTACCGGGGTCGTAGCCGCCGTGCCCCGGATCGATCATCACGAGAAACGGCCGGCGGCTTTCTTCATTCAAATTCGAGCGCGCGGCCGCGATTGGTCGCGCGAGAGCGAGGGGACCAGGGCTGGCCGGCGGCGCAAATGCCACCGGACGTGCCACCGCCGGAACTGGGCGCCGCACAGCGTCGTCGTGAACCACAATCGGCGCCGCGATATTTGGATCGGCTCCTTCGGCCGCGACGCGCAAAACGATTTCGTTCTGGTTTTTCAGCCGCGCAACCGCATAGTCGGATTTGCCAATCACCTCGACCACGATTCGCGACTCGCCGCCAGGCGCGTCGATCGTGCGTACGCTTGCTATTGGCGCCGTTTCAGATCCGAACAGCGGGCGCGGTGGAACTGCGAGACGAGTGCGCGCCAGCTCGATCCAGAGTTCGCTGCCATGGGTGGAGAGTTCGGGTCGTGGAGTCGCGCCGCTGAAACCGAAATGCAATTCCTGCGTCGGTCCGTGATGCTCGATTCGCGCGGAGGTCAGCACCGACGTGGTAACACTGGCGTGCGCAGTAGCACCGCAAATAGTCGCCATCGCGACGACCCCCGCCATAATTCTCCGCATCACCGCAGCCATCCCACCATTCAAGGATAGCCGCCGCTTCTGAAGATCACCACGCTCCGGTGAAGTCCCGAAAGGGGGGCCCTTGCTCCGGACTAAACCAGCTCGATCGAAACGCGGCGACCGACCATTGCCGCCGCGCGCTGCAGGCTGGAGAGCGTGATGTCGTCCTTCGGATTTAGCAGGCGGTCCACCTGGGTGCGGCTTGTCTTGAGCAGCGTGGCCATCTTGTTCTTGGAGATTTTGCGTTTCTTCATAGCCTCGGCGAGCTGCCAGGCGACAATCTCCTTGACTGCCTCAGCCTGCGCCTCTTCAAAGACTCCTTCCTCCTTGAGGAAGTCATCAATCCCGGAACCCATATGTTTCTTGCTCATATCTCCAACTCCCTCTTACGCTGGCGCGCCAATGCCAGATCGTCATCAGGCGTGGAGCGCGTCTTCTTGATAAACCCATGCAGCGCGACCAGGTGGTCATGGTAAAGGCAGAGCAGGACGCGCGCGGTCCGCTTCGTCGGCAGGTCCGTGCGAATCTCCCACAGCCCACTTCCCAACGGGCGGCAGAGCGGCATCCCTAACGGCCACCGCCATTGAGCCCGCAGTAGATCTTTCCCGATAGCTTGACGCTCAGCTTCCGGCAGTCCCTTCAGCCACTCCCGAACCGGCTCGTGTCGCAGCCGCATGCGGTAAAAGATCAGCGGGATTTTTTTCCGCTGCGGGTCTTCCGGCATGCTGTACCTTATTTAATACCACCTGTACCGTAGAATGTGCAAGGCACTGCACCATCTCATGTTTCTCTTTTGAGCCGTGCAGCCAGCCGCGCGAGCGCGTTCAGCGCCTCCATCGGAGTCATGCGCTCGAGGTCGAGTGCGCGCAGCTCATCCACCACGCGTTCGTCCCGCGATGTGAACAAGCCCAGCTGCGGCGCTGGCGCGGTAGAGCGCCGGTCGCGCGCGATTCGCGGCATCCCGGCCTCGTCCAGCTCGCCCTGCTCGAGGTTCGCAAGAATTTCACGCGCGCGACCGATAATCGAATCCGGCAATCCCGCCAGCCGCGCCACCTCGATTCCGTAGCTGCGCGACGACGGCTGCTCGATAACGCGGCGCAAAAAAATCACCTCGTCGCCCCATTCGCGCACCGCCATGCTCAGGTTTTTGACCCGCGGGCGCTCGCGCGCGAGGTCCGTCAGCTCATGAAAATGCGTTGCGAACAGCACCTTGGCCCGCGTCTGATCGTGCAGGTACTCGGCCACCGCCCACGCGATCGCAAGGCCGTCAAATGTGCTGGTGCCGCGGCCGACCTCGTCCAATAGCAACAGGCTCCGCTCCGAGAGCCCGCGCAGCAGCCGCGCCGTCTCGCTCATCTCGACCATGAAGGTGGATTCGCCGCGGCGCAGTTCGTCGCGCGCGCCGATTCGTGTCAGCACTCGATCGATAAGCCCGATGGTCGCCTCGGCGGCGGGCACGAAGCTGCCGATTTGCGCCATGATCGCAATCAGCGCGACTTGCCGCAGGTAGGTCGATTTGCCGGCCATGTTGGGGCCGGTGATGAGCAGGATTTGTCGCGTCGCCGGCTCCGCGTCGAGATCGTTGGGCACGAACTCACCCGCGCGCATGCCGGCTTCGAGCACCGGATGGCGTCCGTCGCGCACGCGAATCCGAAGCCCTGTGTTAATTTTGGGCCTCACGTAGCCGCGATGCCGCGCGACTTTTGCCAGCGACATCGTCGCGTCGAATTCGCCGACCGCGCGAGCGGTTTCCAGGATCGCGGCCGCGCGCGACTGCAGGTCCCGCAGCAGCTTGGTGAAAATCTGCAGCTCGAGCTCCTTGAGCGCCGATTCCGCGGTTAGAATTTTGCGCTCGAGTTCCTTCAGCGCCGGCGTCGTGAAGCGCTCGGCGCTGACCAGCGTCTGCTTGCGTTCATAGTCGTCCGGCACGCGCTCGAGATTGGTCTTCGTCACCTCGATGTAGTAGCCGAAAATATTGTTGTAGCGGACCTTGAGCGACGGGATTGCAGTGCGCTCGCGCTCCGTCCCTTCCATTTTCGCGATCACGCCGCGCGCGCCCGACGCCAGGCTGCGCAGTTCGTCGATCTCGGCGCTCAGCCCCGCGCGTATTACATTGCCGTCGCGCGGATTCACCGGCGGTTCGTCGGACAGCGTCGCCGCGATTTGTGCGGCCAGCGCCGGCATCGGCGAGATTCGCGCCGCTTGCTCGCGCACCAGCCTGCTCTTGAGCGCACCCATCGCATGCTTGAGCGATTCCGCAGCGCCGAGCGCGTCGCCCAGCCGCAGGCAATCGCGTGGCGACGCCCGCATCGCGCCGATTCGCCCCGCCAGCCGCTCGAGATCGCCGATTCGCTTCAACGAGTCCGACAGCATGCCGCCCAGGTCCGCGTCGAACAGTTCTTCGACCGCGTCGTGGCGCCCGTGGATCGCGTCAAGCGCGAGCAGCGGATAGATTATCCAGTTGCATAGCGTGCGCGCGCCGACCGCCGTCAAGGTCTCGTCGAGAATCGACAGCAGCGAGCCTTTGCGCGCGCCGTCGGTCGACGCAATCAGCTCCAGATGACGCCGCGTGGTCTCGTCCACCAGCATGTACTCGGCGATGCGGTAAAGCCGCGGCGCCGCGACATGCGCCAGATCATGGCCAAAGGTGTCTTCAACGTAGAGCAGTGCGATTCCTGCCGTATGCGCAATTGACTCGTGCAGCTCCGCCGACGCGTCCGTAAAGCGACTCGAAAATGCCGCGGTCGCGCGCTCGGCGCTGAACGCTTCGCCGTCGAGCGCAGTCAAAGGACAGTTCAGATCCTTGAGCAACGCGCTCAACTCGCCGTCAGCTCCGGCGATTACAATTTCGCGCGGCGCGATTCGCGCGATTTCCTCGCACAACGTCACCGCCTCCCGCGCCTGCGTGGCCAGGAACTCGCCGGTTGAGACGTCGAGCGCCGCCAGCGCGAACCCCGTTCCTTCGACGCCCGTGACTGCGACCAGGTAGCTCTTCTCGGCGGCAGTCAGCACCATCTCCTCGCCGACGGTGCCGGGCGTGATCACGCGGACGATTTGCCGCGGCATCAGCTTGGGAGTCTTGGGGTCAGGCGTGCCTTGCTCGCAGATTGCGACCTTGTGCCCGGCCTTCAGCAGCTTGGCGATATATGGTTCCGCGGAATGGTAGGGCACGCCGCACAGCGGCACGCCGTCCTTGTTGCGCGAGGTGAGCTGGATGTCGAGCACGCGCGCCCCAACTTCGGCGTCCTCGAAAAACATCTCGTAGAAGTCGCCGAGGCGAAAAAACAGGATCGCGTCGGGAACACGCTGCTTGACGCTGAGATATTGCGCGATGAGGGGTGTTTGCTTGACTGCCACTGATACGGTTGCGGCCCACAATAGCCGCGCCGGCTGAAATGGGCAAAACCGCACCCGCGCCGCGTCCGCCCGCATACGCGAGAGCAAGGGCGGTCCGCCCGCTTTTCGCCTTTGCCCAATACATCTCGATTTACTATGGTGCGAGTGTTAACCAAGGCTTTAGACCGCTCGACGTGTGCGATCCCGCGGGACATTCTTCGCGGTCGGCGCACGCCGACACATCAACGACAGGAGACTAAGGGAAATGGCATCAGCATCAGCGTCATTGGAATCCGCGACTCGCGGCGCCAAGTCGAGCGCAGCGCTTGAGTTCCTCAAGAGCTCGCCCAAAAAACTTCTCATCAACGGCAAATGGGTGCCGTCGAAGTCCGGCAAGACTTTCGAGACCCTCAACCCCTCCAACGAGCAGGTGCTCGCGCTCGTCGCAGAGGGCGACAAGGCCGACGTCGACGAGGCCGTCAAGCACGCGCGCAAGGCCTATGAAGACGGCAAGTGGTCGAAGATGAGTCCGCATCAGCGCACGCATGTCTTGCTGAAGATTGCCGAGCTGATCGACAAGCACGCCGAGGAACTGGCCGAGCTCGAGACTCTCGACAACGGCAAGCCGCTGTTCGAGTCCAAGAACATCGACATCCCAGGCGCGGCCGAGACCTTCCGCTACTACGCGGGCTTCGCCACCAAGATTTACGGCGATACCAATCCGTCTGATCCCTCGATGTTCAACTACACGCTGCGCGAGCCGGTTGGCGTATGCGGGCAGATCATCCCGTGGAATTTTCCGCTGCTGATGGCGTCGTGGAAGATTGCGCCCGCGCTCGCATGCGGCAACGTCGTCATCCTCAAGCCTGCCGAGCAGACTCCGCTCACCGCGATTCGCCTCGGCGAGTTGATTTGCGAGTCCGGCCTACCCGAGGGCGTCGTGCAAATTATCACCGGCTTCGGACCCGGCGCCGGCAGTGCCATCGCCGAGCATCCCGACATCGACAAGGTCGCGTTCACCGGCTCGACCGAAGTTGGCAAATTGATCCTGCAGGCTTCGACCGGCAACCTGAAGCGCGTCTCGCTCGAGCTCGGTGGCAAATCACCCAACATCATTTTCCCCGACGCTGACATGCCGTCCGCCGTGTTCGGCTCGGCGCTGGGCATCTTCATGAACCAGGGGCAGGTCTGCTGCGCCGGCTCGCGCGTGTTCGTGCAGGAAACCGTGTACGATCAATTCACCGATGAGCTCTCGAAGATGGCCGGCGGCCTGACCCTCGGCAATCCACTGGACCCGAACACCCGGATGGGACCGCTGGTTTCCAAAGAGCAGCATGATCGCGTCAAGGGCTATCTGAAAACCGGCAAGGCGGAGGGCGCGACAGCCAAAGTTGGCGGCGAGCCGGGCAAGCAGGAAGCCGGCTACTTCATCCAGCCGACCGTCTTCACCGGCGTGAACAACCAGATGAAGATCGCGCGCGAAGAAATCTTTGGCCCGGTAGCGTCAGCGATCAAGTTCAAGGACGAGGCCGATGTCGTCTTCCAGGGCAATGATACGACCTACGGTCTCGCCGCCGCGGTATGGACCAAGGACATCAACCGCGCGCTCGGCGTCGCGCGTAAGCTCAAGGCCGGCACGGTTTGGATCAACACTTACGGCCAGATTGATCCGATGTCTCCGTTCGGCGGCTACAAACAGTCAGGCTTCGGCCGGGAACTGGGCAAGTACGCGATCGATCTGTACACCCAGATCAAGTCGGTTTACGCTAAGATCGGCTAGGTCCGGGAATACATCGACCAGCCAAGAAAGGGCGCCCGAAAAGGGCGCCCTTTTCTTTTCCTGATACCCGGTGCAGGGGTCACCCCTGCCCAAGGAAGCGTGAAACCCGGGTGGGTTTCACATTCAGTCAAGTGATTTGTCCTTCCGCCGTGGCCTCCTCGCCACGCGCGCTATCTTTGTCCGGGAAATGTAAAAAAATCACGCTTTTGAGCCAAATGCATGTTTAACTTTATCGGACGATTCCCTTATGATTGTCGCCGGTGAGCCAAGATTTGGGGGCGTCGAGCCGCGTTACTCCTAGAGCGGCAGGCGCACGTCTTAAGGCGTGAGGATGAGCCGTCGCTGCACGGCATAATTTCGTTGGGTGGTGTGAAATCGGCGTCGCCGGAAGGGCGACGCGGCGGGGTTCACAGAATGGCGGCCGAAAAAAATGATGATCCGATCGAGGCGATGATTTCGCGAACACCTCGTCGCACGCATCAGGCTGCCTCTCCCCCGAACCCCTCAGAGATTCCCGCGGGACCACCGTCAACCGAGGCCGACACTCCGCCCGACGTCGACCCCGAGGAGTCCGAGCCTGACCGGCGTGCGCCGGCGTCGCCCCCGTTGCGTCCTCCCACCCGTTCTGCCCTCGAAGCGCGGCTCGAAGTTCGCCCCATCGGCACCCCGATGGGTCTGCGCGAGCTCGCCGCCTTGCACAAGCGGACCTGGAAAATGCTGAACGTGCAGGAAAAGCGCGTGCACGTACTGCTGTGGCCGCTCGCAATCCATTTTGGCCTCTATGCTGTCACGCAAGCCAACGAGCGGCGGCGTCCGCCGCTGATTGGTGCGTTCTGGGCGCGATGCCTCGCGGACGCACCGCTAACGCTTGGCCATCTCTACCCGGCGCAGTTGTTCAAGGGGATGCTCGCGTCGGAGGTGTTCGAGTTCGGCGGGATGGTGATTGACCCGAACTTCCAGGGCAAGGGACTGGTTCGGCTGATGTCGGATACCGCGCGTCTGTTTGTTTTCTCGCGCCGTCCCAAGCTGCTGATCACAAATCCGGTCGAGCCACTGTACGAGATGTACAAACAGCTCGGACTAAAGACCGTCGGCCGCGAGCCAGTCGAGCATCCGCATGCGTTCAATGTTCGCGTATGGCTGATGTACGGCAAGTTCGACGAAATGTCGAAGCCATACTTTATGTAGATTTAGCTACAACCTACGCCTTGGTCTTGCCTGTGCTGCCCATCAGGGTTGCCGCGCCTTGCATGACCCTGGTGCCGACGCTCAGCAGCGCGTCGGTGACGCCAGGGAATAGCGACGCAAGTTTTTCCGCGACCGCCGCGCCGGGAGGAACGTCTACTTCCGTCAAGCCGAATGCAGCCGCGGCCAGTACCGCCCACGTCACCCATCGCGCCGGCATCGCCATCATGGCCGGCACCCTTTTCAGTGTGTCGTGCTTGAGCGCATTGCGCGCCATCGGGGTATCGATCACCCCGGGCATCACCAGCGACACTTTTATCCCGGTGTTGAACAGCTCGACGCGCAGCGCTTCGGTCATCCCCACCAGCGCAAATTTAGTCGAGCTGTAGCCGCCAAGCGGGCTGACTCCGCGCCGCCCCGCCAGCGACGAGATGTTCACGATGTTGCCCGACTTGGCCTTGCGCATCACCGGCAGCACCGCCTGCATCGCGTTGAGCGCGCCGAAAACGTTGACCTTCATCATCCGTTCGAGATCTTCAGGGCGCATCTCTTCGACCGTTCCCGTGATGAGCAATCCCGCCGAGTTGATCAGGACGTCAACTTTGCCAAATGCTTCCTTGACCTGTTCGATCGCCCAAAAGACGCGCGCGCGATCCGTAACGTCGCAATCGAGTGCGAGCGCCTTGCCGCCTGCCTTGTTGATTTTTTGCGCGAGCTCTTCGAGCTGCACGCGCCGGCGTGCGAGCAAGGCGACCTGCGCCCCTTGCTCGCCGAACGCAAGCGCAACGTCGTGCCCGATGCCGCTCGACGCTCCGGTTACGACCACCGATTTGTCGAAGAAGTATCCGCGCACCGGTCCTTTGGATTCCCTCTTGGCCTCGCTCATTAAGGTCACCTCGATTGGGCGCCGTGGCACGAAACAGATGGTGGAGGCGTCGCGTTGCTAGGCATTGTGCGCCGGTCGGACGCGCGCGCGCAAACGCCGGCCGTGGCTGGTTGCCCGCGAGGGAAAGCGTGGTTAACTTGGCAGAGACCACAAGGAGTACGGGCCAGGGCCGCGAAAAATAGTGAACTCGAGGACCGTTATTACTGAAATCGCCGCCGCCGGCGCGCTGATCGGCTCGTATCCATTGGATTGGTTGCTCAGACGCGGCGAGCCGTACTTCTGCACGCCGTCCAGCGAGCCCGTCATTCTTATCCATGGCTTCGGCGGCGGCCGCTCCAATCTGTTTGCGCTCGCCGCGTATATCAGGCTGGCAGGATTCGACAACGTGTCATACTTCGAATACCCGCGATGGCAGACGCTCGGCGATTCTGCCGCCCAGCTCGCGCGGGTCGCAGAGGAGCGCTCCAACGGCGCCGGCGTTCATCTGATCGGTCACAGTCTCGGTGGCGCCGTAGGCCGGCGCTATGCTGCTGCTGCACCAAAGTCTGCAGTACGATCGCTCATCACGCTCGGCTCGCCCTATTCGTACGGCCAATGGAGTCCACGGGAGGTCGGGATTTTTGGCGACGACGATCCTATTGTGCCGG
The DNA here is from genome assembly GCA_963842215.1 of uncultured delta proteobacterium. Classification (GTDB taxonomy): domain Bacteria; phylum Desulfobacterota; class Binatia; order Binatales; family Binataceae; genus Binatus. The sequence continues at coordinate 1,439,987 of CAWJFQ010000001.1, read as the reverse complement.
CGCCGATCCAGGCGCTGATGACGCGCGTCGCGTTCGGGCGAATTGTGACGCTGCACGACGTCGGTCATCTCGCGCTGATTTTCCATCCAGAGGCGCTGCGGGTCATCGGCGTCGAGCTGCGTGCGAATCGCGCGAGCGAGAACAACGCCGCGGCATAAGCGGTAGCGCGCGGATCAACCGCGCCCTAAACTCATCGCGTGTCATCTGCCATGGAAGCCGGAGCCATCGTGCTGGTTGGCGGGCGCAGCTCGCGGATGGGCCAGCCGAAGGCGGCGCTCGATTTCGGCGGCATCCCGTTGCTGACCAGGATCGTCGTCGAGCTCAAATGGTGGTTCGAGGAAATCGTAATCGTGGCGGCGCCCGAATCCGCCGGCCAGCCGCACATCAAGATTCCCGGATTGAAAATCGTTCACGACGAAACTGCATTTGCGGGGCCGCTCGACGCCCTTCGTCGTGGTCTGAATTGCCTCGATCACGGCGTCGCTTTCGTGTGTTCATGCGATCTGCCGCTGTTGAATTCCGACGTCGCGGCCGACCTGGTTGCGATGCTCGACGACTTCGACGCGGTGATTCCGGAAGTTGGCGGCAAGCTGCAGCCGCTGCACGCGGTCTACCGCAAGCAATGTGCAAACGCGATCGCGGCGCTCGAGGCGAGCGGCGAGAAGAGGCTGATTGCCAGTGCGAACGCGATCAATGCGAGAAAAGTCGGAGAGCAGGAGCTCCGAATGATCGATCCTCAGTTCAGCAGCTTCTTCAACGTGAACACACCCGAGGACTACCGCCACGCACTGAAGCTGGCGGGTCTCGCGAGATAAATCCGCGCTACGCCTTCTGCTCCCATCGCAGAATCGGGCGACGCGCGGCCAAGGCTTCGTCGACGCGCGAGACCGGCAGAGTCTGCGGCGCACTCTTGACGCGCTCGGGATCGTTCAGCGCTTCTTCGTAAATCGCTTCCATCGCGTCGACGAAGCTGTCGAGTATTTCTTTGCTCTCGGTCTCGGTCGGTTCGATCATCAGCGCCCCCGGGACCACCAGCGGGAAATAGATGGTCGGCGGGTGAATGCCGAAATCGAGCAGACGCTTGGCGATTTCGAGCGTGCTCACGCCCGCGCGCTTTTCGAGGTCGTGCGAGAGTACGCATTCATGCATCGAAGGCTCGCCGCTCGCGCTGGGAAAATGCGGCTGCAGGCGTTGGCGCACATAGTTTGCGCCGAGGATCGCGAGCCGGCTTGCCATCCCCAGTCCGTCGCCGCCGAGCGCCAAAATGTACGCATAGGCGCGCACGATCATTCCGAAGTTGTTGTGAAATGAGCGCATTCGTCCAATCGAATCGGGACGATCGCGGTCGAACTCATAGCCGGCGCTCGAATGCTTCAAGCGTGGGATCGGCAGAAAGGGCTCGAGATGCTTTTTCACCGCGATCGGTCCCGCACCCGGTCCGCCGCCGCCGTGCGGAGTCGAAAAACTCTTGTGCAAATTCAGCTGGACGATGTCCGCGCCCATGTGTCCGGGCTTTGCTACCCCGAGCAGCGCGTTCATATTCGCGCCGTCCAGGTAGAGCATCGCGCCGCGTTCATGCAGTGTCGCCGCTATTTCCTGGATTTCCGGTTCGAAAACTCCGAGCGTGTTCGGGTTGGTGACCATCATCGCGGCCACATCGTCGCTCGCCAGCCGGCGAACCTCAGCCGCTTCCAGGTAGCCGCGCCGATTGGATTTGGCGACGATCACTTCGAAGCCCGCGAGCGTGCAGCTTGCCGGATTGGTGCCGTGTGACGTATCCGGAATGATCACTTTGTGCCGCACTTGGCCGCGCTTGCGGTGATACGCGCGCACCATCAGCAACCCCGTCAACTCGCCTTGCGCGCCGGCCGCGGGATGCAGCGAGACTGCGTCCATGCCGGTGATCTCGGCGAGTGCCGCTTCCATCCGCGCGATCAGTTCAAGCGCGCCCTGTGCGAGATGCGGGGGAGTCGCAGGATGGAGGCCGGCCAAACCGGGCAGGGCTGCAAGCTCGTCGTTCACGACCGGGTTGTATTTCATCGTGCACGATCCGAGCGGGTAGAACTGCAGCGCCTGCGCGAAGTTGAGCTGCGACAGGCGCAGGAAGTGGCGCAGCACCTGCGGCTCGCTGAGTTCGGGAAAGCCCCCAAGGTCCTCGCGGCAAAGCTCGACGCCGATTATCTCAGCGCCGCGCCGCGCGCCCTCGCTACGCGGCGGCAGATCGGTTCCGCGACGGCCTTCAGATGAAAGTTCGAAAATCAGCGGCACGCCCGCTACCGGCTCGATCCTGTCGTCGGCCGGAGAATTTTCAGGCGACGCGATTGGAATGATCCTGCCCGCACTTGCCATCACCGCACCTCCGCCATCGCCGTCGCGAGCCGCCGGAACTCGTCGTTACGATTCATTTCAGTGACCGAAATCAGGAGCGCATCAGAGAGTTCCGGATAGTCGCCGCCGAGCGCAACGCCTGCGAGAATTTGCTTGCGCTCAGCCGCTTGCAGAGCAGCCGCGGGGTCGGACAGCTGCAACGCGAATTCGTTGAAGAACGGCCCCGAGAAACGCCGCCGAACGCCGGCATTCTCCAGCACCTCCGCCGCCTGGTGCGACAGTTCGACGTTTCGCTCTGCGAGTTCGCGCAGTCCGCTGCGTCCCATCAGCGACAGATAGACCGTCGCCGCCAGCGCGCACAGCGAATGATTGGTGCAGATGTTCGAGGTCGCACGTTCGCGGCGGATATGCTGCTCGCGAGTGTTGAGCGTCAGACAGAACGCACGGCGCCCGTCACGATCTCGAGTCTGTCCCACCAGTCGTCCGGGCATCTGGCGTATGTGAGCCGTCCGCGCGGCCATGAAGCCGAGACCGGGTCCGCCGAATTGAAGCGGCAGTCCGAAACTTTGACCCTCGCCAACGGCAATATCGACGCCAAGCTCGCCTGGCGCGCGCAACAAACCTAAAGCGATGCCTTCGGCAGTCGCCGAGATTGCCAGCGCGCCCGCGCGATTCGTCATCTGGGCAATCGCGCCAAGCGGTTCGATTACGCCGAACGCGTTGGGATAGCCGGTGACTGTGCACAGCAGTCGATCGTTCGCCACCCGTTCGAGCACGGATTCGTCAGTCGCGCCGGTCGCGTGGTTGAATGGAACTTCAACGATCTCAAGTCCGTCGAGCGCGCTTAAGTAGGTGCGGATGGTTGCGCGATATTCCGGCCACAGCGCTCGCGAGAGGGCGACCACCCGGCGCTTGGGCATCAGCCGGCGCGCCATCAGCACCGCTTCGGCCGCAGCCGACGCGCCGTCGTACATGCTGGCGTTGGCGACTTCCATCCCGGTGAGCTGCGTGATCAGAGTCTGAAATTCGAAAATCGCCTGCGTGGTCCCCTGGCTCGCCTCGGCCTGGTATGGCGTGTAGCTGGTCGCGAACTCGGCGCGGGCAATCACCGCGCGCACCGCGGCGGGCACGTAATGGCGGTAGTAACCCGCGCCCAGGAAGCTCGTGAAGCCGGAAGCGCCGGTGTTGCGTGCCGCCAGCTCAGAAATCTCGCGGACGACATCTGCTTCGCTGCGCCCGCATTCGAGATTGATGGGCGCGCTCGCGCGCAGATTCGCCGGCACGTGCGCGATCAGATCATCAAGATGCTTCGCGCCGATCGTCTCGAGCATCGACGCTACGTCGCCGTCGGTATGTGGCATGAATCTCATGGAAATACTCATCGTCCCCCGCTCATCCTCCACTTCACCTACAATTCAATCATACGCGCGTACTTGATGCCGCAGGTGGTTGATCGCGGCTATAGAACGGCCGCGGCACGACGGTTGCGCGCGTTTTGCGGTCGCGAATTTCAATTTCGAGCGATTCGCCGACGGTCGGCGGCTTTTTCGCGGCCGTTGCCGTTAGATACGCCATCGCGATCGGCCGTTGAATTGACGGCGCGAACGTTCCGCTGGTCACGGCCCCGGCCTCATTGCCGTCGCGGAACACGCGGTAGCCTTGACGCGCGACCATCCTGCCGTCGTCGGTCTGCAGCCCGATCAACACTTTCGAGAGCCCGCTGTCATGTTGAGCGGTGAGCGCGGCGCTGCCAATGAAGGGGCGGCCCAGTTTTACGAACTGTGCAAGCCCCGCCTCGAGCGGCGACGAATTGCGATCGAGCTCATGACCGTAGAGCGGCAAGCCGGCTTCGAGCCGCAGCGTGTCGCGCGCGCCCAGGCCGACCGGCTTTGCATCGACGCACGCGCCAGCGTCGAGTATCGCCTCGAACAATTGTCGCGCGCCGGCGTTATCCACGAACAGCTCGAAGCCGTCTTCGCCTGTGTAACCGGTTCGCGCTGCCAGGCAAGTGATTCCCGCGATCAAACCGCTCGCGACGCCGAAGCGCGCGATGTCGGCAATCGGGAAATCTGCCAGCGTCGCCAGGATCGCGACAGCCACCGGACCCTGAACCGCGATTAATGCGGTGGCGTCGCTAACGTCTTCAAACCGCGCCCGTCCGGCGTTGAGCTTGCTGATCCATTCGCGGTCGGTCTCGATGTTGGAAGCGTTGACACAGAGCATGTAGCGGTCTGCTTCGAGCCGGTACACGATCAGGTCGTCGATCGTGCCGCCATCGCCCGCGCACATAATCGTGTACTGCGCGTGGCCTTGCCTGAGCCGCGCCGCGGAATTGGTAAACGCCCGCTCGAGGGTCTCGAGTGCGTGTGGTCCACTGATTTCAAACTCACCCATGTGGCTGAGATCGAAAATTCCCGCCGAATTGCGGACCGCAAGATGTTCCTCGATTATCCCGCTGTAACTGACGGGCATCTCGAAACCACCGAAAACCGTCATCCGCGCGCGAAGTTTTTGGTGAAGGTCGAATAGAACGGTGCGCTTGGGCGCATTCATCAGCGGCCAAAATTTTAACAAACCCTCGGGTGCCGAACGAGACAAACCTGTACGATCTGCCAACACCCGGCCGACTTCTGTCCACAGCGACTTGCTCGGCTTGAACGGGTGCTATAATCCGACTGATACCCGATGGCTGCGATCATCATGGATGGCCGCGCGCTGAGCGCGCATTTGATGCCCGAGTTGCGCGCCAACGTCGACGAGCTCAAGAGCAAATTCGGATGCACGCCATCGCTGGCCGCAATTCTGGTCGGCGACGATCCCGCCTCGCGACAATACGTAAAGAATAAACAGCGCGTTGCGGCCGAGCTTGGATGCGAGAGTCGCACGGTGCGGATGCCGTCGAAGGATGCGAGCACCAGCGCGTTGCTCGCAGTTATCGAGGAGCTCAACGCCGATGCGAAGGTCAACGCCATACTGCTCCAACTCCCGATTCCCGATTCGGTTGAGCGCTTCCGCCTGTTCGACGCGATCGCGCCCGAGAAAGACCTCGACGCCGTGGGCTCCGCCAGTGTCGGAGGCTTCTATCGCGGCGAATGGGGCCGATTCATTCCATGCACTCCGCGCGGGGTACTTACCTTGCTCGATCACTACAAGGTTCCTGTGACCGGCGCGCGAACTGTGGTGATCGGACGCAGCGATATCGCGGGCAAGCCGACCGCGCTGATCCTCGGTGGCCGCATGCGCAATGCGACGGTTACCTGGTGCCATCGCCATACCCGGGATCTTGCCGCGGTTTGCCGCGAGGCCGACATCCTGATTCCATGCGTCGGCGCTGACACCGGGCGCCGCTACTTGATCACGGCCGATATGGTCAAGCCGGGCGCGTGCGTGATTGACGTTGGCGTCCGACGTGTGGGTCCCGGCAAATTCACCGGCGACGTCGATTTCGAAGGCGTCAAGCAAGTCGCCGGATGGATCACGCTCAATCCAGGCGGCACCGGGCCTATGACAGTGATTGCCCTGATGCAGAATCTGATCGACGCGACGCGGTATCAGCTCGGAATGCAGCGCGCCACGTATTCGGTATGAGCTGATCCGCCAGCGTCTTCGGCGTTGCTTTGCGCAAGCTTTAATATTCCCGTAGATTTGCAAATTGCACTGTGGGCACCGCCCACACTTTAAATGGCATCACCGATCACCCCTTCGAAGACCACGAGCGTGAACGCCGAGAGGTCGGCCAAGCACACGCTTAGCGACGTCATTATCGGACCGCCGCGCGACGTTCGCGATCCCGAAATCTTCCACAGTCTTTCGCTGGTGGCGTTTCTGGCGTGGGTCGGCCTCGGTTCCGATGGCTTGAGTTCGTCGTGCTACGGTCCCGAGGAGGCTTTCCTCGCGCTCGGGCACCATCAATACATGGCGGTGTTCCTCGCGATGCTGATGGCGCTGACCGTCTTCATCATCTCGGCGTCATACTCGCAGACCATCGACCTGTTTCCGAGCGGCGGCGGCGGTTACCTGGTCGCGACCAAACTGCTCGGCAAATATTTCGGCCTGGTTTCCGGATCGGCGCTGGTCGTCGACTACGTGTTGACCATCGCGATTTCAATCGCGAGCGGCGCCGACGCTATCTTCAGCTTCCTGCCGGTCACGTGGCTGCCGTTCAAATTCTGGTTGTGCCTTCTGGTCGTGGTGTTGATGGTCCTGATGAACTTGCGCGGGGTGAAGGAGTCTGTGCTGTCGCTCCTGCCAATCTTCATCGCCTTCATCGTGATGCATGCGTGGCTGGTCGGTTACGCGATACTCAGCCGCGCTCCGGAGCTGCCGTCAATCGTGGGTCATGCCGTGCGCGAGGTCCACGCCAGCTCCCACAGCATCGGGATGCTCGCGCTCGCCGTAATCTTTTTCCGTGCGTACAGCCTTGGCGGCGGCACCTACACCGGCATCGAGGCTGTCAGCAACGGTCTGCCGATTTTGCGCGAGCCGCGCTCTGAGACCGGCAAGCGCACGATGATCTACATGGCGGTGTCGCTCGCTTTCCTTGCGGGCGGAATTCTCCTCGGCTACCTGCTGCTCAACGTCGAGGCCGAAGCCGGCAAAACTCTCAACGCCGTCATGTTCGATCGGCTCGCGAGCCATTGGCAGCTCCTGGGCCTGAACGTCGGCCCCGGGATTATTACCTTCGCGCTGTTGACCGAAGGTGCGCTGCTGTTCGTTGCCGCGCAAACCGGTTTCGTCGACGGACCTCGCGTGCTCGCCACCATGGCCTCCGACCGATGGCTGCCGCGGCGATTCGCAAATCTGAGCGCACGGCTGGTGACGCAGGATGGCGTCATCACCATTGGCCTCGCGGCCATACTGCTGCTGATAGGCACCGAGGCGAAGGTCGATCTGCTGGTCGTCTTGTACGCGATCAACGTGTTCGTGACCTTCACGCTTTCACAGCTCGGGATGACGACGCATTGGTGGCTCGAGCGCAAGAACGAGAAGCGATGGCTCCGCAAATTGATCATCAATGGCGTCGGCACATTTTTCACAGCGACCATCCTTATGATTACGCTGACGCTCAAATTCCACGATGGGGGATGGGTGACTGTCGTTATCACCGGCGGTCTGATCGCGCTGTGTTACACGGTGCGGCGGCACTACGAGAAGGTTTCGAAGGCAATCGAGCAGCTCGAGGCCGACGTTTTGCCGAAACTGTATGCGGTCGAAAAGCTGCAACCAGCCAAGCGCGATCCGAACGCGTCCACGGCGGCGATCCTGGTCAGCGGCTACAACGGCCTCGGCCTGGCGACGCTCATCGCGGTGACTCAACTGTTCAAGGGCGAATTTCGCAACGTGGTCTTCATCGGCGTCGGCGAGGTGGACGCGGCCTTGCTAAAGGGTCCCGAGGAAGTGCACGAGCTCGAGACTCGAATGACGGAAGACCTCAATGAGTATTGTCAATTCGCTGCGGACCTCGGACTTCATCCCGAGCTTCGCGCCGGATTGGCGCCCGACGTCGTCGTCGAGCTGCGGCGGCTATGCCTGGAAGTCGCGCACGAATTTCCGCACGTCGTATTCTTTGCCGGCAAGCTCATCTTCTCCGACGAGGTCGAGGGCTTCATTGGCCGCTTCCTTCACAATCATACCTCGGTCGAAATTCAGAACTGGCTGCAGCTCTACGGCTACAGCCTCGTCATCCTTCCGATCCGTGTTGGCGCCGGCTCGATGGCGATACCACAAACATCGTAAGTCGCGAGGACTGGCAGCTCACTACTGATTCCTTGGCGTGATTCGATAGAACGCCAGGTGTTCGTCGCTAAATTTCTCGACCACCTTGAAGCGCTTGGGATCGGGAAGTTCGGACTTTACTGCATCATCTTTCCAACTGACCAGCCATCCGCCGCCAGCCGCTGACACCCGCTCTTCAATAGTCATTCGAGCGGATGCGGGATCGAATCCTGGAATAGCTATTCGCGGATTGGCTCCCTTGAAGTAGTAATCGAATGGAACCGAGTAGTAACCAAACGGGAATCCTCCATTCGGAACGTTCGCGGTGCTTTCGTTCGAAACAAATCCCGCTTCGAAGAAAACGGGATCTGACGCGCCGCCTTCGCTTACTTGCCGCGCCAGTTCTCGCCACGGCTGCGGCTTTGAGCGCGCATAGGGCAGCATGATCAAGCACGCCACCACGAAGCCCGCGGCAAGGAGGTTGCGCCACTTGACGTTCCACGCGCCACCGACCGCCGCGAGCAACAATGCCGATGCCGCAATCCCCGGTGCAAGGTAGCGTGGATTGAACATGGGATGAATGATCACTGACCCGACCATGAACGCCAACGCCGGCAGTCCGATCCACGTCACCAGGATTCGAATTGGTTCGCGACGATCGCGTTCCACGGCGCGGCCGATTATCAGCCACAGCGTCACCAAAGCCGCGCCGACTGCGGCTGCCGCCTTGGCTGCGAGCGAGTAGTGGTAAGCCGGTCCCAGGTAGTCCAACCATTGCCCGAAAATCATTTGCTGACTTTGACCGATCGCGTAGGGCAAGTAGGGCACGAACAAAACGCCCGCGACAATTATCGCCATCCATGCCATCGCGTCGCGTCTGCCGCGCGCAAGATCGCGCAGCAGTATCGCGCCCTCCGCGCCAAGGATCAGCAATCCCGCCATGTGTGTGCACGGCAGCGCTGCGCCGAGAATTCCGCAGACTACTGCGAGCCCGAGGTTGGGCCGCGAGCGCACTCGCAGCAGCGTCAGCAGATGCGCGAGCCCGAATGCGATCAGCATCGGGTACATCCTGGCCGTGTGCGCGAACACTACCGCGAGCGGATTGAATGCCCACATCGCCGACGCCGCCAGCGCCGTATTGTCGTCGAACATTTCGCAGCCGAGCGCGAATATCAGCACTAGCGTGATCAGTGAAAAGATCACTGACATCGATCGCAGTGAGATCTCGCTCAGTCCGAAGATCCGCGAGTAATAATGCAGCGCGCCGTAGTAGGCCAGGAATTTTCCGGGCTCCTGCAGCACCGGCGTTTGCGCTATGGCAGCTATCCCCGGCTTGGCCGCCGACCAGGCGCTGAATGCCTCGCTCGCGCCGAGCGCGTCGGTCCCGAGCCGAAATGAGTATACGATTGCCGCGACGACAAAGATCGCCACGAAAATTTGTATCGGCCGCCGCGAAAGAAATTCTCCGCGCGACGGTTCTGCTCGCGACGACGATTCTACTGTCGCTGAACCTGCCTGCCTCATCTCCACCCGCTTCGCGCCCGACATACTAGCGGATTTCGCGCGAGCGCACGATCTTCGACCCTTCGCAGGCGCTCGAGCGTAGTCCATTGACTATCACTCCTCGTGCTGGCGTAACTGTTCAGAACCATGTCCGATTTTCTCGAGTCGATTCCCGAAGTCAGTGCGGACAGCGGGGTCGCGATGACCCTGCCACCGATCGAGCGTATCCGCTTCGAGGTGTGGGCGCTCGCGTGGCCCGTGATCCTGTCGTTCGGACTCGATTCGATTCTCGGCCTCTCCTCGATGTTGATGGTTGGGCGGCTCGGCGCCGACGCAGTCGGCGCAGTCGGACTCGCCACCCAAATCCTGGGCGCGGTGCGCGCCGGAATCGCAGCGGTCGGCACCGGCACGGTCGCGCTGGTCGCGCGTTATATCGGCGCCAACGATCGCGACAATGCCGAGGAAGTCCTGAAGCAGTCCGTTGTCTTCGGCGTACTGGTCTCGACCATCATCGCGATCCCCGTGATCGTGTTCGCGCATCCGCTGCTCGAAATATTCCAGGTCAAAGGCCATATGGCCGACATGGGCGCCCGTTACCTGCAAGTCGTGATGCTGTCGGAGCCGTTCCAGGGAATTTTCCTGATGTGTGCGTCGGCCTTGCGCGGCGCCGGCGATACGCGCACGCCGCTGTGGATCGGCGGCGTCATCGACGTGCTCGCGATCTTCCTCAACTATGTGCTGATTTTCGGCAAGTTCGGATTTCCCGCGCTCGGCGTCGACGGTTCAGCGGTGGCGACCCTGCTCGCGATCGCCTTTGGCGGGATTTTATTTTTCTACGCGCTCTCGATCGACGGCATGGTGCTGAACTTCCGATGGAAAGGGTTGTGGCCTGACCTCGGCCTCGGCCGCCGAATCCTGAGCGTCGGCAATCCCGCCGCCATCGAGCAACTGTTGATTCAGTTCGGCTTCGTCGCCTACGTCGGATTCATCGCGCGCTACGGCGCCAAGGAAATCGCCGCCTACTTCATCGGCGTGCGAATCCTGGCATTGTCTTTTCTGCCTGGCTTCGGATTCTCCGCCGCCTCCGCGACTCTCGTGGGCCAGGGCCTGGGCGCCGGCGACCCGAAGTTTTCGCGCAAGGCCGGATGGGAATCCACTGGCATGGCGATTGTGCTGATGACCGCCATGGGCTTGCTGTTTATCGTCTTCGCCCATCAGATCGCGGCGCTCTTCATCGATGATAAAACCGTCATCGAGTACACCGTGCAGTTCATGTACGCGCTCGCCGCCGCGCAGCCGCTCATGGCAATCGACTGGACCATCACCGGCGCTCTGCGCGGCGCGGGCGATTCGCGCTTCCCGCTCTACGGCTCGCTCGCGGGCTTTTACGGCATGAGGCTCTTCCTGACGATTCTCATCTGGTACCACGGCGGCAGCATCAACTATATCTGGTGGTCGCTCCTCGCCGACTACATCGTTCGCTCGACGGTGAAAGTCTGGCGCTTCCAGACCGGGCACTGGGAACGCATCGAAGTCTGAAATTCTCTGTATCCTCTTCTCTGCAAGGGAGAGGATGAAGGTGAGGGTCATATTACAGCGCCCTGCGCGATTCAGAATTCCGTTCCTAACCTCTCCTTGTCCGAGGGAAGGTCAACGTAAGCCGATTGTAAATCGGTGTCGCCGGGTGAGGTGCGACGCCCGACAATGCACGAGACCGTCTCGTCTAACCGCAATTCACCACATCGGGCCGCCGTCAGACGCCAGCGTTGGTCTCTGACATCCTGCAAGGCGACGACGAGCGGGTCGCGACGGCGCGCACAAAAACTCTCGTGTAAGGCACAGGTCGCCTGACAATTTTTCGCCCCCTGTTGACGCCCGCGCCGCACTCAACTGGACGCGACGCCTGCCGCGCGTAATCCTCTTTCCGTGGCACAAGCGGTTCCAGCTACCGAGACCCTCGAGGGCGTTCTCGATCAGATTCTTTTCGAAAATGAAAAGAATGGATATTCGGTTGCCGTCGTGGTCGTGCCGCTCGAGCATGGCGACTTCCGCCGCGTGACCCTGGTCGGAAATCTCTCAGGTCTCGAAGTTGGCTCGACCATCCGCGCGCTCGGCGGCTTCGAGCAGCATCCGCGCTTCGGCGAACAGTTTCATGTCGCCGATTTCGAAACCTTGCGGCCCGCCGGAGCGGTCGCGATCGAACGCTACCTCGCGTCGGAAATAAAAGGCATCGGCCCCGTGCGCGCGCGCCGGATAGCCGAGTATTTCGGCGACGCGCTGGACGAAGTGCTCGACAACAGTCCCGATCGAATGCGTGAAGTTCCCGGCGTCGGCGCCGCGGCAGCACGGCTGATCGCGGCCGCCTGGCGCGATGCGTCCGGCCTCCGCGAGCTGACCGTATTTCTGCGCGGGCACGGATTGGCGGCGTCGCACGCACGGCGCATCCACAAGTTTTACGGCAAGGACGCGCTCGACGTCGTGCGGCGCGATCCTTACGTGCTCGCGCGCACGGTTCACGGCATCGGATTTCGCACCGCCGACGCCATCGCGGAGAAACTCGGCGTCCCGCGCAACTCGATTCAGCGCGCCCGTGCCGCCGTCCTTTACATTCTCGAACGCATGTCCGACGAGGGTCACGTCTATTCGCCGTTCGAGTATCTCGAGGGGCAGTTCCGTACCGCGCTCGAGATGGAACCCGACCTCGCTCACGATGCCGTCAACGAGTTGGTTGCGAGCGGAGAAGTAATCGCCGAAGACGCCGACGACCACATCGCCATTTATCTCGCGCGCCTGCACGAGGCCGAGGTGAATGTCGCCAGTCGAATCGCGGAACTGAATGCGGGCCGCGCAATCAATAAAGACCTCATCGATCGCGCGGTCGCGACCGCGATCAAATCGTCCGAGCTCGAGCTGTCGACTGAACAAAAGGGCGCGCTGCGATGCGCCCTCGCCAGTCGCGTCACCGTCATCACCGGCGGTCCCGGGACCGGCAAGACCACCCTGCTGCGCTCGCTGCTGGTCGCGCTCGCCGACCTCGGCTTGAAACCCACCCTGGCCGCCCCAACCGGCCGCGCGGCGCGCAGGCTCCAGGAGGCCGCTGGCTGCGACGCCAGGACGATTCATCGGCTGCTCGAATACGCGCCCGAGAGCGGCGGTTTTCTCCGTGGCAAGAATTTTCCGCTCCGCACCAACTATCTCATCATCGATGAAGCCTCGATGATGGATCTCGAGCTCGCGTCGAGCCTGCTGTCCGCGCTGATGCCGAATTGCTCGCTGTTGCTGGTAGGAGATCGCGATCAACTTCCGTCGGTCGGCCCCGGCAGCGTCCTCAAAGATGTGATCGCATCCGACCTCGTGCCCGTCGTGCAATTGCAGGAGGTTTATCGGCAGGCGCGCCGCAGCCTGATCGTCGCCAACGCGCATCGGCTGAACCGGGGAGAGTTTCCGCAGATCTCGAATGACGCCGAAGGCGACTTCTTCTTCTTCGAGCGCAATGCCGCCGAGGATGTGCTCGCCACCATCAAGCAACTGGTGCAACAGCGGTTGATCGGACGATTCGGAATCACCGATCCGCGCGAGATCCAGGTGCTGACTCCCATGAATCGCGGTCCGCTCGGCACCCACCTTCTCAATCGCGAGCTGCAAAGCCTGCTGAACCCCGTGGGGCGCGAGTTGCGCTCGGGCGATCGTACTTTTCGCGAGGGCGACCGAGTGATCCAATTGCGCAACAACTACGACAAGGGCGTCTTCAACGGATCGATTGGCAGGATTGCCGCGATCGATACCGACAAGGCGCGCGTCAGCGTCGGCTTCGAAGAGAGCCACGCCGAGTACGACCTGTCGGAGCTCGACGAGCTGGCGCTCGCCTACGCGATCTCGGTGCACAAGAGCCAGGGCAGCCAGTATCCGGCGATCGTGATGCCGATACATTCGAGCCACTACCTGATGCTGCGGCGCAACCTGCTCTATACGGCGATTACGCGCGCCGAGCGTGTCTGCGTGCTGGTCGGCACCAAAAGCGCATTGCAGCAAGCTGTCCGCAATCAGGATGAGCGCCGGCGCTTCTCGCGCCTGGCGCAGCGCCTGCACTTGGACTGATCGTCTGCCTCTACTGATCGATCAATGATGTCGCGCCAGCAGACCGAAAGCGAAGATAATGAAACCGATCGAAGCCACTACAATCACCGCCGGTATCAAGCTCGCGGCGAAAGCGCGCCAGGCTGAAAATCGATGCACCTCGCCGATACACTTGAGGCCGACGATAAAGCCCCAGATCCCGAGCACGCCTTCAATCGTCATGATCTTGTAAAACGAGGGATCGATATGCGGCAACGCGGCGGGCGTCGATTGAGGCACCGGCACACCCATCAGGACGGCTATCAGCAGGATGATCGCGCCCGTGATTCCCGGCACCGAGGACCACGCGAGCGCCGCTCGCATTTCGAGGTTGCTCGCGACTCCGCCCAGCAGGCCCCCCGACCATCTCAGAACCGCGGCGCCGATGTACAGTGAGACGACTCCGATCGCCGCCTCGACCGCCACGACCACCGCGACCCATATCGGCCACAGCGCCGAAAGGTTGGCCGTACTGCCCATCGCCTTCGACCACTGGCCCGACAACGCTCCGATTGCCGACCCGATGGCGGCAAGCGCGATCACGTTGCGCCGCGGATCGGTATCGACGATGCGCCGAATCGTCGCGCGCGGTTCAGTCCAGATTGTGAAGAAAGGTGCGATCGAGCCGGCAGCCCCGTCCGCCATAGAACCCCCGTCCCACTGCGAATCCCGTCACGCTAGCATCTTGCTACATCGCACGACAGCTAACGGATTTTCTTGGCGGGCTTCTCGGCGGGTGGGCGGCTGCGTTTGACGCGCACTGCCTTCAGTGTCCGAAGAAAATTCAGTACCGCCTCGGCTTCCGATCGCACGGCATCAGGATCGTGGCCGCCTTGCTCGAGCTCCTTGTCTACGTCTGCAATCGTCTTCTCCCAGTCGTTTTTGTATTTGCGATTGAGTTCCTTCCACGCCACGCCCGACAGTGCGTCGGTCACGTTCGCCGGCGGACGATAGAACCCACGCGCCATCAGCACCGCAATCGCGGGATAGCCGAGATAGCCCTGCCAGTACGACGCGCTGTCGTTCGACGCTATCTCGCGCCCGTCCGCCGACATCTTGACCTCGTAAGTCTTGGACAGGTCCGACGAGGTTACGGTTGCGCGCCGGTCGTCCTCGATTCGCACGCGCCCGTCGCCAATCGCCCCGAGCGCTTCGTACGCTTTTATGAGCGGCGGTATTTTCCATGGCGTCGCTGGCATAGCCATCTCTATTCGATCATATTCGACATCACGTCAATCAATTTGGAGACTGTGGCGATGGCAAATACACCAATCGGCAAACTCGACCATATCGGGATCGCGGTTAAGAGCGTGGCCGAGGCGCGCAAATTCTTCGAGGACATTCTCGGCGCTACTTTTGTGTTTGAGGCTGCCAACCAGGCGGCCGGCTACAAGCTCGCCGCGCTCGATTTGAACGGGCTCTCAATCGAGCTCCTGGAGCCCCTGGGCGCGACTTCATTCCTCCACAAATTTCTCGAAAAGCGCGGCGAGGGGATGCATCATCTGACGTTCAACGTCCCCGACTGCAAGGAAAAAACCGTCGAGCTGAAAGAGCAGGGCGTACGAATCGTCGATGAGACCCAATGGTCGCCAACCAGCTTCGAATCATTCATCTCGCCGCGCACCTCGCACGGCGTGTTGATCCAGCTGGGCTCGGGCTACCCAACTCTGAACAGCGACCCCGCCTGGCGCACGAAAAAAGAGTAGGGCGCCTCAACGCTAGCCGATCGGCCCCGGATTCGCGCCACAGCGATCGTCAACCGGCGCGCCCGCGCCTTAACATCGCGCCGTCTATCTGACACGATTGCTGCACGCATCTACGGCTTCACAGATGAAAGAGCTGATCGTTTCCATCCTTCGCGGCGCAATCGAGCGGGCGCGCGCCGCAGGTCAGCTTACTGCTGAAATTCCTTCGATCGGAATCGAAGCGCCACGTGACCCCGCGCATGGCGACATCGCTTCGAACATCGCGCTGACACTTGCCAAGCCGGAGCGCAAAGCACCGCGTGCGATCGCGGAGATCATCAAGGCGCACGTGACGCTGCCCGCCGAAGTCAGCGAAGTCTCCGTCGCCGGCCCCGGTTTCATCAATTTTAAAATGTCGGCGGCGTACTGGCATTCCGAGATGCGCCTGGCCGCGAGTGCCGGTGCCGCGTTCTGGAAACCGCGCGCATGGAAGCTGCGTGGCGGAAACGGAAGGAAAGTGCAGGTCGAATTTCTCTCCGCCAATCCCACCGGTCCCGTGACCGTCGGCCATGGGCGCAACGCTGTGCTTGGCGACACGATCGCGCGTCTGTACGAGGCGGCGGGCTTCGACGTCACGCGCGAATATTATTTCAACGACGGCGGCCGCCAGATGAAGCTGCTCGGAGAATCTGTCCGTGCGCGATATCTGCAAGCACACGGTATCGACGCGCCGATGCCTGAAGACGGCTACCAGGGCGAGTACATCATCGATATCGCCTCTGCTCTGAAAGCGGAACGGGGCGACGCGCTGGTGGGGGTAACCGACCTCGAGATCTTCCGCTCGGCCGCCGTCAAAGCGATCTTCGCCGACATCAATCAGACCTGCACCCGGCTTGGGATTCGCTTCGACGTCTTTACCAATGAGCTCGATCTGTTCAATTCAGGCAAGGTCCAGGACGTCGTCAAGGCGCTAAGCGAGCGCAGTCTGACCGTCGAAAAAGACGGCGCGATCTGGCTGCGCGGCGAGCCGCTCGGATTGCCCAAGGATGCCGTGCTGGTGCGCTCCGGCCCCGACAAGCAGCCCACGTATCGCACGCCCGACATCGCCTATCACATCGAGAAGCTCAAGCGCGGCTTCGATCTGATCGTCGACGTGTTCGGCGCCGATCATATCGCCGAGCATCAGCAGGTCATCGCCGCCGTCAAGGCCCTTGGCTACGACGTCACGCCCGTCAGCGCGATCATCTACCAGTTCGTCACGCTCACGCGCGCCGGCGAAAAAGTCAAAATGTCCACGCGCAAGGCGACCTATGTCACGCTCGACGAGCTGATCGATGAGGTCGGCGCCGACGTCGTGCGATTTTTCTTTTTGTTTCGCAAATCCGACAGCCAGCTCGACTTCGACCTCGAGCTTGCCAAGAAGCAGGCGCCGGAAAATCCGGTCTTCTACGTCCAGTACGCGCACGCGCGCCTGGCCAGCATCTTTCGCGAGGGCGTCGCCAAGGATTTATCGCTCCCCGCGGACACCTCGTCGATCGATCTCAATTTGCTCGGCGCCGAGGAGCTTGACCTCGCCAAGCGTGCGATGGGGCTGCCTGACGTCATGTCGGCTGCCGCCGAGGCGCTCGAGCCCCATCGAATTCCCTTCTATTTGCTCGAGCTGGCGGGCGAGTTCCATCGCTACTACAACAAGCCCGCGAATCGTATAATTGGATCGGATCGCGAACTCAGTTTGGCGCGTATGTTTATGGCGGCGATTCTCAAGGACGCAATTGCGGGCGGATTGGAGTTGCTCGGTGTGAGCGCTCCGGAGCGGATGTGAGGGCGGGATGCGATTCGAAATCAGGGCAGGCGGCGGATTTTTAATTTTACTCGGACTGGTCGGGCTCTCGGGCGCGGTCTTCGCGCTCGGATTGGTCGCGGGCTATGAGATGGCGCGGCAAAATCAGCCCGACCTGAGTCAAATCTCCAGCACCTATCCGCTGCCGAATCCGCCCGAAAAGCCGGCTCCGGTTGCTGAAATGTCACCCGCGGCCGCCGCGGTCCCATCGATCGCCGAGGCTCCTCCGCCGCTGGCCGCGAGCAAAGCGCCCGCGCCCGCTATCGGCGAGGAAGAAGCTCCGGCCGCTCGAAGGTCACCTGCTGCTGTCGCGCGCGTGAAACCTCCTGCTGAAGAGTCCGAGTCCGAGGACGAAGATTCCGACGAGGGATCCGAAACTGCCTCTGCTTCTCCTCCTGCTGCGCCGGCATATGTCTCTCCATCTGGCGCGAAGCCCTACAACATTCAGATTCAGGCCGTGATGGACAAGAGCGGCGCTGACGAGATGGTCTCGCGGCTGAAAACGTTGGGCTATAACGCGCAAGAAGAAAAAGTCGCCCTCAACGGACAGACCTGGTACCGCGTCCACGTCGGCCCTTACGCCAGCGCCGACGAAGCGACCGCCGCGCAAACCAGGTTGCGCGAGCAATACAAGCAGGCCTACACGACCTCGCATTGATTGGCCGTTCGTCTCTACAGGTCAGTAGAACCTTGCGGTTGTGTAGTGCCTCTTAGTTTGAAGGAAGAGCGCAAATCCGGATTCGCCTTGATGCTGACAGTTTCGCTGCTCCTAGCGGTTGCCGCCTTCGCGGGAATACCCTTGGCCTCTCCGCATTATTTTTCTGAGTACCCCGCCGTAACTCTTGTCTCATTGGTGGGTCTATCCCCTCTTTGGGTGATCTTCGTGGTTGCCGCGCTAATTCGTTACCGGACGAGGGGGCTTTGGTTTCTTGTAGGAGCACCCTTTGCGCTATTTTGGTGGGTGTTGCTCAGTTTGATTTTCCTTTCCGGAGATTCCATCTAAGAACGAATGGGACGTCCTACTTCACACCGTCGGTGCGCTCGCTACGCCTGGGACCTCAGCGATCTGATCACCGCTCCACTGGCATCTGCGCGTCCTTCCATTCGATCATGCCGCCCTTCAGGTTCCACACCCGCTCGAACCCAAGGCCCGTGAGAATCGCGGCGGCGGTGGCACTGCGTACCCCGACTCGGCAAATCGCAACTACGTCGCGGCTCTTCGCATCCGCCAGTTCAGCGGTCCGCTCGGGCAGTTCCTTGAGCGGTATCAGGCGCGCACCAGCAATATGTCCCAGCTCTCCGCGATACTCTTCTTCCTGGCGAACGTCGATCAGCATCGGCGGATTGGCGCTCGCCATCCGATCGCGCAGCTCGGCGGCGCTCAATTGACGCACCTGGTTTAGCTGCGAGAGCGTCGGGAACGCGAGTGTGCCCGCCTCGAGGTCGGATTGGTTCGGCTGCAGCGCCTCCTGGATGCCGTCCGGCAGCGGCAGCCCGAGGTTGTTCATCAAGTTGATGTAGTCGTCTCGCGTTTTGCCGGCCAGCCGCGGGTTCGAGCGCTTCTCCTCGCCAATGCTTGATTGCGTGTGCCCGCGATAGTCGTGCGCGGGAAAAACCAGGGTCTCATCGGGCAGGCTGAACAGCTTGCGGGTTACCGAATCGTACTGAATGCCCGCATCGCCACCCGCGAAATCCGCGCGTCCGGTACCGTGGATAAACAACACGTCACCGGTGAAGACGCGATTGCCGGCGAGCAGACTAATCGAATCGGGAGTGTGGCCGGGAGTATGGAGCACGCGGAGTTCCTCGTCGCCAACTTTGAGCGTCTGACCATCTTCGACGTGGATGCTCACGTGCGGCGCCGGTGCCAGGCGATGCATCACGACCGGCGCACCGGCCAGCTCGCTCAACTCCATCGCGCCGCTGCGATGGTCGGCGTGAGTGTGCGTGTCGATAATCGAATCCAGCCGCAACCCGTGATAGGCGAGGACCGCGAGGTAGCGGTCGACCTTGTCACGCAAAGGATCGATGAGGGCCGCCTTGCGGTTTGTTTCCGAGATCGCAAGGTACGTCTTGCACTTGCCGTGATTGAGTTCGCGAAAGATCATGATGACAATGCGATTTCTCTACCCGATAACCGGCCTCATTGACAATTGCCTGTCTCGCATGGATCAATGTCCTTACGATGAGTTTCACGAGCCGAAATGTTTGCGCGGGATGGTGGCGCTGGCACCTCGATGCACCCGCCTGCGCGCCGGCTTTGTAATTCATCGCAAAACCGATTTCCCAAAGGGCCGCAGGCGAAACCTGCGGCCCTTTTCTTTTTGAGCGACGGAATCGGAAGCGAGAAAGAGGAAACGAGATGTTGCAACCGACTGAACGCGAATTCGAACAACTGGCGGCGAAGGGATTTAACCTCATCCCGGTCTTCGAGGAAATCGCCGCCGACCTCGAGACTCCCGTCTCCGCCTTTTTGAAGGTCGCGCGCGACGACTACGCCTTCCTGCTCGAGAGTGTTCGCGGCGGCGAGAAATGGGGCCGTTACACCTTTCTCGGCTCCGAGCCTCTGGTCGTAATGCGCGCGCGCAAAAACCGCATGGACATCATCCGGCCCGGCCGCGGCGTCGAAGTGCGCTCGGTCGCCAACTCGTTCGAAGAGTTGCGCGCCGAGGTCAAGCGCTTCCGGGCTCCTGAGCTGCCCAACCTGCCACGCTTCTTCGGCGGCGCGGTCGGATTTCTCGCGTACGATATCGTGCGATGCTTCGAAAAAATTCCTGAAACTGCGCGCGACGATCTCGGCATCCCCGATTTCCACCTGATGTTTACCGACACCGTGCTGTGCTTCGACAACGTGCGCCAGACGCTCAAGATCATCGCCAACGTGCCGGTCGAGGAGTTTGCCTCGACCAAAATGGCGTATCAAAGCGCGCGCGTTAAGATCGACGAGATAATCGAGCGCCTCAAGCGTCCCGCGGTGCCGCCGTTTCTCGAAGGTGCGAGCAACGTCGCCGTCAACGACGCCTCGATCACCTCGAACGTCACGCGCGAGGGCTACATGGCCATGGTTTCCGCGGCCAAGGAATACATCGCGGCCGGTGACGTGATCCAGGTGGTTCCGTCGCAGCGCTTCGAAGCGCCTCTCACCGCGCATCCGTTTAATATCTATCGCAGCCTGCGCACGATTAACCCGTCGCCCTACATGTTCTACCTGCGCCTGGGCGATCAGACGCTGGTCGGCGCGTCGCCCGAGGTGATGGTTCGGGTCGAGGGGCGCGAAATAACCCTGCGGCCAATCGCCGGAACCCGCCCGCGCGGCGTGACAGAAGCCGAGGACCGCGATCTCGAAACCGAGCTGCTCGCCGATCCCAAGGAACGCGCCGAACACGTGATGCTGGTTGACCTCGGCCGCAACGACGTTGGCCGGGTCTCGGAAATCGGCTCGGTGAAAGTGACCGAGCTGATGGTGGTCGAGCGCTACTCGCACGTGATGCATATCGTGTCTAACGTTACCGGCGTTCTGCGCGAAGGATGCGACGCGTTCGACGCATTTGCGGCGACCTTTCCGCAGGGCACCGTCTCCGGTGCGCCGAAAATCCGCGCCATGGAAATTATCGACGAGCTCGAGAGCGTCCGCCGCGGCGTGTACGCCGGTGCGGTCGGATATTTCAGTTACACCGGCAACACCGACACCGCGATCGCGCTGCGCACGCTGCTGATCAAGAACAACCACGTCTACATCCAGGCCGGCGGCGGGGTCGTCGCTGACTCGGACCCCGGCGCAGAATTCGAGGAGTCGGTCAACAAGGCTCGTGCAATGGTGCGTGCACTTCAGGCCGCGCGCGATTTCGAAAACGCGGCCAGGAGGTAGTCGAATGGCGAAGCATCAAAATGGAAAAGTCCGAGTTCTGATGATCGATAACTACGATTCGTTTACCTACAACATCGTGCAGTACCTGGGCGAACTTGGCGCCGAGGTCACGGTCAAGCGCAACGACACTATCGACGTCGCCGGCATCCGTGCGATGCATCCCGAAGCGGTCGTCATCTCGCCCGGTCCATGCACTCCCACCGAGGCCGGAATTTCGTTGACCGTTCTGCGCGAGATGGCGGGCGAAATACCGATTCTTGGCGTGTGCCTTGGCCTGCAATGTATCGGCGAGGCATTCGGCGGCAAGGTGGTGCGGGCAGATCGCCTAATGCACGGCAAGACTTCGCCCATAATTCACGATGGCAAGACAATTTTTGCGGGCATCCCCAGTCCATTCGACGCGATGCGCTATCATTCGCTGCTGGTCGATGCCGGGTCGATTCCGCCGGCGCTGGAAGTCAGCGCCCGCACCGCGGAAAACGAAATCATGGGGCTGCGCCACAAACAGCATGCGGTCGAAGGCGTGCAGTTCCATCCCGAATCGATTCTGACCTTCGAAGGAAAACATCTGCTGCAAAACTTCCTCGATAGCCTGGGTGAGAACGGAACGGTGCGATGAGCGGACTGCACGACAGGCTACAAGCGCTCATCGACGGGCGCTCTCTCACCGACGCCGAGGCCGAACTCGCGATCGGAGAGATCATGGACGGCGGCGCGCATGACGCCGTTGTCGGCGCCTTCCTGGTCGCGCTGAAAATCAAGGGTGCCGAGGCCGATGAGCTGGCAGGCGCAGTTCGTGCGACGCTCGCGCGTGCGCGCCCGCTGAATCTTCGCGATGGCGAGGTGCTGGACACCTGCGGTACCGGCGGCGATGGCGCCAGCACCTTCAATATTTCGACCGGCGCCGCGTTGATTGCTGCGGCGGCGGGTGTTGCGGTTGCCAAACACGGCAATCGAGCGATCAGCGGGACGGTGGGCACGGCTGACGTGCTCGAAGCGATGGGCGTGAAGATCGACTGCGATCCGGAAGGGCTGCAACGATGCCTGGACGCCGCCGGCTGTTGTCACATTTTCGCGCAAGCGTATCATCCCGCGTTCAAGAAAATTGCGCCGCTCAGACGCGAGCTTCGAATTCGCACCATCTTCAATCTGATGGGCGCGATCGGTAATCCAGCGCGTCCGCACTTTCATCTCTTGGGGGTCGCCGAAGATAACCTGATCAAACCGATGGCGCATGCGCTCAAAGCGCTCGGAACCCGGCGCGCGATGGTCGTGCACGGCGGTGACGGTATCGATGAGATCGCGCTCAGCGGACCAACCCGCGTCACCGAGCTTCTCGACGGCAGGTTGAAAGAATATGAAATCACACCTGAGAGCCTGGGCGTGTCGCGCGGCGACCATCGCGCGCTGGTGATCGCGAATCTCGACGACGCCGTGCGAGTTCTGCGCGGTGCGCTTGATGGCGGCACAGGCCCGGCGCAAGATGTGCTCGCGCTGAACGGCGGCGCCGCGATTTATATCGGCGGCAAAGCCGCGTCATTGAAGCAAGGTGTCGATACGGCGCGCGAAATCATTGCCTCGAGGAGCGGCTTAAGCGTGCTCGAACGCATGCGACGCGCCAGCAGCGGAGAAATCCCGAAAGAAATGCGATGACTTCGATCCTCGACAACATTTACGCCGCCAAACGTGTCGAAGTGCGCGCTCGACGCACCGTCGTGTCGCCGATGGCAATCGTTGCCGAAGCGGGACGCGCTCCCAAGCCGCGCGATTTCATCGCAGCCTTGCGTGGCCGCCGTCCTGCGATAGTCGCGGAGATCAAGCGCGCATCACCGAGTAAGGGCGACATCATGCCAGGCCTCGACCCCGTAACGATTGCTCGCGAGTACGTCGCGGGCGGCGCGGCCGCAATTTCCGTTCTGACCGACGTCCATTTCAAAGGCTCACTGGACGATCTGCGTGCTGTTCGCGCCGCCGTGGACGTTCCGCTGCTGCGCAAGGACTTCATCTTCGAGCCTTACCAGGTTTATGAAGCGCGCGCGGCCGGCGCCGATTGCATCTTGCTGATTGCCGCGATGCTGAAAGAAGGGGAGCTCCGATCTCTGGCGGCACTCGCGCGCGAGCTCAGGATGGCGACACTGGTAGAGGCGCACGACACAGCGGAGTTCGCGCTCGCCGGAAAAATTGGCGCGGAGTTGATCGGCATTAACAACCGCGACTTGCATACCTTTGTGACCGACATAGCCGTGACCGAGCGCCTGCTCACAGGCTACACGGGCGACGCGCTGATTATCACGGAGAGTGGCATCGATTCACCCGATGACATTCGGCGGCTCGATGTCGCGGGCGCGCGCGCATTTCTAATCGGTGAGAGTCTGCTGAGAGGCGGCGCGCCAGGCGCGAAGCTCGGCGAGTTGATGGCGTCGATACCAGGATGACAGTACGGGTTAAAATCTGCGGCATCACGCGAGTTGAGGACGCGCGCGCGGCAATTGATGCCGGCGCCGACATGATCGGTCTGAACTTCTATGCCAAGAGTCCGCGTTTCGTGGACCTCGATCGGGCCCGGGATATTCGCGAAGCCGTCGGCTCACGCACAGCAGTGATAGGGATATTCGTGAACGCGGAGCGCGCTTATATAGACGAGCGATTGCGGGTTGCCAAGCTTGACATGATCCAGTTCTCGGGCGACGAGGACGAAGCCGCGCTCGCAAGCTGGTCGGTGCCCTCGATCGTCGCGCGCCGTCTGAAACCGGGCGAAGTATCGAGCGGGTTGCCGCGCCGCGGTGATTTCGTGCTGTATGACGGCTTCGATGCGAGACTGCGCGGCGGCACCGGAAATCGTATCGCGTTGAATCAACTTCGCCAGCTCGATCTGAGTCGCGCGTTTGTCGCTGGCGGATTGAATCCCGACAATGTTGCAGAGGTGGCCGCGCTCGAACCTTACGCGGTCGATTGCGCCAGCGGCGTCGAATCGGCGCCAGGCATCAAGGATCGCGATAAAATCAGGAGCTTCGTTAACAATGCAAAACGTTCCCGATAGCCGCGGCCATTTCGGCCAATTCGGCGGAAAGTACGTCGCAGAGACACTGATGCCGGTACTGTTCGAGCTCGAGAGCGCTTACAAGCAGGCGCGGCGCGATCCAAAGTTTCGCGCCGAACTCGAACAGCGCTCGCGCGAGTTCGTGGGACGGCCGACGCCACTCTACCTGTGCGAGAATCTGACGGCGAAGCTCGGTGGCGCCAAGATCTATTTGAAGCGCGAGGACCTTTGCCACACCGGCGCGCACAAGGTGAACAACACCCTCGGGCAGGCTCTCCTCGCGGTGCGCATGAACAAGTCGCGCATCACGGCCGAGACCGGGGCGGGACAGCATGGGGTCGCGACGGCGACGATGGCAGCGCTGTTTCGCCGCGAGTGCGAAGTCTTCATGGGCTCGGTGGACGTCGAGCGGCAATCGCTGAACGTCTTTCGGATGAAGCTGCTCGGCGCCAGGGTTACGCCGGTCGATGCGGGCAGCAAGAGTCTGAAGGATGCGATGAACGAGGCGCTGCGCGATTGGATTGCGACGGTGCGCAACACTTACTACCTGATTGGCACGACCGCGGGGCCGCATCCGTACCCGATGATCGTGCGCGACTTCCAGGCGGTAATCGGGCGCGAGGCGCGGCGCCAGATTCTCAAGCATGAGGGGCGGCTGCCCGACGTGCTGGTCGCGTGCGTCAACGGCGGCTCGAACGCGATCGGGCTGTTCTATCCGTTTATCAAAGACACCAACGTGAAGCTGATCGGCGTCGAGGCGGCCGGTCTCGGAATCAGCGGACCCCATCATGCGGCGACGATCACGCAGGGGAGCGTCGGCGTTCTGCACGGCAACAAAACCTACCTGCTGCAGGATGAGCTCGGGCAGGTTCGCGAAACTCATTCGATCGCTGCCGGACTGGATTATCCGGGGGTCGGTCCCGAGCATTCGTGGCTGAACGATGTGGGCCGCGCTGAATACACTTCGGTTACTGACGCGGAGGCGCTCGACGCACTGAAGGTGCTGTCGGAGACCGAGGGAATTATCCCGGCGCTGGAGAGTTCTCATGCGGTGGCGCATGCAATCAAGCTGGCGCCGCAATTGCCGAAGGAACAAATCATGATCGTGAATCTGTCCGGGCGCGGCGACAAGGATATGCAGACGGTCGCCAAGGCGTTCGGGGTGACGGTGTAGAAATATGGCAGGCGCAGGCAGAATCAAACGTAAATTTCGCGAGTTGCGCGGGCGCGGCGAAGCGGCGTTGATACCGTTCGTGGTGGCGGGCGATCCGGATATGGATACGACGCGCCGGCTGGTGTTGGAGCTCGAAGCTCGCGGCGCCGATCTGATCGAGCTGGGCGTGCCATTTTCCGATCCGATGGCCGACGGACCGGCCAATCAGCGCGCGCTGGCGCGCGGACTTGGCGCAGGCGCGTCGTTGGCGGCGATACTGTCGATGGTGAGCGAGCTTCGTACGCAGACGCAGATTCCGCTAATCCTGTTCGGCTACTACAATCCGATATTTCACTACGGATGCGAGCGGCTGTGCGCAGATGCCGCGCGCGCGGGTATCGACGGGATGCTGGTGGTGGATCTGCCGCCCGAGGAAGCCGGCGAGCTCAAGCGCCCTGCGCGCGCCAACGGCCTGGACCTCATATACTTGCTCGCGCCGACGACACCGCTGGACCGGAGCCGCGCGATCGCGCGCTCGGCCACCGGTTTTCTGTACTATGTGTCATTGACCGGGGTGACCGGCGCGCGAGCGCATCTCGACGCCGGCATCGCAGAGCATATGCGCGAGATTCGCAGCGTGACCGATCTGCCGATTGGTGTCGGCTTCGGCATCTCGACTCCCGCGCAGGCGGGCGAGGTCGCGACGATGGCGGATGCGGTGGTAGTAGGCAGTGCGATATCCCTGCTGGTCGAAGCTCACGCAAAATCCGGCGACGCGCCGGCAGCGGTCGGCGAACTGGTTGGAGCGATGAAGGATGCGATGAAGTCGGCGCGGCGTGCTGAGCGCGCGCAAGCAGCGGAGAATTCAGATGGCTGAGCGCGAGCAGACGTCGGTCGCGACCCAGGCACCTTCCGACGACATCTGGTCGAAGTGCCCGTCGTGCAAGGAGATGGCGTTCCGCAAAGAAGTGGAACGCAACCTCAACGTGTGCCCCAAATGCGGGCACCATTTCCGTATCACGGTCGCGCAGCGGCTTTCGATCAGCGTCGATCGCGGGACCTGGCGAGAGCTGATGACCGAGATGGCGATCGGCGATCCGCTCGGCTTCGTCGATTCGCGGCCATACCCGAAGCGGATGGAACAGGCGCGCGCGAGCAGCGGACGCAACGATGCGGTGGTGGTTGGACTCGGCAAAATTGAGAATCGGCCGGCGGCGGTCGGCCTGATGGATTTTGAATTCATGGGCGGCAGCATGGGCGTAGTGGTGGGCGAGAAGGTCGCGCGGTTGTTCGACATCGCGGGCGAGCGCAAGCTGCCGGTGATCATGTTCGTGGCGTCGGGAGGCGCGCGGATGCAGGAAGGCGCGCTGTCATTGATGCAGATGGCGAAGGTTTCCTCGGCGATTGCGCGATTTCGCGACGCGCGTCTGCCGTACATCTCGGTCCTGTGCGATCCGACGCTGGGCGGTGTGGCCGCGTCGTTTGCCATGCTGGGCGATTTGAATATCGCGGAGCCGGGCGCGGTGATCGGATTCGCGGGCCGGCGAGTCACCCAGCAGACCAGCAACGTTGAGCTGCCGGAGGATTTTCAGAGCGCGGAATTCTTACTGGCGCACGGCATGCTCGATGCGATAGTCCCGCGCCACCAGATGCGCTTCACGCTGGCGCGGCTGCTGGCGATGCTGACCAAGCCGCGCGGCGGCCACGGCGCGCCATCCGGTGCGGGCAAAGGCAAGGGCAAGCGTGCGGGACAGTAGTCTTCCGCCAACGATTGACTGGCGGTAGAGGAATCTGATGAAGCGGAAATATTGGGAAGTCCTGCAGGCGATGCCCGCCCAGGAGCTCGCGAGGGTCGTCGAACGATTTGATGCGCTGGAGTTGGACGGGGTGTGGGCGCCGCAGTTGCATTCGCCGCCGTTCGTGACGCTGGCGGCGGTCGCGATGGCGAGCAAACGAATCAAGATTGGCACCGGTATCGCGCTCGCGTTCACGCGCAGTCCGATGGAGACGGCGCTCAATGCGCTCGACCTGGACCGAATCAGCGGCGGGCGCATGGTGCTGGGACTCGGCACCGGGGTGCGGCAGTGGAACGAGCGCAGCTACGGAATCGTGTACGGAAAGCCGGTCGCTCATCTGCGCGAAGTGGTCGAGACCGTGCGCGCGATAATCGAGAAGGGCCACGCCGGCGAGCTCGGCGCGATTGACGGGGCCTACCACAAGCTCGATCTGCGCGGCTTCAACACCGGCCGCAAGCCGGTTCGCGGCTCGATTCCAATTTACGTTCCGGCGCTGTTCGAAAACACGGTGGTGATGGCGGCGCAGGTTGCCGACGGCATGTTGGGGCATCCGGTGTGGTCGGCGGACTGGACCGCAAAGCAGTCGAAAACACTCGAGCGCGCGCTCAGTGAAAAAGGCAGGCGGCGCGATCAGTATCACGTGAACCTGTGGGGCTATGCTGCCGTCGCCAACAATCGCAAGCAGGCGATCGACGACATGCGCGGCACGGTGGCGTTCTACTCGAGCGTCGCGCAATACGAGAAATACTATGCGGCGCATGGGTTTGGGGCAGAGGCGCGCGCGGTGGTGGAGGCGGCCAAGAGCAGCGACGTCGCGGCGATGCTGAAGGCGGTGCCTGACGAGATGGTCACGACCTTTGCGATTGCGGGCACGCCCGAGGAGACGCGCGAACGGGTCGAGAAAATGTGGCAGTACGCGGACTCGATGACGTTGTCGGCGCCGGTGAATTTCCTTTCCAGCGCGAAGGTCGCGGAGTATCGGGAAGCTATCGTCAGCAACTTCTATTCGGTGGACGATTAATCGTAGTGAAACCCATCCTTGGGTTTCACGCTTCCTTGGGCAGGGGTGACCCCTGCACCCAGTGTTAAAAAAAGATGAAGATGCGGAACTTTGTCCCGGTTAGAAGGGTTTCAGGTAGTCGCTGTCTCCTCGCCCTGTAAGGGAGAGGATGAAGGTGAGGGTCCGAATACAGCGCCCCGCGCGATTCAGGATTCTGCTCTTCCGAATAGACTCGAAGTCTACGCGAGAGGTGGCGCCGGGAGAGGTGGGACGTGCGCCGTCGCAACATGCTCGTGGTCGCTTGTTGCTACACGTCAGAGAACGATGCTGCCGGTCGCCCGAGGTCGTGAATTGCGACTAGAAGCTGAAGAGACGAGAGTCGTCAGGCGCTGCCCTTCACCCGGCGACACCGCTGCGCGCTTAACCGACCTCTCCGACAAGGGGAGGTTAGGAGCAGAACCCTGAATCGTGCGGGCTGTGTTCGGACTTTTTCACTCTCACCTTCATCCTCTTGCTCGCAGGAGAGCTTTGCGTAACCTCCGATTCCTTCTGGCAGGAGCAGAATCCTGAATCGCGCAGGGCGCTGTAATAGGACCCTCACCCTTCCTCTCCCTTGCAGGGAGAGGGGACAGAGGGGACGCGAAGCAGTTACGCACAGAGCTCTACTCGCAGGTAGATGAGACGGAAAGACCGGGATTCTTTGCTTCGCTCTGGAATGAAATAAGAAGAAGGCGGACTAGTCGCGGGCAAAGAGTCAGAAAGCGGAATCCTGAATCGCGATGGTACGCTGCATTTGGACCCTCACCTTCATCCTCTCCCTTACAGGGAGAGGAGACAGAGAGTTACGCAAAAGCTCTCTTCGGAGAGAGAAGAGACAGAGATTTACGCACAGATTTCCTTGCAGGGAGAGGGGACAGAGGGGACGCGAAGCAGTTACGCACAGAGCTCTACTCGCAGGGAGAGGAAAGGGGGCGGAGGCGGAGCTCTGAATCTTCCGCGTACCGGGGTTAGCCGGTAAACTTCGGGCTGGTTATGGATCAGCTTTCCAGAACGATCGATTGGCTGTATTCGCTGGAGGCGCTCGGCGAGATTTACAAGCTCGAGCGGATGGAGGCGGCGCTCGAAGTGATTGGCAATCCGCATCGCCGGATTCGCTCGGTGCATATTGCGGGCACCAAGGGTAAAGGCTCGGTGGCTGCGATGCTCGACAGTTGTCTACGGCGAGCGGGGTACAGGACCGGGCTTTATACCAAGCCGCATCTGGTGAACCTGGCGGAGAGGACCCGGATTTCGGGAGCTGAGATTCCGGCGGCGCTGATGCTCGAGTATATCGAGCGGCTGCGCGCGATTTACGAGCGCGCGGGGCTGGCGCTCACGTTTTTCGAGTTCACCGTCGCCATGATGTTCCTGTACTTCGCGGAGCAGAAGGTCGATATCGCGATAGTCGAGACGGGACTTGGCGGGCGGCTGGATTCGACCAACGTGGTGACGCCGATTTTGAGCGTGATTACGCCGATCGGTTTCGATCACATGGAATATCTCGGTCACACGATCGCGGCTATTGCCGGCGAGAAGGGCGGGATAATTAAAACTGATATTCCGGTGGTGATTGGCGCGCGCGACGCCGAAGCGCGGCTGGTGCTGACGACGATCGCCGGCCAGCGCGGAAGCGCGGTGCGCTTGATCGATCGCGATTTTTCGTACCGGTCGCAAGCGCCGGCCCATCGGCTGGACTACCATGGCCTGGGTCTCGAGCTGCGCGACGTCGAGCTTGGGGTGGCGGGTCCCTTTCAGCATGAGAACGCAGCAATCGCGGTTGCCGCGCTCGAAGCGCTGCGGGCGCAGGGCTGGCGGATAGATGAGGACGCAATCAGGGATGGTCTGCGGGAAATATACTGGCCGGGGCGTTTTGACGTGGTGTCGAGGCGGCCGCTGGTTATCCTCGACTGTGCGCATAATGAGATGAGTATCGGGGCGCTGCTCGAGACGCTGAGCGTCGAGCTAGGCGCCGGCGTGAAGCCGCGACTGATATTCGGCTGCCAGTCGGCGAAAGAGTGGGGAGCGATGGCCGCGATGCTTGGTCCGCGGGTGCGCGACGTGACGCTGACGCGGGCCAAGCCCAAGAACCCGCTCGAGCCGGAACAGCTGCTAGGCGCATTCGGGGCGCATTGCCCCGCGCGGGTCGAACGCGATCCGATTCGCGCGATTGAGCGCGTGGTTTCCGAGTTGGCGCCCAACGACGTGGCACTCGTTACGGGATCGGTGTATCTTATCGGCGAAGTTTACCCGTATTTTCTGAGCCGCGAGGGGCGGAGTGGGCTATTTCCTGAAGCTGACGCTTAGAATGATTGCGGTAGCGGTGGTGTTGGCGGCGATGCTCCTGCCGACTCTCGCCAGTGCGGATACGCCGGTCGTCAAGCCTCTCCCGCCGGCAAAGAAAACCAAAGGATTTGCAGTTCCCACCCCGGTCCGCGCCGGCCATGAAGCACCGGTCACCGTAACCGGACAGGAAACTATCTACGACTCGAAGACCGACACTTTCATCGTCAAGGGCGATGCCGTCATGACCCAGGGCGGCAGCGTGCTGAAGGCCGACGAGATCGACATCATGCGCCGTGAACGTAAGGCCAAGGCGTATGGCCACGTTCATATGATCGATCAGGAAGCCGAGATGTGGGCGACCCAGGCCGATATCGACATCACCAATGAGACGATGGTGCTCTATGACGCCAAGATCCTGGCAAAGAAGGACATTTACCATCTCGAGGGCAAGCAGATCATAAAGCAGGAGGGACAGACCTACATCGTGAAGAACGGGTTCTTCACGACCTGCGGATGCGAGAAGGACACGCCGTCGTGGTCGATAAATGCAAAGCAGATGACGGTCAATATGGGGCATACGGGGACTGCGCAAGACGCGACCTTCAACGTCTTGGGCTACCCGGTGCTGCCGGCCCCGTACCTGGTGTTTCCGGCGGACTCCAGCCGGCATAGCGGCCTGCTCACCGGGCGCGAGGGTGAGTCCAACCTGCGCGGATTTCAGTGGCTGCAGCCTTACTATCTCGTGATCAACAAGAGTTCCGACGCGACAGTAGCGCTCGATATCGAGACCTCGCAGCGAGTGGGCGGCCTGGCCGAATACCGGCTGGTCAACGGCAAGGACGATTACCTGGAGGTAAACGGCGCCTTCTACAACGAGTCGATCCGCTCGGATGCAAATCGTCTGCGAGAGACCACGGTGGACCCGCAGCTCGCTGATGACCATATTCCGATCGACCGATACGGGATTATCGGGATGGCGCGGCAGCATCTGACGCCCGATCTGATCGCGTACGGCGACGCGGTTTCCGTCAGCGACAGCCTGTATCTGCGCGAGATGGATGTATGGACGTTGTCGCGCGGCTATGGCAACAACTTCGGCTCGCTGCGCAATGCGGCGTCGGATTTTGGGTTTCTGGATCAGTTCGAAAATGCCTACGTGAACCTGAAAGGAACCTGGAATCAGGATCTGATCCAGCCGCAACAGTTTGCGCTGCAACGGCTGCCCGATCTCACCGTGACCGGACGCCAGGAGCTGTTCAACAACCTGATGTTCGCGGACTACGACGCGGAGGCGGTCAACTTCTACCGGGAGGAAGGAATCAATGGCTTGCGGCTCGACGCGAATCCTCGGGTGACACTGCCGTGGCGTATCGGTGACTACGTCCAGGGTTACGGCGAGATAGGTGCGCAGGCGGCGTTCTGGGAGACGGCCGGGAACAACTTGCATATTATCAAGGTGGGCACCATCCCTGCACAGATTCCCAATAACAATACTTGCGCGGGGGGCGGCGGCCAGGAGCTGATATTCAATAATTGCGTGGTGTTGAGCCAGCTCAGCGCTGAAGGCAACAGCGCGCGAATTGTTCCATACGCGAAGGCGGGAATTTCAACGGTCCTCGATCGCGTTTACGACGTGCATTGGAAGACGGTCGACAAGGTCAAAAATGTTATCCAGCCGTTCGTAAATTACTACTACGTGCCGAATATCTACCAGGGCAACATGCCGTTGTTTGATTCATTCGATCGCCTGAACTCGCGCAGCATGTTCGGCTACGGGTTCACTACGCGGCTGTACGCGAGGAGTACGGAAGCCCCGCCGGACGAGAAGACCAGCAACGCGACGACGACGGACGGCGAGCAACTGTCCGATGCGGATTCGAGTGTGGGGCCGTTCTACGAAGAACCGGTCCAGGATGTGTTGGGAGCGCATGCGGGAAATATCGTGCGCGACGGAGAGCATTCGACGCAGCTTGGATCGCTGACGGTGCAGCAGGTGTACGACATTGGGCATCTGGTGGCCAACGGATCGGACATGTCGGACATCCAGGCCCTGACGCACATTTTCCTGACGCAGGTTGCAACCTTCAGCTCGGAAGTGGATTACAGCCCGCGTAATCACGCCGGGGTCACACTGGCGGACGCGGCGCTGAGCTATCAGCCGCCGTGGTCAACGCAAGGGTCGAGCATCTACATGGGCAAGGCGCTGCAAGGCTCGTTTCTGCAGATCGGATACAACTACGCCAATCGGCGCGACACCGTTATTCCGGGGACCAACAGAAATGCGGCGGAGTTTGTAACAGCGACAGCGTACACCGAGGTATTCGATCGGATGGGGCTCTTTTTTGCGCCCAGTTATGACGTCGCGTCGAATCAATTTCTGCAGACGGAGTACGGCATTCGGTTGAAATCGCCGTGCGACTGTTGGGTGGCGGACCTCGGGGTCACCGATTCGTACAATCCCAATGACCTGAGCTTCCAGTTTCAGATCACGCTGGGCGGTTTGGGATCGTTTGGGCAGAGCCCGTTTGGACGCAATCCGTTCCAGCGGGCGGGCCTGGTGGGCTCTCCCACCGGAGTGCTGCCGACCTATTGAGAGCGCGGCCGCTAGAAATACAACAACGCGATATCGGTCAGGATCCACAGCGCGACCGCGAGCATCAGCGGACGGTCGTGAAGCAGCGCGCTAGCGGGGTCGCCGCCTTCGTTGCGCTCGTCGATCAGGTAGAGATAGCGCAGGATTCCGAAGGCGACGAAAGGCACCGTCAGGTAGAGATGTTGGGTGCCGAGCTTTGCTTCGACCTCGGCCGACGCGGTGTAAATCATGTAGCTGACGAGCGTCGCGCCGGCCACGATTGAGATCATCTGATCGACCAGCCGGACGCTATACTCGGAAAGGGCGCTGCGATGCGCGATGGCGTCGTCGCCGAGCGCTATCAGTTCGTGGCGACGGCGCGCGAGCACCAGGAAGAGCGCCAGGACGAAGGTGATGAAAACCAGCCATGGCGATACCGCGACCTTGATGGCAACGCCGCCGGCGAACGCGCGCAGCACGAAACCGATCGCAACCGCTATGATATCGATGATCACCTGGTGCTTGGCCCACAGCGAATACACAAGCTGAAGCGTTGCGTATAGCACCGCAATTCCGACGAACGCGCGGCCCAGGAAGATGCTGAGCACGGCCGCAACGACAGCGAGCATCAGTGCGGCGCGGGCGGCGGCGGCAACGGTGATGTCGCCGCGCGCCAGCGGGCGGTCGCACTTTTCGGGATTCAGGCGATCCGCGTCGCGGTCGGCGATGTCATTGAGAATATAGGCGGCACTGGCGAGAGCGCAGAACGCGATGAATGCGATGAGCGCAAGCAAGACGTCGTGGACAACGAACAGGCGCTGGCCGAATACCAGGGCAGCCAACACCAGCGCGTTCTTGAGCCACTGATGAGGGCGGGCCAGTCGGATCATCGCGGAGAGTTGGCTGGTGCTCTGGCCCTCGCTCAATCTGGTCGCAGCGTTCACTGCACATCGTTGTATAGGTCCGCACTTTGCCATCGCAAGAAGGGTCCGGCACTTGACCGCAAGCCACGTTTGCGAAAACAGTACGGCTCTATGAGTAACTCCACGCAGGAAAAAACCGGACCGTCGGCGACAGTAGATCTCGAAGGATTGAAGCGGTTTCTCGATGAGCGCAAGCTCGGCGATACCAGCGGGCTGAGATCGGAAAATATCTCGTTTGGCCACTCCAACGAGGTTCACCTGATTCATTTCGACGGCAAATCGTGGGCGCTTCGACGCCCGCCGCGCGGCCCGCTGCTTCCGACGGCGCACGACATGATGCGCGAGTACCGGGTGGTGAAGGCATTGCAGGCGACTCCCGTGCCGGTGCCGCGGGTCTACGCCATGTGCGACGATCCGTCATACATCGGAGCGCCGTTTTACCTGATGGAGTATATGCGAGGCGACGTTGTGCGAGCCGACAACAAGCATTTCGTGCAGACGCCGGCACTGCGCCGGCAGGTCAGCGAGCAGATGGTGGATGTGCTCGTCGCGCTGCAGGAAGTCGATTGGCGCGCCGTGGGCCTCGAAGGGTTTGGGCGGCCCGACGGATATCTTCAACGCCAACTCGCGCGATGGACCGATCAGCTCGAGCGTACGATCCCGCATACGCGCCCGCTGCCCGTGATGGAAAAAGTCAAAGAGTGGCTGCGCGCGCGAATTCCCGACTCGCCGCCGCCGACGATTGTCCACGGCGACTACAAGCTCGACAACGTGATGTTCGATCCCAAGAGCGCGCGCGCGATCGCGGTGCTCGATTGGGAAATGTCCACGATTGGCGATCCGTTGGCGGACTTCGGCTGGATGCTGACCTACTGGCCCGACCCCACCGACCGCGCGTCGGGCGGCGTGATCGCCAGCATGCAGGCGGCCGAAGGATGGCTGACGCGGCGCGAGATGATCGATCGATACGAGCGCCGCACGGGCCGTGCGATGCGCGATTTTTCTTTCTACCAGGCGTTCGCGCTGTTCAAGCTCGCGATAATCATGGAGGGCAGTTATTCGCGGTTCGTACGCGGACAGACTGACGATCCGATGTTTGTCGGATTGAAGGAACGCGTGCCGGCGCTGGCGGATGCGGCCTGGTCGGTGTGCGGAGCATCGTCGAGCAGCTAGTGGTTGGCGGCGCGAAAGATCGATCGCAACCAGGCGCGCGCTTCCGGATAGTGGTCAAGATCGAGCACGAACTCCTGGCCCGGATAAGCTGACTGCACGCTCATCGAAGATTCGCACCGCGTCCAGCGAGTCAGTTTTGAGTGATAGGAGAGGGGAGGGCGGTCGCGCGGATCGAACCATAGCGGCAGCCGCCACTTCGAGCATCCCAGATACGGATCCCTTTGCGAGAGGATCAATTCGGGCACGAGCCGTTCGAAGATGCCGCCGCCGCTGGCGTTCATGCCAATCGACGAAAGACGGTCGCTGGCGAAATATAGCGTGTTGTTTTTGTAGCGGGCGGGAGCGGTGAGATGCGGATGTCCGGCGGCCCACGGGATCTCGGCGACCAGTCCGTCAGTTGCTGGCATCACTCTCCCCACTTGCAGCCAGCCGAAGATGACGTGAAGGTTCTGGGCGTCGCGGAGAAAGCGGAACACGCCTCCAATTCTCTCAGCCTGATGGAAGCAGCCGAAAAATAAAAAGAGATCGCCCGGGCTTGTCTGGTGCCGAGCCAGGTGGCTTTGCGCGGCTCCTGCTTGACCGAAGATTGGACGCCACCCTGGCTCGCGCGCGAGCGAATCGCTGCGTAAATCCGGATCGAGATGGGCACCCTCGTCGGGCCGGACGCGGCGGCGCGTCAAGTCCTGGGCGATTTGCGCAATTGAATAGCCATTGAAGGAGATCTTTTCGTATGGCGTCGGCGACTCTTTGTCGGGTATCGGAAGCGAGCACAGTTGGCCGTCGAGAATTGGACTCGGGCACCCGCCATGCGCTGAGTCGAATCCCTTGCGGCCAAGAATGAGTTTCATCGAAGTCGGATCGAGCCGCCATGCTATATTTCTCGTCGAACTAGCCACAAGGAAATTTCGATGCCTGATTCCGATTTGCTCGGCGAACTTGCGCGCTTCATCGAGCGAATAACCGCGATCGCGCGCACCGGGCTCGCCTTCAAGCCGGATGGGTTCGACTCCGAACGCTACGAGGAATTGCTCAAAGAGGCCGCCAGGATGCATTCAGTCGTCGCCGGCGCCGGCGATCACGATGCGGAAGCGCTGCGCCGCCGATGGCGTGAGCAGGTGATCGCCGGCTACGAGGGCTATGTCACGGCGGCGTCGGGGTGCGGCGTGATCGCGTTCAACCAGCGCGACGAGATTCTGTTGATTCAGCGCCCGACCGCTAAATGGTGGTATCCAACCGGCTTCTGCGACGTCGGCGTATCGCCCGCGGAGAATGCGGCCAAAGAAGCGCGCGAGGAAACCGGGCTTATCGTAGTGCCGGAGCGTTTGATGGCGGTAGTCGACAACAAGAAGTACGGCTCACCCGCGCGCCATATCTACTCGATGCTTTTCTATTGTCGAATCGTC
Organism: uncultured delta proteobacterium; assembly: GCA_963842215.1. Taxonomy (GTDB): domain Bacteria; phylum Desulfobacterota; class Binatia; order Binatales; family Binataceae; genus Binatus. The sequence continues at coordinate 1,403,550 of CAWJFQ010000001.1, read as the reverse complement.
GGAGGTGAGCTGAAACCCAATCCGCTCGAGGCGCTTGCGGCCGCCTTCTTTCCGCTCGACAGCCTCCCGGAGCCGCTGCACGGGATCGATCGCAAATGGATTGCGCTGGCCCGCGAGTTCCACTTCGACGGCCGCGTTGCGCCGTACTTTGACCCGCTGTGAGGTTCTGGGTCCAGCCGATGTCGCCGACAGGATAATATTTCGGCTGTCCTAGAGGGCAATGGACACTTGCACAGCGAGGACCAGCGTATCGCTGATCAAGCCGGTGCCATTTGGCCGGAACACCCCTTGTATATCTGGCTGCACGGTCAGTGAGGGGGTCACGTTGTACATATAGTTAGCCTCGATGATCGCTTCATGCGTCTGTGTCGGCTCGTGACTTGCCCGCTGGGCGTCCCGCAGATCGCTTGAAAACTGGCCCCAGATTCCGAACAGGCCTAACTCGTCGTAGGCGCGGTGCGGAATCAGCCCGAAATACAATAGTCCCGCATCCCAGAAATACTCATCGGTGTTCATCTTCGGCGGCGCATACGAGAATGCGAGGAAACTCCAGAGACCTTGATGAGGATTGATTGCGCCCTCCGGGCGCCGAAGAAGTCGCTGCTGTCCTGTCACATACATTTGCCAGGTTCCGCCACGCATCTGACCCGTGTCGAATTGCAGTCGCGGTTCCGAGTCATAGAGCCCGCCCAGCTTGTACGTTCCCGGATAACCGTCGCCTCGCAGCCACTCGGGCGAGTAGCCGAGTTCTTCCATGATTGCGACGCCGGAATCGTGCCGGAGGCTGAAATCAACGCCGTGGAATTTATCGCTGCGGAAGTCCCGATACGTATTGTACGCTCCCGTCATGGAGTAAAACTCGGGAGTGGCCTGGTAGCGTGCTCGAATTCCCCAGGCCGCGCCCGGATAGCTCGGTACATTGGCGTTAGTCGGGATACTCAGTGGGTTGCCGCAGAAGCCGAGGTTCTGCGCAAAGCAGTAGTACGGCGATGTCGCGAAATCATCGAGGGCGTTGATGCGGCCGCCAACGATATCGAGCTTCTGGTTGAAAAACAGATGTTCAATCGCCAAGTCCACCAATCGTATCGTCTGATGTCCGAAAATCTGCTGTACCTGAAGAGTGTTGGGGATGTCGTTCGACAGACTGTTGCCTGTACGTTCCGACGCCGAAGCAAGGAAGTAGGTATCGTCGAGGCCGAGCAGTCTGTGCAGATCCAACGCGACCCCGAGCGCGATGTTGTGCGTATACCGGAACTTGTGCACTTCTCCGCCGACCGGGTTACCAGCGGACTCGCTTTCGTAGGATCCAAAAATAGAAACTCCGGCGTTGGAGAGGTCACTACGCACTCCATCCCAATTTCCCGTCGCCCCGTTTAGCTGAGCCCAGGATTCCGGGGCGAACAAAATCTGAGGATCGAGTACGCCCCATTCGGAGGCCCAATCCTGGTTTGTCGCGTGCATCCACGGCGTTGAAAAGGTCTGCGCCCGCGCGGACGCCGCCGACAGGATGCCGGCCAGTACGAAAGCGACAATTAGTGATCTGAGGAATAAGTGACCCATGCCGGGTTCCTCCAGGGTACGGCCTGTTGAGAAACCGCGGTGCCTATGGGTTTGCGGTCCGCCACTGACGCGAGATGTCTTCGAGCGATTTTCCTTTCGTTTCGGGAACGTAACCGACTACGAATACGAAGGCTGTCACACCCATCGCCGCATAGAGGAACCAGAGCGATGGTCCCATCATCGCCTGTAGAACCGGGAACGAAAGGCTGACCAGAAAGTTTGCCGTCCAGTTGGCTGCCGTCGAGATTCCAGCAGCACGGGCTCGCGCGCGGTTGGGAAAGATTTCCGAGATCATCAACCATACGACAGGCCCCAGCGAGAAAGCGAAGCAGACGATGTACAGTCCGATGAAGCCGACGGTAATTGGCGCGAGCGTGTGCAGATCAATACCGATCGTTGTAGCGAAGCGTTGTGCAACACCAAGCGCAGCCAGACTTAAGGTCATTCCACTGAGACCGGCCAAGAGCAACGGCTTTCTTCCAACTCGATCGACCAGCCAGATCGCGATCAGCGTGGACAGCACGTTAACCACGCCGATTCCCGCCGTTGCCGCTAATGCCGTGGTCGCGCTGTCCAGGCCGGTCCGCTGAAAGATCTGTGGAGCGTAGTAGATAATGGTGTTGATTCCGGTCACCTGTTGGAAAACGGCGAGCCCGACACCGACAAGAAGCGCGGGACGAAGTCCGGGCATCAGCAGTTCGCTCCACGCAGCCGGCCGATTGTGTTCCAGGTCCTCGCGGATTTCCTGTACTTCCGCGTCGATTTCGTCTGGAGACCGCACGAGCGAAAGTGCTTGTCGCGCGCTTTTTTTCTGCTCCCGTTTTCAGGAGCCATCGCGGTGACTCGGGCATCGCGATCATTCCGAGCACCAGCAGCGCGCCGGGGATGAATGCGAGACCGAGCATCCAGCGCCAGGCATGCTCGGGTGCCAAGGCGCGATCGACAATATAGGAGACCAGGATGCCGATGGTGATCGCCAGTTGAAAAAGCGATACCAGCTTGCCGCGATTGCGCGCCGGCGACAGCTCCGCGATATACATCGGTGCCGCTACCGACGTCAGTCCTATGGCCAGTCCTATGAGGACGCGACTCGTGATCAGAACGTCGACGTTAGGAGCGACCGCCGAGAAAACTGAACCTGCGACAAAGCTCAGTCCGGCGGCGATGTTGGTCCAGCGTCTGCCTATTGTGTCAGAGGTGGTTCCACCGACCAGCGCTCCGAACAACGCGCCAAAGGTCACCGCGCTGACCACGAGTCCCTGCTGGGCGGGACCAAGATGGAAGTCGGGAACGATGAACAACATCGCGCCCGCAATCACGCCGGTATCGAAGCCAAATAAAAGGCCGCCTAGCGCGGCTACGCCGGCTATCAAGGTAGTGTACAAAGTCACTCTGGATCGCCCATCGGAGCTGGGCGGCGCCTCCTGAACCGTCGAGCGAGCCGTACCATACGGAGAAATCGTTTCGTCGGTGAGACCTGCCTGGGGCGTTCTGTCGAGCGTGCTCATGGTTCGGATTTCCCCGGGGTCAAGTTCCTTTGAACAACGCGGTAGATGCGCGTTTTTCTGCGACCACCATCGTCGCCCAACCGAAAGGCCTTTCACGACAGTTGTCTTGTGCCGCAGCGAAATTAAAGTAATCCGGTCTCGCTGTCGATATCTTGCAGCACCGATCTGGTGAAGAAGTGATCTTATTCGGTCTGCGGGCCGAGAAATTTCGAACAGTGGGCTGCTCAGCGATGAACGCATGCGCGAATTCGTAGCGCACGAAATCGTTCCCATTCAGCAGCAGCGTTCTGCCTGCCGAATACGTCTGATTGCGTCTTTGATCCGCTGTGAGGTGCCGCGGCTAGCGAGTAGTCGCTTCGGCCGGTGGGGTGCTCTGCGCCTGCATCGGCATTCCGCCGGTGCTCGCGCCAATCGAGATGATCATCATCCCCTGTTCGTAGCGGGGGCCGCCGACGATCAGCGTGCCGTTATTCTTGAGCTTGAGATCGGTGGTCATCATCGGGCGGGTGCCGTCGAACAGCACGATTTCCATCGCGATCATATCGCCGTCGATGGCGCGCGGTTGCACGTGGAGGATTTTGCCGCCGGGCAGAGTGAACGCAATCATCTTGCCGCAATTGGTCTCGCCCTCGTCGTGACCGATCAGGCTGTAAGTCGAAAAACCGAACAGACCTTGCAGCTTCTTGCCCATAGGCGCGAGCCGCGGGTCAGTACCCTCGTTGGTATCGGCGGCCATTACTGAATCGATGTAAACGTAGACTTGCTTCACCGGCCTCGGCGCCTGCTGAGCATAAGCGACGCCCAGCGTTCCGAAGGTCGTGATCGCGATGATGAGAAGGGAGAGGCTACCTGGGCGCAGCGTCATGGCGACCTAAGGCTGATCCGGTAACCAGATGACGGTAGTGTCCCTGCGAGGTTCGCTCCACACTGCGACCGATCGATTCTCCGATTCGAGCCGCGATATATCGGCATGGGAATCGTTGTCCGCCATCGTCGGCTCGGCGGGCGCCGAGCTCGCTACTTGATTGGCGGCCGGCACCGCTTCCGCCTCGACTTTCGTGACAGGCGAGGTCGAATGCGATGTTTGAGAGGCGAACTGCTGGGCATACGGCGTCATCAGAACAATCGTCACGATCGCGGCGGCGGCGACTGCGCCGCCCCAGGCGATCCCTGAACCGACGGAATCCAGCTGGCGCCTGAAGAAGCGCGCGATCCTGGTCGACAGCGGCAGGCGCAGGCGGTCGATGCGAGCGACCACCGCGCTGGAGAAGCCAGCCAACATTGGCGCGGCCGTAATCGCCCTGAGGTCGCGTCCAAGCGTGGAGTAGTCGGCAAGGGTGCTGGTGCAGGATTCGCATCGCGCCAGATGGAACGCGACTTCCTGCATCTCGTTGGGTTCGAGTTCAGAGTCCTCGAACGCGCCGAGCAGCATGCTTATTTCAGCACATTCAGCCATATCTCGATCAGCTCCCGGCCACGTCTTTCAAAATAGTACGCAGGTGAGTCCGAGCGTAGTGCAACCTGCTCATGACCGTTCCTCTTGGACACTGCAAAACGTCACTAATTTCGTCGTACGACATCCCTTCGACTTCGCGTAGAAGTATCACTGCACGATGTTCTGGCGTCAACTCCTCCAGCGCTTGCTTCAGGCGCGCGGAGAGTTCACTGCGGCTGACTTCCTTGAACGAATCTCCCTGGGTAGTCGGCAATTTGCTGATTTCGTTGTCGGCATCCTCTCCGTGGAGGACCACGTGGCGTCCCTCGCGGCGCCAGAAATCGATCGCGAGGTTGGCCGCGATTCGGTAAAGCCAGGTCGAGAAGCTCGACCGAGATTCGAACTTCGACAGGTTTTCATAGGCGCGAACAAAGGTTTCTTGCGCCAGTTCAATCGCATCATCCTGATTGTGCACCACCGCCAGCGCAACTCCGACGACCCGGCGCTGGTATCTTTCAACCAGCACGCCGAACGCTTCCGAATCGCCCTTGGTAGAGCGTTCGATAAGCTCGGCTTCATCACCGTCCTGGCGGGCTGGTGTTCTCAACTTGAGTAGACGCAGGTGCGGGCGAGTAAATTCAGCAGGTTTATCATGCCGAGCCGCTCATCTCGGCCCAGTTTGGACCGGATTTCAGCTCGACTTTTAGCGGAATTTTGAGCTTTGCTACTTCCTCCATTTCGCGTTTTGCCAGTTTGGCTGCTTCCTGCCACTCGTTATTGGGGGCTTCGAGCAGTAGTTCGTCGTGCACCTGCAGGATCATCCGCGCGCCCAATCCGCGCTCCCGAAGCGTCCTATCCAGCCGTATCATAGCGAGTTTTATCAGGTCTGCCGCCGTGCCCTGGATGGGGGTATTGATGGCGATTCGCTCAGCCTGCGCCCTCGCCCCGCCCGGCTGGGCGTTCAGCTCCGGTAGATACCGGCGGCGCCCATACATCGTCGTTACATAGCCGGTCGTGCGTGCGATGCGAACCGTCTCGTCGAGCCATCCGCGCACACCTGGCAGCCGCTCGAAGTAGCGTTTGATGTAGTCCGAGGCTTCCGCCAGCGCAATCCCAAGCTCGCCCGCCAGCCGCTGCGAACCCATCCCATAGATGATCCCGAAGTTTATCACTTTCGCCAACCGGCGCGCCTCGGCGTTGACCTTGTCCGGCGTGACCCCGAGCACCTCGGTGGCAGTGCGTATATGGATGTCCTCGCCGGTATTGAACGCATCGACCAGGGTCTTGTCGCCCGACAGATGAGCCAGCACGCGCAGATCGATCTGCGAATAGTCGGCTGACACGAAGATGCATCCCGGCTTTGGCACGAACGCCCGGCGAATCCGGCGACCCTCGATGCTGCGGGTCGGGATATTCTGCAGATTCGGGTCGCTCGAGCTGATCCGGCCGGTCGGGACCAGCGCCTGATGCCAGGTGGTGTGGATTCGCCCCGTGCCCGAGCGAATCACTTCTGACAGCGCGTCGGCATAGGTGGACTTCAATTTTGAAATCGTGCGGTACTCGATCAGTTTGCGCGGCAGCGGATGGACCGCGGCGAGCTTCTCGAGCGTATCGACATCGGTTGAAAATCCGCTCTTGGTTTTTTTGAGTCCCTTGGCCGAGAGCTTGAGATCGGTGAACAGCACCTCGCGCAGCTGGATGGGCGAGTTGAGATTGAACTCGCGCCGCGCCAGTTCGTAGCACTCGCGCTCGAGCCGGGTCATTTGCTCGGCAAATTCTTTCGAGATGACCTTGAGCGCGTCGCCATCGATTCCAATACCGTCGGCTTCCATCGTGGCCAGAATGGGTGCGATCGGCAGCTCGATGTCGTTGTACATCGGAGTCAGCGCGTCGGCTTCCAGACGCGCCGACAGCGCTTCGCGCAGACTTCTAACCAGATCCGCGTTGGTGCCGGGCGGAGTGCCGGCGCCAAGGGGCGCAAGGTACTCGTGATAGAGGTCGGTGAGGGAAGGCTCGCCCTGGCCGGAATTGATGAGAAAGCCCGCGAGCATCGTGTCGAAATCGACGCCCTTCAGCGCGATGCCATGCCGTGCGAAAGCCGCGATTTGATTCTTCAGGTCGTGGCACGACTTGGGCGGTTGTTCTGCGCCGAGCAGCGACGCAGCGCTCGCGATACCGTCATGCTCGACGACGATGGTTTGGTCGGCACTCGAGAGCTGCAACCGATCCTGACCGGGTTCACCAACAGTGAGGTCAATTGCGATGCGCGGCGCCTCGGCAAGAGTCGCAAGGGCGGCGCTGAGATCTTCTCCAGTGACGGTGGGGGCAGGCTTGGCGGTGGATTCGAGGCCTGGAAGTTCCACCTGGGAGGGCGAGATTTCGCGCAGGATTGAATGGAACTCCAACTCGCGCAGCAGTTCCGCAGCCACTTTCTCGTCCACCCCTCGCCACGCGAATTCGTCAGTTGAGATTTCGAGCGGGACGTCGGTCTCGATGCGCACCAGTTTTCGCGCGAGATCGACGGCCGCACGATGCTCGCCGAGCAGGCCGGCGACTTTCTTCGCGCCGCGAATCCCCGACTCCTCGATGCGGTCGAGGTTCTCGTAGATGCCCTTGATCCCGCCAAACTTCTGCACCAGCGCGGACGCGGTTTTCTCGCCGACTCCGGGCACGCCCTTGATGTTGTCGATGCTGTCCCCGGTCAACGCCTGGATATCGATCAGCGCCGCCGGCTCGACACCGAAACGCTCTTTCACGTCGCGGACCGCGATTCGCCGATCGCGCATCGTATCCCACAGCGTTACGTGCGGGCCGACGAGTTGCATGAAATCCTTGTCCGCCGTGATCAGCGTGACGGCGAAATCGTCCTTCGCGGCGCGCCTGGCGAGCGTGCCGATCACGTCGTCGGCTTCAAAGCCCTCGATCATCAGCGACTTGATGCGAAACGCGTCGACGGCGCGGTGGATATAGGGAATCTGCACGATCAGATCGTTGGGCGCCTCGGTTCGGTTTGCCTTGTAGTCAGCGAACAGGTCGTCTCGAAAGGTTCTCTTGGGCGAGTCGAAGACGATCGCGATATGCGACGGACGCACGTCCTTGAGCAGCTTCAACAGCATCCGGATGAAGCCGTAAACCGCCTGAGTGGGCAGTCCGTGCGAGGTATTCATCGGGGGCAGCGCGTGGAAAGCGCGGAAGATGTACCCGGAGCCATCGACGAGAATGAGTTGCTTGCGTTCTGCGGCCATCAATCGAAACTATCCGATACGGTTCTCAAAGCAAAAGCGTCGTGAATGAAGATTGGGGAAAGAAGAACTGATTGAATGTCAAACCCGCCGTGGGGTTCATTTTTCACTGCTTTCCTGGGCGGGCGTGACCTCTGCACCCGCTGATAGGAAAAAGATGCGGGACTTCGTTTCTGTTAGAGGGATAGCAGCGGACGCCGTATTGACAGCTTGGTGTGGTGTGTTTAATTAGTCGGTTGCCCTTTGGCCGATCGAATTGCCGTGGGGCTCGCTTCGTCAATTGATTTGGACGGGCCGAATTGGCCGCGGTGGCTCTGGAATCGGACGACCTGAATGATCGAGGTTAAAAAACTAACTAAAGTTTACGGCAATTTTGTCGCGGTAAAAGACGTATCGTTCAAGGCCGAGAACGGGTCCATCCTCGGCTTCCTCGGTCCCAACGGGGCCGGCAAGACCACCACGATGCGCATCATTACCGGCTATATGCCGGCGACCGCAGGCACGGTGTTGATTGACGGACTCGATATCTTTTCGCAATCGCTCGAGGCGCGCCGCAAGATCGGCTACCTGCCTGAAAATCCGCCGCTGTATCCTGACATGCGGGTCGAGGCCTACCTGAGGTTCGTCGCGAAACTGCGCGATGTGCCGCGCGCGAAAATCGAGGGTGCGCTCGAGCATGTGCTCGAAGTTTGCGGGCTGACGGACATGGCGCATCGGATTTGCGGCCAGTTGTCGAAGGGCTATCGTCAGCGCGTCGGGCTGGCACAGGCGTTGATTCACGACCCGCCGGTACTGGTCCTCGACGAGCCGACGATTGGTCTCGATCCGCGACAGATTCACGAAATTCGCGGCCTGATTCACAATCTCGCGGGCAACAGAACGGTGGTGCTCTCGACCCATATCCTGCCCGAGGTTTCGCAGATCTGCGACAAGGTCGTGATCATTGCCGACGGCCGCGTGGTGCTCGAGGAGTACCTGAAGAAGCTGCCGGCGGGGACTTCGCTCGAAGATATTTTCCTGAACGCCATCACCAAGGAGCGACACGACGACGGCGCGACTGCCGAGGAAACGCTGGAGGAGGTTGGAGCGGGGCATACCTAGACGACCCGTGCCGCTCGAATGAAAAATTCCCTGACAATCGCGGGCAAGGAGCTCGCCGGTTATTTTCTGCAGCCGGTCGCCTACGTGGTGATGACGGTGTTCCTGCTGCTGGGCGGCTTCTTTTTCTTCGCGCTGCTGCGTTATTTCGAAGTGACGCTGACCGCTTACTCGGCGATGCAAAATCCCGAAGTGCTGCAGCGCTTGAACCTGAACGAGCGCGTAATCGAGCCGATGTTGCACAACCTGGCGATCGTGCTGGTTATCCTGGTGCCGGCGATCACGATGCGAAGTTTTGCCGAGGAAAAGCGGACCGGCACTTACGAACTTCTGCTGACGGCACCGATCCGCACGGGCGAGATCGTCGCGGGCAAGTTCATCGCGGCGGCCGCCTTCATGCTGATTATGATCGGCCTTGCCGGCATGTTCCCGCTGATCCTGGTAGCCTTCGGCAATCCTGAGGTCGGCGTGATGTTCTCCGGCTATCTCGGGCTGTTGCTGCTTGCGATCTCGTTCGTTTCAATCGGACTGTTCACCAGCTCACTCACTCAGAATCAGATAATCGCGGCGATCAGTTGTTTCGGCCTGTTGCTGCTGCTGTTCGTCATATCGTGGCCGGCGCAAGCGGGTGGATCGCCGCTAGAGGGCTTGCTGCGATACCTTTCATTGCCAGAGCATTTCGCGCAGATGGTGACTGGAGTAATCGACACGCGCGACATCGTTTATTTTCTGAGTGTCATCTTCGTGGCGCTGTTCTTGACCCAACGCTCGGTCGAGTCGGCGCGCTGGCGATAAGGCAGGGGGCGGATGCGGCGATCGGCGGCGCTTTACGGAATTCTCGGCCTGGTTTTGCTCACATTCGGGCTGGTTGATTATTTTATCTCGACCGGCTTTCGGCTGTTCGTATGGGTAAACCTGGCCGGCGGCATCTTCGCGATAATCCTGTGGATCACGTCGAGCCGCTCCGAACTGTCGTCGATAACCACCGGACGCTCGGCGCGCTACGGCGCCAACGCCGTCATCTACTCGCTGGCGTATATCGGGCTGCTGGTCGCGATTAATTACATTTCGACGCTCCATCACACGCGGCTCGATCTCACCAGCGAGAAGGTTTACAGCCTTTCGAGCCAGTCGATAAACGTGATCAAGGGCCTGCAGAAGCCGCTCAAGTTCTACGGCTTCTTCCAGGGCGGCGAGAATCCCGCGGCGCGCGACCTGTACGAGACGTTTGCATACTACTCGCCGAAGGTCAGCTACGAGATGGTCGATCCCGACAAGCATCCCGAGCTGGCCGAACGGTTCAAGGTGTCGGTGATGGGCACGACGCATCTCCAGTATGGCGGCGTCGACAGCACCGAGGGCACCAACGTCACCGAGCTCAACGAGGAAGCGCTGACCAACGCGATCATTCGCGCGACCAGGAACACCAAGAAGGTAGTCCAGTTCCTGGATGGGCACGGCGAAGCTGATCCCGATGATGCGGAGACGCCGTCGGGCTACGGGGCTATCAGGAAGGATCTGGAAGGCGAGGGCTACGAGGTTAGAAAGCTCGAGCTGGCGCAATTGCCGAAGGTACCGGACGACGCCAACCTGGTAGTGGTCGCGGGGCCGATCAAACCGCTGGGGCAGCATGAGATCGACGCGCTGACTGACTACATGAAGCATGGCGGGCGCATGATTGCGATGTATCGCCCGCAGCGTCCCGACAATCCGATCGACGAGACCGCGATGGTGAAACTCGCCGCCGACTGGGGCGTCGTGGTCGGCAACGATATCGTGGTGGACCAGGTGGTGCGGCTGTTTGAAGGACCCGCGCTTGGGCTCAATCCGATAGTGCAGACTTACGGCGAGCATCCGATCACCAAGGATTTCAAGCAGCGCACGGTGTTCCCGATGACGCGATCGCTCACCGCCGAAGCGAAGCTGAATCCCGGATTGACAGTCACCCCGCTGGCGAAGACCGGTGATACGTCGTGGGCAGAGGTCGATCTCGACACGCTGTTCCGGCAGCAGAAGGCCGAGCTGACGGCCAAGGATACGCGCGGGCCGATCACGGTGGTGATGGCAGTGGACGGCAACCTCGAGCAGCTGGGCTTCGGCAAGGGGGGCGACGCGCGCATGGTGGTATACGGCAGCACCGAGTTTGCCGACAATCAATATGCGGGGACGTTCTTCAACGGCGACTTTTTCGTCAACAGTGCCGACTGGCTGACGGGCGAAGAGAATTCGATCTCGATCAGGCCGCGATCGATCCGCGCGTCGCGATTCCGGCTGACCACGGCGCAGTTCTCGATCGTGTTCGCGTTTGCGGTGCTGCTGCTGCCCGAGATGCTGCTGATTATCGGGATCGTCGTGTGGTGGGAACGGCGCAATTGAGGCGTCTCCGGCTGCGAACCTAACTTTCGATGCGCCTGCGCAACACTATTATCGTACTGATCCTGTTCGCGATTGTGGGCGGCTACGCCTTTGTCGTTAGCCACTATTCCCAGACCGAGGCGCAACAAAAGCTGCTCACGGTCAAGGCGGACGACATCGCGAAGATTGAACTTCGCTATTCCGATCGGGACATCGTACTCGAGCGCGACAAGGGCAAACCGTGGCGGCTGGCGAAGCCGGTGGGCGCGGACGCGGATCAGACCCAGGCCAACAACCTGGCGCGCGCAATCGCCGATGGGGTGATGGTGCGCACGGTGGATGACAAGCCGGCGGACGTCGCGCCATTCGGGCTCAAGCCTCCGACCACGACAGTTACGGTCACGACCTTTGATAACAAGATCTTGCCTTCGATCGAAGTCGGGAAATCGACGCCGATTGGGTTCAACGCGTATGTGCGGCTCAGCAACAGTCCTGCGGTGCTGCTGACCGAAGGTGCGTTCGCGGCCGGGATGAACAAGACGGTGAACGACTTGCGGGTTCGCGACCTGATGGCATTCAAGATCGACGATGTGCAGAAGCTGATCATCACGCGCGACAACGGGCAGACAGTTGAAATCGATCGCGACGGCGAGAACTGGAAAATCGTCAAGCCCGCGCAATATCCGGCCGATGACATGGCGGTGCGGATGGCACTCAGCACGTTGGTGAATGCGCGCGCGACCGATTTTATTTCCGATGCGCCGGCCAGCGTTACCCAATATGGCCTCGAGAAACCGCATCTGACGGCGACCGTAGTGCTCAAGAACGGCGACCAGCAGTCGATGTTGTTCGGCTTCAAACAGAACGAGGCGGGCAAGAGCGGAATTTTCGTGCGTCGCGGAGAGCGGGCGCCGGTTTATGCGGTCGCGGAATACTTGCTGACCTCGCTGGACAAGTCGGCGCTGGATTTTCGCGATCGCACGGTGGTGAAGGTGGATCCCGAGACGGTGGATACGGTCAAGGTCAAAAACAGCGATGGCGAATTCACGCTCAAGCGCGCGGGCGCGAACTGGAACGTGATCGCCGGAGGCAAAACGACCGAGGCCGATATTCCGATCGTCGAGCGGCTGCTCAATCAGTTCCGCGATCTGAAGGGGCAGTCGATCGTCGCCGATCCGATGCCGAGCGGGCAGCCGTTCGGGCTGGACAATCCCGCGCTCGAAATAACTCTGATCGGCAAGGACGGCAAGGAACTCGCGACGGTCAAGCTCGCGAAGATCAACGTCAAGTCCACGGAGCCGCCAATTCCCGGCGAGCCCGCGCAGAAAACCGAGTACTACGCAATTTCGAACACGAGCAAGGCCGTATACGCGATGAGCGAGTTCAGCTTCACGCAGCTCAACAAGCCCGCGCCGCTATATATGGCACGCGCGCCGCAAGCGGCGCCGTCAGCGGCGGCCAAGTAGCCCTCTGGTCGCCTGCTTGAAGACGTCACGGAGTTGCCGATCACTTGTATCCGGATATATTCTTTCTGGATATGGGTGTTGAAAAGACAACCACAGTTCGTATGGAGAGCCGGACACTCAAAAGAGTGGACGGTCTCGCGCATGCGATGAGCCGTTCGCGGGCATGGGTTATCAACCAGGCGGTCGAGCGCTACCTCGACTACGAGGAATGGTTCGTCGGTGAGGTAAAGCAGGCGCTTAAGGAAGCCGAAGCCGGCCAGCTGGTGGAACACGAGGCCGTGGTGAAGAGGTGGGACCGCAAGCGTGCAGCTAAAGTGGACGCTCGCCGCCAGTCGTGACCTCGATTCAGTCGAGCAATATATACGCCGTTCCAACCCAAGCGCGGCAATTGAAACAGTGCTCGAGATTATCCGCCATGTCGGGATGCTCGCCGAGCATCCCGGGATCGGGCGGCCGGGGCGCGTCGAAGGCACGCGCGAGTTGACTATCGCGGGACTTCCGTACGTGGTCGCATACTTTCATCGAGGCGACAGCGTGACAGTTTTGCGGGTGCTGCATGGTGCGATGAAATGGCCACAACGATTTTCAAGGTTGTCTAGGTTTCGGCGATTACGTGGGCTATCGCCTGGGCTGCGGTGTGGGTGATGCTCAGGTGAAAGCGCGATATCTGCTTGCGCTGTGCGAAGGCGGCGGCCTTGCCTGACAGCGCGATGGTTGGTGCTTTGCCGCGTTCACGCACCACTTCGATTTCGCTCCAGCCGACGTTGCGGTTCCATCCGGTGCCGAGCGCTTTCATCGTCGCTTCCTTGGCGGCGAAGCGCGCGGCGTAGCTCTGGTAGCGGGGGCGGCCGCGCGACTCGCAGTACTTTATCTCGCCGGCGGTGAAGACGCGGGCGCGAAAACGCTCGCCGGTAGCGGGGCGGGTGAGTGCGCGTTCGATGCGATCGACCTCGATGACGTCGATTCCGGTGCCGGCAATCTGGCTCATCGGCATGAGTATCGGCCGCGCGGCGTGCGGATTCAATTGGAATACTTGCGACGGGACGAGTGCGAATTCTATTGTTCATGGACGACCTGAGTGCCTGGAGGCAGCGATGGCAAAGCTTTCGATCACAATAAACAAGACCCGTTGCATCGGCAGCGGCGACTGCGTCGAAACGGCGCCGACCGTCTTTCGACTCGACGATGCAGGCAAGTCCGAACTAATCGACGCGGCGGCGGCGAGCGACTCGGTAATCGTGTCGGCGGCGCGTTCGTGTCCGGTCAAGGCGATCACGGTGGTGGACGAAGCGGGAGTGCAGCTCTTCCCGCCGCTCAAAAAGTAGGCCGCAAGGTTCGGATGGCGATACGGAAGCATCGCGGAGGCGAACTCGTAGTCGAGCAGACGCGCGAGCTGGCGCAGGTGCGCGCGATGCTCGACCGCGGCGGCATGATGACGGAGGGAATCGAGTGGCCGGCGGCGTGTTACATCGTGGCGTACGTGGGCGATGAGGCGGTCGGAGTGATAGGCGTCGAGCCGAAGATCGACGCGGCGCTGCTACGGTCGCTGTGGGTGAATGAATCGATGCGCCGGCGCGGAATCGGCGGCGCGCTGATCGCGGCGGCGCGCAAGGCGGCGCACACGCGCGGTGCGCGTCATCTTTATTTGTTTGGCGTCGACGCGCGCGATTTTTTCGAGCGTCATGGGTTCAGCGCAGTTACGGTGGCCGAGGTGATCGCGGCGATTCCGGGCGTGCCGCAAGTCGAATCCTATCGCGCGCGGCCGGAGGAGCTTGCGCGGCAGGTGGGGTATCAGCTGGACATATCGGGTGATGGATTGATCGAGAGATAGCAACGATCAGCTCGGGATGTATCGGCCGAGGTACCTGCCCTTTTCCGTTGTCACCATCAGATACGGATTCGACTTCAGCAAATGAGCGGCGAGGCGCGGCGTCATGTCGGGGCGAATTGTCTGCGGGTTGGGATTCATCGCAGCGAGCGCGCGCGGCGCAGCGCTGGAGTGCTCGAGGGTGCCGAGCAGCACTCGGTTGGAATCGAGCACGACGGCGCGCGGCGTTGGCGAATCGAGGGAGGCCTGCGAAACGGAGTCGTCAGCGCGCAGGCGGACGAGGTCGTCGCGCGTGAACTCGGCGACGCGCACGCGGCGCGAATAGCGAATCCAGAGTGAGCGAATGCCGGGCGCCAGGTTATTTACGAAATAGCGAATAGCGCGTATCCGCTCTGAGAGCCGAGCGGGTGGATCCATGGGCAATCCGCGGACCATCCAGTCGACCTTGCCGCGAAAGTAGTGGCGGACGTCGGTGAAGCCGAGCACCTCAAGCTGCGCCGCAGCTCGCGCACTAAGGTCTCACAAGCAATCCCGGCAATAGACCACGACCGGTCGCGTGCGCTTGAGAGCGGTCGGAGCATCACGCAAGATGTGGCCGACCGGAATATGAATCGCGCCGCGGATGTGGGTGGTGTCGTACTCGTGCGCGGGCAGGGCGTCGACGATCTGCACGCCATTGGTAAGCATCCGAAGAAGTTCGCGATGTCGAATCTCGCGCATCGACTAACCGCGTATCGCAGCGAGCGAAGAAAGCGCAGCTTCGACCATCGCCTCGCCGGAACCGGCGGCAACTCTTGCGGTATCGACTTCGTAGCCGCCCTCGGCGTAAGCGGCGCGGGTGGGAATATACCCGATCAGATCGTTGCAGTATCCGGCGACGAACGTCTGCGCGAAGTGCGGGTTGGCTTTCAGCGCAAGGCCGAGCTCGACGAAAAGCTCGCCCGGGACGCCAACAATCGCGAGGTCGCCGACTGCCACGATGGACATCGCAGTGGCGAGCTCGCGGCACATCATATCTACCCGGCGGTCGCGACGATTCTGATCCTCGAGGGCTTCCAGAGCCGACAGCGCCGCGAGCGATTGCGCGTGGTGATCGCGCAGTCGCTTCAACTGATAGCCGTCGCCGCCGCGATGGTTATCGAGCGAGGCCTGCGTTTGCGCGGCGCATTCGCGTGCTAGGGCCAGGTCGGCGCCGAAATCCTTGAGCGACAGTGCGAGCGGGATTCTTCGCGCGACAATTTCGGCGTTTGCGATCGACGGTGCCTTGGCGAGCGAGTCGAATGCAGCACGGCCCATGGCGCGGCCGTGGTGTTCGGCGACGTCGAAGCTGCCGCGGCTGCGCGGATCGATGTTGCCGGTCGCACCCTGGAGAAAATCGAAATTGGACGCAGACCAGAGGCGGTAGAACTCGCGCTTTCGATTTCGTCCATCGCAAAACCGGGCCAATCGCGCGAATAGAGCAGATTGTCCTCGCACAGCACGACGCCGTGGCATGGATAGTTCATGACGTATGCGATCGCAGTTCCGTCCGGTCGATACGCGCCAAGGGCCACGACTTCGGCGTCGGCTGGGCCGGAACGATTTGCGGCTAATTGGATTTGCCGCTGCGGGCGCATCAGGCGGCGATTAATTCCGAGCGTAAATGAGGCAGTGGCGGCGCGCAGTGTCGCGGGTTGAAGATTTGCGTGCGCCTGAATTATCGCGGAAGCAATCCTTTGGGGCAGCGCGCGTTCCCATTCGAGGTCGCGGCCTTCTGCCGGGTTCGCGTCGGCACGCGGAGTCGCGAAAATATTCAACGCGGGCGCGGAATGCGTGTGCGTTGCACAAACCATGGTCGAATCGGCGGGGATGCCGGCCGTTGCGGCGACGCGCTCGCGGATGTCGTCGGCAATGCGAACGCCCAACGCGAGAACATCGATGCCGGCGATTGCGACCTTAGCGGTGCCGTCGCTCAGAACCAGAGCTTGCGCGGCGAGGTCGTCGTGCACGCCCGTATTGCGGCCGACGCGATTGCCGTAACCGAGCATCGCGAGCCCCGCGGGCGGATCAAGCTTTACGCGGGCAGCTCCTGCGTAGAGAGGGCTCATTGCAACTTCGCTGCGGCGAGCTCGGTGGCTCTGGAAGCGATCTTTACGATTGCGGCGATGATGTCGTCGAGGTCGTGGTCGTCACCCAGCAAGCATTGGTGCGGGATAGAGACGATCGCACGCTCGAAAAGGCGTTCGGCAACCGGGCAATCGATCGCGATCTGCGCGGGATTTGCGCCTGCCAATTCGCAGGCCTTTCGATAGGCAGCGGACTCGCGTGGGAACAGCGCGGAACGATAGACGGGATCGTTGGCGACGCCGCAAGGAATGCCTTCGGCACGAAGCGCCCGAATGAATTGATCGCGAGACAGACCGAGTGCGGACTCGTCGATGAGAAAAATAAATGCGTAGATGACTTCGCGGGTGACGCGAGGATCGCGCGCAATCGGGATCAGTCCGTTGACCGCACCGAGCCTTTCGCGCAGCCGGGCCGCGGCCCGACTTTTTTGCTCGATTTGATCGGGCAGACGCGCGAGTTGCGCGAGCAGAATTCCGCATTGCCATTCCGTCATGCGGTAGTTCGCGCCCATCAGCGGGCCTTCGAAGGTATCGCCGGGGCGGCGGCGCCCACAATTGATCAGCGACTGGCATCGCTGTTCAAGGTCCGGGTCGTCGGTTGTAATCATTCCACCTTCGCCCGCGGTCATCGGTTTGGAGGACTGGAAGCTGAAGCATCCGAGCGCGCTGTGGGTACCGACACCTCGCTCGCGGAATCGAGCACCCGGGACGTGCGCGCAATCCTCCACCAACGGAATTGAATGCGCGCGCGAAATTTCGGCGAGTGCGTCGAGATCGGCGAGCGACGCGCCGTAATGCACTGGAATGATCGCCTTGGTGCGTCGCGTGATTAGCCGCCGCACCGAGTCGGGATCGATGCATGCGTTGGCGGCGGTCACGTCGGCGAAGACGGGTCGCGCCATGCACGCGACGGCGGCATATGGAGTCGCGGCGAAAGTGATCGCGGGGACGATGACCTCGTCGCCGGCGCCGATGCCCAGCGCCTTCAAGGCGACCTCGAGCGCGCTGGTGCCCGAGGTGGTAGGAATGGCAAAGCGAGCGCCCTGGTACGCGGCGAATGCGGCCGCAAACTCGGCGGCTTTGCGATTGGGGCTCGGATGACCGCCCCAGTTCGACGAGGTGAGGACATCTTCGAGTTGCGCACGTTCGCGGGCGTCGAATACAGGCCACGCCGGGAAGGGGCGAGTGCGAACGGGCCGGCCGCCAAGGATTGCGAGGGGCGAAGGCATTGATGTCACTTAAAGTGTTACTTTAATTATGATCAAATGCCTCTGCCCCGCGGAATTCCAGAGCAGACATTTTTAATTTCGGACCCTCACCCGCGCCTTAAAGGCGCGGCCTCTCCCTTACAGGGAGAGGCATTGGAACTTATTTCTTCGCGACTTCGGTCACGAACGTCAGCTCGGGGCGGCCGGCGAGGATGCCGCCGATTTTCCCACCGAATGCTTTCATGTGATCGGTCTTGCCGTGGGCGTCGAACGCAGCCTGATCCCGGTAAACCTCGTAGTAGATGAACTCGGTCGGGTCTTTGCTGTTCTGATGCAGGATGTAGGCGAGGGTGCCGGGCTCGGCGGCTCTCACCGTCGCGATCATTTCCTTGGCCGCGGTCGTGAACTCGGCTTCCTTGCCGGGCTGCACTTTAAGTTTCGCAAGCAGGCTAATCGACATCGTGGGTCTCCTTGAAGAATCAGATTCAACTACCGTCGTATTCGGACGCGCGCGGTTTTTCAAGGCGAATCGATGTGCGCTGCCCCGGCTCTTTCATTGCATCGCGCGGTCGGTTAACGGTGAAAGCCAATCGCGGCGGCGCGACGATCGAACCAGGGGAGATATCACGATGCTGGGTTTTGATTTGACCGATGAGCAGCGCGAATTGAAAGAGCTGGCGCATAAGTTCGCCGAGCAGGAGATAATTCCGCGTGCGCGCGAATACGACGAGAAGGAAATCTTTCCAGTGGACGTGTGCGAGAAAGCGTTCGCGGCCGGACTGATGAACTTCGGTGTGCCGAAGGAACTTGGCGGACCGGGACTCGGCGTGCTCGACACCAGCTTGATAGTCGAAGAGCTGAACTACGGATGCGCAGGAATCTCTAACGCTGTGGGCGCCAACGACCTCGCGACGTTGCCGATTCTTATCGCCGGCAACGACGAGCAGAAGCGGACCTACCTGGGACAGCTGGTGAAGAAGCTGACGTTCTGCGCGTTTGCAATCACTGAGCCAGGCGCGGGCTCGGACGTTGCCGCGATGAGCACGACGTACCGGCGCGAAGGCGACGAGTTCATTCTCAACGGCACCAAGCACTTCATCTCGAATGGCTCGCGCGCGGATTGGTACGTGACGTTTGCGACCGCGGACAAGCGGCTTAAGCACAAGGGCATCTCGTGCTTCGTTTTTCCGTCGAGCGTGCCGGGAATCACGCGCAACCGGATGCATGGCAAGCTCGGACAGCGCGCGGCGGACACCGGCGAAATTTTTTACGAGGACGTGCGAATTCCGGCCAGCGCGCTGGTCGGGCGCGAGGGCGAGGGCTTCAAGTATGCGATGGCGACGTTCGATCACAGTCGGCCGGAGATCGGCGCGATTGCAATTGGGATTTCGCAGCGCGCGCTCGACGAATGCCTCAAATATTCGAAGCAACGCAACGCGTTCGGGCAGCCGATCGCAAACTTCCAGGCGATCCAGTTCATGATGGCGGACATGGCGATCGAAATCGAAGCGATGCGGCTGCTGACGTACAAGGCAGCATGGCTGGTCGATCGCGGCGAGGGCGCCAACACCATTTCAGCTTACGCGAAGGCTTTCAGCGCCGACGCGACGATGCGGATCACGACCGACGCGGTGCAGATTTTCGGCGGCTACGGGTACATGAAGGAGTACCCGGTCGAGAAGCTGATGCGCGACGCGAAGCTGCTGCAGATTTACGAGGGCACGTCGCAGATTCAGCGCGTCGTTATCGCGCGCAACTTGCTGAAAGAGTAGCAACGCTAGTCCGCTGACGGCGTGTCGACCGGATGGGGAACCGGGGGATCTTCATCGGCCGGCTCGTTGCCGGTGACCGAACCGACATAGCCGCCCTGGTGATAGACGTCGACCTGGCCGGTGGTCGGATCGGGCAGCAGATTCCAGTCGTCGGGCGGCGGCGGATTAGGATCGGCCGGCATATATACGATTGGTGCAGGGGCCGGCGGCAGAGGCGGTGGCGTGCTCGCGCATGCGGCTATTGCTAGCGCCACGAGCAGCGGCAGTGCCGCTCGCGAAATCCAGGAGACCTGTCCTCTATTTCGGTTCATGATACGGGCGAGGGGGGAATGAGCATATCTTGTCGCCACCTTGAAGGAATGGCAAGGGACTCGGCGAGCGAGATTGACGAGCTTATTTGCGCGGAACGCCGAGGACCTCGCGAAAGTGCTTGATGGTGGTTTCGAGGCCGGCACGTAGCGCCGTATGCGGCTGCCATCCGAGGACTTTTTTCGCCAGCTCGATGTTTGGCTTGCGGCGAATAGGATCGTCGGGCCGCGGCGGCTTGATTACAACCTTCGACGAACTGCCGCAGAGCTCGATGGCGAGCTGGGCCAGCTCGGTGATGGTGAATTCGTCGGGGTTGCCGATGTTCACCGGGCCGATGTGCTTCTCCTGATTCATCATGCGCACGATCGCGTCGATGATGTCGTCGACGTAAGCGAATGAGCGCGTCGAATTTCCGTCGCCGTAAATCTCGAGATCCTCACCGCGCAGTGCCGCGACACAAAAGTTCGAAACCACCCGGCCGTCGTTGATCGCCATGCGCGGGCCGTAGGTATTGAATATGCGCACGATGCGAGTGTCGACGTTGTTCTGCCGGTGATAGTCCATCATCAGGCATTCGGCCACGCGCTTGCCCTCGTCGTAGCAGGATCGCACGCCGATCGGATTGACGTTGCCCCAGTACGATTCGGTTTGCGGATGCTCTTCGGGGTCGCCGTAAACTTCGCTGGTCGAGGTAAGCAGGATACGCGCGCGCACCCGCTTGGCCAGCCCCAGCATGTTGATGGTGCCCATGACGGAGGTCTTGGTGGTCTTCACCGGGTTGTACTGGTAGTGCACGGGTGACGCGGGGCAGGCGAGACTGAAGATGCGATCGACTTCGAGCAGGATTGGCTCGACTACATCGTGGCGGATGAATTCGAAGTTGCGGTTGCCAAGCAGATGCATGATGTTGGCGCGCTTGCCGCTAAAAAAATTGTCGAGGCAGATCACTTCGTGGCCGTCATTTAACAAGCGCTCGCATAGATGAGAGCCGAGGAAGCCCGCGCCGCCGGTTACCAGTGCACGCACAGTTGTCCTCCTGGGTTAGCGGCGGTTCTCGCGCGCGATATCGCCAACGGTTTCGATCACGCAGGCGACGTCGTCGTCGGTCATCGAGGCGTAGATGGGCAGCGACAGGCAGCGGCTGAAGATGTCCTCGGCGACGGGGAAATCGCCATCGCGGTAGCCGTACATGCGCTGATAGTAATGCATCGTATGCAGCGGGATGCAGTGCACGGAACATCCGATGCCGCGCTCGCGCAGAATCTCGACGAACTGATTGCGGCCCAGCTTGAGGCGCTCGGGCCGGATGCGCAGCACGTAGAGATGCCAGGCGTGCTCGATGCCGGGCTCGGAGTACGCGGGCTGGAGGGCATCGTCGGTGCGAAAAGCTTCGTTATAGGCGCGTGCGATTTCAGCGCGGCGGCGCATGAAGTCGTCCGCGCGCTTGAGCTGCGCCAGCCCGATGGCGGCGTGCACGTCGGACAGGTTGTACTTGAAGCCCATGTCGTGGATTTCGTAGTACCACGAGCCGCTCTTGTCGTAGCGCTTCCACGCGTCCTTGTTCATTCCGTGCAGGCTGGCGACAGCGATCTTTTCCGCGAGCGCGTCGTCGCTGGTGGTGATCATGCCGCCCTCGGCGGTGGTGAAATTCTTGGTGGCGTAAAAACTGAAGCAGGTGAGGTCGCCGATGGTGCCGATTTTCGCCATCCCGCGGCCGTCCATGTGACGTGCGGAGCCGGCGGCGTGCGCAGCGTCCTCGACGATCTTCAAATTGTAGTTGCGCGCGATTTTGAGGATTCGATCCATGTCGCAAGCGTGACCGGCAAAGTGCACCGGCAGGATCGCGCGGACGCGTTTGTGCGCGCCGCTCTCGAGCGCCTCCTCGACGCGGGCCGGGTTAATGTTGAAGGTGCCCGGATCGACGTCGACGAACACCGGGCGCGCGCCGAGGTAGCCGAGAATCTCCGCGGTCGCGGTGAAGGTGAACGGTGTGGTGATAACCTCGTCGCCGGGGCCGATGCCCAGCGCCCAAAGCGAAAGATGCAGCGCGCCGGTGCAATGCGAAAGCGCGAGCGCGTGTTTCGCGCCAACGTAGCCGGCGAACTCGCTCTCGAAGCGTTTGGCCTTGGGGCCGGTGGTGATCCATCCCGAGCGCAGCGTGTCGAGAACTTCACGCTCCTCGTCGGGTCCGATTGACGGACGATGAAATGCCACTTGTCGCATCGTGTGTGATTCGGCTGAAATCGGCGCAGTCCCGTTGGTCAAGTTGATTTCGGAGTATAAGGGATAGGTTAAAACGGGAGCAAGGCAGGAGTCGATGAGGCGTGCAGGGTGGGCCGCGGCAGCGGCGGTGGTTGGATGGTACGTCTTTGCGCTGGCGATATTGCATCCGCTGACCGACGCGCCGGTGGTGGATAGCTGGTTGTACGGCTCCGCCGTGCGGCGGTTTCTGCGCACCGGCGAGATGAGATTTGCCGGCTACACGCAGGCGATGCCGATAGCCCAGGTGTATTACGGCGTGGCCTGGGCGCACGCATTCGGCGGCAACTCGGCTTCACTGGAAGTGTCGGTAGCGGTGCTCGCGGTACTGTGTGGATTGATGTTCCACGCGCTCGCGATCAAATGCGGCGCGCCCAGGTGGCAGGCGCTCGCGGCGACCGGGCTGTTGATTTGCAACCCGTGCTTCACGTTCCTGAGTTTCTCGTTCATGACCGAGGTTCCGTTTTTGACGGCGATGGTCGCGGCGCACCTGGCCTTTGCGCAAGCAGAAGGACGGCACGAGCAGTTGTGGCTGTGGCTGTCGGCGGCGATGGCCGTGGTCGGCTTCATGATTCGGCCGTTCGCCGCAATGGCGATAGCGGGATGCGTCGGCTCGATGATTCTCTACGACCCGGGACTGCGAGGACCGGATCGTTGGGAGCGAGCGCGATCGATCAACAAGATGACGCCGTTCGCTGCGGCGCTGGCGGTGAGCGCAGGGCTGTGGGTCTGGCTGACGGTGCTGAGTCCGAAGCCATGGCAAGTGCAGTTCAACGAAAATCACTTCCGCTACATTTTTATGGTGCCGATTGCGAACTACCTGCGCGCAGGTGTGCTTGGGCCTGCGCTTTATCTTGGCACGGTGCTGTCGCCGCTCGCGCTGCTGCAGCTCGCTGCGCCGCGATGGCGCCGAGTGGTGATGGGTGGCGCGGCGATTTTCGCGGCTGCGCTTATCCTGATGTCGATGGACAATCGGCTGCCGGTCACGCCCGAATACAGTTGCTTCGGCGGATGGCACAACGTGTTGATCCTGCGCGGCCAGGTAAATCGTTTTTCATGGGACGGTGACGGCGCCGGGCAATATGCGTTTCTTCTGCTGGCCAGCGTGGGCGCGGCGGGATTAGTCGCCGCCTTTGCGGACATTTTCAGAATGCTCGAGGAAGGCGCCGCTGCGATCGTCATAGCTGCAATAGTTTACTGGGCGGCAATCATTCCACTGTGGTTCTACAACGACCGCTACTTTCTGGTGATGGTGCCGGCCGGCGCGATCGTGCTCGCACTGGCGCCGCTCCCGCGCAGAAGGCTGGTAATGGCCGCGGGATTCGCGATGACGTTCGCGATGGGACTGATGTCGCTCGGTGGGACCTATGCGTATCAGCGCGGTATGGCGGTGATTGTCGCGACGTGCAACGAACTCGAGCATCAGGGAGTGTCGCGCTCATCGATCGACGCCGGCTACGCTCTCAACGGCGAGGATCTCTATCGCTACCCCAAGCATGGAATCGAGACGAGAGAGCTCGAAGCTGGAATCCCGATGATCACCTCAGAGAAAGCGGCCGAGTACACAATCGCGAGCGAAGTAATCGCCGGTACGCAGCTGGTGCGAAGACTCAAATGGCCCGGACCGTTCGGCCTTGGCCATCGATATTTTTACCTGTTGAAAAAGCAAACCGCGGCTGACGCCAAACCGCCGAGCGTGGCGCCCGTGAATCAGGGGAAGAATTAACTCGCGCTGCCGGGCGCCGGTCCCGGCATCACATAGGTCGGCACGCCGGTCTTCTGCTCGACGGCCTTCTCGAGCTTCTGCATATCGATCTGATCGGTAAGTCCCTGGCGCTCGGCTTGCTTTTGCGCATACGCCCACAGGCCCGCGTACATGCCGTACATATCCTCGTGCACCTCGACGTATAGCGAATCGCCGCGCCATCCAAACTTTACCGGCTGATAGACGAACATCCCGGGCGTGCCGATCTTGACCTTGTTGAAGAAACGCTCGATGTCCTCCGGATACAGGCGGATACATCCGTGGCTAACTTCCATGCCGACGCCCCACGGCACGTTGGTGCCATGAAAAGCGTATTCGGGCAGCGTCAGCTCGATGCGATAGTGACCCAGGGGATTGTCGGGATCGTCACCGGACACAACGTGCTCGGCTTCGCCATCGCGCTCGAGATGTTCCTGGTAAATATCTTCCGGCACCACCCAGGTCGGGTTGCGCGTCTTGCCGCGCACCGTGAAGCTTCCAACCGGAGTCTTCCAATCGAACCGCCCGAGGCCGACCGGGAATGAGTACACCACCGACGGTGTGACACCGCTCGAGTGCTTCTTGCCGGGATCAAACTTGGCGGGCGTCACCTTGCCTTTGCTGTGAACGGGGCCGGTCGGCGACGGATAGTAATAGTAAATCCGCATCTCGGGGATATTCATTATGATCCCGACGCGCGGCGTATTCGGCAGGATGTGCTCGTCGGGCAGAATGATAGTTCTGCCGGCCGGCGGTGCCCACCAATCGAGTCCGCCGTTGGCGTTGGAAATTTCCTTGGCAGTCACGCCGAACCATCTTCCGACGTCCAGCAGGGTGTCGCCCTTCTGAATCTGGTAGGTGATCAGATTGCCGATGATGTCGTCCTTGCCACGCGGTAGCGGGTAGGCATAGAGCGGGCGCTTTTCAAATTCGTCCTCGGTCCACGCGCCGTTGGCGGCAGGAATCGCGACTAGCGCGACGAGGAACAGGGCAGGGAACCATCGAATCGCAATATCGATCAAACGCTTCATGAACATCCGGGCAGGTTGACGATAATCTCCAGGTGCGGGCGGTATTCGTCGCATTGGGTGAAATGATAGCGGCGCGTTCAGTCCCCAATCAACCTCAGGTTTGCGAACTTCAGTACCAGCAATTTGATCCCGCTGCGTTCGAAATTCACCCATGCCTTGGCGCCGTCACCACGCCCCTCGCGCCGGCGAACGATGCCGCGGCCGAAGGTAGGATGAATGACGCGAGCGCCGATCGGCAGACCGTCGCCGCCTGGGCCTGGCTCGTCGTCGGGCAATTGGCTGTCGCTCAAGTCGACGTAAGGTTCGCGCGGCGACAGCGGGCGTATCGGCGAAGACTGGCGCTCAGGCGCGATACGGCGAATCAAGGCGGGGTCAACCTCGCGCAAAAACCTCGATTGACGCGACTCGGTGCGCACGCCGTAGATTTCGCGCGATAACGTATTGGTCAGGTACAGCAATTGGCGCGCACGCGTCATGCCGACGTAGCAGAGGCGGCGCTCCTCCTCGACTTCCTCGTCGGTGTCGGCCGAGCGGCTGTGCGGAAACAGGCCTTCCTCCATTCCGGCGATAAAGACGATTGGATACTCGAGGCCCTTGGAAGTGTGCAGCGTCATCAAGGCGGCGCGGCCACCGCTGGAATCGATCTGCTCGCTGTCACTGACGAGAGCGACGCGTTCGAGAAACCCGGACAAGCCGCCGCCGGATTTTTCGGCATCGAAGGCGCTGGCCGCTGTCAGCATCTCGGCGAGATTTTGCTTGCGCATCGAAGCGTCGTCGAGCGTGTCGAGATGCGGCTCGAAGCCGCTGTGCGCCACCACTTCCTCGACTATCGCGCGCACACTCAGCTCGGACATACGAGCGGCGAGATCGTGCATCCACGCATAGAGCATCCCGGCCTGCTTGGCGATTCTCAGCGCGACCTTCGAGTATGTCTCGAGCCGGCCCATCGCCTCGAACGCCGTGATGTGATCGCGCGCGGCCAGTTCGGCAATCGCCTCGAAGGACCGGGCGCCGATTCCGCGCGGCGGCGTGCCGATCATTCGCTCGAGGCTGATAGCGTCGGCGGGATTGGCGAGCACGCGCAAGTAAGCCAGCAGGTCTTTGACGTCGCGCTGTTCGTAAAAGCGCACGCCGCCGACCACGTAGTAGGGGATTCTCCTGCGCACCAGCGCCTCTTCAATCGCGCGCGACTGCGCATTCACCCGGTAGAACACGACGACGTCGGCGGCCCTGAATCCGCCGGACCCTGTCAACCGCGCAATCTCGAGTGCGAGATAGTCGGCCTCGTCGCGCTCGGTGACACCGGTGTAGTAGGTGACCGGCTCGCCTGCACCGTTTTCAGTCCATAGATTTTTGATTCGCCGTTCGGTGTTGTTGCGGATGACGGCGCCGGCGGCGGCCAGGATAGTTTTCGTGGAGCGGTAGTTCTGCTCGAGCTTGAAAATCTGTGCGTTAGGATAGTCGCGCTCGAAATCGAGGATGTTGCGGATGTCGGCTCCACGCCAACGGTAGATGGATTGATCCTCGTCGCCGACCACGCACAGATTTCCCGACCGCGCGGCGAGTTCCTTCACGATCAGGTACTGGACCCGGTTGGTGTCCTGGTACTCGTCTACCAGCAGATGGGTTGCGCGCCGCTGCCAGCGCTCGAGGACCTCGGGAAAGCGTTGGAACAGCAGCCAGGTTTGCAATTGCAAATCGCTGAAGTCCATCGCGTTCATCGCGCGCATCCGCTCCTGGTAAAGGCGGTAGATCTGCGCGATCGAGGTGTCGCGTCCCGGCTGAGCGCTCGCCAGCATTTCTTCGGGCGAGACGGCCTCATTCTTGGCTTGCTCGATTCGCGCGCGCGCCAGCTCGAGCGGCGGCGAATCGGCCAGAGCGGCGTCTTCGAGCACGCGGCGGACGGTGGTCAGCGAATCGGCGTCGTCGAGAATCGAAAAATTGCGGTCGTAACCGAGGGCGTGACCTTCCTGCCGCAGGATTCCGGCGCATGCAGAGTGAAAAGTGCTAACCCACGGCAATCGTGTGTCGTCGCCAACCAACGACGCAACGCGCTCACGCATCTCGCTGGCGGCCTTGTTGGTGAAGGTGACCGCAAGAACCTCGGCGGGCGACGCCTTGCGCTGGTCCAGGATGTGGGCGATACGGTAAGTCAGCGCGCGGGTCTTGCCCGAGCCCGCGCCTGCAAGGATAAGGATTGGACCGTCGGGCGCGAGCACGGCGGCGCGCTGTTCGGGATTCAATTCGTCGAGATTCACAATGACCGTCGCAGCTTCAAAACTTCGGAGCGGAGTCCATCAAGATAGCGGCTCCGACGCGCGCGGCAAAGCGAACGGATAGATTCGTGGCGACTTACGAACCTCACGACAAATTCTATCGCAAGGCGCGGGCGATGGGATTGCCATCGCGGGCAGCGTTCAAGATTGAAGAAATAATTGCGCGCAATCGACTGGTGGGCAAAGGCGCGCGAGTCGTCGACCTGGGATGTGCGCCCGGTGGATGGCTCGCGATCCTGGTGGCGGCGGCGGGCGCGAATGGACGCGTGGTCGGCGTCGATCTTGCGCAGGTGAAGAATCCGCCGGCGGGTTCGATCACGATCGTCGGCGACATTCTCGATCCTGACGTCGCCGCGCGCATCGAGCGCGAGCTTGGCGGATCCGCCGACCTTGTAACGAGCGACCTTGCCCCGAAACTCACCGGTATCGCCGCCCGCGACGAGGCGCGTTCGCGGGAGTTGATCGATTCTGCGCTGAGCTTTGCGACCACGATGCTCAAGCCGGACGCAGCGATGGTCGCGAAGCTCTTCATGGGCGCGCAGTTCAAGGAAATCGTCGATTCGTTCAAGCGAAATTTTCAAAACGTCGAAGTTACGCGCACCAAAGCAAGCCGCCCGGGTTCCTCGGAGCTGTATATCGTGGCGCGCGAGTTCCACCGCTGATGCGCACTTGGCGTCAGGCTTACGACGCGCGTAAGGTTTGAGAATGAGCAGGAAAGCCGTGGGCGGAAGGCACTGGTGCCTGCTGCTATTGGCAGCCGTGATGGCTGCGTGCTCATGCGGGCGCTCGCCTGCCAACTCGTCCTCATCAGCCAAAGTTTCACCCGACGACGTCAAAGTCCGAGTCGCGCGGGTTGGATTTGACGACGAAACCGGCTCGAATTACGTGCTGCTGCTCGACGAAACCAGGACGCGCTCGCTGCCAATTATGATCGGAGAGAGCGAAGCGACAGCAATTCTGCTCGCGCTACATGGAGTCAAGCCCGAACGGCCGTTCACGCACGATTTGATTAGATCGATCATCGGGCAAACCGGCAACAGCGTGGATCGAATCGTGATCGGCGACATGCGCGATGAGATCTACTACGCCACGATTTACCTGGACGGCGGCCGCTACTCGATCGACAGCCGGCCCAGTGACGCAATTGCGCTCGCGATGGGCATGAATGTGCCAATCTATGTGAACAACAAGCTTTTCGAATCGGCCCCTGCCCTGGGGATGACCCCGGGCGGGAAAATTCCCGATACTGCGCGAGCGCTCGGACTCACGGTCGAGCAACTGACCCCGGATCTGGCGAGTGCCTTCGGTCAGCCCGATGGGCGCGGCGTGCTGGTGTCGGAAGTTGACACGTCGGCGCAGAAGGCGGGCGTCGCGCGCGGAGACATCGTGACCAAGGTGGGAGATCGAGATATCAAAGCGCTCGACGACTTCAATCAGGATGTTGCCGGCATCAAGAACAGGAACGTGGCGGTGACACTGAATCGTGACGGCTCTACCCACACCGTCACATTGGCAACCGACGCCGGCCGTTAGGCGGGACTCGCGACTCGCGCCAGTTTGATCGCGTGCTCCGGGCATGCGCTCACGCACAATCCGCACGCATGGCATTCATCAGCGCGAACCGCGAACGCCTGACGGTTGCCGTGAACCCACGCCTTCACTCGTGCGACCAGCGGCAGCGCACGCTTGTCGTCGTCGCCAAGCTTGCCCATCTCGAAGACGTGGTAGGGGCAGACTTCGACGCAGTCTTCTTTGCCTTCGCAGCGGGTGCGATCGATAACCGGCGCAAAGGCACCTGCAGCCTGCTTGCATTCGGCGTTTGATGAATCGAGTGCCACGTGAGTTTTCTATCCGGTTCGAACGAGCACGCTTTCGATAAAGCGGGGATCGATCTCGCGCTCGCCGCCCAGGTTGGCGAACTCCTCTTCGAGAAGATTGAGGCAGGAATTCAGGAAGTCGGCGGTGCGCTTTCGCGTAATCTCGTGCATGCGTTCGGAGAGCGCGTGATTTATTTTGTTGCGGAACTCGTCGCTGAGAGTGCCGGGTTGCCCGGTCATGATCGCCGCACGCATCGCAGTCAGCCTGCTGCCTTCGATCGGATCGATAGTCAGGCGATTGTCCAGTGCCAGCCGCGCGAGTCCGGTCAGCACCAGCTGGCTGAGGCGAATCTCGCGCGACGCCATTTGTGCACGGAAGTTCGGGGAGGAAATATCGATGGAGAACATCGCGCGGAACAATTCGGCGGCTGAATCGATTTGATCGAGAATCGCGTAGCTGAGATGGAGATCGCGCATGCTGGCGAAGTCGCGCATGTCGACCGCGCCGCTGCCGTCCAGACCGCTGTAAAATCGAGGCTGGCGCGCCATGAATCCTGCCAGCGCCTCGCGATAAGGCGAGTCGAGGTACGAAATTTCGCGTACCTTGACGCTGGAAAGGCCGAGTTTCCTGAGCGTCAGCTCAGTGCTCGTGCGCAAATCGATCGTCAGGCTGACACCGAGACGAAACAGCAGCTTGAGTGGAGTATCGCGCAGATGCTCAATCGCGCTTTGCAGGTCGCCACCCGCCAGATGCTCGAGTGCCAGGTTCAGGTAATGGTGCGTCATCTCGACTGCGATGCGCACCGCTTCGAGATCGCCGAAATCCACCGCGCGCGCGACCAGCACCTGGTTGCTGACCATCGCCATCTCGCTGCGGAGCTGGCGTTTGCCTTGCGCCGCGAAGCCCGCGGTAAGCGCGGTGTTGAACAGCGAGACGTCGCCGTCGGCAATCGCGGGCGCCATCTCGGGCGCGATGACCTCGTTGTCGTCGGGCAAATCGGCGCGGCTAGGCGGTTCGTATTCGGCCCGAATCTTGAGGAACTGCTCGGGCTTGATATAGGCGAAGACGCTTTGGGCCTCGAAGAAATCGGGAAAGCCGCGGTCGTTCAAGCGCGCGCGCCGAAACTGGTAGGCCTCTTCCTCGAGCTCAGCCTCGACGCCCCAGTAGATTTCTTCCATGAGGCTGGCGAAATAAGTGTAGTCGCGCTCAAAGGCCTCTTCGATAAAATCCGAGACGTGCTGCGAGATTGCGTCGTGACGGATGAACTCAATCAGGTAATTCTCGTCGTACTGGGCGAAGCGATTCGCAGTCGCGTCGGGCGAGGACGCCGCATCGTCGATGCGATGGACCTTGATATAGCCGCGCAGCAGGATCGACATCATCTCGATGTCGAGCCCCATCAGCGCGTCGGCCAGCTTGCGGCGTCCACCGTCGGCCATCGCCTCGATCCACTCGCGCATCCGATGCACGTTGGGGCGGTCGCGGTTCCAGCAATCGAGATCGAACAGCGACTTCACCTGCTCGGGCATCGCGAGGCTCAGCAGGTCGCCGGCGTCGGCACTGCCGATTTCCTTGAGCGTGTAAAAGAGCGTCTCGGGGGAAAACGATTGCACCAGGCGCTCGGCCTCCGGTGCTGAGAGAATCAGGTCGCGCTTCTGGCGCGCGGGCAGGCCGTAGAGGAACTCGAGCTTCTCCTGGAAGGGGAGGTTGAGAAATTCCGATTCGCCTCTTACCGCCATATATCTCGCGCCAACAGTTGCATCTCAGGTGCAAAGTATCGCGCGGTTCAATCATCGATCAACTAAGGGTAGATCTTTCGCTTTGCCGCGCCGTTAGATAAGATCTTTCGTACGCATCAGAGCCCACTCGTGGCCTCTTCCAACTCGAAACATCCCGTTGCATTGACTGTGGCCGGCAGCGATCCCGGCGGCGGTGCGGGCCTGCAGGCCGACCTCAAAACCTTCGCCGCGCTTGGCGTGTACGGCTATTCGGTGATCACGCAGGTGATCGCGCAGAACAGCTGGAAGGTCGCGGAGGTCGAACCAGTGTCGACCGACCTGGTCGAGGCGCAGCTCGACATCCTGGCACTGGAATTCGCGCCGCGCGCGGTCAAGACGGGAGCGCTGGGCAACGTGGATGTCGTCAAGGCAGTGGCGCGCGCGATCAAACGTCTCAAAATGCCCGCGCCAGTGGTCGATCCCGTGATCGTGTCGAGCACCGGGGCGCGGTTGATCGGTCCAAAGGGAGAACGCGCGATTCGAAAGCGATTGGTTCCGCTCGCGCAGATCGTCACGCCCAATATTCCCGAAGCCGAAGCGCTAACGAATATCCAGATAGACTCCGATGCTGCGGTCCGGGAGGCCGCGAAAAAAATTCTCAAGCTTGGCGCGCAAGCGGTGGTCATCAAAGGCGGCCATCGCAAGGACGACACCTCGGCGACCGATCTGTTTCATGACGGGCGCCGGTTCATCGTGCTCACGAGCCCGCGAATAGCGGGCGGCGGCGCACATGGCACCGGCTGCGCGTTCTCGGCGGCGATCGCGGCGCATCTTGCGCGTGGCAGCAACCTCGAGGACGCGGTGCGCGGCGCGAAACAGTTCGTGACCGCAGCGCTGAAGCATAGCTTCAAACTGGGGAAGGGACGCTCTATCCTCGATCACTTCGCGCGCGGCTGATCGTTGTCCGCGAGCCCAGGCACGTTGAATTCTTTCAGAGCGGCGCCGAGATTATGGCTCGGTGTTTCCGCATCGCCCATCTTGAGCAGTGCGAATCGTTCGTCGCTGTCCAGCCTTGACCAAGCCGCGGCGCTCAGATCGAAGCGCGCCGCGCGCGCATGAGCGATGACCCGCGTCGGCGGCGCGGCAGGCGGTTCGGCAGAGGCCTTTTGCGCGTCGGTCAGGCTCTTGGGCTCGACGCCGAATCGCCGGTTCATCGCCTCGCGGATAAACACGCCAAGGGCATCAAGCTCCTCGGCAGAATCGACCGGCAGATGGCAGATTGCGAGCCGCTCGCCACGGTCGAGTGACTTCCATTGCTCGAGCCCGATTTTCAAGCCGACGCGATCGAGCTTGCGTCGCACCGCCATCGGGACGCATTGGAGGCTTTCGTGCATTTCGTCTTCGAATTTGAATTTGCGGATCATTGTAGTCTCCGACTGGGCGGGCAATTCTCAGGTTGCGATACGCAACCGCGGGGATCAAGGGGGGATTCTGCGATCCGGACGTGCAATGAGTGGGCACCGACCTTTCCGGCAAAGTGGCCGCTCTGGATGTCTCCGTCCCGAACTCCGCTAATCTTGATCCGAACGACGAGTGCTTACCTGCAAAGTTCGAGGGCGTGTCGGTTGTGTAGGACGTGGTGGACGATTGAACCTGACGCTGTTTCGATACGGTCATTCCGGCCCAAGGGGGGAAAACCGATGATGCGCTCGGCGATAGGATTCGCACTGATCAGTTGGACGATAATTTTCACAGTCCCTGGGAGTAAGTCTGATCGCGACGGGTTGGTCTTGCAGCGGGGAATTATGGGCGGATACGCGACTGAAGCCGCGTGCAAAGCCAAAGTACTGCAGTTGGAAGCCGAGTGGCGAAAAGAAGGTGATGACGTCGATAGGTTAGGACGCAATCCCTCTTCTCCGCTGCCGAAGTGTGTCGAAAACAAGCCCAAGCTTTAGATGAGGCGATTACTGGCGGCTCGCGATGGCCCTTGGTGACTGTGGTTCGCCGGAGTTGATCCATCGGGATCTTTTCCAGTTTCAATCACGCGATTTAGGTTTCGGCAGGAAAGCAGCCGGTGAGACGTGAAACCGTGCGGCGAGTTTTTGGATCTGACGTACGTTGAGTTCGCGCTTGCCGTGCAGCACTTCCGATACGACGCCCTGGCTGCCGATCTCGGGTAGATCAGACTGTGTGAGGCGGTGCTCCTCCATTAGATACTTGAGCACTTCGAGCCCGGAGGCGTCGCCTAGAGCGTGATGCTTCGCGTCGTACGCTTCGATTAATACGCTCAGCGTTTCGATGAAGCGGTAACGCGGATCCCGTGAGTTGTCGCCAACCTCGTCCACCAGGTTGTTGAGCTGGTTGACGGCCGCGTCGTATTCGCGGGCGCCATGAATCGCGAGAAGCGGAGCGAATGAGTCGGGATTCTTCAGGGTTAGGGTGATAGCTCGGTTTTTCATTTTTTCCAGCCACCTCTGTCGTATTCTGCATGGGTCAAGATGTAGCGGATGAACAGCATTTGGGTTGAAGTGAATCGCTGCGATGAGCCGATGCCGGTTGCCAGCGATATCGAAAACGTAGAAATCGCCCTTCCTGGTCGGCACGTAGTCCACCGACCCGAAGGTTTGCTTCAACTCCGCGAGATTTCGGAATGTTCCATTCTTGACCAGCTTGCACCATGCTCGCAGGGCCGCATCGGAATCGGGATAACGTTTCGCGAAGTCTCTGAGCGCCTTCTCCGAGATGGCCCGCACGTCGAGCTTTTTACCTCAATTTGAGATAAACATCAACTCAAACTGAGATAGATTTAGATGGCTACGTCTTAACTGTCGGTGAGATCTGCTGGGAGAAAGCGGCCTGTATCGTGTCGGCAAGGGTTCGTGTTTTGACTGGTTCAATCGTGGTATAGCGATCGATAGTGAGTGCGACTAATTCCACCAACGGTGGCCCCGGCTTTGACGCGCGCGCGGTTGACGAAATCGTCGCCGGTCTGGCCGACAAGCCGGGTGCGCTGATGCCGGTGCTGCACGCGGTGCAGGAACGCCTCGGTTACATCCCGGCCGAGGCGGTGCCGGCGATTGCGCGAGGGCTGAATCTTTCGCGGGCCGAGGTCCACGGGGTTATCAGTTTCTATCACGACTTTCATACTCATCGGCCCGGCCGAACTGTCATTCGCGTGTGCCGCGCCGAGTCGTGCCAGGCGATGGGTGCGGTCGCGCTCGCGGCGCATATCCAGGCACGCCTTGGAATTGATTTCGGACAGACCAGCGCCAACGGCGATTTCACGCTCGAGCCGGTCTATTGCCTGGGCAACTGCGCATGCTCGCCGGCTATCGTGGTCGGTGACGACCTTTATGGCCGCGTCAATTCGGAACGCTTCGACGAAATCCTTTCGGGGATTACGTTGTCAGGGCAAGCTCGATGACTTCCGTGGTGTACGTACCTAGCGACTCGAGCGCCGTATCGCTCGGTGCGGATGCGGTTGCCGAGGCGATTCGGCGTGAATCTGAGGCGCGCAAGCTGGACATAAAACTCGTGCGCAACGGCTCGCGAGGCATGTTCTCGCTCGAGCCGATGGTCGAGGTGGCGACGAATGACGAGCGAATTGCTTATGGCCCGGTCCTGCCGCGCGACGTCGCGTCGCTGTTCGATTCGAACTTTCTCGATGGCCGGGAGCATCGCTTGCGCCTCGGCGTCGCCGAGCAAATCCCGTGGCTCAAGTCGCAGACCCGGCTGACGTTTGCGCGCGCGGGTGTGACCGATCCGCTGTCGCTCGACGATTTCATCGCGCACGGCGGATATCGCGCCCTGACACGTGCGATCGAGCTAGGACCGGCAGAGGTTGTGGCGGAGGTCACGAAGTCAGGCCTTCGCGGACGCGGCGGGGCGGGATTTCCGACCGGCATAAAATGGAAGACTGCGGCGGACGCGCCGGCAACACCAAAGTATGTAGTGTGCAATGCCGACGAAGGCGACTCCGGGACTTTTTCCGACCGGATGATCATGGAGGGAGATCCATTCGAGCTGATCGAAGGGATAACGATCGCGGCGCTCGCCGTAGGTGCGACCCAGGGCTACATCTATTTGCGATCTGAGTATCCGCACGCGCATCGCACACTCAGCAAAGCGATCGAGACTGCGTATTCGAATGGCTACCTCGGCGCGAACATTCTCGGCAGCGGCAATTCGTTCGAGCTGGAGATTCGGCTCGGCGCGGGAGCATACATCTGCGGCGAGGAAACCGCGATGCTCGAAAGTATCGAGGGCCGGCGCGGGATGGTCCGTTTCAAGCCGCCGATTCCCGCGGTTGAAGGACTGTTCGGCAAGCCGACTTTAATTAACAACGTGGTCTCGTTTGCGACGGTCCCGATCATCGTCGAGCGCGGCGCGGATTTCTTCCGCGACTTCGGCACCGGCAACTCGCGCGGCACGATCCCGTTTCAACTTGCCGGCAATACCAGGCGTCCCGGACTGATCGAAACGTCGATGGGCGTGACGCTTCGCGAAATCGTCGAGGACTACGGCGGCGGCACCGCCAGCGGCAAGCCGGTTCGCGCGGTGCAGGTGGGCGGGCCGCTCGGCGCCTATTTCACGGGGTCGATGATGGACGTTGCGCTGGATTTTGAATCAATCGCGGCGCGCGGCGGAATCCTCGGCCACGGCGGAATCGTGGTCTTCGACGAGACGGTCGACATGGCGAGGATGGCGCGCTACGCGATGGAATTCTGCGCGACCGAATCGTGCGGCAAATGCACACCGTGCCGGATAGGATCGATTCGCGGCACCGAGGTAATAGACGACATTGTCAATCGGCGCCGTCCGCGCGAGAATCTGGAAGTGATCCGCGATCTCTGCGACACGATGAAGTATGGATCGTTGTGCGCGCTCGGCGGTCTGACACCGCTGCCGGTTCTGAGCGCGCTCAAGTATTTTCCCGAGGACTTCGGGCTGACGCCGCGCGACGTTGATTTCATCGGCGCTGATTTGGCGATCTCGACTCAAGGAGCCGGCAACGGCCATGCGATCGCACAGCGATAGCGATTTCGCCACCCCGCTTCGTAGTGGCGCGCCAACTGTCGCGCTGGAGATCGACGGACGCGTCGTCGCGGTGCCCGAAGGCACGTCGGTAATTCGCGCGGCGGCGGAGGCGGGGATCCGCGTGCCGAAATTATGCGCGACCGACTCGCTGGAGCCGTTCGGCTCGTGCCGCTTGTGCCTGGTCGAAGTCGAGGGCCAGCGCGGCTATCCTGCCTCGTGCACCACGCCGGTGAGAGCCGGGATGAAAGTGCGCACCGAAAGTCCCGCGCTCGCGCGGATTCGCCGCGGCGTGATGGAGCTGTATATCTCCGATCATCCGCTGGACTGCCTGACCTGTCCGGCCAATGGCAACTGCGAGTTGCAGGACATGGCGGGTGCGGTGGGTCTGCGCGAGGTGCGCTATCGCAGTGGCGGCGCGAATCATCTGCACGCCGAGAAGGATCACTCCAATGCATATTTCACTTTCGATCCGTCGAAATGCATCGTGTGCTCGCGATGTGTGCGCGCATGCGAGGAAGTGCAGGGCACGTTTGCGCTGACGGTTGACGGCCGCGGATTTTCGTCGGTGATTTCGCCGGGACAGAATGGTCCATTCTCGGCGTCGGAATGCGTTTCGTGCGGCGCCTGCGTGCAGGCATGTCCGACCGCGACGTTGATGGAAAAATCGGTGGCCGAGCTCGGCCAGCCGGATCACAGCGTCGTCACGACCTGCGGATACTGCGGCGTCGGCTGCTCGTTCAGGGCCGAAATGAAGGGCGACCTGGTCGCGCGGATGGTGCCCAATCCCAACGGGCAGGCCAACCATGGCCATTCGTGCGTCAAGGGCCGCTTCGCGTGGGGCTATACGACGCATCCCGATCGCATCACGCGTCCGATGATTCGCAAGTCGATCGACCAGCCGTGGCGCGAGGTTTCGTGGCGCGACGCGATCGAGTATGCGGCGTCGGAGTTCAAGCGCATCCAGGAAAAGTATGGGCGCAGCGCGGTCGGTGCAATTACGTCCTCGCGATGCACCAACGAGGAAACTTTCCTGGTGCAGAAACTGGTGCGCGCCGCCTTCGGCAACAACAACGTCGACACGTGCGCGCGCGTTTGTCATTCGCCGACCGGTTACGGACTCAAGACCGCGTTCGGCACCTCGGCGACGACCCAGGATTTCGAATCGGTGATGCATGCCGACGTGATCATGGTGATCGGCGCGAACGTTACCGAGGGGCATCCGGTGTTCGCGGCGCAGATGAAGCGTCGAATCCGGCAGGGCGCGAAACTGATCATCGCGGATCCTCGCGTTACCGAAATTGTGCGGCTGCCGCACGTGCAGGCGTCGCATCATTTGCAACTTCGTCCCGGCACCAACGTCGCCCTGATCAATGCGCTGGCGCATGTGATCGTGACGGAGCGACTTACTGACGAGGCTTTCGTGGCGGCGCGATGCGAGCCGCATGAATTCGCGGCGTGGAAAAAGTTCGTCGCGGAGCCGCGTAATTCGCCGGAGTCGACGCAGACAATTACCGGTGTGCCCGCAGATGAGGTTCGCGCCGCAGCGCGTTTGTACGCCAGCGCCCCCAATGGCGCGATCTATTACGGCCTTGGGGTTACGGAACACAGCCAGGGCAGCACGATGGTGCTGGGGATCGCGAACCTCGCGATGGCGACCGGCAATATCGGGCGGCCGGGAGTCGGCGTCAATCCGCTGCGCGGCCAGAACAACGTGCAAGGCTCGTGCGACATGGGCTCGTTCCCGCACGAGTTCAGCGGCTATCGTCACATTTCCGACGACGTGGTGCGTGCGACTTTCGATGCGGCGTGGGGCGTGCGCGTCGATCCCGAGCCGGGCCTGAGGATTCCCAACATGTTCGACGCCGCGCTGGACGGCAGCTTCAAGGGTCTGTACGTGCAAGGCGAAGACGTTGCGCAGTCTGAACCGAACGGGCAACACGTTGCGGCGGCGATGCGCGCGATGGAATGCGTGGTGGTGCAGGATTTGTTTTTCAACGAGACCGCGAAATACGCGCACGTGTTTCTGCCGGGCTCTTCGTTCCTCGAGAAAAACGGCACCTTCACCAACAGCGAGCGGCGAATCTCGATGGTGCGGAAGGTCGCAGCGCCGATCGCGGGCAAGGAAGACTGGGAAATCACCTGCGAGCTTTCGACCGCGCTCGGCTATCCGATGAAGTATTCGCATCCGTCCGAAATCATGGACGAGATCGCGCGCCTGACTCCGACCTTTGCCGGCGTCAGCTACGAAACGATCGAGCGGCTCGGCTCAGTGCAATGGCCATGCAACGAGAATGCGCCCACCGGTACCGCGACCATGCACGCAGACCATTTTGTGCGCGGCAAAGGCAAGTTCACGATTACCGAGTATGTACCCACTGAGGAACGCACGAACGCCGAGTATCCATTGATACTGACTACTGGCCGGATACTCAGTCAGTACAACGTTGGTACTCAGACGCGGCGCACCCTGAATGCTGCGATGCATGCGGAGGATCGCCTCGAGATACATCCGAACGACGCCGAGCTGCGCGGGATCCGTGACGGAGACTGGCTCCGGGTGCGGGCTCGGCGGGGCGAGACGCGCTTGCGGGCGCTGGTGACGGAGCGCGTACAACCGGGCGTGGTGTACACGACGTTTCATCATCCGGAGTCGCGCACCAACGATCTGATGACCGATCATTCTGATTGGGCGACGAACTGTCCAGAGTATAAAGTCACCGCCGTCGAAGTCGCGCCAGAAGCGGGATCGGTGCATCAACGCTCGGCGGCCGCAGGCGGTGCTTGAGTGAGTAATCGAGTAGCTATTCGCGAAGCGGCCAATGGATATTAATCGTCTCATTACGATGGCGAATAATATTGGCGACTATTTCGCAGGCTATCCTAGTCGCGACGAGACCATCGACGGGATTGCGAATCATCTCCGCAACTTCTGGGAGTCGCGGATGCGTCGCGATATCATCGATTATGTCGTGAGCGGTGGCGATGGGCTGAAACCGCTGGTGCGCGAAGCCGTGCTGACGATGAGCGGCAAGCCGCTGGATACTTCGGAAGATGTCGGCGACGGATGAAAACCGATTCCACCGACGGTCGGATTGTCGAGCAAGGCAGTAGCGACGCTGGCGGCGACGAAATCCGCGAGCGTCGCGCTGTCAGATGGCAGCGTGGCACAGCCTCGGAACGCGACGAGAGACTCGCGGTTGAAGAACCGCTGGAGATTCGACTCGCCGGCCGCCGCTTCACGTTGACGATGCGAACGCCGGGGCATGACGAGGAGCTGGCCGCGGGCTTTCTGTTCGCCGAGGGTTTTATAAATGATGCGAGCGAGCTCGATGAGATTCGGCGCGTGCGCGGACGCAAAGGAGCACCCGAGCCCAACGTTATCGACATCATCCTGAACGTTCCGGCAGAAGGACTTCGCGCACGCCTCAAGCGCAACTTCGTGATGAGCTCGAGCTGCGGGGTTTGCGGCAAAACCAGCATCGACTCGATTCGGCGGCGCGTATCGCCAGCGTTGGATAGCGCGCGCGTTACGCCGGCCACTCTGCTGGCGCTGTCGGAAAAGCTCCGCACAGGTCAACGCGTGTTTGCCGCGACCGGAGGACTGCACGGCGCTGCGATCTTTTCGCTGGACGGCACGATGATCGCGATACGCGAGGACGTCGGGCGTCACAACGCGGTCGACAAGTTGATCGGGTTTGCGTTGACTAACGCGATGGTCCCGCTGGCGCATCACCTGATGATGGTGAGCGGGCGGCTCAGTTTCGAAATTGTGCAGAAAGCGGCAGCCGCGGGCGTGCCGATTCTGGCCGCGGTGTCGGCGCCGTCGTCGCTGGCAGTCGAGTTGGCCGAAGAGATCGGCACCACGCTGGTTGGATTCCTGCGCGACGGCAGCTTTAACATCTACACGCGCCCGGACAGAATTGTGCAATGACACTACGCGCGTGAGTGAAATCGAAAAGTACGATCTGACTCTTTACGAGGGGACCGCGTGGTACTACTCGCGTTATCGGCCGGTGTATCCGCCCTCGCTGGTGAGGATTCTGCGCGAGCATTTTCAACTCGACGGCACGGGCAGGCTGCTCGATCTCGGCTGTGGTCCTGGACCAGTTGCAATCCCGATCGCGCATCTGTTCGAAGAAGTCCTCGCAATGGACCCCGATGACGCGATGCGTGCCGAGGGCGAGCGTATTGCAGACGAGCGCGGCGTCAGAAATATCGAGTGGCGATTCGGCGGCTCGAAGGATTTGTCGCCTGCACTTGGCCAGTTCCGCCTCGTCACGATGGGCAACTCGTTTCATTGGATGGATCGCGCGGCCGCGCTCGACGCACTCTACCCGCTGG
Organism: uncultured delta proteobacterium; assembly: GCA_963842215.1. Lineage (GTDB taxonomy): Bacteria > Desulfobacterota > Binatia > Binatales > Binataceae > Binatus. The sequence goes on along the minus strand of CAWJFQ010000001.1, from coordinate 1,363,440 downwards.
TGAGGCAAGGCGGAGGTGTTGCTGTCGTCGGCGAGGGCGCTCCTATTCCACGTCCGCCGCCGACGCCCTGGCGCGCCGCGATTAATGCGGTATTGAAGCGCTATCTCGCGGACCGCGAGCCATCGTGGGAACATCCGGGTCCGCCGCCCGAACAGCGCCACGAGGCGTACATCGCACGTTCGCGCTTCAAGGAACTTGTCAGCTACCAGGAATCCTTTGACGTCGAATGGACCATCGATTCGATCATCGGCAACCTTTACTCGATGTCGTTTTGCAGCCGGCGCGTGCTCGGCGATCGCGTCGACGCGTTCGAGCGCGACCTGCGCGACGCCGTGCTGGCGGTCGAGCCGTCGGGGATTCTCAAAGGCGAACCGCCCGAGTTTTTCGCGTACATGGCGTGGAAACGCTGACTGCCAACGGCTTCGACGCTGCTCTTGAGCGAGCTATCAGCACGGCGATACTCTCTATGATCATGTCGGAGTTGGCGAATGTATCCGCGTAAGCGCGCGCTCGAGCGCATCGCTCGCGAAAAAGTGCTCTACGCTCGTCAACCCGGCGGCGACATCTCGGTCTGTGTCATCTATCCGAACACCTATCGGCTCGCGATGGCCAACCTCGGCTTCCAGGCCGTGTTCCACATCTTCGAATCCGACCCGTCCGTCGCGGCGGATCGCGCGTTCATGCCCGACGCCGACGAGCGCGACAGCTTCCGCGACGGTGGCGAGCGCCTGGTATCATTCGAGCGCGGGCGGCCGCTCTCGGATTTCGACATTCTCGCGTTTTCGATTTCCTTCGAGACTGACTATCTCAATGTCTTGAGCGTTCTGCGGATGGCCGGAATCCCAGTCCGTCGCACCGATCGCATCGGCCGCAACTTTCCATTGATCATCGCCGGCGGCTCTGCCGTGTTTCTGAATCCCGAGCCGATCGCCGATTTCATCGATCTGTTTCTGATTGGCGAGGGCGAAGAGATGGTCCCGGAGTTCATCGAGCGCTGGGAAGCGACACGGGGCTCGCCGAATCAGCTGCGTGAACTCGCGTCCGTGCAGGGCGCGTATCTTCCCGATTTCTACACGCCCGTTTACGACGACGCCGGCCGCCTGGAGGCCGTGAAATACAGTGGCTCCAGCTCGGCGCTGGTGAATCGCCGGCTGCTTCGCGACCTCAACCGCTTTACCACTTCGTCGCTGATTCTCACCGAAGAATCCGTCTTCGGCGACATGTTCCTGGTCGAGGCCAGCCGCGGATGCCAGTGGGGATGCCGGTTCTGCGCGGCCGGCTTCATGTATCGCCCAATCCGTTACCGCGCCCCGAAAATGCTGATAGCAGAAGCCGAGCGCGGGCTCTGCGAGCGCAAAGTGATCGGCCTGGTGGGCGCGGAGATGGCGAGCGTGCCCGGTGTCGCCGACATCGCCTCGGCGGTCGTCGATCGCGGCGGGCGGCTCTCGCCGTCGTCGCTGAAGGCGGATTGTATTTCGCCCGCGCTCGCGTCGGTCCTGGCGCGCGGCGGAAACCAGACGGTGACGGTCGCGCCCGAAGCCGGCAGCGAGCGGATGCGCAAGGTCATCAACAAGAATCTTACCGAGACCGAAATTCTGGGCGCAGCCGAGATGATGCTGGGCGAGGGCGTCGGCAACCTGAAGTTTTATTTTATGATCGGCCTGCCCGAGGAGCGCGATGAAGACGTGCTCGCGATTGCCGATCTGGTTGCCAAGGTTCTCGAACGCGCCCGCGCGCGCCGCACGCGCATCGGCTCCGTGACCGTCTCGCTCAACCCATTCGTGCCCAAGCCCTGGACGCCGTTTCAATGGGATCGGATGCAGGACGCGCGCTCGATCAAGCGCAAGGTCGCGATGCTGCGCCGGCGCCTCGCGCGCATCGGCCAGGTCGAGCTTGATGCAGAATCGCCGCGCGAAGCGTACTTCCAGACGATGGTCTCGCGCGGTGATCGGCGCGTCAGCGCCATTCTCGAACGGCTCGAAGCCGCGGGCTGCGAAACCTCGGGACCCATCTGGCATGAGCTGGCCAAGATTCATCGCGAGGTGGAGTCGGGGGAGAATTCGACGTTGCCCGACCCTGACTTTTTTGTCACGCGCCAATACCTTCACGACGAGCTGTTGCCGTGGGATTTTATCGATCATCATATTCACAAATGGTTTCTGCTCGCTGAACGAAAGAAAGCCCACCATGAGCATCAGAGTCCGCCGTGCGACGTGGAGCGATGCACGGTTTGCGGCGCCTGCTAAAATAAGAATCGACAAGTCGAGGCGGAGGTAGAGGAAGAATGGCTTATCGTGACTTTCGTTCAGCGCGGACAGCGGCTCTGATGGCCGCAGCCATTGCGATGCTCGCGTGGCGGGCGCCGGCGTTGGCGGCCGGAATCGGCGAGGAAGACGTTCCTTCGACTTCGATCGTGCCGGCCGAAGGCCCGAGCAGCGCGCCTACCGCCGTTTCTCCATCGTCTCCCGGGGTTCCATCGGGGCCAAGCGAGGAGGGCGTGACTGCGGTTCCCGCGCCGAAGCATCACGCGTCGAGCAGGAGCGCCGGGCCGCCGGAGATTGAACCCGCGGCGGCGCGGCTGAAAGTGCTCGACGCCTCTCCAGTCTATTCCGCGCCGACGAAGAGCAGCAGGAAGATCGAGCAGCTAACGCCGGAGAAATTCGTCGAAGTGACCGGTTCCACTCACTACTATCTGCAGGTCAAGCTGAAGAGCGGACAGACGGGTTACATCGAGCCGTCAGCAGTCGAACTGGTAAAGCCGGTCGACAAAGTCTTCGTACTCACGCGCGACGCAGCGGTGCTCGAAAAACCAAATCGATGGTCCAAGAAACTTTCCGAAGTTCACAAGGGCCACAACGTCCACATCGTCGGGCTGTCGCTGAGCTATATGCAAATCCGCATGAAGAGCGGGCTCGAGGGATTCATCCCGACGAGCGCGCTCGAGTAATCGCAAACGCCGTTGCGCCGAGGCGATGGAGTTTCGCGCTCGACGATCCTCGGTCGGGTCGCTATAAGTCTCAGCCAGGGAGCATCGGATGACGCAGCGGGAACGGCAAGGTTGGATCATCGTCGCGAGCCTCTTCGTGACGCTGGTGTTTGTTTTCGGCTCCGGTTACAACACTGGCGGCCTGTTCTTTCCGCATCTGCTTAAACATTTCGGATGGAAGCGCGCGCAGCTCTCGACGCTCCAAGGTGCTGCGCTGCCGCTGTCGGCGGGACTCAGCGCTCCGCTGATAGGCTGGCTGCTGGACAGGGTCGAGGCGCGGGTGGTGATGGTCGCGGGCGCGATTATGACCGGCGTTTCTTTTCTAATAGCGAGCCGCGTCGATTCGTTCGGCCCGCTGTTCGGCGCCTACGTCCTGCTGGGCGTCGGTATCGGCGCCTCGACCCTGTTGCCGTGCGCGCTCGTGATCGCAAACTGGTTCGGTGCGCGGCGCGGACTTGCGATGGGCTTGACCTTCGCCGGCACCTCGCTCGGCGGCGCCGCGATGACGCTGGTGGGGAACTTCGCGATCGCGCGCGGCGGCTGGCGCGCCGGTTACGTTGCGCTCGCAATTCCGATGTTCATCGTGGTCGTCCCGCTGATAATCCTCGTGGTGAGGACGCGTCCGCCGCAGGCCGAAGGAATTACCGTCGCGCAGGCGAGCGACGCGTTGCCCGGCTTCGAGCTGCGCGAGGCATACCGCACGCGTTCCTTCTGGATGATCTCGGCGGCGCAATTCTTCTTCGCCGCAGTCGCGGCGGGCGCGGGCCTGCATCTGATTACCTATCTCACCGAGCTTGGCTACACGCCGTCATTCTCGGCCGGCATGATGAGCCTGGTCTACGTATTCGCGGCCTTCGGCAAGCTCGGAATGGGCCTATTCGCCGATCGAGTGAGCGCAAGAATCGCGCTGACGTTCAACTTCCTGGCCGCCTGCGTCGGCATGTTGTTGATCTTTGGCGCGGCGCGAACCGCTGTACTGATTCCATTCGTGCTGATCTTCGGACTATCGCTCGGCGCGCCGCTGGTGCTGGTACCGATGCTGGTGGCGGAGTCGCTGGGGCTTAAACGCTTCGGCTCGATCGGCGGCATAACAGGCATCTTCAACACTCTCGGCGCATTCGTAGGACCGGTGGGCGCCGGCAAAATCTACGATCTGGCGGGCAGCTACGTTCCAGCCTTCGAAATATTCGTCGTGATGTGCATCGTCGGCGCGGCGGTCACTTACTCGTGCCGCTCTCTTGAATCAGAGCAATCGCGCCAAGCCCCGGCGCCAGTGCCCGCTACTGCGTAGCGCTTCCGGAAGTTCGTTCCGGACGTTCGAACAGCAGGCGGTAGAGCGCGCCTTTGCCCATTGCCTTCTCGATCTCCTGCATCAGCAGATATACAAACACCACTATGCTGATGAGCAGCACCAGGCCCATGAAGCGGTCCATGTTGGCGTTGGCGATCAGATTGTCGAAGCCCTCGCTTACGCTGTGCGCCTTGCGCGCCGCTTCGACGATCTTCTCGCCGACTCCGAACACGATCACCGCAAACGCGTAAATGAAGGTTTTGAACAGGATTGCAACGATGCGCCGATGAGAGCTGGAGCTGCGCCCGGACTCCGCCCAGTCCACCAGCAGTACGACCTTGCCGACTACGAGCGCCGCTATCGCGGCTTTCGCAAACGCGGAAAACTCGATTTGATATCGCGCTACGAACAGCTTGAAGAGCACGCCCACCAGCATGAAGGCGACGAAGAAGAAAAGCACTGTCGGCGCCATCTCGTGGAACAGGCCAACCAGCGAACGCTTGATCGATTGCAGAGTCATGCCGGCACTATTCCAAGAAGTGTGCGGAAAAAATAGTGGCTTTTGATGCAATCGTGAGGTGAATCGAAGCTGGCGGCTCGGAGTCAGTTGCGGGCCAGCGCGAGGATCGAGCGGACTTTTGCGCCGAGGTTTGGCGCGTTGACGACGTCGGTGATGATCGCGACCGCATCGGCGCCGGCCGCGAGAGTCTCGGCGACGCGCGCCTCGGTGATGCCGCCGATGGCGACGATTGGAATCTTCACTGCTGCACGTATCGCGCGAAGATGGTCGAGGCCCTGGCCCGCGGCATTGTTTCTGAGTCCTCCGGGATACATCGGTCCGAATCCGATGTAGTCTGCGCCGCCATTTTCAGCCGCGCGCGCCTGTTCGACGGTGTGAGTCGAGATGCCGATAATTTTGTCGCGACCAGCGATGCGTCGCGCCGGCTCGAGCGGAAGATCGGTCTGACCAAGATGCACTCCGTGCGCGTTGGCCAGAACAGCGATGTCGACTCGATCGTTGACGATGAGAGTGGCGTCGCGCCGCCGGCACATCTCGGCAATCGCACGCGCTGCCGCCAGAAAATCGCGACCGGGAGTATCCTTCAGCCGCAGCTGCATGATTGACACGCCTGCGGCAAGGAGGATTTCTGCCAGTGAGACCGGCTCGTGCCCGCCCGCCGTGTCGACCATCGCGTAGAAGTGCGAGGGTAGCCGCGTCATCCGCCGGGAAATTTGGTCAGCACGATCTTGTGGTCGGTGATCTTCTTGCGAAGGGTGTTGCGATTGAGCCCCAGCATCCGCGCCGCGCGCACCTGGTTGCCGCCGGCGCGCTTGAGCGCCAATTCGACCAGAGGACGTTCGATTTCAGCGACCAGCCGATGGTAGAGATCGCGCGGCTCGTCGCCGCCGGGCGAATCGAACCATCCGGCGATGCGCGCCGAGATAATGTCGCCGAGCTCGGCGCCGTCGGTGGCCGCCGCCGCGCCGGTGCCTGCTCCGCTGGGACGGGTGAGCTCGATGTCGTCGGCGCGAATCGTGGTGCCGGGCGCGAGCAGCGCCGCGCGCATCACGGCGTTTTCTAGTTCGCGCACGTTACCTTGCCAATCGGCGGCCTCGAGCTTGTTGCGCGCTTCGGGACTGATAGTCGTGGCGCGCGCGCCCATCTCCTGTACTGCCTTCGAGACGAAATAATCGGTCAGCTCGCCGATGTCGTCGCGCCGCTCGCGCAGCGCCGGCATCTGGATCGGGATCACGCGCAGCCGGAAGTAGAGGTCCTCGCGAAATTTGCGCGCGGCGACCAGCGTCTCGAGGTTCTGGTTGGTTGCCGCGATCACGCGCGCCTTGAGCTTGAGCGTCTCGACGCTGCCGACCCGGTTGAACTCCCGCTCCTGCAGCACGCGCAGCAGCTTGGGCTGCAATTCGACCGGCAGGTCGCCGATTTCATCGAGGAAGATGGTGCCGGTATCGGCCATCTCGAATTTGCCGGCGCGCCGCTCGGACGCTCCGGTAAACGAACCGCGTTCATGGCCGAACAGCTCGCTCTCGAGCAGACCGTGCGGAATAGCCGAGCAATTTACGGCGACGAAGGGCGAGCGCCAGCGCGCCGACTTGAAATGGATCGCGCGCGCCACCAGCTCCTTGCCGGTGCCGCTCTCGCCGCTAAGCAGGACGGTCGCGTCATTGGTAACGACTCGCCCGATCAACTTGTAAACTTCCTGCATCGCCGCGCTGCGTCCGATTATTTCGCCGCCGACGAGCTGGCGATTGACCTCATCCTTGAGACGGTTGAGATCGGCCGCCTGCGCGCCCACTTCCACCGCACGTTTGATCGCCGCCGCTACCAGGTCGAGATTGGCGAACGGCTTGGTCAGGTAATCGTGCGCGCCGCGCTTCATCGCCTCGACGGCGTTGTTCATGGTGCTGGCCGCGGTGATCACAATGATCAAGGTGCGGACGGTCTCGCTATGCGCAGCGGACAGCACGTCGAGTCCGCCGGTGCCGGGCATGATGATGTCGAGTAGCGCGACGTCGAAACGATTGCTGCGCAGAGCGGCGAGGGCGGAGGTGCTATCGACGGCCTCTTCCACGCGATGGCCGTCAGCCTCGAGGCGATGCCGTAAAACGAGCCGAATGGCAGGATCGTCGTCGGCGATGAGAATTGCGGCGCCGGTGCCCGGTTCCTTCAGCCGTTCGGCGAAATTTTGGTTAGTTGCGCTAGAACCCATGCTGGTAGTGCTCACGGGCTAACATCGTAACAGTAAGTTCGATCTTGTCGCCAATGGCTTGAGGAACGCCCAAAATATACGCATCGGGGCGCGGTGAGGTTTCGACGCGATGAGATTCTGACAGGATCGATCTACAGGAAAATCATGGAGTCCACTATCCATTGTGGTTGTTGGACGGCTGCGGTACCACCGCTCGGCACTGGTTCAGTTTGAAAGCAAACTGAACCAGTGCCCACCGCTCGGTAGTGGTTCAGTTTCAAATTGAACCGGTGCCCACCGCTCTGTAGTGGGTCGGCTTCGGACTGCACAGTGCCGAATAGTTCACCCTGTTTTAGTGCTGTTCGCTCAGTTGGTGGCGTGGTATTTCTCGCGTCCGGGCTAAAGCAAAGATGCATTGTGCGAAATGCGGCTCTGAAAATCCGTCAGGCAAGAAATTCTGCGCCGACTGCGGCGCGGAATTGAGCGATCGATGCCCGAAGTGTGGCGCGAAGAATCCGGACGGAAAGAAATTCTGCGGCGATTGCGGGGCGTCGCTCGGCACCGCGGCTGCCGCGGCGGCACCGTCCGCGGCGAGCGCACCGGCGCGTCCAAAAAGACCGATCACCGCGCGCGCTGAACCTGGCGACGAAATCGAAGGCGAGCGCAAGACGGTCACGGCGCTGTTCGCCGATATCAAGGGTTCGACCGAGCTGGAACAGGACCTCGACCCCGAAGAGGCGCGCGCGATCGTCGATCCTGCGCTGAAGCTGATGATCGCGGCGGTAAATCGGTACGACGGCTACGTGGTGCAATCGACCGGCGACGGAATATTCGCGATGTTCGGCGCGCCCCTGGCGCACGAGGACCACGCTCAGCGCGCATTGTATTCAGCGCTGCGGATGCAGGAGGATTTGCGGCGATACGCGGCGACGCTGCGCGAGCGAGGGCGGGCGCCGATCGAGATCCGTGTCGGGGTGAACACGGGCGAGGTCGTGGTACGCGCAATCCAGACCGCCCAGGGACATGCCGAGTACACGCCGATTGGACATGCTGCCAATCTCGCGTCGCGGATGCAGACCGTGGCGGCGACGGGCACGATCGCCACCACCGAGGACACGCGCAAGCTGTGCGAGGGCTACTTCACATTCCGCGCGCTGGGGCCTGCAAAGGTCAAAGGCGTGAGCGAGGCCGTCAACGTGCACGAGGTCACGGGGCTTGGCCCGTTGCGCACGCGGTTGCAGGCGTCGGCGCGGCGCGGGCTCTCGAAGTTCGTGGGCCGCGAGTCCGAACTCGGGCAGATGAAGCGGGCGCTGGAACTGGCGAAGAGCGGGCGCGGGCAAATTGTCGCAGCGGTGGGCGAGGCGGGAGTCGGCAAATCGCGGCTGTTCTTCGAGTTCCATGCGATCGGGCAGGCCGGGTGCCTGGCGCTCGAGACGCTCTCGGTCTCACACGGGAAAGCATCGGCGTACCTGCCGCTGATCGAGTTGCTCAAGAGCTATTTCAAAATCACCCCAGAGGACGACGCGCGGGTGCGCCGCGAGAAGATCGGCGGCAAGATCCTGATGCTCGATCGCTCGCTCGAAGACACGCTGCCGTACTTTTTCACGATGCTCGAGGTGGCGGAGAGCGACGATCCGCTGGCGCGGATGGATGCCGAGATCAGGAGGCGCCGCACCCTCGATGCGATCAAGCGCCTGATGCTGCGCGAGAGTCTGCATCAGCCGCTGCTCGTGATCTTCGAGGACCTGCATTGGCTCGACGATGGATCGCGGGCGCTGCTGAATGTGCTGGCGGAATCGATTGGCACTGCGCGGATCATGATGCTGGTGAATTACCGGCCCGAGTTCTCCCACAACTGGGGCAACAAGACCTACTACACGCAGCTCCGGCTTGACCCGCTCAGCCGCGAGAGTGGCGAGGAGATGTTGCAGGCGCTGCTCGGCGCGAGCCCGGAGTTCGTGCCGCTCAAGCGCTTGATCATGGAGAAAACCGAGGGCAACCCGTTTTTCATGGAAGAGATTGTGCAGGCGCTGTTCGAGCAAGGCGCGCTGGCGCGCAACGGTTCGATCAAGCTCGCCAAATCTCTGAACACGATTCAGATTCCATCGACGGTGCAGGCGGTGCTCGCTTCACGCATCGACCGGCTGCCGCCGGATCAGAAAGATTTGCTGCAGACGCTGGCCGTGATTGGCAAGGAGTTTCCGTTCCGACTGGTTCGGGAAGTGTCGGGAAAGTCGGACGACGAACTGCAGGGGCTGCTCTCCGGTCTGCAGACGGCGGAGTTCATTTATGAGCAGCCGGCCCTTTCCGACGTCGGCTACGTCTTCAAGCATGCGCTATCGCAGCAAGTCGCGGCAGGTTCAGCGTTGCAGGAACGGCGCCGAGCTCTGCACGAGCGCATCGCGCGCGTGCTCGAAGCGCAATTTCCCGAAACGGTTGATACTCAACCGGAGCTGATTGCGCATCACTACACAGAAGCCGGGCTGGCAGCACAGGCAGTTCCTTTTTGGCAACGGGCAGGTGAGCGAGCCCTGCAGCGCTGGGCAAACCTGGAGGCGACCAATCATCTTAAGAAGGGGCTCGAACTGCTCGGCTCTGCCAGCGACGCGCGTGAGCGCAATCATCCCGCGAACGCAGCTCAGCGTTGCTCGCTGCTGCTGCTATTGGGTGAGGCCCAATCGGAGGCAGGCGAATTTCTTGAGGCCCGCGACACGCTTCTATCTGCCGCCGCTGTCGCCCAGTCGCTGGACTCAACCGAGAGTGTGGTCCGTGCTGCGCTGGAGCTCGTACATATAACGTATCAGATCGGACTTCCGCTGCCCGAAGCAGTTCTGCTGCTCGAGGAAGCGCTGCAGAAACTCGGACCGGATGACAGTCCACTCAAGGCGAGAGCCCTGGGCGGCTTGGCGCGCTACCTCGGGGTGACCGGGGAGCGGCAAAAACAGCAAGGGTACGCCCCCCAGGCAGTGGCGATGGCGCGGCGCCTGGGTGACCCGGAGCTGATCGGCTTCAGCCTGCTCGGAATGTTCTATACCCTCATCGCGCCGGAGCATGCCGAGCAACGGCTTGCCATCGCAACGGACATGCTGGAGCATACCAAGGCTTCGGACGACAGATTTCTGTGGCGAGAGGTGCCTTTCTGGCGGGGGTATTGCCTGCTCGAATTGGGAGATACGGCGGAGGCCGACGCAGAATTCGAGCGGTGGGGGCGCGCCTTGGAAGAGACGAAGCAACCTTTGCATCTCTCCCTTGCTGCCATCGTAAGGTCCATGGGGGCCTTCATGCGCGGCCGCTTCGAAGACAGCGAGCGCCTGGCTCAACATGCCTTCGCGATTGGGCAACAGTTGCAAACGGAAACCGCGGCCGGCGTTTTCGGACTTCAAATGTTTGCTTTGCGGCGCGAGCAGGGCCGCCTCAAAGAAGTCGAGCCCATCGTTCGCATCTTTCTCCAGCAAAATTCTGCGGCGGCAGCTTGGCGTCCTGGTTTAGCGGTGATCTACGCCGAGCTCGGACGTGAGGCGGAGGCGCGAGAGGAATTCGAAAACCTGGCGCAGCACGACTTCGCCGACCTGCCCCGTGATGCGTTATGGATGGGAACCATGACCTATTTCGTGGACATCTGCACATTTCTCGGGGACCAGGCTCGCGCTGAGAAACTGTACCAGATTCTCCTACCCTTCGCGGGGCGCAATGTAGTCGTCGGCGCTGCCGCGGTTTGTTACGGCGCCCTCTCCCGCTATCTGGGTGCCCTAGCTGCCACACTCGAACGCTGGGACGAGGCGGAGCGCCACTTTGAAGAAGCGCTCGCGATGAACGCGCGCATGGACGCGCGGACCTGGCTCGCCCACACGCAGCACCAGTACGCAACGATGCTCTTGGCGCGGAATGCGTCGGGCGACCGCGAGCGAGCGATGGAGCTGCTCGAGACAGCGCTCCTGCACGACGCGCGAGCTGGGGATGCGCGCGCTCGAGGAACGCATCACGGCTGTGCAATCGCGGATGAAGGCCGAACTAAACTAAGCCGATCGATCAGGCCCCGCGCGTCGGTGATAGCAGGCCCGCCGCGGCAGGATTGAGCCGCTGATCGCCCAGCTCGACGATTACGTCCGCCGGCAAATTCAGCTTCCGCGCCGCTTCACGGATAGCTTCGGGATTGGGCGCCTCGTAGAGGCAGTAAGTCTTTTTCTTGTCAGCACTCAGAAAGGAAAAGAGCCACTGGACGCCCGCGTCGGCATTGCACTGCGTGATTGTAGGCAAGTCGCCCGGGTTTACGTTAAGCTGCTCGACGAAATTTCGTTCAATCAAATAAAGCGCCATATCTCCTCCACCATCGCGAAATGCGATCCCATCTCGTACTAAATTGCCCTTTGATAGGCAAACTTTATCTGTGGGCAAAGTTGTCGAGAGTGTGCTGATTTCTCACCGGGGGCGTTTTTCCGGCGGCATCATTGGCAGCGACACTTTGAAAGTCATGCCGTCGCGCGTCGAGTGCGTGCCAGAGGTACGATCGACGCCGCCACGCTGCGCCCACAGCCTGCCGCCATGCAGCGCAATGATTCTCTGACATAGCACGAGGCCGAGGCCGGTTCCGGCAGGCTTGGTGGTGAAGAACGGTGTGAAAAGCTGCGAGAGCTGATCCTCCGGGATGCCAACGCCACTGTCGCTGATCTCGACCCGCAGGAATTGCCGGCGGCGCCCCTTCGCCGTCATTCTGAACTCCCGCTCGATTCGCGTATGCAGCCGAATGGTGCCCGATGCACCGATTGCTTCCGCCGCGTTTTTGATCAGGTTGAGGAAGGTCCGCTCCAACGCGCCCGCGTCTCCCACCACGTCAGGCAGGCTCGGATCGAAATCCTGCAGCACCACGACTTCTTCTGGTGGTTGCGGGAACAACCCCGCCATGCGCATCGCTTGATGCAGAACCATGTGTATATTGACCGGCTCCTGCGCCAGCCGCTGCGGTCCGCTGACCATCAGGACCTGCTCGACCAGAGAAGCTATCCGATTGACGCCGTCGAGAATCACGCTGCAGTACTGCTGCGCGCGGCCGTCGTCGGGAAACATCCCGGCCATCAGCTCGGCGGCGCCCTTGATGCCGGTCAGCGGATTCTTGACCTCATGCGCCAAACCAGCCGGTGAAAGCCGTAGGCTCAGGTCGCCGGTGCCCGCAGCTTCGGCCGCCTCTTTTTCGTGAGATAGGTCGTGGAGCTGTATGATTACGCCGCCGGGGCGTCCCTCGGCGTTGAGCAGGGGCGAGACCGCTACCCGAATCGTCAGCTCACGAGGTCCGGTGGTCAGGATAGTCTCCATGTCGCCAAGGTCCTGACCGCTTTCGAGGCACGAGCCAACCATGCGTCCCAGCCAGTCATTCTGCCGGACCAGATCGGCTACGGTGGCGGCAGACGACCTGCGAAACCCCGAGCATCGTCTCAGCGGCAGGATTCACGACCTGGGGTTCCATCGCGGCCGAGAGCACGATTATCGCGTCGGCAAGGCTATCGATGATGTCGTGCCAGAGATTCAAATTTATCCCCGGTCAGGCGGCTCAGGAATGGGTTCCGGCCACCAACGGTAACATAAAGACCGCGATAGCCTGAAGCTAGCTATAGAGAATAATGCCGCCTCTGAGCGCCAGAATTCGCTATTGATTTGATGCATTTGTTAAAAAATCACCATTGGACATTAGACTTTTTAATAGGTTACCCACCGCCGATAGGTTGATCCTGATCGTACGCGCCGCTACGGTTGGGGTCACCTCTCGGGGGAGAATGGTTACAACAAAGTCTATCTATCGAGCGTCTGCACTACTGATGGCGGCCCTAATTGTCGCCACGGCAGCGTCGACTCGAGCACTCGCCGAGGACTTCGGCGGGCCAGAGGCTTCCCCCGGCACAGACAGCGCATCTCCGAGCTTGATTGGACAAAGCAGCGGGTTTGACCTTGAGACCCCTGCCGAAGCTGGTGCGCGGCCTATAACGTCGCCGTACGTGCTGCCGCTGCCCCAGCCGGTTCCACCTTTCCCAATTCTCCTTAATCAATCCGTTCGTCGCTATTTGTCGGATTTCCTGAGCTCTCCTGACCATCTGCAGGATACTTTCGACCGTAGTCATCCCTACTTGCAGGACATGGTCAGGGTGCTGCGAAGCTATGGTCTTCCCGACGACCTGGTCTACCTCGCTTTCGCCGAGAGCGAATTCTCCAAGGGCGGCAAGGGACCGTGGCAATTCAATACCAACACCGCCAGGCGTTTCGGCCTTCATATCGACAACTACGTGGATGAGCGCCGTGACCCGGTCATTTCTACCAAGGCAGCCGCCGAGTATCTGGCTACCCTGCACGATGAAGCGGGTGACGATTGGCCGATGACGCTGGTCGCGTGGAACAACGGCGACCGGGCAATCGACAAATACTGGTCGCTCAGGGGTCCGAAAATGGAGAGGTTCGGGAATCGGCTGCCGCGCAAGACGCGGGGGCTGCTCGGACGCTTCATGGCGGTCGCGTATATCGCGCGTCACGCCGACAGCTACGGCATCACGCCTATCAAGCTCGACGATCCGCCGGCGTATGAGACGCTGCCGATTCGCGGTGGCACTCCGCTCAGCCGCGTCGCCCTCGATCACGGCACCACGCTCGAGCGCCTGCATGAACTCAATCCAGCCCTGCTGAGCGACGTGGTTCCGCCCAACGAGAGCTCGTACAGTGTGCGCATCCCGGTAGATTACGGTGCTCCCCAGCACGTCGAGTTCTAGTTTCTCGCCCGTTCGCCCTGATCCAACGCTTCGTTTTCGACATTCGCAGTAGACTGTGGAAGTCCCGGAAAGTTTTTCCGATTCAGGAATTCCGCAGGCATGAACCCAAAATTACAAGCCTTTCACTTCGCTGATTTATCCGGCACATCAATTGCGTTTCCGATCATGAAACTGTCAAAACCGCCAAAAACAGGTGAAATTATGAAGGCATCCATCAAAAATCTAGTGGTAGCAGGCTTCGTCAGCATTGCCTCGGCAGCGCTCATCGGTTGTGCCGATACCGATACTACCGAGGCGTACAATCCGCCGGTGCAGGTCGTCCATGTGCCGACCGCCGTGACCAATGTCCCGCCGACCTCGAACTCGACGACTGTGACGACCCAGTACGGCAACGGCACCGTGCAGAAACAGACGACCACCGACTACAGCCCGGGATACACCACGATGGGACCCCCGTATGCGACCACGGTCGTACCCGCTCCCGCGACCACGACAACGCGTAGCACGACGGTCACCGACTACTAACGACGACTGTCAGCACGGTTCTTAAAGGTGAACCACAACTGGCGACTCATCGGATCGGCGATCCGGGTGAGTCGCCTTGCCGTTGAGAGAAGGTTCAATCGCGAGCGAAAGCCGCGTATCCTTCTCTCCTCATGATAAGCGCAGACCAGGCCCTGCAAATCGTCCTCGATAATGTGGCTCCGCTGGGCGTCGAGCGAGTTCCTATTATCGAGGCTCTGGGCCGCGCGCTCGCCGAGCAGATAGTTTCGACCCGCGAAATTCCGAGCTTCGATAACTCTGCTATGGACGGCTATGCCGTGCGCGCTGCAGACCTTGCCAAGGCTTCCGAGAAGAGCCCGGTCAAACTACGGATCGTCGAAACTGTCGGCGCCGGCCAAATGCCAACCAGCCGCGTGAGCCCGGGCCAAGCGGTTCGCACGATGACGGGCGCGCCGATAGCGGAAGGCGCAGATGCGATCGTTCAGGTTGAGAGAACGCATGGCAGCGGAGACTCGATCGAGTTCCTGGTCGCGGCGAAGAAGGGAGCTTTCATCAGGCCGCGCGGCGAGGACTTGCGCCTCGGCGAACTCGTACTGTCCGCGGGCAAGCTGCTCACACCCGCGGACCTCGGCATGCTTGCCTCGCTGAATCGTGCGATGGTCGAAGTCATTCGGCGCCCACGGGTCGCGATCGTCGCTACCGGCGACGAGCTGGTGGACGTCGATCAAGCGCCGGTCGGCGCGCAAGTCGTCAATTCCAGCGCCTACGCGCTTGCCGGTGCGGTGCGTGAAGCCGGCGCCGACCCGGTGATTCT
Organism: uncultured delta proteobacterium; assembly: GCA_963842215.1. Lineage (GTDB taxonomy): Bacteria > Desulfobacterota > Binatia > Binatales > Binataceae > Binatus. Next base: position 1,348,391 of record CAWJFQ010000001.1, on the reverse strand, counting down.
CAAAGTGGCGCGCGACGACGCCCGTGAAATTCGCGACCGTTTGGCCGAGGCGATGGCGTTCGACGCGGTGCTGTCGACGGGCGGCGTCTCGGTGGGACAGTTCGACCACGTCAAAGGCGCGCTCGACGAACTCGGGATGCGCCAGCTGTTTCACGGTGTCGCGCAAAAACCGGGGCGTCCGCTCAAATTTGGCTCGGTCGGCTATCGTCCGATCTTCGGCCTGCCAGGAAATCCAGTCTCGACGCTGGTCTGCTTCTATCTGTATGCGCGCCCGGCGCTACTCAAGATGAGCGGAAGGCACCGCGTCGGGCTGCCGCAAGTCCAGGCGCGATGCGCCGTCGACATCAAGATTTCCAAGGACCTCACCGAGTTTGTTCGAGTGAAACTCGAACGCGACCTGGTCGCCAGCGGCGCGAGCGGTTACCTTGCGACCCCGACCGGTAACCAGGGTTCGGGGATTTTAAGCTCGCTGTCGCGCGCCGACGGTTTGCTGATCGGCCCGCGTACCGAAACTCTGCTGAAAGCTGGTGCTCAGGCGACGGTGCTGCTCCTCGGTGCGGGACTGGATGGCGGGATTGGCGTAGTGACGGCGACTGAGCTGTTCGAGGGTCGTAGCCATAGCCAGTGAATCACGATCGTCGCGAGCGAGCCGAAAATTGCGGCGCCGATTATCACCGCCGAGAGCCTGAGCTGTAGTTTCAAGATGTTGAAAGGCAGCAGATAGAAAGTGACCATATCGATCTGAAAGTTTGCGTAAATGACGTACGCCACCCACAGGATCACGAGCGTGCCGATGATGAATTTCGGGTTTTTGGCAAATGCGGGCATCGCGAGCGCTCCTCCTGACAGACGATGAGGAAAAGCTTGGCGGCTGAAATAGCGATTGTCAACGCAGTCCAGCGCAGCGCAAATGATGCGTTCGCCAGACTCATCGGCGTGCGGGGGATCGGGCAATGGCTATGCGCTATCGCGTAGGCAACGGATTCGATTTTCACCCGCTCGAAGCGGGGCGCAGGCTCGTGCTTGGGGGCGTCGAAATCAAGCACGACAAGGGACTCCGCGGCCATTCCGATGCGGACGTTGCCGCGCATGCGCTGGCAAATGCGATCCTCGGTGCGCTCGGCGCGGGCGACCTCGGCCGGCACTTTCCTGACAACGATCCGCAGTACAAAAACGCCGACTCGATTGGGCTGCTCGCTGCCGTCTGGAAGCTCGCGACCGAACGCGGATGGCGCCTGGGCAACGCCGACCTGACCATCTTCGCCGAGGCGCCCAAGCTCAAGCCGCACCTCGACGCCATGCGCAGCCGCCTGGCTGCTGCGCTAAACGCAGATCAATCGCAAGTAAATGTAAAAGCCTCGAGCCCTGAAGGAATCGGCGCACTGGGACGCGGCGAGGGAATGGCCGCGGCCGCAATCGTGATGCTCGAAGCCGACTAGAACAGTCTAGTCCTTGTCGTCCGAGCCATCGCCCAAATCGCCGCCGCTCTCGATCTCTTCGACGGCTTCGTCAAACTCCGGCCCGCTGAACTCGTCGCCCATTTCCTGGCCCATCCGTTTCATCATCCGCGCGACGCTCTTCGGATCGTTCTCGTCAACGTCGCCCATCTTCGACGGATCGGCGAGCGACTCCATCCGCGACTCCTCGCTGCGTGGCATTGCGAACCGCGACATCAGCCGGCTCATCTTCTTGCCGCCGCAATGCGCGCAAACCGCCGTGACCTTTTCACTTATGCGCGTTGTCAGGACGTTGGTCGTCCGTCGGCACTTCTCGCAGCGATATTCGTAGATCGGCATTTCGGCAGTATTTTATCCACTCTCGAGGCAGATTTCACGAAGATTCAAATTCGAAACAATGCTCGCGTGTTGGCCGTCGTCGCGGTCGCGATTTCCTCGAACGTGGTGCATCGGAGATGCGCAATCGCGGCGACCACCTCTTTGACCATCGCCGGCTCGGTCAACCGACCCGCAAACTGGCCGCCGTAGGGCCACGGTCCGTCGCTCTCGACCAGCACTCTATCCGCGGGAAGCATCCGCGCCAGATCCTGGTCGCGCTCGCGGTAGGCGACCTCCGGCGACAGCGAAACAAAGTATCCGGCGTTGAGAATCGCGCGGGTCGTCTGCTCGTCGGACTTATGCCAGTGAAAAACCGCGCGCGTTACTCCAGCGTCGCGAATTGTCACGAGCGCCTGGCCGGCGCGATCATGAGGCGCGTGAAGTATCAGCGGTAAATCCAGCGCGGCCGCCACCCGCGCGAAGCGTGCGAGCGTAGTCCTGGCCGCATCACGCACGCGCGCATCGCCCGTGCGCTCGCCGTACCACGGCAGCCCGACTTCGCCGACGGCGCAAATCGCATCACGTTCGCGCTCGATCATTTCGAGCACCGCGCGCGCATCGTCTTCACTATGTTCAAATCGCTCGGGATGAAATCCTAATGCCGGAAAAATGACACCAGGATATTTTCTGCCAAGCTCGACAGCCCTACGATTCGAGGCCGGTCCAACTCCCGGCACGACCATCGCCGATACGCCCGCTTCCTGCGCGCGCTTGATTGCGTCGGAAGGGTCGGGATACTGGTCAGCGTCGAGATGAACGTGGCTGTCGATCATTTCATTCGTATAGCAGGCGTGCGCAAAGCGCGCATCGTGGCGTGGATGGCGCGAGCACCGCGATGAGCGATCTTCGCCTGATGTGGCGGAACACGCGGATGGTCGTGCTGTGCGCGATCTCGGCCGCGCTCTACGCCGCGGTGCTGGTGCCGTTCAAGGTCGTGCCGCTGATTCCTGGCGTCACCGAACTGCGGCCCGCCAACGCGATTCCCGTGGTCTGTTCGTTCCTGTTTGGTCCGGCAGCAGCATGGGGTTCCGCAATCGGAAACATGATTGGCGATTTCTTCGGCGGAGTCTCGCCCGGCGACATTTTCGGATTCTTTGCAAACCTGGCGTACGGATGGATTCCCTACAAGGTCTGGGAATTGATCGGCCGTGGCCAGAGTCCCATCAGCCGCTCGCCGCTTGGAATTCTCAAGTATGTCATCGCGTGTCTCGCCGCGAGCGTGCTGTGCGCCGACCTGGTTGGATGGGCCGACAACGTGCTCGTCATCCGGCCGTTCGCAATGCTGGGGAACGTGATCATCTTCAACAACATGATCTCGGCGCTGGCGCTGTCGCCGTTCATTCTTGCCGCGGTCTATCCGCGGGTCCAAAAGGGCCGCATGCTGTACACAGACGTGATGCCGGAGGTGAAACTGAAGCCGGTGCCTATTCGCGCTTTCGGCTTCGCGCTGCTGATAGCCGGCGAATCGGGCGCGTGGATTTTGGGAAATTTGCTTTCGACCGGGTACTGGGCGCCGAAATTCCTGCCGGCGTCGATGATTGTCGCTCCTTACGACAAGCCGGTCCTGATAATCGTCGGTCCGTTTCTGTTATTGGCGTTCGCAGGATTGTTCATGATGTGAAAACCGACGCGCAAATTTTTTCAGTAGCTCCTGGCGAGCACGCGGTTTGGGTCGATAGCGTCACGTTCACCTATCATGGCGCCGATCGTCCTGCCCTTCGAGCGGTGAGCTTCGTGCAATCGGCGGGCGAGATGATCGGCGTGATGGGCGCGTCGGGCGCGGGCAAATCTACGCTCGCGAAATGTTTGAATCGCATCGTGCCTGAGTTTGAGGATGGCGAGTTTCAGGGTGCCATCCGGATCGCGGGCGAGCAGCTCGAGCATCTGCGCGTCTGCGACGTTGCGCCGAAGGTTGGCATGGTGTTCCAGGACTTCGAGTCGCAGTTGTTCTCGACCAACGTCGCGCACGAAGTCGCGTTCGCGATGGAACAGGTCGGGATGGAGCGCGCCGAGATGGACCGCCGGATCACGCCGGCGCTGGAGGCGGTCGGTCTGCGCGGCTTCGAGCATCGCGATCCAATGTCGCTGTCCGGCGGCGAGAAGCAGCGCCTGGCGATAGCGTCGGTGCTCGCGTTGCGGCCGTCGGTGATCGTGCTCGACGAGCCGACTACCGATCTCGATCCCGAAGGCAGAGCCGAAGTTTTCGAGTTGATTGCCAGGCTGCGCGCGCAAGGCTTGAGCCTTATCGTGATCGAGCACGAGTCCGAGGAGCTGCGCGCCGCTGACAGGATACTCGTTCTGCGCGAGGGCGAGATAGCCGCGGAGGGGGCCCCTTCAGAAGTGTTCGCGCGCGCCGACCTGCTGACCGCGTGCGGCGTGCGTCCGCCGGGCCTGGGTCATGCGCTCGAGTTGCTCGGAATCGACGCGCAACCGAAAAGTGTCGAGCAGGCTTACGACGCAATCGTGCGTGCCTACCCGAGTGTCGTGGGCACCCCTTATGAGAACATCGCGAAGTCGCAGATGAGCGGACAACCGGCGCCCGTGAAACCTGCGATAGACGGTCCGCCGTTTATCGGTATCGAAAATGTGAGCTTCAGCTACGCGGGTGGTCCACGCGTGCTCGATTCGATCGAGCTCAAGGTCGAGGCCGGCGAGTTCCTTGCGATCGTCGGACAAAACGGCTCCGGCAAAACCACGTTGGCGAAACAAATCGTCGGGCTGCTGCAGCCGGCGACCGGCCGCGTGACGATCGATGGCAAAGATCGCACTCAATTGCGTCCCGCAGAGACCGCGCGCGAAGTCGCTTACGTTTTCCAGAATCCGGACCATCAGATCTTCGCCGCTACGGTCGAAGATGAAGTCGCATTCGGCCCGCGCAACTTCGGCCTGGCGGCAGACGAGATTCAGCATCGATGCGACGAGGCGCTCGAAGCGGTCGGGCTGCAGAGCGAGCGGCAAAGCGATCCGTTCCTGTTGAGCAAGGGCGAGCGCCAGCGCCTGGCGGTAGCAAGCGTGCTGGTGCTGCGGCCGCGGATGCTGATCCTCGACGAGCCGACCACCGGCCTGGACCATCGCGAGCAGCTTCGGATGATGGCGCTGGTGCGCGACCTGAACCGCGCGGGCATCGCCATCGTGATCATCACGCATACGCCGTGGCTGGTCGCGGAGTATGCGCGACGGGTCGTGCTGATGCGCAAGGGCGTGAAGATTTTCGATGGCGGCGTGCGCGAGTTTTTCATGCAGGACGAACTGCTTCGCTCGTCTTCGTTTCGGGCGCCGGAAATAACCGAGTTGAGTCGTCGCTTTGGCACGCTGGCGCTGACCACCGACGAGTTCGTCGGGTGGGTAAAGGGGCGCGCCTGATGCCGATTTATTTGTACATCGATCGCGGCACGTTCGTGCATCGGCTGCATCCTACGGTCAAGGTATTCGCGCTGTTCGTCATGTTCTGGTCGGTGTACTGGGTGGACAACCCGATCGCGCTGCTGCCGGTCGGATTGGTGATGTTGTGGATCGCGCAGCTCACCGATTCGTGGCCGAACTTCTATCGTCTGCGATGGTTGTTTGCGATCCTGGTTTTCACCACAACGATCGCGTGGATGGTTTTCTACCGGCGCGGCGCGGTGCTGATAAACGTGCCGGTATTTCATGTCAGCCGGTTGTCGCTGGTGTTTGGCCTGGGGCGCGGAATCAAGCTGGCGGAGTTGCTGGCGGCGTCTGTGCTGTTTCTTTCGACCACCAAGATCGAGGAGTTCACCTACGGATTGCAGCGGATGCGCGTGCCGTATCGCGTCAGTTTTGCGATCTCGCTCTCATTCCGATTGGTCCCGCTGTTTATCGATTCTGCCGTGACAATCGTCGATGCACAGCGGCTGCGCGGCTACGATTTCAACCAGGGCGGTCCGCTCGAGCGCGTGCGCCGCTACGTGCCGGTTGTGATTCCGGTCTTCATGGGTGCGCTGCGCAAGGCGAATAACATGGCGATGGCTCTGGAAGCGCGCGGCTTCGGCTTCAGTCACGAGCCGACGACGTTTATCGAGTATCCGGTCAGGGCCGTGGACATTGTTGCGTTTGCGTTCCTGATTGCGCTCGGCACGATGAATTTTATGTTCTATTGGACGGGTGTGGGCGGAATCGGTCCGCTGAAGTAGCGTACAACCTGGCCGATGCGTACTATCGGCAAACAATATCAGTACATCGCGGGGCGCAGCCAATGAGTAGCAAGTCGGAATTCCTGAAGCGGCCGATCGAACACGTCGACATCACGCGCGACAGCGTTGTGCCACTCGTCGAGGCGATGGGGCAGATGGCCTACAGCGCCCGCGACCTGCATCGCGCGGCGACGATTTACGACCGCATGCTGCGCGATCGCGACTGTGCCGTGATCCTGTGCCTGGCGGGTTCGCTTATCAGCGCGGGACTCAAGCGCGTCTTCGCCGACATGATTCGCAATCACATGGTCGATGCGATTGTGAGCACCGGCGCAAACATCGTCGATCAGGATTTTTTCGAAGCGCTCGGCTTCAAGCACTGGATGGCCGAGGATCGCTTCAAGTATGGACTCGACGACGACAAGCTGCGCGAACTGCATATCGATCGCATCTACGACACGCTTATCGACGAAGACGAACTGCGGGTGTGCGACGAGACGATTCACAAAATTACCGACAGCCTGGATCCGCGGCCGTACTCGTCACGCGAATTTGTCGGTGAGATGGGCAAGTACCTGGCGGAGACAGGTGCGAAGACCGGCGCCAGTATCGTGCTCGAGGCCTATCGCGAAGAAGTGCCGATTTTCTGCCCGGCCTTCAGCGACTGCTCGGCCGGCTTCGGCCTGGTCGCCCATCAAGCGGCGCGGCACGGCAAGCCCAAAGTCTCGCTCGACAGCGCCAAGGATTTTTACGAGCTGACGCGTCTCAAGGTCAAAAACGAAAGCACGGGGCTGTTCATGATCGGCGGTGGAGTGCCGAAAAATTTCGCGCAGGACATCGTCGTCGCTGCTGAAGTGTTGGGGCATGACGTGCCCATGCACAAATACGCAATTCAGATCACGGTCGCCGACGTGCGTGACGGTGCGCTCTCGGGCAGCACGCTCAAAGAGGCGAGCAGCTGGGGCAAAGTCGATACGACTTACGAGCAGATGGTGTACTGCGAAGCGACGATCGCCGTGCCTCTGATAGTTGGGTACGCGTATCACAAGCGCGGATGGGAAGGCCGTGCCTCGCGCAAGTGGAGCTCGTCGCTGGATAAAGATCAGGTCTAGGGAAAGGGAATAACTTCATCTCATTGTGAAACCCGCCGTGGGTTTCATTTCCAACTGCTTCCCTGGTCAGGGAATCCCTGCACCTGGGTGTCCTGAGCGATTTTGCGAGCGAGGTCGGGCCGTGCTAATTAACACGGGCTGTTCCGGCGTATTTCTTCTGAAAGGACTATGCGATGTTGTTCGTGATTATCGGCCATGACGGACCCGACGGCGCTGTGCTGCGGCCCAAGATCAGGACGGAGCACCTCGAAAATCTGCGGCCGCTCGATCGAGCCGGCAAGGTGAAGATAGCCGGACCATTCACCGACGGCAGTGGCAGTCTTATCGTGGTGGATATGGAGAGCGAAGCGGAAGCGATCGCGTTTGCGAACAGCGACCCATACGTGACCAAGGGAGTATTTGAGCGCGTCGAGGTGAAGCCGTTCCGGCAGGTGTTTCCCGAGTAACCTGACCCGGCGCCGTTCCACACGGGACCGGCGGCAAGGATGTGGGAAGGAGTATAGATGGCGGGAGCTCTATCCAGTCTAAAGATCGTCGAAGTTGGCGAGATGGTGTCGGCGCCGTATTGCAGCAAGCTGCTGGCGGACATGGGCGCCGAGGTCGTTAAAGTCGAGAGGCCCGGCGTCGGCGATCGGGCGCGGACGCGTGGGCCGTTTCCCGGCGATCAACCGAATCCCGAAACCAGCGGACTGTTTCTCTATCTCAATACGAACAAGCGCGGCGTCACGCTCGATATCACCAAGCCTGAAGGCTTCGAGATTTTGCAGAAGCTGATAGCGGGCGCCGATATCCTGGTCCACAACGTCGCGCCGCCCGAAATGGATCGCGTGGGGCTGACCTACGATCGCATGCGCCGTGTAAATCCGAAGCTGATCATGACGTCGATCGTGCCGTTCGGATTGACCGGTCCGTATCGCAACTACCGCGCCGAGAATCTGACTGTCTGGGCAGCGGGCGGGGTGTGCGTGCTCAACGGCGGCGGCCCGGAGCATCCGGAGTTGCCACCGCTAAAGACCGCGGGACAGCAGGCGGGGTACCAGGGCGGAGTGCATGCCGCGACTGCGACGGTGGCGGCGGCGTTCGCCCAGCTTAGCGACGGCGCGGGACAGCATATCGAGGTGTCGGTGCAGGAATCGATCGCGTCGATCCTCGAGATGACCTTCGAGTACTGGCCGTACATGAAGATGATCGCGACGCGGCTCGGGCAGAAACCGCTGCAGCCGGTCGAGACGATGCAGTGCAAGGACGGCTACATTTACCTGTGCTGCATCGAAGAGCATCAGTGGCGCAACTTCGTCGAGATCATGGGCAATCCGGAATGGGCGGAGATGGAGATTTTCAAGGACCGGCTGGTACGCGCGCAAAACTGGGACGCACTTAAACCATTACTTGAAGAATGGGTCAGCCAGCAGACGGTGCTCGATTTGTACCGCAAGGCGCAGGCCAAGCGCGTGCCGTTCGCACCGGTCTCGACGATGGGCGATCTGCTCAACTCCGAGCATCTGCAGGCGCGCGGATTTTTCGTCGAGATCGCGCAGCCGATCGCCGGGACGCATAAGTATCCCGGCGCGCCGCTGAAGTTCGAGCGCACGCCATGGGAAATCCGCCGGCCGGCGCCGACGCTCGGACAGCAAAACGCGGAAGTATTCGGTGAGCTCGGACTCTCGCCGGCGCGGCTCGACGAACTCAAGCGCAAGGGTGTGATTTAGCGATGGCGAAGCCTCCTCTGTCGGGAATTCGAGTTTGCGATTTCACCTGGGTGTGGGCCGGGCCGTACTGCACCCTGCAACTGGCTCATCTTGGCGCCGAAGTGATCAGGATCGAGACCAAGACGCGGCCGTGCGTCACGCGGATGCTGCCGCCGTGGCCCGACGGCATCTTCGACGGCGTCAACAAATCGGGCTACTTCAATCAGTACAACCAGGGCAAGAAATCGCTGTCGCTGAATTTCAAGCATCCCGAGGCGCAGGAAGCGGCGTGGCGGCTGATCAAGCAGAGCGACGTAGTAATCAACAATTTCGCCGCCGGCGTGATCGAGAAGATGGGATTCGGTTACGAGGAGGTGAAGAAAGTAAATCCGAAGGTAGTAATGATTACTCTGTCGGGTTACGGCGACACCGGGCCGTATAGTGAGTACGTCGCTTATGGACCGGCGCAGGTTCCGCTGTCGGGGCTGTCGGCGCTGACTGGCTATAAGGGATTTCCTCCGATGCACGCGGGTTTCAGCTACGCCGATCCCAACGCGGGAGTGCACGGCGCGTTCGCGATAATAAGCGCGCTGTTTCATCGCGCGAAAACCGGCGAGGGACAATATATCGACATGAGCCAGTGGGAGTGCGCGATGGACCTGCTGGCAGAAGGGATTTTAGAATACACGATGAACGGGCGCGAGCCGGAGCGAAACGGGAATCGCGATCCGATGATGGCGCCTCACGGAATGTTCAAGTGCGTCGATTTGCCGGAGAAAATTCTCGACGTGACGATCGATCAATGGGTCGCAATAGTATGTGCTGACGACGCGGAATGGACGCGACTGGCTATTGCAATAGGTAAGCCTGACCTGGCCAAGGATTCGCGATTCGCGACGCTGGCGGCGCGCAAAGCCAATGAAGACGAACTCGAAGCAATAGTCAGTCAGTGGACGGCGACGCGACGAGTCGCTTACGTCGTCGAGACCCTGCAAGCGGCAGGAGTCGCGGCGGGAGCTTGCGCGGATAGCAAATACCTATCGGAGGATCCGTCATCTCAACGAGCGCGAATACTTCGTCTACCGCGAACATCCGGAAGTAGGCAAGCGACAGCATTGCGGAATACCCTGGCGCATGAGCGGGACGCCGTGCGAAGTGAAGACGGCGGCGCCTACGCTCGGCCAGCATACCAATGAGGTGATGACCGGATTGCTCGGCTACAGTGCGGCCGAGGTCGAAGCGCTGCGCGCGAAAGGCGCACTGGACTAGAAGTTGGGGTCAAAAAATGCGGACGCTGAAAGTTTTGATTGATGGGCTGGCGTTTCCTGAGGGCCCGCGGTGGCATGATGGGAAGTTCTTCTTTTCCGACATGCATGCTCATCAGGTGGTTGCGGTCGATATGGCGGGCAAGCGCGAGGTCGTCTGCGAGGTGCCGAATCGGCCGTCGGGTCTTGGATGGCTGCCGGACGGACGGATGCTGGTAGTGTCGATGACGGATCGCAAGCTGATGCGACTCGATCGCGACGGGCTGAAGACCGTCGCCGACATGACGAAGCTCGCGCCATTTGATTGCAACGACATGGTGGTCGACGCACACGGGCGCGCCTACGTCGGCAACTTTGGATTCGATCTCCACAAGAACGAAAAGCCGCGCGGGACCACGCTCGTGATGGTCGAGCCGAACGGCGCTGCGCGGATCGTGGCTGAGGATATGCTGTTTCCCAACGGCACGGTCATCACGCCGGATGGAAAAACGATGATCGTAGGCGAGTCGTTTGGACGTCGCTTGACAGCGTTCGACATCAGCGCCGATGGTTCGCTCACGAATCGTCGCGTCTGGGCAGAGCTCGGTAACAGTGTGCCTGATGGAATTTGCCTCGATGCGGAGAACGCCATCTGGGTAGCGTGCGCGATGGGCTCGGAAGTGATTCGGGTGAGGCAGGGCGGCGAGGTCGCCGAGCGAATCAAGGTGGAGACGGACGCGTTCGCATGCATGCTCGGCGGACCTGACGGGCGGACGCTGTTTGTCGCGACGGCGCCAAATTCCGATCCCGAGAAATGCCGCGCGACCCGAGGCGGCAGAATTGAAACCACGCAAGTTGAAGTGCCGCATGCCGGATTGCCATAAACTGCGCGGAACCCCACAGGCGTAGGTGCGCGGGGGCTAGCGTGAGCGGAGGCTGCGTGGCGTAATGAATGGCGATGGGCGTTAACGGCAACGGCGACAATTTTCGCGCTCGGCGCCGGCGCATGATGGAAGCGATCGCGCCGGGCGCGACTGCGATCTTGCCGAGCGCGCCGGTGTCGGTTCGATCCGGCGACGTCGAGTTCGTTTATCGGCAAGACAGCGACTTCTACTACTTGACGGGATTTGCCGAGCCGGAATCCGTGGCGTTGCTTTCGCCGGGACATCCGGACGGCGAGTTCGTGATGTTCGTGCGGCCGCGCGACAAGGAGCGCGAGACGTGGACCGGCAGGCGCGCGGGAATCGAGGGCGCGATGATCGAGTACGGTGCGGACAAAGCGTACGTCATCGACGAGCTCGAGAAGATACTGCCGCGCTATCTCGAAAAAAGTGAACGCGTGCATTACCCGCTGGGGCTGAACGAGAAGATGGATGAGCGGGTGATGAAACTGATTCGATGGGCGCAGAGCATGCGGCCGCGAATCGGCGTGGGACCGTCGTCGATAATCGATCCGCGTGACATAATTCACGAAGCGCGGCTGATGAAGGAGCCGGCAGAGCTCGAAGCGATGCGCCGCGCGATGGCGATCTCGGCTGACGCGCATCGTCGCGCGATGATGAAAGCGCGCGGCGGTATGCACGAGTGGCAAATCGAGGCGGAGGTCGACTACGCGTTTCGTTCGCAGGGCGCAGCAGGTCCGAGCTATCCGTCAATCATCGCGTCGGGACCCAACGCGGCGACGCTGCACTACATCAACAATGATCGCGAGATGCGCACCGGCGAGCTGTTGCTGATCGACGCCGGCGCCGAGTACGATTTTTACGCGGCCGACATTACGCGCACATCGCCGATTGGCGCGCGCTTCACAGGCCTGCAGCGGAGCATGTACCAGGTAGTGCTCGACGCACAGCTGAAGGCGATCGAGGTGATCAAGCCTGGCGCGCACTTTGACGACGCGCATGATGTGGCTCTGCGCGTGCTGGTTGACGGCATGCGGCAGCTCGGCATCCTGCATGGATCGGCGGAAGAGATAATCGAGAAGGGCGCGTATCGGCGCTACTACATGCATCGCACCAGTCACTGGCTCGGCATGGATGTGCACGATGTAGGGCTGTACCGGGTCGGCGGCGCGTCGCGAGTGCTCGAGCCCGGGATGGTGCTCACGGTGGAGCCGGGATTGTACGTGAGTCCGGACGACGAGGACGTTCCCGACAGTTTTCGAGGACTCGGGATTCGAATCGAGGACGACGTGCTGGTCACCGAGAATGGACACGAAGTGATGACCGCCGCAACTCCCAAGTCAGTCGCAGATGTCGAAGCGCTCACGGCGGCCTAGTAGTCATTCAAAACCACAGCGACGAATGACAACCGGCGCGGTCGGCCTGGCAGGTCGCCGTGCAATTGCCTATCGCGTTGCGACAATAGAATTCGTCGTTACCGTGTAGTTCGCAGACCTGGTAATTGCGATTGCAGTCAGACTGGCACCTGGTCTGGGCGCGGTCGCATCGACTGGCGCATCCCGTTGCGAACATCGATGCGAGCACCAGGAGAAAGATGCTCTCGCGCACGCGTTTGGCGCTACAGTTCGAGCGCGCTGGCGCCGCCGACGATGGTCTTGGTTCCGTCGGCTTTGTCGCACCAGGCTTCGACTTCGGCGCGTGAGCGGTTACCTTCGTGCCGGCGCTCGACAATCAATCCCTTGGGGCCGGTGACGTCGTTGCCCCACACGACGTTGACGAGCCGCAAATCCATTTTGCCGCCGTGGTAGAAGCCAAGTCCGAAGCGTCGCGTCATCATTTCGGCGACCAGGCATACCGACAACATCCCTTGCACGACGATTTCCGGGAATCCCAGCTCGACCGCCTTCTGCTTGTCATTGTGATAGTTGCGTGCGGGCCCGGAGAAGGCCATGCACATTTCTTCGGTGATCTTGCGCATTGGAGAGTCGATTGGATCGCCGCCACGCTCGCCGATTTTGAACGAGCGCGACGAGTCTTTTTCGCGCGCGCGATCGATGACGAAACCCTGCTTGGTCTGTTCGGGCAGCAGGAAGCTCTGATGGGTGCGACTGCGCGATACGATTTGTCCCGACGCGTTGCCGACGAGCACTTCATTTACCACGTATTCGCGATCGCGTTTGATGTAGCGGTCGACGATGACGGAGCGAGTCGTGAGGCGCTCGCCGACCATTACTGGCGCGAACAGTTCCCATTCCTGGCGCGTGTGCAGGTTGCCGAAGATGTTCGGCAGATACCAACCGAGCGTTCGGTAAACCGCGTCGTATAGAATCAGCGCGGGAGCGATCGGGCCGCCGAGCGGTGAGTCGCCGCGATACCAGGGATTGTCGTCGCCGGTGCCGGCGATGTACTTCGCGACGAAATCGGGCGTGATGTCGTAGGTCATGCCGCCGAAATCGCGGCCGACATACACCTCTTTGCGGTCGAAAATTTCGTTTGCCATCGTGCGTCTGTGCGCGCTAATGTTTCTGCTTGGTCTTGATTCGCTCGTTGAACTTGGCGGCGTCGATGACGGCGCGTCGATGGCTCCCGGAGCCAATCTGCTCGACGTCGTCGAAAGCACGGACGGCGAACTCGAGACGGCGTCCTTCGACTTTAGTGAGTTCGGCTTCGGCGCGAGCGCGATGACCGGGCGGCGTAGCGGCGGTGTGACTTACTTCGATCGACATGCCGACCGAACTTTCGCCCGCGTCAAGGAACGGCTTGATAGCCTCGATGGCAGCCTGCTCCATCATCGCGACCATCGTGGGCGTGGACAAGACGGCCGCGAGCGACGGGTCCAGGTGGCTCGCGAGGTCAGCGGCGGCGACGACTCTCGAATAGCTTCCTTTGGCGCCGATTGGAATTGGTTTCATTGCTATAGGACCGCGATCAGAATGTGGATGGAAAGTATGAAACAGATTATCAGACCGATGGCGTAAAAAATCGTCCGTGCTGGTTGCAGGCCGCGCAGATACACGACCGTGTGGAGAATTCGGGCGACGGCGAAGATAGTGAAGTAGATGAACGCACCCGCCGGCCAGCATCCGAGTGTGACGTAAATCATCCCGAGAAACAGGAAGATCGGAATGTTCTCGAGGTCGTTGCGCCAGCATGCGGCCGCGCGCTTGACGATCGGCAATTCATCTGCGGCGGGCGCTGCCGCTCCAAAGAACTGTGCGTCTTCCGGGGTTACGAAGGTTTTTGTGCCGGTTCGGGCGCGGCCCTGCACCAGCGAGTTCGCGAACATCTTGAAAAACAAAATGACGGTGATCAGCGAATAGAATTGGTACTCAGTCATCGTCTACCTCCGCAAGCCCATTGAGTCGAGTTTTTTGACGATCCATTCGACGCGATCGTTGCCCCAGAATGGTTCGCCGTCGACGATGAAAGTCGGCACCCCGAAGACGCCGTCGCGAGCGCCGGCGGCGAAAGCCTCTGACAGTTCGCGAGGTCCGTCGTGCGCGACGTACCGCTCGAATGCCTCGGCGTCGAGGCCCGCTTCCTTCATCACGCCGGCAAGCGCGGAGAAATTCTCAATATCGAGCTCGCGCTTGAAGAAGCGCTCGAAGACGCGGTCAGAGTAGGGACGGAAGCGGCCGTGCTTGTCCGCAAACAGTCCGGACATCAGCGACAGCTTAGAATCGAAGATTTTTTGCGGTCCACGGATGATCATGCCGCGCGCGTTCGCGTAGCGGCGGGCGTCGAGATAGAGGTAGCGGACTTTGCGCCATTCGCGCTCGGGACGTTCCTCGAGTTCGCCGCCGAAGGCGCCGCGAACGTCGAGCTCGTGCGGAATGTAATGCAAGCGGACGCGATGCGATTCCATCAGGGCGTACGCGGGGTGCATCGCAAGATACGCGAACGGACTTTTGTAGTCGTAGTAAAGCTTGATGGTCAGCAGTTCGTCGGCCATGGAAAAGCATTTAGCAGACAAAAAGGAGAACTACCTAATCCAAACCAACCTCTGCCCGTTTCCAGTCGAGAAGTGGAGGAGACAGAGAAGTCGACAGACCGGGAGGTCGTCTCTCAGCGTTTTTTCGCACTCCGACGGAGCAGCGATCAGCGGCAGGCGGCTCGGGTCGCGGCTGCAATTGCGCCGATGTGCTCGGGGTTAACGAAGCCCCACACTTCCTTGGGCGGGCGGCCGTTGACCAGGTCACGCCGGTAGCTGAAGCAACCCAGGTACAGGGGCCGTATGTACATCACCGCCTCGAGCCGCTCGAGCTCGTCGTCGGTCAACTCGACGTGCCGGCGGTACGCGCCTACGGCCAGATTGATCCAGTCCGCGTTGCCCCAGGTGCCCCACATAAGCCAGGCAAAGTCCGCCAGGCGCGGACCGCTGCCCGGCCGCCTTCCAGTTGATCGCCACCGGCCCTTGCTCGCCCAGGATCACGTGATCCGGAGCGTGGAGGAGGTTGCCGTGCACCAACGCCTCGGGCAGGCCCTGGCCGTCGTCGGCCGAGCGCACCTGGTCGCGGAGCCGCTCGAATCGCTCGCGCTCGGCCGGAGCGACCTTCGTGTCGACCGCATCGAGGAACGCGAGGGCCGCCATGAGGTCCTGACGCGGGCTGCCCTCGCGGCTGGGATCATCCCCGCTCGCCCCACCGGGGCGGCTGACGGACTCGTCGAACGGCAGGGTATGCAGCCGTCCGAGCAGGTCACCCATGATGGCGAACTTCTCGCTGCCCTCGTGTCCGACGGCCATGGGGAGCGGCCCGCCGGGGACGAATCGGGTGACGAGGACGGTCGAGTCGTCGAACGCCGACACCGCGTCGTCGGCCGCGAGCCGCTCCGCCGGGTAGTCGTGCCGCTCGAGGAACCGCAGGATCGCGGCATCGCCTTCGACGCCGGCCCGCGGGCGGGCCGGCGAGAACGCGCGCGCAATCCACGGGTCGCCGTCGCGGCGGTCAACGCGAAAGACGTGGTCATGGTGCTGACTGGCCTTCGTCGCGGCGACCGCGTCGATGCCGTAGTGATCCCGGAGATGGGCGACCAGACGCTCACCGGCGGGCTGGTGAAACATCCGGGCTTGGAGCCCTTCAAGGTCGGTGAGCGCTTGGGTGTAGCGCTGACCCGTTTCCTGCAGCGTGGCGGCGGACGACTTTCTTGAAACTGCCGTGCTTGGTCATGGACAAGCCTCCTCTTTGACACCTTCGTCCCCCAGCGACGCGGTGCGAGAGATGGCCTGTGACATCGACGACCGTGAGGGCAAATCCCCTTCGCCAATGGAACCCCGGCTGGGGCGGATGTTCCACAGCTCGGCGACTGGTCAGCGCCGTGGCGCCATTATTTCCCGACCAGTCTCGCGGGTGTCAAGCGCTGCAGGAGACTTCAATCTCGTCGGCAAGGGATGGTGGTTCAGGTCTCGACGCACAGGACGGGCTCCTCTCCTACTTTCCCGTCTCAGTTCGGCAGCAGCGCACCGAAGTTCAGTTTAGTCCGGCGCGATCATAATTTTCATTTGGTTGTCTCAGTCTGATTTGCGCATCCAGTCGGCTACGCGTTCGCCTATCATTATGCAGGTGAGGTTGGTGTTGGCGCGGACGATGTTCGGCATTATCGAGGCGTCGACTACTCGGAGGCCCTCTAATCCGCGCACGCGGCAATGCTGATCGACGACCGCCATCGGATCGGTCTCGGGGCCCATCTTCGCGGTGCCAACCGGATGAAAAATCGTTGAGCAGTTGTCGCGCAGAAAAGTTTTGAGCGCTGAGTCGGAGTTCACTACTTCGGGCGTCAGGTTGACGAACTCCTTGAGCATTGCCGCCAATGGACCTTCATGCGTCAGGCGCCAGGCGATGCGCATGCCGTCGACCATCCGGCGCATATCCTCGGGATCGTCGAGATAGTTGAGATCGATGAGCGGCGGAACGTCGGCATCGGCACTGCGCAAACGGAGCCGTCCGCGCGAGCGTGGGCGCTGCAGGCCCGGCACTACTGAGACGCTCGGCACGGGCAGGTCGAGCGCCAGCCCGGGCGAGAGATTCGCATCGAACAGTTCGAGAATGTACATCTGCATGTCATTGAACTCGTCGGAACCTGACGCAGTGTAGCGGATGCCGACGGGATTGGTGACCTGCGGATCGTGCGGGATTCCGGCAATCGGAGTCGCGACCACAAACGCCATCGGATGATCGATCAGGTTGCTGCCGACTCCCGGCAGATGCACCTGGGACCTGATGCCGAGGGCAGCGAGCTCGTCGCGCGGGCCGATACCGGAGCGCATCAGGATGGCGGGCGACGCGATCGCACCGGCAGACAGCGTGACGCGACGGCCGCGCACTTGTTGGACGGTCCCGGCGGTGTCTACTTCGACCCCGACCACGCGGCCGTTTTCGATAATGACGCGATGCGCGTTGACACCGGGCCGAATCGTGAGATTCAGCCGATGACGTGCGGGCGCCAGGTAGCCGATGGCGGTCGAGATACGCACGCCTTCGCGCCGGTTGCGCGGCCACGGGCCGACGCCGGTCGACTCGGGATCGTTGTGGTCCCAGACTTCCGCGAAGCCGGCCGCGCGCGCGGCGTCGAAGAAGGCGCGATTCAACGGCTGCCAGGTTTCGGGCCGCGGGCGCTGAATCCAGATGGGTCCATCGACGCCGTGAAAATCGCCGCGGGCGTCGCGATCGTCTTCGAGCTTGCGATGGAACGGCAACACCTGCTCGAAGCTCCACTCGCGATTGCCCCACGCTGCCCACTCGTCGAAGTCACCCGGCGTGCCGCGCAGCGCGATATGGCCGTTCACGGCGGAGCTGCCACCGGTGACCTTGCCGCGCGGATAGGTGATTTCGCGATTCGGCGTTGCATTCGCGGTCAGATGCCAATCATGCGGTCCAGCGGAAATCCAGGTCTTCAGCAAATCGTGCGGAGTTCGCTCGACCGCAGTGTAATCGGGGCCAGCTTCCAGCAGCAGAACGTTGCGATCCGGATCTTCGCTCAAGCGCGCGGCCAGTACTGCACCTGACGAGCCTGCGCCAACTACAATATCGTCGTACTCCATCGGTTAATTCCCTCGCCGCGATCGCACTCGCGAGACTAGTCCACGCACGCGCGGCATCAGGTGCTCTAGCAGGCGGCGCGGGAATTTAACAACTGCCTGCTACTCGGTGCCGGCGTTGCGCTTGAGGTATTCGAGGATTGACGCTCGCTCATCGGAGGTCAGCGGCGGCATGCCCGCGGCTTGCATTTTAACTTCCATCATCGTGACTTGCGTTTCCCACATCGAGGCCGTCAGTTCGTGAGGATTGTACGGCGCGTGGCAATTGCCGCATTTGTTGACGTAAACCTGCGCGTTGGGACTTGACGCGTCGGGGAGGCCGGTCGGTTTGCATCCGGCGATGAGAATCGCAAGCAGCGCCAGCGTGAAAACGGAGCGCGGAGATTTCGAGCTTGTCGGCGGCGCGGGATTGTCAGCCGGTCGGGATGCGCGCGTCGGGGAAACGGATGGCAATCTGGCGGCGAATTGATGCGATGAGCGCGCGGCGGTCATTTTCGTCAAGCGGTACCTTTCGTTCGGACTCGGGGCGCAACCAGATTGGTCCGCGCCGCATTTCCTCAGGCTCGTTTGCCTGCCGCGGCAGCAGATGCCAATGCACGTGCGGTTCGGAATTGCCGAGGCATTCGTAGTTCATCTTCCACGGCTTGACGACAGTCGCGATGGCCTCGGCGACCAGGCGCATCTCGTCGCCGAGAAGGCGGGCGGCGTCGGCCGGCATGAGGTACAGCTCCGTCGCGTGGAGCTTGGCGAACAGCACGCAGTAGCCGCGATAGAACTGCTGATCGCCGAGAATCACGTAGCAGCTCTCGAGCTCCGCAACAAAATCGCGGAAGGTGCCCGCCTTGATCCGTTCGATCAGTGAGCAAATGCCGCACGCCGATTTCACGGACGAGTTGGAGCTGTCGGCGGTCATGCTCGAGCGCTACCCTCGGCCGGCACCTCGACCAGCTTGATGGTAGCGCCCTTGAGCATCTCGGCGACCGTATGGAGCTTGTACGGGCGCGCGTAGTACACGGTGCGGACGCCGGTGTTGATGAGTACTTTCAGGCAGTGGATGCACGGGGTGTGGGTGACGTAGATGTCGGCGTCGCGGATTGCGGCGCCGTTGCGAGCCGCCTGCGAGATTGCGTTGATCTCGGCGTGGATGGTGCGATAGCAGTTCTGCTCGATTTCACCGTCGGGAGTGCGCGACTCGTAGATGAGGCATCCGACCTCGGTGCAATGCGGCAATCCGGCCGGCGAGCCGTTGTAGCCGGTTGCGAGGATACTGCGGTCGCGAACAATGACGGCGCCGACCTGCGCGCGCAGGCAGGTCGAGCGTTCAGCGACCTCGCGCGTGATCGTCATGAAGTAGTTGTCCCAGCTCGGACGGTGAGGCTTGGTCTGCGGATTGGGCTTGATGGTCGAGCCGTCGGTCAATTCGGTTCCCCCAGTCTCGATGGATAAAGCGCGGCTCAGATTCTAGCGCGTCCCAGTTGGCGCAGCATCCCATCGTAGTGGGGCAGGTGATGGATGATTTCCTGGCTGTGATCGCTCGGCTGTGTAGGCACCGGCACATCAAGCTGGGGTTGCACGAAGGAGAGCGGCACCGGGCTGAACGTCACAATGAACAGCACGACGGTAGCCCATGCGGCCAATGCGCGGCGCGGATTCAGGGGAGTGTCGCGATCGACGGTCGATGGATGTCCCACTCCGAGCGCGAGCGCCAGCACCGCCCATACCATCCAGCCCCACCAGAAGGTTATGCCGATCGCGAGCGGCACCAGCACCATCAGCACGCAGGTAATGACGAACAGCACCGAGATGGTGCGATGGCGGCGCGGGAAGAGGGCGTAGATCACATGGCCGCCGTCGAGCTGTCCCATCGGCAGGAGGTTCAGCGCGGTGACGAGCAACCCGAGCCATCCGGCGAACGCGATCGGACTCAGATTCACATTGACGGTGGAAGGATCGACGCCCAGCACCAGGTGCGAGAGACCGAGGAACAACAGCGAGTTGCCTAGCTCGAGGCCGCCGGCGGATTTGTCGAGCGGCGTCACGTCGGACAGGTAGAGCCCGATGATGACGGCGGGGATCGCGAGAATCACGCCTGCCCACGGACCGGCAGCGCCGATGTCGAACATCACTCGGCGGGTGCGCGCGGGGACTCGCTGACGGATGAACGCGCCGAAAGTTCCGATGATGAAGAGCGACGGCGGCGCCGGGATGAAGAAAGGCAGAGAAGAATCGACGTTGTGATAACGCGACGTCAAGTAGTGGCCCATCTCGTGCGCGAAGAGAATTATCATCAGCGGAATCGAGAACGACAGACCTGAACCGAGTGCTGAGATTGCCAGCAACGGATGAGCTATCGAGACTTCCTCGCCGTTCATGTACGCGCCGGCGGTGGTGGTCGTCAGCAGCGTCAGCAAAAACAGCGCGACATTCAGCGGCGGAATCCGCGGCGGCGCTAATGCGCCTTGGGCCGGTTCTGCCGGCGCCGTGTAGCGCGGAATATCGGTTAGGACGGTGGGTGCGTCCTTGTGTGTGACTGTTTCATCCATCTTATTTGCGGCCTGCGACCGCTAGCGAAACCGACGACCCCGGTCCGGCAGCGAAGTGCGCGGCAGCGTTGCCGTCGCGAATTGCGACTTCGAGCAGGCCGAAACTTCCGAAGATTGCGAGCGGAGCACCTTTGGGCGCGTCGCCATAAGCGTCACGTAACCGTATCGCTGCGCCACGATCGATCCTAACTGAAAGGCATTTGTGGCGAAAGCGAACGCCAAACTTTTCGACGGCGCCGCGATCAATATTGCTCACGAGATTGCCGAAACCGTCGACGTAAATGATCTCGCCGCGGACCTCGCGCGCCGAATCCACCGGTCGCGGCAGCTTGAGCTGGACGATCGAAGTCGAACGTAGCGTGGGGCCAAGCGAGGACAGCCGCGTGCCATTCCACAGATGCGCGGCCGCGGGTGCGAAGATGTCGCGACCGTGGAAGGTAGCACTCACGTCAGTTAGACGATGGCGGGAAGAAGTCAGTTTCACGATTTTCACGATGCCGGCCTCATTCGCGGCCAGCCAGAGCAGGCCATTGTCGGGTCCGACAAAGCGGGCGCCCGCCCGAGTCTCAATTGCGATCGGCGCTCGCGCCGTGCCAACTCCAGGATCGACTACCGCCAGGAACACCGTGCGCGGCGGGAAATATCGCCAGGACTCGCGCAGCGCGATTGCGCCTGCCATCACGGACTGGGCGGGGACGCCGTGCGTGATATCGACGACCGGCGCGCCCGGAGCGATCGACGCGATGACGCCCTTCATCGTCCCGACATAATGGTCGCGATAGCCGAAGTCGGTTATTATTGCGAGCGGGAAGGGGCTGCACCCGGGCGTCGGCATTAGGGGGAGTAAACCGCGAAACGGTGGGTCGCGCAATTTCCTGGAGTCAATTTATATAGCTTTTCTAAAAGATCTAATGGAGCGCCGCTCTCTGGCGGGCGGCTGGCGCGGACCGGCCAGTACCGTGCTCCTCATTTCGGTCGTCGTCGGCACAGGTCTGCGGTTCTTCCGGCTCGGTGCGCGCGAGTTGTCGATTGACGAGTCGCTTTCGTGGGCCGAGGCGTCGGGCCGCAGGCTGAAGGACGTGGTGCGGGTTCAGCATCGGCTGGACTCGGGCAAGTTCCCGATTTACGAATTCGCGCAACACGGATGGATGCGCGCTTTCGGTGAAAGCGAAGCCGCCCTGCGCGCCTTGCCGGCGCTGATCGGCACATTATCGATCGTGCTGGTGTTCATCCTCGGCGTTGAAGCGATGTTGACTGTGAAGCCGGTCCGATCGGACGACAGCGACGAGGGCCGTATCTACATGGTGGCGGCTATTTGCGCGCTGCTGTTCGCGGTGGCGCTGCCTGTGGTCGAAATCGCGCGCCAGGCGAGAATGTATTCGATGACGCTGGCGTGGATCCTCGCGCAATTCATTTTTCTCTTGCGCGCGCGACGGCTCGGAGGACTGGCGAACTACGGCGGTCTCACGATTTTTTCGACAATGTCAGTGGCCTCCAATTTTACCGCGATACTGGTGATCGCGGCTGAGGCGCTCTGGCTCGTTTACCTGTATCTGTTCGAGTCGCGAAGCGGCGAACGAGTGCGAAGCGGGGCACCCTGGCTGATGGCTGCCGCGCTGGTCGCCGCGATGTTACTGTTGCTGCCCTTCCTTCCGGGTCTGCGGCATGGAGTCCATGGCGTCAGTCGAGGCGAGTACAACTGGATTAAGCCACCGGATCGATGGGAGCCGTTTGCCACGTTCGAGAACGGTCTCGGCAGTTTGCCGTTTCCGTTGTTCGCGTTGTTCGCGATCGTGGGCGGCGTCCGGCTGTGGCGTTCAAATCGCGATGAGGCGGTGCTGCTGATGCTCTGGCTCGGCCTACCGGCAAGTGTGCTGTTTGCCGGCTCTTACCTGGTTACGCCGATGCTCGTAACACGCTACCTGATATCCTCTTTCGTTCCAGTGCTGATACTCACTGCAATAGGTATTGATTCCTTGCAATCGCGAAATTACCGGGCGCTTGCGACTATTGCGATAGTAAGTCTCTGCATATTGCGAGTGTCATCGGAGTTTAGGCCGGGAGACACACGCTGGCGCGATGCGTGTGAGACAGCATTGCGCGAAGCCGGCTCGGAACGTCGCATCGGCGCTTATCGAGAGTACTACTTGGTCAGCTACTACATTCCGGCGGCAGAGCGGGACAACGTAAAGTTGGTCCGACTCC
This sequence comes from uncultured delta proteobacterium, assembly GCA_963842215.1. Taxonomy (GTDB): domain Bacteria; phylum Desulfobacterota; class Binatia; order Binatales; family Binataceae; genus Binatus. Next base: position 1,325,675 of record CAWJFQ010000001.1, on the reverse strand, counting down.
ATGTGCACCGGGCTGTCCGCAACCCACCTCGAATAGCGATCGTTGCGCCGACGTTTAGACCCGGTCAGATCGAGGTGATTCGGCAGAAGTATCCAGTCGTCGTTGGCAGCTACGACGACGTGACAGTGGTGTCGCGTCCAGCACCGAACATCACGCTTCCGGGCAGCTAATCGCGCGGTTTCACCGAAACATAGCGGTTGCCGCGTTCATAAAAGCGCCACTGCTTCGACGCCCAATGACCCGAGTAATCGACATTGATTCTTGGCGAGCGGCCAATCCTGCCGACCGGAAGATCGGAACATCTCAGATACAGCCGTCCGCCGCATAAGTCGCGGCCGTAGTCAGCACCGGTAATAGCCAATGCATTAGTCAATTTGCCGGGACCATTAGTCAGTTCGCGTGAATCTGGCGGTTTGCGGCGGCGCCGCGCCATCAAATCAATACCCACTAGGGGTTCTATCGCTCTAATCAATACTGCATGAGGTTCACCGTCGGCGGTGGTCACCAGGTTAAGCGCCCAACTCACTCCGTATAGTAAGTACACGTACGCGTGGCCGGGCGGCCCGTACATTGCGGCAGTTCGCTTGGTCAGTCCGCGCGAGCTATGCGCCGCGAGATCGAGAGGGCCGCGATAGGCCTCGGTCTCGATTATCCGGCCGGCTGCTATGCCCTCGGCCGTGCGATGCACCAGGACTTTGCCGATGCATTCGCGCGCGACCGTCAAAACGGGCCGGGCATAGAATTCGCGCGGCAGTTTCGATGCGTGAGTCATCGGCTGCTCAAGGAAGTCTGAAACCCGAGCGGATTTCGCATTCAATAAGGTTGCGCGGCTACTGGAGTCGCGGAAAACACGGCAGCTCGCGCGTCAGCGTATAGCTGTACTTTCTGCCCCGCCACACAAACTGACCCGTCGGGGGCCCGAAGTCCTCCTTGGCGGCGGTCGACTTCCTATACTCGTCGACGCTGGCGCTATCGAGCGGAGCGTACACGAGGAACAGGCTGGATCCCGCTGCCAGAGCCGGCTCGAGCGGCGGCTGGAAACCCAGCTTGTCGATGCCGGGTTTCGGTCCCCAGCCGTCGGTCGAGCCACCATTCGATCTCAATACCGTCCACCCGGCCGAGGAGCCATTGGCGACAATCGTCCATTGGCGGCTCTCGACCGTGCCCTGGTTGATCCGTAGCTCTTCCACCCCGGGCGCGGCCGTCGCGAGTTGATCGCAATGCATCTCCTGTTCGCCGCTTGGATTGCTCACGCCATTTCGCAGCGCAGTCTGATTGGCGGCGTACTCCGCAAGCTGCTGCTGGGTCGGAGGTGGAGCAGGTTTGGGCTTCGAGCGGAGGAAGCATCCGGCAGACGCGAGCGCGAGGCATCCGACGAGCTGCAAAAGTACCGATCGACGCAAACCAGGTCGCGATGCGTGCACTGCGCCTCCAGCAATACAACGGGTCATAAGTGAAAGGTTTTGCTGGATCGGCGTCAAGGAATCAATGCCGCATGCGCGCGCTTCCAGCCGGTTATGATCTTAGCCGCGAGTCGAGGGGCTATTCAATTGACAGTCTGCAGGGCTGAACTTAGACTCGCCTGAGAGCGGGTGTAATTCAGTGGTAGAATGCCAGCTTCCCAAGCTGGACGTCGCCGGTTCGACCCCGGTCGCCCGCTCCATCAATGCTCTCAGCGGTGTCGCGAACTCCGGCGGATGGGGCGGCGGCGGGGATCGGAGAGATGAAACGAAACAAAGAACTCGCGGACCGGATTGTCATTTTTGGCGGCAGCGGCAGCCCGGAGCTGACCCGGAAGATTTGTAAGTACCTGAACACGAAGCCGGGGGCTGGAGAGGTGTTGCGGTTCTCGGACGGGAATCTCTTCGTACGGGTCAAGGAAAACGTACGCGGGCGCGACGTCTATGTCGTTCAGTCAACGGTCTTTCCCACTAACGACAATTTCATGGAACTCCTCTTCTGGATTGACGCGTTGAAGCGTGCCAGTGCGGAGTCGGTAACCGTCGTTATGCCCTATTTCAGTTATGCGAAGGGTGACAAGAAGGACGAACCGAGGGTTTCAATTCGCGCCCGCGTCTGCGCCGACGCGATCGCGGCGGCGGGCGCCGATCGGGTGGTGACGATGGACTTGCACGCACCTCAGATCCAAGGCTTCTTCCAAATCCCGGTGGACGATCTCTACGCGCTGCCGGTGCTTGCCAGGGAGATTGAACGAAAGAAATTGCCGGACCTGGTCGTGGTCTCTCCTGACACCGGCTTTGCCAAGCAAGCCCGCAAGTACGCATCGTTCTTGGGCACCTCGATCGCGATCGCGGACAAAGAACGCAAGGCGCACGATGAACATGCTGAGGTTCTCGAGATCATCGGCGAAGTGCGGGGAATGACGGCCCTCCTGGTCGACGACTTCACGATCTCAACCGGCACGCTGGTCGATGCGGCGGAGAAACTCGTCGAGCGAGGCGCAAGAACAGTCTACGCGGCAGTGTCTCACGGGGTGTTCGGCGAGGGCTCAATGGAGCGGCTCGAACACAGTTCGATTCAAAGTCTGCTGGTGACGGACTCGATCGAAACGCAACCAGTGGCCTTTTCACCCAAAGTAGAAGTCGTCTCGGTTGCGCCGCTCTTTGGGGAGGCGATCCGGCGTATCCATGACAGGGAAAGCATCAGCGTACTATTCCCGAAGTGAGACCGTGGACAGCCTCGATTGATTACTTTGCACTGCCGCTGATACAGCGATGCGAAGTGATCGATCGTTTCAAGCATGCGGGAGACTCGGAGCACTTATGGTCGGGAGCTCAGACGAGAATTCGGGGTAATGAGGCAATCATGATCAATGGAAGCTGCGAATGCGGCGCAATCAGGTTCGAGATCGAAAAAGTTACCGCGCTGACGAACTGCCACTGTTCGATATGCCGCAAGACGACGGGGGCCTCGTTTGCCACCTTCGCTCACGTGCGTTCGAAGCGGTTCAAGCTGCTGAGCGGTGAAGGCCTCATCAATCCCGGATACGAATGGCGACCTGGGCACGCACGCAGTTTCTGCAGCCGATGCGGTTCCCCGGCGCCAAAATTCGTTGAGGCCACGGGCATGGTGAGCGTTCCCGCCGGCCTTTTGGAGGGCGATCCCGGCGTGCGCCTCTCGATGCACGTTTTCACGTCCTCCAAGGTTCCGTGGGTCGATCTCAACGACGACCTTCCGAAGTACGAGAAGTGGGTTCCTGGGTTTGTTCCGCGCGATTTTGAGTCGTGAGCACCGAACAGCAGGCCGATCAAGAAACTTGGCCGAAGCAGTTCGGCCTGAAATTTTCCTGAAAGTCGCCTGAACGGATCGTTCAGTTCTGTTCGAAAGCAGCCCTTACCATGGACATTCCAGCCAACGCTCGACCATTGGCAACCGGTCGCTGCCCCAAAAAGGCTCGCCGTCGATGAAGATCCAAGGCGATCCGAACACGCCGCGAGCCACCGCCTGCTCGCCTTGCTGGCGCGCGATGATCTTCACCTCGGAATCGGCGATACCCGCCAGAATCATATCCTGGTCGATCCCGAGAGGGGCCGCCGCGGCGGCGATGGCGTTGGGATCGTCAGTATCGAGGCCGTTCTGGAAGTAGCCGATGATGACGAGCTTTGCCAAGGCGTTGGCGGCTTGCGGATCCTTTCGCTCAAGACAATAAAAGGCGCGGATGGCTGGCAATCCCGTCCTTGGATGATTTTCCGGCAGGCTGAACGGGACGCCTTTGAGCCTCGCGAGACGCTGCCAGTCGCGGCGAGCATAGTCGCCCTTGAGCGGCGTGCGGCTCAGCCCTTGCGCGCCTGTGACTTTGAACGCGGCGCCGAGCGTGAAAGGCCGCCACGCGACGGTCCGGCCGTGGCGCTCGGCCAGCGCCTCGATTTCGAGCGCGCCGAAATAGGCATAGCCCGAAGCGAAGTCAAACCAGAACTCGATGGGCTCGCCGCCACGCTGCCGGGTCTCGTTCATTTTCTGTCACCTCCCGACCTCGTGCCAGAATAGAGTTCGCGGTCGAAAAGCCCTACCGGAGGCGGCGGCGCCTTATTCACGGTTCTTGAGTTGCTGACTATCGCCCAGCCCATACACCATCGCGGTTTTGGTGGTGCCCAGTTTGATCCAATCCGCACAATCGAGCTGCACCCTCTTGTAGAACTCTTCCGAGAGCTCGAGTGACTCCTTGCTCACATCGTCAAGCTGCTCGAACTTGCATTGAAAGGCGAATTCACCTGATAGAGATTTTTCCAGCGCGCGGCTGCGCCAGATGGCGATGGTGGTCTTACCCTTGAAGTGGTGCCCGAAGTGGATGATGCCCATGGTATTCTGCACCTCTTCGACAGCCACATTGTTTACCAGCATCATCTTCGTCCTGGGCCGGATATCGATTTGCTTGAGAGTCGGAAAGGCGCGAGCGATGTCCTCGATACCTCGTTCGAGTTCAATATTCGGCGACGTGAGCACGCATCCGTGAGAATAGACGCTGCGCATTCCGCCCAGGCGCTCGCGATCGAGCAACAACTCTTCCTTGAACTTTATCTCGTCGTGTCCACCCAGATGCGGATGCATATCAACGGCTGCGGCGGACTTGAGCTCCGGCGCCCGGTACTTGAAGGTCAGCTCGTGACCTTCGCGAGGCCATCCCTGATCGTAGTAAGTGCGTTTACGAAGTATGAAATGGTTGTTGTACAGGTCAAACTCCGGAGTGTCATAAAAAAGGACTTCCCGAACCTGGCTGTCGAACGCATGCTTATCGACATCAACCTTCAGATGAAGCTTTTGGAGGGTGTTGGACGCTGCCTCCCAGAACTCAAGAAAGCCATGCTTGCTTGTGAACCTGTCTGGCTTTAGCAGGATTTTGTACTCGCGGTAATGAACCACGTCGGCGGCGAGATGTTTCGTTTCGGGATGCTTGCTGATGTGCTTGTCCATCTAAGACACCGTTTTCAAATGGATATGCTAAAGCCCCGGATTGCTACTCGAGAAGCGAATCCATCAGGTGCTTGCTCTAGTCCGTCCAAAAAGTAATTCGCTGCCACAAATCTGGTAATGGTGCTTCAATTCAAAATTTCCAGATGACATTGAGCGCGGCGAAATTAAGATAATTGGTCGAATAGTGCCCCTGCAAGGTCCCGGCCAGCGGTCCGCGACGTGCACTGAACGGACCGGGACCGGCGTCCATGAACTCCCACGCGGCGCCGACTATTACGTTGCTATTGATCTCATATTGGATGCCGGTTCCGTAACGCAACTGGCGATCCAGAGGCAGGACGGGAACGCGGTTGGCTTTCGAGACCGGCGCACTGTCATAGGCGAATCCTGCCGACCACAGCCATTTCTCATTAATCCGAAATTGCTGTCCGATCGCGATCTGGCACGTGTCTGAGAAGTGTAGATTGGCGGTCACAGTCCTCTGCTTGGCGGTGGAGACTCCGATCGGAAACTCTCCGAAGGCAGACCAATTCTGCCATCCCACATTACCCAGCAGGCTGAAGCTGGGTGTGACGTCGTAGACCGCGCTTGCCATCACCTGCTGTGGCTGTTCCATGGGGATATTGATTTTTACTCCGCCGATTCTCTGGCGAAGATGGCTGAGAATCGGACCGAGGCCGGTGAGGTGTGGACGAAAGCCGAACTTGTAATCGATCGGGGACTGATAGGTAAGCCCCAGGCGAAGCTTGGCAATAGGCTTGAGCAGAATGCCGGCATTGCCACCGAATGCTTCGTCCCAGGATTCGAACGACAGCCCGCCGTCGGGTGCGCGTGGAAGAGCATTGTTAATTTTCGATTGAAACGTGAGTCGCGCGACCGAAAAACTGAAGCCTGCGCCCACCGAAAGCCAGTCGTTCACCTCGTAGGCGAGCGATGGGTTGACCCCGCCGGTTACGATTGATTCAGAAGTCACGTAGTAGCGTCCAACCCAGGTCTTGCCGTAGTCGGCGCTAAGACCAAAATCGGAGTCGACCGCCACGCCGAGCCGCAACCGCTCAGAAAGTTTATATACATAGAAAAACGACCCGATGGGGAAAAACACTCCGGCATTTCCGCCGCCACCGCCCGAGGTCGTCGTTTGTTTCGCTACGTCGAAATTTGTGAAGGGTAGCAGCGCACCAGACGCACCCAGCAGTTGTGTGCGATCAAGGAGCGTCATTCCCGCGGGATTGGCGGCGGCGGTTGAGGCGTCGGCCGCCATAGCAGCCCGGCCCGCGCTTGCGGTGCCGAGATCTGGAGCGCCGGTTTCATAGAGCTCTATGCCGGAGCCTTGCGCGGAGGTGACAAAAGTCATCAGGATAACTGCCGCGAGGGAGATCGCCTGATAAATCTCGCGCGACGGCGCTCGCGGAGGAAGCTCCAATCGTCGCCCTGTGGTTCGCCGCAACCTTCGGTCCTTCATATGACAGCACCTATCTTGGCTAGGGGAATACCCATCTCATAGTTCTACTTTAGGCAACAGCAGGTTTATCTGAAACCTCAGTGTGAATTGCTCGGTTTGTGAGTCAAATTGTCGATAGACCATCCACTCACCAGACACCGACGTGTCGATTGCGTAGCCTTCGCCAAATTTCCAGACTTTGCCAAATCCAGCGCTAAGCGGCATGTCGGTTGAAGTCTTGTGACGGTAATTGATTGTCCAGGTCGCGTCGCTGGATTTTAGATACCATCCACGGCCTAGCTGATAAGAAAGCATGGGCTGAATCTGAAGCGAGCTGACCGGCACCGAGTGCGAAGATGTGTAAGCGAACGAGGTCGCCTGCTGAAAAAGACCGGCAATTTGTAGCCTTGGAATTCCCCGGTAGCCGAACGCGCCAGCCGGCCCCATCTGCCAGGCACCCTTGCCTGTGAATTGACTCGTTGAGGTCGGGAATACGAAGTAAGGCCCTATCCCCCACCGGAAGCCTGTCTCTTTTACGTTCGGCCAGGGCATTACGAACAAGTCGAGGAGTTGGAAGTCATCGAGAGCGGTGGTCGTTGTCGCGCCTTTGTTGCGAGGAACCGTTACGATTTGAATGCTGGGCCGGATGAGCTGCTCGAGTGGCGTGAACAATTGTGGCCGAACGGCCAAGAGCGGCCGGATCTGCAGGGTGTTTGGTTGTGCATTCGTGCCATACTCGGCAGGTGTATAAATGTCCTGGATCTTGAACTGCGTCAGACTCGCGGTGGGATCGTATTCCTTCGTAGCCAATGACTCATCGTCGTTGCCGGCTGCCGCGGCCTGCTGGGCGAGACTCATCGAGTGCCAGCCCAACAAAATGAGAAACGCAGTGGCGGTGGCGAACGCTCGAGGATAGTGCGCTGGATCGCTCATCCTATTGTCCGGCTTACATCAGCGCTTCAATTCGCCATCAGGACCTTGCCCGTAGTGCTATCGATGTTGAACAACCAGAACGCTGTCACGTCCTCCTCCAGAATCATCGCGACCATGCCGACGCCGGGCGCAAAAAGGTTGTAGCCGACGTTCTGTGTATGAGCCGGTCCGACTTTGCCCTCGCATTTTACGCGAAAGAGAACAGCCGGGAAGCTACCGGCCGGAACAGTCACTTGGTAGGTGCCTACATAAGTGTAAGTGCCGTTTATATACCCTGAATATCTCTGGTCGGTCGGGTCGTCCAGATAGTTCACCTGGACTCGTTGCGTGTAACTTCGAGTCTCTCCCGGTTGCATGCCTTTAGGTACAAATGGATTCGCAGGTGTGGTGACGACGACTACGCCCTCGCCCGAGTCAGTCAGCGCGGCCATTATGATGTCGCCCTCGGGTGTCTCGCGCATGAAGCCCGCCAGGGTCGGGGTCATTTGAAAACGCCAGGCCGCTTTTCCCCCCGGCCGCCTCGCTCTCCAAAGTCCCAGCGTCTGTACGGTGCCGGCATGAGGGCCGGCAACGACCTGATAATTCTGAGACTTCTGTTGCAGCGGGAAGTAGATGGATGGATCTGAAATAGGTTGGCTCGGCAGCGCCGCACCTATCACGTTTGGCCCAAGCTGAGCTGTTATATTTTGCTGATCCTCGAACGGCAGCGGCAGTACAACGCCTTGCGCGCGCACGGAACCGGCTGCAGCCAGCAATAGACCGAATGTTATAGCGACAAACTTACCCATCAGAGTTTCCTACCCTCTCGAAGCCGCGCTCAGCGCCAGCGCTTCCCGGTGCTGCGACTTGGCCTTGAGCCGGTCGAGAACTATTGGCTCAAGGCCTCTGTCGCGCGCTGCTAGTTGACATTTGGACTCTGTACGAAGACGCTGCCCTTGGGTCCCGTCCGCACACATTCGACCTGACCATTGTAGTCGGGACTACAAATCGGCTTATCGGAGGCAGGACACTTGTATAATCCAGCACCCAGGCTCTGGCACTGGTTAAGATCGAAGTGTAACTCGGTCTGTGCCAGAGCGGCTTGCTTTGTCGGTGAAGGTTCGGATGACGAGCAGCCTCCCAGTGCCAACAATCCGAGCATCGCTAATGCTAAAAACATCAGCTTTTGCCGTTGGTTTGTCCTAGGTTCTGAATATTCAAAGACCATCGAAAGAACCTCCAGTTAGGTTTTTGTTGACTCGACAGACTCCTTGTTACGAGCCGCGCGTCGTGTTGCAAATCGAACTATTGGCCTTCGTGCTGCTTTATCAGTTCTTCGACCTGCGCCTTTACAGCCTGAAGGTTAAAGGTCGCGGGTGCCTGCATGGGCGGATACTCGACTCGCCGACATCGCTAGCTTCGCGACGTACTTTTGCACCATCACGAAGCGCCAGAACTCGCGCGCGTAGAAATCGTTCATGTAGCCTCCACCGAGATCGTTCAAGGTTTCACCGCGGACAGACGGTGTGCGCTCGAACGGATCTTGCCGAAGGTTCACGATGGTGGGCATATCGGTCGTGACCTTCTCTCCGGGCCATCCGTATGGCTGCTGGATGAACTGGTACTTAAAATCATCGATGCGCACGGCGCCGAGGTGCGGTCCGCCGAAGTAGAATATTTCGTGACGCTTGGACTCCCCTTTGCCATTGATCAGATCGATCTGGTTATACCCGTCGAGATGATTCTTGTACTCGCGATCGCCAATCGTCACTCCTTTGAGGAGTTGGTCGGTCACATCGGGATTGCCGGCTGCCGCCGCGAGCGTGGGTAGCCAATCGAGCCCGGAGAAGATGCCGTTCTCGACCCTGTCAGGCTGTATGTGACCCGGCCAACGCGCGATGCATGGCACGCGGAAGCCACCTTCGAAGGTAGTGCCCTTGGTGGCTTTGAACGGCGTCATGCCGCCGTCGGGCCAGGTGAACACCTCTGCTCCATTGTCGGTGGTGAAGATGACGATGGTGTTGTCGGCTTCGCCGATGTCATCGAGATGCTTCAGGATCGCGCCGACGCTGTCATCCATCTGCGCCATGCCGGCCTCTTCTATGTTGTAGTTATTCTTAGCGTTCATCATCGCCTGGTACTTTGGCGGAATGTAGGTAAAGACGTGCATGCGGGTGGTGTTATGCCAAATAAAAAAGGGCTTGCCATCGCTCTTGGCCTTGTCCATGAATCGATTTGTGTTCTGGACGAGCACGTCGTCGAAGGTCTCCATGTCATACTTGGCTTGACGACCTTGCTGCCAGTTCTGCATATCCTTCATATTGGGAAACGGCGCCAAAGGACCCTCATCTTCGATCTTCTGCTTACCGACCTTTCCCCAGCGCGGCTGCACGGTCGTATCGTCCGTGTCCGTCGCCCAACAGTGCGTTAGGTCGCGCGGCCCGGTCTTGTCGATCCAATCCTGTGGGTAGTCGAACCAGTACGGGTCTGACATTGCGTCGAGGTGGTACAGATAGCCGAAGAATTCGTCGAAGCCGTGCACGCATGGCAAGTACTTGTTCAGATCTCCGAGATGATTCTTGCCGAACTGACCCGTTTCGTAGCCTTGCGCTTTCAAGACGGTGGCGAGCGTGACAGCCTGCGCCGGCAGACCTACGTCTGCGCCCGCCTGCCCCACCGTAGTCAAACCCGTGCGGAGCGGCAGCTCGCCGGTGATAAAATTGGCACGGCCAGCCGTGCAGCTCGCCTCGGCATAGTAGTCGGTGAAAATCATGCCCTGAGCGGCAAGCTTGTCGAGGTTCGGCGTCTTGCCCGACATGATTCCACGGTGATAGGCCCCGATGTTAAACCATCCGACATCGTCGCCCATTATGACGAGGATGTTGGGCTTCTTGTCCTGAGCCCACGCTGTACGGCCGCTGAACAGAGCTATAGCTACGGCCATGAGTAGTGCAACTGCAAAATATTTGGATTTTGAACTATACATTAAAGCCCTCCTACCTGTATCTGTTCGTCGTGTCTTTTTTCAATTGGAGGCAGTAGCCGAGCTCGAGGGTTGAACACCGAACGAAACCAGGCGCTGATCGATTAGGTTGCCCCAATAGTCCATAGCGTGTTCCGCATCACCCCATTGCCACACCGTCACGTTGGTGACTGCTGTTCCGCCGACCCGCTTGTCGACCGCAGCGGCCAATAGCTGCCCCGTAACAGAATCGTTCAGCTTGACGGCACCCTGAGCCGAACCGACGAATGCGTAGGTGCCGGTGGCAACCATCTTGATCAAACTAACCGCTCGAGCCTGCGGTACTACTACTGATATAGAACGCAAGACGGGAACCGCAGACGTTGCATCAGTGAGAGCGGCTGAGACTTTGATAACCCCCGGACCAGGTTCATTGACGATGACAAAAGTCTTTCCTAGGTCCTTCTGCAAAACGGTGTACATGTAGTCGCAAAGGGCTTGCTGGTCGGCCGCGGATAACTTGGAATCGTCATTTGCCCAATACGTAACGGGAGCGATCATGACCTTGTTGTAGCTGCTCCAGTTAGCGTTGGGATTAACGTAGCGAAGCATCGCCTTTTGGTCGGTTCCTTCGGCCGGCGGCGTAAGCAACGAGTAGTCGTTGCCCAGAAATCCCGTCGGCGGTGGTGGTGCCGGCGTTTCCCCGGTCGCGCGTTGGACGATGTCCGGTGACGGCGCGACGGTCTGCGAACAACCCGCTAACAATAGTCCAGCGAGCAAAATAGTCAGCAATCCCATCGCGTTCCTTACGTGTTTGCCTTCCTGAGTCATTTTCTCCTCCGAATCGTTCGTCGCTCTGCTGCGAGAACGGATTGCTACTCTGATTCCCCTCGGGCATGCGGCTAGTCGGCCGCGCCTATGGTTTGGACGAACTGCTTGATATCCATCAAAAACGCTGGGTTCCCCGGATGCTGAAGATTCGGAACCACATCGTTCGACGCTACGCCGGGAAATCGTTTGATGTTCGGAAAATCCACGACGGATTTGTCAAACTCCGTAACTTGCCGATGAAAGCCTTGGCCGGAATGTTCGGATTGTGCATCTTCGTGAAATTGACATCCATGAAGAACGGCTTGTCTCCCTTCGCATTCGACTCGAGGTTCGCGCCACCACCGTAGGTCCTGAAGTCGTTCCAGCCGGTGTCGTCCGTCATGAGCATGACTATGTTCGGCTTCTTGTCGTCTGCTGATGCCGTGCGCGCGAATGAAACGGTGACAAATGAGCAGAGCAAGAGTGCGATTCCGAAGTATCTAACTTTTAAACCGAGCATCGAAACGATCTCCTGGCACAATTTCGATCCTAGTTTCCGATTGGATTATTTATTCACCTTCGCGCACCGACCAGCCGTTGGCTGCAAGTTGCTGGCGTGCGAGCGGCGTCATTTTGCCGGTGATCCACAGCACACGATTCTGCATGCCCATCAAATGAGGATCGGTTGCAAAGCCCGCGATCCGCTGGGTCCACGATAAGTAGTCGACCGGCGCGGGCAATATCACGGCGCCATTCTGGTCGTGCGCGATCAGAATACCGGGAGCTTGAATCCCGGTAATTGGACTTCTTTGCTGGCCCCACTCATCGAGCATATGCAGCGACGTCACCAGAAAGCGCGCCTGGTACTCCGTCATCATGTTGCCGATAGCCACCGCCGCCGCGCGACGTCCCGGAATGTTGCCCAGCGCATCCAGGTCTTTGACCGCGTCAACCTGCAGGCTCAATGGAACCGCGGTGTTGCTGCTGAAGGCTACGATTTCTTCCTGCGATAGCCCGAAGCTCTTCAGTTTCTTTTGAACTAGAATGATGAGGTCGGCTCTCGGCGTTTGATAGACGAGATCGTTAGTGAACGTTACACCTGTGATGATTCAGGGAGCCTGGCACCGCCATCATCGCCGCATCGACTGTCATGCGGGCCGAGAACATGACCCAGGCAGCATGGTTAAGCTTCTTGGTGAGAATCGGATCGGAGCTGTAGGGATCGACGTGCAGCTTATGCGCCAGCTGTCGACGCATCTGGTCGTAGCCCAACGCTGTAAGCGTGGCGTTGCCGGCTTGACCGGCGGCTTTACCGCTGCCGAAGGAGTTCGTTGCGGACGAGGCTATTTCTCCCGCGCCCATACTGACACGGCCGAACAAATCCCCGATTCCCCCAGGCAGCCCGGTGACGGTATCCATCGGATGCATGACCATGTTTGTGGCGGCTGTCACAGGACGCACAGCGCTCGAGGCTAGCGCCTGCGCGAACACGCCGGTGTTGCTCATGCTGTCGAGCTGGGCTATCGCGGGTATCTCGGACAGGCGCAGCTTCAACATATCGAGGCTTTCGACGTAGTAGGTGCCTGCGTCGTCGCCAAACACTGACTGATCGGCGACGATAGTGTACTGCCCCATTGCGCCGTTGGTAGGCACCTGCGGTTGAACGGAAAATCCCGGTCCCGAAAGCGCAGTTGCAGGCATCAGGTCGGACACGTTGATGACCGGCGGTTCTTCGTACTCGCCGCCAGACGCACCAGGTTGAGCTGGTTGCATGCTTGTCATCGGCGGCGGCGCAGGCTGCTGGATCGGGGCCTGCGCGCCCTGGCTCGGTTCGGGCGCGCTTGATTGACCGCCGCATCCCACCAGCACAAACCCCGCGAGCATAGCCGACAGAAAGCTCGTCGTGCGCGTCATCGTTCTAGAATTGATGATCATTTCTCCTTGGCCGTTCGTTTCTTTCACTGCCGATTGTGAAGCGGCGCACTTAAATGTCGGACTGCCAGCGCTTTTCGCTCGAGCGCTTTGTAACCTGACTGCTGCGAATGGCGTACCACGTTTGTGCTCTCACCCGACGGCAAGAATCGCCCATTTTTAGGGGGAGAGATATTGTACTTTGGTACAATGGCCGACCAGCGGGCGCGCGATGCACAATATGACGTGCGCGCATAGTGACCGGCGGATCAGTCTCCTGCGCACGGGTATCGTTAGTTGTGGAATAAATCGACGGCGACAATAATCGTGGTAGATGACGACACGTCGATCCGTCGCGCCCTGCGACGGCAGCTGCAGATATTGGGATTCAACGTGTTGGACTTTGAGAGCGCAGAAGATTTCCTGGCCGGCGAGATGCCGACCGGCGACGCGTGCCTGCTCCTCGACGTCTACATGCCGGGGATGACCGGGATTGCACTCTGCCGCAAGATGGCTGCCTCAGGACGACACTTGCCGACGATTCTGATCAGCGGCCGCGACGATCAGCAAACCAGGAAGGCGATGCGCGAGGCGAACCCGATTGCCAGCTTGCTGAAGCCCTTCGATGAAAAAAGCCTACTGCGAGCGATTAGGAAGGCGCTGCCGGGACAGACGAATTTACCGCACTAAGCGCCATCGACCGCGCTGTACCTTCAATTAGTTTCCCAGAAGATTTCGTTACCTCGAGTTCTCTTTGGCGTCAAGACGTTTTAAAGTCTCGCTTCAAAGCTGCTCTCTATATATGGTGCGCAAGCGAGAGGATCGTATTCCGTCCCGACGGTATTTTTGTGGACCGTCGTTCAGGTCCGCGATATTCCCCCGATCTGCAATTTCTTCCGATGCGACGACGAGCGACCAGCACTATAGAACCGAAGCTTCAGAGGATCTCGCTTGCAGACCGCAAGCGGCGGGAGACCAAGCGCTTTGAATCGTTGGTGGTGGAACTATCGGCCGCGATGGCGCGGGTGCCGGCCGACGCCGTCGACCGTGAAATCGACTCCTGGCTCGGCAAGATCTGCGAAGCGTTGGATCTCGACAGGAGCGCCGTATATGAGCGCAACTCGCCGAGCGACCCGGTACGCGTGACGCATACGTGGCTTCGTCTGAATTTCCCGCCTTTTCCCCGGCGCTATGATCCGGAGAAGCTCTTCCGGGAAACCACCAACTGGGTCTTCCAGGGCAATCAGCTTACGTTCGCACGTCTCAGCGATATTCCAGAAGAGCTGGCAGAGATCAGGCCGGTCGTGGAGCGATATGGACCGAAGGCTTCTGCTGTGATCCCGATGTGGGCTGGTGGGCGTGTCATCGGTGCCGCGAGCTTTGGCAAGTTCCGCTCGGCTCGGGAATGGCCGTCCGAGCTGCTGGGTCATCTGGCGCTCGCCGTGCGCCTGTTTGGATGCGCGATCGAGCGCAAGCAATCCGAGATAGCCATTCGCGCAGTTCAAAGCGAGCTCAGGGTTGCGACGCGCCGCAACCTGATGAGCGAACTGGTTGCCTCACTGTCGCATGAAATCAACCAGCCCCTTGGGGCTATATTAAGCAACCTCGGTGGTGTTGCGCGCTTGCTTGCCCAGGGAAATCCGCAGCCCGCCATGGCCACGGAAGCGGTTAACAGTGCGATCGAAGACACCAAACGGACGGCTGAGATCGTACGGCGGATCCGCTTCATGTTCAAACGACATGTGGAGAAAAAAACGGTGGTCGGCATCGGCACTTTGATCGGCGAAGTTGTGAAGCTGACTGCTGGAGAGGCCGCGGTGCGGAAGATCTCCGTGCAAACTCAGATTTCGCCTTCCGTGCAACGAGTCCTCGGCGACAGTATCCAGCTCCAGCAGTGCATGCTGAATTTGCTCATGAACGCATTCGACTCAATCGCCGAAGCCAAGTCTGGTCCGCGCGGGGTAACAATCAAAGTGGCGCCCGAGAAGGCCGGGTGGGTCGGCGTCAGCGTCACCGATAGCGGCAAGGGCATTGATGCTGCCGTCGCGAACCGGCTGTTTGAGCCATTTGTTACGACCAAAAGCGAAGGAATGGGTTTGGGACTACTGGTCACCCGATCGATAGTGGAAGGTCATGGGGGCAGAATCTGGTCATCGCCGAATTCCGACCGCGGTGCTACCTTCACCTTCACTCTTCCGCTCGCAGAAACAAAACGAGCCAGCACATCGAAGCGCGCGGTCTGACCAAGGTGCCGTCCTCAGCTCACTTGGGAGCGGAGTGAATCTGCAGAATTTCCGCCATGCGTACCAGGTCGGCCAGCGAGCTGGCGCCCATTTTGTTCATTATACTCGAGCGATGAGCCTTGATGGTCCGTTCGGTGGTTCCCAATTCGGCGCCGACCTGCTTGTTCAGCAAACCGGTGGTTATCAGCGTGAAGGTCTCGCGTTCGCGGCGAGTAAGAGAGTCTCGACGTTCTTCTAATTCCATCCGTTTGACATGCTCGGCGCGGCGGCTGCGCGAAAGTTCAGCGCCGCGAGCTATCGAGTCCAATAGAACTTGATCGTCAACCGGCTTTTCGAGGAAATCCACTGCGCCTTTCCTCATCGCATGCATTCCCATCGACAGTTCGCCATGACCGGTGATGAAGACGATCGAGGCGTAGGGAACGGTACGGTTGAGTTCCGCCTGCAGTTGAAGACCATTCATTCCTGGCAGATAGATGTCGGCCACGACACAATCAAATTTCTGCGAATCTTCAGCTTCGAGAAGTTCTTCTGCGGTGGCGTAGGCGATAACCTCGAAGCCGGCGGTGCCGAGCTGGAAGGCGAGAGCCTGCCGCATCGGCTCCTCATCCTCGATTATCGCAACCCTTATGCATTCTGTGGTTGCACCTGTTTTGATTTCCGACCCGTCTAGCCGGATGCCAGTCCGAGATCTGATCCAGTTTTTTGCGGTTGGCGCCATCCTTTCTCCCACGACGTATTACTGCGAAATGCAGTGAAATGGTAGGAGTCCTGATGGATCCGAGCAATCGAACTTTAGCTCGACACGATGCCTCATTTGATGATTCAAACGGGGGATCGCAAAACCGGCAGCATATCACGCTCGATTTTCAAGAGTGACACCGTTGAGCAAAAAGAAAAAGATCCGGAACCAAGCTGGTAGCGGAAAGAGTGCGGCGAGAGCGCAACCGTCGCGAGGCGTGGCAACCTTGCGTCGTGGACCTGCGCTCATCGCCTGGGTGCTAGCTATTTTGGTTATGTCCATTGTCGGTGTGCAATTTCTGCCGCGACTGATGCGTAAATCCAAGCCTCTTTTACCTGCGTTGACAAAACTCCCGATGCTCAGCGCGACCTTCGTCGGATCCGCTGAATGTGCGACCTGTCATGAGCAGGAGAATGCTCGCTGGCGCGGATCGCACCATGAATTGGCGATGCAGCCGGCATCAGATTTAACAGTCCTGGGCGATTTCAACAATGCGACCTTCAACCACAATGGCGTCACATCGGCCTTCTTTCGCAGCGGTTCGAAATTCATGGTTCGAACGGATGGGCCTGACGGATCGGTTCACGACTACGAGATTGAATTTACGTTCGGACTATATCCGCTGCAGCAGTATCTCATCGGGATGTCGGGCGGACGCCTGCAGGCACTCGGAATCGCATGGGACAGCCGCCCTCCCGAGCGCGGCGGACACCATTGGTTCGCTCTTTATCCTGGCGAAAAGATAACCGCGCGGGACTCTCGGCATTGGACCGGCATCGATCAGAACTGGAATTATATGTGCGCCGATTGCCATTCGACCAACCTGCGCAAGAACTACGATGCTCGCACGCGAACGTTCTCCACTTCGTACGCGGAGATTGATGTGGCGTGCGAGGCTTGTCACGGACCGGGTTCCGAGCACGTGGCGTGGGCCAAGAAGGAGGGCGATTGGCGGAAATTCGATGCCACTGAGGGGCTGTTGATCGCACTTGATGAGCGCAAAGCTGTTGCGTGGCCAATAAATCCAGCCACCGGCAATGCGCGGCGTAGTTCTCCGCGGCAATCGGAGCGGGAGATTCAGATGTGCGCAAGATGTCACGCGCGGCGCGGCGAGATTTACGAGGACTACGTGCATGGCCAGCCGGTCGATGACGATTATCGCGTCGCGCTGCTCGATGAAGACCACTATTTTCCTGACGGGCAGATAAAGGAGGAAGACTACGAATACGGCTCCTTCATTCAGAGCCGGATGTTCCACGCAGGCGTGACCTGCAGCGATTGCCACGAGCCGCACAGTTCCAAGCTTCGAGCGGATGGAAACAACCTTTGCGCGCAATGTCATTCGGCGCAGAAGTACGATTCACCGAAGCATCATTTCCACACTGTCGGATCTTCGGGTGCGCGATGCGTCGAGTGTCACATGCCGACGCGGACGTATATGGTTGTCGATCCGCGACGCGATCATAGTATTCGGATTCCGCGGCCCGACTTGTCGGTTAAGCTTGGCACTCCCAACGCGTGCACCAATTGTCACGCGGACAAGTCCGCCCAATGGGCGATGGACTCGGTGAATAAATGGTACGGCCATACACCCGATGGCTTCCAACGCTTCGCGGAGATACTGAATGCCGGGTCGGCGGGCGCGCCCGGCGCGCAGCAATCGCTTGAGCGATTGGTCGTCGATGGCGAGCAGCCCGCAATCGCTCGCGCTACCGCGCTCTCGATGCTGGCGGGATATGCTCCGGCTGCGAGCGACGCCGCGGTGCGCGGCGGGGTCGAGGACGAGTCGGCGCTGGTGAGACGTGCCGCCGCTCACGCGTTGTCAAATTCCGATCCGGTCGCCAGCGCGGGCGTATTGGCGCCGCTGCTGGGCGATCCGGTTCGAGCCGTCCGGATCGAAGCGGCGGAAGTGCTGGCTGGCTTGGCTGCCGAGAGTTTGCCAGCCGACGTTGCGGCTGAATTCAGTCGTTCCACCGAGGAATATATCAACGCTCAGGAGTTGAATGCGGACCGCCCCGAGGCACATCTGAATTTGGGATTGTTGTATGCGAGGGAGAATCATTTCGTCAAGGCGGAGGCGGAACTAAAGATAGCTCTATCGCTCGAGCCAAGCTTCGCCCCGGCAGCGGTCAACCTCGCAGACATATATCGCGCACAGAATCGCGACGATGAAGGCGAGCGCGTGCTCAAGGACGCTCTCATTCGGGCGCCGAGCGACGCGTCGCTCGAGCACGCACTCGGTCTGTTGATGGTGCGTCAAAAGCGCGGCGCGCAAGCGCTCGATCTGCTCGGCGCCGCGGCGCGCGGCGAGCCGGGTAATGCGCGGTATGTTTACGTGTATGCGGTCGCGCTAAACGGTGCCGGTCGCACAGCCGCGGCAATCGAGACGCTGGAAAGCTCGATCAAAACGCATCCTTATGATGTCGATTCGCTTAACGCGTTGGTGAGCTTCCTGGAGCAGTCAGGCGATCGCGCCAAGGCGCTGAGGTATGCGGAGCGCCTCGATCAGCTCGAGCCGGATAATCCACAGGTACAGGAGATGTTGAAAGAGCTACAAGGGCATCTACATGGCTGATCCAGCGATCGGTCCGGAAAAACGGAGCCAGGTCGAATGGTGGGTCGGCGGGACGGCCGTGGTGGTGCTCGCACTTTTGTGCCTGCTGGTACTGCGTCCATTTATATCCGCGGCGCTATCGGCAGTGATTCTGTGTTTCACTACCTGGCCCCTGTTCCTGAGGCTGGAAGAGTTGCTCGGCGGACGACGGACGCTGGCGGCGTTGATCGCTACATTGTTGCTGGCGGCTATCGTCGTCGTGCCGGTAGTCATCCTGGGAGCGACGCTGGCCGACAATGTATCGAGTTTGGTCTCGGCAAGTCAGAAACTCATGCGCGATGGTCCGCCGAGTCCGCCGGACTGGGTCGCAAGCATCCCGCTGATTGGCGGTCATATCACCGACTACTGGAAATACCTGGACCAGAGCAGCTCGGTGCGGCTGCATGAACTGGCAAGGCTGTTACCGGCGGCGAAGACAATAGTCGTGTTGGGCGGCGCGGCGGTTGCTGACGGCATCTTCAAGATCGTCGTGAGCATCCTGATTGCGTTCTTCTTCTATCGCGATGGACATGCGGCGGCCGCGCAACTCCATGGCGCGCTGCACCGGATTGCGGGAGAGAGAAGCGACCGGCTTCTAGATCTGGCAGGCGCAACGATTCGGGCGGTGGTTTACGGCGTGCTAGGGACCGCGCTGCTGCAGGGCGTAATCGGAGCGATCGGCTTCGCGATAGCAGGGGTGCCGGGCGCAGTATCGCTGGGATTCGTGACATTCGTGATGTCCTTCATACCGGGCGGACCACTGATCGTGGCGGCGCCGGGCGCGTTCTGGCTGTATCGACAAGGTTCGATGGCGTGGGCGATTTTCATGCTGGTGTGGGGACTGATGGTTGGGATGCTGGATAATGTCGTGAAGCCGGTGCTTATCAGCCGCGGCGGCTCGACGCCGATGATCCTTGTGATGCTGGGGGTTTTAGGAGGAGCGTTGGCCTTCGGTTTTATCGGGATATTCCTCGGGCCGACGCTGGTGGCATTGGGGTACAGCCTGCTCGAGCAATGGTCAGTGTCGGCGAGTGGGAGCGGCACGGCGGTGTAGGTGTGTAGCTAGTACCATCGCGTCTGAGCTGATTCAGGTAGAGCAAGAAACATGATGCGAGCTATCTGGCAGAAAAGGACAAGAGCAGAATCCTGAGTCGCGCAGGGAGCTGTAACAGGACTTTTTCACTCTCACCTTCTTTCCGTTTGAGCTGACGCGATCTGTTTCGACTTCCTGCACGCTATTCGATGGTCCTAAATCGGCAATGGCTTTGTGGCTGGATTGTGCGCGCGGTTCCGAAGGCCTCCCCATAGCGCAAAGGACAGCATCCAAGCCAAGGTTAGTCCTGCGCCGAGCTGCATGTTCATCGCGCCGCCCGGCTGGATAAAACCGCTCGAGCCAAAGATCGTTACCGACTCCACAGCTTGTTCGACGAAAGCGACCGCGCCCAAGGCGCCGAGCCACAACGGCAGACCGGCGCGCCCGCGCAGCGCCAGCAAAGTGACGGGCGCCATCATGGTTGTCGTCGCGCCAGTCAGAACCGGGCCGAAGAACACCGCCACATCGAGAATCGCGCGGGCGGTTGGCGGCTCGAGCCGGTCGGCGTGCAAGGCGAGCCCGGCCCACGTCCAGGTAACTAGCGCGCTCGCCGCCATGTAGGTGACCACGCCGATAAGGAACACGTCGCGATGCGGCGCGGGGAGCAGACGGCGCATCAGCGCAAACATGATCGCGAGCGGCAGTGTGGCGACTGTTATCGCCCACACGAACAATCGCGCGCTGTCGCCGCGCTCGCGAAACCAGGTAACTACCTGTGCGGCTGTTTCGGAGGCGGCCGGCGGTGTCCCCAGAGCCAGTAGAGCAATCGCATAAAGGACGAACACGGCAGAGGCGGCTGCGAGCAGCGCGCGTGGTTCCGCGCGCTCCCCTTCGCCTGGGATTGTCTGTGTCTCAGGCTGCTGCATAGGAGTGATTCCTCTCGAAGGTTCATAGGCGCGGAGACACTGGAAGGCAAGCAGCAACGGATGCAGTCAGGCTGAGCGGTGAGCGCGCGTTCGCAAACTGATCGTAGTTAGTCGATGCTCTCGCTAAAGCATCATGGATTTGCGGGTGGTTGAGTCGCGGATCGACTCATCTGCATTCCTACCAGGCGAGCTACCAGGATCGCCATATAGAACTGGCCGCTGATGCCTTCGGCGACGGCCGCGTAGCGAGCCTGGAGAGTCAGCGGAGTGATGTCGCCAAATCCGATGGTGGAAAGAGTGGTCAGGCTGAAGTAGCCGAGGACCGGGAAGACGGACTGAATTACGGAAGGGTGGGCGAGTGTTCCGGATGTGAGGCCGCCGAAGGACTCCGGATGGCGCTGATACATGACAGCGTAGAGAAATCCCCAGGTAAATCCCATAAAGAGGTAGACCGAGACCGCCATGCAGACGGTCTCGCCGGTGACCTCTCGCTGCTTCAGCACGCTGCGTAGCTCGCTCGCAGTGACAAACGCGCCGAACAGCAGCCAACAAATCGCACCTGCAAGGTTGAGCGTCGGATTATGCGGATAGAAGACGATAGCTATTCGCTCAAGTGTGGCCGCTATGGCGAGCGTCCAGCCCAGGATTCGACGCCTTCGGCCTTGGGCGATCAGGCGCCCGCGTTCACCCACCAATTCGTCGACGTTGATGTTGTAAAGAGCCACCAGCAGCAGAATCACCAGGACCAGGCCGAAGAGGCCGGAGCCAGCGCCGGTATCGCCGACCAACGGACGCACGGCGAACGCGGCTATTATCGCGACCAGCAGCGCGCTATGCCGATGCGGCGCGAAATATTGGTGGATAGCTGTGAGCAATTTCTCCAATGGTCTGTCTAAGGCTGCCGTGGCGTCCCGTTCGAGCTAAGCATCGCAAGCAGTCCTACACTCTACGCGGGAGATTTTCCCTGCAGCTGCAGAATGCGATTAGGTATCCTCTGAGCCCAGTAGTCCATCGCGTTTTGCGCGTCGCCCCATTGGAATGAAGCCGCACTCTTGAGGCCCATGCCGCCGGCACGCTGGTCGACTGCTTCGGCAAGCAATGCGCCGGTCACCGAATCCGTCAGCTTCATTTCGGCTTCGGCTGATCCCACGAATGCATAACTGTCAGTCGCCATCGACTGAGCCAGGTTGAGCACCCGAGCTTGCGGGACAACTACCGAGATCGTGCGAAGGCCCGGGACGGCAGTTGTCGCGTCCATCAGCGCTACGCGCAAAGTCATCACGCCCGGTCCTGGCTGATCAACCAGGGTGAAACTCTTTGCCAGGTCAGTCTTGAGAGCATTGTAGAAGTACTCGGTCAGCGTTTGCTGATCCGACTGCGGAACCTTCGAATCGGCAGCGGCCCAGAATTCAACCGGCATCAGTTGTATCTTGGTATAACTGGCCCACTGGGCGTCAGGATTGATCCAGGCCAGAGCGGCACCACCCTCGGGCCCGGGCGCCAGCTTCGATGCATCAGGCCCGAGGAATTCGGTGACGGAAGACGGCAACGGTCCACCCGATTCGAGCGCTTTCGCCGCCTCGGGCTTGCTCTCAACCGTGGTCGAGCATCCCGAAGCGATAAGAACCGCCGCCAATCCCGCAGCCGCTATACCGCTGGCAATTTTCATTCGTAGTTTGTTGGTCATCATTTTCTCCTCCGCAATCCGGGCTGATGCCAGGTGAATTATCACGTCGATCACTAGCTTCGAAGCATGAAGTGCGATCGAACGCGGTTCGCTGGTACATTCGCCGATTTTCGCAGGGAGGGATATTGTACCTTGGTACAATAGTCGCGCCCCGGTTGCGGGCGCAGAATGTGCTGTCAGTCAGGTCGGGTGGATAGTCAGCAATATAATTCGCCGGTCGGAGACAGCTCGCTCATCGCGTGCCTGCATTGCGATCTGTTGCAGCGCCTGCCGGAGCTTTCGTTCGGTGCGTCGGCGCGATGCCCGCGATGTAACAAGGAGCTGTGGCGCCGTCGTGAGGACTCGCTTAATCGAACGCTGGCATTGACGCTCGCGGCGGCGGTGCTCTACGTGGTCGCGAACTCGGTTCCGATGCTTGGCTTGACGATCGTCGGGCGCGACGCCTCGACCACGGTCGTCGGAGGCGCCATGCATCTATGGAACAACGATCAAAAAATCGTCGGCGTGCTGGTGTTGTTCACCGCCGTAATCGCGCCGGCGCTGCAGATTGGATTGATGCTGGCGATCGTGCTCGGAGCGATGCGCGAACGCCCGCCGCGATGGGTGGGTGCGCTGCTGCGGCATCACCCGACCACCCGCATCTGGAGCATGATCGAAGTCATGATGGTCGGCGTGCTGGTCGCGCTGGTCAAGATTGCGGACTACGCGACGGTGATCCCGGGAATGGCGCTGTTCGTACTGTGGGTACTGGTTTTCATCCTGGCGGGGATGCAGGCGAGCTTCGACCCGCGAGAGGTTTGGGAGAGAATTCTATGGGCGGACGAAGTGCAGCGCGACGCGGTCGGCGATAGTCTGGCGGAGGGCACATCGTGAGTCCGCCGGCGATGACCGCGATGCAACGAGGCTTGCAAAGCTGCGAGGCCTGCGGGCTGCTCTCGCGTCCGGCACCGGGCCACGAAGAGGGGCGCTGTCCGCGCTGCGACGAGGAACTCGAGTTTCGCAAGCGGGCAAGCTTCCAGCGTACCTGGGCATACCTGATAGCGGCGGCAATCTGTTACATCCCGGCGAACGTGTTGCCGGTGTTGACGACGACCACGGCGGCGGGTGCAGAGTCCGACACGATACTGCAAGGGGTAGTGCTGCTGTGGTCGCCGACGGGATGGCCGCTGTCGATCATCGTGCTGGTCGCAAGCATCATGATCCCGAGCGCGAAAATCCTGGCGCTCGGCTACCTGCTCATCAGCGCGCAGCGCGGCTCGTCGGCCAACAATGAGCAACGGATTCGGATGTACAGGATGGTCGAGTTCATCGGGCGCTGGTCAATGGTCGACGTTTTCGTGGATACATTCACCGCGGCGCTGATCCAGCTACAGCCGTTGATGTCGGTCGAGCCGGGGCCCGGGTTGATCTTCTTCGCGGCGGTGGTGGTGTTCACGATGCTCGCGGTCGAGGCCTTCGATCCGCGTTTGATCTGGGACGCCGTAAGTCTCAACGAGACAGGTTCGAGAGAGGTTACATATGCCTGATCGCGATCCACCACGTTCAGCAGTCCAGGAGTCGAGGGCTGTACCGAAGAAGCGCACGCGACTATCGCTCGTATGGTTTATTCCGATCCTGGCAGCGGTTGTCGGCGCGTGGGTGGCAGTCACGAGAGTCCTGAGTGAGGGTCCGAAGATAACGATCGTCATGAAGTCGGCGGAAGGACTCGAGGCGGGAAAGACCAAGATTCACTATAACGGCGTCGATATCGGCACGGTGACAACCATAGAACTCTCGAAAGATCATCAGCACGTGATCCTGACCACACAGATGGCGCCGAAGACGGAAGCATTCCTGGTTGAAGACACGAAATTCTGGGTAGTAAGGCCGCGGATCTCCGGCGCCAATGTTACGGGGCTGGGCACGCTCATCTCAGGAGCATACATCGGCGTCGAAATAGGCTCTTCAAAGGAAGACAGGCGCGATTTTGTCGCGCTCGAAATACCACCCGTGATAACCGGAGATATCCCCGGCCGCTTTTTCGTCCTAAAGACGCCAGACCTGGGATCACTGGACACTGGAACGCCTATCTACTTCCGCCGGCTACAAGTCGGCCAGGTAGCATCGTACGCGCTCGATCCTGACGGTAAGAACCTGACAGTCAAGGTGTTCGTGCAGGCGCCCTACGATCAATACGTCAACCCTAACACGCGCTTTTGGCACGCGAGCGGTATCGACGTGTCGCTATCTGCGACCGGTCTCAACGTACAGACTCAGTCGATGCTGTCGATCCTTATAGGTGGTATCGCGTTCGAGACCGCCCCGACCGATCCGATCTTACCAGCGGCTGACGCGAACACAGAATTTACTTTATTTGCAAACCGAGCCCAGGCCTTTAACCCTCCGCCTCGCAATCCGCAGACTTATGAACTCGTATTCAAGGGCTCGGTGCGCGGGCTGGCTGCGGGAGCACCGGTAGAGTTTCGGGGTATACCTATCGGCGAGGTTGCGGACGTTCGCGCGCAAATCGATTTGAAGACGTTCGAGTTTTCGGTACCGGTAACTATCCACCTGGACCCGACGCGACTGGGAGTCAGGATAGTTGATACTACTGCTGGCGTGGACCTGGAGAGCATGCGCAGGAAGTTGATTGACGCACTGGTGGCCCACGGAGTGCGGGCGCAATTGAAAACCGGCAACCTGTTGACCGGATCAGTGTACGTGTCGCTCGACTTTTTCCCAGGCGCGCCGCCGGCGAGGGTCGACTGGTCGCAGAGGCCGGTACAGCTTCCTACAACTGCGGGCCAGCTCGAGGCGACCGAGGCGACGGTGGAGAACATCGTCAAGAAGCTCGACAAGGTACCGTTCCAGGAAATTGGCGTCAACCTGCAGAAGGCGATCACTCAGCTCGATGCGACACTGGTGGGTGCGCAAGGCATGATGGTGAGCGCGCGTGGCACGCTTGATAACACCAGTAGTCTGACCGAGCCGAATTCGGCGCAGGTGCAGCAGTTCAACAGCACACTGCAGGAGGTAAGCCGTGCGGCGAGATCGTTGCGGATACTCGCAGACTATCTCGAACGCCATCCCGAGGCGCTTATTCGTGGCAAGAAGGGGGAGGCGAAGTGATGAAACCATATATAAAACGACTGATATCGATCGCGTTCGCGGCAACGGTGGCTGCGGGATGCAGCACGGCGCCAGCGCGCTTTTACTCCCTCGGTTCGACGGCGACCGCAGATGGCACGCCGTCTACCCCGGCAGCGGTGATGGTCGGTCCGGTCACGATACCAGCTTCGGTAGATCAACCTGAGTTTGTAGTACAAGTCGCGCCGAACCGGGTCGAGGTGGACGAGTTCAATCGATGGGTCTCGCCGCTCAACGACAGTATCGCGCGCGCAGTCGCGGGCGACCTCGTCGTGCTGCTCGGCACGCCGGAGGTGGCTTCGGCAGAACTTGCTAACTTCGTCCCCGACTACAGAGTGACAATCGACGTGCAGCGCTTCGAGTCGGTTCAAGGTCAGGCAGCGACGGTCGAGGCAGTGTGGACGGTGCGCAAGGCCGCCGGTGGCGAAACACGCTCGGGCCGCACGGTAGTGCGCGAACCCGTGCAGGGTCAAGGCTTCGAGGCGCTTGCTGCGGCGCATAGCCGCGCCGTCGCGAAGATGAGCGGTGACATAGCCGCGGCGATCCGCGCGGAAGCGGAGCAGAAGTCGTAGCGTGATTCTGGAAACCGTTCTATTGAGGCCGAGAGCAAACTCATGAGCGAACTGACAACAACTGATGGTGAGGTTTTTCGACGATGAGGTTATTAGCCAGGCCTAAGAGCCGATCGTTTCCACTGATACTGGTGGCGGCTGTCCTGATGTCCACCTCGCCGATGGTCACCGGGTGCTCGCGCGGCGATGACCAACCTGCCGCTGCACCGTCGACGGCGGCGCAACCGAGTGTCGCGGCGAATCCCGCGCCGGCCGCTCCTGCGCCACCAGCTGACGTCGAACCCGGTCCGCCTCCGGGGGCTGCTACTGCTCAGGATCTGCAGGAATTGGTCTCGCCTATCGCGCTCTATCCTGACGTGTTGGTTGCGCAAATCCTGGCGGGATCGACCTATCCGACTCAAGTGGTGGAAGCAGATCGATGGCTTAAGCAGAACCCTAACTTGAGCGGCGATCAGTTGGCCGCGCAGGTAAATCAGCAAACGTGGGATCCCAGTATCAAGTCGCTGACGCAGTTCCCTACTGTGCTGCAAACGATGAACGACAACCTGGCGTGGACCTCGTCGCTCGGCGAGGCTTACTACAATCAGCCGGCGGACGTGATGAATGCGATCCAGGTGCTGCGCAACATGGCGGTGAACGCGGGCACGCTGAAATCCACTCCTCAGCAAAATGTTGAACTCCAGCCGGCTCCGCCCGCGGCTCAAGGTGGAACGCAGCCTTCCGTTCAGCAGACGGTTATCATCCAGCCAGCTCAGCCGAATACGGTTTACGTACCACAGTATAATCCGACCAGTGCTTACGGCGCGCCGGTTGCGGCACCGCCAGGATATAGCGGGAGTGATTTACTTCTTACGGGAGTCTTGTCGTTCGGCGCGGGAATTCTGCTTGGTTCGCTGATCAACAATGGCCACAACAATTGGAACTGTGGTTGGTATGGCGGTGGCGGCTACAGCAGCTCGGTCAAGTACAACAACAATGTTTATGTCACTAACAACAACGTGTACCCGGGACGACCTCCTGCGTACCGACCGCCTAACGGAAATTATCCGCGTCCAGGATATCCGGCGCGACCGCCATATCAGGGAAACAAGCCGCCCTATAATGGTGGTGGCGGTTACAATCGTCCAAGCACACTTCCTGCCACCCGGCCATACAATCCCGAAACCGCGCGGCCGGCCAATCCCAATTTCACAAAGCCCAACTTTCCGAAGCCTGCTACACTTCCCGGCAATGCGGGTGGGTCGAATGCGGGTAGGAAAGAAATAGCAAAGAATCGACCCAGTCAGCCGGTCAATCCTGTAGCTGCAAATCGGCCTGCTGCTATCAAGCCTGCCGATCGTGCCGCCGATCCTGCGCGGGGCTTCGCAAAAGACAAGAGCAGCACCGGCGGTCGCAATAGCGCGTTGGGTGGATACGAGCCTGGGGGAAATACCCGGGCGGCCAGTGACCGCGGCCAAGCCAGCGTGAGAGGGAATCAAAAGAACCGTGGTGGCGGCGGAAATGGCGGTGGCGGGGGTAATGCCAAACGTGGTGGTGGTGGAAACCGCGGCGGTGGCGGTGGGAATCGTGGCGGCAACAAAAAGAAGTAGTTGAGGTATTCCAATGAACCTCTATGACAAGACCAAGGAATGCCTCAACATCGAGAATTGCCGCGCTGCGAGCGCGCCAGGTGACAGACTTATGCCCTATGTATTCAACTGTTCGAGAGCAAGGACCGCGATCAATCGTCTTAGGATGGTTCTCGCTGCGCTTCTGATGATGTGCCTGTTGGTCCCAACTCTCGCATCCGCCGAAGGGGCCGCCGCGCAGCAAGTATTCGCTTCACCGGCAGCAGCGGTCAGTGCGCTGGTGGCAGCAAGCAAAGCAAACGATATGAAAGCGCTGAGCTCAATACTCGGCCCAGACTCAGATCAGGTCCTATCGTCGGGAGATCCGGTCGCAGACAACAACGCCCGCGAGAATTTCGTCAGCCGCTACAACGAAATGCATCGGCTCGCCTACGACGATCAAGCTCGCGTCGTGCTCTACCTGGGCGCCGGGAACTGGCCTTTCCCGATTCCGCTCGTGAAGAAAGAGGGCGGCTGGATTTTCGATACGGCGGCCGGAAAAGATGAGTTGTTGTACAGACGTGTAGGTCGAAACGAGCTGTTTACGATCAAGGTCCTCGAGGATCTGGCGGATGCACAGGCGGAGTACGCCAGCGAGGCGCGTGATGGTGAAAGCGCCGGGCAGTACGCGCAGAAGATAATGAGTGATGCCGGTAAGCACAACGGCTTGTATTGGGAAGCGGCCGACGGACAGGCCGAAAGTCCCATAGGACCACTGGTCGCAAGCGCCACCGCGGAGGGCTACAAGCGGGGCGAGAACGGAAGTCCTATACCGTTTCACGGCTACTACTACAAGATACTGACCAAGCAGGGCAGAAACTCGTCCGGCGGCGCGAAGAATTACGTGGTTGATGGCCAAATGATCAAAGGATTCGCGTTCCTCGCCTATCCCGCCGAGTATCGCGCTTCGGGCGTGATGACGTTCATGATCAATCAGGATGGGATCATAGTTCAAAAAGACCTTGGATCCGACACCAACAAGCTAGCCAGTGAAATGACCGAATACAATCCGGACAAGACCTGGCAGGAAGTGGACGACTAGTCTTTCCCGATGGCGCCCCGAATTGATAAACAACTGGATAACAGCGCTTACGTTCGTCGTCCTATTCGCCGGCGGCTGCGCTACTCCTGTCGGAGTCAAACGGCTTGATGAGCAGGCGGCCCATCGTGAGCTTACCGCCAACGTCTTGTCCACCGGGAAGCCGAGCGACTATTCCACACAGGTCCTGGAGAGAGCGGAGCTTGGCGAGCGTTTTAAGAAAGATCCCGAGCTCGTCCTTGCTGAACTAAACTCGGGCCTGGGCAAGACTGACGAGCGAGACAGGCTCTTCGCGCTCTCCGAACTTTCGTTTGCGCATGCCGAAGAATCTGGAAATCGCTCCTACTATCTCGCATCCGCCGCCTATGCCTATGCCTTTCTGTTTCCGCAAAATCCAGCGGCGGCCCCCGATGAATATGATCCGCGTCTGCGGCTCGCCGTTGACCTGTACAATCGTGGGATCGCGCTAGGACTTGCGACCAAAGACGGCAAGGAGGTCGACTTAAGCGAGCGGCAACTGAAGCTCCCCTTTGGACTGCTTAGCCTGGAGACCGAGCCTGAAGGATTCACCTACGCCGGAAATCATTTAACCAATTTCGTTTCGCTCGCCGACCTCGAGGTTCGCGGTCTGCGCAACACCTATCGCAAAGCTGGCATAGGGGCTGCACTCTCGGCGCAAGTCGAACCGAGGCCAGGTAGTCCGGCGAGTCGCTGGATTCCGCCGAACGCGAAGGTGCCGATGACCGCCTTTGTGCGCCTCGACGATCCTCGTCTGGCGATGAGTAACGGACTGTTGCACGGCACGGTTGAACTATATGACGAGGATAGGACGGCGGCCGTACAGATTGGTTCTTATTCCGTGCCGCTGGAATCAGATCCAAGCGCCGCGCTTGCCTATCGCCTCGAAGGTGCGCCTATTTGGGATACTGAGATTGCAGGCTTTCGTCGTGGGGATTTTGCCCTTCTGGGCGGTGGCAACAGCGGCGACAGCAACGGCCTTTATATGTTGCACCCCTACCATCCCTACTTGATTCCCGTAGTGTTCGTTCACGGAACAGCATCGAGCCCGGCTCGATGGGCGGAGATGGCCAACGAGTTGCTTGGTGATTCGGCGATAGCGACGCACTATCAGATCTGGTTTTTCATCTATAACAGTGGCAATCCTATTGCGTTGTCGGCAATGCGTTTGCGTGAATCCCTGGTTGCGGTGCGCAAAGATGTCGACCCTGAAGCAAAAGATCCGGCGCTCAACCAGATGGTCGTGATTGGCCACAGCCAGGGCGGCCTCCTTACGAAGATGACGGTGGTCGATAGCGGCAATCGCTTTTGGGACAACATTACGAAGGTCCCCTTCGATAAGGCCGAACTCGATCCCGAGACTCGCGATCTGCTCGCCCGAGCGCTGTTCGTCAAGCCACTGCCGTTCGTCAACGAGGTCATCTTCATCGCCACACCCCATCGTGGAAGTTTTCTGGCGAGCAATCCGATCGTCAAGTTCGGAAACAAATTTGTGAATCTGCCCGGCGGTTTGGCCAAAACCGCGGTTCAGATCGCAAAGCTTCGTGAGCCCAGCCTGTTAGGAACTCCGTTTGTGCTGCCGACCGCGCTCGATAACATGGATGCTTCCAATCCGTTTCTCAAGACGCTCGCCGGTCTGCCAATTGCCCCTGACGTGCGCGCGCATTCGATCATTCCAGTGAAAGGTGATGGCCCGCCGGAGTATGGCAATGACGGAGTCGTCGAGTATCAAAGCGCACATATAGAAGGAGTCGAGTCCGAGCTGGTCGTGCGTTCGGGCCATTCGACCCAGGCTATGCCCGCGACCATCGAAGAAGTCCGCCGTATTCTATATGAGCACGCCGGAATCCATTGATGGTGCGTCGATCGCTTCGCTTGCTCACGACGTCAGCGCTGGCTGCAATCGTCGTCGCCGCTGTGGCGTGGGCTGTGCTCGCGTTGTGGTTCGATGGACCTCACTCCCGCCTACTCGCGGCGACGATAGCGATAGGACTGGCCGTCACCTGTATCTTGTCAGCAGCTCTCGTTCGGCCGTTCCTTAGAGGACTGGTCGTAGCACTATTGCCTGTTGTTGTGGTCGTGCTTTGGTGGACGTCGATTCCGCCGAGCAATTTTCGCGACTGGACTCCCGACGTTGCTCGTACCGCGCGCGCTACCTTCGACGGCAGTCATGTAACGATTGAGAACGTTCGAGATTTCAAATACCGCTCCGAGTTCGACTACGACCCGCGATGGGAGACGAGAACCTACGATCTCGATCGGATTCGCGGCGTCGATTTATTCCTCTCGTTCTGGGGGCCAACTGAGATTGCGCATACAATCGCGAGCTGGGAGTTCGATGATGGCCAATACCTTGCGATCTCGATCGAGACACGCAAGGAGCGCGGCGAGTCCTACTCGGCGCTTCGGGGCTTCTTTCGACAGTACGAGCTCTACTACGTGGTCGCCGATGAACGCGACCTGATCGGCTTGCGAACCAACTACCGCGGCGAGCAAGTCTATTTGTATCGCATTCGAATTCCTGCGGCGCAGGCGAGAGCTCTGCTGGTTGACTATCTAAATCAAGTTGATCGGCTCGCCGAGCAGCCGCAGTGGTACAACGCGTTGACGCAGAACTGTACGACGACGATCCGCGGCCACGCACGAAACGCCGGCGCCGGCGGCCGCCTGGACTGGAGGCTGCTCGCCAACGGCCACGTCGATGAACTCCTCTACGAACGGAATCAGATCGATACAGACCTGCCGTTCGACACTCTCAAAAGTCGGAGCAACATTACCGAAAGAGCGAAGGCAGCCGGCGACTCGACTGACTTCTCCGCTCGGATACGGCAGGGATTGCCGGGATAACCGCGGTTAAAGGTGAGCGGCTATATCTACTTCGGCTCAAGCGACTAAGTCAGCCGAAGGACCGCCCGAAGAGTCCGGCGCCCCTCCGCACGTTCGTATTGTACCAAAGTACAATATCGGCTCGTGACGGCCCCGCAGTATTAACACAGCGGAGGGCCCATGCAATCGATAAGATCCGCAGTCTGTAGCTGGCTCGCGCTGATCAGTTGCGTCTCCATGTTGGCGTCCATGCCTGCGTCGGCGCAGCAGATTAACGGTGTACCGGGTTCGCCCAGCGCCACCGTGACGCTCGACGGTAAGCAGCTTCCGCCGCCGCCCATGCCGTTCGGAGGCGTGATCAAGGAAAGCGCCAAAGGTTCCACCCCGTGGTGGCCGCCGCGGGTGGTGCCGCCAAAAGGTGCACCGAATATTCTGCTCATCATGACCGACGACCAGGGCTACGGCGTCTCGGGGACGTTTGGGGGCGTGATCCCAACGCCCGCGATGGATCGCATAGCCAATGCCGGATTGCGCTACACCGAGTTCCACTCGACCGCACTTTGTTCGCCGACACGCGCCGCGCTTATCACGGGCCGCAACCATCATTCGGTCGGCTACGGCGTGATCGGCGAATTGTCGACCGGTTATCCGGGCTACGACTCCGTTATTGGTCCGGACGACGCTACCATCGGCACGATCCTGCGCGACAACGGATACTCCACTGCGTGGTTCGGCAAGGACCACAACATTCCCTCTTTTCAGTACAGCGTAGCCGGCCCATTCGACCAGTGGCCGGTCGGCATGGGTTTCCAATATTTTTACGGATTCCTGGGCGGCGAAACCGACCAGTGGACGCCCTATCTGTATCGCAATACTACGCCGGTGTTTCCTTGGGTCGGCAAGCCCGGTTACAACCTCACCACTGACCTGGCGGACGACGCTATCAAATACATGAGCAGTCTTAACGCGGCCGCTCCGGACAAGCCTTTCTTCATTTACTACGTGCCTGGTGGTACTCACTCGCCACACCAGCCGACCAAGGAATGGATCGATAAGTTCAAAGGCAAGTTTGATATGGGCTATGAGAAGTTGCGCGAGCAGATATTCGCTAACCAGAAGCGGCTCGGCGTGATTCCAGCAGATACCCAGCTCACACCTTGGCCGGACGGGCAGACCGCATACGGTGGCGCAAAGCTGCCTAGATGGGACTCGCTTTCGTTGCTCCAGAAGAAGCTCTACTCGCGCGAGGCCGAGGTCTTCGCCGCCTATGCGGCTTATACCGATCATGAGATTGGCCGAGTAATCCAGGAGGTTCAGGACGAAGGCAAGCTCGACAACACGCTCATCATCTATATCTGCGGCGACAATGGCACCAGTGCCGAGGGCACGCTGGAGGGCACCTATAACCAGATGACCGCCTACAACGGCATCCTGACCCTCCCCATAGCTGCTCAGTTATTGCATTACACTGACTGGGGCTCGGATAAGACCTACCCGCATATGTCGGTAGCATGGTCGTGGGCGTTCGATACTCCATTCAAATGGACCAAGCAAGTGGCCTCGCATTTCGGCGGCACCCGCCAGGGTCTGGCCATTTCATGGCCCGGCCACATCACGGACGTTGGCGGCATTCGCCAGCAGTTTCACCACGTCATTGACATCGTGCCGACGTTGCTCGAAGCCACGGGTATCAAGGCGCCTGATGTCGTCGATGGGATCAAACAGAAGCCGATTGAAGGCGTGAGCATGGCCTATACGTTCGACAAGGCGAATGCCAATGCTCCTTCGAAACACGAAACGCAGTATTTCGAAATGGTCGGCAATCGTGCCATTTACCACGACGGTTGGATTGCCTCCACGACGCCTCCCGCTGCGCCCTGGCTCCTGGCCACCGGGAAGTTAACCGATGTCAACGATTACAACTGGGAACTTTATAACCTCGCCGAAGACTACTCACAAAACAACGACCTCGCCGCGAAGAACCCGGACAAGCTGAAAGAAATGCAGGCGTTGTTCCTGACTGAGGCCGCGAAATATCAAGTTTTACCTCTGGACAACACCGGCTTCTCGCGGCTGCTGACGCCGCGACCAAGCGCGGTCGCCGGAAAGACTGTCTTCACCTATACAGGTGAGAATACCGGTATTCCCGTCGGAAATGCGCCCAGCATTTTGGATAGGGACTACACGATCACTGCAGATGTGACGATCCCGCAAGGCGGGGCCGAGGGTATGATCGTGACTTTGGGCGGCCGTTTTGGTGGCTATGGCCTATACCTCCTCAAAGGCAAGCCGGTTTTCGATTACAACCTTCTCGATTTGAAGCACTACCGCTGGGAGGGGGGACCCTTAGGCCACGGCTTGTTGGCCGATGCGCTCGCGCCGGGCAAGCATACGATAGTGTTCGATTTCAAATACGACGGACCTGGGCCCGGCAAAGGTGGCACCGGAGTTTTCACGGTCGATGGCAAAGAGATAGCCAGCAAGAAGATCGATCATACGATTCCATTGCTCATGTCCATAGACGAGACCTTCGACATCGGGAGCGACACGCGGACGGCTGTAAACGATGACTATAAGTTACCGTTTCGCTTCACGGGCACTATCGACAAGCTGACCTTTAACCTCGGGCCTGAGCAGTTAACGGACGCAGATCGAAAGGCAATAGCGGAGAAGCTTGCCAGGGCTAGAGATTAGCCGGTAGCTGGAGCAAATCGTGAGAACAAAGGCGGTCGCAACTCTGATCGTGCTGTTCTTTGGGCTGATACCGTCCGCTCACCCAGACGGTCCGCCGCCAGTTGATGACGCGACTGAGGTCAACAAGGAACTCTCGAATCCAATCTCGAGCATCTGGGCGCTACAGTTTCAGGAAAACACTTTCTTCATCCATCCCGGAATTGAGGACAAGTCGAGCCGGAATTCAGTCAACGTCCAGTTCCAGCCGGTGCTGCCACTGGCTCTGACCGACGATTGGAACTTGATAACTCGGCCGGTTTTTCAGCTCGTCAACTCGGTACCCGTGCCAACGCCAACGGGGCGCATCTATCAGGCGACGGGTTTTGGAGACACGATCCTGGCGACTCTTCTTTCGCCGAGTCCGAAGCTGGCGGGCCCGTGGCTCTTGGGCGCCGGGCCGACCTTTATCTTTCCGACCGGGACGACGACCAACGTCGGCCAGAAGAAATGGCAGCTGGGACCAGGTGGAGTCTTCGGATATTTGGGTGAGCACTACATCGTCGGCATATTTCCGCAACAGTGGTTCTCGGTCGGTGGCAACGGATCGAAGCAAACCAGCCAGATGAATCTGCAATATTTCGCGGCGTACTTTCTACCTCACGGTTGGTCCATTGGCACTTCACCGAACATGCTGATCAACTGGTATGCGAGCAACGGAAATAAGGTGACCTTTCCGATCGGACTCAACGTGTCGAAGGTGCAGAAAATCGGTCCACTCCCCGTGAAGTTTCAGGTCCAAGGGCAGTACATGCCAGTCAACCCTTCGGTCTTCGGTCAGCGGTGGAATATCCAGGTTGCTATCACTCCGGTAATACCAAAATTAATCAAGGGAAATGTCCTTGAGGGTTGGTGATGGATCTTCTCGCATCGGTGAGTCAGAACAAGTTTGAGAATGATGATGTCCCGTAATGTAAAAGGAGGCGAAAAGAGGAATGCTATGAAATCAAAAATCCTAAATCGAATTTATGTGCTGCTGGCAATCGCAACCTTCGGATGTGCGGGGGCCCAGGTTACGCAGTCGAGTTCGGCGGCGCCTATATCTGCAGCTCCGCCGACCGCGGTCGTGATTTATCCGTTTGCCGTTGATGCGGCGGATGTCTCACTGAACTCCAGTATTTTCCAGGTCGCTTACAGGAACATGTCCGGCGAAAACCAGGATGCTGCCCAAGACCAACTAGCTCACCAGACGGCGCAAAATATCTGCATCCAGGTCGCTGCAAACCTGACGCAAAAGGGCATCACTACTACGTGCCTGCAGCGGGGAATACCTCCCACGGGCAGCAACGTTCTGATACTTGATGGACAGTTCACCGATATCAGCGAAGGGAACCGACTGCGCCGGATGGTTATCGGCCTCGGTGTGGGAGCTTCGAAGGTCGACACGGTGGTACAGGTTATACAGAAGGCCCCCCAAGGCACGACCGAGATACTGGACTTCGCGACTAGCGCAGACAGCGGCTACATGCCGGGCGCCGGAATCACCGGGCCGGCAGGCGCCGCGGCAGGCGGAACTGCAGCAGCGGTATCGCTGGGCGTCAACGTCGCGGCAGGCGGCGTGAAAAACGTTACGTCGTCAACTGGCTACCTGGTGGATAAGACGAGCGACCAGATCGTTCAGCAGATGACGAACTACTACAATCGGCAAGGTTGGTCTTATTGAAGGTTCGATGAGTCGCATCGCAAGCGTAGATCCGCATCCTCTCAATTAAACACGCGGACGAAATGTCTTTGAACACTCTCTATGCCGCTACCGCAGTGATCGAGATCGGAGCTGGGCTGGCGTTCCTATGCATACCGTCGGCAGCGGTGGAGATCCTGCTTGGCGCGCCGCTCGAAGCGCCGGCAGCCTTGGCCGTAGCTCGCGTCGGCGGCGCCGCGCTGCTCACGCTGGGTGTAGCATTCTGGCTGGCGCGCGATGACTCGCAAAGCCGCGCTGCCAGAGGATTGGTCGCCGCGATGGTTATCTACAACCTCGCAGTAGTTCTTATTCTTGCGGTGGCCGGAATCAGGTCGCCGCATGCGGGTATCGTCTTATGGCCAGCGGCGGTTTTGCTGCACGCGGCCATGGCGGCCTGGTGCGTCTTGAATCTTCTAAGTTGGAAAACGGGAACAACAGAGTTAGGCGGTAACGAGTTAGGTCTTCAGAATAGGTAATAGGAAGTTGTATTCAAACCCGGAAAATGCAAAAGCAAAAAGAAAGGAAAAGAAACCCATGTTGAACATGAAATCGAAACGAGTATATCTTTTCGCGATGGCACTCTTCGCGCTGCTACTCGCCGGAGTAGCCAGCGCTCAATATGGCGGCCAGCACCCTCTGCTGGATGCCGCCGCGAACAAGACCATACAGAAGTACCAGAATTCGTCCTGCGAGCAGTTGTTGCAGCAGAGAGGGCAGCCCAAATCGGAGCGAGAACAGAGAGCCGTGGCTTTTCTGCGCAGCGATCCGCAGATGCGCACCATGTTCATCGACAAAGTAGCGGCGCCTGTCGCCAACAAGCTGTTCGAATGCGGAATGATTCCATGATTGTCAGAAAGATGGCAATTGACTGATCAGTAACTATAGTCAATGGGAGTGCACCAAATGAGATTCAGATTTGCGGTTGCAGCTTGTGTGATTTCGATTGGAATCGCCTTGGCTTGGAACGCCGCGTCAGCAGCCGATCCGGCCGCAACGCCCACACAAGTCGCGCCACCCGTCCCGCCTGCTCCTCCGAACGTAGACCCGCACGCTGACGAACTGCTGACGAAGATGTGCGGGGCGGTGGGATCGGCTGACGCCTTCAGCTTTCATGCAGAGATACTCTTCGACAAGGTGCTGGCACGCGCGGTGAAAGTCCAGTACGCAGCTGAAATGAATTTCTATCTCCAGCGACCGGACCGACTCGCAGTTGACTACCAGAGCGATCTTGGCGGAAAACAGCTTTGGTATCAAAATAATACGCTGACCATCCTCGATGGACCGCATCAGATGTACGCGAGCATGAAAGTGCCGGCTTCGATTGACGCGATGCTCGACCAGGTAGAGGCAACGGAGCACCTGACGCTTCCGCTCTCGAACCTCGCGTACAGCGATCCGTGCCAGAGAGTCCGCAAACTAATCATCTACGGGTCGTACATCGGCGTGAATGACGTGAATGGGGTTGACTGCGATCACATAGCTTTTTCCTCAAGCAATATCGATCTGCAACTGTGGATTGACCGTTCCGGAAAGCCTATTCCACGCAAAATTGTGATTAACTACCGAACTCAACCCGGATCGCCGGAATATATCGCCGTTCTCACTGACTGGAAATTTCCCAAGCAAATTTCTGAGACTCATTTTCAACCGCAGCTTCCCAAAGACGCGAAACAAATCGAGTTTCTGAAGGTTAAGGAGACACAGCCATGAAGAACAAAGTGGATCTGCGCATTGCCACCAGGTTTTCTTTGCGAGTCTTCGTTATGGTTAGCGCTCTCGCGCTCGCGAGCACGCCCAATGCGTCAGCAAGATGGGGTGGTGGCGGAGGTGGTGGCTGGGGTGGCCGCGGCGGCGGAGGCTTTGGAGGTGGAGGAGGTTTCCACGGCGGCGGAGGCTCCGATGGCTTCGATCGCGGCAGCTTCGGATCATCGGGCGGCGGTTCTTACGCACATTCAAACGGCGACGGCGGTTCGCAGTACAAGTCTGGAAATTCTTACAACTCGTACGACAAGTCGTCGTCGGGATCAGGCAGTAACTCCAGTTCAGCCAACAAGCAGGCAGACTACAACGAGTACAACACCAACCAGCAGGCCCAGAAGCAGGCCCAATACAACGAAGCGAATACTCTTCAGGAGAACAACGAAAAGACCGAGAAGCAGATGCAGAACAATACCGATAACACCATCAACAACAATATGGGTGATAGCAACTACCATGGTGGCAGCAGCAACTACTACTATGGTGGTGGTGGCAATCCTTACTACTACGGGGGCGGCGGATACAGCGGCGGCGACGTTGCCGGTGCTGCTGCTCTCGGCGCGGTAGGTGGTCTGGCCGCGGGCATGGTGGTCGGCTCTTCGATGAATCAAGCGCCTGCGTCTACCACAATCATAAACAATCCGGCTCCAGCTCCTTACTATGGAGCAGCTCCATACGCTGCTCCAGTGATCGGCGCAACCGTTCCGTATCTTCCGCCCGGTGCTTCCGCGACCTATGCATACGGCGCAACGTTCTACTATTCGAACGGAACCTTCTACCAGCCCAATGGGGAGGGATATCAGATAGTGACGGCGCCTATCGGCGCAAACGTTTACACCCTGCCTAACGGGGCCTACTCCACGAATATCAATGGAACCACTTATTACGTGTCTGGATCGACCTACTACCGGCCATATTTCGACGGAAGCCAGGTCGCTTACACCGTAGCCCAGGTGTGATCGCCAGTTCAGGAGAGGAATGGCATTGCACGCTAATCCCACCATCTATTGATCGAGAGCCACAGCACGGAGATGAATTCGAGCCGTGAGTTATCGCGTAAAAGCCATGATCCTTGCCCTGTTCGTTGGCGGAGGCATAGGAGCGGGCGCCGCGCAGGCTGACAGTGGAAATGCGACGAGTCCCACCCCGGCCGAGCTCGTGAATCAAGCGAATGCGCCCATTTCGAGTCTTTTCCAGATAAGACTGCAGGATGCATACGCACCCGCTTTCCAGGGCCAATTGCGTGGGCAAGGTAACCTGTTTTCGATCGCTGTTGGTATGCCTCTGCCGCAATATCGATTGCTGCCATTTCCA
The DNA here is from genome assembly GCA_963842215.1 of uncultured delta proteobacterium. Classification (GTDB taxonomy): domain Bacteria; phylum Desulfobacterota; class Binatia; order Binatales; family Binataceae; genus Binatus. Next base: position 1,286,812 of record CAWJFQ010000001.1, on the reverse strand, counting down.
CAGCTATCACTGTTGACCATTCCCGCCGCGGTCACGCTTCCGCTTCCTCTCGGTTCGTTGACGGCATTCGGTGACGTTCGTTTCCTCGATCTGGCGGTGATTGATGCAGGCCATAGTCTGCTTTTCGGAGTGGGACCCACGTTTGTCTTTCCCACCGCTACTGACCCGACCACCGGTCAAGGCAAATGGCAGGCCGGCCCCGCGGCCGCGGTGGCGTTCGCGCCGCGCAAATGGTTGCTCGGCATACTGGCGCAAAATCCAATTTCATTTGCGGGCGATGTGGCGCGGGCCCCTGCCAATGCCTTGTTCCTTCAGCCCTTCATCACGTACCAACTTGGAAAGGGATGGTTCTTGAGATCCGAGCCTCAAATGATTTTCGACTGGGAGACGAACAAGCAGCAGCTTCCACTCGATGTCGGCGTGGGCCGAGTCTTCAAAATTGGCCCGCAATACGTCAACTGCTTCGTGGAACCAGCCTGGAACGTGTCGGCCGATGGGCCGGCCCCGCGCTACTCAATCACGTTTGGATTGTCGGCCCTGTATCCTGATTTCTGGGGTTCGCTGGCACGTTAGCTAAGCATCGGTTCGGGAGGAAGTATTCGTGAGCCCAATGGAGATCGGCTGCATCGTGCTGGGATGTGTCTTCGGAGGCACGCTGCTCGGCATGATACTTCACCGGATTCTTCCCGAGCAGCATCTGAACTCCGATTCCAAGGACGTGATCAAGTTGGGGATAGCTCTGACCGCAACGATGTCGGCCTTGGTTCTTGCTCTGCTGATTAACTCGGCAAAAGGTTCCTACGATACCCAGCGCAACGAAGTCACTCAGCTTTCCGCTAACGTCATTCTGATTGATCGTGTGCTAGCCCACTACGGACCTGAAACCAGGGAAGCCCGCGCTCTGCTGGGTCAAACAGTCGCCGGCCTGCTCGATCGGATGTGGCCAGAGAACCGTACCACAACCGCGGAGCTGAAGCCGTCTGGCGCCGGCGCCGAAGACTTTTACGACAAGATTCAGGAGCTCACCCCGCAGAACGAAATTCAGCGCTCATTGCAGGCCCAAGCCCTCAAGATGAGTATCGACCTCGGACAGACACGTTGGTTGCTATTCGAACAGCGCGGCAGCTCGATCCCGATGCCCTTCCTGGTCCTGCTGGTTTTCTGGGTAACTATTATCTTTCTGAGCTTTGGCCTCTTCGCACCTTCGAATGCGACAGTCATCGCCAGCCTGTTCTTGTGCGCGCTATCGGTTTCGGGCGCGATCTTCATGATTCTCGAGCTGGACCGCCCCTTCGGCGGCCTGATTCAGATTTCCAGCGCTCCTCTACGCAGCGCCATCGCTCAAATCGGCAAGTAGCAGTGGTTTGCTTGCGGCTGCTATGAAAGCGATATTCCATTCACTTTTAGTCCGACTGAGTATACTCACTTGATACTCATTAATATGATTACTAACCAATTAGTGAATCTAATTTGACATACTGATTGCACGCGGGATAAACTTTGATTCGTCGGAATCATCAATCGAGCCCGACTTTGATCCAGCCCGATCAGTGGCCCTTCTGCTCGCCTTTGACCACGCTCCGCTAGACCAACCCAAACAAGTTAGACCGCAAGGCTGAGGGAGGCCCTGGATGGGACAACCTCGTTTCCGTTCTATGCGGAACACTATCACTGCGATCACCGCTGTCGGCGCCCTGATCGTGGCGCTCGCCGTTCCTGCTTCTGCACGCCCGTGGCAGCAAGCGTGGGGCGACTACGACAACAATCAGCAATGGCATGACGCCGGTTGGTGGCTGCAGAACCAGCACGACTGGGTCACCTCGCATCACCCGGAATGGACCGAGAACTACGGCTCGACGCGCGGTCAAATCGGCGATTCGGACCGCTTCCACGGACGGCACTATGGCGACGGAGAATCTGACCGTCTGGCAAACGCAGCAGCGATCGAGGCCGTGGACGCAGCCCGAAAAGCGGCGTCGGTCAAAGCCGCTCACGAGTCTTGAGGCCAATGATATGAAAGCCACTAATTCTCGAAAACTCGCAATGACGTTGGGCGGATTTCTGATAGCGACCCTGGCTGCAGGATGTTTTGGCGGCAATTCCGGCTATTACTCGAGCTCATCCGGTTACCATAGTAACTACAGCAGCTACGGAAGCTCCTACCCATATAGCGGCTATCGCGCGGGAGAGCGTGCTGAGGCGCGTCCTGAAACGAATCACGCCACTGTGGATCGCGACAGGATTTCTATGCGGGATTCGCAGCCGGAGCGTGCAGAATGAAACTGATCGTTAGCTGCGCCCGGCTATGAACCCGGCGACGAGGGCAATGGCCGCGCGGAGATTGTCGGCTTCAGTGCGGCCGCTGCGAACGCGCGGCTTGAAGGAATGATCTCCGTCCTCGAGCCACTCGATTCGAATCGCTGTAGATAGCTTGTAACCGGCCACTTCCTCCGGCCGACCGAACGTGTCGCGGGTTCCCTGCAGGATCAACGCCGGCGTCCTCAGCCCTTCGAGATGCCCGGTACGCGTCTTCTCCGGTTGGCCTGGCGGATGAAACGGATAACCGAGGCACACCAGGCCGCGGACTTGAGCTTCATCCGCGACCATGCTCGCCATCCGGCCGCCCAGTGACTTTCCTCCTATCACAAGCTTGTTCCCGCCACCGAGCTCGGCGATTACGTCGCGAAAGGACTGCATCAGGACGCGTGTCGGATCCGGCGCGCCTCCCTTGCCTGTTTCTCGTCGACGCTGCATGTACGGGAACTCGAACCGGACCACCCTGATATCCGACGCCGCCAATCCTTCGGCGATGCGCTGCATGAAGGGCGAATCCATCGTCCCTCCAGCGCCATGCGCAAACAAAAATGATTTCGCCGCTGTCTTCGGCCCATCAATAAGGAGAGCCATAACATTCGAATCATCGAACGGTCGCGCTCAAAGACGCAAGATGTCGGTGTTGTCTATCGGGGCCGAATCGACATCAGCACACGCTCGACGCCGAGATAGTCGGGACACCCGACGACCGACCAACCGAGGCTTGCGTAGAGACCCTCGCGTTCGGGTCCGGTTGTAAACAAATAGACTTCGGGAACCTTCAGCTGCTTGGCCTCTAGCACCACCCGGCGAACCAGTGCTGATGCGATGCCGCGCCGCCGGAACTCCCGCGCGACATATACGTCGCACATCCACGGCGTCAGGTCGCGACGAGTCGCCATGTCAGACTCGGCGAGCGTAGCCGAGCCGCGCAATTCGCCGTTCTCGAACGCTACGAAGATAGTCGGAATCGCGCATCGGTTGCTGCGCGCCGCGAGTAGCGTTAGTCGCCGCTCGACCGAGTCGTTCTCGAAGAAGTTCCGCCACTCGCGATAGTGCCACTGGGCTAGCGTCGACGCGAATTCCAGGTGGTCGGCTAGATATCCAATCTCCATCGCATCGAGTGTAGCTGACCAGGGTGGGCGAAACCCAGTTTCAGGTTTCGCCCACTTGGACCTGTCTCTATGATGTGGTTCGACGAAGCGTTAGGCGTGCGCAGATGTTGCCGGCGCCGACGCTCGCAGCGGCGCGGTGGCCTCGCTGAATTCCGCCAGAAAGCGCGCGACGCTCGGCCGGCTCTGCATCCGCGTTAGCCAGCTTGCCAGGTTGCCATACTCCGGCGACGGCGCGCCCTCGATCAACGACGCGATGTTGATCGGCGAGAAGCACGAAATATCGGCAACGCTGAATTCGCCGCACAGGTACTCGCGCTTGCCGAGCTCCCGATCGAGACGCTGGTACTGGCGCGCAAGCTCGGCCTTGGTCTGCGCGACCGCGTCGCGATCCCGCGTCGAGGGGTCGGGCTTCAACAGCACCTCGCGCACCAGCACGCCGAGGTTTGGCGCCAGCAGCGTGTCGCCCAGATCCTCGAGGATTCTGCACCGCGCGCGCTCCGCAGCGCCGCTGGGAAACAGCGCGGTCCTGGGAGCGCGCTCCTCCAGGTACTCCAGGATAATAGTCGAATCGGGGATGACCGCCTCGCCATCGACGAGCACTGGAATCTGCGCCTTGGGATTGAGCCGCGTCAGTTCCTCGGGTTTGATCCATCCGGTAGCCGGAGTCCAGTTGACGAGCCGCGTTTCGTGCTCGATTGCCTTCTCGAACATCGCGATCCGCGGCTTCGCACTGTACACGCTGAGGGGAGAGTAATAGAGCTTCATGGTCGTCCTCCGTAGAACCGTTTGGGCTGAGATTTTTCCCGTCTAAACCTCGATAAATGCCATCAAGTCGCTGTTGAGACGCTCAATATGCGTCAGCATCAGACCGTGCGGCGCGCCTTCGTAGATTTTGAGCTCGCTGTTAGGCATCAGCTTCGCGGTGCGACGTCCGGTTAAATCGAGCGGCGCGGACGCGTCGGCAGTGCCGTGGATGATGAGCGTCGGCAGCGCGATCTTCGGCAGCTCAGCGCGGAAATCAGTTTCGGTTACCGCGCGATTACATTCGATCGCTGCGTGCAATGAGGCTTGCAGCATCTGATTCATTCCCCATTGAAGGATCTGACTTGAAGTATCCGGCATCACGAATGGGCGGGCGTTGTCAGCCAGCCACCCCGGAAAATCCTTCTGCCACGCGGCCCGCATCTGCTCAGCGAATGCTCCCGGAATGCCGTCGGGATTGTCGCGCGTCTGCAGCATGAAGGGTGTTGTCGGCGCGATAAACACCAATCGCGCAACGCGCGCGGAGCCGTGACGCGTCAGGTAGCGCACGATTTCGCCGGGGCCCATCGAATGGCCGGCCAGCGTCAGCTCTCGTAGATCGAGCTGCTCGATAATCGCGGCGAGGTCATCGGCCAGCGTATCGTAATCGTAACCGTGGAAGGGTTGGCTCGAGCGGCCGTGCCCGCGCCGATCGTAAGCGATGCATCGCAGGCCGTGCTCGACCATTGGCACCATCTGGTATTGCCACATGTCGGAATTCATCGCCCAGCTCGATACAAACAGCACCGGCTTACCGCTGCCCCAATCCTTGTAGTAGAGCGCCGTGCCGTCGTCGGCCGCGATGTACGGTAATTGCGGCATTGATTTGGCGATGTCTCGTCGAGCCATAATGCTACCTCGCAGTTTCAGGTTGAGATCGCTGTTTCGCCTCGCTCGGCAGCACCATCTGCGTTTGCGTGACGAGCGCGAGCAGCTTGCCGTTCTCGGAGGTCACCCGCGTCTGCCAGACCATCGTGCGCCGCCCGCGATGGATCGCTACGCATTCCGCGCGCACTGTTGTCCCGGCCATCGCGGGCCCAAGGAAGTTGGTCTTCGACTCCAGCGTGGTGGTGGTGGCGCCATCGCGCAGATTAAGCGACGTTGCACAACCGCCGAGCGTGTCGGCCAGCGCCATCATCGCGCCGCCGTGCAAAATCGCCGGACGGGTGCACATGTCCTCGCGCACCTTCATTTCAGCGATCACGCATTCCGGCGTGGCGCTCAGAAACCTGATTCCAAGCAGCTTCGCGAACGGCAGCATGTCGTTATTCAGTTGTTCGATTGCATCCATCAGCGACGATCATGTGCTCAAGGCGGACGCGAGTGGACCTTCAATGGACCCACTTTAAGAAAAAATAAAGGAGCCACTTTCGTCATCGTCGCGGCAGGAGTACGGTCGCTTTGCGAGAGGTGTCCCAATGTACCTGAAGCTCGACGCGGACGGTCCGCTCTACGATCAGATCTACCGCGCATTGAGAGGCAACATTCTAAAAGGCCGGCTGTCCGCGGCTTCGCGAGTGCCCGCGACGCGCGACCTCGCGCTCGAATTGGGCGTGTCGCGCAACGTCGCGATCATGGCCTATCGGCAACTGCTCGACGAAGGCTACCTGACCACCCGTCAGGGCTCAGGCACATTTGTCGCGCGCGAACTCCCGCGCCATCTCACCACGGCTGCCGCGCGACGACCGTCGTCATCAGCGCGGACTTCCACACCGGTACATTTCTCGGCATACGCGCGTCGCGTGCGCGAGGCCTCCGGTGGCGCGGAGATCACATGGGAGCCGCGGCGCGACCTGCTGCCATATGACTTCCGCTACGGGCCGCCTTCTTTCACCGACTTTCCGCATGCGACTTGGTGTCGCGTCATGGCTCGGCGTGCGCGACGCGTCACGATTCGAGAGCTCGACTACGGCCCGCCCGAGGGCTTGCCCGCGTTGCGCGAGGCGATCGCCGACTATGTATCTCGCGCCCGCGCTATCGCCTGCACTCCCGAACAGGTGCTCGTGGTCAACGGCTCGCAGCAGGCGCTGGACCTGGCAGCGCGCGTGCTGGTCGATCCCGGCGACGTTGTATTGATGGAGGACCCGCACTATCGCGGTGCGCGCAATGTGATGAGGGCGGCAGGTGCGAAGATCGAAACCATCGCAGTGGACGAGCACGGGTTATCCACCAGCGAGCTCGCGCAGCGCGGCGGACAGGCCCGGCTCGCCATCGTTACGCCGTCGCATCAGTTTCCCACCGGTGCCGTGATGCCGCTTGGACGCCGCCTCGAGCTGCTTTCATGGGCGCGGCGTTCCGGCGCCTCCATTTTTGAAGACGACTACGACAGTGAGTATCGCTACGCTGGCCGCCCCATCGAGGCGCTCGCCGCGCTCGACGACGGCGGCTGGGTCATTTATGCGGCCACATTTTCCAAGGTGATGTTTCCGTCACTGCGCCTCGGCTACATGATTCTGCCAGAGCGGCTGATAGAGCCACTGCGGTCGGTCAAGGCCCTGATGGATACGGGAGGCCCCACTCTGATGCAGGCCGCGCTCGTCGATTTCATTCGCGAGGGCCATTTCGAGCGCCATCTGCATCGGATGCGCACGCGCAATTCGCGTCGCCGTGCAGCGATGCTCGACGCAATCGAGCGCCATCTCGGCCGCCGCGTTCAGGTGACGGGCGTCAATGCGGGCCTTCATCTGATGCTGTGGCTCCGCGATTTACCCGCCTCCAGGTCGCGCGATTTACGAATGCGTGCTGCGCGCGCTGGAGTTGGGGTATATCCGGTCGAGCCGTTTTATCTGAATCCGCCCAAACACGTGGGACTGCTGCTCGGCTACGCGTCGATGCCGGAAAAACAAATCGCAGAAGGCATCCGCCGCTTCGCGTCAGCCGTCAAATCGCTCTTAGGGGCAACCGATATCAAGTGATCGACCGATCCAGCTCGTCGGCGATCCGTTGATAGAGCAGGGCGGCGCCTTCGTAGATCGTCGCACCGTCATCGGGACTGCCGACGAACTCCGCGATCTGCCGCATCTCATCAACAAAGCGGTAGGCCTTCGGACGCATCGCCGGAAGAAAGCGATCCAGGTGCTTGAGGAAGTTCGGCTGGCTGCGCGCGAGTTCTGTCCGCATCGCGCTGGCAATCCCTTCGCGCTCTGCCGCGCCGAGCATGGTCGCACATAGCGCGGTGAAACCCTTCGTCAGTCCGGCATACGCGAGTTTCAAACCCGACGCGTCGCCGACAGGACCGTCGAGTATCGCGACCTCGAGACCGAAGGCAGCCAAACGCGTAAGTTGGTGAGCGTCCGCACCCGAAGCGTAAAAGCGCGGCCCTTTCGCAGGGTCCTGAGTACCAGGCAGCGGAGGACCTCCAATGATGCCGGCATCGATGAAGGTCGTAGCGCCGAGTAGGTCGTAAATGCGCCGGCAAGTCGCCGGCGAAATCGCATTGCACTCGACGTATACTGGCTTTGCCTTCGCGCGGCTGAGTGGACCCCGAAGCCGTTCAGCGACTTCTAGCGCGACCCCTGGCGGAACGATCGAAAGCACGAATGCTGCGCCGCGCACGAGCGAATCGTCATCGTTGACTACTTCGATGCCGGCATCGCGAACGCGCGCCGTGCTCTCGGCGCTGCGGCCGGCAAGCGACGTCACTACGCGCGCACCGGCTTCGCGCAGGCGGCAGCCCACCGCCGCGCCCATCTCGCCCGCCCCAACAATCGCAATCGTCAACGGACTCGATCAGCAATGCGAGGCGAATCGCTCATCGGACCACCTCCTACGAAGAGTTGTAGTGAAAATTTCAGTAGCGGTTGAGGCGAGCCAGCCGATCGCCGTGATAGTTCGAGTCGCCGAACAGTTCCTGGCATACGCGAACTCGCTTCATGAACAAGCCAATGTCGAACTCGTCGGTCATCCCGATGCCGCCATGCATCTGTACTGCTTCCTGCACGGCGAGCGTTGCGCTGAGCCCGGCGCGCGCCTTTGCGACCGAAACGATCGGGCCGGCGCTGTCGAAAGAATCGTCGAGGGTCTGCAAAGCCTTGAGCACCGTTGAGCGCGTAACCTCGAGTTCGCAGTAAAGATGAGCGGCGCGGTGCTGCAATGCCTGGAATTCTCCGATCGCCTTGCTGAATTGTTTGCGTTCTTTCAGATATGCGACGGTTCGGCCGAATGCTTCTTCGCTGGCGCCGACCATCTCTGCCGCGACCGCGGCGCGGCCGACGTTCAGCACGCCCTCCAGGACCTCGCCGCCGGCGTCGACCTTGCCCAGGACTTGGTCGGCGCCGAGGTTCACGCTGTCAAACGTTAACCGCGCGGCATTGTGCGTATCGACCGTCGAAGTCCGCTCGGCGCGCAGCCCTGGAGCGTTGGCGTCTACGAGGAACAGCGTGAGACCGGTAGCATCGCCCGGCTTGCCCGCAGTGCGGGCTACAGCGATCACAAGATTTGCGACGTGGCCGTCGATCACAAAAGTTTTGGCGCCGCTTAGCTTGAAATTGTTGCCGGCTCGCGCGGCGGTCATCGCAGTTTTCTCAGGATGGTGCTTGGCGGCCTCGTCGACTGCCAACGTTGCGATCAGTTCGCCGGCAACAATCTTCGGCAAGTAGTTTTCTTTCTGCTTGTCGGTACCTGCCCGGGCGATTGCGCTCGCGGCGAGAACCGCGGTCGAGAGGAAAGGGGAGGGCGTGAGAGTATGCCCCAGTTCTTCCATTACCACGCCGGCTTCGACGTGACCGAGTCCGAGGCCGCCGTAATCCTGAGGAACGAGAATTCCGGCCCAGCCCATCTCGACGAAGTCTTTCCACAGGGCGCGCGAGAATCCGTCGGCGTCGCGCTTGTCGCGCAACGCTCGCAGATGAGCGATCGGCGCGTTCTTGGCGAGGAAGCCGCGCGCATTGTCGCGCAGCATGGTCTGCTCGTCGGTGAGAACTAGCGCCATGTGATGAGATCCAGGCTCGTCGAGCTATGCACCGGGCAAACCCAGGATTCTTTTGGCGATGATGTTGAGCTGAACCTCGCTGGTCCCGCCCTCGATTGAGTTGGCCTTCGAGCGCAGCCACGCGCGAGCGGTGCGGCCCTCACGCGAGCGCTCGCCTTCCCATTCCAGCGCGTCCGTGCCGCCGGCTGACATCACCAATTCCATCCGTCGCTTGTTGAGTTCGGTGCCGTAGTACTTCAGCAGCGACGAGACCGCGGGATGAGCCTGCCCGACCTTCGCCATATCGCCGGCGCGGTCCATCGTGAGGCGGAAGGCGAGAGCGTCGATCTCGAATGCCGCAATCTGTCCGCGCAGAACGGTGTCTGCGAGCATGCCGTTGTCGGTTCCGACAGTGTCGGTTGCAATCTGTCCGAGCGAGCGGTTTTCGGAGGTGGTGCCCATGCCGCCAATCATGTCGCGCTCATGGGTCAGCAGGTACTTCGCGATATCCCATCCCTTGTTGAGCTTTCCGACGAGATTCGCCTTGGGCACCAGCACGTCGTCGAAAAAAGTCTGGCAGAACGGCGACGCTCCCGAGATGAGAGTGATCGGCTTGGTCGAGACGCCGGCGCTTTCCATATCGAAGAGCAGAAAGCTGATGCCTTCGTGCTTGGGCGCGTTCGGATCGGTGCGCACCAGGCAGAAAATCCAGTCCGCCTTGTCGGCGTACGAGGTCCAGATCTTGGAGCCGTTGACGAGAAACTGATCGCCTTTATCTTCGGCGCGGGTTTGCAGCGACGCCAGGTCGGAGCCCGAGCCGGGTTCCGAGTAGCCCTGGCACCATCGAATCTCGCCGCGCGCGATTTTCGGCAGGTGCTCTCGCTTCTGTTCTTCGGAGCCATACTTTAACAGTGCCGGCCCGAGCATCCAGATGCCGAAGCTGTCCAGCGGCGAGCGGCAGTTGAGCGCGCGCATTTCCTGGCGCAGGATTTTGGCCTCGTCGCGGCTGAGGCCACCACCGCCGTACTCACGGGGCCATTCCGGCACCGTCCAGCCCTTTTTGGCCATGCGCTCGAGCCACTGGCGCTGCCCGTCGGATTGAAAAACCCAGTGCCTGCCGCCCCAGCAGGTGTCGTCTTCGGTCTGCGACGGACGCCGCATCTCGGGAGGACAATTCGCCTCGAGCCAAGCGCGCGTTTCTTTGCGAAAAGTTTCGAGATTTTCCATGGTTAAGCTTGGTGTTAATAGGTCTGCGCGTGCGATTCAAGGTATGATGTCAACTCGAGCCAGGTCACCGCTTGGCAGGGTCGCCACCGAACGCGTCGGGTTGCATTTGATGCCCGTAGATATCCTCGCCAAAGTATTCCGACTGAAAGGTTGCCGGGCGCGCGCCCCATCCGTATTCGAACATCCATCCTGACGGATTGCGGAAGTAGAATGAGTACATGTGATCGTTCGAATGCTTGCCCGGAGTAATTGTCACCGGAATGTTGTTTTTGCAAACCAGGTCGTAGGTCATGCCGACGTCGTCGAGATTGTCCACCTCGATCATTATATGGTTAAGCCGGCGCTCAGCGCCGGGAATTCCGAAGGCGACAGTATGATCGCGTTCGTTGCAATCCATGAAGACCAGCCCCATGCTGCGCTTGCCCCTTCCGAATTTGTACTCGACCCCGCCGCGCATTCCGAGCGCAGTATAGAAGCGCTGTGCTGCCTGGACGTCGCGCTCGCGTATAATGCAATGGCCCAATCCGCCGGCGCCGGTCTTGAAACGCCCATGCATCGCGCGTCCCGGATGGAACGGCTTGCTGAATTGAGTGAGCGGACCGTGAAAGATTTCGACTGGATTGCCGTCGGGGTCGGTGAGCTTGAGGACTTCGAGCACCCGGCGCTCGTCAGCTTCGTCTTCGGAACCGACGCGGAATTTTATCCCTGCTTCAGATAATTGACGTTGCATCTGGGCGAATTCGTCGGCGCCCGCGACGCGGAATCCCAGGTATGCGAGGTCGTCGCTGCCATCGGCATGCACAACGAGCCGATGATGCATATAGTCCATCCGCAGGTAGCATCGATCGGACTCGCCTTCATCGGCCAGCTCAAAGCCGACAATACCGGTGGCGAAGTTTTTCCACGCGTCGAGATCCTTCACCCCGATTCCCATGTAGCCTAATTCCGTTACCTGGATCATTTGGTTCTCCTCCAAGCGTTTATCTAGCATCGGTGCGGACCCAATCCGAGCCGAGCGCGACCCGCCGCACCGAATCAGTATCGGTCGGCTGATGCCCAACTTTATGCACCGGGGCAGGGGCTTCGACAACCTTGTTCGACAGGCGGCCAAGGCCGGTGACTTCGACCTCGACCAGGTCGCCGACGTTCATGGGACGCGAATTCTTCGGCGTGCCCGACAGGATGATATCGCCCGGAAGCAGCGTAATGAAACGGGACAGATCGGCAAGTATGTAATCGATGGGAAAGATCATTTCCGAGATTGCGCCTTCCTGGACCATTTTACCATTGATATAGGTGCGCAGAGTGGATTTGCGAATATCCACTCCACTGACTATTCCCGGACCGATTGGACAGAAGCCATCCTGACCTTTGACGCGCAGCATCGAGCCGGCATCGGTGTCGCGATAGTCCTGGCATCCGACGTCATTGGCGGGGGCGAATCCCGCGATGTAATCCCAGGTGTCTTCGCGGCTGATATTGCGCATCGGTTTGCCGATGATCACGCCGACTTCGCCTTCGTAGTTCAGGTACTTGTGACCGGCGGGGCGGCATAGCACTCCGCGATGAGAATTCAGCGCGGTGACGGGTTTCTGGAAGTAAGTGGGGGTCTCGAGCATCGGCGCTTTGAATTCGACGCGGCGCGAGTCGTAGTTCAGGTGGATGCAGAGAATCTTGGTCGGGTCGCACGGCGGCAGGTAAGTGGCTTCCGCGTCGCGGATACGCCGGCCGTCGCCGAGCAGCAGAGCCTCAGCATCGGGGCGCACCCATTTTGGTTGACCCTCGTGAAGGATTCGGCGCCATTCCTGTCTCGGCCCATCTAATACGCTCATTGGTTAATCTCCGATTGGTCAGTTGCGGATTGAAACAGAATCCTGAATCGCGCGTAGCGCTGTATATGGACCCTCACCTTCATCCTCTACCTCACAGTAGAGGAGACAGAACGTCAGGCAAACGAACCCTTGAGTGCCGCGATGTTCTTGATGTCGCAGTAAAAGTCGAAGCTCCAGGTCCCGCCTTCACGTCCGATGCCTGAATTGCGACTGCCGCCGAACGGCGCCGCAAGCTCGCGGACGAAAAAGCAATTCACCCATACCGTGCCGGCGGTCACGCGGCCGGCGATTCGCATCGCGCGTTCCTCGTTCTTGCTGAATACTATCGCGGCGAGGCCGTAGTTGGTTCCGTTCGCGAGCTCGAGCAGCTGGTCTTCGTCGCGAAATGTTTGCCAGGTCAGGACAGGACCGAATACTTCGCGCTGCACGATTTCCATGTCCTGCTTTACGCCTTCGAGCAGGGTGGGCTCGAAGTACAGTTCGCCCGCGCTGGAGCGCTTGCCACCCCAGAGCGGCTTAACGCCGGACTTGAGCGCGCGATCGACGAAGCCTTCGACGCGTTTGTAATGTTCGGGCGTGATGAGCGGGCCGACGCGAGTGCTCTTCTCGCGCGGATCGCCGACTGTCATCTGTCCGGCCGCGGCGCGAAACTTTGCCTGAAATTCATCGGCGACTGCGGCGTCAACCAGCAGCCGAGTTCCGGCGAGGCAGACTTGACCAGCATTGATGTATTGACCGGCGGCGGTCTGCGCGGCGGCGTCAAGGTCGGCGTCGGCACAGACAATATAAGGAGACTTGCCGCCGAGCTCGAAACTTATGGGAGTAAGCGAGCGCGCGGTTGACTGCCCGATCAGTTTCGCCGTGTCAGTCGAGCCGGTGAAGCTCAGACGGTCGATGTCGGGATGCGCCGCGAGCGCGGCGCCCGCTTCCTCGCCGATACCCTGAACGACGTTGAGCACGCCCGCGGGAAGCCCGGCCTCGGTCGCGAGATCCGCCATCATCGAGCAGGTGAGCGGCGCCCATTCGGGCGGTTTGACGACGACGGTGTCGCCCGCAGCCAGAGCAGGACCGACCTTCCAGGTGGTCAGCATGAACGGCCCGTTCCACGGGGTGATGAGAGCCGCGACACCAGCGGGATCGAAGCGCACATGATTGACGACCTCGGGCGAGTCGATCTGTTCGTGACCCAACTTCAGCGCCCAATCGGCGAAGAACTCGATATTCTGCGCGGCGCGCGGAATCACGCGCCCGAGATTGCCCATCAACAACGAGCCGTTGTCGACAGTCTCGACCGCCGAGAGCTCCCTGGCGTGATCGCGAATCGCTTGCGCGAACTTTTTCAGAAGGGGATGGCGGCCCTTGGGACCGAGCGCCGCCCAGGCCGGGAACGCGCGACGCGCGGCAGCGACGGCGGCGTCGACTTCAGCCGCACCGCCCGCGCTCACGTCGGCGATATGTTTGCCGTCGATGGGCGAGCAGTTCGGGAAGGTTCGCTTTGACGCGACGCGCTGGCCGTCGATGAAGTGATCGGTCGATACGTCCACTGAAGCTACTTTGGTGCTGGGCATTTGTTACCTCCCAAGGCGGCGACTGCCGCTGCGATCTGCCACGATTTTCTGGTGTGTCTTACGGCGGACCTTTGCGCCGGGCGATTCGAGCAATCCGAGAAGCTGCAGCTCAAGCATCTGGCGCATCGACGGTTTGGCTGGGTTCGGCGTCCGCAATCCGCTACCGAGCCAGACGACCAGGAATGAATAGTGGAGCGCGAACATATTGTAAGCGAGCAGAGCGGGATCGACCGACGGGTTGATTTCGCCCCGAGCCTGAGCCTGCTTGATCAGCACGCTCATGCGGCTGAAGAACGCTTCGGTGACGACCTCGATGCCGTGATGGTCGCCCTTCACAAACGCGAGTTCCCTGACGAAGATTCGCGCCAGCTCCAACTCGCGCTGATCCTGTCTGAACATGGCGTCGAACACGTGCATTGCCTGATCGAGCAACGGCGCCTCGGGCACCGTAGCAAAGGCGCGAACGATGGTGCGTCCCATCTCTTCCTGGAACACCATCACGAGCAACTCGTCTTTGGATCGAGCGTGAAAAAAGAGCGTTCCTTTGCCGACGTCGGCCAACTCGGCTATTTCGCTGGTGGTGGTCTGCTCGAAGCCCTTGGTGCGGAACAGTTCTCGCGCTGCCGCTATGATGCGCGCGCGCTTGTCGCGCTTGTTGCGTTCCGCGCGGCCGACGACAGCGATTATTCCTGCAGCTGCCATCAGGCCCGCACCCTTTCCCGAGAGGGAGCAGCCGCGGCGGCCTGCGCTTCATCTTTGATCATTTTGTCCATCATTCGTCTGAACTGCGACAAAGCGCTGTCCGATGCGGTCGTGAGCATCGAAGCGTTGCCCGCCAGATTGATGTTCTTCTGTTGCGCTTCGATCATCGTTCGATCTTCGTTGAACGCCTTCAAACCCAGTTGGTAGAAGGACTCCATCAACTCCGACTCCTGCTTCCACGGCCCGTAGGCGAAGAAATAGCAGGTGCGATCTTCGGTCAGAGGCGTCACCGCCTGGCAGGTGAATTGCCGATGAAGAGGCTCCACGCCAGACGGCTCCCCTTCGGGGAATTGGCGCGACGTTCCGGCCGGGTACATATCCGCGCGCAGCAGGAAGACGCCGGGAGCTACGAAGTCGTAGGTTTGCCAGATGTCAGTCTTCTGGCCCCGAATAGAGGAGATCATTTGCGACGGATTGGCGGCAAGCCAATTCTGAATGCGTACCGAGCGCTCCAGCCGGGTGACGACCGGCCTGGACACTCCTTCAGGCGTGAGGCTGGCGCCGAGGGATCTGCAATGCAGAAACGCAATGTGCGAAAGGTCGAGCAAGTTGTCGTTGATAAGCATGTAGTTCGCGTTGTAGTCCATCCGGCCGGGCAGCATAGCCCAGCGTGGATCGTCGATGCCCACGAAGTCAGGGATGAGCGAGACGTCGGAGAGCGCCGGATCGCCCATCCAGACCCATGCGCCGCTGTATTTCTCGACGATCGGATAGGAGCGCACGCATGCCTGCGGCGGAATTTTGGACTGGCCGGGAATCTCGATGCATTTGCCGGACGGCGCGAATTTCAGCCCATGATACATGCATCGAAGATCGTCGTTCTCGAGACGTCCAAGCGAGAGCGGGGCGAAGCGATGGCAGCATCGGTCCTGAAGAGCGACCAGGCCGGCGTCATTCTTGCGATAGATCACAATCTGCTCATTGAGCATCGTGACCGGTTTCAGCTCGTCGCGGGTAAAGTCGCGGCTCCAGCCAGCCATGTACCAGCAATTGCGGACGAACATTCAGATTTCCTCCTCTATAGACTCAGGACCGAGGGCCGCCGCAGGCGGCGGTTCCATAGAGGCTGGCATAGCGCTACTCATGACTGAAGTCAATTTCGACCCAAGTCGGAAATCCTATTGGCAGCTAACGCGCGAAATCGGCGGTCTTTCGCGGCAAACCCATAATTTTGTGCTCGGGCTCGGACGGTCCGCTCGGATTCAGCCCGAGCAATTGGTCCACGAGCCGGCGAGCGCGTTCCTTGGGCGCGAGTGAGTTTGCCAACTGGTAATTTCGCGCGCCCGACGCGAGGTAAAAGCGCTCGTACAATTGGTTGCGGCTCGCGAGCGCGCTGCCGACGAAATCCCACGCCAGCCGGAAGATGCGCGCGCGCTCCGCGGCGTTCATGGTGCCCGCGCCGCGCAGATAGCGATCGATGAGCGGGCGCAGTTTCGGATCGTCGAGCTGCGCCTGCGTCGGCGCGGCGAGCAGATTGTGCGAGCCGAGCAGCGTGATGATCTCGCCGACGCGCGGGAACCAGCCTGGCAAGGCGGCGCGCAAGGCAGCGAGCGGACCACCGTTCGGGAACCATACGCCATTGCCGTAGTCGAACGACTCGACCTCGGCGGCGTGGATAGCAGCGCGGGCAAACTCGGCGTAGGTCCAGATTTCACCGAGCATCTGGCGCGTTGCCGGCGATGAATCGTTGATCGCTTCGGCCATCCGGGTCGCCAGCCCGTAGGCGAACTCAAGCTTGGTCTGCGCGCGAATCATCGTCTGCTGCATGATGTTCGGGTACCAGCCGGTCGCCATGACGGTGTTGTAAGCGACGAGGTTGGCGTCGATGAAAACGCGATCGCGCGGCACCTCGACGTCGTCGAAAATCACGAAGGCGTCCTGCTCGTCGAAGCGGCTCGAGAGCGGATGGTCGAAGCGATTATTAGGCGTTGCGCAACTGTCGCGGCAAATAAACTTGAGCCCCGGCGTGTCCATCGGCACGCAAAACGAGAGCGCGTAGGGGTCGGTGCCTTCGAGCAGGGGAATGGCAGGATAGACCGCAATTTCGTCGGCGAACGGCGCGAGCGTCGCCAGGATTCTGGCGCCACGCACGACGATTCCGTGGGCAGTGTCGGCGACCTTGTGCAGCGCGACGTCGTTGCCGGGCTCGGGCACGTCGCCTTTGGCCTTGTCGATCGTGGGATGAACGATGGTGTGGGTCAGCGAGATGTCCTTGCGCGCGAGGAATTTCTGATAGGCGACCAGATTCGAGGCGCCGCGGTCATTACCGTTGACCGCCCATTCGTGGGCGCATCCAGCAAAGCCGGCGAAAGTGAGATTCATATAGTCCGGCGTGCGTCCCATCAGCCCGACGGTAAACTCGGCGATGGTCTGCAGACAGGCGTGACGCCGTTCGAGGTCGGCGAGCGAGCGCGGGATCATGTGGCTCAGGTTAATCGGCTCGCCGGTTTCAGGATCCGGCATCAGGCAGAGGTCGCGCGCTTGGTGCTGCAAATCGAAAATTTGCGCCATGGTATTCGCCGCGCCTGCGAACGCAGGATGCGAGACGATGTCGCTCACCTTGTCGTTGCCGACCCACAGTTCGCGCGGCTTCGACAGGCCCTTGAGAAACTCGCGGCCGGTGCGTGCTCCCATTAGCGGCCTCCTCGTCCGTTTCGTCCCGCGGCGACCGGCGCAAGCGGGCGAACGGCGCGATTGGATTTCTTGCTCGATAATCTCTTTGGATGTACGCAGCGCAACCCATCGAGCTGCAATTGGAGCGCGGCCAGCAATCCACGATCGCGCTGCTGGGCGCTTACCGGATTGCCGCCAAGCCATCGCTGCAACTGGAAGAAGTAAAGGCCGAACAGGCTCTGCGCGAGGTGGGTGGAAGGGGTGTCAAATCGCAATTCGCCGCGAGCCTTGGCTTCGTCGACCAGGCGGGCAATCCCGGCGAGCATCGACGCCATCATTTCGGCTACGCCGTGGCGGCGGTCGTCGACGAACGGCAGCTCGCGCACGAACACGCGGGCCAGGCCGCGATCGCGCTCGTGCAGCGCGATCATCGCTCCGAACAGGTGCAGCACCTGATCGAGCAGCGGCCGCGCGGGCATGGTGGCGAACGCCTGGTCGACCACCCGGCCAATCTCCTCGCGGAAGATGAGCACCAGGAGGTCCTCCTTGGTGCCGGCGTAGAGGAACAGGGTGCCGGCGCCGATGTCGGCAGCCGCGGCGATCTCGCGGGTGGTGGTGGCCTCGAAGCCCTTGCGCCCGAACAGTTTGCGCGCGGCGCGTTTAATTCGCTCGAGCTTGTCGCGCTTGCTGCGTTCGATTCGGTTGGGACTGGGGTTCAGCATCGGAGTGAAAGTGAGCATGCTCAGTTTTGAGCGTGCTCAATCTGTACTAGATTTCCAGCGCATTTGTCAAACGCGCGGCGCGACTTTCGGACTCTGACATTTGCGAAGGCTAACCGTGATGGCCTACTGTGCGATATCGATCGGAGGACATCACCATGGCCGGATTAGTGCTTCGCGAAGATCGGGACGGTCTCGCCACGTTGACGCTGAATCGCCCCGAGAAGCTCAACTCCCTCAACCTCGAGATGTTCGTCGAGTTGCGCGCTCAGATCGATCAAATCGCGAGAGAGACCGAGCGTGTCGGGCTGGTCGTCGTGCGCGGCGCGGGCAAGTGCTTCTCCGCGGGGCACGACCTGGCGGATATCGCGAAAGGCGAGCGTCCGCCCAAGCCGAATTTTCAATCCGAGACGATCGAGCGGCTCGCGGATTTGCCGCAGCCGGTGATTTCAGCGGTGCATGGGCATTGTTATACGGGTGCGCTCGAACTGGCGCTGGCGGGCGATCTTGATCGTCGCGGCAGAGTCAGCGAAATTCGCCGACACTCATGCGCGATGGGCGCTGACTCCGATCTGGGGGATGACGCAGCGGCTGCCGCGGCGCGTGGGTCCGTCGAAGGCGCGCGAGATGATGCTGACCTGCCGGACCTATTCCGGGCTCGAGGCGAGGGCGATGGGCCTCGCGAATATTTGCATCGCCGACGATTCGTTCGATAAGGAACTTCGCGCGCTGGCCGACACCATTCTAGCCAATTCCTGGTTCAGTCATCGCGCCAACAAGCGCCTGCTGATCGAGACCGACGGCATGCCGCTGGGCGCGGGCCTCGCGCACGAGGTGTATCGAAATCCCGGCGTCGGGCCCGACATGCGCGAGCGGATTGCGGCCTTCAACAACAAATCGGCGCGCCGTGCCTGAGATTGACTCCGCGCCTGCGGTGGAGTCCGGCCCGTCAGACCAGCTCCCGCCGAGTGAACCTGCAAGCGAGCGGCGCGGGGCGTTTCGCGCGCTGCGGCATCGCAACTATCGTCTGTATTTTTTCGGGCAGCTCACCTCGCTCGCCGGCACCTGGATGCAGAGCGCCGCGCAGGCGTGGCTGGTGCTCAAGCTGACGAACTCGGCGACCATGCTCGGGGTAGTATCGTTCGCGCAGTTCACGCCAATCCTGTTGGTCGGTCTGTTCGCCGGCGTGATGGTTGACCGGGTCGATCGCCGGCGGCTGATAATCGTCACGCAGATTTTGCTGATGCTGAGCGCCTTCACGCTCGCGGTGCTGACGTGGACCGGCACCGTGCGGGTTGGACACGTGATCCTGCTGGCGGCATTCAATGGCACCGTCGGCTCGTTCGACATGCCCGGGCGGCAGTCGTTCGTGGTCGAGATGGTGGGCTATGAGGACCTCGCCAATGCGATCGCGCTCAACTCGATGATGTTCAACAGCGCGCGGATGCTCGGTCCGGCCGCCGCTGGACTGCTGATCGCATGGCTGGGCATCGGCACCTGCTTCTTCCTCAACGGCGTGAGTTTCCTGGCTGTCATCTGGAGCCTGACGCAGATGGAGATTCCAGCGCGCGTGATAGCCGGCGTCGGCGCGCGCATGATCCATCAACTGCGCGAGGGCCTTGCGTACGTGTGGTCCAACCGGCCGATCTTCTACCAGATGGCGCTGGCGGCCGTGACCAACGGCTTCGGCTATCAATACCTCGTGCTGGTTCCGCTGTTCGCGAAGAATGTGCTGCACGGCGACGCGCGCACTTACGGATTCCTGGTCGCGATACAGGGACTGGGATCGGTCGTCGGCGCGGCCACGCTGGCGTCGCGCGTGTCGACCAAGGGGATGCGGAACAATCTGCTCGCCGGGCTTTTTCTTTCCGCGGTTGGAATCGTGGTGTTCGGGATGTCTCGTTCCTTCATGCTCTCGCTCGCGGCGCAATTCGTGATCGGAGCCGGACTGACTAATTTCAGAGCGAGCAACAATACTCTGGTGCAGATGTTCGTCGACGACGACCTGCGCGGCCGCGTGATGAGCACCTATCAGCTCGCCGCGGTCGGGATGACTCCGCTGGGCGCGCTCGAGGTCGGCTACATGGGCACGCATCTCGGTCCGATGCAGGCGGTTGTCATCTGCGGTGCAGTCACTCTGCTTAGCGCTATTGTGCTCCTGACGCGGCTCAAGTCGGTCGGCATGGACGCGGACCCGGCATAGTCCAACCCTTGCCAGACGCTCACTTCGCGTGTTCAATACCGCAACTATATAGTTACGCGCCGTACCGAATCCCCCTAACCGGTCAGCCCTAGGAGCCTCCATGAAGTCCTGCATCTCGAAAACAGCAATCGCCATCATCCTGGTCGCTGCGCTTCCGGTTCTTGCGCGCGCCGATACCTGGCAAATCGATCCGGCGCATACCAGCGTCGAGTTCACTGTCCGCCACATGATGATCTCGAACGTCAAGGGAGTGTTCCAGAAAACGGCGGGCACGATCACAACCAATGGCAACGATCCTGCTTCCGCAAAAATTGACGCGACCATCGATGTGTCGTCAGTCGACACGCGGGTCGAGAAACGCGATGCGCATTTGAAGAGTCCGGATTTTCTCGACGTCGCCAAGTACCCGACGATTACCTTCAAGTCCACCAAGATCGAGGCCGTCGGACCGAATAAGTGGAACGTGACGGGCGATCTGACCTTGCACGGCGTGACCAAGCCGGTCGTGCTTGCGGTCGAAGGTTCAGGGGCGCCGATCCAGGTGATGGGCAAGACCCGCGCGGGTGCTTCTGCGACGGCGACAATCAAACGCAGTGACTTTGGGTTGACGTGGAACAAGGCGCTCGAGGCCGGCGGCGTGATGGTCGGTGACGAAGTCGCGATTTCAATCGACGTCGAGGCAGTCAAGCAGTAGCGCGTCGCGCTGGTTCTGCTACGGCTTGGCGGTTCGATGATGCTCGGCACTGCGAGCGCCGAGCCTTGCCGGTGCGCTTTCTGATCCCTGCACCACGACGACGCATCGTTTGGCGTCGGTGAAGTCTTCCGGCGACAATCCCACCTTGTCCGCGAGGTTGGTCGCGATTATCACGAGGCCGCCCGGGGTTTGCCGCGCCAGTTGAGCTGCCGTCGGGGCGCTCAGCACGTCGGTATGCAAGCGGCGCCCGAGTGCCTGGCCGGCGTCGCGAATCAGTTCGAGCAGTTCAGTGTCTTCCGGGGTTCCATCCTCGGGCACCAGCACGGCGTGCAAGCCCGAGCGTTTGCGCAGTGCTACTCGAATCGCCAGGTCGAGCGCCGCGCGCCCGTGCGTGCCGCGATCGACTACCGCAAATACGCGATCGAGCGGCCGCTCGCCGCCGCGAATGACGACCGCCACATGGACCGGCAGCGTGCGGGCCCTGTCGAGAATTTCACGGACCACGCCGCCCATAAAATCAGTACCGAAGACCGCGCGATGCGATCCCATCAGCAGCCATCCGATCTGCGGCTCATTGGCGTAGGCCAGGATGTCCGCCGCCGGATTGCTGCTCCACACCGCCTGGGGTGTGATGACGCTGCCGCGCTCCAGCGCCAGATCCAGCGCCGCCGACAGCGCGGGAGAGCGGGGTGGTACGCGCTGGTCAGCCTCGCGCAGTCCCGATCGCACACCTCCCGGCGGAGTCTTCACCAAGGCAAGCACTCGCGGCGGCGGTGCGTCGTGCGGAGTCGCCGCCAGCGCAAGTTCCACCAACACGGATACGCCCTCGGGGTTCGAGACCGGCACCAGGATTGCGCTGTGCTCGGTACCTACCAGAATCGGGCGGACGGGTGGCTGCGCAGGACGGGGTGCGGGATGGTGCGCGCGAATCGGCGCTTGCGGCGCGACGATAGGCTCAGGCGAAAAGGTGCCGAGCTCGGCCGACGGCTCCAGCTCCGCAACTTGCCGGCGAGTGATCAGATGCAGAATCGGCGTGGTCGCAAAGGTCGTGATCAGCGCCATGATGACCAGCATCGCAAACAGCGTCGGCGAGATGACGTTCATCTCCAGTCCAATGTTGAGCACGATCAATTCCATCAGCCCGCGCGTGTTCATCAGCACGCCGAGCGCCGACGAATCGCGCCAGTTGAGCCCGGTTAATCGCGCCGCCACTACGCTGCCGCCGAACTTGCCTGCCGATGCGACGACGACGATCAGCGCGCACATCATCCACTGCTCGTAGCCATTGACCAATCCGATTTGCGTGCGCAGTCCCGTGTAGGCAAAGAATGCCGGCAGCAACAACACAACCACGATGTCTTCCAGGCGGTCGGTCAGTTCTCGCGCCATCCCGCTGTCGTGCGGAATTACGGCGCCGAGCGCGAACGCGCCGAACACGGCGTGGATGCCTATAAGTTCAGTTGCCGATGCGGAGATCAGCAGCGCGATGAATATCGACGCCATCACGCCCTGCGTCAGGCGCCCGCGATTTCCGTATAGCAACGACAGCCGGACCATCGCGGGCCGAATCACTACGATCATCAGCAGGATGAATCCGAGCGCCATCACGATCGTCGTCACCGCGCCCGCTGCTTGCGCCCTAGCCACGCTGACCACGAACGCCAGCATGCACCACGCGGTGACGTCGTCGACCGCAGCGCAGGTGAGCGCAATCGCGCCCATGCGGGTTTTATGAATCCCGCGATCGGTCAATATCCTCGCAAGCACCGGGAACGCGGTTACGGACATTGATACGCCCAGGAAGAGTGAGAAGCAGGTGAACGGTACGTCGATACTCGACAGCTTCGGATAAAGATAAAGCGCAATCGCCGCGCCCATCAGGAATGGCGCCACGATACTGGCGTGGGAGATGGCGACTGTGGTGTGGCCGCGTTTGCGCAGCAGCGCGGGATCGAGCTCGAGGCCGACCAGGAACATGTAGAGGATGACGCCGACCTGCGCGATGATATTGAGAAACGGTCCGACCGTCGCCGGGAAGAGGTAGCCTTCGGCGCCGGGCGCCAGTCGTCCGAGCAGTGATGGACCCAGTACTATGCCCGCGAGAATTTCGCCGACCACTGGCGGCTGATTGGCGCTGCGGAAGACGTAGCCCATCGCCCGCGCGGTTGCGATAACCACCACTAGCGCGAGCAGCACGTGCAGCAGATCGCCTTCAGTTGCGCGCGATGCAGCCGAGCCAAGATGTTAGTGCCGATTGGAGCGGGCGCAGCGAGGGTGTCGCCGTACGAGCGTATCCACAGGTACAGCAGCACCAGTGCGCCGATCATCAGGCCGTAAACGGCGGCGGCGCGCGTGCCGGCGTTGGTAATTCGAGGCTGCCCTTCAGCCATTGTCGGAGTTTACCAGAACACCAGCGTCACGCGCAGCGTGGGGCGAGATTGAATGAACAGTGCGAAAGATGCCTAGCGAGGATGGTTTGGCGCCAGGACACGGCCTTCGCCAGCAAATCACTTCCAGGTCGAGAATGGTTTGATCGACAGGTTCGAATTGTAATAACGCGGATCGCCGCTTATCTCGCGGTCGACCCAGTCGGGCAGCTCAACGTCCTCTTTGGCATCCTTGAGTTCGACCTCAGCCACCGTCAGGCCGTGGTTTGCGCCAGCGTACTCGTCTACTTCCCAGGTATGCCCCTTGAACACGATTCGATAGCGCGTCTTTTCGATCGGCGAATGCTCGCACAAGGCATCCATGATCTCGTTCGCGTCTGTCAGCGGGATCTCGTACTCGTATTCGTCGCGCGTAATTCCGGACGTATGTCCCTTGACCGTCATATAACCGTGATCCCCGTAAGTGCGTACGCGGACTGAGGACTGCCTGGTGGCGCACAAGTATCCCTGGCGAATGAGCTGGCCGCCGCCAAGGTCGCTCCACTTGCGCGGGAGAACCAGGAATCTACGTTCGATTTCCTTTGCCATGGCTCCTTCCGGTGGTCGCCGCTCGCTGCTGCGGTCGTTCGAGGGTGGCCGATTCTTCGCGCTAGCTTACCGAAGCGCCTGCGTCGGGCGTCATCCCGGTCATCAGCTTGAGGTGACGAACATAGTTTATGTTGGCGTGAGAGTTGAGGCCAAGTTTTGCGATCGCTCGCAACACCGCCGCCGGGTCGTCGGATTCTATTGCGACGGTTTCGGCGGTCGCACCGCCGGCGATTTTTACTTCAGAGAATTCGGCCGTGTATCTGTCGGAGCTGAACTTAATGCGGACCTTTACGATCTCCACGATCGCAAGATTGCGATGCGGGCCCACCAAGTCGCGGATAAATTCGCCGTGCGTGTACGACGGTTGCGCGATATGCGGGACCGCCGCGCCCAGATGGGGAAAGACCTGTTCGACGATGGTGCGCGAATCGAGTGGAAAGTCCGCCTTGAGCAACGGACGCCATCGCTCAAGCCGGCCGAGCTGCTCGATCATCAGCTTGAGATCGAGCAAGCCGTCGCGAATCTTGACATTGGCGGCGTCGGTCGCGCGCGACAGAATATAGGTTTCAGCGCTTTCGTGCGGCGCCAATGGCGTCGCAATCGCGGCCAGCCGATCTCGAAACGAGCTTAAGTGATTTCCCCAGACGCGGAATTCGAACCTTCCCAGCGGATTGCTCATCGTCGTCGCAGCCGCACCTCATCGCAGCCGTGTATCTACGATACCACCAGCGCCGGGCAGACCTGAAAATCGGACTGCGACCTATTTTCAGCTTTTCAATTCTTTCAGTGGTTCGCTCTTCCTCAAGCGCCCGCGCCCTCTCTGATTCCTGCCCCGCGAGCGGACGAAGCCGGGTCGCCGCCGTTCGAGCGTTTGCGGGACGAGCGCCCGGCCCGTACCACCTGCCTGCGGCCAACCGATCGCATCTGCTTGGTCGGCAGATCGTCGACGCTCAGCAGTCCCAGCCGCTCGCGCAATGACAGCGGCTCGATCCCAAGCACGTCGCATACGTACTCAAAGGAAAATGGACTGCGGATTCCCGGCTCCGCCTTGAACCATCGCTGGACTTCGTCGAATTGATCGCGGTCGCATCGCCGCGAGGAGTTGACCGTCTTCACATAGCATCGAACGGCGTCTTCCAGCACCGCAAACACCAGCCGCGTTTCGCCGTCGAGCATCGAGCGTCGCCGGGTCAAATCGAAAAACTGGACGGGCACCAGAAAATCGGGCTCGAAGCGAGCGCTGAGCCATGGATCGGCTCCAGCGGCTTCATCGAGCACCCGGCTATGCGAAGGTCCGTATTGAAGAACCTGTTCTGAAACAGATGTAGGCATGCTGATTGGACCTCCTCCTGCACCAATCGAAGTTCTGCTTCGGGGCAGCATGGTCTGTGCCAAGGTGCGGCCGCGTGCTAAAATGAAAAATCGGTAGAAAATTCGAGGATTTTGCGATGTCAACTATGCTGGATGCTGCTCAATTATGCGGCATCAAGCCGATTGTCCGCTGTGCAATGAATTGTGCAGCCTCGCCTGCTCGAACCCTGAAAACCCACTCGCATGGGCCCTTCGATTGGACTACACTGCCGCGGTCCGGGGGGCACCGCGGCAACATTAAGCAACCAATTTGACTCAACTTCCGTATATGGAACTACTGGACTCGAAAGTTGCCTCGAAAGAGTATTGAGTTCGCTCGATCTTGCGACAGTGGCGCGAGGCACGATCAATGCTGATATTAAAAGCCGGATCGAATTGGCCAACGGTTCTTTAAAATGAAAAGTCGACCTAAAACACCTCCGACCAAGACAGCAGCGACCAAGACTCGCAAGAGGCAGAAGACCAAGATGGCATCCGCAGTGAATACCGGCGGACGACGGATCGACGCGCTCAAACGCCTGCTGGCCAAAGAACGCGCCGACACGCTCGCCCGGGTCAAGGAACTGATGCGCGAGCAGGCGCGCAACGGCGGACAGCCGCCGGCCGATGAAATGGATGTGGCGCGATCGCTGTCCGAGGTCGAGACCCATGCCGCACTGTTCGACCGTGCGCAGGAACGTCTCGGCGCGATCGATGCGGCCATCGCGCGGCTGGGCGCCGGAGTCTACGGAACCTGCGCGCGATGCGGCGATGAAATCCCGCTGGCGCGTCTCCAGGTGATTCCGTTCGCGCAATTTTGCGTCGATTGCCAGAACGAGGCGAACACCGAAGCCCGCAGCGGTCAAAGCGGAGCGGCCAAGCCGTTCGGCGGCCGCTGGACAGGGCCCGAAGAGCTCAGCAATCCGGACGACTCCGAAGAGCACGTCGAGCCAGTACGCTCCGCCGATGACGACGTGCAAGTAGACAGCGCGTTTGGTCCGGATGAAGACGAGCTCGAAGCGACCGGCGTCGAAAAACGCCGACGCGGGCGTCCGCCGAAAGCAAAGAAGCCGGCGGTGCAAAAAAAGGCACGCTAGCATCGCGCGATCACGCACCAATTTAACTGTAGCGAAACCCTCCAAAGGGTCATGCGCCAAGGATGCAGAGCAGATCCTTGCGTTCTTGGCGTCAGAGCTTGGTCATTTTTTAAGAGTTTAAATGGCTTGCGGATTTCTCGCGGAATTGATACTCATTCTCATTATCGAGAGGACTTCCGCGAATGTACCTATGTATCTGCAACGCTATCACCGACCGCAAGGCGCGGTCTCACGTTGGCACTTCGTGCTCGGTTGCGGCCTTTTACCGCGCCCTTGGCGTCAAGCCCAAGTGCGGAAAATGCGTGCCGCAAATTCGTGAGATGCTCGACGCTCAGGCCGGCTCGTCCGAAGCATGGCAGGATACCTGCCGCGACGTCTGCCAGGACGCGTGCGGGGCCGAGGGTTAACCCCGGTTTCGCTCGGACGGATTTGCCCCTACACTGGAACCGCTCGTAGCCGCATTTTCCGGGAGAAGGTTCCGTGAAGGGTAACCCAAAGGTCCTCCAGTTTCTCAATACAGTTCTGCGCAATGAGTTGACCGCGATCAACCAGTACTTCCTGCACGCGAAACAACTCGAGCATTGGGGCGTGCGCAAGCTCGCCAAGTACGAGCGCGACGAATCCATCACCGAGATGAAGCATGCGGACCGCGTCATCGAGCGGATACTGTTTCTCGAGGGTCTTCCCAATCTCCAGGACCTGGACCGGCTGCTGATTGGCGAGAACGTTAAGGAAGTCCTCGAGTGCGATCTCAAGCTGGAGCTGAAGGCGCTCGGCGATTTTCGTGCGGCGATAGCGCACTGCGAATCGGTCAAAGACTACGTCACGCGCGAGCTGCTCGAGGAAATCATGCACGAGGAAGAGAAGAGCGTCGATTTTATCGAGGTCCAGTTCGATCTGATCAAGCAGATCGGAATCGAGAACTACATCCAGTTGCAATCAGCCAGCGCCGCTTAATCTCAGCATTGGGTGCGAGGGTCCGCCCAACGGGCCCAGGCGTGAAACCCGGGGAGGGTCTCACATTTGACAACCTGATTCACCTGTCCCAAACGATGCGCGCTGAAGGTGTCTCATTGCGGGACGCTTCGCGGCCATTTGCGGAACATTCTGTTGGCTGGGTTGCGGTTCCTGCGACGCTTTTTCTCTGATTTCCCTGTCCTGCTGCGTTTCTTTTTCGTCCGTGCCGATTGATGCATCTCGGCATAGCGATTGCTCTGCTGTCAGGTGCGCGAGGATTTCCTGATGGACTTGTTACTGGTCGAAGACAACCCTACTGATCGGATGGTCATCCAGGCGCGCCTGCGACGTGCGTTTCCCGGCGCGCAAATCCTGGCCGCCGACGATCCTCTACGATTCAACGAGCATCTGAAGCGCGACGGCTGCGACATCGTCGTCACTGACTATTGGCTCGGCTGGAGTGACGGCTTGTCAGTGCTGCAGCGTGTGCGCGAGCGATGGCCGCGGGCGCGGGTGATCATGCTGACCGGCAACGGTGGCGAAGAGGTCGTAGCGGGCGCGTTCAAGTACGGGCTTTATCATTACCTGGTCAAGCCAGAGGGGTTCGACGAGCTCGTATCTGTGACAGGGGCCGCGATGGAGAGCAGGCGGCGCGAAGACTTCCATCAGCTGATGGCGATGATCGTGAACTCGATTCCTGACGGAGTCCATTGCGTGGACGCGGCCGGCACCGTCACCGCGATCAACGCCGCGGCCTGTCAGATTTACGGCTACCTGGACAGTCAAATCGTGGGACGCACCAACGAGATCCTGCTGCCTGCCGCGGGCCGCGAAGAGATTCGCCGACTTCAAGAGCGGGCGTTCGCGGGCGAAATCGTGCCGCGGATTCCGACCCTCCAACTCCGCAGCGACGGCGCCGAAATCGAGGTTGCGATGACGATTCTGCCGATGCGCGACGGCGATGGCGCCGTATCCAATATCGCGTGTATCACCACTCCGACTGGCGAACCGGGTCGCGAAGTGAGCCGCCAGAATCTGCGCCATGACGCGCAGCACCCACGCCTCGCACAGGCTTGAGCGGCCAGAATCCCCCAGCGCCCGTACGCCGCCCCCCTGCTACCGCAGCGCCTTCCGGAAGGCTAAAGTAACCGCTCAGATGGCGCGCGAGGAGACGCATAAGCTGACCGAGCACGGTGCATTGAATCATGTGTCGCTGTTCCGCAGTCGGCCTGTAAGGATCGCACTTTACTACGCGCTCGGCGGACTTATCTGGGTGGCGGTGTCCGATCGGGTGCTGTCGCTGATGCCCGCCCATTCGTACACTCTCAACCGGCTGATGTTCGTGGGCGTGAACGCACTGCTGCTGTACCTGGTGGCGGCACGCTACATGAAGACGATTCGGATCTCGGTCGCGGCGCGCGAGGAAGCACTGGTGCGGGCGCGCGGCTACTTCGAGTCGTCGGTCGAGGGCATTATTTCGGCCGACAGCAAGGGCATCATTCGCCAGCTCAATCCGCGCGGGCAGGATCTTTTTGGCTACCACGAAATGGAACTCGTGGGTCAGCCGATCGAGGTCCTGGTGCCGCTGCGCTTCCGCTATCGCCATGAAGCGCACCGGAGCGCATTTTTTACCGCGCCGAAGTCGCGCATGATGGGCCGTGGAATGGAAGTTGCGGGACGTCGAAAAGACGGCAGCGAATTTCCCGCCGAGATAAGTCTCAACGTCGTACATACCCATCGCGGCAAGCAGGTAATCGCGTTTGTCACGGACATTACTGAGCGCCGTGCTATGGAACGCGAGGCGCGGCGCAATGAAACGGTGGACGCGCTCGCTGCCGTGGCGGCTGGAATCGCGCACGAATTGAACAATCCGCTGGCCGTGATGGCGTCGCGAATCGAGTTGATGCTCGCGACCGATCCGGATCTCACCACCCAGACGCGCGATGATTTGTTGGTGTTGCAGAAGAACATCGAACGCGCCAGCCGCATCTCGCACAACATGCTTTCACTTGCGCGCCAGCGGCCCGGCGCGCGCTATGCGGTCGACATGAACGTGGCGGTCGAAGAGGCGATGCTGATTGTTGGCGCGGAAGCCAAGGGTAGCATGCTGCATTACGAAACCAGCCTCGATCGATCGCTGCCGCCGGTGATGGCCGAGCCGACCGGTGTCGAGCAGGTGCTGATAAACTTCATAATGAATGCACGGGACGCAGGCGCGCGCCTCATTCGCATCGAGACCGGCCTGGCGCCGGGGCGCACCGGCCATCTTCGGGTGTCTATCTCGGACGATGGTGCGGGAATCGCAAGCGAGGTGCTGGGCAAGCTGTTCCAGCCGTTCTTCACGACCAAGTCGAAGGGGACAGGGTTGGGACTTTGGCTGAGTCAACGTATTATTCAGGATCACGGCGGCAGTATCGCGGTCGATTCGGTGCCGGGCAAAGGCACCACCTTCGCGATCACGTTGCCGACCATTGGCGAGTCGTCATCGGGGCGCGTGACACTTCCGCCGCGGGACAAACCTTCGGTGCCACCCCAAATCTCGGTGGCTCGAAGCAATCAATCGGGGCGGAACTGATTTAGACGCGGATGGCGGTGCGGGCGAGAATTCTGATCGTAGATGACGAACGTGATCTGGTTGACGCGTACGTCCGGTTGCTCGAGCGTTCGGGCCATCAATGCGTCGGTGCATTCGACGCCAACGAAGCAATCCAGGTGATCGACGCTGAATCGTTCGACCTGGTGATCACGGACTTGAGTCTGCCCGACAGCAGTGGCATCGAAATCGTTCGTCATGCGCGCGCCAAATCCAAGGACACGCCAATCATCGTGATGTCCGGGCACAACACTCCCGACGTCAACGAAGCAGCGCGGGCGGCCGGCGCGAACATTTCGCTGCTGAAGCCGGTTTCGATCGCCGAGCTGCAGCGCGTGATAGGCGAAGCCCTCGCGCTGTAAAGGGCCCGACCGCAAATCGCCCTGCAAACGCTCGCCTCTCTCTCGAACGTAGGTCTACCATCAAATCGTCTTGCGATGTGTACGAATGCAGACTAAGATACACATCGAAGATGCGAGCCATGCGGACCAATATCGTTATCGATAACTCCTTGATGACGCGCGCGATGAAGCTTGCGGGTACCCGAACCAAGCGCGAAACGGTCGAGAAGGGACTCGAGCTCCTTATTCGGCTGGGTCAGCAAGGACGCATACGAATGGCGCGCGGCAAACTTCGATGGCGCGGTGATCTAGATGCTATGCGCCGCGACGCATGATCGTTGTTGACACCTCGGTGTGGATCGATTACTTCAACGGCCGGTCGACTCCCGCCGCCGACCTTCTGGATTCTCTACTACTACGCCAGCCGCTGCTACTCGGAGATCTCATCCTAGCCGAGGTTCTGCAAGGATTTCGCTCGGACCGCGACTTTCGCCGCGCCCTGGCGTTGCTGAGCGCGCTCGAGTTTCAGTCGATGGTTGGGCGCGAGGTAGCCGTCGCGAGCGCGCGCAACTACCGCGCGCTCCGGGCAAGAGGCGTCTCGGTGCGGAAGACGATCGACGTGTTGATTGGAACGTTCTGCATCAAGCGCGGCCATCAGCTGCTGCATGATGATCGCGATTTCGATCAGATGGAACGCTATCTCGGTTTGCACATCGTTCGAGCGTAAATTATAGGGTGCGTTTGAAGGAGACGCTCGCCAGTATCAGCATCAGCACCATGAAGATCAGCAGGAACCCGATGTCGCCGCTCACCGCCGTGAAGTCCGCGCCTTTGAAGAGGATCTGTTTGATCGCACTTACGGAATGAGTCTCCGGATTGAAATGCGCGAAAGTCCGCAGCCACGGCGGAAAGCTTTCGACCGGATAGATCGCGCCGCTTGGGAAGAACAGGATTACGTTCAAGAATCCGGAGAACGTCCCGACCAGCCGCGGATGGCCCGCGCGCCCGAGCATCGAGAACGTCATCGCGAGCAGTCCCGTCGCGCTGATGACGATGATTCCTATCAGCATCGCCAGGGCCGTGACTCCGCCCAGGATTCGGCCGCGAGTGATCAACAGTCCCAGGAACAAGACCAGTATGCCGCCGATGCTGGTGATCGTCACGCCGCTGGCCAGGATGCCGCCGGCGATGTCCCATCGCGACAGCGGAGTCACCAGGTAGCATTCGGTGACGCCCATAAACTTGTCCATTACCCAGTTGAAAACGCCGGACATCAGCGAGCCCATGAAGATGGCCATCACGATCACGCCCGGTATGAGAGATCGGTCGTAATCAACGTAAGGGAACAGCCAGCTCGGGCGCAGCGAGATCTCGTTGAGCTTTGGTTCGCGCGCGGTGACGAAGCTGACCTTGACGGTTGCGGCCGCCTCATCGAGCACGCTTTCCAGCGTGTCGGAGCTGATGCTGTCGACGTTGTCGGTGAACAGTCCTATCTGCGCGATGCGTCCTTCGGCGACGTCGTGGCTGAAATCGGGCGGGATGACGACGACGCCTTTGTAAAGGCCGTCGCGCACTTCGTCGACCGCGCTGCCGGGATCGTTTTCGAAGGTCACGTCGACGGTTTTCGGTCCCGCCTGCAGCGCGAGCAGCTGTTCGACGATTCGGCGCGCGTAGAGCCCGTGATCCTGCTCGACCACGACGATCGGCAGATGCTTGAGCTGACCCTGGAAGGAGTTGCCGATTATCACCAGGTAAACGATCGGCATCAGGATAACGGAAATCAGCGTGATGGGATTGCGCGTCAGCTTTTTGAGATCGCGGCGCATGATTGCGAGGAACTTGAGCCCGAACATCGGCGGCCTCCTCAGCGCTGCTGCGGCATCCCGGCTCCCACGAACAAGCTGACCTTCTTGGCCGGCTCGTCGCGGAGCGTGCGCCCGGTGAAATGGATGAAGACGTCCTCGAGCGAGAGTTTCTGCACCGTGATCGAGGTCACCCGATCGCCGGCGCCGTCGATAGCCTCGAGGATTTTTGGAATCGCGCGCGCGCCGTCATTGGACGAAAGCTGAAGGCGGTTGCCGCCGTCGAGATTGACCTCGCGCAGATACGGCATCGGCCGCAGCATCTCGGCGATCGCTTGAGGATTGTTCTCTACCACCAGATCGATCCGATCCGCTCCCGGCACCGTCGACTTGAGTCCGACCGGCGTGTCCAGCGCGATTATCTTGCCGCCATCGACGATTGCAATCCGATCGCAGAGCGACTCTGCCTCGTCCATATAGTGCGTCGTCAGCGAAATGGTTATCTCGCTCTCGGTGCGCAGCGTCTCGAGCAGGTCGTGCACCGCGCGGCGGCTCTGGGGGTCGAGGCCGATGGTCGGCTCGTCGAGGAACAGTATGGCGGGCGAATGTATCAGGCCGCGCGCAATTTCGAGGCGTCGGCGCATACCGCCCGAGTAGGTCGCGACCAGGTCGTTGGCGCGTTCGGTCAGCCCGACCAGGTGCAGCAGACGCTGGCCGCGTTCACGGCGCTGGCGGCGCGAGAGCCCGAAGAATTCGCCGTAGATGTCGACGTTCTCCCATCCGGTGAGATCCAGGTCCGAAGTCAGCGCCTGCGGAATGACGCCGATGTTTTCGCGCACCTGGCGTGGATAGCGGGCGACGTCAAAGCCCGCCACGAACGCATGGCCGCCGCTTGGCGGGATCAGCGTTGTCAGCATCCGCACCAGCGTCGTCTTGCCGGCGCCGTTGGGACCCAGCAGCCCAAACACTTCGCCCCGGCGGACTTCGAAGTTGACCTTGTCGACCGCGGTGAAACTGCCGAAGCGCTTAGTCAGGTCTTTGGTCTGTATTGCTAGTGACTCGGGTTCCATCGGTCCTCGGGAAGGTGACTTCCGCGGTCATTCCGGGTTTGAGTTCGCCTTCGGCCTGCAACACCTGGACCTTTACGTAGAAGGTGCGAATATCCTGGCGCCCGCGTCGCACGTCGCGCTCAGTCGCGAACTGTCCTTCCTGTCCAATCGCCATGACTCGTCCGGTGAAAATCTGCGGCGGGTTGGTAGGCAATTCGACCTGCGCTGACTTGCCGATATAGAGCGATCCCAGGTCGGTCTCCTCGACGTCGACGCGCGCCCAGATAGTCGAGAGGTCATCGACAGTCAGAATCGGGACCCCTGGCGTCACCCATTCGCCGACTTCGAGCGCCTTGCTGACGATAACGCCATCGACCGGCGATTTTATCTCGGTGTCAACGATTTGATCCGCATAAAACTTGGCGTTGGCGGCCGCGCTCAGCACGTTGGCCTCGTCCTGCTGGACGAGAGTGATTGCATCGTCGCGGGTCTTGGTTGCGATCACGTTTTCTTTGGAGAGCTGGTCGTCCCGCACCAGGTCGCGCCGCGCCTGCGCCAGGTCGGCCTGCGAATGAGCGAGATCGGCCTTCGACTTGGCGAGCTCGTTCCTGAGATCGACGTCCTCGATCAGCGCTACCACCTGTCCCTTCTTGACGTGGTCGCCCTCGAGCAGATCGAGTTGTTTGATACGGCCTGCGATGCGGCTGGTGATATTCACCTCGGGCGCTTCGACCATCCCGACCACCTTGATGGTCGAACGATCCTCAGGCGGCCACAAATAAGTATGGCCGAAGAGGTAAAATCCGTAAGCTAGTCCGGCCAGGATTGCCAGCCGAATCACGCGCCGAACGACGGTTCGGATCATTGCGGCTGTACCGGCCTGAAGTGCTGCGACGGACTAGCTCCAAGCGATCGAAGCATCAGATTGCCAAGCTCGCGGCTGAGCTCGGAGACCGGGCGGCTGGTGCCGTAGTACAGCAGCAGCGAGCGAATCGCGCCCTGGATTGTAAAGGTTGCTAGGCGAGGATCGACTCGCGCGAAAACGCCGGCGCGAATCCCCTCTTCGATCAATGACGCGAAGAAGTTAAACCCGCGCTCGCGCGAGCCCTCGATTATCCGATTGCGCGCCTCGGCCAGCCGCGGTTCTTCGGTCGCATAGAACTGCAGAAAGTCGCGCCGCTGATCGTAGAACTCCACCATCACGCCAATCGAACGCCGCAGCCGTTCTACTACCGGCAGCTTCGGGTCGGCGCTGCTCTGATAGGTGCGGTAGGCGGTGTCCAGACCGTCGCTCAGCACTCCGAGGTAGAGCGCGTCCTTCGACGGAAAGTAGAGATATAGCGTCCCTTTGGCGACCCCGGCGGCGTCAGCCACCCGGTCCATCGTGACCGCCTGGTAGGGCTCGTGCGCGAACAATTTGAGAGCAGAGGCGAGGATCCGTTCGCGCTTGGCAGCCTGCTCGTCGTGGACCTGAAAGGGGCGTCCTACGTTGGTTCTAGCAGTATTTGTGCTTGTTCTGTTCATAAAACTGACCAGTCAGTCATAATAATCGGGCATGGAGACATGAGTCAACAGCATCATGTGATGCCGTCGCGTCACTAAAACAGGCCGCCCTGATTTTTTTCTGCTGGAGGGCTCGAGGAATATGCTCAGCATCGGGGAGAGAATCGATGCTCGAACTTGCTCTACGATGGCGTGGTTTGCTGCTCGCGAAAGCGGTCTCTACGCCGGCTACTGATAAGACTGCGGAACGCGTTGACGACTCTCGACAGAAATCCCACTGGTCGAGTGAGGCGCTGATGATCGGCGACAGTTTCCGCGGCGAGATACTCGACGACTCGAAATGCGGGGCACGGTCCATGATGGAAGGTGACTATACGCTTGGAGTTTTCGGGTTCGGCCAGTGGCCTGCCCAATCCGTCGAGCGCAACTATCGAGCCGCGCGAATCGTTCACTCGGAAGATCCATTTGCAGCGGACGCAGGTATATAGATACGGCTGCGAGCGCAACGCGCCAGCACTTCCCAAAGTCTCAATCGCGAACCGGTGGCGCATCTCTTCGGCGCTGAAGGCCATTTTCCGCTGGTAGCGCCCTTTATTCGGTGTTTCGAGCGACGGCGCTCCGCCGGCTACCGGGATCCCGAGCGCCGCGAACAGGTCCATTTGATACATAGCCATAAACGAGAGCTCGTCGATCTTGGTCCCGAAGAAACCAGTCAAGGGTCGTGATGGAATTTCTCGGTTCGACTTCACGGCGATTCCGCTCAAGCATTTAAGGAGCAAATCACAAGCCAACGAGTACGTAGGCCCGGGCACTGGGAAGATTCAATCTGCCTCAATGAAAAATCGGCCACTAGCCGCGAGGAAATCTGCTGAATCACATGTCGGCTCTTTTGGCTTGATCAATGAACGAAACCTTCGACATTTCAAATTGAAGTGACCGACACATTTCAATTTGAACGATGAGACGTCGCTTACAACGGCGGCAGCGGGATCGTCAGCGCATCGTAGACCGTGATTCTGGGTCCGTAAGCGGACTGAAAAACTCCGATCCCGGTGGCAGGACGAATCAAATTGATGCGATCGAAAACGTTGAGCAGGATAATCCGGTTCTCGATGCGGCCGAGCATAGGCACGTCGAGAGTTTTGGCCGCGCTCAGGTTGAACTGCCACACTTTTGGAAGCTGCGTTCGATTGGCGAAGCCGCCCCGCAAGCCGCTACTGAACAGCCCGTCGAAAGTAAATTGCCAAGTCTTCCATCGGTACGCGGCGCCGGCTGAAGCGCCCACCAGCGGAGTATGATCGAGTACGATGAAGTGTTGATCGATATATTGAAGCTGAGCGAGCGGAGGAAAGTTAAACTGTCCAGTGGCGACGCCACGCACTTCTTCCCGAGCCACGAATTGCGACACTCGCAAAGCAAGATCGGGAAGATTGTAGGTGATAGCGTTTTCGAGCCCGGCCCCATAGCCCCTGACGTAGTTGAAGGGCGCATCTACCGGAACGAAACCAAACTGACCTTCATCGATATAGTGGCGATCGATCCGGATGTAGCCATCCTGCGACAGCACCAGTTGCGGCGTGAACTGATGAGTATAACCGACGTCCCAGGTGTAGTCCGTTTCGGCTTCGAGGTTGGTGTTTAACGGTATGCCCGGACCGACCCCGCCGGTGGTATGCTTCAAGGCGGCGATTCCTGGAGAAATGCCCTGGAAATTCGGAACCTGGAAGTTGCGGGCAAACCCGGCATGGATCGTAGTGTCGCGGCGCGGTTTATACACAAAGTTTATGGTTGGACTGAACTGGCTGTCGTTGACAAGGCCGCTTACTCGATCCCAGCGCGAACCGAAATTGACACTTAGGGTTTCATTTAGTTGCCACGTGTCTTGAGCATATACGCCATAGACCAGGTTAATCTTGTTGAGGTCGCTGGTTATGGACACAGGGACGTCCGAGGTGATGCCACCTGTTATAGGAAATACCTTCGAAGTGTTATCCGCCTCGACTCCGTACTCGCCAAAGTAGAAGCCGCCGCGCAACGTATGATCGGTACCCCAGTGGTAAGTGAGGTTACCTTGCACCGCGTTTGAAAAATCGCTGTCGAATACTTTAGGAGCTATACCCTGGTAAATGAGATCGCTTATCGGATCGGGATTAAAGTTTTCGCGGTTGTAATGAATCGTATAAGCAAGCTGATAGTCGGCATTTGCTCCGAGCGCGCCGTTCAAAGCCAGTACTCCATAGTAATCCTGCTGATCCAGCGTTGAATCGATGTCCTCGGATGGAAAGTCTGCTGGGCTGACGCCGCTTAGCGGGAACTCTGGTGCCAGGCCGGGCACATTGGGAAATTGATTGTGAGCTACGGTCATTCCAGTAATCAGACTTAGTTGAGTTGTAGGACTTACGGAGTAAGTCAGGTACGCAAAACCCTGACCCTGATCGGTTTCATCATGAATTGGATCCGGACCGCGCGTCGCCGAGCTGAGACCTAGATTGGAGTGGGTGTAGACCCCGGTCAGATAGTAGCTGAACTTTCCACTGCAGCCGCCCAGCTCGAAGCTCGGTTGCGCCGTATCCCGTTGACCACCGTAAATGTTGAATTCATCGTGCGCGTCGTCGCATCCATTCTTGGTGCTGATTTCGACCACGCCAGAAGTGCGATAACCGTATTCGGCTGGCAAGACGCCATCGATCAGGCTCAAGCTCTTGACGAAATAGGAGTTCAGGAGCTGCGTGAAGGTCGGATCGTTGTTGATGTCCAGCGGGAGCAGAATCCCGTTCATCTGATATTGGAGGCCCGCATGCTCGCCGCGGATATGAATCTCCTGGTTCTGGTCGAGTGCTACTCCCGGCATCTGCAACAGTACCTGGTTGAGCGGAGTAGCCTCGCCTTGCGGAAGGTTAGTGATGTCGCGGGCAGTGAAAGTGTATTTGCTGACGCCGGTAGCGGTTAGTCCATTCTGCGGGTGGACGCGGCTCGCGGTGATAGGCACGGTCAGCGCCTGCATGGACTCCATCACAAGGTGAATGGAAGTCTTGGCCGCGGCGGGGAAGACGAGGATTTGATTGGCGGGTTTGAAGCCGGACTTTTGGGCAATGAGGTCGTAAGTCCCTGGCAGTTGTGCTCGCACCTTGAATACCCCGTGCTCACCGCTCGTGGTGCGAAGGACGGTGCGACCGTCTGCCGCCCGCAATATCAGCAGCGCATTCGTCACCGGTCTACCCAAGGCATCCTGAACGGTTCCGATCGCAGATTCGGATGCAGCTTGCACTATGCCGGCGGCTACGCCGCTGACAGTGAGCAACACAATCAGAGGCGCGAGCGTCAAGGCAGCGCAGATCTGCACGTAGCATCGCACCGCCTTCGAGCTACGCGAAGGTGAAGGCACCATGGACGAAGTCCTCTCAGATGGGTACTCGCGGACGAATAGCGACACCGCCGGGCAGCTACGCGAAAGCGTTTGGGAGACCGCTATCGTCGCAGACGGCAGCAGCGCTCCTCCCGCGTAGCGACCAGGAGAAACTTCAGAAGAACTATTTCGGAAACGTTAAACGAGATTGGGCGGTGGACGGGCGGCGAGTGGCACATGGGTCAGGTAACAGTGGACGGCCGCGAAGTAGGCGGACGGGAAATCGCGCTCGACGTCGGCGATTGGCGCGATTGCTACTTGCGCGAAGGGACGATCGAAGTGCCAATGCTCGAGCCGATGCGGGTCGCTTGCAACGATCGCGGCTTCGTTACCATCCGCGTCATAAGCGTGATCGCCGTGACCGCGCGCACCGTGCTCTTCGTGAGTGTGTTCGTGAGCGTGATGATGCGATCCGTCCCTAGCATCGTGATGATGGACGTGCGGGTAGTTTCCTCCGCGATGCCGATGATGAATCAAGCTCACAATTCCAGACCGTCCAATCGCCACATAGTCCAAAGGGTCCGCTGTGGCAAGGCTTGGTCTAATTTTGCTAGCCCGATATCTCCGATTCGCGAGGCTCGACCAAATTGCAGGAGTAGGTCTTGATCACCAGCCACACCGGCTTGTTGATCTCGAGCCGCAGCTCTTGGCACGCGCCTGGTGTGATGTGAATTTCGAATAGCACGCCTGCTTCGACGTTTACGATCACGCTTACCCCTTCACGCTTGATCTCGACGATGCGTCCTTCGAACGCATTCCTGGCGCTGAGCGCATGCGGGCGTTCCGCGGCAATGATTATGTCGCCCGCGCGGATAGCGATGCGTATCTGAGTTCCGACCTTTGCATCTGCCAGCGGCACCTCGAGTTCGCGCGGGCCGTTGCCCAGCCGGCACAGCATCGTTCCCTGCCGTTCGTCCAGTGAGATGACCACGGCGTCGAACACGTTTTCGAAACCTACAATTCGAGCGATGGTTTCCTGGCGCGGTGCGCGCAGTATGTCTTGCGGGTTTCCTCGGGCGATGACGCGGCCCGCTTCGACCACCACGACGTGCTCACCCAATGCGAATGCCTCTTCCGGAGAGTGAGTTACATAGACGATCGGAATCCCATGACTTGAGTTCCATCCGCGCAGGTCGTCGAGAATCGTCGCCTTGGTGGCGAGGTCGAGCGCATTGAGCGGTTCATCGAGCAGCAGCAGGGTCGGATCAGTAACCAGCGATCGGGCCAAAGCAGCGCGTTGTCGCTCGCCACCGGAGATTTCATTCGGCTTGCTGCCTAGTAGATGCGCGATACGAAAAGAATCGAGCAGCGGCATCATCCGTTCGCGTCGCTCCTTCGCAGGTAGCTTGATGATTCCGTATTGAACGTTCTCCTCGACGGTCAAATGCGGGAACAGTGCGAGGTTCTGAAACAGGTATCCAAGACGCCTCTGCGCGACCGGCAAGTCGATTCGCGCCGAGCTGTCGAACAGGGCGCGCGCGCCGACGGAGATTCGTCCGGAGTCGGGGCGGGCGAGGCCGGCGATGCAATTGAGAATCGTGGTTTTGCCACCGCCAGAGGGACCGAGCAGCATCGTGAAGCCGGCAGGTGCGTCGAACTCGACCTCGACTGAGAAATCCTTCGAGGAACGATGACTAAGGCGCACCTCGAGGATCGAGGTGGCATAGGTGAGTGTTGTTCGGGATTCATCCACAGCGCGATCGAACCGTCGCTGTCCGCTTAGCGGTGCATCGGCCATACCGCCCAGACACGGCGATTGATCGCGTATGTAATCGAGAGCGTTATGAAAGAGAAGGCCAGTAGCAGCAGCGCCATGCGATTTGCGGAAGCGTAGTCGAGCGCCTGCACCTTGTCGTAGATGGCGATCGAGATAGTTTCAGTTACGCCCGGGATGTTACCGCCGACCATCAGTACCACGCCGAATTCGCCGAGCGTGTGCGCGAAGCTGAGCACGACGCCGGTGATTACTCCAGCCACGGAAAGCGGCAGCACGATTCGAAAGAAAGTGCGCAGACGGGAAGCGCCAAGAATCGACGACGCATTGATCAGGTTTTGATCCACCTGCGAAAAAGCCGCAACCATCGGCTGCACGGTAAACGGCAAGCTATAGATCACGGAGGCAATCGCCAGTCCTTCGAAGGTGAACGCGAGGCCGTGTCCTGTCAGATGGCGATACCAGCCGCCGATCGGACTGTTCGAGCCGAGCGCCACCAGCACATAAAAGCCCAGCACCGTCGGCGGAAGAACCAGCGGCAGCGCGACTACGGATTCAACCAGGAACTTCCACCGCCAGCGCGTGAAACTAAGCCACGCGGCTATCGGCAGTCCGATGATGAAGAGAGTCGTGCAAACAACGAGCGCGAGCCTGAGCGTCAGGAAGAGCGCTCGCCATTCGATCATGTCTAATGCGCGCCACCAGGCGGCACGAATCCATACTGCTGCATAATCGCGACGGTTGCCGGCTCCTTCAAGAACTTGAGAAACTTTTCTGACGTATCCTTATCGCGCGCCGACTTCAATATCACAACCGCCTGTATGATTGGCGGATAGTCCGCCGGCGGAACCTCAACGTATCTGCCCGCACGAGTCATCGGCGGCGCCAGCGCGAGCGAAAGCGCCAGCAACCCGACATCAGCGTTGCCCGATTGGACGAACTGCGCGGTCTGCGAGATGTTCTCGCCCTGTATGATCTTGGGCTTAACCTGGTCGTAGATTCCTTCGTGCTGCAGCGCCGCAACCGCTGCTGCTCCGTAGGGCGCATGCACGGGATTGGCAATCGCGATCTTGCCGATACTTGGATCGAGCAGAACTTTCAGACCCTGGTTCAGGTCCAGCTTCGATTTTGATGTCACCCAAATCACCAGCTTGCCGGTCGCATACTCGTAGAGCGATCCAGGTTCGATCAGGCCGGCCGCTTCGAGCTTCTGTGGAAAGGCCACGTCGGCGGAAAAGAACATGTCGTATGGAGCGCCATTTTTGATTTGTGAAAAGAAATTCCCCGACGATCCGTACGACAGTTTGATCGAGTTCCCGGTTTCCTTTTGAAATTTCGCGCCGATCTCCTTGAACACAAAAGTGAGATCTGCGGCCGCGGCAACGGTTATCTCACCTGCTCGCGCGTCGCCAGCGAACGCCGGCATCAACTGGAGGATAGACAAAATCGCTAAAATTGCGAGCCTGGTGCTTTTCTTTCGTCTCATCTGACCTGCATGATTGCTTTTGGTTTCGTCCAGGGATTTGATGACGGACGCTCTGCGAAGGTATGCCACTATTCGAGCAAGGTGACAACGATTATGGCGACGACTGTACCTCCAAAGCAGAACTTGCGATGCCTGCGGATCGCAATCCTGCTACTGATTGTATTCGCGCCGGCCGGCCTGTTCGCGCAGGCGTCGCAAGCGCCAGCGCTACATGTCATTGGCGAGGTGCCGAAGCCACTGGAGCTTGGCGCCGCCGACATCGCCGCATTGCCACGGCAAACGATTCGGGTCACCGACGAGAAAGGTGCTGAAGTCGAGTACGATGGGGTGCCGGTCGCGGAAATCCTGACGAAGGCCGGCGCACCGCTGGGCAAGGAGATGAAGGGCCCGAACATGGCGCTGGGCGTTGTTGCGAGCGCGCCGGACGGCTACCGGGTGCTGTTCTCGTTGACAGAGTTCGATGCCGCCTTTAGCGACCACGTGATTATCCTGGCCGATCGCCGCAACGGGAAGGCGCTAGACAATCACGAAGGTCCGCTCCGGTTCGTCGTGCCGGGAGACAAACGCCATGCTCGATGGATTCGCGGAGTTACTACGCTGGAAGTCGTGAGAGTTCATTGACAGTCCGCGTCGCGAACTAGCGTGACCACGTGTGATAGGTCTTCGCGGACGGCCGATACTCGTCGATTCGATGGTTGCCGGTATCGACCAGCAGGATTCTGTCAGGTGTGTCGGCAACGATCCCCGCCGGCTCGCGCGTGGGAACGCACACCGGATCGACGCAGGTGAATTTGCCGCCGTCGAAGTCCACCACCTCGTGCTTGGCCAGTTCCAGTTCGCGAATAGCGCTGTTGTAGGTATCCGCGACCAGTAGATTGTTGCCGTCGACCGCGACCCCGAGCGGATGCTGCAAGCGCGCTTTGTGAAAATCGCCGTTGACCCATCCGAAGTCGAAGAGTCCCGCGCCGACCAGCGTTGCGATCTGCGGATCCTTCGACAGCGTGATTGCGCGCACTGCCGAGCTTTCGCTATCCGCCACGTAAAGCGTATTTCCGTCGGCGCTCAGCGCGAGACCGCTCGGCTGCGCGAGCGAGGCTGTCGCCGCGCGCCCATCGCGAATACCTTCCTCGCCGGTGCCGGCGAGCGCGGCGACCGTGCCGCTCTTGAGGTTGAGCACGCCTATCTGATGAGTTCCTGCGTTGGCGAAGAACAGCTCGTCGCCTTTTTTCTCGAGGTCCCACGGCGAGGCCAGCGCTCGAGTGAGAGCTGTCTCGGGAGCGCCGAGCTGCATTCCTCGCTTGCCGGTGCCGCCGAGCGTGGTTACAGCGCCGCTTGCG
The DNA here is from genome assembly GCA_963842215.1 of uncultured delta proteobacterium. Classification (GTDB taxonomy): domain Bacteria; phylum Desulfobacterota; class Binatia; order Binatales; family Binataceae; genus Binatus. The sequence continues at coordinate 1,244,446 of CAWJFQ010000001.1, read as the reverse complement.
AGATCGATTCGCCGGATCGCGTGATTGTCGGTATCGGCCACGAAGATCGCGTCGCTTGACGCGATCAGGCCTTGCGGATGATTGAAGCGCGCCGTGCCCTTGGCGCCGTCGAGCAGGCCGGCCTCCCCGCTGCCGTAGCGCTCGAGCTGCTTGCCGTTATCGTCGAGCAGCACGATCTGATTGTGGCCGCCGTCCGCGAGAACCCATCGCTTGTCGTGGCCCGGCACTGGTTTCAGTTTTCCCGGGTAGAGGAAATCACCCTTGGGCTCCTGCAGCGGCGTGAGATCGAGCGCCGCTGGCTTCAGCGTGCCGGCTTTGGCCGAAGCGCCGACCAGATTGTCGATGGCCGCGACGAACCGATCCGGATCGGGCTCGCCCGAGACCGAGCCCGCGACGTTGCCGTCGGCGCCGATAACTACCAGCGTCGGCCAGGCCTGCACGCCGTAGGCGCGCCAGATCGTCATGTCTGGATCATGAATGATGGGATGATGGATGTCGTAGCGGCGGATGGCGTCCTTGACGCTGGCGGCGTTCTTCTCGTTGGCGAATTTTGGCGAATGAACGCCGATCACGACCACCTGGTCGGGAAACTTTTCTTCGACGCGGCGCAGTGTGGGAATTATCTGGATGCAGTTGATGCAGCCCTCGGTCCAGAAGTCGAGAATCACGATGCGCCCTTGCAAGCTTGCGATTGGAAGCGGTGCGGCGACGTTGAACCATTGAAGGCCCGGCCGTGCGATTTCAGGTGCGTTCATAGCTGCGAAACTCCGCTGTAGGTCGATTGCGATCGTGAGCGCCGATCCGAGAATGAGGCATTGGATGATGGCCAACAGGGATCTTCGGCGCCGCTTCAGGTCTCGCATTCAATTTGTGGGTCCATTGTAGCAGCTAATGCCCTGGGGTTGGCGATTTGGGCGAGAAAATAAGGGCGACGCTCGCGGACGGCGCACGTCAAGCGCTGAGGATCTGTCCCATTTGCGCCGTATCGTATGCGCATAGCTGGCTGATCTCGCGCGCGAAGCGGCGGGAGTTCAGGGCGTCGAGCATTGCTTTGATCGGCGTCGACTCGGCCTCCTGCTCCATGATCATCAGGTCATAGCGCTCTTCCCGATGCGGAATGAAATGTAATCCGTACGCATCGGCCCCGAGCCGGATAGTAACGCCCGCGTCGGCCAGGCCTGCCGCGATTGCAGCCGCGACTTCCAAATGGCCGCCCACTTCGAATCGATAGCCTGCGATTCGCCTGGAATCGATACCAAGCTCACCCAGCGCCTGGTCCAGTGCGGAGCGCGCGCCCGAACCGTCTTCGCGATTAACTATCCTCAGACCGGATCTGTTCAAATCGTCGAATCCGCGAATAGCCAGCGGATTGCCGGGCGACGTTGCCAGCCCCAATTCCCAGCGAGCAAAGTTCACCACCATCGCACGGCGATCGCCCAAAGCGCGGCGGATTGGCGCCAGGTTGTATTCGCCGCTCTTTTGATCTCGCAGATGCACGCCGGCCACATGAGCTCGCCCGTCGACGACTGCGCGCAGCGCCTTCTGACTCGAGCACGGCAGCGCAACCGCATGAATCGGCGATTGCCGGCGCGCGAGCCAATCCACCAGCATTGCGGCCGCCGGATCGCATCCCGCGATCAGCAGCGTCGAGTCGATTTCATCGGGCAGCAGGAAGGTGGCGACATCGGCGCGATTGCGCCGCGCGCGCTGCAACACGCCGGCCGCCGGCGCCAGCGTCAAATGCGGCGCCGGTTGCGCCACCGCGATGACCTTTCCCCGGACTCGCGCCAGCGCGACCCGCGCTTGCATGGCCGCCGCACGGACTCGTCGGTCGTCGCCCTCCCAACTCGCATCGACCACCGTCGAGGTCTCGCCGTTGCTCTCGCCGAACAAAGCCTCGACGCTGGTGCCGAGCTCGCGCGCGAGTCGGATTGCGATTGTCACCCCCGGGTGATAAGCGCCCGACTCGATCGCGCCCAACGCCTGCCGCGAAATTCCCGCCCGTCGTGCAAGCTCGGTCTGTGTGAGGTCGCGCGCCATTCGCGCCCGGGTCAGAGCCTTGCCGCTTAATGTTGCCATAATACTTGTCAATTCTTTCTTAACATGGCATATCGTTCGTTACTATGAGCCTGAAAAACTTGGTTAATCGCCAGCTTGCAGCGCTTTCAACCGCAATCCTGGGCATTCGCTGCTCGCTGTCGCGACGCCGTGTCATGCGCAGAGTACCGACTTTGGCGCTGCGATTGATAAACTATTTCATAAATTGGTTCCCACGTGTCACCCAAATCCAGAGCGAGCAGCCCCACTGGGTAACCCCGCTGGTGACCGTCACGCCCCGCCTGGAAGAGGAAGTTCGCTACGACCAGTTCTTTCAGTCGTCGCGCGACGGTGTGGCGACCGACAATTTCGGCGGGAGCAAGGGCATCGAGCTCATCCCGTTTCAGAATACTGAAGTCATCGTTGGAATTCCGGGCTTCCTGAAGCGCAATATACCGCGCAACACCGACGGCTTCGCCGACTGGCCATTCCTGATCAAGTACCGTTTGCTCTCCGCCAACGAGGAGAATGGCAACTACATCGTCACCGCCTTCATGGGCTTCAGCGTGCCGACCGGCTCCAAGGTCAACGGCAACGGCCACGGAATCTTCACGCCGACGCTTGCAGCCGGCAAGGGCTTCGGCGACTTCGACGTCCAATCCACGGTCGGAGTCGCGTTCCCCAGCGGCGGCCTTGACCGCCTGGGGATGCCGCTGGCATGGAACACCACTCTCCAATACCGCGTGTTCAAATATTTCTGGCCGGAGTTCGAGACCAACTACACCTGGCAGTCGTACGGCGCCGACACCGGCCACCAGATGCTTTATCTGACGCCTGGACTCCTGATTGGCCGGATCCCGATCCATGACCGTGTGGGACTGACCTTCGGCGCCGGCTACCAGGTCGCGGCAACGTTCCATCGCAACTACAATCACAACGTAATCCTGACCGCCCGCATCCCGTTCTGATGCCGACGGGCGGTCAAGTGTGTTCGGCGCGAACGAGTGTGCGAACCCGTAGATGCTTCGGCAGGTCGCTAGATCCATCGTTTCCCAGGACTCGACCTCGAGAGTGGATCTTCACGCCTCGTATCACTCCGGCAGAGCAGCCTCAAGCCCCGCGGCGTTAACAACCTGGCTTCGCGGCGCTCGCAGTTCAAGGACGAACTTTTCAGCCTGACCCTTCTGCCCTCGATATGACATACGCGTTCCCAGTCCAAGACTCACTTGTACTAGACGTGCGCATGCGCTAACTGACAGTCGACGGTCGGCGGGTGTTCAGCACACGCGCTGTCTTGACTGTTGCTAAACGGGGGTCCTCTCTAATGCGTCACGTCGCTGTTCAGGCTGGCGGTCTGATCGCCTCTTCTCCCACTTCAGATTCCGGTTCTTTTTGCGGCTAGAGGCTGCGCGTCAATTTGCTTTGGGTTGATTAAGCATTCCCGAATGTTCAATCACGGTTCGCAGGGGAAGATTTTTCCAACGCCCCGAGGAGCAGGAGTTGAATGAACACTTTGCTTGAAAGACTTGAGAAGCTTGAAATGGAGAATCTGAGGAACAGGCGATCAGTGCGCGCGATGAAGTTTGTGACGGCTTCGGCCTTCGCCGTGTTGATCGCAGTCTCGGCAATCCCGAGCGCGTACTCACGGTTCTTTCCGCCCATAACGATATTCGCCACCGAGTACGACTTGATTGGGCCGAATCAAAACGTAACGGCAAAGCTGGAGACCTTGAACGGTGGTCCAAATCTGGTTTTCTTCGACAATGCCGGAAAGGTGATCGCAGGTGTCGGCGTTACCAACACTTCGAGGGTGAAGGCAACAGGCATGTCCGTCTATGACGGCAACTCCCTGCTTGCAGGGACCGGAGTTGTACGGGCAGCGTTCGGCTATGGCTCGGCAGGGCCAGCGATTGGTCAAGGGGTCGCGACTTACGACGCGAGCGGTAACATTCGCTCAGCGTTTGGGCAAGCGCTCGACGGTTCGTCCGCTTATGAAGTTCTCTACGACTCTACAGGCGCTGAGCGCACGGGCATCAATATTATTAGCGGCGGTCTCGGCTTCTTCGTCTCTGATGCCAACGGCACGGGGCGCGCCAGGTTTGGGGAGGCATCAGATGGTTCGCAGACGAACTGGGTGATAAATGACGCCGCAGGCGGACTAGGATTATCCGCGAACGTACCGGCGGACACCGCGACGGGCGCCTCGCAACTCATTGCGTGGGACAGCAATGGGAACTACCGCACGGTCGATGAAGTCGATCCGATCGCGCCCTTCGCGGGCTATTTAACCTTCGACGCCTCGGAGACGCTTACAGGAAACTTGCCCTAGTCCAACTTAAAGGTTAAGGGAGAGCGGATACTGAAATCCGCTCTCCCCTTGTAGATGGAATTCCACATAGTACGGCGTCATCAGATACCACGAGCGCGAGCGTGGCGCCGTTTCATCCCGCTTTTACTTGATGCGGGTTCGTCGGTCTCAAACAGATACAGCTTGCCAGCCACCTTCGTGCCCTTCGCGGCGCTTCGCTGTTCAGGGTGAATTGTTCTGCCTGACCACGTCCGTCCAATGCTTCGGTTGCGCGTCCTGTCCGCCCTGCCTAGACTCGTCAAGTTCGAGACCGGCCAAGGCGGCGCCCGTAGCTCAACTGGATAGAGCATCAGACTTCGGATCTGAGGGTTGGGGGTTCGAATCCCTCCGGGCGCGCCACGCGTCGATCGCAATTGGAGGACATCATGGAGCGAGCGCTTATCGATGGAGTTGAGCTGGCCTATGAGCTTCGCGGCGACGGTCCACCTCTGGTCATGATTCATGGTGCGCAGGGTGATCAGACCATGTTCGCCGCGATGGCGGCGGAGTTTTCCGAAAAATATCGCGTTCTCACCTTCGACCAGCGTGGTTCCGGGCTGAGTGCCAAGCCCGACGTTCCCTACAGTATCGCGATGCTCGCTGACGACACTGCTGCGCTGATGGATCACCTCGGCATCTCGGCCGCGCACGTGATCGGAGTCTCGATGGGCGGGACGATCGCGCAGGAGCTCGCGCTACGCCATCCGAACAAAATCCTTTCATTGGTGCTCGGTTGCACCACCGCTGGCGGTCCCACTGCCGTTCGAGCCGCTGGAGGCGCCGCCGCGAGCGCCTACTCCACGAAAGCGATGACGGCGGAAGAGCGCGGCAAGGCGCTGGCCGAGGCTGCGTTCAGCAAGGGCTATCTCGCGCAGCATCCTGAGGTCATCGCGTCGATGATCGAATCGCGCCGCCAACGGCCGATCGACTCGGCCGCTTCGCGCGCCGGATGAAAGCGATCGCAGATCACGATGCCTACGAACGGCTGCCGCAGATCAAATGTCCTACCCTCGTGATCACCGGCAAGGACGATGCGCTTATCGCATGGGAGAACTCGCGCCTGATTGCGAAGTCTATCAACGGTGCCAGGCTGGTAGTTCTCGAACCTGCCGGCCATTGTTTCTGGCTCGAGCAACCTGAGCAGTCGCACGCCGCCATCGAGCAATTCCTGGAAGCCTCGCGTCGTTAAAATTCCGTCCATTACGCTCCGCTGACACGCTGGCGGCTCTTGTCCGGGTCCTTGAATCGATTCCGGCCACCGCGTAGGTAATTCCTACAGACAGGCGGAAGGGTCCACCACCGCCCGGTCGTGCGGAGCATTCTATGAAATACGGCCTTGCGGCGCTGGCGTTGCTGGTAGTGCAGATATCGTCGACTGCGTCGGCGCTGGCGCAAAACGGCGCCTGTAACGGAATGACCGTCGGTCAACTGACCAGCCTGAACGGTTTTGTGCCGTTCGTATCCGAGCAGTCTTTGGAATACAGATGTTTCCGACGCACCGGTGGATCCCAATTCCGCCAACATCATCAACTACATCGGCTCGAGCGTGACGCTGCATCCGGATTTCGGCGCGGGCCAATATGCCGGTCAATCGATTGGCATTCCCTACCAGGTCGTGGCAGGTACGCAGGCCAAGGTGACCGTGAACCTCGATGCGTATGCGGATGAAAGCGATCCCGGTCCGATGCCGATTCCCTCCAACGCGCTGATCGAAGGCTATCCGACGCCCGGCGACGGCGATCGCCATGTGCTGGTGCTCGATAAGGACAACTGCTGGCTGTACGAGCTGTACAACTCCCATGCGCTGGCAAAGGGGAGCTGGAGCGCTGACTCGACCGCTATCTGGGATATGACGATCGATCCGCAACGCCCTTATACCTGGACTTCGGCCGACGCCGCGGGTCTGCCTATTTTCCCCGGCCTGGTGCGCTACGATGAGGTTGCGGCGGGCGCGATCAATCACGCGGTCCGCTTCACGGTGCCGTCGACGCAGCAGGCTTTCACGCCGCCCGCTTCGCACTGGGCTTCTTCGGTGACCGATCCCGACGCGCCGCCGATGGGCACGCGGCTGCGCCTGAAAGCCAGTTTCGATATCTCGTCTTTTTCGCCCGCGAACCAGGTCATCCTGACGGCGCTGAAGAAGTACGGGATGATCCTCGCGGACAACGGCAGTGCAATCTATATCAGCGGCGCGCCCGACAGCCGATGGAACAACTCCGATCTGCATCTGCTGACGAGTATCACCGGGGCGGACTTCGACGTGGTTACTACCGGTCCGGTTTATACCAATGCCGACGTGCCGAGTGGCGCGTCTCCAACCATCGAAAGCTTCACCGCTAGTCCTGCCAAAGTTAAGAAAAAGAAGACGGTCACGCTGAGCTGGAGCACAATCGATTCGATCTACAACGTTATCTCGCCCACAGTTGGTCCGGTGCGCGGTAACTCGATTACGCTAAAACCTAAATCGACTACGACCTATACGCTTTACTCGACAAATCAATACGGCCGCACAACCGCAACCGCCACTGTTACAGTCAAATGAATCTCTGCAGGTCACACGCTCACAGCGGGATTGCGGTGCGGAACAAGATGAAACGGCCCAGCATCTCGCCTACCAGCACCGACATTATCGCGATGTAGAGCAGGCCGGTTGCGGCCATCGTCTGCGGTATTTTCAACGTCTGCCAGCACATCCAGACCAGAACGATCGTCGCGATTGGGCCGAGTATCAGGCGAACCGCCAGCAGTCCCAGGTGCGTGGCAAAGAGGTCGTGCACCGCGGCGGCCGAGTTGGCACTGCCCAGAATCAGGGGCAATGCGATTGCGAGTCCGAGCGCTATCAGGTCTGCCACCAGCACCATTCCCAGCAGCCGGATAAAGGTGCGCAGGTAATCAACCGGCATCTCGAGGTCGATGAGGTACCAGTGGCCGAACAGCATCGCACCGCTTACCAGGCCCAGCACCAGCGCCGAGGTAATCGCCGTCAGTCCGTAGGCTGCTGCGGCCACTGCGCCGAATCCGGCCGGCATCAACAGCGTAACGTTGGCGATGAGCGCGACGAGACCCAAAACGAGGCCTAGCGCATAGGATCGTGCGCGGAGCCGGCCGTTCTCGGTCCAGAGCGTGTAGATGTAAACGGCGACTGCCGCGCTCGAAAGCGTCCAGAGCGCGGCCGCCGTCCACAAGCAGGCAGCACCCGGGCCGCTGGCCGCGCCGCCTCGCAATGCCAGCAACCCCAAGCCAACTGCGGTCGTTATCGATGCGGCCAGGTAGACCGAAGCGCTCGACTTGTAGAAGCCGCGCTCGACATTGAAAAACGGCGGAATCGCGAGAGCGAAAAGCCCGCCCCAGGCGAGCTCTCCAAAGACGAGGATGAAGCACGCGGCAAATCTGGTCACGCGGGAATACTAGCGGGCACGGCGAACGCCCGACAGAGCGCCGAATCGCTTGCCCCTTTGTGCCATTCAGTGAAATAAGATGCCAGCCGGCCGGAAACTGACGGGATTAGACAAATGCCGCGCCGGAGCTATAATTGCAATCAGATCGATGGGGAGTCGACGGGAAAACAAAAATGGGCTCATCTAAAATCTTGATGGTGTTGGCAATCGGACTTGGCTTGTACGTTTCCGGCTGCGCGGCCGCGCGTGAGCAGGAAGTACAGAAGCAGCAGGTCTTCGAGCATCGAGTTGATATGGCGCACATCTGGGTGACCACGGAAGGACCGCCGGCGGGCAAGCCATACACGGAGCTCGGCAATCTGACTTATACGGAACCGTTCACGCCTGACGCGATCGACGAAGCGAAGATCAGCGACCGCCTGAAGGCGATGGCGTTCGCAAAGTGGCCTGACTCGATCGATGCGATCGTCAACGAGGATCAGACGACTTCGGCGGACGGCTCTCAGATCACGGTCACGGCCAAAGCGATCAAGTACGATTCCTCGGTTGATCGCAACGCGTTGCATCACATGAACGAAAATCTGGTCGCGTCGCCGACGGGTAACTAGCAGCTCGCGATAGAGTGCGATCGCAATCGGGCGCGTTGCGGAAATCAGTCCGCGACGCGCCCGTCTTAATTCAGGCTGGTGGTTAAATTTAGGCGGGCACAGACTCGGCGAGCAGGCCGTCGAGCTTGCCCGAGTCATTGAGAGCTTTCAATTCGTCGAAGCCGCCGACAATTTTGCCGTTGATGAAAATCTCGGGAACCGTGCGGCGTCCACCGGACATCTCGATCATCTTCGCGCGCAAGGCGTCGTCGTCGGTCACGTCGATTTCATCGAAAGATATGCCCTTGCTCTTGAGCAGGCTTTTGGCCCGCGTGCAGAAGGGGCAGTAGGTAGTAGTGTAAACTTCGACTTTCGCCACGGTCGCACCTCGCTATCCGTCATTGTTATCTGCGCGAAAGAGTCTGTCCAGTCGGTCTAACGGGTATCGGAGTACATCCGTTTGAGACGAGCCGGTGCCACGCCAAGCAGATACATCGTGCGAATCAGCCACATCCTCAGGACGGTGCGCGCGACGCCGTCGCGGCTCCATCGCCGTGCGGAAGTCGTCACGCGCGCGCGCAGACATGCGACGCGGCCGGCGCGTTTGAGCCGCCGCGAAAACTCGAGATCCTCACACAGCTCCAGTTCGGGGAAGCCGCCGAGCCGATCGAAGACCTCGCGCCGCACGAAGATTGCCTGATCGCCGGTACCGGTGTGGCTGATTCGCGAGCGGAGGCTGATCATCGCGCCGATAATTCGGTAGGGCAGGGCGCTCGCGTCGAGCTCCAGATCGAAACGTCCGCCGACGATTGCAGAATCCGAGAGTGCAGTCGCGATGTCCGCCGCGAAGGTTGACGGCACAATCGTATCTGCGTGCACGAAAACCAATGGGTCACCGTGCGACGCGCGCGCACCCGCGTTCATCTGGCGCGCGCGGCCGCGCGATGTAGTTATCAATGTGTCGCACAGCGGTTGGGCGGTCGCGACGCTTGCGTCGACGCTGCCGCCGTCGACGACGACGATCTCCGCGCCGGGAGCGCCGCGACGAACAGCGTCGAGCGTGCTCGCGATGGTGAGTGCTTCGTTAAGCATCGGCACGATTACCGAAAGCGTTTTCAATGAGCGATCAATCCACCGGAGGATTTACCAGCGGCGAGGGAGTCGGCTTAGCGGAATCGCCCTTGAGGATAACGCGGCGGCCTTCGATTTCGAGACGGCCTTGCTGAAAGAGCGCGATCGCGTGGGGGAAGATGCGATGCTCCTGCTGGAGGATGCGCGCCGCGAGGCGTTGTTCATCATCGCCGGGCAGCACAGGCACAGCAGCCTGTACGATCACTGGGCCGACATCGACGCCCGGCGTGACAAAGAAAACGGTGCATCCTGCCAATTTGACGCCATATTCAATGGCGTCCCTCGGGCCGTGGATGCCGGGAAACGATGGCAGCAGGCTATTGTGAATATTCATGATACGGCCTGGAAACGCGTCGAGCATCACGGGCGACAGCAGGCGCATGAAGCCGGCCAGCGCGACCAGCTCGACCGAGCGATCGCGCAGCGCGGCGAGCAGGGCGGTGTCGAAGTCCTCGCGCGAGGCAAACTTGCCATGTTCTATGACCGCAGTCTCGATACCGTGGCGGCGGGCGCGTTCGAGTCCTTGTGCATCGGCGCGATTGGATATGACGAGACGGATCTCAGCCTTGAGATCGCCGCGCAGGATCGCGTCGATTATAGCTTGCAGGTTGGAGCCGGTGCCGGAAATCAGAACGCCTAGTTTGATCGTCGCATTTTCCGCCATCGGATTAACGCGGCTCAGCGAATGGACACTCCGCGCTTGCCACGCGTTACTTCGCCGACAACATATGCCGCAAATTCGCGGCGGCGCAAATGGGCGACAACACGATCGGACTCGCGCGGCGGGACGATCGCAACCATTCCAAGGCCGTTGTTGAAGGTTCGATCCATCTCCGCGCGGCTGATCCTGCCCAGGCGCTGAAGCAGGCCGAAGATCGGCGGCGTCGGCCAACTACCGCGCTCGACGACGGCGCGAGTGTTGTTGGGCATCACTCGCGGCAGATTCTCGAGCACGCCGCCGCCCGTGATATTTGCCAGGCCGTTCAGCTTGAAGCGTTCGAACAGTTCGACGACCACTTTCGCGTAGATGATGGTCGGACGCAGAAGTTCTTCGCCGAGCGTGCATCCCAGTTCGGCAATGCGCGAGCCGAGCTTGAGTCTTGCGGCGGTCACAACGCGGCGCACGAGAGAGAAGCCGTTGGAGTGAAGGCCGCTCGATGCGATTCCGATTAACACGTCGCCGGGGCGCACGTTGGGCGGCTCGGGAATTCGCGCGCGTTCCACGATGCCGACAGCGAAGCCGGCGAGGTCGTACTCGCCACGTTTATATAGTCCGCTGAGTTGCGCGGTCTCGCCGCCAACGAGGCTCATGCCGGCCTGGTCGCATCCGCGCGCGACGCCCTGGACGAGATCGAGCGCGATCTTCTTTTCGAGTTTGCCCGAGCCGATGTAATCGAGAAAGAACAAAGGACGCGCCGCATGGCATATGATGTCGTTCACGCACATCGCGACGCAGTCGATGCCGACCGTATCGTGACGCCCGGTCGCGAACGCAATCATCAACTTGGTGCCGACGCTGTCCGTCCCTGCGACCAGCACCGGCGCGCGCATCTTGCGGGCGCCGTTGAGTCCGATAAGCGCACCGAAGCCGCCGACCCCGCCGATCACGTGCGCGCCGGAGGTCGCCTTCGCGATCGAGCCGAATAGCGGAATCAGGCTCTGCTTCAGCGCGATATCGACGCCGGCCGCCTTGTATGTCATCGCGGGCGCCATCAGGATTTGACTCGCCGTGCGACAATAGACGCGCGAAAGGAGTGCTCGCCGTTCGGATTATTGAAGCCTTCGCGGTATTGCTCGACCTCGAGTCCGCCCGCGAGTGTGCGAAGCTCGCCGTGAGCGAGCAGAAAGCGCGGATCGCGTGGATGACCCAGCGCAGCTTGATCGACCAGGAAGGTCTCCGCGATCAAGAGGCCGCCGGGCCGCAGAGCACCCGCAAACTTCGCGAACAGCGCGCGGTCGAGGAAATTCATGTTCACGATAACGTCGAAAGATTCGTCCTTGAGATGAAAGTTATCCAAGTTTGCGACCACGGGCCAGATGGCCAGATGCGTGGCGCGGGCAGTCGCGCCAAGTAAGCCCATCGCTTCGGCGGAGTAATCTACCGCGACCACTGTGCAGCCGGCGCGCGCGAGTGCGAGTGCGTTGCGCCCGCGTCCGGCGGCGACATCGAGCGCGATGCCGCGCGGGATGCTAGCGAGGTTCGCGGCCAGGAAGGGCTCAGCTGCGCCGGCCGGTTTGCCGCGATGCCGATCGTCCCATCGAGCACGATCCGAGTCGTTCATAGCACGCGCGCGAGCGTGAATACGTCGACCGAGGCCGCGCCAGCCGCGAGCAGCACGCGGGCGCATTCATCAACCGTGGCGCCGGTGGTCATCACGTCGTCCACGATAAGCACGCGGCGATTCTGAATGCGGCCGGGGTGGGTGACGGTGAACGCACGGCGCACGTTCCTGATTCGCTCGTCATGATGTCGCGAGGTCTGCGGCGGGGTGAAGCGCCGGCGCGACATCGCAGTAGTATCGAGCGGAAGGTTGAGGCGCCGGGCGACTTCACCGGCCAGTAGCGCGGCCTGGTTGAATCCGCGCCACCACAGTCGTCGCCAGTGCAGCGGCACCGGAATTACGACGTCGTAATCGCCGGCCGAAACCGGCAGCTCGTCGCCCATGTATTCCACCAGCGCGCGCCCGACAGATTGATCGAGGCCGTATTTGTGGCGGCGAATGAGCGCAGGCAGGCTGCCGGCTTCGTCCTCGGCGGTAGTTCGATAGCGCGCGACCGTGCGCGCGATTCGGTAGCGCGGGCGATGCGCGAGGCATCGGGCGCACTGGGTCGCATCGCTGACAGCAGACTCGAGCGGCCCGCCGCAAACTTCACACCGCGGCTCAGGCATTCGCTCAACTCGCGCGACGCATCGAGCGCATACCCGCCGTCCGGCTTCCGCCGCAAGCTGAGTTCCGCACGCGGCGCATCGGGGAGGATAGAGAAAGTCGAGAAGCTGGCCGAGCGCGGGCATATATGATTGATGCGTCCGACCGCGCCCAAACTCAAGAGGGTTGTGGTATAGAGAAAAGCATGGGCGGACCGCTTGATGGAATTCGAATAATCGACTGGACGATTTGGCAGCAGGGGCCGGTCGCTACGCAGATGCTCGCGGACCTTGGCGCCGATGTGATCAAAATAGAGGAGCGCGAGCGCGGCGATCCGGGGCGAGGAATCAGCGCGATCGCGGGCAGCGCGACTAACAAAAGCGGGCGCAACTATTACTTCGAGGCCAACAACAAGCACAAGAAAAGTATCGCGCTGAACTTGAAGGCGCCCGAGGGGCGCGAAATAGTGCATCGACTGGCCGCGCGCAGCGACGTCTTTGTGCAGAACTTTCGCAAGGGCGTCGCGCAGCGGCTCGGGCTTGGCTACGCAGACCTGGCAACGCGGAATCCGCGAATCATCTATGCCAGCGCGTCCGGCTATGGCCCGGAGGGGCCGGACAGCGGCGAGCCGTCGTTCGACTACCTGGGGCAGGCGCGCTCGGGAATCATGAACGCGATCGGAAGCGGGAGCACGACGCCAACCTACGTCTACGGCGGCATCGCAGATCAGATGGGCGCGATCATGCTGGCCTACGGAGTGCTGGCCGCGTTGTTCGCGCGGGAGCGAACGGGGATCGGCCAGGAAGTGGATGCCTCGCACCTGGGCTCGATGATGGCGCTGCAGGGGCTCAACGTTGTCGCACGAACCATCATGGGCAAGGAGTTTCCGCGCAACACGCGTGAAGAAGCCTACAATCCCCTGTGGAATCACTATCGATGCGCCGACAACAAGTGGATCTCACTGGCGATGTTGCAACCCGATCGCTACTGGAAGGATTTCTGCGAGGTTGTTGGAAGAGCGGAGTTGATCGCGGATCCGCGCTTCGCCGATGTGAAAACGCGCGGCAAGAATGCGCCGGCGCTGGTCGCGATACTCGATGGAGTATTTGCGACACGACCGCGCGACGAATGGATGCGAGTCCTCAAGGGTCGCGGCGATTTCATTTATACCATCGTGAATTCAGTGTCCGACCTGCCCGGCGACCCGCAAGTTCGAGCCAACAACTATGTCGTCGATTACGATCATCCTGCACTCGGCAATCTGACCTTGCTCGGGATGCCGGTTAAGTTGAGTGCGACACCGGGCGAACCGCGCGGGCATGCACCGGAACTCGGCGAGCACACGGAGTCGCTGTTGACCGAGATGCTCGGTTACTCGTGGGACGATGTCGCGCGGCTGCGCGACGCCAACATAATTTGAGCGCCGCATATCGAGCGGCGGCGCTTACGGGGGTCGATTCGATGGCACTTAAAGGAACACTTGAGGATCGTGAAGAGGTTCGCGTACTGCACGCGCGCTATTGCCTGACGATCGACACCGGCCGTTTCGAAGAATGGATCGATTGTTTCACCGACGACGGCGTTTTCGAGAGCCCGCGCTTCGGCAAGTTCAGCGGACGTGACGGCCTCAAGCGATTTTGCGCCGTGTACAAGGAGTCGCTCGGCGGCGCCAAGGTGCTCCACGTCGTCGCCAATCCAGCCTTCGATCTCGACGGCGACAACGGCACCGGCACGTCCTACCTGCTCTACTATCACTGCAAGGAGGGCAAGGTGCAGCAATCGACCGTGGGCTACTATACTGACCAGCTGTGCAAGACGCCTGCCGGATGGCGCTTCGCGCGCCGTCAAGTGACTATTCTCGGGCATCACTGATACCGCGAACTGGACCCAAATATCCGCTTTGATAACATTTCGTTAGGAGGAGCCGCCTGGCTTCTCGGCCCTCGTTAATCGCAGGTTGAGGAGAAGTTATGGAGCAATCGACCGGTCAACTGATCGAGCGGCTTTCGCGCCTGGAACTGCAGCAGGAAAAACTCCAGCGCAGCAACAAACATCTGCGGATTATGAGCGGCGCGCTGCTGCTTCTTTGCGGAGCGTTGTTCACGATGGCGCAGACGAGCGCGGTGGTGCCCGACTCGCTCGAGGCGCAGCAATTCCTGTTGCGCGACAGCAGCGGCAAGTTGCGTGGCGCGATGGGAGTTACCTCCGATGGTGCAGTCGGGCTCAATCTTTCCGACCCCACCGGCCGCACCCGCTTGACGGTCGATCTCGCTGCAAACGGTACTCCAGGCGTGGACCTCTACGACCAGGACGGAAAGGTTCGCGCGACCATCGCGCTGGGGGATGATGGCTTGCCCGGACTTGGTCTCTATGGTCCCAACGGCCACCTGCGGACCAGCCTGGATGTTCCAGCCGCTAAAACGCCCGGCCTGGCATTCTACAAAGACGACGGCCAGCCGGCGTGGGGAGTACCCTGAGATGGGCTCAAAGGGAAGATATTTCGGCCCGAGCCTCATCGTAGCGGTCATATTGCTCGGAGCGATCGCCTGCGGCACCAGTGGCTGCTACGAGGGCTACGGCTACGGCGGCGGCTATCCCGCGTATGGCTATGCGCCATACTCCTACGGTTGGGGTGGGGGTTGGGGAAACGGCTGGGGCTACAGCCCAGGCTTCGACGTACATCATTCCTGGGAAGGACATTACGGTGGCTACGGCCATCATACAGAGTTCTATCACGCTGGTGGCGGCGGTGCGGTTGGACATGCAGGGGGCGGCGGCTTCCATGGTGCAGGTGGCGGCGGAGGACATGCGGGTGGCGGAAGCCATGGTGGCGGCGGCCATCATTAGGATCCCTTCCTACAGCGTAAAACAAAGCGGCGCCGGATCGCGATCGATCCGGCGCCGCTTTTTCATTTACGCTGATTGCTCGATCAGAAGGCCGCGTACCACGGCACTTCGTGCGGATTCTGCACTTCCCAATTGATATTGAACGCCTGCAGGATCGTGCCGTCGGAGTGTTCGAGCGCGAGCTTGGCGTTCTCCAGATCGACCTCCGCCTGTACTTGGTTGCCCTCCGCGCTCACTTCCTCTTCCTGGAATTGCAGCAGGTCATGCGTGGTCGCGAGGCCGACGCGAAATCGCACCTGCTCGTCGTGCAGCGACTGGCGAGCATAGTAAGTGGCAGACGCAGTCGCTTGAGCGCGCTTGTAGTCGGCATACAGATTGGCGAGCGAGCTCTGCACGTTGACGACCGCTTGCGACAGTGCCGCCCGATACAGCACACGCTGCTGCTCGTATTCCACGCGAGCTTGCGCCAGGGCGGCGCGCGGAATCGCGTTGTCGAGCGGCATTTGGAACGTCAGCACCGCGGCGTAGTTGTAGTAACTGAAACCCCACAGACGATCGAGTGCGTCGCCGTAGATCCCGCCGAACGGGAGTTTCGTGCCGTTGCCAGGCATGGGCACCGTGGGCGGTCTTACGTTGGTGGTTTCACAGTTTCCGCCAAGCCCGCCGCCCAGGTTTAGTTGGCAAGGCGTGGTGCCAGCGGTGGAAGTCAGGCCGAACTGCGCGCCGAGGTTGAGCTGCGGCAGAACCTGGTTTTCCGAATACTTCACCTGCAACAACGCGTCCCGAATCGCCTCGCGCATACTGCCCAGGGAAGGCACGAACTGGACGGCGAGCTCGAGTGCTTTTTCCTCATCGACCACGACCTGCTCCTGCGGATTGGGCCGTGTGAGCGGCTGGATTTCCTCGGGCAGGAAGGTGCCATAGGGATTGAGCATCACGTCCTGCCGGAGCTGGACGCGTGAGTTTTTCAGGTTGGCTTCGGCCGTGTAGACATTGGCCTCAGAAGTGGCCGCTGCAGATTGCGCTTCCTGCAGATCGATCGGAGCAAGGGTGCCGACCTTGACGCTGATCGCGTTTTGGCGAACCAGGTCCAGATTGAAGCGCAGCGCGGCTCGCGCTACCTCGAGATTTTCCTCAGACAATACGACGTTCCAGTAGTCGCCCCCGATTTTCTGCACGAAATCCTGCAGCGCCTGCCCGTAGGTCCATTGCGCCTGCTTCTGACCTGACTCTGCAATGCGCACGTTGATGGTTGCGAACTGCCAGCCGAAGTTCTGCAGCAATGGCTGCGAAAGCGAGAGCGCGAGGCTGGGGGCGTAGGAAGGATTGACGCCGGCAAACAGCGAATTCGACAATGAGCGATCGTTGTTGAAAGTCACGCCCCAGGTTCCATTGGTGACCGAGGAAACCTTGTTGATGCCGAAATTCCAGTCGTAGAATTTCTGTACATATGCGGTGCCGCCGCCCGTCTCGAGAGCGGAGGTGACGGGCACCACGCTCTTTTCGATATCACCCTGCCCGGTAAGATTCGGATCAAAGGTGCCGTTGGCTTGCCGCACCGTCTCCATCGAGGCTATCGGGTCGAGCTGAGCGGCCTTCAGCGACGGATTGTTCTGCATTGCGATGTAGATGGCTTCCTTGAGCGTGAGACCGCGCGCGGTAGGATCTTCGGAGCGCAGGTAGCGTTCGCTGATAACGTTGTCGGGCGGCACGTCCGTGGTGGGCGACCACTGATGCGCGAAGATGCGCGGCAGACTCAAGAAATCATCGTGATGTTGGAACTGGTTGGAGGCGCTCGGTGGCACGCTCGCGTGCGGTGGCTCTTGCGGCCCCACCGGCACGGACTGCATCTGGATCGGTCCGGACAGATCTGGCGGCGGCAGCGGCGTAGTGGGCAGCGAGCCAGTGACCTTGAGCTGATCCTGGGTGAATCCAGGCGATGTTGCGAGCATCAGCAGAGAAATTGTCAGCATCGCAAACGAAAGGCATTTACTTCTCGACATTCGAACGAACCTCCTTGAACCTGTTGCCATCGGCCGCGATGGCCCGCCGCTGGCGCGCGTCCGGCTACGCAATTGCAATCAGCAGATGGGAGCGATCCGCATGCGCCGAATCGAAGCGAAGCGCTTGCGCGGCGCCAATTAGCCCGCGATTATAGCCAAGGCCGCCGGCCTTGTCTTGCTGAGGCGCAGGCGGCCGGGCTTCAACGCGAGTTGAGTGTGGAGTTGGTATGCGCGCAGTCAGGCTGTTAATCGCAGTACTCATCGTTTCGCCAATCCTCGTGCTCGCGCTCAGCGACTCACGGTTGTCGCGCCAGCCATTCGCGCAAGTTACCGCGGCGCCCGGACCCGTGCCACTGACTGCACCGGTGGCTCCCGGTCAGCCGCAAGCGTTTTCGACCATCGGCGCGCTGCCTTCGCTCGCCGCAGCGCCCGGCACTCTGCCTGCAGGAATTGCCAGCGTCGCGCCGACGCCGCGGTCATTTCGATGCACCTGTTCGGCGCCCGGCAATTGGACGCAGTGGGCGGGCGTCGTAGCGTCGTCGAGCTATACGCTCGCCAGCATGGCCGCGCGCTCGCAATGCGCCAACTACATCCTGAACGAGAACGCACCGCCGGCGTACATCGCGCCGCAAGGATCCACGCTCAATCAGCAAAGACCGCAAATCTACAACGGCGAGGCCTTTACCCAGCGATCGCAGATAGCAACCTCGGTCGGACAATCCTTTCTCGAGCAGCGCTCGCAGGAAGTGCTGCAAACCACGCAGTGCACCCAATGTGCCTGCAACTGACGCATCCGAGCCCTTCGAAGTTCTAACAGGTTTACCCCGCGATAAGTTTTCGCAGATCGGGCGGCACCGGCGCCGTCACCTTGACGTGACCTACTGCCGGCGAGTCGAACGCCACGTCAGATAGATGCAGCCAAAAGCGCCCGTGTTCGAGAGTTTCGGTCGCGGGGCCGCCGTAGAGGGTGTCACCGACAATCGGATGTCCGAGGCTCGCAAGATGTACGCGAATCTGATGGCGGCTGCCGGTCTTTGGCGTCACTGACAGCAGCGTGAACTCCCCGACGCGACGGATAGGCTCGGCCAGCGTCGCGGCGGCGCGGCCGACGCGTTTTGGATTCGCGCTGTACGCGTCGCCAACGACCATCTTGCGCGCGTTCTTTGGATGATGCGCGATCGCCGTGTCGATCTGAATCTTGTTCTCGACCGCGCCCGCGACCAGCGCTTCGTAACGCCGTGAGATTCGTCCCGCGCGAATCGCCTCGCGCAGCTTCTCGAACGCGCCACGGTTGCGTGCTATCAGCAGTGCGCCGGAAGTTCCATTGTCGAGCCGATGCACCAGGCCGCCTTCGAGCGGTTTTTCGCCAACAGTTGCTATCTCGGGGAAACGCGCGACCACCGCGTTCATGACGGTATCGCGCTCGCCTGTGTCCAGTGGATGGCATGGAATGCCGCCGGGTTTGTTCACGACCAGCACGGCCGCGTCTTCGTGCAGGATTTCGAGCGCCAGGCTGGCAGTCGGCTCGATTGCCGCGCGCCGATTAGTCGAAGCTACTTCGACCCGATCGGTGTTGCCGACCAGTTCGCTCTTTTTCGAGTGCCGCCCGTTGATTCGCACCAATCCGCGTTCGACCAGCTCCTGCGCGACGCGCCTCGAGGGTGCGAAGCCGGTGCGTACAAGATAATGATCGAGACGTTCTTTGACGACGTCGGGCAAGAAACTAGTGGCTCGCGGCAGCGCCGTTTGTGGTCGCAGTAGCCACCGGCCGGTTGTATACCGAAAATTGAGCGGTGGCGGCGTACAACAGAATCCCGAGCAGGATTATTGCTGTTAGTACGTCAACGAAGCCCAGTTGCGTTGCTCCCCGTTCCAGACGACTGAATCCCTGCATTCTTCCTCCTTGCCCGCTCACCTCATTATACGCCCGCCGCGGTGCGCAACGCCGAACGGACCTGGCGGCCGCGCTGGGGCAATCCGAACAAGCGCCGCAGCTCGCGGCCGGTCTCGGATTTGTCGCACGCCGCGATATCCAGCGGAGAGCCCGCCGCCACCACGCGTCCACCGTCGTCCCCGCCACCGGGTCCGAGATCAATCACATAGTCGGCATTCGCGATGAACTCCAGGTTGTGCTCGATCACCACCAGCGTGTTGCCTTCGGTCACCAGCCGGTTGAGCACTTTTATCAGGCGCTTGATGTCGGTCGAGCTGAGCCCGGTGGTCGGCTCGTCGAGCAGGAACATTCGCGGCAGGTGTGAACCGTCTTCGGCCGCCGGCGCCGGCTCGAGATCGGCCAGCAGAAAACGCGCGAGCTTGAGCCGCTGCGCCTCGCCGCCGGACAACGTCGAAGTAGTTTGCCCTAGCCGGATGTAGCCGAGACCGACCGCGATGAGCGCGTCGAGCCGTTTGATGATCGCCGGATGGTGAATGAAAAACGCGCGCGCGTCCTCGACTGT
The DNA here is from genome assembly GCA_963842215.1 of uncultured delta proteobacterium. Classification (GTDB taxonomy): domain Bacteria; phylum Desulfobacterota; class Binatia; order Binatales; family Binataceae; genus Binatus. The sequence continues at coordinate 1,224,773 of CAWJFQ010000001.1, read as the reverse complement.
GAGATCGAGCACCTGGTTGATGCTGTAATTGCGCAGCTTGATCGCCAGGATATGGCTCTGGAAGCGGCGGCCGTCACACGCGTCGCATTTCACCTCGAGATCCGCCATGAAATGCATCTCGATAGTGACGGTGCCGGTGCCGCTGCACTTCTCGCACCTGCCGCCGGTGACATTGAACGAAAAGTGCCGCGCCTGCACGCCCAGCCGCCGCGCCTCGGGACTCGCCGCAAACAGCTTGCGGATCTCGTCGTAGATTTTCAGATAGGTCGCCGGATTCGAGCGCATCGAGCGCGTCGGCAGCTCCTGTCCCATGTGCACCATCTCGCCGATCAGCTCGAAGCCGTCGATACGATCGCATTCGCCGGGCTCCGCTGAAGTGTCGCCGGCGCGCCGCAGATAGTTGTTGTAGAGAACGTCCTCGACCAGCGTCGACTTTCCCGATCCTGAAACTCCGGTCACGCAAACCATCCGCCCGGCGGGGATCGCAACGTCCAGATCGGCGAGATTGTGTTCGCGCGCCCCGACGATTCGAATTGCGGGATCGCGCCGCGTAAATTTCCGCCGCTTCGCCAGCGCGCGCATCAGCAGTACGCGTCCCGGCGACGACGCCATGCTGTCGAGATTCGCCTTCGCCGGAGGTCCCGTGTAAGTGAGCTCGCCACCCTCGCTGCCGCCGCCGGGACCGAGCTCGACGACGTGATCGGCGCCCGCGATCATCGCCGGGTCGTGCTCGACGACGATCACCGTGTTGCCGAAATCGCGCAGGCTGTACAGGACCGCGAGCAGCCGGCGCGCGTCTGACGCGTGCAGTCCTACCGTCGGCTCGTCGAGCGCATAGAGCGTCCCGACCAGCACGCTGCCGAGCGCGCTCGCGAGATGAATGCGCTGCGCCTCGCCGCCCGACAGCGTACGCGCCTGCCGCTCGACCGTCAGGTAGCCAAGGCCGACTTCGACCAGGTAGCTGACGCGATTGCGCAGCTCGCGCATCACGACCGCCGCCCGAGTGCAACCTCAGGAATCGATTCGATCTTATCGAGCCACGTCACCAGGTCGCGAATCGAGAGTCGCCCAACGTCGGCTATCGACACGCCGTCGACCTGCACGTTGAGCGCTTCGGCCTTCAGCTTGGCGCCGCCGCATGCGGGACAGGTGACGAAGCGGCGATACTTCGCGAGTAAAATCCGGACGTGCGTCTTGTAGCGCCGCCCTTCCAGCCACTTGAAGAAGCCGTGCACGCCCGGCCACTTGTCTTCGTCCCACTTCGCGCGCGGACCTTCGTCGCCGTCGAGCAGCCAGGTGCGCTCCTCGTCGGTCAGCTCGCGAAACGGCGCCGACGTCCGGATTTTCCTGCGTCGCGCCAGCTTCAGCATCCAGTCGTTCATCTCGCGATAGGCCGGTGTGCGCCACGGCGCGACGAGGCCGTTGCGCATCGAGAGGTTATGATTCGGCATCACCTTGTCGAGATCGAGCTCGACCGTGCGGCCAAAGCCTTCGCATTCGGCACACGCGCCGATTGGACTGTTCGACGAAAACAGCGCCGTGGTCGGCTCGGCGAATGCCGTGGCGCATCGCGAGCAGTTGAAGCGTCGATCGAAATCGATCGTGCCGACGCTATGCGTATTGCCGTTGTCGCGCTCGACCCGCACCGCGCGAGCGCGTCCGCCGCCGAGATAGAAAGCCTTTTCGAGCGCTTCGCGCACGCGCTCGATTTCACCCTCGCCGCTGACCGCGATGCGATCGACGACCACCATCATTGTGTTGTCGATCGGCGGCGCGGAACCGTTCTGCGCTTCGGCGGCGATGGCGCGCGCGGCGAACTCGGCCGTCTCGGTGATGGCGTCGTTGGCGTACAGGCGATGGTAACCGTTCTGAATCAGGTAGCCTGCCGCGTCGGGAACCGAGCGCGAGCCGGCCTCGAACGGCGCGAGGATAACGTAGAGTCCCAGCGCGTCGAGGATTTTCGCGCCCGCACTCTCGACGCTGTCGCGACTCACCTCGCCGCCGCATCGCGGACAAATGGTGCGGCCGACGGTCGCGAACAGCAGGCGGATATAATCGCTGATCTCGGTGACAGTGCCGACCGTAGAGCGCGCGTTCTTGATCGTGTTTTTTTGGCGCAGCGCTAGCGCCGGCGGAATCTCTGAAATCGAATCGACGTCCGGCCGCTCCATCCGCTCCAGGAACAGGCGCGCGTAGGTTGAAAGACTCTGGACGTAACGCCGCTGACCTTCGGCATACACGGTATCGAACACCAGACTCGATTTGCCCGAGCCGGACACCCCGGTGACGACGGTCAGCTTTTCGCGGGGAATTTCGAGCGAGATATCGGCCAGGTTATGAGTGCGCGCGCCCCGGATACTGATTGAGCGATCCAAGCTTGCTCCGAGTTTCTTACCGAGGGTCGGCGATGGGGCGCGCCTTTTTCTTGCGCTCGCCCGGATATTCGTCCGCGACTTTGGTGTACAACTCGGCAAGCTGGACGTCGAATTTCGCCTGGATGCGCCGGGTTTCGGCCTCGCGTTCAGCCACTGGCCGCGTAGCTAGCGGCGCCAGTTCCTCTTCGAGCCGTTGCATCAGGCGATTTCGCGCCACCAGATATTCGTAGCCGTTCATAGGCGCTAAAACCTCAAATTCCAAAGATCAGAATTATAGGTTATCCTGCGATGAGCGAACAACAGTTGACTCGCCGCCGCGCACTTCGACATGGAAACCCTACGCTCAATCATCGCCCGACTCAGGCGCTATCGAAATCCTTCGCGCGTGGCCCGATGCGTCGATCTGCCACGGCTTCATCGGCCGCACGGGCGGCATCAGCACCGGCGCGTTCAGCGCGATGAATCTTTCGTATTGGGTCGGCGATGACGCGCGCGCGGTTGACGCCAATTGGCAGCGCCTGCGGCGCGAAGTGCCGGAGCTCGAGCTGGTCGCGCGGCTTAACCAGGTGCATGGCAACATGGTTCACATTGCGACGCGCGACACCGCGGCGATTCGGCCGCCCGCGGACGGCAGCGTAACGGCAGAGCCCGGCGTGATGCTCGGAATATTCAGCGCCGACTGTGTGCCGATCTTGATGGTTGATGCGAAGCGAAAAATAGCCGGTGCGATGCATGCCGGATGGCGCGGCGTCATCGCGGATATCGCCGGCGCCGGCGTCGATGCGATGGCCCAGCTCGGCGCGCGCGCGTCGAACATTTGTGCCGCGATGGGCCCCTCGATCGGTCCATGCTGCTTCGAAGTCGACGCCGATCTTGGCGACCGATTCGGCTGTGAAATTGCCGGCGCTCGGCAACATGTCAGAGCTGGGCGTCCCGGCAAGGCGTTTATCGATTTGCGCGCGATCGTGCGCGACCAGCTCGAACGCGCAGGTCTCGCGCCCACGAATATCACCAGCGTCGGCCCGTGCACTCGCTGCGCGTCGGATCGCTTTTTCTCGCGGCGCGCGGCGGGCGGAAAAATAACGGGCTTGCAGATGAGCTTTGTCGGCTTTGCCGCTTAGCAACATGCCGCAACGAAAAACAAGAAAGCCGCGCGCGGGCGGATTGATCGCGAAAATCCGCAAGCCGATGGCGCCGCCGTCGAAAACGATCGAGGATCCGAAGAAATACAAGCGCGAGCGTGAGCTGGAAAAACTTCGCCGCGAAGAAAAGTCCGGGAACTCCTGATGTCAACTCCCGTTAGCGGACAGATTCGAGTCGGTATCGTCGGCGCCGGTCTTATCGGCCAGACGCATTCGATGATGCTCCGCTACGTCGCCGACCGCACGGAGCAAAGTGTTCGCGTGACTGCCGTCGCCGACCTGTCTCATCCGGCAGCCGAGCGGCTTGCCGCACGCTGGCAGCACGCACGGGCGGTCGAGTCAGCTGAAGAGATAATCGCCGATACATCGATCAACGCCGTATGGATATGCACGCCGACCGCGATGCATCGCCGGGTATGTATTGCCGCGGCGCGCGCCGGCAAGCATATCTTTTGCGAGAAGCCGCTCGCGATGACGGCGGTGGAAGCGTCGGAGATGGCCTCCGCGATCAAAGCGTCGGGAGTGACGAGCCAGGTTGGTCTCGTGCTGCGATTTTCGCCGGTTTACAACGTGATCAAGTCGATGTTCAAGCAGCACGATGCCGGCAGATTGCTCAGCGTCACGATGCGCGACGACCAGGACTTTCCCACGCGCGGCGTGCATGCGAGCGCGTGGCGCAATGATCCGTCGCTGACTGCCGGCGGTACGCTAATCGAGCACAGCGTTCATGACTTCGATCTGCTGAGCTGGATGTTCGGCCCCGTCGCGAGCCTCAGTTGCCGCACGCGCAACCTGAACGGCGCCGATGGCGTCGAGGACTTTGGCGCGACCACGATGGAATTTACCGGCGGCTTCCACGGACAGCTCACTTCGATCTGGCATAAGATGATGGGACGGCCGAGTAATCGCAGGCTCGAGGTTTTCGCCGAGAACTTGTTTGTCGCGAGCGATGCCGACACGCTCGGGCCGATCATCGTTCAGCGCGACTGTGCGGCGAACGAGGAAACGGTCGCAGACGATGCCGTGATGGCGCGATTTACCGAAGCGATATTGCGTGAGCGTCCGTACCTGGCGCCATTCAAGGATAGGTTGGCGATTCCGTATGCCGCCGAAGATGCGACTTTTATCGCCGCGCTCAAGGGTGTGTGCCAGCCGGACCCGGAATTCGGGGCGGGCGTGCAGGCGCAGCGGATGGTCGAAGCGGCTTATGAGTCGGCGCGCACGCAGGCGCCGGTCGCCTTGAAAATCTAAAGTGTTACTTTAATCAAAAGGAATGCGTTTCAATTCATGATCGATTTTGAACTCAGCGAAGAACAGCAGATGATCCGCGACAGTGTCGGTGCGTTCGCGCGCGAGAAGATCCGTCCCGCCGCGCGGCCGGCCGACGAAAGCCGGCACGATTCCCGCGGCGCTGCTCGCGGAAGCATGGCAGTTCGGATTCGTCAGCGGCGCAATCCCGGAAAAATTCGGCGGTGGCGGCGACCCGCGCTCGGCGGTGACTGGCGCTATCGTCGCCGAGGAACTCGGTTTCGGCGATCTTTCGATCGCGCTGCACATACTCGCGCCGCGGCTGTTCGCATTTCCGATTGTCGAGATGGGAACCGACGACCAGCGCGCCCAACATTTGAAAAAATTCGCCGGCGCCGACTTCGCCGCTGCGACCGCGGCCGTCATGGAGCCGCGCTTCGATTTCGATCTGTCGGCGCAGCAGGTCTCAGCCAAACGCGACGGCGCCGGCTTCATTTTAAACGGCGCCAAGTGCTACGTGCCGCTCGCGGCCGAGTCGGATTCGATGCTGGTGTATGTGGCGACAGACGCCAGCAAGGGTTTCGCCGGAGTGGATGCGTTTATCGTTCCGCGCGTCACGACGGGCGTGACGGTTTCGGATCGCGAGAAAAACATGGGCCTCAAGGCGCTCGCGACTTATGAGCTGTGGCTGAAAGACTGCCGCGTCGGGGCAGATGCGCGCCTCGGCGGTGACAAGGGAATCGACTTCTCGCGGCTGATGAGCGAGTCGCGGGTCGCGCTGGCCGCGATGGGCGTTGGCGTGATGAATGCGGCGTTCGAATATGCGCGCGACTATGCCAAGGAACGCAAGGCGTTCGGCGTGCCGATCGCGACCAAGCAGGCCATCGCCTTCATCCTCGCCGACATGGCGATTGAAATCGACGCGGCGCGCCTGCTGGTGTGGGAAGCCGCCTTCAAACTGGACAAAGGCGGCGACGCGTTGAAGGAAAGTTACCTGGCGAAGAATTATGTCGCCGGAAGCGCACTCAAGGTAACTGACAATGGCGTGCAGGTGCTCGGCGGCCACGGTTATATCCGCGAGCATCCGGTCGAGATGTGGCTGCGCAACGCGCGCGGATTTTCCGCATTCGAAGGAATAGCAACGGTCTAGGCAGGCCGCGACGGAGATAAAATCATGATCGATTTCGAACTCGAACCTCAAATTTTAGGCCGGCTGCAGATGTTTCACGCGGTTTCGGAGCATATGATGCGTCCGATTTCGCGTGACTGCGATGAGCATGAGCACACCAAGCCGACCCAGTTTTACGAGTCGATGTGGTCGGCGTCGGCCGCCGCCGATATCCAGGTCGGCAACGACAAGAGCAAGAAGCCCGAGGCATCGGGAGCCGCAACCCCTCGGCGCGCCAATCTGATGACCGTGCTCAGCACCGAGGAGTTGTGCTGGGGCGACGCTGGACTTTACCTGTCGACGCCCAACTCGGGACTCGGCGGCGCGGCGGTGATGGCGGCGGGTACGCCCGAGCAAAAAGAGCGATTTCTCAAACGGTTCAAGGAAGGCAAGCCGAAGTGGGGCGCGATGGCTATTACGGAGCCCGGTTTCGGTTCCGATTCGTCGCAGGTCACCACCACTGCGACTCGCGACGGCGACCATTGGGTGATCAACGGCACGAAGATCTTCTGCACCGCCGGCGAGATGGCGGCTGAGAAATCGGAAGGCTTCGTGGTGGTGTGGGCGACAGTGGACAAGAGCGCGGGACGTCCGGGGATCAAGCCGTTCGTCGTCGAGCACAACACGCCCGGCATGTCGGTGGTGAGGGTCGAGAACAAACTCGGCATTCGCGCGTCGGACACTGCCGCAATAATTTTCGACAATTGCCGGATTCCACTCGACGCTCTGCTGGGCAGCGCTGAAGTCCGCAAGGAAGGCGGCTTCAAGGACGTGATGGCGACCTTCGACGCGACCCGGCCGATCGTGGCGGCGATGGCAATCGGAGTGGGGCGCGCGGCGCTGGACTTCGTGCGCGATTTTCTAAAGGAGCACAACGTGCCGGTCCGCTACGGTCTCTCGCCGCGGCGCCTGACAGCCGTCGAGCGCGACTTCATGGAGATGGAAGTGCAACTACAGGCGGCGCGGTTGCTGACGTGGCGGGCGGCCTGGATGCTCGATACCGGCAAGCGCAACAGCCTCGAGGCGTCGATGGCGAAGGCCAAGGCGGGACTGGCGGTGACGCTGATAACGCAGAAGGCGGTCGAGTTGCTGGGTCCGCTGGGTTACTCCCGCAAAATCCTGGTCGAGAAGTGGATGCGCGACGCGAAGATCAACGACATCTTCGAGGGCACTCAGCAGATCAACATGATAATCATCGCGCGTCGGATCCTGAACTACAGCAGCAAGGAACTAAATTGAATGCGGGGGCGCGCAGCCCCGCTTTTAGTAGAACCACTTGCCGTTGTCCCAGCGGAAAATTTCCGTGGTATGTGTGTCGCTCACGGTCTTCGGCGCAGCGTGCCGAGCTTCGTCTTCGGACTTACCGACGATGTAGTAGACGAATTCCTCGTAGCTGATCTTGCCGATCGAGTAGCCATCTTTGGATTGATGCGATTCGCATTCGGCGATTTTGCCGTAGGCGGTGTAGGTGGCGGTCTCGTAGCCGTCTTTTATGATGAAGGTCAATTTAGACAGGTTATTCAGCTCGCGGTCGTGCAGATCCTGCTCCCAATGTTTGCAGAAATCCGGGAACTGAGCAGACGCTTTCTTGAATTCGAGATCGCGCTTGATTCGGTCAGGGGTAATTTTCGCAATCAAAGATTTGACCGTTTGCCGCAGCGTTTTTTTCGCCGCTGGTGATGCGGCCGCCGCCGGCCCGGCCGCTACATCTGAGGCCGAGGCAACTGACGCCGAACCTGCCGATATCGACGTCGGCGCACCCTGAGTTTGCGCTTGAGCGCGCGCGGGCATCGCCATGACCATTGCTGTGATTGCGAACCCCACAACCGCCGCTCCCATCCCAACTGTTCGTTTCAACATCATAGCGAGGGTCTGTATAGCAAAAATGCGTCACGATCGTCAGCATCCATGAAGCGGGTAACGCGCAAGAAAAAGCGGCCGCAGCCCCTCGAAGGGACTGCGGCCGCCTGCACACATTTCAGTCGCGAGCCGACTTACTGATTCGGTACCAGCTCGACGCGACGGTTCTGAGCACGACCCTCCGCCGTATCGTTGGTGGCGACGAAGTCAGTCTTGCCGTACCCGTGCGGAATCAACTGGCTCGACGGGATTCCGGCCTTCACCAGGTAGTCCACCACCGCGTCGGCTCGACGGTCGGACAGCTTGAGATTGTACTCAACTCCGCCGATTGCGTCGCAGTAGCCGTTGACGTTGATCGTCACGTTCGGATTGGCCTTCAAAGTGGTAGCGGCCTCATCCAGCACGGCGGCGTCACCCGGACGAATCTTCGACTTGTTGAAGTCGAAATGCACACCGCGTAGCACCAGCTTTTGCGCGACCGGTGGCGGCGGCGGAGGCGGTGGTGGCGGCGGCGGAGGTGGCGGCGGTGCGGGAGGTGCCGGCGGTGGAGGCGCGACCATGTAGCCTATTGCGCCGCCGACCAGCGCTCCAGTCAGCACTCCCAGTCCGCATCCGAGACCGATCGACCTTGCGTCACTATCGTGCCGATATTCGAGACCGATTGCGCAGCCAATGCCACCGCCGACTACTGCGCCACTTGCCGCCCCGACCTCGGTGTACTCTCTCTGCGCCGGCGTCCATGATGCGCATGAGGATAGCATCAATAACGCTGTGGCGGCTGTAGCGGCAATCCAATTGTTCCATCTAGCCACGGGCACCCCTCCCTGGGTTCAAGCTGCTGGCGGAATTAAAGCTGGCGAATTTTGTCATTATTGAAAAGTTGACGCGAATCGGAATTTCAACCTGAATGCCGCACTCTCAAATTGAGAGGCTTCCCCTCAATCGGCATTATTGCGGCGTGATCCGAAATATTTTGTTCACAAAAAAAGACCGCAGCCCCCGAAGGGACTGCGGCCGCTCGCGGACGTTTGAGTCTGGGATCTGCCTACTGATTCGGCACCAGCTCGACGCGACGGTTCTGGGCGCGGCCCTCAGACGTGTCGTTGGGCGCGACGAAGTCGGTCTTGCCGTAGCCGTGCGGGATCAACTGGCTCGACGGAATTCCCTGTTTCACAAGGTAGTCCACGACCGCATCCGCACGCCGATCAGACAGCCGGAGATTGTATTCCTCGCTGCCGATAGCGTCGCAGTAGCCGTTGACGTTGATCGCCACATTCGGATTGGACTTCAGGGTTGAAGCGTCCTCATCGAGCACGGCTGCGTCACCCGGCCGAATCCTCGACTTGTTGAAGTCGAAGTGAATTCCGCGCAGTACCAGCTTCTGGCTGGGCGCTGCTGGCGGCGGTGGAGGCGGCGGAGGAGGAGGTGGTGGGGGCGGCGGTGGCGGCGCGGGCGGCAGCGCCTTCGGCGCCATGAAATAGCCGATGATTCCGCCGATCAAAGCGCCTCCGACAACTCCGCTTGGGCATCCGATCTCATAACCCTTGGCGGTACCCCCAGTGGAAAGTGCCGCAGTTCCGCATCCAATGGCGCCTCCGGCCAGCGCGCCGCCAGCCGCGCCGTATTCCGTGTAGGTGACCTGCTCCGGCGTCATCGACGAGCACGATGAGACCGTCAACAGAGCGACAGTAGCCGCGGCGCCCATCCAATTTTTCCATCTATTCAAAAGCATCCCCTCCCAAGATTGCAGCTGTAGGGAAATCCAACACAGGAATTCTGCCATTTTATTTGAAGCAACGCGATTCTTTTGCGCGCTTATAAAACGACCATTGTGGACCCAAAAAAACAGCCGCAGCCCCTGGACGGAACTGCGGCCGGTTGCGGACGTTGCATCCTTGGAGCGGTTTATTGGTTCGGCACCAGCTCGACGCGACGGTTCTGAGCCCGACCTTCCGCCGTGTCGTTGGTGGCGACGAAGTCGGTCTTGCCGTATCCGTGCGGAATCAACTGGCTCGATGGGATTCCGGCCTTCACCAGGTAATCCACCACGGCGTCCGCTCGACGATCGGACAGCTTCAAGTTGTATTCCTCACCGCCAACAGCGTCACAATAACCGTTGACGTTGATCGTCACATTGGGATTGGCCTTCAAAGTGGTAGCGGCTTCATCCAGTACGGCCGCATCGCCAGGCCGAATCCTCGCCTTGTTGAAATCGAAATGTACCCCGCGGAGCACCAGTTTTTGCGCAACCGGTGGCGGTGGAGGAGGTGGTGGCGGTGGAGGAGGCGGCGGTGGAGGCGGCGGCGGTGCAGGCGGCAGCGCCTTCGGCGCCAATAGATAGCCGACGATGCCGCCGATTAGCGCGCCCCCGACGACCCCTGACGGGCATCCGATCTCATAACCCTTGGCGCTACCACTTTCTAATGCAGCAACTCCGCATCCCACGGCTCCGCCGGCCAGAGCACCGCCAGCGGCGCCGTATTCGGTATACGTTACCTGCTCAGGCGTCATCGACGAGCATGACGAGACCGTCAACAAGGCGACGGCGGCGGCTGCACAAACCAGACTTTTCGATCTAAACAACACAGGATCCTCCCTAGGTCAGTTTTCGGTCAATCACGCGGTGGCAAAATGAAACACCCAAATTTTGCCATTTTTGTTGAGTTCAGGCGAATTTGCCTGGTACTTCGGCTTTCGCAAGGGCAGGTTTTGTTACATTGGTGACAACAGGCGGGCTACAAAAGAATGCGGCCGCAGCCCCCGAAGGGACTGCGGCCGCCTGCACACATTTCAGTCGCGAGCCGACTTACTGATTCGGTACCAGCTCGACGCGACGGTTCTGAGCACGACCCTCCGCCGTATCGTTGGTGGCGACGAAGTCAGTCTTGCCGTACCCGTGCGGAATCAACTGGCTCGACGGGATTCCGGCCTTCACCAGGTAGTCCACCACCGCGTCGGCTCGACGGTCGGACAGCTTGAGATTGTACTCAACTCCGCCGATTGCGTCGCAGTAGCCGTTGACGTTGATCGTCACGTTCGGATTGGCCTTCAGAGTGGTAGCGGCCTCATCCAGCACGGCGGCGTCACCCGGACGAATCTTCGACTTGTTGAAGTCGAAATGCACACCGCGTAGCACCAGCTTTTGCGCGACCGGTGGCGGCGGCGGAGGCGGTGGTGGCGGCGGCGGAGGTGGCGGCGGTGGAGGAGGTGGTGGCGGCTCAATCACTTCATCGCAAAGGTAGTGGCCAGCCAGCGCGCCGACTATTGCGCCTCCAACTGCGCCACCTGCACCGGCCCAAGCCCGGGAGTCATTACTGCTGTTGCTGTGGCTGCCTTGCGTATTGTCGACGACGACAATGCCGATGGCAGCGCCCGCGCCTGCGCCGAGCGCTCCTCCGATAATCGCGCAGGCCCCCCAGTGACGTGGTTGCGACAAATTTGCGCAACCGGTGATACTGGACGCGAATAGCGCTGCGCCAGCGACGGCAGCGACCGCATTCAATAACCGTGATTTCAGTCTCATGAACTCCTCCTCACCCAAGTGCGTCTACGCGAAGCGACCCCTCACTTTGCAGCCCCCGAGCCAAGATCATGTCCAAACGTGGACAATCCCACCCAATTGACGGGGAAATATAGTTATATTCGTAACAGGAATGCAACACGTCCGGGGGTGGAACGTTAGATATTTTTTCGCCGGAGGCGGCCGTGGCTCTATCGGCCGACCTTCGGAATCCTGTGGATAACTATCGGTGAATTGGGTCTGACTAGGCAGTAATCGCCGCCGGCGTGGCGCTCCGAACCCCTGAAAAAGAGAGGTTCGGAGCGGTCGCTCGCGTCGAATTTATTGCGGCTGGTGGTGCTGCGCGTTCACCGAACCGTTATATGGCTGCGCGCTCACAGAACCGTGATATGCCTCGTTGGCCGGCAGATGATTGTTGGTCCACTCCTGGTGATTCGCTGCCCACTCCGGATGACTGGCAGCCCACTCAGGATGGTTTTTGTTAATCCAGCCGGGGTCGTGCTCATGCCACCAGCTGGCGTCGCGCCAAGTATGGCCCGAATCATACGCGCCGAGTCCCCGCTCATCCATCCTTTTGTAGACCTGCGGATGGTCCTGCATGTATTGCTGCAGCTCGGGATGCGCCCTGCGGAATTTCTTGTCGTAAAGCAGCGACGGATCAGCGCGCACCTTTGCGGCCATTTTCGGATGTTCATTGAGGTACTTGTTCATTTTCTCGCCGAACTCCGCGTTTTGCGCCATCGCGAGCGCGGGTATCGCTGCCGCGAGCAACAAAATCGCGCCCGCAAGCCTGGTTTTCGAGAGCTTCATATCGTGACTTCTCCTCCGTGATTTCTACTCGTGCCCGACTATTTATGTTGACGGCGACCGACTGCAATTAATCGCCACGGCCAACATCCTAGCAAATCCAGGACTGCGCACCTATTTTCGCGTATCGACGAATTAGCGCACTCCGACAAGATGTACGGTGGCTTGAGATTTCGGTTACTCGCGCTTCGTTCGCGATGGTCGATAGGACTGCGTTCGAATTCCGCAGTCAGGGCAAATCCTGCTACACTGTCTGCTTCACCATGCTCTCATTAGCGCGCGGCAAAGAGGGAAGTTTCAAGCTGGTCTCGGGTTATCGCCCTGAGGGCGACCAGCCGGCGGCGATCGAATCTCTGGTCGCCAATCTGAACGACAAGTTGCCGCATCAGGTCCTGCTTGGCGTCACCGGCTCGGGCAAAACCTTTACCATGGCCAACGTGATAGCGAGAGTTAACCGTCCCACGCTCGTGATGGCGCCGAACAAAACGCTCGCCGCGCAGCTCTACAACGAGTTCAAGAGCCTATTTCCGGAAAACGCGGTCCGTTACTTCGTTTCCTACTACGACTATTATCAACCCGAAGCGTACGTTCCTTCGACCGACACGTTTATCGAGAAAGACGCGAGCATCAACGACGAAATCGACAAGCTGCGCCACTCCGCGACCAAGGCGCTGCTGGAGCGCAACGATGTCCTGATCGTGGCATCGGTCTCCTGCATCTACGGCCTTGGCGAGCCGGAAGTTTACTTCGAGATGCTGGTGTTCCTGAAGAAGGACAGACAATCGATCGCGACAAGATGCTGCGCAAGCTGGTCGACATCCAGTACCAGCGCAACGACTACGACTTTCATCGCGGAACATTTCGCGTGCGCGGCGACACCGTCGAGATTTTCCCGGCCTACGAAGAGCAGCGCGCGGTGCGCGTCGAATTCTTCGGCGACCAGGTCGAGGCGCTGTACGAAATCGACGCACTGCGCGGCAAAGTGATTCGCAAGCTGCAGAGCGTCGCGATCTACCCGGCGTCGCACTACGTTACGACCTCGGACCGGATGGAAATCGCGGTGCGCGATATCCACGCCGAGTTGAAGGAGCGGCTCGAGTTCTTTCGCACGGAAAATCGGCTGCTGGAAGCCCAGCGCCTCGAGCAGCGCACGATGTATGACCTGGAGTTGCTGGCCGAGATGGGCTTCTGCCCGGGAATCGAAAACTACTCACGCCATCTGACCGGCCGGCTCCCGGGACAGGCGCCGCCGACACTGCTCGATTACTTCCCGAACAACTCGCTGTTCTTCATCGACGAAAGCCACGTGACCGTGCCGCAAATCGGCGGGATGTATCGTGGTGACCGCTCGCGCAAACAAGTACTGGTCGATTTCGGATTTCGGCTGCCGTCTGCGCTCGACAATCGCCCCTTGAATTTCGAGGAATGGGAATCGCACGTCGTGCAGGCGGTTTATGTTTCGGCGACGCCCGGCGATTACGAGCAGGAGAAATCTGGCGGCTTGATCGTTGAGCAGCTCATTCGTCCGACCGGTCTCATCGATCCTGAAATCGAGGTGCGCAAGGCCGGCACGCAAGTCGACGACCTGCTCGAAGAGATTCACAAACGCGTCGCAGTGAATGAGCGCGTGTTGGTGACGTGCCTGACCAAGAAGATGGCCGAGGATTTGACCGACTACTACCACGACCTCGGCATCCGGGTCCGTTATCTGCACTCGGATATCGAGACGATCGAGCGCGTCGAGATAATCCGCAGCCTGCGCAAGGGCGAATTTGACGTGCTGGTCGGTATCAACCTCCTGCGCGAGGGTCTCGATTTGCCAGAGGTATCGCTGGTAGCAATTCTCGACGCCGACAAGGAAGGCTACCTGCGTTCAGCGCGCTCGCTGATTCAGACTACGGACGAGCCGCGCGCCACATCAACGGCCGCGTGATCATGTATGCGGACGTTGTCACCAAATCGATGGAGCAAGCCATCGGCGAGACCAACCGCCGGCGCGCGAAGCAGGTCGCATACAACGAGCAGCACGGCATCACGCCGACGTCGATCATCAAGGCGATCGACGCGTCCCTCGTCGAGATGTACTCGCCGGAGTGGGCAGTGGTGCCGGAGATTGGCGACGACAAAGGCAAGGAAGAAGAATTCATCCCGGCGCACGAACTGCCCGACCGAATCACCGCGCTCCGCCAGCAGATGATGGACGCGGCGGAAAGTCTCGAATACGAACGCGCCGCCGATCTCCGCGATCAGATAAAAAAGCTGGAGCGGCACGCCTTCGGAATGGACCAGCCGCGCCACCCGGTGCAGCCCTCGATGCCGCCGGGCTCAGCCCATCAGCGTCCGACTGTGGAAGCGCGCGGCGACAAGGGCGCGCCGATGAAAACTCGAGGACGCAGAGGCGCAGGCGCCGCGACTGGCGCCGCCGCAGGCGCGACCCGCCCAGCAAAGCAAGGCCGGTTGAAGCTGGTTCCAGACGCGCCGAAGTAGCGTCTGCCTGATCCATTTGGTGCGCCATCTTTTTCGTGTCGCAGCTTTTTTCATGTCATCCCGAGCGAAGCCGAGGGACCCCCGGATCTTCTCGGCGTAGAGGTTCCGCAACTTCGCTTAGGGCCCGCGAAGCTGAGTAGCTCCGAACCGCCAATAGTTCAGTAAGCAGATGAGTTCATTCCGCTCTTCTTACTTCGTCTACATCGTAGCGAGCATATCCCGCACGATTTACATCGGAGTGACGAACGATCTGGTGCGGCGCGTGAGCGAACATCGGACGAGGGAGACTCCAGGCTTCACATCGACCTACAATGTCGACCGCCTCGTACGGTTCGAGGAGTTCACGGATCCCGCCGCTGCCATCTCACGGGAAAAGCAATTGAAAAGCTGGAGACGGGCGAAGAAGATTAAATTGATCGAGTCGATGAATCCATCGTGGGAAGATCTGAGTTCCGAGTGACGCGACGAAAAGCGCGAAGGAATCGGACCAACTCGGCTGTGCGAGCCTCCAGGGGAGGTGCAATGTCTCGGCGTCGAGAAAAGATCCGGGGTCCCTCGGCTTCGCTCGGGATGACAGAACGATGGGGCGACGCAGCGAGAAGACGGCGTTGTCATCAGGCCGCATCCTCTCTTTTCTTATCACTGGGTGCAGGGGTCACCCCTGCCGCGGGTGCGGGGCGCGCAGCCCCGCATCTTACTTCTTCGTTCGCTCGCGCAGTTGGCGAGCGGCGCCCACGAAGAAATTTCGCGCGATGAACGAGCGCTCTCCGGCCGCTATCGACTCGAGTATTTCCGCGTTTAACATGATTGCTTCGTTATCGGAGGGGTTCGCATTCAGCGCTATTTCGGCCAGCGCCAGCGCGCGTCTGAGTTGCGATCCGTCCTTGAGGGCACGCGCTCTCGCGATGATCGCGTCGCGGCCGCACAGTGCGACGATGTCCTCGCCATGTTCCTCGCGCCTCGCCGGGAACATCTGCGACGGCTCGCCCGACCACCATCCTGCGTAGCGCCGGATCACATCGCGCACCACGAACGCGACGCATCCGTAGACCGGTCGCAGGTACGGCTTCGCGGCGAGATCGGCGGGAAGCGAAATATCAGCCTCGACGATTTCCACCGGCCACTGACCGGCGTTGAGCCGTCGCACGACTTCATCGTGGATGTAGCGAATCGCGCGCGCCGTCTCGCGCAGCACTTCCTCGCACAGCTCCTCGCCGCGATACGCCGGTCCGTGTCCCGACAGAATTAATCGTGGCGCGCGTTTCGCGATTGCCTCGAGCGTCTGCGCCCATTCGAGCGTGTAGCGTTGTATCTTGTTGGGATTGCCGGTGTTCGGCATCGACGAGACGATCAAATCGCCGACCATCGCTAGCCGCCGCGTCGGCATCCAGACCCAGGTGGCGTCGTCCGTCTCGCCCATCGCATGATGCAGCTCGACCGGCTCGCCCACCAGGTCGAGAAATTGTTGGTCGCGATAAACCAGGTCCGGATAGCTGAACGACTTGGGCTCGAACAGGCCGTCGGTCGCGAACATTCCGCCAAACTGGAGCCGATTGATATGAGCCTGCCACCCGCGCGTCAGTGCATAGCGCTTGAAGCGGCCGCTGACGTCCTCGTGCGCCCATATTTTCGGCCGCGAATGCCCGCGTGTGATCGCGTCGGTGATAAACGCCTCAGTGCCGAACGCGTGATCGCCGTGGCCATGCGTATAGATCAGGAACGCAAACGGCTCGTCGCTGATCTCTCGAATCGCCCGCGCCGCCATCGGCCCCATCTGCCGCGAGCTGGTGTCGACTACGATCATCTCGCCGCGACCGTATGCGAACGCGACGTTGGCGAAGCCATGGAACATCGCGATTCCCGGCTCGATCACTTCGAGCTGTCCCATCATCGGGTCGAAGCCCGGCATGAGGTTCGATTGGTTCGCGCTGGGCGTGGAACTCATGTTCGATCTCCTGCGACAGCGGGTCTGATGCGGATGCGGGTCGCCTGGAATGAATCTATCGTTTAGACTTTGCACTTGAAATGAAAGCTGAAACCATCGCCTCGGGCGCGTCCGAAACCGAGCTGGACCGCCTGCTGGCGTTCGAGCATCACGATCCTCACGCGCTTCTCGGCGCGCATCTGAACGGCAACCGCTTGGTGGTGCGGGCGTTTCGTCCCGACGCCTCGCGCATCGACCTGCTGGTGCCGGGCGAGTTGCCGCGTCCGATGCGCCTGCGCGATCCTGCTGGACTGTTCGAAGTGCCGGTCGAGGGCCGCGTCTCGATTTTTCCGTATCAGCTGGAGATGCATTTTCCCGACGGCGGCACGCTAACGACTTACGATCCGTACTCGTTCATGCCGACGCTCGGCGAGCTCGACCTCTACTTATGGGGCGAGCAGAAAGATGACCGCGCCTACCAGAAGCTCGGGGCGCACGTGCGCGAGGTCGCCGGCATCCGCGGCGTGTCGTTCGCTGTATGGGCGCCGAATGCGCGCGGCGTCAGCGTAGTCGGCGATTTCAATCGATGGGACGGGCGCATCCACATGATGCGCGCGCTCGGCAGCTCGGGCGTGTGGGAGATATTTGTTCCCGGCGTCGGCCCGGGCGCGAACTACAAATACGAAGTTCGCACCCGCGCCGGCGGCCTGCTGCTCAAGAGCGATCCGTTCGCGCAGCGGATGGAAGTGCCACCCGCGACGGCGTCGATCGTTTACCAGTCGGACTTCGAGTTCCACGACGCACAATGGCTTGCAGAGCGGGCGCGCCGCGAATGGATCAAAAGCCCGGTCTCGATCTACGAGGTTCATCTCGGTTCATGGCGCCGCGTACCCGAGGAAGGCAATCGCCCGCTCACCTACCGCGAGATGGCGCCGATGCTCGGCGACTACGTCACGCGCATGGGATTCACCCACGTCGAGCTGCTGCCCGTGATGGAGCATCCGTTCACCGGCTCGTGGGGCTACCAAGTCAGCGGTTATTTCGCGCCGACCTCGCGCTTCGGCAGCCCCGACGACCTGCGCTACCTGATTGACGAGCTCCATCGCCGCGGCATCGGCGTGATCCTCGACTGGGTTCCAGCCCATTTTCCCAAGGACGAATTCAGCCTCGGCCGCTTCGACGGCACCGCGCTGTTCGAGCATGCCGATCCGCGCCAGGGCGATCATCCCGAATGGGGCACGTATATCTTCAACTACGGCCGCGCCGAGGTGCGCAACTTCCTGACCGCGAGCGCGCTCTACTGGCTCGGCGAGTTCCACGCCGACGGCCTGCGCGTCGACGCGGTCGCGTCGATGATCTACCTCGACTACGCGCGGCGCGACGGTGAATGGGTTCCCAACGCGTTCGGCGGCCGCGAGAACCTTGAGGCCATTTCCTTTCTCAAGAAGCTCAACCAGGACGTGTACCGCCTCAACCCCGGCATCATGATGATCGCCGAGGAATCTACCGCGTGGACCGGAGTCAGCCGTCCGGTCTTTTTGGGCGGGCTCGGCTTTGGCTTCAAGTGGGACATGGGATGGATGCACGACACGCTCGAATACTTCACCCTCGATCCAATTTATCGCCGCTACCATCATCGCGATCTCACCTTCGGTCTGCTCTACGCATGGAGTGAAAATTTCGTGCTGCCGCTGTCGCATGATGAGGTCGTGCACGGCAAGCGCGCCATGCTCGCGAAGATGCCCGGCGACCGCTGGCGTCAGTTCGCCAACCAGCGTGCGCTGTTCGCTTACATGTGGGCGCGCTCGGGGAAGAAGATGATTTTCATGGGGCAGGAAATTGGCCAGTGGCGCGAATGGGATCATGACTCCAGCCTCGACTGGAACTTGCTCGACTACCCCGACCATCGCGAGCTGCAAGTCCTTGTGCGCGATCTCAATCGCATTTACCGCGCCGAGCCCGCGCTGTGGGAGGCCGATACCGATCCCGCCGGCTTCCGATGGCTGGACGCCGACGACGCCGACAGCAACCTGATTGCCTTCATGCGGGTCGCGCCGAGCACCGGCCGCCGCGTCATATGCGTATGCAATTTCTCGCCGGTGCTGCGTAGCCGCTTTCGCGTCGGCGTGCCCGAGCCCGGATTCTATCGCGAGATTCTCAACACCGACTCGGCCGCGTACGGCGGGATGAACCTCGGCAATATGGGCGGCGTCGAGGCGGCCGTGATTCCGTGGCACGGATTTTCGCATTCGATCGCGATCGAGATGCCGCCGCTCGCCGTGATCTGGTTCTCGGTGCCCTAGTCGACTATAGACTGTCCGCCATGGACGACGAGTCTCACCCGCAGTCGACCGAGCCGCTGCATTCTCAATCTTCCGCCGAGCGCCGCGATCACGAAATAATACGCACCCAGCGCTCTCAACTCGCCAGGCTCGCGGAAGTTCTTAAAATCGCCGACTTCATGGCTATCCTGATGGTGCTTGCCACTTTCTTCAGCGCCTACGCCACCTGGCGCACGGCGATGGTCACCAGCTCGATTTTCTCCGTCGTCGATCGCCCGTTCCTCGGCGTCGAACATGTTGGTTTTCAAGGGAGCGACCCGCAGCGTCCGACGATCGCGGTCAGTTTTAAGAATTTCGGAAATATTCCCGCGCTCGACACAATCGTCAGCGCCCATGCGGTCGTCGACGGCAAGATCATCAAACCGGGCCCGGACACGATGTCGGAGATGGATGCGGGAATCGTCTCGCCCAATGTCCCGCATTTCTTCTACGTCCTTCTGCCACCAGAAAAATATCAGGCTGTCGCCGCAGGCAAATCCAACCTGCAAGTCCACGTTAGCGTGCTCTACAAGGGTCCTGCCCATGTGCTGCAACTCTGCTACTTCGAGCGCTTTGCCTACGATTTTCGAGTGGGCATTTTTCAGGCTTCGGGTGGCAACGATCGATGCGGCACCGACGTTTTCTAGGTCGGTGTATGTCAGCGCGTCTGAAAGCAAATCGCCTCTTTTAGGTAGCCCGCCCATCGTGTATTAGAGTCAGCGGATTGCAGAATGCGCGATGCTTGCGGAAACAGGCGGCTGACCGTCCAAACAGTGATCGGAGGAGAACTCTATGCGGACTCGAAAAGGTATCGTCACAAAAATTCGCGGGCGTGGAGTGCTGCTCATTCCCGCAGCAGCCCTCGCCGCATCGCTTGGGATGCTCGCGATGGGGGGATGCTCGTCACAGAACGCGGACCAGCCACCCGCGCAGCCTATTCAGGTAAATTTCGCGCTCGACAAATGCCAGCAGCTTGACGCGAACCTCTACAAATGTCCGGCCGTCGATCAGCCGATCTGTACTCCGGAGTTTGTGCGCACCGACGTGAATTGCGTTCACATCGGGCCCAAGGGCAGCGTCTTCGTTCAGCGCGGAGGCGCAAATCCCTGACCGCAGCTGAGTGGCGTTCAAATCTCGATTTCGGGGCGCTCGCCCGACGACTAGGGCATCGGGCGAGCGCCGTGTTTAGCAGCGTTAGAATCTGCGCGGAGTTGAGGAGTGTGATGACCGTCAGATTTTCATTTGCTGCAGCGGGCGGGGCGCTCGTCGCAGTTGCGCTGCTCACAATTGTTGGATGCTCCTCGCAAATCGCGGAAACTCCGGCGCAACAGAAGGCCGGCGACTACGCCGAGATGAATTTCGATCTCGACAAATGCCTGCCCATCGAGCCCAATCTCTACAAGTGTCCCGCCATCGACAAGCCGCTATGCACGCCTCAGTTCGCGCGCACCGACGTCATTTGTGTGCACACGGGACCCAAGGGCGCGGTCTTCATGGAGAAGACCGGGATGCAGTAGCCCGCTCGCCGATTGCGAAGCGCGCGTTCATCTGACAATTTTCTTGGACACGGTACCTGACCATGACCTGTCCAATCTGCAAAAAACCGGCCGACCTCTCGCCTCGAAATAAATTTCGTCCCTTTTGCTCCGAGCGATGCCAGATGATCGACCTCGGTACATGGGCCGCCGGCGACTACAAAGTCGAAGGCTCTGCGACACCAGCCGACAACGAGCATCACGACGATCTGAAGAAGCGCAGGCTCCTCAATTGACCCATGACGCGCCGCTTGGCCGAAGAATTCATCCGACTTCGGTGGTGGGCCCCGACGTCGAGCTGGCCGCCGGCGTCGAGATCGGTCCGCTATGCCTGCTCGAAGGAAAAATCCGCATCGGCGCGCGCACCCGTCTGATCGGGCACGTCACCATCCTCGGCATCACTGAGCTCGGCGCCGACAACGTGCTGCATCCGGGGGCGGTGGTTGGCGACGAGCCGCAGGATCTGACCTACACCGGCGTCGCGCGCTCGGTGAAAATCGGCGACCGCAACGTCTTCCGCGAATACTCCACCGTCCATCGCGGCAGCGAGCACGGCGACGTCACCATCATGGGCGACGACAACTTCATGATGCAGAACGCGCACGTCGCTCACGATTGTCGCATCGGCAACTCGACCATCATCGCCGGCGGTGCGCTCCTCGCAGGATGGGTCGAGCTGGGCGACCGCGCGCTGGTCTCGGGCAACTGCGTGGTGCATCAGTACACGCGTATTGGACGCCTGGCTATGATGCGCGGGCTCTCGCGCACCAGCCGCGACGTCCCGCCATTCTGCATAATGGATGGCACCCACACGCTGCGTGGCATCAACGTCGTAGGCCTCAAACGCGCCGGCGTCCCCTCGAAATCGATCCACGCACTCAGGCATGCTTTCACAACGCTCTTCGGCATCCGCCAGAATTTAAAAATGGCGATCGAGCGCCTCGAAAGATCCAATGACCTGACCCCCGAAGTAATCGAGATGCTGAATTTCATCAAAGCCTCAAAGCGAGGCGTAGCCTTCGGCCCCCACGACGGCCCGGCAATCAAGGATTCCGACTCGTAGAACGCTAATTCCCGCATCTTCCGAACGCTGGGTGCAGGAGTCATCCGTGCCCAAAAAGCGTGAAACCTCTGGTGGATTTCACATACAATTAGACGCTATGCGAATTCGTCCTCGATTTTTCATCGGCGTCGGTTTGATCGCCGCCGCGATCGGCTATCTGATCTTCAGTGCGATTCGCACAACTTCCGAATACTACCTGACCGTCCCCGAGGTGGCCGCGCGCCAGGCCGAGCTCGGCGGACAAGCGCTGCGAGTGGCCGGCCGCGTCAAAGCGGGCACCATCGACTGGGATCCGAATTCACTTAGTCTGAAATTTGAAATCGTGGCTATTCCCGACGTAGATGCGGCCGCAGTAAAGCCTGTCGTAGCATCCGATCCCGTCTCGTTCCGCGTCATATGCGCCGGAGAGCCCAAGCCCGACATGTTCGCGCCCGGGCGCGACGTCATCGTCGAGGGCAAACTTGGCGCAGGCGGCACTATCGCCGCGACGCAGGTGATGACCAGTTGCCCTTCCAAGTACAAGCCTAAGCAATCACAATAGCAGCGGGTTTTTTCGATGCCGCAACTTGGCAATCTCGCGCTTGCAATCGCGCTGATTCTCGCCGTTTATTCCATCGTTGCGAATATATACGGCGTGCGCCGCAATGCGCCCGACTTCGTCGTCAGCGCGCGCCACGCGCTGTGGGCGATGTGCGCGATGGTCACCATTGCGGTCGCGGTGCTGTGGGTCGCCCTGCTGCGCAGCGATTTCTCGCTCGAGTACGTCGCCGCTTATTCCAGCACCACGCTGCCGACCGTCTACAAAATCACCTCACTTTGGGGCGGACAGCAGGGCTCGCTGCTCTTTTGGACCTGGCTGTTGTCGATCTTCACATCGATCGCCGCCTTCCAGAATCGCCGCCGCAATCCTGAGATCGCCCCGTATGCGCTCGCGGTGCTGGCCGGTGTCGCAATCTTTTTTCTGCTGATGCTGAACTTCGTCACGCGTCCATTCGATCTGCTCGCGGCGGTTCCCGCCGAAGGCTCAGACCTCAATCCACTGCTGCAGAACTATTGGATGGCGATACACCCGCCGTCGCTCTACACCGGTTACGTCAGCGCAACCGTGCCGTTCGCATTCGGAGCCGCGGCGCTCTTGACCGGCAAGCTCGACGACGGATGGATTCGCTCGACGCGTCGTTGGGCGATTTTTTCCTGGTTCTTTCTCACGCTCGGCAACATGTTCGGCGCGCGATGGGCCTACGAAGTTCTCGGCTGGGGCGGTTACTGGGCGTGGGACCCGGTCGAGAACGCCGCCTTCATGCCGTGGCTGGTGATGACCGCGTACCTGCATTCGGTGATGATCCAGGAACGCAAGGACATGCTGAAAGTCTGGAACCTGTCGTTGATTGGGCTCGCCTTCGGCCTGACGCTCTTCGGCACATTCATCACCCGCAGCGGTGTCATCTCGTCGGTGCATTCGTTCACGCAATCCGGCCTCGGGCCATACTTCCTGAGCTTCCTGATTGTCGTGACGCTCGCCTACACCGCGCTCTTGATCTTCCGCTCGAAGCAATTGCGCAGTCCAGCCGAATTCGAATCGTACCTGTCGCGCGAGGCGGCGTTCCTGTTCAACAACCTGATGCTGGTCGGCATCGCGTTTGCGGTTTTCTGGGGCACCATCTTTCCGGTGCTGTCGGAAGCCGTGCGCGGCGTGAAAATCACCGTCGGGCCGCCGTTCTTCAATCGCGTCAACGGACCGCTGGCGCTCGGGCTGGTGTTCCTGATGGGAATCGGGCCGCTGATCGCCTGGCGTCGCACGACCACCAGCAATCTCGTGCGCAGTTTCGCGGCGCCGGTCGCGATGGGAGTTGCGACTGGAATTGTCGCCGCCGCTGCGGGACTTCGCCAATGGTACGTCCTCACCGCATTCTCGCTCGCGGCGTTCGTGCTCGGCACCGTGCTCGTCGAGTTTCGCCGCGGGATGAACGCACGCCGCCACATGGTCGACGAGCCGCGCGCCAAGGCACTGGTCAATCTCGTCGCCAAAAACAACCGCCGCTACGGCGGCTATATCATTCACGTCGGCGTGATCGTCGCGTTCGTCGGAATCGTCGGCTCGTCGTTCTTCCGCACCGAAGTGAAAAAGAGTGTGCACGCCGGCGAAAGCTTCACCATCGGCTCGTACACTCTGCGCTTCCAGGGTTTGGATGAAACCGACACGCCCCATCTCGAAAGCGCGACCGCACTGGTCGAAGTGCTGCGCCCCGACGGCCGCGAGATAACCGTGATGTCGCCGGCGAAGCTCTTCTTCAAACGTCCGCAGCAGCCTGCGACCAAAGTCGCAATCCGCTCGACGCCTGCGAGCGATCTGTATGTAGTCCTCGCCGGAATCGACGACAGCGGCCAGACCGCGACCTTCGAAGTGTTCTTGACGCCGTTGGTCTTCTGGCTATGGGCGGGCGGCCTGCTGATGGTCTTCGGCACCGTGATCGTAATGTGGCCCAACGTGCGCGAGCGCGCCGCAATCGCAACCGTGCTCAGCCGCTCGTCCGCCGCCACGCGCGAACTCGCCGATGCCGCGCCCGGGGGCGATTGAGCCGTGCGTCCGCAAGCCACATACCTGCGCTTGCTCGTCCTCGCGGCACTGTTCGTTTTTCTTTCTCCTGAACTAAAAAACGTTTCACGTGAAACATTCGGATCGGAAACCCCAACGAACGCGCAGGTTTCGGAGGGTTTGACCTGCCAATGCGGCTGCGGTTTGACGGTCGCCAACTGCAACATGCCGACTTGCGGCTTCTCGGTGCCGATGCGCGCCCAAATCGATCGCATGATCGGCAGAGGAATGACCCGCGCGCAGATAATCGCCTTCTATCGTCATCGGTACGGCGAGAAAGTTCTGTCCGCGCCGACCACCGAGGGCTTCAATCTGCTCGCATGGACGATGCCGTTCATCGCGCTCGTGCTGGGCGGCGGTGCGATGGTGCTGGCAGTCGGAAGATGGCATTCGTCCGCGCCTTCCGACTCGAAGCCGGGCGCACAGCCGTCGTCGTTCGATCCCGAACTCAGGCGCAAGCTCGAAAAAGAACTCGAGGAGCGCAGATAGGATGTTCATCATCGCCGCCGCGCTGATTGTCGCCGGGGTCGCGCTATTCGTGGCGGCCCCGCTCGGCATCGGCCTGGTCGGCACTCGCGCGAAATCGTCGAGCGAGTTGCAAGCCGAGCGTCACGAGCATGAACGCGCGCTGGCGGTGCAGGGTCTTCGCGAACTCGAGTTCGATCGCGAGATGGGCAAGTTGTCCGGCTCCGACTACGAATCCATGCACAGAGCGCTCGAAGATCGTGCGCTGACCGCGATGGCCGCTGCGGAGAGCATCCGCGCGCAGAGCGCCGGCGCCGCGAACCCCAAGAAGCCCCCGCTCGCACCGGTGGTCCAGCCGCCACGCCGACCGCCGTCGCCGCGTCGCACCGACACGGTGCCTACTCTTGTCTTGCACACCGAACCGCCGCGTCCGCCGCAAACGGCGCCGCAACAGCAACCGCCGCAGTCGCCGTCGCCGTCACGCAAGTTCAGTTTCTGTCCCCAATGCGGAACGCGAGCCGCAACCGACTCAAAGTTCTGCGCTCAATGCGGCATCGCGATCAGGCCGCGCGGCGGTGCGACCGCCTGGTCCGAGTGATGGCGGCGCCGATCGTCGAGACTCACAGCCTGGCAAAGACTTATGGTCTCACACCGGTGCTGCGCGACGTGGTTTTGCGGCTCATGGCCGGCGCGGGCGCGTTCATCATTGGAGGCAATGGCGCCGGCAAATCCACCTTGCTGCGAATTCTGGCGGGACTCGAAGCGCCGAGCGACGGCCGCGCGCTGGTCTTCGGCCATGACACGCGCCATCTCGCGGCGCGCTACCGGCGACAAATCGGCATGATGGCGCACCAGAGTTTTCTCTACCCGAATTTGACTGCGCGCGAGAATCTCGAATTTTACGCCAGCCTGTATTCGCTGACCCACGCGCGTGCGTGTGCCGACCAGTGGCTTGAACGGGTCGGACTCGCCGACGTTGCCGATACCCGCGTGCGCGCGTTCTCGCGCGGAATGGAACAGCGCCTTTCTGCCGCGCGCGCGATGCTCGCCGAGCCCGCGCTGCTGCTGCTCGACGAGCCGTTCGCGTCGCTGGACCATGACGCCGCGGAAATCGTCGCGACTCTGATTCGCGGCGTGATCGAGCGCGGCGCATCAGTGATCGCTACGGCGCATGCAGTCCCTGAAATCGCGGGCGTCGAGTTCGCGGTCTTCGAAGTCTCGCACCATCGCCTGGAGTCGCGGGCGCACAAGGAGGAGGTCCGGCGTGGCGGGCGGCTCCGCTCGCTGCTGGGCAGATAAAAGCATGTCGGGCTTTGCCGCCGTACTCCGCAAGGATCTCCGCCTCGAGCTGCGCAGCGGCGAAAGCACGCTGGCGCTGTTCGCGCTGTCGATGCTGGTGCTGGTGGTGCTGGTATTCGCGCTCGACGCGGCGCGAGTGCGCAGCGTCGACGCCGCCGCGGGTGCGCTGTGGGTCGCGATGGTTTTTGCCGGGATGCTCGGTGCGAATCGCGCGCTGTTGGCCGAGCGCGACAATGGTGCGATTCGCGGCTTGTTGCTGAGCCCGCTCGATCCCGCATCGCTCTATGCTGCAAAACTTGCCGCCGCGTTGATCTTCATGGCGGTGGCCCAAGTCGGCGCCGTCGTCCTGATGGTGCTGTTCTTCAATCTCGATTTCGATTCATCGATAGCGCGTCTCGCGCCGATCCTGGCACTTGGCGCGATTGGATTTTCCGCGCTGGCGACGCTGCTCTCCGCGATCACCGGACGCACTCGCGGCGGTGATATGTTATTGCCGATTCTTGCGGTGCCGATCTTCGTGCCCGCATTGATTGCCGGCGTCAAGGCCAGCTCCGCCGCGCTGGCGGGCGCGCCGCTCGCCGCGATGGGCGACTGGCTGAAGATAATGATTGCCTTCGACGTGCTATTCGTCACCGCCGGTTACCTGCTATTCGAGCACGTGCTAGGTGAGGACTGACTATTCGATGAGTAGCTCCGCGATTCGCAACGGACTCGGATTCTCGACCCTGGCGCTGATGCTCGCCGCGCTGTTCATGGTATTCGACTACGTACCGCCCGAGGCTGAACAGGGAATCGCGCAGTTGATATTTTATTTTCACGTGCCGCTCGCATGGGTCGCCTTCGCGTCGTTCGGGCTGGTGGCGATTGCGGGAATATTCTACCTGTGGCTCGGCGACCAGCTGTGGGACGATCTCGGCTACGCCGCCGCTGAAACCGGGATGGTCTTCTGCACGCTGATGATTGTCGCCGGATCGATTTGGGCCAAGCCGATCTGGGGCACCTGGTGGACCTGGGACTCGCGCTTGACGACCACTTTTATCCTGTGGCTGATGTACGGCGGTTACCTGATGCTGCGCGCGAGCGCCGACGACACACCGCAAACGGCGCGCTTCGGCGCGGTGCTTGGATTGGTCGCCGCGCTCGACGTGCCGATCGTGATCGCGTCGGTCCGGCTGTGGCGCACGATTCATCCCGCGGTGCTGGTGACGAAGCAGGGTGAGCATGGCCTCGAAGATCCGCGGATGGTGGCGACCCTGCTCGTATGCCTGACTGCATTCACGGCGCTGTGGGCGTGGCTGCTGATGCTGCGTTTTGCGCAGTTGCGAACGCGCAGCAGGATGGGCGCGCTGGCAGTAAGAATTGCCTTCGCCTCCGCGGCCGCGTCTGACGTAAAGTGATGGATTGAGTTGATGGAAAATTTGGGGTACTTGTTCGCCGCGTACAGCATCATCTTTGTGGCTATTTTTTTGTATGTGCTGTTTATCTGGCGCCGGCAGGCAGCGCTCGACGCCGAGCTGCGCACGCTCGAAGCGCAGATGACGGCGCTGTCCGAGGAAGCGGCACCCACTGGCGAGTCGGAGCCACCGTCTGATATTTGATTGACTAATCGAGTGAGTATAGTTACTGAGTATCCTGATTTGCAGAACTGAGTATACTGGATGGAATTTCGCGACTACTATAAAGTTCTCGGCGTTGATCGCAAAGCGAGCGAATCGGATATCAAGAGTGCCTATCGCAAGCTCGCCCGCAAGTTCCATCCCGACGTCAATCCCAACAACAAGGAAGCCGAGGCGAAATTCAAGGAAATAAACGAGGCCTACCAGGTAATCAGCGATCCCGAAAAGCGCAAGAAATACGACGAGCTCGGCGCCGACTGGGAGCACGGTGTGTCGCAGGAAGAGATGATGCGCCGCTACGCGCGGCAACAGTCGGCAGCCGGCGCGGGCGCAGCGCGGCGGAGCAGGTGCTGATTTCGGCGGCGGCGATTTCAGCGATTTCTTCTCTCAATTTTTCGGCGGAGGCGGCGGTCGAGGATTTGGACGCAGCCGCGGCGGCGCGTCGCGCGGATTTTCCAATTACGATTTCGGTACTGAGCCGCCGCGCGCGCCCGATCTGCGCGCCGAAGTCGGGATCACGCTCGCCGACGCGGTGAAGGGCGGCAAGCGGCGGCTCGATCTCGTTGCCGAAGACGAATGCGCCACCTGTGGCGGCAGCGGGATGATCGCGCGCGAGGAGAAGCAGGGCAAGGCGCGCGTGATTCGCTCCGCCGAGCAATGCCCTACCTGCGGCGGCGCCGGCGTGGTGCAGGCGCGGCGCACGCTGGAAGTGACGATTCCTGCCGGCGTCGCCGACGGCACGCAATTGCGACTGAAGGGGCAGGGCGGCCGCGCGCCGCGTCCCGATCAGAATGGCGACCTCTTCCTGACGATTAGAATCGAACCGAATCCGGTCTTCGCACTGGCGGGCCGCGACCTGCGCGTCAACCTGCCGGTGTGGGACTACGAAGCGGCGCTCGGCGCCGAGATCACTGCACCCACGGTCGACGGCCGGGTGTCGCTCAAAATTCCGGCCGGCAGCCAGGCTGGACGCGTGATGCGCCTGCGCGGTCGCGGACTGCCTGCCCGTGGCAAGGAGCCAGCCGGCGATCTGCTGTACGAACTGAAGGTGCTCGCACCCACCGATTTGACCGCGAAGGAGCGGGCCTTGATGCAACAGTTAGCCGACAGTCTGAAGGATCGTGGGATGGCCGATCCGCGGGCGGAACTGATGGCGGCGAAGTGACCAGGAGTTGAATGCGATGGCGCGGCGGCGGACCCAATCAAGGAGCTCGGCTCGCGGCAAAGTGGTGCTGATGAGCCGCAGCGTCTTCTGCTCGATCAGCGGAGTGAGCGAGCGCGAGCTGGCGTCGTGGGAGCGCGAGGACCTGATAGCCCCGGTGCAAGTCGAGCGAGAAAGCGGGCAGCTCGAGTCGCTCTACACGTCAAGACGCATTGCGCCGCGCGCGAGTTATCCGCACCCTCGCAGACGAACTCGAAGTGAATATCCCCGGCATTGGCGTGATATTGCATCTGCTCGATCAGATGAGTCGGTGATCGCGAGCTCTCTCAATTCAATCCGCTGCGTTGATGCGGATCTCATGCGGGAATAATCTCATCGGTGATGACTCGCGAGGCTGAAAATAAGCTGGTCGGCGCGATCGAGCGCTCGCTTTCGCGGGTCGGGGTGCGGCCGGGCTCATCTTTATTGATCGGGCTTTCCGGCGGCGCTGATTCGGTTGCGCTTACTTGCGCGCTGCTCGATCTTCGTGAGCGCTTGGGGCTGAAGATTGCGGCGGCCCATTTGAACCATCGGATCCGCGCGAATGAATCTGATCGCGATGAAGCGTTCGTGCGCGCCATGTGCGCGCGTCTCTGTATCGACCTGGTCGTTGAGCGCGCCCGAGGGCTCGCTTCCGCCGCCAATCTCGAGGAGCGGGCTCGCGAGGTTCGGCTCGCGTTTCTTGGGCGCGTGGCAGATCGAGCCGGCGCCGACTATGTGGCCCTCGGACACCATCGCGATGATCAGGCCGAGACCGTTTTGATGCGGTTGATGCGTGGCGCGGGAGCGGCCGGAATGGCTGCTATGTCCGAGCGAGGGCCCGGACGCCTGCTTCGACCGATGCTCTCGATTTCGCGAGCTGAAATTCGTGACTACCTGGCGGCGCGATCGATTCCATCTATCGAGGACTCGACCAACTCGTCGCCCGACATTTTGCGCAACCGGATTCGCGCCGAGCTGATCCCGATGCTCGAGCGCGACTATGCGCCAGGCCTGAGCGGCCGCCTGGTCGAGTTGGCGGGTGAGATGCGTTCGCTCGACGAGCTGGTGGGATCGATTGCAGCGCACGGGCTGGGCGCTATGCGTACGGGCGAAGGCGCGCTTGACGTGTCAGGATTCGGCGCGCTGAATCCCGCAGTGCAGAGGGTTGCACTCCGGCTCTTTCTTTCCGAGCGCATGGGCTCGCTGCGCGGAGTTTCGCGGCCGCATGTCGCGGATTTGCTTCATCTTGCAATCGAAGGCGGTCCGAGCGACTCGATCGATCTTCCGGACGGATGGCGCGCTGAGCGCGAGTACCAGCTTCTTCGACTGGTGCATGGGAGCGGGCAACGAACAGAGTCGGTGCCCCCGAGATTCTCGGTTGCGATTGCCGCCGATGGGATCACAATCGTCGAGGCTGCCGGTTTCAAGTTCGCGGCTTCGACGGTTGCGGCATCGCATGCGTCGATGCCTGAAAGTTTGTCGGTCGCGGTGTTCGATGCCGCGAAGATCGCTGACGTGGGTTTGATCGCGCGCAACTATATCCATGGCGACCGGATGCATCCGATTGGGATGCGCGGCACCCGCAAGCTGCATGATGTGTTCGTCGATCGCAAGCTGCCGCGCGCACGGCGCGAGCGCTTTCCGGTGGTGACGGTCGGCGACGCGATCGCGTGGATTCCGGGATTTGCACGCGCGCAGTGTGCGTTAGTCACCAAGGCCACCGAAATCGTGCTGCGCGTTGAGGCTTCTGAAATCGCCGCGTAGCGGTTACCACGTTGCGTGCTGATCAGCCACCATGATACTTTTTTAGTAGCATGAACCAGTTTTCACGCAGTATTGCGCTGTGGCTAGTGCTGGGACTTATGTTCCTGCTGCTGTTCAATATCTTCAGCAGGCAGCAGCCCAAAGAACCCGAAATAATTTTCTCCGAGTTCCTCAACGAGGTCGACAAGGGCCAGGTTGCCCAGGCCACGATTCAGGGCAACCAGATCAAGGGCGACACGGTCACAGGTGACCATTTCAAAACCTACGCACCGGACGATCCCGAGCTGGTCAAGACGCTCCGCGAGAAAGGTGTGAAGATCGCCGCCAAGCCGCCGGAGAGCGATCCGTGGTGGATGGTCGCGCTGCTGCAATTGTCGCCGGTGCTGGTGCTGGCGGCATTGTGGATTTTCTTCATGCGCCAGATGCAGATTGGCGGCGGCAAAGCGATGTCGTTCGGTAAGAGCCGGGCCAAGCTGCTGACCGAGAATACGCACAAAGTTACCTTCGCCGACGTCGCCGGAATCGACGAGGCGAAAGACGAGCTCGAAGAGATAATTCAATTTTTGCGCGACCCCAAGCGCTTCACGCGGCTGGGCGGACGAATCCCCAAGGGCGTGCTGCTGGTCGGGCCTCCCGGCACCGGCAAGACCCTGCTCGCGCGGGCGATTGCAGGCGAAGCAGGTGTGCCGTTTTTTTCGATTTCGGGATCGGACTTCGTCGAGATGTTCGTCGGCGTGGGTGCGTCGCGCGTGCGCGATCTGTTCGTACAGGGCAAGAAGCATGCGCCATGCATCATATTCATCGACGAGATCGATGCGGTTGGACGCCATCGCGGGGCCGGCCTTGGCGGCGGCCATGATGAGCGCGAACAGACGCTCAACCAGTTGCTGGTCGAGATGGACGGATTCGAGGCCAACGAGGGTGTGATCCTGGTGGCCGCCACCAATCGTCCCGACGTGCTCGACCCCGCTCTGCTGCGGCCGGGCCGCTTCGATCGCCGCGTGGTCGTCCCTCTCCCCGACGTGAAGGGCCGCGAGGGAATTCTGAAGGTACATACGCGCAAGGTGCCGCTGTCGGACGACGTCGACGGTACCAAGATTGCGCGATCAACGCCGGGCTTTGCGGGCGCCGATTTGGAGAACCTTGTCAACGAGGCTGCGCTGCTGGCGGCGCGGCGCAACAAGGACAAGGTCGAGATGTCGGACTTCGAGCTGGCCAAGGACAAGGTCATGATGGGCGCGGAGCGGCGCTCGATGGTGATCTCGGGCTCGGAGCGCAAGATAATCGCATATCACGAGGGCGGCCATGCGCTGGTTGCGATGTTGCAGCCCGGCGCGGACCCGGTCCACAAAGTTACGATTATTGCGCGCGGCATGGCGCTCGGCGTCACGCAGCAATTGCCGCTGGACGATCGCTACACCTATCCGCGCGACTACCTGGTGACGCGCCTCGCAGTGATGTTTGGCGGGCGTACGGCCGAAGAGCTGGTGTTCGGGCAGATGACGACCGGAGCTGGCAACGATATCGAAAAGGCGACTGAGCTCGCGCGCAAGATGGTCTGCGAGTGGGGCATGAGCAAGGAGCTCGGGCCGATGACCTTCGGGCGGCGCGAGGAACAGATCTTCCTCGGCCGCGATATCTCGCATCATAAGGATTACTCGGAACAGACTGCCCTCGAGATCGATCGCGAGGTGCGCAGGATTATCGACGACTCGTATCAGAAGGCGCGTCAGCTTCTCTCGGATCACCTGGTGCTTTTGCACGCGATCGCGGCGCGGCTGCTCGAGAAGGAAGTGCTCGACGGCAGCGAAGTCGAAGCGATGGTAACTGCGTTTCGCGAGGGACGTCCGCTGCCGCCGTCGCCGGCCGCAGTGCGCAACGATCCTCCGCCGCGGCCGGGTCCGGATACGGGCAAGGAAAAGCGCGCCGAAGACGAAAGCCCGGTCCCCGGACTGCCACCGAAACCGGTCCTCGTCTAACCGTCTGTCAGGCGCGCGATCGCGGCGCTCTGATTGATTCGATTCGATTCGCAGCCGCGAGTCGTTACTGCGCGCAAGAGGGCGAGGGGGAAGTGGGGCCGGTGCGATGCGACGCTCGCGGATTCAAGCCAAGTCATCGAATGATCGCGCTTTGCGCAAGC
Organism: uncultured delta proteobacterium; assembly: GCA_963842215.1. Classification (GTDB taxonomy): domain Bacteria; phylum Desulfobacterota; class Binatia; order Binatales; family Binataceae; genus Binatus. The sequence continues at coordinate 1,192,260 of CAWJFQ010000001.1, read as the reverse complement.
AGGCGCTTCCGTTTACATCTCAGTCTCAATCTGAATCGGCGGCTTCGAATCTCGAGCTGGCTGACGGCCGTATAATCCAGTTTCCAGCGGTTATGGGCGTCCTCAACGTGACGCCCGACTCCTTTTCCGACGGCGGCAGATTTCTGGACCCGGATAGAGCCGTTGAGCATGCACTGGCGATGGAAGCCGAGGGCGCCGACGTGATCGACGTCGGCGGAGAATCGTCGCGTCCGGGCGGCGCCTTTGAGGTGCCAATCGAGGTCGAGATCGCACGAGTGGCTCCCGTGCTCGCGCGGCTCGGCAAGCGGCTGCGAGTGCCTATTTCGATCGATACGCGACGAGCCGAAGTCGCGCGCGTCGCGCTCGATTCCGGCGCGTCGATACTCAACGACATCACGGCGCTCGAGCACGATCGCGAGATGGCGCCGCTGGCGGCGAGTATGAAGTGCGCAGTGGTGCTGATGCATATGCGTGGCGGTATCGCCAATCATATCGAGTTCGCGCGCTACCGCGAGGTGGTCAGCGAAGTCGCCGAGTACCTGGAACGGCGCGCTCGATTTGCCGTCGGCGCCGGTATTCCGCGGGCACGAATCATCGTCGATCCCGGACTAGGATTCGCCAAGACTGCGCAGCATAATCTGAAATTGCTGGCCGCCTTGCCCGACCTCTGTGCGCTCGGCTATCCGGTAATGGTAGGCGCGTCGCGCAAGACTTTCGTGGCGCATATTGCGGCCGCCACGGTCGCGGAAGTCGCCGAGCGGGATTTGGACTTCGGCACGGCTGCGGTGAACGCGCTTGCGATTGCGGCGGGTGCGTCGATCGTACGTGTACACGACGTGCGTGCGGCGGCTGCGGTGGTACGGATGGCCGCGGCGATGGCAGGACGGGATCAGCGGTTCAGGCGCAATGCATAACTACATGCCCATGATACCGGGCCCTCGCTGGCAGGACGTTTTGGACGTCCTGATCGTGGCGTACGTGATCTATCGAATCGCGCTTTTGATTCGCGGCACGCGCACGATGCAGATGGTGGTGGGGCTGGTGATCGTGGGCGGCGCATTCGTGGCGTCGCAGGTGCTCGGACTGTTCACGCTCAACTGGCTATTAAACAACTTCCTTGGTTCGCTGTTTGTGATCCTGGTGGTGATCTTTCAGGCGGACATTCGGCGCGCGCTGACTCGTGTCGGCGCGCAATCGTTCATCGGCCGCGGCGCCGCCACTGTCACCTCTGCGGAAGAAATCGCGACGGCGGCGGCATGGCTCTCGGCGCGTAAGATTGGCGCGCTGATAGTGATCGAGCAGGACGATGGGCTGGGCGAGTTTGTCCAAAGCGGGAGAGTAGTTGACGGCAAGGTCTCGCCGGAGCTACTTGAAACGATTTTCATGAATGGCTCTCCGCTGCATGACGGTGCCGTGATTGTGAACGGCGACCGATTGCTCGCGGCGGCCTGCCTGTTGCCGCTGTCGCAGAATCCCAACGTGAGCCTGTCGCTGGGCACGCGTCATCGCGCGGCGATTGGCATGAGCGAGGACAGCGACGCGGTGGTGCTGGTTGTGTCCGAAGAGACCGGCGGCATTTCTTTGGCGCGCGGCGGCGTGCTCAGCCGTGGCCTGGAACCGGCCGAGGTTTTGTCGACGCTGCGGAAACTGCCGGGCTAGCAACGCGGAGGCATCAGAGCGACGAGACGGTGGGATGAGGCTGAGCGACTTCAAATACTTGTTTCGGGGTTCGCGGCGAATGCGCGGCGCCAACCTCGGCCTGCGCCTGTTGTCGCTCGCACTCGCGATCGGGCTTTGGATTTTCGTCAATGTGGGCGAGCGCGGATCGATCGAGTCCCTCACGGTGCCTATCAGCTACGGTACGCTGCCGGCGGGGATGGTAATCGTGAATCATCCGCCGACAGTCGTGAAACTCGAGGTGACCGGCCCGCGCACGCTGCTGTCGTTGCTGGATCCCGAGCGGCTCAGACTCAAGGTCGATCTGCGCAACGTTGCGGCGGGGCAATCAGACTTCAAGATATATCCATCGATGTTCAACGTGGGGCGAAACACGTCAGTAACGAGTATCTCGCCCGATCAACTTTCGCTGGATGTCGATCACCTGGTGACGCGAGACGTGCCGGTGCATCTGGCGGTCGAGGACAAGGTCGCACCGGGCTATACGATTTCGTCGGTCGACATTGTGCCCCCGAGCGTCACGATTGTCGGACCGAGCCGCTACGTATCACCGCTCACCTTTGTCAGCACGGAGCCCTTCGACCTGTCCGGACTTACCTCGGATGCCAACCGTTCGGTTGATATCGTGCCGCCCGATCCGTCGCTCGGACTGTCTACCGGCCACGTCGATGTGCGCGTAAATGTCGCCGAAGCGATAACCGACCGCGAGTTTCGCGCTGTGCAAGTGGAAGTAAAGGACAGCGATTTCAGGTACCGGGTCGAACCCAAACAGGCGACGCTGACGATTCGCGGACCCGCGGTGAAGTTGGCGGGCCTCGCGCCGAAGGGCCTGGCCTACGTCGACGCGAACGGCCTCGAGCCAGGCTCGCACGAATTGCCGCTGCAGGTAACTGTTCCCGACGGCATGCAGTTGGTGCGCCAGACTCCCGACAAGGTTAAACTCCGCATGTATCACGAGAAGCTGACGACTACCGCTGATGAACACCCATCGTAAATTGTTCGGCACCGACGGTGTCCGCGGTGTCGCCAATGTCGAGCCGATCACCTCCGAGACCGCACTGAAGCTGGGCCGCGCGCTCGCGCATGTGTTCCGCAATTCCACCGGCCGTCACCGCCGGATTCTTATCGGCAAGGATACGCGGCTCTCGGGGTACATGCTGGAAACCGCGATCGAGTCTGGCATTTGTTCGATGGGCGTGGACGTCTGGCTGGTGGGTCCGCTGCCGACGCCGGCGATCGCGTTTCTGACGCGCAGCATGCGCGCTGATGCCGGCGTTGTTATATCGGCCTCACACAATCCCTTCCAGGACAATGGGATCAAGTTTTTTTCGCGCGAAGGATTCAAGCTCGATGATGAAACCGAGCGGCGGATCGAAGAGCTGGTGTCCGACGAAGCCGAGATCGGCAAGCATCGCGCGCGACCGGACGATATCGGCAAGGCCGCCCGAATCGACGACGCCCTCGGCCGCTACTTGGTATTTCTTAAGTCGTGCCTTCCGCGATCGGTCACCTTCGACGGCATGAAAGTAGCGATCGATTGCGCCAATGGCGCCGCCTACAGAGTCGGCCCCGAAGCGCTCGAGGAACTCGGCGCCGATGTCGTGCCGATCGCAGTCGATCCCGACGGCAAGAACATCAATCTCAATTGCGGCGCGGTGCATCTCGACGCGATTCGCGAGACCGTTCTGCGCGAGCATTGCAACGTCGGCATCGCGCTCGACGGTGACGGCGATCGCGTGATGCTGATCGACGAGCGCGGCGAAGTATGGGATGGCGACGACGTTATGGCGCTGCTCGGGCGCAAGCTTGCCGCCGAAGGACGGCTTAGCGGCAACGTTGTGGTTGCAACCGTGCTCAGCAACTTCGGCCTCGAGCTGGCGCTGCGAGACGCGGGCGTGCGTCTGGTTCGCACCGAGGTCGGCGATCCCGCGGTCGCGCGCGAGATGCGGCTCAATTCGTATAACCTTGGCGGGGAGCAGTCGGGTCACTTGATCTTCATGGATCACTCGACCACCGGCGACGGATTGATAAGCGCGCTGCTGGTGCTGGCGCACTTGGCCGAGAGCGGACGGACGCTCAGCGAGCTGCGCGCGATGCGCCGCGTCCCGCAGGTCCAGGAAAACGTGCGGGTGCGAAATCGTATGCCGCTGGCCGAGATGCCCGACGTCCAACGAATCATTGCCGACGCCGAACAGCGCCTGGCCGGCACCGGCAGGCTGCTGGTGCGATATTCGGGAACCGAGATGCTGGCGCGCGTGATGGTCGAAGGCGAGGACGACATTCAGATCAAGATGCTCGCGCAGGAGATTGGTGCCGCGATCGTGAAATACGCCGGTGCGCTGTGACGGATCAATTGCGCTTTGCGCGCACCCGCTTTACGCTCAACGGCTTCGATCCGAGCGCCTTCAGGTACGCCTTCACCGTGCGCGCCAGTCCCATGTAGAGTGCGTCGGCTATGAGCGCGTGGCCGATCGAGACTTCCTGCAGGCCCTTCACCGCTTTTGCATAGGCCGGAATATTATTGAGGTCGAGATCGTGACCGGCGTTCACGCCGAGCCCGATTTTCCGCGCCACGCGTGCGGCTTCGCGATGCGCCGCTAGAATTTCCTTGCCCTCCGGCGTGCCAAAAGCGTGCGCGTAGGGTCCCGTGTACAGCTCAACCCGGTCAGCACTGAAGATCTGCGCAATTTCAATCTGCGCGGGGTCGGGCTCCATGAAAAGACTGGTGCGAATGCCGGCCTTGCGAAAATTCGCGAGCACGTCGCGCAGCCAATCCGCCGCGCCGCTGGTCAGATTCCAGCCTGCATTCGACGTCAGCACACCGGGCGGATCGGGCACCAGCGTTACCTGCGTCGGTCGCACGCGCAGCACCAGATCAATGAATTCCGCGCCCGGGTACCCTTCGATATTGAACTCGACCGTCATCATCGCGGCGAGATCGAAGACGTCCTGAAATGTGATGTGTCGAGCGTCGGGTCGCGGATGGACCGTAATTCCGTGGCATCCCGCGGCGATGCAGGTACGCGCCGCTGCGACCACGTCGGGGATATTTCCGCCGCGAGCATTTCGCAGCGTCGCAATCTTGTTGACGTTAACGCTCAGCCGAATCATTCTGAAACCGACCCAAGGCTAGCAGAGCGAATGCGCCAGTCCAGCACTGCGCATCCACGCCTCGCGCCTGGAGTGATAGTTGGCCGCTGCGCACCGCTCGAAAGTTATTTCAGAGCAAATGACTGAGAACGTACCAAGCTACAAGTATTGTAACGGGAACTCCCATTAACCATGCGATTCCGTAACCCGTAAGTCTTACCTCTTGTTCCTGGCGGATAGTTACTTCGTCATGTCAGTGCCGAGTCGCGATTGCACCAGTTTCCTGAAGCCGCTAAGCATCGAAACTGGCGCAATCACTTTTCTCCGCTAGTCCCTAGGAACCGCAGACGATACGCGCAGATCGTTGCTAACCCCTCGTACGCCACTGGCATTTCTCGCGATCGCTTCAGCGCGCGATGCGACGTCGGAATCGTGTACCAGACCCCGCAACGTCACGATGCCAGCCGTTGTACTGACGTGAATCTGGCCCGACCTCAAGTCCTTGGCAGTAGCCAGGTCCGTCTTCACCTCCGTAGTGATGCTCGTATCGTCCAATGCCGTAACCGTCCCGTGATACACATTCTTCGCCGCACCCGTCGTGTCTTCGCCTGCCTGGTGCATCGACGTGCTGGCAGGAACGCCAGCGCTGGTATTCGTTTCCTGCGCGAAAGCCGGTATTGCCAGTCCGATTCCAAGGACCATAGCGGGTACGATAGCCAGTATTTTGTTCTTGCTACTCATAATATTAAGCTCCTTTCGAGTTTCGGTCGGTTGAAGTCTCAGGTGATACATCGGGAGCTTCGTCAAACGACGCCGAGCAGCCATAGCACTAAAACGATCACCAAAATGCCACCTAGTGAAATAGGGAGGTACATATCGACTCCTCAGGCCTTGCTTGTCGGAATTATGTGAATGGTCTAGCGGAACGCGGTCAAAGGCGAGTGGAAGACCGCCGTTTGGGCTGGATCACATCGGGCTCGATACCTATACCGATCCCGACTCACTGAAGCTTACTTAGCTCGTGATGCAAAAGCCACCAAAAGACTCCTACCGTTAGTCCTACAGAGAACTAAAGGAGCGAGTTTAAAAAAGTCATCTGTCCTCAAGTGTGTAACCGATTCGAAAGGGCCATTAGTAAACGCGAAATCTTCAAAGGTAGTAGAATGACAAGAGGCACATTGTCCAGATTCATTGAGAGTCGCGCCCGACGAGTTCGTGGGTGGCAGGTCCAGGGCCTTAAAGGTAGCGTTCCTTATGAAGAACTCCTGATCAGCGGGTGAAGGATGGACGACGATGATTTTGCTCAATGCCGCCGAGAGCCGCGACCTGGATCGCATCAGCCAGGAGAAGTACGGAATCCCGTCCTACTCGCTGATGACGCGCGCGGGCGAGGCCGTTGCTGACGCTCTGGTCGAGCGGTTTCCCGGCGCGGCCGCGGACGTGCTGGTCGTCGCCGGGAAGGGCAACAACGGCGGCGACGGCTTCGTCGCTGCGCGACGCTTGACCCAGGACGGTTTCGCTGTGCGAGCGGTTCTGCTCGGGCGCGTGGCGGACTTGAAGGGCGATGCCGCCCGCGCGCACGCGGAGTTTCGCGCATGCGGTGGCAAGCTGATCGAGGTCTCGGCGGAGTCGAGCCTGGAAGCCGCGCTGGGCAAACGGCCCGGCGCAGTTATTGACGCCATCTTCGGCACGGGACTGAACGCGGAAGTCAAAGACGGGCCGCGACGCGCGATCGAGGTGATTAATTCATTCGCGGTGCCCACGGTTGCTGTCGATATTGCGTCGGGCGTGAACTCCGATACGGGCGCAATCATGGACGCTGCGGTGCAAGCCTCGCTGACAGTGACCTTCGGCTTCGCGAAGTTCGGCCATGTTTCATATCCGGGTGCGGGGCATTCCGGCGAATTGCGGATTGTCGATATCGGGTTCGCTCCGCGCGCGATTGAGGAGCTGGCGCCGCGTGGGCGATTCCTCGAGCGCGCCGATCTGCAGCACTTGATTCGCGCACGGCCGCTGAATTCGCACAAGGGAATGTATGGACATCCTCTCGTCATCGCCGGCGGGCGCGGCAAATCCGGCGCAGTGTTGCTCGCATCGCGCGCCGCTCTCCGCACTGGTGCGGGCCTGGTTACGGCGGCGGTGCCTGAGTCGATCCAGCCGATTGTCGCGTCGGGGCAGGCCGAACTGATGACGGAGCCGATTGCGGATCGCGACGGCCATTTTGACGGCGCTCACGCACCGGATGCGCTGAAGATGATAGTCGAGAGCAACAACGCGTTGATCGTGGGGCCGGGTATTGGAGTCAGCGACGATACCAGGCGGCTTATCGAATGGCTGATTTCGGACGCGTGCCAGCCGCAGCGTCCGATGCTGATCGATGCCGACGGACTAAACGCGCTGGCCGCCATCGGTTTCGAGGCTTTGAAGCGCGCGCGCGGCCCCGTCGTGCTGACGCCCCATCCGGGAGAAGCGTCGCGATTGCTCGGCGTTGCGACGACGGCTATCAACGACGATCGAGTGTCGGCCGCGCGCACTCTGGCTAACCGCACCGGCGCGACCGTGCTAATAAAAGGCGCGCGCTCGGTTATCGCTTCTCCCGATGGCAACGTTTACGTGAACTCGACCGGCAATCCCGGCATGTCCACGCCGGGGATGGGCGACGCGCTATCGGGGATTGTCGGCACCTTGCTCGGACAACATCTGAGCCCGCTCGACGCGCTTGCGCTCGGCGTCTTTCTCCATGGCTACGCGGCCGATCGCGTGGCGTCACGGATGGGGCGGATTGGCTATATCGCCGGTGACCTGATTGACGAGCTGCCGGCGGCGATTGAAGCACTCAGCAGGTAGCTGAGTTATAATGAGGGTGAGTAATCGAGATGGCTAACGAGGCTGTAGCTTCTGGCTCGACTGTGGTCACGATGGTGATCGAAAGCCGTTCACCGCACGAGACTAAATCGTGGGGAAGGCGGCTCGCCTCGATCCTCGAAGGGGGCGAGCTGCTCGGTCTGATTGGCGAGCTCGGCGCGGGCAAGACCTGCTTCATCAAGGGCCTCGCGCGCGGACTCAGCCTGCGCGAGGAAGACATTCTGAGCCCGACCTTCACCATGATCCAGGAGCATCACGGACGCTTTCCGCTCTATCACATAGATCTCTACCGCCTCGAAGAGGCTACGCTCGATGACCTGGGGCTGCGCGAGTACTTGTTTTCCGAAGGTGTGGCGGCGGTCGAATGGTTCGAGCGCCTGCGCGGGGGCGCCGAGATGGAATACCTGTCAGTCCGAATCAGTTACGCGGGCGCGAATCTGCGGCGAATCGAATTCAGCGCAGGCGACTCGCGCCACGCACAAATCATCTCAAAGTTGAAACGCAGCTTTGCTTGAGGCAGTCCGCCTGATTCGCGTGGCCGCTTTCGCGGTTTTGTGAGTCAGTTTGCGCTACGGGCGCCAATGTGACAGGCAGTAGTATCTAACGCCCCATGGGAGGTGCTCCAGGGATGCTGCGAAAAATGTTGCTTGGTATGGCACTGGCATTGTTGCTAACCGGCAGCGCGAACGCCTTCAGCGGCTGGGAGGTCGTAAGAGGGGCGAGCGCGCAAGGGCCGGGCACCAATCCAAGGACCGTCTACGTGAACTGCCCCAAGGGGAAAAAGATACTCGGCGGCGGTGCGGTAGTTGGCTATCAGCAGGGTAATAGTTTTCCACAGGACCCTAACGGAATTTTGTTCGAGACCGAGCCGACCGGCGGTTACGACGGATGGCAGGCGAGCGCGATCGACCGAGCTCCTGGCGACGACTGGGCTGTAATCGCTTACGCCGTTTGCGCGAAGATCTAGCGGGACGGCTTGCTGCCTGACATTTCGCGGCGCACCGGGTAGTCCACGACGATTGCGCGGCCGTTGGTGATTGCTCTCACGAAATGAAGAGTATCCGGCGGCACGATTGCTACACAGCCGGGTCCTGCTACTTGCGTCTTGCCCCCTATCGTTACTTCGAGCTGCCCCTCGACAACGTTCCACACCTCCTCTTGCCGATGCGAGTGTTCGTGGATCGTTGACCCGGCATCGAAGACGTAATGGCCAAACGTCATGTTGTCGGAATCGAAGTACTTTCCTTTCCAGCCGGGAAGGCGCTCGATGGTCTTCAACTCGTCAGTATCTATGAAAGGCATTGGCTTATCTCCGCGAGGTGGGGCTGCGCTCTAGTCCGACACTTACATTAACCGTCGGGCAAGACAAAAGTTACGCCAGCATGCCGTCAGCAGCAGTTGGGCGTGAACTTTTCGGCCTGCTGATCGCGCCCTGACGTGTCCTGCTACGCTCTGTGATTTGCGCAATCAGTCGAGCGATTCCTCGAATCTTCACGCCTCTTGTCCGCGCAGAAGGATCGGCACGCGGTCTCGTTCGACCTTGGACTACATCTGTTTCGTGAAAAGTAATTCGACGGAACGAAACTACAGGTGGGAGTACGCTCTGGTTACACTCGGCGGTCAGACCACAACTTGTAGTGTATATGGCTCTTTGTCGGAGGATGGACTGATCGAAAATCAGCTCAATCGCGGCCAGAAACCGGCTAATACTGAGCAACGCTTTCGCACTCTTCAGGGGACTGGTTTACGGAGCGTCTTCCGATCATAATGATTGATTACCCCTTTTTTCAGGGTGAACAGGCAGTTTTTGTGGGATTGGTCGTTCAAAAATATGGCGGAACTTCGGTCGGCTCAATCGACCGAATCAAGGCCGTCGCCGATCGCGTCGTCAGGGTGCGTGATGGCGGGGATCGGATCGTCGTGGTCGTGTCTGCGATGGCGGGCGAGACTAATCGATTGTTCAAGCTCGCAGCCGAGCTAAGCGAAGCGCCGAGCGCGCGCGAGACTGACGTGTTGGTCGCGACCGGAGAGCAAGTGTCGGCCGCGCTGCTCGCGATTCGGCTGCATGCTATGGGGCATCCGACCGTTTCGTTTCTCGCTTTTCAAATGAACCTTACCACCGACTCAAACCACGGGCGTGCGCGAATCAAATCCGTTCAATGCGATCGCGTGATGAGCGCGCTCGATGGCGGAAAAATTGTCGTCGTCGCCGGATACCAGGGCGTTAATGTCGACGGTGATATCACGACGCTTGGCCGCGGCGCGTCTGATCTGACGGCGGTCGCGCTGGCTGCCGCTCTCAAAGCCGACGCTTGCGAAATCTACACCGACGTGGACGGCGTCTACACCGCCGATCCCAACGTATGCCCCAGAGCAAAAAAACTCGGGCGTATCTCCTATGATGAAATGCTCGAGATGGCTGGCCTTGGCGCCAAGGTCCTGCAAACCCGTTCTGTCGAACTTGCCCGCCGTTACAACGTGCCGCTCGTCGTCCGCTCCAGCTTCCACGAAGCCGAGGGGACGTGGGTCGGACAAGAGGATCAATCAATGGAGGATGTGCTCGTTTCGGGCGTAACGCTCGATCAGAATCAGAGCAAGATTACAGTGGCAGGGGTCGAGGATCGGCCTGGCCTGGCGGCGAAGATTTTCAGCCCGATAGCGGATGCGGGAATCGTCGTCGATATGATTATCCAGAACGCCAGCGCCGACGGCCGCACCGACATGACCTTTACCATTGGGCGCGAGGATCTCAACCGCGCGCTCGAGATCGTTAACCGCACGGCCAAGGAGATTGGCGCGGCCGGCGTGCGCCACAACGACCAGGTCGCCAAGGTGTCGGTGGTCGGCGTCGGGATGCGCACCCATTCCGGCGTTGCTTCTACGATGTTCCAGGTGCTGGCGGCGGAACGAATTAATATCGAGATGATTTCGACTTCAGAGATAAAGGTCTCGGTCGTGGTCAATTCGAAATACGGCGAGCTGGCGATGCGCGCGCTGCACGACGCTTTTGTCAGCGGCAATGGCTACGGCGGCTCGAACGCCACGCCGCGGGAGTCAGCTTGAGTTCGATGGCGGATGCAAAACATATCCAGGTTTACGACACAACTTTGCGCGACGGTTGCCAGTCCGAAGACGTCTCCTTAACGGTCGAGGACAAGGTCACCATTGCCGAGCGGCTCGACGATCTCGGTTTCGATTACATCGAAGGCGGATGGCCGGGCTCGAACGAGCGCGACGCGGCCTTCTTCAAAGCGATCAAGAAGATCAAGATTCGCCATGCCAAGATTGCAGCCTTCGGCTCGACGCGGCGCTCGGGAGTCCGCGCGGCCGCCGACCGCAATCTGCAACTACTGCTGCGCACCGGGACCCAGGTCGCGACGGTGGTCGGCAAGACCTGGGACATGCACGTGCGCGAGGCGCTGCGAATTCCGCTCGACGAAAATCTGGAGATTGTCAACGACACGATCGCGTTTCTGAAGAAAAACTTCGACGAGGCGATTTTCGACGCCGAGCATTTCTTCGACGGCTATTTCCACAATCCCGAGTACGCGCTCGCATGCCTGAAGGCGGTCGATGACGCCGGCGTCACCCTGATCGCGCTCTGCGACACCAACGGCGGCCGCCTGCCGCACGAAATCGACGCCGCGGTCAGGGCGGCTCGAGCGGCGGTGAATTGTCCGGTCGGCATCCACTGCCACAATGATTCGGAGGTCGCGGTCGCCAACACCCTGGCCGGCGTGCATGCCGGCGCGGTCCAGGTGCAGGGCACCGTCAACGGTTTTGGCGAGCGATGCGGTAACGCGAACCTGGTTTCGATCGTCGCCAACTTGCAGCTCAAGCTCGGCTACCATTGCGTGCCGCCCGCGAAGCTCAAGTTGATGCGCGAGGTCTCGACCCTGGTGTACGAGCTCGCCAACCTGACGCCGTTCGCACGCCAGCCGTACGTCGGCCGCAGCGCGTTCGCGCACAAGGGCGGCCTGCACGTTTCGGGAATTCAGCGCAACACGGCGACCTACGAGCACATCGATCCCGCGCTGCTCGGCAATGATCGCCGCGTCCTGCTCTCGGAGCTCTCGGGCCGCGCGAACATCGTCTACAAGGCCAAAGAGTTCGGACTCGAGATCAGCACCGCCGGCGACGACAAGATCGGAGCGCTGCTCGATGAGCTCAAGCGCCTCGAAGGCGCAGGCTACACCTTCGACGGCGCCGACGCCTCGTTCGAGCTGCTGATGCTGCGCACGCTCGGCCTGACTAAGGAACACTTCAACTTCGTCAGCTTCCGCGTATTCGACGACAAATGGCATGAAGATCGCGCGCCGTTCAGCGAAGCGGTCGTGGTGATCGAAGGCCCCGACGGTGTGCGCACGCGCAACTCCGCCATCGGCAACGGCCCCGTCAACGCACTCGACTCGGCGCTGCGCCAGGCGCTGGTGCCGTACTATCCAAATCTCGAGGCGATGCAACTTGTCGACTACAAAGTTCGCGTGCTCGACAACGGCGCAGGCACCGAGGCGCGCGTCCGCGTTCTAATCGAATCGACCGACGGCAAGCGCCGCTGGGGCACCGTCGGACTCTCGAGCAACGTCGTCGAGGCGAGCTGGCAGGCGTTGGTTGACTCGGTCGAATACAAGCTGCACAAGGATAATGTGAAACCGCGCGTGAAAGCGGCGAGCAAGCAAAACGACGCGCGTCCACGCTCGAGAGTTGTGGAAAACAATCACGCCGTCCATTCAAAGGATTGACGCGCGACCGCCGCCCGCAGAGGAACGTGCCATGGGTGTTGTGAGCCGAATGAGGGAAGACATCCAGGCGGTGTTCGACCGCGACCCTGCCGCGCGCACCACGCTCGAGGTCGTGCTGTTGTACCCCGGGCTCCACGCTATCTGGTTCTATCGCGTCGCGCATTGGCTCTGGGAGCATGAGTGCAAGCTGCTCGGCCGCATCGTGAGCGAGTTCGCGCGACTAATCACCGGAATCGAGATCCATCCCGGCGCGAAGATCGGGCGGCGCCTGTTCATCGATCACGGGATGGGCGTCGTGATGGGCGAGACCACCGAGATCGGCGACGACGTGCTCATCTACCAGGGCGTCACGCTCGGCGGCACCAGCTTAAAGAAGGAAAAACGGCATCCGACCCTCGAGGATCACGTGATGGTCAGCGCCGGCGCGTCGGTCATCGGGCCGGTGCGAATCGGCGAGGGCAGCAGGATTGGCGCGGGCGCGGTGGTCGTGTCGTCGGCGCCGCCGTGGTCAACGATTGTCGGAATCCCGGGCAAGGTAATCGAAGGCGACAACGCTCGCCACGATGTGATGGAGCTCGATCACGCCAAGCTGCCCGATCCGGTCGCGCGCGCGATGGGCAATCTAATCGAGAAGCTCAACCGGATGGGCGTGCGGATGGAAGAGATCGAGGAGCGCCAGGATTGCCTCGAAGACAAAGTCAGCGAGCATCACCCCTCGACACCCGATCGCATTATCGCCAACAAGGGCTAGCGATTGAACGCCGGCCCTGTCGGCGAGAATCCTCCTATACTTGAACTTTTGCCTCGCGCGTGCCGCTAACTCTTCTTCTGATGCGGCGGACCCAGGTACGGGAACTCCCTAAGAACGTCGGTGTGCGGCTTAAGGCCGCTCGGAGGGCACTGCCCCTTGGTGAGCAAGGCCAGGCGAACATCGATGACATCGTCGGTGAAAGTGCGGCCGTTGGGATACTTCCCGGGCTTCGTGTGATCGAAACTCAACATATCGGGCAGCAGTCCTTCGGCGTCGATCGCGGCGATTGCCTCATCGCGCGTGTAGTTGCCGGTATGTCCCATCAGGTGGACGAACTGATCCGTCCAACGCTTGCGATCGTTGACCGGCTCGCCGGCGTTGTATTCCAGCTTGGTATCGTCAGTGTTGAAGAAGCTGCTGACGCTCGGGTGTCCGCCGCGATCTGCATGAATGAGCTTGCCGTTTTCGCGCACGCTGCATCTTCCCCAGATACGGATACCGGGCTTGCCGCCCAGTTCAGTGGTCGGCAGCTCGATCGCCGTTGAGAACACATTGGCTTGGGTGTTCGAATCGACGCCGGTCCATGGCGATTTTGCGCCGAGATGGAGGTCGGTGAAGTTCTTTTTGCCGCTGGTATCGAACAGACCCTTGATACCGTCGAAGTCGAAAAAGAAAGCGTCGCTGCGAGCACCGGCGAAAAATGTGTAGTTGCCCGACTTGACGATGTTGGGTTTGGCGCCAAAGGAGACTTCGGCGTCGGAGATGATCTTCGTGCCGACAGCTTCGACCGAGCGCGACTCCGCGCCTTTTGCCACAAACACGCTCACGGTCTGCTTACCGTTTTGCGGTTTCGAGAACACGTAGCTGAATGCGATGTCCGTCAGGCAATCGCCATCGTTGTCGATGTTGAGGCGATAAATCGCGTCGGGATGTAAGGGCTTGGCCTCCGGGTTTGCGTTGAGGATAATCGCTGTCCGCGACCGATCCGCGGGCGACACGAACGCGTAGAGATCGCAGAGGTCGAGTCGCTGGTCGCCGAGCGGTGGTCCAAGGCTAAGGCCGGTAAAATGGTTCGACATTTCATTACTCCTTTTGAAAATCGAAACTACGATCGCGTTGACGAACGGATAGTAACAAACCGAAGATCTAGTGTCGCGTTTTTTCCGGGTCAGAGCTTGTGACCGAAGCCCGCGCCCATCTCGTATTCATTCGGACTCTCGATCATGCGGCCCCTGATGATTCTCTCGAAGCCAAACGGTGTGAGATCGACCGTTGTGCTGGACCCCGTCAGGATCAGCTCGGCCATTGACGCGCCTACTGCCGGCGCGGTTTTGAATCCCGTCCCGCTGAAGCCAGCCGCCACGAACACTCCTTCGACTCCCGGCACCGGGCCCATGACCGCGCGAGCGTCGGGACTCACGTCGTAGATTCCGGCGTGGCCGTGCGAGTAGCGCGCCTCGGCCATCGCGGGGATTCTCTGCGCCAGGCGTTTGCGCACCGCCGCGACGAAGTCGTCATCGTTGCTCTCGCGAAAGTTGTCGGGATTCGCTTCCGCCTCGGGCTTCCATCCGCCGAGCCCGGCCAGCGTGAGGTCATCGCCGTGCGGCCGGAAGTAACTGCCGGCAATCGTATCGATATAGATGCAATGTTTGAGTTGAGGCGGCCGTTTGAACAACGCAATCTGCGCGCGCTCGCTTTTGATCCCGATCCTCACTCCCAGCGGCGCGAGTAGCGTATCCGTCCACGGCCCCGCGACGACGCATACGGCATCCGCCTCGTAGCTGCGCTTGGCATTGTCGATGACGCCTGCCGCTCGTCCGCCGCGAGGCAGGATTTTCGCAATTGCGCTGTTCGTCGAGAATTCTGCCCCATGACGCTTCGCGGCCTCTGCCAAGGCCTCGGTCGTCGCGACCGGATCCGCATATCCACTGCGCGGCTCTATCGCTGCGAGCGCGATATCCCCGACGTAGGCGTTAGGCTCGCGCTCATGCAGCTCAGCCGGCGTCACAATTTCAGTATCGATACCTACGCGCTGGAGCATCGCCACGTTCGTCCGCAGTCTCGCCGCATTGCGCTGGTCAACCACCACCGCGAATCCAGTCTCGACGAAACCGCACCGCCCTCCCACCAGCTCGCCCCAGTTGCTGAAGTAATGATGGCTCTTCCACGCCAGCTCGGCCTCCGGCTCGAACGTGTAATGCATCCTGACCAGCGCGCCGGACCGCGCCGACATTCCGGCGCAAATCCCGCCCTTGTCGAACACCCGGACTCTGGCCCCCGCGCGCGCAAGATGGAATGCAATCGAGCATCCCACCACGCCCGCGCCGACCACGATTACCGTCGCTCCTGTAGCTGTCCGCGTCACTTTTTTGGCCCGTCGCCGTAAGATAAGCTAGTCGCCGCACCGGTGGCGAACAAAACCGTCCATGCCAATTTATCTCGATCATAATGCGGGCGCTCCTCTTCGCGTCGAGGCTGCGGCCGCGATTTCGCACCTGCTCGCGGATCACGCCGGCAATCCTTCATCGGTGCATCGCTCCGGCCAGCGCTCGCGCCGAATGCTGGAGACTGCGCGCGCGCAGGTGGCGGCGCTCGTCGGCGGAGAGCCGCGCCAGATAGTGTTTGCAAGCGGCGGCACCGAGTCGAACAATCTGGCAATCTTTGGCGCGATTACCGCGGCCTCTCGCCGTCGCAGAATCATTTCGTCAGAAATCGAGCATTCATCGATTCTCGCGCCGCTTGCGGAGCTCGAGCGCCGCGGCTTTGACGTAGTCCGAATCGCGCCTGACAGCGACGGGCGAATTGATCCCGCGCGGGTGCTGGCGGTGCTCGACCATGAGACATCGCTCATTACCCTCGGACTTGCGAATTCTGAGGTCGGAACGATTCAAGATCTCGCCCCGCTGGCCTCGATTTGCAACAAGACTGGCGCGCTGTTTCATGTTGACGCCGCGCAAGCGGCCGGCCGAATTCCGGTTGATGTAACGGCGCTTGGATGCGATCTGATGACGCTCAGCGGTCATAAGCTCGGCGCGCCGGCGGGAATTGGCGCGCTCTACATTCGCGACTCTGCAAAATTTGCTCCAATGACTTTTGGCGGACCGCATGAAAATGGCATGCGTGCGGGCACGCCGAATCTGCTTGGCGCAGTGGCGTTTGGCGCTGCGGCCGAAGCCGTGATGCATGCAATGGCGACGGAGTCGGCGCGAATCGGTTCGCTCGCCGCGTCACTGCTCGAGCGCCTGCGCGAGTCGATTTCCGGTCTTCGCCTGAATGGCCCTGCTGTCGGCCGGTTGCCGAACACGCTCAACCTTACGTTCCCCGGCGTGCTCGGCGAGAGCATGCTGATTGCGCTCGATCTAGATGGCGTCGAGGTTTCGATGGGTTCCGCGTGCGCGGCAGGAGCCGTCGAGCCCTCGCATGTGCTGCGCGCGATGGGCCGGAGTGTCGCGGACGCGCGCAGCTCGCTCAGGATCAGCCTCGGATGGAACACAACTGCGGCTGAAATCGGCGCGGTCGCCGCGATCGTCCCGGCTGTATGGCGGCGTGTGGCGGCGGCCGAACCTTTACCGGAGGCCGGCGCTTGATGAAGCCTCGCGTGCTGGTCGCAATGTCGGGCGGAGTGGACAGCTCCGTCGCAGCGGCAATCCTGCGCGAGCAGGACTACGACGTGGTCGGCGTCGCGATGCGGCTCGCGCCGGAGCCTGCGGCACCGATGGCGAAGCGCCGCGGCACCTGTTGCTCGCATGACGACTTCGAAGATGCGCGCCGGGTCGCGGAGCGGATGGATTTTCCATTCTACGTGATCGATTTACGAGCCGACTTCGGCGCGCGCGTGGTCGATAACTTCGTCTCGGAATATCTCAGCGGACGCACGCCGAATCCATGCGTGATGTGCAACCGCGAAATTAAGTTCGATCGCTTGTGGAGTCGCGCTCGCGCGCTCAATGCTGACTACGTCGCGACCGGTCATTACGCTCGGATCGCGCAGGGGGCCGACGCCCGGTTTCATCTGCTGCGCGCGGCCGACGATGCCAAGGATCAGTCGTACTTTCTTTTCACGCTCGGGCAGAGCGAACTTTCGCGGACCATTTTCCCGCTCGGCGCGATGACCAAGACCGACGTTCGCGCCCGTGCGCGCGCATTGGGGCTGGCGACCGCGGACAAGCCCGAGAGCCAGGAGATTTGCTTCGTGCCTGACAACGACTACGCGAGCTTTGTCGAGGATCGGAGCGATCCTGCGCGCCTTCGCCCCGGATTGATTGTCGACCGCGACGGAAAGCGGCTGGCGACTCACGCCGGCGTGCATCGATTTACGGTGGGACAACGCCGCGGCCTCGGTATCGCAGGCGGTGAGCGGTTGTACGTGCGCGAGATTCGCGCCGGCTCCGCTGAAGTCGTGGCCGGAAGGCGCGACGAGCTCGATTCGTCGGGCCTGGTCGCCAATCGAGTTAGTCTCGTCGATGACTCTATCGCGGTGGGCCGCGAGCTGAAGGTCGAGGTGAAGATTCGCTACCGGCATCGCGCGATCCCCGCGACGATGCGCGTCGAGGCCGACGCCCGCGCGGAGATTCGATTCTTGTCGAGCGGTCCTGCCGTGTCCCCGGGACAGGCGTGTGTCTTTTACCGCGGCGATGAGGTGCTCGGCGGCGGATTTATAGAACATGCGATTACCGAGGCGGCTGCGAGCTGACGATGGCAACGCGCTTCGCAATCGCCACTCTCGGATGCAAGGTCAATCAGTACGATTCGGCGATTATCGAGTCGCGCCTGACCGCACGCGGGATGGAACGCCGCGATTTCACCGAGCAGGCCGACGTCTATATCGTCAACACCTGCACTATCACTGATCGCGCCGACGCCGAGAGCCTCCGGATAGCGCGCCGTGCGCGCCGCCTCAACCCGAATGCGCGCGTCGTCATGACCGGATGCCTCGCGCAGGCGAGTCCCGACGTGTTGGCAAAAGCGTCGGAGGTCGACGCCGTCATCGGGCTCGGCAGGCTCGATGATCTCGAGCGCGCAGCCGCTTCGGAAGCTGGCGAGCGCGTGATGGTCACGAATCTGCGCAAGCAAAAGACGGCGATAGAACTGGCCGCGGTCGCCCTCGACGGTCACACGCGCGCCTTCCTGAAATTGCAGGAAGGATGCGACCAGTTCTGCACCTTCTGCATTGTGCCGTTTTCGCGGGGCGCTTCGCGTAGTGTCGAGCCGCGCCGCGTGATGGCGGCGCTCGACGATCTTCATGCGCGGGGCTTCAAGGAAGTGGTCCTCACCGGTGTGCATCTGGGCGGCTACGGCAAGGATCTCGAGCCGCCGGTCGAGCTGGCCGATCTGCTCGAGATGATCGCCGAGCGATGTCCGTTGGATCGCGTGCGGATAAGCTCTCTCGATCCCGAAGAATTGAGCGACCGAATCGTGGAAGTGATTTCGAGCAGCGCAAAATTCTGCCCGCATCTGCATCTGCCGCTGCAGTCCGGCGACGACGAGATACTGTCGCGGATGCGGCGGCGCTATCAGCGCGGCTATTTTCGCGATCGCGTCGAGCGCGTATTGAGCGCATGGCCCGGCGCGGCGATTGGTACCGATTTGATTGTCGGCTTTCCCGGCGAGACGTCGAAGCAGTTCGAGTCTTACTTCGACTTCGTCGAGTCGATGCCGTTGGCGTACTTTCACGTTTTTCCATATTCGGTCCGGGCTGGAACCACGGCGGCGAAATTTGCCGGCAAGGTCGCGCAGGCGGAGATCAAGCGGCGCGCGGCGCTGATGCGCGATTTGGGCGAACTTAAACGGACCGAATTCGCCGGGCGTTTCGTCGGGACAACACTTAAAGTATTACTTGAAGAGCGCGGGCCGGGTGGCGAGCTGCGCGGATACAGCCGCAACTACGTGCGGGTTTCGACGCAGGGGCCTGATGAGCTGACAAATCGCGAAGTTGAGGTGGAGGCGTCAAGGGTTGAACGCGCGCAACTGGTTGGGGAGATTGTTCGGCCGTGGGCGGACCAAACCGCCTGCGTCAGGGCCTTCTGAAAGTCCCCGCACCAAACTCGAGCGCGTGCTCGGCTACGGGTTCGCGCGGACGGAACTGTTGGAGACCGCATTGACGCATCCGAGCGCCGCGGTCGGCAGCGACGTCCATTACGAGCGGCTGGAGTTTCTCGGCGACGCGGTGCTCGATCTTGCGATCGCGGACCTGCTGATGCGCAAGTTTCCGAGGGCCAAAGAAGGCCCGCTCTCCAAGCAGCGCGCGTCGATCGTGAATGCGCGCACACTGGCGTTGAAGGCGCAGGCAATTGAATTGAACCGGATGATCAAGCTCGGCAAGGGCGAAGAAAAAAGCGGCGGCCGCGAGAAGGTCTCGATCCTGGCCGCTGCCTTCGAAGCGGTGATCGGCGCCATTTACACCGACGGCGGCTTGATCCCCGCCCAGCAGGTTGTCGAGCGGCTGTTCGACGGCGATATCGGCGGACCGTCTGCCGAGCGCGACTACAAAACCGAGCTGCAGGAAACCGCGTATCGCTATTTCCACACCCAGCCGGTGTACGAGCTGGTCGCGACCGGGGGCCCCGACCACGCCAAGCGCTTCACCACCCGGATCAGAATCGCGGGCCGCGATCTCGGCGTGGCCGAGGGCGGCAGCAAGAAGCAGAGCGAGCAGGCTGCGGCGCGCCTCGCGCTCGACCGGATTGAGGAAGAGCGCGGTCAGCGCCATGGGTGAGCATCGCGCAGGCTTCGTCGCAGTGGCGGGGCGCACCAATGTCGGCAAATCGACGCTCGTCAATCGGCTGGTGGGGCACAAGGTCGCGATCGTCACACCGCGTCCGCAGACTACGCGCCGCCGAATTCTCGGTATTCGGACCGACACCGACTCGCAAATCCTGCTGATCGATACGCCTGGGCTCCATCAGGCGAAGAAGCAGCTGAATCAACGGATGGTGCAGACAGCTCGCCGCGCTATCGCGGAGGGCGAAGTCATTCTGGCGGTGGTGGAAGCGGGCGATCACCTGAATCCGGGAGATCGCGCGGCCTTGGTTGACATTCGCGCGCTTGCCCGTCCGACCGTCGTTGCGATCAACAAAGTCGATCGCGTCCCGCGCGCGCAACTGCTGCCATTGATCGAGGAGATTAATCGCGGCTTTCCCGGCGCCGAGATCGTTCCGGTCAGCGCGCTGACCGGCGAGAATGTAGGCGAGTTATTGGTCACGCTGAAGAAGATGCTGCCCGAGAGCCCGGCGTTGATGTCCCCCGATGAATACACCGATCAGACCGAACGAATGATCGCCGAAGAAATTGTGCGCGAGAAAATTTTTCTGAAGATGCGCCAGGAGATCCCGTTTTCGACCGCGGTCAAGGTCGATAGTTTCGAAGATGACGTCGAGCGCAAGCTGAAAAGGATCGCTGCGACCGTAGTTGTGGATCGTGAGTCCCACAAGGGCATGCTGATCGGCGCGGGCGGACTCACGCTCAAGGAAATCGGAACGGCGGCGCGGCTCGAGCTCGAGCAGATCCTGGGCTCGCGCGTGTTCCTGGAAATCACCGTCAAAGTCGAGCGCGACTGGACCCGCGATCCGCGCAAGCTCGCGGAGTTCGGACTGTGACCAATCCTCGCGCAAGCTCAGGCGCAGAAGCGCGGCGAATCGCGGCCGAAGGGTTGCCGGCGGTAGTGCTGGTTGGTCGCGCGAACGCCGGCAAGTCGACGCTGTTCAATCGAATCACCAGGGGCGGGCGCGCAATCACCAGCGCGATTCCCGGCACTACGCGCGATCTGAACTTCGCGCGCGCCAGGCACGGCGATCGCGAGTTCGTCGTAATCGATAGCGGTGGGCTGGAGCTCGGCGGGCACGAGCGGATGACGGAACGAATCGTCAGCGAGGCGCTCGCCGCAGTGGGCGTCGCCGACGTGGTGGTCTTCATGCTCGACGGAAGAGGCGGCCTGAGCGAGGCCGACTCGGAAGCGCTCGCGCTGGTGCGTGAAACCGGATGCCCGCTGATCATGGCGGTCAACAAAATAGACCGTCCGGGGCAGGAGGCCGAAGCTTCCGAATTCTACGCGCTGGGCGGCGACGAATTGTTTTTCATCTCGGCGGCGCACGGACGCGGCATCGACGAGCTGCTCGATCAAGTCGTCGCGCGATTGCCCGAGCGTGAAAGCGCTGCAGCCGCATCGCCCGATTTGAGGCTTGCGCTTATCGGCCGCCCCAACGTCGGCAAGTCCTCGCTGCTAAATCGCCTCTCTGGTTTCGAGCGCGCGATCGTCGATGATAGCCCCGGCACCACGCGCGATCCGGTGGACGTGCGGCTCAGCGAACACGGACGCGACGTTCTGCTGATCGACACTGCGGGAATTCGGCGGCCGCCGCGCGTGGCAGGCGAGCTCGAACATCATTCCGTCGGCCGGGCCATCGAAACCATTCGTCGCGCCAACGTCGTGCTGCTGGTAATCGACGCCAGCGAGGGAATCACCGATCAGGATGCGCGGCTGGCGCGTCTGGCTGACAGCAGCGATCGCGCGATGGTTATTGTGTGCAACAAGTGGGACGTCGCCGCCAAGGCGGGACGCAAGGTGCCGGCGTTCGTGCGCGACGCACATGAGCGCTACCCGTTCCTCGAGTACGCCTCGATGCTGTTTACGTCGGCGGCGACCGGCGACGGGGTAGACGGCATCATCCCCGCGGCGATCCAGGCGGGAGATTCGTGGCGCGCGGTTTTTCAGACCTCGCGCCTCAATCGAACCCTGGCCGAGGCAACGGCAGCGATGGATCCGCCGCAGGTCGATCGGCGTCGATTGAACCTGATGTACGTGACGCAGGTCGGCAACGCGCCGCCGCGGTTGAGATTTTTCACCAACGTCGAACGCGGCATCCCGGCGCACTACGTGCGCTTCATCGAGACGCGATTTCGAAAGTCCTTGGGCCTTGTCGGCACGCCGCTGCGGCTCGATTTTCGGCGCACCGGGCGCTCGTGGGTGCAAGGCAGTCCGCCGCCGAGGCCAACGGGCGGCAAGCCTCGCAACCGCCCGGCGCCGCGAACCAAACCAGCGCGCGCGTAAGGCGGTCGCTTGTGGAGCGCTGAGCGAGAGGGCATTTCTTACGCCGCGCCGGCTCCGGTATATTTCAATATACAGTGATCCTGATTTTAGATTTCGGCAGCCAGTACACGCAGCTAATTGCGCGCCGCGTGCGCGAAGCCAACGTGTATTGCGAAATCCATCCGTTCAATTTCGCTCTCGAAAAGATTCGCGCGATGAATCCGCGCGGGATAATTCTGTCCGGTGGACCCGCGAGCCTGTACGACGAGGACGCACCGCATCTCGCCGACGAGGTGCTTAATCTCAACTGTCCGGTGCTCGGCATTTGCTACGGCCTGTACGTGATCGCGCAGCACATGGGTGCGCGCAGCGTTGGTTCGCGGGCGCGCGAGTACGGACCCGCGACGTTGGTGATAGACGGCGACGACTTGCTGTTCGAAGGACTGAGCGGCCGCGAGCATCGCGTGTGGATGAGTCATGGCGATCGGGTCGAGGCGATTCCGAGCACGCTGTGCGCCATCGCTCACAGCGACAACTCGCCGTATGCGGCCTTCAAGTCGCGCGACGGGCGCATGCGCGGGATTCAGTTTCATCCCGAAGTCGTGCACACGCCTTGCGGCACCCAGGTGCTGCGCAACTTCGTGCTGAAGATCTGCGGCGAACGCGGTGACTGGACGATGGCAAATTTCGTCGAGACCAAGCTCGCGGAGATTCGCAAGCAGGTCGGACCGACTGACAAGGTGCTGATGGGCCTGTCGGGCGGCGTCGATTCCTCCGTCGCGGCAGCATTGATACATCGTGCAATCGGATCGCGGCTGCATTGCGTGTTCGTCGACACTGGACTCCTGCGTGCAGGCGAGCGTGAACGCATGGAGAATACCTTCGCGCACCAGCTCGGGATCGACCTCAAGGTGACCGATGCGTCCGAGCTTTTTCTGTCGCGGTTGGCGGGCGTGCTGGATCCCGAGCAGAAGCGGCGGATCATCGGCCATACCTTCATCGACGTGTTTGAATCCGAAGAGGTCGTGAAGGGCGCGAAGTTTCTCGGCCAGGGAACGCTCTATCCCGACGTGATCGAATCGGTGTCGTTCAAGGGGCCGTCGGCGGTAATTAAAAGCCATCATAATGTCGGCGGATTGCCGGAGCGGATGCGGCTGGAGCTGGTCGAGCCGTTGCGCGAGTTGTTCAAGGATGAAGTGCGCGAAGCGGGACGACAGCTAGGGCTGGCGGCCGAAGTCATCGACCGGGAGCCGTTTCCGGGACCGGGGCTGGCGGTGCGAATCGTCGGCGAGGTCACGCGCGAGCGGCTCGATCTTCTGCGTCGAGCTGATGCGATCGTGATGGAAGAAACGGCGGCGGCCGGCTTCGGACTCAAACTGTGGCAGGCATTCGCGGTGCTGCTGCCGCTCAAGACGGTCGGTGTAATGGGTGACGGGCGAAGCTACGAAAGCGTGATTGCGATTCGCGCGGTCGAGTCGATGGACGGGATGACGGCGGATTGGGCGCGCCTCGAACCCGCGTTTCTCGCGCGCGTGTCGAGCCGCATCACCAATGAGGTCAAGGGCGTCAACCGCGTCGTTTACGACATCACGTCGAAGCCGCCGGCGACGATCGAGTGGGAGTGACTGTGCCCGTTCGCACACGTTTCGCGCCGAGCCCGACCGGCTCGCTGCACATCGGTAACGTTCGTTCTGGGCTGTTCGCGTACCTGTACGCGCGGCACAATCACGGGCAGTTCGTCTTGCGCATCGACGACACAGATCGCGAGCGCTCGACCAGGCAGTCGCTCGATGAAATCCTGGCAGATTTGAAATGGCTCGGGATGGAATGGGACGAAGGCCCTCCCGACGCTGCCTACTTTCAGACCAATCGAGTCGGGCGGCATCGCGAGGCCGCGCTGCAACTGCTGCGCGAGCGAAAGGCGTATCCGTGCTACTGCTCGACGGAAGAACTTGACGCCAAGCGCAAGCAGGCCGAGCGCGAGCATCGCAGACCGGTGTACGATCGCAAGTGTCGCGGACTCGCCTTTCCCGTAGATCTCGAACTGCCGGATAAAGCCGCGGGACGCAATTACACGATCCGGTTCGCGATGCCGCTCGATGGCGAGACCGTCGTCGATGACCTGGTGAAGGGCCGCATGGTCTTTCAGAACAGCGAGCTCGACGATTTTATCATCGTGCGCTCCGACGGCTCGCCGATTTACAATTTTGCCAGCATCCTCGATGACGTGGACATGCGTATCACGCACATCGTTCGGGGCGACGATCACGTGTCGAACACTCCCCGCCAGATGCAGATGGCGTATGCGCTAGGATTTACCCCGCCAGCTTTTGCCCATTTGCCGCAGGTGCTGGGTCCCGACGGCTCGCCGCTCTCGAAGAGGCATGGCGCGACCTCGGTGATCGCGTATCGCGAGAACGGCTACTTCGCCGAGGCGATGCTGAACTACCTTGCGCGCCTGGGATGGTCGCACGGTGACCAGGAGATTTTCTCGAAAGATGAACTAATCGAGTATTTCGGCTTCGAAGCGTGCGGTACGTCGGCCGGCGTGTTCAATCCGGAGAAATTGCTCTGGCTCAATTTTCATTATCTCAAAGAGCGGCCGCTACCGCGGCTGGTGGCTGAGATAAAACCATTTATCGCCAAGCGTGGATGGCCGATTCCCGGCGACGACGTGTGGCTGGAAAAGGCGGTCGCGACGCTGCACGAGCGCGCCAAGACACTGGTCGAGCTGGTTGACTTCGCGTCGTTCTATCTGAAGGACGATATCGCGATTGACGCGAAGGCGGCGGCGAAATTCCTGAAGCCCGAGATCGCGGAACCGCTGCGCGCTCTGGCAGCCGAGCTCGAGTCGCACGAAGGAGAGGTTTCCGAGTCATCAGTCCAGGCCGTTTTCGAATCTGTCCTCGCGAGATTCAATCTCAAGCTCGGTCAGCTGGCGCAGCCGGTCCGCGTCGCGCTTACCGGCGGCACCGTGAGTCCCGGGATTTACGAGGTTATTGCGGTGCTCGGTAAACAGCGCACCGTCGATCGTCTGAAAGCCGCCGTCAATAGAATCGAGCAGCCTCACTGAGCGCCGGACGCTTTGTCACTTCGCGCTCGCGGGCGGCAGCACCAGGATTTGGCCATTCATTTCCGGCTGATGTACCGCGCAATAGAAGTTGAAGATTCCCTCTTGGTGAAATGTGAATACGTACGACGTCTTCGAGAGCGGCGCGAGCCTCAAGTGCATCAGCACGGTTGAATCCGGTGCGGTCAGCATGAAGTCGTGCTCGTCGTCGGATTGCAGATTCCAGAACGTGAGCATGGTGGGCACTTCACGATGAGTCGCCATGAAAGTTGGTGAGAACGCGTACACCTCACCGAATTTAGCGACCGTCTCCCTGGGCCCGGTCTCCTTGACTGCGACCGCCTCGGTCAAAACGATTATCTCCGCTTGAGCGTTTCCCGTTTTCGAGACTGAAACGATTTT
The DNA here is from genome assembly GCA_963842215.1 of uncultured delta proteobacterium. Classification (GTDB taxonomy): domain Bacteria; phylum Desulfobacterota; class Binatia; order Binatales; family Binataceae; genus Binatus. Next base: position 1,166,638 of record CAWJFQ010000001.1, on the reverse strand, counting down.
CGACGCTGCCGCATCCGGCAGATAGTAGTGCTTGTCCATCGGCGGCGCCGCGAGGGCGACTGTGGCTACGACCAATAACGGCGCAGTCGCCAACATTGTTGTCAGAACTCGCCGCCGAATCCCTTTGGGCACTTCCCAGCTACGCATCCGCATAGTACCTTTGTGACATGAGTGTACTCGTACCATACGTAGTCGAGCAGACCGGCCGCGGCGAGCGTTCTTACGATATCTTTTCGCGATTGCTCAAGGACCGGATCGTATTCCTTGGCGGCACCGTGACCGACGACCTCGCGAATCTGGTCACCGCGCAATTGTTGTTCCTCGAATCCGAGGATCCCGAGCGCGAGATCAATATGTACATCAACTCGCCGGGCGGTTCGGTCACGGCCGGCTTGGCCATCTACGACACTATGCAGTTCGTCAAGCCTCCCGTCTCGACGCTATGCGTGGGACAGGCCGCCAGCATGGGTTCCCTGCTGCTGGCTGCCGGAGCCAAGGGCAGGCGATACGCGCTGCCGCATTCGCGGATTCTTATTCACCAGGTCTCCGGCGGGTTCGAAGGTCAGGCAAGCGACATCGAGATTCACGCGCGTGAGGCGCTGCGTCTTCGCGAAATCCTGAACGACATTCTGGCTCATCACACCGGGCAAAATGCCAAGAAAGTCGAGAAGGATACCGACCGCGACAACTTCATGTCCGCGGCTCAGGCCGTCGAGTACGGACTCATCGATGAAGTGATTTCCGGGCGGCCGATCAAGGCCTCGCTATAGCTGCGACGCCGATCCTGCGCTCGCCCATGGATGCGCAACACCATCTCGAAAGTCATTCCGATTCAAAGATCGAGCGGTTTCGGATTCGTGGCATGCATTGCGCGAATTGCGCGACCACCATCGAAAACGCCGTCGCGCCGATTGCCGGTGTCATCGACGCCCATGTGAACCTGGCCGCCGAGACGCTAACGGTGCGGGTCGGCGACGAGCTGGCCGTCGGCGAAATCGAGGCGAAGGTAGCGGCCGCCGGTTATCGCGCGACCGCCGAAACCAACAAGGTCAGCGCCGGCGAATCTGTGCTCGATCGCCAGGACGCGCGCCGAAATCTGCTGTGGGTAGCCGCGGCCGCTATTGGCGCTGCGGTTGTCATGTATCTGCAGGATGGCGTTGGCGCCAGTGCGCGAATTGCAACGCTGGCGGTCGCCACGGTGCTGATGTTCACCGCCGGGCTGACGTTTTATCGTGGCGCGTGGATCTCCGCGCGCAATCGTACGGCGAACATGGACACGCTGGTAGCGCTCGGCATCAGCGCCGCGTACTTCTATTCGCTCCTCACTACCTTCCCCACGATTTTCTTTGCGGGACCGCGATTCTTCGATACCGCCCTCGAGCTGATCCTCTTCATTCGCTTCGGCAAATTGCTCGAGGCGCGCGCTCGCGGCCGTGCGATGGCTGCGTTGCGATCCTTGCTGAGCCTCGTGCCCGACGCGGCGACCGTGCTGCGCGACGGCAAGGAAAGTGTCGTCCCCGTTTCGGACCTTGCCGTCGGCGACGTCGTCGTGGTCAAGCCCGCCTCCAGAATACCGGTTGACGGCGTGATTGTTACGGGCGCCAGCGCAATCGACGAGTCGATGCTTACCGGCGAATCGATGCCGGTCGAGAAGTCCGCAGGCGCCGAAGTCTCGGGCGGGACGCTCAACAGCTCGGCCGCGATTACTGTTCGAGCGACCCGGGTTGGCTCTGAGACGGCGCTGGCGCAGATAGTCAGAATGGTGGCGGACGCGCAGGGCGACAAGGCTCCCATTCAGCGTGTGGCGGACGCGGTAGCAGCGCGATTCGTGCCGGCGGTGATCGCGATCGCGGCGCTGACCCTGGTTGCATGGCTGTGGCTCGGCCCAAGTCCGGTGATGGGTCTGACCGCGATGACCGCTGTGCTGGTGATCGCGTGTCCATGCGCGATGGGATTGGCGACGCCGACTGCACTGATGGTCGGCAGCGGACTCGGCCTGCGTGCGGGAATTTTGGTCAAGAGGGCGTCCGCGCTCGAACTTATCACGCGGATACGAGTGATGCTGTTCGATAAGACCGGCACTCTTACTGCCGGCCGGCCGGAACTCGAGTCGGTGGTGGCGCTCGACGGCGACGAGAACAGTGCGCTGTCCTTTGCAGCTATCGCCGCTTCCGGATCGATTCATCCGCTGTCGCGAGCGGTAGCTGCAAGCGCGCAAGTGCGAAATCTCGCGTCGCAATTCAGAGTCGAAAACTCCCGCGAGCTACCTGGCCTGGGCGTTACTGCACAGCATCAGGGTAAGCAGATTGCGCTTGGCAACGACCGGCTGATGTCGCAGGTCGGCGCCAGCATCGATGATCGCGCGCGCGATGAAGCCGCCCGCATCGCAGCGTCAGCGGCGACACCGTTGTTTCTCGGGATCGATCGCAAAGTAACGGCCGTGCTCGCGTTTCGCGACCCGATTAAAGCCGATGCCCGCGATGCGATTGCGGCGCTGCAACGGATGGGCATCCGCACCGTGATGATTTCCGGCGACAATGCCGAGGTCGCAAAGACGGTCGCGGCTCGCCTGGGAATCGACGAGTTTCACGCGCAGCTGATGCCGGCCGACAAGATTGCGCTGGTCCAGCGCTACCAGGAGGCGGGACAGTTCACGGCGATGGTCGGTGATGGAATCAACGACGCGCCGGCTTTGGCGGCCGCCGACATCGGCATCGCGATCGGCTCCGGCACCGATGCCGCGAAGGAAACCGGTGACGTCGTGCTCACGCGCGACGACTTGTTCGATATCGTTCGAGCTCTGCTGCTCGGACGATTGACGCTGAACAAGGTCAAGCAGAATCTGTTCTGGGCGTTTTTCTATAACGTCCTGGGGATTCCAATCGCCGCCGGCGTCTTGTATCCATCGTTTGGAATCATGCTCAATCCTGCCTTGGCCGGGCTGGCGATGGCGCTGTCGAGCGTGAGCGTCGTCAGCAACGCGTTGCTGCTGAATTTAACCGGGCCGCGAAAGTTGGCGGAAGTCCGCGGCGAGGGCGAAGCCGGCGAGACGACGCATGCACCCGACTCTTCGGCTCCCGCGCAGGTCCGGAACGAGTCTTCAGGAAAAAAGGAGATTGCAGTGGCGACGAAACTGAAATGCGGGAAATGCGGCGTCGAGATCGCGATGCCGACGCATTGCGATCGCCCGATGCATTCCGAGAAGGTCGGCAACGAAACCAAGCTGGTCTGCTGGATGGGCCCGAGCTGCGGCATCGCTGATATCCCCAAACACTGCGACGCCCCAATGCACGGAGCCGCTTAGTACCTCGCGTTGCTCCACTACTGGTTTTTGCTCCCGGTTGGTATCGCGATCGCTGCGCTCGTGATGTCCGCGGGCATATCCGGCGCCGCACTTTGGGTTCCGGTCTATCTGCTGTGGCTCAAACTCGATGCTCCAGTCGCGTTTTGGCTCGGGCTATTCACGATGCTGTTTGGATTCGGCAGCGGCGTGATTCGGAACCTTCGCGATCGCACCTTCGACGGCGTCATCGTCCGCCGCTATCTCCTTGCCGCGATTCCCGCGGCGCTGGTTGGCGCATGGGCTTCGGCGCTGGTCAATCAAGCGTTGATTGTTGCCCTCTTCGGCGCGTTCCTGATCGTATACGCAGTCGTCATAGGTGGTCGTGCGCTCGGCATGGGCGTTGAGGCTGCGCGCCACGACCGTGTCCCGGTCTTAATCGCTCTGATCGGAGGCGGGCTCACCGGGATTATCTCGATTGGGATCGGAATCCTGGCAATGCCGTCGGTGTTGCGTCACCGATCGAGCCGTTCTCCGGGCGCAGCGATCGGTTCGCTGGTAATGATCATCTTTTTTACCAGCCTTGCCGCGACTATCGGCCGCATGCGGCCTTCGCTGATCGCGGCGCTGCGGCACGATTCGTCCCGGATCTTCGAGATCGCGATTTGGGCGATACCCGGCGTTACGGTCGGCGGACAGTTGGGCCCGCGCCTCGCGCAGATGCTGCCGTCGGAGCGTCACACGCGCTTGTATTTCAGCGCGGTGCTGCTGGTAGTCGGGGTGCTGACGTTGGCTCGCGCGGCCGCCGTCCACTAGAGCTACTTCAGTGTGCTCGCAAACAATTCCGTCAGCTTCTCGAACGCGCGCTCGGCTTGCGGCTGGTTGTAAACTGGAGCGTCCGCCACCGTCCAGCCGTGGAACGCGCCTTCGTACACTTCGCTTTGGTACTTCCGGCCCCACGCGGCGAGCGCGCGATCGAATTTTTCGATCGCCTCTGGCGGCATGCTGCGGTCCTTGGTCGCATGTCCGAAGTAAAGCCGAGCCTTGATGCGCGGCAGCACCAGATGCGGGCTGCTCGGCTCCTCTGTGTAGAGGCCGCCACCATGGAACGACGCCACCGCGGCAACTTTGTCAGGCACGGCGGCCGCCGTGCGCATCGCGAAAGCCCCGGTAAAGCAGTAGCCCACGAGGCCGATTGATTTCCCGCTCACCGCGTCGTGCCCCGCGAGAAAGTTGACGTAGGCCTTTCCGTCGCGCTCGACCGCTTCGGGAGTCAGCGGCGCACGCAACTCGCCGAGTCGTTTCATCGTGCGCTCGTCGCCCAGGCCAATCCTGACGTCGAGAACCGGCGGCTTGGTCGTACGATAAAAGACGTTGGGCATCAGCACCGTGTAGCCTTTGTCGGCCAATCGCCGCGCCATCTCTCGATGCGACGGGCGGATACCGCCGATGTCGGTCAGATGGATTGCTCCCGGCAAGCGGCGCTCGCCCTCTGCTCGATAGAGAAAACCGTCGACCGTTCCGTCGGCCGTGCGAATCTCGATTGCTTCTTCGATCATGTTGCCTCCGCAAATCCCGCGTATCGAAATTTTCGGCGTCGCTACAAAGTAATCTCCATATAGCACAAGGCAGAAATCTTTGGCGCTATTGACTCCCAACGGAGCGGGGCGTGCGCTTTCATCGACGGCACGGGGCTGGGACTATTGCAATTGAGGGTTGGAATGCCGGGCCGAATTCATCAGTTCTACGCTGTCGCTTTCGAGGAGAATTTTTCGCTCCGCCAGATAGCACCGGCTTTTCCAGAAGCAAGACTTTCGCCGCTGGAACTATTCGTGCCGATCGATGACGACGGCGGGCTGTACTTCTTTCCGTTCGGCGCCGTCGTCTCGCACGACGTCCCCTCTGACGATCGCGAGCGCGTTTTCGCGCGCCTCACCCAGGTGCTGCCCAAACTCACCACCCGAATCGTCCGCGAGGACTACTCGGTGCTTGAGGATCCTGCCGCGCCGATCGGTATTTCCGACGGGATGCTGAGGGTCGACAAGCTTACGCCGCAACGCGCGGGAATCGTCGCACTGACGGTCGCGCAAAGCGCCGCGATGGAATACTACGAGCGCATCGTGGACAGCCTGTTCGCGCGCACTGCCCGGTTGGTCGATCGGATGGCGACGCGCGGCACGGTGCCTTTCCGGGTCACGCCGCTGCATCGGTTCATCGGCGAGGCGATTTCATCGCGCACCGAAGTTCTCGCCATCCTCCATCTGCTCGACAAGCCGGATGCTGCGTGGGAAGACCCCGCGATGGATCTCATCTACGACGACCTGCGTGACGAATTCGATCTCGTCGATCGCTATGCCGCGCTGACGAGCAAGCTGCAGAGCATCCAGGACTCGCTCGTGCTGGTGCTTGACGTCGCGCGCGATCGCCGCCTGGTATTGCTCGAAGTCATCGTGGTGCTGCTGATTCTGCTGGAGTTGATCCTCGGCGTCATCCACTTCACATCGTAGGCCGTTTTTTCCCGCTATGAATTCATATTGTCGAAACACTCACCTGCTAGTGTCGTTATCGCGCGGGCTTTAGTTTCGCATTGGTGTAATCTCGTGCCTGTATCATCGGAGAAATTTCATGTCAGAGGAAAAGGGAATCGACGCTGGACTTCTGTTACCAGGGCAGTACGTCGATCTGATTAGGCGAAATGCGGTCATCGAGGGCGAGAGGAAGCTTCTGTTCGCCGTGCTCGAGGACGCGATTCGCTGCTATCTGCGAAACGCGGACTCGAAGGAAGGAGAACGCCGGCGCGACTTCGTCGAAGTTAGAAACTGGTTCGAAGGCGGCGGCGCGATCGGCGCCGGCCGCGCGGATGTCTTCAGCTTTGAAAATCTTTGTGCCGCGCTTGGAATCGAGCCGCGGGGCCTGTTGGCAAGACTGCGGATTCTCGCGATCACCGATCTGCCGTCGAGGCGTTACCAGATGCGCCGCCATCGCCCGCTATCGAGTCTGCGCGATGCTACCGGTGTGCGCGAGCGCGGCTCGGCCCGTTCTCACGGCTCGTAACGCCAGTCAATCAAACTGCCATCGCGTGGCGCTGCCCTGGAATTCGCCCGGAGTTGCGTCCACTGCTATCACCTTGCGTGGACGAACCAGGAAAATCGGCCCCATGTCGAGCACCGTTTCAGGCTTTAAATCCCACTGGTACTTTGAGTTGTAGGCCTCGACGAAGCGCCGGATCGTGTCTGCATCTGTGACTTTTCCGGCGATACCTTCAAGCGAGATAGCTTGGATGCCGTCTTCGGGACACACCACGCAATTCGGATTCATCGCGAGGTTGCGCGCTTTGCGCGATTTTGCGCCGCTGCTGAAAAGGAACGCATGGTCGAGCCAGATGCCCCACACCGGGACGCAGTGTGGTCCCCCGTCCGGTGAAGTGGTCGCGACCCAGTAGTTGCGCGACCTCGTCAATCGCTCAACGGCCCAATCCCACGGCAGCAGTCCCCGGCCGTCGCTCGCGTCAAGAATTCCGTAGCCGGGCATGTATGGCCGGCTCGCTTTTGGATCCGCATCGATTGCCATCCCGCTACGATCTCACCTCGGATTTGCCTCGCGCAAACATAGAAGATCGGCGGGTGGAAAGACAAAAGGTTGGAGCAGACGGGCGTCGTGGCCATAAATGCAGCCCGGATGATGTTCATGCCTGCGTGATACAGGAGTCAGAAGGTCTCAAACCGGGACTTTCAACCAAGCATTGGCGATTGAGTACTGTCACACTTCATGACTAGACGAGCTTTGACCTGTCGACACACGGAATTTATGCAGGCATTGGAGAAGTCTGATAATGGGTAAAATGACCTTTCCTTGTCAAATTGTCACAATAATTATCGATAAGTAGAGGAGGGTGGGCGGAAGTCAGTTTTTTGCTGCCTTTTGCACATTTGGCGACGACCAAAAAATGCAAATAAACTGGCTATTTACCGAACATTTTGTAGTAAATTGCAGTCAAATCCCGGCTTGCAAATACTCTTACCCGCGTGATACGTAACGGCATCACGCAAAAGAGGTGCAAAAGCGAAGGCAGCACATCTAGGCGTTTCGGGGGCAAGAAGACAGAGAATGGTACGTTTTAGTTGTAGTTCGAGAAGTTCGTAACCCAAAACAGCAGGAGGAGGAATGGAAATGCGTAAGAGTTCACTTAACCGAAAGGCTATAGCATGGGCCGGCACCCTGGCGCTCGCGCTGGGTGCGGTTATCATGCTTGGCCCCACGGCCCAGGCAGGTACGCTGCGCCGGGCCTCAACCAGCTCGTCGGCTGCCAGCGGTGCAGACCCGGGCACGTTCCTGACGGCCTACTTTGATCTGGCACCGGGCGAAGAAGCGTTTGGCGCGGGGGACAACGCGCTGCGGATCGAGAATCCGACTGCGGCCAATGGCGACCTGTGCGCGATGATCTACATCTTCGACGCGAGCGAAGAGATGGGTTGCTGCGCGGGCTGTCGTTTGACCCCGAACCAGTTGCTGCAGGATAGCGTCGAGACGATCCTCGGCGACAACTGGGAAATCGCGGGCGGAACCCCGGCCCAGGGCGTGATTCAGATCGTGAGCGCGCTGCCCAATTATGGCGCGTACTGCGACCCCGCACTTGCCTACACCCCGACCCCGAACCTTAACGGCTGGGTAACGCATGCGCAGGACGTGGGCGGAATCACCGGCATCACCGAGGTGAGCCTGACCGACAACGGCGCGGCCGACGCGACTGAAGCGGCGTTCCTTATTTCGGAATGCGCTGACATCGTCGGCAACGGCTCGGGCAAAGGCGTTTGCAATTGCCCGACGCAGCCGGACGGGATCCTACCGTACGTTCTGGCCCCGTAACCGCACAGGCAGTACAAGGACCTCAACGGTAAGTACTTCCGTCGCGAGGATTGCCCGCAGGGGAGACAACTCATCCCCTGCGGGCCTATTTTTGCCCTCACGATCCAATCTGTAGCCAAGTCTGAACTGCGCGGCGTACTCGCCTGCACGGAAAAACCCGCGGCCTCGAAGTCGCGATCTAATCCACTTGATCCCATGGTGATACCGAGTGGACCGGAGCGCACAATCTGTTTATCGGATCGCCAAAAAAGGAACGCCAGCCGCAACCCTTCTTTTCAGCAGGAGGAAGAACGGACTGGCGTTCCGGCCCTCGGTTTTGCCTCGGACTCTCGAATGGTCTAGCAAACGCGCTTGGCAGTCACCAACCCTTCGCGTAGATACAATTTGATTGCCGATGGCAAAAAAGGTCATCGAATTTGCTTGCGTGTAACTTGGCGGCGTGGGATAACTCACCGCAAGTAATGGGGACGCTCCGTGGGGGGCGTTCCGCAGGCAGTGGGGCAATAAAGGCTACTTTTCAGATTCCAGCTTGAGTTCGTAAACCCAAAAGCAGGAGGAGGAAACGCAGATGAGTAAGAGTCTATTTAACCACAAGGCTGTAGCATGGGCCGGTGCCTTGGCGCTCGCGCTGGGTGCGGTTATCATGCTTGGCCCTACGGCCCAGGCGGGTACGCTGCGCCGGGCCTCAACCAGCTCGTCGGCTGCCAGCGGTGCAGACCCGGGCACGTTCCTGACGGCCTACTTTGATCTCGCGCCGGGCGAAGAAGCATTTGGCTTTGGCGACAATGCGCTGCGGATCGAGAATCCGACTGCAGCCAACGGCGACCTGTGCGCGATGATCTACATCTTCGACGCGAGCGAAGAGATGGGCTGCTGCGCGGGCTGTCCGTTGACCCCCAACCAGCTGCTGCAGGATAGCGTCGAGACGATCCTCGGCGACAACTGGGAAATCGCAGGTGGAACCCCGGCGCAGGGCGTGATTCAGATCGTGAGCTCGCTGCCCAATGGTGGCGGGCCAGTACCGTGCATTCCCAGCGTTGCCTACACCCCGACCGCGAACCTTAACGGCTGGGTGACGCATGCGCAGGACGTGGGCGGAATCACCGGCATCACCGAGGTGAGCCTGACCGACAACGGCGCGGCCGATGCGACAGAAGCGGCGTTCCTTATTTCGGAATGCGCTGACATCGTCGGCAATGGTTCGGGCAAAGGCGTTTGCAATTGCCCAACGCAGCCGGACGGAGTTTTGCCTCCGACTTGATCGACGTTTTGTAGCGAAGTCGGCCGCGGGGGATATCACTTCCGCGGCCGACATAGTCCAGTCAGCACACTCAGACCCTTTGACCACCCAGTTCGTGGCGATCTGTTCTTTGACTCACTGGTAACCGGCGGCCCTTCTGTCGCTCGGCGTGTATCTCAACCTCAGTTCGACGCCCGGGCGGGCGTTAATACCCTCGCAACGTCTTGTGCCATCAGAACCGTGCCCCGATGCTGCGAAAGTTCGGACTCGCAAGGCTCGGCCTTTCGCCTTCGAGTTCAACGGTTCGATTGAAGTTTGTTCTTGCCCCACGCGAGCCGCGGCGGTAGAGAAGCCTACCGATACCAGGAAACCGCAAGGAGCGAGGATAGAGAAATGGCCCAACCAGCGAACGCATTGAAGGGTAAATTGTTGCGGACACGAATCGTTCAGACAGCGGGCGTTACAGCTGTGATTGTTATTGCTCTACTGGTGGCTCCAACCGAAGCGTTCGCGAAGTCCGATAAGGAGTCATGTTCGACGACGAGCACCAACGTAAACAATATCAATACCGACGGTACTGAGGCGGAATGCGCTGCGGCAACCGGCCCGCCCAACAAAGCGACGTCGAAGGCCTCGGATATGGGCACGGCGGAGTCAGAGGCGGACGACGGCAGCAAGGCTAGCAGTGACGCTTCAGGAACGGACAGCGGAGCGGTGGCACAGGCAGTTGACGGGGGCAACGCTAAAGCAACCGCGTTGGGAGATGACGCTGCGGCGGTGTCCGTGGCACAGGGTGCCAGCGAGGCGACAGGTGAGGCGTCTGGAGCCGCCGTGGTAGTGTCCGAAGCGGAAGACGGTGCGACCAGCAAGGCGACCGCCAAAGGGGAAAACAGCGGAGCCATCTCGGAGATTAACGTAACCGGCGGAGGCAAAGCCACTTCGACCGCCACCGACGCTGCCGAGGCCATTGCGGAAATTGAAATAGCGGGGGGCGGTGAAGTAGTGGCGACCGCGAAGGATGCTGCCGCCCAGGCATCGTCCTTTATAGAAGGCGGGGGCGGGAAGGCGACAAGCGATTCAAGCGGAGAGGGAAGCGATGCGATAGCGCTGGCCGACGACGGCGGTATTGCGAAGGCCACCGCGAGCGGTGGTGCGACCGAGGTCGAGGCAACCGCGGAGGCGGCAGGGTGCAAGGCGACCGCCAAGGGTTCGGGAACCGGCACCACCGCGGGAGCGGTTTGTGAGAATTCCGGAAGCGTTGTAACGGTAACGGCGACCAAGGGCTCGAAAGCCGAGGGCTCCGACGTCGATCCGCCCATTTGCACGCCGATGAACGGCGGTATCGCCAGGGTAAGGAGTCCCGGCGGAAACTGCGGCTAGAAAGCAGTCATTGCATTTACAGCCGAATCGGCACCGCGATTATCAGATACGAAGAAAAAACGCTGCAGACTGAAGAGTGTTATGGTGGGCAGGAAGTGAATCGAAGACGAATCGTCCAAATCGGGGCGGCAATTGCCGCCGTTATGATCGCTCTCATGGTGGCTCGAACCGAGGCGTTCGCGGGGTCCGATAAGGAATCATGCTCGACGACCAGCGCGAACATCACAAATGTGAATACCGATGGTACTCAAGCTGCCTGCAATGCGACAGCCGGACCGCCCAACAAAGCGTCGGCGAAAGCCGCGGATATGGGCTCGGCGGAATCAGAGGCGGACGACGGCAGCAAGGCGAGCAGTGACTCTTCGGGAACGGACAGCGAGGCGAGCGCTCAGGGAGTTGACGGCGGCAATGCTAAAGCAACCGCGTCCGGAGATGGCGCCAACGCGATATCCATCGCGGAAGACGGCGCAACCACAAAAGCGAGCGCCAAAGGCGACGGCAGCGAATCCACCGCCGACATCGAGGTAACCGGTGGCGGCAAAGCCACTTCGACCGCGACCGACGGCGCTCAGGCTATAGCGGAGATTGTCACAGCAGGGGGCGGTGACGCGGTGGCTAAGGCAGACGAGGCGGGCGCTGTCGCCGGGGCCTTGGTAGAGGGCGGAGGCGGGAAGGCGGATGGTGAATCAAGCGGAGCGGGCAGCATGACGGAGGCCGACGCTTTAGGCGGCGGGGTGGCGAAGGCTAGTTCGAGCGGAGGGGCGGAAGCTATTGCAGCCGCGAAGGCGCCGGGGGAGTGCAAGGCGACCGCCAAAGCTTCCGGTGCGGGCGGATTTGCAGACGCGTTTTGCCAGAACTCCGGGAGCGTCATAACGGTGACCGCGACCAAAGGCTCGCGCGCCATGGGCGTTGACACTGGCCCGCCTACTTGCACGCCGATGAACGGCGGTATCGCGAAGGTCAGGAGCCCCGGCGGAAACTGCGGCTAGAAATTCCCGCCGGACCACGGTCGTGCGGGCGAGGAGGGATATGGCGTTTACTGTTGATACTCCGTGTCCGATGCATGCAGATTTCGACCCGCTGTCACCGGCATTCCTGGCCGACCCTTTTGCGTTCCTGGCGTCGCTGCAGCGCGAAGCGCCGGTATTTTACGCACCCTCAATCGGCTATTACGTCGTCACACGCTACGCTGATATAGAAGCGATCTTTCTCGACCATGAGACATACTCGGCGGCGGCCGCGCAACTCCCGCTGGTGCCGATTGCGCCAGAAGCGGCGCAGATCCTGAATGCAAGCGGCACCGCTCCGCAGCCGTCGATGGTAAGCCTGGATCCACCGGCACACACACGGCTGCGCTCGCCGACGGTGCGCGCCTTCACACCGCAGCGGGTCGCGCAGATGGCGCGGCGGATTCGTTCAATAGTAGACGGGCTGTTGGACGCGATTGATCCGGGCGGGCCGTTCGATCTCGTCACCAGCCTGACGTTTCCGCTGCCCGCGACTGTGATCTTTACGTTTTTGGGTATACCCGCGCGCGACTGGCAGCAACTCAAACAATGGTGCGGCGATCGCGCCAATTTCACCTTCGGACGTCCATCTCCTGCGGAACAAGTTCATCACGCCGAGAATATGGCGGCTTATCGCAACTACCTGCGAGGCTTTGTGGCGCGCAAGACATCGGCACACGATGACTCCTTTACCAGCGCTCTGTTGGAGATCCACGAAAAAGAACCCGAGGCGCTGACACAGGAAGAGATCACTTCGATCCTGTACTCGCTGACTTTCGCCGGACACGAGACCACGAACTATCTGATCGGCAACATGTTACGCCGTCTGCTCGAGGAGCCTTCGCGCTGGGACACAGTGGTCGTAGACCCCAGCTTAATTGCGGGCGTAGTGGATGAAACCTTGCGTTACGACTCCTCTGTCACAATGTGGCGGCGGGTGACGAAGCGATCGGTGACACTGGGGGGAATCGAGTTGCCGGAGGGCGCCAAGCTCCTGCTCTGGCTGGCGGCGGCCGGCCGTGATCCTGCCGTTTTTCCAGAGCCCGAAAGGTTCGAGTTGCAGCGCGCGAGCGCGGCTAAGAATCTCGCATTCGGCAAGGGAATTCACTATTGCCTCGGTGCGGCGTTGGGCAAACTGGAGGCGCAGCTTGCGCTCGAAGCTTTGACGCGTCGCTTCCCGTATCTGCGACTGGTCCAAGGTCAGGCGCTTGAGTTCCATCCGAATATTTCGTTCCGTGGGCCAAAGGAACTCTGGGTCCGGGCAACGTGATACCCGCGATGAGGAGGGATGTCGCCGAGAGGACGGACACGATTATAGCGGGATGGTTGGCGTGTTTCCGGGCTGGTGGTTGTCGAGCTTTGAGGTTTGTAAAGTGCGCCAGTTCTAGTGGGATTTGCGAAGAAGATCTTCCAACGCCGACGTATTTTAGACCAAGCCGAGCAGCACGCAGATGATCCCGATGGTCGCAACGTTCCATACCAGCGAGCGGATCAGCGGGACGCCAAAGGCATAGAGCGGCACGTATACGAGGCGGCCCCAGAAATAAAGTTGCGCACCCCACACTGTCATCGAGTTGTGGCGGTTGGTCACGTTCGCAACCAAGACCGCAACGGCGAATAGCGGGAAGGTTTCCATGAAATTGCGCAACGCGCGGTCGAGCCGCGCCGCCACTCCGGTCAGCGGCGGCATCGCCTGATCGCGGGCGCTCGCTGCCCATCTGTATCCATATTGGAGGCTGGCAGCCTGCGAGCTCAGCACGATTTGCCCTAAGCCGAGCGCAGTGCTGAGCACGAGCATCCGAAGTTCGACGGTCATTGTTTCAGCGCCAATGACAACTAATGAACAATGTTCTCGCCACGTGTCGCGATGCACGAAGTGGTCGGGAGAGTGGTGGGCAGGGAGTGAATCGAACACTCGACACAAGGATTTTCAGATCGTCCTGCTTGCAACCATTTTCATCCGCAGCCCGTGTTAGGCGTGCAGCTGAATATCGCCGCATTGCCCTGGTCGTCCGACGACTGCCCGCTGATTTTCTTACCTTTCACTTTCCCCTGGATCTGATCTCCGAGATCGTCGTCACACTCGAACGCATCGGCAGAGCTGTTGAATCGTGGCGATTTGAACGAACCCGTCGTATCACAGACGCAGCCATACTCGGGGAGTTCAGGTCCCGAAGGGAGGGTCTCGGTGAAGATGTCAAAGAACTGTGAGAGCCCCTCCTCCTGAGCGAAAGTCCAGCACTCGGTCTCTGACGATCCATTGGCGAATTTGACGGTGCAGTCGAAGCCGGGCGCGACCGCCGCCGAGCCGACCAGCTTAGCCATGCAGTTTCCGCCTGCGAGCGATGATACCGGAGCGCTCAGCACGCCCAAGACTAACGTCGAGATGATGCCGAATGCGACGACAATTTGTTTTCTCCCCACGGCTGGTTTCCTCCCGCGTCTGATATCGCAGCAGGTCACAGTTGCGTCAAGACTGGATGGTGGAAAGCAAGAGGGATGGTTCCGCTCGCTTAAGCAGAGGCGCGAGCCGAGGCGCGCCTCCCCGCGATGGCCGCAGTAAACAATTAATAAACATCGTGGATCGCCACGTCTCGCGATGCATGAAGTCGTCGGGAGAGTGGTGGGCAGGGAGTGAATCGAACACTCGACACAAGGATTTTCAGTCCTTTGCTCTACCGACTGAGCTACCTGCCCACCGTGATTGGACGCGTTTGCGTTAGTCGATCAGGGTGAACGATCATTGGTACCGATGATCGCCGCGCCTTGCAACGGCTTGGTCATCGCTTGAGCTCGGCCACCTGCGACTCGACAAAATCGATCACCTTGCCTTCCAGGTTAGCGCGGTCGAGCCGGTCAATTTCCTGCACTCCGGTCGGACTGGTCACATTCACCTCGGTCAGATAGTCACCGATGATGTCGAGGCCGACAAAGTAGAGACCGTCGCGTTCCAGGCGCGGCTTCAGCATCCGGCAGATCTCGCGGTCGCGCGCCGTAATCGGAGCCTTGACGCAATTGCCTCCGACGTGGATGTTGCCACGATTCTCGTCGTCGCGCGGAACCCGCAGGGTGCATCCCAGCGGCTCGCCGTTCAGCACGATTAGCCGCTTGTCGCCATTGCGAGCCTCGGGAATATAGCGCTGCGCCATGATGAGCCGCGTTTCGTATTGCGTCACCGTCTCCAGAATCGCACCGAGGTTGCGGTCCCTGGTCGTCACCAGGAACACGCCTTCGCCGCCATGCCCATCGAGCGGTTTCACGATCATCTCGCCGTTCTGTTCCGCAAGAAAGGTCTTGAGCCGTGGAATTTCATAGGTCACGAGCGTGGGCGGGATCGCGTCGGGAAAATTCAGCGAGTATAGCTTTTCGTTCGCCTCGCGCAGGCCCGCCGGATTATTGAGCACGAACGTGCGCCGGCTGTCGGCGAGACTGAGCAGCATCGTGGCATAGAGATAGGCCGCATCGGCGGGCGGATCCTTGCGCATGAAGACCGCATCGAAATTTTCGAGCGGATACTCGGCGCCCTCGTCGAGAAATTTGTGATTGGGATCACGGCGCATCACCTCGCATCGGCGGGCCCGCGCGATAACCTGGCGCCCACGCGCGTAGAGGTCGCGGAGGCCGAGGAAATAAATCTCATGGCCACGGAATTGCGCCTCGAGCATGAAGACGAAGGTGGTGTCCTTATCGACCAGCACCTTGTCGAGCGGGTCCATGATGAACGCAAATTTTCGTGTTCCGGTTTTATTCCGTTTCGGCATCTTCGCTTGACTCTTGCCCATCGAGAACCAACCCCGCCGCTATGCTGACCGCTGCCAGAGCCGCCGTCTCGCTCCTGAGGCGGTTCGGCCCAAGTCCGGCAGCTAGGAATCCTGCTTTCGCGGCTTTCGCGCGCTCGTCGTCGTTGAAATCGCCCTCAGGTCCAACCGTTATCAATATTACACGCGGATGCACGGGTCGAATCGCCTCGCCGAGCGGTGTTGCGCCTTGTGCGCAGATTACGGCCAGCGTTTTTGGCGGCACTGTGCGAATCATTTCATCGAAGGCGATTGGCGCTCGCACTTCCATCGCGGGCGTGGATTGGCTCTGCTTTGCGGCGGCGACCGCCAGCCGGCCCCAACGCGAAAGCCGCTCCGCGCCCGGTGAACGGACCAGTCCACGCGCGCAGACCAGGGGCCATAGCTCCGACGCGCCCAACTCGGCTGCTTTTTCAACCATGAAATCCATCCGCGGACCTTTGACGATTGCGGCGGCTAGGATGATTCGGCCGCGGCTGCGTGAGCTAGATGATGATTCGATGCGAACTACCGCGCGAGCGTCTTCGTAACGTTCGATGGTGCCGTGATGCTCGATACCCGACGGATCGAGCAACGATACGCGCGCATCGATCGCGAGCCTCAACACGGTGCGCATGTGATGCAACTCCGGACCTTCGACCTGGGCGACACGGTCAGCGTCCGGGGGACGCGCGATCGAAAAACGCGGCGGCGGCGAGGCCATCAGCGTGACGCTCGCGCCATCACGAGCGTCGTCCATCCGCGGTGCGTTTTGCGGCTGAGACATCGCAGCGGCGAGCGATAGCGGCCTAGCACCTCGTCGGCTTCATCGGCGAGAAATCCGCCCAGTATCAAACGTCCGCCGGGCGCTACGATTCGCTGCAGATGCGGCGCGAGCTCGATCAAGGTGTGGCTTAGAATGTTCGCAGTGATCAGGTCGAAGTGGCGGCGAATCGAAGCGAGGGGAATCGACGAAAATCGAATCGATTTTTCAACGTCGTTGAGGCGCGCATTGGCGCGCGCGTTTTCCAGCGCCGTCGGGTCGACGTCGATGGCGATTATTTCGCGCTCGTGGACGTCGCGCTTGCCGAGCAGGGCGGCTGCAATTGCCAGGACTCCTGAACCGGTGCCCGCGTCGAGCATCGACTTCGGCGCGTGTGCGCCGACGATGGATTCCAGCGCGCGCAACGCGCCGGCGGTCGTCGGATGATGGCCGGTGCCGAAGGCGCGCGCGGGTTGGATGACGATGGTGGTTCGCCCCGGTTCATGCTCGCGCTTCCACGGCGGTACGATCAGAATTCGCCGCCCGACGCGAAACGGCCCGAATCGTTTCATCCACAGCGTGGACCATCCGGGATCGACGATTCGACGCGCGGAACCGTTGCGAGCGCCGTCGGCGGCCCCGTCGGCGAGCATCCCGGCCTGCTCCAGCGTCAGCTTGAGGCGCGACAGCTCGACGGTTGAGATCGCGTCGAAGTACGCTTCGAGCGCGACGATCTTCTGCTCGCGAGCACGCGGCAACCTCATGCCCGCGACGGCGCATCCGATGGCACCGCCGGCCACGAGGATACCCGCGGCCTCATCGGCGAGGTGTGCATGAGTGCGGAATATCGCCCTGGTATAACTTCGCCGGGATGCGGTTGCGCGTTGCATACTTTCCGGCTCTGGAGTTTGGCATCAGCGCGGATTTCTTTCGAGGCCCGCTTTGCGTGCGCATTGTTGAAAGGCGAGGCGGGCGCGTTTGCGCCTGTGCGCGATGAGCGCGTAAACTCCCATTATTATTAGACTTCAGTACCAAGGTGGTGGAGGCGGGCTGTGCTGAACATAGCCCATCGCGGGGCGAGCGGTACTTTTCCCGAGAACACCCTGAGCGCATTTCGCGCCGCGATCGACGCGGGTGCGGATATGTGCGAGCTCGACGTCCAGTTGAGCCGCGACGGCGCCGTGGTCGTGATTCATGACGAAACCGTCGAGCGCACCACCGACGGCAACGGTGAAGTCGCGGAGCTGACGCTCGAAGAGCTCAAGCGATTGGACGCAGGCGCGAAGTTCAAGGGCGGCGCGGTCAAGGGTGAGCGAATTCCGACGCTCGACGAAGTATTTGCAATCACCAGCGGCAAGTGCGGGTTGAATATCGAGTTGAAGGCGGGCGGCCTCGAGCACCAGGTCGCGCAGATTATGCAGGCGCGCAATGCGATCGGCGATAGCATCGTGTCGAGCTTCGACTGGGAATATCTGAAAAAAATTCAGCAGCTGCATTTCAACCTGCGGGTCGCGTTGCTGGCCGACGAGAAGCCGGTTGACCTGATGATGAACGCGGTTGCGATGCGCGCGCATGCGATCAATCCGCGCTGGGACATGGTCACCGCGGATTTGTGCAAGGCTGCGCACGAGCGCGGGCTCAAGGTGTACACCTGGACGGTCGACGCGGACGCGCGGATGCGCGCGCTGGCTGAATGCGGCGTCGACGGTATAATGACGAACTATCCTGAGCGGTTGCGGACGGTGGTGGGCGGCTGATGGGTCGTTTCGGCGACGACAAAATCGAGGAAGTCCGTTCGCGCGCCGATATCGTCGAGATTATCGGCTCGCACGTGCGCCTGCGCCGGGCGGGACGCAACTTTGTCGGCCTGTGTCCATTCCATAATGAGAAGACGCCGTCGTTCTCGGTGAATGCCGAACGCGGGTTTTTTCATTGTTTCGGATGCGGCGCGGGCGGCAGCGCTTTCAATTTCATCATGCGCGTCGAGGGGCTCACGTTTCCCGAAGCGGTGCGTTCGCTGGCGAAGAAATATGGCGTGACGATTCCCGAGCGCGATGTGGCGGGACCTGCCGCGGGAGAGCGCGAGGCGATGCTCAAGGCCAGCGAGGTGGCGGCTGAGTTTTTCGCGCATGTGCTGTGGAACACGACCGACGGGGCACTCGCGCGCGACTATCTGAAGTCGCGCGGCATCAGCATCGAGACCGCGCGCGCCTTCATGATTGGATTTGCGCCGAGCCGGCCGGCTTCGCTGGCGAAGGCATTGGAAAAGCGCGGACTGCGCGACGCGGGCATCAAGGTCGGGCTGGTCAAGAAGGACGCCGACGGCGCCTACGACATGTTTCGCGCGCGCGTGATGTTTCCGATTCGCGACGCGCAAGGCCGTGCGATCGCATTCGGGGGCCGAGTGCTCGACGCGCGCCTGCCCAAGTACATCAACTCGCCAGAGTCGCCGTTGTATTCGAAAGCGCGGACGCTGTACGGGTTGTTCGAGGCGCGGCAGGCAATTTCATCGAGTGCGTCTTCCGGCAAAGACCGCGCGATCCTGGTCGAGGGGTATTTCGACGTGATCGCGCTGTGGCAGGCGGGCTTCAAGGAGGCGGTGGCAGGATGCGGCACGGCGCTGACGGTTGAACAGCTTCGGGTGCTGAGCCGGTACACGAAAAATGTCATTGCATGCTTCGACGGTGACGCAGCGGGGCGCAAAGCCTCGATGCGGGCGTTGGAGATTTTCCTGCAGGCGGGATTGTTGGGCCGGGGGATTTTTATTCCGTCGGGATTCGATCCCGACACGTTCATCCGCGAGCGCGGCGCGGCCGCGTTCGCGGAGCTGACTGAGAAGTCCGAGCTACTGGTCGACTATTTTCTGCGAGAACAGGCGGTGGAGGCACGCGGATCGATCGCGGAACGCGCGAGGGCGGCGCAGCGGGTGGCCGAGGTGCTGAAATTGGTAGGGGATCCGTTCCAGTTCGATTTGCTGGCGCGTAAGGCAGCTGACTTGCTGCAGATAGGCGAGGAAGTGCTGCGCCAGGAGGCGCGCGGACCGCATTCGCGGTCCGGCGCGCCGCCGTCGCGTTATGCGCGCGAGCGCGCGCAAACCGCGGCTGCGCCCGCCGCGGCCGGCGGCGGGCGCGACGCCGGCGATAAGGCCGAGATCGGCCTTATCGCGCTGGCGCTGCTGCATCCGGAGCTGCGCAATGAAATTGCGCAGTCCGGGGCGACGGCGAATTTCGAAGAAATTCGCCGCGGCGGCGTCCTCGCCGATCTGTGCCGCACCGATGAAGCATACGCTGCGCTCGAACAGTGGGTTGCGGACCGATTGTCGCCTGATGAGCAGAGCCTGGTAAGCGAGTTTGCGGTCGGCCCGCAGACCGACGAGCTCGATGATGATATCGAGAAAAATCCCAATGAGCTCGACAAGTGCAGGGCGCTCGTCGCCGACTACGTCGTTGCGCTCGAGCGTCGGCGACGCACGCGCGAAGTGGGACGGCTGCGCGGCAACGCAACCGACGCGTCGGCTGCGCAGGCCGTCATCGCGCTTCGACGCGAAGGGCGCGGCGCGTGAGCGGACGCATGTTTTTGATTGAACGAATGTTTAAGCGATCGGCCCTTAAGTCTGCCGCGCGAACTTGCTACCATCAGGACAGCCTGATGCATCTCAGAGGGCCCATAGCTCAGCCAGGTTCAGAGCTGCCGGCTCATAACCGGCTGGTCCCAGGTTCAAATCCTGGTGGGCCCATCTCAGTTTGTTCCCGCGGCGTCGCCCGTCGGGCATGTCTATGTCTCAACGATTACGAACAAAAACTTTGCGCGGCGCGCATAACTTTAGCGGAGAGACGAATTGCGTGAAGAGATAACCCGGCTGATGGATCTACAGACCATCGACCGGCAGCTGCAAGAGTTGGAGCAATCGTTGACGTCGATTGCCGGGCGAGTTGACCAGCTTCGCGGTGAGATCCTGCTCTACCAAACCGAACTCGAACGCCTGAGCGAACAAGACAAGGAAATCACCGCCGCGCGGAAAAAGGCGGAACGCGAGCTGGCCGAGGGCGAGGTCAGAATCCGCAACAAGCGGATGCGGCTCACGCTGGTCCGCAACGACAAGGAGCTGCAGGCGCTGACCCATGAGATCGAGTCGTTGAAGGAGACCAATCAACGGCTCGAGGGCGAGTTGCTTACCGCCATGGATGGCGCAGATGTGCGGACCGCGCGAATCAAGGAGCTGTCAGAAGCGATCGCAAAGGGACGAGTCGATCTCACGGCGGCGGAAAAAGAAATCGCGGCGGAAGTCGAAGAGCTCAAGAGCAATATCGGAAAGCATCGGAAGGCGCGCGAGAAGGTCGCCGAGAACGTCGATGCGAGCCTGCTTTCGCGCTACCAGATGATTTTCAGCCGACGCGCGGGGGTCGCGGTGGCATTGGCGAAAGGCGGGACCTGCCAGGGATGCAGGATGCGGCTGCCGCCTCAGCTATACAATGAGATCCAGAAGCATCTGCAGATACATTTTTGCCCGAACTGCCAGCGGGTGCTGTATTACGAGGATCAGGCGGAGAAGCCTGGCTCGTAACGGTAAGCCAAATCACTGAGGCGATGTGAACCCCCCTTAGGTTTCACATCCGATTCGTTTCGCTTTCGCCTTACGACGCCTTGCGGGTGTTCGGCTTGCGGAACGTTCTATAGGTGCGGCCTTCGGCGAGCCCGTACCGATTGAGCATTCGATATACAGTGTAACGAGAGACACCCAACAGTTCCGCCGCGCGATGGCAGTTGCCTTCGGTTGCTTGCAGGGCGCGAATCAGCGCGAGCTTGGACGCTTCGCGGATGACGGCGTCGAGCGAGTAAGGCCATTCTTTTGCGGTGTTGTTGGTGCCGCCGTCCTCGGCCAGGTCGACGCCGTTAGACAGCATGCCATCGAGCGGCTCCCCGAGCGCTTCGGTGACCGTGTCCTCGTGACGCAACGGCAGATCGTGAAGGTCGATTCGGTCGTTGTCGGTCATCAGGACCGCGCTTTCGATTGCATGACCGAGCTCGCGTACGTTGCCCGACCATTGATTGGCGCACAAGGCTTCCAATGCGGCGCGCGAGACCAGCTTCACGTCTTTGCCGAATAAACGATTGAAGTGCTCGATGAAATGAGCAACGAAAGCCGGAATCGCCTCGCGCCGTTCGCGGAGCGGAGGAACCACGATGGCGGCCGCGTTGAGGCGGTAATAGAGGTCGTCGCGGAATTGCCCGGCTTTGACCATGGCGCGCAGATCGCGATTGGTCGCTGCGACCAGCCGAATATCAACCGAGTAGGAACGCGACGAACCGACCGGCTGAATCTCGTGAGTCTCGACTGCACGCAGCAGCTTGGGCTGCAGGCGCAGCGGCAGCTCGCCGATCTCGTCCAGGAACAGCGTGCCGCCGTTGGCCGAGCGGAAATAGCCGAGCGAGTCCTCGCGCGCGTCGGTGAACGCACCGCGCACGTGGCCGAACAGCTGCGACTCCGCCAGCGACTCAACCAGGTTGGAACAGTTGAAGGTCACGAACGGCCCGCCGGGCGCCGAGCCCAGGGTATGCAGCGCTCGTGCAACGAGCTCCTTGCCGGTCCCCGACTCCCCGTGGATCAGGACGGTTGCTTTGTATGGACTCAAGCGCGAAATGGCTTTGATTACCTTGCGCACTTGCGCCGATCGCACCACCATCCCACCAACCCGCTCCGATCCGAGCGCAAGATGCTCCAGGGTAAGCCACTCGCACGCATCAGACGCCGGCACGGTGCGAAGAGTGTTCATCGCAACCGCGACTGACGATCCGTTCGCCGAGTACTCTTGAAGGCGCATCTTCGATTCTTCTCCCCGTTAGTCGTCGACCTACAATCAGTTAGTAAATCTAACCTGCCAGTTTGTAGGGTTTTTGATATATTCTAGTAGTGGCTGGTGTGTCAAGCCGTTGCGCGCACATTTTACCGTCTAGCTTTAGCAAACGCGAGTCATTTAGTGTTTTGCCATCGCGGCGTCTATCATGGCGTGTATCAGACCAGCATGACGGCGTTACATTGCAACTGATAGTGCCGTCTTCTGGCTCACATTTCGCTTGATTTTGCTCGATAAACTTCATCGATGCGGGCCTGTGCGACACACAGATGGAGATGCTGACTGCAAACGATACCACGAACGCGAAACGAATAACAACGATGTAAAAACCTACCTAGACTTCGGCGTATGAACTCGGCGGCGAGCAAATTGTTCAATTTCCGTCCATTCCTGATAGTCGCGCGCAGCGGCTATTGCTATGACTGAACGCCGGAGGAAAACGCAGATGAGGGTCGCAGTTATCGTTGCTCGAATTCTGCTGGGACTGTTGTTCTTCGTCTTCGGGCTGAACGGCCTCCATCCTTTCATGCCGAATCCGCCCGCACCGCCCGCAGCGGCGGCGTTCTTCGGCGCATTGCTCGCGACGCACTACATGTTCTTCCTGATCTTCGCGACGCAGGTGGTGGGAGGAGCACTGCTGCTGCTAGGCGTGGCGGTGCCGTTCGCGCTGGTGATCCTGGCGCCGGTGATCGTGAACATCCTCGGCTTCCACATTTTTCTCTCGCCCGATCTTTTGCCGTTGGCGCTGGTGGTGGCCGCGATCGAGCTGTTCCTGGCGTGGAACTACCGTGCCGCGTTCGCGCCGCTTTTCAGCAGCCGCTCCTGAGTGATCCGCCGCGCACGCCCGTCTATTTCCAACGCTTCGAATTACCTGTAAGCATGGAAACCTCTCGGGCGAGCCGGTAGCTCAGGTGGTAGAGCATGTGACTTTTAATCACAGGGTCCCGGGTTCAAGTCCCGGCCGGCTCACCAGATAATCCCACGCAGAGAAGGCATTCGCGGGTTCAGGCGGATGCCTTTTTTACGGCCGGTCCCTGGTTATTGCGACACCAGCATCCGCGAGCTGGAACTGAACTTGAGATTAATCGGGGACATGAAGGGGACGGTCAGGGGATAGGTATGCGTGATCTGCACCAGGGCGTCATTTTGCGAGGGGAGCTCGGTATCGCTCGGAAATGAGACGGCGACGTCACTGGTGGAAAGGAAGGGCGCGTAGTTCACAGCGACCGCGGCGATATTGCTGGTGCTTTCCGGGACGGCACTGGTGGGGCTATGCACGATCGCATAGCGCGCCGCCTCACGAGCGGCTGTGGCCACGTTGTTGTACGCGTTCACAGCCATTGCCATTTGCATGATGGCAAACAGCAGCAACAAAAACACGGTACTCGTGATTGCGAATTCAGCCATCGCCTGGCCGGCGCAACGGCGCGAGAGGAGGCGTGAAATAGCGCGTTTTTTCATTGCTCCACCTGCATCACGGCCTTACCGGTTAAGGTCAGTGAACTCGGAACTCCGGGATAGTTCACGATGGTTTTGAACGGCGCGGAAGTATCGACTTCGACGAAAGTAGCCGTGGGGTTGGCGCTGCAATAGCTCGAAGGACAGCTGGCGACCGACGATCCCGACTCGCAGGTGCATTGCGATGCGGTCGGGGTCAGGCTGGCAACGTTGGCGCCGTCGAGGGTGGCGGCGGCCTTCATCCCGCTGAGGTCGGCAGCGGTTATCACCGATTGCGAGCCGTATTGCGCGCCCGCACGAGCCGCGTTGTACAATCCAACGCTTTCGTAAAACACCCGCGCGAAATCGGCCACGACTACCAGCAGCAGGGTGAGCACGCCGACGGCGACCGCAAACTCGACAATCGACTGGCCACTGCTGGCACGCGCGTAACTTCTTTTGGAGTAGCGTCTACTCATAGAGTGCGCTCGACTTGATTGGAGCGCCGTCGGCGAGCGACGACGTATTATTGCCGATCGTCATACTAGTATTGCCGGTAAATGTGATCGTGTCCGCGATGAAGTAGGTATAGCCCGATGAACTGGAGTTGCCTTCGTAGGTCAAACTGGTAGTCGGGAAATACAGCACTCCGTCAAAGGTGGAGCTCGAGTTTCCGGTGATGGTGGAGGCTGAACCGGAAGAAATCGAGCGATCCTGGAAAAACAGCATTCCTTCGGTCGATCCGGAAGTCGGCGCGCTCAAATTCGCCCTCTCGTTACCGGTCAAATTGATCGGCTTATATCCAGAGGGGCCAGTGGTGTCGTAGAAGGTCACTCCGGTTCCGCTCAACGTCGAATTGCCGGTGACCGAAAGGCCTCCCCCCGCAAGAATATAGGTGCCGGGGAGGAATGTTACGTTGGCATTGCCGGTGATCGAGATGCCGCCCGAATAGAGGCCGGGACTCAGCGTCACGACGTTGTTCCCCGTGATCGAGACCCGCCCGCAGAATGTGTACGATCCAGAGTTGAAGGTCGTACCCGCATTGCCCTCGATGTCGATACTGTCGCTGGTACCGGTGTTCTGGTACTGCCCGGGATTGAACGTCACGTTACCGCTGTTTCCGTCGACCAGGATGTTGTTGCCGTAAGTACCGCCGCTGAAAGTCACAGTGGGGTTGTTGCCGGTGATACTAATGCCGCTCGGGTAGACTCCAGCGGGCACGTTCACGACCGGATTGTTGCCGGTGACAGTGTATTGCCCGCTTTTATTGGTGGAGGCCTGGGTACAGCTGCTCACGGTCGGCGCGGTCGTGGAGGCCAGCGGATCCGAGGCCGGTGCTATCTTTGTGATTGGAGTCGGATTGATTGAGATATTGCCGGAGTCTGCAGTCCCGCCCACGATTCCGAATGAGGTCGCATCGAAGGTGCCGTTGCCGGTGGCGGTGAACGCGCTCGAGCTGGCCGAGTCGTCAATCACTCCGCAGGACGCGTTGATCGTGAAGTTGCCGGTTACGCCGATGGCGGCGGATTTGGTCGAATCAAGTGCGTACATGCAGGCCGGACCGTTGACGGTGCCGCCAACGGCGCGCGTGGTTACGCTAACCGTGGTGTAGCCGAGTGCGCGCAGAAAATAAGTGGTCTCAGGTTGATTGACGATTGCTTCGACGTAGTTGCTGTTGCCAGCGTAAGAGCCGGACAACGGCGGATTATTGACCGTCACGGTGACGCTGTTCTGGCCGTTGGTGAACGAGTTGAGAGAGGCGGCTTCCTGGCCAGCGGTTTGGACATTGTCGCCATCTCTTAACGCGACCGCGGCTGCGACCGCGGCTGCGTCCGCGGCGGTCTGCATCTGGCGCCGGTCGGTCCACAGCATGCCGACATCGACAGCAAGCGCCAGGAAACCCATCAATACGACAATCGATATCGCGGCCAGTGCCAGGACTTGACCACGCTCGTAAGCACGGAGACGTTTCATCGCAAGAACCCCTCCTCGGGGCGGCTGATAGAGTGAGTGACTCGCAGTATCAAAACTCATACAAACAGTATAAAGACAATCCAAACGTGTCCGAAGCAAGTGTTATGCCCTGAGAATTACCACGAGATTTGAGGCCGCAGATGGGGACGTGGCAAGCGCGACACATTCAATGTGGCGCATTTTTACAACATTTTGTAGCAAGAAGGCTACCCGAACGGCCGTCTGCTAATCGGCTTTTTCCGCTGATACGCTCCAAGCGTTCATTTCAGTCCGATTGTTCCGTCTCCCGCGGCGGGGTTAGGTTGCTCCGACGCGATGCTTAGTCCGATCAATCGATGGTTCCCGCAGAGCGCAACGGCCGACGCCCGCTTGCTGCTGGCGACGCGTGCGCTGCGCGGCCTCGCGGATGGTGCGGTCAGCGTGCTGTTGCCGGGTTACCTGACGGCGATTGGTTTCGACCCGCTGCGCGTAGGTGCAATCGTTTTCGGCACGCTGCTTGGCTCTGCCGCGCTGACGCTGTGGGTGGGACTGGCGACAGACAGGCTGGGCCGCAGGCGCGTGCTGTTGGCGGCCTGCGTGCTGATGATGGCGACGGGAATCGGATTCTGGATCACGACCAGTTTCTGGCCGCTGCTGGCGGTCGCGATAGTCGGCACGCTGAATCCTTCGGCCGGAGACGTCAGCTTGTTCCTGCCGGTCGAGCAGGCCGCGCTGGCCGAGGCGGCAGAGCCTCGCGATTTGACCGCTATGTTTGCGCTGTACAACGTAGCGGGCGCGACCGCCGGTGCGTTCGGAGCGCTTGCCAGCGGAGTGCCCGCGATACTCGCGGCGCGCAATGGATGGGCGCTGGCGCCGGCACTGCGGTCGGGGTTTGTCGCGTACACGATCATCGCGATGGTCGCGTTCTTCGTCTATCGGCGGCTTTCTCAGCGAATCGAAGTCGAGCGCCAACCGATCGAAATCCACGCCGCTGGCAAAGTCGCGCGCAATTGTCATCCAGCTTTCGGCGTTGTTCAGTATCGACGCGTTCGGGGGCGGGTTCGCAATTCAATCGCTGCTGGCGCTGTGGCTATTCCGCCGCTTCAACGTATCGGTTCAAGTGGCCGGCATATTTTTCTTTGCGGCCGGATTGCTTGGCTCGTTTTCACAGTTTGTTTCGTCGGCGCTGGCGGCGCGTTTCGGCCGTATCAACACGATGGTATTCACGCATTTGCCGTCGAACGCGATGCTTATAGTCGCTGCGCTGATGCCGACCGCGGGGCTCGCGATGGGAGCGCTGTTGGTCCGCTCGGCGACCTCGCAGATGGATGTCGCGGCGCGCCAATCCTACGTGATGGCGGTGGTGCCACCCGAGGAGCGCGCAGCGGCGGCGACTGTGACTAACGTGCCGCGCAGCCTGGCGGCGGCGCTCGCGCCGCTGCCGGCGGGCGCGATGCTGAATTGGACGTCTTTCGGATGGCCGCTGATTTGCGCCGGCGCACTCAAAACGATTTACGATGTCTTGCTGTTGATTCAGTTCCGCGCATTAAAGCCGGCGGACGAAGTCTCCGACTAGACTCTATGCGCGCACTCAGCGCCATGCCGTCGCGAATCGCCAGCCGGCCTTCGCCGCTCAATACCTCGAAGAAGACGACCGTACCCTGCGCACTGTCATCGCGCGCCAGCACGCGCACGGTCAGCGTCGAGGGCATCATGACCATCGCGCCGAAACGTCCGGCGACTCGCTCGATCCGCGCTGGATCCTTGCCTGCGAAGCTCTCGACGATACGCGACACCGCGAGAGCCAGCGTCGCAGTCCCGTGCAAGATAATCTCGGGCAGCCCGGCAGCGCGGGCTACCGACGCGTCGGTGTGTATCGGATTAAAAATTCGCGCGCATTCGGTATAGATGTGCGCCATGCCTGCAGGCACATCGACTTGAGACTCCATCAGCGGCTCGCCTTGCTCGACAATCGGCTCGGTCGGCGCGAGCGCGAGCTTCGCGGGTGCATCCGGGCCGATAACCTCGACGCCGCGATAGATAGCGCCGTACCAGCTCGTGCAAACCGGCTTGCCGGCGCCATCTACGGTGTCCAGCCGCATGACCATGTAAGCGCCCGGCTTGCGACGCTCGACGCCCGCGACTGTGAGTTGCGTCGTCAGACGCTCGGGCGGCCGAATCGGCGCGATGCATCACCGTGTTATGCGTCGCATGCACGCCGCGCATCGCCTCGTCGCGGGTGAGTGAAGTGGATTTTTCGAACTGCGCGCGCATCGCGACCTGCACCGGCCATTCGAAGCATACGGGGAACATGGGATGTGCAATCACGCCGCGATTGGTGTCCATGTAGCAGGGCAGGGCGTCGCCGAGCGCGGCGGCATAGGCCATCGTCCAGCGCGAATCGATCTCGCTGACGATAGGCTCGCCCGCGCTCCCGACTATCGACGACTCAATCGGCATGACCGATATTTCTATCCAGCGCTGCCTATCCCGTCCACTGGGCTACACGCCATCGAAAGACTCGTTCGCGAGCTCGCTCCGTGGTCAGGTTTGTCGCTAGTTCCCGCGGCGCGCGCGGTACCTTTTTATTAACGCGTTGGTCGAGCTGTCATGCTCAAGCTTCGGCTCCGTGCTGGATTCCAGCTCCGGGATGATTTTTTGCGCGAGTACTTTGCCGAGCTCCACGCCCCATTGATCGAATGAATCTATGTTCCAGATCGCGCCCTGGGTGAAGACGCTATGCTCGTAAAGCGCCACCAGCTTGCCGAGCGTCTCGGGGGTCAGCGCGTCGGCCAGGATCACCGTCGACGGACGATTGCCTTCGAATACTCGGGCCGGCACCAGCCAATCCGGCGTGCCTTCGGCTTTCACTTGCGCCGGAGTTTTTCCAAATGCCAGCGCTTCCGCCTGCGCGAATACATTTGAGAGCAGCAGGTCGTGATGCCGCCCCAGAGGATTGAGCGCGCGACAGAACCCGATGAAGTCGCACGGGATCAATTTCGTGCCCTGGTGGATCAGCTGGTAGAACGAATGCTGCCCATTCGTCCCCGGCTCGCCCCAGTAAATCGGACCTGTCTGGTAATCGACCGGTGCGCCTTCGAGCGTGACGTGCTTGCCGTTCGATTCCATCGTCAACTGTTGCAGGTAGGCGGGAAAGCGCTTCAGGTATTGCTCGTACGGCAGCACCGCGACGGTTTGTGCGCCGAAGAAGTCGTTGTACCAGACGCCGAGCAGCCCCATCAGGACCGGCAGATTGCGCGCAAACGGCGCGGTTCGGAAATGCTCGTCGATAGCATGGAAGCCCGACAGCATCGCGCGGAAATTTTCGGCGCCAACGGCAATCATCGTTGAGAGGCCGATTGCTGAATCCATCGAGTAGCGGCCGCCGACCCAATCCCAAAAGCCAAACATGTTCTTCGTGTCGATGCCGAACTTCGTCACTTCGGCGGCGTTGGTCGAAACGGCGACGAAATGCTTCGCCACCGCCTTGTCGTCGCCCAGCGCGGCGAGACTCCAGTCGCGCGCGGTGTGCGCGTTGGTCATCGTCTCGAGCGTGGTGAAAGTCTTGGACGAAATGATGAACAGGGTCTCGGCCGGATCGAGGTCGCGCGTGGCCTCGGCGAAATCTGTGCCGTCGACGTTCGAGACGAAGCGCATAGTCAGATTGCGGTCGCTGTAGTGACGTAAGGCCTCGTACGCCATCACCGGGCCGAGGTCGGAACCACCAATGCCGATATTGATTACGTTGCGGATGCGTTTGCCGGTGTGACCTTTCCATGAGCCGTCGCGAATGCGCCCCGAAAAATCCGCCATGCGATCGAGCACCTCGTGGACTTTCGGGACGACGTCGTCGCCGTCGACGCCGATCGAGGCGGTGCGCGGGGCACGCAGTGCGATATGCAGCACGGCGCGCTTTTCGGTGACGTTAATCTTGTCGCCACGAAACATCGCGTCGATGCGTGCTCGAAGTCCGATTTCTTCGGCCAGCGCGAGCAATAAACGAAGCGTTTCGTCGGTCACGCGATGCTTGGAATAGTCGAAGTACAGGCCGGCAGCCTCGACCACGAGGCGTTCGCCGCGCTTCGGATCTTCGTCGAACATCGCTTTCAGATGACGGCTGTGAACCTGGTTGTAATGCGCCTGCAAGGCCTTCCACGCGGGGCGTTGATCGAGCGAAACAGTTTTCGTTGATTCGGCCATCGGATGTCTCCTTCCACAAACTATGAAAGCGGCGTCACCGGAAGTTCGCCGGCGACTCGGCGACGAGAGTCAGCTTCGCGGGCTGAATAACGCGACAGGTTCTGCGGCGCGAGCATTTGAAACATGATGAGCGCTGCGGGCACCAGGTAGAACAGCGAGCCCGGCACCCACATGATAGCACCGGCCACGATCTGATCGTTCAGCGGCGTGAAGCCTGCGACCTGCGGTACGGTTGCATATACAGGATAGAGCAGCCGATTCGAAAACATGAAGAGCGCGGAAAGGATGGTGTTCTGCCCATCAGCCAACAGCAGATACGGAATCATCGCCCATCGCGGCCATCGCGCAACGCTTGGCCACGGCTGAACGACCGGGTACCAGAACATCAGGGCGGTCGTGAAAAAGCATGCGTGCTCGACCACGTGCCATCCGTCGGAGCGGAGGGCGAGCTGAAAGGTTGCCGGCAGATGCCATCCCCAGGTCGCGGCGGATAATGCGAGCCAGCACACCAGTGGCTCCGTCAGCCACGCGAAGCTTCGTCGCACGGAGCCTGAACGGAGCATAGGTCCCACGATTGCCTTGGCGACAAGCGCCGGCATGCCGCGGACGAGTGCAATCGCCGGTGCTCCCGCGAGCAGGAGCGGCGGCGCGACGATCATCAGCAAGAGATGCTGCGTCATGTGGACTTGCAGCAGCAGGTCGTCGAGCTCCTCGAGCGGCGACGCGATCGCAATGAACAGAGCAACGATTCCGCTCGTGAACATGAGGAGTCGCCAGAGAGGAAATCGATTCGGCATCTGACGATGCAGACGAGCGAAGCCGCGCGCGTAGAGCGCCGCAGTGAAGAGCAGCATCGCTATGGTGGCGACCGGAGGCGTCCACGTAGCGAAGGCGGTTTGTATCAGAGGGTTCATTGCGATGCGGGCAAAGCCGGCCGTGTCGAGTCACGCGCGGGCGGTTCACCTTCAGGGTGCATCGTTACGAGAAACGCAACGAGCGCGTTGACCTCGGCGGGAGTAAGGTTCTTGCCGTAGGCCGGCATATTGCCGCCACCTTGAATTATCTGGCGAACGATCTGGTCGCGCGTCAGTCGCGTGGCGGTGTCGTCGAGCGCCGGACCGCGCATCCCGCCCTGACCTCCGAGCGAATGACAGTTGCGACACTGCTTGCTCTGCACCAGCAGTGCGCCCTGCAGCTCGAGCGGCGTACGGCCCTTTACGTCGTCGACGGGAGTCGGCGCGGCGCTCCACGCGTCCATCACAGGCGACCACGGCGAGAACGTCCCCAGCCAGGTGAGGGTGCCGACGAGAGTGACGGCGAGAATAACGATCACGACCGAGAACGGGCGCCGCCGCCAGCTCTTCTCGCCGGTGCCAGAAATGAAGGGCACCGCGAACAACAGCCCGATGACGGCGACGGGACCGGTGAGCATCAGGAAAGTTTCCGTCCACGGCGGCAACAATGCGAACAACGAGAATAGCCACAGGAAGAAAAAGTCTGGACGCGGGACTGTCTGTATGATTGTCGGATCGGGCTGCCCATTGGGACCGATCGGACCTTCGACGGCAGCGATCACCAGCAAGCCGAGGATAATCACTCCGGCGAAGACCAGATCCTTTTGCGCGGCGAACGGCATAAACGGCTCGCCGTCCGCATGCACCAGCTCTTCGTACTGCTTGACGTAACTGTCGCGCCTGACGATACGGCCCGGCATTGGCCATTCGTTGATGCCCAGCCGCAGTACCAGAAAGAGATGCAGACCGACGAAGCCGATTAGCAGCGCCGGAATCACGAACACGTGCAGCGCGAAAAAGCGCGACAGCGTCTCGCCGGCGATGATCGGTCCGCCGAGAATGAGATCCACTACCTTCGAGCCGATGATCGGAGTGCGGCCTGCTATCGACGCGCCGATGCCGAGCCCCCAGTAGGCGTTCTGATCGAAGCGCAGGACCTGGCCGGTGAACGCCATGCCGAGCGTGCATAACAGCAGGACGCAACCCGCGACCCACGTTAGTTCGCGCGGAAATTTGTAGGCGCCGAATATAAAAACCTGGATCAGGTGCACGAACATCAGGGCGACCATGAAGTTCGAGCCCCAGCCGTGCAACGCCCGCAGATACCATCCGAGCGGCTGCTGGTAGTTCAGATATATCAAGCTGTCCCATGCGCGATCGGCGGCTGGCGTGTAAACCGTCGCGAGGCAGATGCCGGTGACTACCTGCAGGATGAAGACGACCAGCGTTGCACTGCCGAAGATGTACCACCAACTCGCGGAGCTGCGTGGCACCGGATGTTCGGCGACTTCGGCGATCGTGCTGCCGACTTGCAGGCGCGCATCGAGCCATCGGCCGACTGACTTGAGCAGGTCGATCATGCTTGCGAATTTCCCAAGGTCGGCAGTTCGCCGGCGTAGATCCAAAGCTGGCCGGACTCCACCTTGTACTTGTATTGATAAAGCGGACGCGGCGGCGGTCCCGACGCATGTCGACCGTCGGAATAGAATACGCCGCCGTGGCAAGGGCACATGAACAGTTCGGATTCAGCGAACCATCGCACCGGACAGCCAAGATGGGTGCAGTTGATCGCGAATACCTGGAACTCGTTGCCGGTCATGCGCCTCACCCAACACGGTATTTTGGCGGTCTCGCCATCCCATGCTTTCTTGAACGGATTCACGTACTCAGCAAGACGGGTCTGGCTTTCCGGATAGTCAGTCAGGGGTCCGAGCGCTATCCAGTCGAGCCAAGTGAATCGTCGCGCGGGCGACAGCACGTAGCCGAGAATAGGTATTGCGAAGATAGTAACTGCGACAGCGTTAATGACTATTCCAAGTCGAAACAGAAACGTTCGTCGCGTGGTTTTTTCAGCATCCATTTCAATTGCTCTTTGCCAGCGGCGACGCGGGACGCTTCGACGCCAGCCATGCGACTACGTCGGAGACCTGCGCTGAGGTCAGCGGTTGTCCAGCGACGTCTCTCTTCCAATCGGGATGGCCGAGCTCAGGGCGTCCCGCGATCACGATCGTACGCAAGTACTGGTCGCTGACGAGCGAAAGATAGGACGGCTCGACGACGGAACCCGCCGACCCACCGCTTCCGTTGGCGCCATGGCACGACTGACAGCTTGCCGCGAACACTTGCGCTCCTCTATTCGGATCGCCCGGCGCGGACGCGGAGTAGGGCGGCGCTCCAGCAGCCGCGTCTGCAGCGCCGGACCAGCTTTTTCGGATGCCGGCGACAAGGATGTCGATTTGATGGTCGGTCAGCGAGCCGCCCGCGCCTTGCGCGAACGGAGGCATCGCGGTGCCCGATACTCCGCCTGCGATGACGCGGTGCATCGAGGGGTCGTCAATGATCGCAAGATACACGGGATTGTTCATCGCGACCGCGGCGCCGGATTTTCCGTCAGCCCCGTGGCATCCGGCACAATTCTCGGCGTAGAGCGCTGCGAAATCAGTCACGTCGGAAGGGCGTAGGGGTAGGTCGGCTTGAGTTGGACGGCCGGGAAGCGAATCGCATCCGGCGAGCATGACAGCGGCTATCGATGCGCTCGCGAAGAGCGATTTCAGGCTGCGTGTTTTCAATTTAGTCCTGGTTCTCGCGCTTCTCGCCGAGGCCTGGCGCCTCGATGCCGGTCCGAACGGCGAACGGCAAATGCTGCAACGTATGCACGCGCTCGGTCAGGTTGACGACGAAACCCGCGACGGCGCCGAACGCGATTTGGCAGACGATGAACTGTCGCCATTCGATTCGCGCGTCGAGCACCGGATTGATCACGCTAAGTGACGACCACAGGAGACCGGTCCACAACAGCGGGGCGACGATCGCAGCCCACAACGCGGGGTAGCGCGGGAACATCGGGAGCATCACGCCGTAGAGCAGTCCGACCAAAATCGAAGCCGAGGCGTGAATGATGAGCGCGACTACGAATGCTTGCGGGATAAACGAGGAAAGCGTGGCAGTGTCGGCATTCGCGAGATTGGCCATCGCGGTCGCTGCCAGAATGTTGACGGTGTACCAGGGGCTGCCGTGAAACGCGATCCCCTGCAGAACGGCGAGTATCCCCATGGCGACGCCGCCTGCGATGCCGCCTTTGATACCGGCGGAGTAGGGATAGATTTCGAGCGGCAGAACGGCGCGATTGCCCAGCTCGCCGACTTGCAAATAGTCGACTCCGATTTTTTGCGGAATGACAACTGCAACAGCAGCCTCGACGCGAATCAGCTCCCGATGTTCGGCAGGCAGGACCTCGCGAAACCATCCGACGGCGCCGGCGATGGTCAGAGTGAAGCCCACTATGCTGACGGCGACGTTGGTGACCAGTCCCGCGAATGCGAGCGTCAAGCCGAGCGCGAAAATCATCGGCCACGCGGTAGGCGCGGGAGTTTCGATCAGCTTGTCGGTGTTTTCCTGAATAGCCATTGCGCTATCTCATCGGCCAATCACGTACACCGTCAGAAATACTATTACCCACACCGCATCGACGAAGTGCCAATACCACGAGAGCACATCGGTTCGCTCGATATGACGATCATTCATGTAACCGCACATAGTCAGTATCAGCACGAGAAGAATCAGCAGCAGCCCGACCGTGACATGGAGAGCGTGCAAACCCACGAGTGAGTAATAAGTGGTGCCGAAGAGATTGGTGCGAATCGTCAGGCCGTCGCGATAAATGAGATGATGCCATTCCAAAGCGGTACCGATCAGGAATTCGAGCCCTAGGGCAAAGGTGATGAACCACCAAAGCGCAAAGCCGCGAATCGAGCCGGCGCGGAGCGAGCGAATCGCCAGCACAATCGTGATGCTGCTCGACAACAGGCAGATTGTGTTTAGAATTGGGGTTGACAAGACGTCCTTGGGAAAGGGACCGCTCAGGCTTTTGCCAAGGTAAAAGATGTAGGCGACGACGAAAATTGAGAAGAACGACGACTCAGTAAGAATCAGCGCCAGGATGCCAACATGCCCGCGCCGCGGCAGAGTGGTGCCCCATGCGGGTGCGCCTGTGGGCGCCGAGACTGTGCTGGTCGCCGCGGCCATCATTCGTACTTCCAATCCGGGTCTTCCGGATGTTTGAGATCCCACAACGGCCGCCGGCTGTGTACCACCGGCGCTTCGGCGAAGTTGTACTCGGGCGGTGGCGAGGTCGTGGACCATTCCAGCGTCCACGCGTCCCACGGGTCGTCGCCGGCTCCTTCGCCTGAGACCAGCGACCGGACCACGTTGATCACGAAGATTAGTACCGCAATGCCCTGTATGAGCGCGCCGATCGACTCCATCAAGTTGAAAGTGTCGAGGCCGCGGCCCGGCTGGTACGTGTAGATGCGCCGCGGCATCCCCTGCAGCCCGGCAAAATGCATCGTGTCAAAGGTCATATGGAAGCCAATCAGGAATAGCCAGAAATGCCACTTGCCCAAAGTCTCACTTAGCATTCGGCCAGTAGCCTTTGGGAACCAGTAGTAGATAGCGGCGAATATCATGAAGACTATCGCGCCGACTAGTACATAGTGGAAATGAGCAACCACAAAGTAGGTATCCGTGACCTGCCAATCCAAGGGCGCTACCGCGAGCATGATGCCGGTCAACCCTGCGATTAGGAACTGAAAGAGAAATCCCAGACTGAACAGCATTGGTACCCTGAAGCGAAGCTTTCCGCCCCACATGGTTCCCAGCCAGTTGAATATCTTGATGCCAGTGGGGACGCCTACAAGCATCGATGAGGCGGCAAAAAACGAGTTGCCCGCCGGGGTCATGCCGACCGCGAACATATGATGCGCCCACACGCTCATGCTGATGAACCCGATCGCGCACGACGCTACGACCATGACGCTGTATCCGAAAATCACCTTGCGCGAGAAGACCGGAATGATCTCGGAGGCGAACGCAAAAGCGGGGATAACCAGGATATAAACTTCAGGATGGCCGAAGATCCAGAAAAAGTGCTGCCACAGGATGGCCGAGCCGCCGGCTTGCGTGTCGAAAAAGTGCGCACCGAGGAAACGGTCGAGCAGCAACATCGCCTGCGCGGCCGAGAGCGGCGGCAACGCGATCAGTATCATGAAGGAGACCACGACCGCGAGCCACACCAGCACCGGCATCTTGTTAAGCGTCATGCCTTCGCATCGCATGCAGAACGCGGTGGTGATTATGTTGATGGCGGTGGCGGTCGAGCCGACACTAGTCAGTAGAATACTCAGTATCCAATAGTCAGTACTATTGCCGCGCGAGAACGGCAGCTCGGTCAGCGGTGCGTACGCGAACCATCCCACGTCGGGCGCGCTACCCGCGCCGTACAAGCCGTCGCCGCCGATATAGCTGAAGTAGAGGAGCAGAGCGCCGAAAAACCACAGCCAGAAGCCGAATGCGTTGAGCCGCGGGAATGCGAGGTCGCGCGTGCCAACCATGAGCGGCACGAGGTAGTTGAAGAAGCCGGTAAGTATCGGCATGCCGACCAGGAACACCATCGCCGTGCCGTGCATCGTGAGCAGCCGATTGAATACCTGCGGTGGCACGATGCCGGCGTCGGGGACAGCGAGCTGAAGGCGAATCAAGCCCGCCTGCAGGCCGGCGACCAGGAAGAAGACCAAGCCGCCCCCGATATACATGAGGCCCAGGCGCTTGTGATCGACGGTGACGACCCATTCGTGGAGCTTGCCGAGTAGGGGCAGCGACTGCGCCTCGTCAACGGTGCCAAGAGCAATTTTCTGATCGAAGGTGCCTGCCATGCCGGTGTCTCCAGATCAGCGCAGTGTGGCCAGGTAGGCGACCAGGTCGTCGAGGTCCTTGTCGCCGAGATTCATCGCGGGCATGAGCGCGCCGGGTTTCATGACGCTCGGGTCGCTCACCCAAACCTTAAGGTGCTCGGGGGTGTTCATCGCGGCGCCTGAGCCGATCGTCTCACGCGCCATCAGATGAGTGAGGTCGGGACCGAAGCGTCCGTTGGCCGAGGTGCCCTGGATGGTGTGGCAATTGACGCAAGCGGTGGATTCGAAGACCTGGCGCCCGTGTACGACCGACGCGTCCAGGGCCGGCGGCTGCTTTTGCGCCGCGACCCATTTGTCGAAGTCAGCGCGCGGCTCGACGATCACCCGCAGCAGCATCAGCGCGTGCTCGGTGCCGCAGTATTCACCGCATTGCCCCAGGTAGGTCCCGAGGACGTGCGGATCGATCCACATCGTGTTTTTCTTATTTGGGATGACGTCGGTTTTGCCGGCCAGGCGCTGCACCCAGAAGCTGTGTGCGACGTCGGCGGACTCGAGATCGAGAAATGTCGGCGTAGGATTTTTCGGATCGCTCAGCGGGACGTGGAGCTCGTTAGCGGTGACGACCCCGAGGTCAGGGTAGCGGAACTCCCACCACCATTGGTGCGCGATGACGCGGACGCTGATTGCTCCCGCCGGCCGGGTGGCGGCCTGCACCGTATATATAGTTCGAGCGGTGATGAGAATGAGCACGAGTACAATGAGGACGGGGACCGTCGTCCACGCGAACTCGATTGGATTGCTGCCATAAACCTGCGGCGGCTCACGGGTGTCGTCACCCGGAACGGAGCGAAATCGCACGATGGCGTAGGTCAGCAGCCCGCCGACAACCAGAAAAATCACAGTGCAGATCGCGACGACGAAGAATGCGACGACGTCGATATCGTGGGCGGGAGTCGAGACGGGGTAGAAAATGCTGCTGGGCGGAATCTTCGAATTCGAGTCGCCCATACCCCAGTCGCTCGCGAAGACGGCAACGGGGCCGCAACCAGCCATCGCAATGGCGATGGAAAACGTCAACCACCAGCGCTGCACTAGTGCGTACAAGATTCGTCGCAGCTCCTGAGACTTCACCGCCGCCGCATGCGACAGCGCAGTTGCCGATCTCAATCAGGCGAGATGACTAGCACAAAACATTTTTTATGACTAAGCGCATTTCGCAGCAGCAGGCTAGTTCGAATTGGCGGAGACGATCGCGTGATCGCCGCGCGGCAGGATCATTACCTCGGACATG
Source organism: uncultured delta proteobacterium (assembly GCA_963842215.1). GTDB lineage: Bacteria > Desulfobacterota > Binatia > Binatales > Binataceae > Binatus. The sequence continues at coordinate 1,128,887 of CAWJFQ010000001.1, read as the reverse complement.
CGGGTCTCAGGATCCAGCATGATGAAGTAGGCGGGGAAACCGGTTTCGGCGACCGCGACGTTGGTGCGCGCGTCGCAACCGCATCGCGCCGCCATCCCGTCGTTTATGGTCGCGAGCCGATCGAGGCTGAGCGCGGCGAGCTTGAGGTTGGCGTCGTCAACCGAGAGCTTCAAAGTGGAGTCTTTCATCTCGACGCTTGACGCGACTGGCGTGCCGGAGACCGTCGCAGTCTTGACCACCCAGCGGGTGAATTGGCGTTTGTCCATGTCCTCGACCTCGGGATGGCTTCTGCGGACGGCCGAGATAGCGGCACCGAGCGAGCGCTTCTTCGCATTGGAGTCGGCGAAAACCTGCGCGTCCGCCAGGATCCATATTTGCCGCGACCATCTGGCAATTGTCGCGGGATCCCCGCCGGGCACATCCTGATAGTCGGTGGCAGCCCGCTCAGCGTCTGCCAGGTCGTGTGCCGCCAGCGCAGCTTCGACCTCCTGCGCATCCTTGCGGCGCACTTCCTCGTCGATTCGCGCGATGATTGAAGCACTCTGGCTGCCCGGCTCTTGCGACGCATCGAGGCAAACACCGCGCTGCTCGGCGAGCGTGAAGGTCGGGCGGCCGATCATGAAATCGCAGAGGCAAAGATCGTCCTTCACCTCGCGGCGCTCGCTTGGGCTCAAGTCGCTGCGGGACGATAGAGCGACCAGTTCCTGACGCGCTGCCGGATAATTGGCGGCCGCAATTTGGCTACGTGCCGAAGTGAGCGCAGATGGGGCACATCCGGAGAGCGCGATAACTAGAACGGTCGCGACTGCCGCTTGACCGGCAATCGGCGAAAAAGCGCAGCGCCATACAGACGCGAGGCGAACGCGAAGCATGGGCGGATTATGGCAAACCAAGCGGCAAATTGCCTAACCGTCGAGACACGCGTTCGAGCGGGGCGTCGGCGAGTGAATCACTCGATGTACCGCGATGCGACACCGGCAGAATCAAGCGTGCGCAGGCGATTTGCTCTGGTGGCCTACGGCAACTTTCACGCGATGCTGCCGCTGGCATGAGTGGTGCACCTCAACCTGATTACAAGGCGCTAAGCATCGAATCGAATGCGCTGACGAAACGCGCAAAGGAGGAAATCGAAAATGAACTACATCAACAAACTTATAGTTAGGGTTCGCGAAAGCAAGAAGGGCCAGACCATGACGGAGTATGTGCTGATCATCGCGGCGATCGCGGTAGCCGGGTACACCGCGTACGTGGGTCTCGAAGGCGGGATCAACACCATCATCTCCAACGTGAAGACGACTCTGACGAGTGCGTAAAACTGCCTCCAATTCCGCGAAGTCGAAACCAGACGAGCGGCACAAGCGGCGGGGCCTGGTGCCCCGCCGCGACAAATCTGGAGTCCGCAGAGCTCGCGACAGGGGGTCGCGACGCGAATGTGAGCTTTGAATTCTGCCCGGGGGGGACGGTCCGCAGCGGCGGGCGCACAGGAAATGGGGGGCATAGATGAAACGACCTATAGTGTTCGTGATCCTTGCAGGAATGGGCGCGCTGTTGGCCGCAATTGTGGTCTTTTCTGCGATTAACAAGCGCGAATCCGAAGTGCAGCGCGCGATGGCGCACACGGTCGAAGTCGTGGTCGCAGCCAAAGACATACCGTTGGGCGCCAAGCTCGATCCCGAGGCGGTCAAGCTGATTCGCTGGGCTCGCGACAGCGTCCCCGAGGGCGCCTTTACCGATCCGCAGGCGGTCGCGGGCTCCTTCGCAAAGGGCCAGTTTGTTGCCAACGAACCGATTGTCGCCAACAAACTGTTTATGGGTGAGAAGACCTCCGGCGTGATGCCGCTGCTGATTCCAGCCGGGATGCGTGCGATGTCGGTGCCAGTCGACGAAGTCGCAGATATCGCTGGCTTTGTCGCACCGCACACGCGCGTTGATATCCTGTGCGCGGTTTCGGGCACAGGGCCGGGCGAGGCGTCGTTCTCGCGCATCGTGCTTCAGAACATCGAAGTGCTGGCCGTTGCCCAGGAAATCGAGCACGTCAAGGACGAGCCGCAAGTCGTGAAAGTCGTCACGCTGCTGGTGACGCCGACCGATGCCGAGAAGCTTACCCTCGCCAGCCGCGAGGGAATGTTGCGCCTGGCGATGCGCAATTACAGCGACAACAAGATTGTAGCTACCAGCGGCATCGGAATCGGTCAGCTGTTGAATCGGGGCGACTCAGCCGCCTTGGTCGAGCCGGCTATGACCGTCATGCAAGGGCAACCGGCACCGCCCTTGATCGCGCGTCCGGCACATGGACCGTCGGGGCTTCGACTCCAGGTGATGCGCGACGGCAAATCGTCGGAGGCGATAACTTTTGTCCATTCCGGCGCTGGAGCGCGTGCTTCTTTTGAAGCGCGTGACGAAGCGCCTGCCGTTTCGGAGCCTCAGGCGCCAGCGTCCTCCGCCTTGCCCGACGCACCGGAGTCTCCGGTTTCGTCCGCGAAGCCGGTCTGGTCGGCGAGCTTTGTCGCGCCGCCCGCGAGCGCATTTGCGGCAGTTCACGCCGCGGCCGTGGACGGTAGCGCGTCGATCAATCTGGCGCCGCTTAAACCCGGCGATCCGGGGTATCAACCGGCGCCAAAAATTTATGAGCTTCGGTGATCGCAGATGGCAATAAGGGGGAAAGCCATGAGGGTACGGAACAACATATACGCAAATTTGCGGTCGGCGAAAAAATCATGCTGGTCGCTTGCGCCTGCGGTGGCGCTGCTGGTCTTCAGTGCCGCCAGCGTAAGGGCGGCGCAGGTGAAAAGCGTTTCCGATTGGATTCCGGTTTCGATGAATGCCGGCGAGACTTATCTGATCAGCGACATCAAGCCTGGAACTCATCCGTCGTTTCGCATCGCGCAGAATCCAAACGCCTTCGTCAGCTACGACAATTCGCCGCCGGGCAAGCTCACAATGCTCAGCGCTGCGGCCGGCCGCTGGATAGTTACCGTAACCAACAACTCGGATCGCGAAGTCAGTTACGACCTCAATTCGTTCGCGGTCTCGAAGCCCGGTGCGCCGATGTCGCCGGGCAACGCGCCTGCATCGGTGAACGATCCGGGACTCAACTCGCGCTCGCAAGCCGGTGCGTCAACTTCGATCTCAGCGGCGATGCCAGAGTTGGCGACAGTGTCGGCGCCGCGGTCTTCATCGTCAGCCTCGTCGTACAGCGCGGCGCTTCCCGCCCCGACGTCATCGGGCTTCAACGCCTCGTGGAGTATACCTGCCGAACCGGGTCAGCGCGCTCAGGCTTACGAGCCGAGTCAGTCAGTCGGGCCGCTCGAATCGCACGTCGGCCAATATCGAAATGATCCTTCCGTGCTGGATTCAGGCTTCGCCTACCCGGGCGACTCCGTTTCGGGCGGAAAGCACTATCTCCCGTCCGACGCCATCTCGCTCATGATGGGCACTTCGCAGGTGATCGACTTTCAGCGCCGGGTTACTCGTATCTCGGTCGCCGACTCAAAGATTGCCGACGTGCAGGTAATCGATCCTTTCCAGCTCAATCTGATCGCCCATCAGCCCGGCTTCACAACGCTCGCGGTCTGGGACGCCAACGGACGCTATGAAGAACGGACGGTGCGAATCGACGCGAGCGGCCGCCAGCAGGTGATGCTCAACACGATCGTGGCTGAACTCGACCGCTCGAAGCTCGAAAATCAGGGAATTAACCTCTCGGTCGCGTTTTCGAAGATGGGCCTGTCACTGGTGGGTCTGCCGGGCACAGTCGCGACGCCGTACACCTCAAATACGAGCCTCCAGAGCTCGAGTTCGGCGGGATCGCTAGCAGGAACAACGTCCCCGGCCGGAGTCCTCGGGGCTGGCGGTCAGATAATCCCCCTTTTGCTGTCGTCAACCATGACCTACGGCCTGGCTGCTCAGAACGCCGACGTTATGTGGCAGGCATTCTTTCAGTTCCTCGAGCAGCATAGCCTCGGCAAAATCCTGGCCGAGCCGCATCTGCTGGCCAACTCGGGTGAGAAGGCAAAATTTCTTTCCGGCGGCGAAATCCCGATCGTGATCGCGCAAGCACTCAACTCGACCATCGTGTTCAAAACGTTTGGCACCTCGGTCGAGTTCATTCCGACGGTTGTTGGCCGCGACGATATTGAACTGCTGGTGAAGACCGAAGTCTCCGAGCCGGACTTCGCTGAAGGCGTTAACCTGTTCGGCTTCACCGTTCCCGCCTTTGTGACTCGCCGCGCGGAAACGATGGTGCGCCTGACGGACCGTCAGACATTGATCATCGCCGGCCTGATTCTGCACGAAAAAACCTCCGAGGTGCAGAAAGTGCCTTACCTCGGCGATATCCCCTGGGTAAGAAATCTCTTCCACACCACTTCCTACTCTGACCAGGAGACCGACCTCGTGATGAGCGTGACGCCTGAGATAATCCGGCCGTTGCCGCCCGCCGGACAGGTCTTTTTGCCGACCAATCGCGGCGAACTGACCGCAGACGAAATCAAAACCAAACCAATCGAGCCGCCGGATGCGGCCCGCCCCCGCTTCTAGCCGCTGGCCCTGCGGGGAGAGGATCGAGTGCCACTAAACGGATCAAAAAGTGAGGGTCGCCGCAGCACGATGAAAGTCATGCTGGTCGGCGACGCCGGCGAGCAGCGCGCCCAACTCAAGACGGTGCTGGCCGCGCTGGCGGAGCCGGAGCTCGAGATAGTCGAGGGCGAGGCTGCTACCGCCGCAAATCTTTCCGAGAATGCCGTCTCGCCGCCTGACGCAATCATGGTGATGGTTGACGGCAACGAGGAGGCTGCACTCGGCTATCTCCAGGATCAAGCGCTCCATACGCCGCGCCCAACTCTGCTCGCCGTGCTGACCGCACGCGCGGCCGGCTTGATGAAGCGGGCGCTGCGCGCCGGCGCTGACGAGATTCTGTTCATGCCGCTTGACCCGGGTGAGGCGACCCGCGCTCTGCTGAAAATCAGCGAGGCTCGCTGGCGTACCGAGCGTCGCGCGGGCGGAATGGTCATTTCGGTGACCAGCCTCGTCGGAGGAGTCGGCGTCACTTCGCTTGCTGCCAACCTCGCGCTGGCGCTGGTGTCGCTGCATCAGCGCGTCGCCTTGGTCGATCTCGACCTTCAGACTGGCGGCCTCGGCGTCTTTCTGAACATCGATCCGGAAGTCACGATCATGCCGTTGGTGCGCCTTGACCGGAAGCTGGACTCGATCCAGCTCGAATCTGCCTTGACCAAGCATTCATCGGGCGTTTATTTGCTGGCCGCGCCCAAGCGAATCGAAGAAGGCGAGCTGGTCTCGGACATCACGATCAGCACCGTACTCGATCTGATTCGTCAGTTGTTCGACTACGTGATCGTAGATTGCGGCGACCACGTCGACGAAAACGGCGTCGCCGCGTGGGAACGCTCCGAGCATCTGTTTTATGTGCTGGATCAGTCGATTGCGGCTGCGCGATGCGCCTGGCGATTCATTGACCTGTTTGAGCGCCTCGGCCTGACTGCGCTTGAGCCGCACTTCATTCTCGATCGCTACAACCCGTCGCATCCACTGACCGAAAAGGCAATCGAAGCAACTCTCGCCAAACCCATTTACGCCAGGATTCCAAGCGACGACCGCACTTTCGAAACCATCGAGATGAAGGCACAGGATCTTTTCCAGGTTGCGCCGGCGTCCCCAGTCGCCCACGCGATGCTCGAGCTCGCCGCGCTAGTGATGCCGCGGGTTGAAGCTGTCGCCATGCAGGCAACATTCATGTCGCGGATCAGATCCGCCTTCGGCACACATTGAGGTTCGGGCACTGAAATCAACGAGGTATCAAGATGGGATTGAGTGACCGGCTCTCGAATACTGCCAAGGGCGCGCGTCCGCTCGACGCCGGCAGCGCCGGCGGCTCGCTTATCGGTGCCACTGTGCGCCGGCGCAAAGACGCGATCGCCGACAGCTCGCGTCGCTTGAAAGTTAAAGTTCACAACAAATTGTTCGAGACCATCGACGTTTCCAAGCTTGAAACCCTCGAGCCCGCCATGGTCTCTACCAAGGTCACCGCCGCCATCAACGACATCCTTAACGAAGATGGCCGTCTCCTTACCGACATCGATCGAAGTCGCCTTATCGAGGAACTCAAAAACGAGTTGCTCGGGCTGGGTCCGTTGGAACCGCTGCTCCGTGACGACGAAATCACCGACATCCTCGTCAACGGCTACAGCCAGGTTTACGTCGAAAAACGCGGCAAATTGCACGCCACCGACGTCGCCTTTCAGGACGACCAGCATCTGATGCTGATTATCGACCGCATCGTCTCACGCGTTGGCCGCCGGGTTGACGAATCGTCGCCAATGGTCGATGCCCGTTTGCCCGACGGCTCGCGTATCAACGCGATCATCCCGCCGCTGGCGCTCGACGGTCCCGCGCTCTCCATTCGCCGCTTTGGCAGACATCGTTTCGACATCGGCGCGCTGGTCGAAAAGGACGCCATCACCTGGGACCTGGTCGAATTTCTGCTCGCAGTCGTTCGCGCCCGTCTCAACGTGATCGTGTGCGGCGGTACAGGCTCCGGCAAGACCACCATGTTGAATTGTCTGTCCGCGTTCGTGCCCGAAGACGAACGTATCGTTACCATCGAGGATTCCGCCGAGCTCTCGTTGCAGCAGCCTCACGTCGTGCGGCTCGAGACTCGCCCGTCGAATCTCGAGGGTCGAGGCGAGGTCACGCAGCGCGACCTGGTCAAGAACTGCCTGCGAATGCGCCCGGATCGAATCGTGGTCGGCGAGGTCCGCGGCGCCGAGGTTTTCGACATGTTGCAGGCGATGTCAACCGGCCATGACGGCTCCATCGCCACCATCCACGCCAACAGCCCTCGCGAATGCCTGGGTCGGCTCGAGATGATGATGCTCCTTTCGGGAGTCTCGATTCCGCAGCGCGCGATGCGCCAGCAGATAGCATCGGCCGTCAACATCATCGTGCATGTCAGCCGCCTTTCCGATGGCTCGCGCAAGGTCATGAAGATCTCCGAGATCAGCGGCATGGAAGGCGAGATGATCATGATGCAGGACCTGTTCGAGTTCGTCCGCGCCGACTCGACGGCTGGCGGAAAAATCAACGGCGCCTTTCAATCGACCGGCATCCGTTCCACGTACAACCAGCGTCTCGAAACGGCCGGCTATAAGACCGATTCGAAGCTGATCAAGACGGCCGAGCGATGAACTTCGGTGACCTCTTGATTCCAGTTGCGGTCGCCGGCTTCGTGCTGGTGGCGTGCGCGCTCCTGTTCATGCGCCGCGGCAATCGCCCCACAGTAAACCGCGCTGTCATGCGACGGATGTCGCGGCCCGACGCTCCGCTTAGCGCCGACATCACCAAGACCGATCGTCATCGCCTCAACGGGCGCGAATTTCTGAACTGGTTTTATCGTCTCAACCTGCTGCAAAAGCTTGAGGAGAACCTGTGGCAAGCCGGCATCTACGCGCGTATTGCCGACGTGTTGCTCGTTATTTTGCTCATGTTCGCCGCGGGTCTGGCCGCGGGGCAGGCAATTTGGGGCAACTTGCTGATCTCTTGCGTGATGGGCACCGCGCTGGCGCTGTTGCCTATCATATATATCCGGGTTCGCAGGCAACGGCGTCTCAAGGCCTTCGCCAAACAGCTGCCGTATGCACTCGATTTGATCAAGTCGTCGCTCGAAGCGGGGCATACACTGCTGCGCGGGCTCCAGGTGGTGGTCACAGAGTTCGCCGATCCGATGGCTACCGAATTTCGGTCGGCCATCGAGCAGAGCCGGCTCGGTCTGCCGCTGGCGCGCGCGCTCGAAGAGATGCTCAAGCGGGTCCCGCAGGAAGATCTCCGCCTGCTGGTGGTTGGCGTGCGAGTGCAATCGGAAGTAGGCAGTTCCCTCGCGATAATTATCGGGCGGCTCTCTGAAATCGTCCGCACCCGCCAGCGCTTACAACAGCAAATCAAGGCGCTCACCGCCCAATCCAAGATGAGCGGGATCCTCGTCGGCTTTCTGCCGATTGTGATGCTGGGCGCCTTTAGCATCATCCAGCCCAGCTACACCAATACGCTCTTTTACGATCCGAGCGGCCAGAAGATTCTGGAGGTCGCGGCCGTGCTTGACGCGATGGCGTTCCTGACTATCCGCAAGCTGCTCAAGGTCAAGTACTGAGTCAGCGGCGATGCCGGCAATCTACGCGAGCCTCACCGTCTTCTTCTTGTTTGCGGCGATCTCGCTCGCGATTTACGTCGCCATCTACGGCAGTAATCGCCCGTTTGACGACCGCATCACCGACATCGGCGTGAAGATGCGCGTCGCCTACGGAAATCCAGCCAATTTCGACATCGAGTCTGCTTCGTTCGCGAACTCGTTGTTTCGATGGGTCGCGAAGCGCCTTCCTGAACCCGGTATAAACACCCCTGAGCACGAGAAGCTGGCGCAGACGCTGGTTCGCGCCGGCTTTCCCGGCAAGGGCGCCGTCCGCACCTTTCATTTCACCCGTCTGGCATCCACGGCGGGAACGGCGCTGCTCGCACTTATTCTTTCGCTTACTTTTGGGTTTCACGGTATCAGGCCGCTGGTCTTTATGCTGGTTGGTGCTGGAGTCGGCGCGTTCGCGCCCAGTTACTACATCGGCCGCTGCGCCAAAAAGCGTCAGCAGGAAATCGCCGGCCAACTCTCCGATGTCCTGGATTTGCTGGTGGTCTGTGTCGAAGCCGGTCTCGGCCTAAGTGAAGCCATCAAAATTGTAGGTTCGGAGACGCAGCGCCAGAATCTGAAGATCGGAAACGAGCTGTCGATTGTGTCCGCCGAGCTCGCTGCCGGCAGCACGCTGGGACAGGCGCTCAAAAGTTTCGCCGATCGTACTGCCGTCGACGAGATCAAGCCGCTTGCAGCCACGCTGGTCCAGAGTGAAAAGCTGGGTGCGCAAATCGGTCCCGCGTTGCGCTCGATCTCGGACACGATGCGCACCACCCGGCGGCTCCGCGCCGAAGAAGCTGCCGCGAAAACCACCGTCAAGATTCTTTTCCCCCTGATCCTGTTCATTTTGCCCGCGATGATGAGCGTGATCATCGGTCCCGCGATGATTCAAATCATGCGGGCCCTCAGCGCGGTGCCTGGACCGTAGCGGCGCTCTTGACGCGGGCGGATCGGCACAATACCGATCGATCATGGCCGTTTCGGAACCGCGCCTGCGCGCCCTGGAGTTGTGGAATGAAGCGATGCGCTTCCACATGACCAATGACCTCGAGCGCGCCGTCGAACTCTATACAAGATCGATTGAAGTTTTTCCGACCGCCGAGGCCTACACCTTTCGCGGATGGGCATTCGAGGGAATGGGGCGAATCGATGACGCCATCGCGGAGTGTCACCGCGCTATCGAAGTCGATCCGACTTTCGGTAATCCATACAATGACATCGGCGCATATTTGATCGCCAAGGGTGAGCCCGACGAGGCCATAGCGTGGCTCGAGAAAGCCAAGACTGCGCCGCGCTACGAGCCGCGTCACTATCCGTTCATGAACCTGGGTCGAATCTACGCCGCCAAGGGAATGGTGAAACGGGCGATCGACGAATTTGAAGGCGCACTCGCGCTCGCACCTGGCGATCCAACTTGCAAATCCGCGCTGGCGCAGCTTCGCGCCTTGTTGAACTGAACCGTGGAGCTGAACTGAAGTGGTCAAGACCGGAGAGCGGGCGCCCGATTTCACGCTTGCCGCGCAGGACGGCACAAGCGTTTCTCTGAAAAATCTCCGCGGCGCAAAGGTGCTCTTGTGGTTCTTCGTCGAGGCCAGCACGCCGGGCTGCACACTCGAAGGACGCGGTTTTCGCGACCATCAATCGTACTTCGACGAAAACAATATTCGCGTAGTCGGTGTCAGCTTCGACTCGCCCGCAGACAATGCCGCCTTCGCGCGCCGGTACGAGTTTGGCTTTCCACTGCTTAGCGACTCGAATCATGCGGTCGCGGTCGCCTACGGCGCATGCTCAGGTGCGGACGCGAGATATCCCGACCGCGTGAGCTTTCTTATAGACGAGCACGGCAAGATCGAACGCGTGTACGACCAGGTCGATCCGCGCGACCATCCGGCACGAGTATTGGCCGACGTGCTGGGCGTGTGACCGATGCCGCGTCCGCACGTGAAAGTTCGCGCCGTTATCTTCGACCTCGATGAAACTCTGATCGAGGAGGAAACCTCCAACGACGCGTCCGTGCTGGCTGCCGGCGAAATTGCCTCGGCTCGTCATGGTCTGGATAGCGTCGCGCTGCTCACCGCCTTGCGCAAACATTCACGCGAACTTTTTCTCGCCGGCCCGATGATCGACTACTGCCGCGACGTCGGCATCAGCTCGCGCGAAGCACTGTGGGGCTCGTTCACTGGCGACAGTTCCGCGCTCGCGCAGCTGCGCCAATGGATGCCCACATACAGATTGCACTCGTGGATGCGCGCGTTGAACGAGCTTGGCATCGACGATCACGCCCTAGCCGCCGAGCTCGCTGAAATTTTCGCGATCGATCGAAGCCGCCGCCACGTCGTCTTTGCGGAATCGACACAGGTCCTTCATGAGCTCAAGAAAAGCTTCAGGCTGGCGCTGCTGACCAACGGTGCTCCAGATATTCAGGGCGCCAAAATCGAGGGCTCGAACCTGGCCAGCTTTTTCGAAACCGTTATAATCTCGGGCGATCACGGATTCGGAAAACCCGACCGCCGCATTTTTGAATTGGTATTGGAGCGACTAAGGGTCGCGCCGCACGAAGCGGTGATGGTAGGCGACAGCCTCAATCGCGATATCGCCGGCGCCCGCGCTGCTGGTATCGCAACCGTCTGGATCAATCGCTACAACAGAACGCTGAGCGAAAATCATCCAGTTCCCGATTTGCAACTAACCAGCCTGCGCGACCTGCCAACTTTACTGACGGAGGCCAAGCCTTAGTGGACGACCGCATGGCGGCGACGCTTTACCACCGGCAAACCAATGTCGCATTCTGATGATGGACAGCCACCGAAATGTCGCGTCTCGCGGCGTCCGCATCCCGTCGCGCAGTTCTGCCCATCACAGACCACCGCTGGACTGGTATCCCGAATCTGATTCGATGGCCCATCACTTGCTCTGAAAACGTGGTGGAGCATACAGATACACAATCGCCCGATGGGCTTGAGCCCGCATCCGAGCCTGACACCAACGGCAGCGAGATGGTCTCGCTTGCTAGTCTGGTGCATAGCGCAGACCGGTTCGGCGGCATGGTCGTTCGCTCGGCGCAGGTGCGCAAGGTTCTCAAGTCGGTGTCGCAACTCAGTCCGTACAAGGCGACCGTGCTGATCTCGGGCGAATCCGGGACGGGAAAGGAACTCGTCGCGCGCGCGCTGCACACACTGGGTCCGGTTCCGAGCGGCCCTTTCGTTACGCTTAACTGTTCCAACCTGGTCGAGTCGCTGGCCGAGTCGCAGCTATTCGGGCACGTCCGCGGCGCCTTCACCGACGCGCGCGAAGAGTCACAAGGATATTTCCGATCGGCCAACGGGGGCACGCTGTTCCTGGACGAGATCGGTGAATTGCCGCTAAAGCTCCAGCCCAAGCTGCTGCGTTCGGTCGAGACGCATGAGGTTCAGCCGGTCGGCTCGTCGCATTGCTACAAGGTTAATCTTCGTCTGGTCGCGGCGACGAATCGCGACCTGCGCGCGATGGTCAGAACGGGCCAGTTTCGCGACGATCTTTACTTTCGCATGAGCGCTTCTGCGATCTTCATTCCGCCCCTGCGCGAACGCCGCGAAGCGATTCCAGCCTTCATCGGGTTTTTCATCGAGCAGTACAATCAGCTGTTCGGCAAGAATGTCGGAGAAATCTCGCGTCGCGCAATCGAAATCCTTTGCGCATATCAGTGGCCGGGAAATGTCCGGGAACTCTCCAACGCGATCGAAAGCGCCGTGATTTTGAGTGAGAGTAATAACATCGGCGTTTCGGATCTCCCCGAGCAGGTAGTGGACGGGACCGGCGCCGAGTTGATGTATCCGCAGGAGGAGCCCCCTGCCAATGGCCACGAGCCCGCGCAAATCGCGAGCCGCATGCCCACGATAGATTTTCGCGGCGAGGCTCCCGGCTTTCTTCTCGACGATGTGATCAAGAAAACCCTTATGCGCTCGCTTGAAGAGACCGAGGGCAATCGACGCCGTGCCGCCGACTTGCTCGGCGTGTCGCGCTCGACGCTCTACCGGATGCTCACCCGCTACGGGATCGCCGACAATTCGCACCGCCTCTCGGTGCAGCCGACGCTCTAGGAAAATCTTAACCGATTCGATAAATGTTCCGTCTCGATGAGGACCCGCACTCGTCTGTTCGCGGCGCTTGCCGCAATCGCAGTCTTCGCTGTCATCCGCCCGGCGCTGGCCGAATCGCCGCCGCCGGACCTGGTCGAGATGGAACGGCAAGTCTCGCTCGAGTTGGCGCACGTGCGCGACAGCGGTCCCACCGACCCCCTTCAGCGTAAGCAACTCTTCGACGCGAGCCAGTGTGAACAGAAAAGCGAAGCGGCAATAAAATCCGGCGACTACAAATCTGCCCAGGACGAACTGTTTCAGGCTCGCGAACTTTTGCGTCACCTGCGCGAGCACGAGCACCCCGACTGATCGGCGGCGCATTCATCGCGCGTGTTGGTTCTGATAAGTTCGGATCGTAGGTTTTCCGATGAGCGGTTCCGATCAAATTTGGGCTGAGGCATTGCGTACTCTTGAGCGCGGCCAGTCGTTTGCGCTGGCAACAGTGGTGAACGTTCGTGGCTCTACCCCGCGTGAAGTCGGCGCCAAGATGATCGTCCGGACGGACGGGCAGTTTGGCACGATCGGCGGCGGATGCGGCGAAGCCGAGGTCTTTCGAAAAGCTCGTGTATTACTTGAAGAAGACAGCGAAACCGGCGCGCGGCTGGCCGAAGTCGATCTTACCGGCGATTTCGACCAACGCGAGATTGGTACGTGCGGCGGTATCATGGATGTGTTCGTGGATCTGTGGTCTCCCGGCCGCGACCTATCAATCGCGCGCAGGCTGGCCGACACTGCCGACCGCAGCGCACCGGGCGCACTATTGACAGTGGTTGACGCCGGTTCGCGAACCGAAGTGTTGGCAGGTTCGCGCACGTTTATCGATCCTCGGGATTCCAAAGCGCTCGAAGCGGGACCGATCGATCTGCCCGCGGCTGAATACGCGCAAATTGTGGAGCGGACAATCGACGCGATTCCCACCCTGCTCGAAATAAATGGCGTTGGCGCCATGCAACCGGTCACACATCTCGGGCCTGCCGGCGGCCTCCGCTTGTTCGTCGATCCGATCGTCGGCGCCCAGCGCCTGATAATCGTTGGCGCGGGTCACATCGCAGTGCCGTTATGTGCGGTTGGCGCGATGCTCGGGTTTCACGTCACGGTGATCGACGATCGCGCGTCGTTTGCGAATCGTGAGCGGTTTCCGCAAGCCGACGAAATAATCGTCAAGCCTTTCACGGCCGCGATCGATTCACTCGCGCTCGACGGCCATTGCTACCTGGTTTCCGTCACGCGCGGCCATTCCTTCGACGAAGAGGTCGTGCGCGCTGCGCTGATGCAGCCGTGCGGATTCGTCGGTATGATCGGTTCGCGCCGACGGGTAAAGGCCACCCTCGAGCGACTTGGCGAGAGCGGCGTTTCCAGCGAGCGGCTTGCCGACGTTCATGCACCGCTCGGCCTTGCGATCGGCGGAGAAACTCCCGAAGAGATCGCTATCTCGATTATCGCGGAGATTATTCGCGAACGCCGCACCGGTGAGCGCGACGATTTCACGCTCGGCGTGCGTTTCGGCACCCTCAAACGCTCGAAGTAACTCGCATCGATGCGCCAACATCTTGAGGGCATTGTCCTGGCCGCCGGCGAGTCGCGCCGGATGGGCTATCCGAAGCCGTTGCTGAATATCGGCGGCCGCACATTCATCGAGCACATCGCGGAAACCATGCTCGCGATGGTGCCTCGTCTCGTCATCGTTCTCGGCGCGCATCGCCAGCGGATTCGCGCCGTGATTCCACGCGATGCGCGAATCACCATCGTCGAGAATCCGAACTATACTCGTGGCCAACTATCGTCGCTGAAGGCGGGGCTCAGCGCGATCCAACCTGACGCGGCGGCCGCGCTGGTTCATCTCGCCGACCATCCGATGGTTCGTGCAGAAACCTTTCAGGCGATCATCGATTCCTACGACCGAACGAGCAAGCCCATCGTGATTGCGCGTCACGACGGTCACCGCGGCCATCCGGTGATTTTCGACCGGACGCTGTTTTCCGAACTGCTATCGGCTCCGGAAGAAGAGGGTGCCCGCCACGTTGTGAACGCCGACGAGTCGCGGGTAGCCTACGTCGACCTGCCCGATCCGGGAATTAATCTCGACCTGGATACGCCAGCGGAGCTCAACCGGGCCGGGCTTCCCCCGCCTCCGAAAGAAGCTTGAACGTTGTGTTGTCCTGATGTTCTAGAGGGGAAAAATCGTTGAAAAGAGGTATACTATCGGTCGAGACCGGACCTCTGGCGTAAATTAGGCGAAAACCTGTAACCGTTAACGGCGTCGTGCGTATTAATAAACAGTTATGTTGGGTCTGTCGGCGCGTCGAAAGGCACGGTGGAGATTGAGCGCCAAGCCCGACGAGGAATTGATAGCCGAAGTCCTCGGCGGGGATAGTGCCTCTTTCACTGAGCTGGCGGCGCGGCATCGGCCACGCGTGGAACGGTTATGCCGGCGTTTTTTTTCAGACGAAGAGATGGCGCGAGATATCGCGCAGGAAAGTTTCATCCGCGCGTACACTGCCCTCGCCACCTATCGGGCGGAGATGCCGTTTGGCGGATGGCTTCGCGCGATAGTCGTGAATCTGTGCTACGACGAGTTGCGCCGTCGGCGTCGTCGGCCCGAGGAGCTGGTGGGAGATTTCAGCGCTCCGGAAGTGCAATGGATGCAGACTGCGAACGTTGCGTCGCCGGAGGACCTGGTCGGTGAGGCTGAAGAGCGGCGTGAGGCTTACGATTTGGCACATCGCCTGTTGGACACGCTCAAACCCGAGGACCGCATGGTGATGGTGCTGAAAGAGAGCGAAGAATTGAGCGTCAGCGAAATCGCGGAGACGCTAGGATGGAGCGAGGCTAAGGTAAAAATTCGCGCGTTCCGCGCGCGGCAAGCGCTTCGCAAGCAGGCGGAGCGGATGCTGGCCACGGGACGCAAATAGGTAAGTGTCATGAATTGTTTTGAAGCACGACAGGAATTTCCAGGAGTATGGCGCAAGACGGCGACAGCCGAGCGTCGAGCCGAAGTTCTGGCTCATCTGAAAGGGTGCGAGAAGTGCGACCATGCGTTTCGCATCTTCGCGCTGACTGCCCCGGTGCTGCATAGCGAGGTCGAACCTCCCGCCGCTCGCGTATTGCGGCCGGCCCGCCGTGAGTTTTCGCTGGCGGACAGGCCGCGGCGATTCGCGTCGGTCTCGCGCGAGCCGTCGTATTCGCGGCCGACTCGATGGATCCAGGTGGCAGCTGCCGCCGCGATATTTGTATTCGCAACCAGCGCGGCGTATCTTTCGGCCCGAATGCCGGACGAATCCATAGGCGAGGCGCTTTCCGCGCCTGAATCGAGCATGACTTCTGAAACCGCAGGCGATCCATTGGCGCCGGAGATGCCGCTGACAGAGAGCGATCTTGCCAGCTAAGTCGAATATCTGGTTCGGCCTGGTGGTTGGAGTCTCATGTCTTCTGATTGGTTTCGCGGTCAGCACCCTGGCGTATCGATACCGTTATCTGCATGTGCCGGGCGACGGGTTTATCGAGCGCCTCAATCGCGACCTCGACCTGACACCGGCGCAACGCGATCGCGTTGGCGACATCCTGCGCGACACTCGATTCAAAGTGTCGGCGGCGCGGCGCGATTTCGATCATCAGCGCCATGACCTGTTCCGGCAGGGACTTGAGCAGATTCGAGGCGCGCTGACTCCCGACCAGCAGAAGATTTTCGATCGCGATTTCACGCAAACGCACTGGCAGCACGGCGATCATGGTGACGAACGCGGCGAACATGGCGAGCCCGAAGAAGCGGCACCTCCACCGGCGTCGCCGGCCCCTGCGCCGCAAAACTAGACTGCGAACCTGACCAACTCGTCGGCATTGCCTTTCTGACCCACGGTGTCGATAATCCCGTGCGATTTCTCATCAGCGCGCTCACATCTTTCCGCGTTCCCCTAACCGATACGATTTGACCGAACCCCGATAAAGAGACACTCATAGCATCATTACTTGGTGCTGCCTGCCGAGATCGGATCAGGAGTCGACGATGCCGCTTGACCGTTTACCGCGTGCCAACGCCTATCGTGTCTACGGGATGAGCCAATCCTACTTCACGCGCAAGCTCACCGGTTATCTCGACTACAAGGGTATTCCGTATCTGCTCCGACGCTTCGCAGGCGGAAATCGCGCGGCGCGAGACGCCGGATGGCCCGGTGCAATGCCAGTAGTGCAGACGCCGGACCGCGAATTCATGTGGGATACGACCGCAATGATTCATCATCTCGAGTCGCGCTTTCCGGAGCCGAGTGTACTTCCCGCCGAGCGGGTGCTGCGGTTCATTGACTACGTCCTGGAAGACGCGCTCGACGAATGGTTCTATCGAACCGCCGTCGGATCGCGATGGTTCTACGAGGAGAATCATCGAGTTGGCGGATGGGAGCTTGCTCGTGACGCCACGCATGAGGTCACTGCTCCGGCAGACCGGGTTTACGCCGTAGTTCAGGCGCATGTTACCGCGACCTGCGAGCCGTTTGGCGCGACGCCCGCGAACATCGATTCGTGGATCGGCGAAATTTTGCGGCCGTGGCTTCGCGTCACCGGCGCGCATCTGCGGTCCCATCGATATTTCCTTGGCGCGCGCCCGTCGCTCGCCGACTTCGCTTTCTTCGGCGGCAACTCTGCGCATTTCATCAACGATCCGCAGTGCCGGCGGTGGGTCGATGCGGACGCTCCGGAAATCGTCACGCACACGCACCGGCTCATGGAAGCTGAAGATCAGGAATTCGGTGAATGGATCGCGCCCGCCGAAGTGCCCGAGACGATGATCGCCATCCTGGCCGAACTTGGCCGGTTCTACCTGCCGTGGGTCAGCCGCGCGGCGGTGAACGGAAAAGCGGAGCTTGCATTCGCGAGCGGACAGCGGATCGATATCGCGGTGACACCATTTCTCGCCGAAGCCCGTGCGACCTTGCTCGCGCGCTATGTCGAATCCCGCAGCGACGAGCTCGACGCGCTGCTCGAACGCGCTGGCATTCTTTCCTACTTCGCCGACTACGTCGGATCACGCCGGCAAGCTAGCGAACTACCGAAATCCCCCGCGTCCCGCTCTGAACCGTCCCTTCGGACCACCATGGGAAAGAGAGGGCGCCATTCGATGATTTGGACCGTCGTAATCGACCTAACGGGCAGCCTCTGAAGTAGACGGCTGCACCTCCGCCGGTATCGCCGGACCTTGCGGCGCAGAACTAGACTCGGCCCTGCCAACCGCCCCCGGCATTGGCGTTTCTGACGCGAGGCGGTGATACGGCCCTGGGTTCGTTGACCTGCTCGCAATAAAGTGACACTCATAGTGTCAATACTTTTGTTTTGTTCTGCTGATGAATGTTCGATCACAATCGGTGCAGGCTAGTGACGCGCTCGCTTGGCGGGTGGTGGCTCTGATCGGGATGTTGAACCTTTTCCGCGGCAGCATTCACACCTTCCTGCCCGACGGTGGAGCAGGAGTGATTGCGGGCTTCGACCTCAGCCACTCGCGCCAGACCATCGTGTTTCTGTTCGCTGTGATGGGAATCGAGCAGCTTTCGCTAGGAGTTGTCGATTTGATCGTTGCGTTTCGCGCGCGATGGCTCGCGATACCAATGCTGTGGTTCCATACGCTCGAGCAAACCGCAGCGGAAATCGTGTTCGTGTTTTACAAGCCTGCCCCTGGGCATCCGCCCGGCATGGTCGGCGCGCCGCTGATGCTTGCGATTCTGTGGCTGGCAATCGGATGGATTTACTGGCGACGATCTCGCTCAGCGCGTCAAAGTCGGGTGGCGCTTGAAGCGCATTGAGAAATCAGCAAGCGGGAGGCGTCAATGGGAATTGGGAAGCGGGGCATGATCGCGATTGTCGCGGTCATCGTTGTGACAGCGGCCGGTTGGGCGCTCTTTCAGCGTTACTGGTTCTACCTTCCGGGTCTGGTGCTCAGCATCAGAAATCCAATCGAACCCAATCATCCCGTGACCTGGGACAGCGGACCTGCCGTCGCTGTCGCGCCGACGGACAAGCGACCACCGAACGTGGTCGTTATTCTGGCCGACGATCTCGGCTTCAACGACGTCACGGTCAACGGCGGCGGGGTGGCGGACGGCGCAGTGCCGACGCCAAACATCGACGCGATCGCGCACCAGGGCGTGTATTTTGCGCAAGGTTACGCGGGAGACGCGACCTGCGCGCCGTCACGCGCAGCAATCATGACTGGGCGTTTTGCGACCAGATTCGGCTTCGAGTTCACACCTGCGCCGGTGGCATTCGAACGGTTGATTTCGATGTACGACTACGGCTTGCATCAGCCAATATTTCACAAGGACCTGGTAAGTCACGAGCCGCCGTTGGCGGATGAAGCGGTGCCCACCAGCGAGATCACAATCGCCCAACTGCTCAAGAGGCGGGACTATCACACGATTTTTCTCGGCAAATGGCATCTCGGCGAGACCGACGCGGCGCGGCCGGATAAGCGCGGCTTCGACGAGACGCTCGGTTTTCTCGCGGGAGCGTCGATGTATCTTCGTGCAAATGATCCCGGAGTCGAGAATTCAGTTCAGGATTTCGACCCGATCGACAAATTCCTATGGGCGAATTTGCCGTTTGCCGTGACCCGCAACGGAAGCCACCGCTTCTATCCGTCCGAATACATGACCGACTACCTGGGCGACGAAGCGGTCAAGGCGATCGACGCGAATCGCAATCGGTCCTTCTTCATATATCTCGCATTCAACGCCCCGCATGTTCCGCTGCAGGCGCTGAAATCTGATTACGACGCGTTGCCGCAAATAAAAGATCATCGCTTGCGGGTGTACGGTGCGATGATCCGCGCACTGGATCGTAACGTTGGCCACGTCATGTCCGCGCTGAAGGAAAATGGCCTTGACAACAATACGCTGGTGATTTTCACCAGCGACAACGGCGGCGCGAACTACATCGGATTGCCGTATATCAACCGGCCCTATCGCGGGTGGAAGGCTACCTTCTTCGAAGGCGGCATTCACGTGCCGTTCTTCATGCGCTGGCCGGCAAAAATTTCCGCAGGGACCACGTACAATCTGCCGATTGCGCATACGGACATCTTCGCGACCGTTGCCGCGGCAGCCGGCGCGCCAATGCCGACGGATCGAGTGATGGACGGCGTGAACGTCATTCCATTCGTCACGGGTGCGAGTACGGGAACGCCTCATCAAACGCTGTACTGGCGCTCAGGATCATATAAGACGCTGCTCGACGGCGAGTGGAAGCTGCAGGTATCGGCGCGGCCAGCTAAGATGTGGCTCTTCGACCTGAAGACGGACCCGACCGAGCACACCAACCTCGCGTCGAGCCAGTCCGCAAAGCTCAATGAGATGGTGCAGGTGCTCGATACAATCGATCGCCAGCAGGCGAAGCCGTTGTGGCCATCACTGCTCGAAGGACCGATCGACATCGATCATCCGCTGTCGTTCCCGCAGCATCCGGATGATGAGTACATCTACTGGTCCAACTGATTTCGAAGACGACGCCGCAGTGCGAATTCACTACCTAGATTTTCTGCAGGAAAACAAGCCGGACGAAATCGCCGACCTGCTTCACAATTTATGGCATCGACTAAATGAAGGGAGAAAAAAATGAAGGTCGAGAACGCAGTTTATCCGACCACCGATGGAATCCGCGCGCTGGGGCAGGACAAATCGCCGACCAAGGTCGCTATGCTGAACCTGCTCAAGTTCCGCGACAAGGCGCTGTACAAGGACGGGCGAGCCGACGATATTTCGGGCCGCGAGGCCTACCAGCGCTACGCCAACGCGATGACGAAAATTGTCGAGCGCGAGGGCGGCCGAATTTTGTTCGCCGGCAGGATCGCAGGCGTGGTGATCGGCGAGATCGGCGAGGTGTGGGATCTCGCGGCGATAATGGAGTATCCGTCGCGTGCCGCGTTCCAGCGAATCGTCACGCTGCCGGAAGTGGCGGAGATCAGCGTTCATCGCGAGGCCGGCCTCGCGGGTCAGCTGCTGATCATGACGGAAAGCCTCTGAAGTCGGCAGCCACGTTGCGGATGCAGCGGCAGAATGCGCGCACGAAAGCTGAGGACATCGACGGACGCATAATCCGGGGCCGCGACAATCGGCGCCGGATCGTCGCGGCGATGCTCGAGCTGGTGCGCGCGGGCGCGATCTCGCCGGCGGCGGAAGAGGTCGCCGAGCGCGCGGGCGTCGGCTTGCGCACGGTATTCCGGCATTTTGACGATATGGACAGCTTGTATCGCGAGATGGCGCAAGCGATGAGGCAGGAGTTGCAGCCAATCGTCGCCGCTCCGTTCGCATCGCGAGACTGGCAAGGCAAGTTAGGCGAGATGGTGGATCGGCGCGCGCGTCTATTCGAGCGTGCGATGCCGTTCAAGAACGCGGCGGATGTGCATCGTCACCGCTCGTTCTTTCTTCGCAAGGATTACGAAACAATGCGCAGCGCGGAGCGCGATGCGCTTGAGGCCGCAGTGCCGGCGGCTACGCGGAAGCGCAACGAATTTTTCGAAGCGCTCGATCAGACGTTGAGCTTCTCGACCTGGCAGCATCTGCGCCGCGATCAGAAATTGACGCCTGCGCAAGCGCGGCGGACAGTCGAATTTGCGGTACGCGCGCTGGTCGTTGCGTCGAGGAAGTGACGGACAGCTCTGTCAGAGGGCGCCCATTTGTTTCAGAGTCTTCTCGGCTTCGGCTGCGACGGTGGGATTTTTGGCGCTGTCGCCGAGCGCAATCTTCAAATACTTGAGCGCGTCGTCGCGCTGCCCGGTCTGCGCGAGCAGTTCCCCCATCCTGAGCGCGGCGAAAGTGTTGGTGGGATCGATCTGGTATGCCTTGCGGTAGTACACCAGCGCATCGTCGGCCTTGGGCGGCGAAAACGACATGTACGCCTCGCCGATATTCAGATAGGCGCTGACCTGGTTGGGCTGATATTTGATGAGCTTCTGATAAACCTTGACGACGTTGGCGAAGTCGGAGCGCGAGTTGTAATAGAGCCCAAGATAAACGTAGGCATCGTCGAGCGTTGGATCGATGTCGGTCGCCTGCCACAGCAGCTTTACAGCTGCGTCGCTGTCGCTCATTTTAATGGCGGCGTCGACCAGCGCGCGGGCCTTGGTTGCATTGGCGTCCTGGGCACGCGCCGGGAACGGAAGCGACGCGAGCGCAAATAACAGGACGGCGGCCACAGTCAGTGATTTCAGCGCGGTTCGATCTCGCATGGCTTCAGGTTGGGGGCAAGAGTCAGCATGTAAATGGTGGCATGAAAGGCGAGCGCTGCAAAGGTATCATGACTGAGCCGGCGCCGGCGCTTTAGAGATGAGACGAATGATTTCGGGAGACCGATGAAGACCCATCGCTTCAAAGCCAACGGGCTCACGTTGAACTGTGTCGACTACGGCGGCGAGGGCCGGCCGCCGATGCTGTTTTTGCACGGCGGTTCCGCGCACGCGCATTGGTGGGACTTTGTCGCGCCCGCGTTCGTCGGCGATTTTCATGTGATGGCGCTGGATCAACGCGGGCATGGCGAAAGCGAATGGGCCGACGAATGGGCGTACGGCTCGCGGCACTACGTGGCCGATTTGGATCAAATCATCGAGGCGTGGGGATTCGGACCGCCGATTTTGATTGGGCACTCGATGGGTGCGCATAACGTGCTCGCCTATGCGGCGGAACACAGCGGAAAATTGCACGCGATCGTGGCGCTCGATCCGCCACCCGACTACACCGAGCGGGCGGTCGAGTTTCTACAATCAGTCGCGCAAAAGCCGGCGCGCCGATTCCGGTCGCTCGACGAGGCCGCGAAAAATTTCAAAGTGCTGCCGCGCGAGACGTTGGCGACCAAAGAAGTCCTTGAACACGTTGGCCGGCGCAGCTTTCGGCAGGACGACGACGGGACCTGGATACACAAGCTCGATCGGCGCACGATGATTCGCGAACCGTCGCGCGTCTGGCAGTCGCTGCATAAGATCGCGTGCCCCGCGCTGATCGTTAAGATCACCAAGAGCCCGTTGTTGGATCGCGAGGTCGCAAAGAAGATGGTTGCGCAATTGGCCAATGCCCAGTTGGCGGAAGTCGGCGACTCGTATCATCACGTGATGCTGGACAATCCGACCGCGCTCATCGAAGTGATCCGCGACTTTGTCGACGGACTCAAATGACCGCCCCGCATAGCCATCTGCTCGATGGCAGTCCGCGCCTGCACTACCTCGAATGGAATCCGAACGGCGCGCGAACCGTCATTTTGCTGCACGGCAACTCGGCCAATGCGTGGTGGTGGCAGCCGGTCGCGCGCGCGATTGCGCCCGAGTACCGCCTGCTCGCACTCGACCAGCGCGGACACGGCGACAGCGAATGGGCGCGACCGGTGGCATATTCTCCGGTCGACTACGCCAACGACCTCGCGAGGTTGGTCGCGCATGTGACATCGAACGCGGAAAAGCCGGTAATCGTTGGCCACAGCATGGGCGGGCTGAACGTGTTGGCATTTGCGCGCGATCATTCGGAGCGAGCGCGCGGCGTGATGGCGATCGACGTCTCGGTCACGTCGAGCCGCGGGCGCGACCGCTATCTGCGGAGGCTGAAGGGCTTGCCGGTGGTCACCTATCCCGATCTGCCGACCGCAAAGGCGCGGTTTCGGCTGATGCCAAACGAGGGCGGAATCGCCGACGGCGTCCTGCACGAGATTGCCGAACGGAGCCTGGCGCGAACCGAGGATGGGCGCTGGACGCTCAAGTTCGATCGCGAAAGTTTTCTCGGTGGTGACGGCCTGGCGGTGCTCGAGACGATCAGAGAAATAAAGATTCCCACGATGCTGGTGCGCGCCGAGCATAGCCGGATCATGACGGCGGAGGCGGCGGAAACCGCGCGCGCGTCGAATCCGAATGCGCGGCTGGTGACGATCCGCGACGCGCATCATCATGTGATTCTGGAGAGGCCGGCCGAAGTCGCGCGCGTGATCGAACAGTTCGCCGCAAGCCTGTGAGAGTTAGAGTTCGCGTTCCATCTTGCGGTGCGCGATTCCGGCCTCGTCGAACACTCCGCCCACGGGGATGAACCCTTCCCGCAGATAGAAGCCTTCCGCGGTTAGCTGCGCGTGCAGAATCGCTTTGCGCACTCCGCGGACGCGCGCGCGATCGATCAAGAAGCGCAAGATTTGAGCGCCCACACCCGTTTTCCGAAGTTCGGGCAGGACCGCCATTCTGCCTATCTTCACGTCGCTCGCGCCATGCTCGACCATCCGGCCGCATCCGATGGCGGCCCCGTCGAGCAGCGCGAGTGCATGAAATGCGTGCGCGTCGTCCTCGTCCATTTCGATTTCTTCGGGCACGTGCTGCTCTTCGATAAAGACGCGGCGCCGAATCGCGTATGCACGCTGCATATCGGCGGGCGATTCGATTGCAATTACTTTGAGACGCGAAGATTCATCCATCAACGACTGACTAGCGCGCGATCGATGAAGCGTCAAATCCACTTCGAGCTGAAACCGGGCTATGCTACGCTCCTAGCCGTCGAGGTTTATTTCTTGGATAGTCAGTTGCGACGACTAGCTATTCAAAACTCCGAGCGGAGGGCGAATCTCCGATGACAAAGCCGAGCGAGAGCGCGAGCGACGAGGAAATTCGCGAAGCCGCAGAAACCATCCTGGCGGCACGCTATGCGATCGCGCTGACGGGGGCGGGGATGTCGGTGGAGAGCGGAATCCCGCCGTTTCGCGGGCCGGGTGGATTGTGGACCAAGTACGGCGAGCCGCCGATGAATGGGTTTCAGCGCTTCATGGCCGATCCAAAAAAAGCCTGGGAAGAACGGCTCAGCAACCGCAACGACGAACTCTACAAACCGCTGGCGGTTGCGAAGCCGAACCCCGGTCATCACGCGTTAGTGCAATTAGAAGATATGGGCGTGCTTCATTTCGTCATCACTCAAAACGTCGATGACTTGCACAAGCAGGCCGGACAGAAGGCGCTCGCGGAAATTCACGGAAATTGGACGTTGATTCGATGCCTCGATTGCAGGACGCGATTTCATGGTGACGCGATCAGCCTGGAGAAGATGCCGCCGTCGTGTCCACGATGCGAAGGATTGTTGAAGTCGGACACGGTGTCATTCGGTGAGCCGATTCCGATCGATGTGCTGAATATGTGCGCGGAGCATTCAGCGAAGGCGGATCTCGTGATCGTGGCGGGGACTTCCGCGACGGTTTATCCGGCGGCGGGATTCGCGCTCGAAGTAAAGCAACGCGGCGGAATATTGATCGAAGTCAATCTCTACGAGTCGGAGATCACGCAGATATGCGACGTCAGCTTGCGCGGCGGATCGGCGGGCGTGTTGCCACGGCTGGTGAAGGCAGTAACTGAGCTTAGAAAAGCGGCGCTTTCGTAGAAGCGTTTGCCTGGATGTAGTCGTCTGAAGGTTTGACAGGACGCGCTGGCGGCCCGTCGTGTTGGTGGAGCAGCAGCATTTCGTCGGTGCCGTCCAGCGAGGTTGGATTGCTGGTCATTACGATGTCGAAGCGGTCGCGCTTCGCCGCCGGTAGTGCGTCGTAGAGAGCGCGCCACGCGATCAGATATTCGGGCATGGCAGGATCCTTTTGCCAGACGATCGGAATTGTGCGGCGGCTGTAGAAGGCGACGTCGTAGTTGAGCGCGTCCAGGTAGCCGACCGGCTGGTCTTCCACGATCTTCATTGCGCGATCGGTAAAAGCCTTCAGGGAGAGGGTGTTGGCGATGGCGGGCACCACGACGATGTTTACCGCCAGTGTGATGAAGACCATCGCTGTTGCGATTGCGAGCACCATTCGTTCGGCCAGCGGGCGGGTAACGAGCAAGCGGACGCCGAGCACCACCACCGCCAGCGGCATCACGAGCGCGAGCAGCCAATGCTCGCCAACGATCGAGGTCAAGATACGCGGGAAGGCGGTGGCGTGAATGCTCGCGGCTTGAAGGAGATCGGCGAACTCGTAGGGCCATGCGGCTAGCATCGCGAGTGCGACCAACGCGGCGCTGCCCAGCAACAGCATTGCGAGTCCGTACAATCGCGAGAGCCAGAGGACGTAGAGGCGCGCCGGTTCAGGATGTACTACGGTTTGGCGGATGTAGATAGCGACCAGCGTAGCGAAAGCAGGATACATGCAAAGCAGGTAAACGCCGCGCTTGCTCTGCGGCAGGTTGTAAAAGATCAGAACCGCGGCGAACCAGGTGAAGATGTACTTGAGGCGTCCGTCGACTGCGCGAGGCGAGCGCGCCGCCTGAACGATGACTAACGGCAGCAGAATTGTCCATGGCAGGAATCCGGCAAGCAGGGCGAGCTCCATGTAGTAGAAGGGATGGATGTGGCCCTCGTGGAAGTCGCCGCCGCCGGCGAAGCGCAGCACGTTCTCAGTGAGAATCTGCTTGCGGAAAAAACCGGGGCCGCCTTCGATCAACGCCGCGACATACCAACCGCCGGCCAGAATTACTACGACGATCGCGCCGCGCACCAGATTCATTTGTCGGAGCATGTCCCACCGTCTTTCCAAAGCGATCCACACCAAGGCTACGAGGCCCGGAAGAATCAAGCCTATGGGTCCTTTGGTTAAGACGGCGAGCGCGATTGACACGTATAGGAGAATCCAGCGGCGCGTCAGGCCCTCGGCCATCAAGATGAATTCGAAGAATGCGACCTCCATGAAAAATGTCAGCGTCATGTCGACGCGGGCCCCGGTTGCGGCTTGCAGGTACTGAAATGTGGTCGCGAGAATGAGCGCGGCGATGAAAGCGGTCACGTTGTCGAACAGGCGTCGCACGTAGAAGTAGCAAACGATGACGCCGGCGATCGCAAGACCGGCGGACGGCAGACGCACCGAGAATTCGTTGACGCCGCCGGCAATCAGCGAAATCAGTGCGGCCATCCAGTGCATCAGGAGCGGCTTGGACGGAATCTCGACGCCGGCGCGTTGGGGCAGAATTAGTCCGCCGCCGTGCACGATGTCGAAAATGGTGACGGCCTCACGCGGCTCGCCCTTGGTATAAAGCGGATAGCCGCCGAGGTTTACGAGATAAAGCGCGACACCGAAGATCAGCAGGATCGGCCACGCATGGCGCGGCTCGGCGAGATACTCGAGCCAATCGGAAGGAGCAGGTTCGCGTGGCCGATCGGAGGTGAGCAGCGCGGCCGGTTCCGGCTCCAAACTGGTCATCTGTTCGGGGAGTTTCAAGTCGGATGGCTAGGGCAAAACCTAACCCCTGATCCCTTCCCGTGAGGAAGGGAGAACCATCGGGCGAACGACCGGCTGTAACGACTCGGAATTAGTATTCGTTCTTGACGCGGGCGCGGCCGATATCGTCGTAAAGATAGACGTCGGAAGGATTTTCGTCGCGTGTTTTTTTGTGCGAGCCGTCGCAAAAGGGTTTGTTCTTCGAGAGTCCGCAGGCGCAGATGTAAATCGGCAGCTCGGTGCCTTCCGGGACTTCGTAGGGTGAGTTCTTTTCGTGTCTGACCATTCGAGCCATGGATAGTTCCTCGCGTTGGCGGCGGTATCTGATGGTCACTTAAGTCCAGGCCGCTTGAAGAGTCAAATGCGGCGCGAGCGGGAGTCAGATCAGCGGCTCGTGGATTGCTTCGGCGGCTTCGGAAGCTGGTTGCTTGCGATGAGGATCAGCACCGAGGACCAAGGCCAGTACGCCGCTCACTGAGATCAGAATGCCAATCACCTCGCGAGTGGTTGCGCGCTCGCCCAGGAACATCACGGCGAACAGGATCGATAGTATCGGGATGCCGGGCACTACCAGCGCCGTGGTCCACGCCAACGACAGGCGGTTGATAGCGCCATACCAGGTAAGGCCGCTCAGAAAATAGATGAAGAAGCCGGTCGCGACAATAACGCCGAGTGAAGTTGGGTCGGCGAGCTCCGCAAGCGAATCGCGGCGGAACACCAGCAGCATCGCAAGCAGCACAATCGACGCATAGAAAAAACGGCCGCCAGTCATCGAGCTTGGCGTCAGCGGGGGCATCAGCTTTAAGCCCATTACGTGCGACGCCTGCCAGAAAAGCGGAGTCGTGAAGATGATCGCCGAGGCCCACAGCGGCGAGAACGAGCCGCCGCCGGCAAATACCGATCCGATGCCGACCAGGATGGTGGCGGTCGCGAGCATCTGTCGTGCGGATGGGCGCTCGCCGATGAAGATTGTCGAGAGCACCAGCGAGTAGACCGGCTCCGTTTGCAACAGCAGTACACCCGCGACGGCGCCGATCCGGGTGAGTCCGTAGGTCAGCGTGAGGCTCGTCATCACGGTTCCCGCCATCGCAACCCGGAACAACCGCCCGCGGTAGCGTCGGTCAACGATCAATCGCAACTCTCCCGTGTATTGGAGAACCGGGAGTGTGCAGAGTGTGGCGAACACCACGGCGCCAGTGCAGAAAAGCAGAGGGTCGAGATGCACCGCTCCCCATCGGGTCACGACCGGTTGGCCCGCGCCGATGATCGTGTTGATGATGCATAGCGTGAAGCCGACTTGAAAGTCGCGTGCGCGACGGGCGGCAGCATTCGCTTTGGCGACGGGGGGCAGGGTACCTGCCGAGCTGTCCGTGGGCATCGACTATCCTCGCGTCAACACGATGGCGACCACTACGATGGCAAGCACGATTCGATAGACGGCGAAGGACCGATAGCTGTGAGTTCGCACGAATCTCAACAAGCCGACGATAGCCAGCAGACCGAAAACGGCCGACGCGGCGAAACCCCATCCAAGCTGGGCGCTAAGGCCCGCGTGGAAAAACTTGTGCGTCTCGAGCAGTCCGGCCCCGGCGATGATCGGGGTCGCCATCAGGAAGGAGAAATTAGCCGCATCGGCGCGTTCGATGCCGAGGATGCGGGCGGTGGTAATGGTGGCGCCGGAGCGGGAGACGCCTGGGATGATCGCAAGAGCCTGGCTCAGGCCGATGAGGATGGCGTCGAGGACTGTGAACTGGTCTATTTTGCGCTTATTGGACCCAACCGCGTCAGCGAGCCACAAAAAGAGTCCAAGGATGGCCATTGTTCCGGCGATGAGCATCGGCGAACGAAAGATCGTCTCGGCTTGTTTCTCGAGCAGAATCCCGATGATGGCCCCTGGAACCGACGCCACTATCAGCAGGAAGAGCAGACGGCGCGATGAACGGCTGCCGCCGCTGAACAATGATAAACCCATGTCGAGCCATTCGCGCCAATAGAAGGCTAACAGTGCCAATAGTGTTCCAAGATGAAGGGCGACATCGAAGGCCAGGCCCGGATCCTGCCATCGAAGAAGCCACGGAACCAGAATAAGATGCGCCGAACTGGATACCGGCAGGAACTCGGTTAACCCCTGAACGATGCCGAGAATGATAGCCTGAAATGAAGAAAACATAATAATTCCAACTAGGTTAGACGAGATATCGAGCCTTCCGGAGGCAATTGTCGCAATTGAGACCCATTGCAAAGAAACGGACTTAGGAGTGGATACATGTTATAGTTGCTCCTTGACCGGCTCGCTGCTTGGTCTAGAATTAATTCGGGGCTAGGGGGAGTAGGAAAGGGAAGGAGGAGGCTTTAATGCCTATGAATCGAGTAGCCAGAGGAAAAGTGATTCCCCTGCGGGAGGTAAGCGTGGTCGAGTCTGACGGTGGGCCCGACCAGTCTGCGGTTTGGGACGACATCAACCCCGGCGAACCGCATCCATTCCCGGTTGTTTCAACACTGCCACGCCTGCCGGTGATGATCCCGGATGAAATCCTTGATTATTATGGATGGGTCTTCTGCCAAGGCGGGTTTCTCAATCTCCAGATGACGTTCGAACAGTTTCTGGCCGTGGTTGCGGCGGTAAGTCCGGCGGGACTCAGCCCCGAATACGACGCCAGCGAGGCATCCTATCCTAACGACTGACCCCTTGCGATAACGCGAGAGTATGTTTCGATGCCCGCCCCAGGCATGCACTCGGCGGGCATCGGCTTTTGCGGCGGCCCATTTTCCATGATTTAGCCCTGCGCAGGTAACGTGCCCCCGGATTCAGTTGTCTGACGGGGCTTCCTTTTTGTTCGGCTCACCCAGCAAGGTGTTCCTGATCCAGACGCTGGTAACATTGGCAGTATCGGTAGGCGACTTAAGGCCGTTGTCCTGCGCGATTTGCTGCCAATTGTCCTCATTGCCGGTCGCGCGCCGCGCGAGACCCTTCAGGTCCTCGTTGGGCAGGAGCGCGTAGTTGACGCCGCCCTCCTTGGGAGTGCCGCCCGAGGGTGGATATTGCGCGGCGAGCTGATCGATTTTGCCGAAAAGGTTCAGGCGCGTAGTGGCGTTGTACTTCGAGACGTCCTGATCGGCGATGTCTTCGGCGCGAACGTTGACGATTATTCGGGAGTTGTGAGGGCTGTTGGGATCGGGCAAGACTTCGATCTCGTAGCGATACCGCGGATGCTTGCCGACGAGACTGCCGAGCACGCCGCCGCCCACGTCGGCATCTTTCCAAAGCGTGACGAGCTTGTCGTCGGGTTTGACCTCGAAGAGGACGCCCTCGCCGCGGAGCACATCCTGGGTCAGAAGGAACGAATCGTTCACGTTGTAGGGCACGTCATGCTGCTCGCCCTCGGCCGTGTCCGTACCGCCGCCGGCGGCGCGGTTGGCGAAATAGGGCGCGTAGTAACATCCCGCGAGCAGCAATATCGAGCAAGCGATCAGGATTTTTCGAAGATGCCGAAAGACAGATCCGCGCCAGACTCATCACAACCGGTAAGGAAACCATGAGAGTTTCACGTGCGCAAGACGAACTGCCGGGCCCCGCCGCGAGCGGCGTCGCATGCGATTGCGATTGCAGAACAGCCTCGCAGACGGTAATCAAATATACCCTTATGACCGACGCAGAGAACAAAACATCGCGGCATGTGATGGCCGTGGTTGGGGCCGCGACCGCGGGATCGGAAATCGCGCGCATACTGGCTGCGCGCGGCGCGATGGTGATCGTGTTCGAGCAGAACCCGCGTCCGTATGGAAAAATCGAAGACGGGTTGCCGCGATGGCACGTTAAACAACGCAAGGATGAGTACGAGGAAATTAACAAACGCCTCGACCATCCGAATATCGAATACGTTCCGATGACCCGGATGGGACGGGAGCTCGATTTCGAAGAACTGCGCACGCAATGGGGACTCAGCGGGATCGTGCTGGCGCACGGCGCATGGCGCGATCGGGCCTTTCCGGTCGAGGGCGCGGACCAGTTCATCGATCGCGGCCTCGTCTATCAGAACAAGCTTATCTACTGGTTCAATCACTACCTGGAAAAAACTTACGACGGCCCGCGCTACGAGCTGACGCCGGGTGCGATTGTCGTGGGCGGAGGACTCGCGTCGATCGACGTGGTCAAAGTGCTGCAAATCGAGCTGACGCTCGCGGCCCTCAAGGCGCGCGGCATCGCAGGGCGACATGATCGCGCTGGAGCGCGAAGGAATCGAGCCGGTGCTGAATGCGAGCGGGCTCAAGTACGGCGACCTTGGCGTCGCACCGTGCAAACTGTTCTATCGCCGCCGCGTGCTCGACATGCCGCTGTCGGACATTCCCGCCGACGCTCCCGCCAAGCGCGCCGAGGCGCTCCGCCAGGCGCGCGCGAAGATTCTCGAAAAGGCGCAGCGCAAGTTCCTGTTCGAGTTCCAGGAACTGCGCGCGCCGAGCGGAGTGATCGCAGAGAACGGCATGATGGTCGGCGTCAATTTCAGCCGCACTGAGGTCGCCGACGGGCAAGTGCGGATCGTGCAAGAAGGCGCCGAGACCGCGCGCGCGCCGCTGACGATCAGCTCTATCGGAAGCATCCCGGAACCGATTCCCGGTATTGCGCAAAAAGGCGAGGTCTATACCTACGTCGATCAGAAAATCGGTCTACTGATGGAGGGTGCGACCGCCGTGTTCGCGGCGGGCAACGTGCTGACCGGCAAAGGCAATATCAAGGACTCGCTCGAAAGCGGAACCGAGATCGGAACGCGCGTGGCCGAGGCGTACCTGGGATTGTCGAACGAGGAAGTGAAGATCGCGGAGGGCGCGCGCAAGGAAGCTGCCATCTCGGGCGAGAAGATCGCCGACGCTGTCAGGGCGCGAGAGAGAGTGTCAGCCGAGGGTGTCGCGAACCTTCTGCGGCGTGTGCGCGAGCGTCAGCGTGCGGTCGGCTACGAAGGCAACTATCGCGACTGGATCGCAAAGGTCACGCCCGCCGACTTGCACTAGGATACTTTTTGCGCGCCTGGCGCACTTCGACCTGTCTTTCAGTTTTGCCTCGCTCCGTTTGCGACTATAGGCTCATTCGAGTGACGCAAAGGAGGTGCGGTGTGGACGAACTCAAGCGGACTGACCCGGAAATATATCAGCTCATCAAGGCTGAAGAGCGGTACGAAGTCGATTCAGTGCGGCTGATCGCGTCGGAGAATTACGTCTCGAAAGCCGTGCTGGAAGCGACCGGATCGATTCTCACCAACAAGTACTCCGAAGGTTATCCGGGGCGCCGCTACTACGAGGGGCAACGTAACATCGATCAGATCGAGACGCTTGCTGTCGATCGCGCCAAGGCGCTGTTCAAGGTCGAGCACGCGAACGTTCAACCGTATTCGGGTTCGCCGGCAAACTTCGCGGTTTATTTCGCGCTGCTCAAGCCGGGCGACACGATTATGGGCCTGTCGCTGCCGCACGGCGGACATCTGACGCATGGATGGCCGGTGAGCGTCACGGGCACCTTCTGGCGTTCGGCGCAGTACGTTGTCGATCGCGAGAGTCATGTCGTGGACTTCGACAAGGTGCGGGAGTTGGCGCGTAAGGAACGGCCGAAAATAATCGTGACCGGCGGCACCGCGTATCCGCGGCTGTGGGACTTCAAGAGTTTCGGCGAAGTGGCGAAAGAAGTCGGCGCTGTGCTGCTAGCCGACATTTCGCATATCGCGGGACTGATCGTTGGCGGAGTGCATCCGAGTCCCGTGCCATATGCCGACGTGATCATGACGACCACGCACAAGACGCTGCGCGGTCCGCGCGGCGCTATGATCATGTGCCGCAATGAATACGCCGAAGCGATCGACAAGGCGGTCTTCCCCGGGCTGCAGGGCGGTCCGCACAATCATACAACGGCGGCGATCGCGGTTGCGTTGAAGGAAGCGTCGACGCCGGAGTTCAAGGCGTACGCCAAAAAAGTGGTGAGCAACGCCAAGACGCTCGCCGACGAGCTGCTCGCGCGCGGATTCAGCCTCGTCTCGGGCGGCACAGACAATCATCTGATCCTGGTCGATTTGACGAGCAAAAAAGTGATTGGCAAGAGGGGGGCGAAAGCGCTCGACGCGGCCGGAATAGTCTGCAACTACAACACCGTCCCGTACGATCCGCGCAAGCCCTTCAGTCCGAGCGGGCTTCGCCTCGGGACCCCGGCAGTGACGTCGCGTGGGATGGGCGATGCGGAAATGCGGCAGATCGGAAAATTCATGGACGAAGCGATTTCGCACGCCAATGACGAAGGGGCGCTCAAACGCATCGCCGCCGCAGTCACCGAGATGTGCCGCAATTTTCCCGCGCCCGGAATCGCTCTCACCTGACGATTGCGTGGCTTGACATCGCGGGCGCAGTGACGCGATAAAGCCGCATGGCAAAAATTAAAGTTGAACGCGGCCTCAATCTCGGGACGCCGTACACGCCTGAGATGCAGGAAGGCGGGAAGCGGCCCGAGCCGACGTGGAGCACGATTCGCGATCAGGTGCGCGAGGCCGAGGCTGTCGGTTACGACACCATCCTGGCGGTCGAAACGCAGCACGATCCGTATCTCGAGCTGGCGATTGCCGCCCAGGAGCCGTCGAAGATCGAACTGGCGACAGGGATAGCGCTCGCATACACGAAGAGTCCGGTGGCAACCGCATACACCGCGTGGGATTTGCAGCGCATGAGTGGCGGACGGCTGGTTCTCGGACTCGGCACGCAGGTCAAAGGCCATGTGACGCGGCGCTTCGGAATGCCGTGGTCGAAGCCTGCACAGCGGATGAAAGACTATGTCGGTGCGATGCGCGCGTGCTGGAAAACCTGGCAGACAGGCGAACCGTTCAACTTCCAAAGCGAACACTACAATCTGTCGCTGATGACGCCGAACTTCGCGCCGCCGCCGCTGTCGAATCCGGACATTCCGGTGCTGATTGCCGCGGTACAGGAGCGGATGCTGCAAGTTGCGGGTGAAGTTTGCGAAGGCGTGCGGTTGCACGGTATCGTCACGCGGAAATATCTGGATCAGATCGCGTTCCCGAATCTGAAAAAGGGATTCGACAAGTCAGGCAAGCCGGCCGCGGATTGGGGTAATTTTCAAATCGGCGGCGGCGGATTTCTCTGTGCCGGAAAGGACCGCGACTCGCTCGCACGCGCCGTCGGCGCAATGAAATCGACGATCGCGTTTTACGGATCGACCCGCTCATATCGTTCCAGTTTCGAAATCGACGGATGGGGTGACACCGCCGACCAACTGCACAAGCTATCCGTGCAACAGAAATGGCCCGAGATGTCGAAGCTCGTCTCCGAGGAAATGGTGCACGCGTTCGCAGCGGTAGGGACCTATGACGAGATTGCTGCGGTAATAAAGAAACGCTTTGCCGGCGTTAATCGCCTCTCGTTCGACATGGCGGTGAAGAACGATCACGACCGCGGAGTGCTCAAGGAGATCCTCCAGGATCTGCGGCGTCCTTAGCCGGCTTCACGCGATCGGCGGGTTGATGTCCGACCACAGGCGACGCATCAGCTCGATATGAGTTTCGACGGCCCATAGCGTCTCGGCCGCCGCCCCTTCGGGTATCGCGCGAAAAATTGAGCCGGCGCTCGAGTCGCCGTGATCTTTGTCGACCTTGACGTGGACGCTGAAGAACAGGAGCGCATCTTCGGAGAGCTTATAGTGGCGGCTGAGACCGTCGATCACGCGGACGTAAGCGTCGGGATTGAAGAGCTCGGAGCCGAGACTGATTCCAGCAAGCGTCACGTACCACGGTTTCGACTCGGCCAGCCAGTACATCCAGTGCTTCATCGCGGTCGCGTCCGCGGTCATACTGGCGCCGAGCAATTCGGCGCGCGGAATTCCGATAGCCTCGCCGAACTCCAGGTATAGCTCAGGATGGGAGCGGTTGGCGCCGGAGACGCGTCCGAGTTCCTCTTCGATCAGATTTTCGACGATAGCTTTGCGCGCCGGAAAATCGTCGCACTTCGCGTATATGAGGCCGAGGATATTGGCGTTGTGCGCCTTGTTGCCAATGAACAGCTGCGTCGCCCAATGGCGAAGCTGCGGCTGCGACAATTTGCCCCGCTCGATCTTCTCGATAGTCGGGTGCGATCGAAGCGTGCGATTGTTGCGCTCGAGTTTTTCGATCAGATTTTTGAGCTGGCGGGTTCCTTTTTCAACATCCATTTTCAATTTCCTCGAGTCGGAACGACTGCGACAGGCGACGAGTCGCACTCGACGGCGAGTTTGTGCGCGATGTCACGCCGCAGTTCGGACTTTTTGACCTTGCCCACGTTGGTTAGCGGCAATTCGTCCACGATTTCTATTCGTTCGGGCCATTTGAATTGCGCCACTCCGCGAACCGCGAGAAACTCGCGCATCGCGGCGATTGGCAGGTTTCGTCCATTTCGGACAGTCAGATAGGCGCACGCCTTCTCACCCAGAGTAGCGTCCGGCATCGCCACGACGGCGACGGCGCTGACGACGGGATGAGCGATCAGGTGAGCTTCGATTTCTTCAGCATTTATTTTTTCGCCACCACGATTGATGAGATCTTTGATTCGTCCCTCGACCACGAGGTTGCCCGACCGATCGAGTCGCACGAGGTCGCCGGTACGATAAAACCCATCGGCGGTGAAGGCTTCGCGGTTGCGCTCGGTAGCTCGGAAGTAACCGCGAATCGTATAGGGGCCGCGGCACCAGAGCTCGCCGACTTCACCGGCTGCGACGTCTGTCCCGGCGTAGTTGACGATGCGAATCTCGTCGGCCGGCGAAAGTGGATGGCCTTGGGTCCTGAAAGCAACCTCGTCGGGTTCATCGAGACGCGTGTAGCAGAGCAATCCTTCCGCCATCCCGAGCACTTGTTGCATGACTACGTTCGGAAAGGCGCTCTTGAAGGCACAAGCCGTGGGCTCCTGGAGCCGCTGTCCGCCCACCGTTATAACGCGAAGCGAGGCGAGCGCTGCGCGTGAAGATTGTGGAAGCTCCAGCAGTGCGATCGCGAGCGCCGGGACGCATGGCATATGCGTAATTTGTTCGCGCTCGATTGTGGTCGCGAGGTCGGACGCCCGAGATGAGTGACTGAAGAACGTAGTCGCGCCGGTTAGCAGCGCGCCGATCAACCCGGGGCAGGCCAGGGCAAAATTGTGCTCCGAGGGAAGCGCAAGCAGGATTCGCGACTCGGCGGTCAGACCGGATACGGCGGCGGACTCGCGTGCATTGTACAAATAGTCGGCGTGAGTGCGCGGTATCAGTTTCGGCATGCCGGTGGTGCCACCGGAAAGTAGAAAAAGGGCGACATCGAATGAATCCCCAGCCGAAGATCCGATCGCGTGCGGGGGACGACAGGCTTCGAGCAACGACACACATCCGTTTGCGGGTCGAGTCGAGAGGATGGACTGCAGAATTGGAAGCTTAGCCTTGAGATCGCGCGCTAGTGCGGCGTGATCGAAGCCGCGATGTTCGGGTGCGATGGCGATAGCTTTTGCATCGGAGAAGGACACTAAATATTCGAGCTCGGCTCTTCGAAAGGCCGCCAGTGCCATGACAGGAATCGCGCCAATTTCGAGACATGCGATGGTCAACGTCGCGAATTCGACGCAGTTGGGGAGTTGGATGACTACGCGATCGTTGCGCGCGATACCTTCGCGAGAGAGCAGGGCGGCGACACTGCCCGCTTCCGCGATTAGTTGCGAGTGGGTCAGGCTTCGGGTCGAATCGGCGACCGCGATTGAGTCGGGGCGTTGTTGGGCAGACTTCGCGATTGCCTGGGCGATGGTTCCGCGGCGCCAGAATCCTGCGCGGATGTATCGTTCCGCGAATTCGGCGGGAAATGGCACGCATCCTTCGAGCATCGTCGTCGTCGCTATTTGCCCGGTGTTACCTGGCTGACAGAGTTCCTGCGATCATGCGGAAGCATTCGTCCATGATACGGCCGCGCTGTTCGTAATCGCGGCTGGGTTCGTACCAGGTGTAAAACCAGTTCATCGCGCCAAACAGCAGGGAGGTAAGGATTCGCGCCTGCTCCCGGTCGAGCGTGGTGTTGCGATGCGCGGCGTAAGCTTCGAGCAGGCGGCGGCAGATGCGCGAATACTCGCGCTTCAGGCGCGTGATGTCGGCGGCGTAGCGGCCAGTGAGCGAATCGGCCTCGCGCACGAGCACCTTCATCTCGGCGAGATTGTTCATGTGGTATTCGAGATGACTGCGGATGAAAAGGCGCAGGCGCTCTTCGGGGTCTTCAGTCGCCGACGTGCGCGATTCGGCGAGCGAAACCAGTTGTTCAAACGCCCGCTGCGAGATGAGGTAGAGAATCTCTTCCTTGTTGCGCAGGTAATAGTAAATGCGGGGAAAGGAAATTCGTGCCCGCGACGCGATGTCGCGAATCGATGCGAGGCCGAAACTCTTTTCGGCGAAGACCGCGGCCGCCGAGCGCAAAATGTGGTCGATGTTCGCATCGTAGCGCTCGTCAAGCGCAATCGCGCGCGAGGCCGGCTTGATTCGTGCGACGCGCTTTGGCGCTTCCCCGAGATTGGCTTTTTTCAATTCATTACCCTAGCTGAAACGGCGGCCGGCGGCCGGATCGGGAATCGATATCTCGAGCTTGGTCAGAAGACTGTTGACCTCTTCAGTGAATTCGTCGCGCATCTGCTCGTTGCTGCGACGGCGCAGGCCCCATCGGACATAGTCAAATTGCCGCTTGGACCCGGACTTGCCGAACATGTCGAGGCCGGCGGGGTACCATTTGGCGAGATGCTTGATCAACAATTCGCGTCCGCGATCTCCTTCACGCCGCAGATACCTGCGAATGAACCGATAGCCCAGCGCAGCGTGACCGACTTCTTCCTGATGCACGCGTTCCGCGATTCGGGCGAGCGGCTCGTAGCTGCATCCGACCCATTCGTATCCCATGTAGGCGCCCTGGCGGTCGGCGAAGAAGCTGAACAGTCCGTACTCGAGCCAATCTTCGGCCTGGTCGCGCATTTCGAAAATGTAGATCGGCATCGGAGTGGCCATGAACTTGGCGTCGACCGTGACGCCGAGGTCTTCGAGCAGCTTCATCCAGTAGCTGGCGTGTCGGACTTCATCGGACCAGAATGCCGCGTACTCGGCTTTGTCTTCGGCCGTGGGAGCCATCGCGAGCGGTTTCAGGAGAGTGCGCTCGGGCGCGAGCATGTATTCGGACTCGATGCGCGACTGTATCGACAGCATCCGGATCAGAAGATCTTTGTAGTCGGCAGGAAGGCCGTCAGGGCTGGCAAAGCGGATATCGGTGGCAGGGGCAGGATTGCTCATCGACAGTAATTCCTCACACAGCGAATTGTCGTTCTGAACGCTAGTTCAGATAATCATCCGCCGCCGCTGAATCAATTTCAACCCGCCATGGTCAGGCCGCCGCTTACGCTGAGGACCTGGCCCGTGACGAAGTCCGCGTCGGAGCTGGCGAAGAATGCAACCGCGCCAGCGAGGTCGGCTGGTTGCCCGAGGCGGCGAAATGGAATGCCGCGCGCCATAGACTCGAGCACTTTCTCGCGCCCCGCCATCGCGGTCTTAAGCAGGCCGGTGTCGGTCGGTCCCGGGCAGACGACATTGACATTGATATGATTCCGGGCGAGCTCGCGCGCGAGGGTTTTGGAGAAGGCGATAATGGCAGCTTTGCATCCTGCGTAAACCGCTTCGCCGCTCGAGCCAACGCGGGCGGCGTCGGAAGAGATCGAGATGATTTTGCCGGCGCCGCGCGATTGCATCCGGGGCGCCACGGCTTTGCAGCAGTTGAGGACGCCGCGATAGTTGATCGCGATCACTTTGTCCCAGAAGTCGGGAGTGGTTTCGACGAATTGGAAAAGCATGTCCCATCCGGCGTTGTTCACAAGGATGTCGATTGGTCCGAGTTTCTGCTCGACGCGGTCCGCCGCAGCGTTCGCCTGATCCAATTTGGTGACGTCGAGGGCAACGGCGATCGCTTTGGCGCCGGTCGAACGAATCTCCGCGGCGGCATTTTCGGCCGAATCGAATTGTATATCAGCAAGCGCTACGCTGGCGCCTTCCTCGGCGAGTCGTGACGCAATCGCGCGCCCGATTCCATTGGCGGCGCCGGTTACGATTGCGACTTTGCCGGTAAGTCGGGCCATCGCGCTATCTCAGCCGGCGACCCATCCGCCGTCGATGATAAAGGGCGCTCCGGTGGCAAAGGGAGCTTCGTCGCTGGCAAGGAAGAGAGCAGTGTGCGCGATTTCGTCAGCGGCGCCGACGCGGCCGAGCACCGAATTGCGCTGAATGAACCTGGGCTGCAATCCGTCGGGCCCGGTGATCCGATCCACCATGGGAGTCTGAATGACACCGGGGCAGATGCAGTTGACGCGGACTTTGTAACGGCCGTACTCGAGGGCGGCGACCCGGGTCATCGCAATCACGCCGGCTTTGGCCGCGCAATACGCGGACGCGCCTTTTACTCCGACCAGTCCCGCGACCGAGGCGGTGTTGATTACCGCGCCGCCACCGCGTTCGACGATCTTCGGCAGTCCGTACTTCATGCCGAGCCACACGCCGCGGAGGTTAATGGCAATCACGCGGTCGAACGCATCTTCGCTGAGCTGCGCGGTGAAGCCGGACTCGCCTTCAATTCCGGCGTTGTTATAAAGCACGTCGAGTCCGCCGAAGGCGCGGACAGTCTCTTCGACCATCGCGCGCGCGCCTTCCGAGTCGGACACGTCGGCGCGCAAAGAAATGGCCTCCCCGCCTGCGGCTTTGATCATCCGGGCGGTCTCGGCGGCGGAGGCTTCGGTTATGTCGATAGCTGCGACTTTTGCACCTTCACGGGCAAACAGCAGTGAGGCCGCACGGCCCATTCCAGAGCCGCCGCCAGTGATTAACGCAACTTTTCCTTTGAGTCTCATCAGCGCGTCTCCCAAAAACTTTCGATGGAGACTAGCGCATTTTTGCGTTAGGCGGTTAGTGCGGAGGATTCAGGACTTCGTCCTCGTTCGAGGGTTTTGTTTTACAATTCTTTGCGCGCTTGCTACTGCCCGAGCGGGAGATGACTACTATGCAATTCAATGGAAAGGCGGCGTTGATCACCGGGGCGGGTTCCGGGATTGGGCGCGCTACTGCGATTGGCTTTGCCCGACTTGGCGGTTCGGTCGCTGTCGCCGATATCAACGAGGAGAATGCGAACAAAGTGGTGGCGGAGATCACGGCCGCCGGCGGCAAGTCGATCGCGATCGTTGCCGACGTCACGCGCGCGGCCGATATCGATGCGATGATCACGCGGACTAGTTCCACGTTCGGGCGTATCGACGTGCTGCACAACAACGCATTTGGCATGCCTGCCGCGCTTAGCAGCACGCAGGTAGCGGGGCGCACGGCGGACGTGAACGACGCGGTGTGGGATCATATGATAGAGGTGGGACTGAGCGCCGTATTTCGCGCGATGAAGCGGGTGCTGCCGGTGATGCGCGCGCAAGGGAGCGGCGCAATAGTCAACACCGCGTCGATTTCGGGCTTGCGGGCCGACTACGGAATTCCGGCGTATAACGCGGCCAAGGCCGGCGTGATAAATCTGACGCGCGCGGTCGCGATCGAATATGCACCGTATGGAATTCGCGCCAACTGCATCTGTCCCGGCGCGATCGACACTCCACTTCTAGCGCCGGCGTTATCGCAGCCGGGATTCGCGGATCGGATGAAGGAAGCAATTCCGATGGGCCGGTTGGGACGTCCCGATGAAATGGCGAGCGTGGTGCTGTTCCTCGCGTCCGACCTGGCGTCATTTGTTACAGGCGCAGCGTTCGTCGCGGACGGCGGACAAACGGCGAAGACGGGCAGTCCATCGTTCATGCCTGAGTAAAGAAAAGCCGGACGGAGTTGCAGCTTGTGAGCCACAACTCCATCCGGCGGGGTGGGGAGGTTACCGAACCGAACGCTTATTAATCGCTCGAAGTTGAATCTGTCGGCGAGCCGCTGGGGCTGCTGCCGCTCTGGGCCCACAGGGCCTTCATCTCGGCGTGAATCGAGTCAAGCTTGGCCTTGGTCGCGGAAATTTGCGCGAGCTGAGCCGAGGTCAGCACGTTGCGGATCGCGATTGCGTCCTGAACCTGCTCGTTCGTCATCTGATCGTGAAGTTGCGTGATGGTCGCGACCGAACCGGATAGGTCGCTGGCCGCTACTGTGCCGGTCGAGGTGTACTTGGCCGCGATTGCTTCCTTGGCGGCTTTGAGCTGCTGGAATTCAGCCTTTCGCGAAGCTCGTCGGGCCTGAAAGATGGCGCGAATCTGCTGTTTCTGCGAGTCAGTCAGATTGGCGGTTCTGAGCAAGAGGGGAAGAGGGACGCCAAGCATGTCCATGCCACCGCCGTGGCGGAACCCATGATGCCCCATGTGGCCGGCGCCACCGCCGGAATTCGATGAAGCGACATGTGCGACAGCCGCAACCAGCAGAATTGCCATTGCTACGGGAACGATACCGCGAGACAACTTCGAAACCATAATCAACTCCTTGATTGAGTCGAGAGCCACATTCGTTGGAGGCTCCGCTCTAATCTTAATGTACGTTAACCGAAAAAACCGGTTACGCATGTGCAGAAATGGCGGCTTTGCGAGCTGTAGGCTACTGAGCTTTCCGAGTCGCCATCAGGCGATTCGCGTCGGCGAAGCTGGTGCTGGCGCCCTCGAACATCGCGTCGTAGCTGCCCGCAGTCGCCAGTTCCCGCGCAGTTTTGTCCAGGGCCGACATGGCGTTGAGAGCCAGCCTGGTGCCGACGCTCAGGCGCGCAACGCCGAGGCGTTCAAGCTCGGAGATGGCCGGAAGACCAGGGAACGCCAGCAGGTTGAGCGGGCCTTCGAGGGCGGGCACGATTCGCTCGATGTCGGCGCGACGGGTAACAGCCGGCAGGAACAGGCAGTCGGCACCGGCCTTGC
Source organism: uncultured delta proteobacterium (assembly GCA_963842215.1). Lineage (GTDB taxonomy): Bacteria > Desulfobacterota > Binatia > Binatales > Binataceae > Binatus. The sequence continues at coordinate 1,087,478 of CAWJFQ010000001.1, read as the reverse complement.
GATATGCGTTCGCGCGACGAATAGCATGCTCGAAGCGGCTGTCAGGCTCGCCGATTGCGAGCAGATAGACGTCAGTGCGCGCGTTGATGACCAGCGGAACTCCGGCGGAGTCGGCAGCGTCGCGGGCGGCGCGCACGCGCTGTGCGGCGGTATCCAAATCGTAGAGCGACGGAGTGCCGGCGTGGACCTGGTCTTCCAGATTGATGCCGACGGCGCCGGCATCGATTACGCGACGAATGGTTTCGGCGAGTTCGCGGGTGTCGCGTGCGAAGCCGGACTCGATGTCGGCGGTGACCGGAATCGTCACGACGCGGGCGATGCGAGCAACGGCGGAAATCATCTCGTCGCGCGGAATCGCTTCGCCGTCAGGATAGCCGACTGAAAATGCGACGCCGGCGCTGGTGGTGGCAATCGCGCGCGCGCCGGCTTGCTCGATGACACGGGCGCTCATCGCGTCCCATGCGTTCGGCAGGACCAGAATTCGCGAGCGATCGTGCATCGCCCGAAAAGCTTCGGCCTTGGCTCGTTGAGTGTCGCGGTTCATGTTGCCTCCCGTGGTTGGTCGTCGTCGCGCGGATGAATCCGTCGCAGCTGCTTGATACATACAACACCGCATCGGTCTAAGTGTGAAATCGCGCGATCGATTTCAATGAAAATCGTGCGAGGGCGGTATCGCGCCGGGAATTTTAATCTCCTCGAAGCGGCGCGCCCGAATCGCGGTGACGCCGTCAATTCTCTGCAAAACGCCTTCGGCCATCAGGATTCCGGCGCTGCGCAGCAGCAGGCGGTTTTTCTGAAACAGGTCGGGCGTGACGATCAGATTGGAAATCCCGGTTTCGTCCTCGAGCGTGATGAACAAGAAGCCCTTGGCGGTGCCGGGGCGCTGGCGCACGATGACGACGCCGGCGGTCTTCACCCACGACTGATGTTTGCCGCGCGTGAGCTGGTCGGCACTGAGAATTCCGCGCGCGGTCAAATCGGCGCGGAGGTAAGTCATCAGATGAGGGCCGGTGGTAAGGCCGGTCGCGGCGTAGTCGGCCAGCGTTTCATCGATCGGCGACATCGATGCGAGGGGGACCTCGCCGTCGCGCGGCTTGGCGCCGGCGAGCAGGCTGGTGGGATCGCGCTCGACGGCGGCGGCATTCCACATGGCGTCACGCCGCGCCAGGCCGAAAGCGGCGAACGCGCCGGCGTAGGCGAGGGCGTCTATTTCGCGGCGATTGGGTCCGACGCGCGCGGTAAAATCGGCGATCGAATCGAACTGCCGCCGCGCACGCTCGCTTTCGATTCGAAGTCCGACTTCCTCGCGCAAGCCGGTGACGTATCGCAGTCCCATGCGCACCGCGGGCCTTCGATCGACAATCTCAAGGGTGCATTTCCAGTTCGAGCGGGTCACGTCGGCGGGCATGACGGTGACGCCGTGACGGGCGGCGTCTTTCACCAGCGTCGAAGGATGATAAAAGCCGAGCGGGTAGCAATTCAGCATCGCGGCCAGGAACGCGGCGGGATGATGATACTTCAAGTACGCCGACGCATACGCGATCAGGGCAAAGCTGGCGGCGTGCGATTCGGGGAAGCCATACAGCGCAAAGGAAGTGATCGAACGCACGATGTCGTCGGCGAGACTGCCCTGGAGGCCGTTGCGCAACATGCCGGCGCGCAGTCGCGCTTCGATTTTTTCCATCCGCTCGGCGGAACGTTTGAATCCCATCGCGCGGCGCAGCTCCTCAGCCTCGCCGCCGCTGAATCCCGCGACCGTCATTGCCATGCGGAGCAACTGTTCCTGAAAGAGCGGAACGCCGAGCGTGCGTTTGAGAATTGGCTCGAGCGAAGGATGCGGATACTCGATGGGCGCGCGATGGTTGCGGCGATCGAGATAAGGATGGACCATTTTTCCGACGATGGGACCGGGTCGAATTATAGCGACCTCGACCACCAGGTCGTAAAATCGTTCGGGCTTCATCCGCGGAAGTGTCGCCATCTGCGCGCGGCTCTCGATCGAAAAACGCCGACGGTATCCGCGCGCCGAAGCATCGCGTACACGTCGGGATCGTCTTGCGGAAGATGCGCGAGATCGAGCTCGACGCCTTCGTGCGCATGAATCATCGGAAGTGCTTCTTTCAGCGCGGCCAGCATCCCAAGTCCGAGCAGATCAATCTTGATGAGGCCGAGATCAGCACAGTCGTCCTTGTCCCATTGGATTACCACGCGGCCAGGCATTGAGGCGGGCTCGAGCGGGACGATCTCATCGAGCGGCTGCGCGGCGATAACCATGCCGCCGCTATGCTGTCCGAGATGGCGCGGCAAACTCTGAATCCTGCGCACGAGGTCGACGAGCATCATGATGCGCGGCGCTTCCGCGTCGACACCGCCGCGCTTGAGTAGCGCCACCAGATCGTCGTGCTGGTCGCGAAACTCGTACACCTGGTTGAGCTTGGCGAGCCGATCGACCTGTTCGGGCGAGAAGCCGAGGGTCTTGCCGACTTCACGCACCGCGCTCCTGGTGCGATATGTGATCACGTTCGCGGTCATCGCGGCGCCGCGTTCGCCGTAGCGCCGATAGACGTATTGAATCGCCTGCTCGCGATCGTCACCGCTGGGCAGGTCGAGATCGATGTCGGGCCATTCGCCGCGCTCCTCGGAAAGAAAGCGCTCGAACAGAAGCTCCATTTTGACGGCGTCCACCGCGGTGATTCCGAGCGCGTAACATACTGCGCTGTTAGCCGCGGAGCCGCGTCCTTGCACCATGATTCGATTCTCACGGCAGAACTGGACGATGTCCCACACGATGAGGAAGTAGCCGGCGAGCTTGAGCCGCTCGATGATTCCGAGCTCGTGTTCGAGCTGATGGCGTGTGCGATCGTCGATTGCGCCGCGCCATCGGTCTCTCGCACCTGCGTAAGTGAGCATGCGCAAATAGCTGTCGGGCGTTTCTCCCGGTGGAATCGGATAGTCAGGAAACCGATAGCCCATGTCGCAGAGCTGGAAAGCGCATCGCTCGGCAATCGCGCGCGACGCGGCGACAGCGCCGGGCATATCGCGAAACAGTGCGGTCATCTCGGCTGGCGATTTAAGATGACGCTGGCTGTTGATCCACAATGCACGGCCGGCTTCTTCGAGCGTGGTCTTGAGCCGAATGCAGGTCAGCACGTCGAGCAATTTGCGATCCGAGCCGCCGTGGCATACGTCGTTGCTCGCGACAATCGGGATTCGCATCGCACTAGCCAGTGCGCCGAGCTTGCGGTTGAGGCGTTCCTCGCCGGCGTCGAGATGACGCTGCAGATCAATGTATAGATTTGCCGCGCCGAAAATCCCGCCGAGCCGCCGGCTCATTTCGCGCGGATCGTCGCCGCGCACGAGCATACGCGATAGCGGGCTCATCACGCCGCCGGCCAGGCAGATGAGTCCGTGGCCATAGAGTTCAAGCTGCTCCAGCGTAATGCGGCTCTCGCCCTTGGCCGGATAGACGGGTGCAGCGGCAGAGCCGTCGCGTGCGAGCGCGCCGGTATTGAGGACGCGCATTTTCGAGTCGGTGATCATGCGGCAGAGATTCCGGTAACACTTGCGATCCGGGACGAGAACGTAGAGGCGCGAGTTGTCGTCCAGCGTCAGTTCAGCGCCGACGATTTGCCGGATACCCGCGGCCTTGGCAGCCAGGTAAAAGCGCGGCGCGCCGTAAACTCCGTCGCGATCGCCAAGCGCCATCGCGCTGTATTCGAATTCCGCCGCGCGTGCGGCGAGGTCCTCGGGCGTGGTCGCGCCTTCGAGAAAGCTGAACGCGCTGCGCGCGCGAAGTTCGATGTAGTCGGAGTTCATGGGCGATGCGACGCTAGAAACGGACATCACGCCTATCGATCAGATCATTTGCCCGAGCGGCGCGCGGATTTCTTTCTAAAGCCAGGCTCTTTTGGCGCCAGCGCGGACTCGAGGGTTTGGCGAATGAAACGCTGGTAAGGGATGCCTCGGCGATGCGCGACGGCACGGACCGCGTTCAGGAGTTCTTCGGAGATTCGAAGATTGACCGACTTTTGCTTTGGCCTGAACTCGAACTGAAACGGTGCGAAGTTTTCGGCGCTGATGTAGTCGGACAGATCCTGATCAAGGAAGTTTTCAGCTTCCTTATCGTTTTTGAACGCGGGCAATTTCTTGTTCATATTTTCTAATCTCCTTCCGGTGCATGTAGCGGGCGCCTATGGGACGCAAGAGTATCCCACCGCGAGTTTGCCGCGGCGTGAAAACGACGAAGGCGTATCGTCCTTCTTGCGTTCGCCCGATCGCCAGGAAACGCGACTCCGCGCGCGAATTCTTCAGGTCGGGCACAATCAGGGTCGCCGCATGAGCAAGAACATGCTCCACTTCGGCGATCGAGACGCCGTGTTTCTGACACTTCGAATAGTTAGTCGTTGTCCCACGCAAATCCTGAAAAGGGGACTTTCTTCATTTAACTCAATTAGCGTAGGCAAATGCCTATACAAACGTCAATACTCATATTTCTTTGTCAATCGTAGGCGCCGTCTAGGAACCATTTGTGTGAGTTCACATCGCGGAAGACGCGATAAACGCCGCCGTCTTCTAGCGCGAGTTCGTAGTAATCGCGGATGAAGCCGCATTTATTTCCGCCGTTCATTGCCGCTCGCGAATTGTTGCCGCAGGCGCCATTGAGACTGAGATGAGGATTGAGCGAGGCCGGCGTTGGCGTGAGCGAGGACAGCGTCTTCAAATTTTCCGCTGATACCTGGCGCGGATGTGCTCCGAACATACGCCCGTCATGTAGCTCGAGACCTCGCGTCGGTGCGGGATTTTTTTGATTGGACAAATCCGTGTGCTGAAGATCATCGACAGTGCAGCTCAGCCACCATTCGCCATCGCGTCGCCACGGCCCGGCGATAGAGATGACGCGTGCGCCAAGATTCTCGCCGCGGACAAACTCTGGAATCTCCCGCGAGCACATCACCTCGATTTCGCGCGCCGGGCGAATCGCGCGAATCACGAGCTGCGTCACATTCTTTGCGGCCGCTTTTTCGGGTATCGGAGGCGGAGCGGGCGGTGCGAATGGATCGAGCCGCATCGCTTCGGGCCGATATGAATTTTCGGCGCTGAGCGTGCCGACGTTGCCGGGACCGCATAGCGCCGCCAGCCGCGCGATCGTGGTCTGCAGCTTGTCCGGCGCAGGACAGGGCGGCAGGAACATATCGGTCTGGGCGGGACGCGGGACCCGCGGCGCAATCTCGATTCGAATCGATTCGATGGCGGCTTCGGGCGGCGCCGCCTCGAGGCTCAGGTTGATGAGGGTGAGAATCGCGCGAACATCATTCGACGGCGCCGCGACCTCGATCCGTCGATTGAAACTGCGATGACCGCTCATTCCAAACGCGAGCGTGATATCGCCGGCGACCATGCCGCGAAGCGAAAGCCGCTCGGCGAGCCGCTCGAGCATCGCCCGCATGACGAATCCCAGCGGCTCGAGATTCTCGATGCCGTATTCAAGCTCGACGGTTTCGACAAAAAACTCGGCGCGGCGGCGCGGCACCAGCGGCGCATGACTGCCGCCGCGCGCGAGGCGTACCAGCTCGACGCCGCGACGGCCAAGCCGAGTGCCGACCGCCTCAGGATTGAGGCGCGCGAGCTCGCCGAGCCGGCGCATCCCCCACCGGGCAAGCGTGGTCTCGAGGTCGTCGCCACGATCCGATTTTCCCAGGCCGAGCATGTCGAGCGGCAGCCAGTTCAGGAATTCGCGCTCGCGCCCGGCTTCGATCACACGCACGCCGCCGCATCGCGCGGCTAGATGCGCGAGTTCCTTGTTGGCCGCGACGCCGGCGGCGGGTTCCATCCCGACTCGGCGCACACATCGCGTGAGCTCGGCGGTAATTTCTTCTTCGTTGTGGTAGATGCGGTGCAGGCCGGCGAGATCGATCCACGCGCATCCCGGCTCGCCCGATTCGACCACCGGCGAAACGGATTCAACTGCGTCGAGCAGGGCGGAATGCGCCGAGCTTTCCGCGGCGGGTGAGCGATGGACGACGATCAGGTCCGAGGAAATCGCTCGCGCCTGCGCGATCGTCATCCCGGGACGGATGCCAAGTTCGCGCGCGCACGGCGCAACGGCATCGAGCTCGGCGTGCGGCGCGAGGCTGCGGCCGATAGCCAGCACCTTGCGGGCGAACGCGGGGTTCGAGCGCACCAGCGCCGCAATAGAAAAATCGGCGACCATGATGCACGCGATACGAGCCATCGTGACACCGCGCTAGCTGCTTGCGGAAATTCGAACCGGCGATTCCTTGCCCGCGCAGTCGGGATGCGGATGCAAGTCGAATGGATTTGGAATTGGATCGACCAGCGCGCGAACGCGAACACGCCGCCCGGTCCCGCCCATCTTGTTTCGCGCGACCATCGCATCCACCGCGAGTCCGTCGAACATTACCGGTGAGCCAGGAGCGAGCCGGCTGAACGACATTTCGGCGCGGCTCGCAGTCAGGCTAAGCGCCGCGAACGTCCCGCACATCCGCCACGGTGCGATCGCGATCACGGCTGTGCCGCTGCGCTCGGCCGCGCGTGCAATTCGCAGGGCAGATGCGTGCGCGAGTGCGCGCGGCGCCTCACCGAAATCGACGACGACCAGGCCGAAGCCCCCCGCCTCGAGCACGAGTTCCGCAGCTTTGACAATCGCCGATTGTTTATGCGTGCACGGGCCGGTTGCGAAGCGGGCGTAGGTAGACGCGCGCGCAATCCGCGACGCCGTCGTCATCGACGCCCACAACATCCGGCGCAGCTCTACGCCCGCGGCCGCCATGCTCTCAGGATCGAAAGCGCCTGAGGCGTCGAGCCATGCGGCGACCTCGCCGCGGCGGGTAGCGAAGGCGGCGAATGATGCGGCAATCGAAGTCTTGCCCGAACCGGCTCGTCCAGTGATTTCGCTTATTCGCCCACGCGGAATTCCGCCGTCAATAAGTGTGTCGATCGAGGCAAGGCCGGAGCTTAGGCGGCGATCCTTGCGAGTGAGTTCGTGACCACGAAAAACTCCTGAAAATTCAAGTATTTGTGGCTTTTTAACCGGGCTAACCGTGGCCGGTCTAACAGTCCGAATCGGGTTTGAAGGGTTGAACCACGAAGGTTTGGGGAGAGCAGCCACAATGTATGTTTTCGCTCTTTTTTCGCCTCACGTCAAAGGGGATTATGTTCCTGTTGACTCCAATTCCCTAAAAGTGTAATATCCATATCATGAAAACGCTGAAAGCCTTTGAGGCTGACTTTCCCAACGAAGACGCGTGTAAGAAGCTGCTAGCCGAGTGCCGTTGGCCTGACGGTCCGGTCTGTCCGCGATGCGGGAATAAGCGCGTTATCACGCTCAAGGCGCGCCCGTTTCATTGGGTCTGCAAGAGCGGCAAGGTCACGACCGATGCCGATGGCAAACCCGTTACGTGCGCCAAGAACGGCGGCTATCGATTCAGCGTCATCACGAAAACGATCTTTCAGGATACGAAAATTCCGCTCGATATTTGGTTTCGCGTTGCCTACTTGATGCTGACCGCAAAAAAGGGAATCAGCGCGCTTCAGATTCATCGCACAGTGTTCGGCGAAGACTCTGGCTCCGACTATCGCACAAGCTGGTTTATGTGCATGCGGCTTCGATGCGCGATGCGTGGCGGAATCGATCAGCTTGAGGGCATTGTCGAAGTTGACGAAACGTACATCGGCGGCAAAGACAAAAACAAACATTGGGACAAGAAGAGTCAGAGTTCAGGACCACAGGGTTCAGGCAAATTGACAGTCATCGGCGCGATCTCGCGCAAGGGCAGCGTCATCGCTAAAGCCGTTGACGAAATGGGATTTACCACGATAGCGGATTTTGTCTCGGAAGCGGTTTCGACCAGAGCCAAGCTGGTCGTGACCGATGAGCACAAAGGCTATCGCCATCTGCGCGGCCATGGTTTCGTTCACAAAACTGTCAACCACAGCGCACACCAGTACGTGACCGGCTCCGTTCACACACAGACGATCGAATCGTTCTGGTCATTGTTGAAGCGCGGCATCATGGGATCGTTTCATCACGTCACGCGCGAGTATCTGCCGCTGTACGTCAATGAATTTGCATTCCGATTCAACGGGCGCAACGATCCTGAAATGTTTACGAAACTACTTCAAACTGTGTAGCGTTGGTCGCTTCGCAAAACCCGTGCTAACATCACGGGATGGTCAGCGAACAAACGAAACAAGAAGACGAAGAGTTGCGCGAAAAACTCCGACACGTCGATATCGAGAAATTAAAAAACATGCTGAAGCCCATTCTCTCGCCCTCGAAAAAGCAAAAGCCTTCTGGCTCGATGTCGAAGTCGCCAAGCTCGCAGCGCAGTTGAAGCGAGCACTCCAGAGTTAACCGCGACCGTTTTTCGGTTTCTTTCCCCGCGCCTTTGCGCGATGGAAATCGATGTCATAGATCGCTTGCGCTATCGACGCGCGAAGCCGTTCCATATCCAGTAGCGTCCGTTCCGCAACTTTCAGCGTTCTCGCAACCGATGGCAGACTTGAATCTGATGCTTTGAATTTATGAATCAGAACACCCTCAGTTTTGTTTCCTATCACGAGCAATCGACTAATTGACTTCATGACTTGAAGTATCCCCTCGGCAGACTCGCGTCTCGGATGGACAACAGCTTCCCAATCCAACGCTTTATATTTTGTATCGAATTCGGTTTTGAGTTCCTGAACCTGCGCCCATATACGCGCTTTTTCGCCCATGACGATCCGCAAGCGAGCCCGAGACTGTGTGAGGATGTCGGCATTCGATTTGTCCATCCGCGCAGCATACTAATTTGGCTTCCTAAGCGGCTAGGCTTTTAACGGCCAAACACTAAGATCGCTTGCCCGTATTGCCACCTTGATCGTAACTTCAACGTCTTCGGGATTTTCGCCGCCGAAAATTGGACGGAGCAAACGACTCGTCTTAGCCTGAAATCTCGTTATCAGTTTGTCGTCTTCCAGCAAACAAAAGCAGACGTAATCTGTTGGCGGAGCATAGATGCAGTTTTCATTTGCCAGCGGCATCCGAAGAGCGTCGATCAGAACTTTTAATCGATTGTCGAGATCGCCGGAATTGACAATCGATCCTGGTTCGTCGCGCGAGAGAATTTCAATGTCGAGTTCGCAGACCAATTTCAGATATAGACCAGTAATAACCAACGGCGCGAAAAGAACCTTTACTTGTGGAACGCGAATTGCCGACCATGAAGACGGAAACTGTTCTGGCTTAATTTGATTGAATTCAAAAGCTCCATTCCTATACCACTTGCGAAGCGGCTCAACCGAACTCCAGTGGTGGCGCAACTGCGCATGAAACTGTTCGCGCATTGTGAGCTTCGTACGTTCCGCTTACCACGCGCTTTCTTGTTTTTACCTTGCCCTGAAGGCAGCGGCCCCCGATACGTGAGAATCAGTTCCATTGGCTCCCCAAAGTAGTCTTGCAAATAGTCTCGCGAGCATCGTATTTCATCGCTCACTTTCGCCTACCTTGACGTTGGGAGTCAACATCAACATAATCCCCACGTCAAACGAAAGTTTTTGATAATTGAATCCGCATTCTTTTTCGAGTTGGCTGGCGCTTCATTCGGGGAAGGGAACATGGGACATCAGCTGCGACTTACACGCCGACAGTTTCTCGCCGCAGGCGGAACTATCGCGGGCGCCGCGATGCTCGGGTTATTTCCAGAGCCGGTTCAGGCGGCGCAATCCGCATCCGTCGATGCGTACACGTTGCGAGTTGGATATTCCGAGCGTGAGCTCGCCGGTCTCCGGTTGCGCACGCGCACCTACAACGCGAGTCTTCCGGGGCCGCTGATGGTTACGCGGCCGGGACACATCTTGCGCGTCACGCTCGCGAACAGCCTGCCGCCCGATCCGCCGGCAGTCGCGCCCGCTGGAATCGATGGCGAGAACAATCCGAATCACTTCAACACCACCAGCCTCCACGTCCACGGCTTGCAGGTGATCCCGCATCTGTTCGCGCCGGTCGGTACGTCGGATCCCGCATCGCGCATGATTGCGATCGGAGCGGAGCAGAGCCTCACCTATGACTTCCAACTGCCAGACGATCATCCGGCCGGTTTGTATTGGTACCATCCGCACCATCACGGCTCCGCGACAGTGCAGGTCGGCGGCGGGATGGCTGGGTTGATACTGGTGAAGGGAGCGATCGACGAAGTGCCGGAAATCGCGGCGGCTCGCGACGAGCTACTGGCTATTCAAAACATCAAGGTTAATCCGCTCGCCAACGGAAAAGATCTCTGGGGATGGGAGCCAATTGCGTACAAGCCGGCCGACGAGGGTGGCTACTACTTCACTACTCAGATGGAGTTAATCACGGCGAACGGGCAGCCGGTGCTCGTAATCGATCGTCGCGGCAAGAAGCCACTAGCTACGAAACAATCATTACCTAATTACCAGATGCGGCCGGGTGAAGTGCTGCGATTACGAATACTCAATGGCACCGATGGCATTCCAATGCCAATAGTACTTCCGGGTTTCGAGATGTACGTAATCGGGCAGGACGGAATCAATCTTCTGCGGCCTGAGAGAGTGGGCGAGGACCTCAAAACTGCTATGCGGATGGCGCCCGGAAATCGCAACGAGGTGCTGATTCGCGCACCGCAGAAAGCCACGACTGGTATGTTGATTGCGCTGCCACAGATGCCAATGTCGCCGAACCTGTTGAGCGAGGCAATGGGAGAGATGATGTCGTCGCCGGAAATCGCGCTTGCGAATTTCATCGTCTCAGGCGCACCGGCAAATATGAGTATTCCCGACAAGCTGCCGACGCCGACGCGTGAGTATCCACTCATTCGCGACGATGAGATAGTAGCTCGGCGCAAAGTAGTATTCACGATGAAAAATGGAGTCAAGTCGATACTTACTGGAGTCGAGTTTCTGATTGGCGGTCAACTGTATTCGGAGACGCGAATAGATAATACAGTCCGGCTCGGTACGGCGGAGGAATGGACGCTCGCGAACAACTCGGATGGTATTCACCCCTTTCATATTCACGTCAACTCATTCGAGGTGTTGGGGATGCCGGGAAATCCGGACTATCACCGGCTGCACGATACGATATGGCTCGCGCCATTTTCCGAGCTCAAGATGCGCACGCGCTTCAAGACCTGGAAGGGCAAGTCGGTCTACCATTGTCACATATTGCCGCATGAAGACGCGGCGATGATCGCGAATTTTATAATCGTGTGAGGACAGTCACTGTTCCATCACGACGCGAGTTACGCCGTTCAGGAACGGATCGAAGCGCTGCGCGAGGTAGCCGCCGAGGAACATTTTTGCAAACGCGATCGCCGGTGCGCTGACGGTGACTCGGCTGAGCGGCGAATTCGACAGGAGAAAGCGCGGGCCGACCTGCTGCATGTCCTGAATCGTGGTGACCTCGGGCCATCGCTCGGCCTGAATATTGCGCGCAGCGAAATCAAGCGTGGCTGCGTCGGAGCGCATCATCAGTGCGCGACCGAGATGATTTGCCGCGACGACCGCGTCACGCAGCGCGACGTTGAGTCCCTGTCCTCCGACCGGCGACATCGGGTGAGCGGCGTCGCCTATCAGCAGCAGGCCGGGCACGGTCCATTCGCGCAGGCGATCGCAAATCACATCGAGCAGGAACGGATGCGCCAGGCCGGTCTTGTTCGCAGCTAGATAGGTTCGCAGATCGGGCGATACATGCGGCATAAGCTCGTCGATCCATCCTTCGCCCATTCGTTTGATGTCGCCGAAGGTCCCCTTGTCGATGACCCAGCCGATCTGCGTGTGCCCTTCGGGGGACGGATACATGATGAGCAGGTGTCCGCTCCCAATGTAGCCGCGCGCGGTCTTGACGTCCGGAAATTGACCGGGAACGTGGCCCCACACGACGTCGAAGCCTTGCATGATGCGGTCCTGCGGAAGCCCTATGCGTTTGCGAATTGCTGATGCACGTCCGTCGCACGCGATCACGAAGTCGCCGCGAAACTCGCGCGGACCCTGGAGCGTGTCGGCATGAATGCCCATCACGCGATCTTTTTCGTAGATCAAATCGCGCACGGTCACGCCGCGCTCGAGCTTGAAGTCGGGAGCTTTGGCGGCCTCGGCAACGATCATCTCGAGCATCGCGGGCTGCGGCACTACTCGCGGACGTACGGCCAGGCCATCAAGCGGAACGGTGACGACAGCTCGTTCGCCGCGAAAGAGCTGGACCCTTCCAATCGGCAGATTCGGCAGCGCGTCGAACTGCTGACGAAGTCCGGCCTCGTGCAGCGCCGCGATGCCCGAGGGCATCAAGATTTCGCCGCGAAACTCGCGCGAGAAATCGGTCTGTCGTTCGAGCAGCGTCACCGGAACGCCGCGGCGCGCAAGCATATAGGCGAGCAATGCGCCCGCCGGACCGGCGCCTACGACGATTGCGTTCGGCATCTCAGACTTCGCGGAAGGTCTGGTCGTCGATCAGCGTTGCCAGGCCGTCGCGGTAGAGCGAGGGTTCGAGCTGGTCGAGAATCGAGCGCGCGATTGCGACCTGATCGGCGGCAAGGCGACGCGTGGTGGCGATGATTTCAGGATCGCGCAGCAATTCGAGCGCACGCTCGAGCACCGCGCCTTCCATCTTCGTCCCGTTCTGAAACATTCCGCGCAATTCGGCACAGCGCTCGACGCCGAGCACAACCGGCAGCGAAGGGATGCCGGCGCGCAGATCGGAGCCGACCGGTTTGCCGATTTTCTCTTCCGGTCCGAGGATGTCGAGCAGGTCGTCGACCATCTGGAAGGCGAGGCCCATCGCGGTTCCGAGTTTCGCCATGGCCTCGATAGTCCGCTTCGAGCCACCTGCGAGATCAGCCGCAACTTTGCCACCTGCATGAAACAGCGACGCGGTCTTGCGGTCGATCACCGCGATGTAATCCTTCAGCGTCGCAGCCACGCTGTGACGGAACCTGCTCTCCATCACTTCGCCTTCGGTGAGCTGAACACAGGCCTGCGCCGCCGTGTGCACGAGATGTTCTTCAAAGCGGCCGCATACTTCGAACGCGCGGCAGAACAAGTAGTCGCCGGCGATCAGCGACGGACCGAATCCGTAGCGCGCGAAGGCTGATGGTTTCCCGCGCCGCAGCAAGCCGCGATCGATGATGTCGTCGTGGAGCAGCGTCGCGGAATGGATCAGCTCGAGCGCGATTGCTGCGTCGATCGGCTCGTCGGCTTTCGCGTCGCTTCCGCCGCATGCGCGGTACACCAGCATGATGAACGTAGGTCGCAGCCGCTTGCCGCCGGCATCGACCAAGTAATGGCAGATCTCCGCGATGATCGGTTCTTTCGAGTCGAGCAGGCGCGAAAGCTTCGCCTCGACCGCTGCGAGGTCGGCTTCGACGAGGCGCGCAGGATTCAACGCCTCAGGCGTCGATGCGGCAGCGAGTTGAGTTGCTTTGGCTCTTTTCACGTTTGCAGGTTATCGAAATAAATCGGCTTCGGCCGGGCGAATCAATATCTTCGCGCTGCCTTCAAACGGTTCGTAGTGATATCCGCGCACGACCACGGCGGGAATTGCGCCGGCTTTTTCCATCAGCAGGCCGGCGGCGGCTGCGATCTCGTCGGCGATCGCAACTACAGTGTGATGCAATTCGCGGCCACCAAGGTCCATGGTGCCGCGCAGGTCGAGTACCGGATTCATGCCGGCGATGCCGAGGCAGATCTCAGTCAGGCCATCGCGCCACGGGCGGCCGAAGGTATCGGTGATCAGCACGGCGACGCTGACGCCGGCGCGGCGGCGAATCTCGTCACGCAGCTTGCGCGCGGACGCGTCGGGATCCTCCGGCAACAGAATGGCGCGCTCATCCTCGAGACTGTTCGATTCGTCGACCCCGGCATTGGCGCAGACCCATCCCGGGCCGGTCTCGACGATCATCACGCCGCGATCGTTGCGGACGATTCGGCTGGTTTGGCGTAGCACGATTTCGATCGCGCGCGGATCTTTCTCCCATCGCTTGGCGTAGGCTTTGGCGAATTCGGAGGGCTCGAAGTCCTTGAAATTCACGACTCGACCTTCGGCTTTCGAGACTACCTTCTGGCATACGACGAGAATATCGCCGGCCGCGAGCTTGAAACCGGTGTGGTCGAGTCCCGCGGCGATCAGCGCGGCAAGGTCATCGCCCGCCTTTATCATCGGGATTCCTTCGATCGCGGTGAGACTTATCGTGCGCATCGGCGGGTTCAGCCTACTATACCTCAAGCTCTCGCAGAACCACTTCAGCCAAAGCGGCGGCGCGCGCGGGCGTGGCCATTACGGTGTCGGTGGCGATAGCGCGCATCCCAAGCCGTTCGATCGATTCGACGTAACGCCGATCGGCATTGTCGAGAACGAACATTCCCGACGATGTCGCGATAGAGCCGCGCAACTCCTAGCGCCGACACTTCCATCCCGAGTCCACGGAGCATTTTGTCGGCGGGACCTTTTATGGTCTTGCCGCCGACTATGGGGCTGATTGCGGCGACGCGCGATTTCACACGGCGCAGCGCCTCGCGCACCCCGGTCAATTGCAGAATCGGGCCGAGCGAGACGAATGGATTCGACGGCGCCAGGATGACCGCGGCGGAATCGCGAATTGCCGCGAGGACCGCGGGAGTCGCGCGCGCGCTTGTGATTCCACGCAACTCGATCTTTTCGACCACGCCGCGTGCACGTCCACGCACGAAATATTCCTGGAACGGAATCGCGCGACGTCCGCGCAGTTTCACAAAGGTGCGTACACGGTCGTCGCTCATCGGTAGAATTCTGGATTTGACGGCGAATGCTTCCGCGATGTCGGCCGTGATTCGGCTGAGCGACATGCCGTGGCGCATCCGCTCGGTGCGATATAGGTGAGTGGCGAGGTCGCGATCGCCGAGGCCGAACCACGGCTTGCCATAGAAACGCTCGAGCGCGGGCAGCACGTTGAACGATTCGCCCTCGAGTCCCCAGCCTTGCGCGCGATTCACCGCACCCGCGAGCGTGTAGGTAACGGTGTCGATATCGGGCGAAACGTAAAGCCCATAGAAGGTTTCGTCGTCGCCGGTGTTAACGACGACTGTCAACCTTGCGGGATCGATACGCCGAACCAGTCCTCGGATGAACTTAGCCGCACCCACTCCCCCCGCTAACGTGGTTATCTGCCGGGGCGGGAGGGGTCGCGATTGGCCGCGCGCCATTGGGTGCCTTTCTTCCGTAGAGCTTCTTGTAAAGCGTGGTGCGTTCGACCGCGACGCGGCCCATCTCTCGCGCTTTTTCCTCGAACAGATCGACCGGGACGAATTCGCCCGAGTCGCCGCCGGCCTGCGCCGTAATGCTCTCTTCCATCAGCGTGCCCGACAGATCGTTGCATCCGGCCTTGAGCGTCAGCGCGGCGAGATCGACGCCGCACTTGACCCACGAGGTCTGTATATTGTCGATCTGCCCGCGCAGGAACAGGCGCGAGAACGCGTACATCTGGAAATCGAGCTGACCCCGATCGACCGGCGACACGAGGCCCTTACGATAGAGCATCGTGTTCTGATGGATGAATCGCAGCGGCACGAACTCGGTGAAGCCATGCGTCTGTTTCTGGATCGTGCGCAGCAAATCGAGATGATTGACGACGTGCTGCGGACTCTCGACGTGCCCGTACATCACGGTCGAAGTCGTCGGCACGCCGACCGCGTGCGCGGTAGTGATTATCTCGACCCACGCGGCGACGTCGACCTTCTTATGACTCAGAATTTCGCGCACGCCGTCGTCGAGGATTTCCGCCGCGGTGCCCGGGATTGAGCCGAGGCCGTGCTCCTTGAGCATCGTGATGTATTCCGGATAATCCATCCGTACGCGCTTGGCGCCGTACATGATTTCCATCGGCGAGAACGCGTGGATGTGAATCTCGGGGAAGGCGCGCTTCATCGCGTCGAGCAGGTCGCGATATTTGAACGGCGGCATGTCGGGGTTAATGCCGCCCTGCATGCAGATCTCGGTCGCGCCGCGGGCGACTGCATCAGCGACTTTGCGCACGATCGTCTCGTCGGAATGATCATAGGCGTCGGCCTCCCAGCGCTGACGCTTGAAGCCGCAGAACTGGCATCCCACGAAGCAGATGTTGGTGAAGTTGATATTGCGATTGACGACATAAGTGACTTCGTCGCCGTTGTCCTCGGCGCGCGCGAGGTCGGCGCACTTGATCGTCGCACGCAGGTCGTCGCCCTCCGACGTGTACAGCAGCAGCCCTTCCTCAGGCGTCAGCTCTTTTTTCGCGAGAGCGTGATCCAGCGCGGTGCGCACCGCGGGGGACGCCTTGCCGAGTAAAGCGTCAACGCGGCGTCGCTTCGATTTCGTCGACGTAGTCTCTCCAGTACTCCAGGTTCATGATTGGCCTCCGACGGGTCGATCCCATATCGCGCGCACTTTTGTCGCGACCGCCGGGTCGAGCCATTCATCATTGATGTATTCGTTGTAAATTGCGAGCCTTTCACCGAGCGTGAAACCGGCTCGCGCGCATGCCTCTCCGAGCTTTTCGATATGCGGCCACGGCGCCTCGGGGTTCACGTAGTCCTTACTAAGCGGCGAAATCCCGCCCCAGTCGTTGATTCCCGCATTGAGGAACAACTCGATCTGACGCGGCGACAGGTTGGGCGGCGCCTGCACATTCATCGACGGCCCCAGCACAAGGCGCGCAGTCGCGATCGCGCGCGCCATGTCGAAGGCGTCAGGCTCCGGCGCGTCGGCCATCGCGATCTCAGGCTTGGCGCGAAAATTCTGGATGATCACTTCCTGGATATGGCCGTGACGCTCATGCGTGTCGCGAATCGCAGTCAGGCTGAGCGCACGCTCCGCCGGCGTCTCGCCGATACCGAGCAGAATTCCAGTCGTGAAGGGAATCCGCAGCGCGCCCGCGTCGTCGATCATCTTCATTCGCAGCGCGGGATCCTTATCCGGCGCCGCCTGATGCACCCCGCCGCGTGCGCGCAACCGCGGCGAGATACTTTCGAGCATCAGGCCCATGCTGACGTTGAGCGGACGCAGCGCAAGCATCTCATCGGAAGTCATCAGGCCGGCGTTGGTATGCGGCAGCAGTCCCTCGGCGATCGCGATTTCGCACGCACGTCCGACGTATTCGATCGTGGTGCGGACGCCGAGCTTCGCAAGCGTCTCCCGATATTCCTTGAATGCGACCTCGGGCTTGTCGCCCAGGCACATCAGCGCCTCTTTGCATCCGAGCTCCGCGCCCCGCCGCGACCATTGCGCAATTTCGTCGGGCATCATCGTCCACGCACCCGGGTCGCCCGGATCTTTGCGGAACGTGCAGTAGGTGCATCGGTCGCGGCATAGATTGGTGATGGGCAGAAACACCTTGCGCGAGTAGGTCACGTCGCGGCCCTTGCCGCGATCGCGAAGCTCAGACGCTGCGGAGAGCATAGCTTCGAGATCGCTGTCCGGGCATTCGATCAGTGCGATCGCATCGGCATCGCTGAGACGCGCGCCAGCGAGCGCCCGATCAAGGATCTCGCGAATCGGCGCGCGTTCGGGCTGCTCGGAGGCGAGCGATGAATGTAGCGACGGCATCAATCGCGTTTATAGGCCATCAAGTACGGGGAGGCAACCTAGTTGCAAAAGAAAACTGGACTATTGATTGGCCGACGAATTTTGAAAGGTCGTGGGACTCATCTGCACAGGAAATTCTTTCAACCGCGGATCATTGCTGGCTATGCACGAATTGAACATGTCCTGGACGATAGCTGGCAATCGAGGGCTCGTCCTCAGCTCAGACAGAGGGATTTTGCGTTCTTCGCGTTCTGCCTCAACATATGTCTTTTTCCTGGCCTGCTCACATTCTTTGGCCGTATCGAAGCCTTGCGAAAGGAACCAAGTCGATAGCGGCGCACCGAAGTCGACCAAACCCTTCGTCGAGTCAGCAGGCAAGGGAGGAACCATTAGGTACCAGCCGACGAGAGCGACGGCGAAAGCGTGATAATTCTTCATGTGAAAGTTTTGCTCCGCGCGGAGCCGCAGCTCAAGAGTTCAAATTCCCGAGAAATAGATCAGTATCGCGGCCAGGACCGTCGCGATTATGATGATCGGGATGTAGTGGCTCTCTTCGACCTTCGGCCACCATGGGAACCATGGGAAGGGGTTGGTCTTCACTCTTCGATGATACTCTTCGGGGCGAAGGAAGCGCGAGGACTCGGGTCGCCTTTCTTGTTTCATTTTTGTTTCATCCCAACTTTGTGCCGCGCTTTTTGGTGTCATCCCGAGCGGAGCCGAGGGACCCCGCGTCTTTCTCGATGTCGGTTGACGTAACCCTAAACACGGCGTGAGCGAGGTGAAACGTCGGATCAGCGTAATCGTCCGGTAGCGGTCGCCCTTGCTTCTGTCGAGAATCATGGATACAGCCCGCGGTGGATAATTTCTTGGGCCGATCAAGAAAAAAACGCAACGACGACGCTGCCAACTTTCGCGTGTGCTGCGTTGAGTTCTTCGGCTGACTTGGTGGATTCGCTCAGATAGGCCGCGACCATGATTGGTGCACGTCCGGGAGGCCAAAGGATCGCGATATCGTTGGCAGCTCCGTTGCTGCCGGTTCCAGTTTTATCGCCTACGATCCAATCCTGTGGCAGCCCGGCGCGAACGCGACTAAATCCCGTCTTGCAATTCTTCATCCAGTTTACGAGCTTGGTGCGCGCACCCGGCGACAAGGCATCGCCGAGAAGGATCTTGCTCATGGTTCTGATCATTGTATCGGGCGTTGTCGTATCCCGATCATCTCCCCGAATGTTGCTATTGAGGCTCAATTCGGTCCGGTCGAGCCGGGTTATAGAATCGCCCAACCCACGCAGATAATCGGTTAGGCCCGGAGGTCCGCCAATTAAACTCAAGAGGAGATTCGCCGCTGTGTTGTCGCTAATTTCTATGGTAGCGCCGCAGAGATCGTCAATCGGCATGCTTCCTTCGGCAAGGCGATTCAGCGTGCAGGGAGAGTGCTCAATCAGATCGGTGGTAGCATACGGAACGCGCTGATCCAGAGACAGCCACCCTTGCTCAACATGCTTCAGTACGTTAGCCACCAGTAGCGGTTTGAAAGTTGAACACATCGCGAATCGTTCGTCCCCGCGATATGACAACTGTTTGCCGCTACCCGTATCAAGGGCGGCGATACCCAGACGACCGCCGAGGCGTGCTTCTATCTCCGTGAAGTTCAAAGCTGCGCCGGGATGACTCATTCGCCGGATAACATCGCGCAGATATTTCCAGGGCTCAAGCCCGTTGAGCTTGGCGGTCGCGATGACGACGTTGATGGTGACAGTCCGTTGGTCGAAGGTGTCTGATCCCGCGAAGCTCCAATTTTTACGCCCGATGGCGATAGGATGAGCGCCCGCAAATCCATCAACAGGAGCAACGGGGCTTCGCAAGCCCCAAGGAGTGTGGGGTATCTCGGCGTCGAGAAAAATTCGGGGTCCCTCGGCTACGCTCGGGATGACACAAAGACGCGATGACGTGATGATAAGGTGGCGCAAGAAGATAGAGGAGGACACGAAATAATGCCGGCTGCCGATCCGCTGGTTCACACTTACTCGATAGTCGCGCGCGACTCCGACACCGGGCAGCTAGGCGCCGCTGTGCAGTCGCATTATTTCTCGGCCGGCTCGGTCGTCACGTGGGCGGAGGCGGGAGTCGGCGCGGTCGCGTCGCAGGCGACCGCCGATCCCGCGTACGGCAAGCTCGGACTCGACTTGATGCGCGCCAGGAAGAGCGCGCCTGACGCGCTCGCCGGCCTGCTCGCCGCGGATCCGATGAAGGAGGTTCGGCAGGTTGCGATGGTCGATGCGCTCGGCCGGGTCGGAGCTCACACCGGCTCGACGACTATTCCCGAAGCGGGACATATCGTCGGCGAGGGATTTTCGGTGCAGGCAAACATGATGCTCAAGAATACGGTCTGGCGGGCGATGGCAGAGGCGTATGCCGGCACGAGGGGTCGAGATGGTTGATCGGTTTGTTGCGGCGCTTGATGCGGCGGAGGTCGAAGGCGGCGACATTCGCGGGCGGCAATCGGCGGCGATTCTGATTGTTGCGGCGAAGAGCACGGGCGGCCGTGGCATGACGCCATCTTCGATCTTCGCGTCGATGACGCGCCTGAGCCGCTGGTCGAGATGCGGCGGCTGGTCAACGTTCGCCGCGCATTCTTTCATATGCGGCTTGGTAATGAGGCGGCCGCACGCGGCGATTTGGATGCGACTGAACGTGAGTTTGCCGTCGCTGAGCGGTCAATCGGTGACAATCCCGAGATGCGCTACTGGCACGCAATCGCATTGCTCGGCCTGGGCAAAACAGACGACGGCCTTGCGATACTGCGTGAAGTCGGGCGGCGCGATCGCAACTGGATTCGAGCTCACGCTGCGGCTCCCTGCGGCCTTGATGCCGCGCGATGATTCGGTCACTGAAAGAATCAGAAGGCTGCTCGAATGACTGTCGCGTGGGAGACAAAAGCATTTTGCCCCGCTCATCCACAGGCGCTAGTGTGGGCTGGATAGGCGAACCCGGAGTACTTAGATGCCCGAAACCAATGTTGCGCGCGGTTCTGTCGAAACGGCTCCGCGCGTCGAGCACGAACTGCAGCTCTACTACTGGATGAAGTTGATTCGCGCGTTCGAGGAGCGCGTGTCGCGACTTCATCGGCAGAACAAGATTCTCGGGGGCGTTTACTCAGGCGCCGGCCAGGAGGCGATCGTCACGGGCATCTGCGCGCCGTTGCACGACGGCGACTTCGTGGCGCCGCTGCATCGCGACATGGGGGTGTTCATCATGCGGGGCGTCGATCCCGGCCGCCTGATGGCGCAGTTGATGGGCAAGGAGACGGGGCTCTCGCGCGGCAAGGATTCATTTCTGCACGGCGGCGATTTGGAGCATGGCGTTTTCGGATCGACCTCGATGCTAGGTTCGTCGCTGCCGGTCGCAGTCGGCGCAGCCCTCAAATTCAAAATGAAAAAGAACCCGAACGTCGCGGTCGCCTTCTTTGGCGAGGGCGCGGCGTCGCGCGGTGACGTCCATGAAGCGATGAATTTTGCCGGCGTGCACAAGCTGCCGGTGGTGTTCGTATGCGAGAACAACCGCTATGCCTACTCGACTCCGCTCGAAAAGCAGATGGCGATAGAAGACGTGGCGGACCGGGCAGTCGCTTACGGCTTCAAGGGCTACGTGTGCTCGGGCAACGATCTGCTCGCGGTGCTCGAGCTAAGCGAGCGCCTGATCGCAAAGACGCGCGCAGGCGAGGGTCCGGTGCTGATCGAATGCAAGACCTATCGCTATCGGGGGCATAGCGAGCACGACGCGGCGCTCTATCGCGATCAGGAAGAACTCATCGAATGGCAGAGCCGCGATCCGATTCCGCGCTTCGAGTTCTACCTCGAAAAGAAAGGCCACGACATCAAGCGCATCCGCGAGCAAATCGACGAGCGCGCGAACAAGACGGTGCAGGCTGCGGTGGAGTTCGCGGAAAGCAGCGCGCTGCCGGAATCTCAAGAAGCACTTGAAGATATTTACGCGCCGCCGGGCGCTGCGGCCTCGCCTAACTCGCCGAACTCTTCGTCCAACGGAAATCGCTAAGCCGTGGAGGTCACTTACATCAAGGCGATCAATTCGGCGCTGCATGAGGAGATGCGCCGCGACGAAAATGTGTTCGTCATGGGCGAAGACGTTGCGGAGTTGGGCGGCGCATTCAAGGCCACCGAAGGGTTGCTTGACGCGTTCGGCGAAGATCGCGTTATCGACACGCCGATCTCGGAGGCGCTGATTGTCGGCGCAGGAATCGGCGCGGCGGTGCTTGGGATGCGGCCGGTGGTCGAGATGCAGTTCGCGGATTTCATCTCGTGCGCTTTCGATCAGATCGTCAACATGGCGGCTACCCTGCGCTACCGTCACGGCGGCAAGGCCTCGTGTCCGCTGGTGATACGCGCGCCGTCGGGCGCCGGCGTTCATGGCGCGCTGTTCCATTCGCAGAACCCCGAAGCCTGGTTCACGCGAGTGCCGGGGCTCAAGGTGGTTGCGCCTGCAACCCCGTACGATGCGAAGGGGCTTTTGAAGAGCGCGGTTCGCGATGGCAACCCGATCGTGTACTTCGAGCACAAGCGGCTCTATCGCAGCATCAAGGAAGATTTGCCGGAGGGCGACTTCACTGTGCCGATTGGCGTCGCGGAAGTGCGTAAGGAAGGCGGCGACCTTTCGATAATTACCTACGGCGGAACGCTCGGGCAGTCGCTCGACGCGGCGCGAATCGTCGAGAAAGAAGACGGGCTCGCGGTTGAGGTGCTCGACTTGCGGACTCTGCTGCCGCTCGATCGCGAGGCGATACTCGCGACCGCGCGCAAAACCGGCAAGGTGCTGGTGGTGCATGAGGATCGGCTGACCGGTGGTATTGGCGGCGAGGTTTCCGCGATCATAATGGAGAACGCATTCGAGTATCTTGACGGTCCGGTTCGCCGAGTCGCGGCGGCCGACGCACACGTTGCATTCAGCCAGCCCCTCGAGGATTTCATCCTGCCCAGCACCAACAAAATCGTGGACGCGATTCGCAGTCTGGCGGCGTACTGAAATGTCGATCGACGTAACGATGCCGCAAATGGGCGAGAGTGTGGTCGAAGGCACGATCGCAAAGTGGCTGGTCAAGGAAGGCGACGTCGTCATCGAAGATCAGCCGCTGGTTGAGATCTCGACCGACAAGGTGGACACGGAAATTCCGTCGCCTGGCGCCGGACGAATAGCGAAGATAGTCGCGGCGGAAGGACAGACGCTGCCGGTTGGCGCGACGCTCGCCGTGATCGAGCAGGCCGGCGCCGAGGCTCCGGCAAAGTTGAAAGTTGTCGCACCCAAAACTGCACCGAAGCCGGAACCGATCCAGCCGAAGCCGGAGCCAATACAAGTGAAGCCTGCTGCGGCGCCTCAACCCGCGCCGCCGTCCATGCCGGTGCAAACGGCGGGAGCCGGCCTGCGTGAGGCCGAACCGGAGCCGGGCGGTTCCCGGCGATTTTCTCCAGTGGTGCTGAAAATCGCGGCCGAAGAGGGCATCGATTTAAGTCGCGTGCCGGGGACGGGAATTGGCGGACGTGTGAGCAAGCGCGACCTGCAGCGCTATCTAGATTCGCTGCGCAAGGGTGGAACGCCGGCCGCGGTTGCGGCGCCGGCGACCAATGGTGTCGCGCAGAGCAGCCCGCGTCCCACGGCGAGTCCGGCAGCGCCGCTGCCAGCGGCTCACCCGGGCCCGGGTTTCAAGCCTCCCGTCTATCAGCCCATCGAGGGCGACATCGTCGAGCCCTTCACGCGGCGTCGCAAGCTGATCGCCGAGCACATGGTGTACTCGAAGACGCATTCGCCGCACGTCGGCACCGTGGCCGAGGTGGACGTTACCAATGCGATGCGCCTGCGCGAGAAGCATAAAGCTGAATTCGCGCGCCGCGAGGGATTTAGTCTGACGTTCCTGCCGCTGGCGGCGGCGGCGACCGTTCGCGCGCTCAAGGAATTTCCGCGGATGAACGCGTCGGTGGTCGGCGACTCGGTGGTGACGCGCCATGAAATCAATCTCGGCATCGCGATGGATACCGAGGAAGGTCTGCTGGTTCCGGTGATCAAGGCGGCCGAGGGCATGTCGGTGGTTGGAATCGCGCGCGCCATCGAAAGTATGCGCCGAAAAGTCGCCGAGAAGAAAATCACCGCGGACGATCTGGCGGGCGGCAGTTTCACGCTCTCGAATCCCGGGCGCGAGGGGAATCTCTACGGGTTTGCGATCATCAATCAGCCGCAAGTCGGAATCCTGCGAATGGGCGAAGTGAAGAAGCGGCCGGTGGTGATCGAAATTGACGGCGCCGACGCGATCGCGGTTCGCACCATGATGTATCTTGCGCTGTCGTACGACCATCGCGTGGTCGACGGGGTGCTGGGTAACAGCTTCCTCTATCGCGCCGCGCGTATCCTCGAACAAGCCGACTTCGAACTGTAAGCCTCAGGCTGGGTGCGCGCCTGGATGCGAGCGGATCTGCTGCAGCATGTTGGCGATCTGGGCGCTCAGGTCGCCGATGGTGCGGCTGAGGGCTGCCGCCGCGTCGGTTTCATCGCCCGGCTTCGAGGGCTGCGTCAGATTTGATTCCTGTGTGTATAAAATGTTGCCTGTGGGATCGAGAATCGTCCATTTCGCCGACAGGTTCGCGTTGCCCTGACCATCGGTCTCGAAGCGATAGACGTCGATCTTAACCTGCATATCGATATGCACGGTGGCGTACCATGGAAAGTCGACGATGTTCTGAGTGCCGGCTTGTGCGGCGAGGTCGCGCTCCATCGCCCGAGTGAAACCATTCTGCAGCGACTCGCCCCATCTGTCGTCCTTGGAGAGTTCGAGGCGGTTCGGCGCGGCGCGCGTGACTACTTCCGGGCGGTCGAGGTACGGCGGCAGCTTGATCGGTCCGAGTCCGATCGTGAAACCTCCACCGCTGCTCTGAGTGGCGGCGGGCGCCGACGTAGCGCTGTCGACGGGAGTGATTAGATAGAACCTCGAGATGTCCTTTTGCGGTGCGAGAATTGTTCTCGCGATCGCGGAGCATCCCACCAGCGACATCGCAATCGTCACGGCGGCGCAAGTATTCAGGAGTCTGCTGGTCAAGGTCATTCTAGTCCTGGCTGAAGTCGCGTCCGCGTACGATCGCGCTCGGGTTGCGCTGGAGGTAGTCCGCCAGCTCCTTGATCGAATGAGCGGCGGCGCTCACATCCTGCAGCGTCTGGAGTGCCTGGTAGTTGAGGGGAGAGTTGGGCTGAATCGTGGTCTGCATGGTGCCGAGTGTGAGGCGGGCCTGGGTCGCAGCGGCGTCCGCAGAGGCCGAAGTCTTTTGCAGCGAATCTGACAACGGAGGAAGCTGGCCGTTCATTGTGTTGAGCGTCTGCTGCGCGCCGGCCAGCGTGCGATCAAGTTGCTCGCGCGTTTTTTCGGAATTGGCGACGACCTGTCTCAGCGCCGGCGAGGTAGTTATCTGCCTGATCGAATCCAGCATGCCAGTCATCTGCGTGAACACTGCGTTGAAGTCCACCTTGTCAAGCCTCTCGAAAATTCGCACTGCCACCGCTTGCGCCTGTTCGAGCGTGTTTGGAACCGCAGGGATTTCCTGCAGTGGAGAGCCGGGCGGCGCGACCATTTGAATCGGCGTGTTCGGTTGGATGTCCAGCGCCACGTACATCAGGCCGGTCACGAAGCTGTCCGAGCCAAGCTGCGCGCGCAACCCCTCGCGAATCAGGTTTGGCACCGTATGCGGGTCGCTCAGGTCGATGGCGGAGCCACCGTGAGAGATAATTTTCTCTTCATCGAGCTCGATTACCACCGGGATGCGCACGTCGGCTCTTAACTGGCCGTTCTGATTGTTGACGTCCTGCTCGAGGCGCAATCGAATCTTGCTGACCTGGCCAATCTCGACGCCCTTGAACTTGACCGGCGCGCCCACCCTCAGGCCGTTGATATCGCCGGCAAAGTAGATGACGAATTCGTGCGTCTTGCGGAACAGGTTGCCGGATCCAAAGACCACAATCGCCGCCAGGACTAGACCGACCGCGCCCAAAACGAACGCGCCTACTGTTGCCGGATTGATTTTCTTACCCATGGCTCCTCGCTGATTTGTTCGCGTCTTCTCCTCCGCGAGTGAGGAAAGTCTGGACGCGCTGATCTTTGCAATTCTTGAGCAGGTCCTTGGGATCCCCGTGCGCGATCATGGTTCTGCTCTCAGCGTCGAGAAAAATGCTGTTGTTGCCGATGGCAAAAATACTGGCGAGCTCGTGAGTCACGACCACGATGGTCGCGCCGAGGTTGTCGCGCAGTTCCAGGATCAAGTCGTCGAGCAGGCGTGAGCTTATCGGATCGAGGCCGGCCGACGGCTCGTCGAAGAAAAGTATTTCCGGGTCCAGCGCGATCGCGCGAGCAAGGCCGGCGCGTTTCTGCATCCCACCACTGATCTGACTCGGGTAGTAGCCCTCGAAGCCCTTGAGTCCTACCAGCGCCAGCTTCAGCGACGCCACCTCGTGAATCTCCTCATCTGATAGATCGGTAAATTCGCCGAGCGGCAGCCCGACGTTCTCCGCCAGCGTCATCGAGCTCCACAGCGCGCCGCCCTGGTACAGAACGCCGAAATGCCGCAGCATCTCCTCCCGCTGCAGCGGCTCGGCCTTGGTGAAATTGAAATCTCCATAAAAAACCTCGCCCTTCGCAGGCTCGATCAGTCCGAGCATGTGTCGCAGCAAGGTGCTTTTGCCGCTGCCGCTGCCGCCCATCACTATGAAGATGTCACCGTGCTTCACGGTGAAATTTATGTCCTTCATCAGCACGAACGTTCCGTAAGCCATCGTGAGATCCTTGACGGTGATTGGCGGCGGTCCGTCCTCGGGGAATCTCTCGATCGAGACTGGCTTGCCGTCCGAGCTCTTGGTTGATGGGTGGGTGATAGACATTTCAGCGCGACGGGTTGGTCCGGTTTGGGTTGCTCAGCCTAAAGTCCCAGCACGTTGAAGACGAACGCGAAGATCCCGCACGCGACGATTACGTAGACGATTCCGGTGACCACCGCCTCGGTTGCCGCGTCGCCAACCGCCGACGAGCTGTCGCCGCACTGGAATCCGCGCAAACATCCGGCGACCGCGATGATAATGCCGTAAACGGCGGCCTTGAAAATTCCGCCAAAGATGTCGGTGAGAGTGACCGCTTGTGCGGTTTCGCGAAGATATTGACCGAGCGAAATATGCAGCATCGTCGCGCCGACGAATGCTCCTCCCGCCACGCCCAGGCAATCGGCGTAAACGCAAAGCAGCGGGATCATCAGGAAGAGCGCCAGCACCCGCGGCAGTACGAGGAATTCGAGCGGCGAGATTCCCATCGTGGTCAGCGCGTCGATCTCCTGTGTCACCTTCATCGAGCCGAGTTGTGCGGCAAATGCTGCCCCGGTGCGGCCCGCCATGATGATCGCCGTCATCATCGCGCCCATGTCGCGGCTCATCGCAATTCCGACAAGGTCGGCAACGAAGATGGTCGCGCCGAACTGCTGCAACTGTACCGCGCCCATAAATGCGAGAATCACCCCGACCAGGAAGGTCACCAGCGTCACGATTCCGAAAGCGCTGGCGCCGCAATCCTGTAGCACGATCATCAGGTCGACCCTGCGAAAACGCGCCCTGCCTACGGCCAGCTTGGCGAACGAGATCGCCACTTCACCCAGGAAGCGCAGAAAATCGTCGAGCCCCTGCGCATAGGAAATAGCTTCGTGCCCGATCTCCTCGATGAACGAGCTATGCGACGCCTCGTGCCGCGCGCCGGTTTTTTCCGGCACCGCCTCCGCCAGCTGAATCAGACTGCGCACGCCCTCGGGCAGCGGCGACCAATCCGCGGTCAGTTTGCGTTTGTGGCAAATCTCGCTGACCCCAAGAAGAAATGTGAGCAGGCCGCTGTCCCAGTCGCGAAGCTCGGCGGCGTCGAAGGTCAGCTTGGTCGGCTTGGGCGCGGTGTCGAGCTGTTTCTCCAGGTCCGCATGCGTTGGGAGGCCGTGACGAAGATGCCAGTCGCCGGCGAGCCGGATGACCAGCGTGGAGTTATTATCGGCGCGCGCAAACGAAAGCTGGCCCGATGGTTGAGATTGTTTGAGCGCCTGCATTCGTTCCGCTCAAGTAGAGCATGCCGACAAAGGCCACACAATTCTTTGGCTTTGACTGCTTAAAGAGCTTTTTCGCAAGCCAAAAGCGGGCTCGTCTATTATAATATTTTGTATGAAAGCGATGGTGGTCGAAAAGCCTGCGCCGATCGAATCGGATCCGCTCCACCCGATCAACGCACCGCTGCCCGAGCCGGGGCCAGGCGAAATCCTGGTAAAGGTGCGCACTTGCGGCGTATGCCGGACCGATCTTCACGTGGCGGAAGGTGACCTGCCGCCGCGTCATCAGCGAATCATTCCGGGTCACGAGGTGGTGGGCGTCGTCGATAAGCGCGGTGTCGGCGCAAATCGTTTCCGTCAAGGCGATCGCGTCGGGATCGCGTGGCTGCGGGAGACCTGTGGCATTTGCGTCTACTGTCGTCGCGGCCGCGAGAACCTTTGCCCGAACGCGCGCTTCACCGGCTACGATCACGACGGCGGCTACTGCGAATACGCTGTGGTGCGCGAGGATTTCGCCTACACGCTCCCCGATTCGCTCGGCGATGAGGAAGCGGCGCCGCTGCTGTGCGCGGGCATAATCGGGTTCCGTGCAATCAAGCGCGCCGAGGTCAGGCCGGGCGCGACGGTCGGGCTTTACGGCTTCGGCGGCTCGGCGCATCTCGCGATTCAGGTGCTGAGTCATTGGCGATGTCGTGTGTTTGTTATGAGCCGCGGCGGGCCTCATCGCGATCTGGCGAAAGAGCTTGGCGCCGAATGGATCGGTAATGCGGAAGATCCTCCTCCTGTACCGCTCGACTCTGCGATACTGTTCGCTCCGGCGGGAAACCTGGTGCTGCCGGCTCTGGAAGCGCTCGATCGCGGCGGCATCCTCGCGGTCGCAGGAATTTATTTGAGTTCGATTCCTACGCTCGATTACGAAAAACATCTTTTCTACGAAAAAGAACTTCGCAGCGTGACTGCCAACACTCGTGCGGACGGCGAAGAGTTCCTGAAGCTAGCGGGCGAGATACCGATTCGGACCAGTACGGTTGCTTTTGGTCTCGCCGAAGCCAACGTCGCGCTCAAGATGCTCAAGCACGACGAGATCAAAGGCGCCGGCGTCCTGCGAATTTCCTGACCGCTACCACGGCCGCCAGAACCGGACGCCTACCTGGCCCCAGTAGGTGAGGTAGCTCGTTAGTCCCACACATGCCATCGCGACCAGGAAGGAATGTATCCGCACTCCCCGATGGACTTGCCAGCGCCACGACCCAAGCGCGAGCGCGAGTCCGATGACCGAAAAGATCGCGAACGCGATCGTACCGATGAAATACGTGAGCGACGCCTCACCCTCGCGCGCGAGGTAAATAGGCGACGAAGTCAGCGCCATCGCGAATCCGGCGATCAGTGAGACAGTCGCGAGCAGCGGAAGGATTCGAATCGCCATATGCTCGACCTCTCGGCCGAGAATCTTGCGCGGTATCCAAATAAGTGCGAACAGGACCGACGACAGCATCAGTACCGCGGCTGTCAGCACGAGCGCCAACCGCGTCATCGGCCAGACGGGACTCTTCTTGACAAAATATTCAGGCACCGGAATTTCGGGTGCCATCGCCATGACCATCACGATGTTGTCTTTGCCGTCGGTGGTGAAGATCGCCGTTGCGGCTTCACTCTTACGGGTGCGGTATTGGTTGCCGCCGACGGGGATCAGGGCGCGTGGCGGGCCCAGGACCGGCCGCACCCGCATCGCGCCGTGCTTGATGCTGACGAATTGTCCGCCCAGCAACAGGTCAGCGTACCGCAACTTTTCCTGCCGCGGCGACGCGAACTCGTAGTAGCCGGTCCACTCCGACGCTCCCGGTGGTAGCTTGGTGGCAGGCTGCTGATGGGCGGCCACGCCGCGCGTCATGTACGCGTAAAGCAACTGCTCGATCTCGTGCACCGGGCCAGTCGCAGGCGAACTCGATGAGTAATCATTGATCGAGAAAAAGTAACCGGCGCCCGCTTCTGGAATATAAACGTAGCGCGACAGGAAACCGTCGATACCGCCGTCGTGTCCGTGCTGAGTCAGCTCTTCTCCTTCGTCCTCGTAGTTGCCAAGGCCGTAGCCATCCTTCAGACCGGCGCGCGCGGCGAGCGAAGTCTCGGGTGTTTCCATTCTGGTGATCGATTCGGGACTGACGATCCTCACGCCGTCGAGCTCGCCGCGATTCAGCATCATGCGGACGAATCGTGCCATCTCGTTGGGCGACGATTTGAGCTCGCCTGCGGGCCGCAAGTAGATCGGAAAGTAGGGTACCGGCGATTGGTTGTCGTAGCCCTGCGCAAGCGCGTCCTTCACCGCGGGCGTCAGCCGCATGTCAGAATGCGTCATGCCGAGCGGCCGCAGGATGTTCGCCGCGACGTAATCTTCGAGCGGAACACCGGCTGCTTTCTCGACGATATAGCCGGCCAGTCCGTAACCGGGATTTGAGTAAGACGTCCGCGAGCCAGGCTTCCATCGCACCTGCTCGGGACCGCGGAAATGAGTGAGCGTCCATCGCAGTGGCCGTGGATTGTCGGGCGGCGAGGTGAAATCGTAAAATTCTGCCAGCGAGAAATCGTTGAAGCCTGCCGTATGCTCGAGCAGTTGCGCGAGCGTCACCGGATTTGTCGCTTCCCAGGGATTTACGACCGGTATCTCCGGTGCAACGTCCGCGACCTTTTCATCGAGACTCAGCTTGCCTCGCTCGGCGAGCTGCAGCGCGGCCAGCGCAACGAAGCCCTTGGTGATCGATCCGACGCGGAACATCGTGTCTGCTGTCACCTCGCGATTGGTGGCGAGGTCCGCCTTGCCGACCCCGCCCGTCCATACCACTTGATCCTTGGTGACTAGCGCGATTCCGACCCCCGGCACACTGTATTTTTCCAGGATCGCCGATACCGCCGACTTGAGTTCGTCGATATTGGCAGGGATGGGCGCCGGCGCTGTACTCTTCGACGCGCGGGAGCAGGCCCCTAAAGCCAGCATCACGACCACGACGCTGGTCGCCGCTGCGCTGCGGCAGTGGAAGTTTTGCTTCACTCAGAGGGGCCGTTTCATTAGACTTCGTTGACGCGTCGACGTGATGCTTGCTAGCCTTCTACTGCAACGATCTAACGAATATATCAAGCGCTTGAGGCATCGATGGCATTAACTAAAAGCGGGCTCCAGTCCGGCAGCGGCGATGAACTGCTATTGGGAGATACCGCGGTATTGACCCGGCTCGACAAGGCGCTCGGATGGGCGCGAAAATTTTCGATCTTTCCCTACCCGTTCGCGACCGCATGCTGCGCGATGGAATATATGTCGCTCTCGATGACCCCGTACGACATCGACCGCTTTGGCGCGCTGCTGCCGCGCTTCACTCCGCGCCAGGCCGATTTGCTGATGGTCATCGGCACCGTCACCGTTCGACAGGGGCCGATTTTGCGACGCGTGTACGAGCAGATGGCCGAGCCGAAATGGGTGATGGCATTCGGCGCATGCGCCTCGACCGGCGGATTTTACGACAACTACGCGACTCTGCCCGGCATCGACCGGATCGTCCCGGTTGATGTCTATGTTCCCGGATGTCCGCCGCGGCCTGAGGGCGTGCTCGACGCGCTGATGGCGCTGCAGCGAAAAATCCAGGGTCAGAAACAAAAACTGATGGCGCTCAGCGAAAAGCACCCCGCCTGAACCACACGACGAACGCACCCGAGTTCACATGGAACGGATACTGACTCGCTGGCTGGATATCCCTGACCTTCGCAAACTCGACGTCTACGTCGCCAACGGCGGATACAAGGCGCTCCGCAAGGCGTTCGACATGTCGACCGACGACATTATCAACGAGGTCAAGAACTCCAATCTCCGCGGTCGCGGCGGCGCCGCGTTTCCGACCGGCGTCAAGTGGAGCTTCATCCCGAAGGATTCCAAGAAGCCGGTTTACGTCTGCGTCAACGGCGACGAGAGCGAGCCAGGCACCTTTGCCAATCGCTATCAATTCGAAAACGATCCGCACGGCATCATCGAGGGAATCCTGATCGCATGCCGCGCGGTCGGGTCGCATACCGCATACATCTACATGCGCGGCGAATTCAGCGTGCAGAAGCGCAGCATGGACGCTGCCCTGGCCGAGGCGCGCGCCGCGGGCTACGTCGGCAACGACGTGATGGGTTCCGGCTATGGCGTCGACATCTGGACGCATAAGGGCGCGGGGGCTTACATATGCGGCGAGGAAAGCGCGCTGCTGGAATCGCTCGAAGGCAAGCGCGGCTACCCGCGCAACCGCCCGCCGTTCCCTGCAATCGTCGGCGCCTTCGGCAGCCCGACCGTTATCAACAACATTGAGACGCTGGCGAACGTGCCGCACATCATCAATCGCGGTGCCGATTGGTATAAATCCATCGGTCCCGAGAAGAGTCCCGGCACCAAGCTGGTGGGCGTCTCGGGTCACGTGAATAAGCCGGGCCTATACGAGATAGCGATGGGCACGCCGCTGCGGGATATCATCTACGACGTCGGCGGCGGCGTTCTCGGCGGCAAGACACTCAAGGGCGTCATCCCGGGCGGGTCCTCATTCCCGGTCCTCAACAAGGAGGAGACCGAACGCGCGATTTTCGACTTCGACTCGATGCGTGCGATTGGCTCCGCGATGGGCTCCGGCGTGGTCATCGTCATGGACGAGGACACCTGCTTGATCGACATGCTGCTCGCGACCGCGCACTTCTATCATCACGAATCGTGCGGACAATGCACCCCGTGCCGCGAAGGCACCGGCTGGATCGAAAAAATCATGGCCGAGATGGAAGCGGGGCAGGGCAAGATCGAGCAGCTCGAGTTGCTGAACAATATTTCCGACAACATGGTCGGCAATACGATCTGCGTGCTCGCCGACAGTATCGCGATGCCGGTGAAGAGCTATGTCACCAAGTTTCGCGATGAATTCGAGGCGCACATCAGGCTTGGCCGCTGCCCGTTCAAGACCAGGTCGGCGCAGCAAGCAGCCTGATCGGAGCCGCTGAAGAAAAATGCCCAAGCTGACGATCGACGGCAAGGAAGTTGACGCGGACGCGAGGATGAATCTCATCGACGCGGCTGAATTGGCCGGTATCGAGATTCCTCACTACTGCTACCATCCTGGTTTGTCGGTCCCCGGCAATTGCCGCATGTGCCTGGTCGAAGTCGAGAAGGCACCGAAGCTGCAGATCGCATGCAACACGCGCGTAGCCGAAGGGATGGTCGTTCATACCACCAGCGGCAAGGCCAAGACCGCGCAGAAGGCAGTGCTCGAGTTCCTGCTCATCAACCACCCGATCGATTGTCCCGTTTGCGATCAAGCCGGCGAATGCAAGCTGCAGGATTACTACATGGACTACGATCAGCAGCCGTCGCGCTTTCCGCTGCCGGAAAAAAATCATAAGGGCAAGGCGATCGACATCGGCTCAGGCGTGATGCTCGATCAGGAGCGATGCATCCTGTGCGCGCGATGCACCCGCTTCCTGGACGAAATAACCAAGACCTCGGAGCTCGCGATTTTCGAGCGCGGCGATTTTAACCGCATCGACATCAATCCGGGCCAGCCGGTCAACAACAACTACGCCGGCAACATCGTGGACATCTGCCCGGTCGGCGCGCTCACCGAAAAGGAATTCCGCTTCCGGATGCGGGTCTGGTACCTGCATCGGACCGCGTCGGTATGCGGCGGATGCGAGCGTGGATGCTCGATCGACATCCATCACCATCGCGAGCGCATTTACCGCTTCAAGCCGCGCTTCAATCCCGACGTCAACAGCTACTGGATGTGCGACCAAGGCCGTCACAGTTTCCCCGCGCTGCAGACCGAGACGCGTCTCACCTCGCCGCTGGTGCAGTCCAAGGACCAACTCGTCGTCGAGCCGTGGGGCGAGGGCATCCGGCGCGCCGCGACGATCATCGAGGATTACAAGCGGCGGTTCGGGGGCAACTCGATCGCGGCCGTCATCGACGCGCACGCCACCAATGAAGAAGCGTTCGCGCTCAAGCAATTGATGAAGACTGCGATCGGTTCGGAGCGAATCGCCGCCCACAGTTGGTCGCCCCCCGACGCTGGCGGCGATGATGAACTGTTGCTGCGCGCGAACAAGAATCCCAACACTCGCGGCCTCGCAGCGCTTGGACTCGGGTCAGACGGACTTAACGGTCTGGCCGCCGCAGTAGCGTCAGGTGAGCTGAAGATGCTCATCTCGTTTCGCGCCGACCTGGTGCATGCGCTCGGGGAAGAAGAGTTCGTCAGGCGTTTCGGCGCGCTCGATTACATGCTGGTGCTGTCAACTGACGCGACCGAGACCTGCCAGATGGCCAACCAGGTCTGGCCCATCGCGGCCTATCCCGAAATCGACGGCAGCTTCACCAACTTCAAGGGCCGTGTACAACGAATCAACTTCGCGTTCTCGCCCCCCGGCAAGGCCGTCGCCGGCATCGAGGCAATTGCGCGACTCGGCAAAGCGCTGGACGGCGCCGAACGTCCGAAAACCGCGGACGCCGTGTTTGCCGCGATGGCTACTTCAGAACCAGCCTTCAAAGGCCTGAGTCTGGCAACGTTGGGCGAGCACGGCATGGATCTGGCCGAAAGCTGATCCTCGTGTCACCCGTGGCAGTTGAAGCGAAAGCTGGATTTGCCGCTGCGAATCTGCGCGATTCTACGTTTGATCTTCGGAGTGATCGGCACGCCTGGGAACGCTGTGACGAAGGCTTGCAGTCCTGCCGCCGTCTTGTTCGCGTTCTCGCAAGCGCAAATACCTGAAAGCAGCTCGGATTCGAGGCTGTCGATTTCACCCTGCGCCTCGGGCGCGTAGTCGTCGGGATACGCGGTGCGAAACGTCATCCATCCGCGGTAAAGATCGACCATCAACTTTCCGTCGTCGAAGCGCGTGCATCCTGTCTCGCCGTTCTGCGGCTGGATGTACGCCGCGAACGAGCCGTTGTTGTCCGGTTCCGTAAGCTGGTAGATGTCGAAAAAAGCGCGGTCCGCTTTGCTGCCCTGCTTGCGCGCGAGATTTTTGAAGTAATCGACGCTCGGACGCACGACCACCAGCCCCAGCCGCACCACGATGAAGCCCTGCATTTGGCGTTGAACTTGTTGATACTGCGATTCGCTGAGATCCGGCAGGACCGCTTGTAGTTCCGGCGCCGCCTGCATGCCGCCTTCGAACACCGGCTCGATCGGACGCTTGCCGCGTTCCTTCAGCAATTCGGTTATCGCCGACGCATAGGCTCCGACCGACGCAGGTATTTCGACCTGCGCGTTAGCATCGACGCAGGCAAGAATTGCGAGGCACGAGGTCGCGACGGCGACGGCCAGTCGCACGGAAAAGGAGACGGCAGATGGATTAGTCGAGCTGCGCAATCGGCTTCGATGGGTAGCATCGCGCTCGCGCCGCGCGCAAGCATGCCCACGCCGGTTCTCGGCGCCGGCTCGGATGCCACAGATGCGGCTGAGCTATTCCTTGGACGGCTGGAACACTACCTTGACGCTATCCATGTAGTTGAGCAGCTCGTGCGCTAGCGCCGTGACCGCGGCATCGTCGCGCATCGCGGCTGCTTGCTCGAGCGAGCGGCCCAGCTCGGTCATCGAGTCGAATCCATAGCTGCCCCCGTCGCCCTTGATCCGATGCCCAAGGCTGCTGATGGCCGCGTAGTCGTGGCGCTCAACCGCAGCGAAAATCGCGGCGACGTCGGCGCGCTTGTGTGCCAAAAAATCTGGAATCAGGTCGCTCAGGTCCTCGTCCACTTCAACTATTACTAGGTCCGGCACATCTCCTCCTTTAAGTCGGCAACTCTCGCACGTTCTACACTCAACTCGTTCACTTCGATCGCATTGCGAATCGCGTGAAGCAGAGTCGATTTCTTGACCGGCTTGGTCACATGCGTGTCACATCCCGCATCCCTGCTGCGATGCACCGCTTCCTCCAGCGCCGACGCTGTCAGCGCGACGATCGGAGTGCGGCGGCGATTATTCGCCCGCTCCCAGCCTCGGATCGTGCTGGTGGCTTGGTAGCCGTCGACGATCGGCATTTGTATGTCCATCAGCACCAGGTCGAACTTGCCGGCGATGAATTTTTTGATGGCCTCCTCGCCATCCTCCGCTTCCTCCAGGCGGTAGGGCGTTTTTTTCAGGTATGCGCGAATCAGCGCTCGGTTGTCGGGCGAATCGTCGGCGATGAGAATCTCAAGTGGCCGCTCGAGGATTGCCGGCAAACTCGACGGCGGCGCGATTACTTGCCGCGCCAACCCGTTGGGGCGTGGTGCGACTTGCTCTCGCCCGCCCGCCAGCTGGACCGCCTTGAACAACTCAGCGCGGCGCACCGGTTTGACAATATAGTTGTCGACTCCCAAAGCGCGCAGGCGTGCAACTTCGCTGCTCAAATCGTTGGTGCATAGCATCATCACTATTTGCAGCGGATCGCGCCCGCCGTTTACTAATTGCTTTGCGACGTCGAATCCGCGCTGCGCCGGCATCGTGTTGTCGAGCAGTATGATCTCAAAAGCGCCGCGCCCAAGCTCTGCCAGCGCTTCCTCTCCCGACGACGCCTGGGTCATCTCTGCGCCCTGCGCCGAAAGCAGTTCCGAAATGATCGATCGACTCTCGGCGTTGTCATCGACCAGTAGAATTCGGAAAGCCTCGAATGCCCGGGTGCGCGGCATCGATTGAGTCGAGTTTGCAGTCCCGAATAGCGCGGTAAATGAAAACGCGCTTCCCCCGCCCGGCTCGCTTGCCACCGCGACTTTGCCGTGCATCAGCGCTACCAGGCGCGACACGATCGCCAGCCCGAGCCCGCTGCCGCCGTATTTGCGAGACGTGGAAGAATCGGCCTGGCTGAATGCTTCGAACAATAGGTGGATCTTGTCGGCCGAAATTCCGATGCCCGTGTCGGTCACCGTGAACTTGACGGCGCTCGCGTCCGTCGAATCCGCGTCGCGCGCCACCGAGACCAGCACCTGTCCAGTGTGCGTGAACTTGATCGCGTTGCCGATCAGGTTGATCAGGATTTGGCCGAGCCTCAATGGATCGCCAAGCGCGAACTCCGGCACCTCGGGCGTAAACCGTACCATCAGCTCGAGTCCTCTCTCATGCGCTCGAATCGCCAGCGTCTCGAGCACCTTCTCGGTCACGTCCTTGAGATTGAATTCAACCGTCTCGAGGCTGAGCCGCCCGCTCTCGACCTTGGCAAGATCGAGGATGCTGTTGATCAGTTCGAGCAGCGCGTAGCTGTTGCTGATGACGGTGCTCAGATATCTACGCTGCTCGTCGCCGAGCTCCGTTTCCATCAGCAGCTCGGCCATCCCGAGGATCGCATTCATCGGCGTGCGAATCTCGTGCGACATGCTCGACAGAAACTCAGACTTCGCGCGAGACGCTGCCAGCGCCGCCTCGCGTGCGCTCACCAGCTCGCGTTGCGTCATCTTCAGGTCGGATATTTCGCGCGCGATCGTCAGGCAGCAGAGCTGCCCCTGCAGCTCCAGGTTTACCGCCGAGATTAGTGCCGGGCGTTCCACGCCGTCCTTGCGGCGGAACGTCACTTCGAGGTTGCGGACTTCGTTGGTCCTGACAAGTTGATCTCTGAAGGCGATCATTTCCTCCGGATGAATCCACATTTTGAGTTCGGAGACATGATGACCGACCGCTTCCTCGCGCGTGAAACCGGTGGTGCGGCAAAACTCCTGGTTGACGTCAATGTAGGTCCCATCGACTCCGTTCAACGTCATGCCATCCAGGTTGGCGTCAAACAACCTGCGGAGCGTTTCCTCGCTCGCCCGCAGCGCCTTGATACCTTCTTCCAGCGTGCGCGACGCCTGCTTCGCCGCCGTCAGGTCGCGAACCATCGTGACTACGCAGTCTTCGCCTTCGAGTTCGATTCGCACCGCGGAGACCAGGCCTGGCATCTGGCCACCGCCAGGGAGATTGAAATCGGCCTCCATGTTACGTACGACGCCGTCGGCCACCACCTGCTCGCGAAACTTCCGATGCTGCGCCGCGTTGGACCAGATCTGTCCTTTTCCCGCGCTCCAATCGTCGAGGTCCTTTTGCCCGTAACCCAGCCGCTTGAACTGCTGATTGAAATCGATACTCTTGCCGTCCGACAGCCGCGTCACCACGATTACGTCCAGGGTCGCGTCGAAAACCTTGCGCAATGCGACGTGGCTGGCCAGCAGCCTGGTCTCGAACCGCTTCATCTGCGTGATGTCGTGGGTCATCGAAATCACACATTGTTCGCCTTTCACTTCGACCACCGAAGCCGAGATCAGGTAGTTCTCGATCGTGCCGTCCTTGTGGCGCTGCTGGACTTCCATGTTTTTGACACGCCCGGTTTGTTGAATGGTCCGGATAAACCGGGTCATATCTTCCGCGCTCGGCCACATCCGCAGCGCGATCACGCTCGACGCCATCACCTCGTCGCGCGTGTAACCCGCTACCATGTAGTCGTCGTTGACCGCGATAAACCGGCCGTCGCTCAGGCTATTGACCGCGATATTGTCGGGTGAGGCCTCGAAGAACGTGCGCAGCATCGCTTCGCTCGCCTTCAGCAGAACCAGGTCGCGCCCGCGCGCGGCGGCGACTTCGGCGCTCAGATCCATCTCGCGTCTGAGCATCCGGCTGTTCTCAGCGAGCGCCGACAGGTGCTCGGCCAGTTTCTGACGATAGCGCGCGCCATGAACCGAGCTCAGAATCGACAAGATCGCCGCCGTCAGCACCATCGTCCACGCGATCGCGATACGCGGATTCGGATCCGCCGTCCATATCGAGTATCCAAGCAGCGCAATTGCTGCGCACGCCTCCAATGCGGCTTGCCAACGTGGGCTCCACGGACTCAACGCGCCGGCACTGAAAGAAAACATCAGGATCGACGCGACCAGCACGTCGCTGTCGCTGTTGATCGCCGCAATCCATGCGACGCTCGCTATAGTCGCAGCAATGGTTGCCAGCGTGAGCTCTCGCCAGTTTCGCATCGCGCGCGGCGACGTCGTCGTCATCAACGCAACCATCCCCACGACCATCCCGGCGACGTTGAGCGGGACTGTTCTTGCGAAACTCAAGGGATACTCGACGCGGTCGAGCAGCGTGTATCCGACTTGAAAAGCAAGCACGGCCAGGCTGCCGGTGCGCAGCGCCGATACTTTGGCGGAACTGTCTCGAGCGCCCATCAGGAGCGTGAGTCTGTAGTTAGCACCGGGCACCGATTCTCTATCAGCGCCGTCGGCAGGCGCAGACGCGCCGTTGACGGTGCGCAGCGCGCCAATCCTCAAGCCGTCGACGGACGGATCGATCTGACTCTCCACACTGCCGGAGCAAGCAAGTCCAATGCCCTTAAACTCTGCGCCAGCGGCTCGCTATCGCAGTCTACTATTGGCTCTCGCCGCCGAATCTCTACGCTGTCGCCAATGCTGTCCCAAAACGGTCTGGTGATCCGCCGGAAGGGCGCGACCGCGCGGAAATCCGCGCGGTCGCGAGGCGGTTCACATTCAACTACGGGGCTGCTCTCACCATCGATTCGGTAGTGAAGAAGCTCCGATCGACTCCGCCCATATTGATGTACCAGCACTCACGCTCAGGCGTGTTTTGTCCCGGCAGATAGCACATCGTGCTCATGCCGGATTGCACGTCGGTCGAGGCGGCGCCCACGACGAACTCGCGCTTGAACGGATAGATCGCGACGCGTGCGTCGGGCACCGGCCTGTCTCTGTAAGTCAGCCAGTAAATGTGGTTCTGCCACAGCTCTCCGTTCGCGTCGTATTCGTCCACGTACGGTTCAAACCACATCTCGCCGTCAATGTACAAA
Organism: uncultured delta proteobacterium; assembly: GCA_963842215.1. Classification (GTDB taxonomy): domain Bacteria; phylum Desulfobacterota; class Binatia; order Binatales; family Binataceae; genus Binatus. The sequence goes on along the minus strand of CAWJFQ010000001.1, from coordinate 1,048,010 downwards.
ATTGACTTGGCATGCAGCGCCTGCGCGTTGATGGTTTTCCATCGTGGCGTGGTCTCCACGATGTACACCGAACGAAGCTCCCAGTTCTCAGGGCATGCACTCGCGCCGCCGTCGGTAGCGCAGGTTATCTCCGGCGAATGCTTGGCGTGCACCGAGGCCAGCATCGTCTTCTGCCCGAGCAGCCTGTAGTTGTACTCTTCGATCTTCGCGTTAAAGCCGGAATAATGATCGGGATCGAATGCGGTCGGATTGCCGCCGGCTGCCACCGCATCACTCATGATGCCCTCGTTGATCCGCCGCAGCCTGCGCGTACCCGGAGTCCACTGCCATATATCGTCGGCCTTCGTCGGCTGCGCATAACGATAGCGGATGAAGCCGCCACCGCGCAGATTCTCAGGCGCCAGGATCGGGTATAGCGCGAACAGCCAATATCGACCGGTCTTCTGGAAGTCCGGATCGATTGGTAGCGGCTCTACTTCGGTGCGCCCGACTTCGTCATAGCCGGCGTAGTGACCGATCTGAAAATAGTCGATCACCCGGTACGGCTTGTTCAGTCCGGTGTACACATCGTCGCAGTCGTAGTAGCGCAGATCGTAGTCATCCGAAGTGATCGGCCGAAAGGCGTTGTCCCACATTATTTTCGCCGCGACGTGCGGGTCGTTTGGATCGACAAACGGAAACGGCTGTCCCGCGACGTAGTTGACCATGGTTCGGCCGTCCGGCGAGAGCCTGACCTGCTCGGCATATTTCTCGGTCGCGTCGCGATACGGCGGCGGCCACTGGACTATCGAGGTCGGCACCACGTCCATCGTCATCCCGCGTTCCACCTTGTAGTAGACACCAGGAGAAACGAGATCCTTTACCTTGTAAGCGTTCTGCACAGTAATGTGATCGCCCGGTTTGACAGTTGTGGGCGCTGTTACCGCGGCGTCAGCGAAAGGCGGCGCGAGCGCAAATGCGACAGCTGTGGCGATGAGAAACGCGAGCATCGACACCGGGCGACGACTGGACACACGACTTCCTTTCAGCATGTTTGCCTCCTGTTCCTGTTGCTGAAGCCGAGGCTTCGGCCGGGTTAATTTTTTGGATGCCCTAAGCGAGCCGCTACGGGACGCTCCGGGAGGGGAGTGATCTGCAGAGTGCGTTCTCATCGCGACTCTGCGTGGGCATCTGATCGGTGGACGCGCTATTCGAGGCGCTTATTCAGGACCGAACGAAGCTTCGACGATGAGAAATTCTAAAATGGAAAAAGTTCGAACTAATAGTGTCAGCTGAGCGCATCGATCATGTGCCGAGTGCCGTCTCGAAATCGTCCAGCAGGTCGTCGCTCGATTCCAACCCAACCGACAGCCGGACGAGCCCGTCGCCAATTCCAGCCCTTGCGCGCTCCGCCGCCGACATTCCCAAATGCGAAGTCGTCGCCGGCCGCGTGATCAATGTCTCGACTCCGCCGAGACTTGGCGCACTTATCGGTATCGTCACGCGATCCATGAAACGACTGGACGCATCCAGCCCGCCAAGCAGCTCGAAACTCAGTACCCCGCCGAAGCCGTCGAACAGTTCGCATGCGCGCAGATGATTCGGATGGCTCTCCAGCCCGGGATAGTTCACGTGCGCGACCGCGCGATGCTGCTCGAGCCAGCGCGCAAGCTTGAGTGCGCTCTCATTCTGATGGCGTACTCGCACGGCAAGCGTCTTGATCCCGCGATGCAGCAGGAAGCAGGCGTGCGGATCCAGGCTGCCGCCAAGATGGTTCATCGTATGCGTGATGCTCTCGACCAGGTCCGCCCTTCCGATCACCGCGCCGGCCACGATATCGGTATGCCCATTGAGATACTTGGTCCCGCTATGCAGCGACAAATCGAAGCCGATTTCGGTGGGCCGAAAATTAATCGGACTGGCAAAGGTGTTGTCGATGATCGAGACCAGCCCATTCTCCGCCGCGAACTCCACTGCCGCGTGCAAATCGCTGACCTGCAGCAATGGATTCGACATCGCCTCGACGTAGATTGCCTTGGTGTTGGGACGAATCGCCTCGCGCCAGGTAGCGGGCTCATCGCCGTCAACGAAATCCACCGCCATCCCGTGGCGCGGGAACTCCTCGACGAACAGGTCATGCGTGCCACCGTACACGCAGTCCTGCGCCAGCAGATGTCCGCCGCCAGCGAGCACCGTGAATAGCGCGGCAGAGATCGCCGACATGCCGCTGCCCGCTACCAGCGCCGCCTCCGCATTTTCGAGCGCAGCCAGCTTGGCGTGCAGCACCTTCTGATTGGGCGTGTTGTTCAGCCGGATGTAGCGCAGGTCGTGATAGCTGGTCTGGCCTGCGTACTCGAAGGTCGAGGATTGAAAAATCGGCATCGTAACGGCGCCGCCGATCAATGGCTCCGGCTCGCCGGCGTGAATCAGCTTGGTTTCGAGTCCTTTGATAAGTCGCGCCATGCGGCCTCCGCTGCCACGAGATTTATCACTCGGCGCCTCAAGGAAAATAGGTCTCGCTCGGGGTGCGGTTCGGGGCGTCGGCTGCGACTGTCGTCATGCCCGGGATCGTGGCGCGCGCAAACAACGCCGCGGTCGTATCGCGATAAATCAAATGCCAGCGCGGGTCTTTCATGACGACCTGGCAGGCCTTGGTCTGCGTGCCGATCAACACGAAATCGTGCGGATATTTCTCAAGCAGACTATCCGCTCCGTCCATCCCGTAAAAGAAAATCGCGTACTGACGCCGCACACTCTCCGGATAGACCAGCTCGCCCCGCGGATCTACGAACACCTTGATCGCGTCGCCCATATGCCACATCAGGTAGGAGCCCCATTCGAACTGGCAAAGGACGTTGCCATGGAGACCATGCTGCTGCATGAACGCGACCGCGTCCCGCGGCACCGGCCGCCAGGTCTCGAGGCGATTTGAGAAAGTGCCACCGACCAGCACGAGCACTAGCGCGAAAATCGCCAGCAGCGCCGCCGGTGGCCCGTCGTCGGCAGAAGATTGCGCGGCCTCGAGAGTCTGCAAACGGCCGGCAGGCGGCACAGCTTCCAGCGCCAGCGTCGCGTGACGCGCCAGCGGAATCGCGACCGCGATGACCGCGAGAGCGACGTTACGCGACGCCCAGAATGCCGCCCCGATGAAGATAGCGGCGACCGCTACCAACGGCGCGTCGCCGAGTTCGGGAGCCATCGCAAAAGTCGCGAGCAGCCCGGCGAACATCAGCAAAGGGGTAACATACTGTAGCGTTTGCGGTTTTGATTCCCGCCACTCGTGGATCATCATCTTCGGCAGCGGGACCCAATCATTAACAGTCTGTCGAATCAACGGATCGTTGACCGAAGTCGCAACTCCCGTCCACAAAGCGACCCCGAAAGGATTGAGAATCGTGGCCGCCGCACATCCAATCGTCACCAACCCGAGCCGAAGCGCAGACCGCTGGCGACCGGCGTCAGCGAACCCCTGGATAAACATAGTGGCCGCCGCAACTCCCATCGCACCCAGGCCGACGATATAGCCGCCGTGAAAATTGGCCCATAATGCGAACATCGGAATCAACGGCCACAGCCTCGCGCCGCCACGATAGACCTCGAGTGCGAGCACCATAATCACGACGCTCAGCAACATGAAGCTGAATAGCTGAGGACGAAATTGCATCTGCGTCGCCAGCGCAACGGCGCTCAGTATCAGGGTCAGCCGTTGCACCCGGCCCGACGCACCGGTAGCGGAAATCCCGATCGCCAGCGCCACTATGATGACGGTCGAGCACAGAATTTTTAGAAGCTTCAAGCCGAATACGCCGAAATGCGCGTAGAAGAAGGCCAGCGCGACCTGCGACAGCCATTCGTGATTGTGCCACGGCAGGCCGGCCGCGGCGTAGGAATATGTATCGAATCGCGGAATATGGCCGGTGCGGAGAATCGTCTGCCCGGTCAGCATGTGGACCCACAGATCCGGATCGGCGAAGTTGTCAGCCGTCGCGATCGCGATCGAAAGAATTACCGTCCATCGCGACGCCGACAGTAGCGAGTAGCTTCGGGTATTCAACGACGGCTGCGAGTGAATCATCGTGGACGCGTTTCTGCAATATGGCTCGCGCAATGCGCGCTTTCACCTGCGCCGGTGCGCCGGTAATCTTGAAGGCTGTGAAAGCTCTGGTAATCGGCGGCGGTATAATCGGCAGTTCAATTGCGTGGCGGCTCGCTTCGACGGCGTCCAGGTCTCCGTCTTCGAGCGTGGCCGGCTCGGCCTTGAAGCTTCGTGGGCGGCAGCCGGCCTGATTGGCCCGCAGGCCGAGGCGCATGAGCCCGGCGCCTTTTTCGATCTCGCGCTTGCGGGCAAGCGCTCGTTTGACTCGATAGTAGAGCGACTCACTGCGGAGAGCGGCGTCGATCCCGAGTACGATCATCACGGCGTTCTCTACGTCGCCTTCGACGACGCCGCTCGCGCCGAACTGCAGGCGCGTGCGCGATGGCAGCGCGCGGCCGGCGGCGGAGTCGAGGAGTTGACCCCGCGCGAAGCCTTTAAGCTCGCTCCCGTGCTCTCGGAAAAAATTGTCTGCGCGTTGCATATGCCCAACAATTGGCGGGTCGAGAATCGCAAACTCACCCTCGCGTACATCAACGCCGCGACCCATGCCGGCGCCGACTTCCGCGAGGGCGCCCGCGTCAATTCCGTCAACGTCGTGAGCGGGACCGCCACCGGACTTCGCCTCGCCGACGGCTCGCTCGAGACCGGCGACGTTATCATCAACGCCGCGGGCGCCTGGGCGGGCGACATCCGTGGTCTCGAGGAGGATCGTCTCCACTTCTATCCGGTGCGCGGACAGATTCTATGCTTCGACGCGCGCCCCGGCTTGGTTTTGCCCTCGCTATTCTCTGCCGGTGGAATCCTGGTGCCTCGCCGCGACGGCCGTCTGCTGGCAGGCTCAATTTTCGAGGATGCGGGCTTCAACAAATCCGTCACGCTTGATGGGATGGAGCGAATCCTGCGCGCGGTGCGCGCGATGGTTCCCTCGATTGCCTCGGTTCCCTTTCGCGAAGCATGGGCCGGATTACGCCCTGCCAGCGACGACCTGCTGCCCGTGCTCGGCCCGTCGCCGACGGCCGCAAACGTATTCTATGCCGGCGGCCACTTCCGCAGCGGCATCCTGCTCTCCGCCCTGACCGGCGAAGTGATCGCCGATCTGGTCAGCGGTCGCCGGCCTTCGATCGACCTCGCGCCGTTCTCACCCGCTCGCTTTCGCAACGGCACCGCCCGTCCGGTAAAACTCGCCGACATGATATGAACGTAACCTCTCGAGCGTCATGATCGCACTGGGACTCATCCGGGACCTGTTCTTCCGCGCAAAAATAGACGCAGTCGCCGCCGCCGTCGGCGCTGAAGTCGAGTACGCGTCCTCGCTCGATGCGGTCGCTCCACAATGCGCCCGAATCCTGCCGTCGGTAGTCTTCATAGATCTCTCTGACCTGAATTTTCCTGCCCTCGACACCCTGAAAACTGTCCGCGCGGCCGCACCAAACGCACGCGTGATCGGATTTGCCTCGCACGTGGACCTGAAAACACTGAAAGCCGCCCGCGAAGCAGGCTGCGAATTGACGCTCGCCCGCAGCGAGTTCACGGCCCGCCTCCCCGACTTGCTGAACCCTTCCGCGTACTAAAAGGCCAGTTGCCGTCACGATTATTCCGATTCTGAAGCGCATCGCTGCAACATAGCCGGTGAAAAATTGCCTATAGGTGCATGTGGATACATATATTTACGATCAACAATGAGTGACAACTTATCTCTGATAGACTTGAAATCTTATAGCGACAGTGTTTAAGTACGCCTGACGGTTCATCTGCCGAGTCATGTTCTCGAAGGGTCGCAACGACCCTGAATGAGCCAACGACATAGCCGTTTTCGATGAAGTGACTGTTAAGCCGCTGAAAAAAGCGACGGCAGTCAGATGTGGATGTGTGCCCAGCGGGTTTGCGACGCAACTAAAACGCAGGGCGCCGCGGAACAGCCCTGCCTGCGATTCACTCAGTCGCAGCCGGGCAAAGGAGTCAGGATGTGAAGACTCAAACCGCTCTTCGAGCAGCGGGCGCGATAGTTTGCGCGCTTGCAACGGTAACCGTTCCTAACGCGTTTGCGGGACCAGCCAATCGGCGCGCCTCGACGCAACCGCAATCCAACTACCCCATAAACCTCGACGGCTTCGGCGCGCCGTTGCCCGCCGTGGTGAACAACCTTTCAGACCTGGGGATCTTCGCGACCGGGCAGATCAACTTCAAGGAAATCGAGGAGCTGCCGCAACTCGGACCACTGTTTAATGGCACGACGTGCACCGGATGCCATTCGCAGCCGTCCACTGGCGGCGGCGGTCTCTTCATCGATGAGATACGCGTGCGCAACAACACCGATCCCGGCCCAGTACACATCTTCGCGGTCGACAATATGCTGCGCAACGGACCCCAAATGCAGGGCACCACGCCAATCTTTGCCGGCGGGATGGCGGCTGAGCCGCTCGGATGCCAGATAACCGTTCCTGGCTGTCAGCTATCGGCATGCCAGCAGGAGGAAGCCTCGCGCACCACATTCAGCCCCGACTTGCCTATGTGCAATCCGACCAGCGCGGACTTCCAAACCGGCGGCAACTGCGTCGTTGGACGCGCCGCCCTTGCATTATTCGGAGACGGTCTGGTCGAAGCTGTAGCGGATCAGACCCTGATCCAGTTGGCGCAAAAAGAACCGCAGGCCGTGCAGGGCACGGTGAAGATGGTCACAGAGAACTTCCTCTCTACCGCGCACGTCGCGCGCTTCGGATGGAAAGACGATCATGCCTTCCTGCGCGCTTTCGCCGGCGACGCATATCTAAATGAGATGGGAATCTCGAACCCGGACAATCCGGTCGACACGAGCAGTTGCGCGACCGACGTTAACCAATACGGCATCGCGCTCGAGGATACCGGTATCGAAGACACCATCGATCCCGATGGCGAAGCTGACATCGACCGGTTCTCGGACTTCATGCGCGCGCTGGCTCCTCCGCCGACGCTGCCGCAAAACGCGTCGGCACAGCGCGGCGCAGCGATGTTCAACCAGCTGGGATGTGCCGGATGCCACACGCCGTCGCTGACCACCGCCGCAAACCCGGCATCATTCATTCCGAAATCGACGGGCGGTATTGCGATGAGCTCGACGCTCAACCGAGCCCTGTCGCAACAGACCTTCCATCCCTACGGCGATTTCCTCTTGCACAACATGGGCGCCTTGGGCGACGGCATAACCTCCGGCACCGCAGGACCCATGATGATGCGTACTGCTCCCCTATGGGGCGCACGCGCCAAATCCCTCTACCTGCACGACGGCCGCGCGCCCGACCTGCCGACTGCAATCTCACTTCACGACGGCCAGGGCAAAGCCGCGTCGCAGGCCTTCCAGGCATTATCGACGTCGCAACAGCAGGACCTGGTGAACTTCCTGGACACTCTGTAACGCTCGCAGCTAGCGCGAGGGAGCTACTCCGCTCCCTCGCGCTAGTATCTTTTTCCGAGGGATCTCATCTGGTGCCCTTCAGGCGCCTATTGATCCTTTTCCGCTTCACCAGCAGTCCCACCTCAATGATAGGTTAATCGCTGAGGTAACCCGGGTTGCGCCCCTCACTCCAGCCGCTGACTACTTTCGAGAAGGTCAATCTCGCTTTCGCGATGTCGTGGGCGGCGGGCTTCGTAGATCTTGTCGGCTTCATCTCCCTTTACGGGCTCTACACGGCGAATATGAGCGGCAACACGATCGCGATGGCGCGTCACGTGTCGGCGTTCGAGTGGACCGGCGTCGTCCGCCGTGGATGGCCGATTCTATCGTTTGTATTCGGCCTGATGCTGGGAGCGTTCATTTACGAAGCCGAGAAGCGCCGTAAAGTCAAAGTTCCATTTCCACCCGCCATTGGTCTCGAGGCGCTGTTGATTGGTGTTTTCATCGCTGCCGCAATTGGTACCGATTTCAAAGCCGACATTCCTCCACAGCCGGCTGGCAAGTTCTTCGTGATGGTCGCGCTGCTTGCCGTCGCCATGGGCATACAGAACGTCGTCATCAGGAACATCGGCGGCTTGAACGTGTACACGACCTTCGTGACCGGCTCACTGGTGAAGTTCGCCGAGAGCTTCTCCGAATATCTGTTCTGGCTGCGCGATCGAACCCGCGGCCGCCTTCGCTCTCGTCTGTTGAAAGCACTCAGGGTTTCGCCCCGAATACCTACTTTGCAACACGCCGCACTAACTCTAGGCCTCTGGATGGCCTATCTGACTGGCGCTGTATCCGGCGGGGTATCAATCCAGCACTGGGCGCTGCTGGGGTTGCTGGCGCCGTTCGGACTGCTGGCGGCGGTAGCTCTATACGGAACTTTCCGTCCGTTTCTGACGCTCTCGAACGACCCGCAAGGCGCAGCCTCCCGGCGGATCTCAGATTCAAATTAATTTCTTCCCCGTCGCATGCCGGTGATATATTTTTCCGCATGCCCTCAGCACTTGACGACTTCCATCCTGCGGTTCGCGCGTGGTTCGAGCGGCGCTTCGATGCGCCGTCGCGCGCGCAGGACCTTGGATGGCCTGTCATTGGCGCCGCGAACCAAGCTCCCGGCTTCGACGTTCTGCTGTGCGCGCCGACGGGCAGCGGCAAGACGCTCGCCGCCTTCATGTGGGCAATCAATGGTCTCGTGCTCGACGCGGCGAATGATCGACTGCGCGACGAAGTCTCTGTCCTGTATGTTTCTCCGCTCAAGGCGCTCGCCAATGACATCCGGCTGAACCTCGAAGAGCCGCTCGGTGGCGTGCGCGAGGTTGGTGTGGAATCGGGCCTCGACCTGTCGCGTATCCGCGCCGGGCTTCGCACCGGAGATACTTCGGCGAGCGAGCGCACCGCGATGCTTCGCCGCCCGCCGCACATTCTCGTCACCACGCCCGAGTCGCTGTTCATCCTGCTGACCTCGCCGAAGTTCCGCGAGAAACTCGCCGCCGTCCGTCACGTGATCGTCGACGAGCTCCATGCTCTGGCCGGGAACAAGCGCGGTGCACATCTCGCGCTGACGCTGGAGCGTCTCGAACGCTTTGTGATGAGTCGTGGGCAGGCGCGTCCCAATCGAATCGGTTTGTCGGCGACCTTGAATCCGATTGAAAAGCTGGCAGGATTTCTGGCCGGCTTCGACGTTGCTCAAGACAACACGCGGACGCCGCGGCCGGTGAAGATTGTTCGCGCCCACGACCGTGCGCGCACCATGGATTTGCAGGTTATCGCACCCGGCCCCGAGCTCGGACCGCTGGCGACGCATCCGCATTGGGAAGCAATGTACGACGAAGTCGCGCGGCTCATCGGGGAGCATCGCACGACGCTGGTCTTCGCGCTGAGCCGGCGGACGGCGGAGCGCGTCGCCATAAATCTGCAGAAGCGGCTCGGGACCGACGCCGTGATGGCGCATCATGGGAGCCTCGCGCGCGCCGAACGGCTGCTCGCCGAACAGCGGCTCAAACGCGGCGAGCTGAAGGCGATAGTCGCGACGGCGTCGCTAGAACTGGGAATCGACGTCGGTGCGGTCGACCTGGTATGCCAGCTCGATACGCCCAAATCCATCTCGGCTGCGATTCAACGCGTGGGCCGCTCCGGTCATAGCCTCGGCGCGACCCCCAAGGGACGTTTTTTCGCGCTGACCACCGACGATTTGCTCGAATGCGGCGCTGCGGTTCGGGCGATTCGCGCGGGGCATCTCGACGAAGTGGAAATCCCGATGGGATGCGTCGATATCGTGGCGCAGCAAATCGTCGCAATCGCGGCCGAGGACGAGGAAATCTCAGAAGCCGAACTGTTGCGGGTACTGCGCGGCGCCTACAACTTCTCTGATCTCGACGCCGCCAAGCTGCGCCACCTGCTCGAACAACTGTCGGCCGAGCTGCCCGAGCGAATAATGGGCGCGGCACCGAAGATTTTCTTCGATCGCATCAACGCGCGCGTTCGCCCGCGCCGCTCCGCGCGCTTGTCGGTAATCACATCCGGCGGCACGATTCCCGAGGCCGGCAACTATGACGTTGTGATCGAATCCGAGGGCCGAAAAATCGGCGACGTCGAAGAGGACTTTGCGCAGGAGTCGTCGCGTGGCGACGTGTTCTCGCTCGGCTCGATGCCGTGGCAGATTCTGCGCAGCTCGCGCGGGCGCCTGATGGTCGAGCCGGCGCCGGGGATGGCGCCGACGCTGCCGTTCTGGCTGACGGAGGCCGGCGGCCGCTCGTCTGCCATGTCGGCAGAGATTAGCGATCTTCGCCACCAGGTCTGGAGTCGGCTTGAACGCAACGAGTCGGCTGAGGACTGGCTGATGAGCGAATGCGCCATGACGCAGCGCGCGGCGACGCAGGCCGCCGACTACGTGCGGCGCGGGGTCGAGGCGCTCGGCGCGATTCCCGATGAGAAGACTGTCGTGGTCGAGCGCTTCTTCGACGGCCTGGGCGGCACGCAAATCGTCATCCACACTCCGTTCGGAATCCGCCTCAATCGCGGACTCGGTCTCGCGCTTCGAAAGCGCCTGTGCCAATCGTTCGATTTTGAAATTCAGGCCTCGGCCATCGACGACGGCGTGCTCCTGGCTCTCAATTCGCGCCACAGTTTTCCGCTCGACACTCTCTTCAGCATGCTCAAGTCGCGCAACGCGCGCGACGTATTGATCCAGGCGGTGCTGGCCGCGCCGATGTTCGAAGTGCGCTTCCGCCACGTGGCGACGCGCGCGCTGGCGGTGATGCGCTCGTCGCGCGGCAAGAAGGTGCCGGCGTGGATTCAGCGCATGCGCTCGCAGGAACTGCTGTCATCGATTTTTCCAGGGCAGCAGGCGTGCTTCGAGAATCGGCCGGGCGCGATCGAGCTTCCCGACCATTTTGTGATCGAAGAAACGATTCGCGAATGCCTCGAGGAATCGACCGACCTGCCGCGCACGGTGCGGATGCTCGAAGGAATCGAGAGCGGCGCGATTCGCACGGTCGCCGTCGACGGGATCGCGCCGTCGGTGTTTGCCCATCGGCTGTTGCTCGCGTGGGACTATTCATTCCTCGACGACGGCGAGCGCGCCAATCGCCGCTCGCGGACAGTCACGATGAATCGCGGAATGGCCGAGGACGTGTTCCGCAAAGAGGATCTTTCGGATCTGCTGTCGGCGGAGGCAGTCGAGAGCGTCGTCGCCGAGGTGACGGGCCGCGCCGCCGGACGCAGACCGCGTTCGCCTGACGAGCTGTATGAATTGATTCGTGCGCATGGCTGCCTGACCTACGCCGAGATCGAAGAGCGCTCGGGCGAGAGTGCGCGCACGATGCTGACTGAGCTCGACGCGGAAGCAAGAACCGCGCGGATAAGTTTGAACGGCGATCCGCAGGAACGAATCATTGCGAGCGAAGACCAGGCGCTGTTTGCGGCTGCCTATTCGAGTGGTGCGGGCGCCGAGGCGGAAGCCGCACGCACGGAGCTCGTACGCCGAGCGCTGAAGACCTGCGGCCCCACCACTGTCGGTGAGGTTACCGCGCGACTGCATATGAGCGACTCGGTCGTCGAACAGGCTCTCGCAGCGCTCGAGAGCCAGGGCGCGGTTTTTCGCGGTCATTTCACGCGCGCTGACGTGACGCAGTGGTGCGACCGCTACAGTCTCGAACGGATACATCGGATGACGCTGGCGCGCGTGCGCGCGGAAATCGAGCCATGCGCGGATCATGAATATGCGGCGTTCCGGCTGCGATGGATGCATATCGGCGACGGCGAGCTGTCGGCTGATCAAACGGGAGTCGCGGCCGTGCTCGAGCAGCTGTCGGGAATCGCGGCCACGCCCGAGGTTTGGGAGCATGCGATCCTGCCGGCGCGAATCGCAGGCTATCGGCCGGAGATGCTCGACCTGGTTTGCATGAGCGGCCAGATGAAATGGGTCGCCGTGCCGGGCGAGAATATCGAAGGCGCGCGCCCTGCGAACACCCCGTCGCGGGTCACCTTCATTGCGCGCAAGGCCAGCCTGTTCGTGCCGCGCGAACCAGCGGAGATCGCGGATGCGAAGGAGCGCGCGGTGCTGGAGGCTCTGGGAGCCGCCGGCGCGCAGTATCTCGATGAAGTCGCGGAGCGCGCGAATATCTCGGAGCGCGACGCACTGTCGGCGTTGTGGCGGATGGCGGCGGCGGGACGCGTCAGCAATGACATCTTCGCGCCGCTCAGGATGTTTGCCGACGACCGCAGCACCGAGCGCGCACTCGAGTCTGTAGCCAGGCGCCCGGTGACCCGTCACGACGCCGCGGTTCGCGCGCGGCTGAAATCGAGCCTGGCGGGCCGTTGGTCATTGATCCGCGCCGCCGAAATTCCTGCGGTCGGTTCGGATGAGACGCGGGAGCTGGCGCTCAAGTTGCTCGAGCGTCACGGGATTGTCGCGCGCGAGATGCTCGGAACAGAGTCGACGCATATATCGTGGAACGAGATCGCCTTTGCGCTGCGGCGGCTGGAATACGGCGGCGCGATTCGGCGCGGATGGTTCGTGCGATCGCTTTCCGGCGAGCAGTACGCGCTGCCCGAGGCGGTCGAGCTGCTGCATGCGGCGCGCAATCTTATTCCAGCGCGCGAGAAACCGGTCGCGCTGAGCGCGATCGATCCAGGCAATCCTTACGGAGCCGTGATTCCAGGCTGCGGAATTGCGCGCGAGACCGGCAACGTCGTGGTGCTTCGCGCGGGCCGGGTGATCGCGGGATTGCAGGGGCGTGCGATGATAACCGGTAGGGACGGCGAAGTCGACGACGAGAGTTTCGGTGCGGCGGTTGCGGCCCTGATGACGCTGAAGCCGCGAATCACGCTCGACACGATCGATGGCGTGGCGGCGCTCGAGTCGCCACGGGTGGGAGTCCTGGCCGCGATGCGGTTCCATTCGGACGGGCGATCGCTCGTTTTCGACGGCTTGCATGGGCCGGCGCCGGCGCGCTCGCGCCAGGCTAAGTTAAAGTGACACATGAAGATAACGCCGCCGACCTTGCCGGTCTGCAGGCGATCATCGAGCGCAGTACAAGGTCGGCCTCGCCGTCGGTGGCCGACTCGGTCGCCTATCCCGCGCGCCAGATGTCGGCGGCGGAGTTCGTCGAGTTGTGGAGCAGCGTCAGACTGGTCGCGATGGCGACGGTCGGCGACAAGGGCCAGCCGCACCTGGCGCCGGTGCATGCGCAGATTGCGGGCACCATGCTCAAGCTGGTGATTTACGACAACACGGTGCGGCGGGCCGATCTCGCGCGCAATCCGCGGGTCGGCTTTACCACCTGGAACGACCAGGGTGCCGCCGTGATCGTTTATGGGCGGGCGCGCGAAATATCCGGTTCGACTCGCGACGCGCGGCCCGGTCAGAGCGGCAGGCAGCGACGCGTAATCGAAATCGAAGTGGCGATTACGCGAATCTACGCGATGCGCGCGCCGCAGAAAACGCAACCGCCAACTTCAGCCGGTTGATTGCGCGCGCTCGCGCGCTATTCTGAACGCATAGCAAATCGAATCGAATGATGATGGGCGCGGGACCTGACCCGCGTCGAGTTTCACTTTCATTCTCGCAGCAGGAGGGTAGGGCTCGATCAATGGCGACTAACAGTTTCGGTGCTCGTTCGACGCTTACGGTTGATGGCAAGAGTTACACCATTTACAAGCTCGAGGCGCTCGAGAAGCACGGCTTCTCGCTGGCGCGGATGCCGTATTCGATCAAGGTGATGATCGAAAACGTGCTGCGGCGCGAGGACGGCGTGATCGTGACGACCGGGCAAATCGAAGCGCTGGCCAAATGGAACGGCAAGGGCGGGGAACGCGAGGTCTCGTTTATGCCGGCGCGCGTGTTGCTGCAGGATTTCACCGGAGTGCCGGTGGTGGCCGATCTGGCGGTGATGCGCGATGCGATCATGAAGCTCGGCGGCAATCCCGACAAGATCAGTCCGCTGCAACCGGTCGACCTGGTGATCGATCATTCGGTGCAAGTCGATTCATTCGGCAGCTCCAGGGCGTTTGCGGATAACGCGGAGCTGGAGTTCGAGCGCAACCAGGAGCGCTATCTTTTTTTGCGATGGGGGCAGGGCGCCTTCGACAACTTTCGCGTGGTGCCGCCCGACACCGGCATCGTTCACCAGGTAAATCTCGAATATCTCGCGCCGGTGGTTTTCTCGTCGAACAACGGCGAGGCATATCCCGACACGGTGATTGGCACCGATTCGCATACCACGATGATCAACGGGCTTGGCGTGCTCGGATGGGGCGTCGGCGGGATCGAGGCCGAAGCGGCGATGCTCGGGCGCTCGATGCCGATGTTGATTCCCGAAGTGATCGGCTTTCGTCTTGCGGGCAGCCTGCGTCCCGGCGCGACCGCGACCGACCTGGTGCTGACCGTCACGCAGATGCTGCGCAAGAAAGGCGTGGTCGGCAAGTTCGTGGAATACTTCGGGCCCGGGCTGGCGTCGTTGCCGGTCGCCGATCGCGCGACGCTCGGCAACATGTCGCCCGAGTATGGCGCGACGGTCGGATATTTCCCGGTCGACCAGCAGACCCTCGCTTATCTGCTGCTGACCGGGCGCAGCGATAGTCAGATCAAACTGATCGAGGGCTATTGCAAGGCGCAGGGATTGTTCTACTCGCCCGATGCGCCCGAGCCGAAGTTTTCCGATACGCTCGAGCTCGATCTCGGCAGCGTGGTGCCGAGCATGGCGGGTCCCCGCCGTCCTCAGGATCGAGTCGCGCTCACTGCGGCCAAGGGCGACTTCCGTCGCGAGCTAGCCAAAGAATTCGAGGAGCATCCGAGCGTCGATCGCGAGGCGCTGGCAAAGTGGGTGGCGGAAGGCGGCAACAGCGCCTCGGCGGGCGTGGACACGGTTCTCGAATCGAAGCTCGGCCATATCGCTCACAAGGTCGAGGTGCATTCCGAGGAAGGGCACTTTCCATTGACGCATGGCTCGATCGTGATTGCCGCTATAACCAGTTGCACCAACACTTCGAATCCGTCGGTGATGCTGGCGGCGGGGATTCTTGCGAAGAAGGCGGTGGCGCGCGGGCTCACGGTCAAGCCGTGGGTGAAGACCAGCCTCGCCCCGGGATCGAAGGTCGTCACGCAATATCTCAAGCACGCGGGGTTGATTGAGCCGCTCGAGAAGCTGCGCTTCAACCTGGTCGGCTACGGCTGCACGACCTGTATCGGCAACAGCGGGCCGATAGCGGAAGGGATTGCAGGTGCGGTCAAGCAGGGCAACCTGGTGGCCTGCGCCATACTTAGCGGCAATCGCAATTTCGAGGGGCGCATCAATCCGGTGGTGCGATTCAATTACCTGGCGTCGCCGCCGTTGGTGGTCGCCTATGCGATTGCCGGCACGATGGATATCGACGTCGAGCATCAGCCGCTGGGCACGGGTTCCGATGGACGCCCGGTGTTTCTGCGCGACATCTGGCCGTCGGCGGAGGAAGTCGCGGCGGCGGTGACCGGTTCGGTTCATGCGTCGATGTTCAAGAGCGAGTACGGGCAGGTGTTCGAAGGCGACGAGCACTGGAAGAGCCTCAAAGTCCCGGAGGGCAACCTGTTCCGCTGGGCCGAGGATTCGCTGTATGTGAAGGCGCCGCCGTTTTTCGACGGGGTGACGGCCAAAGTCGGCGAATTCACCGATATCACGGGAGCACGCGCGCTGGCGGTGCTCGGCGACAGCGTGACGACGGATCATATTTCGCCGGCGGGCTCGATCGGGGCTGACAGCCCGGCAGGCAAGTATCTTATCGAGCACGGAGTACAGCCGAAGGACTTCAACTCGTACGGCGCGCGCCGCGGGAATCATGAAGTGATGATGCGCGGGACACTCGCAAATATCCGGCTCAAGAACCTGATGGTGCCGGGCGTCGAAGGCGGCTTCACGGTGCATCTGCCGGACGGCGAGAAGATGACCATTTTCGACGCGTCGGAGCGCTATCGCAAAGATGGAGTTCCGCTAATCGTGGTCGCGGGCAAGGAATACGGCACGGGATCGTCGCGTGATTGGGCTGCCAAAGGTGTGCAACTGCTCGGCGTGCGCGCGGTAATCGCGGAAAACTTCGAGCGAATCCATCGCAGCAACCTGATTGGCATGGGCGTGCTCGCGCTGGAGTTCAAGAGCGGCGACAATCGACAGAAGCTCGGTCTGACGGGTCAGGAAGTCTATTCGATCACCGGGTTGAAGGCGGGAATCAAGCCGCGGCAGACGTTGAACGTGCGCGCGGAATCGAGCGGCAAGACTACAGAGTTCGAGGTAACGCTACGCGTCGATACGCCCGAGGAAGTCGAATATATTCGCCACGGTGGAATCCTGCCGTTCGTGCTGCGCGAATTGATTCGCGCGTGAGGAGTTATTGCGCGTGACCGATGGCGCCTGTCAGCGTCGAGGTGATGGGAGCGCCAGCCGCCTGCTTTAGCGCCGGGTCGTCGCTCGCTATGCATTTGTAGAAGGGTGGCATCCTCTGTAGCTGCGCGACGCAGGCCTGCTCGGATTCAAAAGTTTTGAATTTGACCCACTGGGTTAGCGGCGCAGCATTGGTCAGTTCGTAATTGCCGGCTGCGTCCTGCACGGGCGGGAAAGCCGGCGGCGGCTGCATCAGGAACCAGGCAGCCAGCAGCAGCGGAGTCGCATAGCAGGTTCGCATCCATCTGATTATCCGCTTACGCGGGCTGAGCCGCGACCGAATCGAGTCGCACTGCCGCACCACTCTTGCGGGTGGCGTAGCGGCTGAGTAGTCGGACGACCGCGGGCGTGACTTCGTCGATAGCCTCGTGCCGGAAGCCCATGACCTCGGGACCGCGCGCGCGCATCATGCCGAGCATCGAGAGCCGCAGCAGTGCGGCAACGGCCTGGCAGTAACGAAAGCGATCAAAGTCGAGCGGCGCCATCGCATGGTACAGCGGCAAGTACAGCGCCGCGAAGCTCGCGCGAAGGCCGTTGCCGATCAGGTTGTCGCGCATCCAGCGCGGCTTCTCCAGCGCCGACGACGACAGGATCACAGCGGTCATCGCAGCGTCGAGATGCCGGTCGCCGACATCGGTGTTTACCCAATCGATCACCCCGGTCACGCGCATGCCCTGCACCATCACGTTGAGCGGATGGTAGTCCATGTGGACGAGCGAATCGCGGCTGTTGCGGAACCTGGCCGCGCGCTCGGTCACGAGATTGAGGGCCTCGCGAAGACCAGGCAGTGGGCCGTTGTCCACCCGATTGGCGATGATCGCGAGCAACCGATCAAGTAAAGGCGAAACCGAACTGGTGCCGTCAATCGGCGCGTACGCATGCGGAATCTCGCATAGGGCCGCATTAGCGGGATCCAGTTTGTGGAGTTTCGACTGCGCTCGCACGAACGAAAAAAATGCCATCGAAAAAGTTTTGAAGGCGTTTGGAAAGCTGCGGACGGTAAATAGCGGACCGCCGGCCAGCCGCTGCATGATCAGGAAGGGTGCGCCCAGCGCGCGATGGTCGCCTTCGAAGGCATAGGGACGCGGCACCGGGTACCCGGCGGCAAACAGACGATCAATGGTGACGTGTTCGCGGGCACCTTTCGCGTCGGCGGCCGAGCCTTGATAGAAGCGCAGAACCTTCGGTTCGCCGGCCGGGATGGCGAACGATTTCGATTCCGCTTCGAGTGTGAATTCGAAGACGGTGGTCTCCCATCCGCTAGCCAGGATACTCAAGCGCGTGATCGGCGCACCCAGGTAGGCGGAAAGCCGTTGTGCAATATCGCGAGGGTCGAGCATTCGATAACGCGGGATTCGCGCGAACCGCAGCGTAGTACAGGCGGTGAAGAGGCGCAATTGACCTGACACGCGTGTCAGGTCTTGAGCACCTAATGAGGCAGCAGCGGATGCATATAAGGTTGCTGCGTTCCGGAATCTGATGGAGGTTCTGCTGCCGGCTGTGACTCCGGCGACATCTTTAGCGTCTCGTTGGGGAGCGTCTCGCCGTTTTTCTGGAAACGCTGCTGCACGATCGACGAGAGTAGAGGCCCGGTGTGATCGCCGAGATCGATTGCAACTTCAACCGAGAGGCCGAGCCGCAGCGGTTTGTCCTCAGGCTGCTGGCCGTCGATAACAATCTTGACCGGCACCCGCTGCACGACCTTAACCCAATTGCCAGTCGCGTTCTCGGGCGGCAGCAGCGAGAACGCGGCTCCCGTGCCCATGCTGATCGAGTCGACGTGTCCGTGGTAGGTGTAGCCGGGATAGATGTCGGCGACGACCTCCGCCTTCTGACCGACCCGCACGTCGGTGAGCTGAGTCTCCTTGAAGTTGGCGGTGATGTAGAGCTTGCCCAGCGGCACGATCGCGAGCAAAGGCTCTCCCACCTGGACGCGATTGCCGGCATGCGCAGTCTTATGCGTTACGACGCCGGTGAACGGCGCGGTCAGCTTGGTGTAGCCGAGGTCGAGCTTGGCGGCCTGCAGAGCAGCTTCAGCTTGCCTGACGACCGGGATTGCGTAGCGCGAATGATCGTCGTGCCCGTGGTCGTCGTTCTGCGATCCGAGAGCGGCCTCGGCCTGGGTCAGCTGATGCTCGGCCAACGCTTCGTCGGCCATCGCGATGCGCAGTCCGGTGTTGGCCTGATCGTATTGCTCAATCGAGATGACGCCTTGTTCCTTCAGCGACTTCGCGCGATCGAAGTCGATTTGCGCCTGCTTGCGCTGCGACACGGTCAGCGACACTCCTGACTTGGCCGCTTGCACGCCGGCATAGAGTTCGTCGACCGATTGCCGGGCGCGTTCGAGCTGAGCTTGCGCCTGGTCGACTCTTACATCGAAGTCGCGCGGATCCAGTGTCAGCAATAACTGGCCTTCCTTAACCGTCCAGTTGTCCTCGACGTAGACATTGGTAACCGTTCCCGCGACCCGCGACGAAACCAGCGCGACCGTGCCGTCGACGTAGGCGTCGTCGGTGGTGACGTGGCTTTCGAGATAACGGTAGTAGTGATAGGCGGGAATCGTGGCGGCGGCGATTACGATGATCACCACTACCAACAGGACCCGGCGAACGAGCTGCGAGTTCATACGATAATTTCAGGGGCGGGAAGATCCAGGTGCGTTTCTCGAATCGTCACGTGCTACAGAGGCTAAGTATGACGAATGGGGGAAGCTGTCAAACGAACTGCGACGATCATGGTCATCGAGCGAAATTGCACTGCTACGGTGGGCGATGACTCAAGACGGCGCGCGAGTCATGGCTCGCGAATCGTAAGATTAGGTCCTCCGCTGGTACTTAGTATGACTTCGCCGCCAAGCTCCATGTTTGCAGTGAAAGTACCGAAGTCCTGACCACCGAAAAGGGTGGCGTCGACCTTTCCGTTGGGGCTGTCGAACAAAATCAAGGTCGGTGCGCGCGAGGCGATTACAAATCCGGTGTCGATGTCCTCGACCAGGGCTGTGTAGCGCCGAGCCTGGGGACCGCTGACGAATATGCGCAGGTCGGGATCGGCAGGCGGCGCGATCGTGCTGAGACTGCCTCCGACCTGACCCTCTACGGTGCCAAATGGTGCGGAGGTCGACTGGATGTTTACCGCGTGGTTCGCGATGATGAATTCAACACTCAGCAGGCTGTTGTCGCCGGAGGTTTTGGTCGCGATCACCCGGGCCGGCAGGTCATTGTTGCAGATTATGATGTTGAGCGGGGCGTTGCCGTTGAACGACCAGGATGATCGCGTGTCCGATACCGTCGCCACAAATGACGTTCCTACCGTGCCGAGAATCTGGTACGACGCCAGCTTCGGCGCGTTGGGCGTATTGCCGACGCTTCCGGAAAATCCCGTCTGGTTGTCGCAGGCCGCCACCGAAAGTGCGAGAGCTGCGCCAAGCGCAGTCATCGACAGAGTTCGTGCGAGATACCGCACCGCCTGATTTGTCATCGCGATCACGGCGCCGGTAACGCCGGCTGGACGACGGTGTTGCAGATGCCGGGGCAAGTGCCGTTTGGATTCGAGCAGGTGGTTGGGCACGAGATCCCGGGCGAAGGCGTTGCCGTCGGAGTCGGGCCGCCTGTCGGCGTCGGACTCGGAGTGCCTACAGTAGTCGGACTCGGACTGCCGACTACGGGAGGCGGGGGAATCGTGACCGAAGTGATACTGCCCGGTAAAGGTGAGGCGGTCGGCGCCGCCGACGGGGTCACCGAGGGCTCCGGTGTCGGCAGTTGATACTCTTCGAGTTGATACGTATCCGCGGGAGCACAGAACGCATAGTTGTTGCTGGGCGAGGTATTCGGTTGCTGATTCTGTACGATGGAATTAGTTATCTGCACGGCGTTGTCGCCCGAGGGGCCGGCGGGATCAAGCTTCTCGAGGACCACCGAGGTCCCTGGATTCGGATTGGCGACGGTCCCGATGACACTGCCGTGACCGATGCATTCAATTGCGTCCGCCGGGGTCGGAACCGCCCCGGTATTACAAGCGGTGCCTGGTGCGGCAACATTGCTGATCGCGACGATATTGTGCCCTTGGTAAGGATCGACGGAGCCCTGGTACAAGTCGATCGTCGTTGCGAACAAATCAAACGTGTCACTCGGAGCCGTGTCCGGAGGCGTGGGCGGAACATTCAGCGTGTACGAAACCAGTCCCGGGTTGTTGTTGGTGACACTAATCGGCGTCGGCAGCACGCCTTCGAGATTGTTGGTGTCGTGGTCCTCGGCGAACACTTCAACCAGCGTGGTCTGTCCGGGCGGCGGCGGTACAATCGGGATCGAACCGGTAAGGTATGCGGTCGGCAGAGTGATGTCGCACGGTCCGAAAGTGCCGCCCACGGGGGCGCATGTGCCGCCAGCCTTGTTGCCTTTCACCCCCGCGAGAGCCTGGAGGTACGTCGTTTGATATCCGGGTGCGCTGATCTCCAGCGTATAAGGATTGTCCGAGCCCCGGTCGGGGACGTTGTCGAATTCGGCGGGTGTCGTGATCATCCCCGGCAGTGGAAAGTTGCCGGCGTTGTCGGTATTCGCAGTCGCAACAACGACGCATTGTTCGGGGGACGTAATGCAGAAATTTGCAGGCGGCGAGCTCAGGTTACCGGGCGGAATCAGCAACTGGAGCGTCGCACCGACGACCGCCTTCGCGGCCTGGCATCCATCTGTGATCGTACCGGTAATATTGCCAATCGTCTTGTTAGTGACGACGCTGAAGTTAACTGTCTGCGATGTGTTTGGATAAAGGGGCGGCAGCCGGCTCGCGGCGTAGGTATCGCCTCCGCCCGACACCGCAAGGTCGTAGAGACTTCCAAACCCAGGCGGCGCTGCGCCACTCGCGGCCGGAAGCAGCAGGGTGTAATTGCCGTTTTTGATTTTGGCCGTTGCGATGGGTATGCCGGTTCCGATTGCCTCGGCAGTCACCGACAACTTGCGTAACTTTACGCCGCTCTGCGTAGTATTCGACGAACCGGTGACCTTCACGGAGCCGGTGACCGTGCCCAACAGGGAAGTCGACAGCGGCGCAATCGTGACAGAGACGGTGTAGGCTCCGCCTGGTGCCGTGGGCGCTTGCGTGATCTGCATCGACACCTGAAGGACCAGCGCCGCGATTTGTCCACTTGCGACGGTGACCAAGATGCCACTGCCAGAGGTATCGATAACCTGACCGGCATTTAACTGGATCGGATAATTGATGCATCCGTCGCTGCTATTGTGGCCAATCGGAGTACTTTGCGGACAATTCGGGATCAAAGTGCCGGGGTTGTTCGGATCGAGCCGCAGCTCAGCAATGCGGTAGGTGCCGGATCGTACATTGGCAGTATTGAAGAGCTGGGGAATGTTCTGGGAAGTGTTGAGATCGATCTGCAACTCCGAACTTTGGTCCGCGTTCCCAATCCCCGGAGGCACCGGAATGTTCTGCCACTGCGAGCTGCCCGGTCCCGCGCTCGCGTTGGGATTGATGCGTACACTCTGAACATTGAGCAGTACGTTCTGGAACGCCGGCACTCCGCTTGGACTCTTGGGCGGAACGCCGACAAACCCTATCTCGACCTGCGCATTCTTGCCTGCGCGGGCCGGCTCGGCGGCAGCCAACAGCACGCAAACTACGATCAGGTAAGGTAATATTAAGCCACGAACAGTCCAGTGCACAAAAAAATATTTCACTCGGAATTTACCAACGAAGAATTGGGTCAGCGATTGGGATAACCTAACCAGTGTGCGAAGGCAAGAATACAATCGCTCGCGCAAACGTCAAATTGATCACGGAGCTTGACTGATTGCCTGCCCGATCCGGAGAATTACTGCCAACGATGAACGCGCCGAATCGAAACCTCCGCCGCTACCTCGTCACATTTTTTATTTTATTGTTTTTCACGGTTCGCGTCACTGCGGCTGATGCCAGCTTGAAAATCACCACCGGCAATCCCGGCCTCGAGCACTTCGATACAGACGGCGGCGTTCAGCTCGACTTCGGTCTCACCGATCAGAACGGCAATCCAGTGGGCAACCTTCGTCCCGACAACGTCAAAGTCTTCGAAGACGGCAAGGAAGCCAAGATTCTAGACTTCCGCGGAGTCGGCCAGGGTCGTCCTGTCGACATCGTGTTCGTGCTGGATGTGACGGAATCGATGCAGCCGTATATCGACGCCGTCAAACAGAATGTGATCAGCTTTGCCCAGGATTTACAGTCCAACAGCCGCGACTACCGCCTCGGCCTGGTGACGTTCGAAGACTACGTGGTGTCGGCGTATCCCGACTGCAATTGCGCCTATCGCAACTCGTTTACCTCTGACGTCAAGCAGTTTACCGACTGGGTGGGCACTCTTCATGCCGGTGGCGGCGGCGACATCCCCGAGGATCAGCTCGACGCGCTCTCCTATGCCGCGAAGTTTCCATTTCGCCCAGAGGCCGAAGGCATCATTATTATCGTCACCGACGCTCCGCCCCATCACGACGGCGATGGCTCGGCCGATTCGGCCCACGACCAGGCCTTCTGGGACCATCATACGCGCGGCGTGCAGGTCACGGATTTGACCGGCACCAAGGTCGCCGAGCAACTCAAGAAGAACGGCCTGACGCTCTATGCGGTGGTGCCGCCGCCGTTCATCGCGCCTGAGTACCAGGAAATCGTCGACGCCACCCATGGCCGTTCGTACAACATCATCACGGAGGAAGGACGCTTTTCCTCGCTGGTGCGTGAGATAGGTCATTCGATCGCGACCGAATATTCGCTGACCTACCGAACGCCGCGCCCGATTGAAGACGGTACCAATCGCAGCGTCCAGCTCAAGATCGATTACAACGGCGAATCGGGCGACGCAGATACCGCGTACCAGGTGCGCGGCCTCGGCGGCGCGGCGATCAACGTGCCCGAAGACGAAGGGACCGTCGGCGGGAACTCGACTGGCACGGGGCTCAAGCAATTCTCGTTCAATTGGTGGAACGGCGCGGTGCCGTTGATCGCGCTGTTCGGGCTGTTCGGGCTGTCGCGGATGAGATTCGGCATGCCGGCCGACGAGCTGAAAGCCATCGTCGAGGCGCAGGGTGCACCCTCGCTGCGGATGTCAGCGCCTCCAACGTCGCCGGCGCGGCCGGTCCCACGAGCGCCTGCTCGTCCGCCGCAATCTCCGGTTACCGCGCCCCGAGCATCAGGACAAACCAAGGGCGCGCGGCTGGTGGCAGTCGATCGCATCGATCCGGTGCCGGCCGAATATTCGCTGATGAAAGACGAGATATCCATCGGCCGTGGCGAAGATAACGACGTCGTAATCCCGCACGCCAGCGTCTCGCGGCAGCATGCACGCCTGATGCGGCGCGACGGTGGCTTCGAGCTGATGGATCTGAATTCGACCAACGGCAGCTACGTCGACGATCGGCAGATACACGGCTCGGCGTTTCTGAGCGCCGGCAGCCAGCTGCGCCTGGGCGACATCCGCTTCGTGCTGCAGCTATAGGCTCGGACTTACGGTCAGCGGACAGATCTCTCCAGCGCTTGCGGCGCCAGCATCGCGTTCGTCACCGTTCCCATGTCTATGTACCAGCACTCGCGTTCGGGCGCAGTCGATCCGGGCATGTAGACGACCGAGCTGTAGCCGGTGTCGAGATCCATGTCGACCAGGCCCAGCTGGAAGATACGCTTGTACGGGTAGATGGCGACTCTTGCGTCCGGCACCGGGCGATCGCGATAAGTGTCGAAGGTCGCAATCGTCTTCCACAGCTTGCCCTGGCGATCGTACTGATCTGACGCCGTGACGAACCATCCTTCAGAATCGATGTAAAGGATTCGGCGCGGGATCGTTTCGTCGCGGCTCTTCGCGTCGGCTTCGATCACATATAGATTCCGCATTTCCCAGTCTTCGGGGCAAATCGTTCTGCCACCATCGTCCGGGCATCGTGGCTCGGGCGAATGCACCGCATGCACCGACGCAAGCATCTCTTTCTCGCCCAGGAACCTGTAGTTGTAGTTTTCTATTTTCGCCGAGAAGCCGAAATATGAATTCGGATCGATCGTGTTCGCATAAGCCGTTGCGCCGCTATTTCCTCCGGCCCCGCCTCCGCCTCCAGCAGAACCTCCGCCCGCGCCGCCGCCCCCAAATCCGGGCAGCGCCCCGATGCTGTCCGACAGGATGCCGGCTGATTCACGACGCAGTTTGCGCGTCTGCGGATTGAACACCCAGACGTTGTCGTCAACATGGGGATCGATATGCCGCTGGCGAATCATCCCGTAACCGCGCAGCGATGACGGCTCCAGGAATGGATAAAAGCCAAAACGAAACCGTATACCGCTGCTCGCTGCGTCGGGATCGGTCGGAATTGGCGGCACTTCGATCCGTCCCATATTGTTGTAGTACGCGAAGTGGCCCACGGTGTAGTAACTCAGCGGCGTGCCGGCTGCGTGCTTGTCAAAGCTGGCGACCTCCGGAAAACGCATATCGATGTCGTCGCTATATAGCGGTCGGAAGCTGAAATTCCACATCACCTTGGTGGCGACTGCCGGATCGTTGGGATCGACCAGAGGGAACGGCTGCCCGGAAACGTAACCCAAAAGGCTGCCATCCGACGCGAGTCGTACCTGCGGGGAGTATTTCTCGGTCGCGGCCTGGAAGGGCGGCGGCCAGAAGAGTTTCTCGCTCGGCACGATTCTGAGCTGCATGCCTTGCTGAACCAGGATGTAGTTGCCGGGACTAAGCAGCTCAGCGGTTTTGTATGCATTTTCCTTCGTGATCACGTCGCCCGGTTTGACCACGGCATGCGCGGACGGCAGCCAACAGATTATTGCGGCCAAAAAAGTTCCAGCCACGATTCGAAGCGATGACAGTCGCATGAGTCCTCCCACGTGCATGAGCGCCAATCAGGCGCGTCACAAACTATCTTACAGAGTCAGGCTAGTAACGAAAATATCTTAATCCGAATTGGGTTGCTTGATATGATTTAAGCAGGAGCGGTCGAGGTCACACACATGAAACAAACTATTCCCCGGATCACGGCAGTCGCTATCGCTCTTTCGGCGATCGTATTTTTCGCCGTCCCCGCCAGCGCGCAGTTGCGCCCGATGGGCCTTCCACTGACCACTACGATGGTCATCACCAAGCCCGCGCCCGGCCAGATCTATGGTAACAAGCAGGTGGTCACGATGGGCGTGAGCGGCAAAACCTACAAGTTCGTGCTCAACGACGCCTACGTTGACGACCCCAAGGGCATCGTCCATTGGCCGGACATCTGGGAGGCAGTCCGCCAATACCGGCCGAACTTCAACGTGACGGGTCTCGGCGAGGACACGTTTCAAAAAATGCAGCCGGGCGAGACGCTGACGGTGCGTGGCATGTTCGCAGCCAACAATCAGAGCTTCGAGGTAATGAGCGCGCAACCGGGCGGCGGCACCTCTGCTCCTGAGCAGCAGCACTATTAGGATCGGACGCTAGTTCGATGTGAAACCCGCCAGCGCGGCCCCGAGTTCGCGCTCACGGTAATCGAAAATCTGCGCGAGGCTTCGCGCCACGAACAGGTGATAGGCGAGGTCGCCGAGCGGTCCCAGCGGCATCGCGTACTCGACCCGGTCGTTCATTTCGGTTGCGCCGCCGCCAATGTCGTTGAAGCTATGGCTGTGACGCCACATCGCGTACGGTCCTTTCTCCTGCACATCGACGAATCGGTTCGGCGGCTCGACTATTTCGATTCGCGTGCGCCAGTGCACCGGCACGCCATACAGCCGAATCTGGTAGTCGATGATGCTCCCGGGACGAACTTCGGGCGGCGGCGGTGTCAGAAATTTAAACTTCAGAAACGCCGGCGTAAGCCGCTCGAGATTGCGCGGGTCAGAGAAAAACCTGAAGGTCTCAACAACCGGCCGCCGCACAATCTGTTTGCGTTCGAAGATGCGGACTTTCATGCGATCGAAGGTATAGGAATCGCCCCGTGGAAACAGTCGAAACGGCACAAGTTGTGCCGATATCCGCGCGTAGTGTAACTTTGAAGGCTCAAATCAGGGGAAAAACCGCTAGAAATCTGTAAATGAAAAAACTTACGGGAGCACAAATCGTCATCGAGAGTCTGATTGCCGAAGGCGTGGATGTCATCTTCGGCTATCCGGGCGGCGCCATCCTGCCCACCTACGACGCGCTACTCGACTCTCAAATCAAGCATGTCCTCGTTCGCCATGAACAGGGCGCGACGCATATGGCTGAAGGTTACGCGCGCGTCAGCGGACGCCCGGGCGTCGTGCTGGTTACCTCGGGTCCGGGTGCGACCAACACCGTCACCGGCATCGTGGACGCCTACATGGATTCCACTCCGATGGTAGTGCTGTCGGGCCAGGTTCCGACTACAATGATCGGCAACGACGCTTTCCAGGAAGCGGACTTCGTCGGTATCACGCGGCCCTGCACCAAGCATAATTTCCTGGTCAAGAACGTTAAAGACATTTCCCGCATCATCAAGGAAGCATTCTACATAGCCGGCAGCGGACGTCCGGGTCCGGTAGTCGTCGATTTGCCCAAGGATGTGCAGCAGGCCGAGCATATTCTTCATCTTCCGGATAAAATCGAGCTGCGCGGCTACAAGCCGACAATTCGCGGCAACCCGCGGCAGATCGAGCGCGCTATCGAGGCAATCGAAAAAAGCTCGACTCCGCTCTTCTACGTCGGCGGCGGCGTGCAATGGTCCGGCGCCGCGCCCGAATTGCGTGAACTGGTCAAAGGACTTGGAATTCCAATCACTGAAACGCTGATGGGCCTCGGGTCGTTCCCGGCGTCGGATTCGCTGCGACTGGGGATGCTCGGCATGCATGGTTCGTACGGCACCAACACGGCGGTCTGTAACACCGACTGCCTGATCGCAGTCGGTGCGCGCTTCGACGATCGCGTCACCGGCAAGATTTCTCAGTTCGCCCCGAAGGCCGAAACCATAATTCACATCGATATCGATCCCTCGTCCATCTCGAAAAACGTCAAGGTCGATATCCCCATCGTCGGCGATATCAAGTCAGTGCTCACCGACATGCTAACCACTGTAAAAAACCGCGAGAGTATCGCGAAGCGGCACGCCGACTGGGCCAAGTGGCATCAGCAGATCCTCCAGTGGCAGAAAGAGAAGCCGCTCTACGAGAACAACCATCGCGGCGAAAGTGTCTCGCCGCTCGACGTCATCGCCGAGATGCACAACATCACCAAGGGCGACTGCATCATTGCTACCGACGTCGGCCAGCATCAAATGTGGGTCGCGCAGATGTTCCCGTTCGAAAATCCACGTTCGTGGCTGACTTCGGGCGGCCTGGGCACCATGGGCTACGGACTGCCGGCCGGTATCGGTGCGACCTTCGCCGCGCCCGACAAGAAAGTAGTGGTGGTTTCGGGCGACGGCTCGATCCAGATGAACATCCAGGAGCTGGGCACCGCGGTCCAATACAACGTCGATATCAAGGTTATCATCCTGAATAACTACTTCCTCGGAATGGTTCGTCAATGGCAGGAGAAGTTCTACGCCGAACGCTATTCGTACTCCGCGATGTCGGTGCCGAACTTCGTCAAACTGGCGGATGCGTACGGGGCGCATGGCTTTCGAATTGAAAAATCGAAAGACCTGGTCGCGACGATGAAGGAAGCATTCGCGACCCCCGGCCCTGTCCTGATTGACGTTGTGATTCCGAAGGAAGAAGCCGTCATGCCGATGATTCCACCGGGCGGCGCGATGTCGGAGATGCTGTTCGCGTAAAAAACGCGGCGGCCTGTCAAAATTACCGGTTTGTGTGCAGAGCCGCCGAGTAAATGCTCGCGGCTTTCGCGGTATCGATCTTGCTGCTCTTCGCGAATAGGGATGGGCTCTATTCCGAATGGCAGGTCACACCGCACATAGCGACGCTGCGTTCACACTCGCGCGCCATTCCGTCACTCGCCGATCGCGAGTTGCCGGCTGGATTGTCGCAGCGTTTGGCGTTCTGATAGTGGCGATATTTGTCGCCTCATACTTTCTGGACCCGTTCATCCGGACGCGGGTCGAAAATACGATGAACGAGAAGCTGGTCGGATACCACACCAGCCTCGCGCACGCGCATCTGCAGTTGCTCAACGGTTCGTTGATTCTGAGCGGCCTGCTGGTAAAGCAGAATAAGCATCCAACTCCGCCGGTCGCCGATCTGCCAGAGATGGCCTTCCATATCCAGTGGAGCGAGCTTCTGATTGGTCGCATCGTCGCCGACGTGGTGCTCGACAGTCCCCACGTGCACATCAATCTGACTCAGTTGCGTTCGGAAAGCGCCGACCCGGTGCCGCTGAGCAAGGAAGGATGGCAGGACGCAATTCAAAGCGTCTACCCATTCAAAATCAACCGCTTCCGGGTGCGCGACGGTGAAGCCATTTACATCGACACCGATCCCAGCCGTCCGCTTTATCTTAAGGACATTTCGCTGCGCGCCGACAACATCCGCAACATCAGGTCCCGACATCAATTGTACCCATCACCATTCCAGGCCAACGCGGTGGTATTCGAGAACGGGCGACTGACTATCCACGGCAAGGGAAACTTCCTCGACAAACCCTTCCCGGGCATCCTCGCGAACTACTCAGTCGAGCGCATTCCGCTGAGCAAGTTCGAAAACGTAATCGAACGCGAAAATATCCACGTCTACCAGGGCACGCTGCAAAGCAAAGGCGTGGTCGAATACTCGCCGAAGATCGCGCGCGCCGACGTCGCCAATGCCACCATCGACGGCGTACATCTCGACTACGTCCACACTTCGCAGTCAGCGGCCGGCGAAACCCGGCGCTTGGACGCCGTTAAGACCGAAGCGGCCAAGGTCAACAACGCGGCCGGCATCGAACTGACGGCGCATGAGATCGTGCTGACGCACAGCGAACTGAAGTTCCTCAACGAGGCGGCGACTCCGCACTACCGGCTCACGATTTCAGATACGAACCTGCGCGCGACGAACCTCTCGAATCATCAAAGCGAGGGAACCGCGAACCTTCAGCTTAGCGGCAAATTCATGGGCTCAGGTGATACTACGTTCAACGGCGTGTTGCGGCCGGAAAACCAGGGACCCGATTTTGATTTTGATTTGGCCAGCCAGAATACCGATCTGACCTCGCTGAATGATTTGTTGCGCGCCTTCGGAAAGTTTGATGTGGCGTCGGGGCGCGTCTCGGTCTATTCGCAAGTCACGGTGAAGGACCATTACGTCAACGGCTACATCAAGCCGCTGTTCAGCGACATCACGGTTTACGATTCCAGAAAGGACGCGAAGAAGCCGATTCTCCACCAGGTCTACGAACTGGCAATTGGCGGCGCAGCAAAGTTGTTGAAGAATCACTCGACCCAGCGCGTCGCGACCAAGGTCGATATCTCGGGCCCATTTAACACTCCGAACATGAGCGCGTGGCAGGCGATCGGACAGTTCCTGGAGAATGCATTCATAAACGCGATCGTCCCCGGCTACGATCGCGAAGTGGCTCAAGCCAGGCACACGCCCAGCTGATCTTCACTCAAGCTGGTGGGACAAGAGGATGATCAAGTTCTGCCTGTCGACTGTGTGAATTTGCCTCGAAAAAGCTGAGTTCAGCTTCGTGCGCCCCTGGTTGCGACGACGCTTGCGACTTTCCAGGCGCCTCGCGTACTGTCGGCCAAGAATCCCCTCGATCGAAGGAGAGCCTCCCATGGCAGCACGCGTTCCATACTTGAATCGCGAAGACCTTCCCGAAGCCGATCGCGTGATTTTCGACAATCTTGCAGCCGAGCGTGGCGGCACCGTGGGCAATATCTTTCGCGCACTCGCGCATACTCCGAACCTGCTGCGCCGCTTCTGTCAGTTGGGTAGCGATCTCCGCAACGCGACCGCACTCGACCCCAAGCTGCGCGAGCTCGCAATCTGCACCGTCGGACTCCTCACCGATGCGCAGTACGAGTTCGTGCATCATTGGAACCTCGCGCGCCGTGTGGGCGTCTTGCACGCGCAGCTCGAGGCGCTTGCTGACTGGGAGAAATCGCCGACCTTCAGCGATCACGAACGCGCGGTGATTCGTTACGCTGTCGAGGCGACCAGCAACGTCCGCGTTAGCGATGCGACCTGGAACGCGTTGAAAACCTTTCTCGACACTCGCCGCCTGATGGAATTGGTGCAGAATGTCGCCTTCTACAACATGGTCGTCCGCGTGTTGGTGCCGGTGGGAGTCGAGCTAGAGCCGGGCACGGCCAAAGCTTCCTGAACTTTCGCGTTGACATTGACCGCAAGCGATGCGACTTGTGAGAAGGATTGCTAATCCTGCGCATAAGCTGCAAGGAGGTTGAGCCATGGCAGAGTTCGACCTGGTTATTCGCGACGGAATGATCGTTGACGGAACGCGGATGCCGCGCTTTCGTGGCGATATCGGCATCAAGGACGGAAACATCGCGAAGATCGGCCGCCTGCGCTCGACCGACGCCGCGCAAACAATCGACGCTTCGGGACTCATCGTCGCGCCTGGCTTCGTCGACTTGCATACCCACTATGACGCACAACTCTTCTGGGATCCGTACTGCTCCATCTCGAGCTGGCACGGCGTCACTTCGGTGGTGATCGGCAACTGCGGCTTCGGCTTTGCTCCAGTACATCCCGAGAGCCGTCAGCGCGCGATGCAGACGATGACTCGCGTCGAGGCGATTCCCTACGCGTCGATGGAGGCCGGAATGCCCTGGGATTGGACCACCTTCCCCGAGTTCCTCGACAGCGTCGCGCGCCGCCCCAAGGCGGTGAACATTCTGCCGTACGTTCCCGTGTCGCCGCTGCTGACCTGGGTCATGGGACTGGACGCCGCCAAGACGCGCCCGCCAACTGAGCAGGAGACCCGAGAAATTTGCCGGCTGCTCGACGAGGCGATGGACGCCGGCGCATGCGGATGGTCCGCGCAGCGCCTCGATCCGAACGGTCCCGCGTGCGTGCAGCGTGACTTTGACGGCACGCCGATGGTCTCCGACCTGATGACCGACGACACCTGCCTCGCGTTGGCGCGCGTGCTCGGCCGGCGTAACGAGGGCTTCATCCAGATGACGCTGGTCAGCGCCGATCCGATGCATGATCTCAACCACTTCGAGCAGCTCGCCGAAGTTAGCGGACGGCCGGTGCTCTACAATGTCGTGCAGCCGCGCGACTCGCACCCGTATGTGCATCGCGGGCAAATCCAATGGCTCGAGAGTTGTCGTCAGCGCGGACTGCCGGTGTATGGGCAGGCGGTGACGAGCGACACTGGCATGTCGTTCACCTTCGTGGACTGGAACTTGTTCGACGAATGCCAGGCGTGGTGCGATGCCACCACCGGCAGCGCTGCGGAACGGATGGCGAAGCTTGCGGATCCCGCACGGCGCGAGGCGTTGCGCAGCCGGCTGCCGCGCGTAATCACCGATGAGTTCGATCAGATTTTCGTCGTGCAGGTCATGCGCGATGACATGAAGGAATACGAAGGGCTCACGCTGCGTGAGTTCGCCGAGCGCACCGGCAAACACCCGGTCGATGCGATGCTCGATTTGGCAGTCGCGGACGAGCTCCGCACCGAGTTCTACGCGCCGGGGCCCAATCAGAACATGGATTACATGAAGGAGATGCTCGACTATCCGTACCTGATTCCAGGCGTATCCGACGGCGGCGCGCATACGAAGTTCTTTACCGGCGGACAATATCCGACCGAATTCTTGGCGTGGCTGGTCCGCGACTACAAGATGCTGAGCCTCGAAGATGCGCACTGGCGCCTGAGCGCGCTGCCCGCGATGTGCGCCGGATTCAGCGACCGCGGTATGCTTCGCGAGGGCGCGCCGGCCGACGTTGTTGTCTACGACTACGACAAGCTGGCAGTGCGGCCGATGGAAATCGCGCATGACTTACCCGGCGGCGAATGGCGCCGCGTGCGCAAGGCCGACGGCTATCGCTACATCATGGTCAACGGCGAGATCACGATGCGCGACGGCGAGCAGACCGGCGCATCGACCGGACGACTGCTGCGCCACGGCCGCGCCTGAGGCAGCGCATCTGCCGATGATCAAGGCGTTCAACTTCTTCAAGCGCAAGCCCGGACTCGGAGTTGACGATTTCAGGAGCTACTGGCTGAACCAACACGCCGCCGTCATCAGTCAGATCCCGGAACTGCGGAAATACGTCGCGTCGATCACGCTGCCGTCGGCCTACCGCAGTCGCGAACCGCTGTACGACGGCGTTTCCGAGGCCTGGTTCGACGACGAAGACGCGCTCCGCGCTAACGCCGATTCGGCGCCGCGGCGGGCGGCGACCGCCGACGACGCGAAGTTTGTCGACATGGCGAAGGCGGCGTCGATAGTTGTCGACGAAATAGTGCAGATCGATGGAACCCCGCGCGTCAGCTCGGTCAAAACCTTGTCGCTTTTGACCCGCAAGCCGGGCTCCGATGTCGAGTCGTTCCAGGCATACTGGCGAACGCAACATGGGCCGCTGGCCGCCAAAATTCCCCAGATGCGGCGCTACGTACAGTGTCATGTGCGTCCGTCCGGCTATGCTGACGGCCGCGCGCCGCGCTACGACGGAGTTGCCGAAGTGTGGTTCGACAGTTTCCAGGCAATTCGGGATTCAGGCGACACCGATGAGTATCGCGCGGTGCGAATCGACGAGCCGAAATTCCTGACGGTCCCGTTTCCGTTCGTCATCGCCTCCGAACATCGAATAGTGTGACGCGTCCAGATTTTTACGAGCGCGGAATCGAGCTCTTTAATGAGGGGCGGTTCTTTGAGTGTCATGAAGCGTGGGAGGAAATCTGGAAGCGCTCCGACGGCGACGCGAAACTTTTCTACCAGGGATTGATCCAGGCCGCCGTCGCGATCCTTCACGCGCAGCGCGGTAATCTCGAGGGTGCACGGTCGCTCTATGAAAAAGCGGCGGCTAAGCTCGAGCCGATTCCGCACGAGCACATGGGCCTCGCTATCGGCGAGCTGCGAATCGAGCTGAGCCGATTCATTGAAGTTGCAACCCGCGCAACCGGCAGGCCGCTGCCTGCGCCTCCGCGATTGCGCCGGGTTGCAACGTAATGCACCTGACCTTTGCCTCATTCCTCGCGCGGGAAGCGATGGGCCCATTGCTCCAGCGGAACCTGGACTCCGTTCGCGACGAAGCTTATCGCGTGGTACCAGCCGGCGAGCACGATCAGTTCAAGCAACTGCTCGGGAGACCAGCGAGCCGCCATCGAGGCCCACAAATCGCCGCTCAACCGGCCCGAATCGTGGAGTTCATCGACCAACCGAATCAGCAAGCGATCAGCGTCGGTCCAACACGGCGCGGCGCAGCCGGCGACGACCGATGCTGCGAGCTGCGCGCCGTCGAGACCGGCCGCCTCGCCGAATATGCGGGCGTGGACGCCCCATTCGTACTCGCATCGGCATCTGGCGCATACGCGGTCGATGACGATTTCACGATCGCGCAGCTTCAACAAAGAGCTGTGGCCCAGGAAATAGTGACCGAGCGAGAACATCGCATGCGCTAGCGGAAGGTCGCGCACCAGTGTGCGGAAGAGCGCCAGCGGAGCATGCTCGCCCGGCTGCCATCGCGCGAGTTCATCGGCCACTTCGGCCATAAACGGCGATTCGAGGGGTGCGATTCGCGGTTCAAGGGACGTTTCCTTTTTCATGAGTGATACCTCGCGTACTACGATTTTCGTAGTATATTGCTATCACTTCGAAAATCGTAGTACAAGCGTCAGGCATGATTCCGAAACCTGGAAAGCCGGTTCGCGGGTCGCGCACCGGACGCCCGCTGATGGCGCTGCTGGATCTGCTCGGCCGGCGATGGACGCTGCGGCTATTGTGGGAGCTGCGACGAGGACCGCTGACCTTCGCCGAATTGCAGGAGCGATGCGATGCGATGTCGCCCAGCGTGCTGAATCAGCGTATCAGCGAGTTGCGCGAAGCGCGCATCGTCGCGCATTCATTGGGCGGTTACCGTTTGACGGCGGAAGGAAATGGACTGCTCGCTTCGTTAACGCCGCTCGACCATTGGGCGAAGCGATGGGCCAGAGGCATGGCCTTGCGCGAACAGAAGGACGATTGACCGGCGTCTGCGCTTTGCCGTGGGTCGAGTCACGTCTTGCATCGTTGTATGATGCGACGCTGATGGGAGCGGCAGCTTGTGACTAGACGGCGATTTCTTGCGATGGCGGCTCAAGTTGGTGCGTTCGTTCCGCTTGCTGTCGGCAAGGCGCTGGGCGCGATCTCGAGCGCCGGCGGAATGCAATATCGGACGCTGGGACGTACGGGCGCCAAAGTCTCGCTCATTGGGATTGGCGGCTACCACATCGGTCAGCCGCCGGATGCGCGCGATGGGATCGCGATTGTACGCACCGCGATCGACAACGGCGTGAACTTCATGGACAACTCGTGGGATTACCATCTCGGTGAAAGCGAACTGCGGATGGGCAAGGCGCTGCGCGACGGCTACCGGCAGAAAGTCTTCCTGATGACCAAGGTTGATGGCCGCACGCGGGCGACGGTCGAATGGCAGCTCGACGAGTCACTAAAGCGGTTACAAACCGATCACGTCGACCTGCTGCAAATTCATGAAGTGATCCGCGACAACGATCCTGACCGGGTTTTCGGGCCGGATGGCGCAATCGAAGCGCTGCTCGCCGCGAAGAAATCCGGCAAGATTCGCTTCTTCGGATTCACCGGGCATAAGACTCCGGCAATGCTGCTCAAGATGATTCGGCTCGCCAGTCGAAATGGCGTCACTTTCGACACGGTGCAGATGCCGCTCAACGTGATGGACGCACATTACGACAGCTTTCAACATCACGTTCTGCCTATGGCGATGGGAAAAGGCATGGGCGTGATCGCGATGAAAGCATTCGGCGACAACTTTATCCTGCAGAGCAAAACCGTCACGCCGATGGAAGCGCTTCACTACACGATGAACTTGCCTATCAGCACGCTGGTCACCGGATGCGACTGGATGGTGTTTCTGCAGCAGGCGCTCGAAGCTGCGCGTACGTTTCGACCGATGAGCCAGGCGGAGGTGGCAGCCATTTTGGCGAAGACGGCGGAAGCCGCGAAGGGCGGGCAGTTCGAATACTACAAGACGCGCGACACGTTCGACGGCACCGCGAGGAATCTGAAGTGGCTCGGCTGAGGTCGAATAGTCAGTGCAATAGTCAATGACTATCGAAAGTGTGCTGGAAACGATACTTCGGTGAGCTTCGGCCGAGTGACTACCGGATTGAGCATTGGCTCGGGCGCGGAAGTAAGGCCTCGGAATACTTTTTGCAACGCATAGTACCCTGCGCGCGGCGTCAGCATGTCGGCGCCGCCGTTCAGCGATCGCTCGCCATTGTTTACTTTGAGGACTGGATCCGCAGGACGCCGTCCGGAGCTCGGCGCGACCGACATCAGCCCGAACCATTCCTCGTCCCAGTAGGACGAAAACCCGCCCTTGCCGGGCTCGCCGAACGGAAACTTGCTTTCGAGTACGGTGGTGTCGTGCGACGACCAGGTGTCGGGCCGGCGCTGCGCCTCTTTCCACCATTCGTCCTGGAATTCAAACACGTAGCCGCCCGACACTACGCCGCCTTCGGCGGTCGAGAGCTTAGAGTTGGGGCCGTAGAGGTCAACTGCGATCTGTTGAATCAACTTGGCCGTGCGATATCCGGGCGCGTCGTGAAATTCGCCTGTCGCAGCAGGGCTTACGCTGACCCATTGGGAGTTGGGCGGTGGTGGCGGCTGTCCCTGGCGGGTTCGGATTGAAGCCGGCGCGCCCCATTCGGTGAGAAGCATCGGCTTTGGTACTGGATTCGGTGGCTCACCGCGTAACTCGGATCCGCTAGTATAGTAGCCATCGACTATCCAGTGTTTAAAGTTTGCCGCGTCCTCGGTCTCGGGTCTGCGATATGCGTTGAATCCCCAAATGTCGAGCGCATAGATGTCCGCCGGATAAGCTTGCCTGCGACGCGCTGAGGTGCAGTCGAGACCAGGGTTCGCGCCGCCCGTATCGACGCACTCCGGTACGGTTTGTCCGCCTGGATGCGCATCGGCGATATGTCTGAAAGTGACTAGTGGTGTGAGGAGCATCGGGGTCTCGCCGGATGGATAATCGGCGAACGCCGACATCGTCAGTTTGCCGGGTGCGTAACGTTTTGCGATTGCACCGAGCCGATTGAGATAGTTCCAATAGTCAATGTATCGGTCTGTGCCTGCTTCGAACGGCAAGTTGGTTTCGTTCCCAATAGCAAAGCCAAGCACTGCGGGATGATAGCCGTAACGCTGCGCCAGCCATTTGGTTGTGCGCTCGATATACATTCGCTCGTCGTGTACTCGTGCGGAGTCAGGACTGACGCTTGCGAACGCATTCCACGGATCGAGTGATATGCCAATGACGACGTAAATCGGGTTGACTCCATGATTCCAGCATAAATCGAGGAATTGATCGCCGCCGTCGTGCGCTGGATACGCGGCGAAACCAGCGGGTGCAGCGGTGGCGCCAAAGCGGATTCGGGGACTCACGCTCCAGTCGAGCGTCTTCCATTTCGAGTAGTCGGCCGGCACCATCGGGAGCCATTTCCACCAGGCGTAGGTGCGAATGCTGTTGGCGCCCAGTTGACGAACGAGCCCGTCCGGAAGATTGGCTCCCGTTTCGTAATCGTTATAGGTCGTGCCCCACAAATCGCGCCTCCAGATTGGAGCGTACGTGAGATGGGCAGGATCTCCCCAGAAATAGTCAGAGCCCGGAATCGTTAGCGCGGCGTCGTTGATGGGACGCGGCGAGTAGTCGACACCTTTGACGACGAACGGCTCAGGCGCGCCGCCGTTGGTTGAGAGAAGTATGGTCTTATGGTCGCCGGCGATCGTCCAGGTGGTGGTCGAAGAATCAGGGCGGCAGGAGCGTCGTCGAGCGCGCGTCATTCACCGTCAACGCGATCGCGAGCGTGATGACAAAACTGAAAATTCGAAGGTAGTCGGTGCGGGTCGTCGAAGGCTGGGTCAAATCGCGGAGCCTCCCGGCTCAAAGGCGGCCGGGTTCGAAACCGGATCAAACCGCGCGTGCCAAATGCAAGCGCCGTACCCCGATTTGTGCCGGGATTTCGATTGGCTGATCGAACGATTGGAGCAATCGACAATCAGGTGCTGCCGTGGAGTGCAGCACCCTGCCACTCATTTGTCTGAGCGGGGAATTAGAGGTATGTTCCCCGAATCTCCAACGAGGTGCGTTTCATGTCCGCAGTTGCGCAAATTGTCGTCGAACGCGGCGGAATGCATCTTCTGTTTCTAACCTTCTAAGTTCGAATCCCTACAGGTCAGATCGGCGGAGCGTTTCGCCCGGCGTCACTGCGTACGCGCGAAACGGTTGTGGTGCCGCATGGCTCCGAACCGGATTTGAGGGATCCGAACTTGAAGGTAAATCTATTGCGAAAACGGCGGCGACTTTCGCTGGGAAAGCACGAGCAGCGTGAGCGCGATGTCGCGGATATCTTCCTGAGATGGACACTCATCCGCGCAGTCTTTCATCGAGGGTATGTACTCGTCGCGCTCCTTTACTTTGTGGTCGACGCGCACCTCTCGGCTTCTCAGCTCACACTCCTGGGTACCATCATGTCGATCACGCAGGGGTTCGCCAACGTTCCGGCGGGCGCCTTGGCCGATGCGATCGGCCGCCGGTGGCCACTTGCGATAGGACACCTGTTCCTGGCCGTCGGCATGATGATGACCGGCCTAGTTGTAGCGTTTCCGTTGATAGTCGCGACGCAGGTCCTGTGGGGGTTGGGATGGGCCTTCTCCGAGGGCGCGGACGTCGCTTGGCTGACCGACGAACTCGATCGTCCCGACCGCATCGACCGTCTACTGACGACCCGCGCCCGCTTGGACCTCGTTGGCGGCGCAATCGGCATCGTCGCTTTCGGGGTGCTGGCTTGGGTGGCTGGCTTCACTGCTGCGCTCGTGGTTTCAGGCGCGGGCATTGCCGCGCTAGGACTTTTCGTGACCGCGAAATTCGACGAACGGAATTTCGCAACGGCGCACCAGCGCGGGTGGAATGTTTCCTTGTCGATTTGGCGCCGAGGACTGATCCTTGCATTCCGCGACCCCGAGATTCTGCTCGTGTTCGTCGCGACGATGATCGTCAATGCTGCTGCTATATCGGGCTGGCTGTTTTTGAAACAGCTCGTCAACCTGGCTCTTCCGAACGAGCCGGTGTTGTGGTGGACGGCAATCGAACTGCTCTCGTTCGCTGGCGGTGTGGTGGTGCTGCGCTTGGTAGAGCCGCGTATTAACGGCGTGGGCGCCGCCCGGCGAATCTATGCGCTGGCTTGCTCTATCGGGGTGCTCGGCATGGCCGTGCTGGCGTACGCGTCCAGTGCCCCAATCGCGGCTATCGGCATCCTGCTGGCGTCGGGAATTGCGTTCAATGTCACCCGGCCGGTCAGCGTCGTATGGGTGAACCGCCGCATTTCCAGCGATGTTCGAGCGACTGTGCACTCGTGCTTGTCTCAAGCCGAATCCATTGGCGAGATCTTTGGCGGTTTCGCGCTCACGGTCCTCGTTGAATCCAGAGGAATGTTCGCAGCGCTCGTTGCTTCGGGCGCACTCATGGCGCTAGCCAGTATCGCGGTAGCTTTTTCGAAAGCGGACCGAGCCCCGGTAGCAGTATTCGACTCGGACCAAACTGACGAGCGAATGAAATAGATCGTTTATCGAGGTCGACTCTAGAAAGGAATGTCTTCGTCGTCCATCGGCGCCATGTCGTCGCCGGCGCCGGCCCCAACGGGTGCGCGATTGCGAGCGCCGCCGCCGAAGTCCGCGGCATCATCGCCCATTGGGGCTCCGCCGCGAGAGTTCAGGAACTGCACGCGCATCGCCACGATTTCGGTAACCTTGCGCTTGCCGCTGCCGTCCTTGGCTT
Source organism: uncultured delta proteobacterium (assembly GCA_963842215.1). Lineage (GTDB taxonomy): Bacteria > Desulfobacterota > Binatia > Binatales > Binataceae > Binatus. The sequence goes on along the minus strand of CAWJFQ010000001.1, from coordinate 1,008,721 downwards.
CGTACTCGCGGTAGGAAATTCGCCCCTCGATATAAACCGAGCTGCCCTTCTTGAGATACTGCGCGCAGGTCTCGCCCTGCTTGCCCCAGACGATAATGTTGTGCCAGTCGGTCCGATCCTGGCGCGTCCCGCTCTTGTCGGCGAAGGACTCCTTGGTCGCGATCGAAAAGTTCGTGACCGAAGTGCCCGAGTTGGTGAAGCGAGTTTCGGGATCGCGTCCGAGATTGCCGATCAGAATTACTTTGTTTACCGACGCCGCCATCTTCGCCACCTCGTGATCGGAAAGTAGTCCCGACCGGTTCTCAAGGCAAGCGAGTATCGCACGGAACAGCAGCTTTCGCAGCGGAATTATCACCGATATAATTCGGCTCGGTGCGGAGGGCAGGATAGGGCAATGGCGGCAAGTACTTCCACGACCGCCGCGGTCCGAATCGTGGCGCTGGGTGGGTTGGGCGAAATCGGCCTCAACCTGATGGCGATCGAATGCGCCGGGCGCGCGATCGTGATCGATTGCGGCGTGATGTTTCCCGACGAGCCTGCGCTCGGTCTGGGCACCTATATCCCCGAGATGGCGTGGCTGGAGCGCAGCCATGTCGCGGTCGAGGCGGTAGTGCTCACGCACGCGCACGAGGATCATATCGGGGCGCTGCCGCATCTGCTGCGTCGATTCAACGTTCCCGTTTTTGGCACCGACATCACGCTCGCCTTCACCCGCCGGCGGCTGGCGGATAGCGAGTTCGATCAGCCGGTCGATTTGCGGACGATCGAGCCGCGGCATCCGTTCGACGCAGGGCCCTTCACGATCGAGCCGATTCGCGTCACGCATTCGACGCCGAACTCGATCGCACTCGCAATCAGGACTCCTGCCGGAATCATCGTGCATAGCGGCGACTTCAAGATCGATGACGCGCCCGTGGACGGCGCGATGTTCGATCGCGATCGTTTCGCCGAGCTGGGCGCGGAAGGGGTGGCGGTGTTGCTGTCGGACTCGACCAACGTCGAGCGCCCCGGACGTTCGGGCTCGGAGAGCTCGCTCAAGCCTGTGCTGCGCGAGCTGACGTCGCGCGCGCGCGGCAGGTTTTTTCTGACGGCATTCTCGTCGCATCTGCATCGGATTCGCCAGGTGGTTGAAGTCTCGCGCGAGTTCGGCCGTCGCGTCGTGCCACTCGGGCGCGCGATGGCGGAGAGCGTGCGGTTGGGTCTCGAGACCGGCCAACTTCCATTTGCGCAGGCGATGTTCGTCGAGCCGGGCGAGGCGGAGTTCATCGACGGAAACCGGTTGAGCTATCTCGCGAGCGGAAGCCAGGGCGAACCGCTGTCGGCGTTGGCGAAACTCGCAAGCGACGCGCACCCGCGCGTTCGTATCGAGCACGGCGACGTCGTCGTGCTGTCGTCGCGGTTCATTCCCGGCAACGAGCGCACTATCAACACGTTGGTGAATCGGCTTTACCGGCAGGGCGCCGACGTGGTTTACGACGCGGTCGCGCCGGTGCACGTTTCGGGCCATGCCTGCCAGGACGAGTTGTCGGAAATGATCGCGCTCACGCGGCCGCGGCACTTCGTGCCGATTCATGGAGAATATCGTCATCTCAGCCGTCACGTAGCGCTCGCGATCGCCGCGGGAATTCCGGAACACAACTGTTTCCTGCTCGAGGATGGCGACTCGTTGGTGCTTCTCGGTGGCGAGGCGCGTCGCGGACCAACAGTCGAAGCGGGCCGGGTAGCGGTCGAAGGTGTCGACAGCGGCGATCCCGCGGTGGTAGGCGAACGGCGAGTGCTCGCGCGCGACGGCACCGTGACGGCAGTGGTGGTGCTCTCGTCAAAAACCGGACGCATTATTGCCGGGCCCGATCTCCTTTCGCGAGGCCTGGTCAGTGGCAACGGAACTTCAGAACACATGCGCCGCGCGAAGGAAGAAGTAACCCGGCGGCTGGGCGTACTCGGTGGTTCATTGCACGCGAACGATCCTCGCCTGAAAGAAGAAATCGTGCGCGCGATACGGCGCTACTTCAGCGAGGAGCTCGGCAAGCGGCCGCTGGTGATTCCGTACGTGACGGAGGTGTGACCGCTATCGCGCGCAGGGAGAAAACGGTCGTTGAACTGCCTGCGACAGCGGTCGCTGAGGTTTCGATTGCGCCGTCGCCAGGCAGTCGAATCGCGCGCGAGCTGTGCGCGCTCGCGCTGATCGCGTGCGCCGCATTCGGCACGGTGAGCCTCATGAGCGTCGATATCGGCCGCAATCCGAATCTTGGCGGTCCGGTCGGCGCAGCGATCGCTGCGGCACTCGGAGGCCTGGTTGGATACCAGTCATACATCGCGATGGTATTGGTCGCGTGGCTGGCACAGCGCGTGTGGACGGGCGCGGGCATGGTCACTATCGCGCGCGAGATTGGAGGCGGTGCGCTTCTGATCCTCGCGCTTGCGACCGCGGGTGCGCTGTGGGACCTGCACAACCTGAAGATGGGCGGAGTAATTGGCGCGGAAGTCGCGACGCAGCTTAGTGATTCGCTCAACCTGGCGGGAGGATTGATCGCAGTTGCGCTCGGGTTCATCTGCGGACTCGCGTTGATGCTCAAGCGGGCGCCGACCGAGTTGCTCGCCGGGGTCGCCAACAAGATTCGCCCGCGGTCCTCGCGCGAAGAATTTGAATTTGCCGGCGGTGCTCGAATTCCGTTCTCGCTCAGCGAAGGCGATGAGGTCGAGGCCGATACGAACGGGTTCAATGGCCGGCCCGCGCCGCTGAAGGTCAGGCTGCTTGATATTCGCGAGAAGCGCGACAAGGTTGCGGCGTCGAAACCGCGGCAGAAAGGCGCCTTCAAGATTCCGCCACAATCGCTGCTGGATTTGCCGCCGGCCGAGCACGCGCAGGTGGACGAAGGGCAGCTCGAGCGCAGCGCGCGCGTGCTCGAGCAGAAGCTCGCGGATTTCGGCGTCGAGGGACGGGTGGTCGAAGTCCAGCCGGGCCCGGTCGTCACCATGTACAAATTCGAGCCGGGCTCCGGTATCAAAGTGAGCCAGATCGTAAATCTCGCGGATGATCTCTCGATGGCTCTGAGAGCCGCGGCGGTGCGAATCCAGGCGCCCGTGCCGGGCGAGGCTGTCGTTGGCATCGAGGTACCGAATAAGAAGCGCGAGCGCGTTTTTCTGCGCGAGATTCTCGAGGCTGATGAATTTTCGTCGACTCAGAGCCAGCTCACTATTGCGCTGGGCAAGGATATCGCCGGGCGTCCGGTGGCGGCCGACCTCGCCAAGATGCCGCATCTGCTGATCGCCGGCGCGACCGGAACTGGCAAATCGGTTTCGCTCCATACGATGATCGCGTCGATTCTCTTCAATGCGACCGCCGATGACGTGCGCCTGATTCTGGTCGATCCCAAGATGCTGGAGTTGTCGGTGTACGAAAACATTCCACACCTGCTGGTGCCGGTGGTTGTCGATCCGCAGAAGGCCGCCTCGGCGCTGCTGTGGGCGACGCAGGAGATGGAGGGCCGGTACCTCAAGATGCGCGAGCTGGGCGTGCGCAATATCGACGGCTACAACCATGCGCTCGCGTCCGGAGCGTCGATCGCGCAACTCAAGATGGCGGGGCAAAGTGCTCCCCCATCAGACGATCCGAATCAGCCGGCGGTCGGCGCAATCGAGCATCGCAAGCTGCCGAAGATCGTGATCATCATCGATGAGCTCGCCGATTTGCTGCTGAGCGAGGGCAAGACCGTCGAGCGTGACATCACGCGGCTCGCGCAAAAGGCGCGCGCCGCGGGGATTCATCTGATCCTTGCGACGCAGCGTCCGTCGGTCGACGTGATCACCGGGCTTATCAAGGCCAACCTGCCGGCGCGAATCTCGCTGCAGGTGACGTCGCGTGTCGACTCGCGCACGATTCTCGATTCAATCGGCGCCGAACGCCTGCTTGGCGCGGGCGATATGCTGTTCATGCCGCCTGGAAGCGCGAAACTTCGGCGACTGCATGGGCCGTTCGTCGGCGAGCATGAGATTCGCAAGCTCACTGATTTTCTGCGCGAGCAGGGCGCGCCCGAGTACCGCATGGAAATCCTCGACACCAAGGCACCCGGCGAGGAAGACGGTGAGGGACTCGGTGGCGAAGTGCAGGACGAGATGTACGATGAGGCGGTGCGAATCGTGATGGAGACCAATCAAGCGTCGATTTCGATGATCCAGCGACGCCTGCGGATCGGCTACAATCGCGCGGCGCGGATGGTCGAGCAGATGGAACGCGAAGGAATCGTGATGCCAGCAGACGGCGCCAAGCCGCGCGAGATCCGGATGCGCAGCGCTCGATGACTCGCGCCTGTCCTCCTACAAGGTTATTGAAGGCGATTTTTCCAGCGGTCCTTGTGCTACTGGTTGCCGCCGTGTCGCTTCGAGCCGAAACCAACGCACCATCCGCCGAGCCCGTCAGCAAAGACTTGAAGCAGGTGCTGGATCGATTGCAGCGTCATTACCACGACACCAGTTCGTTCACGGCGAAATTCGACGAAGAGATCGCGACGGTCGGCGCGCCCAAACGCAATCGTCAGGGCACGGTTTCATTTCGCAAGCCGGGTCGGATGCGGTGGGAGTTCGAGGATCCGGAAAAGCAGACTATCGTCAGCGACGGCGAGACGCTCTACAGCTACGATCCCGATCTCAACCAGGTCGTGGAAACTCCGCTGAAGCAAGCCCTGAAATCGAGCAGCGCCACGTCGTTTCTGCTCGGTATGGGGAATATCAATCGCGACTTCAAGGCTCAGTTTGCGCACCCTCCGACGCCCACCGGGCTGGTCGATTTGATCCTCGACGCCAAGACTGGCGGCTACAAAATTGAAGTGGGACTCGACCCGAAGACCTACAATCTGATGACTTTGACGCTTACCGATCAGCTCGGCGACGTGACTAAGATCGACTTCAGCGACGTCCACGATAACGTGGAGCTGGCGGACTCGACTTTCGCCTTCAAGGCGCCCGCCGGCGCCGACATCGTGACGGCACCATCTTCACCATGACGTTCTGATATACTCAAAGCTCGATCGGCGCGCCGCGACTTGATTGCCTCGCGTGTATGCGACGGGTATTTTTAGAGGCCCCATAAGTTTCCCGGTTCCGTAAATGGAAAAAGTTCATCTGCTTACGCTTGGATGTCCCAAGAATCTCGCCGACAGCGAGCTGATGCTTGGCGCGTTGACCTCCGCCGGGTTCGAGATCACGCTCGATCCCGAAGAGGCGCAAGTGCTGCTGGTGAATACATGCGCGTTTATCGAAGCGGCCAAAAAGGAGTCGATCGACGCGATCCTCGAGGCGGCCGAGGTCAAGAAGCGCGGCTTTGGCAAGCGGCTGGTGGTCGCCGGATGCTTGTCGCAGCGCTACGCCACCGAGCTTGCCGCGACGATGCCGGAGGTCGACGTGTTCGTCGGTACCGGCAACTTTCTGGATCTCCCTGAGTTGCTGCGTCGCACCGAAGCGCCTGAATCGCGACCAATTCCGTACGCCGGCGCCGCGCATCTGCTGCCGACCTCGGCCATCCCGCGAATCAAGACGGGAGATTTCTTCACGTCTTACTTGAAGATTTCCGAGGGCTGCAATCACAAGTGCGCCTTCTGCATTATTCCGAAAATTCGCGGCCTCCATGAAAGCCGCCCGCTTGGCGACCTCGTCGCCGAGGCGCGCAACCTGGCGGCGGGCGGCGTTCGTGAGATCAACCTGATTGCACAGGATCTGACGGCTTACGGCCGCGATCTCGAGGCGCCGTCGTCGTTGGCGGCGTTGTTGCGCGAACTTTCGACCATTGACGACTTGCGCTGGATCCGGCTGCTCTACTGCTATCCCAATTTCGTGACAGCCGAGCTGCTCGACGCAATCGCGGAGTTGCCCAAGGTTGTCAAGTACATCGACATGCCGTTGCAGCATGCCGACGACCTGATGCTGCGCGCGATGCGGCGCGAGCGCTCGGGCTCTGCGCTAGTCAAGCTGCTCGAGCGCGTGCGCGCGCGAATTCCGAGTGTCGTGCTGCGGACGTCGTTCATCGTCGGCTTCCCCGGCGAGACCGAGGCGGCTTTCGAGCGGCTGGTGGATTTCGTTCGCATGGAGCAGTTCGATCGCGTCGGCGTCTTTACCTACTCGCGCGAGGAAAATACTGCCGCGCACGATTTGCCCGACCAGGTGCCGGAGCGCGTCAAGCGCGCGCGGCGGGCACGCCTGATGGCAACGCAGTCGGAAATTTCACTCGCGAAAAATCGCGACCTGGTCGGACGCGAGCTGGAGGTTCTGGTCGAGGGCCCGATGCCCGGACGCTCGACCCGGTTGCGCGGGCGCACCTCGGGCCAGGCGCCGGATATCGACGGTTCAGTTTTCCTTGCGGGCGAAGCGCAGGCGGGTGAGTTCGTCCGCGCACGAATCGACAAGGCGCTCAGTTACGATTTGCATGCAACGGTCGCGGGCGCGGCCGCTTAATATATCGGGAGTCTGAAGTTCAATGGCGAAGAAACCAGTTGCCGCGAACCGAAAGAAGTTCCTTGCCAAAGCGCGCGAACAACTGCTCGAAACGAAAAACAAACTACTCGGCGTGATCGATTCGGAGTTGCGAGCCGAACGCGAAGGCAACAAGGACGAAGGCATGGATACCTATGACCTCGCGTCCGAAGAGCGCGATCGCGAAATCAACGTCATCCTGTCGGATCGCGAGCGCGTCAAGCTCAAGCAGATCGACGACGCGCTCGAGCGTCTCGATGACGGCACCTACGGCGACTGCGAGTCATGCGGCCTGGAGATTGCTGAGGAACGCCTCGAAGCGATGCCGTTTTCGCGCCTGTGCCGCGATTGTCAGCAGGACCAGGAGCGCGAGGCCAAATCGCAGCGACGTTTCGAGGACGAGCCCAATACCTATCGCAAAATAGGCTCTACTGACGCCGACGACGAGAGCGCCTAGTCTAGCCGCCCACGCCGCGGCAACGTTGTTTACCGCGCTGCTCAAACCAGTCATCCTTAGTGCGATGGCTTGCGGGGGAACCGCATCGGGCTCGACCGCTTCAGGTCGCTGTGTGGAGATTTGACAACCGATCCTATGAGGATATTTTCCGATATCGAAAATAACGGATCCGCTGACCCAGCCGTTGATATGGCTGGTGCGCGCGAGCGAATTCGGAGCAATCTGTCCAACGTCGGCGCGACTATTGCTCTTGCCAGTGCCCGCGGCGGAGTCGGCAAGAGCATGCTCGCGGTGAATATCGCCGGGGCGCTGGCGACAAAAGGCCGCAAGATCGCAATCGTCGATGCGGACCTGAATTCGCCGAGCATAACAGCGATGCTCGCGATGAAACCGCAACGGCGCCTTCCAATGGTCGAAGGAATCGAGCCGGCTGCGGGTCCGCATGGCTTGCGCGTCGTTTCCAGCGAGCAGCTTCCTGGCGGTGAACCGCCACCGGTCAGTTTCGTGCAGGATTTCGACGGCAGTAATAATGACGAAGCGGCTGCGCCTGCCTCAACGCGTCCTGCGGAACTGAGCTACAGCGCAGCACTGGGGCGGATCCTCGCGCAGTCCCGGTTTGGGAGCTTGGACTTGTTGATAATTGATCTCGCCACCGGCCTTGATCGATTGTACTCGCTGGCCGCGATGGTCGCGCTCGACGGCGTGCTGTTGCTGAGTCATCCGTCCGCGCAGGACAGCAGTGCTGCAGGCAATGCGATGAAAATCAGTCGCGCGATCGGCGCGCCGATCATCGGCATCGTCGAGAATATGGTTGGCTTCAACTGCGACGGATGCCGCACGGTTCGGCCGCTGTGGCCGGAAGGAGACCTCCACGGCCTCGCGCATGAGGCAGCGGTGCCAATCCTGGCGCGCCTCGCGTTTGAGCCGCGGCTGGCGGACAGCACCGATCGTGGCGTGCTGTTCGTTCGAGAGTACGCGGCCACGCCCACTGGCAAAGTGCTCGCCGATATCGCCAACCAGCTTGACGCAACGATCGTTGGGCGTACTCGCGCGGTGGACGCGCCCGCGTAGCGCCGCGTCTCAATCCGAATCAGCGTCATCGTTTTCCTCGCCTGCGGTCAGCACTGAGGCTGCAACCCGCGAGTATTCAAACATGCCGGCGCCGCGGTCCGCGCCGAGGCCGAAGCTGGCAAATCCGAGCGTAGTGTAGATGCGCGACTGCTCGGGACCTGGACGCGACAGCGGAATAAAGCATTCGACGCTGCCGTCGAGTTCGTATGAGGCGTCGGTGGAGCGCGTCAGCGATGCGGCAATACGATGAGGCGGCTCTTCAACCGCCGGCGTTTCGATCTTTAGATCGCGCAACTCGCATGGCGACCAGCCGCCCGCATCGAGGACCCTGGCGCTCTGACTCGGCGGCGAGCTGTCCGTAGCGACCGAGCGGGCTTCAAGCGCGCGGGGCATGTCTTTGCTTTCGAACGACGCCCAAATCATTCTGCGCGTGGTAAATCTTTGCGGACCCAGTCCGGTAAATGAGATTCCCGCGCGCGCGACCCCGGCGATAGTCCGCGTGGCGCCTTCGAGGCAAACCCGTCCCGCGATTCGTCCGAACGCGGCGCTCGAGGACGGCAGATCCTGCGCGGCGCCAGACGAAGACAGAATGCGGTCAAAGTCGAACTCGCCGCCAGCCTCGTCGATTTCGAATCGCACGTTCACTTCGGTGTCGCTGCAAAGACGACCGGAAGCCAGCGCGCGTTCGATACTGAGATACGCGGTCGCATCCGGCACGATCACAGCGGGCCCGCGGAACGCGAGCACTATCGATTCGCCTTCGCGCCTGAGCGAGAGCGGGCCGTGCGTGACGGCGCTCGCAGATCGTGTGGGACGGCCTTCGGCGGTAAACAATGCCGCGCGATGGCCGTCGAACAGCATCATAATTCGTGCGCCCATGCCCGCGCCGCCGACGTCGAAACTCGCCATCGCACCGAACCGCGCCGCAGAGTCGTAAAATTCGATCCCGATGCGGCCGGGTGCCGCGACCGTCGCGGCCGCACCGATTTCGGATTTGGCGACTGCGGGGCGCGGCGCACGATTCACGACTAGACGGCGCGCGTGCGACGTGCGAATCTGCGCCGTTGGCCGAGAAGGCTTCGACGATCGCATCCTCGCATCGGGTGCGTAACTCCCCGGGCATCCTGAGCGCGACCGATAGCTCGAGCTGAGCCGCATCGACGACGCCGCGCGCAGCGGTCTCGGAAATCAAGCTGAGCGAAGCGTTCGGACTCTCGCGATGACGCGCAGTAAATGCCTGCAACAGGTTCTGCAAGCCACCGCCCGGGTAGCGCATGCCATAGGTTGGTTTGATTCCGTGCCGATGCAGACGCTCGGCGAGCAGCGCCAATCGGCCGTTGATGAATGAGTCACAAGCAGAGACGCATGCCGAACCGGGCGGCCGCAGTTCAGCGCCTGCTGTGCGCAGCCCGAGTCCGAAATCCAGGCGCGGCTCGATAATGTTCCATCCGTGAATCAGCAGCACGGTGACGCGGCCATGACGCCCGACGATTGCGCCGACGCGATCAGCGATCATCTCGAGCAGCCATGGAGCCCCTTCGAGTATTTGCGAAAGACGGTTGCAGTCGAGGCGATTGCGATCCATCGCCACGTTGATCAGCGCCGACGCACCGAGCCTTGCCGCGAGTCCACGCGTGATGTCAGCGGTATGAAGGTCGTTTACCTTCGGATTGAGCAGCGCACGGGTGCGCGGTTCCGCGCGTCCTCCGTGCGGTGCGATCAGCAGCAAGTGAGATTCGGAATCGATCACCTCGAGCCATGACTCAGGTGTGCCATTCGAAGTATGAAGCGGAGACTCGGGCATTCAGCTCGACGTGGCCGGGTTGGACTTAATCGCAGCGCGCGCCTGAAGCACGAACGACGCAATAAAGTAGTAAGCGATAAAGCTGAGTTCCGCCCACAACATAATTGGATTCACCGCCGGCAGCATCAGCAGCGATGCGACCGTCAAAATCCCCCAAACGATTCCGAGCGTGAGCGTAATCGAACGAAGTGGAACGGTTCGATTCGGATAGATGTACTTGAGCGGCAAAAACACCATCACCGCAAGAAGCATCAAGACGGCGACATTGAAAATCGTGCCGGCGCCGAGGCAGTAAAGATAGAATGCCACGAGGTTCCAGTAGTTCGGGAATCCGAGGAAATAATTGTCTGGCGTTTTCGCTTCGGTGTGACAGAAACCGTAAACGCTGGCGAGCATGACGAAACAGGCTAGCGTCAGGCCCCACGCCGAGGTCGGGATGATGCCCGCTTCCAGCATCAGGAATACCGGCGCTACGGTGTAGGTAAGGTAGTCGACGATGTTGTCGAGTAGCGCACCGTCGAAAGTCGGTACGCGAATCTTGACCATCAGACGCCGCGCGAGCGGACCGTCGCTGCTGTCGATGATCGTCGCCGCGCCCATCGCGAGGAACGATCCGCGAAAGTCGCCGCGCGAGGCGAAGAAGATTGCGAGCAGGCCGAGCGCCGCGCCCAGAGCGGTATATAGATGTACGCCCCACGCGCAGGCCGTGAGAAATCTCTGCCTGGGGAGAACTCGCGGCAGGTTTGCGGCTGCGCCTGAGGTGGTCAAGTCATTTGTCCGGCTTGTAGTCGCGCGGCCCGAAGTACTCTTCGAGCACCGTCATGAACGGTCCGCACGCGCGATGTTTCTTCACCAGCTTCATCGCTTCTTCGAGTGACATTTGCCGATATGCCCGCAGAAACGCAATCGCCAGCGTCGGCGCGCGATTCATCCCGGCGTTGCAATGCAGATAGACGCGCGAGCCCGTTCCCACCAGCTCGTGTAGATCATGGAGCGCTTCTTCGAGCCGCTCGGCCATCGCGTCTGCACTCCCGTCCTGAATCGGCGTCCGCACGTAGTTTATCCCCTGCGCGGTGTACTCGGCGCTGAGATCGCGGTTGTCCAAACCGTTCATGCGCAGATCGTCGTCGTCCTGCAGATTGTGCACCGCGGTAATCCCGTAGGTGTCCTTGAGCCAGCCGATATCGGCCTGACCCGGATATTCACCGATCAGCAATTCGTCCGAGATCACGCTGACCGACGGCCGCCGATGGCCACGACTTGGCCGCGGGGCATGGTCTTCGCGTTTGCTGAACCAATCAACCATTAGTCCAAATGTAACCATCCGGCGAGCAACTATTCCAGCGTCATCCTGACGCCGGCGGTTCGCATCCCGCCGGACTGCCTGCCCGCTTCCATTCGTAGAGCCAAATCAAGGCCAGCACCGAGGCGGCGCGTGCGATTTGTCTTGCTATCAACGCCTGTGCGCGGCTCATCAACGCGTCGTCGTAAGCACTGCCAGCAGATTGCTTGCGTGCCGCGCGATCAGCGTCAAGCAGTTGGTGGATGCGCGAATTGGAGTCGCGAATTTCCGCGATCGCGGTTTGCCATACCGAGTCAATGGCGACGAGGTGAATCTGCGGTGCAGCGGATTCCGAGAGTTGACCGATGCGTTCGTCTACCGCCCGTTCGACCCGCATGTGAACGCCGTGGTCGCCCTCGTAGCCGTTGTAATACACGGTGGTATGCAGCGGCTGGCTCGCGTCGCCGACGTAGTGCGCAAGAAATCCTGCTAGTCGAAGCAGTTCGTTGCAATCGCCGCGCGACCACTCCTGCTCGAACGCATTCGAAAAATCGACGATTGTCCACGGCAGAGTGCCGGAACGTAGCAGTGTCGGTTCTCCAAAACGCTTGATCACGGCCGCACGATCCGGCACCAGCGCATCGAAGGGATCGGCGCCGTAATATTCGAGATCGATGTAATGACGAATTTTCTCAGACTCGTTTCCGTACTTCTTACGCAATAGGTCCGGTTGGACAGAAGCAGATTCGAGTCGAGAAGCGTCCTCGAGGAATAGCTTCTTGAGCGAAGAGGGCGGCAGGGCCCTGATTGCCAGGTACGTGATCTCGCGATGAGTTATCGAGTCCCAGGCAAACGACGGTGTACATGCGAGCAGCAACGCAAGCGTCGCAAGCCCGAATCGGCGAAAGAGCGCAGGCATCACGCCTTGGCGTGGCCGCGAGGTGCTTCAGGCGAGCGATCGTTTCGCGCGCGGGCCTGCTTAACCGGCTCGGCGCCATTTGAAATCGCGGTACCTGCATCGGAGGTACGCGTCAGTTTCGAGCGCGGGCGGGACAGCGCGGTAACCGCGCTGCGCATTATGTCGGCTATTTTGCGGTAGGCGCCGGCGCCTTCCGAACTAGCCGCGACATCACGAAGCTCATTTGCGGTAATCGCGCGGCCGATGTGAACTTCGACCGGATGACGTCGTGGAATCAGGCTGCCCTTACCCATCACATCATGTGTGCCGCGAATCAGCACCGGCAAAACGTCGCATCGACTGCGCAACGCTAGAAACCCAGCGCCACTCTTGAACTCGTGGATTTCGCCGTCGGCCGAGCGTGTGCCCTCGGGGAACATCAATACGTTGCGTCCTTGCGCGAGCTCGGCAAGTGCGTCTTCGAGCGATTCGAGTTGCGCGCGCTCGCGATCGAACGGCATCAGCGTGGTGAAATTCGATGCGAGAAATCGCCGCGCCGGCGTGTTGAAGAAATAGTCCTTGGCAGCGAGCACGCGAATATCGTCACCGATCGCGCCGAGCGCATAACCGACCAGGCTGAAGTCGAGATGGCTCGAGTGATTCGCTACGACGATGAAGTTGCGGTTGACGGGAACATTGCCGCGCCCGAGGATCTTCGGCTTCAGCCATCCGTCGAAAATCGCGCGTTCCGCACCGCGTACGGCGAAGCGCCCGAGCCATTTCAGCGGCGCAGGCAGGCGCGGAGTGTAGGGCTCAGCGAACTTCGCGTACGAGGGCATGCGCGGGCGGGTATTGCCGCCCGCCTGCGTCGCGAGCAGTTGCAGATCCGCGACGGTCCGCAGGTCGGCAATCTCCTCGGGCGCAATCTCGCGACTGGCGCGTTCACCGATCAGCTCACCAATTTCCGCAAGTGCAAGCGAGTCGAGGCCAAGGTCCTCGATAAGCCGGGTTGCCGGCGTGATGTTGATAGGCTCTGACGCAATTGAGGTGAGCGCCTCCGCGAGCCAGGTCTCGACCTCGGAATTGGAGTTGTCGGAGTCGGCGAGGGTCGTACGAACGTCGAGCATCCGCCGCAGCGTCGCAGCTACGTCGGTGCGTTTGATTTTGCGGGTGCGGGTGCGAGGCAGCTCCGCGTCGGTGAAACGGAGAATCCTGATTCGCTTGTGCGCGCTGAGCCCGAGCGCGACTTTATCGAAATCGCTGCGCAACCGATCCTCGACGGCCCGCCGGCTCTCTCCGCGCGAGTAAGCGGGCACGACCATCGCCGCGACCTGCTCGCCTTGGCCCACCTTGAGGCCGACGACCGCCATCTCTTTGACGTACTGCGAGCGCCCGTAGATTTCTTCCAATTCTTCTATGTAGATATTGTTGCCGCCGGAATCGACGATGACTTCCTTCGCGCGCCCGACGATGTACAAGCGCCCGTCCTCGTCAAAGCGGCCGAGGTCACCGGTGTGAAGCCATCCGTCGGTCAGGACTTCGGCCGTCGCTGCCTCGTTGCGATAGTAACCCGCCATCACGTTTGGCCCGTGCGCAACGATCTCGCCAATCGAGCCGGTCGCAGGCATCAGCTTGATCTCGATGCCATTCAGCGGTCTTCCAACGGCGCCGACTTGCCGCGATTCGTCTGGCCGCGCGACGGATAGAACCGGCGCAGCTTCCGTCAGGCCATAGCCTTCGAGCAGTGGAATTCCAATGTCGTTGAAAAACTCGGCGACGCGATGAGGCAGCGCGGAGCCGCCGCTAACTGCCAGCCGCAAGCGCCCGCCCAGCGCGGAATGCACCTGCCGAAAGACGACAGAGCCGAAGTTGAGACCCGAGTTCGCGTCGAGGCGACGATTGAGGTCGCGCAGATTGTCGAACGCGGCGTGAAAGAATGGACCGCGCGCTTCGACTTCATCGACGATACGGCGATGGACCGCCTCCCACACGGCGGGCACTCCAATCAGCGCGGTCGGACGAACCTCGGCGAGGGTGCGGGAGAGGGTTTTCGCATCGACCTCGAGCGGATAGACAATCGTGGCGCCGCTCGCGAGCGGCAGCAACATCCCACAGGTGAACTCGAACGCGTGATGCAGCGGAAGCAGCGAGAGCACTACGTCGTCAGCGCCGAGAATGAAGACGCGCGACAACATCGCTACTTCCGCGGCGAAGTTGGCATGCGACAGCATCACGCCTTTCGGAGCGCCAGTGCTGCCGGAGGTGAACATGATCGAGGCGAGTGCTTTTCGCTCCGGTGCCGCAGGCGGAGTCTTGGCGTCGCCGCGCAGAATGAACGGACGCGCAAGCTCGGCGAGATCAAGCTCGATCAGTTTAGGCTGAGCGTCGCCGAGCGCGGAGCCGAGCCGCCTGTGGACGGCGCTCGAGCGTAACGCAGCCGCAGGCTCGGCGATCTTGCAAATCGGTGCGAGCTCCTCGGCCGAAATCAGCTGATCGAGCGGTACCGCAATCGCACCGGCGCATAGAATCGCGAAATAGCCGAGCACCCAGTCGGGTGAGTTCTCGCCTATCAGCAGCACGCGAGCGCCGGGCTTGATGCCGCGCGTCGCGAGCAGCAGGGCCGCGCGATGCGCCCGGTCGCGTAGTTCGCGATAAGTAGTCTGTGTCTGCTCGCCGGACGGTCGCCGCGCAATCATCGCGACCCGCGAGCCATAGCGCTCGGCGGCGCGATCGAGCATGTCGACCAAACTGCGATGACGCGGCAGCGACCTTGCGCGTCCGCGGGTATGGAGATCGAGCTGCGGAAAGATATGGCGACGCAGGCCCGGCAGATGAATGTTGATCCAGTAGTCGTGCCAGTCGATCAAATCGGGCCGAAACGGATGGCGCTCGGCGTCGGCCGCCTTGAGCGCGGAGTAGAGCGCGCGAATGTTGCTCGCATGAAAAGTATAGACGAGCTCCTGGATGTACGGACGATAAACCTCGACCAGCTCGCGCGCGAGGTCGGTATTCTCCTTGAATCGATCGATGCCGCTCTCGATATTCTTGGCACGCTGATTTTCTTCGCCGACGACGCTGCGCGCGAACGCTGCCGCCTGCTTGAGAATCTGCGGAAGCTTCTCGCTGGCGAGGTCGTACGTACTCTGCGAGACGACGACGGCTTCCAGATGCGGCCCGAGCCAGCGCATCGTGCCGCCATCCTTACGGTGCTCGCGGCGATTGCTGAGAGCAGTCAGCTCGACCAGTCGGCGCATCGGAAGCGGATTCCGGTCCGAGGTGCAGAGCTGGTAGATGGGCTTTTGCTTGCGCGATAGCAGCGCGCCCAGGATCGGAATCATCGCATGCGCCGCCAGGTCGACCGGAATCACGTCGAGCACCAGCTCTGCCTTGGCGGGATAGAAGCGGTAGCCGCGCCCTGCGAGATAGGTCAGCGGCGCGCTGGTGTTGACGCCCTGGTTCCATCCGGGGAACGGATCGGACATCGCGCTTTCTATAATCGCCGGGCGAACCACGGTGACATCGAGCGCGTGGCGGCTTGCCAGCACCAACTGTTCGCCAAGACTCTTGGTGTAGCTGTAAGTATTGGGCCATCCCCAGGTCTGTGCGCGCTTGCGACCGACTTCCTTGAGGCGCTCTTCAACCCATTGTTTGCGCCGATGCTCGACGGCCGACTCGCGTGGAGCGTCGGCGTCGTGGTCGTCGCCACGAAACTCCGCATGACGCAGTTGATCGCGCGACTCGGCCTGCACACGCTCGATAGCCGCGAGCGCATCTCGAATCTCCCGCTCGAGCCGGAACGTCTTGCGCCCGTCGGGGCTCCAGTTCTCCGGAATGTCGTCTTCGTAGCGGTGGCCGTCGGCGGCGCCGGCCACGTAGCAGGTCGAGACATGCATCAGGGCGATACCGAGCTTGCGGCAGAACTCGATTACGTTGGCGACGCCGGTGGTGTTTACCTCGATGGCCTTGGCCAGCGACGCCTCGAAGTTCACCAGGCCCGCGCTATGCACCACCGCGTCGAGGCTGCCGGTCTTGAACGGCTTCGCTTCTTCGCCTAGCAGGCCTTCGTTAGTGATGTCGCCGGGGACCACCACGACCTTTTCTTCGATGTAGCGATCGAACTTGTCGCCGAGATGCTGACGCAGCGGCGTGAACACCGGAGAGTCGAGAATCTCGCGCCTGAAGCGGCCGACGCTGCTGCGCCGGTCGCCGCGAATCAGCAGATAGACGCGCTCGATCTCGGGATGCGATCGCAGCAGGATCGAGAGAAACACCTTGCCGAGAAACCCGGTGGCACCGGTCAGTAGGATGCGCCGGCCTTTGAAAACCTGCTCGAGCGGCGGCATCGACGACGCGCCGTTGCGTGTCGCCGCCGTCCCGTTGCGTTTGCCGTTGCTATTCGACATCCGCAATCACCAGCGGCGGCAAATGCAGGTAGGTTATCTCGGCCGAGCGGCCCAGTTCCGAGGTCGCCATCGCGATTGCCTCGTCGAGCGTGTCTGCCGCTTCCCATCCAAGGCGCGCGGCGACCTCAGGTTCTTCGCATCCGGCGGCGATTACGCGGCCCACGTGCTGACGGGCCGGCTCGCCCCAGTACCACATGTAGAAAGGATGCACGCCATGGTACGCGTTGCCGTAGCGATACATGTGGATGTAGGTCGGGTTGCGAGCGAACTCGCGCTCGAATGTTTTCTCCAGCTCGACGGCGTCAGTCGTCTCCGCCAGGCATCGATGGAAAAATTCGATGTAGCTCGGATGATGCTCGGGGTGAAATTCGTCGCGCAGCGGATGACAGATGATCATGGTGCCGCCTTCGCGCACCAGCGGCTTGTTCCGATACATGTTGAACAGGTAGCCGAGTCCGGTGCACTGCACCAGCACTGGATTCATGATCGAGTTCACGTTGTACGGACAGATGTAGGGAACGCCGACGATCAGTATGTCGGCCTGGCCCTTGACCGGCACGGCGTATTGCTGGAACACCCGCGCGAGCGCCTTCTGATGCACCGCTTCGGTGTCGCCGGCCCACACCCCGATCATTCCGTACGGCGCGGCGTAGTTGTGCAGCACGGTGCGGCGCATCTCGGCCGACATATTGCGCATCGTCCATTGGAAGCCCTTGAGGCGAGTGCGATCCCAGTCAGTGAAGTGATCTTCGTTCTTGTGCAGGAAGTCGAGCATCCCGCCGTACATCTGCGTGTTGACGGCGGTCTCGATCTGAAAAATATTAACCGACTCGTGAATCAGCTTGCCCATCCGATCTGACGATCGATGCAACGCCGAGCGCGTCGGGTCCATGTACGAGTGCGAATCGCGCAGGGTGCCGACGTTGTGGTGATGGCGCAGGCTCTGGTAGGGCGCGAGTCCGACCGCGACCGACTTGTGCCCGCCGTCCATCGGCACCAGGTTGATATTCAGGTAGATAAGCAGGTCCGACTCCACCGCGCGCCGCGACAGCCACACTTCCTCGCCGTGCCCGGTCTTACCGAGCATCGCGAGCTCGGCGCGATTTTCCGCGTCAAAGTTGTACAGCCGGTCCGGCCAGTATTGCTTGAACGCGCGCTCGCCAACCACGCGGCGAATCTCGGCTTCGGTCATCCGGCGATGTAACGAGGTCGCGATCACGAGATGAACGTCGTCCACGCCGTAGTCGGCGAGCGTCTGCAGGACCTGGTTGAGCAGGCGCTCGCGGATGTCAGGCCGGCGCATCTGCGGGAGCGGCAGGCTGATGTCGTCAATCGCGATGGTCACGCGCATGTTGGGACTGAGCTGTGCGAACAGCGGGTCCTGGTTCTCGGGATGGAGCAGGGCGTAGCGAATGGCCTGGTCGGCATCGGCGAGCGGGTCCAGCGGAGGGGGAGGATAAATGACGCGGGTGCCGAGCGGCAGCTTCTCGAACAGGAATTCTTCGCCGTATGGAATGATGCGGCGTTCCGAGCGCCGATTAACCTTGACGACCAGGTCGCTGCGCGCGCCGACTTCGTGGCGCAGCTCGGCGGTTTTCAGTTCCTTGAGTTTTGCTTCAGGCCGCGCCATCCGAGCCTCGCGTCGATCGTTCGCTGTCGTGGTTAAGGTCCAGGTTGTTGTCGAAGTTGTCGGACCGCTCCGAATCCGCGGCCCTGTCGAAGCGGATCACTGGCCATTGCCGGCTAAGCGCAGCCGCGCGCAGCCGGCGGTCGGGATTGACGGCGACGGGATGCCCGAGCGCCGCGAGAAATGCGGTGTCGTAGTGCGAATCGGCATAACCCCAGCAATCGGCGAGGTCGAGGTTTCTATCGGCGGCGTAATTCGCGCACCACACTGCTTTTTCGTCGCCCGCCATAACGGGTTCGGCCAGCCGACCCGTCGCGCGGCCGCGGCTAAAGACAAATCGATTCGCAGCGAAGTCGGCAATCCCGAGATGACGCGCCAGCGGCGCGACGATGAAATCGGGCGAGCCGGTCACCAGCACGGGCTCGATCCCGGCGGCGCGATTCGCTTCGATCAGTTCGACTGCGCGCGGAAAGAGATTGCCGACGAGAATGCGTTCGCAGTATTCCTCGCCAAGTGAGAACAGCCGATCGCGCGAGACCCCCTTGAACGCCTCGAACAGCACAGTGTTTAAGAGCCGGCGATCGCGCTGCTCGGCGATATAGAGCCGGGGGATCCGCGCGACGAATCCGAGCAGGTACGAGACACGGCCGGTCCATTCGCCGACGTTGGCGAGCGTGAAAATGGCGGCATGCACCAGGTTCAGGCCGACGAGGGTGCCGTCGAGATCGTAGAAAGCCGCGCGCGCCTTCGCAGGCTTGGACGCCTTGTGCGCGTGGCCATTGGAAGGCCTCTTATGGCTGTAAACTGACATGTCAGTCTAGTTTAGGCCCAAAAAAAGAGCTGTTTTCCGCAAGTGTTTCACCTGCCACTTCGCCGCGCGCTCGCACGAATTTGAACAGCTCGGGACGCGCGACACCACTCAAACCGAACTGCAGTATTTCCTCGACCAGCGCCGAAATGTCGGTGTTGTGGCTGCGTGAGAGCATCCCGATTACTTCCTTGATTCCACCGAGGATGGCGTATGACACCGCGCGCGTGTCCGAGCTGCGCACGAGGTTCATCTCGATGCCGAGATCGAGCGAGCGCTTTATGAGGGCCGCGATTCGATCGTAAAAATCCTGAATCTTGTCGTCGAGCTCGTGGTCGAAACCGGTCGAGTGATTGAGCAGAATGTCAGTCAGTTCGCGCTCGGCCAGGACGTAGGTCAGCACGCGGGTGAGATTGGCGCGCAATTGATCTACAGGGTCCGGCTGGTCCGCGCCGATGCGCAGGCGCTGCACCCGCTGCGTGAGTTCATTGACGACCTGCTCGAGCAATTCCTCGAACAGATCTTTCTTGTTCTGGAAATAGAGATAGAAGGTGCCGCGCGCGATGCGGGCGCGGGCAATGATGTCCGCGACATTGGTCCTGTGATATCCCTTGCGAGCAAAGATGCGCTTGGCGTGGCGCAGCACTTGCGCGCGGCGGGCGTGGCGTTCCATCGCGATTCTCCCTGCGGAAAGGCCACGCTAGATCGCAAGGCTCGGAGTGTCAAATGCAGGTCTGACGTTTGCGAACAGTGCCAGTGAAAAGGATTTGGGAGGTATCTAGATGAGTGACTCAAAATTTTGGGACAAGGCGCGCGCTGCTGCGGCTAAAGCTACCTGGGCGTATCTTGCCACGGCGGACGGGACTCAACCGAAGGTCCGCGTCGTGCATCCGGCTTTTGAGGGGCAGCGCGTCTGGGTCGCGACCGGACGAGCGTCGGCCAAGGCGCGTCATATCGACAACAACTCGAAAGTCGAGCTCTTCTACCAGATTGGCGCCGACATGGTTCATCTGACGGTCACGGGCAAGGCAAAATTCGTGGAAGACGCTACTGAAAAAAAGCGAATCTGGAACGGCAAGGTCTTCGACTACGATCTCGCCCAGTTCTGGCCGGGAGGACCCGAGTCGAAGGACTTCGGCCTGATGCTGATAGAGCCGGAGCGCGTCGAGCTGACTTCGCTGTCCGATATGACGACCGGGAAGAAGCCGGAAGTCTGGCGCGCCGCGCGGAAGTAGCCGCGAACTCGGCAGTTCTTATCTTATGTGGGCGGGAGTGCCGCCTCTCCGTTCGATGGTTTCGGGCATGAAGACCCACAGGAGTGCGAAGGCGGCGGCCGCAACCAGGGCGAGGAACAGAAAGCCGGCTCGATAGCCGAAGTGATGAACGATAGCGCCGGCGATCGTCTGACTCAGCGCCGCGCCGATTCCAACCGCGGTCGCAATCGCGCCGAGAGTAAGATTGAATCGGCCCGTGCCGCGCGTCAGGTCAGCGATCACCAGGACCGAAACGACGCCAAAAATACCGGCGCCGATGCCGTCGAGCACCTGGATGCCGACCAGCAGGTAGAGGTTGTGGGTGAGGGTGTAGAGGACGCCGCGGATCGGCAGCACGCCGAAGCCCAAGAGCAGCAGAGGTTTTCTGCCCCATGAGCCGGCGCTGCGCCCAACCCATGACGCTATGAGTGTGATCGTCAGTTGCGTGGTCACAACGCAGGCGGACATGAACATCATGGAGGCGCGCCCTTTCCCCTTCGCAAGCATCTCGCCGAGCAGGGGGAGCATCGCAGCGTTGGCGAAATGAAACATGACCGCGCAGCAGAGGAAGATCATCAGCGGGCGATCCCTCAGCAGATCCACCACGCGCGCAGGACGTCCGTCGTCCTCGCCGTCGCGAGCGCCTCTTGCGAGTTCGTAGTCGATCTGATCGGGGCGAATCAGTAAAAGCGAGAGGATGGTCGGGGCGGCAAGAATCGCGACGAAGAAAAAGACGCCGCGGTTCGAAATGAAAAATCCGATCGCGCCCATCGCGACGGCAGCGACCACGTTGCCGGCTGAATTGAAGGTCTGATTTCGTCCCTGTCGCTGATCGAAGAGTGAGTGCCCAACGATCCCAAGTGAGATCGCGGCGATGGCGGGAACGAAGACACTCGACATCGCGCCGATCAGCGCTTGTGCGGTCATGACCGGCCACAATGACGGATGGAAAGCGATCAAAAGAGCGCCGAGCGCGAGAGCGACCACTCCCGAGGCGATCAGCGCTCGCTTGGATTCGAGCCGGTCGACCAGTGCGCCGGCCGGCGTTTGCGATACGATGCCGGCGATGCCTCCCAGGGTGAGCGCGAGGCCGACGCGCTGCTCGTTCCATCCGTAGGCGGCGAGGTAGATAGCGAGAAAAGGTCCGACGCCGGTCTGCACGTCGGCCAGCAGAAAATTCAGCCAGTCGAGGCCGCGTAGGGTTTGGGCAGAAGGCCGGGACGGTCGTCGCGTCATTCGACAAGCTCTTCAGGTCAGGCCGGGATGAGCGTCGGCTCGGCGAGGCCGCACCGGATTGATTCTACCTCACTTTGAAAACGCGGACGAATGGGCGCGCTTTGGCGAGCGCTTTTGTCAGCCCCGGCTAAATTTTAAAGAACGCGAGGAGTTCCTCGACCAGTGCTTGTGGCGCTTCTTCGGGGATGAAATGGCCGCACTCGAGGGCTTTGCCGCGAACATCGACGGCCCATTTCTGCCACACTTCGAGGATTCCGGTTCGGCGATCGGCCCGGCCACGCGTGCCCCACAGCGCAAGCATTGGAGCGGCGATTTTTCGGCCCGCGGCGCGATCGGCCTCGTCGAATTTGCAATCGCAAGTGATGCCGGCGCGGTAGTCCTCACAGCTCGCATGAATCACTTCGGGATTGCGAAAGGCCGCGCGATAGGCCTCGAGTGCGTCGGGCGTGAACGCGCTGTTCGCGCCGCTCCAGCTTCCCATCGAATGTTCGAGGAAATAGTCGGGGTCCTTGCCGATGAGAGTCTCGGGAAACGGCGCCGGCTGCGTGAGAAAGTACCAATGATAAATGCCGCGCGCGCCAAAACGATCGACGCGCTCGAACTGCTCGATAGTCGGGATGATGTCGAGCGTTGCAACGCGCCGTACGCATTCTGGATGATCGAGCGCCAGCCGATAGGTGACGCGCCCGCCGCGATCGTGGCCCGCGATGTCGAAACGGTCGAAGCCCAGCGCTCGCATCACCTCGACCATGTCCAGCGCCATCGCGCGCTTGGAATAGGGCAGATGCTCCTTGTCGGTCGGGGGCTTGCTGCTGGCGCCGTAGCCGCGCAGGTCGGGAATCACGAGCGTGAAGCGCTCGGCGAGCCGCGGCGCGACCTTGTGCCAGATGACATGAGTCTGCGGATAACCGTGAATCAGGAGCAACGGCGGACCGCTGCCGCCTTGCATCAAGGCAATCTCGGCGCCCGAAGTCTTGATGCGCCTGGATGTGAAGCCGTCGAACACGATCAGCCGCGGACGCGTTCGCTGGCGAAGATCGCGCGTTCTTCGGCGGTCATCTTTTCGCGGATGCGCGAGCCTTTCCCGAGATGCCGGTATTCGCCGCCTTCCGAGAAATACTCTTCGTATGGTTGCGCCGGGATTGGCTCGGGCGGAGGAGTGTCGGTGATTTTCACGTCAAGCACTTCCTCGACAAGTTTCGTGTCGTACATCCTGACGGCGTCGTAGTCCGTCAGCAGTGCGCATACTTCGACGCAGATATAGCACCCGATGCATTCCTGGAAACGGTCCTGCACCGGCTGCACGCCACGGCCGGGAACCGAGCCGGGCGACAGGTACTCGATGCATTGCACGGGGCAGAACTCGGGGCATTTGCCGCACGGGAAGCAGAGGTTCACGTCCATGAAGGCGACTTCGCGCGGGCGCTTTTTCTTTTGTCCGACTTCTTCGGGGGTCTCGGGGATTCGGTCTTCCTTGAGACGGCGCTTGATGATGTCGATAGCACTCATGCTTCTATTGTCACGCTGATTCGAAGCGCCCGGCAAGCGGTCGAAGGTATTGCCGTTATTTGACGGCGAAGATGCGGCCGGTCGAGGTGCCGACGTAGAGCATGCCCGACGCCGACGAGGCAGCCGTCATGATCTTGCCGAAGCTTCGCGACGTCCAGACGTAACTGCCGTCGCCCATCAAGACCGCGCCCAAATCGCCAGTCGCCGCGTCGAACACGCTGTCGTAGCCGAGCACCAACAGTCCGGCGTCGCCGGGCTTCAGCGCGGGATCAGTCCACCGAAGTTGACCGTCGGGCGCTACGCCGTAAATCGTGTCAGCACCGGCGAAAATTGTCCCCGAGGGAGCGACCGCCGGCCCCGTCGTCACCGCATGCGCGGAGTTGACGTGCCACAGCACGTTGCCGGTGCGCGAATCGAGCGCATACACGCCGCCGCCTGCCGAGCCGGCGTAAACGACGTCGTCGGCATAGTCTACCGAGCCCGAAAATCCGCCATCAGGCTGGAACGTCCAAATCACTGCACCGTCTGTCGCCAGCGCCGTAACCGCACCGTGCGACGTTCCTACCACGACTCCGTCGCCACTGGCCGCGGCGGTGGTGACCGGTCCGACGCTCACGCGCCAATTGAGAGTGCCCGAGGCGCTGACTGAGACGAGGTCGTCGCCCGCTGAGGCATAAATCGCGTGATCGGTCGTCACGAGCGGGCCGTCGCTGGCGCCAATTTCAAGATTCCAGAGAGTGGCGCCGCCAGTAGTGATTGCCGCCAACGCGGAGTTGGAAGACATCGTAATGATGGTTCCGTCGGGCATCATTGCGGGCGACGAGCCGGCGGCCGCGAGATGCATGAATTGTTTGCCGCTGGAGTCTACGCCGTGCAATACGCCATCGCGCGTGACGAAGAATATCGAGTCGTCGGCGCTGACCGCGATTCGCCCGCGCAGCTCCGAGCCTGGATCGAAGGTCCACGTCAGAACGCCGGCACTGCGCGTCGACGGCGCAGGCGTACTCGAACCGGCCGGCTCGACGACGCCCTTTTTCGGTGTGGCGGTCGCAGTAGGAGTAGCGGGGAAGGGAGTTGGGCAAATCGGGCAGGTATCGACGTCCACGTAAACGCCGACCTGAACCGGCAGGCTGCTGGTAGCGCCGCTGCTCGCGAGGATGCAGACGCAGCCCGCCATCTGCGTTGTGTACATGCCGCCGTCGGGCCCGGGTGGAGGTGGCAGCAATACCGTGCTGTCACTCGAGGTCCACAGCGTCGCTGGCTCTATAGTGATGTCCTGGAACTGTATTTTACCCGTATGATTGACGAACATACCGATTGCATTCCATGAGACTGTGCCGCCGATCGGCACTGTATTCGGTATCGTCGTGGGCGACGCGGAGGGACGCGGTGTCACGGTGGGCGTCGATGTATTCTTAGGCGTCGGAGTCGGAAAGAACGTCGGCGTCGGTGCGGGACCCTGCGAGATTACGATTGATTCGAGCCCAAATCCGGGAGAGGGGGTGGGCAAAGTGCTGCTGCTACTGCCGCCGCCGCAACTGAGCATGATTGCTCCGAAGACGAACAACACCACCGGCGCAACCACCAGCCATCTGAGCCACCGCGACAACATCAAGCTACGAGCTATGACTGATGGCGGCGCGCACTGTCAAGTTGATGCACAGTTTGGCAACAAAATTTGCGAGTTGATCTTGATTCGCGAGAATGCAGTCTCGGAAATTGGCGATGATTGGAAATGTTTCGGCGACGGTAGTTTTGGAATCGACGAGATAAAAAAATGGCGGGCATCTGAAGAGGGGGGGGACCCTTCAATGCCCGCCTGTTCGTAGCGGCCGTCCGCGTACGCTGCGGACGGAATCCGGTTGGTTGGGAGGAGCGCACCAACCGGAAGGGTGCCAGAGCCGTTTGCACCCACCATATGTTGAGACGATTCACTTCGGGGATTATTCAACGTCGAAAAGATTCGATTTCCTCTGGCCAATGTTCAGATTAAAGTCGAGCGTGGAGGATACGAAAAAGCCATGGAATATCGGCGATTAGGCGGGACCGGACTGAAAGTTTCAGAACTTTGCCTCGGCTGCATGACCTTTGGGCGCGAAACTGATGAGAAAACTGCAGGGAAAAATTCTCGACCGTTTCATTGAAGTTGGCGGTAATTTCCTTGATACCGCAAATGTCTATGCGGCGGGCGCGTCAGAGGAAATTCTCGGACGAATCGTTGGCGAACGCCGAAAAGATCTGGTGGTTGCGACAAAAGTTCGTTTTAACGCGAATATTTTTATGGGCAAGACGGTCGCTCCAAATCAGATTGGGCTCTCGCGTGGCCATATCATGTCCGAGGTCGAGGCCAGTCTGCGACGGTTGAAGATGGATTATATCGATCTTTACCAGGTGCATTCATGGGACTTTGAAACGCCTATCGAGGAGACGATGCGCGCGCTCGACGACCTCGTGCGCCAAGGCAAAGTCAGGTACATCGGCGCGTCGAATTTTACGGCGTGGCAACTCATGAAAAGTCTCTGGGTCAGCGATAAACATGGCCTCGCGCGCTTTGACTGCCTGCAGCCGCAATACAGCCTGATTTCGCGCGACATCGAGCGGGAGATTTTGCCGCTCTGCCGTTACGAAAGCGTCGGCGTGATTCCGTGGAGTCCGCTCGGCGGCGGATTTCTCACCGGCAAGTATCGCTCGGGACAGCGTCCGCCAGAGGACAGCCGTCTGGCGGACCCCAGGCGGGACCTGTGGAACAGGCTCGCCGACCAGCGCAATTACTCAACACTGGAAGCGGTCGAGCAGGTAGCTAAGGAACGCGGTCGCGCTATCTCGCAGGTCGCGCTGGCCTGGGTCAATCAGCAAGCGGGCGTCAGCTCGGTGATTTACGGCGCGCGCACGGAGGAACAGAACGAGCAGAATCTCGGCGCGATTGGATTTCACCTCGAGGCTGCCGAGCTCGATGCGCTCAATAAGGCAAGCGCGTTGCCGGCCGAGTATCCAAATTCAATGCAGTCGCGGCTGCCCGGCTATCCGCGGCAGTAGGATTCAAGCAGAGTTTAGCTGGTTTCGTACTCCTCTCCCTTGACCGTAAGGGAGAGGAGACGGGCGCAATTCGATCAAGCTGGCTGATTCATCCCTGGAACGACGGCCCCATGAATCCGGCCGGTGCAATCGCGTTCGGTGTATCTCCCGCTGGCGTGCTCGAGAACTGGGCGCCGATCGTCATTCCGCCGTCGACAATCATCGCCTGCCCGGTAACGAATTCCGAATCGTCGCTGGCCAGGTACAGCGCCATCCCTGCTATGTCGTCCGGATGGCCCGCGCGCGGAATCGGTTGAGATTTCGCCAGCCATTGCTCCATCGCGTCTTTCACGCCGGGCAAATTGCGATGCAGTATTGGCGTGTTGATTCCGCCGGGACAGATGCAGTTGACGCGGATTTTGTCCTTGGCGAATTCCAGTGCCGCGGAACGCGTCAGGTTCACCACGCCGGCTTTCGCTGCGCAGTAGGCATGCAGACCGTTGAAGCCGCGGATGCCGGCGATCGACGCCGTCGAGATAATACTGCCGCCGCCCGCTTTGCGCAGTTCGGGAACCGCATGCTTGATCCCAAGGAACACGCCGCGCAGCAACACCGCCTGGCTCTTGTCCCAGTCTTCGACTGAGATGTTTTCGAGGGGTCCGACCGCTCCGCCGATTCCGGCGTTGTTGTAGATAATGTCGAGGCGCCCGAACTCCTTGATGGCGCGCGCGATCAGCGCCTTGATCTCGGCTTCTGCCGAGACATCGGTCTTCTGGAAGACCGCGCGACCGGCGTTCTCCTTGCAATCGCGAACCGCAGCTTCGCCGCCCTCTGCGTTAAGGTCTGCGATCACGACAGCCGCGCCTTCGCCTGCAAACTTGATTGCGGTCGCGCGTCCCATTCCGCTAGCCGCGCCAGTGATTACGGCCACTTTGCCCTTTAGCCTGTCCATTTCAGATTTCCTCTCGCCTGGAAGATTTGGGCGTCACGCGACGCGCATGACGCACGTCGATTAAGTAGCAGACGCCGAGTCGGAGCGGCTAGCGATGCGATATGAACGAGAGGCGCGACCCGCTGGAGTCGCGCCTCTCTCTCTTCTTTGGACCGTGGGCGGGCGACAGGTTCGTCAACCCTGGAACGAAGGTCCAATGAAGCTGCTTTGCGGCGTTCCTGCCGGCAAGTTATTTCCGCCTGGCGGCGCGAAGTTGGCGCCGATCGTCATCCCGCCATCGACCACCATCGCCTGCCCGGTAACGAATTCCGAATCGTCGCTGGCCAGGTAGAGCGCCATCCCGGCAATATCCTCCGGATGCCCCGCGCGTTGAATCGGCTGCACGGTTGCCATCCATTGTTCCATCGCGTCTTTCGCGCCGGGCTGATTGCGATGCAGGATCGGCGTGTTGATTCCACCGGGGCAGATGCAGTTGACGCGAATTTTGTCTTTGGCCAATTCCAGTGCGACCGAACGCGTCAGGTTCACGACGCCGGCTTTCGCTGCGCAATACGCATGCACTCCAAGCAGTCCTCGGATGCCGGCGACCGACGCGGTCGAGATAATACTGCCACCGCCCGCTTTGCGCAGCTCGGGTGCCGCATGCTTCATTCCAAGAAAGACGCCGCGCAGCAATATCGCCTGGCTCTTGTCCCAGTCCTCCACGGAAGTTTGCTCGATCGATCCGGTCGCGCCGACGATGCCCGCGTTGTTGTAGATGATGTCGAGGCGCCCGAACTCCTTGAGGGCGCGAGCGATCAACGCCTTGACTTCGGCTTCTGCCGAGACGTCGGTCTTCTGAAAGACCGCGCGACCGCCGTTCTCCTTGCAATCGCGGACCGCGGCTTCGCCACCTTCGACATTAAGGTCGGCAATTACGACCGCAGCTCCTTCACCCGCGAACTTGATTGCGGTCGCGCGCCCAATTCCGCTCGCCGCACCGGTAATTACAGCTACTTTGCCCTTGAGTCTGTCCATTTCAAATTTCCTCTTGCGTATAAAGTCTCGGCATCACACAAGGCGCGTGACACTTCGATCTAAGTAGCAGACCCCGGCGTAGAGCGGTTAGCGCAGCAAGCCGTCGATGAAATTGGCGAAACGCAACCGCAACTTTTCGCAACTTCAACCGTCTAGCTGGCAAAGAACAGTGCGGCGATAACCGGCGAGGTGATGATCGTGCAGAAATCCAAATTCTCGATTCTGATCGCAACCGCGATTCTCGGATGTTTCATAACCGCGGGCATCGCGCGAGCGCAGGGTATGATGGGTCCGCCTCCTGGGGGTCCGATGGGCGGCCCTCCCATGGGCGGTCCGTTCGGCGGGCCGCCGCCTGTGCCGCCGCCGATGATGATGGCGCTGCGCGCGGCTGCCCTGACGCCGGCGCAGCAGAAGCAAATCCACGACATCGTGAACGCGAGCCGCACCAGCAGCGAACCGCAGATGAAGCAGATGCACTCGATTCGCGATCAGATTGCAGACAAGCTGCTTTCATCGGGCGGCGTGACCGCTGCGGACCTCGCGCCTTTGCTGGCGCAACAGACGGCGCTCCAGCAGCAGCTCGACAATCAGATGGTAGCGACGGCAATTCAGATTCGCGGCGTGCTGACTCCCGACCAGTTGAGCAAGATGGCGTCAGTGAACGAGAAGCTCAAGCAAATCCATACCCAAATCGATTCCATTCTCGGACCGCCGGATGCGCCACCGATCCCTTAACACTGCGATACGGCCCGAACCGGCGGCCGATCTCTCCGCCACGGTGGAGAAGGCGCGCGCCGGCGATCAGGCCGCCATCCGTGCGCTCATCGAACTTTACCAGGGGCGCGTCGGCCGCTTCGTGCTTTCGATGCTGGGCGATGACAGCGAGTGGGAAGATGTCGCGCAGGTCACGTTCGTGAAAATGATACTGGGGATCGAACGATTGCAATCGGTCGATATATTCGAGTCGTGGCTCTTCAAGATTACGCGCAACTGCAGCCTCGACCATCTCAGGCGACGGCGATGGCGCCGGCTGTTCACCTCGTGGGAACCGCGTCATGGCGAAATCGTGGCGCCCGCGCGCGGCGCGCAGGACACACGGCTTGCTCAATTGGAGCGCGCGCTTACGCGATTGCCAATCGATCAACGCGAGCTGATTTGGTTGATGCGCGAGAACGATTGGAGTTACGGCGACCTCGCGCGCATCACCGGTGTCAGCGTCGTCGCCGTCAAGTCGCGACTGTTCCGCGCACGCACCCGCCTGCGCGCGCTGATTCGCAATGAAGATGAACCCAGCAATGGAGATGAATCGTGAAGCAGGAAGGATATCCGTGGATGCTGGTCGGGCCGGGGCCGGAGCCCCGGTTTTCGGCAGACTTCGCGTCGCGCGTGATCGAGCAGGCGCGCACGACTCGCGCCCGCCAGCGTCGTCTGAAGATCGGGGCCGGCGCTGCGGCAGGAGTTCGCCGCGCTGTTCGCGATGCTTCTCTGGATGCGCCCGATACCGGCGAATCAGCCTACGCTGACTAGCGATTCACGCGTCACCACACCCTTGGCAGATAACGATCCCGACTCCGTCGCATGGAGCGACGAGGCCGACGACCCGGCCACGGTGCTGATGCCGAACGCTCAGCAAGCCGCGAAGTTCGATTCGTACTACGCGACCGCGTCCTGGGATACCTACGCCAATTGGGATCCCTATGCGTATTACGCGTCGCGAACCCGCTGATTACTTCTCGCGCATTTCAAAGGACGGCCCGGAGAAGCCGCTGTCTGGTAGCGCTGCCGCGCGAAAGCGCGCGTTGCCGGTGTTCATCCCGCCGTCGACGACCATCGCAGTGCCTGTTATCCAGTCCGCTTCGTCGCTGGCCAGGAACAGCGCCATGGTCGCGATGTCCTCAGGTCGGCCCGCGCGCGGTATCGGCTGCATCCTCGCCATGCTCTTCTCGGCCGCTTCTTCGGCGCCGGGCTTCCTGCCACGTACCAGAGGCGTATTCACTCCGCCGGGGCAGATGCAGTTGACGCGAATGCGGTCGTGGCCGACTTCGATTGCCACCGCCTGTGTCAGATTTACAACCGCCGCCTTTGCCGCGCTGTATGCGGCCAGGTAGCCGGCCGCGCGCAGGCCAGCCACCGACGCGGTCGAGATGATCGATCCGCCGCCCGCCTTGCGCATCTCGGGTATCGAGTACTTCATTCCCAGGAACACCGCGCGCAGCAACACTGCCATGGTGCGATCCCAGTCCTCGGGTGCGACTTTGTCGATTGGACCCATCGCGCCGCCGACGCCCGCGTTGTTGAACATGATGTCGAGACGTCCGTATTCCTTGACCGCGCGATCGACCGCCGCCTTGATATCCGCTTCGCTGGTGACATCGGTGCGCTGAAAGACCGCGCGTCCGCCGGCTGCCGCGCATTCTGCGACTGCAGTCTCGCCTCCTTGCGAGTTCAAATCTGTCAGGACTACGCTCGCGCCTTCTTTCGCGAAACGGAGCGCTGTGGCGCGGCCCATCCCGCTCGCGGCGCCGGTGATCACTGCGACTTTTCCCTGAATTCTGCCCATTGCACTTCTCCTGCGCGCATTCGTCGCGCGGTGTTTTTGCTTGAATTGCAATTCTCAATAGCAATGATTCAGGCAAACGGGGTAGCGCGCGCAATGACGGTGCTCGGTGAGCCGGTGATATAATACCGGCGGCGATGCTTCCCGAAGATGAAAACGAAAAGCGCGGAGTGGCCGAAACACCGCCCGAGCCTTCAGGCGGCGAACCGACCGGTCCCCACTATGGCTCCCTGATCGAGTATCCCAAGGACGCGCCGGCAGATAGCGACACTGCTACCGAGCCGCTCGTCCTCGAAAACGATTCTGCGTCGATCGATCAAAAATTGGCAGCCACCTCGGTCGAGCCCGGCATCTATTTGCTGCGCGATCGCGCCGGCAAGGTGCTGTACGTCGGCAAGGCGAAGTCGCTGCGTCCGCGCGTGCGCTCTTACTTCCGCGAGGGCGGCGACGGACGCTTCCAGGTGCGCTTCCTGATGCGGCGGGTGCGCGACTTCGACACCATAGTCACCGCCAGCGAGAAGGAGGCGCTGATTCTCGAGAACAACCTGATCAAGCAGTACAAGCCCAGGTACAATATCCGGCTCAAGGACGACAAATCTTACCTGAGCGCGAAGGTCACCAATCACGCCTGGCCCCGAATCACGGTTACGCGCAAAATCGTTAAAGACGGCGGTCACTACTTCGGCCCCTTCGGCTCGGCCGACGGGCTGCGCGAGACCATCGACGTCATTCGCAAAGTCTTTCCGCTGCGCACCTGCACCGACGCGGTGTTTCGCAACCGCTCGCGGCCGTGCCTCGAATATCAGATCAAGCGATGCCTCGGGCCTTGTTGCCTGCCGGTCGATCGCGACGAATACGGCCGCCATCTGCACGCGGCACAGATGCTGCTCGAAGGAAAAAACCTCGAGCTGCTCCGCGAGATGCGCGATCTCATGAAGGATCACGCGTCGCGCCTGGAGTTCGAGCAGGCTGCACGGATTCGCGACCGCGTGCGCGCAATCGAAAAAACCGTCGAGCGGCAGACGGTCCTGCATCACTGGGGAATCGATCAGGACGTCTTCGGCATCTATCGCGAAGGCGGCTACATCGAGGCCATCGTGTTGATCGTGCGCGGCGGCAAGCTCACCAGCACGCAAGGCTGGAGCTTTCAGGATTTGGAATTTCCGGTGCACGAAATTCTTTCCGATTTGCTCACTCAGTACTACTCAGGCCCGCGCAATATCCCCGACGAAGTGATCGTGCCGGTCGAGCTCGAGGATGCGGCCGTGCGCGCAGAGCTGCTCTCAGAGCGGCGCGGAAAGAAGTGCGAAGTTTTTCAGCCGCAGCGGGGCGAGAAGTTGCGCTTGCTCGAAATGGCGATGGACAACGCGCGGCAGAGCTTTGCCTCGCGCCGCGATAACGAAAAGACGCGAGAGCAGATGCTCGAGGATCTCCGCGTCAAGCTCGGCCTGCGCAACTCGCCAAAGCGCATGGAATGCTACGACATTTCCAATCTGCAGGGTTCGATGGTGGTCGGATCGCAGGTGACCTTCGATGAAGGCGAGCCGTGCAAGAACCTCTATCGCCGCTACCGCATTCGCAGCTTCGAGGGCCAGGACGACTTCGCCAGCATGTACGAAGTCCTCAAGCGCAGGCTCGAGCGCGCCGTCCGCGAAAACATCTATCCGGACCTGTGGGTCATCGATGGCGGCAAGGGCCAACTGAACGTCGCGCTCGAAGTGCTGCGCGAATTCAAGCTGCTCGATCTTATCGATTGCGTATCGCTCGCCAAGCAACACGTGCTGAACGACCGGCGCGAAAAAGAAGTGACCAAGTCCGAAGAGCGCGTTTTCGTTCCTCGACGCAAGGATCCCGTCATTCTGCCGAAGAATTCCACCGCGCTATTCCTGCTGGTGAGGATTCGCGACGAGGCGCATCGGTTCGCGATCACTTACAACCGCGAGCTGCGGCGTCGCGCGCGGCTCCGCTCGGTACTCGATGATATCGAGGGTATCGGACCGGTCAGGCGGCGTGCGCTGCTTCGTCATTTTGGCAGTCTCAAGCGCATCCGCGAAGCGACCACCGAGGAGATCGCGGCGGCTAGGGGGGTGAACCTCGAACTTGCAGCCGAGATTCGCCGCCATCTCGACGAAATGACCGCTCTGCTCGATGTCGAAGAATCAAGCGACGCCGCGGATCAATTGGCTCTTCCGCCGGAGGCGCCATCGATTCCTCCTGACGACGCGAGCCCGCCAGTCGACGGCACGCAGGTACGCGATTGACTTAGACGTTCTCCAGAGAACGTATCTTTCGTCGCGCTAGCTGCTTGTGTTGATACATAATCTACCAGTCAAGGGTGATCGAACGCCACCATCGATGCGCAAAGGAGAGCGTACCTATCGCTGCAGGAGCCCGTTCAGTAGAACCCGCCGCTTTGCGAGCCACCGGACTCGAATCAGTTCGGTCTCGCGAAATCTTACCTCCGGTTCCCGCGGTTAGCCCGGTTGAACGTATAGCGCCGATTTACGGAGTCGCAATCGCGATCGTCGCGGGCGACGCACTCGGCAACTTTCACTTCACTATTTCACCCTGGCTCGTGCTGGCACTGGCCGCATTGGCGCTCGGCTCATTGCTCGCTGCTCGACCAACTCTTGGACTTCTCGCGACCTACCTGGCGATTGCGCTTGCTGCGAATGTAGCGGTGACGCGACTGCTCGTGCCGCCGCGCAATGCGCTCAGCATTACCGCAATGGTCGAGGGCTCTCGCGTCACGATCGAAGGACGCGTGTATCGCGAGACCGAGCACGAAGTTTACGGCGATCGCCTGTACGTCGCGGTTGAGCGAGCCGCGGAGCAGGGCAGTGCGATGTCGCCGTCCAGTGGCAATGTCAGAATCGCCGTGCTTGGCGGCGGCGTGTTCAAGCTGGGCGACGAAATCAGGCTGACTGCGCGGATTCACTTTCCTCGCAACTACGGCAATCCCGGCGAATTCGATTACGCGGGACTGATGGCGCGCGACGGTATCGGCGCGACCATGACTGCGCCGGCTAAATCGCTCGGTTCGCCCGCGTTTCAAATCATCAAGCATCACTTGAGCTTTCCCGCAAGCCGCATTGAAGTCGATAAGAACCCACATTGGCGAGTTCTTCGACCGCAACCTCACTTATCCCGAAAACGCCGAGATGCGAGCGCTGGTGATCGGCGATCAGGGCGAAATCGGCGCATCCGCTGCGGCAAACGTTCGCGCGCACCGGCATGGCGCATCTGCTGGTAATCTCGGGTCTGCATTTGAGCATCGTGGCGGCTGCGATGTTTGCCGCGACGCGGCTCGCGATGATGCTGTTGCCGTCTCTTACGAACCGCGGTTATGCGAACAAAGTTGCCGCGCTCGCCGCGATGCTGGCGGTGTGTGCGTACGCGTCGATCGCGGGGCATCACGTGTCCACCGTCCGCGCGCTGGTGATGGTGCTTGCGTACATGCTGGCCGTTGCGATCGATCGTTCGCGCGAAGCCGTCGCGTCGTTGGCGCTTGCCGCGATCGTGATCTGCGTCGCGCTTCCCGGTTCGACCGCCGACATCGGCTTTCAGCTCTCGTTCGCGTCGGTGATCGCGATCGTTCTCGGGATGCGCCGTTTCACAGCTTGGTTCGCGCGCCGCAAACGCCTGGGCCGGCTTCGCGGCGAGCCGTCCTCGCCCTTGTTGGCGATTTCTCGAAGCGCCAACCGGCTATCTCGCAGTATCGTTCTGGGCGATGGTCGGGACGGCGCCGCTCACCGCGTACCACTTCAACCAGTTCGCGATTGTCGGATTGATCGCGAATGCAGTGGTGGTTCCGATCATGGCGTTCGGCGCGACCGTCAGCGGGCTGATTGCGGCCGCATTGAGTTTTATTTCAGAGACGGCCGCGCGCCCGATACTGATGTTCGGTGCGAACGCGCTGGCGGTCGGCAACTGGCTCGCGGCATGGTTCGTCAATTGGCCGTTGGCGTGGTTCCGCATCTTCACGCCGACGATTCTCGAACTCGACAATCGCGTACGCGTTCCTCATGATGTGGCTGCTCGCGCCGCTGGCCGCGCCGATCATCGGCAAAAGATTGCGCGACGAGGCCTCCGAAGACACAGCCAGCGTACCGAAGTTCGGCTGGCGCACTCGATGCGCGATTGCATTGGCTCTCGTGCTGACAATTGATGCGGGATGGTGGACCTACGACCGCTTCTTCAATCCCGACCTGCGGGTAACGTTTCTGTCGGTCGGAGAGGGCGATGGCGCGGTCGTACGATTTCCCGGCTCGCGCGTGATGGTGATCGATGGCGGTGGCTCCTACGGCGGCTTTGACGCGGGCGAGAGAATCGTCGCGCCTTATCTGTGGTCGCAGAAGATCATGCGCGTCGACTACATCGCGCTGAGTCATCCGGACCTCGACCATTTCGGCGGCCTCGACTTTATCGCAATGAACTTCGCGCCGCGCGCATTCTGGACCACCGGCGTGCTGAGTCTCGACGTCAGCTATTCGCGCCTGATGGGCGATCTGGCCGGCGCGAAGATTCCTATCCTGCAGGTGCGTCAAATAGTACCGCTTGCGTCAATCGGAGGCGTTGCGATCTCGTCGCTCAACGGCACCGCCAGCACCGCGACCAAGCAGAACAACAGCTCGATGGTCTTGCGGTTCAGCTTCGGCGGCGCGTCTGTCCTCTTCACCGGTGATATTGAGTCGGCCGGGGAACGCACGATGCTCGCGAGCGGCGGCAATCTTGCAGCAACGATACTCAAAGTGCCGCATCACGGCAGCGCAACCTCGTCGACGCCGACATTCATCGCGGCGGTTCATCCCGAAGTCGCGGTGATCTCTGACGGATACTTGAACAATTTTCATTTTCCATCCGCCGCCGTCGTCGAACGTTACGTCGCAAGCCGGCGCGGTCCTGTGCGCACCGATCTCGACGGTGCTGTGATGGTTGATGTCAAGCCGACTCGCATGACCGTGCGAGCGTTCCGCGAAAGCCGCAGTAGTTTGGTTCGCATCGCGACGCCGCCGGTTGCGGCCGTCCGACCCTGAATGATGAGTACCGAATGGAACAAACGTTCAGAGCTTGATGTAAAATCGCCGCGCACTTCTATCGACCGCGCCCATCACTGTGAGCTACCTTATGAAACGGAATGGACCTCGAACTCACTGAAGCCCAACGCGGCGCTCGCGACGTTGCCCGCCGCTTCGCCCGCGAAAAGCTCGGGCCAATTGGCGTCGAGGCCGACCGCTCGCATCGATATCCTGCCGAGGCAATCGACGAGCTCGCGCAGGCTCGGGATGCTCGGCATCTTCCTGCCCGAACAGTACGGCGGCGCCGGCCTCGATCACGTCGCGTATTCACTCGTGCTCGAGGAGCTCGCGGTCGAATGCGCGTCCACCGCGGTCATCATGTCTGCCCATTGCTCGCTCGCCTCGTGGCCGATACTCGGCCTCGGCACCGCCAAGCAGAAGAGTCATTTTCTGCCGAAGATGGCGACAGGCAGCTGGCTTGGATGTTTCGCTCTGACCGAGCCGCAAGCCGGTTCCGACGCCGCAGGCCAGAAGACGCGCGCGGTTCGCGACGGCGACTCGTACATCATCAATGGCACCAAGAACTTTATTACCAACGCGCCGCAGTCGAAGGTCGCGATCGTTTTCGCCATGACGCAGCCCGACAAAGGTCATCATGGAATCAGCGCGTTCGCAGTCGAGACCGACACCCCCGGTTGGGCCGTCACGCGTGTCGAAGACAAGATGGGGATTCACGGCGCACACTCCGCGCAGTTGAGCTTTTCCGATATGCGCGTGCCGCGCGAGAACCTGCTGCTCGAAGAAGGGCAGGGGTTCAAGGTCGCGATGAAGACGCTCGACGGCGGCAGGATTGGAATAGCGTCGCAGGCGCTCGGAATCGGGCGGGCGTCGCTCGAGGCGTCGTTGAAATACGCGCAGGAACGGCTGACCTTCGGCAAGCCAATCTCGCAGTACCAGGCGATTCAGTGGAAGCTCGCAGACATGGCGGTTGAGATCGATGCGGCCCGGCTGCTGACGCATCGCGCGGCCACGCTGAAGGATCGCGGCGAGTCGTGCACCAAAGAATCCGCGATGGCCAAGCTGTTTGCGGCCGAGACCGCGATGAAGGCTGCGGTCGAAGCGGTGCAAATTCACGGCGGATACGGCTACACCAAGGAATTCAAAGTCGAGCGCTTTTTCCGCGACGCCAAGATTACCGAGATCTACGAAGGGACTTCAGAGATTCAGCGGCTGGTAATCGCGGGCAGCGTGCTCGAAAACCGTTGAGGATTTTTCGGTGAGCAACAAAAAGAAGTGGCTCGAAACCACCTACAAGCAAGCGAGCGAACGCCCCATTCGTTTCTCGACCGTGTCCGACATGGAACTCGAGCCGCTCTACACTCCCGACGACGTGACCGGCTCGTACGACGACTCGCTCGGCAACCCAGGCGAGTTTCCCTACACGCGCGGAGTATACGGCTCGATGTATCGCGGACGCCTGTGGACGATGCGCCAGTTCGCCGGCTTCGGACTCGCCGAAGACACCAACGCGCGCTTCCACTTTTTGCTCGGCCAGGGGCAGGACGGACTCTCCACTGCATTCGACATGCCAACCCTGATGGGTTATGACGCCGACCACGAACGCGCGCTCGGCGAAGTGGGACGCGAAGGCGTTTCGGTCTCGACGGTGCACGACATGGCGACGCTGTTCGATCGGATTCCGCTCGATCGGGTCACCACTTCGATGACGGTCAATTGTTCGGCCTCGATTCTGCTCGCGATGTACCTGGTGGTGGCCGAGCGCAACGGAATTCCGTGGGAGCGCGTTGGCGGGACGATTCAGAACGACATGCTTAAAGAGTACATCGCGCAGAAGGAATGGATTTGCCCGCCGCGCCCCGCGCTGCGAATCGTCACCGACATGATCGAGTTCTGCGCGCGCAAAGTTCCGCGCTGGCATGCCGTGTCTATTTCCGGCTACCACATTCGCGAGGCCGGCTCGACTGCCGCGCAGGAGCTGGCGTTCACGATTGCCGACGGCATTTGCTACGTCGAGGAAGCGATCAAGCGCGGCGTCGCCGTCGACGACTTCGCTCAGCGCTTGTCGTTCTTCTGGAACCTGCACAACGATTTTCTCGAGGAGGTCGCCAAGCTCCGTGCCGCTCGCCGGATGTGGGCGCGAATCATGAAAGATCGTTTTGGCGCCAAGAATCCGAAGTCGATGATGCTGCGCACGCATGCGCAAACTGCGGGCGCGTCGCTGACCGCGCAGCAGCCCATCAATAACGTGGTTCGCGTCGCGATCCAGGCGCTCGCAGGGGTGCTCGGCGGAATCCAGTCGCTGCACACCAATTCGATGGACGAGACGCTGGCGCTGCCGACCGAGCAGGCCGTCATGGTTGCGCTGCGCACGCAACAAGTAATCGCGGAAGAGACCGGCGTCACGAATACCATCGACCCCTTCGGTGGCAGCTACGCTGTCGAAGCCCTGACGGACAGGATGGAACGCGAGGCAAACGACTATATCCGTCGCATCGATGAGATGGGCGGGATGGTCAAGGCGATCGAGACCGGCTATCCGCAGCGCGAGATCGCAGAGGCCGCATTTCACTTTCAGCGGCAGCTAGAGCAGGGAATCAAGACCGTGGTCGGCGTCAACAAGTATTCGATCCCGGAGGAAATCCCGATCGCGACGCTCAAGATCGATCCCGAGATCGAAGAGCGGCAGATTCAGCGCGTGCGCAAGGTCAAGCGCGAGCGAAATTCGGTCGCGGTCAAGGAAGCGCTCGCGCGTGTTTCCGAGGCATGTCGCTCAGGCGAAAACCTGATGGAACCGATTTGCGAGGCGGTGCGCCGCGACGCGACTGTCGGCGAAGTTTCGGATATCTTTCGCGCCGAATTCGGCGTGTACACTGACCCAGGCTGGATTTAGGCGATGGCGGAAAAAAGACTTAGAATTCTGGTCGCGAAGCCCGGACTCGACGGTCACGATCGTGGCGCGAAAATCATCGCACGCGCGCTGCGTGACGGCGGCTTCGAGGTCATCTACACCGGACTTCATCAGACACCTGAAATGATCGCGGAGGCCGCCGTGCAGGAAGACGCCGACGCGGTCGGTCTCAGCGTGCTTTCGGGCGCGCACATGACGCTGTTCCCGGAGGTGATGCGCCTGCTGAAGGAGCGCGGCGCCGGTGAGGTGGCGGTTTTCGGCGGCGGGATCATTCCCGACGACGACGCCGCAAAGCTCAAGCAGATGGGCGTGCGGCAAATCTTTACCCCGGGCGCCTCAACGGAAGACATCGTGAAGTGGGTGCATGAGAACGTCGCGGCTCGAACCTAGACTCATATGAATTTCGATCTGACCGAAGAGCAACGGCGCATCCGCGAGACGCTGACCGATTTTGCCGAGCGCGAAATCAAGCCGCATTCGACCAAGTGGGACAAGGACGAAACCTTCCCAAGGCATATCGTGGAGCAACTCGGCCAGCTCGGATTTCTTGGCGTAGCATTCCCGGAAAAGTTCGGTGGCGGCGGCGCCGACACTCTATCGCAAGTGCTCGTGGTCGAAGGACTTTCGCGCTACGACGCCTCGATCGGCCTGACCTGCGCCGCGCACATGTCACTCTCGACCGGACACATCGCCGGGTTCGCATCCGACGAGCAGCGCGAGCGCTACGTCCCCGAGATGCTGCAGGCGAAGAAGATCGGCGCCTGGTGCCTGACTGAGCCGAGCTCCGGTTCCGATGCGGCCGCCATGCAGACCAGGGCCACCCGAGTCGGCGACAACTATTCGATCAACGGATCGAAAATGTTCATCACCAACGGTACCGTCGCGGACGTCTACGTTGCCATGGCGATCACCGATCAGGCGCGCGGGCGCGACGGCGTGTCGGCGTTCATCGTCGATCGCGGCACGGCGGGACTGTCGAACGGAAAGAAAATCGAAAAACTGGGATTGCGCGCGTCGGACACGGCCGAAGTCATTTTCGAAAACGTCACAGTGCCTGCCCGCAATCTCATCGGCGAACTCGGCGCCGGCTATCGGCAGACGCTCAAAGTGCTCGAAGCCGGCCGCATCGGAATCGCGGGATTCGCGGCGGGCATCGCACGCGGCGGATTCGAGGAAGCGCGCGCATACGCGCTCGAGCGTGGCCAGTTCGGCAAGAAGATTGCCGAGTTTCAGGCGATACAATGGATGTTCGCTGACATGGCGACACGAATCGACGCATCCTGGGTTTTGATCTGCCGTGCCGCTGCTCTCAAGGACTCGGGCAAACCGTTCGCACGCGAAGCCGCGATGGCCAAACTGTTCGCGTCTGAAACCGCGATGTGGTCAACGATCAAAGCTGTGCAGATTCACGGGGGCTACGGTTACGTCACCGATTTCCCGGTCGAGCGCTACATGCGCGACGCCAAGCTGTCGGAAATCGGCGAGGGCACCAGCGAAGTGCAGCGGATGATCATCGCCAAGTCGCTGCTCCGTGACGGTTACCTGCCCGCCTGATCGACGGTTCGATCCTCCAGCAACTCTTCCTGAATGATTGCGAGTTCGTCCGCCTCGAGGCCGATAACTTCGCGCATGAAGCCTTCGATGCCGCCGTTCTCGTCGATCAACGCAAAGACCGGATCGAGTTGTTCAGCCGCCAGCGGAATCTTGGCAAACACGACGTTACTCTCGAGGAAGTCGGCAACGATTCGGCTGCGTTCGACGCCGAGCATCGACAGGAGCATCGCGGCGCCGACTCCCGTGCGGTCGCGGCCGGCGGAGCAATGAAAGAGCAGGGGATAGACGTCGCGCTCGGCGAGCAGTCTGAAAAATCGCCGCCAGTCCTGACGAAAGTGCATCACGAGCGCGAGATGTTCGCGACCGGGTTCAGTAGCGATTCGCGTGAAGCCCTGATCGTTGAACCATGCGTCGCCCATCGGAATGTGTTCCCATCGGACGCCGCGGCGCGCGGCCGGCACCGGCGTGCCCATGTGCTTCACTTCAGTCCTACTCTGCAGCGTGACCAGAGTGCGAAGCTCGAGCTGACTGATAGGACTTTCGGGCGGAA
This sequence comes from uncultured delta proteobacterium, assembly GCA_963842215.1. Classification (GTDB taxonomy): domain Bacteria; phylum Desulfobacterota; class Binatia; order Binatales; family Binataceae; genus Binatus. The sequence goes on along the minus strand of CAWJFQ010000001.1, from coordinate 968,316 downwards.
TTTCTGCCAGATGCGATGAGCGGAAAATCCTGCCGGCGCGGACGCGACGTCCACTCGCCGCGGGATGGCCGCCAAGATCGCGAAAATTTTGCGCGGCGTAGGTGCGCAGGAGCTCGAAGTCGACGACGACGCGCGGCTTCTCTGCTTCTTCGGTCGCGGTACCCCTACTGTCTTTATCTTTCGGCAAGCAACTCCAGTTTAACAGGGCTCGCCGCTCCGACAAATGGCCGATAGTTAAGAGAGAGTGACATTTCACTGGTGCATTCATCTCTTCGGTCACCTAAGCTGTATCCTATCGATAGAGTAACGATGGCTTTTATCGCGCAACCTGACGCGGGTTCGATTTCCGACGTCGCGGCAACTTCGCCTGCGGGAAATGAGCAGGACGCCGCGCGAACAAATCGCCGGCTCGCCGTATCGATCGCTATCGTGTTTGCTTTCGACGGCTTCACGATGTCGATCAACGGCATCGGCGCGCCATGGATCGCGAAGAGCTTTCACCTTGGCGAATCGGGAATCGCCGGCCTGTTCGCATGGATTTCGCTATCTGCAATCGGCGCGCTGGCACTGTCCCGCATGATCGATCGCCAGGGACGCCGCCGGATGCTGCTGGCTTCCGTAGCCGGCACTTCTGTCAGCGCACTCGCCGCCGCGCTCTCGACCAACATCGTGGCGTTCGCTGTATGCGAGATCGCCCTCTACGCCTTCATCGGTGCGACCATCGCCGGCGGGGTCGTCATCCTCGCCGAAGAGCTTGCGATCGAGGAACGCGCACGCGGGCAAAGCCTGGGCGGACTTGGTACAGCGCTGGGTGGCGGATTGTGTCTGATCACGATGCCGATGCTGGCGAGTCATCACTCGTGGCGATGGATGCTGGTGTTGGCGTCGGTGATGGGAGTCGGCGCGTTAAGGCGCGCCGCGAGGGTCATCCCGGAGAGCGGTCGCTGGCAGCATGCCGCCGCACGAGGCACGACCGCGGCCAGCAGCTTTTACGATGTTTTCGGCCAGTTCTATCGGCGCCGCGCGATCACGACTCTGGTCTACGCGTTGTTAGCCAATATGGTAGCGGTCGCAGCCAGCAGTTGGTCGTACTTCCACCTGGTCTCGGTGGCCGGGGAGAGGCCGGGCGCTGCCAGCGTTCTGATGCTGGTGGGAGGCGGCGTCGGAGTTCTCGGCTTTCCGCTCGGCGCGCGAACCTGCGAGCGTTACGGCCGCATCCCCACGGTGGTCGTTGCGAGCCTGATGACCAGTCTCGGCGCAGTCGCCTTCTATTGGGGTCCACCGGCGCACTTCGCCCTTCGCTCACTATGGATCGAGATCGCGTATTGCTGTTTTACCGCAGGCTTGAGCGCCGGGCAGGTGGGTGGCAACTCGCTTGGAACCGAGCTTTTTCCGACCGCGCTGCGAGGCGCGATGATGGGATGGTTTGCGCTGATGTCCGCCGTGGCCGCGGTTTCTGCACAGACCCTGATAGCGATTCTCGCCACCCGTCTTGGCGGTCTGTCCATTGTGGTCGGCTACTTGAGCTTGCTCGCGATACCGAGTGCAATCATCGTCGCGCTGATGCTGCCCGAAACGCGCGGTCTCTCGCTCGAAACCGCGTCGATGGAAAAGGCGTTTCATACGACGCAGTAGAGCCTGCTGGATGTCGCTCAAGGCCTGGGTTGCGTATCACCGCCAGCACCTGATCACACTGTTTTTAGTGTTCTCCAGAGAACATCTGTTTTTCTTCTTTTGAAGTCACTTGCCACAAGATGACGCCCGCACTATTTAGATTTCATCGGACAAATCGCACGGTTGTTGCCTCGGGAGACACTTCATGGACCGCGACGGATGGAACAGCCACACATGGTCCAGTTCTCAAAACCTTCGCGCTGAAATCGAACTCGGCGAATCGCTGATTCAACGTCACTGTTCCCGATGCCGCCGCGATTTCATCGAAGACCCGGCCACCGGTCAGCGCTATGCGGCCTACATGTCAGTTTTCAGGTTGCGCAGACTTCCTGATTCGATTACCAGGCAATGGCTGGCGGAGCTCTGCCCTGGCGCACCTCTGGCCTACGACATCGAAGTGCGCAGCAAACTAATCACGAACCGCGTTAAATAAATCGCGTCGACCGACGACGCGCGGCTGTTTGCAGAATTCTTCGGACTCCGGCAGTGACGGAACTTACTGCTGGTTTTGCTGGTTCGAGTTGGTGCCGGCTCCGGTAGTGCGCCGGTCTTCGGGTTGCGGTTCTATCTGTAGTTCTACCGACATCAATTGTCTGCCGCCGTGGCTTCGGTACGTGCCGCGCATCGGAGGTACGTCGGAGTAGTCGCGGCCGATTGCAACCCGGATGTGCCGCTCGTCCACAACGCATCCGTTGGTGGGATCGAAGCCGGTCCATCCGAGTCCCGGCAGTTGGGCCTCCAGCCACGCGTGGCTGGCTTGCGCACCGATGCTCGCGATCGCGGTGTTGGCGGCCGGCGCCAGGTAGCCCGAGACGTAGCGGGCGGGGATACCCGCCAGGCGCATCACGCCGATCGTCAAATGCGCGAAGTCCTGGCATACGCCACCGCCGACCGAGAGGATTTCGTCCGCCGTCGATTGGACCTTCGTCATTCCCGGTTCGTACACGAATTGATCGCGAATGAAAGCGACTAGTCGGTTTGCGTATGCACCTACGTCTTCTGACGAGTCCGGTCGCGCCATCCAGAAGAATTTGCGCATCGGCTCACTGAACGGAACATGGCGGCTGGCGTTCAGGAAATCGTACTCAAGGCGATTGCGCGCGTGATCCTCGAGCAAAAACTCGCCAAACGCCGTTGGACGTGCGGGCGGCTGCGGGCCGGTCGTGCGCTCGACCACGGATTTCGCCGCGACAATCAGTGCCGGATGCGGATCGTGAATCGAAAACGCGTGTACCCGGTTGCCGTAGTAGTCGTCGTATTCGAAGGTGGACGCACTGGGGGTGATTTCCAATTCGAACTCGACGCATCGCTGACGCTCGCCTTCCAGCGGCCGCATTCGCACTTCGTTGTGCGAATCGTAGGCCGGCATCTGGTATTCGAATCGCGTGGTGTGGCAGATCCGCAGCAGCATCGCGTCAATTCAATCGGTCTTCAGGTAGCGTTGAAAGACCTCGTCGCCGAGCGCTGCGCATCCGTCCTGAATCTGAAGCAGAAACTGATGCAAGCCGCCTTTGATCACCTCGAGCGAGCGTTTCGAGCGCATCAGCGCCGAGAGTTCTTCGAGCTGCGTGCTTGGTGGTGAAGGCTCGGGGGCCTGGCTCTTGATGCGATTCAGCGATGTTTCGAGCATCGCGAGCGAAAAGCGCGCCGATCGCGGGAAGGTCGGATCGAATAGAAGTATCTCGACTACGTTGTCGATTCTAATCGAGTTGCCAAAGCGCTTGCGATAAGCCTCCAGGCCGGACGCGCTCCGCAGCACCGCCGCCCACTGCAAAATGTCGATCGACCCGCCCACGTCCTCCAGCCGCGGCAGCAGAAAGTGGTACTTGACGTCGAGCATCCGCGACACGTCCTCGGTGCGCTCGAGCATGATGCCCAGTTGCATGAAGTCGTAAGCGATGTCGCGCGGGATAGTGCTCTGCCGGATTCCCGACAGCCGATAGAAGCTGTCCTTCAGCTCGGCAAAGAACGCGAACACTCCCGGCGACACGAACAACTCCGGCGTCCAGTCGTGCGCGTTCAGGTACAGCGTATTGAGATCGAGCCACAGCTCGGACGAGATGTAATGGCGCAGCGAGATAGCGTTGTTGCGCGCGGTGTTGATGCAGCTGCGAATGGAGTTGGGATTGTCGGTGTCGAGCGCGAAGAAATTGAGAATCGAGGCGTCGTCCGCCTTTGCATAGGTTTCGGCGAACAGTTCGCGCTCGCCGAAAATCGCCAGCAGTGGAGCCCACGGCTGCGCATCGCGCGGCGGACTCTCGATCAGCAGATGGTAGTTGACGTCGAGCAGCCGCGCGCGCCATTCGGCTCGTTCCAGGTTGCGAGCGGTCCAGAAAAGGTGACTCGCGATACGACGGAGCATCAGGCCTCGAGCACCCAGGTGTCCTTGCTGCCGCCGCCCTGCGAAGAATTCACGATCAACGAGCCCTCGCGCAATGCGACGCGAGTGAGACCGCCCGCCAACACCCGCGGCTTGGCGCCCAGCAGCACGAAGGGGCGGAAGTCTATATGCCGTGGCGATAGCTGCATACCGCTCTCAGAGCCATTGTGAATGATCGTCGGATGCACCGAGAGTGCGATGACCGGCTGCGCGATGAAGGCCGATGGATCCGCGATGATTCGCTCGCGGGTAGCGGCGAGCTCAGCTTCGTCGGCCTTCGGGCCGATCACGACGCCGTAGCCGCCCGACGCGCCGGTGGGCTTGACCACGTAACGCTCGAGATTTTTCAGCACCTCCTGGCGGACTTCGGCGTCGCGCAGCAGGAAGGTCTCGACGATTGGAAGAATCGGCTCTTCGGCAAGATAGTAACGAATCATCGCGGGCGTGTACGCGTAAACCGCCTTGTCGTCTGCCACCCCGGTGCCGATGCCGTTGGCGATGGCTGCGTTGCCGGAGCGCAGCACCGCGGTAAGTCCCGCGACGCCCAACAGTGAGTCGGGGCGAAAAACCAGCGGGTCGATGAAATCGTCGTCGATGCGCCGATACAGCACATCTATTTGTCGCAGCCCGTGAACGTCCTTCATGTAGAGCTTGCGATCGACGCACACGAGATCCTGGCCCTCGACCAGCTCGATGCCCATTTGCTGCGACAGGAAGACGTGCTCGAAGAATGCGGAGTTGAACGGGCCCGGCGTGAGCAGTGCGATTGTCGGATGGGAGCTGCCCGTGGGCGACATCTCCATCAGGCATTGCAGCAGGTCGGCAGGGTAGCGTTCGACGCTGCGCACCCGGCATGAGCGCATGAGGGTCGGCACCAGGCGCGTCATGACGACCCGATTTTCTATTACGTAGGAGACGCCGCTCGGCGTCCTGATGTTGTCTTCGAGCACGTAGAAGCGCCCGTCGACGCCGCGGACGAGATCGATTCCCGCGACCGTGACGAAGTTGCCCAGCGGCGGCTTGATGCCGACGGCAGCGCGGCGGAACTGCGGGCATCCGAGCACCAGATCGCGCGGCACCACCCCGTCGGACAGGATGTGTCCCTCGCCGTAAACGTCCGCGACGAACGCGTTGAGCGCGCGCACGCGTTGTATCAGTCCGGCCTCGAGACCTGCCCAGGTTGCCGCGTCGATGACCCGCGGAATGGGATCGAAGGGAAAGATGCGTTCGGAGCCGTCGGCGGCGCCGTAGACGTTGAAGGTCACACCCATCCGGCGGAACATTCTGTCCGCGCGCGCACAGATTTCCGTGAACTGCGCAGGCGGCATCGAAAACAATGTGTCGATCACGGCCTGGCATCCGACTCGCGGTACGCTGGAAAGATCAAGCATCTCGTCGAAAACGGATGCGTCCGGCTTGTACGCCGCCCAAACGGGCACCGCCTTGCCTGTTTCGGCAACAGTCGCAGTCATACTCAATTACTCCACCGCCGTGACTGGCGCGGAATTCAGCAGCGCCACCCGGACCGATATCGCAAGAAGAGCAATCGACGGGCCAGAATCACGCGGGAATTTCGGCCGAGGTCTGTGCGAGGTACGCCTGGTATGCGCGGTTGCTCGCGAGCAGGTGTGCGTGCGTGCCGGACGCGCCAAGCGTGCCATTGTGAATGAAAAAGACGCGGTCGCTGGCCGCCAGCGTGCCCGCTCGATGTGCCACGATGATGACGATTCGATCGCGAGCGAGCGACCTCAGTGTCTTCATGAGTTCCGCTTCAGAGACGGGATCGAGTGGTGCCGCCGGTTCATCGAGGACGATAATTTCCGGCCGTCGCAGCAACGCGCGCGCGATTGCGATTCGCTGTTTCTGTCCCACCGACAGTCGCGCACCGCGCCGCCCCAGCATCGTCGAGTATCCGTCGGGCAGCCGCTCGATAAACTCCGCTGCGCCTGCCATGCCCGCCGCTTCGCGCACCTCCGCCTTGGACCCGGCCGCGCTTCCGTAGCGGATGTTGTCCTCGATTGAAATCGAGAAGAGCGACTCACTTTGAAATACGAAACCGACGCGCGCGCGAATCGCCTCGGGCGCGACAGCGCGCGAATCGACCCCATCGAAGGCGATCGTTCCCGCCGTCGGCTCGACGAAACGCGGGATCGAGTTGATGAGCGTGGTCTTACCGCATCCACTCGGCCCCGCGATCGCGGCCATCTCGCCGGCGCGCATCGACATCGTGATGCCGCTCAATACGGTGTTTTTACCGTAGCCGATCGCAACGCCGCTGAAGTCCAGTCTGCTTATGCGCTCGCCGAGCCCGTCGACACGTCCGCCGGCCACCGGCTCTGCCAGATTGTCGAGCACGCTTTGCACCCGGCGCAGTCCCGCAACCGGTCCCTGCACTGAGATCCACGTGCTTCCGATTGTCGCCATCGGACTCGCCAGCATCGCGCCGTAGCTCGCGAGCAGGACGACGTCGCCGAGCGTGATCCTGCCCGAAATCACTTGCATCATCAGGTAGTAGAGGATGTAGCCAATCAGCACACTGAGTACCGGCGCCAGCACCAGTGCAATCGCGAACAGGATTGCGGCCATCCGCAGCGTCGAGCGGTACGACTGCCAGCTCGCTGTCTGCACCGCCGCCGTCTCGCGCGACTCCTGCCCGAACGCCTTGATCAGCTGCACTTGCGCGACGCGCTCCTCGAACGCGGCCATCACATTGCTGCCGCTTTCGCGCATCGACTGGCTTTGCGCGCGGATCGCCCGGCCAAACAGGCTGCTGCCGATTGCGACCACCGGCAAAAGGAGAATCGCCGCGACCACGATCACCGGCTGATTGCTAAACTGCACGGAAAGCACGACCATCGCCATCGCGAACATCAGGACGGACATGATGGGCGCCAGCACGCCGTCGTAAAGCACCGGGCCGATGGACGCGCTGTCGTACATCACGCGGAAGACCGCGTCACCTATTTTCTGGTCGGCGTAAAGCGCCAGCGGCGATCGCAAAAATCGTTCGTAGACCGAGGTTCGCAATGACTGGTTCATGCGCTGCGTCAGCTCAATCGTGACGCACGCCTCCAGGTAGCCGAACAGGCCGTTCCACAGGCTGCCGCCGTCGTTGGCATCGTTCGCCGTCAAGCCGGCCTGGTCGAGTCCGCCGCTGGAGACATTGGTGCCAAGCGATTGCGCGTCGCCCGCGACCATCCCGATCAGCATCACCGTCAACCCCAGGAAAGTCACAACGGCGAGGAGCAGCGCGCTCCGGCTGGTGCCAACCAGCGGCGTCAAAATCGCGGCGGGGACGCCGGTCAGGGGATGGCCGTCGATGACGATGTCGATCACAATCTTGAGCGGCCACGGTGTCATCAAGAAAAAGGTCAGCGAGACGAACACCAGCACGCACTTGATCGCAACCAGCCGGCGATGGCGGCTGATAAACGGCCAGCTCTTGACCAGCACGCGCCACGCCTCGCGCCAGGTGAGCGGGGCGTGCTCGCCGGCGTAGAGGAGATTTGCGCGCGAGTCGTCAGGCATTGCTGACCTCGCGAAGCGGCGCGTCGTCGAAGGTGGATTTATCTGCGGCAACAAGCCTGCCCGCGGAAAGCTGATAGACGCGGTCGGCTTGCGACGCGGTCGTTCGGCGATGAGTCGCGAGAATCACCATGCGCCTCTCCGGAGCCTCGTTCACCCATTCGCGCAAGCCGATCATCACGGCGTCTTCGGTTGCCAGGTCCAGCGCCGACGTCGGTTCGTCGAGCAAAAGAATCGCCGCGTCACGCAGCAGCGCGCGTGCAAGACCTAGCCGCTGCGCCTGCCCCGCCGACAGCTTGGATCCCTTTTCACCGAGCATCGTGTCGAGTCCCGTCGGCAGAGAACGAAGGAACTCACCGAGGCCGGCGCGGTGAATCGCGGCGACGACTTCGGCTGCCGACGCATTCGGGCGTCCATACGCGACGTTGTCGCGAAGCGTCGCACTGAACAGCGGATTCTCCTGCAGCGCGACCGAAAGCATGCCGCGCCACGCCGCGAGCTCGAAATCGCAGATCGATTCGCGGTCGAGCAGGATGCGTCCCGCCGTTGGATCGAAAAATCTGACAATAAGCGAAATGATCGTGCTCTTGCCGGACCCGCTCGCCCCCGCGATTGCCGTGATGTCACCGACTCGCGCCTCGAGCTTCACGCTGGCCAGCACAAGCGTGCGCGGGTCGTAGCCGAAGCTGAGGTCCTCGAATGTTAGAACGGCCGCCGCTGCGGGCGGGATCTTGTGTCCGCTGCTCACGCTTTGCTCCGACGTTTGTCCGAGCATCTCGAGCACGCGCGAGATTGCCACCACGACGTCCTGCATACTGCCCCACAGGTTCGTAATATTTCGCGTGCGCTCGCTGAATTTCGAGAACAATGTGAGCGTGCCCTGGAACAGTCCCAGCGAAACCGCCGCATGTGAGAGGCCGGCCGTCCCGCCCGCCATCACTTCCGTCGCGCCGAGGTACAGCGCGGCAACATAGGCAAGACCGCGCACGGTGTTGGTCACGACACGATAACGCGCGAGCCTCAGGCGTGCGCGGCGGCCGGCGATGAAAGCGGCCCAGTTGTCGCGCGCGTAATTGTCAGCCTCAAGCGCTTCGGTGCCGAAGGCTTTCACGGTTCTAATCGACGCGAGCGTTTCTTCGATGCGCGTGGTCGCCAGCGCCGTGGCCTCGCGTTCGCCGATAAAACCGGCGCGCATCGAATCGGCGAACATCCACGCCAAAATGAAGTTCGTGGGCAAAAGCAGCGCCGCGATCGCTGCCATCCGTGAGTCGTACCAGAGCAGGTAAAGGATCGAACCGGCGGCAGCCGGAATGAAAATCAGCGGTTGAACGATCAAGCCGTTGATGACGTTGGGAATCGCGGCCGAGTCCTGGAACATCCGGAAGATCGCGTCACCGATTTTCTCTTCGGAATGAAAGCGGACGGTTAATTCCTGCATTCGGGTGTAAAGGTTGACTCGGAAAAGATCACTGATGCGCTGCAAAATCCAGATCGCGTAGCCTACCAGCAGTCCCCCAACGATCAGCGCGAGCACCGCGGCCACTCCCACCAGCACGCACGCGTGAATCAGCACGGTGCGTCGATCGGCATGAATGGGCACGTCGAGCATCCACGCCTGCCCCCGCGTCAGCGCGGCGCCGTTGCCCACCACATCGAAGAAAACCCGCGTGAGGTTGAGTCCGATGAGTCCGCCGAGAAGCAGCGGCAGCGTCAGCAGGAACAGGTACAAGAGATGGCGCCGGTAGGGGCGGATGAACGGCCACGCGCGGGTGACCAGCCCGAACACGTCGCGCGAGCGCAGGCGTCGAGCGTTAGGGAAAGCCAGCTCGCTTGCGGCGGGGACGGTGGTGGGGGATTCAGCCTTCAAACCTTCCTGGATCATAACGGCCCGCGATGCGACGGGTAAAGGTGCGCACTTGGCTCGCGCAGCCTGTTTGATGGTAACTTCGCGAAGTCTGGAAAAGGAGCAAGCTATGCCCGCACTGATTTTTGAAAAACGCAATCACGTTGCCTATCTCACGCTCAACCGGCCCGAGGTTCACAACTCGCTGAATCCCGAGATGCTCGTGAGCCTCGCGGCGGCGTGGCAGGAGATCGACCGCGACGACGCAGTTCGTGCGACCATCGTGACCGGCGCGGGCAAGGTCGCGTTCTCAGCCGGCGCCGATCTCGGGCGGTCTGATCCCGCTCTTCACCGGCGCGCGAAAGCCGGAGGACGAATGGGATGCCAAGCTGCTCGCCGACCGCAAGCTCGGCGACACCGCGTTGTTGCGTGGCTACGACATGGACAAGCCGGTCATTTCCGCGGTCAATGGCTTTTGCATTGCGGGTGGAATGGAATTCATCCAGGGCACCGACCTGCGCGTCGCATCGGAGAATGCGAGCTTCGGTTTGCAGGAAGTGAAGTGGGCGATCATTCCGGCCGCAGGCTCGCTGGCCCGGTTGCAACGCCAGATTCCCTACTGCAAGGCGATGGAGATTCTGCTGACTGGCAACCGGATCGACGCGCAGGAAGCCTGGCGTCTCGGCCTCGTGAACTATGTCGTAACCCAGGACAAATTGATCGCGAAAGCAGAGGAACTGGCGGCAACAATCGCGCAAAACGGCCCGCTGGCGGTACGCAAGATCAAGGAAGCCGTGCGTCGAACCTCCGGCCGTCCTTACGAAGAGGCTTTCAAAATCGAAAACGAAATCGCGCGCGAAGTAATGAAATCCGAAGACGCCAAAGAAGGCCCGCGCTCCTTCATGGAAAAAAGAAAACCTAACTATCAAGGCCGCTAGCGCTTAAGCTCCCACCAGAGCACGCATCGTGTTCGGATAGTCGCGAGCCGCCGTAGCTCCCGGCCCGATCGGAAACACCACCGGATGCGTCACCCCGGCGGCGCGGAATCGCGCAACGAAATCGCGCCCCGCCTGCGCATTCCCAAACACCGCAATCTTGCGGCACGATTCCTCCGTGATGGCTCTGGGAGCCTCGTCGCGCTTGCCTTCCTTCCACAATCGCCGCACCTCGTCGAATTCCTTTGCAAGTCCGTAGCGCGCGAACATCTTGTTATAGCTGTCAACGAACGCGTACCCCGCCAGCTCGCGCCGGAACGAATCGACCGCCTTGTCCTCATCCTCCGTGATGCACATGCGGATGTAGATGCCAACATCAACCGCGGACGGGTCGCGTCCCGCAGCCTTGGCGCCTTCACTTATATGCTGCACCATCGGGAAGATCGCCTCGGGCGGTGAATAGTTCATCAGGACGCCGTCGGCGACTTCGCCTGCTAGACGAAGCATCGGTGCGTTGAGGCCCGCCAGGTAAATCTTCGGCGGATGCGGCGCCGTGATTCGCATGCTCAGCTTGAAATCGGACTTGTAGACTTCGCCCTGGAACTTCGAGCGGCCTTCGGTGAACAACTGCCGCATTATCGTGACGCATTCACGCATTGCGGTGACCGGTTTGCGATACGACGCGCCGTGCCAGCGTTCGACGATGATCGGACTCGAGACGCCGAGACCCGCAATCGCGCGACCGCCGGACAGCTCATTGATCGTCAGGAATCCCATCGCCATCGCGCCTGGCGTACGAATCTGAATCGGGATGACTCCCGTAGCCAGTTCGGCTTTGCGCGTGTTGACGGCGAGCGCGGCGAGGCTGACGAAGGCGTCGGGCCCGCTGACCTCTGCAATCCACAGCGATGTGTAGCCGAGCTCCTCGGCCTCGCGGATCAGTGCGAGGCGGCTGGCAAACGCGTCAGCACCGAGTCCGACCGAGGTCTGAAGTCCGAGTTTTTGATTTGATGGCATCTTGAGATCCGTGCGAATCTGGTTTGCGCAGATTGTGCGGCTATTCGATCATGGCTGCAAGATCACGTTGACACTGTCCACGCGGGAGAGCTGAACCATGGCCTACTTCGATTCCAATGGCGTGCAGATTTACTTCGAGGAACACGGCAGCGGACAGCCCGTAATGCTAGTGCACGGCTTCGCGTCGCGCGCGGAGCATAACTGGGGTGCCACGCAATGGTTCACCACGCTCGCGCCGCATTATCGCGTCGTCGCGCTGGATTGCCGCGGTCACGGCAAAAGCGGCAAGCCGCACGATCCGGCGGCATACGGTGGCAACACGATGGGCGACGACGTCATCCGGCTGATCGATCATCTCGGAATTAAGCGCACGTTGATCATGGGCTATTCGATGGGCGGGCGAATCGTCACGGGCCTGCTGATGTCGCATCCGGAGCGTCTGCGCGCGGCAGTCCTTGGCGGAATTGGAGCCGTATCTGCGACCGCCCCGTCTTTTAGCCGCAAGCCCATCGTCGATGCGCTGCTTGCCGACAATGTTTCAGGCGTTACCGATGAGCGCGCGAAGGGGTTTCGCCAATTCGCCGAGAGCACCGGCAACGACCTGAAGGCGTTGGCCGCGTGCATGGGCGCTAGTCGCGAGGACCTTACTGCCGAGCAGATTGCGGCCACGAAAATTCGCGTACCGGTCATGATCGTTATCGGCACCAAAGATCTGCTAGTCGGCAATCCCACGCTGCTGCGCGATTCGATTCCGGGCAGCAAACTCGTGATGCTCGAAGGACGAGATCATCTGAACGCTCCGGGTGACAAGCACTACAAGGAAGCGGTGCTCGAGTTTTTCAAGTCAGCGCCAGCCTGATCAGCTGATTCGCGGGGCGTTGAGGGTTCCGCTCAAATAGTAGGGCTGCGAGCTGGGAGGATGCGGCAGCATTGCGAGCAGGACCTGCATTTGCGGAGCGGCGCTCAGCGCGGGAGTGAGAGTGAACTGGATCGCGAGCACGCTCTGACCGGCGTTGGGCGCGAACTGGACTGTGCCCCCGGCGTTCAACGTCAAATCGCCCCCGCTGGTAGTGAATTCTTCGATCGTTAATGTGCCCTGATCCAGTTTGAACTTTGAATGTCCGTCGCCAAGACGGATCGGCGCCTCCGCGAACGGTGATGTAAACGTCAGCCCCGTCGCGCTCAAGACGCCGTCCCCTGTCTGCGCGACGTCACCGGGGGATAACCACAGCCTGCCGCTGCCCGAAAGCGTGCCGCCGGCTGCAGCGCCCGGAATCATCAGCAAGCGCTGGCGTGCAATATCCACGGAATCGAGGTCATAGCTGATATCGGTGCCGCCGCTGCCAGGGCGCAGCATCACGTTCACGACGCCGTTGTAGAGCGCAGCTTTTACGCGAACGCCGGGATGCAACGTAAACATCGATAGTAAAGCCGGCGCGAGCGTGACCGATGGGCTCTCGATCAGCAGTCCGTTGGATGACGGCCCGACTGAGCTGAGGCGGACACCGGTCAGCCGAGCGCCGAAAGGAAAGCCCGCGCTTTGGCTCTCGCTCGAAACCTCGAGGCCCATCGGCGCCAGCACCTTTGACAGAGTTGTGGAATAGGGGAAGGTCGCAATCAGGTACGCGGCGAAAAGCGTCAGCCCTACGGCCGCGTAAGCGACTCGGATTAAGCGGGGCCGCCAGGGCTGCGCGGGCAGACTCGCGGAACCATCAAGTATTCTTGGCGAGCGCAACACAGGTCATGTCGACGTCATAAGAATGCGGGTCCTGCGTGCGGCGCTGAATCCTAATGTTCGACACTCCAATCGGCATCGGCAGCGTGTTGATGCCGTACAACGCGTCGACCAACTGCGCGAGATTCACGTTGTCGAGCTTCAACTGCACGCTGTACTCGGTAAATCCGTCGGCGAGCTTGCGATCGGAGCCGGGCGTGATCGATCCAATCTTCTCGTGGCCGACGGTCTTGCTCATCGAGGCTTCGACCACCGAGAACAGCGAGAAATCCTTGCCCAGCGGCACCGTCTGACGCTCGGCGTTGGCGAGCTCCGACTTGAGCTGCGAATAGCGAGCAGCGAGGTGGCGAACCTCGTTGAGATCCTGTTGCCGTTGGACGATCTTGTCCTGCAGTCCCGAACTGAGATCGACTATCGGCATGTAGATGATATTGTAGATCAGAAAAATCGCGACCAGGCCGCCGGCTATCTGCACCAGGATTCGTTCGCGCGGCTCGAGCTTCTGGTAGCGGCCGCGCGCTTGCGCAAGAATCGGATCGATGCGCCCAGCCGCCTGCTTCAGATAAGGCCGCAGCAAGTCCGCCACTCGCTCGCGTAAATTGTCGATCCATTCTCTAAGCATTGCGGCTGTCCGTCACGCTCACTCGGGTGCCGGCTCGCGACCAGTCGCCGGCTGCGCGTCTTTGAAATCTGCATCCATCCTGAAATCAACTTTGCTCGGATCCGATCCGGCCTTGGCGTGCGCGACTTCAATCGAGCCGAAGTAGCCACTCTGGTCGAGCGCTCGTTTGGCCTGATCGACGGTGGCGAACGAGTCTGCCTGTCCCGTCACGCGCAAGCCCTGCGAGTCGATCTGAACGTCGACCATCTGGACCGGGAAGCGCGGCGGCAAAGCTCGCGATACCGCTACCAGCGTGTCGAGCGGCGAATGAGTGAGGTTGCCGCCAATCAGATTCAATCGCTTATTCATCTTCGCGATACCGAGCTTCAACTGCGACTTGGCGTCGGCGGGATTGGTCTCACCCAGCACGGGACCGGCCACGGCGGCGATTTGTGCATTGATCTGGCTCAGTCGATGAAGATTGGCCGACACCCCGAGCCCGAAATAAATAATAGTCACCACCAGCAGCGCGGCAGCGAGAATTCCAGACGTGTAGAAAGGACTCAGGTCGCCACGAACGCGTCCGCGGAACAGGAATTCGCCCTGGCGAAAATTGATCAGATCGAGCGGCTGCACCGGCAGCTCGCCCAGCAGCATCGCGACGCACGACGAATACCTGCCCGTGTTCGGCACCGTGCCCTCAAACAGCCCGGTGTAGTCGAACGCGCCGCCATCGCGCACCGACATGGCAAGCGATTCGGACAGCATCCCGCGCACCTTCGGATACGTGGCCGCCGCACCGGCGACGATCACCTCGGTCTGGTCCAGTTCTTCGCTATGCGCGAGCAGGGTCTGGCGCACGGAGTTGAGGATTGGCGCGGCTACCTCCTGCGAAACCACCGCCCCGTCGGACGTCATCAGGCCGCCGCTCACCGAACGCAAGGCGCGCGGTGTGCCGCCCAAATCGACCAGCACCACCGACGTGGATGCCTCGTCACCTTCGACCACCAGGTGCGCGGTCGGCTTCGCACCGTTGGCAGCGCCATTGTGATCGCGCGTGTACATCGCGGCCAGCGCGAGCGGCGCCAGCGTTACGGTCTTCGGATCGAGTCCAGCCTTCTGCAGCAAATCGAGATGATGCTGCAAGTCGGTCTTGCGCACCATCGCGGCCATCACCAGCGTGGAATCGCCGTTGCGCCCGACCCGGGTGAAGGCAACAGTGGCGTTGTCCACCGGGAAGGGCAGATGTTCTTCGAGTGCGAAGGGGACCGTCTGATGCAACCGGCGCGCATCTTTGAAAGGCAGTTCAAGCAATCGTTTGGCAACGCGGTCCGGCGGCAGCGCCGAGATAACGATGTCCGGCTGGCCGGCCTCGGCCACCAGGCGCGACAGCGCGCCGCTCAAGTCGGGTTCGTCGTCGGCGCGAACTTTGTCGTACGTGCCGGCCAGGGTGAACGAATTCCACGAGCGCTCCGCCACCGCCGCGCGCACCCGGTCTCCCACCAACTCCAGCGCCATTATTCGTTGAGCCATTAAGCGCCTTGCGCCCTAGTCCTCATGCCACGCCGCCAACGTGCCAATGCCGGTGGTCTCGCGATGAAAGGTTGCGGTTATCATCTTGCGGGCGCCCGCGTAGGTTCCGGTCCCGTAGATTGTGAAAAACTGGCTGCGCAGAACGATGTCCGCTCCAAGGGTCTGCGCCACCGGACCGATGTCCGGAAGGTTCATGATGTCTGTGGGTTGGCTGAACGGCTGAAGCGCGCGGGCCTGCATAATCTCTTCCACGATTTTCTGATCTTCCATCAATTCGGGCTCCAGCGCGGCCAGTACCTGTGGCGTCGCTGTATTGGCGTTCACCTGCGGCTCGGGCATCACGGTAAGGAATGGAGCGACGCGATTGAAGATTGCATCGTTGAATCCCTCGACCATCTGCAAGTCGGCGATCGTCGGCATCGGGCCGAAGCGCGGCTGATACGGCGGCTGCAGACCCATATAGAATTCTGAGCTGCTGCTCCCATTGCCGCCGTTCGGCGTAATCCAATCGATGATACCCTGAACCAGGTCAGGATTCACGTCGAGGATCGTGAACAGCCGGGTTACTTTCCCGATTGCAGCCTGGTTGAGACCAGTGGTGGAGATCATCGAGTTGAGATTGATTTTGCGGGCTTCGTCGACGATCGACAGCGACACCATGCCACCCTCCAGCGGCATCGGTGGAAACGGCACCGCCCATACATCGTTCAGGGAGTCTATTGGTGTTTGCGAGAGCGCGTCATTGCGCGCGTCGGCAGCCAGCAGGCCCAAACCGACTGCGACCGCCGATCGCGACAGGTAACCCGCGCGCAGCTCGTTGGCCTGGTTCGCCGCCGACACGAATCCGAGTCCCGAGGTCATCGCGAAATCCACCACGATCAGCGTCATCAGCGCGATACCAAGCAGTACCGCCAGCAGCGCCACGCCGCGCTCGTTCTTTCGGACGCGTCTTACCATTCCGCGACACCCATCGGCACCGTGACCTGCGTCGCGAAATCCATCACCAGGCCGCCCGGCGCCATCAACTGAAATTGGACCGCCACCGCGATGGGAACCTGGCGTCCAGCCGGCAGACTCGACGAGTCCCAGCTCTCGCCCCAGCGCTGGCCATCGAAATATCGGATATGGAGCGAGCGCACGTTGTCTGCGAGCACTGTGGATTGGTTCGCGTTGGTAGTCGTCAACAGTCCACTCTGCTGCGAGCGCTGCAGCAGGAAGCAGCCTGGCAGGTTGGAATTCGGCACCAGGTTGTAGGTGACGATATATTCTGGCGTCATCCCGTTGATCGAACGGCGATGGCCCCCGCTGAAGGTAGACATCGTGATGGTATCGACCGGCTGGCCGCCGCTCATGTGTCCGTTGCCGAACAGCGCCACATTGCTCATCGCGTACGGGGTCTGCACTACGTTGCGAAATTCCTGGGTCATTTGATAGAGAAGGGCGCGCCCCTCGCGATCGACCATCAGCCGCCCTTCGGCGTGTACCTTGCTGTGCGCGATAGTGCTGAATGAACTGGCCAGCATCGTGAGGATCAGGGCCAATACGCCAATCGCGAGCATCATCTCGATCAGCGTGAAGCCGCGCTGACTTCGCTGCGTGCCGATATGTCGCCCGGTCACGGCGTCACCTTCTGCGTGGTGGTGGTCGTGGTATCGGGCGGAACCGGCGAGTGCATGTACTCGACAATCGAGAAGGACTGCGAAAGCCCTGGCCCGTAATGCACCGCGATCTGTACCTTGCGAACATCGGGAAACATGCCCGAGGCTGTAACCATCCGTTCCCACTGATAATCCGGGAACTCGCCCGGGAATGACGCATTGAAATTGCCGCGGGTGTAGCCGAGATCCGGAAATTGCTCGAGCTCCGCTTCCGTCATCACCGCCTGCGCCAGCATCGAGGCGCGCGTCGACTGCTGGGCGCGAATGACGGATTGGATACTCTGATGCTGCAGGCTCAGCAGGCCCATCAACGCGATGCCGAGGATCGCGATCGCCACCATGACCTCGATCAAGGTAAACCCGCGCGCGGGCCGTTGTAGAAGTTTCACCGCGACATTCCAGCCGGCATCGTGTCGCCTTCAATAATTGAGACTTGGCCGGTCAAGGGGGAAATTTCGAGCGTCATCACGTCACCCGACGCGTCCTCGAGATGCACCACGGTCGCGTCGACATAGCCCTCGGGATAAAAGTTGGCGGCGACCACGCCGCGATTGACGGTGCCGATTCCTTCGACGGTTACGTCGCGAATCCGAATCGCCGACGGCATCATCACCGGCCGCTCGCCGACGCTATTGTCCGGCGCGAACACCGGCTGGACCGCATAGGGATCGAGCTGCGCCGCCGCGTAGCCGTTGTTATCCATGTCGAAGATCAGCCGCAGTACGAGTTTGTGTCCGGTGGCCTCATCGAACATGTACGTCGCACGGCCCGCCAACCGGCGCGCCTGGCTGCGCAACGCTGCCTGACGAAATCCGCCGAGGTACGGCAGCGTCAGCGACAGCATCAGTCCCATGATGAAGATCACGACCGCAAGCTCGAGCAGCGTGAACCCAGCGGCAGCATGTTCCAGTCCGTTCTGTCTTCTCTCCCTGTAAGGGAGAGGACGAAGGTGAGAGGTCCCAGTTAGGGTGTCGCGTTCCGCGCGACCGATTACCTGCCTCGCCCGCTTAGTTGCGGGAGAGGCCGCGCCTTCGGCGCGGGTGAGGGTGCTGTCCAGCGCCCTGCGCGATTGAGGATTCCGCTCCTTCAGGATTCCGCCTCTGCTCTGAACGCGGCCGCAGGAATTATGCAAAGGCTTCCCCTCGCCGCTGCCTGTCGCCGCATCCAGCCATCGTCATCATGACGATTGGCTGGCGTCGATATCGTCTGCGCTTTCGACGCCGTCCGCGCCATACGATTTCAGCACGTACGAGTTCCCGTCGCTCTGGTAAACGTAGTCGGTTCCCCAGGGGTCTTTCGGCAGACGTTCGATGTACCCGCCACTTTCGTAGTTCGCGGGCACGCGGCCATTGGTCGGCGGCGTTACCAGAGCAGCCAGGCCCTGGTCGGTGGTCGGGTAGTAGCCGTTGTCGAGATAGTAGCGATCGAGCGCCGTTTTGATTTCGGCCAGGTCGGCCTGCGCCTTGGTGCGCTTGGCCTTGTCGGCGGCCCCGCGCAGACTCTGCACCACGATGGTTGCGAGCAGGCCAAGGATCAGAATAACCACCATGATTTCAATCAGGGTGAATCCATCCTGATTGTATCGGCGTGACTTCATCGCGGTTACCTCCGGCGCATTCTTATTCCGTCTCCTCTCCCTGTGAGGGAGAGGATGAAGGTGAGGGTCCGAATACAGCGTACTATCGCGATTCAGGATTCCGTCTCCGACGAATTGCGAATCGCACTTGTTCGACGTCATCTTCATCACTGCATCAGCTGGTTGAGCTGGAAAATCGGCATCAGCACCGCCAGCATCATGAACACGATAACAGCCGCCATCGCGACCGTCATCAACGGCTCCAGCACCGTCGTCATCTGGCTCAGCGAATGGGAGACTTCGCGCTCGTAGTTGTCGGCCACCCGCTCGAGCATCCGCTCCAGTTCTCCGGAACGTTCACCGACGCGGATCATCTCGATCAGCAGCGGCGGAAAGAGCCCACTATGCGCCAGCGTCTGGCCCATGCCATGGCCTTCGCGGATACTTTCGCGGCTCTGCTCGACGGCGTCCTTGAGCAGTCCGTTGGTGACGACGCCCTTCACCGCGTCGAGCGCCGGCAGCAACTGGACGCCGCTTGCAAGCAGAGTGGCGAGAGTCCGCGCAAACCGCGCGCAGATAATTCGAATCATCGTCGGCCCGATGTACCACAACTTCAATATCGCCGTGTCGTACAAGCGCCGGCCGCGCGGCGTCGCCATCGCGCCGGTTATTCCCGCTACCAGCCCGCCAATTAACAGAAGCAGCACCAGCCAGTAGCCGGTGACGATCGCCGAAACTGAAATGAGAATCCGCGTCGCCATCGGCAACGCCGCATGTTGCTCTTCGAAGATAGTCGCGACCTGCGGCACCACGTACGCCACCAGGAACGCCATGATCGACGCTCCGACGCACATCATGATGATCGGATAGGTCAGCGCGCCGCGCACCTTGGTCATGAATTCGTTCTGACGCTCGCTGTATTCGGCCAGCCGATCAAGCACCGCCTCAAGCGCCGCGGCCTGCTCGCCCGCGCGCACCATCCCGATATAGAGGTCGGAGAAAACGTCGCGATGGTTAGTCAGCGCGTCCGCCAGCGACGATCCCTCGCGCACCCGCTCGCGCACCTGAGAAAGCATCCGCTTGGTCGCGGCACGGGTCGATTGATCGGCCAGCGCGCTCAGTGCATCGACCAGCTGCACGCCCGCACCAAGCAGCGCACTCAACTGTCGCGTCAGCAGCGCCAGGTCGGCCGGCGGCATTTTGCGCCGCCATAGCGACGGCAGCCACGCGCGCTGCGCCGCCTGGCGCTCGACGGCGTTGGATTCCTCGCTGAGGTCGGTCGGGAAAATTCCAGACGCGCGCAGTTTGCCGCGCGCAGTCCGTGCGCTGTCGGCGTCGACTACGCCGTTGATAGTGCGGCCATCCGCGCCGAGTCCCCGATAAGCAAATACTGGCATCGGTGAAAATAGAGCGGGCGCTCTAATCGATGTCTTCCTGGGTGACCCGCAGCAGCTCCTCGATCGAAGTCTCGCCGCGCAGCACGCGCGCCGCGCCGTCCTGGCGCAGCAGCGTCATGCCCTGTGCAGTGCACTGGCGCCGCAGGGTTGCGGCGTCGGCGTTCTGCATCACCAGCGATCGGATTTCATCGTCCATGATCATCAATTCCTGAATCGCCATTCGCCCGCGGTAGCCGGTATTGCGGCAATTGCGGCATCCCTTGGGTCGGCAAACCTTGCCGGTCGTCTCCACGCCCTTGAGCCCGATGCGCGCGAGTTCTGTCTCGCTGGGCCGGTACGTCTCGCGGCAATCGGGGCAGAGCTTGCGGACCAGGCGCTGGGCAAGCACGGCAAGAATCGACGATGAAACCAGGAATGGCTCGATCCCCATGTCCACCAGGCGGGTCACCGCGCCGAACGAATCGTTGGTATGGAGAGTCGAAAACACCAAGTGGCCGGTCAACGCGGCCTGGATCGCAATCTCAGCGGTTTCGCTGTCGCGGATTTCGCCGACCATGATCACGTCGGGGTCCTGGCGCAGAATCGATCGCAAGCCGCTGGCGAAGGTCAGCTCGATTTTCGGATTCACCTGCATCTGGCCGACACCGCGAAGCTGGTACTCGATCGGATCCTCGATCGTGATGATGTTCTTCTCGGGCGAATTGATTCGCGTCAGGCACGCGTACAACGTCGTCGATTTGCCCGAGCCGGTCGGCCCCGTCGCCAAAATGATTCCGTGGCTCTGCCGAATCAGCCGATCAAGACGCTGCAGGTTGTCTCCCGAAAATCCAAGATGGTCGAGGTTGATCGCCTCGACCGCCTGTGCGCGATCGAGCAGTCGAAGCACGATGCGCTCGCCGAATGCGGTCGGGATCGACGATACGCGCAAGTCAATGTCGCGGCCCGCGATGCGCAAGCGGATACGACCGTCCTGCGGCAGGCGCTTCTCCGCGATGTTGAGTCCCGCCATGACTTTGACGCGCGAGGTAATCGCCGGCTGAAAACGCTTGGGCGGCGACAACACGTCGTAGAGCATGCCGTCGACGCGGAAACGAATGACAAGTTCCTTTTCGAAAACTTCGATATGAATGTCGCTCGCGCGGTCCTTGACCGCCTGCGAGAGAACCCCGTTGACGAGCTTGATAATCGGCGCCGAATCGTCGGACTCGAGCAAGTCCAGCGGCTCCGCGGCGAGCTCGTTGGCAACCACGTCGAGTCGCTCTTCCTGCAGATCGATCATCAGGTCTTCTGCCGAAGTGGCCGACGCCTGATCGTACGCGCGGTTGATTGCTTCGGCGATTACCTCAGCCGGCGCGACCAGCGGATGTATCTGCGCGTTGTACAGGATTCGCAGGTCATCGAGCGGTTCGTAGTTGGCGGGGTCCGCAATCGCAACTGTGACCATGCCGTCCATGCTCGACAGCGGCAGCAAGCGGTTCTTTTTGGCGTAATTGATCGGAATCTTCGAGACGAGAGCCGGGTCGAGCGAGTTCTCATCTATGTGAGCCTGAAATGGCAGCCGGTATTCCTGCGCAAGTGCTCGCGCCAGGCGCTGCGGCTCCAACGCGCCCATCTCGACCAGCACGTCGGCCAGCTCCTGACCGGGTTTCTTGCGCTGGCGCGCCTTGTCGAGGTCCTGTGCCGAGACCCACGAGCGGTCGAGCAGGATTGCCTCGAAGCTTTTGCGTGCAGTAGCCATCAGGCCGACACCTGCAACGCCGTCGCCAAGGCGCGTGGATTCACGTCATATGGAGTCATCTTCAACGACAATGCCACCACACCGAACTTACCACCATTCCCCCCTCTCGGACTCAATTAGACACGATGGTTCTGGCTAGTTGCAAGTATGCGTTCCCCCTGGCACTGACCGATGGCGCAGCTATTCGGCACGACTAATAATGCACCGCTCCCGGCTGCGTTTGGGTCCCGTTTCCGATCGGACCGCCGTTTATCCCCAGGCCGATGCCGGTATGCCCCTTCAACGGCATCGTATGCTCGGCCTCTTGCCATGAGACGAGTTTACCCCCCACAAACTTCAAATCTAAAAACGTGCCCTTGTCGCCGTCCTTGGACGAGGTGTACATCAGCGCCGCCGTAACGTCGTTGCTGTTGGGCTTATAGGGATAACTCCAGACTTCAGTATCGCCCGGCAGGTAGGTTCGGATGTCAGGCTCGCCCCACGAGTGATGCACCTCGGGCGAAGTCTGGCCCACCTGCAGTGAATCGGACATCCGAGTCGCTTTGATCCGAGTGCCGGCCTGGTAGGCGAGACCGCATCCAGCGCAAACGTAAATGAGCGTCGCGGATACGGCCGCGAGCAGGCACAATCGAGGGGATCGGGCTTTCCAGGGTTGGGCTTTCGTTGGCATTCCATTCATCGGCGCGATTCTGTTGGCGCCATCCTTGATTGTCAACGATATGCTATAGAGCAACCGATATGAACGAGGGAGACGCCGATGGCGCGTAAGCTGACTCTGGTGAAAGGACGGTCACAGCGCGGATCGCTGGTTTACGGTATGCGCATTTTCGATCAGGGCAGCGTCGCGGGCGTCGAGGATGCGCGGATTAGCCTGGCCGACGGCACCAGCGGGCGAGTCACGATGCATCTGATCGAAGGCACGCGCGTACAAATCAGGCGACAACTGATGCAGAGTATCGACGCGTTTTTCGAACTGCTCGACGATCAGTAGAATAAATCATCGAGGGAGAGAGCGACATGGATCTGAAATTTATCAAATACGAGAAGCGCAACCATATTGCCTACATCACGTTCAACCGGCCCGAGCGGATGAACGCGTTGCATCCGCCATGTCACATCGAGATGGACGGCGTGTGGGACGATTTCATCGCGGACAAGTCGGCGTGGGTGGCAATCGTCACGGGCGCCGGCGAGAAGGGGTTCTCGGCCGGCAACGATTTGCGCTGGACGGCGGAGAATCGCGGAGTTGTGACTGACGCCCTTCGCAACAAGGGTGGCTTCGCGGGGATTACCGCGCGCTACGACATTTACAAGCCGATCATCGCGGCGGTGAACGGATTCGCACTCGGTGGTGGATTCGAGATCGCGCTGTCTTGCGATATCATCATCGCGGCCGAGCACGCGCGCTTCGGATTGCCGGAACCGCGCGTCGGCTTGATGGCCGCGGCCGGAGGAGTCCATCGGCTGCCGCGCCACATCCCGCTCAAGATTGCGATGGGCATGATGCTCACGGGCAAACACATCACGGCGGCCGACGCGCTGCGCTACGGAATCGCCAACGAAGTGGTGCCGCTAAAGGATCTCATCCCGACGGCTGAGAAGTGGGCGGGCGAGATCATGGAATGCTCGCCGCTGTCGATTCAGGCGACCAAGCAGGCGGCGATGGACGGCCTGGGACAGCCGGTGCAAGCAGCTATCGCGAAGCATTACGATTTGCAGGCAAAACTATTTCGATCGAAGGACGCGGTTGAAGGTCCATTGGCGTTTTCCGAGAAGCGAAAACCCAACTGGACCGGAGAGTAGGCCAGAAAAAAGTGTAGGGCAGTGCCCGACGCGGTGCCGATCGCGGCGCGCGCCCTTGTAGGCCGGGAGTCGCAGTCGAGATGCAGGAACTCTGGCTGTTACATGATGCAATCGCGAAGCTGATCCTCGGCGCGACGACGGCCGCGTTCCCGCCGGTGGGCACCGGCGCCTTCTGGACGATAGTCGCGTTCTACGGGGTGGTGTCTATCCTGTTCGACGACGAAACTCCGCGCGGTGTCCCGGGCATGGACTACTTCTACGCCACCCGCCCCCATCTGAAAGATCCGCAAAGCTAGCGTCCCTCTCTCTCCTCTCCCTGTGAGGGAGTGGATGAAGGTGAGGGTCATATTACAGCGCCCTGCCGCGATTCAGGATTCTGCTCCCTATGAGACACTGGGTGGGTTATGACGCGGCAATTGAATCTATTATAGCAGTTTGGAATTTTCGAATTGGATTGTCGCGAAAGGAACAAACATTTTTGCCTACCAGGAATGTTTCCGCTTGACTTGGAGCATGCAGGACATTTGCCGAGGTTATGCTACGATTGGCACATAGGTGGTGATGTGCATGGCGATTAATTCTGTGATTCCCTCTCCAATTTTCGAGACGCTCCGGGATTCCGAAGAGACGCTGCGGACCACGCTCGCTGAGCTGGCCGAAGACAAGCGCAAGCAGCGACCGAATATTTCGGAGCGCAAGCTGGCGGAATACCTCGCCGATCAGATGGGCTACCGCGGCGCCAAGAACGTCGAAGCGCTGGTGGCCTCGCGCGAGCGAATCGCGAAGTCGCGGCAGGCGGTGGGGCTGAACAAGTAGCGCTTGCGCTAGCGCCCGAGGTGGCGGCCGAAGAACGCTTCCACGCGTTTCCAACTGTCTTCGGCGGCCTCGGGGTTGTACTCGGCTTTCATCGGGCCGACTTTTCCAATCCACGGCAGAAAGCCGGTGTTGCGGCTCATGAAGCTGTGGCCGGCTTGCTCGTATATTTTCACATCGTGATCGACTCCCATCTCGGTTAGCAGCGACTCGAGCCTCCGCCCCTGCGCCGCGAACATCCGGTCCTGTCCGCCGTAACCGCCGAGCACGGGACATACGCCGCGCAACTGGTCGGTGGTCTTGGGCACATCGCCATAGAAGGTCGCGGCGACGTTAAGCGGGGCGCGCGCGGCATACATCAGGGCGAATCCACCGCCCATGCAAAAGCCGATAACTCCGATGCGCGCGGGATCGACACCGGGCTGCTGCTGCAGGAATTTGCGGGCGGCGTCGAGATCGCGGAACGCGTCGCCCTCGCCGCGATTCAGGGTCATCAGGGTGCGCGCGATGCAGATGAGGCGGGCGCCGTCGCGATCGTAGAGGTCGGGCGCCAGGGCGGCGTAGCCAAGGTCGGCGACCTGGCCGGTGATGCGCCGGATATCGTCGTTGAGGCCGAAGATTTCGTGAATGACGATCACGCCGGGACGCTTTTGCGAATCGGCAGCGGCCGCATACGCCGCGCGCATCGGGCGTCCGCCGTCGGCGGGGAAGGTAATGTCAGTGGTCATCATGGGACTAAGCTCCTTGGTCCTATCTGAAGAGTGAGAAAACAGAATCCTGAATCGCGCAGAGCGCTGCCTTCGGACCCTCACCTTAATTCTCTCCTCACACTCACAGGGAGAGGAACCAGCCTCTACAATGACAGATAAAAACTTCTAACAGGGACCCTACGAGTACTCAGGGTAAACTCCGTTTCGCATCTTTTCTGATTCACTGGGTGCAGGGGTCACCCCTGCCCAAGGAGGTGCGGAACCCACGGTGGGTTCCGCATTAAATCAAGTTCTTCGTTTGCCCTTTGTCTTCCCTCGATTCTTCGAGCGTGGGCCCGAGCCGTAGTCGCCGAACGGATCGTCGCGCTCGCGAACTGCCTGGCGAAAGCCGGCGGCCTGCGCCCGCGCAACGAAGTCGAGGCCTTCCTGCGTGTGACGCGCGATTCCGTCGAACAGCGAGCCGACCAGCCGCGAACTCGCCAGCCCCATGTTCTCGGCTGTATGATTGCATAACAGCTTGAGCATCTGGAGTTGATTCGCCGGCACTTGCGCCATCCGCTCGGCGAGGCCGACGGCGCGCGCGGCGAGTTCGGCGTCCGGCACGGTCTCGAGAATCAATCCGATGCGTGCGGCCTCGGTCGCCGGGATTTCGTCTCCCGTCAGCAGGTAGCGTTTGGCGCGTTCAAGGCCCATCCGATAGACCCACATTGCGGTGGTTGGCGTGCCCCATACGCGCGACGGCGGATAGCCGAACGACGCGGACTCGGCGGCGATTATCAAATCGGCGCATAGCACCATGTCGGTGCCGCCTCCGATACACCATCCGTGCACAGCGGCGATGGTCGGTTTTCGCGCGTACCAGAGCTTCATGTACACGTTGACGTACCCCGAGATCATGCCGTAGTCGGCGACCGAGTCCCACACGCGCTTGCGCGCCGGCTCGCCTGCCTGCGCGCGCGTCGAGCTTTCAAGTGCGTAGCCGGCACAGAACGCAGGACCCTCGGCGCGAAGCAGAATGACGCGGGCGTCGCGATCGGCGTCGGCGCGATCGATAGCGGCAGCCAGCTCGTCACGCAGATCGGGTGTTATGGTGTTGTATTCGGCGGCCCGGGTGAACGTGATGATAGCGACGCCGTTGCGAGTCTCAGCGCGGAGGGTCTTCATGCGAATCGCATATAGCAGAGGAGGTAGGGAGTTGGGGAACGAAGAACTGATCGAATGTGAACCGCCGTGGGTTTCACAGGATTTTAATCTCTCCTTGTCCGAGGAGAGGTTGGCGCGCGCCGAAGGGGCGCGCCCGGAGAGGTGGGACGCGGGCCGTCGCATCTGCGCGCGTTGTAGTATCTGTCGTTTGCGATTAGACGAGTCGGGATCGGTGCAGTGTAGCGCGCTGCACCTCTCCCGGTGACACCGCTTTTCAAGCGGCTTTCACCGACCTCTCCTCGGACAAGGAGAGGTTATCTATGAATTACGCCGCTTTATGCTTCGGCTGCACCGGCGGCGTGGTCTCGCTCATGCGGCGAGTCACTTCCTCGTCGCTCATAGACCAGATGCGATCGTCGGCCGGGAAGTCCATCAGGGGCTTCGACGGATCGGGCTTGGGCTGCGCGACCTTGCCGCCTTTCGATTCGAAGGCTGCCGGATGCTTGAACTTGTCGAGCTCCTCGGCGGTGATTCCCGCCAGTGCCTGCACTTCCGGATCGATCCAGGCTTCAGCGTCGATCGAGCCGCCTTCGGAGGTCGAGAACTCGAGCATGATGCCTTCGGGCGCGGCGAGATAAATCGATTTGCAGAAACCGTGATCGAGCGGGCCCATCACCCAGTGGCCGTGCGAGCGGACGCGGTCGCGAATCGCGAGCAGGTCGGCGTAGGTGTCGACGTTGAGCGCCAGATGTTGCATCGCACCGGGCGCGACGTTCTGGGTCGTATGGCCGGCGTGCGAGACGCCTTTAATGGGCTGAATCTTGGCGACGTCGGGATGCTGCACAAATGCGATCGAAGAGCTGTCGCTCATCTTCATGAAGCCATGGAAAGTATTCTCGACGCCGTGCATCCAGTAGAGCGCCACCAGTTCCATCCCGACCACCTGCGAGAAGTAGTCGATCTGCTTCTTGATGTCCTTGGTGCAGATGGCGAGGTGATGTACTCCGTTGGGCAAACCCATGATGGCGACCTCCACGTTGGATGATTGTGTTGTGCCACAATGTCGAGGCAGGGGCTAGCCCCCGATAGCGCGATAGCACTCAGCCGATAATCTTGTTCAGCGGGAACTCGACTATGCCGACGGCGCCTGCTTCGAGCAGCTTGGGAAACAGTTCGCGCACGGTGCGCTCCGCGATGACGGTTTCGACGGCGAGCCATTCGACGCCCTTGAGCGCCTTCGACGGGTAGAGATGCGAGATGGTCGGCGCGGTGATCGAGGGCAGCAGCGCGATCACTTTTTCGAGATTGTCCTTGGCGACGTTCATCTTGATGCCGACGCGGTTTTCGGCGTCGAGCGCGCCGCGAATCAGGATGCCGATCTGGCGAATCTTGGCCTGCTTCCACTGATCGGTCCATGCGCCGGGATTGGCCACCAGCACTGGATTGGAGATCAGTAACTCCTCGACTATGCGCAGCCCGTTGGCGCGCAGCGACGAGCCGGTCTCGGTAACGTCGATAGCGGCGTCGATAATCCCTTCGGCGACCTTGGCTTCGGTGGCGCCCCATGAAAATTCAACTTCTGCTTTAACTTTGCGCTCGGCCAGGATTCGCTTGACGAATTGCACCAGCTCGGTGGCGATTCGTTTTCCCTGCAAATCCTCGAGACGCTTGACCGGCGAGTCGTTGCGCACGCACAGGACCCATCGCGAGGGCGTTAGCGTCGCCTTGGCGTAGATGAAGCTTTCGACCGGCTGGAGCGTCACGTTGTTCTCGACAATCCAGTCGCTGCCGGTGATGCCGGCGTCGAGCGAGCCGTCGGCGATATAACGCGGCATCTCCTGCGGCCGCAGAATTCGGCAGCTGAGCGTGGCGTCGTCGGTGGTGGGAATGTACGAGCGCGCGTCGGCGGTGATGCGCCATCCGGACTTGCGCATCAGCTCGAGCGTCTGCTGCTCGAGGCTCCCCTTCGGGATGCCGAATTTCAGAACCTGGTCAGCCATCTTCGATCAACCGGCCGACTTCTTCTGATGGCCGTAGTTGGGGCCGTACTTGGCGGGATCGACTTTGCGCTGCTCGACGATTTTCCACGCGCCGTTGTCGAGCTTGCGAAAGAAGCATGACTCATAGCCCTCGTGGCACGCGGCGCCGTCACCACGCTGCTCGACGGCGACCACGAGCGCGTCGGCGTCGCAGTCGAGGCGAATCTCGTGGACGATTTGAAAATTGCCCGACTCTTCGCCCTTGCGCCACAACTTGTTGCGCGAGCGCGAGAAATAGCATGCGCGTCCGGTGGCGACCGTCTCTTCGAAGGCTTCGCGGTTCATGTAGGCGACGGTCAGCACGCGATGGCTCAGATGGTCAACGGCGATGGCGGCGACGACGCCGCCGTTTTTGTCGAAATCAATTGCCGCCGCTGCTTGGGAAGCCGATTGTGCCTGGGTCGCCATCAAACTTTCACCGAATAGAGAAGCACAGTAACATGAAAATAGCGCTTGCGAATCAAGGAGTATCGGTCAATCCCGGATACGATTCAATGCGCCTGGTTACGCCGGCGGCGTCTGCCTGTTTTAAATTAATGGCAATTCGAGTAGATTACCGCCCGATGCCAGACGACTTGCCGGGCCCTTCCGCTCGTTCCCGATTAAAAATGCATACATTCACCGTGCGCCGGTTTGCGCAACTTTCGATTGCGGCGATGCTACTCGCCGTGTCGACGATCGCTTGTCATATTCCGGGCAAATCGATCGAGTCGAACTACAAAAACGTCGATCAGTTCAATTTCGACGTGGCCGTGGGTCCGAAGAATTACCATATCGAAGGATACCTGACGCGCAGCGCCGAGAATGGCCGGCGGCCCGGCCTGCTGGTGCTCAACGGCGGCGAGGGCAACGTCGATCGATGCGTGCAGATGAGCCAGGGAATCGCGTCGATGGGAATCCAGGTCGCCTGCGTGAGCATTCCGGGCTATGGGAAGTCGTCAGGGCCGAGCCGCTTCGTCGGTCAGCCGACCGTGCTGGCGTCACGCAAGGCGCTCGACATGCTGGCGGGGCGGACGGACGTCGACGCGTCGCGACTGGCGGTATGGGGACTTGGGCATGGCGCGGTCGCGGCCGGCCTGCTGATGGACTACGACTCGCGCCCGCGGGCGCTGATCCTGGAATCTGGCTGCTACGACACGCTGACGTTATGGCCTGAAGCGCCACTGCGCACCAAGTTGTCCATTCTGCGCGAAGTGTGGCCGAGCAAGCGGATACTCAAGGAGCGCAGCGTGATCGCGCATCTGCCGCCGCGGCTCGAATGCAGCGTGCTGATAATGCATGGCGAGCGTGACACTCGGATGCCGGTCGAGCAGGCGGTAAAGCTGGCAGACGCATTGCGGGAGCGTGGCGCGAAAGTCGAGACCCGGTATTTCCCGCAGGCCTCGCACGATCTCGGCAAGCAGGTCGAGCCGGAACTGCGCGCCTTTCTGCGCGACAATCTGCTCGATACGAATCGCGCGGCCGCATCGTAATCTCTGCGGTTACGCGATCTCCTTCAGCGCCTCGATCACAGCTTCGGTGTGGCCGTTGACCTTCACCTTCGGGAACACCTTCCGCACCACCCCCGTCTTGTCGATAACGAAGGTCGTGCGCTCGATGCCCATGAACTCGCGCCCGTAGAGCGATTTCATCTTGTAAACGCCGTACAGCTTGCACACTTTGTTGCCGGGATCGGCGAGCAGCGGGAAGTTGAGCTCGTGCTTGGCGATGAACTTGCCATGTGAGTCGGTCGAGTCGGCGCTGATACCGACGACTTTTGCGCCGAGCCTTTTGAGTGGCGCGATGTTGTCGCGAAAGCTGCACGCCTCGATGGTGCATCCGGGGGTCATATCCTTGGGATAGAAATAGAGCACGAGGTTGTTGGCGCCGATCAGATCTTTGAGCGCGACGTTTTTTCCCTCGGCGTCGAACAGCTCGAAGGCGGGCGCTTTCTTTCCTTCCAGTGCGGCGCTGGCGCTCTTCGGGGTTGCGGTTTTTGGCGACACAGGAGTTTTGGCGGGTTTTTTGGATGTCGGCATGCGATTGATTTAGCCGCGCTCGACCTCTGACGCAACTTCAGGATTGTCGCGGCTCCCAGTCGCGCGATCTTCGAATTCGCCAAACCCCCTGTTTAGCGGGCTTTTGCGGCCCCTAGTTGACGAGTTGCCAGTGACGCCCTAGACTTGGCGGGCTGACAACCCTCATTTGATCGATTGCAAGCCCTCATTCCGATGGCCGTTTATACTGAGCTAAGCAAACCGTTCCTCAAGGAGCTCGCGGACGATTACGGTCTCGGCCGAGTCTCAAGCGCCACCGGGATTCCCGAAGGATCGGTCAATACCAACTACGTGCTCGAGGCCGCCAAGGGCAAGTTTCTGCTGCGCGTCGACGAGGTCAAAAGCGAGAACGAGCTCAAGCGCGAAATCGATTTGCTCTCGTTCCTGCGCAAGCACACGTTTCCTTGCCCGCATCCGATGCAGGATCGGATGGGACGCTACTATCACAACTTCAACAACCGCTGCGTGTCGCTCTTCAAGTACCAGGAGGGCAAGGTGCTGCTGCCTGCGCGCCTCAAGCCGAGCCAGCTCGAGACTATAGGTCATGCGCTCGGCGACCTGCACGTGATCGGCAAGGCCTACAAGAAGGGAATCGATAATCGCTTCAGCTTCGAACGAATCGCCGATCTCTACCTGACTGTGCGCAACCGCCTGCCCAACTACTTCCGCAAGATTTGCCGCACGCTCGACGACGAGGTCGAGTACCTGACGCGCTATCTCGAGGGCAAACTGCCCAAGGGCGTGATCCACGGCGACATCTTCTCGGACAACCTGCTTTTTCGCGGCGAGAAGCTGACGGCGATGCTCGATTTCGACGCCGCCTGCCGCGGCAAGTTTATTTTCGACATCGCGACCGCGGTCAACGCGTTGTGCTTCGTCGACGGCGCTTACTCGCTCGACCGCTTCCGCTATCTGCTGTCGGGCTACGAGTCGGTCCGCACCCTGTCGCTCGCCGAGTGGGACGCGTTCCCCAACGAACTGCGATTTTCGTCGCTGCGCTTCACCGTGACGCGCCTGCATGACTTCTTCCTGTCGCCGGTGGACGGCAAAAATCGCGTGGACAAGGATTTCCGCGAGTTTTTCGATCGCCTGCGCGTGCTGCGCCGCGAGCGCGAGGGCGGGATGGAGCCGCTGCTGATGGCGATGGCGACCGGCTACGATTACCGCAAATATCAGAAGGTCAAAGCGACCGAGCGCCGGCAGGCGTGAAGCCGGCCAACTGAAACGCGCCGCCTGATTCGCGCATCCGCGGAGAAATCCGTTGCCTTCAATCCTCGACAACCTGAACGGTCCCGCGCCCGCGCTGTGGCTCGAAGTCTCGCCCCCGCGTGGAATCAATCCTGCTCCGCTACTGCGCCGCCTCGCGCAACTTGCGGGACACGTCGACGCGATCAACCTGACCGACAACGCTCTGGGCAAGGTGAAAATGTCGGGGCTGGTTTTCGGCGCGGCGATCAAGGAGCGATTGAAAATCCCGGTGGTGTTGAACGTCTCGTGCCGCGACCGCAATCGCTTCGCGCTGAAGTCCGATCTGCTTGGCGCGGCTGCGATCGGAATCGACGCGGTGGTCACCCTCAACGGTGACAAGATTCCGGCCGACGCCGACGGCAAAGTGATCGTGTCGCACGATATCGACGCATATGGACTGCTTGCGATGGTCGCCCAGCTAAATCGCGGCGACACCGGCGAAGGCAAGAAGCCGCTGCTGGCGTTGCCGTCGATCGTTGCGGGTGCGGTCGCGAATCCGAATCGAAAAAATATCGAGCGCGAGTTCGAGCTGCTCGAGCGCAAGGCCGCGGCGGGTGCGCGCTTCGTGATCACGCAGCCGGTGTTCGACGCGGCGACCGGCCGGCGCTTTGTCGCGAAAGCCAGTGGCCTCGGCGTCAAGACGATGCTCGGAATCCTGCCGGTCAAGCGCGAGGCGATGGCAAACTATCTGATCGATCGGGTGAAGGACTTAAGCGGCGCGCGCCAGCATCTGGACAGATTCGGCGGGATGAGCGAAGAAGAGGTGCGCGCGGTTTCGCTTCGGGAGAACATGGAGCTGATGAAGTCGTTGGCTCGCGATGCGGCCGGGTTCATCATCATGAGTGGCGGCGGCCCGTCATTGGCAATCGAGCTGGCGCTTCAATTCAGCCGTTGGCGCAAGGAGATCGGTACATGAACCGCACCCAGACAAATGGTTCACGGTCCAAGGTGAACGCGGAAAAAAATGGCGCCAATG
Organism: uncultured delta proteobacterium; assembly: GCA_963842215.1. GTDB lineage: Bacteria > Desulfobacterota > Binatia > Binatales > Binataceae > Binatus. Next base: position 935,936 of record CAWJFQ010000001.1, on the reverse strand, counting down.
GCTCCGGCACGCTCGAAGATGCGGTCCGCGTGATCCTGCGACATATCGGTGAAGACCCCGAGCGCGAGGGCCTCGAGCGCACCCCTGCGCGGGTCGCCAAGGCCTACGAGTTCCTGACCAGCGGCTATGCCAAGGACCCGAAGGAAGCGATCAACGGCGCCTTGTTTTCCGAACAGGACTACCAGGAAATGATCCTGTGCAAGGATTTGGATTTCTACTCCCTGTGCGAGCATCACCTGCTGCCGTTCATGGGCAAGGCGCACGTCGCGTATCTGCCCAATCGCAAAATCGTCGGCATCTCGAAGCTGGCACGGATGGTGGAAATCTACGCGCGACGGCTCCAGGTGCAGGAACGGCTGACCACGCAGATCGCGCAGACTTTAATGTCGGAGATCGATCCACTCGGCGTCGCCGTAGTGCTCGAGGCCGAGCACCTGTGCATGCGGATGCGCGGCGTCGAGAAACAGAATTCCTACGTCACGACCTCGGCGATGCTCGGCGTCTTCCGCACCAACCACGAGACGCGCCAGGAGTTCATGCAATTGCTTCGCGACGGCAAACCGTAGCGTCGAGTTTCGCTTTTTTCTTTCGAAAGCGAGGCTGTTTGCTGGGATTTCCTGGCGAAAGTGTTTCACGTGAAACGTAGTTCAAGTTCAGGAGAACGAAACACGAATACGGATCGCAGAAAAGCTGACGTGCAAGCGAGAAGCAATTGATGGCTGCTGATGAAGCGGCGCTTGAGGCGCTTGGGCGGTATGCGCTTCGCTTCGTCAAGCCGGGGCATGTTGTAGGCCTCGGAACCGGTCGCGCTGCCAGTGCGTTCATTCGTGCGCTTGGTGCGAGCGGGATTGCGGTGCGCGGGGTGCCTACCTCCAGGCCGGCTGAAGAGCTTGCGCGCTCGGTCGGAATCCCGATCGTTACACTGGCTGAAGCCGGAAAGATCGATGTCGACCTCGACGGCGCCGACGAGGTCGATCCCCATCTCAACCTGGTTAAAGGTTACGGTGGCGCGTTGGTGCGGGAAAAAATCGTGGCCGCGTCATCGCGCCGATTCGTCGTGCTGGTGGGCTACGAGAAGCTGGTAAAGAAACTCGGCGATCGCGGGATTATCCCGGTCGAAGTGGTGCCGTTTGGCCTACCGCTGGTGACTGCGAAGATCAAAGCGCTCGGGATGAAGCCCAAGGTTCGCGAAACCGACGGCAACGAGTTCATGACCGACAACGGCAACTTGATTCTCGATTGCGCGGTGAAGAAGATTGCCAGCGCCGCGCGGCTGGATCGCGAACTGCTCGCGATTCCCGGCGTGGTCGGCACGGGGATCTTCATCGCGATGGCGACTGTGGTACTGGTGGCGGAAGCATCCGGGAAAATCCGCACGCTCAAACGCTGACAGTGGGCTCATCGAGGACAGATCCCGATTCCGCGCGGGTCGCACGGTCCGACCTCGAAAAGATTTATCGCGCAGCCGTCACGGCGATCGATCCTGCCCGGCTGGTGGGGCTCGCGATGGACGGCGGTTGCGAAGGCGCGGGACATGTTCGCGAGCTGGTCGCGAGCGCATCGCGAGTCCGAATGCTGGCAGTCGGCAAGGCGTCGGTTGGAATGGCGCGCGAGATCGAACGCCGCATCGGCGACCGTCTGATCGATGCGCTCGCAGTCATCCCGAAGGTTCATCACGCCGCGGGCCTGGCGACATTCGAACCGGGCTCCAGAGTCCGCGTCGTCGCGTCGAGCCATCCTGTGCCAGATGAATCATCGGAGGAGGCGGCGCATCTCGCGTGCGAGATGTTGCATGGCACTACTGCCGACGACCTCGTGATTGTCGCACTGAGCGGAGGCGCGTCGGCGATGTTCACGCGTCCGGCCGAGGGACTCACGCTGGCGGACAAAATCGCAGTCAATCAAGCGCTGCTCAAGGCCGGTGCCTCGATTCGCGAGCTTAACATCGTGCGCAAGCATCTGTCGGCCGTTAAGGGTGGACGACTCCTGCACCATTGCGGCGGTGCGCGCGTGCTCAGCCTGATTCTGTCCGACGTACCGGGCAACGACCTCGCGACCATCGGCTCGGGACTCACCGCCGGCGACTGGAGCAGCTTTGGCGACGCGGTAGCAGTATTGAAGCGGCGCAACGTGTGGGGACGCGCGCCGGAAACGGTGCGTGGGTACCTCGAGCGAGCAGTGGCGGGAGAAACCGGAGCGACCGTTAAGACGGGAGATCCAATCCTCGAGCGCGTGACCAATGTAATCATCGGTGACGGCGACCTGGCTCTGGAAGGCGCCGAGCGGGCGGCTGCAGAGCTCGGCTATCATCCGCAAAGATGGAAAGCGCTGCATGGCGAGGCCAACGATGTCGGCCGTGCGCTGGCGGAATACCTGTGCGCAATCAGCCACGAGCGGGTATGCGTGCTCGCCGGTGGCGAGCCCGTGGTGACGGTGCGCGGCGGCGGCAAGGGCGGACGCGCACAGCAGTGCGCGCTGGCCATGGGCATCGAGCTGTCGCAGATCGGACGCGCGCGACGAATCGCGGCGCTGGTCGCGGGCACCGACGGAATCGACGGGCCGACCGACGCAGCGGGCGCGTTCGCGTCGCCCAGTACGGTCGCCGATGGCGCTCGCGCGGAAGTCAGCGCTGCAACGGCGCTCATCCGCAACGACGCGTACAACTTTTTCAAAGCGTCGGGCGCACTGTTCGTCCCCGGACCGACGGGGACCAATGTCAGCGACGTTTTCGTCGGGCTGGTGAATTATTGATGCTCGCGGCAGGACCAGAATCCTGAATCGCGCAAGGCGCTGTCATAGGACCCTCACCTTCATCCTCTCCCTTACAGGGAGAGGAGACAGAATGAGATTGTGAAAACGAGAAAAGTGTCATCGACTTCGAGGAAGCCGATTCCCAAGAAAACTTCGAGCGGTCGTGCGGTCACTCTGATTCCTGGCGACGGCGTAGGCCCGGAAGTCGTGAGTGCGGCACTGGCGGTGATCGACGCGACCGGAATCAAACTCGCGTGGGACCGGCAGGCGGCGGGTATGAGCGCATTTCGGCGCTTCGGAACTCCAGTGCCCGACGCCTTGATCGCATCGCTCAAACGCACCGGGGTTGCGCTGAAGGGGCCGCTCGAGACGCGCGTCGCGGAAGGCTGGCGCTCGATCAATGTGCATCTTCGGCGCGCGTTCGATCTGTACGCCAACGTGCGCCCGACGATGAACTTTGACGGCGTGCATACACCCTTCAGCAACGTTGATTTGATCGTGGTGCGTGAGAATACCGAAGACCTGTACTCAGGTATCGAGCACGAGATCGCGCCCGGCGTGGTCGAAAGTATCAAGGTGATCACGGCGCGGGCGTCGCGGCGAATCGCAAAGTTCGCGTTCGAGTATGCGCGCCGGCATCAGCGCAAATCGGTCACGGCGATCCACAAAGCCAATATAATGAAGCTGTCGGACGGGCTGTTCCTGAAATGCGCGCGCGCCGTCTCGCAAGGTTACAAGGGGATTCGTTACCAGGAGCAAATCGTAGACGCGGCCTGCATGCGCCTGGTGACGCATCCGGAATCGTTCGACGTGCTGCTGCTTGAAAATCTATACGGCGACATTGTTTCGGATTTGTGCGCGGGGCTGGTCGGCGGCCTGGGATTGGTACCGGGCGCAAACTACGGCGACAAGGGCGCGATTTTCGAAGCGGTGCATGGGACCGCGCCCGACATCGCAGGCAAGGGCGTCGCGAATCCGATTGCGATGATCCTGTCGAGCGCGATGATGCTCGACTATCTCGGGCATCGTGCGGCAGGCGAGAAAATTCGCGGCGCGACCGCGTCGGTGTTGCGCGCGGGCAAAGTGCTGACGCGCGATGTGGGCGGTAAAGCTTCGACGGAGGAAGTCACGGCGGCGATCATCGAGTCGCTGTCGCGCGGGTGACGGGGGAAAGGAACTTGATTGAATGTGGAACCCACGGTGGGTTCCACGCCTCCTTCGGCAGGAGTGACTCCCTGCACCCGGTGTTATAGAGGCCAGGCCGACCCTTTCGCGAGATCTATTGGTCAGCTAATAGTCACGCATATGGCAAAGCCGCTCATCGCACAGGACCTTGCCGCGCGGGTGCCGCCGGGACAGACCTTGACTGATAAATTTCCCGTTTTGACTTACGGCGCCACACCGCGCTTCGATCCGACGACGTGGGATTTCAAAGTCGTCGGCCTGGTCGAGAAGCCGCTTCGATTTTCATACGAGGAATTCCGCGCGCTGCCGCAATCGCGAGAGGTCGCCGACTTTCACTGCGTGACGACGTGGTCGCGGCTCGACAACACCTGGGAAGGCGTCAAGATCGCGGACCTGATGAAGCTGGTGAAGCTCAGTCCCGAAGTGCGTCATGTGATTATCCATTGCGACGCCGACTACACCACCAACCTGCCGCTCGACGAGTTCCTGGAGGACGACGTGATGCTGGCGCATCGGCATGACGGCCGTGACCTCGAGCTCGATCACGGTTTTCCATTGCGCCTGGTCGTGCCGAAGCTCTACGCCTGGAAGAGTGCGAAGTGGGTGCGCGCGATCGAGTTTGCCGACCTCGACCGGCGAGGATTTTGGGAAGTGCGCGGCTATCACAACCACGCCGACCCGTGGACCGAGGAGCGCTACTCGTTCCAGGAAGATCGCGAAGACTGATTTGACTTCAACCCTGAATCGTCAGAAGAGCCTCGCGCGATTTCGCGACGAGGAATTCGATCTCGCGATCATCGGCGCGGGCATCAATGGCGCTGCAGCCGCGCGTGACGCCTCGATGCGCGGCCTGCGCGTTGCGCTTATCGATTGCGGCGATTTCGCCGGCGCGACCTCGTCGCGATCGTCGAAACTGATTCATGGCGGATTCCGCTACCTGCCCCAGGGACAGTTCAAACTGGTGTACGAGGCGCTGCGCGAGCGCGAGCGCCTGCGCCATCGGACGGCGCCGCACCTGGTCCATCCGATTCAGTTCCTGTTTCCGGTATACCGGCGGCGCGGTTTCAATCGTTTTACGATGTCGATGGGATTGACGCTGTACGACCTGTTTGCGCGGATGCCTTTCAAGGAGTGGCACTCGAGTCTGAACGCCGCCGAAGTGCGCGAAACCGAGCCGGCGCTGAGCCGCGACCGGCTGACCGGTGGCGCGATGTACTACGACGCGTGGGCGGACGACGCGCGCGTCACGTTCGAGAATGTGCTCGACGCGGATTTGCACGGCGCGGCAGTCGCGAACTACCTGGCGGTCGAGAGTTTCGGCGTAACGGACGGTAATCTCACGTCGGCGACGGTGCGGGACCTGCGTGGCGGCGCAATCGGAACAATTCGCGCGAAGAAATTTCTGAATGCCGCCGGCCCCTGGGTCGACGATATTCGGCGTATGGATGATCCGTCGTCGAAGCCGTGTGTGCGGCTGACCAAGGGCGTCCACCTGGTGTTCTCGCGAACGATGCTGCCGGTGCGCGAGTCGATCGTGCTTGCCGATGAGCGCGGCCGAATCGTATTCGTGATGCCGCACGACCGCTACGTGCTGGTGGGCACGACCGATACTGATTTTACCGGCGATCCAGCCACCGTCCGGACGGAAATTGCCGACGTCGAATATCTGCTCGCGGTGCTGGCCGAGAGCCTGCCGGGAATCAAGCTCACCAATGCAGACGTCGCGACCAGCTTTGCCGGACTGCGGGCGCTGGTCAGGGCGGAGAAAGAGGCGCCGTCGTCGGTGCCGCGCGAGGAAGTGATCCTCGAGAGCGCATCCGGACTGATCACGGTGGCCGGCGGCAAGTTCACGACTCATCGCGAGATTGCGCAGAGACTCGTCAATCTGGTGATGAAGCGGCTGCGACGGCCGGTGGGAATTTGCCCGACGCTCACGACTCCGTTTCCCGGTGCCCGCGCGTTGGCCGATGGCGACGACTCGGGCGGCGGCGCGACTATCTCGATGCGCAGCATTCCGGCGGCGGCGGCTGAAATTCTAAAGGCGCGCTACGGAACGCGCGCGCCGATCGTCGCGCGAATCGCCGCCCGGCGGCCCGAACTGGCGCAGCCGCTGTCGCGCGGATGCCCCGCGATCGGGGCCGAAGTCGTCAACGCTGTCACCAACGAGATGGCGCATTCGGTCGGCGACTTTCTGATTCGGCGCACCTCGTTGTCGTGGCGCTCGCCGGTTGAGGCGGAAGCGGCGGCGCCTGCGGTTGCGCGAATCATGGCGGCCGAGCTCGGATGGGATCACGCGCGCGAGAAGAGCGAAGTCGCAAGCTTCACGCATGAGCAGCAGAGCCGGCGCGTCGTCGCGTGAGGCATTGTGGCGGCGCGCGAATCGATCGCGGATTTAAAGAAGCGTGCGGGACGAGTTTCGCGTGCACTGGCGAAGCTGTATCCGACGGCGCGCATCAGCCTTGATTTCGAAACGCCGTGGCAGTGTCTCGCGGCGACCATTCTTTCGGCACAGTCGACGGACGCGGGCGTCAACCGGGTAACGCCCCAACTCTTCAAAGAATATCCCGACGCACGCGCGATGGCGGCGGCGGATCCGCGCCATGTCGAACAGTTAATCGTCAAGACAGGATTCTTTCGGCAGAAGACGCGCTCGCTGATGGGCGCCGCAAAGAAGATCGTTGAGGACTACGGCGGCGAGGTTCCATCCCAGATGGAGGACCTGGTGAAAATTCCGGGGGTAGGGCGCAAAACCGCAAACGTGATCCTCGGCCACGTCTTCGGCAAGCCGGGCTTCGTGGTCGATACGCACGTGCGGCGGCTGACGTATCGCCTGGGTTTCACGAGGGAAACTGAACCAGCGAAGATCGAGCTCGAGATGCAAAAAATCCTGCCCGACAAGGATTGGACGCCGTTCTCGATGCGGCTGATTCTGCACGGGCGGCAGATATGTATCGCGCGCAAACCGCAATGCGAAATTTGTGCGGTCGCAAGCGATTGCCCGCGGATTGGGGTGGGGCGAACGAGAGCCGCCCGCTAGGCCGGGTTTATATCCATGGCGTTGGCGCGGGCGATGTCGCCGAGCCATTTCGCACTGGGCTTGATGTGCGCGCCTGCGTCGCGCGAGTCTACGCTACCAGGCCGAAGGTTGGACGATAGCCGGAATTCCATTCGAAGTTGTCGAGCAATGACCAATAGCAGTAGCCGCGCACGTCGATGCCGTCGCGGATGCATCGCACGACACCTTCCAGCGCGCGGCGCACGTACTCGATACGGCGATCGTCCGTATCGGTGCCGATTCCGTTCTCGGTGACGATCACCGGAACTTTGGCCACAGCGCTCGCTTGACGGATGGTGGCTTCGAGCGCTTCGGGCCAGAATTCGTAGTGCATCATCGTGGTCTCGACGCCGGCCTCCGGGCGCAGCGTGCCGTCGGCGCTGATGCGATTGCGGGTGTAGGTCTGGACGCCGATGAAATCGTCGCCACGGGCTGCCTCGAAGAAAATGTCCTGGCACTCGGCCTTGATGCGATCGCGGCGCTGTTCGCCACCTGGAACGGCCTGTAAATCGGCCAGCGCGAGGCATACGCCGACAGGGAATTTGCCGCGCGATGATTTGAGGGCGGCGACGGCGAGGCGATGCGCTTCAAGCATCGTGTCGCGCGCCTTCATCTGATCGCACATCAGGAACGGCGCGAAGTGATTCGGATCGGCGCCGATACGCCGCGCCGCCTCTGAGAACCATTGCAGGCGCGCGGGATCGAGCTTCAATGGCAGCGAGCCGAGCAAGTACAGGTAGGCGCCGAGGTTGGCCTCGTTGATGGTGCACGCGACCCCGATCAGATCGCCGAGGTGGGCGGCTGCACGCTCGCAATATCTCGCGAACAGTTCGGCGGTTTTTATGTCTTCCCATCCGCCATCGCCGGCGACCCATCGCGGGGAGGTGAAATGATGAAACGTTACCACCGGCGTGATCTGGTGTTCGTGGCAACACGCGAGCACGCGGCGGTAATGATCGAGTGCTGCGCGCGAGAACTCACCGGGTTCGGGTTCGACTCGAGCCCATTCGATGGAGAAGCGATAGGTGTTGAAGCCGAGTCGCGCAAGCATCGCGATGTCGTCGGGATAGAGATGATACTGATCGCACGCGTCGCCCGAGGGCTCGACAAACGGCGAGCCGGGCGTGTGCTCGAGCACCCAGTAGTCGCAGTTGAGGTTGTTGCCCTCGACCTGGTGTGCGGCAGTGGCGGTACCCCAAAGAAACTTGGCGGGAAAAGTGAAACGCTCGGTGGCCATCGCAAAATAATCCTCGTTGACGGAGCTTTGTGGACGCTACAGGGAACGCTCGGTTGCGCCAACCGCGATGTATTTTAAGATCGCGCTCGAAATGCGATAATTCTTGTTCCACTATCCCGTCCAAGGCGTCACGTGTGCGGTGAAAATCCGAATCGAGGACATAACGGCGGATGCCAAAGAAATGGCGTTTGCCGAACCTGAGCAGGAAATCAACCGTATCCTGGGCGAGGGACCGATCCGCGAATATCATCTTGAAGGACCGGTCGAGGTATCGGTGGCGTTCTATCGCGCGGGAATGGAACTGTTCTTCGCCGGCATGCTGAAGACGCGTACCGGGGCTGTCTGCGCGCGATGCGCCGAGGACTTCGATGCGGCCGCCGATCGGCCGTTTCGTTTCGTGCTGTCGCCCAAATCGGTTGGATACGACGATGACAATCTTCGCGCCGAGGATCTGGAATTCTCGCTCTACGAGGGCGACGAGGTGGATTTAAGCCCGCTGATCCGCGAGCAGGTTTTGCTCGCGTTGCCGACGCGTCCGTTGTGCCAGGAGGATTGCCGCGGCCTGTGTCCGCATTGCGGCGTCAATCTGAACCGCAGTTCTTGCGGGTGCCGGGTGGAAACATTCGATCCGCGCCTCGAGGCGCTGCGGTCGCTAAAACTGCCGCGCACCTGATAAGCTCAACCCCCAACTTTAGGAAGTAATTCGCCATGCAAGCACCCAAACGCCGCACCTCGCACTCGAAGAAAAACATGCGCCGCGCGCACGATGCGCTCCGCGCCGTCAACCCAGGCTCGTGCGCGTCGTGCGGCGAGCCGGTCATGCCGCATCGCATCTGTCGCCACTGTGGCTCCTACCGCGGGCGCCAGCTCGCCGAGATAAAGGAATAGGCGCGGCGGAGTACGACCGTGAAAATCGCGCTCGACGCGATGGGGGGTGATCTCGCCCCGAAAGCTACCGTTGAGGGCGCCGTTCTGGCGGCCCGCGACTTTGGTATCGAGGTCGTCATGGTTGGCGACGGCGAGATCCTGGCGCGCGAACTCGCCGACCACGAAACCGCCAATCTGCCAATCCGGATCGAACACGCGCCCGAGGTCGTCCTGATGGACGATTCGCCGCTCGAATCCGTGCTCTCCAAGCCGCGCTCTTCGATTCACGTCGGACTCGATCTCGTCAAGCGTGGCGAGGCGAGCGCCTTTGTCAGCGCCGGCAACTCAGGCGCCGTCATGACCGCGTCGATGATGATCCTTGGCAACCTTACCTACGTCGACCGGCCGGCTATCGCGTCGCTGGTTCCGACCAGTGAAGGCTTCGGCTTGCTGATCGACGCGGGCGCGAATACCGAAGTGAAGCCGATTAACCTGGTGCAGTTCGCGGTGATGGGCAGCGTGTACTGGCGGCATGTGCGCAATGTTTCGCGCCCGCGCGTCGGTATTCTCTCCAATGGCGAGGAGAGTTCGAAGGGCAACGAGAACACGCGGGCAGCGGCTGCGATGCTCGAGCAGATGCCGACCTACGTGAATTACATCGGCTACGTCGAGGGCCGCGATATCAACCGCACCAAGGCTGACATCGTTGTCACCGACGGGTTCACCGGCAACGTCGCGCTCAAGACGATGGAAGGATTTTCGTCGTTCCTGCTCGGTACTTTGCGCGAGGTATTCGGCGCAAACTGGCGCACGCGGCTCGCCTATCTGCTGGTGAGAAAAAATCTAACCGCGATGCGTGAGCGGCTCGATCCATCGGAATACGGCGGCGCACCGCTGCTCGGCGTCAGCGGCGTGTCGATTATTGCGCACGGTTCGTCCAATCCACGAGCGATTCGAAGCGCAATTCGAGCCGCCGCCAACGAACAACTGGTGCATCACGTAAACGCGGAAATTTTGGAGATTCTGGCGAAGATCCAGCCGGTCGGGCCAGTCAAACCGGCCGCAGGCAAGGGCATTCGCGCGCTGTTCGGCAAGATGCGCGAACGGTTGCATCGCCGCGACCGCGAGGGCGACCTGCCCAGGCGCGACGAGTCGCATCCTCCGCCAGCGAGTGACACTGGCAGTCTGCGCGAGCCGCCGCCGGAGCATGCCGCGGACCATCACATTGATCCTAAAATAGAACGCGCCAATTACGAATCCACCGCATTCCCGATCACACGACAGCGGCTCGCTTAAGAATGATGCGCACGGCGAATCCGCAGATGTCGAAGCGTCGCCGACGCCGACCAACGGCACCGCGCCAGGCGCCGACAAGGCGCCACAAATCGGGCGACCTTCATCCGACAGGACGAAGCGGACGCAGGCGCGCATTCTCCCGACCGTCCCAAGAGCGATTCGTGAGGCGCGGTCGTTAGATGAAGCTGGCATTTCTTTTCCCGGGGCAGGGCTCGCAACGGGTTGGGATGGGCAAGGAGCTGTCGGACAGCTTTCCAGTCGCTCGCGAGACCTTCAAGGAAGCCGACAGCGCACTTGGGTTTCCACTTTCCAGGCTGTGCTTCGAAGGCCCTGAAGATGAACTGCGGCTTGACGACCAACACTCAGCCCGCAATCCTGACCGCATCGATCGCGGCGTTGCGTGTCTATCGCAAAGAAATCGGCGACGAGCCGGAAATCGCGGCCGGCCACAGCCTTGGCGAATATAGCGCGCTGGTCGGCGCAGGTGCGATCGATTTTGCCGACGCCGTGCGTGCGGTGCGCGAGCGTGGACGTCTGATGCAGGAGGCCGTCCCCGCCGGGGCAGGGCGCGATGGCGGCGCTTATAGGCCTCGAGCTCTCGCAAGTGCGGGAGATCTGCCAGGAGGTCACTCGCGACGGCAAGATCGCGGTGCCCGCCAATCTGAACGCTCCCGGCCAAATCGTTATCGCGGGCCATGCAGCACCCGTGCGCCGGGCGCTGGAGATTGCCAAAGAGCGCGGAGCCTCGATGTCAGTCGAGCTTAAGGTCAGCGCGCCGTTTCATTGTCCGCTGATGCAACCGGCGCGCGACGGGATGGAACCGGTGTTGCGCGCGCTCAAGATCGGCAAGTTCAAGTTTGGCGTGATCGCGAATGTCACGGCGGAAGTGAATCGCGACACCGCCCGCGTCGTGCCGCTGCTGCTCGAACAGATAACCTCGCCGGTGAGGTGGGAAGAATCGATGGGCGTGGTCGACCGCGGCGGCATCACCGACGCGATCGAATTCGGCTGCGGCCGCGTGCTGATGGGCATGATGCGCCGGACGTATCGAGCGATCCGCGTGCGCCCACTCGAGGACCTGGCGTCTTTGAAAGCGATTTCGCAGCCGGCCGCCGCCGCCAAAACCTGAGCCGCGCCTTGCGTCCACGGCTTTCAGTCCTTATGCTCCCCTGATAATTTAATCCCGACCCTCTCGCCGTTACCTCTGGTCTTTGCGGCAGTGGGATAAAGTTGGAATATTGATTGGCGGCCCGATCACGGCTCGCTGCCAGGAGGAACGAGAGCACGATGGCGCAAGACATCGAAACCAAGGTTCGCGAAAAGATAAGCGAGCAACTGGGCGTGGCCGCCGACGAGGTAACTCCGGAGGCCTCGTTTATCGAAGACCTCGGCGCGGACTCACTCGATATCGTCGAGCTGGTGATGGCGCTGGAAGAGGAGTTCAACATCGAAATCTCGGACGAGGACGCCGAGAAAATACGGACCGTCAAGGACGTCGTCACTTATATCGAGGCTCACAAGAGCTGAAGCCGCGCGACCCAAAACTCGCCCGTGACAAATCGCCGGGCCCACGGCGCTTCGACGACCGGACCCGGCGCTAGATCATGCGGTGCCCATTCTGCCGCCATCGCGGAAATCGAGTCATCGATTCGAGACTTTCGAACGACAGCATGATGATTCGGCGCCGTCGCGCGTGCTCGGCATGCAAGCGGCGTTTCACGACCTACGAGCGGGTCGAGGAAGCGTCGCCGATGGTCGTGAAAAAAGATGGCCGCCGCGAGCCCTTCGATCGCACCAAGATAATCGCCGGCCTCAAGCGCGCCTGCGAAAAGCGGCCGGTCTCGATGGAAACGATCGAGCAAATAGCCAACAACATCGAGTCCACGATGGCGGAGCAGAGCGATCGCGAGGTGCCCAGCAACGCGATCGGCGCGGCGGTGATGAACGAGCTGCACAAAATCGATCAGGTCGCGTACGTCCGCTTCGCCTCGGTCTATCGCTCGTTCAAGGATATCGACGAGTTCATGCACGAGCTCGAAGACCTCATCAATCAACGCAAACAAAAGCCCGCGTCCCGCGCCGGTGACAAGAAGAGCGACGGCGCCGCCTGACCGAGCCACCCTTCGCGACGAGCGCTTCATGCGCCAGGCGCTCGCGCTCGCGGGTGAACGGCTCGGGCTGACAACTCCGAATCCTTCGGTAGGATGCGTAATCGTGCGCGGCGGCAAGGTAGTCGGCGGCGGCGTCACCGGCATCGGCGGGCGTCCGCACGGTGAAACCGTGGCGCTGGCCGACGCGGGCGCGCTGGCGCGCGGCGCAACTGCCTACGTATCGTTCGAGCCGTGCGCCCATGTCGGACAGACTCCGCCGTGTGCGGAAGCTCTGGTCGCCGCCGGCGTCCAGCGAGTCGTCATCGGATGCGTCGATCCCGACCCGCGCGTCAGCGGGCGCGGTATCGCCATTCTCAAGCGCGCGAAGATTGGCGTTACAAGCGGGACTCTGGAAGCCGAAGCGATCCGGCTGAACGAAGGATTCATCACGCGGCTGACGCACGGGCGGCCGCTTGGAATTCTCAAGCTCGCGATGTCGATGGACGGGCGGATAGCAGCTGCCAGCGGTGATTCGCAATGGATCAGCTCGCCTGCGTCGCGCGAGCTGGTGCATCGATGGCGCCGAGAATGCGACGCTGTGATGGTCGGCGCGGGTACCGTAATTGCCGACAATCCACGTCTCACGTGCAGAATCGACGGCGGCCGCGATCCGGTGCGCGTCGTCGTCGACGCGCGCCTTCGTACGTCGCCGGCGGCGCGCGTGTTTCGGCAACGTTCGAAAGCTTCGACTATCCTCGTCACCACGCCGGCGAATCTTGCGCTCGCCCGCCAGCGATACGAGCGTCGCGGCGTCGAGGTGATTTCGGTCGCGACCCACGGTGAAGAGCTCGAGCTCAACCGTCTGATGCTCGAATTTGGGCATCGCGGATGGTGCCGCGTATTGATCGAAGGAGGCGCAAATCTCGCCGGTTCTGCGCTGAGCGCGGGTATTGTCGATCGAGTGGCATTCTTCGTCGCGCCGAAAATCTTCGGCTCCGGCGTGCCCGCGATTGCAGGCGTGAAATCGCGCGAGGTACGCGGCGGCTCCAGCTTGAAGGACTTTCCGCGCGCCAGGTCGGCGACGACTGGTTGCTCGAAGCTCGCGTTCGACAGCCGCCGATCGGTTCTGCTTCTCCGGTGGGAAGGAGTTAAAGGTTATGTGGCTCGCATCTTGGTTATCCAATCGATGCGCACTGGTTAGCTCGCCAAGCCGGTGATAATATCGCCATCAGCGAGTTAGATTGATGGCATCGGCTTCTTTAGAAGAAATTTTCTCCGCCTTGCGCGACGGCAAGATGGTCGTGATGCTGGCGGAGGAGCGCGAGGACGCCGAAGGCGATCTCGTGATGGCGGCCGAGAAAATCACACCCGACGATATCAATTTCATGGCGCGCGAAGCGCGTGGCGTGATCTCGGTTGCGATCCCCGACAAGCGTTTTCGCGAGCTCGGAATTCCGCTCCAGCCATCGACCGACAACGGCGATTCGAACGAGCAGGCCGGCGTGCTGATCGACGCGCGCGAAGGCGCCACCACCGGCATTTCGGCGGGCGACCGCGCGCGAGTCATCTCCGTGGTCGCGTTTGACGAGTCCCGCCATGACGACATCGTCATGCCCGGGCACATCCTGCCCCTGATGGCGCTCGGCGGCGGTGTGATGGTGCGAATCGGGCGCGCCGAGGGCGCGGTCGATCTCATGCGTTCGGCCGGCCTCGGTCCAGTCGCCGCTCTATGCACAATCCTGCGCGAGGACGGCGAAGCCGCGCGGCTCAAAGAGTTGCGCGAGTTCGCGGCGCGGCACTCCCTGCCGATAGTCTACGTCAAGGAACTGGTTTCGCATCGCCTGACCAATGAAGTCCTGGTGCAGCGCGTCTCCGAGCAGCCGTTTCCCGTGGATGCCGGCGTGCTGCAGGCGATAGTTTTTCGCAACGTCGTCGACGGCCGCGAGCATTTGGCGCTGGTCAAGGGCCAGGTCGGAGGTCAGCGCCCGGCGCTCGTCCGGCTCCATTCGGAGTGTCTGACTGGCGACGTGTTTGCGTCCGAGCGATGCGACTGCGGTGAACAACTGCAGGAGGCAATCGAGCGAATCATGGCGGCGGATTGCGGCGTGGTCATCTATTTGCATCAAGAGGGCCGCGGAATCGGGCTTGGCAACAAGATTCGCGCGTACGCGCTGCAAGACAACGGGATGGACACCGTCGAAGCGAACCTGCATCTCGGCTTCGAGGAAGACTTGCGCGACTATGGAATCGGCGCGCAGATTTTGCGCGACCTCGGCGTCGGCGAAGTGCAATTGCTGACCAACAATCCGCACAAGATAGAAAGTCTGCGCCGTTATGGGGTAAACGTCTCACGCGTGCCGATCGAGGTCACTCCGCACGCGGGAAATATCGGATACCTGAAAACCAAGAAGGAAAAACTCGGCCACCTGTTCTCCGAACTTAAACTGATCACTTGATAAAATCAGCCGCGACGCAGCGCGCGCCGATTGCGTGCGCCAACCGGCCGCGACTGTTGAGTTGTAATGGGATTAAGACATCAAGGGCGTGAGCTCGCGCTCAAGGCGCTCTACCGGATAGACATCTGCGGCGGCGCCAGCAGCGACGACCTGGTCGCGCTGTTCGAAAGCTTTCCGGCCGAGGAGAGCGCGCGCAAGTTTGCCGTCCAGTTGGTCGAAGGAGTGCGCCGCGAACAGCCTGCGCTCGACAAGCATCTGGCGGACGCGCTGGAACATTGGTCGGTCAAGCGCCTGTCGCGCGTCGATCACAACGTGATGCGAATCGCGCTGTACGAGTTGCTGCGGATGGAGGACATTCCGGCGCGGGTTTCGATTGATGAAGCTATCGAGCTGGCCAAGTGTTATGGCGACATTGAGTCGGGCCGCTTCGTCAATGGGGTGCTGGACGAAATTGCCGGCCGGTTGGGGCTCAAGCAAAAGGGTGACGAAGTTACGCTATCCAAGTCCGAGTAGCCTGCTGCTCGCCTTCGCGATCGTCGCAGGCTTCTGTATCTCGGGCTGCGGCTATCATTTCGCGGCCTCCGGCGATGCGTTGCCGTCGAACGCGCAGACTATCTACGTCGCCCGCTTCGGCAATCTTACCCGCCAAACTGGCATCAATGACGAGCTGATGCGTTACATCAAAGACGAGATCGCACTGCACCACCGGCTCACGGTGGTCGACAGCCCCAACGGAGCCGATCTGCAGCTGTCGGGCGAGGTGCGGTTGGTTACTTCGGCGCCGATCAATTTCAACACGGCCTATGAGCCGACCAACTACCGCAACAGCATCATAGTTTCGGCGTCGCTCAAAGACCTGCACGAAAAGAAGGTCATCTGGAGCACGCGCAGCGTTGGCACTGGACAACATGCCCCGGTTGTGGCGCAGACCGTCGTCACCACCACGCCTAGCTTTCTGAATCAGAACCTGCGCGCCGGCGATATTTCCCAGATGACTGATATTCAGACCGCGCAGACCCAAACGGCGTACGGCCGCGACGTGATGATGACGCGGCTGGCACAAAGCCTGTACACCGAGATGGCTGAAGGCTTCTAGCCGATGCCGCCGGCCGGGACGCTACCGCATGCCGCTTGAAACTGCGCTCGCGTACCTTCGAGGAGCAGGCGGGGGAAGGCGGATTCCGCCGGTGGTGGTGATCTTCGGCCCGCATTCGTTCCTGCGTGAATTTGTTCTCGATTCGATCGTTCGCAAGCTGCTCGCCGACGGATGCCAGTATCGCAGCTTCCACATTGGAGCGGGCGACGACTATGGCGCTGTGCTGAACGAGCTTCGCGCTCCCGATTTGTTCGCACCCAGGCGCGCCATCGGATGCCGGATACTTCGCTCGCGCCGAGACCGTGGAGAGACATCGGGCGCCGACACTGAAGTCGGCGATGCGCGCGCAACTGCGGGCACCGGCGGTTCGGAAGCGGCGCTGGTCACAGCAATCGAGACCGCCAGCGGCCCCGGCAATTTCATTCTGCTCTACGAGAAAGATAGCGTGCCCGCGAAAGTTCGCCGCGCCGCGGAAAAATCGGCGCTGCTCGTAAACTGCATGCGCCCGTTCGACAACCAAATCGAGCAGTACGTGAACGCATTCGCGAATTCGCTCGGATTAAAACTGTCACCGTCCGCAATCGACCTGGTTATTTCCCGTCACGGCGGAGATTTGGCCGCCATCGCCAACACTCTCGGTAAGGTCACGATCTTTGCCGAGCCGGGCGTGGCCGTGCAGCCTGGAGATTTGGACGAAGGCGCGCGCCGGATGCCCGAGACGTTCGAGCTCGCCGAGAGCGTTGCCCGCGGGCGAGCCACGGCGGCATTGGCGCAGTTGGGTCGCGCGCTTGCGCTCGGACGCGAGGTCTTCGAAATTCTAGCGGTCGAGATCATCCCAATGATGCGTCGGATGATGATTGCGGCCTCGATGAGCGCGAGCCGTAGAAATCCCGCCGACGTCGCAGCCGCGCTCGGGCTGCCGCCGCAAAGCGGACTCGCGACCCGCGCAATCGAGGGTGCCCGGCGCTTCGGGCTGCCGCGCCTCGAGCGCGCCTACTGGCGCGCGTGTGCGATGGATGTGGGCTTCAAGGACGGCACCATCAAGGAGCGCGAACAAGCACTCGCCGGACTAATCCTCGAGCTGATGAGCACGCCCGACTGAAAGTCGTCGTGCTGAGCTGACGCCTTACGCTTTCTTGCTGAACTTGCGATGCAGGCTAGCCGACAGCCGCGCGACCTTGCGCCGCACCGTATTGCGATGCATCGTGCCGCTGCTGATCGCCTTGTACAGCACCTTGGTTGCCTGCTTCAGCGCTTCGCGCGCCTTGGCTTCGTCGGTGCTCGACGCGATAGTTTCCGCCGCCGTCTTGGCCAACGTGCGGGCACGGGTCCGGACGACGCGGTTGCGCTCGGCGCGTTTGAGACTTTGCCGATGACGCTTCTCGGCCGATGGATGAACGGGAATATGAGGCATAACCAGTCCTATCTAACAGTGCGCGCCCGCGGGAGCAATACACCACCCCGACTGGGTGGTGTCCTAGTTTGATTTGGGTGGATCGCTCTTCAACTCAACCGGCCTGATATCGGGGAAAGCGCCGTAGAGTTCATTCGATATCTTGACCGTTTCACCCATGCATTTTCCTATGAATGAAAGATAATGATTGAACTCTTCGTTAAAAAGATCGTCGTAGGGGATGTGATACTTCATATAGTCGCCAATACGCGCTAAATCCGCGCGCACGCTCCACAGAAATGAATCGACTCTCAGTGCAAAGTCTCGATTCATATACTCACCTCAGCGATCAACTCTTCGGCCGACCATCATGCCAGCAACTTCGCTGGCATACAGCACAACTCTTCATGTCCGCGAAATCAGATCGGACCCGGCCCTCTGCACATCAGCGGGCAGGGGTGCGCGTCGTCGCCTTTGCCTCGTTCCACAGTGCGTCGATTTCGGACGGTGTCATTGCCTTGGGATCGAGTCCGCGTGAGGCCGCGATTCTCGCCACCTCATCGAATCGCGCGACGAACTTGTCGCAGGCCGCGCGCAGCGTCTGCTCGGCGTCCTTGCCGATGAAGCGGGGCGCGTTGGCAATCGCGAGCATCAGGTCGCCGATCTCTTCGGCCACGTGCGCATCGTCGCCGCGATCGAGCGCTTGCTCGACTTCGTCGAGCTCCTCGCGCGCCTTCGCGATCACCTCGCGAATATTCGCCCAGTCCATGCCGGCGCGGCGCGCCTTCTCGCCGAGCTTCTCCGCCCGCATCATCGACGGCAGCCCGCGCCCAACGTGCGCAAGACTCTTCGCGCCGTCCGGGTTTTTGCTCGCGCGTTCATTCACTTTGATCCGCTCCCAGTTCTCGATGACCTGCGGCGAGGTATCAGCGTGCGCGCCGGCGTAAACATGCGGATGCCGCCGGATGAGTTTCTCAGCGGCATTTTGCATGACGGTCGCAAGCTCGAGCTGGGACTGCTCTGCTAGTATCACCGCGGTGAAGATGCATTGGACGATCACGTCGCCGAGTTCTTCCGCAACTTCGGCCGGGTTCGAGTTCGCGACCGCGTCTGCTACCTCGTACGCTTCCTCGATCAGATGGCGCGGCGTGTCGGTGAGTTTCTGTTCGCGATCCCAGGGGCACCGATCGCGCAGCTCTTTGACTACCGCCAGCAGGCTCGCAAACGCTTGCTCAGTAATCTTGTCCTCGCTCATTCCAGCGATCCTAGTTACAATCGCGGCGGGACCCAACAAGGAGCGCGCGTGAAAATCATCGACATCGGAGTGCCGCTCGACGCAGCGCCATATCCGCCGTGGAACTATCGCTTCAAGCGCGTCAGCCATGAGGAGGGCGCCCGTGCGATGCTGCGCCTGTTCAAGGGATCGGACGTTGGCGACTATCCCGACTCGATGGCGCTTGGATGGGAAACGATCACGCTAACCGGGCATGCCGGCAATCACATCGACGCGCCGTGGCATTTCGGCCCGCTATGCGAGGGCAAACCCGCGCGCACCATCGACCAGGTTCCGCTTGAGTGGTGCTATGGCGACGGCGTACGGCTGGATTTTCGCCATCGCCAGGGCGCGGACATCAGCGTCGAAGACATCAAGCGCGAGCTTTCGCGAATCGACTACGCGCTCAAGCCGCTCGATATCGTACTGTTGTGGACAGGCAGCGATCAGTATCTCGACAACGTCGATGACTACACGCGACGCGCCGCGGGACTCGCCGTCGCAGGGCAGAACTTTATCCTCGACCAGGGCGTAAAGCTGATCGGAATCGACGCGATGGCGATGGACGTGTCGCTCGGCACGATGGTGCGCGGGTTTCGCGAGGGTCAGCCGGACGCGTTGTTTCCGGCGCATTTCGTCGGCCGCGAGCGCGAACACATCCACATGGAGAAACTCGCCAACCTGGGTGCCATTCCGCGTCCGTTCGGTTTCAAAGTGAGCGCGCTGCCGATCAAGATCACTGGCGGCAGCGCCGGATGGGTCCGTCCGGTCGCGATTATCGAAGACGAGTAGGGCGGTCGTCTACGACTTGATGATCGGTTCGAGCACCTTCTCGGTCAGGAAGCTGGACAGATCGCGCAGGCCCTCGGCTGTTATCTCGTGACCACAATCGTACTCTCGAAAAGTCAGCGGCACCTTCAACTCGCGCAGCGTTTCGACCGAGGCCCGCGCCCGCGTGATCTCGATCATCTCGTCGGCGCGCCCATGCTGCACCAGCGTCGGCAGCGCCTCGAGCGCGGCGGGGTCGCTAACCTCGTCCTTCAAGTCGGGCGGAAAGAAGGTCGAGAGTGCGACCAGCGCCGCAAACTTCGAAGGATTTCGGACCGCAAGCCGATACGCCATCATGCCGCCCTGGCTGAATCCCAGCACCACCAGCTTCTTTCGATCGACTGGGTACTTCTGCAGTGCCGTATTGAGAAACTCGGTAACCATCTTGTTGGCGTCGTCGATCGCGCCGCGATCGGGTGAGCCGCCCATCCGAATCGGAAACCATGCATAGCCGCGGGTGGGACCGATTGGCACTTCCATCGGACCTTGCGGACAAATCACCATGAAACGGCCGTCGGCGATGTACGGCGCGAGTCCCAGCAGGTCGAGCGCGTTGGCGCCGAAGCCGTGCATCGCGATCAGCGTCGGATGGGGTCCTTCGCCTGCCGGCTCATAGAAGGTATGGATCAGTCGCATCGATGCATTCTCCTTGACGGCAATGCCGCATAATAGACTGCGCGCGAGCGCCGTCGCCAGCCGCTCGCCGAGGTTGGCCTCATCCTGACAAGCTGTCCGCAAGTGTTCATCGCGGCCCCAATAACCGGTATCTTTATCGGCGCGCGATGTGTGCGACAGTAGGATGATCGAGCGTTGACGGTCGCGGGGGACAGGCCTCGGCGGTGGGTTGTGCGGGCTCCATTGTCACGGTGGAGCGTTGTCACATTGGCGGTGTTTTCGATCGCCGCATCGGCCTCCGACGCCGCCAGCGGAAAACTGCCCGGATTTATCGCCGGCGCGGTCTTGTTAACGCTGGTTGGCTACGCCCTTTACGACTACCTTCGCCCCCTCATCGACGATCGCGATTCCGGCCTCATTCTCACCCTGCTGGTACTAGGCGTTTTGGCGGGGCTGAAGTTCGCCTTGATGCCGTATTTTCCCGGCTTCGGCCCGGACGTTGGCGATTACCAGGCATGGGCGAGCCAAATCGCCACGTTCGGTCCCGCGCACACTTATCAGCAGGGCTTCTTTCTGGACTATCCGCCCGGCTACCTCTATGCGCTTTGGGTCGTCGGGATCCTTGGGCATGCGATCGGCGCGTCGGGAGATTTCTACCGCGTCATCATCCAGAGTCCCGCGATCCTCGCCGACTTCGCGCTCGCTCTCGTCATGTACGCGTTCGTGCGCAACGGCAAACGGTCCGAGTGGGCTTTCGTCGCGATGCTGATGGTGGCGCTGAATCCACCGCTGCTGTTCGACACCGTCGTCTGGGGTCAGAGCGATTCGGTGATGACCTTCGTAACCCTGCTCAGCATCGTGACGCTGCTGCGCGGGAAGTACGAAATCGCCTGGGGACTCGCCGCGATTGCGGTACTGGTTAAGCCGCAGGGCTTGATGATGCTCCCCGTACTCGGCGTATGGACGATGCTCGAGACCGACTTCGCGACCTGGCTCAAGTCAGGAGTCGCGCTGATTGCAGTCGCGATCATCGGTATCGCGCCATTTCAAATCGGCCATGAGTGGAACTGGATCATCAAGCTCTACACGTCCACCGCGGCGTACTACCACGAGACTTCGGTCAACGCATTCAACCTGATGGCGCTCCTCGGCGGCCTGCGCCAGGCGGATTCAGGAACCCTGGCAGGAGTATCGTACTTCGCGCTCGGCATGAGCCTGCTGGTCCCGCTGTACGCGTACGTCGCGTGGCTCCTATGGCAGGGAAGGACGCCAACCCGCCTCGTGTTCGCGTCGTTCATCGCGATTTTCGGCTTCTTCATGGTCGCGCCCCGGATGCACGAGCGGTACCTCTATCCCGCGATCGCACTTGCGGTGCCATTGGCTCTGGAAGCACCCGAGATGCTGGTCGTATTCGCAATCATCACGCTCACTTGCCTGATCAACCTCGTTTACATTCTGCACACGCTCAATACCGTCGTCTTTCTGGACGCGCGCGATACGCTTGCGATGGCGACCTCAGCCCTGAACGTGATCGCGCTTGGCGTGTCCCTCTATTACGGCGTGACGAGGTTGCGGGATGGAAGCGGCGTCAACACCGTGCTCACTACTTTCTTCGAGAGACTCGCGACGCCGCCGCGGCCCCCCGAGGATTACGTCGAAGAGCAGGCGGCGACCGCGCCCCCGTGGATCGCGATCGACGCGATCATCCTTTTGACGCTGCTGATCGTCGCCGCGATCACTCGCTTCTGGCACCTTGGCCATCCTAACGAGATCGTTTTCGACGAGGTCCACTTCGTCGCGCAAGGACGCCATTACCTGCACGGTGAGTCATTCCTCGATCCGCACCCGCCGCTGGCCAAGCTTGTGATTGCCCTGGGCATCCTGTTTTTTGGCGATCATCCGTTTGGTTGGCGCGTCGGCAACGCCACGATTGGAACCGCGATGGTAGGAATCACGTACCTGCTCGGCCGCCGGATGTCCGGATCGCGACTGGTCGGCGCGCTCGCCGGCGGGGCCATCCTGTGCGACGGAATGTATCTGGTCGATTCGCATTACGCCGTGATCGACATCGTTTACCTGACCTGCGCGGCAGTTGCGTACTTGCTGTTTTTCAGATTCGCGCAAACGCACGATGCGGTCGCGCGCCGGCGCCAATTGCCGTGGATCGGTCTGGTGCTCGGGTTGTGCCTGGCCAGCAAGCTGTACATCCCGGCAATCACGTTCCTGTTGGTGATGGGTTTCATCCTCTACGTGCTGGTGAAGGAGCACCCCGTAGTCGCACCTCCCATGACGGCCGAGTCGAAGACCGAATCAAAGGCGCCGGCCGAATCCAGGTCAAAGAAGATCAAGCAGCCGCCCCCGATGGTTCCGGTCGCCATCGACCTTTTCGATCAGACCTCCGCGATTTCGGTTTCCCTGATTTGCATTGTCGTCGGCTTGCTGATGTTCCTGAGCGGCGCGACGCTCGGATACATCCTTCTCACCGTTCTCCTAGTTGTGGCACTGCGTTATGGGGAAATCTTCTGGCGCGAACGTTCTTCATCATCGGCGTCCCCGAGTTGGCAGACATCGTGGCTGACGAGCCTTCGTGAGCCGATGTGTGTCGGCGCGATCGTGCTGGTTGGCTCGGTCGCCTCGATCACGTACCTGGCGGTGTTCTTTCCGCATTACTATCTAGGCTGGTGGGGCGGCATAGAGGACCTGTTCAAGTACTACAGCGACGTCGTCTGGTACGAGAAGAGCGTCGCGTCCGCCACCCATCCGTACGCGTCGCCGTGGTGGAGTTGGCCGCTGATGCTGCGTCCGATCGCGTATTGGCAGAACTTCCCCAAGGCCGGCGATGTGCAGACTGTTTGGGGCGGTGGTAATCCTGTCCTGTGGTGGGGCGCGCTGACAGCTATCACCATCACCGCCGTTCAGGCGATCGAGCGCCCTAGCCTTAACCGCTCGTTCCTGGTCATCGGCTATCTCAGCTACTGGTTGATCTGGGCCTGGATCGGACGCACGCTGTTTCTCTACCACTACATGGCCTCCGTTTATTTCGGATACCTGGCTCTGGCGTTTCTGCTCGCCGAATGTTTCAAGGAGCGCGCCGAACCGTGGGAGCATCTCGCTTTGTTGCTGACGATGACGCCGGTCTTCTTTCTCGGACTGCCGCTGACGTGGGGCTGGCTTACTTTCATCGCTATGATCGCCGCGTATGTGGTGCTTCTGCTGCGGACTTCGTACGCGGGCCGCTACGTTGCCAGCGTGTTCGTGGCCGTCGCGCTGATTCTGTTCGTGTATTACTTCCCGATCTGGGTCGGCATGCCGATCGAGCGCAGCGGATACTACGCGCGCATGTGGTTGCAAGCCGGGGGGCTGCGCAGCTGGATATGATCCTGTACCCGCATCGGTATCGTGGCCGCCGCGCGCTCTTGCTCTGCTTAGTTCTGCTGTGCGCGACGCATGCCGCCGTCTTCGCGCCACGCGACGCCGTTGCCGCCGAGAAGAATCTGCTGCAGAACGGCGACTTCGCCAAGGGCTCCGAAGATCAACCGGATCTGTGGCGTACCGAAGCATGGGTCAATAGTCCGGACGCGTTCCAGACCCATTGGCATTCGTACACCGACAAGCCGTGCGAACTTGAGGTTGATAACCTCAAGCCCAACGACGGGCGCTGGATGCAACCCCTGACCGTGCCGCCGGGCTGGTACCGCATCAGCGTCGACATCCGCACCGAAGATGTCGGCGCCAAGGAAACCGGCGCCACCATTTCCGTGATGGAAGACGGCATCATGTCGCCCGATATCCACGGCACCGCCGACTGGCAGCGCGCGACGGTGTATCTCAAGGTCGGAGGCCACGGCGCGGACGTCGATGTGGCGCTGCGCGTCGGCGGCTTCGGCAGCCTCAACACCGGCAAGGCGTTTTTCAGAAACGCGTCGATGGTCGCGATTGACGCGCCTCCGCCTAACGCGACTCCCACCTACGACCTGCAGGTGATTCGCCAGCAGTCGGCTCCGGTGCCGATCGGCTCGCCGATCTCGCTGGTGTTCACCTACGTGCTGCTGGCGGGTCTGGCATGGGCCGGTTGGCGCATCTATGGAGACGACGACTTTCGCATCTTCAATACCATCCGCGCCGCGATGTCCGGGCGCCCGAACAAGCGATGAACTGGGGCGCCGCTAATTCCCGGCGCGCGATCGCGCCCGCGGATCGCACCCGCCAAATCGAAGCCGCCATCTTCCTGGTCCCGTTCATAACCTACGCCTACTTTTATCAGGGCTCCGACCAAAGCATCGCGTGCCGTTTCGATTTGATCCGCTCGATGGTCGAGAAGGGTGTTATCTGGATCAACGATTTTTGCGGCTACAACACCGCCGACATCGTCACGCTTCACGGCCACATCTATTCCGTCAAGGCGCCCGGCACTTCCTACACGGCGTTGATCCCGTGGATGGTTTTCCGCATCGCGCTGCTGCCTCTGAGCACGACGCACGAGTCGCTTTACTGGGCGTTTGTAACCTACCTGACGACGGTGTTCACGACCGGCTTGCTGATCGCTGCGATGTGCGTCGTCATGTTTCGGTTCGCGCGCTTTGTCGGCGCGTCGGAGGGCCGCGCGGCCGGCGTCGCGCTCATTCTTGGCCTCGCGACGCTCGCGTTTCCTTACGCGACTGAACTCACCGGCGAACCCGTCGCTGCGGTGTGCGTCTTCACTGCCTTCTACCTGCTGGCCACCTTCGACACGCGCCCGTCGTCGATGCGCGCGCTGGCGGCCGGGTTTCTTGCCGGATGGGCCGTGCTCAACGACTACCCGGTCTTCCTGGTCGCCGCTGCGATCGGAATCTACGCGATCTTTAAATTGCATGACTGGACGCATCTGGCGGCCTTTTCGACCGGGGCCGCGATAACGGTCGCGGTCATGCTCGCATACAACTGGGGCGCCTTCGGCAGTCCGTTCTTCTTCAGCTACCAGGCTTTCAAGCTATCGCCCGCCGAGAATCGCCAATTTCCGGAGCAAGCTGTCGGCTTCGTCGGCCTCACTTATCCGAAGATGCGAATTCTGTGGAACGTGCTGGTCGATCCGCAGCGCGGACTGTTCTTTTGCAATCCTGTGCTGCTGCTATCGATCGTCGGCGTCGGCTATTTCGCGCGGCTCAAACGGTGGAGGGGAGAATTCATCGTCACGGTTTATTCGTTCGTAGTGTTGATTTTGTTCAACGCCGCGTACGGCGAATCTATCGTCTCGTGGGGCGGAGGCACTGCGACCGGACCGCGCCAAATCGTCGCCTCGGTCCCCTTCATGGTGCTTGCGCTCGCCTTTCTGCCCGCGGCCTACAACTACCTGCTGGGCGCGATTGGCGCGGTGTCAGCCGCAATCATGCTGATGGCGACGGCGACCAATCCGCACTTTCCCTACGAATATGACAACCCCGTGCGCGATTTTGCGCTCCAGCAATTCATGCGCGGCGACTTCGCTACCAACCGCGACGCGTTCTTCGGCGGCGGCATGATTGTCAGGGATTCGGTCGCCTTCAACCTCGGCAAACTGGTTGGATTGCCGGGGCCGTACCAACTTTGGCCGCTGGCTTTTCTCTGGATCCTGGGTTCGATCGATCTGTCGGAATCGCTCGGGCTGTGGAACAACGGTGGATTGCGACGCATGACGCAAATCGCAACCGCGCTTGGAATCGCGGCGATATTCCTGCTCTCGATGGATCAGCGGCTTATCGGATCATTCGAACAGATCGGCCAGCATGGATTGATGGGCCGCTACTACGTGGGCGAAAACTGCGCGGAATACCCTCCGCACCTGGTGCGAATCGATCGAACGCTGGATTTCAATGAAATAGCCGAGATGGGCGCGATGCCGTTTCCTTCGTGCGATATCTGGCGCGGCCAGCTCATCGTGCCAAAGACCGGGGATTACGAATTTTCGATCGACGTTGATGATTCAGGATGGGTCACTATCGACGGTGTCCCGGTGATTCGCGACCCCGGCCTGATCAACAAAAGTCACGATGCCGGGACTATTCACCTGACTGAAGGTCCCCATCAGATCGAGGTCGGCGAGCGAAACGTAGCCGGCGGGTCGTACCTGCACCTCTTCTGGAAAATCCCGGGCACAAGCGACCCTGAAATAATCCCGACCGAAGCCCTAATCCCGGACCGCCCCGGCACCTAGCTATCCGCGGGTAACAATCCTGCGCGGGTCACTTCGCGGCGTTCGCTCTTATCCAGGGCTTCCGCTGCACGCGATAGCGGAAAGGTCGCGTCGCACATCTCGCGGTATGGCAGGCGGTCGATATTTGCTGCGAGGAAGTCCAGCGACTTCTTCAGATAGTGCGGCGGATAGGTTGCGACCCCGATAATTTCCAGCGACTTGAACGTGATCACCGACGGCGGGAGCTGCACCGTCAACCCGGACGAGATGTTCCCGACTTCGATCACGCGGCCACCGATTCGCACCATTCGAAGCGCTTCGCTGAAGGCCTCGGGCACTCCAGCCACCTCCAGCACCACGTCGGGCCATCCGGCGCAAAGCTCGCGCACGCGCTTGTCGCGAGCTTCAGCGTCGGCGAACGTGCGCATATCGACCGTTTCGTCGGCGCCGAAGCGGCGCGCCTCGCGCAGCCGCAAATCCACACCGTCAATCGCGATCACGCGTGCGCCGCGCGCCTTCGCAATCGCCATCGCATGCAGCCCGAGTCCGCCGGCGCCGAGCACCACCAGTGTCTCGCCGTAGTGCAGCCGCGCTCGATCGAGACTCCAGAAAACCTGCGACATCGCGCAATTTGCCGAGGACGCCACCAGGTCGGGCACGTTGTCAGGTACTCGATAGAAGTGCTGATCGGGCTTTACGACGTAGTGCGTCGCGAACGTGGCGGTGAAGTGGGGCGGCTCGTCGGGATGCCGCGCGCCAACCACCTTGGCGGTGCATGCCGCATGATTCCCGCTCACGCAATTCGTGCATCGATTGCAGACCGTGTAGTAGACCGGTGCGATTCGATCGCCTTCCTTAACCGGCACGCCTGCCCAATCCGCCCGCACGCCTGCGCCAAGCGCCTCGATCCGCCCGCTCATCTCGTGACCCGGCATCACGCCGCGCCTCCCGAATTCACCCTTCCACATATGCACTTCGGAACCGCATACGTTGGTCTGGGTGACGGCCGCAACCAACCCGCCTGCGGCTGGCGCCGGCACATCGTATTCGCGGAATTCAATTTTGTGTGCTGAAGGGATGAATGCGACGCGACCTTTCATGGCTGTCCTCCGAAGCGCGGCGACTATGGCCCCGGTTTCATCCCGGACGATGGAAATGTCAAGCCCGCGCGACCGCGGCTCAGTGCGGCGGAGGCGCCGGCAGATCTGGAGACGTCCCATTCAGGGAGAAACCCCGCATCGACGTCGGCAGCTCCGATTGCGCGCCCGCCTTTCCACCTGACGACGGCGAGCGGGGTTGATTGCCCGCCGGCGCTTGCGACGACGCTGCTTGCTGCGGTGAACCATTCGGCTTGGCGAAGACTGGGCGATGAGTCTGCTTCGCCGCGACCAGCACCTCGCGCAGCAGATTCGATTCCTGGATTCCGTGCGAGACGCAATCGACGTCGGTCGCCGTATGCAACGGCACCTTGACCGACGAGTTGAACGTCGCGCGCACCTCGACGATGGTTGCCTCCCGTCCCCGCGGCCGCACCAGGAAGTTGTACACCGACGACGAGTTTAGCTCCGGCTCGGCTGTGTACGCACCGATCACGCTCTTTATCTTTCCGCAATCGGCGTCCTGCAGCGTAAACCGCGGACCGACCGCCTCGATAATTCCGTTGGTCATGTCCTGCGCCTGCACATGGTACGAATTTTCGGTGATGACCGAGTTCACCGCGTCCCATGCGAGATCGTACGGGAGCGGGATCACGACCTCCTGCTGTTCGTCTGGTGGAGGCTGCGTTGCCGGCGGATAGAAGCATCCGGCGACTGTGAACCCCGCAACCAGGCCAAAAGTGAAAAATCTCACCCCAAACATAGCCCCAGCATGATAACAGAAGCGGCCCGCGCTCAGTCCATCTTCTTTCACACTCACCCGCCGCGGCGCTATCGCTCCCGTTCCCCCTTGGACGAATCTTTATGATAATCTCGGCTGGGTTCGGGACCCGCTCGCCAAGGGCAGTCCCGCAAAAGGTATCTGTCATGTCGGGTCATTCAAAGTGGAGTTCGATAAAGCATAAGAAGGCGATCACCGATTCAAAGCGCGGCCGCGTCTTCACCAAGATGATCAAGGAAATCACGATTGCTGCGCGGCTTGGCGGCGGCGACATCAACTCCAACCCGCGCTTGCGCACCGCGGTGACGGTTGCCAAAAAGCAATCGATGCCCAACGACAACATCGATCGCGCCATCAAGAAGGGCACCGGCGAAATCGCCGGCGCGTCGCTCGAGGAAATCACTTACGAGGGCTACGGCCCGGGTGGCGTCGCGATAATGGTTGACGTGCTCTCGGACAATCGCAATCGCACCGTCGCGGAGTTGCGCTTCGTCTTCTCGCGGCACGGCGGGAACCTCGGCGAAGTCGGATGCGTCGGCTGGATGTTCAAGAAGCGCGGTGTGATTGGAATTGACAAGCATGCGATCGACGAGGACAAGCTGCTCGAACTCGCGCTCGACGCCGGCGCTGACGACGTGACCAGCGACGACGACACCTTCCAGGTCCTGACTTCGCCCGACAAACTGAACACGGTGCGCGATGCGCTGGAGAAAGCCGGACTTGCTATCGCGCATTCAGAACAGGCGCGGATTCCTGAAAATACGGTCGCAGTTTCCGGCCATGCGGCCGAACAGGTACTCAAGCTGATGGAAGAGCTCGAGGATCACGACGACGTGCAGACCGTCGCCGCGAACTTCGATATCAGCGATGAAGTGATGGCGCAGTTCTCAGCGGCCTGAGCCGCGCGAGTTCTGCGGTGGAGGTGGGGTATGCGGATACTCGGGGTGGATCCCGGGAGCGCGATATGCGGTTACGGCGTGGTCGAGGGACCCGGCGAGCGCTACGTGACCGCAGGCACAATTCGTTGCGCATCGATTGCGCCCGGACCGATGCGATTGCATCGCATCCACGAAAACCTGCTGGCTATCATCGACGAGTTCTCACCCAGCGCGCTCAGTCTCGAGCGCCACTTCGTCGCCACTAATGTGCAGAGCGCCTTCCGGCTCGGCGAGGCGCGTGCAATGGCTATGCTTGCGGCGGCGGAACGCAAGCTCGAGCTGTTTGAATATCCCCCCAACGAGGTTAAGCGATGCGTCGCCGGTCACGGACACGCAGACAAGGCGCAAGTGAAATACATGGTGCGCAAGACGCTGAAACTCGACCCCGCGCTCGATCTCAGCGATGACGCCGCTGACGCGCTGGCGCTGGCGCTATGCCATCTTGGCCGCGGACGCATCGCCAACGTGGTCGAGGCGATCGAGCGTTTTCGTCCGGGCACACCGCGCCGAAACAAGCCGAATATGGTGCCGCAGTGATCGCATTGCTGACGGGCGCGCTGGTCGTTCGCGACGCGGGCCGCATTGTGATCGAGACCGGCGGCGTCGGCTACGAGGTGCTCATTCCGCTGAGCACCTACTATCGTCTGCCGCAATTAGGCGAGCGGGTTGCACTCCAGATTCGTCAAGTCGTGCGCGAAGACGCGCTGATGCTCTACGGATTTTCCAGCGCGACTGAGAAGCGCGCCTTCGACCTGCTGATGAGCGTGCAGCACGTCGGCCCGAAACTCGCGCTCGCGATTTTGTCGGTGCTTGCGCCCCAAGAGCTGGTCGCCGCGATTGGCAAGGGCGACGTCGAGCGAATCGACGCGGTGCCGGGCGTCGGTCCCAAGGTCGCGGAACGTGTGGTGCGCGAACTGCGCGACAAAATCGCGGACTTGAAGATGGCTGCACCATCCACCAGCACCGCCAACGGTCACCCGCGGCCCGCACCTGAAAGCAATGGCAAGCCGGCCGGTCCCGCCGACGAAGCAGTCTCGGCGCTGGTGAATCTCGGCATGAAACCCGTCGAAGCAAAGCGCACGGTAGATGCGGTCATTGCCTCAGATGCCGGCGCTGCGCAAAATCCGGAAGTTATAATTCGCAAGTCATTGGCGGTGCTGCTTGGCGAAAAGTAATCCTCAAACAAATCCAGCCGACGGCGACGGCCGAGTCATAGCGCGCGTCGGCCACGAGGAAGATCGCCGGCTCGATCTCGCGCTCCGCCCTCGTGCGCTCGACGAGTTCATCGGCCAGGAACGCACCAAGAAAATTCTCGGCATGTCGATTAAGGCTGCCCGCGGCCGCGCCGAAGTGCTCGATCACGTGCTGTTCGCCGGACCGCCCGGCCTCGGCAAGACCTCGCTCGCACATATCATCGCGCGCGAGCTCGGCGTCAATGTCCACGTCACCTCGGGTCCGGCGATCGAACGCGCCGCCGACCTGGCGGCAATCGTTAACAACCTTGAAGAGCATGACGTGCTCTTTATCGACGAGATTCATCGCCTGCAGCGCGTAGTCGAAGAGCGGCTGTACTCGGCGATGGAAGATTTTGAGTTTCATATCGTCATGGGCGAGGGGATGGGCGCGCGTACGATGAAGCTCTCGGTCAATCCGTTCACGCTGGTTGGCGCGACCACCCGTTCGGGGCTGCTGAGCTCGCCGCTGCGCGACCGCTTCGGCCAGCATTTCCATCTCGACTTTTATGATCACGTCGAACTAAGCCACATCGTGCGCCGATCAGCCGCGCTGTTGAACGTCGCAATCGACGAGACCGGCGCGATGGAACTGGCGGCACGGTCGCGCGGGACTCCGCGCATTGCCAATCGCCTGCTGCGCCGCGTGCGTGACTTCGCGCAAGTCAACGAGGCTCCAGTCGTCACTCGCGAAATCGCGCTGGATGCGCTCGAGCTGCTCGAAATCGATACCGCCGGCTTCGACAAGATGGACCGCGCGATTCTCGGCGCGATAATCGACAAGTTCGATGGCGGCCCGGTCGGCGTTGAGAGCCTGGCCGCCGCAGTCGGCGAAGAGTCGGACACCATCGAGGAAGTGTACGAGCCCTACCTGCTGCAGGAGGGATTCCTGGCGCGCACTTCGCGCGGCCGGGTCGCTACCCAGCGCGCCTACACACACCTCGGCCGTATCCGCCGCGGCACTTTGTTATAGCTTCTGGTTCGATCGCATCGGAGAACCACTCGATGGCGAAAATTTACGTTTTGCAGCATCACCCAGCGGAAAACCTGGGCAACATCGCGGACGCGCTCGAAGGCGCGGCGCTCGCCTGGCAATACATCCGCGTTAACGAAGGGCAGCCCGTGCCGGCGAGTATGAAAGGTGCGGGCGGTTTGATCGTGATGGGCGGCCCGATGAGCGTTTATCAGGTCGACCGCTATCCCTGGTTGCGCGATGAGATGCGCCTGATCGAGGATGCCGCGAAATCGAATGTGCCGGTGCTCGGCGTGTGCCTGGGCGCGCAGATCGTCGCAGCCGCGCTGGGCGCGAAAGTGGATCGCAATCCGAACGGCAAAGAACTCGGATGGCATCCGATGCGTCTGCACGACTCAGCAAAGGACGATCGCCTGATGCGCGGGCTGCCTACGACGATGACCCCGTTTCACTGGCATGGCGACATTTTTGATCTGCCGCCGGGTGCGGTGTCGCTGGCATCGTCAGACAAGACTCCATGCCAGGCGTTCCGTCACGGCGACAAAGTCTACGGCTTCCAATTTCACATCGAGGTAACGCGCGAGAGTGTCGCAGCTATGGCCGAAGCATTCGCGAAAGAACTGGTGCGCGAGAAGATCCCCGCGGATCGAATGATCGCCCAAGGGTCCGAATTCCTGCCACCGCTGGAAAACATTTCAGACACGGTATTCTCGCGCTGGGCATCGCCCATTCAGAAGATCTAGAGTCAGCTCTTGCGGGCTTCCATGGCGAGTAGCCGACGCTTGCGTTCCAGTCCCCATCGATAATCGCCAAGATGCCCGGAAGCGCGAATCGCCCGGTGGCACGGAATGATGATCGAAACCGGATTCGCGCCGTTGGCGGTACCGACGGCCCGCACTGCGCGCGGCCGTCCGATAAGCCGCGCGATTTCAGAATAGGAGCGCGTCTCGCCCGCTGGGATCGAGCGCAGTTGCTCCCAGACCGCGAACTGAAAAGGAGTCCCGCGAATATCCATCGGCGGCGCCGGCAGTTTCGATCGGCCCGCGATGTAATCCGCGAGCGCGATGGCCCACTGGCCGATGTGGCTGTCTTCGCAAGTCTTCGGGTCGGCGATCCGAATCGACGCGCGCGGATAACCGCCGCGCAGTGCGGCGACCAGCATCCTGTCTGTTTCGGCCATTGCGGCAAAGCAGATCCCGCGCTGTGTACCCGCCACCAGCAGGCGCCCGAGCGCAGAATCGACGATCGCGTAAGCGATTTCCGCGCCGTCGCCGCGCGGCCCATAGGAGCTGTCTTTGGTAATGTGATTTATGGTTCGCATCGGGAGTCCTCGGAACTATACAACCCCTCGAATCGGTTAATGTGATATGAAAGCAAACATCAAAGTTCACGTCATAGCTGTCTCGATCGCAGCGGCACTGATTTTGGGAGTCGTGCAGGCAGCGGAAGTCGCGGGGCCATCGTCGACCGACCTGAAACTCGCGCCCGGCCTGTCCTTTACCGACGATTCGAGTCCGAACTTTCCGATCGAGAGCAAAAGTCTTTCCGACGGTTCGATCACAAGCGACCACGCGACCGTGATTTTCTTTGGCACCGCGAACTGCTGGAACACTGCGCGCGAAGCCGAACGTCTCGTGCAACTCTACCCTCGATACAAAGACAAGGTTCGCTTCGTCGTAGTCGACCTGCGAAATCCGTCACTGGCGCAGCGACCCTTGATTACGCGCTACTACCACGGTTACATCCCGACGATCGCCGTGATCGATTCAGCGGGCAACGTGCTCTACGATCGCGCGGGCGAGACCGCCAGCCAGCGCGGCGACACCAGCAATCTCCAGAAGCTCCTCGACTCCGCGCAGTAGATTTCTGAACACTGGGTGCGGGGGTCACCCCTGCCCAGGGAAGTGTGAAACCCACGGGCGGTTTCACATTAGATCAAGTTCTTCAGTTCTACCCCTTCGGCAGCTTCAACACGCGCTCGCCGATGATGTTGTGCTGAATCTCGCTCGAGCCCGCCGCAATCGTGAGCCCGCGCGCCGCGAGCGTTCGATGCATCCAACGGCCGCCTTCGACCGCGCCCACGCTGCCGCCTTCGACGTTAGCGAATGCGCCCAACATTTCGTCGGCGAACATCGCGACCCGCAAGTTCAGCTCGGTGGCGAAAAGTTTGCCGAAGGAACTCTCAGCACCGGGAACCTTGCCCTTGAGCTGTGCCGACAGCGAGCGATAGCGCGACAGCCGCAGGCATCGTGCCTCGACCGCAAACTGCGCGAGCTTTTGCCGCACGTACGGATGCTTCCACGCGGGGCCGCCTTCGAAATCGACCTTCTTGGCGAGGTCCAGCAGCTCGCCGATAGTGCGTTCCACCGGATGCCGCGTGCCGCCGGACACTCGCTCGTACATAAGCGTTGCGATCGACACCTGCCAGCCCGCGTTCAACTCGCCGACCAGGTTTTCCTTCGGCACGCGGACGTTATCGTAGAAGACCTCGTTGAATCCGGCGTCGCCCGTTATCTGAACCAGCGGTCGCACCGTGATTCCGGGGCTATGCATATCGACCAGCAGGTACGAAATCCCCTTGTGCTTCGGCGCCGCGGGATCGGTGCGCACCAGCAGTACCTGCCAATCTGCACGATGCGCCAGGCTGGTCCATACTTTCTGCCCGTTGATTACGAACGTGTCGCCGTCGAGCACCGCGCGGGTCTGCAGGCCCGCCAGGTCTGAGCCCGCACCGGGTTCGGAATAACCCTGGCACCAAATCTCCTCGCCAGTCAGCATTTTGAGCAGGTAGCGTTTTTTCTGCTGCTCGGTGCCGAGGTGCATGATAGTCGGGCCGATCCGATCGATCGCAAGCTGGTTCGCGCCGTAGAGCGGCAGTCCGAGCCGGAGCACCTCGTCCTGGTAGATGGCCTGGTCGATCATGCTGGCGCCGCCACCGCCCCATTCCTTGGGCCAGTGAAGGGCCACGTAGCCGGCCTTGTAGAGCCTGCGATGGTAATCGAGAAGCTGCGCCCATCGGGCGTCGTCGCGCACGTCGAGCAGGCTGGCGGTCGAGCCGCCAAGGCCCTCGCCCTTGCGTCCGAAGGCTTCGGCGGAGTTCTTTTCGAGCCAGCCCGCGATCTCGGC
This sequence comes from uncultured delta proteobacterium, assembly GCA_963842215.1. Lineage (GTDB taxonomy): Bacteria > Desulfobacterota > Binatia > Binatales > Binataceae > Binatus. Next base: position 901,499 of record CAWJFQ010000001.1, on the reverse strand, counting down.
ACGAAATTTTTCCTGTTCTGGAGTGTAAGTAAAATCCATCGGCTACTCCGCTTGAGTAATCGGCGCGAGTATAGCGCGTTCGCTACGCGAGCGTTAATGCCCGACCCCGTCAGTTTACCCTGATATACACCTGTGATATGTATCAATCACGATGAAACGCGAAATTGCAAAAGTCTTCAAGACCGGCCGCAGTCAGGCGGTTCGAATTCCAAAACGGTTCAGGTTCTCGACCGACGAAGTGCTTATCGAGCCTGACGGAAACCGGGTGATTCTGACGCCGCGCCCGCGCTCATGGAAAGAATACTTCGCGACCGCGCCGCGTTTGCCTGCCGACTTTCCGAAACGGCTCCGCGACAGGCGTCCCGAGAAAGTCGAGCCGCTGTAAGTGCCGCGCCTGATGCTCGACCCTGATGTTTGCGTCGACGTGATGCGTGGCCGGTCGCCGGCAATCCGCAGTCGTCTCGAGCGCACGAATCGCGAAGATGTCGCGGTGTCGTCAATTGTAGCAGCCGAACTATGGACCGGCGTTTCGAAATCCGCCCAGGCTGAAAGGTCGAAAGATGCCGTGCTCGCTTTCCTCGCGTACGTCACGGTGCTGGATTGGCCCGCTGAGGCAGCGCCAAGATACGGCGAGATTAGGGCGCGGCTGGAAACGTCCGGACGGTCGATCGGTGCGATGGACCTGCTGATCGCCGCGCACGCACTTCATGAGAAAGCGACCCTGGTCACCCGCAATTTATCCGAGTTCCGTCGGGTCACCGATTTGAAGGTCGAGAGCTGGTGACGCCGCTCTCCTGATACTGGCATCACGCATCCTTTGCTATATGATAGCTCGATACTCTGAGCGCTGCGGGACGCCGTGACAAAGTCGCCACACGTCGGCGCGCGCTCTATCACTAAAACACGAGGCGAACTGCAACACCGATGGCATACGAGCATATCAAGATTCCAAGCAACGGCGAGAAGATTACTCTTGGCGCTAATCACACTCTGAAAGTCCCCGACCGCCCGATCATCCCGTTCATCGAAGGCGACGGCACCGGACCCGACATCTGGCGCGCGTCGCAATATGTGTTCGACAATGCGGTCAAGAAAATCTACGGCGGCAAGCGCCAGATCGCGTGGATGGAAGTTTTCGCGGGTGAGAAGCCGTTCAACCAGTGGAAAAACTGGCTGCCCGACGAAACCGTCGAGGCCTTCCGCGAATTCCTGGTTGGCATCAAGGGTCCCCTCACCACTCCGATTGGCGGCGGCATCCGTTCGCTCAACGTCGCGCTGCGCCAGATGCTCGACCTCTACGTATGCTTGCGCCCGGTGCGGTACTTCGCCGGCGTTCCAAGTCCCGTCAAGCATCCAGAGAAACTCGACGTCATAATCTTCCGCGAAAACACCGAAGACATTTACGCTGGAATCGAATGGCCGGCGGAGTCGCCCGAAGCAAGGAAGCTCATCAAGTTTCTGCAGGACGAAATGGGTGTCAAGAAAATCCGCTTCCCCAATACTTCCGGAATCGGCATCAAGCCGGTCTCGCGCGAAGGCACCGAACGCCTGGTTCGCGCCGCGCTCGACTACGCGATTCGCCACAAGCGCAAGAGCGTGACCTTCGTTCACAAGGGCAACATCATGAAGTATACGGAGGGCGCCTTCCGCGATTGGGGCTACGAACTCGTCCGCCGCGAGTACAAGGGCAAGGCGGTAGGGTGGGACGATTGCAACGGCAAGCCGTCCGCCGGCGAACTGCTGGTCAAGGACGCGATCGCGGACATCACGCTCCAGCAGGTGCTGACACGGCCCGATGAATTCGACGTGGTCGCCACCATGAACCTAAACGGCGACTACCTGTCCGACGCACTCGCGGCGCAGGTCGGCGGCATTGGGATCGCTCCTGGAGCCAACATCAACTATCTGACAGGCCACGCAATCTTCGAAGCGACCCACGGCACCGCGCCCAAGTATGCAAATCAGGACAAGGTGAATCCTGGCTCGGTCATTCTGTCCGGCGTGCTGATGTTCGAGCACATGGGATGGCAAGAGGTCGCCGATGGAATTATTCGGGGCCTCGAGAAGACCATCGCCAAGAAAGAGGTTACCTACGATTTCGAACGCCTGATGACCGGCGCGAAACTGCTGAAGTGCTCGGAATTCGGCAAAGCGATCGTCGACAATATGTAAGGGCAGGTCGGCCGTGACGTGCTCGATATGCACGGCCGACTTCCGTTTCTTCTCTAGTTTCCGACTCGAGCGCCCAGCAATCGCCTGCGCCGCCCACTGCCCGGTCTCGATTGCGGACTCGAATTGCAGCAGGCCCGTGTGCGGTCGCCTGCCAGCTATGACTTCCCGGCTAAATCCGGTTTGACTGCCTGTCGGAAGTAACCAAAACGTCCAGTGGCTGATGAGCACGCGTACCGTTCTGGTACCTGAAAGCTTGCTCTTGGCAATGCACGTCGCCGAATACTGCCTGGAAGATTTCAGCCTTGCGTTTGTATTCTCGCGACGTCGTACCAACTTGCGCGGATGCAGCCGCGAAGTTGCCGACTACATCGCTGGCTTGCAGCAGCCACGATTTCTCACTGGGAAGAATTTCGATACCGGCGGCCTCAAGCTTGAATTTCGGCGAATGAGGAAACCTGCTCATGGCACAGGCATCAAAGGATTTGGCAAGAAGAAGCGCGACTCTCACGGTTCGCAGCTGAATTAGCATTTCAAGCGAGCCGAAAGGTGCGGCCGTGGAATTCCTATCAATCTCCAGCCGAAGCTCAATCTCATTGCGCACGTTCTGCAATACTTTGTGAAGAAAGAAAATTGGCGCCGCGCATTTCTGCACGACTGCGATGATTTTCTGATCGGTGACTCCGTTGCCGCTGAACTCGGCGGCGACGACGCGTCGCGACTCCTCCACCAACTCCTTGGTCCAGTTGTCGCCATTGGCGACGATCTCCAACCGCGAGCATTCATGTTTGTCGATCGTGGTGCGGATGAGTCTCAAAAATTGTTCGAAGGCATCAGCGTCCGAGTCTTCGAAGTCCCGCGCGCAGAACCTTTTCAATCCTCTCGGCAGCAGTCTGGCGGCACGCTCGCAAAAAAGAGGCGTAGCAGCGAAAGGCAAGACGAAGTAAGTCCAACCGGAAGTTGCTCGCTTATTTGTTGCAAAGTCAACGAGTCCGCAAAGCAGAACGTTCGGCGTTGATTCTCGTTCGCGCAAAATTCGTTCCGCTTCAAACCAATCGATTTCAGAAGAGCCGGCAGGCTTTCTCCGCTGTTCCCACAGACTATAGGCAAGCCGTTCGATCGCGCGGTGCCGATCCGCAACGTCATTCTTTTTCTCCATCGCTGCCATTTTCCTGACTAACTACTGACACGGACATTGCCGAAATTGAAGGTTCCCTCGAACCAGTTCTGGCCGGAATAATTGGAGTGTTCAGATCATTTCAATCGTTGGAGGCGAACGCTTAGACTCTAAACGGGAGAGAAGTGCGGATGCTCCTGAGAATTCCGGCTCTGTTGGCTGCGACGCTCGCCATTTCGATACCCGCGTTCGCCCAGGACGCGAAAGTAATTCCTATGTGCAAAGAAGGCGCCACAGAGGCGATGTCAGGCGGCCCGGAAATGGAGCACGACTCGCACATGGGTAACATGAAGAATATGGCGCTGCACATGGCGTTCACCGACCTGCGACCCGCCAACGACGGCGACCAAGCGCGGGCTGCGGTGCTGGTGACCGATCTTCAGCATGCGCTGGCCAAGTACCAGGACTATCACGTCGCTGAGGCCGACGGCTTCAAGCCGTTTCATCCCGAGTTCAAACAACACATGGTGCATTTCACCAAGAACTGGAACGGCCTTAAGGCCGAGTTTGAGTTCCTGCCGACCGAACCAACTTCACTGCTTTATGAACACACGCCCGACGGCGGCTACAAGCTGATCGGCGCGATGTACACCGACCGCAAGAACGCCAGCGTCGATCAGCTCGATAAGCGTGTTCCGCTGAGCGTCGCGCGATGGCATCGCCATATCAATCTGTGTTTCCCGACGAAAAACACCGATATGAAGACCGCCGATTGGAGCAAATTCGGCTTCAACGGTTCGATCGCAACCAAGCAAGCCTGCGACGCGGCCGGCGGACGCTTCTTCCCGCAGGTTTTTGGCTGGATGGTTCACGTTTACCCGTGGGAAACCAACCCGCAACTGGTCTGGGCGCACTAACGGGTAGTGACACCCACAGTAGAACTGCTCGGAGTCCGAAAATCGTACGGCGGTTATGCGGCCGTGGACGGTCTCTCGTTCCAAATTCCGCAGGCACACATTTTTGGACTGCTCGGGCCCAACGGCGCCGGCAAGACCAGCACCATCCGCATGATGATCGGCATCACCTCGCCCGATTCAGGCAGCGTGCGAATCTTTGGCGAGCCGATCCGTCGTCGCGCGCTGCGCCGCGTCGGCTATCTGCCCGAGGAACGCGGCTTGTACCGGCGTATGACCGTCGGCGCCAACCTGGTCTTCCTCGGACGCCTGGCCGGCCTATCGATCGCCACATCAGAGCAACGAATCGAAGCATGGACGAAGCGCCTGGAGATTGCGGACTGGGTCGACAGGCGAGTCGAGGAGCTGTCGAAAGGGATGCAACAGAAGATTCAGTTTATCGCGGCGCTGTTGCACGATCCCGACTTGATCGTAATGGACGAGCCATTCGCCGGCCTGGATCCCGTCAACACGATGCAACTGAAGGATGTACTCGTCGGACTGCGCGCGGCGGGAAAGTCGGTCCTGTTTTCGACCCATCGGATGGACCAGGTCGAAAAACTGTGCGACTCGATTTGTCTAATCAATCGCGGCAAGGCCGTTCTGCAAGGCAGCCTCAGCGAAGTCAAAGCCAGCAACGGCCGGGTTTTCGTGCAAATCGACTATGAAGGCGACGGCGCATGCCTGTCCGGCAACCCGCTGGTCGATTCGCTCAATGACTACGGCAATCATGCGGAAGTGCGCCTCAAACCGGGCGCCGACTCGCAGGAACTGTTGCAGGCCGCGATGCGCGGGCTGCGGGTGATCAGATTTCAGGTGATGGACCCGTCACTCGAACAGATTTTTATCGAGCGAATAGCCGGCAAAGATGACTGAGTTCTCGCTTCACAAGGTCTGGATTATCGCGAAACGGGAATACCTCGAACGGGTCCGCACCCGATCGTTCGTGCTGGCGACATTCGTCACTCCGCTGTTGATGGGAATATTCCTGGTCGCGCCAGCGTTGATCAGCGAATCGACCGCGCGCAACATTGTGCGCGATAACGAGCGGCCGGCGCGCGTCGTGATCGCATCCGACAATCGCGAGTTGGCTAAAGTCGCCAGTGGGGAATTGTCGCGCCAACATGGCGCCGGGTACGAGACCTTCGTCGTTTCCCCGGCCTCTCCTGCCGAGCGGGCGCAACTCGACCGGCAGCTTAACGCGCAACAGATCGAGGGCTATGTGTGGCTCGATGGCCCTGCGCTTGCTTCGCGCCACGCCGTCTTCGCGACGCGCCGCATGGGCGATTTCATTCTACAGCGCCGGCTTGCCGATGCGCTGTCATACGCATTCGCCGCACAACACATGGTGAACCATGGCAGCACCGCCGACGAAGTTGCGGCGACGTTGCAAACGGTGGACCTCACCGCGCGCCGCGCGGGTAATGTTTCGGCGGTGAATAATGAGGTGCGTGGCGCAGTGGTAGTATTCATTTTCCTGTTCGTGATGCTTTTTTCACTGCTCTCGTACGGCGTGATGGTGATGCGCTCGGTGATGGAGGAAAAAAGCTCGCGTATCACCGAAGTGTTGATGTGCGCGGCGAGCGCGCAGGAACTGATGACTGGCAAGATCCTGGGCACCGGCAGCGTGGGGCTGACGCAGATTGGAATATGGCTTGCAATCGCCACCTTCGGTGCGTCGCGAAACCTGTACCTGCGCACGGCGGTCGCGGCGCTCGACGTGGGACCGTCGGTGATCGTCTACTTCGTCGTTTTCTATATACTGGGTTACCTGCTTTACAGTGCGATCTTCGCGGGTGTCGGCGCGATCTTCAATTCGATTGACGAGGCGCAGCAGTGGAACTTCGTTGTTATCCTGCCGTTGATCGCCGCGTCCGCGATGATTCTGCCGGTGGCGACATCGTCGGATTCAAGGATCTCGGTGTTGGCTTCACTGTTTCCGTTTTGCTCGCCGATCTTGATGTTCGAGCGCCTCGCCGTTCACAATCCTCCGCTCTGGCAAGTTGTGCTGTCATTGCTTTTGTTGATCGCTACAATTGCCGGATCGATGTTCGTGAGCGGAAGAATCTATCGCACCGGAGTTTTGATGTACGGTAAGCGCCCGACGATTCGCGAGCTTTCGCGATGGCTGCTGCACGCCTGAGAGGGCCAACTCTCGCCTGATCTGATTGCTTCACAACGCCGGCAAACGCTGCTATCTATCGCACGTTTGCGCACACGTTTGGGGAATCTTGGTACGGTGATTGGCCGATATTCGGGACGCCGGCTTACTTAAGTATTGCTCATTAACAAAAACGCGAATATAAGGTAATCTTCAGGTGGGAAACCACCGGAAGCAGGAGCAGTAGACGTGGCTCGGAAGAAAATTGCGTTTATCGGAGCGGGCAATGTCGGCGCGACCTGCGCTCATCTATGCTTCTTGCGCGGACTCGGCGACATCGTGCTCTACGACATTATTGACGGACTGCCGCAGGGCAAGGCGCTCGACATGCTCGAATCGGCGCCAGTGCTCGGCATCGACGTCAACGTCATCGGCACCACAGACATCAAGCAAATCGAGGGCGCCGATTGCTGCGTCGTCACCTCGGGCTCGCCGCGCAAACCCGGCATGAGCCGCGACGATCTACTCAAGATAAACGCCAAGGTGATGACCGACGTTGGCAGCGCTATCAAGAAGCACGCGCCGGGCGCCTTCGTGATCGCGGTGACCAATCCGCTCGACGCGATGGTGACCCAACTCAAGCGCGTGACCGGTTTCGCGAAAAATCGAATCGTCGGGCAGGCCGGCGTGCTCGACTCGGCGCGCTACCGCACCTTCCTGGCGTCGGAGCTTGGTGTCTCCACCGAGAGCGTTTCCGCGATGGTGCTGGGTGGGCATGGCGACGACATGGTGCCGATTCGCAGCTACACGACGGTGGGCGGACAGCCTATAGAGCGGCTGATCGCGGCGAAGCGGCTCGAGGAAATCGAGAAGCGCACGCGCGGCGGTGGTGGCGAGATCGTCGAGCTGATGAAGACGTCGTCGTACTACGCAGCCGGAACGGCAGTTTACAAGATGGTCGAGGCGTACATGCTGGATCGCAAGCAAGTACTGCCGTGCGCAGCGTTTCTTGACGGTGAGTACGGCGTGAAGGGACTGTTTGCGGGAGTGCCGGTCGTGATAGGCGCGGGCGGCGTCGAGCGCGTGGTCGAAATCCAGCTCACCGCGGCGGAAAAGACGGCCTTCGACAGTTCTGTCGGCCATGTGCGCGAACTGGTCGAGGCAATGGACAAAGTAATCGCGGCCGCTTAACCCGAGCACTCGCGATTCAGGAAAGGCTTATGGCTGAAGCAGAAGCAGTTGCGGCGCCCGCGATTGCAACGGGCATGACGGCAGACGAGCGGCATTGGCTTTTCCGCAGACTGCACTCGCTCTCGGGTATCATTCCGATCGGCGGTTTTCTGTTTTTCCATCTTTTCGAAAATGCCTTCGTGCTGAAAGGCGGCACAACCTGGTGGAAGGAAACCGAGTTCACTCGCAACATACCGTTTCAGATTGCGGTCGAAGCGTTGGTCCTGTGGATTCCGATTCTCTACCACGCGATTTACGGTTTGGTTATCACGGCCACCGCGCAGCCCAACGACTATCCGTACGAGCGCAACTATCAGTACACCTTGCAGCGCATCACCGGGATTCTCGCGTTCCTGTTCATCGGTTTTCATGTTCTTTCGACGCGCGCGTACTTCTACACTACTGGGGTCGAGACGACCTACGCGCGGATGCATGATTTCATGATGAATCCGCTGATACTTGCTACCTACATCATTGGCACGCTGGCGTGCGTCTACCACCTGACCAACGGAATTTTCACATTCACGATCACCTGGGGAATTGCGGTCGGCGCCCGGGCGCAAACGCTGGTGAACCGTGTATGCGTCGTGCTCTTTGTCGTGCTCGCTGTCGTCAGCGTCTCAATTTTGATCGCGTTTCGCGCACCTGCCTGAGGAGAAGAAACCAATGCCGGGGCATCACATAATCGTAGGCGGCGGGCTGGCGGGTTTGACCGCGGCGATGAAGCTGGCGGAGCAGGGCGAACAAGTCGATCTGTTTTCAATCGTTCCCGTCAAGCGTTCGCACTCGGTATGCGCGCAAGGCGGAATCAACGGCGCGGTCAACACCAAAGGCGAGGGCGACTCGCCGATGATCCACTTCGACGACACGATTTACGGCGGAGATTTCCTCGCGCATCAACCGCCGGTGAAGGCGATGTGCGAAGCGGCGCCCGCGATTATTTACCTGTTCGATCGAATGGGCGTGATGTTTAACCGCACGCCTGAAGGGCTGCTCGATTTCCGCCGTTTCGGCGGCACCAAGCATCATCGGACGGCGTTCGCGGGCGCCACCACCGGCCAGCAACTTCTGTACGCACTGGATGAGCAAGTCCGCCGTTACGAAGTGGAAGGCCTGGTACGCAAGTTCGAAGGCTGGGAGATGCTGAGCCTGGTGCAGGATGAATCGGGAGACTGCCGCGGGATCGTCGCGATCGACACGCGATCGCTCGAGATGCGCGCGTTTCCTGCCGACACCACGATGATCGCAACCGGCGGGCCGGGCCTGGTCTTTGGCCGCTCGACGCAGTCGCTGGTGAACACAGGATCGGCGGTGAGCGCCTGCTACCAGGCTGGTGCGACTTATGCCAACGGCGAGTTCATCCAGGTGCATCCCACTGCGATGCAGGGTGAAGACAAGAACCGGCTCATCTCGGAGTCGATTCGCGGCGAGGGCGGCCGCGTATGGACCTATCGCGACGGTAAGCCGTGGTATTTCCTCGAAGAGATGTATCCGGCGTACGGCAACCTGGTGCCGCGCGACATCGCGACCCGCGCTATTCACAAGGTGGTTTTCGAGATGAAGCTCGGGGTCGACGGTAACCCTCAGGTTTATCTCGACGTGAGCCATCTCGATCCCGAGGAGCTTAATCGCAAGGTCGCGGGTGTGCTCGAAATCTACGAGAAGTTCGCCGGCCAGGATCCGCGTAAGGTGCCGATGAAGATCTTTCCCGCGATGCACTACTCGATGGGCGGTCTGTGGGTCGATTACAACCAGGCGTGCAACGTACCGGGGCTGTTCGCGGCGGGGGAGTGCGAGTTTCAGTATCACGGGGCCAATCGGCTCGGTGCCAACTCGCTGCTATCGTGCATGCACGGTGGCAATATCGCGGAACCCGCGATGATTGGCTACGCGAAGTCGAAGAAAAGCGCGGTCAGCTCGACGATTTTCGATCAGGAGCTGAAACTGCAGCGCGAATCGTTTGACAAGATCTTCAAGATGGACGGTCCCGAGAATGCGTTTGCACTGTGGCGCGAGCTCGGCGACATCATGACCGAGAACGTCACCGTCGTGCGCTACAACGCCAAGCTCAAAGCCACCGATGACAAGCTGCTCGAATTCAAGGATCGATGGGGCAGAATCGGACTCAACGACAAGGGCAAGTGGGCGAACCAGGAAGTACTGTTCGTGCGTCAGCTATGGAACATGCTCGAGCTCGCGCGACCGATGACGCTCGGCGCACTCAATCGCAACGAGTCGCGCGGCGCGCACTACAAGCCCGAATTTCCGGAGCGCGACGACGAGAACTTCATGAAGACTACCATGGCGGCGTGGTCGTCTGACGGTCCGCGCTTCAGTTGGGAGCCGGTTGACGTGAGCATTATCAAGCCGCGGCCGCGACGCTACGACGTCGAGAAGTCCGCCACCGAACCGAAGGCGGCGTAGCACAGCAGGAGCATCGCAGTGGCAGAACAGACGCAAGTCTTGAGAATCAAGCGGCAGGAATCACCGAATTCCGAACCCTATTACGAGGAGTTCGAGATACCGTTTTTAGGCAATCACAACATCATCTCGATGCTGATGGAGATTCGGCGCAACCCCGTCACGCGCAAGGGCAAGCGGGTCGCGCCGGTGGTGTTCGATGCGCAACTGCCTCGAGGAGGTTTGCGGCTCGTGCACGATGGTGATCAATGGGCGTGTCCGGCAGGCATGCTCGCAGCTAGCCGACGACCTTAACGGACCGGTGACGGTCGAGCCTATGTCGAAGTTTCCGGTGATCCGCGATCTATGGGTCGATCGTTCGAAGATGTTCGAGGCGCTCAAGAAGGCGCACGCCTGGGTTCCGATCGACGGTACCTACGATCTTGGCCCCGGACCGAGAATCGCGCCGAGCGTCCAGGAGTTCGCGTACCTCTTCTCGCGATGCATGACCTGCGGCTGCTGTCTCGAGGCATGCCCGCAGGTTAATTCGCATTCGAAGTTCATGGGCGCGGCGGTAATCGGCCAAGTCTACCTGATGAGCCAGAATCCGACCGCGAAGATGAATCTTGACGAGCGGCTCGATGCGATGATGTCGGAAGGGGGCATCGCGGATTGCGGCAACGCGCAGAACTGCGTCGAAGTTTGTCCGAAGGAAATTCCACTCACGACGGCGATCGGCGCGGTCGGCCGGCTAACGTCGATCAAATGGCTCCGCGATCTCTTTATGAAATGAGTTCTTCGCAGGAAACTGAATGAACATTCACGAATATCAAGCGAAACAGATTCTCGGGCGCTTCGGCGTCCCGGTTCCGAAGGGACAGTTCGCGACCACTGCCGACGAGGCCGCAACGGCTTTCGCGGCATTGGGCCAGCCGAAAGCCGTCGTCAAGGCGCAGATTCATGCGGGCGGCCGCGGCAAGGCCGGCGGCGTTAAGCTTCACACCAATGCCAACGATGTGCATGATTTCGCAAACAAGCTGCTCGGCAAGCCGCTCGTGACGCATCAGACGGGACCGGAAGGCCGCGTGGTGCGCCGCGTGTATGTTGAAGAGGCGAGCGAGGTCGCGCGCGAACTGTACCTTGGGATGCTGGTCGATCGAAAAGCGGGAACGGTCTCCGTTATCGCGAGCACCGAGGGCGGCATGGATATCGAAGAGGTCGCCGCAAAGACTCCTGAAAAAATCATGACCGAGGCGATCGACCCTCTGCTCGGTGTTGCAGGATTCCAGGCGCGCAAAATCGCATTCGCGCTCGGACTCAAGGACAAGCAGGTCGGCCAGTTCACGGCTCTGCTGACGGCGCTCTACCGGGCGTTCGTCGAGACCGACGCGTCGCTCATCGAGATCAACCCGCTGGTGGTCACCAAGGACAATCGGGTCATCTGTCTCGACGCCAAGATGTCATTCGACGACAACGCTTTGTTCCGCCATCCGGATATCCGCGAGCTGCGTGACCCCAACGAGGAAGATCCCGCCGAGACCGAAGCGGCGAAGTTCGACCTCAGCTACGTGCATCTCGACGGCAACATCGGCTGCATGGTCAATGGCGCAGGCCTCGCGATGGCCACGATGGACATCGTCAAGATTTTCGGCGCCGAACCGGCGAACTTCCTCGACGTCGGCGGTGGCGCCAGTACCGAGAAAGTCGCTGCGGCATTTCGAATCCTGCTCGCCGACAAGCGTGTCAAAGGCGTGCTGATCAACATCTTCGGCGGCATCATGCGATGCGACGTGCTGGCGCAGGGTGTGGTCGAGGCGGCCAAGCAAGTGAAACTCAACGTGCCGCTGGTGGTCAGGATGGAAGGCACCAATGTCGTCGAGGGCAAGAAAATCCTGGCCGAGTCGGGCATCAAGGTGATCAGTGCGACCGATATGGCCGACGCCGCCAAGCGTATCGTGAAAGAAATCGGAGCTTAGGTTTTCAGATGAGTATCCTGGTTGACAAGAACACCCGCGTGCTGACGCAGGGGATCACCGGCGCCGTCGGCCAACTCCACACACGCGCGTGCAAGGAGTACGGCACCAAGATGGTCGGCGGTGTGGTGCCCGGCAAGGGTGGCACCGATTTCGAAGGCATCCCGATTTTCGACACCGTCGAGCAGGCGCGCAAAGCCACGGGCTGCAACGCGACGGTGATCTACGTGCCGCCGGCGTTTGCCGCCGATGCGATGCTCGAGGCCATCGCCGCGGGCATCGAACTCGTCATCTGCATCACCGAAGGCGTGCCCGTGCTCGACATGGTCAAGGTGAAGGCGTACCTGGCGGGCAGCAATTCGCGACTGATCGGTCCCAACTGCCCCGGCATCATCACGCCGGGCGAATGCAAAATCGGCATCATGCCGGGATACATCCACAAGCCCGGCGATATCGGTGTCGTGTCGCGGTCGGGCACGCTAACCTACGAGGCGGTGTATCAGTTGACGCAACTTGGCATCGGACAATCCAGCTGCATCGGGATCGGCGGCGATCCGATCGTCGGCACCGGGCATATCGACGCGCTGAAGTTGTTCAACGAAGACCCAAAGACGCGCGCAGTCATCATGATCGGTGAAATCGGCGGAACCGCCGAAGAAGAGGCTGCGGCATATATAAAGCAAAACTTTAAGAAACCGGTAGTCGCGTTTATCGCGGGCCAGACCGCGCCGAAAGGACGTCGGATGGGCCACGCCGGCGCGATCATCTCGGGCGGACGCGGCACTGCAGCCGATAAAATCGCGGCGCTCAAGGCCGCGGGCATCGCGGTCGCGATGAGTCCGGCCGACCTCGGCTCGACGATGAAATCAGTGATCGAAGGCAAGAAGTAATGGAACGAACTCTCGCAATCGTCAAACCTGACGCCGTGCGGCGCGGGCTCACCGGCGATATCCTAAAACGCATCGAAGCCGCGGGACTGACGATTGTCGCGCTGCGCAAGATTCATCTCTCACGGGCCGACGCCGAGAAATTTTACGACGTGCACAAAGCGCGTCCGTTCTTCAGCGGACTGTGCGATTACATGACGTCCGGCCCGGTGGTAATCGCGGTGTTGCAAGGCGACAGCGCGATCAGCAAATGGCGTCAGCTGATGGGCGCGACCGATCCCAAAAAAGCCGACGCCGGCACCATTCGCAAGGATTTCGGCATCGACGTCGAGCAGAACGCCACCCACGGCTCCGACGCGCCCGAGACCGCGGCGCAGGAAATCGCCTTCTTTTTCCCCTCTCGTGAGATTTTGTCCTAGCAATCCGTCGCAATTACCGTCCTGCTTTCACGGTATCGTTTCGATTACAATAACTGGCCGTGAACGCCAATCGCCAAACGGCCGCTGAACCGCCGCTCGCTTCGGTTCAAAGCACCGATTTCCGCGACCTGACGCTCGATGAGGTCGAGCGGCTGGTCGCGAGCGCTGGCGAACGCGGCTATCGCGCCCGCCAGATTCTGCACTGGGTGCACGCCCGCGGCGCACAGTCGTTCGACGAGATGCGCGATCTTCCCGTGTCGTTGCGCAATTATCTGAAGCAGCACTTTACCATCGGGCATCCAGTGTCGTCGTTCGTATCGCGCTCGTCCGACGGCACCCGAAAACTGCTCATTGAGCTCGACGACGCCGAAGAAATCGAGTCGGTAATAATCCCGACGGAAAGCCGCGTGACGCTCTGCATGTCGAGCCAAGTGGGATGCGCGATGGCCTGTGAATTCTGCGCGACCGCCCGCATGGGACTACATCGCAATCTCACCAACTCTGAAATGCTGTCGCAGATTGTTGCCGCGCGACGCGAGCTGGCTGCCGGCGAGGAGCTCACCAACTTTGTTTTCATGGGGATGGGCGAGCCGCTGGCCAACTATCCTCGCTTGGTCCGCACGCTCGCGATAATGACGTCGCAGTGGGGCATGGGTATCTCGCCGCGGCGCATTACCGTCTCGACGGTCGGCTTGGTCCCGATGATGGAGCGGCTGCTGAACGAGACGCCGGTTAATCTCGCGGTATCTTTGCACGCGACCACCAACGAGCTTCGCGATCGCCTGGCGCCGATCAATAAGCGCTACCCGCTCGAAGTTCTGCTCGACGCCTGCCGGAATCTCCCGATCAAGCGTCGCAGCCGCATTACCTTCGAGTACGTGATGCTGGCCGGCGTCAACGATTCGCCGGCGGACGCGCGGCGGCTGGTGAAATTGATTGCGCCGTTGCGCGGCAAAGTGAACCTCATTTTTTTCAATCCGCTGCCGGATTCGCCGCTTCGCAGCAGCTCGCGCGCTGCAGTCGAGGCCTTTCAAGCGATCCTCAAGAACGGTAATTTGACCGCTACCATACGCGAAAGCCGGGGACTCGATATTGCGGCGGCGTGCGGTCAGCTCTACGCCGAACAGCACCACCCGGCCTGAAAGCGCAAGAAAACAATGTCGCAAAATATACTCGGAGTGATCGGCGGCAGCGGCTTCTACCAGATGAAGGGTCTGGACAAGGTCGAGCTGATGGAGCTCGAGACGCCGTTCGGCCGGCCGTCGGATCCCTTTTACCAGGGACGAATCGGGGACATCGAAGTTATCTTTTTGGCGCGACACGGCCGCGGCCATCGATTGTTGCCGTCGGAAATAAACTTCCGCGCCAACGTCTTCGGGATGAAGCAGCTCGGCGTGACGCACCTGGTTTCGGTATCGACCGCCGGCAGCCTGAAGGAAGAAATTCACCCGGGCGAACTAATAGTTCCAAATCAGTTTATCGATCGTACATTCAAACGGCCCGAGACATTTTTTGGCAACGGCATAGTCGTACACGTTTCGCTGGCCGATCCGGTATGCGCAAGTCTCGCGAGCAATCTTGCCGCCGCGGCGCGCGCGAGCGATACGGTGATTCACGACAGCGGCACGTACCTGTGCATGGAGGGTCCGCAATTCTCGACCCGCGCGGAGTCGAACCTCTACCGCAGCTTTGGCGCCAGCGTCATCAGCATGACTGCGATGCAGGAAGCGCGGCTCGCTCGCGAGGCGGAGATGTGTTACGCGGCGCTGGTGCTGGTGACGGACTACGATTGTTGGCACGAAACGGCGGCGGCGGTGGATATCGGCGAAATCCTGCGGGTGATGAAATTGAATGTCGACAAAGCGCAAGCCGCGGTGTCGGCGCTGGCGCGTACGCTGAGCAAGAGTCCGCGAACCTGTTCCTGCCAGAACGCGCTGAAGAACACGATCATTACCGATCGCGCGGCAATTCCGCAGCGCCTGATCGACGACCTGCGGCCGTTGATAGGCAAGTATCTGTAGGGCCATCGGGCGTTTCGCGCGATGAAGGTGCAATAGATGAGTATTGTTGCAGTCGGGTTTCTAGCCTACGACACGATCGAGACGCCCACTGGCAAAGTCGAAGAAGTCATGGGCGGCGGCGCCAGCTACTTTGCGGTCGCAGCCAGATTTTTTTCCCCGGTGAGCATCGTGTCGGTGGTCGGCACGGACTATAAGCCGGACGATTTCCGGTTGTTCACTGAACGCAACATCGACGTGCGCGGAGTGGTCAAACTCGAAGGAAAGACCACGCGATGGCACGGGAAGTATCACGACGATCTGAACGTGCGCGACACGATCAAGCTCGAGCTGAACGTGTTGGAAGGGTTCACACCGGAACTGCTGCCCGATCAACGCCGCGCAGACTACCTGTATCTTGCGCCAAGCGATCCCGAACTTCAGGAACACGTGCTGGACCAGGTGCTGAGTCCCAAGGTCGTCGTCGCGGACCTCTATGATTACTGGATCGAGAACACGCGCCCCGGACTGACCAAGGTGCTCGAGCGAATCCAGATATTGCTTTGCAGCGACAACGAAGCGCGAATACTTTCCGGCGAGCACAACCTGGTAAAGGCCGGGCGTGCAATCCTGAAGATGGGACCGACCACTGTTCTGATCAAGCGCGGTGAATATGGCGTGCTGCAGTTCAGCGACGAAGGAATGTTCGCGGTGCCTGCCTATCCGCTCGAAGAGGTTGTCGATCCGACCGGCGCGGGCGACACCTTTGCCGGCGGCATGATGGGATTCGTGGCGCGGCACGGTCGCGTAACCGAATCCTCGCTGCGCACTGCGGTCGTGTACGGCAGCGTAATGGCCTCGTACGTCGTCGAGCGCTTTTCGCTTGACCGGCTGTTGGATCTGACCTGGGAACAGATAGACGGCCGCTATCGAGAGTTTATCAATCTGATTGATTCACATCATTCGAGATGGACTACTCAGTAGTCATTCCGCTCTATAACGAGCGGGATAATCTCGCCCCCCTGCATGCAGAGTTGAGCAGTGTGATGCAGTCGCTTGGGCGCGCCTACGAACTGATCTTCGTGGACGATGGCAGCGTCGACGGCAGCCTCGACGTGCTGCGTCAGATCAAATCTGCGGATCCCAAGGTTCATGTGATCGCGCTGGCGCGCAATTCCGGCCAGACGGCCGCGCTGGTCTGCGGCTTCGCTCATGCCACCGGCGATGTAATCATCGCGATGGACGCCGACGGGCAAAACGATCCTGCCGACATCCCGCGGCTGCTGGCCAAGCTCGACGAAGGCTACGATTTGGCCAGCGGCTGGCGCACGGAGCGATGGCAAACCGAGCGCTTTCGCCGCCGATTGCCGTCAATGGCAGCAAATTCGCTTATTTCGGCGATCACCGGCGTAAAACTTCACGACTACGGCTGCACCTACAAGGCGTACCGTCGCGACCTGGCGCGCAGCCTGCAGCTCTACGGCGAGATGCATCGATTTGTTCCCGCGATCGCGGCGGAGCAGGGCGCGCGCATCGCGGAAGTCGAAATCAGCTTTCGACCGCGCCGCGCCGGCATCTCGAAGTACGGATTGTGGCGCATCGTGCGCACGCTGCTCGATCTTACCACAGTCAAATTCCTGTCGGGCTATTCTACCGCACCGATCCAGGTGTTCGGCTTGATTGGAATAATCCTCGGCGGACTCGGCGGCTTCTGGACCTTCATCCTGGTGCTGGAGAAAATACTACTTGGACGCGAACTGGGTAATCGGCCTGCACTCTTGTTGGCAGTGCTGTTAGTAGTCGTCGGAGTACAGTTTGTGAGTATCGGACTGCTTGGCGAGATGCTCGCGCGTACCTATCACGAATCGCAAGGAAAGCCGATCTACGTAATCAAGGAAGAATTCTAGAGGCTATCGATGAACATCGCAGTCGTGGGGAGCGGATACGTCGGACTGGTGAGCGGCACCTGCTATGCCGAAAGCGGCAATGAAGTCTTCTGCGTTGACATCGACAAGGAGCGAATCGCGCAGCTCTGCGAGGGCAAGATCCCTATCTATGAACCCGGTCTCGAGGAATTGGTGCGCCGCAATCTGAAGGAAGGCCGTTTGCATTTCACGGTCGATCTCGCCGACGCCATCAAGCAGTCGATAGTCTCGTATATTGCCGTCGGCACTCCGATGAGCGCGTCCGGAGCGGCCGATTTGACCGCGATATTCAAAGCCGCCGAGGATATCGCAAAAGCGATCACTGGCTATCACATCATAGTGATCAAGAGCACGGTGCCGGTTGGCACCAACGATCGCGTGCGCGAAATCGTCGGCCGCTTCGTCAAGCACCGCGCGGACGTGTGCTCGGTGCCGGAGTTTCTGAAAGAAGGCTCTGCGATCGAGGACTTCATGCGCCCGGACCGGGTCGTCATCGGCAGCCTGAGCGATCAGGCGACCGCCATCCTCAAGGAAATCCACAACCCGTTTGTACGCACCGACAATCCAATCCTCGTGATGGATCCGCGCTCGGCCGAGCTGACCAAGTATGCGTCCAACGCGATGCTTGCGATGCGCATCTCGTTCATCAACGAGATGGCGAATCTATGCGACGCGGTCGGCGCCGACATCAATGCTGTCCGCCGTGGACTGGGGACCGACAAGCGCATCGGTCCGTCATTTCTGTTTCCTGGCGTCGGTTACGGCGGTTCATGCTTCCCCAAGGACGTGCAGGCGATGATTCATACCGCCAGCGAACACAATCTCGATTTTGCGCTCCTGCGCGCGGCGGAGTCGGTGAATTCCCGCCAGAAGCGTCTGATTCCCGCGCGGGTCAAGCAGCATTTCGGACAAAACCTGAGCGGTCGAACCTTCGCGGTTTGGGGACTCGCTTTCAAGCCGCGTACCGATGATATGCGCGAGGCTCCCGCGTTGGTGGTGATCGAGGAACTTCTGCAAGCGGGTGCGAAATGCCAGGTGCACGATCCTGAGGCGCTCGAAAATGCGCGCAAGTTTTTTGGCGATCGCGTCACCTACCACAAAACCAACTACGAGGCGCTCAAGGGCGCCGACGCGCTACTGATTTTGACCGAGTGGAACGAGTTCCGGCATCCCAATTTCCAGCGCATTAAGGCTGAGCTGAAGGAGCCGGTGATATTCGACGGCCGGAACCTGTATGATCCAGATCTGATGAAAGCGCTCGAACTGCGATATTACTCGGTCGGGCGCCACCCGGTTTAGGACAAGGACACTTCGATGAGAATTATGGTGACCGGCGGCGCCGGCTTTATCGGGTCGCATACGGTGGATGCGCTGGTCGCATCCGGCGCGGGCGAAGTCTCCGTGCTCGACGATTTGTCGACCGGCAAGCGCAAACAGGTAAACGCCAAAGCCAGGCTCTACCAAGTCGATCTGCGCGACGCCGCCGCGGTCGCGGCTGCGGTCGAGGAAGCGCGCCCCGAGACGGTTTTCCATCTCGCGGCGCAGATGGACGTGCGGCGTTCAGTTGCCGATCCCGCGTTCGACGCCCACGTGAACGTGGTTGGATTTCTCAACCTGATTGAGCCTGCACGTAAGCGCGGGCTCAAGCGCGTGGTTTTCTCGTCGACCGGCGGTGCAATCTACGGCGAGCAGGACGAGTTCCCCTGCACCGAGGACCATCCGAAACGCCCGGTCAGTCCCTATGGGGTCGCCAAGCTGGCGACCGAGGCCTATCTGTTCTTTTACAAAGTCGAGTACAACATCGACTACCTGGCACTGCGATTCGGCAACGTATACGGTCCGCGCCAGGATCCTCACGGCGAAGCGGGGGTCGTCGCGATCTTTTGCGGCAAGATCCTTGACGGCAAACCTGTGACGATTTTTGGCGACGGCACGCAGACGCGCGACTACGTTTACGTCGGCGACGTGGCGCGTGCCGTGGTTGCGGCGGGCCAATCGAAAGCGTCGGGACTCGCCATCAATATCGGCACCGGCATCGAGACCAACGTCAACGATCTCTATTCCACGCTGGCCGGCGTCGCTGATTTCCCGACCAAGGCGGAGCACGCGGCCGCCCGTCCCGGTGAGCAAAAGCGATCGGTCATATCGCCGGCGCGCGCCAGCAAAGAGCTTGGCTGGCGTCCCGAAAAGAAGATCGCGGACGGTCTCGAAGAGACCTACAAATATTTCAAGCAGCAACGCGATCGTCCGAGTTGAAATGACCGAAGCCGCCTCGATTCGCAACTTTTCGATCATCGCGCATATCGATCACGGCAAGTCCACGCTGGCCGATCGGATCCTCGAACGCACCGGCGCGCTTACCATGCGCGAGTCGAAGGATCAGTTTCTCGACTCGATGGACCTCGAGCGCGAGCGCGGTATCACGATCAAGGCGCGCTCGGTGCGCTTGAACTACACGGCCAAGGACGGCAAGGACTACGTCCTGAACTTGATCGATACTCCCGGCCACGTCGATTTCGCCTACGAAGTTTCGCGCAGCCTCGCCGCGTGCGAGGGCGCGCTGCTGGTCGTTGATGCGAGCCAGGGGGTCGAGGCGCAGACGCTCGCCAACGTCTATCTCGCGCTCGACCACGGTCTCGAAATCGTTCCGGTTATCAACAAGATCGATCTTCCTGGCGCGGACATCGAACGCACCAAACAGCAAATCGAGGAAATCATCGGGCTCGACGCCTCCGATGCGATTCTCACCAGCGCCAAAGAAGGTGTCGGCATCGACGAGGTGCTGGAGGCCATCGTCGCGCGAATTCCCGCGCCCAAACCCACTAACGAAAATGCCGTCCGCGCCCTCATTTTCGACAGTTGGTACGACGTGTACGAAGGCGTGATCGGCCTGGTGCGTGTTTTCGGCGGTGAACTGCGCGTCGGCATGAAAGTTCGTCTGATGGGCACCGACAAGCTCGGCGAGGTGATGCGCCTGGGGCACTTCACGCCGCACGAAAAGCCCACCGACGCGCTTGGCCCGGGTGAGGTCGGCTTCATCGTCGCGGGCATCAAGACCGTCGCCGACATGCGCGTGGGCGACACGATTACCGACGCCGACAATCCCGCGGTCGCGCCGCTGCCGGGTTTCAAGGAATTGAAGCCGATGGTGTTTGCGGGTCTCTATCCCACCGAGGCGAATCAGTACGGCGCTCTGCGCGACGCCATCGAAAAGCTGCGCCTCAACGACGCCAGCCTTATCTGCGAGCCTGAAACCTCGCAAGCTCTCGGCTTCGGTTTTCGCGCGGGCTTTCTCGGGCTGCTGCACATGGAGATCGCGCAGGAGCGTCTCGAGCGCGAGTTCGGCATCAACTTGATCGTAACCGCGCCCACGGTCGCCTACCAGGTTCGCACAGTTTCGGGCGAGCTCACGACGGTGGACAACCCGGCGCATCTGCCCGACGAAAACGCCATCGAGGCAATCGAGGAGCCGTTCATCCTCACATCAATCCACATGCCCGAGGAGTATCTCGGCGCCGTTATGAAGCTGTGCGAGGACCGGCGCGGCATCCAGCGCGACTTGCGCTTCCTCGGCGAGAAGCGCGTCATCCTGCACTACGAATTACCGCTGGCCGAAATCGTCTTTGATTTTTACGATCGGCTGAAATCGGTCAGCCGTGGCTACGCCTCGCTGGACTACGAGTTTCTGGACTTCCGGGCTGGGCCTCTGGTTAAATTGGATATACGGATCAATGGCGAGGTGGTGGACGCGCTTTCGATTATCGTGCATCGCGACAAGTCCTACGAACGGGGCCGTGCGTTGTGCGAAAAAATGCGCGAGCTGATACCACGCCAGATGTTCGAAGTCGCGATTCAAGCCGCAATCGGCGCCAAAATTATCGCGCGCGAATCCGTAAAGGCGCTGCGCAAAAATGTCACCGCCAAGTGCTACGGCGGCGATATTACGCGAAAACGAAAGTTGCTCGAGAAACAAAAGGAAGGCAAGAAGCGGATGAAACAGGTTGGGCGCGTCGAAATTCCGCAAGAGGCCTTTCTGGCCCTGCTCAAGGTCGGAGAATAACGCATCGTGGCCGAACCAGCTCGCACCATCCCTAAACCGCCGCCGCCACCACGCTCCCGCGAAATCGATCTCGACGCGCCCGGGCAAAAGTCGGTCACCCGCGAGTACGGCGAGGCGATGCTCATCGCGCTCGTGCTCGCGATCTTTATCCGCACCTTCTTCGTGCAGGCGTACAAGATTCCGTCAGGCTCGATGGAACCGACGCTGCTTATCGGCGATCACATCCTGGTTAACAAGATTATTTATGGCTTGCGGATTCCGGACTCCGATCTTCGGCCTTCAGATTCCCGGTCTCCCGTACGGCCAGTATGTCTTTCATCTCGAGCCGGTCCATCGCGGCGACGTCGTCGTTTTCGTCTTCCCG
This sequence comes from uncultured delta proteobacterium, assembly GCA_963842215.1. Taxonomy (GTDB): domain Bacteria; phylum Desulfobacterota; class Binatia; order Binatales; family Binataceae; genus Binatus. Next base: position 879,904 of record CAWJFQ010000001.1, on the reverse strand, counting down.
CCCGATCGCACCAAGGACTTTATCAAGCGCGTAATCGGCGTTGCCGGCGACACGATCTCGGTGAAGAACGGCGTCGTTTGGCTCAACGGCGCGGAGATGCCCGACCCGCACCGGCATTGGGAGGTCTCCGCGCAGGAGCGATCGCCTGTATCGCCGCGCGACAACTTCGGACCCATCACTGTCCCGCCCGGCAAGCTGTTTATGATGGGCGACAACCGCGATCGCAGCTACGACAGTCGTTTCTGGGGTTTCGTCGATCTCAACGATGTCGAGGGGCGCGCCACCGTCATCTATCTGCCGTGGAATGAAGAGAAGGCCGACAGCGCGTCGACGCTCAGCGTGATTTTCTTGTGGTTCGAGTACGTCAGATGGGATCGAGTCGGCATGCTCGTGCACTAACCCGAACCGTGAGAGGAAGCATCAGGTGGCGGACGAAGCGGTGAACCGGATCGGCGCGATGCTCGAGGAGCTGGGCGCCAGATTCGATCTAGTGGTCGAGGCGGTTTCGGGTTTTGGCGGGCGGCTGGACACGCTGCGCGACGAGATTTTCGGGCAGTTCGCGGAAGTTGGTGGACAGATTCGATTCCTGTCAGAGCAGATTGCGGAAAATCGCGTCGGCATCGTGGCCACGCGCGACTACCTCGGCGCCGAAATCGTGCGCCTGGGCGAGGCGCTCGGCAAAGCTCGCATCGAGTTCCGCGACGAACTGGTCGCGGCCGAAAAGGGACTTCGAGGCGAATTCGCCGCACGCGCCGCCGAGTTCCACGAAGAAGCCGCACGCGCGGTAGCGTCCACCGGCAGACAAGCGATCGACTCGGGCGGACAGACGGCAAAATCTCAAGCGCGAAATCGCTGACTCGGCAGAAATGGCGGCGCGGAAGCTCGGGGCCGAATTGAAACAAACCAGCAAATCGCTCGCCAATCTTGCGCGCAAATTTGACCGCTTCGACGATCGAATCACGGTTCAAACCCGGGACCAGGACCAACGCCTGAGAAAGCTCGAACGCAAGCGCGGCGCGTAGTTTGAGGATCATTCTAAGGATCTGGCAACGGAAATAAGTGTTCTCGTCGGCCGCGGGGTTGACGCTCGTCGTTCGCGATCATAAATTTTAATCACCTTTAACCCGCTACTGAGATAGCGAAAAGGTACGACAATGAAAGTGTACAGTTCCCGACCCGGCTGTTTTCGCGGCCGGGATTTTTTTTGGGCGGCGCGATGAACGCCGCACCCAGTGTTGCACTCGACGCCGCGCAGGTCGGGCGCTCGCTCAAGCGCATCGCGATGGAAATCGCCGAGCGCAACGGCGGCGCAGACAACGTCGTGCTGGTCGGAATCGTCCGGCGCGGCGCCACACTAGCCGAGCGGATCGCCGACGAGTTGCGCACCAATGGCAAGCGCGAGGTCCCGGTTGGCACGCTGGACATCTCGTCCTATCGCGATGACGGCAGAGGTCTGCCGGGCGACCCTCGGCTAATAGGCCGCGACATTCCGTTTTCGCTCGACGCCAAGCGTGTCGTGCTCGTCGATGACGTGTTGTACACCGGGCGCACGGTTCGCGCCGCGCTCGACGCCATCTCCGACCTGGGCCGCGCGGAGTCGGTTCAACTCGCGGTGCTGGTCGATCGCGGGCAGCGCGAGATTCCGATTCGCGCCGACTACGTCGGTAAAAACATCCAGGCTCCGCACGGCCAGCGCGTTTACGTAAGGCTCGCTGAGATTGACGGCGCGGACGCAGTGGTAATCGGCGACGCAAAATGAGGTCGAACACCCGCGCTCAATGCGGGACGGACCATACAGTGTCACGACTGGCCAAATTTGACGTAGTTTCGATCGAGGATCTCGAGACCTCCGACATCGAGCGCGTGTTTGCGCTCGCCGACGACTTTGCTGCGCAGCTCGAGCGTGGCGATCAGATAACCACGGCTGCCGGGCTAATCATGGCGACGCTGTTTTACGAGCCGTCGACCCGCACCCGTCTTAGCTTCGAGTCCTCGATGCATCGCCTCGGCGGCGCCGTGATCAGCTCAGCCGATATGCAGGCGAGTTCCGCCGCCAAGGGCGAGAGCCTCGCCGATACGGTGCGCGTCGTAGCTGGTTATGCTGATCTGATCGTGTTGCGCCATCCGCATGACGGTGCTGCGCGCGTGGCTGCCGAGTACGCGCCATGCCCGGTGTTGAACGCCGGCGACGGCAGCCGCGAGCATCCCACTCAGACGCTTTGCGACCTCTACATCCTGCGCAAAAAGAAGGGCCACCTGAAGGGCCTCACCGTCGCTCTATGCGGCGACTTGAAATTTGGCCGCACCGTTCATTCGCTGATTTATGCGCTTGCGCGTTTCGGCGCCAATATCGTCGCGGTCCCCACCAGCGGCATGGACGTGCCCGACTACGTGCTCGAGCGTCTTGCGGCCGAGCGCAACTACAGCTTCTCGACCGTCACGATGGATGAACTGAAGTCGCTGGCGGGCGGCCTCGACGCCCTCTATCTCACCCCCAGCGCACCGCATCAGATGGCGCTTTTCACCGGCGATGAGGCGATTCGAACGATTCCAGCGGCCGAGCCGCCTGCCGCCCTCGACGCCTTCTACGTCACCCGCTTGCAGAAGGAGCGCATGTCGGGGAAGGAGTCCGGCGCCGCCGAGTACGTTCGTTTCGACGCGCGTGCGCTTCGCACCAGCCGCACGCATGAGGCAGTGGTGATGCATCCGTTGCCGCGCACCAGCGAACTCGCATATGAGCTCGATACCGATCCGCGCGCGGTTTATTTCGAGCAGGCTGCCGCCGGCGTTCCGGTTCGGATGGCGCTGATTGCTTGGTTAATGGAGAAAGGCGCCGCTTCGTACACCGGCTCACGGCTGAACGCTGAGCCGATTCGATTCAAGGCCGAACTGCCGCCGCGATGCGCAAATCCGAACTGCATCACGCGCTTCGAAGGCGCCTACCTGGTTCCCCGCTTCACGCTCGGCCGCGGCACGGATACCTCGATCCTCGCGCTGAAATGCGGTTTCTGTGAGCGCGAACTGAAAATTGAATACGTCGGCCATGCGCGCTCGCACCGCTACTATCGCTTTGACGAAAACCTGCAAGGCTATGTCCGCCAGTGGATCGAAGAAGGTTCGCTGGCGGTTTTCGACAGCGTGAAGCAGGCCGAAGAAGGCGGCTACGAACCTTACAAGCGCGGCCCTCAACGCGAAATCATGAACGAACTGGAGGTCGTGCGGGCAATCGAATCGCTGGCCGACCAGGTTATCACCGACGTTCCAGATATGTCGGACGTTTCGATTGTTGGTGTTGTCAGTCGCGGGGCGATGCTCGCGCTCAGGCTGCGCGACCTGATCGGATCGAAGACTAAAGTTCTGCCGCCGTGCGCAGCGCTCGACGTGTACAAACCAGCCGACGCCTTGCATCCAATCGACGGCGCCGAGAACTTCAACGTCGAAAGTCGCACCATAATCCTCGTCGACGACGTGATTAACAGCGGCTGGACCGTGCAACGCGCGATGGCGACGATCTGGCAGCGCGGGCGTCCCGCCGCAGCAAAGCTCGCAGTCTTGATCGACCGCGGGCATCGCGCCGTCCCGATTCGGCCAAACTACGTTGGCAAGAATATCCCAACCTCCCGCACAGAGCGCGTGCAAGTGCGCCTGGCGGCGGCCGGCGCGGATCCAAAAGCCAAATCGCACGATCGCGTGATGATTTACTCGATGGTCGAGCCCATGAAAGAACCCGAGGCGGTGCCTTGAGCTCACTTTTGCTCAAAGGAGGACGGGTGATCGATCCGGCCAACGCAATCGACGGACTCTATGACGTGCGGGTGTGTGACGGCGAGATTGCCGGAATAGAGCGAGCAAGTCGTACAAAGTTGCAGAACGTAACTATAGTTGACGCGACAGGATGCTGGATCGTTCCAGGTCTGATCGATCCGCACGTCCATTTGCGCGACCCCGGTTTTCCCGAAAAGGAAACTATCCTCACGGGCTTGAGAGCAGCTGCGGCGGGCGGCTTCACCGCAGTGGCGGCAATGGCGAACACCTCGCCGGTAAACGACAATCCTGCGATAACCCGCTACATGCTGGATCACGCTTTGGAAGCCCACGCGGCGCGACTGGTCCCGGTTTCCGCGGTCACACACGGACTCCGCGGAATCGAGCTGGTTGATTTCCCCGCGATGGTCGAAGCCGGCGCAGGACTTTTTTCCGACGACGGTATTCCTATCGACGATGCAATGATTTTGTCGCGCGCCCTCGACGAAGTGAAACGGCTCGGATATGCGGTCTCGCTGCATGAAGAGGATCGCGCGCTGTCGTGCGACGGAGCCTTGAACGCCGGCGCGGTATCCAAGCACTTGGGCGTCAGCGGCTATACGGATTCCGCCGAATCACAACGCGTGCGTCGCGATCTCGCGGTCGCAATCGGCGCCGGCGCGGCGGTGCATATCGCCCACGTATCCACAGCCGAGTCACTCGAACTTATTCGCGCAGCGCGTCGGCATGGTGCGCAAGTTACTTGCGAGGTGACTCCCCATCACTTCACATTGGATGACAGCGCCGCGCTGGTTTGGGGGCCGAATGCGAAGATGAACCCGCCACTGCGCGATCGAGATGAGGTCGAAGCGCTCCGGGCGGGGATTCGTGACGGCACCATCGACATGATTGCGAGCGATCATGCGCCGCACGACCCCAAGTCGAAGCGGATGGAGCAACTCGGTGCGTTTTTCGCTCCCGGGCATCAGGCGCCGTCTCTCCAGCAGGATGCGGCGGATATTTTTGCGCACGCGGCGAATGGAATCGTGGGCCTCGAGACCTCACTCGGACTCGCGCTCGAGTTGGTCGATCGATCGTTGATACAACCTTCCCGATTGGTTGAGATGATGTCGTTAAATCCTGCGGCGTTGCTCCGGCTGCAGGCTGGGACGCTGACGGAGGGCGCGGTCGCGGACATCACGGTGATTGATCCGAATCTCGAGTGGACTGTTACGCCGGAAAAGTTCCTCTCGAAGAGCCGCAACACTCCGTTTACCGGGATGCGGCTGAAGGGCAGGGCGGTGCTGACTATTGTTGCCGGCGAAATCGTCTATGACGGGAGGAAGGCGTAGCGGATCGATGAGCAAGGGGCGCGAAGCAATACTGGCGCTGGCCGACGGGCGCGTATTCCGTGGCCGCGCGTTCGGCGCGGTGGGCGAGACCGTGGGCGAAGTGGTTTTCAATACCGCGATGACCGGTTACCAGGAAGTTCTGACAGACCCGTCGTACAAGGGCCAACTCGTTTGCATGACTTATCCGGAAATCGGAAATGTCGGAATCAACGCTGAGGACGCGGAGTCGCGGAGCGTCTACGTCGAGGGCTTCATCGTCAAGGAATACTGGGAGCGGCCGTCGAACTGGCGCTCCGAGATGCCGCTTGGGAAGTACCTGGAAGAGGCGGGAGTGGTGGGTATCGAGGGTATCGACACGCGCGCCCTGGTACGGCATTTGCGGACGCGCGGCGCGCAGGAAGCGGTGATCTCGAGCGTCGATCTTGATGCCGACTCGCTGGTGCGCAAAGCGAAGGCGTCGCCTGGATTAGTCGGCCGCGACCTGGTCAAGGAGGTCACCTCGGCTGAGGCTTACGATTGGGACTTCGGTGATTGGAAATTGGGGAGCGGCCACGTTCGCGTGAGTCATTCCGCGACGCCTGATGCGCCCTCGATTGTCGCGCTCGACTATGGAATCAAGCTGAACATTTTGCGGCGGCTGGTCGCTACCGGCTTTCGCGTCAAGGTGATACCGGCCGGGTCAAGCGCCGAGGAGATACTCGCGCACAACCCGGATGGCATATTTCTGTCGAACGGACCAGGCGATCCCGCCGCGCTGCCGTACGCTTACAGAGCCATCGCGGGCGTTTTGGGCAAGAAGCCGGTGTTCGGCATTTGCCTCGGGCATCAACTGCTGGGGCTCGCCCTGGGCGGCAAGACTTACAAGCTCGATTTCGGCCATCATGGGGCCAACCATCCGGTGATGGATTTGCGCACGCGGCGGGTCGAGATCACGTCGCAGAATCATGGTTTCGCGGTCAATGACGAATCGTTGAAGGGGCGCGCGATACTTTCGCATCTGAATCTCAACGACAACACTGTCGAAGGATTGCAGGGGACCGGGGTGCCGTTTTTTTCGGTGCAGTACCATCCGGAGGCTTCGCCCGGACCGCATGACTCGAGCTACCTGTTTGCGCGATTTCGGAAACTGGTCGAAACGTTTCCGCGCTATGGCGCAGAGGCGCTCGAACGAATCATTTCAGCTGAGAGTTCGGCGCGCTCACAAATTCAATGAGTTGGGATTCCTAAGTTGCCGCTGCGCAAAGATCTGAAATCGGTTTTGTTGATTGGCTCGGGGCCGATCGTCATCGGCCAGGCGTGCGAGTTCGACTACTCAGGCACGCAGGCGGTCAAAGCGCTGCGCGAGGAAGGGTTGCGGCTGATCCTCGTCAATTCGAATCCCGCGACGATAATGACCGACCCCGAGCTGGCGGATCGCACCTATATCGAGCCGATGACGGTCGGCGTGCTGACCAAGATTATCGAGCGCGAACGTCCGGACGCGCTGTTGCCGACGGTCGGCGGCCAGACCGCGCTGAACCTGGCGATCGAGCTGGCTGAAGCGGGCGTGCTCGATCGATTCAAGTGCGAACTTATCGGGGCGAAGCTCGAAGCGATCAAGAAGGCGGAGGATCGCGAGCTGTTCAAGAATGCGATGCTGAAAATTGGGCTCGAGGTCCCGCGCTCCGCGATTGCGCATTCGATGGCGGACGCCGAACGCGTGGTGGACAAGCTCGGTATCCCGTTGATTATCAGGCCCTCGCGAACGCTGGGCGGGACGGGCGGATCGATCGCGCGCGAACTCGGCGACTACCGCGCGAAGGTCGCATACGGACTCGAGCAATCGCCGAGCCACGAAGTGTTGATCGAGCAATCGGTCGAAGGCTGGAAAGAGTTCGAGCTGGAGGTCATGCGCGACACCGCCGACAACGTGGTGATTATCTGCTCGATTGAGAACCTTGATCCGATGGGCGTGCATACGGGAGATTCGATTACGGTTGCGCCGGCGCAGACGCTGACTGACAAGGAATACCAGTTGATGCGCGACGCCGCGATTCGCATCATCCGCGAAATCGGCGTCGATACGGGCGGATCGAACATCCAGTTTGCGATCGAGCCTTCGACCGGACGGATGGTCGTGATCGAGATGAACCCGCGCGTGTCGCGCAGCTCGGCGCTGGCGTCGAAGGCGACGGGATTCCCAATCGCGAAGATCGCGGCGCGGCTGGCGGTCGGCTACCGGCTCGATGAGATTCCCAACGACATCACGCGCATGACGCCGTCGTGCTTCGAGCCAACGATCGATTACGTCGTCACCAAGATTCCACGGTTTACGTTCGAGAAGTTCCGCGGTGCCGCCGACGAGCTGGGGCCGCAGATGAAATCAGTCGGCGAGGCGATGGCGATTGGGCGGACCTTCAAGGAGTCGCTGCAAAAGGCGTTGCGCTCGCTCGAGATAGGATCGCATGGGCTCGAGAGTGATCTCTCAGGGCCATCGAGCGCCAGCACGACTGCGCAGATCCGCGCGCAAGTCGCGACCGCCAGCAGCCATCGCCTGTACCATCTGGCGGATGCGTTGCGCGCAGGGATCACGCGAGCGGAAGTTTATCAGCTCAGCAGGATCGATCCGTGGTTTATCGACGCGGTCGCCGAGCTGGTGGCGGATGAAAGACGGGTCGCGCAGGAACCGCTCGGCGCAGCGTACTTCCGCGAGTTCAAGCCGATGGGATTTTCCGATCGGCGAATCGCAGACCTGAGGGGAGTTGATGAGGCCGCCGTGGCAACGGCGCGGCGCCAGGCCGGGGTGACGCCAGTGTTCAAATCGGTGGACACATGCGGCGCCGAGTTCGAGGCGTTCACGCCGTATCTCTACTCGACATATGAAGGCGAGGACGAGGCGCCGCCGACCGCGCGTAAAAAGGTGATCATCCTGGGCGGCGGTCCCAACCGGATAGGGCAGGGGATCGAGTTCGACTACTGCTGCGTGCACGCGAGCATGGCGCTCAAGGACGCCGGCTTCGAAACGATCATGGTTAATTGCAACCCGGAGACCGTTTCGACCGACTACGACATTTCTGATCGCCTGTACTTCGAGCCGCTGACATTCGAGGACGTCATGGCGGTGGCGGAGCGCGAAAATCCGGTCGGCGTAATCGTGCAGTTCGGCGGGCAGACTCCGCTCAAGCTCGCGGTGCCGCTGGCACGCGCGGGAGTGCCGATACTGGGCACCAGCCCGGACGCGATAGATCGCGCCGAGGATCGCGAGCGATTCAACGCGATGGTGGCGCGGCTCGGACTCAGGCAGCCTGAGGGCGTACTCGCGCGAGGCCTCGAGGACGCGATCGCCGGCGCCTCGAAGGTCGGCTACCCGGTGTTGATTCGGCCGTCCTACGTGCTCGGCGGACGTGCGATGGAAGTGATTCCGAACGAAGAGGAATTGCGCCGATACGTGACGCAGGCTCTGCAAGCCTCCGAGCGCCACCCGCTGTTGATCGATCGTTACCTGCAAGGCGCAATCGAAGTCGATGTCGACGCGATCGCGGACGGCGAGACGGTAGTGGTCGGCGGAATAATGGAGCACGTCGAGCACGCTGGAATACATTCCGGCGACAGCGCGTGCGCATTGCCGCCGACGACGCTCAGCGCCGCGATCCAGCAGGAGCTGATCAAGCAGACCAGGATGCTGGCGCGAGAACTCGGTGTGATTGGGTTGATCAACATTCAGTACGCGATTTATGGCGGCGAGGTTTTCATCCTTGAAGTGAATCCGCGCGCCTCTCGTACGATTCCATTCGTGAGCAAGGCGATCGGCGTTCCACTGGCGAAATATGCGGCGGTGGTGATGGCGGGCAAGAAGCTCAGCGAGCTGGGGTTTACCAAGGAGCGCGTGCCGTCGCATGTCGCGGTCAAGGAGTCGGTATTTCCCTTCGGGCGGTTTCCGGGAGTCGATACGATCCTGGGACCAGAGATGAAGTCGACCGGCGAGGTGATGGGAATCGACGCCACGTTCGCGATGGCATTTGCGAAGGCCGAGCTGGCAGCGTCGTCGAATCTGCCGGACGCCGGGCTGGTGTTTATCAGCGTGCGTGACGAGGACAAGCGATACCTCGAGCCGATAGCGCGCGGGCTCGCTCGCATGGGATTCGAGCTGATCGCGACGCGCGGCACGGCGAAGCATATCGGGGGTCTCGGGCTCAAGTGCGAAAGCGTGAACAAGGTGCTCGACGGCAGCCCTCATATCGTCGATGCGATGAAGGATGGCCGGGTCGCGATGGTTGTGAACACGCCGGACGAGGGCGGCACCAAGGATTCGTTTTCGATTCGGCGCACTGCGCTGGAACTCCGGCTGCCATATTTCACGACGATGGCTGGAGCGAAGGCTGCGGTCGAGGGAATCTTCGCACTGAAGCACGAGACCTTCGAAGTTCGCGCGCTCCAGGACTACCACCGATCGTAGCGGGCGGGGCCGTTGATGCGCCCACAACCCTCACCTAACCTCTCCCGTGAAATGACGGGCGACGGATCAGAGCACGCGGCGCTTCGAATCAGCAGTCCCGTTGCCGGCATGGCAGGGATTGGGCCGAAGCGCGCGATGGCTCTGGAAGCCCGTGGAATCGTTACCGTGGGCGATTTGCTGTTTCACCTGCCAGCTCGCTACCAGGACTGGCGTGAGCGTACGCCGGATCGTGATCTTCGTGCCGGCAATGTCGTCGTCGTCGAAGGTGACCTTGGCAAGATTTCTGAACGACCGATGCGTGGCTCTCGATGGCGGCGGCTTGCGTCGGGCTGGCTCAGTGTCAGCGGCAAGCAGATTCGCGTCGTGTGGTTCAATTTACCCGCTTACATGCGTGGTTATTTGCCGGGCGGCGAGCGTGTCCTGGTCCGGGGGCGGGTGACAGCGGGGTCCGACGGCGGAATCGAGATAGTACAGCCGGAGTTGCATCCGCTTTCTGATGGCGAGCCCAAAGCGATCCGGCCGGTTTACCGTTTGCCGCCGATCGTGGGTCAGCGGCTGTTCGCGAGTCTGGTTGCGCGCGCGCTGGCCGAAGCCAGCTGCTCGCTCCGCGGCGCGTTACCGGAACCATTGCGCGGCGAGGTGCCCACCGTTGCCGAGGCGCTCAGCTATCTTCATGATCCGCCTGCGGATGCTGACTTCGACGCACTCGCGAGAGGTGACTCGCGAGGACATCTGGCGCTCGCGTTCGACGAACTGTTTGCGTTCGAGCTGGCTCTTTCGATTGAACGCTATCGCGGCGCGCGCCGCACTGGAATCGCGCTCGATGGCTCACGGAGCCTGAGTGCGCGGCTGATTGAACGGCTACCGTTTCAGCTGACCGGATCGCAACTGCGCGCAATCGAGGAAATCGGCGCCGATCTGACGCGCCCAAATCAGATGAACCGGATGCTGATGGGCGACGTGGGCAGCGGCAAGACGCTGGTGGCGTTCTGGGCGATGGTCCGTGCAATCGAGTGCGGGCATCAGGCGGCTATGATGGCGCCGACGGAACTGCTCGCGGAGCAGCATCACCGGGGATTCGCGAAGGTATGCACGCCGCTCGGTGTGAGGAGTGCGCTGCTTACAGGGAATGTCACAAGTGGGGCGCGCAACCAGGTTTTGCGCGGGCTCGCGAGCGGAGAAATCGGCGCCGTGTTCGGAACGCAGGCTCTGATACAGGAACGGGTGCGGATCCGGGATCTCGCGCTCGGCGTCATCGACGAGCAACATCGCTTTGGCGTTTTTGACCGCGCGAAGATGAAAGCGATCGGACCGAAAGCGAACCTGCTGATGATGACGGCGACGCCGATTCCGCGAAGTCTGGCAATGAGTCTGTTCGCGAACCTTGACGTGTCGTTTCTCGACGAGCTGCCGGCGGGACGCACGCCGATCGCAACGGAAATTCATTCTGAAGACGAGCTTGCGCGCGTGCATGACGCGCTGCGCGAGGAGATCGAGCGCGGCGGGCGCGCTTACTACGTCGTGCCCTTTATCGATGGCGACGAAGACGAAGCCAAATCTGTGGCCGCTACCGCTACGCGACTCAAAAAGGATGTGCTGCGCGGCGCGAGAATCGGCACTATGCATGGCAGGATGGGTGCGGCGGAGAAGGATCGAACGATGCGCGACTTTCGCGACGGCGCGATCGACGTCCTGGTCTGCACTACCGTGGTCGAAGTGGGAATCGACGTGCCCGAAGCAACGATAATCGTGGTGGTCGCGGCGGAACGTTACGGCCTCGCACAGTTGCATCAGCTGCGCGGCAGAGTGGGGCGCGGCGAGCGGGCGTCGCGATGTTACCTCGTGGCGTCGAGCGCTGCCGACGACCTGGCTCTTCAACGGCTGGCCGTAATGCGCGAATGCAGCGCCGGCGCGGAGGTCGCGGAGGAGGACCTGCGCATCCGGGGTCCGGGTGATTTGCTCGGCGTGCGTCAGACCGGCTCGCTGCCGCTACGGTTCGTACATCTCGTTCGCGACCATCGCACGATCGAACATGCTCGCAAGCTGGCGGACGAGTGGCTCGCGCGGGATCCGTCGTTGGCGAGCCGCGAATCGGAAGGCGCACGCGCCGCGGTGAGAAAAATGCTGGCGCTCGGTTTCAGTCTTGGTGACGTCGGCTAGGGCGATTGGCCTGGCGAATTTGCCGAACGAGCAATGCCCGCGTTGACGCCGCCTGATTCGATCCTGCTTGCGCTCCAGATCGCAGGCCCGAGAGCTTCAAAACTGTTCGCTCCCTGTCCGATGACGACCAGCACCGCTTTGGATCGAGCGTCGATACGATGCGGACTGGACACGCCGAGCAGGCGATCGAGCAGCTTCCGGTAGACCACGGCGAAGCCGCTCGCGGTTTGCGCGTCGCTGAACTCCAGCATCCAGATGACGTTCACGTCGTGGTTCCGCTGAAGAATAACCATGCGATCCGCGGCCCATTGAGCGGCGAGTGCAAGGTCCGTGGATTGCTTGCCGAGATTTCGCTCGAGGATGACGCGCAGGAGCAGCTCGCCGAAAGTGTCGGCGTCCGCAACTTTCCAACCGCTCATGAGCTGGTCGTAGCCTGCGAGCTCGATGCGCGGCGTAGGCGTCGGAGTGTCGAAGTAGAGCTCGGGATGTAAAACCTGGTGGCTGGACTGCGGAGGGTTACGATAGAGCGCGTCAACCGCGGCCCAGCCGCCGCGGCGATAAGCTTCAGCGACGAAGCGGACGCCGTCCGAATACTGGAACAGCAGCGGCGCGCTGAGGCCTTCCGGAGTATCGGGCGCGCTGGCTTTCAGAGCCTGCGGCAGCTGCTTGAGACTGTCGGTGAGGGTGTCCGCGGTGCCGTTGTCCATGCGACCGACGGCGTAGGCGAAGCCCGCGATGGTGGCGTCGCCTTCGGCCACCGACTTGAGCGCCAGCGCACGATCGTCGTCGTCCTTCACCATGTCGAGGCTCGATTCGAGATCGAAATTCTGATCCTGCAAGGCATGCGTCAGCTCGTGCGCCAGCAGCATCTCGCCGGCGATGTCGCGCTGGATCATAAACTGCGCAGCGCTATTCATGATGCCAAGATCGTCGCCACCCTCGACCAGCACCATTTCCTTGCCGTGCGGATCGTAAAAGCCGGCGACCTGGCTTTTGAGCAGCTTGAGCGACGCGGCTTTGAGATCGATTCCTTTGGGATAGAGACCGGTGAGGGCGCCCGCGACCGCATCAACCTCGAGCTGATTGTCGGTGTTGTCGCGCATCAGGTCGGCTTCCATCATTGCCTCGGCTTCGTCGGGAGTTTTGACGACGAGCGGGACCGGGCGCTTGAAACGAAGTTGGCGCAAATCCTGGATGCCGGCCTCGATTTTCGCGGCCTGCTGCGAATTAACCTGATTGCCGTTGACCAGCGAGTAGGCGCATCCACGCAAAACAATCAACGCAGCAATCGCGCAGATTGGCCACCAGAGCCGTCGGGCGAAGTAGATGGCTCGTCTCGTCATTCGGTGATGATCACGACTGGCAGGCCAAAGCGGGAAGCGTCTGACGCACGCGCCTCCGCCGCAGAGCGAGTCGCGAACGCGCCCATGCGTACACGGTAATAGCGGTGATGCTCAGCATCAAGCACGTCGACCACGCGAACGTCCGAGTAGGAAGATGCCAGCCGGTTTCGCACCTGCTCGGCGTGCTGTTGCTCGGAAAATGAGCCGATCTGAACCCAGTAGCGCAACGGAGCTCCAACGTCGCGCGTACCGATCGGCTTGCTGATAAGCGCGATGCGGACGCGAGCGGTTCCGTGGTCGAGCATCCCAATCATGCGCGCCGCTCGGTGCGAAAGATCAATTTTGCGACCTTTCACGAAGGGCCCGCGGTCGGTAATCGTGACCTCGACCGAACGGTCATTGTCGAGATTCGTGACCATCACGCGGCTGCCCAATGGAAAGGCGATCGACGCCGCAGTGAGGTCCTCCTGATCGTAAATCCCGCCGCTCGCGTTTTTGCGCCCATGGAATCCGGGCCCGTACCACGAGGCCGTGCCGATCACCTGCGGTGTCGGAGTTGGTTGAGGTACCAGGGCTGCCTGAGGAGGATAGGGCGGCGGCGGCGGAGGCGGCGCCGGCCGCGAAGTCGAGCAGGCGGCGAAAAGCATGCTCAGCGCGATCGTCAAAGCGATGCGGCAAATCACTGCGTGGTTTCGAATGTCTGACACCTCAAGCAACCCGGGTCTCATTATAAGAACACGCGGCCTGATCATTAAGGTGGCGCATGTGGACCGATGTCGCCGAAGACGCTTCGAGAGCGGTTGTCAGCGTGATAGCATCTCGGTTGTTAACGCAATGCTCCGGACGAGGCAGGAACTCGAGGAAATCGAAGCACGCACGCTGGCGCCGTATGCGATGGCGTCGCGCGCGAGCCGCGGACGCCGCTTTCCCGAACCGGAGCATCGGATTCGTACCGTCTTTGCCCGCGATCGCGATCGCATCGTTCATTCCGCCGCGTTTCGGCGCCTCGAATACAAAACCCAGGTGTTCGTCAATCACGAGGGCGACTACTATCGCACTCGCCTGACGCACACTCTCGAAGCGGCGCAAATCGCGCGCACTGTCGCGCGGGCACTCGGCCTCAACGAGGAACTGGCCGAGGCGGTCGCGCTCGCGCATGACCTCGGGCATACTCCCTTCGGCCACGCCGGCGAGAAAGTCCTCAACGAGCTGATGACGCCCTACGGCGGCTTCGATCACAACGCGCAGAGCTTGCGCACAGTGGACTGGATCGAGATTCGCTATCCGAATTTTCGCGGACTCAATCTGAGCTTCGAGGTGCGAGAGGGAATCGTCAAGCATTCGCATTTCCAGGATCGTCCGGCCGCGCAGGAGTTCGACCCAAGCACCTACCCGTGCCTCGAAGCGCAAATCGTCGACCTGGCCGATGAAATCGCCTACCTGGCGCACGACGTTGACGACGGTTTGAAAGCGCAGATGCTGACGGTCGAGGAGCTCAATGAATCTTCTCTGTTCAGGGAGTCGGCGGCCGCGGCTCGCGAGGCATATCCGGCGGCCGAGATGCGCGTGATTCGCTTCCAGACGGTCATCCGGATGATCGACGCAATGTCCACCGACCTCATGAATAGCCTCGAAGGCGAACTTGAGCGCAACAAAATTCGCAGCGTCGACGATGTGCGCAAGGCGGGCAGGGCGCTCGCGTGCTTCGGCCCCCGGGTCGGCGCGAAGGTCGCGGAAATCAAACAGGTGATGCGCGATCGCCTGTATCGCCATTACCGGGTTAGCCGAATGACCGAGAAGGCGGGCAGGGTGCTCGCGCAGCTTTTCGAAACCTACATGACCGAGCCGCGCCAAATGCCCGAGCATGTAGTCGCGCGCGCGGAGCACTACGGCGAGCCAATCTCGCGCGCGGTAGCCGATTACATAGCGGGTATGACGGACCGCTTCGCGCTCGACGAATATCGCAAACTTTTTGATCCCAATGAGCGCGTCTGACCCGCACAGGCCACAGGGCAGAACGCGCGCGCGGACGGCGCTCGTCATTCGGCGGAGCGATCACGTCGGCGATCCTGTAGGACTCGCATTTCTCGAATCGCCGGAGACCAACGGCGATGCGGTGCTTGCGCGCCTGCGCGAATACCTGGGCGACAAACTGAAACTCGTCAAGGCAGAAGTCTCGCACGATGAGATCACGGTTGAAATCGAGGCGCGGCGATTGACGCAGGAAGCCGCCACGATGGCCGCGACCGCGCGCGACCTTTACCAGAAGGGAGCTCGACGCTCCGCCTTGTCGATTTATCGCGATGCGCTCGAGCTCGACCCGCTCAACCCTGACGCGGTTTTCGGAATCGCCGAGGCACTTCTTGCCCAACAGAAATTCAAAGAAGCGTTCGTCGCACTCAAGCGCGCGCGCGAATTCGGCAAGGACGGCATCGATCTGCTGCTCGCAATGGGCCGATGCGCGGTGGAGTTGGAGCGGGTGCCGAATGCGATCGCGTATTACGAACAAGCGCTGAAGCTGGAGCCGCGCAATTTCGTCGCGCGCCGCGCGCTAAGCGCACTCGGTCACAAACCCGCCGCGCCCAGCAAGGAATCGGGCGCTGTACGGAGCGGTCGCGATTAGCTAGAACTGTTCGGATCGATAATCCGAGCGAGCAATACCCATAACCGGAGAGCATTGGAGCACTAATGATTTCAGGCCTTTTTCGATTTTCAGCCACCGACCGTAGTTTACATAATACTTCTTATGCGAAGTTGCACCGCGCAAGAATGATAGCCCTTGCGGCCATTTTCTTCACCGCAATAGCAGCGATTGGCTCGCGGGGCGTGGCGTTCGCGCAGGCTGTGTGCCCCCCTCTCCCCGCCGGAGTGACTACAGTCCCCACCGATCCTACACGCGATGCGGCTCTGAAGACTTTCTTGCAAAAGCATTTCAAGATTCCAAGTCCCGATTTGATTCAGCTATGTCAGGCCGTCAAGTCGCCCGTCGAACCGCTGCTCGCGCGGCAACTGATCGTGAGCAATTCGCAAGGACAGAGTATTTCCACGATGCTGTTCTTCAACAAGGACGAGTCCAGGGCGGTCATCGGCCAGTATATCAATGTCAGCTCTGAGCCGTGGGGACGCCTCAATATGAGCGCCGCGCACGTGGACGATCGGGCAACCCAGGGGCCCGCGAACGCGCCGGTTACGATCGTGGAGTTTGCCGATTTCGAATGTCCCTTCTGCGCACACGCGTTCAGCGTCATGGAGACGCTGGTCAACACGACTTACAAGGACAAGGTAAAGGTCATTTACAAAAATTATCCGCTCAACGCACATCCCTGGGCGATCAAAGCCGCGGAAGCCGCCGAATGCGCGCGAGAGCAGAACCCTGCCGCGTTCTGGAGTTTCGCGCGCTACTTCTACACCAACCAGGGCTCGATCAACGTGAAGAATATCCAGGACAATGTAGATAAGGTCGCCAAGCAGGAGAAGCTCGACGTCCCCGCGCTGAAGGCATGCATGGACAGTCCGCAGACCGCCGCGCGAATCAAGGAAGATCAGGAGGACGGTGTCGCACTTAAAGTCTCGTCGACGCCCTCATTCTTCGTCAACGGAATACCGTTGGTGGGCATGGACGAAAAGAATCTGGAGTTCGCGATTAACTCGGAGCTCGCAGGCAAGTAGCCGCCGCAGCCTCGACTAGTGAATAAGGACCGACTGCGGGCCGGTCACCGCGGCTGAAGGCGGTGGCGGAATCTCGGCCGGTGCGCCGAGCAGCGCGAGTGATTCCATCACGTCCTGGCGCTGCTGCGCGTACGGATGAGACGCCAGGAAGCCGCGATAGGCGTCGATAGCGCCCTGCTTGTCGCCGGACCTCGCGAGCATCCGAGCCACACCCAGTTCCGCCCTCGCCTGCTCCGGCCCGGGATCTGCGGCCGCCTGCTGATACGCGCCGGCTGCTTTTTTCCAATCCGCCATGCGCTCGTAAACCACGGCGAGGTCGGACAGCGCGAGATTGCGAAACAACGGGTCGCGTTCTTCGGCTAAAAACGCGACGAGTGCATCGCGCGCGCTCGGCAGATCGCCTTCTGCGATATAAGCGCTCGCCATGTAGAAGCGCGCCAGGCGTCCAAGGCGGCGACCGGGCTCGTCGTCAGCAAGCTGCTTGAACTGCGTTTCCGCCTGCTTGTTCTGCCCCGCGTTGAGCGCGGTGATGGCGTCATAGAATCGCGTCGACGCAATGCTGTCACGATGGCGCTCGTAGTAGTACACGCCAATCACGATCGCGCCGACCGCCACGACCACCGCGGTCGAGACAAGCACCTGGGTAAGATTGTTGACGAAGAAATCGCGCGCATTGTCGACGAAAGTGGTGAACTCGTCGGGCGCCTTGAGTTCCTTTTGAGTAAGTTTTCGGCGATGGGTGGTCGGCGGCATCAAATGCTCCAGCGGGCGCCGCCCGGCAGAAGAGAAGAGTTAGCGCGCACGCGCCTTACATCTTGTATTTGAAATCCTCGGGCGACATCCGCTCGAGAATTTCGGACCATTTGTCGCGCGACACGCCGGCGAGATTCTGATCCGAGGTCTGCTGTTCGCCCTGCGACTCGTGGAGCTCGCTCGAGGCTTCGAGCACTTTCTTGGCGACGTAGATCGGCGATTTGGTGCGCAGCGCAAGCGCGATCGCATCACTCGGGCGCGAATCTATTTCGAGCGCCTTGCCGTCGCGAGTCTTCACCTGGATTCGTGCGAAATAGGTGTTCTCACGCAGCTCGGTTATCTCAGCCGACTCGACGGTCGCGCCAAACTCAACCATCAGGTTGCGCAGCAAGTCGTGGGTCATAGGGCGCTGCGGCTTGATCCCTTCGAGCTCGGTGGCCATTGCAGTGGCCTCGAGCGGACCGATCCAGATGTGCAGATTGAGCTTGTTGTCGGGATCCTTCAGAACGACGATTGGCATCTTGGTGGAGGGGTCGAGCGTTATCCCGCCCACGATCATCAAAATGAAATCTTCCCTGTGACCAGCCATAGACGGGCTCTTCAACCCTTCCCCTTCGAGTGCGCGCGGATTTGCGTGCAATTTCCGCTCATCAACTGGAGAGAATATCTTGGCCCAAAGACGCCGTGTGGTCAACCGAACAAGCTGCGCAGCCGCCAGGAACGAGTCCGTCAGCCAGCGACCAACCGATCGACGACGCGGTAAAGTTGGTTGAGATTGCGGCACTCTTCCACCAGGTCGCAATGCGGAGCGTAACGATCCATTTCGCTGTCGCCGAAGCCCCAGGTATTTCGACTTTCAGGATTAAGCCAGATCACCCTTTTGGCGCGCTGGCGGATTTCACGCAAGCACCAATCGTGAGGGAGATTGTAATTGTTACGCGCGTCGCCGAGCACGATAACAGTAGTGCGCTTGTTCACGGCGCCGAGGTGATCGGTCACAAAGTTGCGAAACGCGTAGCCGAAATTCGAGTGAGCATAGACGTTGATGATATCGCCCTTGAGCGCCACGTCGAGCGCTTCCTTGGCGTCGTTGTTGCGGAAGCATTCGGTCACTTCGCCGATATCGGCGACGAAGATGAAGCTGCGCACGCGCGAGTATAGATCCTGCAGCGAGTACACGAACTGCAGCATGAAGCGCGAGGCGTTGCGCACCGAGTCGGACACGTCGCACAGGATAACGACCTGCGGCTTCTCCTTCTTGCGCTTCTCGAAGCGGAGCTTGAACGGCACGCCGCCGTACTCGAGGTTCTGGCGCAGCGTGCGCTTGATGTCGAAGCGGCCCTTCTTCGAGCGCTTGCGGCGCACCGTGATGACGTTCTTAAGGCGCTGCGCGAGGCGCGTCACCGCCTCGTTCATTTTCTTGAGCTCGTCTTCGGTCAGGTAATAAAAACTCTTCTCGCCGATCTGATTGAGGCGCTGATCTTCTTTCTGCTTGATGTCGCGCTTCTCGCGCTCCATCCGGACGTAGCGGCGGATAATGTCGTCGAGCGCTTTGAGCCTTCGCTCGAGGTACTCTTCCATTTTCGCTTTGAGCTCTGAGCCGATGTCCATCTTCTCGAGCTGCTCGCGCAGTTCCTTGATCTCGGCCTCTATTTTGTCGAGCCCGAGCTGGCGTGCGAGCGCTCGCGCGAAATAGTTCTCCTCGATCGTGCGCTCGATACCCTGCAGCTTGACCGCGCGAGAGGCCTCGCGAATTTTGCGCTCCATCTCGCCCGAATTGTTCTGCAGCAACTGCTTGGCGAGCTCGGAAAGATTCTTGCCCTCTTTCTTGAGCATCTTTTCGACTTCGTCCAGGAACTTCTGGAATTCCTGGTCGGACATCGAGAGCGCGTTCTGCACAGCCTGGCTGGCCTGCTTGATAATCTCGCCGAGGCCGGAGAAGTAGATGTCGAACAGTTCCTCGAACACCGGCAATTCGCTGGCCCGCTTGACCATCGTCGCGCGCAGCGCCGAGCGGAACGCATCGCGCTCGTTGAGTCCGGTGACTTCGGACGCGCTGAAGGCGTCGAGCGTTTCCGCCAGCGAGACGCGGACGCCGTTCTCGCGCAGCAGATTCGCAAATTCGACGAGTTTTTCCTGCATGATGTGCGGTGCCCTACTCTTCTACTGTTGGCGCAAAACTGCCCCCAGTCAATTTAGAAGATCCTTGTCGCTGCCGGCCTCGGTGCCGCGGCGCGCTCGCACGCGACGCACATAGTCCTTGAGCTCTTCCTGTGCTTTGCGCACGTCGCCCTCGTACTTGACGATGGTGTCGAGGGTCTCGGTGACGAGCTCCTGGTCGAGGCTGTTGACGTTGAGGAGAGTCAGAGCCTTGACCCAATCAAGCGTCTCGCTGATGCCGGGCGTCTTCTTCAGATCCAGCTTGCGCAGCGACTGCACGACGGTGACGACTTCCTCTGCCAGCTTGACGGCGGCCTCGGGGACTTTGAGCTTGACGATCGCAAGCTCCTGCGCGCGATCGGGAAAATCGATGTACAGATGGAGGCATCGACGCTTGAGTGCGTCGGACATTTCGCGCGCGTTGTTCGAGGTCAGCACCACCAGCGGAATGTGCTTGGCCTTGAGCGTGCCGAGCTCCGGCACCGTGACCTGGAAGTCGGACAGCAGCTCGAGCAGGAATGCTTCGAATTCGGCGTCAGCCTTGTCAATTTCGTCGATTAGCAGGACCGAAGGCTGCTCGCTGGAAATCGCCTTCAGCAGCGGGCGCGGCAGCACGAAACGCTCGGAGAAAAACACTTCGTCCTGCGCGGCGATTCGATCGACGGCCTCGGTCAGACCCTTGGCGCCGACCAGCACTTCGCTGATCTTGTCCTTGAGGATTTGCGTGTAGAGAAGTTGCTTGGCGTACTCCCATTCGTAGAGCGCCTTGCCCTCGTCGAGGCCTTCGTAACACTGGAGGCGAATCATGTCGAAGCCGAGCGACGCGGCCAGCACCTTGGCGAGGTCAGTCTTGCCGACGCCGGCGGGTCCCTCGACCAGGATGGGCTTGCGCATTTCGCTTGCCAGGTAAATGACGGTGGCGATTCGACGGCTGGCAATGTAGTTGTTCTTGGCGAATCGCTCGATTACGTCTTCGATCGATGAAAACATCAATCCTCCTCGATAGCGGAAGCCGAAGGGGCAAGCCCCGCGCGGACTAGTTTAAATATCACGGCGAGTTAAGGCGAGGAAACCCACGTTATACCGCCAAAGGTGCGGCAGTCAGTTACCGGCGTTGCGTTTTGCTGGCGGATTCTCGGTGGATGCGGCCACTCAGATACCCGTACCGGCTTCGCTGACGCGAAGCTGCCGAGGTCCTTCCATCCGCTCGCGCTGCTCGCTTCGTCAGGATGACACGGAATGGTCAACGCCCGGGAATCGCGTAATGAGGCGGGCAACCTAACCCCTAACCCCTTCCCCTAGAGGAAGGGGAACCGGATTGAGGAGACCCCTTCTCGCGCGGGAAGGAGAACCGGATAGATATCTCGTCTTGAGAGAAGGGCCGCTCAGATGTGGAGTTCCTCCCAAACCTGTTCGCCGCGATCGAAGCGGTCTCGCGACAGTGCGCTAGCGTCGAAGTTCCCGTACTTGCCGTCTGCGATTAGCTCGGCGAGCGCCTGGCCTGCGCCGTAGGATTGCATCACGCCGCGGCCGCTGAACGAATGCGCCTCGTAGATACGTGGCGCTGCGCGGCCGACAATCGCGCTGCGGTCGGGACTGACTTCGTAAAGCCCCGCCCATCCGGTGACGTGGCGCAGGCGCTCCATCGAGGACATGCGCGCGAACAGCCGCGGCCAGATTTCGTTCAGGAAGAACGGCTCGCCGTCGTAATTGAAATGATAGCCGGGCGGCTCGTCGGGCGGCGAGTATCCCGCGAGGATGTGAGGGCCTTCGTTGTGAAAGTACACGCCCGAGGTGTCGACAATCATGCCGTAGTGCTCGAGGTTGGTGACGCGATTGTCGACGATGCATACCTGGCGGCGAATCGGCTGGGTAAAGTTTGGCAGCCCGAGCAGCTTCATCGCAGAAGGCGACCATGCTCCGCCGGCTATGACGATCGAATCGCAATTCAGTTCGAAGACGCGACCAGTTTCGGCTTCGCCCGGGCCGTCCTGGGTCATCATTCTGATCAGGCCTTCGTCGGTATGCGGCTGGTCGGACTGCCAGCATTGGAGACGCACGCCCGAAGTACCGGCGTCGAGCGCGACGACGTAGGTGCGATCGAGGAACTGGGCTCCGAGCTTCAGTGCTCGGGCGCGATAGTGCTCCTTGAGCAGGTTCGGGTTGATGAGCCCGTCGGCGGGCGAGAAGGTGGCGCCTGCGATGCCGTCGAGCTTGTCGATCTCGGGTACGCGGCGATTGACGTCGGCGGGCGTCAGCTCCTCGATCGGCTGGCCGAGCTCGCGCTGGAGCGCGATGTGCTCGACGGCGCCCGCGAAGGTCTGCTCGTCGTAGAGCCAGAGGTAGCCCTTCTGGCGAAAGCCGACTTCGTCGCGCACGCGCTGGTAATACTCGATCGACGCGCGGCATAGCGCGATGTTGACGCGTTGCCACCATGTGGCGCGCACCCCGCCCGCGTTTTTTTCGCTGGAGCTGAGGCGTCCACCGAGATCGATATCGACGGCGAGTGTCTTGAGTCCGCGCTCTGCCAAGCCCATCGCGACCGAGCTGCCGACGACGCCCGCGCCAATCACAATCACGTCGAATCGCTCGCCCGCAATCACGCAACGATTTTATCAAAGTGGCCGGGTTGAGGATTGCGAATGCGTCAAATGGCGGTCGAATTTACCAGCGCAGGCCGAATTTAGTGCTCGGCTGTTGAAGTTTTGAGAAAAATGTTTCACGTGAAACGTTTTTAGTTCAGGAGAACGAAACACGAATGATTTTCCAATCGAACATACTCGTTGGGTGCAAGCCACCGGCGAGAGTTAATCGTATGTGAAACCCGCCGTGGGTTTCACGCTTCCTTGGGCAGGGGTAACCCCTGCACCTTAGTGGATAAGAAATGGGTCTTGTGCGGGAGGCTGGTGGGCTGCCAGTTTTGTATGGATGTGCACGTTGGCGATCTATTTCAAGGTTACGCGCGATTGTCCCGTGGTTATCGCGGCCAATCGGGATGAGTTTCTCGAGCGGCCGGCCGGCGACCCGACGACACTGCTCGACTCGCCGCAGGTGGTTGGTGGAAAGGATCTTCGCGCCGGTGGCACCTGGCTGGGAATCAGTGAGAATGGGATGGTCGCGGGTTTGCTGAATCGGCGGGCTGAAGGCGGCAGCAATCCGGATGCACGATCGCGCGGGTTGCTGTGCCTGGACGCTCTTCGCCGACGAACGGCGCGGGAGGCGGCCGAGTTTGCGGCGCGCGAGCGCGGGTCGAATTACAATCCGTTCAATCTGCTGATGGTGTCGCGGCGCGAAGCATTTGTCGCTTACAACCGCGGCGCTTCAATTGAAGTGGTCGAGCTCAAGCCGGGACTGCATCTGCTGTCCAACCTCGATGTGGACGATTTCGAGTGTCCAAAGATAAGCGCGTCGTACGGCAAGTTCGCGGAACTCGGGCAGCGAGCGGATTTTCAGTGCGATCCGATCGGGCAGCGCGCAGCGCTGGGCGCGCTGTTGGCCGATCACAATACGCAGCTCGATCCACGCATCGCGATCGCGGAGGCCAGGCCCAATGCGCTGTGTCTGCATCTCGAGAACTATGGCACGCGGTCGTCGAGCTTGATCTTCATGCGCAACGACCCGCCGGAGATTGCGCACTACTTTGCGCCGGGGCCGCCGTGCAAAACGGCGTATGCGCCGGCGATGGTTCCGCGCGTGCGGGTTGTTGAGAAGTGGTGAATGCGGCGAAGCGGAGGCGGAATCTTGAATCGCGCGCAAAAGATGCGCGCTATATAAGGACCCTCACCTTCATCCTCTCCCTCACAGGGAGAAGACACAGAATCATGGGCCGAAGTAGGCGGCGATGCCCATCAAGATGAAGCATCCGATGGCGATTAGTGCGGAGGCGAGAAAAATCGACGCGAGAAACGGCTGCTCGGACAGGAAAAACAAAATGAAGCCCGCGACCATCGCGACGACGCTGGCGATTATCGCGAAGACCATGCTCACCGTGCGCAATTGCGCCATCGCAAATCTCCCGAACCCCGGCTGCCAATCATTCGCTTGACGCCGAGGCGCGCCCGAGTATACGCCGTGAGTTCATCGAAAGGGTCGGCAGACCGAGCCGATTGGGGGTTTTGAATTGATGCGCATCAGTCGAAAGTCGATTGCCTGTTTGATTGTGGCGATTGCGGTCGCCGTTGCAACCGCGCCTGCAGGCCGCGCGCAACTGGGTGAGTCGGGGCTCAACTGGCAGCAGCGCTTTCTCGGTATCCTGCCGCTGGTCAAGCCGGACCCGAAAGACCCGGTGCTGGTGACGGTCAACGGCGCCCCGATTACGGCGGCGGAAATCAGCGACTACGCGAAGACCGAAGCGCATATGATCAATGCGACCACCACCGAAGAATCCAAAGCGGTGTTTCGTGACGCGAGCGAGAATCTAATCAATCGCCAACTGCTGCTGCAGGAGGCCGCGCGGCGCAAGATCACGATTCCCGACGGTGAGGTGGCGCAGCGCGCGCGTGAGTTCCAGGTTGCGGGCGCCGAAGGGCAGACGGTCACGACCACGTCCGCGGCGCCGGATGCGCAGTTGATGACCGCGGTGCGCGGGTCGATGGAGATCGAAAAGATGCTGGATGACGAGTTTCGGGCGCATCATGTGCAGCCGACCGACGCGCAGATTCAACAATACTACGATGAGCATCGCGATCTGTTCGTCAAGGATCCGGGCGAGGTGCAAATCGCGCATATCGCCGTGAAACTTCCGCCCAACGCGACCGACGCGCAGAAAAAAGCCGGGGCAGCCAAGATAATCAAGCTGTACAAGGAAGCGCAGAAGACCAAGGACTTCGCCGCGCTCGCGAAGCAGAATTCCGAGGACACCGAATCGGCAGCAAAGGGCGGTGACCTGGGCTACTTTCGGCCCGGGCAGTTGCCGCCGGTGGTGGACAAGATGGTGTTTGCGACGCCGGTCGGGCATCTGACGCAGATCCTCGAATCGAATCTCGGCTACAGCTTTATCAAGGTGGTGTCGCGGCGCGGCGAGACGGTCTCGCCACTGTCGGAGGTGAAGGCAAAGATCGCGATGTTCATACTCGACGAGAATGAGGACGCAGTGGTCAAGGCGCTGCTCAAGAAGATCGCGAAAGGCTCGAAGATCGAGTTCAAGAATCCGCCGCCGGGCGAGACCAGCGCGGCGAAGGCTGAACCGCCGCAGGGTGAGCCTGCTGAGCAGCCGGACCAGCCGGAACAGTAGAGCAGTCGGCAGAATTTGGAATTTGGACCCTCACCCGACGCTCCGCGTCGGCCTCTCCCTGATAGAGAGAGGCAAGATCTAGACGAGGAGGCGGCCGCCGTCGAGGGTCAAGGTGGTGCCGGTGGCGTAGTCGGTGGACTCGCAGAAGAACATGACGGCGCGGGCGACGTCCTCGGGCGCGCCCATTTTTTTGGTCAGGCTGCGACTGACGAGGCGCTCTACTTCGGCTTTGGAGTACTCCTCGGGCGGCATAACCATGCCCAGCGCGATGCAGTTCACCTGGACTTCGGGCGCAAGTTCTTTGGCGAGCGCCCTGGTCAGGCCTATGAGCCCGCTCTTCGAGACCGAGTACGGCAGATAGTCTTTGTATGGGCGTATCGCGGCCCAGTCGCCGAGGTTGACGATTTTCCCTGCGCCCTGCCGACGCATCGCGGCGCCGGCGAGCTTCGATAGAAAAAACGGCGCCTTCAGGTTGGTATCGAGGTTGGCATCCCAGTCACGTTCGGTGATTTGATCGAGAGGCTTGGGCCCGAAGATCGAGGCCGAGTTGACGAGGACGTCGAGGCGGCCGAAGGTCTTGAGCACGTCGGCGACCATCTGCTCGATTTCAGCGATGTGTTCGAGGTCGGCGTGGAAGGCCTGCGCCCTACCCTGCTTGCGCGCGATCTCGGCAACGACGGCTTCGGCCTCGGCGCTTGAGCTGCGATAGTGAACTGCTACCGACGCGCCGCGCTCAGCGAATGCGAGTGCAATTGCGCGTCCAACGCGGCGGCCGGCGCCGGTTACCAGCGCAACTTTTTGCTTGAGGTCCACGTCGAGATTGTACCAACTGGTCTGCTAGCGCGCCGCCTGTCGTTCACAGAATCCTGAATCGCGCAAGGCGCTGTATTAGGACCCTCACCTTCGTCATCTCCCTTGCAGGGAGAGGAGACAGACAGGACCCGAAGCCAGTTACGCACAGCTCTCCCTTGCAGGGAGAGCAAACAGAAATGGTTCAATTTTGCAGTGATGCGTGGATCGCTTTGACCAGTGCGAGGTTGTCGGAGTGACCGGTCTTCGAGGCGGTGACGTGGGCATGCAGCGGACGCCCGAGCAGGTAGAGATCGCCGATCAAATCGAGGACCTTGTGCCGCGCGAACTCGTCGGGGAAGCGCAGCGCGGTGTTTACGACCTTGTCTTCGTCGACGAGGATTGCGTTATCGATGCGCGCGCCACTGGCGAGGCCGAGCTGCGCCATCTTGCGAAACTCGCGCACAAAACCGAAAGTGCGGGCGGGGGCGATCTCGCGCACGTATGCGTCCGGAGAAGTCAGCTCGAAATGCAACTGCTGGACGCCGATCGGCTTCGGATAATCCAGGGTGTAGTCGATTATCAAATGCTCGGCCGGCTCAGCCTTGATGAATTCGAGCCCAGCGCCTTCTTCTCCAATAGTGATGCTGTGCTTGAGTGCGATCGGCTCGACAATCGCGTTTTGCTCGGTAAGTCCGACCTCGGCAATTTGTTTGCAGAAGTCGAGCGACGAGCCGTCGAGCGCGGGCACTTCATCGTCGGTCTTCACCAGCACATTGGTGATTCCAAAGGCGTGCAGCGCCGACATCAGATGCTCGACGGTGCGGACCGAACGGCCGCCGCTGGCCAGAGTAGTGTTGTAGCCGGTGTCGGTGACGTTTTCGAAGCGGACGGAAATCGCGGTTTCGTCGGCGAGCGACGTGAATACGATTCCGAATCCCACCGGCGCGGGATGCAGTATGACTCCGGTCTTGAGGCCAGTGTGAAGCCCCTGCCCTCCCAAAACGATCGATCGTGCGAGAGTGCGCTGCGGAATAGCGCCGGCGCGAATCGCCTTACGTCCGGCGGCGCGCACTTTCGCGCTAAGGCCGCGTGGGCTGGACGGATCCGGCCCCGCCGAGTCGCCCTCGAGCGCACGCGCGATTGATGCCAGCAATCCGCTGACCGAGAACGGCTTCTGAATGAAATCGGCGGCGCCGAGCCTGGTGGCAGCAACCGCGCTTTGGATATTGGCGTGGCCTGAAATCATGATCACAGGCACGCGGGGCTGCTCGGATTTGATTCGACGCAGCAACTCGATGCCGTCCATCTCGGGCATCCAAACGTCGAGCAGAACGATTGCGGGACTCTCGCGCTCGATCAGATCCATCACGCCGGGGGCGTGGCCGGTATCGACGACGCGAAAGCCTTCGTCGCTCAAAATTCCGCGCAATGAGGACCTAATCCGCTCCTCGTCATCCACCACCAACACGGTCTCATTCACGTCAAATTTTCTCCGGGAATCGCGTTACGCTGTCGCGCAGTGCGGTCAGTTCAGGCGGTTGCCTTCGCGAATAGCTGCTGTTTTACAGGAAATTCCAGCAGGAATCTACTTCCTCGCGGCCGGTTGTCGGTTACGCGAACGAAGCCGTGATGGTCAGTTACGACGGCAGAAACGATCGCGAGACCGAGTCCGGTACCGCCCTTTTTACCAGAGTAGTACGGCTCGAAAATGCGCGTGCGCAGGCGAGGATCGATTCCGGGGCCGTTGTCCGCGACTTCGAGCGTTATGATCGAATTGTCAGGCTTGCGATTGGTGCGCACCTCGATCCGAGGGCCAGCGCCGTTATGACTGATGGCGGTCACGGCGGCGACAGCGTTGTCGAGCAGATTGACCAGCGCGCGTTTAAGCGCGTCGCGATCGATCGGGATGAGCGGCACAGCCGGATCGAGCGCGAGCACGAACTCGACGTTGGGATTCGCCTCGCGGAAATTCGCGACGGTCTCGCTGGCAAGGGCGTTGATGTCACCGGGCACCGGATTCAGATGTGGCATCCGTGCAAAGGCCGAGAATTCGTTGACGAGGCGCTTGAGATCCTCGACTTCACCGATGATCGTCTTGGTGCATTCCTCGACCAGCGTCGATTCGATTCCTGGACGCGCGCCTAGCTGGCGCCGGAGCCGTTCAGCCGAGAGCTGAATCGGCGTCAGCGGATTTTTTATCTCGTGCGCAATTCGACGTGCGACCTCGCGCCACGCCTCCATGCGCTCGACCTTTGCAATCTGGCTGACGTCCTCAAAGAACAGCACTGTTCCGGCCGGCTCGTCGGGGGTGTCGCCAAGCGGACTCGCGGTCATCATCAGTTCGGTCTCACTGCCGGCGACCTCGAGCTTGACGGTCGCGCGCGCCTCGCGCGGACGCGTGGCAAAAGCGAATACGTCGTCGAGCGCACGGGACAGCGTGAGGGGAAACGCGCCCTGGTAGCTGCGGCCAATTATGTCGGCGGCGTGCAGATCGAGCAGCCGCTCGGCGCATGGATTGATGGTCGTGACGACCCCGTCGTGATCGAGTCCGACGACGCCCGCCGACACGTTGCGCAGCAGGGTCTCGGTGTACTGCCGCCGGCGCTCGAGTTCGGCGGCGGACGCGCGCAAATCGGCAGTCATCTGGTTGAAGGAATCGACCAACTGCCCGAGCTCGTCATCGCCGACTTCGGGGATGCGGAAATTGAGATCGCCGCCCGCGATGGCCTGCGTGCCGCGCGCGAGCAACTTGATCGGACCAGTGATACCGCGTGACAGAAAGATTCCGAACCAGCTCGCGAGCGAGACGACCACCAATCCGATCAGCACCAGCGTCAGCAGGTAGCTGTTCATGATTGGCTGGCGCAGGATCCTGAGCTGAAAATAATCTTCAGCAACGCGCGAGATGTTGGTCGCGCGCGTCGCGAGGCTCTGCGGCAGATAGTAATCGACCAGCACCGCGCCCAGCACGTTGTCGGTATCGCTCGAGACGTAAATCGGCGCCGAGCCGCGCACAACGTCGGCGCTGCCAAGGCGGTCGGTACGCGTGAGCGCCTCTCCCTTCAAGGTTTGCGAGATGATCGGCGAATCGGGCGACGCGCCGATGCCGGTGGGAGTCTTGGGGCTGATGTCGATGAGCAGCAGCTTGCGATCGGCAGAGAATACTTCGATGGTGCCGAGGTTGTACTCCTGCTGGCGCTTGGCGATGAAGGCCTTCAACTCATCGCGCTTTTGCGGCGCGAGCAGGCCTTGCGCCGAGATCTCCTCGGCCAGCACGCGGGCGAAATGCGACGCGTTGTTAGCCGAGTTCAGGTAGTAGGTCTTTGCGATTTCGAGCGAGTCGTTGAGAATCTGTTCGTATTCGGGATTGAACCAACTGTTGATGTCGGCATGCAGGAACACGCCCGACACGTAGAGCAGGAACGCGCTCGGGATAAGCGCGACTGCGATGAATCCCGCCACCAGCCGGACCTGGAACTTCGATCCGATCAATCCCCGCCGGCGCTCGAAGATGACCTTGGCGAGATTGCGTCCGACCAGGAACAGCATCAAGCCGAGCAGCAGGAAGCTCAGGTTGAAGAGCGTGATGACGGCGAGGTTCGAGACCAGCGAGGTGTGACGCGTCAGGGGCGGCAGCTCGGTCTGCGCGAGCACGAATGCGACCAACGTTGCGCCCGCGACGCCGACCGCGATCAGCTCGCGACGTCGCCGCTTGCGCTCTGCGAGCCGATGCGGGCTTACGGTTTTCTTCGCTGCCAATTCGTCAACGCCTCATCAGCGAAAAGAATATAGTCGCGACGATGCTGATAAGAATGCAGGTGGCCAGCGGAAAATAGAAGCTGAAGTTGCCGCGCCGGATATAGATGTCGCCCGGCAGCCTGCCGACGTACGGCACCGAAGACAATCCCCAGAGTGCCAGGCCCACGACTACAATCGCGATTCCGGCGAAGACCAGGCTCTTTCCTATCGGCGCCATCGCAGTGCTGACTCAGGCCCGATTGTACAAGACCGACGCGGCTCGCAATACCGGCCTCGTCGCCCTGTCCTGCGGCTTAGGCGTGCGCGTGAGCGTGCGATTTCGCGCCGGCAGCCTCGCGCGCCGCGAGCGTCTCCTTGATGATTTTCTCCGCGACGGGGCCGGGCGCCTCCTCGTAATGCGAGAAGTGCTGCTCGAACGACCCGCGGCCCGAGGTGATCGAGCGCAGGTCGGGCGCATACTTCAGCACTTCCGACATCGGCACCTGCGCCTTGATCACCTGGCCGTTGCCCTTGCTGTCCATGCCCAGGACCTTGCCGCGGCGCGAATTCAGATCGCCGATCACGTCGCCCATGCATTCGTCGGGACATGCGACTTCGATCGCGACGATCGGTTCCAGGATGATCGGCCGGGCCTTTTCCAGCGCCGCTTTGAAACCCATCGAGGCTGCGATTTGAAACGCCATGTCGGAGGAATCGACGTCGTGATAGCTGCCATCGAAGACGGTTACCCGCACGTCCACCATCGGATAGCCGGCGAGGAATCCGTCGACCAGCGTATTGCGCACGCCCTTCTCGACCGAGGGAATGAAGTTGCGCGGAATCACGCCGCCCACGATATTGTCGACAAACTCGAAACCCTTGCCGCGCGGATTCGGCTCGATCTTGAGCCAGCAATCGCCGTACTGTCCGCGGCCGCCCGACTGACGCTTGTACTTGCCCTGCGCCTCGGCGCGCCCCTTAATGGTTTCCTTGTACGGGACCTTGGGCGCCTGCAGCTCGACGTCGACGTTGAATTTCCGGCGCAGCTTCTCGACCGTGATTTCGATATGCATCTGGCCGGTGCCGGACAGAATGATGTCGTGAGTCTGCGCGTCGCGATGCATCTCGAGCGCGAGATCTTCCTCGATCAGCTTCTGCAGCGCGGCCGACGACTTTTCCTCGTCACCCTTGGTTTTGGGTCGAATCGCGAACGACATGACGCCCGCCGGGCGCGTCAACGGCGGCATTACCAGCACCGGCGCCTTCTCGTCGCATAGCGTGTCGCCCGTGGTCGTATCCTTCAGCTTGGCGACGGCGACGATTTCGCCGGCAATCGCGCTGGCGGTCGGCGACTGCTTCTTGCCTTCGAGACGCAGCAGCTGACCGAAGCGCTCCTTGGTTTCGCGCGTCGAATTCAACACCGGCGCATCGCTTTGAGCGCGGCCCGATATGATGCGGAAGATCGAGAGCTTGCCCGCAAACGGATCGATCAT
Source organism: uncultured delta proteobacterium (assembly GCA_963842215.1). Taxonomy (GTDB): domain Bacteria; phylum Desulfobacterota; class Binatia; order Binatales; family Binataceae; genus Binatus. The sequence continues at coordinate 849,032 of CAWJFQ010000001.1, read as the reverse complement.
AGTCTTGAATACCAACGCGGTGAACGGCGCGGCCGGGTCGGCGGCGCGAGTGAGAGTCTCGCCGCTGGTGGGATTTTGAGCTTCGACCGGCGGACGCTCGCTTGGCGCGGGCAGATATGTCGTCACCGCGTCGAGCAGTGGACCGATACCGATATTCTTTGCGCCCGAGCCGCAAAACACCGGCGTGATCTTGCGCTCGACCACCGCCGCATGCAGTGCTGCGCGAACTTCGGCGTCGTCGAGTGTTCCCTGGTCGAGATACTTTTCGAGCAGCGCGTCATCAGTCTCGGCGACCGCCTCGAACAACGCAGTGCGTGCCGCTTCCGCGTCGGTCTTAAGCTCGGCTGACAATTCCTCTTCCTTGAACTTGCCGCTGGTGTCCGCGTATGTGAGCGCCTTCATCGCGAGCACGTCGACCACGCCTTTGAAGCCCAGCTCCTCGCCAATCGGGATCGTCAGCGCTACGGCGCGTGCGCCCAGCACCTTCTCGAGATCCTTCATCGCGGCGTCAAAGCTGGTGCGCTCGCGATCGAGCCTCGAGACGAACGCGATCCGGGGCAGCTTGAGGTCCTCGATCGCAGCCCAGATTTTTTCGGATTCAACCTTGGTGTCGGCGCCGGGGCTTATCAGCATCACCACCCCGTCCACTGCGCGCAGAGTCGTGATCGTCTCCGGCAGGAAGGCGGAATAGCCGGGCGTGTCGGCAAAAATAACTTCAGTCTTTTTCCAGTTGAGATGATTGAAAGCGGAACTGATTGAAATGTGATGCTTGGTTTCTTCGGGCTCGAAGTCCATCGCGGCTGAGCCGTCGTCGGGCCGTCCAAGTCGCGGCGCCGCGCCCGCTGTGAAGAGCATCGCATCGGCCGCCTGCGTCTTGCCGGTCCCGCCCTGGCCCACGATTGCGATTGTCCTAAGCCGTCCGATTTCCTCGACTGCCATCGAGATCACCTCTCAGCTTGCTCGCCGGGACCAGCGCCGATTTCAGAGCGCCGCGCCCCGATCGATGCAGTTATTTCGTCGTCTTCACATATGCCTACTCGTACGCCCCCTCCACGCTCACCTCACCCGCGACGATCCGCTGGACCCGGTCTCCGATGTCTAGCAGCAGTGCACCTGTCCCGTCGATTCCTTTCACGACCCCCGACTGGCGTCGTCCGCCATCCACGATCGCGATGCGTCTGCCGGTCAGCGCCGAGAAGCGTTCCCACGCCGGGCGCACCGCCTCGAAGCCGCGCGTCAGGGTTTCCATATAGCGGGAGTCGAGCAGATTAAAAAGCGAATCGGCAATCGCAACCCGGTCGCACGCATGCCCGGTCGCTATCCGCATCGAGGTTGCCTTGTCACGCAGCTCGGGCGGAATGTCGTCGGCGGCGAGATTTATGTTGAGGCCTATGCCGAGCAGCACACAGTCGAGATTCTGGCGCGCGTCGGTCACCGCCTCGGCGATGATGCCGCCGGCTTTGCGCCCGTGCAGCCAGACGTCGTTGGGCCACTTTAGAGCCACGATTCCGGGCGCCTCGCGATTGAGTGCCTCGGCCGCTGCGATACCTGCCACCAGGCTCATGCGCGGCACGTCGGCCAGTGGAATCGGCGGGCGCAGAATTATCGTCGTGTAGAGATTGACTCCCGATGGCGAATGCCACGAGCGGCCCATCCTGCCCCGCCCCGCGGTCTGCTGCTCTGCTATTACCAGCGTTCCCTGGTCGACGCCGCCGGCAGCCAGCTCGCGCGCGGCTTCCTGGGTGGAGTCGATCTCGTCGTAATAGTGGATTCGCCAGCCGATGCGGCCGGGCGCGCCTCGTTCGATAGAAAGATATGGATTCTGAGGCATTACTTTAAGTTCTCACCAGCGGCCGCCGGCCCTTCTCGCATCGGGCGCGCACGGCGCCCGCCAATCAGACCGCGTCAATTCTCATGCTGATATCCAGAAATCGCGCCGAATGCGTCAGCGCTCCGACCGAGATCAAATCGGCGCCCGCCTCCGCGATAGCGCGAACGGTCTCGAGTGTTACTCCTCCCGAAACTTCGAGCGGAAACTTCGCGCCCGCAATTGTGCGTGCCCTCCGGATATCGTCGAGTGTCATGTTGTCGAGCAGGATCGCGTCGGCGCCTGCTTTAAGTGCTTCTTCAACTTGAGCGATGGTCTCGCATTCGATCTCGATTTTCAACGTATGCGGCGCGACTCGGCGGGCGCCCTCGATCGCCTTCGTCACCGTGCCCGCCGCTGCGATGTGGTTTTCCTTGATCAGCACGCCGCTGTCCAAGCCAAGGCGATGGTTATGCCCGCCGCCGATGCGAACGGCGTACTTCTCGACGACGCGCAGTCCGGGATGAGTCTTGCGCGTGTCGATAATCTTGGCGTGAGTGCCAGCGACCTTATCGACGTAGGCACGCGTCGTGGTCGCGATTCCCGAGAGCAACTGCACGAAATTGAGCGCGGTGCGCTCGCCTATCAGCAATCCCGCGAGCTTGCCTTCGATTTCCGCGAGCACGTCGCCGGCCTTCAACTCTGCGCCTTCAGGCTTGAGCGTGACGATTCGCGGCGCGGCCCCCGCCTGTCGCATCACAGGTTCAAGCAGGACACCGCCAGCCAGGATCATGCGAGGTTCCTTGACGGTAATCCTCGCGCGGCCCATCGCGCCCGGCGCAACAGTCGCAGCCGTCGTGACATCGCCCTGCCCCACATCCTCAGCAAGCGCGTGCTTTATGAGCTCAGTGGGATCGAATTGCTTGAACAGTTCCATCAATCGATCCACGCGCTGCTTCGAGTTGTTGGATCTGTTCTTCCAAACTGAGGCTTTTAGCCTTCAATTCCTCGAAGCGCGTGCCTACACTTTCCACAGTCTCGGCGTCCGCTTTTTGTCATGAATATCGAATCGTTTAGCCGCGCTTCATGTTGGGACGCGTGTTTCCGAACCTCTTCCAGTTCCTTTTGAATCTTCTTTCGTGTCCGTTGGTAGTCGATATTCAGCGAGGTACCCCAATTCCGATGTCTGCCCAAGCGAGGTGGATAAGGACAAACCGCTGTCCCAAATTTTGCACCGTCTCAGCCTTGCCTAGTTTGCCCAAGACCTTCGCGTACTTTATCCACATGTAGGTGTCATCAAGAGTCCCGCGTTGTGATATCAGACCGTCCACGATTTGGCCCGGATGCCAACCAAGCAACGAGCGCAACGAGTTGATCGCTTCGGTTGCCTCGATGCAGTGGTTCATCGCAACTTCTTCTTCCGCTAACAGCGGTTTCGTTGCCGACGGCTTGGGATACTTCGCGATCGGCAGATGCGCCGCTAGATTCGGCTCGTCGAGGTATGGACGAATCACCTGCCAGATTTCTTCTGACACGAACGGCATGAACGGATGCAGCAGGCGCAGCATCTTATCGAATACGTTGATCAGTACCCATCGCGCGCCAGCCTGGCGCTCGCCGCCGGCTTTGAGCGACTCCTTCGACAGTTCGATGTACCAGTCACAGAACTCGTGCCAGATGAACTGGTAGAGCTTCATCGCCGCGACGTTGAATTCATATGCGTCGATCGAGCTGCTCACTTCGCGAATGGTGTCGTCGAGACGCGACAGGATCCATCGCTCGGCTAAACCGAGTTTTGCGATTTCGACCCTTGGCATAGGGGTCGGCGCGCCTTCAAGGTTCATCATCACGAAGCGCGCGGCGTTCCAGATTTTGTTGGCGAACGCGCGCGACGCTGCGAACCGATCGTGCGACAGGATTACGTCGCGGCCCTGCGCCGCCAACTGCGCCAGCGTGAAGCGGACAGCATCCGCGCCGTACTGATTCATCAAATCGAGCGGGTCAACCACGTTGCCCTTCGACTTGGTCATCTTCTTGCCGAGTTCGTCGCGCACCAGCGGCGTGATGTACACGTCCTTGAACGGCACCTTGTCGGTGAACTCGAGCCCGAACATCATCATGCGCGCGACCCAGAAAAATATTATGTCGAATCCGGTCAGCAACAGGCTGGTCGGATAGTAGCGCGCAAAGTCCGCGGTATTCTCGGGCCACCCGAGCGTGGACATCGGCCACAGGCCTGAGCTGAACCAGGTGTCCAGCACGTCGTCATCCTGCACGATGTCGGAGCCATCGCATTCGGGGCATCGTGACGGACGCTCGGCGGCGACGATCAGATGATCGCATCGCACGCATCGATAGGCGGGAATCCGATGCCCCCACCAGAGCTGTCGCGATATGCACCAGTCGTGAATGTTTTCGAGCCAGTTGAAAAAGGTGTTCTCCCAGAACTTCGGATGAAAGGTCGTGTCGCCTTTGCGCACCGCCTCGATCGCGCGATGGGCCATCTCGCGCATCTTCAGGAACCACTGCTCGGAGAGCATCGGTTCGACCACCGTGTCGCATCGCGAGCATACGCCGACCGCGTGCTTATGCGGCTCGATCTTTTCGAGCAGACCCGCGAGCTCAAGGTCCCTGACGATCTGCTTGCGTGCATCCTGGCGCGACAGTCCCCGATACGCGCCCGCGTTGTCGTTCATGTGCGCGGTGCCGTCGAGCACCGAGACCTGCTCGAGGCCGTGACGCTTGCCCAGCTCGAAGTCCACCGGGTCGTGCGCGGGTGTGACCTTGAGCGCGCCGGTGCCGAATTGGCGATCGATCACGGCGTCCGCGATGATCGGAATCTCGCGCCCCACCAGCGGCAGGCGAATCGTCTTGCCGACGTACGACTTGTAGCGCTCGTCCTCCGGGTTCACCGCGACCGCCGTGTCTCCGAGCATCGTCTCGGGCCGCGTCGTGGCAATGATAACTGAGCCGGTGCCTTCGGCGAACGGGTAGCGGATGTACCACAGGCTCCCCTGCACGTCTTTGTGATCGACTTCGAGATCGGACAGTGCCGTCTCGCATCGCGGGCACCAGTTGATGAGCCGCTTCGCGCGGTAGATGAGTTTCTTGTTGTAAAGATCGACGAAGACTTTCGTCACTGCGTTCGAAAGCCCTGCATCCAGCGTGAAGCGCTCGCGGCTCCAGTCGCATGACGCGCCGAGCCGGCGCAGCTGATTCAGGATTCGATTGCCGTAAGCCTCGCGCCATTGCCAGACGCGATCGACGAACGCATCGCGTCCCAGCATGTGCCGGTCCTTGCCTTCCTTCGCGAGATCTTTCTCGACCGCGTTCTGCGTCGCGATCCCGGCATGATCTGTCCCCGGCAGCCACAGGGTGTTGTAACCCTGCATCCGCCGCGTGCGGACTATGATGTCCTGCAGCGAGACGTTGAGCGCGTGCCCGAGATGGAGCTGACCGGTGACGTTAGGCGGGGGAATGACGACCGAAAAGACTTTGCCCTCGCGCGCCGGATCGGCCTTGAAGTAGCCGAGGTCGATCCACTGGTGAAACCATCTTTCTTCGGCGGCCTTGGAATCGAATGTCTTGGGCAAATCCAATGTTGGTGTCCTGTTGCGTCAAAAAAAGGGCGCCGCGCGCCCTGCGCTCAAATCATATTGCCCCCGCTGTCGCCTCTCAAGCACGCCGCTGTAACGGCCATCCATCCCATAAATTAAACAGCTTGTAAGATCGAGCCGGTTAATAATATCGTGCGCATGCTTGGATTCTTGGGGATAGGCTGACTTCGACTCATGAGGGGAAATCTCTATGGTTGACGCGTTTCATAAACTGGGTATCGCTGCTGCGCTGGGGACGTTGCTGCTTGCGGGCGGGATTTCAGGCTGCAGCTCAATGTCGAGCGACCATGTCGATTGCAACGTCGTGAAGTTGCAGGCCGAATCCGGCCGCTCCGACGCTGAGATCGCGTCAGCTATCGGCGCCAGCCAGGCAGATGTCGAAAAATGCCACGGGGCTGAAACGTCAGGCAACAAGGCATCTCAGGGGGTTCCTTCGACCTATTAATCGCACGCGTTGGCGTTCCTAATCGGCGCCGGCACGCGGCAGAGAGGGCCAGCGTCCTGGATGCGGCCGTATCATGACCGTCGCCTCCCCGTCTCGGCGAAAGGTAGGGGAAGCGAGCGACGTATTGGTGCGAGAGAGGGGACTTGAACCCCTACGAGCTTGCGCTCACAAGGTCCTGAGCCTTGCGCGTCTGCCATTCCGCCACTCTCGCGTGCGAGGCGAAGAGTATAGGGTTAACCGGCCGATGATTCCAATTCAAGCGGGATTCCGATATTCGCGCGGCGGGATTGGGATTGAGCGCGCGGCGCCGGTGACACACAATCTGCAGTTACGATGAGTGAACGGGTTCGCGGCGCGATAGCGCTAGCGCCGGCGCCGGGGTCGTCATCGCTCGCGCTGGATTTGAGTGCGGGCGACGGTCTTTCGAGCCGTCTCCTTGCGGAGCGCGGATGGCGTGTAGTCTCGACCGAGTATCGCACCCGCAAGCCCGGCTGGGTTGCCGTCAATCTCAATCACGATCTGCCGTTTCGCCCCGCGTCCTTCGACCTGGTGATGATGCTCGAAGTGATCGAGCACCTCGCCGACATACCGCACATGCTGGGTGAAATCGCGCGTGTGATGCGGCCCGGCGCGGTCGCGATCGTCACCACGCCCAATCGCCTGAATGTTGCATCGCGAATACATTACCTGCTGAGCGGCTATTACAAGGGACGGCGCGCGCCGCTGGCGTATCGCTATCGGGTCGCGGACGGCCGCAACTGGCACGTGATGGGCCTTAACGACCTGCACTGGATCGCATGGGGCGCCGGACTTCGAATGGACGCGCTGGGGCGCAGCCGGCGCAAGTTGCGCTCGCGAGTCTTTGCGCCGATTCTGTGGCCGTTCATCGCAGGGTTCTCGTGGATGCTCTATGGACGTGTCAAAGATCCCGCGCAACGCAGCATCAATCGCGAGCTGCTCGGCTTCATGACCAGCGCGAGCCTGCTGATGGATGAGAACATCATCATGCGATTTCGCAAGCGCGAAGAACCTTGAAGACCTCGGTCATTGTCGCGACTCACGCCCGGCCCGACTCACTGCGGCGGCTGGTAGCGAGTCTCGCGCCCGAGCTTGCGACCGGCACGCGTGAGCTGATCCTCGCTGAAAACGGTACGCCGGCGCCGATGCAGATCTCGCTGGAAGGCGCACCGCCGCTCATGCACTTGCATGAACCGCGGGCCGGCAAATGCCGCATTCAGAATCGCGCGATCGCGCAGGCCAGCGGCGAGATCCTGGTTTTTCTCGACGACGATTTAATCGTCGCGCCGCGCTATCTCGAGGCCGTCGAGGATTTCTTCGACACGCACCGCGAATTCGCCGCGATGAAAGGACGAATCCTCGCAGCCGAGAATCCTGAGAACAAAGTCGGGCCGATGGCCGCTTACCTGGACCTGCCAATCGTCGACCACGGCGAAGACGTGATCGAGGTGCGCGGAGTGCTCGGCGCGAACATGGCCTTTCGCGCCGGCGCGCTCAGGCAAGTCGGGCCTTTCGACGAGCGTCTCGGACCGGGTGCGGGCGGCCATGAAGAGGAAACCGAAATGTCACAGCGCTTGCGCAGCGCGGGCTTTCATATCGGATACGCGCCGAAGGCGCTGGTCCACCACGAGGTGGATGCCGCGCGCGCGAATCGTGAACGCTTCATCCGAATCGCGCGCGAGCGCGGCCGCTGCCGCATGCTGCATGAAAAGCATTCCGCGCTCGACGTGATCCTGAAGAACGCGATCGCAATGACGCGCCTGCGAATTGCGCAACTAACCGGCGCCGGCCTTGAGCGAATCGCGTGCGAGGAACGCAGGCTCGCAGTCGCACGTGGCATGTTCGACGGTCTCGGCGGATAGCGGCGCGCGCGCCCTACCCCGCTCGCTTCAGGCTATAGACTCGATCAGCGCCTTCAACTCTTTGGCATAGCGCGCCCAGGTGAATTTTTCGGCAGTCGCGCGAGCCTCAAGTCCTACCGCCGCCGACGCGTCGAACAAGGCGCCGAGACGGAGCGCGACCTCGCCTACGTCGTCGGGATTCTCGACCCGAAATCCGCGCATCGACGCCGGGATCACTTCCGCAACTCCCGAGTACGCACTGGTCATCGCCGGCAATCCGCTCGCCATCGCTTCCATCACGACGTTGCCAAAGGGTTCGAACAACGACGGCATCGCAAACGAGTCCGCCGCACGGAAAAGTGCCTCGACGTTGGGTTGCGTGCCGCCGAATACAACCCGTGCGCCGACGTTGAGTGCCCGCGCCTGTCGCGCGAATTTGTCGCCCTGCCTGTCTGCCCCCACTACCAGCAGGAATGCGCCCCCCGCGACCAGTGGCCACGCTTCGATGAGGAATCCCAGTCCCTTGCGCGCGAAGCCATTGCCGACGAAAACGACCAGCGGAGCGCTGCTCGGGACGCCAAACTTCTGGCGGATTGCATCGCGCTCGGACGAATCTCCGGCTGGACGAAAGCGGTCGAGATCGACGCCATTATAAATCGTGACTGTTTTTTTCGGCGCGAGCTCGAACTGGCGAATCAGATCGTCCGCCACGAAATTCGACACTGCGATCACGCGCTTCAGGCTGGGGCTGCGGAAGGCCTGTCGCTCGATCAGCATCTGGACCCGATGATACGGGCTCGTGCGCATCGCAAACGCTCCGAGCGCGCCGCGCCATTTTCGCGCCGCACGAAGATAGCTGACATGCGCGCCGCCGCCCGACCGCATCACGTCCGCGCCGGCGCATCGCGCGAAACTCAGCACCATCTCGGCTCCGGCGCGGCGCGCCGCGGGCGCCGCCGTCCAGGCGAATCGCAGCAGCGACACGGCGCGTCCCAGCCTTGGACCGGCGCCGACGCGACGAACTTCCCAGCCTCCAGCCGCGCCGCGAATCTCGTCCGCGAAAATCGTAATCTGGTGCCCTGCTGCGCGCAGCTCCTCCGCAGTAACGATCAGGTCGCGCTCGGTGCCACCGCCCGCGCTGTCGAAACGGCGCGTCAGCAGCGCTATCCGCATCGAAACACGCTCCGTGGCCCCGGGGTAAAAAGATGCGCGAGCCTTTCTCGTATGATAATTTTCCCTGCGGGATGTGAGGTGGGGGAATGATCGAAATTCAATGCACCAGTTGCCATACCCGCTATCGAATTGACGAGCGGGTTTTGCCCGACGATACGCCGACCTTCAAATGCTCGCGATGCGGCCATGTATTCAACGCGGACCCCGTCCCCGCCAAGGTCCGCAAACCGGCTCCGCCCGCGGCCGACCCCGAATCGCAGCCGGCGCGTACTTTGCGGCCGGCGCGGCCGCGGCCGAGTGCGTTCAAGTCGAACGTCGAAAGCGACGTGGTCAAGCGCAGCGGAGATTTGCGGATGCCGACCGCTCCCGAAGCCGAGCCTCAACGATCGGAGTCGAAGGATAGCGACACGCCCGGCGAGTCCGACCCGCGAGACGCAGAACAACGACGGGAAGCGGATGCCGACAACCCGCTCAATCGGCAGTTCGGCGACCGCGAGCAGAAAGCCGACACCGGCGAAAACCTGAAATTCGACTTTAGCGATCCACGCAACCAGGCCGCCGACGCGCCCGCCGAGCATGAGCTCGAGCGTCCCGAGCGCGATGACAGCGGATGGCAGGTCGGCGATACGCCGGCTGAGTTCGAACCTGCGCCGATACGCGAAGCGCCGATGATGATGGCTGAGCAGCAACCGGCTTCGCGCCCGACTCCCACTCCGGTGCGCCGGATGGCCGCACCGCTGATCGCGGACGCACCTCGTTACGCCCCGCCGCCGCCGGCCGCCAAGGGCGCGGGTTTCCAGTTTGGCCAGGCTGACGACCGTACCGACCCGGTGTCGTCCGGCGGAGTTCATTCGTCGGGTGTTTTTCTGGCGATTTTTTTCTTCGTGGCGATATTTTTTCTCGCCGCCAGCGCCTTCATCAGCGACGAGCCCGCCGCCAGCATCCGCATTCTCAGCCAGGCTCCACAAATCGGCGATTACTTCGCACGCCCGATCGTACCCGCGATGCTGGTGACGCTGCACGATGTCCACTCCGAGTATCACACGCTCAAGGGCGGCCATGTGGGGCTGGTGATCACCGGCAACGCGCAGAATGTGGGGACGCTGCCGTTGCACCTGGTCCAAATCGATGCGGATCTGATCGGCGCCGGCCCGCGTCCGCTCGCCAGCCAGAGCGTCGCCTGCGGCAACGAGCTCTCGGCCAAGATGCTCGCTGAGATGACGCCGCGCGAAATCGAATTCTCTCAGGGCTTGAGTCCGCCCAAGGCGTTTGCGATGGATCCGTCGGGCACGGCTCCGTTCCTGATGGTGTTCATCGATCCTCCCGCCGGCGCCGGCAAGATTAGAATCGCGGTGTCGAAGGCGGGCGCGGCGACGACTTCCGATCCCATTGCGTCCGCGCAGCCGCCCGCCTGAATCGCGCCGCGCAGCTATTCCTTCTCGCGCGCGAGCAGTTCGGTGTACTCCTCGGCGTCCATCAGGTCTTCGAGATCGGTCATGTCGGTGATCTTCACCTTGATCAGCCAGCCGTCGCCGTACGGATCTTCGTTGACGGTCTCGGGGCTCTCGGGCAGATCTTCGTTGATCTCGATAACGGTGCCGGTGACGGGCGCGTAGATATCTGAAACCGCCTTGACCGACTCGATCACGCCGAACGGATCGTCCTTGCTGATCTTGTCGCCGACCGCGGGCAATTCGATGTACACGATCTCGCCCAACTGGTCTTGCGCGTGATCGCTGATTCCAATGGTCGCAACCGTATCTTCAGTCGCTACCCATTCGTGCTCTTTCGAATATTTGAGTCCCTGCGGGATCTCCATGACTCCTCCGGAAATCGTGAACGCTGAGCGTGTTTGCGGCCGTCATGCGCCAAGCCGATCGCGATCACATCAATCTCATGAAGCGCAGCGGCGCGAGTTTTGTCAAGTTCCCATTCGCCATGTCATGGGAATCGATCATGCGCGTGACTCTTGACTGTCGCGCGTCGATGGCATTAGCGGTCGCACCCGCCGCGATTGCCTGCTGCCCAGCAGCAACCTATGGTCGGAGCCTGGCGCGAACTATCGCGCGGCGCCGGAGGATCGCTCGAGCATGAATGTCGGAATCCCGACCGAAATCAAATCCGACGAGCAACGCGTGTCGCTGACGCCCGCCGGTGTCGCCGCGCTGCGCGCACACGGTCACGCGGTGATGGTCCAGGCGGGAGCGGGTGTGGGCAGCGGCTTTGCCGACAGCGACTATCGCAAAGCGGGCGCGTCGGTAGTCGGCGACGCGCGAGGTGTGTGGCTGCGCGCCGATCTGATCCTGAAGGTCAAGGAACCGCAGCCGGCCGAATATCCGCTGATGCGTCCCGGCCAGATTCTTTTTACCTACCTTCATCTTGCCGCGGACCCGCGCCTGTCGCGCGAGTTGATTCGCCGCAAGGTGACCGCGGTCGGCTACGAGACCATCCAGCTCGAAGACTCGAGTCTGCCGCTGCTCGCGCCGATGAGCGAAGTCGCCGGACGCCTGGCAATCCAGGCCGGCGCCTGGTGCCTGCAGGCGCGCAGCGGCGGCCGCGGCGTGCTGCTCAGCGGAGCGTCCGGTGTGCGGCCCGGCAAGGTGGTCGTGCTCGGCGGCGGAATCTCGGGCCTCAACGCATGCCGCGTGGCAGCGGGCGTCGGCGCCGAAGTCACGATCATGGATATCAATCCGACCAGGCTGCGCTACCTGAGCGACCTGCTTGGCGGCCGGGTAACTACCGTGATGTCGAATCGCGCAACACTGGAAGAAGAGGTCACCAACTGCGACCTGGTAATTGGCGCTGTGCTGGTGCCGGGTGCACGGGCGCCGCGGCTGCTCAGCGCCAGGATGGTTTCGCGGATGCGTCGCGGCGCGGCGATCGTGGACCTGTCGATCGATCAAGGCGGAATCGCAGAGACCTCCGCGCCTACCACGCATGCCCGCCCGACCTTCATTCGCAACGGTGTCGTGCACTACTGCGTCACCAACATGCCCGCGATGGTCCCGCATACCTCGACCTACGCGCTCACTAACGCAACCCTGACCTACGCGCTGGAAATCGCCGACCACGGCATTCTCGATGCAGGCCTGAAAAACCCGGCAATTCGCCACGGCCTGAATACCTACGACGGCCACGTAGTGCATCCCGCAGTAGCACAGGCCCTGAAACTAAAGCCCCACTCCCCCTGGCAATAACAGGTCTGTCTCCTCTCCCTGCGAGCTACAGCATGAAGGTGAGGATCATTTGAGAGCGCCCTGCGCGATTCAGGATTCTCTCTGTCCTTCGCATTGGAGTAACGGCGAAGAGAGGCTTGTACCCGCAGCGAATTTAACTACGATGCACCTTGAGTCAGCTGCAATCTGACTTAGTTGAGTGCGTCGAAATCTCAATCAAGAATGTGTCAACTTACCGCCTGCCTGCCGAAACAGGAGCTAGGAAACGCGGCATGACCCAAGCGCTTACGGGCAAAAAGGGACTCGTCGTCGGCATCGCCAATGAGCATTCGATTGCGTGGGGCTGCGCGAAAGCATTTCAGGCCGAAGGCGCGGAACTGGCCGTCACTTATCTGAATGTGAAGGCGGAACCCTATGTGCGCCCGCTGGCGCAGCAGCTGGGAGCATCGGTCATCCTGCCGCTGGACGTGCGCGATGACGCGCAGATGGAAGCCACATTTAATGCCGTCGAAGTCAAGTGGGGGAAGCTCGATTTTCTGCTACATGCTATTGCCTTCGCGCCGAAAGAGGATTTGCATGGCCGCGTGGCAGACTGTTCACGGCAGGGGTTTCTGACCGCGATGGATATCTCCTGCTATTCCTTCATCCGCATGGCGCACTTCGCCGAGCCGTTGATGACGGCAGGCGGTTGCCTTCTCACCACCAGCAATTACGGCGGCGAACAAGTCGTCGAGCATTACAACATCATGGGCCCGGTGAAATCGGCGCTGGAAGGTGTGGTCAAGTATCTCGCCGCGGAAATGGGCAAGAGCCGCATCCGCGTCAACGCCCTGTCGCCGGGGCCGATCCTGACGCGGGCAGCGGGTGGACTGGCTGACTTCGACGAGTTGTTGCGCGAGGCGCAGCGCAAGTCACCGCTCCACGAAACGCCGCTCATCGCCGATGTCGGCGCGATGGCGGCCTTTCTGGTAAGCGACGCCGCACGCCACATCACCGGCAATATTACTTTTGTCGATAGCGGCTCGCATGTCATGGGGTGAAGGCTGTCTTTCCCGACACCGTGGCAGTACCCCCCGCTAATATATTCCTTGCGGGCCCATGTTGTAGCGCTGCTGTCCCGACTTGAGTTCGCCATAGCTGCCGGTCTCGAAACGCTTGACGTTTTGCGCAAGGTTGAGATCGCCATGAAGATCGGCGACCGCTTCCTTCACACCTTCCTGCGCAATCTCGTGGGCACGGACCCAGCGCCCGGAACGCTGCACGAAATTGGCGAAGTCAAACAGATTCTGGCTCAGCGCCGCCTGCGACTTGGCGAACTTCGCCGTCCACACGATTTGCTTGCTCTTGAGATCGACAAACTTGAGCGAGAACGCCACCGACGCGGGCTTCGATGCCGAGTAATCCATGCCGACCCGTTCCTCGAATCTCTCGACCGTGCCATAAAGTACGCCGTCGGCCGAAACGTCGTGGCCGACCCGCAGCGCATTTTCATCCAGATTGGCAAGCGTGGTCGGCGGCAATTTCTGCATCGCGTCCATCACATCCTGCTCCGGAATCGGATCCCATCCGCCCGCGATCGCCACCGTGCTATAGAGCTCGGCGCTAATCGCCTCGGGCCCACCGGGCGCCATCGCCTCGGCGGCTTGCGGGTCCTCGACCAGCGGCATCACCGCGATACGATTGATTTGGATAGTCTTAATCGAGCGCACCGCGTGCGCCTTGACGTCGCGCTGGTTGATGGTGTCCCGCACGGAGTCGGTGGTCGAGTTGACCACGTCCGCCGCCATCGTGGTGCATCCGCCCGCCAGCCACAGCGCGGCTGCCGCGAGCGCAAATCGAGCAGCGGGGGCGGTCCAACGCATTGTCATGATGTCACCTTGATCGACAGCTCCCTGAGCTGGCGCGGGTCGACTTCCGACGGCGCACCGCTCATCGGGTCAACCGCCTTCTGCGTTTTGGGAAACGCAATGACATCGCGCAACGAGTCCGTGCCGCACACCATCATGCAAATCCGATCGACTCCAAATGCGCACCCGCCGTGGGGCGGCGCGCCGTACTTGAGCGCGTCGAGTAGGAAGCCGAAACGGTCGATCGCCTCCTCCCGCGTCAGGCCCAATAATTCAAATACCTTCAATTGCAGCTCGCGGCTATGGATACGAATCGAACCGCCGCCGAGTTCCTGGCCGTTGAGCACCATGTCGTACGCAAGCGCGCGAGCCTTGAGCGGCGCCGACTCGAGCATCGCGAGGTCCTCGGGCTTCGGCGCGGTGAAAGGATGGTTGACCGAGACCATCCGCTTGTCCTCGGCGCTGTAGTCGAACAGCGGAAAGTCGACAACCCAGAGAAACTTGAGCTCGTCGGATTTGTCCAGGCCGAATTTCGCCGCTAGCTGCAACCGAATGTCGCCAAGCACCGGGCGCACCTTGTCGGGCGGCCCCGCGATCATCAGAAGCGTATCGCCGGTCTTCAATTCACTGGCCGCGGCCGCAGCCGCCTTTTCGCCGTCGCTGAGGTACTTGGCAATCGGTCCCTGCCATCCGGCGTCGCCCACTTTTATCCACGCCAGCCCCATCGCATGACGCGATTTCACCGACTCGGTAAGCTCGTCGAGCTCGCGGCGGCTCAGCGTATGGCTGCCGCTGAGGTTAATTCCATAGACCGACTCGCCGCGCGCCAGGATTTCGGCAAACACCTTGAACGAAGTTCCCGCGAACGCCGTCGTGAGATTCTTCAACTCGAGTCCAAAGCGCAGGTCAGGCTTGTCGATGCCGAACCGGTCCATCGCCTCGGCGTACGGCATTCGCGGAAAAGGCGGACGTACATCGATATTGAGGACGCTCCGATAAACCGCCGCGATCATTCCTTCGGCGATCGATTGAACATCCTCAGGGCGCGGGCAGGTCATCTCGATATCGATCTGACTGAACTCGGGCTGGCGATTCGCGCGCAGATCCTCGTCACGAAAGCATCGCGCAATCTGGTAGTAACGATCGAATCCGCCGATCATCAGGATTTGCTTCAACAACTGCGGCGATTGCGGCAGCGCGTAGAACTTGCCGGGATTGACGCGGCTCGGCACCAGGTAGTCGCGCGCGCCTTCGGGCGTCGATTTGAAAAGTATCGGCGTCTCGACGTCGATGAAGCCGTTCTGATCGAGATGACTGCGCACCGCCTGCAGCGCCTGATGGCGCCGGCGCAGATTGCGCTGCATTTCGGGGCGGCGCAGGTCCAGGTAGCGGTACTTCAGGCGAACTTCCTCGGCGGTCGCCTCGCCGTCGGCAATCTGAAACGGCACCGGAGCCGACCCGCTCAGAATCTCGAAGGCGCTGACCAGCACTTCGACTTCGCCGGTCGGAAGCTCGGCATTGACCGTCCCCTCGGCGCGGCGCACGACCTTGCCCTTGACCGCGACGTAGAACTCGGAGCGCGTGTCGCCGGCGGCTTCGTGCGCGGCGGCGTTGTGCGTGGGATTCAGCACCAGCTGCACGATTCCGTCACGGTCGCGAAGATCGATGAAGATAAGGCCGCCGTGATCGCGTCGAGTCTGTACCCATCCCCAAAGGGCAACCTCACGGCCAACGTCGGTAGCGCGAATCGCCCCGCAGTAGTCGGTTCGAGGCCACGGCGGCAGCGGAGAATATTGTTCAGCTTTACCCATTACAGTTGAAATTCGTCCCGTCGGTCGAAGAATACCTGTGCCGAAGAGTGTAAGAAACAGTCACTATTCGTCATTGCTGGCGAGCGTCAGCAATCGCGCGCGCCGCTTCGCCCGATTGTACTTCGCGCTGCGTGCTCTGTTTCAGGTCGCGCAGTTGGACGACGCCGCGCGCCAGCTCGTCGTCGCCGATAATCACCGCGAAGCGCGCACCAATCTTCGACGCGCGCGTGAGCAACGTCTTCATCTTTTTCTCAGGAGAGAGCATCTCTACGTTCAGCTTGTTCGCGCGCAGAACACGTGCCAGCAAGGTTGCTTGACGCGCTGCCGCCTCACCCATGGAAATGATCACCGCGTCAGGCGCAACCGCCGGCATCACGCCAGCTGCTTCCAGAGCCAACGCCATGCGATCGACGCCGATTGCGAAGCCGATTCCCGCGACCGCCGCACCGCCCATGGTCTCGACCAGTCCGTCGTATCTGCCCCCCGCCACCACCGTGCTCTGCGCGCCAAGGCCACCCGCCATCACCTCGAACGCGGTGCGCGTGTAATAGTCGAGACCACGCACCATTCGCGGATTGACGACAAAGCCAACGCCGGCGGCGGTGAGGAATTCCTGGACGTGATCGAAGTGGACGCGGCACTCGTCGCACAGGTAGTCGAGGCTGTTGGGCGCCGACTCCGCGAGCTTCGCGTCCCGCTTGCAGTCGAGCAGACGCAGCGGATTGCGATCGATGCGATTGTGGCAGTCGTCGTCTAGTTCGTCCCAATGCGCGCGACCCCATTGCACGAGAGCCTCGCGAAAGGCAGGCCGGCATTTGTTGTCGCCGATCGAATTTATTTCCATGGTGAAAGGAATTTTGAGGTCGCGGCAAAGCTCGTCGATCATTATCAGCAGCTCGGCGTCGCAAGCCGCGTCGGGCCGGCCAAATACCTCGACCCCAAATTGGAAGAACTGACGGTATCTTCCCTTTTGCGGCCGTTCGCGCCGAAACATGGGACCCGAGTAGAACAGTCGCTGCTCGGGGTCTGTGCGATCGAAGCCCGCCTCGATGTATGCGCGTACGACGCCCGGCGTGCCTTCGGGCCGCATCGCGACGACGGTCTCGCCTTCGTCGCGGTCGGTGAAGGTGTACATCTGCTTTTCGACGATGTCCGAGGTCTCCCCGGTCGAACGCAGATAGAGCTGGGCGCGCTCCAGCAGCGGGATTCGGATTTCTTTGATCGAATAACGCTCGAACAGCGCCCGCGCCTGCTCCTCGATGAAGCTCATGGCGCGCGCGTCGACGCCAATTAGATCGCGAAATCCCCTGAGTCGTGTCAGTTCCAAGGAACCTAACCCCAACCCCTTCCCGCGCGGGAAGGGGAATTGGATGGCGAGCCGCTCCGCATCAAGTCGCGCAGCTTGCGATAGCCGACGAGCTCGATGCCCTCGTCGGCCATCAGTCGGCGCGTCTTGTCGGAGGTGAAGTAGCGGAAGTCGGCCTCGCGCTGCGACGCGTCACGCGCACAGCTCTTGAGTTCGTCGCGGGCGAGCGCGGGATGACAGAGAATCTCGGTCAAACCCGGCTTGAGTGTGCGAATCAGATTGGTCCAGTAAGACTCGGTCTCGGCAACCGCCGAAGGCCCGTGGAAAACGAAATGATCAGTCGTTACCACTCTAGCCGCATCAAGCTGCTCGAGTATCGCACCCATCCCCTGCGCGCGCATCGTGTTGCGCGACGCGAGCCTCAATGGCAGGCGATACTCGTCGGCCAGCCGCGCGTAAATCTCGTGATAGTCGGCGCGCAGATGCAGCGTGCCCATGTGATTGTCGAGATGAGTGACGTCGATTTCCGCCGCGAGCGCCTTTTCGATTTGCGCGCGCAACTCCGCTTCCGCCTCGTCGAGGCGGACGTGCTCGTAAACCTGCGGCACCGTTTGCCACAGGTACCCGCGCTCGTCGACCAGCGACGGTACCGCGTGCGCACCCAGGATCGGGCCCCACTTGTAGCTGTCCCATTCGGCGTTGAGCGTGAGATGCACGCCCAAGTCAGCGGCAGGATTGCTGCGCGCGAAGGCTGCCGCTTCCTCGAACCACGGACAGGTCACGAGGATGGTCGATGAAGTGAACAGGCCATGCTTCAGCCCGGTCATCACGCCTTCGTTCTGGTCGTGGCACATCCCGAAGTCATCGGCATTGATGATGAGCGCGCGCGCCTCCGCCGGGTAGCCGAGCCGTTCAGCCGTCGATTTTGTCTCGTTCGCCATGAACCACCGAATTTATCGGCCCATCGGGGAAAGAAAAAGGGCCGCCTGTTTGGGCGGCCCTCTCTCGAAGTGCCGATTAGGCGTTGTTCCTGAATTATACCGTCAGAATATGAATCGTGCAGGCGGAGCCCAGCCCGATAACGTGGGCCTGGCCCGCCTTAGCGTTAGGCACCTGGCGATCTTTCGCGCGATCGTCCTGGGTCAGATGCCAGACCACTTCGCAGATGTTCGCGACGCCGGTCGCACCGAGAGGATGCCCCTTCGAGAGCAGTCCGCCCGAAACGTTGACCGGATCGTGGCCGCCGAGGCTCGGATGCACGCCGCCGCCCGAATCGATGAACTTGCCGGCTTCGCCGTCGCCGCACAGTCCGAGGTTTTCGTAGTGCACGAGTTCCGCAGTTGCAAAGCAGTCATGCAACTCGGTGAGCGCGATGTCCTTGGGTCCGATGCCGGCCTTCTCGTACGCCTGCTTCGACGCGCGCCGTGTCAGCGTGCTGACGTCGGGCAGCGTGAGGTCGCGATCGGTCCAGGGATCAGAGGTCAGTACGGAAGCCGCGATCTTCGGCCGTTTGCGGCCGCCCGCGAGCTGCTTCAGCTTGTCCTCGCTGACGAGAATCGCGGCAGCCGCGCCGTCTCCCGTCGGGCAACACATATAAAGCGTGTTGGGATAGGCGACCATGCGCGCATTCATGACGTCTTCGAGCGAGACTTCATTGCGATACTGCGAGAACGGATTCTTGGTCGCATGCTTGTGCGACTTCACCGAGATTTTTGCGAAGTGCTCCATCTTGGTGCCGTACTTGCGCATGTGCTCGATGCCGGCCTGGCCGAACACCGCAGGCATCAGGCCCGAGCCCACCTTGCCCTCGGTCGAGTACGCGGGGTCGCCGCCGCCTGCTCCGCCGAGCAGGCCCTGCTTGCCCATCTGTTCGACGCCCACCGCCATCGAGATGTCATACATCCCGGCCGCGACGGACATGTACGCCTCGCGAAACGCGGTTGAGCCGGTGGCGCATGCGTTCGAGACGTTGATCACGGGGATACCGGTCTGGCCGATTTGCTGCAGGATTCTCTGCCCGACCATCGCGTTGGACTGGTAGAGATTTCCGCAGGCGAACATCTCGACATCCTTGATTCCGATTCCCGCGTCCTTGAGCGCGAGCATTGCCGCCTGGCCGCCGAGTTCCGGAACGGATTTGTCGGGATAACGTCCAAATTTGATCATCCCGGTTCCGAGAACATAAACATTTCGCATCTTGATTCCTCCTGGCGGCCCGACCCGTAGCTCAGGTCCGTCGTAAAGTTGTTCGCCGTGCGCGCTTGTTGGGCGCCCTAATTTTTACTCGGCTGGTACGAAAAAGCCACTACCTCGTGACCTTCGCGATCCTTGGCCGCCACACCGGTCACCAACTCGACCGGCAAATTGAAAATCTTGTTGGGTTCCTTCTGCGCCTGCTCGGGATCGACGCCGGTCAGATTCGCGCGGACGCTAACGCCCTCGGGCAGATCGACAATCGCCGTCACGTAAGGCGTCTTGATCCCGGGAAACGATTGATGCACGACCGAGAAGACGTAGACTTTGCCCTTGTCAGACAGGGCCAGCGGCTTGAACTTGTCAGACTCGCCGCACTTCGAGCATGCGACGCGCTTTGGATCGAGATAGATTGCGCCGCACGCGCACTTGATACCTTCCAGATGCGGCTTAGGCCCCAATTTCAGCCATGGAACAATTGGGCGCGGTCCCGTGTCAGTAGCTTGAGCTTGCTCAGCCATGAAGTTCCTCCGAACGATTCAGTTCTAATCTAATGATGATGTTGTCAGTTGTCAGAATGATTAACGCCGCCCGTCCGGCGGCGCCATCTTCTGCTTTGGCCGGAGTTTCCCACAGGGGCTGGAAGTCGTCAACCCCCACGCCCGCATCGCAAATCGAGTCGTGCGCGAGCCTTCGCAATGACTACTTGTGCTGCCAGTTGGGTGGGCGCTTCTCGACGAAGGCGCTGGTCCCCTCGACGCGATCCGCGCTGCCGAAGACTACGCCGAACGCCTCCTGCTCGAAGCGCAGGCCCGCGTCCTCTTCCATCGTGAATGCGGCTCGCAACGCGGCTTTCGCCTGGCGTAGCGCGACGGCGGATTTGCCTGCAATCTTCTCGGCCAGCTTCCGAGTGGTTTCGAGCAGCGCATCAGGCGCGACGACCTGGTTCGCGAGGCCGAGCTCGAGGGCTGTCTTTGCGTCGAACATGTCGCCCGTCATGATCAGCTCGCGCGCTTTGTTGTGCCCGATGCGATGCGGCAGGCGCTGCGTCCCGCCGAAGCCGGGGATAAGGCCGAGATTTATCTCGGGCTGTCCGAAGCGCGCCTTGTCGCTCGCGACGATCAGGTCGCATGCGAGCGCGAGCTCCAGGCCGCCCCCGAGCGCGAAGCCGTTGACCGCAGCGATGACGGGAATTGGCAAATCCTCGAAACTCTCCATCACGCGATGACCCAACCGCGAGAAGTCGATTCCGTCGACCGCCGACATTTTCGCCATCGCCGCGATATCCGCGCCCGCGACGAAGGCCTTGTCGCCTGCGCCTGTGACTATCAGCACGCGCACCGAGGGATCGTGCCGCACCTCGCGAATCACACGCGCGATCTCCTCGAGCACCTCGCGATTCAGCGCGTTGAGCGCAGCCGGGCGGTTGACGGTCAACGTCGCAATCGCAGCTTTTTCAAAAATTATATTTTTAAGATCCATGTTTCTATTCCGCCCTGCGCGCTTTCAGTGTCAACCCCCGCCTGCTTGCGCGGAACTCATCGTGCGCGAAAGAATGCCGCTCGTGCCCGCCAAGTCCAGAGCGTTCGCCGGCTTTATGGCTCTCGCCGTTATCATCGTCGTCGCATCGGGATGCAGCTCGCAGGCGCAGGATTTCGTCACCAAGATTCGCGCCGAGTCCGTCGAGAAATGCAACGAAGGCAACCAGGCTGCTTGTCATACCGTGGTGCAGGCGCTCGGCGACACCAAGATAGCGATCGAATCCACCGCTCCGATCGAGATCCAAACTCCCGCCTGCAACGCCGGCAAGCAGGACGCATGCGAGCAGATGGCCGTCCTGCATGGTGAGTTGAGCGCATGGTGCTCGACCGGCAACGCGCAGGCCTGCACCGCAGTGAACACCGGGCCGTGGCCGGCGAAATGGGACGAGCCCGCGCTCATCGATGCGGCCAAGCTCTCGTGTCTCAGCGGTCAGTTCAAGGCGGACTCGAGCACCTGCCAGGCTTTGCAGATGTTGTAGGCTCCTCGCTCAGGACGCGACGCGTTCGCCAACTATCACCATGCGCTTGCCGTAGAGCAGCGCGGGCGAGAGTACGTGGCTGATTATTTCGCGAGTGACCTCATCGCGCGGCGGCCGATGCCCGGGACGGCGCGAATTACGCGCGGATGCGGCCGCAGAGAATTTCATCGCCATCCACAGGATCGGCACCAGCGGCGACATCGCCACCGAAGTCGGACTCCATCGATCGGTGTAAACTTCGAGATGGTCGAACCCCACCAGGCGCATCATGTAGCGCGCGCGATAATAGTCGAGCATGAACGCGTGGCCGTGATAAACTCGGAGCCGACCCGGGTCGCGGCTGCGGGGCGTCTGCACTTCATTCATCAAGCCGCGCCGAAGATTGCGCTGCCCGGTCAGAAAGGCGCTGGCGCGGGCCGACAGATGCATCAGGTTGGGAGTTGTCAGCACGAGCTTCCCGCCGGGGCGAATCACGCGCGCGCAGTTGCGCAGAAAGCCCATCTGATCTTCGAGATGCTCGATACCTTCGCGCGATAGCACGTAGTCGAAGGCCGCGTCGCGAAATGGCAGAACGTCGTTGGCATCGGCGCAGATCCATGCGGCGGTGGGCTCCCGCAGCGCCGCGGGAAAAAGATCAACAGACATGACGTGATAGCCCAACCCCGACAGCGCGCGCGACTGGATGGCGCCGCCCGCCGGAATATCGAGCAAGCGACCCGGCCGCATCGCGCCGAACAGTCCGACGATGCGCCCCCGCCGGCGAACGACAACGTCCCCTTCGATGCGCTCCGGATCCGAACCTGGCAAGGACTAACTTCGCTCTTCGAAGCCGAGCGAAATCATCATCTCGCGCAGCGATTGATCGACGACCAGGAACTCGGTGAGCGTGACATAGACGTGGCAACCGCGGCGCCCTTCATTGTCGGGAATCTCGGCGATTTTCACCACCCGATCACCGTTGATCATTACCGGTTTGTCGTCGACCGTTACGCGCAGCCACATCTCAACACCTTCCGCGAGCCGATTTAGTACTCGGGCTTGAAATCAAAACGATGAATCGCCTCGATGAAGCGGATAGTCCGCGTCTTCGAGCGCATCACGACACTGTTGGTCATCGCGCCGCCGGAAAAAAATCGCACGCCGCGCAGGTAGTCGCCGGTGGTCACGCCCGTCGCTGCGAACATCACGTTCTCGCCCGCCAGTTCCTCGAGCGTGTAGCGATGCTTCAAATCCATAATGCCCATTGCGAGGCACGCCTCCGCCTCTTCGGAATTTCGCGGCACGAAGCGGCATTGCATCTCTCCGCCGGCGGAACGAATAGCAGCGCCCGCCAGCACGCCCTGATGCGCGCCGCCGATTCCAATGAGCATGTCGATTTCGCTCTCGGGCCGGGTGGTCGCGATCGCCGCGGACAAATCACCGGCCGAGATCAATTTGATGCCGGCGCCGGCGCGCCGCACCTCGTTGATGAGCTTTTCGTGGCGCGGACGGTCGAGAATCGCGATACGCAAATCCTCGACGTAAACTTTTTTCGCCTCAGCCAGCGCCTTGAGATTGTCGGTCGGCGAGCGGTCGATGTCGATCACACCGCGTCCTGCCGGACCGCACGCGACTTTGTCCATGTAGGTGTCGGGACAACGCAGGATTCGCCCGCGCTCGGCCAGCGCGACGCACGACAGCGCGTTAGGCCCGCCGGTCGCGCAGATGATTGGACCTTCGATCGCGTCGAGCGCGACGTCGATTTCGGTGCCCGCGCCGGTGCCGACAATTTCGCCCTCGTAGAGAAACTCGGCGTCGCCTTCTTTGCCCTCGCCGATCACGATTTTGCCGTCCATCGCGACCGAGTTCAGCGTTTTGCGCATCGCATCGCACGCCGCTCGATCAGCCATCCGCTCGTCGCCCTTGCCGATGAAACGCGCCGCCGCCAGCGCCGCAGCTTCCGTCGCGCGTACTACTTCAAGGGCAAGATTCCGCTCCATCCCGGCCTCCAGCTCAGTTCGTTGCGGTCTTCAAAGGGCTTCCGAACAACGATTCTATCAGGTGATAGCCGTCGCCGACGAGCACGCCGGTCGCGGCGCCGTCGGCTTCGGTATAGCGATGCGGCACGCCACCACCCGACTTGAATTGCGCCGCCGTCATCAGCGCGAACGGAACAGGCTCCGGCGAATGAGTCTTGAGCTGACTCGGCGTTGCGTGATCAGGCATCAGCAAAATCGCGAAATCGCCCAGCGCACCGAGCCCCGCGAGCATCGGGCCGATGATCAACTCGTCGATGCGCTCGATCGCTTCCTTTTTGAGGTCAGCGCGGCCCATGTGTCCGGCCTCGTCGGGCGCCTCGATATGCAGCAGCAGAAAGTCGCGCGACTTGAGCGACTCGAGTCCGTAACGCCCCTTCGCGGCATAGTCGGTGTCGAGAAATCCGGTGGCGCCCGGCACCTTGATGAGGTTCAGCCCGGCGAGCCGTCCCAGCCCGTTGACCAGATCGACCGCCGATATAACAGAGCCCTCGACGCCGAAGCGCTCCTTCAATGTCGGCACCGAAGGGCGTGTGCCCTGCCCCCAAAACCACACCGATGACGCCTCAGCCTTGCCCGCATCGCGCCGCGCCTTGTTCACCGGATGCTCGCGCAAAATGGCAGCCGAACGACGCGTCAGGTCGCGCAGCAGATCGGCGCCCGCGCCCTTCGGCAGATGTTCTTCGACGGGCTTGCCGGTTATGTCGTGCGGGGGTGTGAGGTGGGTCGTCGCGACCCCGCCGCGCCACATCATCAGATGGCGATAGCTGACGCCGTTAAAAAACTCGATACCGTCGCCCGCCAGTTCCTTGCTTAAGTCGGCGACGATCTGTGCGGCTTCTTCGCTGGTGATGTGACCCGAGGTAAAGTCGTTCATGATCATGACGCCACCGGCGTCCGGTTTGAGCGACACCAGATTCATTCTAAATACTACGTCGCGCGGGCCCATCTCGATTCCCTGGCTGGCTGCCTCGATTGGCGCGCGCCCGGTGTGATAGCGCGCCGGGTCGTAGCCGAGCATCGTCATCGTGCCGACGTCGCTCCCCGACGGCATGCCCTTGGGAATCGTCGCGACCATCCCAAGCGTTCCGCGGGTCGCCATCAAATCCATGTTGGGCTTGTGCGCCGCCGCGAGTGGAGTCTTGCCGCCAAGCTCTTCGCACGCCCAATCGGCCATCCCGTCGCCGTGTATGATGATGTACTTCATCGCGCTGTTTACTCGCGCTCCAGAATTTTCAGCACTTTGGCGATATCCGGTTCAACCACGATCGTATTGCTTAAGTTTTTCAGCGCCGTGTCGGGATCCTTAAGACCGTGACCGGTGAGAGTGCAGACCACCACTGAGCCCGGCTTCAGCTGACCCGAAGCGGCGTACTTTAGCAGCCCGGCGACACTCGCAGCCGATGCCGGCTCCGCGAATACGCCACCTGCCGCGATCAGTCGATACGCCGCGAGAATTTCCGAATCGGTGACGATGTCGATGATGCCGCCCGACTCGTCGCGCGCGCTGGTTGCGCCCTTCCAGCTCGCGGGATTGCCGATTTTTATCGCAGTCGCCACGGTATGCGGATCGTCGATTGGATGGCCGACTACGATAGGCGCCGACTCCGCCGCCTGGTAGCCCATCATTTTTGGGACGCGCTCGCTCAATCCCACCGACTTGTATTCCTGGTAGCCCGCCCAATACGCAGTGATGTTGCCGGCGTTGCCTACCGGCAGAAAATGATGCGTCGGCGCGTCGCCCAGTTGATCGCAAATCTCGAAGGCCGCGGTCTTCTGCCCCGCGATTCGATCGGGATTCACGCTGTTGACCAGCCGAATCCCCAACGGGTCGCGCTCCGCGAGATCGCGCACCACCTTCAGACAGATGTCGAAGTTGCCAATCACCTCGAGCACGCGCGCACCGTGCATCACGCTCTGCGACAGCTTGCCAACCGCGACCGCGCCCTTGGGAATCAGCACGAACGCCTTCAGCCCCGCGCGTCCCGCGTAGGCAGCAGCAGACGCCGCAGTGTTCCCGGTCGAGGCGCAAATTACGGCGCGGGCGCCCTCGCCCAGCGCCTTGGAAATTGCCAGCGTCATGCCCCGGTCCTTGAATGAGCCGGTGGGGTTGGCGCCTTCAAACTTAAAGTAAACCTTGATGTTTAGCCCGAGCCGCTCGCCGATCGCGGGCGCTTCGATCAGCGGCGTGTTGCCCTCGTTGAGCGTGACGACTGGCGTCGAATCTGTCACTGGCAAAAAGCGCCGGTAGTGCTCGATAAGGCCCGGCCAATGAAACAGCCGCTGATTTTTGGAACCGCGCTTCGATTCCGGCGCCATCGACTAAAGATTCTCCTCGATTCGAATAAAAGCGGGTGCCGACTGCACGATTTCCTTCCTACGAATTTCCGCCAGCGCGCGTTTCAGGCTGCGTTCGGGCGCGTCATGCGTCCGCATGATCACTGGCACCGTCCGCGCCTTTCCGCGATCCTTCTGGATCACCGATGCGATCGATAATCCATGCCTGCCCAGCACCGACGCGATCGCGCCCAGCACTCCCGGCTTATCCTGCGCCGCGAAGCGTAGATAGTACTCGCATACCACGTCGTCCATCGGCTTGACACTGGCGTCCTGCATCAGGTCAATCGGAAATCCAAACGCATGCGATCGCGCCGAGCCTGCGGCCATTCGATGCCGCGCGATCTCCAGTATGTCCGCCATCACCGCGGTCGCCGAAGGCATCTCGCCGGCGCCAAGCCCCGAATACATGGTGGCGCCAAGCGCGTCGCCGTGGATATAGATTGCGTTGAACGCGCCGCCGACGCCAGCGAGCAGATGGCGCTGCAGGATCATCGTGGGATGTACCCGCGCCTCGATTGCGCCGTTATCGTCCTTGCCAATCGCCAGCAGTTTGATTGCGTAGCCCAGCTCGCGCGCATAGGCGATGTCCGCCTGCGTGATTCGCGCGATCCCTTCAGTATAGATTTGCCCCGGCTTCACCAGCACGCCAAATGCCAACGTCACCAGCAGGCAAAGTTTGTGAGCAGAGTCATGTCCGTCGACATCGACCGCGGGATTCGCCTCGGCCAGGCCCTTCGCCTGCGCGTCGGCCAGCGCATCGCTGAACTCGACGTCGTTCTCCGACATCGTGGTGAGGATCGAATTGCAAGTACCGTTGACGATTCCGTACACGGCGCGCTGGCGATCTCCCGCCAGCGCCTCGCGCAGCGTGCGAATGATCGGCACTCCCCCGCCAACGCTCGCCTCGAAGCCGACCGCCAGCCCGCGCTTGCCGGCCTCGCGAAAAATCTGGCCGCCATACTCCGCCAGCAAGGCCTTATTGCCGGTCACGACGTCCTTGCCCGCTCCGAGAGCCATCATGATCAAAGCGCGGGCCGGATCGCGTCCGCCGAACAGCTCGACCACGATATCGACGTCCGGACGCGTGACCGCTTCGGCGGCGTCGCGCGTGATCAACTTCGCCGGCAGCCCGGGCACATCGTCAGGCTTGAGGCTTCGATCCGCGACCACCGCCAACTCCAGCGGGGCGCCCAGAATGCGTTCATATTTGTCGGGATTGCGCAGCAATAATTTCACCACGCCGCCGCCCACGGTACCGCATCCGAGCAGCGCAATCCGTACCGGTTTCAACTTTTCCCCGATGTGTTTGCGATCGCTCTTATGAGCCGCTGGCCGCGCGCACTGGTATTTCAGCGTGGCCCGATCGCAGCGCGTGACGAATCCCGCGGAGTGCCTGGCGCGTACGATGCTCGTTCTCGATCAACGCGAAGCGCACGAACCCGTCGCCATCCTGCCCGAAGCCGATGCCGGGCGAGACCGCGACCTTGGCCTCGGCCAGCAGGAACTTCGCGAACTCGAGCGAGCCCATTGCGCGGAACGGATCTGGTATCGGCGCCCACACGAACATTGTCGCCCTCGGCTTCTCGACCGGCCACCCTGCCCGGTTGAGTCCGTCAACCAGCACGTCACGGCGCCGCTTGTAGGTCGCGTTGATTTCGGCGACGCATTCCTGCGGCCCGTTGAGCGCCGCGATTGCCGCGACCTGCACCGGTGCGAACATCCCGTAGTCGAAGTACGACTTCAGCCGCGACAGCGCTGCGATCATCTCGGGGTTCCCGACCGCGAATCCCACCCGCCAGCCCGGCATGTTGTAGCTCTTCGACAGGGTGAAGAACTCTACCCCAATATCCTTGGCGCCCGGCACCTGCATCATCGACGGCGCCTTGTAACCGTCGAAGCACAAATCCGCGTACGCGAAATCCTGCGCGACCATGATCTCGTTTTCGCGCGCGAACTCCACCACCCGCTGCATGAAGTGCAGGTCGACGGTCGCGGTGGTCGGGTTATGCGGAAAGTTCATGATCAGAAACTTCGGCCGCGGCCAGCATCGGTTGACCGTCGCCATCAGCTCGTCGAAAAATTCCTCGCCGCGCCGGATCGGAACGCCCTGCACCTGCGCGCCCGCGATGATGCATCCGTACTGATGAATCGGATAGGTCGGCGTCGGCGCGAGCACCACGTCGCCCTGGTCAAGAATCGCCAGCGCCAGGTGCGCGATGCCCTCCTTGGAGCCGATCGTGACGATTGCTTCGGAATCGGGATCCAGCTCGACGCCGTAGCGCCGCTTGTACCAGTCGCAAATAGCCAGCCGCAGCTTGTACACGCCGCGCGAGACCGAGTAGCGATGGTTGGCGTTCTTGGACGCCGCCTCGATCAGCTTCGCCACTATGTGTGGCGGAGTAGCTTCGTCGGGATTTCCCATCCCGAAATCGATTATGTCCTCACCGGCTCGCCTCGCCTTCAGGCACAATTCTCCGATCGCGTTGAAGACGTATGGCGGCAACCGTTTGATTCGTGGGAAATCCATATTGCTCTTGCGCTTGGCTACGGTAAGGTCAGCCAAATGCGCGAGCTATATGTTTTAACGGACCCCCGCAGACGCCGCTAGTAGGCTGGATTTCATCACTTCGCCGGGCTCGGCAACGCGACCTCGGCCGTTTCGCGCCGTCGAATCGCCCAGTAAACCGGAGCCGCGCACAGCGAAATCAGACCTGCGATCTGCCATTCGAACGGTATCCCCGCCGTATCTGCGATGCGCCCGGCAAACAGCAGCCCTATCGAACCGCCCATCGTCTCGAACGTGCTGCGAAACGACAGTAGTGTCGCGCGATTGCCCGACTCGATCTGCTCGTTGAACCAGCTCTGCACCAGCGGCATCATCGCGCCGGTGAACAGGTTCATAATGAACAGCATCGCGAGCGATACAGCCGGCCGCCCGCCGAACAGACCCGCCAAGAACAGCATCGCGCTCGCCGCAATCACCAGTATGCTAACACGCGCCGCGCGCTCCGATTCGTCGAGGATTAGTCGCGCGCTTATCTCCGCGCCGATCAGCCGCGCCGACGACAGACCGCAATAGATCCAGCCGATGATCCAGACGCCCACGCCGAGGCTCGCATTGAACATCACCGGCCACGAAATCCAATATGGCGCCCACGCCGCAACCGTGATTGCGCCCGCCGCACTCAACATCAGAACTGTCGGCGCGTTGACTCCCGAGCGGACGCCCTCCGTGATTCGGGACGCTACCTGGCGCGGAATTTCGACGATCCTGACCGTAACCGTGCGCCGACGCTCGTCATGCATCAGCAGCGCGCCCATCGTCCCGGCTATAACGTAGCCGCCGGCGCCCAGCAGCCACGGCCACGCGATATTCATGTCGGCGACGTAGGCGCCGATCATCGCCGACCCCATGAAGCCGACCGTCGTCAGCTGCGAGATGCGCGAGAAGAGCCGGTCCTTGAGGCCGTCGTAGCCCGCATCATCGAGCGCATCGACACCCCACGCGTCGATCGCGCCGTTGCCGAAGGTCGTACCGATTCCGTCGATACTCTCGGCGATAATGAACACATAATAATGACGGGCCATGAAATACAGAATGAACGCGCACACCCGCAGCAGCGCGCCCAGCACATACGAACGGCGCCTGCCGAGCAGGTCGGCAAACGCGCCGGTGGGCACGTCGGTCAGAAACAGGACGACGAAGTACGTCGCCAACACGCTGTTTATCTGGAACTGATTCAGGCCGCGCGAATGCAGGAAGATCGGATAGACGCCGAACAGGAATCCACCGGCGAACGAGTACAAACCCCATACCGTGTAGTAGCGGCGGGTGATATCGCGAATTGTCGGAGCATGCGGTCGTGCGATTTCCACGAAAATTTCCTTATCCCGGCTGTCGCGCCCAAAGAAAAAGCCCCGGGGCTCGTAAGCACCCGGGGCTTTTCAGAGCCAAGTATCAATGTCCGTCTCAATTCAGGAGGACCTTCATTGAATTGGGGACTCGACGTACATCGTCACTCGGCTTCATGAGCGTCAGAATATTCGAGTATCTAATCATCAGTCAAGCAGTCCACTAATATGCTCCGACCCGGCACCCGTATCTTTCTTAGACTTGAACCGAGAACGTGAATTCCTTGTCGATCTCACATTCAATTGAGTGCATTTCTATCATCTGTCCTGAACCGCAAGCATGACATAACATTTGATCGTCCGGCTCCCAGCATGACCAATCCCATTATCGACCGCAGCTTCGACTTTCCTGCCGACGTGCCCGAACCGGGACTCGCGACGCGAGCATGGCGCTTTTCCAACGTGGTATGGCTCGCGGCGTACGTGTATGCGGGCTATAAAAGCACCCAGCTCTGGACTCGCTTCATCAGCGCTAGCAACAAGGCCGAACTCTACCGGCGTCAGGATCTGCGTGCCGCGCAAGCCCTCAATCGCACCGCGCTTCGGCTCGAGGGCTTGCTCATCAAGGCCTGCCAGTTCATCGCGACTCGCGCCGACGTACTGCCCGACGAATGGGTCTCGACCCTATCGGGTCTGCACGATCGCGTCCCGCCGCGACCGTTTGCGATTATCCGCGAACAGATCGAGCGCGAACTGCATCGGCCGCTGAAGGAGGTTTATGCCGATTTCGATCCTGTGCCACTGGCGTCGGCCTCGCTCGCGCAGGTCCATCAGGCGCGCTTGCACGACGGTCGTCGATGCGCCGTCAAGGTGCAGTACCCCGGAATCGACGGCATCGTGCGCGCCGATCTACGCAACCTGACGGTAGTGCTGCGATGGCTGGCGATGCTCGAGCGCGACTTCGACTATCGGGTCCTGATGCGCGAGGCGCTCAAGTACGTCCCGATGGAGCTCGACTTTATTCACGAGGCCGAGAACTCGGCCACGATGCGCCGGAACTTCGCCGCTGATTCCGCCGTGCTCGTGCCCGAGGTCTATCGCGAGTTCACCACCCGGCGCGTGCTCACCATGGAATTGGCGGAGGGCATCAAGGTGACCGACATCGACGCGCTCGAGCGCGCGGGCATCGACAAGCACGCGGTCGCGCAAAAGCTGATCGAGATTTTTTGCGACCAGGTGCTGCGCGACGGTTTTTTCCACGCCGATCCGCATCCCGGCAACATCCTGGTTCAGCCCGGCCCCAAAATCGTGCTGCTCGACTTCGGCCTGGCCAAGGATTTCCCGCCCGCGTTCCGTGACGGCATAGTGCGGCTGACGTTCTCCATCCTCACTTCGAATCGCGACGGCATCATCGCCGCGTTCCAGGAGCTCGGCTTCCGCACCCGCAGCGGTAATCCCGACACGCTGCTGGCCTTCGCTGATTTGTTTCTGGGCAGCACCATCAAGTCCAAAAAGGCCTACGCGGACAAGGACCTCATCGATCAGTTCAACGAGGAGCTGCCACGTGCGATACGCGCCAACCCGGTCGTTGAAGTTCCCGCCGACGTGCTGCTGGTCGGCCGCATGATGGGCTTGCTCTCCGGCCTCGGCAAATCGCTCGACTCGCAAGTCGATCTGTTCACCACCATCATGCCTTACGCGCAGCGCCTGATGATGTCGCAGCCGCAGCCCGCTACAGCAGATTCTCCAGCAACCACCGCCGCCGGCAAGTAGCGCGAATCTTATCCTCTCCTTGTCCGAAGAGAGCCGTGTCGTAACTGGTTCGGGTCCGCTCTATCTCCAGCGCCCTGCGCGATTCAGGATTCTGCTCTTGCCTGAAGAACTCGCGCGTTGTCGATTGATCTGCGCGTTGCGCTGGACGCTTCTCCTCGCGAGTAATACTTTTCTCTATCGTGATAAATGAAATCGAACATGTTGCGCTCCGCGCCGCGCGTGCCGCCGGCCGAATCCATCTCAAACGGCTCAGCAGAATCACCATCAGTCGCAAATCGAACTCGATCGATCTGGTCACCGAAGCCGATCGCGAATCGGAAGCCGCCGTCATCGAAGTGATCCATCGCGCTTTTCCAACTCACGCAATCCTGGCCGAAGAAAGCGGCGCCAGCGCTCATCCAAGCGACCATCGATGGATCATCGATCCGCTTGACGGCACAACCAACTTCGCGCACGGCTATCCGCAATTTTGCGTGTCGATCGCATACGAGCGGCGCGGCCGCGTGCAATTCGGCATCATCTTCGACGCGCTCAAGCGCGAAACCTTTATCGCTCATCGCGGGCAAGGCGCGCGCCTCAACGGCAAGCCGATTCGCGTCAGCGCGACGCCAAATCTCGGCTCCGCCCTGCTCTGCACCGGATTCGCCTACGATCGGCGCGAGAAACGCCGCTTTTACCTGTGCTTCTGGGAGGAACTCATGACGCGAGCCCAAGGCGTCCGGCGCACGGGCTCGGCGGCGCTCGATCTCGCTTACGTTGCGGCGGGACGCACCGACGGATTCTGGGAATTCGGGCTCCGCCCGTGGGACGTTGCGGCCGGCGCGCTAATCGTCGAAGAAGCTCGCGGACGCGTCACCAACATGGATTCCTCCGAGCTCGACCTCGGCGGCGCCAATATCGTGGCGACCAACGGACGACTGCACGCCGAGCTGATCGAAACGATTGCGCAGACGCGGCCGGAGGCGGACCGCCGCCACGCCGAGATGCTGCGCGAGACCAAGGCCTCCGCTTAAAAATGACCGCATCCAAAACCCACATTCGACGTGCGACTCGCGAGGACGTCGACGTCTGCGGTGAAATTTGTTACCGCGCGTTCTGTACGATCGCTGATGAGCACAACTTCCCCCACGAGTTCCCGTCGCTTGATGCCGCCGTCGGCACGCTCAGCGGCATGATCTCGAACCCTGGTTTCTACGGAATCGTCGCCGAGCTGAACGGACGCGTTGCCGGCAGCAACTTCATGGATGAGCGCTCGCCGATTGCGGGCATCGGTCCAATCAGTGTCGATCCCGATGTGCAGAACAGCGGCGCCGGCCGCGCGATGATGCACGATGTGCTCGCGCGCGTCGCAGCTAATCGATTGCCCGGCGTCCGGCTGGTGCAGACCGCCTATCACAATCGCTCTTTCAGCCTGTACGCGAAACTCGGCTTCGAAATTCGCGAGCCATTGTCAGTGATGGTCGGAGCGCCGATCGCCGCTTCGATCCCTGGCTACACCGTTCGCGCCGCGACCGACGCCGATCTCGATGCATGTAACCGGCTATGTACCCTCGTGCACGGACACGATCGCGGCGGCGAACTGCGCGACGCGGTCAAAGGCGGCAACGCCGCCGTCGTCGAGCATCTGGGACGCATCACCGGCTACGCCACCGGAATCGGATATGCCGGCCACGCAGTCGGTGAATCGAACGAGGAACTCAAAGCGCTGATTTCCGCGGCAACCGCATTTCTCGGTCCGGGTCCGCTCGTACCGTCGCGCAACGGTGAGCTGCTCCGATGGTGCTACAGCAAAGGACTTCGGCTGATGCAGCAGATGACCCTGATGACAGTCGGCCTCTATAACGAGCCGCGTTTCCCGTTTCTGCCGTCGATTCTGTACTAAGGCAACGCTCCCCGCGCGACGACCTTGTCTGCGTTAAGCTCCTAATCTCGTGAAGCCGTCCGCGCTCCACTGTTCCGAGCCGACTCCATTATGGACTACGAACAGCCCCGCCGGGTCGTACTTCTTTTTGATTTCAGACAGACGAGGATAATTGCTTCCCCAGTACGCTTGCTGGAATCCCTTCTCAAAATAATTGCTCTCGCTCACGTACGCTCCCGGGTCCGGCACGAGTGCACGAAGTTGACTCATGCATCGATTGACGCGCTCTGCAGCTTTGCGGCCTGCCTCAACCGATGGCTCGTGCCCGGGAATCCCCGGATATGCGGGGCCCTGGGCGTCGCCCACGATTGCCAGGGCGAACGCGGTCAGCACTGCCGGATTCATCGCCGTATCCTTCGCCCCGGCGAGCGCATCAGGCGGCGCTCCCGCCAGTCCCTTGTTGAAGTGCAGTTCGACGCCTGAATACCGAGAGCTTGCAAACAGCGCGTCGGCGAGACGTTGCTGCTGCGCGTCATTCTCGAGTAGCGACTCGGGCAGCCACAGCGACTCGAAACCCCAAATGAACCATCCGACCTGCTCGCCGTCCCCCTGCCACCACGCATCATTGGGTCCCGCGCCGGGCCGACGGTCGATGTCGAAAACAGGCTGCATCACGTGCACCAGGACATCGTCAAGCACCCCGTGGAGGAGGCCATCTCGAGGAAAAGCTATTTCCGGCCAATGCTCCTTCCACCATTGCACATCCCACCAGCGGCGCGCCGGTATGCTTCCGATAACCACCCGCCCCACAGAATGTGCGTCGGACGAACGCGCCACCCAGTCCAGCAACGGCTGCCAGACCGCTTTTGCCTGCTGAGTGTCCAGCCCGTAACAGCTCATTCTGATGTCGAGGGTGTTGTCAGGATTCAGATGGACCTGCTCTCCCCAATGGTCATTGAAGAGACTCTCCCGGTAGAAGCTTAGGAACTCGAGAATCAAGCGCCGATAGGCTTCATCCGACGCCGCTTTGATGGTGAAGTTGGCGGTGCCGAAGAACTCGGGAAGATCATGAACACGCAACGTCATCTTACTCACCACGCCGAAGCTGCCGCCTCCTCCGCCTTTCAGTGCCCAGAACAGATCTGGGTTGGTGCATGCGTTCGCGACGCGAATCTGACCGTCGGCAGTGACTACTTCGGCTTCCAGCAAGCTCCCAGCGGCCGTGCCGTAATGCTTCGAGTAACTTCCAAAGCCGCCGCTTTGAACCAGCCCGCCCAGGCACACGGTCGTGCATCCTCCCCCCTGAACATATTTGCCGCCTTTGGTCGTGACCGCGTCATATGCCTGCATACCGATCGTTCCGGCACCAAGAGTCACTGCAGCTTGCGGCTGTAGAGTGTGCTCGCATCCTTGCGGAACGAAGTCGGTATGCATCGTGATGTCGTTCATGTGCCGTGTCCAAATCAGAAGAGAATCAGGCGCATTTGATGTGCCCTGGTAGCTATGGCCGCCGCCCTTGACCACGAGCCGCAAGTCATTTTCGCGGGCGAAATTCACCGCCTCGGCGATGTCCTGGGCATTTCTGGCCGCGACCGCGTAAACGCTTGGTTTGGTAGTCCATGCGTCGACCCATCCCAAGGTCTGCGTCAGTCCCGGCTGCTCGCCGATATAATACGGATTCTTCAGGTCCTCCAGCAGAAGCTTGGCTTTGGCGCCCACTGGATCTGTTTTGAGTACCGAAAGCGGAAAGTCTACGGGAATCAGATTTCCGCCAACTGCGTCATCGAGTCGCTTCCACGCTGACTGCGACGGCCAGTTAGCATCGGAGGGACGGCGCCGGCTGAAATTCGCTCTCGCCCACAGGCGGCGCGCCAGCATCGGCATCAGCGCCACCGATCCGATTGCTTTCAGGAATGCTCTTCTGTTCATTGGCCCTCCCTTCAGAAAGCTCTATTTATGCAAGGGCCGGTAGTCGCCGTCGCATGGCATTTCGAGTTTGGAATACGGCATGCGATTCTGCCACTCCATTTTTCGGAAGCAATAGACCGCAGGGGTTACGGCTCTCCAGGGAAACGCGAAACCCGGGAGGGGATGCGCATACGTTCATTCTTCATCGCCGCGCGATGAACAAGCCGGTATCCTTGGTGATTCGAATTTCGCCGAGCTCCGCGATTTCGTTCTCGAGATGCTGCCGCAGTGCCGCTAGCTGCTCGTCACTTATCCTGCTCCGCACGCGCATCGAGCAGATGTAATCCATCAACGGTCCAACTTCTGTAACCACCAGCGAGTCGGGGTAGCGTTCGAGCTTCACCTCGCTGAAAGCGCTGCGCATGTACGGCTCGCCGCTCTCGAGGCCGAATCGCGCGGTCGATTCCGTCATCCGCGGCAGCGAAAAAAAGCGCGACGCCATTTCGTCCAGTTCGCGCATATGCGCGATCCCCATCGTGGCCGCATAGCAGCAGCCCGCGGGCTTCAGCACGCGACCAATCTCACCGAGTGCGCGCGCTATGTCCGGCACGTGGTAGAGCATATGGTTCGCAATCACCGCGTCGAAAGACGCGTCGTGAAACGGGATCGCCTGGGCGTCGGCCTCGAGATAGCTGAACGTATTCTCCCGCTGCCCAAGATTCGTTCGCGCCTCGCGCAGCATCCCACCTGACATGTCCGTGAGTATCACCCGCCATCCGCGCGGAACCTGCACCGAGCCGCGCCACAGGATGCCGGTGCCGCAACCGAGCTCGAGTACGCTCGCATTCTCAGGAATCAGAACGCGATCAAACATCCAGCGGAAAAAGCCGTAGCTATTCGTGCTGAACTTCTGATTGAGCCGGATTCGCGCGGAAAGCTTCGACCCATCGCGATACTGGTCGCGCAACAGCCGCGCCCTATCTGAAATACCGGTGGTAGCCATCGCGACCATGTTGACCCGGGCGCAACTCTCGGAGCAACTGCGCAGGGCTCGGATGCGCTCGAAGCCAATCGGGCACGAGGACGCCGCTCGCCTTGTCCGCGAGGCGTTGCTGATGTACTTCTGTCCTCTACTGCACACTCTGCCCCGGTAGTGAAAAGGACATCACGGAGGTCTCCGGAACCTCAAGTCCGGGTTCGATTCCCGGCCGGGGCATTGAAAAACCATTGACAGTGTTAGGAGTGTCGATGAAGCCCCGTCACGCTGCCGCGCTCGCGCAGTGGAAATGAGAGCCCGGAACTGGCGGGTTTTTGTATTGTACTAAAGTACAATTTCAGTCGGTCGCAGTCTTCGTTTATTTTGAACGGACGCGCAGATTCCAAGCGAAACCAAACTACTCGGAATCCTTGATAACAAAGCGACCGCTACGGCTTATGAATCGGAGACTCCTGCTCACCGCCTTGCTTTTCGTAGTCTGCTCAGCCGCAGTGCCCGGACTAACCATCGCCGCCGACACGATTGAAGGAACAGTTCTCGGCGCTGGTGCCCCGATCAGCAAGTCAACGGTGACTCTTTGGGCGGCGAGTGAAGGCCAGCCTAAGCAGCTTATGCAGACCCAAACCGGCGCCGACGGCCGGTTTACACTGAGTGTCGGCGGTTCGGGCAGTGAAGGCAATATTCTGTACCTGGTTGCGAAAGGTGGCGAACCGACCGCCCGCAACGGAAGCGGAGACAACCCGGCGATCGCGCTCATCTCCGTTGTGGGCAGCAAACCGCCAGCACAACTGGTTATCAACGAGATGACAACCGTGGCGTCGGTATGGACCAACGCGCAGTTTCTGGATGGCGCCGCGATCAAAGGCAATGCACTCGGCCTTCGAATCGCCGCGAGCAATGTACCGAACTTCGTCGATCTTGAAACAGGTGGCTGGGGATCCGCTATCCAGGATCCGCTCAACGGTCCGCAGACGCCAACGATGGCCAACTTCGCGACGCTGGCCGACTTACTGGCCGGTTGCGTCACGAGGGCCACAGCCGATGCGTGCGACAAACTATTCGTGGCCTCCACCCCGGCGACCGGTGGCGCCCCGACCGACACTCTGGCGGCGGCCGAGTCGATTGCCCGCTATCCGTGGTACCGCCCCAAAGAACTCTACGCGCTGCTCGATTCGTTCTATCCAATCCCCCAAGGCAAGAATCTGCGCCCCGTTCCCTATATGCCGTATCTAAATTGGGTGCCGAGTGCTTGGGTGCTGCCGCTGAAGTTCGACGGCGGTGGTTATCGCGCCGGTGGCAAGGGCGGCTTCGACAGCGAGGGCAACTTCTGGGTCGGCGACAATTTCTCGGTCGGCTGGCAGGGGCAGGATTCGCTCTGGGAGGGCCACGCCACCAAGTTCGCCAACGACGGCAAGCCGCTTTCGCCGATTACCACCGGCTTTACCGGTGGAGGGATGGAAGGCGGCACGTTCGGCGCGGCGATCGACGCCAGGGACAATGCCTGGTTCAGCACCTATGGCTCCAAGGCAATCGTGGTATTCGACAAAAACGGCCAGCCCCTGACCCCGCCCGATGGCATCACCTTCAATGGCCGCTTGGGGCTGATGCAAGGTGTGATGGTCACACCAACCGGTGACGTATGGATCTTGGGCGTCGAGAAGAAGCAACTCGTGTACTTCCCCAAGGGCGATTTCACCAAGGGCCGAATTGTCTGCGAGGGCGACAGTGCTGAGCCTTGCAAGTCGTTCGCAGCGCCGTTTCATCTCGCAATCGACGCGCAGGATCGGATCTGGGTTTCCAACAGCGGCATCGACCATGTCACACGCTTCCCAGCTACCGATCCGAGCAAGGCGGAAAACTTCAAAACTGGATTCAACACCAGCGGTCTTGCAATCGATAGCCAGGACAACATCTGGATCGCAGACCGTTTCGGCAACAGCTTGGTGGGCATGATGCATCTAGTCGACATGGGGCTGCGACTCAAGCTCCACGGCGTGACGTCGGCTTCTGATTACCTGACAAAGACTATGTCTGAGCAGAAAGGCGGACGCCGAGGCGGCAGCATGATCCTGCTGCGGCCTGATGGTTCTCCCTTTCCCGGTTCTCCGTTCACCGGCGGCAGTCTCCCGGGGCCATGGGCCGTCGCCGTGGATGGCGACGACAATGTCTGGGTATCTAATTTCGCTGGCGCGTCAGGCCAGATCGCCCACCTCTGCGGCACCCGCACAGAGAACTGCCTGCCCGGGATGAAGACGGGCGATCCAATCTCGCCTCCGTTCGGGTATGTCGGCGGGGGCCTGCAGATGCAGGTTGATATCGACGTTGATCCCGCCGGAAACGTTTGGGTCACCAACAATTGGCAGGACATCGACAGTTGCATTGGTACGCCCAAAGAGGGTCTGTCGACCCGCTGCGGCGGTCAAGGCGTGGTGGTCTTCTACGGCATGGCCAAGCCTGTTCGCACCCCACAGATAGGACCGCCGCGCGCTCCCTGAAGAGCATGCGAGCAGAGGTTCGCTACAACTTCGCTGCCGCGTAGATAATTGTAGCTTACAGTAGGTAGATAATTCTGACTTTAAGCTTTATCTATTGGGTCTTACCGCTTCTCTTAAACGCGTTATAACACCCTATACATCTCATGCCTGCTTTAGTCTTGCTTTAAGCTGTGCCTTGCGCCAATATTCGCCTCTATGAAAGCCGACACTCAAGATCGTATCAGTATTGCACCGCGCGAAGAGCGCACGATCCTCGACCAGATTCGAAACGACCGCGAACTCATCGAGCGCCTCAATATCACCCCGCAGGAACTGGATGCGCTGTCCCGGTGCGCGTTGCTTGGAACGCTGACCTGCAAGCAGGACATGCTGTTCATCCTGCGCCAGATTCGCGAGGCGGGCGGCCCCGACCAAGCGGCCATTGTCGCTCAGCCTCCGGCGTTCGAGGAAGAAGAAGAGGATCGCATTCCCGATTTCCGGCGGATAGCGCGCGTCGCTCCAATCAAGCCCGACGCGGCTTCGCTCGAGGGCGTCTTCCGCGGCAAGCTGTCGGCGCAGCTTGGCACGATTTTCTGGGGACTGGTCCTGGTGGCGGGGTTGATTTGGAACGGCTTGATCGCGATTTCCCGATGGCATGACAGCTACCTCCCCGTCGGAACCTCTGCCGTCCAGGCTGCTCCTTCAGAGGCTTGGTACAGTCATCTCGACGGCTCCAACTCACTGCTCTGGCTGGAATTCCTATTCGTCGGAAGCGTGGCAGTCGTGATGTACTTCAGATCGCGCAAAGGTACTCGTCACCTGAAAGTAAGGCCCGGCGCCCGGCGCTACCGCTAGGACCTCGTCCGCTTCCTCTTCGTCTCGGATCGCGCGCGCCCGTGCGCTTGATGCACTCCTGCCCGTTACTTAAGATTCGTGCGCCGATATTGATTCCGAGGTAAGGGCGCATTTAATGGCGGATAACACCAAGGCCGGGTTGCGGCAGTTGATGCCGAGCCTGTTCAACGGGATTGCGACCGCGATCGCCGCTGCCGCCGGCTTTATCGGCCTCCTCCATCAGACCGGCTATCTCGGTAACCATCGCCGCATGAGAGCCGGCCTCGAAGCCAGAGCTCCGCTGCATCCGCGCGAGGTTGATCGGACTGGCCAGTTGGCTGCGGCCGAGGTTCCCGCTGTGCCCGCTATTCCCGCAAGCGCCGGCGAAGACCACCCGGCCGCCGTCGCGCCCAAGCATCGAAACCTGAGCGGCGCGTGGCGCGACATGGGTTCGAACTGTCACTTGATAGTACAGACTGGCCACGAACTGACTGTCACCAGCTACGCCGCCGAAACCGGCAAGGTCAAAACCGTGGGCAGTGGAACCGTCAAAGGACGCACGATTTCGGTGCGTATGAACTCCGCAAATCCGCTCTCGCTCGAAGCCGACTTAATCCTCTCCGACGACGGCCGCGAATTGTCCGGCATGATCAAGGGCGTGAAAGGCGCGCACGTCGCGAGGTGGCGATTCCTCGGTCCCTCCTGCAGCTAGCTTGCTTCAGTCGAAATCGCCTGGCGCAGAGCGGCCCGCGCCAGCAGCCGCGTGGAGTCCAGGATTGGCAGCTCGGAATCTGCGTCGCTTATCAGCAACGGAATCTCGGTGCATGCCAGCGCGACAGAATCACAGCCGTCCTGCGCGAAACTCCGAATCACGTCTTGAAAGTATGCGCGCGACGCGGAAATCAAACGCGCGTAGACCAGCTCGTCATAAATGATCTGATTGATTCGCGCGCGTTGGCCCGCGTCCGGGATGCGGCAGTCGATGCCTGCGCGCGCGAGCTTGGATGGATAGACCGGACCTTCCATCAGGAAGCGCGTGCCGAGGATGCCGACCCGTTTGAAGCCACGCTGCCGCGCCTCGTTGCTGACCTCCTCCGCTATATGCAGCCAGGGTGCCGGTGCGCGCTCGCGAACAAGGTCGAGCCCCCGATGAACCGTGTTGTCGGGACAAATCAGCAGTTGCGCTCCGGCCCGCACCAGCCTTGCCGCCGATTCAAGCATCAGCTCACCCACCGCCTGCCAGTCGTCGCGGTCGATCAAACTCTGATAGCGGGCGAGCGAGAAATTGTGCAGTGAGAGCTCCGGATGAGCATGGGGGCCGAGCACTTCGGCCCCTTCCAGGCAGATAGTGCGGTAGCAGAGCGCGGCGCCTTCCGCGCTCACCGCGACAATCCCGATGGGCTTCATAGCCGCTCCGCACTCAGACTATACCGCTGGATTCATTCAAGGTCTCTCACTGTTCTATCGCCCCTTGTTATCGCCGATTGAATGTTGACCCATCTTCTGAGATACACGCCGAGATGAAAGTGACCCGCTTCGGGCGCTGCTTGACGCAGTCATAGTAGTAGGGAGTGATCGGGTGAAAGCCATCGATCCAAATTTGCTGAGGGACTCTAAAAGGACCTCCTTGTACCAAGGTGCAATAGAATCGGAGCGTC
Organism: uncultured delta proteobacterium; assembly: GCA_963842215.1. Taxonomy (GTDB): domain Bacteria; phylum Desulfobacterota; class Binatia; order Binatales; family Binataceae; genus Binatus. The sequence goes on along the minus strand of CAWJFQ010000001.1, from coordinate 808,066 downwards.
GATTTGACCAAAGTTTCTCGAGAATCGTTCGATAAGGAGCGCTATGAACTCTCGTCGGAATATCCCCAAGTTGCTCGGCGCTTTGGCCGCCCTCGTGTTTCTGGCGTTGAGTTTTCACGCAAACGCTCAGACACCTGCGCTTGCATCGTGGAACGACGGACCAGCGAAACAGGCGATCGTTTCTTTCGTCAAAGAAGTTACCGACAAGTCTGGTAGCAAATACGTCGAACCTCAGGATCGCATTGCCACCTTCGATCAGGATGGCACCCTTTGGGTCGAACATCCCCTCTATACTCAGGCCACTTTTGCACTGACTCGTGTGCACGAATTGGCTCCCCAGCATCCGGAGTGGAAACAGCGTCAGCCGTTCAAGGCCGTTCTCGCGAACGACCGTGCGGCGATGGCCAATTTCTCGGAATCCGATTGGGAAGCGATCCTCGCCGCAACGCACGCCGGGATGACCACTGAAGCATTCCAGGCGCTGGTGAAGCAGTGGTTGGCAACAGCGAAGCACCCCAGATTTCATCAGCCGTACACGGCCCTCGTCTACCAGCCGATGCTCGAGGTCATGGATTACCTGCGGGCCAATGGATTCAAGACCTACATAGTCACTGGCGGCGGCCAGGAGTTCGTGCGGGTATACAGCCAAAATGTTTATGGCGTACCGCCCGGGCAAGTCGTGGGATCGAGCATCATGACCAAGTACGAGTACCAGGACGGCAAACCGGTTCTAATGCGGGAGCCGAAAGTGTTCTTCATCGACGACAACGCCGGCAAGCCCATCGGGATCAACCTGTTCATCGGCAAGCGGCCGTACGCTGCGTTTGGCAACTCGCCGGGCGACAAGCAGATGCTTGAGTGGACCCAGGCCGGCGACGGCGCACGCTTGATGATGTTGGTCTTGCATGATGATCCCGTCCGCGAGTACGCATACGGTCCCGCCAGTGGCCTACCGGACACCAAAGTCGGTACCTTCACGCAGGCGCTGTACGATGAGGCCAAGTCCAAGGGCTGGAACGTGATCAGCATGAAGAATGACTGGAAGCGAATTTTCACTTTTGACAAATGAAGGCGATTTGAGACGTGCACGGACAGGTTTTCACCCATCTCTAATAGTCGGAGGGTTGCATGAATAGATACGCGAAGGTCGCCTTAATCATCATCTGCCTGACATCGTTGCTGGGCTATGCGGGAGCAGCCAGGGCACAACAAAGCCAGGTCACTGCCATCGACATTGCGCTGGAGCCGGATGCCACGATGGTGCATCACGCTCAAGCCGTGAACGCTCGCCTGCGCTCGGTGTTCCCGAAGGGCTTTGCGCTCGACGCCGCGCATCATCCCCACATCTCGATGTTGCAGCGTTACGTCCGCACGGCGGACCTCGACAAGATTTACGCCGCTGCCGACAAAGTTTTCACCAGCTACAATGTCACCAGTTTTAAGCTGAAGGCCTACAAATATTACTATCTTACCTCACCGTTACTGCCGGGCTTGGGCTTGTCGGGCATTGTCGTCGAGACCACTCCCGAATTGATCAAGCTGCAAAAGGATTTGATTGACGCGGTGGCCCCTTACACGGTGCCAACTGGAACCGCGGCCGCATTCGTCACCACTCCAACTACGCCCGATATCAATGAGGCGACGATTCACTACGTCGAGGTATATGTGCCGGAGCATTCCGGCGAGCATCTAGAGCTCCACGTTACCACCGGCATTGCGTCGGTAGATTATCTGAAAAAGATGGTCGCCGAACCGTTTGAGGATTTCACCTTCTCGCCGTCAGGAGCATCGGTTTTCCATCTTGGCAACTACGGAACTGCTGCGGCAAAACTCAAGGAATTGGACGTCAAGTGAGTCTGCTCAGGCAAGATTCCCGATCTGAGATACCAGCACAGGCACCGGGGTCTGTTTTACATCGGCGCTAAACATCGCTGTCGCCGAGCTCACGAAGGGCTGCGCCAGAATTCCTGCAGCAGCGCGCTCATCAGCTTGGGATGCTCCTAAGGGAAAAGCAGATCGAGCCCCTGATGAACCGAAATGGTGTGCCGGAACTTTTGCGTCGACAAAGCAAAAGGTTCGTCGTAGAACCGCAGGAGAACCGGCGGAGGGAATCGCGATGGAATATCGAATCACGCCTGGCAGACTGGAGATCGGCAAGTTCTCGCTCTACTACGAGCGTGTCGGCGCCGGCGCGCCGCTGGTCTTCCTCCACGGCCTCGGCGGCAACCATCTCTCATGGTGGCAGCAGGTCCCCTACTTCATGCGCTCGTTCCAATGCGTCACCGTCGATCAACGCGGCTTCGGCCTCTCAGCCGATCCCGACGACCTGTTCAATCGCGCGCACGCCAGCGATCTCGGCGCCCTGCTCGACCATCTGAAGATCGAGAAAGCGGTTTTGATCGGGCAGTCGATGGGCGGCTGGACCATTGCCGGCTACGCGCTCGAGCATCCGGAGCGCGTCGCCGCGATGGTGATGGCGGACACGCCCGGCGGAATTTTCACGCCCGAGATGAAGTTCGAGCGCCCGCGTGAGCCGATGCCCGTCGATGCGACGCCGCCGATTGGATCGTTGCCGACCTACGCCGCCGATTACTTCGCCCGGCGCCCCGAGATGGCCTTCCTCTATGATGAGATCCGGATTCATGGCGCACGGCCTCCCGCCGATGCCGGCGCCCGCATCATCGGGCTGCGCTACGATCTTGCCGCGGTCAAGCGACGCTTGACGATGCCGATACTGTGCATGGTCGGCGAGGAAGACACTCTCATCACTCCTGATATGATCAAGGCGCTCGCTTCAGCCCTGCCGAATTCGCGCCTGCGCACGGTCCCCGGTTGCGGCCATTCGATTTATTTCGAGAATGCCGCGGTGTTCAATCAGCTGGTGCGCGATTTCATTGCAGAGGTCGGCTACGGGAAGTAGCCAACTCCGGAGAAGAGACTGCGTTGAATCATTGGGAACAGGTCGCGCTCTTCGCCGTCGATGAGATCGTCCAGGCAGACCGCGAACGCGGTTAGCGCAGTGCCGGCTCTGGCTACTTCCTCATCCGAGCCCGTGATGAAAGACGTGGCGTCGACGACCCGCGCCAGTTCGCGTAGCCGGAGGTGCTGCTCGCAGGTGCGCAGGATCAGGTCATGCGGAAAATTCTCTCGTGACTTCATCCACGGAAGAACGACATCTTCTTCGCTTGCAAGGTGATGCTCGATCACCGGCTTAATCGAGTTCCAGGCCTCGGCCGCTTCCGCGCGCAGAATCGTATCCGCCGGCTGCCGCGCGACGACAGCGCCGGCAACGGCAGCACTGATCAGGCGCTCGCCGAGTTTTGAATCTTCACTGCTCAACCGCGAAACTGCAGCCTCGACCCGTTCCGTTTTGCTAAGATCTTGTTCGATTCGATCTTGATTTTTGTTGTTCATCAGCATCGCCAGAGAATGTTGCATCGAGCGTGCCATCGAAAAGCGTAGGTTTGACGCAAGCCCCTCTTGCACAATGAGTAATTCGTTCTCGCATCGCGAAGCCAAAATCGCGAAATGAAACGAAAATGACCTTAATTCGTCGAATTGTTAGGTGACTGACGCAGGACTATAATCCAAACTCTATGAGTCGCATCGTAAACGCCCTGGCGGTCTTCGGACTGGCGGTGGCTCTGGCGGGATTGGCAGCATGCGAGCCCGTACAGAATCCCTACGGCGCGACCAAGGCGACGACGGTTGGGAATTCGAACGGCTTCGATTCCAGTTCCCATATGCCGCCACCCTCGAGTTCCGGCACTGTTGCCGGCGGCACTATCGATTCAGCCAGCAGCCAGGGTCTGTCCGACTACTTGAAGCATCACTCGCTGCCGCTGGTCGGGGCGCAAGTCGTCACCAGCACCAGCGGAGGCAAGCAAGTCATCCTGTTCGGTTTCGTCGCGAGCGATTTTGGCAAGACCGACGCCGAGCAGAAAGCGCGACACTACTTGAAGGATCCGACACTGGTAGTGGACAACCGGATCAAGATCAGTCCCGAACTGGCCGGCGGCGCCAGTCGTCCCGGCTCGACCGTCAACGGAGTTCCATCCGGCAACGCAATGCCGTCCGACTCTTCCGATCCCTACGCCGCCACCGGCTCGCTCCAGGACTACCAGAACAACCTGCCGCCCGACGCGGCCGCCTACCAGGCCCAGGGCCAGCAACTGCAGCAGTATCAGCAGTACCAGCAGTACAACAGCGCCCCACCTAGCGCGCTGACCGCCATACTGCCGATGCTGCTCGGCGGCGGCATGACGATGGGCTCAGGCGGCTATGGCGGTGGTTTCGGTGGCTTCAGCTCGGGCTACCGGCCGGCCTATCCCAGCTACGGCTATCCGGCTTATCCGACGCCGATGGTGCCGAGCACACCGTATGGCTCGTCGGCTGGCGGGTTCCCCTTCTGATTGGGTTCGCGTCTTCGGCCGATCGAGCCGTTATCTTGCCAGCTTGAATCGCTCGCCCAGGAATACCTGGCGGACCGCGTCGCTGGCGACGATGTCGCGCGGCTTGCCTTCGAACAAAATTTTGCCTGAGTGAATGATGTAGGCGCGATCGATGATCGAGAGCGTCGCGTGCACGTTGTGATCCGACATCAGCACGCCGATGCCGCGCTCCTTGAGATAGGACACCACGCGCTGAATCTCAACCACGGTAATCGGATCAATTCCCGCAAACGGCTCATCAAGGCACAGGTACACCGGATCGAGCACCAGCGCTCGCGTGATCTCCACGCGCCGCCGCTCGCCGCCCGACAGCACGCCGGCTTTGGACTTCGCCAGTTTCGCAATCCCCAGCTCGTCGAGCAGCGTTTCCAGGCGCGAGTACCGCTCTTCTTCGGTCAGCGGCAGGGTTTCGAGCACTGCCAGCAGATTCTGCTCGACGGTCAGCTTGCGAAAGACGCTCGGCTCCTGCGGCAGGTAGGATATTCCGCGGCGCGCGCGCTGGTAGAGCGGCAGCGTGGTGATGTCCTCGCCACCGAACATGACTCGGCCCTTATCGGGCTTGAGCAATCCCACCAGCATGTAGAAGGTCGTGGTTTTGCCGGCGCCGTTGGGTCCCAGGAATCCCACCACCTCGCCCGGCTTGACGACGACGTTGACGTTATCGACCACGGCGCGGCCGCCGTAGACTTTGATCAAGCCTTCGCCGCGAAGCGCGAGGTTTTCAGCCTTGTCGGCCGCGTCGCTGAAATCGCCGGAATTTAACGGTTCAACTTTTGCCATGCACAGATACCGCTCAGGTCAGCACCCTAGAATTTAACGGCTTTGGGCGGGATATGAAACGTCCTGCCTCCTGCCATCGATGCGCTCGAATCGCCGCTGTGGTAGATTGCCGCGCGATGGCTGACGGGGTGCGGAAAATTTATCTCTGCGGGCCAATCATGGATGCGGAGTCCGAGCGTTCCGCCAAGGATTGGCGCACGCGCGCCAAGGAGCGGCTGGCAGGAAGATTCATCCTGCTCGATCCGCTACGGCGCAACTTCCGCGACCGCGAAATCGACTCGGCCAATGAAATCGTCGACTTCGATCTGCAGGATGTGCGCGACGCCGACCTGTTGCTGGTGAACTACAGCAAGCCGTCGCTTGGCACCGCGATGGAAGTCTTTTATGCCGGGCACGATCTGGGCAAGTTCGTGATCGCGTTCAGCCCGTTCACTTTCGCCGACTGCTCGCCATGGATGGTCCGCTTTTGCACCAAGATATTGCCCGACCTCGAGTCCGCAATTACCTACATCGATCGCCATTTTCCCTGAAAGGAGTACTCGCGTGGTCAAAGGATTGTGTTTCGCCAGCGGCGTCATCTTCGGGGTCTTGCTGACCTGCGCCGCATGCATGCAGGGTCCCGCCTACAGCCAGGGTCCGTCTGGTCCGCCGCCGGAGGGCAGTGGCTATTACGGTCCGCCTCCCGGACCTCCGCCCGGCAGCCATCCTGCAATCTCGCAAGCTATGAATGAGCTGCAGCATGCGCGCTACGTACTACAGGCCGAAGCCGCAAATGACTATGCCGGGCATAAGGCTAACGCGGTCGGATATATCGACAACGCGCTCAGCGAACTGCAGGTCTGCATGACGATGCCATAGTCAGTCGATTAGTCAGTCGAGAGCAATCCGATCAGCAGCATTATGGCGGGGTCCGCGCTGCCGAGAGCCGATCGATTCCAAAGCACGCCGCTAACGGGCAGCATCACGCCTTCGCCCGGCTCGAGCAGCACGCGAATCCGCGCGGCCTCGGCGCCGAGCACGATCGCCAGTCTCTGGTCGCCGAGGTTGATGCAGGCGAGCAGTTTGCCGACTCCGCCGCTGAAGCGCGTCGCCTGACTCGGCTGCAATGCGCTGTCGCGCTCGGTGTCGGAGACCAGCACCTCCATGACGGCATCGGGCGGGATCGTCCAGCTTTTGTACTCGAAGTACTCGGCAAGCTCGCGCGCATAGCCTTTAAACCCAGCAGCTATATGGGTTAGATCGCCATCGCTCGATTCAGCCAGCTTCCACCATTGCTTCAGCAAATGCTTTGGAATCGCGATAACGGATACATCGCCCGGCTCGCCGTCGCCAGTTGAGATAGCGGCCAGCTCGTCGGCGTTAACGGGGCGCCATCCGCTGGAATCAACTTGCAGACGTTGGGCGAGCGCCAGGGGACTCTGGTAGCGCGCCGCGTGGCAAATCCGCAAAGCCATTAAGCCGCGTCGGTCGCGACGCTTGCCGGACGCCGCAGCTTCGCAACCAGCACGTCGACGAGTACCTTGCGATTCAAGCGGCAGAACATGGTCTCGGTTGAATCGAACGATCCATTTTCGAAGTACTTATTCACCGGCGCGCCGCCGCCGCACAAACTATAATACTCACACGTCTCGCGGCACTTACTCACTCCACCCGCGATATCGCTACTCATACGCCGAAACTTCTCACTATTGAGCGCGTCCGCGAGCGTATCGGTATGCACATTGCCTATAGCGAAATCGCCGTAGTGACTACTGTTCAGGCCGAGCAGCTCCGGCGAGTACGACGTGAAGTTGCCTTCGCAGTCGATACTGAGGATGGCGCATGGCGCGTTTTCCTGCGTCGGCGGAAAGTCGTCGCCACCGCCTGCGCCAAGAATCATCGGCACCATCGAGTCGAACTCGCGCACGCTGATGATCGAGTCGTCGCGCGCCACCAGGTCAAAAAATCTCGCGATGAAGCGCCGGAACCTGCTCTCTATGCCCGCGCCGCCGAGCGTTGAGGCGGCGTGCGGACCTTCGATCTCCTCGATGTTGAAAGCAACTTCACGAATCTCGTTCTCGACATAGAAGTCGTACAGTTCGTCGGCGTAATCGAGCGATTCTCCAGTCAGCACGGAAATCACGTGGAACGGCACGCCGCTGCTTTGCAGTTTTCGGATGCCGGCCATGACGCGATGTTGGGTTCCAGCGCCCTTGCGCGTCTTTCGATTGCGGTCGTGAATAAAGGCCGGGCCGTCGATGCTGACGCCGACGTTGACCTGGTGCGCTTTAAAGAAATCGCACCAGCGGTCATCGATCAGCACGCCGTTGGTCTGGAAGGAATGCCTGACCTCAACGCCGCCGGGGTTATGTGCAGCGGCAATCTCAATCGCGCGTTCGTAGTAGGCAACCGGTAGAACCCCCGGCTCGCCCGCGTGCCACACCACGGTAAAACCCTGCTCGACGATCCCGCTTAGGAAGACGAACTGAAAAACGCGATTCAGCGTCGCCTCAGACATCCTGCGCTTCGAGTCGCGATCAGGAAGATAGCAGTACGCGCAATCCAGATTGCAGAAGGGAGTCGGCTGCAGGACCAGTAGCTCGAGCGGACCGGCGAATCGCCATCTATTGCCCGCAGCCATCTTGAAGTTGAGGCGACACCGCGCGACGCGCGCCGGCCTGCAGCGTCGATCCGATCGCTAAAGCCCTACCAATTGCCCCAGTTGTGCCAGTTGTGCCAGTTGGGCCAGCCCCATCCGCGCCAGCCACCGTTGCGCCAGTTGCGCCACCACGCCAGCTGGATCTTCGAATCGCCCGCCTGCTGCAGATGGGCGTTGGCGTCTTGCACTTGTGGACGCACTTTCTCGACGCGATTCTGGAGAGTATCCGCGGGATTAGTGTCTGCGACATTAGCGTCGGCGGGTACCGCACTAAGTATCGTCGTCGCGAGCACGACAGTGCTGGCGCCAGTAGTAACGAGCGTGCGAAACCGTTGTTTAAGTTTATTGCGGAGTGCGGGCTTTTCGGATTCCACCGGTTCCTCCTATGGGGAACTCAATCCCGGCTGTATCGGCTAGTCGTCGAAATCCTTGGAGTCGAGCGTCTCGTTATCTAACGATTCCTTGAGTCCGATGTCAACCGAGGGTTGTACCCTGTCTTAGATTACGCGCGCGATTCGCGCCGGTTACGGTTGACATCGATAATTTTCATTCAGTAGGATCTGCGGGTAGTTTGACTAAGGCCCTATCGGCTTCTACCTACGTCACTTCAGGAGGTCCCACATGAAGTTCCGGCCGACACTCTACGCGGCAATCCTGGGCTCGAGTCTTCTATGCGCAAGTCCTTTCCTGATGGCCGCCGACAGCTCGCATCCACCCGAGCCGGCCAATCCGGAATACGCGCAATGGGCCCATTTTAAAGTCGGCACCTATGTCACACTCGAGCGGGCCGTAAACGAACATCGCGAGAACAACATCGGCGTGGTCGAAGCCATGGCGCACCCGCCAGGCGCCGCAGTCATGCGCATCAACAGTAAATTGGTAGATCTTGACAAGGACAAGGCCGTCCTCGAGGAGACCCGGATCGATCTCGGCGATGGCAGTGAAACGCAGATGCCGCCCGACAAGGTGACGCTCTTTGCCAACGGCGAAGTCAGCAACGCGGACGTATCACTGTGGCAAAAGACCAAGCCGGAAACCGTCAAGGCAACCGAAGGTGATGAAGAGCTCACCGTTATGGGCAACAAGATCAAGACTCATTGGGTTGAGACCTCCGTCACGATGGGCAAGGAGATCTCGACCTCGAAGGACTGGCTGTCGGATGACGTTCCAGGCGGCCTGGTGAAGGAAGAGACCAAGAAGACATGGAACGGGAAGATGCTGGTGGAATCGACAACGAAGGTAATCGATTACAAACTGGGCAGCTGATGACTCGCTGACACGAATCGATCGACAGGACCCGGCCGGCGATGACGAAATCATCGCCGGCTTTTTTTGTGCCGCTTTTCCGCGCCGTCGCGGGATGCTACTCGATAGGTAGTGGCAGACGAAAACGAATATGACAGCGAGCGCTTTCCCGGGAATTTCTACCAGGGAATGATTCTGAAGCTCGACCGCGCGCGCGGACGCGGCGTGGTGCGCTCGCATAGCGGCAAGGAAATCCCATTCCAATTTCCATTCGTAGCCGTGGTCGGTGCGCGAATAGGCGGCGCGATGCCGGGAATCGATCTTATCCGCGAGGGCGACATCGTGGGCTTCGACGTCGGCTGGACCTCGCACGGTTTGCGCGTCACGACTATCCATCCGCGCAACGCCGGTTCGTGAGCTAGCGCTTGCGCTGGTACATCCGCCACGTCCTGACGCCGATCGGATACAACTCCCCGACTATTTCGTAGCCTCTCGAACTGTAAAACGCGACGTTAGCTTCGGTCATGGTTTCGAGGTAGACGCCGGCAATTTCGGGCCGCGCCTTCGCCTCGAGTGCGAGCCTGTCCACCAGCGCCTTGCCATAGCCTTTGCCCTGAAACGGGGGATCGCATCCGAGGATCTGCAGGTACAGATGCGGCTCCTTGGGATGGTTGGCCGCCAGTACGCTGACAAGGTTGAGGCCGCGCCAGAGGCCGCCCATTCCGATCGCCCGGATCATTCGCGGCATCTGTCCGAGACCCGTCGTGACCATACCTAGCGCGCCAGGATGTCCGACCCCTTCGGTCAACGCGGCCGCGACGACGCGTCCGTTGTCATCGACTATGCCGAACACCGGCTGTCCGCTGCGGCGCTCTATCGCGAGCATCCCGCGAAACAAGTCCGCCAGATGCCGGGCGCGCGCGACCGGCTCGGTGATATCCGGAATTATCGCTTTGAAGGTCGGGTCGTTGATGAAGGCGCGGCCGAGCGAGTCGGCCGCCTGGTCGTCCTGTTCCGGGTACAGCGCGGTGACGTAAGGTTTTCCATTTTCGGGCATGCTGTAATTCCTCTTCTGGCTGCATCTTATCGCGGCGGCCTGGTGACTACACGCGAGACCGCGTCATGCCATCCGGCGAGCAGTAGTTCGCGCTCGGCGGATTGCATTTTTGGCTTGAACACGTCCGCTCCCTTAATGATCGCGTGCAAGGCTTCCGGCGATTTCCAGATTCCAACCGCGAGCCCCGCCAGCATCGCCGCGCCCATCGCAGTCGTCTCGGCAATCTTCGCACGGCGCACCGGCTTGCCAAGGATATCCGCCTGAAACTGCATCAGATAGCGATTCGCGGTGGCGCCGCCGTCGGCGCGCAACTCGTTCATTGAAGAGGCAGTGTCAGATTCCATCGCAACTATTACGTCGCGCACCTGGTAAGCGATACTGTCGAGCGTCGCCCGCACGATATCGGCGCGGGTGGTGCCGCGGGTGATTCCCACGATTGCGCCGCGGGCCGACGCGTCCCAATGCGGCGCGCCCAATCCGACGAAGGCCGGCACTACATATGGTTGTGTGCGATCTTTGTTTTTCGCAAGGCTGGCGCGCGCCTCGGCATAAGTGTCGGCGGCGTTGCGCACCAGCTTCAGGCCGTCGCGAAGCCATTGCACGGCCGCGCCCGCGATAAACACCGAACCCTCGAGTGCGTACGCAGGCTCGCCGGCGGCGCCAAGCGCGGCAGTCGTCAGCAAGCGATTCTTCGAGCGGACGATCTTGTCGCCAGTGTTCATCAGCAGGAACGCACCGGTGCCGTAAGTCGCCTTCGAGTCGCCAGCCGTGACGGCGCCCTGCCCGTAAAGTGCAGATTGCTGATCGCCGATCACCGCGGCGATTGGAATCGCCTGCGGCGCGATGGTCCCCGGCGCCGTCTCCGCCATCGGACCACGCGAACCAACCACGCGCGGCAGCATTTCGCGCGGTACGCCAAGCATCGCGAGCATTTCGCCGTCCCACTCGCGGCGCGCGAGATTGAACATCATCGTTCGCGACGCATTGGTGTAGTCGGTCACGAACTCCGCACCGCGCGACAACTTGTGCACCAGCCAGGTGTCGATGGTGCCGAAGCAAAGCTCGCCGCGCGCGCCGCGCTCGCGCAGCTCGGGTTTCTGGTCGAGCAGCCATTTGAGCTTGGTGCCCGAGAAGTACGGATCGACCAGCAGACCGGTTCGCGACGCGACTTCCGGCTCGCGCTCGAGCAGGGCCTCGCAGATAGCGGCACTGCGGCGGCATTGCCAGACGATCGCGCGATGGACAGGACGCCCGCTGCGGCGCTCCCACACCACGAAGGTCTCGCGCTGATTGGTGATACCGACGCCGGCGATCGCGGCGGCCGTTAATTTCGCGGCGGCGATCGCCTTTTTGGAAAGTGTGACGACCGAGCGGAAGATTTCCTCGGGGTCATGCTCAACCCATCCGGGCTTCGGATAGTACTGCTTGATCTCAGCATAGGCGCGGCCGCGAATACGTCCGCGCGCGTCGACCACGAAGACGGTCGTGCCCGTGGTTCCCTGGTCGATGGCAAGTATGACCTGAGGCATCGCCAACTTCTCCCGCGGCAGTGTCGCACGTTTTCGCGCAAAGTCGAGGGGCATTGGACGCGGAACCCGCCGTGGGTTCCGCACCTCCCTGGGCAGGGGTGACCCCTGCACCCAGTGATGAAGACAGAAGAAGAAAGGCTAAGCGCGAAATGTCGAGGACGACCTTTCGCTCTCAGGTTCTTCGGCGACCGAATGGCGTCGTAGTTTCGCCTGTTTTGCAGAAAACACCGCTTACCTTTTGCGGTTTAAAGCGAAAGTGTTTCACGTGAAACGTTTTTAGTTCAGGAGAACGAAACGCGAATGCTTGCCAACACGTTGTTTTGCGCCGCTAACTGCTAGTTTGCAGAATTGAGCGGCGACGTCGGGAAATAAGTTCGGCGGGCCCACAGTGCGACATCTACCAGGCCAATCATCACTGGAACTTCGATCAGCGGACCGATCACGGCGGCGAATGCGGCACCGCTATCGATGCCGAAGGTTGCGACCGCGACTGCGATTGCCAACTCGAAATTGTTGGAAGCTGCGGTGAAAGACAGGGTCGCGGTCTGCGAATAGGTAGCGCCGACGCGCCGGCTCAGCACGAAGGAGAGCGCGAACATTATCGTGAAGTAGAGCAGCAACGGGATTGCGATGCGCACCACGTCAAGCGGCATCCGAATGATTGCCGCGCCCTTGATCGAGAACATCACGACGATAGTGAAGAGCAGGAAGGTCAGTGTCAGCGGGCTGATCTTTGGAATGAAGCGATCGCGATACCAGGTCTTGCCCTTTAGCGCAGTCAGAACTTTCCAGGTAGCGAGCCCCGCGACGAAAGGAAGGCCCAGATAGATTGCAACGCTCTGCGCAATCTGACCGATGGTGATGTGCACGATTGCGCCGCCCAAGCCAAGTAGTCGCGGCAGCACGGTGATGAAGACGAAGGCGTAGAGCGAAAAGAACAGCACCTGAAAGATCGAATTAAATGCTACCAACCCCGCGCAATAATCGGCGTCGCCGTTGGCCAAATCGTTCCAGACGATCACCATTGCGATGCAGCGGGCGAGGCCGATCAAAATAAGGCCGACCATGTATTCGGGACGATCGCGCAAGAAAACGATAGCCAGCGCGAACATCAGGATCGGACCGATGATCCAGTTCTGCACCAGCGATAGTCCGAGAATCTTCCAATCGCGGAAAACGTCGCCCAGTTCGTCGTAGTTCACCTTTGCCAGCGGCGGATACATCATGAGGATGAGGCCGATGGCGATTGGTACGGAGGTCGTGCCGACGCTCATGCGGTCGAAGGCCGGTTTCACGCCCGGGAAGATTGCGCCGAGCGCGATTCCGGCCGCCATCGCGAGAAAAATCCAGAGAGTGAGGTAGCGATCGAGGAAGGAGAGCCTGCGCAAGACCGGCGCCTGCGCTATCGATATCGTCGCACTCATTGGCAAACTTTCGTCATTGCTGGGCCTGGACCGCCGCTATCGCTCGCGTCCTTCCGGAAGTTTGACTCGCCCGATTTCCGCGACACGCTGCTGGAGGGCGAAGCTGTCGAGCGCCTCGATTCGGAGACTGGTAAAAATCTTGATGCGATTTTCGAGCTCGCGGTAGATGCGAAAGAAGAAGCGCCGCTGCTCGGCGTCATTGCCCTCGAAGACCGCGGGATCGGCGGCTCCCCAATGCGCGGTGATCGGTTGGCCCGGCCAAACCGGACACTGCTCGGCGGCTGCCTGATCGCAAACTGTGAAGACGAAGTCGAGGCGGGGACTGTCCGGAGCGGCGAACTCGTCCCAGCTTTTCGAGCGAAGGCCGCTGGTTTCGTAGTTCAGCTCTGTCAGCAGCTCGAGCGTCAACGGATGCACGGCGCCCTTGGGATGGCTGCCGGCACTGAAGCCTTTGAACTTTCCCCTACCCCAGCGATTTATCGCGCACTCGGCCATCACGCTGCGCGCCGAATTCCCGGTGCATAGAAACAGGACGTTGTATTCGCGAATGGCCATGGCGGGATGGTCGGTTGAGGATTCGCGAGGATTACGGCGCCTTCGATGCGCCGCAGCAGGCCGTGGTTGCGGATGGGACCGGCTCACAGCACGATGCAGACTCGTCCGCTTTGGCTGCGGCCGGCCGCGGAGCGATGTCGTTGCCGTAGACCGTATTCTCGCCGAAGGTGTGAAAGGTCTCCCACGAAATGCCGCTCGGATCCGACACCCAGCCTTTGTTGCCTCGCGCGTAGCAACACGCCGCGTTCACCTGCTTGGCGACTGATTGCCCGGCGGAGTCGAGCCGTTGCGCGATTAGCGCCAGGTCCTCATCCGATTCGACCTGCAAGCCGAGATGGTCGATGCCGGTCGCGGTTGCGCCTGCGGTGATCGCGAAATTGACTTTCGGATCGTCGAGCATCCACTTCGCGTAGTCCGTTTTGAGAACCACCGGCTCGGCCCCAAACAGGGTCGAATAAAAGCGGACCGAGGACTCCAGGTCGTTGACCCTGACGTGAGCGTGAAACCGTTTCATACAGATGCCCTCCGATTCTTCCTGGTATTGATGGTGGCCGGCTGAGTTGTGCACCCGGAGCCACAGTCCGCGATGGCGGCTGGGGCACATAGTTCGGGTCGGCCGCCGCAGCAGTTCTCGGTCAGGTAGGCGAGCAGACCGTTCATCGCCTTGAAATTGGCGCTGTAAATGATCGAGCGGCTCTCGCGGCGCGAGGTAATGAGGCCGGCAAATCTGAGTTGATTCAAATGAAACGACAGGGTGGGCGACGGCAGTCCGAGACGCTCGCCGATGTCGCCCGCGGCCAGTCCGGGCGGTCCCTTCTGGACCAGCAATCGGAACAGATCGAGGCGGGTCTCCTGGGCGAGCGCGCCAAGCGCCCCAATTACCGTTGACTTCTTCATGGTTCCATACTTATAGAGATATCGTTGAAATAAGTCAAGCGGTCGCAAGCCGCTTGGGGCCAGGAATTGCGGGGGCAAAAGCAGGCTGCCGGAGCGGCAGAATGGCAGTCGGCCGCGCCAACTGCTAGGAAATGCGAATGCGATACCGTCACGCAGCCGCGCTCGCTTTGATCGGTTGGTATCTGTTGCTGCCGCCGGCTGGCCGTGACTACCCGATGGGTAACGCAGATCTGCCCCTTAGCCAATGGCTGAAGCGACCCACCACCTATCGCGACAAGGATGAATGCGAGCACGTGCTGGACAGGCAGCGCCGCCTGGCCAACTCGAAGAACCGGCAGGTAGCGGTCAACTACTACAAGCAGGCGCAGTGCGTCTCGGCCAACGATCCGCGGCTCAAAGCAAAATGAGCCGGCCGCGATGCTAGTTGTTGGTTTGCTTCGCCATCTCGTCGAGAGCTTCACCCACCGAGAAGCTGCCCGGCTTCTGCCGCGGAGGAAAATCGCGGAACGTAGCGAGGAAGCGGCCGACGATAGCCTTTGCGGGAACCAGGACAAACAAGTGCTCGATGAACCACTTGTCGTAGTCACCCGCCTCCTCTTCCGAGCGCTCGAATGGATCAGAACGCAGATTGAACAGCTTCGGCGCACGCAGCGGGATCAACGGCTGCATCCATACCTCGAGCCCCTCGGCCTGCTGCTCCATGAACACCGCCTTGTACTGGTCATAGCGCAGGCCGGCCAGATCGCCGTCATCGGTCCAGTAGAAGAATTCGTGGCGCTTGTCTGAGGCCTTGCCGGCGAGCAGATCGCGCTGATCGTAGCCGTCAAGATGTACCTTGAAGGTCTTGTCACCTGCGCTCTTGCCCTGCAGAAGTTCGTTCTGGATGTCGGGGTCGCCCGCAGCACCAACCAGAGTCTGCACCCAGTCTTCGGCCGAGACGATGTCGTTAATCTCGGTGCCAGGTTTGACCAGACCGGGCCATCGCACCATCGCAGGCACGCGATAGCTGCCTTCCCAGTTGGTATTCTTTTCGCCGCGAAATGGCGTGGTGCCGCCGTCGGGCCAGGTGAAGGTCTCGGCCCCGTTGTCGGTTGTATAGATGACGATGGTGTTGTTCGTGATCCCCAGGTCATCGAGTTTCTTCAGGAGCTGACCAACCTGGCCGTCGTGCTCGACCATGCCGTCGGGATAAACACCCAGGCCGGTCTTCCCCTGCGACGAAGGTTTCAGACGAGTCCAAATGTGCATGCGGCTGGGATTGAACCACACGAAGAATGGCTTCTTGTCCTTGTTGGCGCGGTCGATGAAGTCGATGGTGGCGTCGAGAAACTCCTGGTCCACGTTCTCCATGCGTTTTTTCGTGAGCGGCCCGGTGTCCGTGCAGCTTTGCCTGCCCCATTTGCCGAAGCGGGGATCTTCGCCGGGAGTCTCGGTCGTGGTCGCGGTGCAGCGCAAGACGCCGCGCGGCCCGAAGCGCAGCTTGAATTCGGTATTCTGCGGATAATCGGGATGCTCGGGTTCATCCTCGGCATTCAGATGGTAGAGGTTGCCGAAGAACTGGTCGAAACCGTGAACGGTGGGCAGAAACTCGTTGCGGTCGCCAAGATGGTTTTTGCCAAATTGTCCCGTGACGTAGCCCAGTGGCTTGAGCAGATCGGCCAGGGTTGGATCCTTGTCGGACAGACCTTCCCTGGCGCCGGGCAACCCGACTTTCAGAAGCCCGGTACGCATCGGGCTTTGGCCGGTAATAAATGCGGCGCGGCCAGCGGTGCATGATTGCTGGCCGTAGTAATCAGTGAAAATCGCGCCTTCGTTGGCAATGCGATCGATGTTAGGCGTGCGATATCCCATCATGCCGCGGTTGTACGCGCTGATGTTCCAGTAGCCGATGTCGTCGGCCATGATGACGAGGATATTGGGCTTGTCGCCCGCCGATGCGGTACGTACGAAAGACGAGCCGATGATCGTGGCGACCAAGAGCGCGGTCGCGAAACGCCTACTGCTCCGATCGAGCATCAGTGGCTCCTCATTGTTGCCGACATTCTACCCATAACGGTTAACGAGTCTTCCGGACGATGGATATTGTACTTTGGTACAGTGCTTGTTCGAGCGTCGCTGCGTTTTTCCCTGCTCTCTCGGCGAGGCCATCAATCGTGCTTGCCTCGTATATCTGGCGGGTCCATTATAGGCGCGCTTGCCGTGACCCCTTTTTTCGGGAGTCTGCGCCTGGGTTTGATTGATGAGTGAGTTGCTCGAAAAGAAAGACGATCTGATCCGCTACTTCCAGGATGGTGGCAAGCCGCGCGCGCAATGGCGCGTCGGCACCGAGTACGAAAAAGTCGTGGTCCGTATCGCCGACGGTACCGCTATCCCTTATTCCGGCCCCGGCGGAGTCGAAGACCTGCTGCGGCGGCTGGTGGCTGACTACGACTTCGAACCGGAAGACGAGCACGGGCATATCCTGGCGCTGAAGGGTGCGCGCGCCGCTATCACACTGGAGCCGGGCGGTCAGATCGAATTGTCCGGCGAGCAGTGCGACGATATTCATTGCGCCCATGCGGAGTTTGCCAACCACGTACAGCAACTGATCGACGTCACCAGCCAGGTGGGCGCGGCGGTGCTCGGCCTGGGGATGCAGCCCGTCAGCCGTATCGACCAGATCGAATTGCTGCCGAAGGCCCGCTACCACATCATGTACCCGTACATGGCGCGCAAGGGGACGCTCGGCCAGCGCATGATGAAGCAGACCGCCGGGGTGCAGGCCAACCTCGATTACAGCGACGAGGCCGACGCGATGCGCAAGCTGCGGGTCAGCATGGGGATCGTGCCGCTGCTCTACGCGATCTTCGCGAACTCACCGCTGAGCGACGGCGGCCTGAACGGCTATCACAGCTTCCGCGGGCATATATGGACCGACACCGACAATGAGCGCAGCGGAGTTCCGGAGTTCGTGTTTCGCGACGACTGCTCGTTCGAGGACTACGCGGAGTACGCGCTCGACGTGCCGATGTACTTCCTGATTCGCAATCACGAGTATATCGATCTCACTCAGCCGCCGGGCCTCACCTTCCGTCAGTATCTCGAGCACGGTCACGGCCACGAGCGCGCCACCATCGAGGACTGGACCAATCACCTGACTACGATTTTCACCGAAGTTCGCCTCAAGAAATACGTCGAGATACGAACCGCCGACAGCCAGCCGCCGCAGTTCATGCTCGCGCTGCCCGCGCTGCTCAAGGGCATGCTGTACAACGACGATTGCCTGGCGGGAGCGTGGGACCTGGTCAAGGGATGGAGCTATCGCGAGCGCCTGGAAATCGCCGACGCGGCGCATAAGAATGGCCTTGACGCGCGGGCGGGCAAGTTCAAGCTGCAGGAACTCGGCTACGAGCTGATGCAGATAGCGGCCAAGGGACTCGAGCGTCAGCCGGCATTGAACAAGCTCGGCCAGGACGAGAGTATTTACCTGTTGCGCCTGATGGACCTGGTCCGCAGCGGCCACAGCCAGGCCAGCCTCGTGATCAGCCGGTGGAAAGGTGAATGGAATTACGAGGTTAGCCGTCTAGTCAAAGCGTGCGCCTACGAGGCGGAATCGATCCTCTGAAATATTTGCATGACCCGGCTGCAGTAGGCTGGTTCGTGTTGCGTTATCGCTGGATTAGAGACGCTAAAGTTGGTTTGCGCACGGTGCGACGCGGCGATGCTTTCCGGGTGGCGCGGCGATCTGATAGATTGCATCGCACGAGTTTGTTGAGGTTGTTGAGGTAGATGCAGCTCAGGTTCTCACAAATTCACGTCACGATTTTGAACTTCGTGCTGGTAGCGGCGCTGGCGATTGTCTCGGCGATGTGCGTGCGGGACATCATCGCGCGGCGCGTTGCCAACGAGCCCGATGCTGCGGCGACGGCGGTGTTAGCGCCCAGGGCCGTCAACGGCATCCGCACGCGTCACTACTACGACACAATCATCAGGCGCGACATTTTTAACGAAGCGCCGCAGAACAGCGGGCCGGCACCGGTGGTAGAGGCGGACCTGAATCTGAAGCTGATCGGCACGTCGCTGCTTAGCCGGTCGCAACCATACGCGATAATCGAGGATCCGAGCGGCAACGAATCGCTCTACCAGGTGGGAGACGATATCCCCGATGCGGGCAGGCTGGTAAGCGTCGAGACCAACCGCGCGATCATCGACCGCAATGGCAAGCGCGTCGCGATCGAGATCCCTTCAACCGACATCCCAGAGGTACCGCCTTCAAATCTGGCTGGTCAGGCCGGGGTGCGAGGCGGATTGCTGAGAAGAGGGCTGCCCGCTGCGATGCGGAACGGGCTGCGAGCACTCGGTCATCATCCACCACCGGTGGTGACGCAGAGCACGGACGACGACAACAGCGATAGTAACGACAACGACAGCAGCGACGATAGTTCCGACGACGACAACAACAGCAGCAAGCTCGATCTCAAGAAGCTTGGTCCGGGCAAATTCGAGGTTAGTCGCGCCGAAGTCCAGCAGACGATGGAGAATCCCGCGCAGTTCTTCACCCAGATGCGCGCGTTGCCGCATATGGTCAATGGCAAGACCGACGGCTTTTCGATTACGCAGGTCGCGCCCGGTTCCGTCTTCGACCAGCTGGGATTGCAGAACGGGGACTTGCTGACCTCAATCGACGGGCAGCCGGTCACTAATCCAATGCAAGCGCTGGGGCTGATGCAAGCAATGAAGACCGCCTCGGCAATCGATTTGACGGTCAATCGCGGCGGCACGCCAACCTCAGTTCATCTCGATTTACGCTAGCGATTCGTCCCCGGTTGAAAGAACCCGCTTCTACTGCAGCATGGCCTGACGATCTGCATCTGCTCGACCTCGACGTCAAGACGACGTTCGTGCTGTCCGGCTCGGGCCGAATTTGTCGCGAGAACGATCCTGATCGTTCACCGGGTCCGCGCATGTTTTTCGCCGGATGCTCTGGCGGCAACCTGGCGCGCGTGGGCGAGGACGTTGACGAGCAACTCGCTGCGCGGTTGCTTGCCGTCGCCGCAGAGGCGCCCGCATGGCGCGAGCCTGAGGTCATCCCGCAGTGCCTCGGGAAGATCGTCGAGCTGTTGTCGTCCGCGCAGCAGGTCGTGACGATCGGCCCCGGCCTGATTTACGAACTGCCGAGCGGCCTCACTTGTGACCACTCAGCGACGATTGTGCGAGGCGATTCGGTCGAAGGCGAAAGTATGCGCGCGCGACTGGCAGACCGGGGCTTGCCTCATTACATGGTTGACGCAGGCTTCAAGAGCGTCGGCGATTTCTGGGAACCCTGGTGCGTAGCGGTCGATGGCGAGGAGATCGCGTCGATCGCATTCGCGGCTCGTATCGCCGAAGCAGGCGCGGAAATTGGCGTCTACACGTTTCCGAAATTTCGCGCGCGAGGTTTTGCGGCCGCGGTCACCGCCAGTTGGTCATCGATGGCCGCATTCGGCGGCCGCGCACTTTTCTACAGCACGCAAAAGTCCAACCTGTCGTCGCAGCGTGTCGCCGCCCGACTCGGCCTGCGTTTGATCGGCGCGAGCCTGCGGATAAGCTGATCCATATGGAAGTTCGGGCGGCACATCATAGTGAGCGGGACGAGGTGCTCGATCTGCTCGCGCATTGGTACAACGACCGGGCGTTTTTCGCGCGTTACAATCAGAACGATCCATACTTTCGCGATGAGCTGTGCCTGGTCGCGCGCGATGGCGGCCGCCTTGTTTCGACCGTCCAGATTTTCGATCGCGCGATCCATCTCGACGGACAGGTGGCCCCGATGGGCGGGATCGGCTCGGTCTTCACCCTCGAGGAATATCGGCACAAAGGCGTTGCGTCCGCGCTGATGCGGCTGTCGGTCGAGACCATGATACGCGAAGGCTTCGAAGTATCCCTGCTTTTTGCCGAACGCCTGACCTTTTACAACCAGTTTGGATGGCGCGAAATCGATCGTAAGTTCAGCATCGTGACGGCCGCCGCCGGAATGAAGGCGCCCGGCCATTTCGTAATCGACAGCTTCGAGACCGAGCGCGACCTCGGCGAAGTTGCGGCGATTCATCGCAGCTACAGCGGGCGATTCAATGTGACGGCAGTCCGCGACGACGCCTCGTGGCGCGCGAATCTGAAGTTCGCCGGATCGGTCACGTCCTGGAACGAAGCGACCGACCAGGCGCTTAATCCCGGCGAAGAGCCCCAGGAGTATTTCATCGTGTGCCGCGACGATGCACGAATCGCGGCCTACGCGCGCGTCGTCACCCGCTTTCACGGCGTCTCGATGATCATGGAATACGGTTACGTTGAGAGTGCGCGCGGGATTGAGGCGATGCTCGCGACTTTCAAATATCTCGGTCAAGCGGCGGCCGGGGTGCCTGTTACCGAGAAGCGGGTCGGAGATCACAGGCGCGCCGTCCTGCTCCGCAGCGCGTCGAAGCCGGGCGACCCGTCGGTCCTGGTGACGCATAGCGCGCACGATCGCACGCTCGAAAAAGCGCTCGGCGAGGCGGGATGCCCAGTCGCGCATCACACCGACAACAACTACATGTGGCGAGTACTTGCGCCTGACAAACTTGCGCGGCGGTTCGCGACGACGCCGGAAGCCGCGTCTGCGCGCGCGTTCGAACTGTTTGCCGATTCGGGGTCGGTGTTCTGGACGGCGGACCGCTTCTAGTAATTCGCAGACAATCGCTCGCCGCGGCGCCAGTTGTTGGCTACTATTCTGGGGTTGGGACGATGTGCTGCGGAGGTGGTCTGTCGTGAAAATCAGGTTGCGCGCCGGCGAGTTGGTCTCCGGAATTCCAGCCAGTCGAAAATTTGTATTGATCGCGGTAACTCTCGGGCTGATCGGCTGATCGCGCGCAGCCTGCCCTCGCCGCGAGCCGTCGTCATGCGGCGGCGGCAAGTTCCGAAGAGGAAAGCGCCAGCGCGTCGAGTACTGCGCTGGGCGCGTACTCGGAAGCATGCGTGGTTGAACCCACCACCGGTACTGTCATCTTCGAGTCCAACGATCACGAACCGTGGCCGACTGCGTCGCTGGCGAAGATGATGCTGATGCTGATCGTGGCCGAGAAAATCCACGACGGCTCGCTCAAGCTCACTGACAACATAACCACCTCGCGCAAAGCGGCCGAGATGGGCGGTTCGCAGGTTTATCTCAAGGAGGGCGAGGCGTTCTCGCTCGACGACATGATGAAAGCGGTGGTCGTGCATTCGGCCAATGACGCGTCGGTGGCGGTCGCGGAATACATAGCCGGCTCGACCGAATCATTCGTAGTGATGATGAATCAAAAAGCCGCCGCGCTTGGGATGAAAGACTCGCACTATTACTCGGTTAACGGTCTGCCGCCCGCGAAGGGAGAATCGGCTGATGTCGCCAGCGCTTTCGACCAGGCGATCCTGGCGCGCGAGCTGCTGAAATATCCCGATGTGCTCAGATGGTCGTCGATTGACACGGCTCCATTTCGCGCGGGAACCTTCGTGCTGCGCAACACCAATCACATGGTCCGGACGTATCCAGGATGCGACGGGCTCAAGACCGGATTCTACGACAAGGCGGGCTTCAATGTCGTCGCCACTGCAAAACGCAATGACTTGAGGCTGATCGCGGTGGTGCTTGGTAGTCAGCACAAATTGACGAACTTCAAGGAAGCGTCCGAGATGCTCTCGCAGGGATTTCTCAACTACGAGCTGCATCCGGTGGCGAAGAAAGGCGCGCCGATCGCACAATCGGTCGAGGTGACCGACGCTGACACCACGAGTATCAAGCCGGTTTGGGGCGGCGACGCGGGCGTCTTCGTCAAGCGTAGCGAGGCGAACAACGCGATCAAAATCGACTATAACTTGCCGTCGTCGGTTGAAGCGCCGCTTAAGGCTGGTCAGCAGATCGGTACGGCAAACGTGACTGCTGGCGGAAAACCGATCGCCACGATCGCGTTGCTCGCGCCATCCAACATCGAGAAGAAAGCGTCGCTGACAAAACGGCTGCTGGGCATATTCTGAAACCAATCCCGCGCCTTGTTCCCTAGAGAACATATTAATTTAGGTTATTTCGCGCGCGCGTGGTAACGTCTCTACTACTACCTACGTACTCCTGTTTGATGTCCCCCAAAGAAAAATTTTACCGCGCGTATATGGATTTCTTCGAGATTGCGGAGCGCAAGCGCCGTTGGAATCCTTTTGAAGATGTCCCCTGGGACAAGTTGTCCGCCGGCGCCAACACCGAAGCGCGCGCAATTCGCATCGAGACTTACTGCGCCGAGGAAATGTTTCTGCCGGATTACACCGACGCCAGTAACGAGCTGATGCGCGGCGTGTTTGGACTCGCGTGGTTTCAGGCGGCATGGAGCTTCGAGGAGTCGCGCCACGGGCTCGTGTTCCGCGAGTACCTGCTTCGCTCAGGGCTGCGCACGCAGGCGCAGTTCGACACCTTCGAGACGGCGGTGTTTTCACGTTCATGGAAGCCGCCTTTCGCGACGCGCCGCCAGATGAGCTGTTACGGTGCGCTGCAGGAGGCGGCGACCTATCTCGCGTATCGCGCGCAAAAGGATCGAGCCGAAGTCGAGAAGGATCCGACGCTCGAGGCGATTTTCTTCCTGGTAAGTCGCGACGAGGCTGCCCACGCCGGCTTTTACCGCGAGATGGTAGCGATCGAGATGGTAGAAGACCGGCTCGGGACGCTGGCGGATCTTGCGCACGTGATCGCGAACTTCAAGATGCCGGGTGACGGCCTGATTCCGAACTATCACGAGAACCTTCGGCTTGGCGGCGGCGGGATCAGCCCGCGACTTTTTCTGACGCGGGCGTTGCTGCCATTGCTCAAGCAGTTGGGCACCGGTCGCGACGAACTCAAGCGCGCGACAGCCGCAGCACTTCCACTGCGCGCGGCATAGTAGCATCCGTGATATAACTTCATCGGGCAAAGTCGCTGCTTGATGCGAATTGCGTCGCGATGAATCGGAACCGACTTCTCCTTGTGGCTGCGGCCCTTCTGGTCATTTGGCTTGGCGGCAATCTCGCGCTTCATTTTCGGCCAGAAGCATCACGATCGTCTCGACTACGATATCAACCAGGTTTTCCCGCCCGACAAACCGACGGTACCCGGCGAGATCTACGCCTCGACGCTGGCCGCGATCATGGACCATGAGCTGCACACCGGCTTCGGCTGGCGTCCCAACGATCTCTTTATCTGGGGACCGAAGCTCGGCGCCGACAACAACGCCGATCGCCAACTCGGGATCATCCAGGCCGTGCGCGAAACCTCGCGCATCTTCAAGGATCACCTGACCAAGGTTTCTTCGAATGAGTACGATCCGAATCTCGTGATCGCCGACACTGATTTTCGAAACGACGCCCTGAAGTGGATACTGCCTTCGCCCGAAGGCAAGTACGAAGACGGCATCGAGCATTTGCGAATGTACGTAGCCGGATTGCATACCAATCCGCCATCTTCGCGGCCGCTCAACACCAGAGCGGTCGAGCTAATCAGTCTGCTCCAGACCTGGACCGACCTGCTCGGCGACGCGCATGCGAACCTGTATCGGACCACGAAGGACGATGGCAGCCCGGTCCATAGCTGGGACTGCGATCACTATTTCTATCACTCGCAGGGTTACGCGCATGTCATCTACCACATGATGCAGGCGCTCGAACGCGAATACTCGGGGCAGCTCAAGGACGACCCCGTGCTGAAGACGCTGCTCGACGATTCGATCGACGCGCTGGGGAAGGCCGCCGTCATGAAACCGCTAATTGTCCTGAATGGCGCGCCTGACGGACTGTTCGCGAATCATCGCCGTAACCTCGACGGCTACATCACCGAGGCTCGCCAGAAAATCTTGTCGCTGCGCGAAGAGCTGGAACGCTCGCCGGAGTAGCTACGCCGCTACAGCTCGATGAACGGGCAGAGCAGCATCGCGCCGCCGCGCACGAGCATCTCGAGCATCGCGGGCGCCCAGCGGTTGGGAATCCCGAGCGCGCCGGCGGCGGCGCGAATTGCCCACGGCGTCAAGGCTTCAGCGCTGCTGCCGCGAAAATCGAACCATCGGCGTTCGGCGCGATAGGTCACCAGTTGGTGGCGTTGACGCTCCGCGAGATGTGCGCGGTCACGCGCGATCGCCACCGCGGTTGCCAGGCCGCCGACCTGGTCGACAAGGCCGCGCTCCTTGGCGGCGAGACCGCTCCAGATGCGCCCCTTGGCCACGGCTTCAGCCTGCTCAGCGCTGAGCCGGCGGCCCTCCGCGACCTTCGCGGTGAAGGTCGAGTACATGTGACCGATGGTCTCGTTGAGCTGCGCGAGTTCGGCGTCGGACATGGCGCGCGCGAAAGACATCGCGTCGCTGATCGGCGCGCTCTTCACGTAGTCGAAATGTACCCCGAGCTCACCGAGCAGAATCCCGAGATTGAATTTCGCGTAGACAACGCCGATGGAGCCCGTGATGGTCGCCGGTTCTGCGACAATCGCGTCGGCGCCGGCCGCGACGTAGTAGCCGCCCGAGCCAGCCACGTCGCCCATCGAGACGACGACGGGTTTGCCGCGGCCCTGGGCCTCGCGCACTGCCCGCCACACCAGGTCGGAGCCGACGGCTGAGCCGCCCGGTGAATTTACGCGGAACACTATTGCCTTGACGCGTTCGTCGCGCGAGGCGCGTTCGATTTGCGCGGCGGTCGCGACGCCGCTGATATATTCGCCGGTCGCAGGCGACTCGCCTGAAACCACGGGCCCACTGGCATGCACCAATGCGATTCGCGCGCGTCGTCCCCGCTCGCGCTTGAACACCGCGTGACGCCGGTAGCGCGCGAGGCTAACGAAGACCTTGCGTTTGTTCTCGGGGTCGAACTCGGCGCGTATGTCTTCGATATAGCCTTCGCGATCGATGAGTTTATTTTCGACGGCAAACCTGGCGGTGACAAAGCCCGCGGCGATGACCTCGCGCGCGCGTTCGGGGTTCATTTTCCGCGCCGCCGCGATGGTCTCTACCAGGATTTTCTCCCAGTCCGCGACGATCGCTTCCATGCTCTCGCGCACCGCCGGCGACATCGTGTCGCGCCCGAGAGTCTCGGCCGCGCCTTTGTACTCTTTCCATTGCAGCGTTTGCGCCTGGATCTTGAGCTTGTCGAGCGCGCTCTTCAGGAACACGCCGCCCGTCGCCACCCCCAGCATCGTGAACATCGTATCGGCATTAGCGACGATTTCCCCCGCGCCTGCCGCGACCAGGTATTCGCGCAGGCCGGCGCTGTCGCCTCGCAGCAGCGCGATCACCCGCTTGCCTGACATTTGCGCGGCGCGAAGCAGCCGGTGGATTTCATGTGCGGTGGCCAGACCGGCGCCAAAACCCGCGATCTCGACCACGATCGCGCGGAGGTCGTCGTCGATTGCGGCCGACTCGAACGCGTAGCGGAGGTGGTCGAGACTCTGTGCGCCACGGCGCATCAGCTGATCGAGCGGCGAACGAGTCACATCCTCTTCGATCGGGCCTGCAATGCGAACTACCAGCACGGCGTTGCGCGGGATTTGCGCCGGTCGAAGGATCGCAAAATAAAACGCCGCCAGCAGCGCGAACGCGACTCCGAAGATGGCAATGCCCGTCTTCCAGTCGCCGGCGACGCACGCAACGGCGCCAACGACGCTCAAGACTACGACAACGATCGCGAGTCGAACCTCGCGGCTTATCCACAATCGATCGATAAACGGGTTCTTCATTCTTCGGATCAGTCGCCTTTTTTGATTGCTCCAAATACACTACCGGTTTTCGATGCTCAGGTCTGTCCTCATCTTGATTCTTGCCATGGCTGCCGTGAGCGTTGCGTCATGCTCCACTGCTCCGCCGCCCAAACCAGGACCGCCGCCTTTCGTCGCGCATTCGACCACACTGGACGTCACCAACGGCATCAAGGTGCTGACCAACGTCGAGATGCCGTCCGGATTCGCCCCGATTGCGACGCGTCCTCCAATCTGGCTCGAGGAAGGCGAGGAGATTGGCGTTATCGGAACGCAGGCGGGTCACACGATCATGTATGGGCTGGGAGGCTCCGAGTGGCGGACCGGCCGTATTCTGTCGGCCGAGACGGGACCCGGAGCAGCCGAGGAAGGAACCATCGCGGACATTGCCGCGAGCCCCAACGGCCTGACGGTCGCGACCGCGATGGTGGTGCCGGGGGCGAATCGAGTCGATGTGATCATCCGTGATTTAATCGCGAGCGGCCCAGGCAATGTAATCCAAAGCTTCAGCGGGCAGTACGATTCCATCTCTCTCAATTGGCTGAACAACGCGACGATTGCGCTTGCACTGCGGCGGCATCCTGAGCCAATCGGTGTCACCGAACAGGCGCCGCCCAAGATCGATCCGGACCAGGCTGACGTCGAGCCGCCGCCGAATCCCGCCGATGGATTGCAGTTGATAGTCATCACCGGCGCCGGTTCCGTGCTGCCGATGAAGCTGTCATGTCCGATGTCTGCGCTGAGTTGGAGCGCGCACGGCGTTTATGCGATCGGCCAGGGCGACGCGGGCGCTCCGCCCGTCGTCATCGATCGTCGTAACGGAACCTGCACCAGGTTTCACGTGAACACCCCCATCCGCGTGCTCGATTGGGATCAGTCGGAAGAAGGATCGTTCCTGTATGTCGGGCCGGACCCTGCGCATCGCACGGTAGGCGTGTTCAAGTACAACATCGCCAATGGCGCCGAACATCTCCTGGGCGTATCGACGGCTGCGGCCTCGTTCGCGGCGGGGAGCGACACGGTCACGCTGGGTAACAGGGAGCTCAGCTTCACCCGGGCGATCGACCGTCCCGAAGGGTCTGTACTCGCGCAAGTCGCGGTCGCGCAAGCCGACCTGACGCAGGTGAATGTGAAATCGCTCGGCTTCGACACCTGGCCGGAATATCTCGCGCAGAGCACGATGGCGTATTCGAAGGGCGCGGATGAAGCCGCGATGCAAATCTACGCGCCGAGTCCCGGCATACCGTGGCGAAAAATCGTCACTTACTCAGTGCACTACGACAGCGCATTTCTGCTGGCCGAAGGGCCGGCTCGCGGCACGGTCACGATGAGCTGGTCGATACGAGGCCGCTGGCTGGCGTTCCTCGACGGCGACGCGACGACGAACACGGTGATGACAGTGCTTACCCCGCCGCGATGATTCCGCAGCTCGCGCGCCTTTAATGGTGGTCAGGCCTTCGATGCGGGCGTGAAGGCCGGCATCCCGGTGTGCGCCGAGACGCCACCGTCGACGACAATTTTCGCACCGGTTATGAACGAGGCTTCGTCGGAGGCCAGGAAAGTCACGGTATTGGCGATCTCCTCGGGCTCGCCCATACGGCCGACTGGATGAGCCGCACCCATCGTACGGCGGAACTCCTCGGCGCGATCGCCACCAAGGACCAGGGCGACCCGGGTGTTGATACCGCCGGGACACACGCAGTTGATGCGAATTTTGTGCTTGGCATTTTCAAGCGCGGCGGCGCGAGTGAGATTGATCACTCCAGCCTTGGCGGCGTTATAAGAGGCCATGCCGTAATCGCCATGCATTCCGGAAATCGAAGCGGTATTGATGATGGCGCCGCCACCCTGCTTGCGCATGATCGGAACTGAGTACTTGATGCCGAGAAAGGTGCTGGTCAGCGTGACCGCCATCACACGGTTCCACGACTCGAGAGTGGTGTCATGAACCAGCGAGACTTCGGCCATGCCGGCATTATTGAACATGACATCGAGACGGCCGTAGGAATCGATCGCGAGCTTGATCGTCGCTTGAATCGCCTCCGGATCGGCAGCGTCCATCTTGATGAAAACGGCGCGCCCGCCAGCCGATTTGATCTCTTCGGTGACCGCCTGCGCGCGCGTGCCGCTTAAGTCCGCGACGACCACCGCAGCACCTTCCGCAGCGAAGCGGCGCGCAGTCGCAGCGCCGATGCCGGCACCGCCAGCCGTTACAATAGCGACTCGATCATGCAGTTTACCGGGCATAGTTATCCCTCGGGCAAGCAGTGGACGCGCTCGCCGATGATTTTGGTTCAGTTTCCCTTTTGCGAGCGATTCGCCCAGTAGTCCGAGACGGTGCGGAATGCCGCCGCGGCGCGCTCAAAACTGTCGAATACGACCAGCCCGCGGGCGCGCGCAAGCTCCTTGCCGCGTGCCACGATCCCCTCGAGATGGGCAGGATGCATGACAATCGCAAAAGGTTTCGTCGAGCGGCCCGCGAACTCCGACAAACGATCGAGCAGGCCCGTGATTTCATCCTCGTGATTGGTCCATCGCGCCGCGCGAAAGCCGGTGCCGACCTCCAGCACAATTGCGTCGATCAGCGAGTCGCGTTCGAGAATTTCGAGGATGCGATCGAGATTGCCCTGGTGATGCGCCGCGCCAATAGTGCCGCCCGCATCCAAAGGATTGCGATAACTGCCGCCAATTACGTTGAAGAAGGTCTTCAGCTCGTCGTACGAAGATTCCGACAGCGTCGGGATGTCGAGCCCCGCCGTCGCGAAGGTATCGGTGATCACCACGGACTGCCCACCAGTCATCGCGACCAACCCCATGCGCCTGCCTGCCAGACGCTTGGCGCGCGCGAACAACTCGACCGCGTCCAGCATCGCGTCCATGCTGGCCACTTCGACCGCGCCACTCTGCCGCACTACCGCGCGCCAGGTCGCCTCGGCGGTCGCGAGCGATCCGGTATGCGAGAAGGTCGCGCGAGCGCCCGCCTCGGTCACCCCGCCCTTCCAGATCACCACCGGATGACGCTCCGCCGCGTGTCGGACGCTGTCGAAGAAGCGCCGTCCGTCGCGCACGCCTTCGATATACATTCCAAGTACGCGCGTGGCCGGATCGGCCGTCATCAGGTCGATATAGTCGGCGGCTTCGAGTATCAGCACGTTTCCGATCGACGCGGCCTTGTTCATCTTGATGCCGTGGCTGGGCGCCTGCACGCAGAAGTTGATGGTGTGCGTGCCGCTTTGCGAGATGAAGCAGACGTCGCCAGGGTCGCCGGCTTTTTCGTCGGGATAGTTGCAAAGCCCGGCGGGTGAACTGTACAGGCCCATGCAATTCGGGCCGACCAGCGCGATTTCGGAGTTGAGCGCGATATCGCGCAGCTCGCCTTCGAGCCGAATGCCCAGCTCTTCCGATGTTTCGGAGAATCCGGACGTGAAAAATCCGATCGAGCCGACATGGTTGGCGACGCAGTCTTTCAGGATTCGCGGCGCGATCTGCCGCGGCACGGCGCTGATCGCGTAATCGATGGGCTCGGTGATCTCGGCCAGGCTCTTGCGATTCTCGATACCCATGGCTTCGATTCCAGCTATTTCGTTGGGATCGATTTGGACCGAGTACAGCTTGCCCTTGAGCTGCGTCATGGAACGCAGCCACATGTAGCCGCCCATGCGCTTGTCGCCGATCACTACGACTGTGCGCGGGTTGAACGCGCGCTCGAGATTTTTAAGCCGCGCCTCGTGATGTGGGTCCCGCTTCGCCGCCTGTGCCGAATCCGCCGCCAGCACGATCCGCGCGTCCAAAATGGTGAGAGCCGTCCGCGTAGGCGACCACGGGATTGAGATCCATCTCGGCGATTTCCGGATGCGCCGCCGCAACTCCCGCTACGGTCTCCAGCAACGATGTGATGGCGTCAATATCAACGGCGGGCCGGCCCCGGACTCCCTTCAGAATCTCGGCGCCGCGCAGGCGCGCCAGCATCGCGGCCGCCTCGCGCCCGCCAATCGGGGCCAGCGCCAGCGCCGTGTCTTTCATTACTTCGACAAACACGCCGCCAAGCCCAACCATCACCATCGGGCCGAATCGATCGTCGCGGAAGGTGCCCGCAATCAGCTCAACGCCGCTCTTTGCCATCGGCTGCACTGCGACGCCTTCGAAGCGCGCATCGCGGGCATGCCTGGCAAGACCACTGTGAATTCGCTCGAAGGCGCCGCGCACGGCAGCTTCATCCCCGAGATTCAGCTCGACGCCGCCGACGTCGCTCTTGTGGCTCACCTCCGGCGACAGCACTTTCAGCACCACCGGATATCCGATTCGCGCCGCCGCCCGCACCGCGTCATCGGCAGTGGCCGCCGCCTCGGGCACCACAACCCGCAGGCCCAGCGAATGCAAAATTCGCTTGCTCTCGATTTCGGTTAGAACCGACCGCCCGCTCGCACGAGCCGACGACATTACCGATGAAATGATGGAGTCACTCACGTTTGTCGCGTATAGCAGACGCGAAGGACTATTTGAACCGTCGGGAGCTTCATCGAATGGCGCGTCCGTCCAGCCTGCGCAGAAAAGTCTTCGTCACCCGCGAGATAGACAGCGCTGCACTTGAGCGTCTGCGATCTGCGGCCGCCGTCACCGTCTGGCGCAGGGAAATGCCGCCGCCGCCGTCGGCACTGCGATCCGCGCTGGCGGACGCCGACGCCCTGCTCTCGATGCTGACCGACAAGATCGACGCGTTCACGATTGAGAACGCGCCGCGGCTGCGGGTCATCAGCAACCTGGCCGTCGGCGTGGACAATATTGATCTAGACGCGGCCACCCGCGCCGGCATCGCCGTCGGCCACACACCGGGCGTGGTGACCGACGCCACCGCGGATCTGGCGTTCGGCCTGCTGATGGCTGCGGCGCGCCGAATCGCCGAAGGCGATCGTCACGTTCGCGCGGGCAAATGGCGCACCTGGGGACCGATGACGATGCTCGGTCGCGATGTGCACTCGAGCACGCTCGGTCTGATAGGCTTCGGCGCGATCGGCCAGGCGATGGCGCGCCGGGCGATGGGCTTTGCGATGCGCGTGCTCTACCTCAAACATTCGTCTGCCAGGCGACCGCCTTCGCACAACGACTTGCAGCTCGCGAGCGCCGTCGCTGTCAGCCTGCCTCGTTTGCTGGCCCAATCGGACTATGTGTCGATTCACGTGCCGCTGACGACAAAGACGCACCACATGATAGGGGCGCAGGAGTTCGCGCGAATGAAGCCCGGCGCGATTCTAATCAACACCGCTCGCGGCCCGGTCGTCGATCAGGCCGCGCTGGCGGCGGCGCTGAGGTCGGGACGCCTGGGGGGTGCGGGCCTCGACGTGACCGATCCTGAGCCGATTTCGTCACGCGACCCGCTGCTTCGATTCGAAAATGTGGTGATCACGCCCCACATCGGCACCGCAAGCGTAGCGACCCGCGCGAGCATGGCCTCAATGGCTGTGAACAATATTCTGGATGTGTTCGCAGGACGCGTTCCGCGATGGTGCGCAAATGAAATGGTCAGGCTGCGTCCTTAACTGACGCAACCTGACCGAATCTCTGGTCTCAGGCGATGCCGAAGCGGCCCGTACTATTGCGAGAGCCGCAGAAGAATCTTCGACTCGATAGTCTGGAACAGTGCCTGTAGCTCCGGGCAAACCGTAATCGAAGTGCAGCTCGCATTCACCTCCGACCCTTCTGGCTCACTCGAGTCGGCGACGCCGCTGTCGTTGGCGAGATTTTGCAGGTAAGCCACATTGATCTTATCGCCCAAACCAATCGTGTAGATCGTGATGTTGTTCGTACTATTGCGCATCACTTCCGCCAGAGCTTCGGTACGATAGGTCGCATCGTTGGTGATATTGGCTTCGGTGAGCGATTCAGTCCCTCCGCCGTCCAGAGCCGTGAATTGCGTGGCGTTAGGGCAACTGGTTGTGCTGCCAGTGGTGGGATTCATGA
The DNA here is from genome assembly GCA_963842215.1 of uncultured delta proteobacterium. Classification (GTDB taxonomy): domain Bacteria; phylum Desulfobacterota; class Binatia; order Binatales; family Binataceae; genus Binatus. The sequence goes on along the minus strand of CAWJFQ010000001.1, from coordinate 775,810 downwards.
AGGATACTCCGCTGCACCAACCTACCGCCTCCTCCGGAGGTGCGCATCCACCGTAGTTCATGGCGGTATTCGAGGGTTTCTTGGTCGTGCCAGTGCAATTCAAAACGTCATGGGCGGTAGAGGCGGTTGAAGTGGTGACGTTGGTGGGAAGTCCGTTGGTATTGGCCCAACCGTCGGTGAAAAAGACTGCCACTCTTATTATGTTCGGCGAGGGAGCAACGCTTAGGATCTGATTAAATCCATCCTGCAGGCCGGCTTGGGCGAAAGTGCCACCGCCGAAGGTGATTTTTTCCATTTCGTTGTTTATTGGAGTGGTGAACGAAGTCGTCATCGGTACGTCGACTGAATCGACTGACGAGAAACTGATCTCCGCGATGTTATCAATAGTCTCGTCGAAACCGGATATGAAGTTCTGGACTGCGGTTGGAAGCGCCCCTGACCCTCCATTTTTGGTCATTGAGCCGGATTTGTCCAGTATCAGCGACATAACGAGCGGGTTGCGCTGAGCAGTAGCACTAATGGTGATACTGCTGGAGTTGAAGGAGCTGCCGACTCCGGGCAATACGGCCAAGGCGCGCAGAAAGTAGGTGTTTATCGTTGCGGTGGCGGTAATAGTCACGCAAGTGTTGCCGGATAGGCACGGCGAGCTGGTGAACCAGGTCACGGTCGGCGTCGGAGTAGTGCCGAGGCCGGGTACCGATTGATAGTTGGCAGTGAACGCACTTTGCGCGGCGGCTGTAGCCTGAGTCTCTCCCTGACTGAGTGTGCGCATCGCCGCGAGCGACGCGGCATCCACCGATTTGGAGAGAGTGGTCTTGGTGACGTAGGCCAGGCCAAAATCGATTGCTAGACCAACGAATATGATCAGTATTGGTATAAGGATCGCAAGCAGCGCTAAAATCTGTCCACGCTCGCTTCTTTTTTCTCTTTGTTGGTCCAAGAAGTTCACCTCGTCTTCAGCTTTAGAAGTACGCGACATCATACAAAGTCGATGGCAATTGAATGGCGCTATTGGTCAGAGCTCCTATCGGAGTGAGCGGCGTGAATGAATAGAATACCTCGGTCACGTAAACCGTTTGGCCGCTCTGCAGCGTGGCTGTCGTGTAGGCGGGCGGCAATGTAGCACCTTTATTTAGGGTTCCTATCCGGCTGCTTGCCGAAAGTTTCGTTAGCCCATCTGCGTAGGACGAATCTTGTCCAGTAACCGTAAACACGCCGCTGTTGTTGGTGACTGATGAGATGATTACTGCGCCGTTGTTAACCAGATCCAAACCGGATTCTCCCGTAACCACGCCTTGTACTGCTTCCGGCAAAGACGTACCGCGGGAAGCCAGATTCGACCCCTGCCGGGTTAGATCGGCCATTACCTGCATGTCATTCAGAGCGCGACCAAAATCGATGGTCCCGCAGATTAGAATCAAGAGCAGGGTCACTACCATTGCCAACTCGACCGAGGCCTGACCTGAGTCGCCGCGTGTGAGTCGTTTGAGGTTTGAGCGATAAAACAGTGACATTTCAGATGCCTGGTTACTTCGATTGGCTTGGAGGGAACGGTTCATTTCTGAAAGTAGTGCTGGCGGTGAAAGTGTAAGCTCCGCCTGTGAAAAGCTTCGCCAGCATCAACGTCGTAAGCGGCACGGTTGTCTGCATCGTTATCTGCACCGTGTCCCCCGGGTTACCGGCAGGCACCGAGCCGCCACTATTACTGCAACCGCCGCCGCCACTCAGGTCGCAAACTACAAGAGCGTTCGAGACATTTACGCCGGGCACGCTTATTTCGTTTTGAATGTAGTCGATGATCGACTGCATGCGGGAGAGAGTAGTAATCACGCCGCCGGTGTTAACAGTGGCATGGTTGCCTGTGGATGCGTATCGGCCTCCGTCATCAATCGCCTGCTGCACATTCATCTGCGCGAAGAAAATCCACCCATAGTCCATCACCGCAAAGAGCAGGAAAAAGAACAATAGCGAGACCATGGCGAATTCGACGGCCGTCGCTCCGCTCGATTGCCCGACTAAGCCGGCCGAGGAGCGACCTCTCGCCGCGAGCAGTTGCAAGACTCCCGTTTTGCGGGAGTGATTTCTTGCAGCTTCATTAGAGCTGCGCCAGTTGAGCATCACGATTTGATCGTCCGAACGTGCGAAGCGACACGCATCGGCTGTGCCAGCAAAAATGCGTTCACTTCTCTACACTTTTCAGCAAAAGATTTTCCCCAAGTTGCCTTAGCTGCTACGTCAAGTGGCAACCGCGCGACAGTCCGATGACGCGACCAAAATTCGGCGCGACCGGCGAACGCTCGCGATATTTCACGCGAGAATATATCCGCCGGAACAACCCAATTGAGAGCAAGCTGATGAAGCAATTTACCACTTCTCAAATTGCCTAAACCGGCGGGGCCACTGAGCCTCCGCCGGCCAAATCCGGTTGAAATCGGCGCGCGACTAAAGTTTGGTGTCGACGTTCGTCAGCAGCGACGTGATGGTCGTGCCCATCGTCTGGTAGCCGGCATAAACGATTACCGCGACCGCCGCGAGAATCAGCGCATACTCGGCCATCGTCTGTCCGCGCGCAAATGAATCAGCTTTCACATAGAGTTTCCTAATCAGGTCCATTTCGTATCCCTCCGTCCGTCCTATTTAGTTCCGAACAATTGTGCGCGAGAATTCATTTATCCCCGCGCGCCATAAGAACTTTACTAGTCGTAGAGAAATCTACCACCAGGTTGTTAATATCTACTCGTTACGAAATCAGGCTCGTCTATACTCTATCGCTGTTTGCTCTTGATTGGTTACGCTGGGTTGAGAGCGTGAATTCATCTCTATACCCAGCTTCGGCATTCTCTACCTGCGCGGCGAATATGTCAAGGGCTGTACATGCTGCTAGCTAATAAATTTGACCGTCAAATCCCCATATATCATGTCTAGACTAAGCAATGCGACATGCTCGATTGTGATTCGGAAGTGTCGACGCTGGAGAAAATCAGCGAACTAAGCAGGGATAAGAAAATCTAAGAAGTCTTTAGGAAACTAAAATGAAGCTACGGTGCCCGCGGCGACCGCTAAGGCCTCGCTGAGACTGAAGTTATTTTCATAGAGCGCGCGACCGATGACTACGCCCGCGACTCCCGCGTCGAATCGCGTCCGAAGAGTGCGAATGTCGTCGAGGGAGGCGACGCCACCCGACGCTATAGTCGGTAATTGCACCGTCCTGGCGATGTCCGCCATTCGCGCTGCATCAACGCCCACCTGCGCGCCATCGCGCGCGATGTCTGTTACGATCGCGGCGGCGACCCCTGCCACGCGAAAGCGATCCGCCGCCTGAGCAAGGGTGAGCTGGCTCGTCTCGACCCATCCCTTGACGGCAAGCCGACCATCGCGAATGTCGAGCGACCCAAATATCCGGCCGGGAAACTCCGCACAAGCGCGCCGAATTAACTCGGGATCCAGGAACGCGGCGGAGCCAATCGAGACGCGGTCGGCCCCGCGCGCAAACATCGCGCGCACTGACTCGATCGTGCGCAGACCCCCGCTTACGTCGATAGCGCACCTCACGGCCGCGCGTATTTGCGCAAGCGACTCGACGTTTCGCGGCGCACCGGCAATCGCTCCATCAAGATCGACGATGTGAATCAGCTCCGCACCCTCTTTCTCGAAACGCCGCGCCACTTGCGCCGGATCGGCACCGTAAACGGTCGAGCGGTTCATGTCACCATGGAGCAGGCGCACGACTTGGCCGCCCTTTAAGTCTATCGAGGGAATAACGGTGAACTTCTCGAACAAGCGAGCTATTCCGATCAGTGATTAGCTGAGCGTGCCCTTGGTCGAAAGTACGCCTGAGAGGCGAGGCTCGCGGGTCGTCGCGCTATCCATCGCGCGCGCCAAAGCTTTGAACGTCGCCTCAATGATGTGATGCGGGTTGCGTCCGCTGACCAGGTTGAGGTGCAGGTTCATCCCGACTTCGTCGGTTAGCGCCTTCATGAAGTCGTGCACCAGCTCGGTCTGGAAGTTGCCGACCCGCTCCTGGCTGATCGCGACGTTGTAGCCTAGATAGGCGCGACCGCTGATATCCACAATTGCAGTGCAGACAGCCTCGTCGAGTGGCACCGTCGCCTCACCGAAGCGCTTGATTCCAGCGCGATCGCCAAGCGCCTGCCGAAATGCCCGCCCTACTACCATTCCAACGTCTTCGACCGTGTGATGGTCATCGATATGCAAATCGCCGCTGGCGGTGACCTTCAAGTCGAAAAATCCGTGGCGGGCGAAGCTCTCGAGCATGTGGTCGAGAAACGGTACTCCGGTCTTTGCCTCGCCGCGTCCGGCGCCGTCGAGCTTGAGTGCGACTGTGACCGACGTTTCGCGCGTTTTGCGCTCGACTTGCGCAGTTCGCTTGGCCTTGGCGGGAGCCAGGCGTGCAACCGGGTGCGCGGCCTTGTCCTTATTTTGCAAGCTGATTTTGCGTTTGTTTTGCATTTCGATTCCCGCCTGCCCGCTTCGCCGTGCCGTTCATCGCGCCGCTTCGAAGTTCCATCGCGCGGGCGTGTCCCTCGAACCCTTCCATACGCGCCAAGTGTGCGACTGCCGGTCCGAGCTCCGCAACCGCACCCATTGACGCCTCGATTATACTGGTTCGTTTCAGGAAATCGTATGCACCCAGGGGCGAGGCGAAACGCGCGGCCCCTCCGGTAGGCAGCACGTGATTGGGGCCGGCGAGGTAGTCGCCAAGGGGAGCAGGAGTGAGCGGCCCGAGGAAAACCGCGCCGGCGGCCTTGATTCTCGGTAGCCATCGCGACGGACTGCGAATGTCAAGCTCGAGATGTTCCGGCCCGATTTCATTAGCCAGGTCGAACGCTTCGTTCAAATCTTTCACCACGACCATCGCGCCACGCTTGACCAACGCGGCCTCGACCTGGCGCGCGCGCGGAAGGCTTTTGAGCGCGATCTCCACCGCCTCGGCGACGTGCTGCGCGATGCTCACGCTGGTCGTCAGCAGCACTGCAGCCTCGTCGCCGGAGCCATGCTCGGCCTGCGCTATCAGATCGGCGGCAATCCACTCGGGATGCGCGCGGTCGTCGGCTATCACCAGCACCTCGCTCGGGCCGGCCATTTTGTCGATATCGGTTACGCCATAGACCATGCGCTTGGCGGCTTGTACGAAGGCGTTGCCGGGACCGACGATCTTGTCCACCGGCTTGATGGTTTCGGTGCCGTATGCGAGCGCCGCGACCGCCTGGGCACCGCCGACGCGATAGAACTCGTCGACGCCAGCGATTTCCGCTGCCGCAAGTACAGCGAGCCGCTCGCCTTCCGACGACGGCGGAGAAACCATCACGATTTCTGCAACGCCGGCCACCTTGGCAGGAATCGCGTTCATGAGCACCGACGACGGATACGCGCCGAGACCGCCGGGGACATATATGCCGACCCGCCGCATCGGTTGCACCATCTGACCCAGGCGCATCCCGGACTTGTCGCGGTAGATGAACGATTTCTCCATTGTGCGGCGATGAAACTCGGCGATTCGCTCGGCCGCCAGTTCCAGAGCACGCCGATCTTCATCCGGGATACGATTCATTGCCGAATGACGTTCCGCGGCGGTCACCCGGAGCGTCGCCGTGATAAGCTTGACGCTGTCAAATTTCGACGTCAGATCGATAAGCGCACGATCGCCTCGTTCCCGCACGTCGGCGATTATTTTCGCAACCGCTCGATCGACGCCGGCGCTGTCATCGCCACCGCGGCGTGCGAGTATCGCGGCCAGAAATTTCCTGAACTCGGGCGTCTGGGACTTAAGAACCCGCGGCTTCATCCGCATTCAACCTTCGGCAAATCTTCTACTATTCTTGAGCGCGCTCGATTTGCGCGCCCAGATGCGACAGCTTGGCGTCCAGCGACTCGTAGCCGCGATCCAGATGGTAGATGCGGCTGAGCTCGGTGACGTGTTGAGCCGCGAGGCCCGCGATTATCAGCCCCATGCTGGCGCGCAGGTCGGTCGCCATCACCGGCGCGCCGCTAAGTTGCGACGGTCCGCGAATCACCGCAGTAGGACCTTTCATCAGAATGTCGGCGCCCATTCGCGCCAGCTCCTGCGCGTGCATGAACCGGTTTTCGAAAATCGTTTCGGTGATAACCGAGGTGCCTTCGGCCTGGGTCAGCATCGCCATCATCTGCGCCTGCAGATCGGTCGGAAATCCCGGATATGGCAGTGTGCGCAGCTCGACAGACTTGAGTCCATTGGTGCGCGCGATGCGAAGACCGTTGCCGTTGGCTTCGACCAGCACGCCAGCCTCGCGCAGCTTGGTCGCGACAGCGTCGAGATGCTCGACCGGCGCATTGGCAATCGTAACGTCGCCACCGGTGATCGCCGCCGCCACCATCATCGAGCCGGCCTCGATTCGGTCGGGTATCACCTCGTGCTCGGCGCCATGCAGCCGCTCGACGCCCTCGATTTCGAGCACGTGGGTGCCGGCGCCGCTGATTTTCGCGCCCATCGTGGCCAGCAACCGTGCGAGATCCTGCACCTCGGGTTCGCGCGCCGCATTTTCGATCACCGTGCGGCCACGCGCAGTGACAGCAGCCATCAAAATATTTTCGGTTGCGCCAACTGACGGCGAATCCAGCCAGATACGCGCGCCGGTCAGTTTCTCGGCGTGCGCCTCTACGTAGCCATGTCGAAACTGGATTTTACTGCCGAGCGCGCGAATGCCTGCGATATGCAAATTTACCGGACGCGCGCCGATCGCGCATCCTCCCGGCGTCGAGACCCGCGCCCGTCCGGTCCGCGCCAACAGCGGGCCGAGCACGACGAACGACGCGCGCATCGTCTTGACCAGTTCGTAAGACGCCTCGTGCGAAGTGACCTTTGCCGCGTGAAGCTCGACGCGGTGCTCATCCGACCCAGCGCGCGGCGACGCCGAGCCGGCTTAGCAAGTCCATGGCGGTTTTCACGTCGCGCAGACGGGGCACGTTGCTGAGGAGAAGCGGTTCCGAGGTAAGCAGCGCCGCCATCATGATGGGCAGTGCGGCATTCTTGCTGCCACTGAGCGTGACTGTGCCGCGCAGTGAAGCACCGCCATGAATGATCATTTTTTCCATCGACTTCCCCCGCCCGTCTAGATCCTGCGTGCGCGCACTACGCGCTGATGCCCCGCGAAATCGTTTATCACAGTGACGACCCGCAAGCCCGCTTCCTCGATGAGTCTTGCGAGCGCGGTCGCCTGTCCCAGCGCCACTTCCACTATCAGTTCGCCATCGCGCGCAAGATGCTGCGGCGCGCCTACCGCGATTGTTCGCAGGATGTCGAGGCCGCCCGCGCCGGCACTCATCGCAACCCGCGGTTCGTAGCCGCGCACGTCGGGCTCCAACGCTGCAATTTCGGCGTCGTCGAGGTAGGGGGGATTGGAGACAATCAGCTCGAATGATCCAAGCTCTGGGCCGCCGTCGAGAATCTTGAAACAGTCTGCGCGGCGGAGCGTCACGCGATCTTCGACTCGATTATTCTTTGCGTTGCGGGCAGCTACTGCCAACGCATCGGCTGAAATATCCACAGCAATGACGCGCACCCGCGGCGCGTTGACGGCAATCGCGATCGCAATCGCGCCTGAGCCGGTGCCGATATCAAGCACGCGTGCGTCAGCTCTATTCGCGATAAACTCCAACGCCGCGCCAACAACGAACTCACTCTCCGGCCGCGGAATCAGCACAGCGGGACTGACTTCGAAGTCGATCGAATAGAATTCCTTGTGCCCGACGATGTATGCGACCGGCTCGCGTTTTTGGCGCCGTGCGACCATCGCTTCGAATTTTTCGAATGTTTCAGATGACAGCTCGATCGAGCCGGTGACAACAGCTTCACGCGTAACACCCGCCGCCGCGGCCATCAGGAGTTGCGCGTCAAGCAGCGACGACTCGATGCCGGCGGCAGCAAGCTTGAGCGAGGCTCGATCGATCTTCAGCGACGTGGCCAGCCTGAGGTTCTCGCTCATCACGAGCTACGTGCTCAGCGACTGCTCGCGATCGTACGCCGCCAGCGCGTCGATAATCGGATCCACAGCGCCGTCGAGAAAATTGTCGAGCTGATGAATGGTCACGTTGACACGATGGTCGGTCACGCGCGATTGCGGAAAGTTGTAGGTGCGGATGCGCTCAGAGCGGTCGCCAGTTCCCACCATCGAGCGCCGCGTCTGCGCTATTTTTGCCTGCTGCTCGGCCTGCGCCGCTTCGAGCAACCGAGCGCGCAGGATCTTCAACGCCTTCGCTTTGTTCTTGTGCTGCGACTTTTCGTCGCGCTGGATGATCACCATGCCGCTCGGGATATGCGTGATTCGCACGGCAGAGTCCGTAGTATTTACGCTCTGCCCGCCCGGGCCTGACGCGCGCATCACGTCGATGCGCAGGTCCTTGTCATTTATATTGACCTCGACCTCGTCCGCCTCCGGCATCACCGCGACCGTCACCGCCGAGGTGTGGATGCGCCCCGAGCCCTCGGTCTCCGGCACGCGCTGCACGCGATGCACGCCGCCTTCGTACTTGAGGCGCGAGTATGCGCCGCGTCCGCTCACCAGCGCGATTACTTCCTTGATTCCGCCAAGGCCGGTGTCGCTCATGCTGAGCACCTCGAGCTTGAAGCCGTGGCGCTCGGCGTAGCGCGTGTACATCCGGTACAGGTCGCCGGCAAACAATGATGCCTCTTCGCCGCCGGTGCCGGCGCGAATTTCGAGGATCACGTTTTTTTCGTCGTTGGGATCGCGCGGGGTCAACAACTCCTTGAGCTTTTCTTCGACGGCGCCGAGATTTTTCTGCAATGTCGGCAGCTCAGCTTTTGCGAGCTCGCGCAGGTCGGCGTCATCGCCCTCGAGGATTGATTTGTGTCCCGCGATTTCATCTGCGATGCGAATATATTCGCGCGCGCAATGCGCGGCTTCAGAAAGCTGTGAGCGCTCCTTGGCCAGCCGCGCGTATTCGCGCTGGTTGCCGAGCGTGGCCGGATCACTGAGCTTGCGCTCGAGTTCCGCGACCCGCTCTTCTATTGCGCTTGCCTTGTCGAGCATCGCCGCTCAAGCCCCCGGAAAAGAAATCGTGCTGAAACAAAAACGGCGCGGCCAAGATGGCCGTGCCGATAGATTCTCCCCCGCGCACCCGGGTGCATCGGGCACCGCAGGCGGCGGGAGTTGCTATGCTACTTCTCGGCGGCGGTCTCCGCAGTCTTTTCGGCCGGCTTCTTGATGCCGTATTTGCGATTGAACCGCTCGACGCGTCCTGCTGTATCGACCAGGCGCTGCGTGCCAGTGTAAAAAGGATGGCACTTCGAGCAGACCTCGACGTGAAGCTCCTTGAGCGTCGAGCGCGTTTCGAAGGTATTGCCGCATGCACAGACCACCGTGCAGCGACGGTATTCGGGATGGATTCCAGTTTTCATTTTTACTTCTCGAGCGGTCCCACCTATTGTATTGCAGGATACCATCGCAGGCTATCGCACACAATTCGCCAGTTTCGGCTGCATTTTCAGGCGTTTTTTATCGCTCTCGTCACCTCGTTCGCAGCAATAATAATCATGATCTGTGCGAATGCCACCTACGCTGCGTCTTCGCCTGCTAATCCCGAGCCTGCCTCTGCGGCCTCGAATGGGGGTTTTGCACCCGACAACCGCACGCTGTTCGCGCCGGTGGTTTGTCTCGCACCGCCGGGACCCGCACGCGCCTCGCGCGCCATCGCCATCTTCGATCGTCAACTCGCCTTCCAGCGCAGAATCTCGTTTCATCCCAAGCTGGCGCCCGCGCTTCACGATGTCCTCGATGAACTTCCGCCGCGCCAATCGACGATGATCCGTGCCGCCGCTCTCTACTCGAAGTCCGCAATCCCGTGGCTGGAGCTGCACGACGGCACGCACGAGATTTGTGTCGCAGGACGGCCCGACGACGGCGACTATCTCTACGCGCTGGCCCAAGCCTGGCGAAGCCCCCAGGAGCCTGCGCAATTCTCGGGAGTATTCGCTCTCAAACCCACGGCAGATTCCAGGCCCGACAATGTCTCGAGCGTCACCGGCACGCTGGCGGGAGAATTGATGATCGACACTTACGGGCTCGGCGCGCTCATCGACGCGTTCGCCGACCTGCTGCGGGAGTTTCACGGCGATCTTAAACCGCCGTGGGATTCGGCGCCGGGCGCATTCAATCACCATGACCGGGCCGCGATGGATCGCTTTCACCGCCAGATGCCGCATCTCGCGGCGAAGTTCGATCACTATTTCAAATTCAACAACCTGCTCGACGAGTTCGACTCGCCCGCGGGCCCGATCGTGCTGTTCAACGCCGACGCTGAAGTTCGGCTGGACGCGCTCAAAAAATATCCGCTGCTTTACGATTTCTATCGCAAGCTGGTGCCCGCCGTGACCGCGCAATCTGATTTTCTCGACTCGCCCGGCAATTACTGGATGCGCGAAGCTTTCGACCACGGTCACGTCCGCTTAAGCTTCATGCTTCGCAACGGCCTGCTGACGCCGTTCAACGCCGTGATGCAACCCGCAGGAGACAGCGTCGCGCTGGGCGAGGTGGCGCGGGGCAGCTATCGCACGATGGCGTCGGGACAAATCACGAGCCTCAAGATGAATTTCGGGCTGGCCGATGTTGAATTCGTCACCGACTATAGCCGCGAGCCTGGGATGGTGACTTTCGCCAACCGCATGGACGCGGTGCCGCAACTGGTCGCGCCTCCGGGCGTACATCAGATGATGGATTTGATCGCGGGCGACTTCCTGCGCGTGCTCGCCACCGGCAATGGCGGCGTGAACACCAGGCTCAGCTCGAGCCTGCTGGCCAACGGCACTTACCAATACTCGGGCCACATCACAGCCCAGTTGAATTACTCGCCCACGCTCGAATTGCTTGCGCGAATTGGCGACGCGATTGCGCAGGAACACAACGAAAAGGTTCGCGTCGAAGAACGCGCCTTCGGCGAAGAACTTTTCGACGCATTGGTGGCCGATTACAATGATGCGCGTCCGGCAATTCTTGGGTTGGATCTGGATAGCGACAACCAGCAGGGAAAATGCGAATAAACCGCGCACAACTGAAGCGATTTTTCACAGTTACTATCCTGGTTGGCGCAATTTTCATCGAGGGATGCGCTACGGATGACAAGCCGCCGCCCGCGATGCCCGATCCCGGAACGGCGCAGCCAAAGTTGTTGAGTAGTTTGAATGACGTCGTCGCTACCCCCGTCAATCCGCTTGCTATCGAGCAGGTGCCGGCCCGCGGCGAAGGACTGCTGTACGATTCCGGTCCGGTTTCGGCCGGACCCCGCCCCTACGAGGCCGATCCCGGCATCGAGCGCAACGTCGGTACCGATAAGAATCCCGGGGTGGTGCGGCTGCTCGACAACAAGGCTGCCAAGTTCGGCAATTTTTCGGCGGCGATACTCGATCGTATTTACGCGGGCCTCGCTCTCGCTGAAAAAACCGAAGAGGTTTCGCGACTCAAGCTGCCAACCGAACTCAAGCCCGTCGTCCTCACCGCCATCATGGACAAGAACGGCAAGCTCACCGAACTGATCGTCGAGCACCACTCGGGCAAGGCCGCCGTTGACAATATGCTGATAGACGTTTGCAAACATGCCATCTGGTACGAAAATCCTCCGGTCGAAGCGCTGACTGGCGACGGCGACTACCGGTTTACGATCAGACTGAAGCTCGAGAACCTGGCCACCTTCGACCAGACTCATTGGACCTTTACCACCGATCTGGGGCTCGGCCTCAGCTAGCCGGGATCCGTTAGCATCCGGGCAGCAGGCCAGCCTCGCTTCTGCTAGAATCGCCGCCGTGCAATCGCTCGATGACTACATCCCGCGCCCGGGCCTGTCGGTCCCCATCGTCACGATTGTCGACGCGCGCGGCAACATCCTCGAAGACCAGCAACGCGCCGTCGTTCGCTTCGCGCTGCAAAATGGCGCCGGCGCCGACATCATTTTTGCTGCAGGGACCACAGGCGAATGGGATCGCATCGACAATTCGCGCCGCCAGGCGGTTGCCCGAATCGCGATCGAAGAATGCCGCCGCGCACGCGCGTCAGCGGCCAAGAAAATCGAAGCATGGGCCGGCATCACTGCGCATACGCGTGCCGACACGCTCGACAATCTCAACTTCGCAATCCACGCCGGCGCCGACGCGGCGGTCGTTGCACCGTTATCTATTCGTGACGTCGAACGACCTGCCGACTTCGTCGAGCGCGACATCGGCACGGTGTTCAATCGTGCTGGGCGCATGCTGCCGCTCTTCCTCTATGACAATGCCGACATCGCTGCGCCCGGTAAGTCGCCGCATCTTCATACTCGCGACGTCAAGACGATGAGCCGGCTGCCTTATGTGCGCGGTATAAAAGTCACTGCGAGCAAGACCGTCATCGGCAACTACAGCCGTGCCGCGTCGCACTTCAAAGCCGGGCACGAATTCGCGCTGTACGCCGGCAACGCGTATCTCATCTTCGATTTGTTCGCGCCACCCGAGGGGGTCGGCGATCGCATGCGCCACTATTGGAACCGGTACCTGACTCAGCGTACGCGTCCCTACGGAGTCGTGGCCGGTCCCGCCAATGCGATGCCGCGCGAATGGCAGCGCGCATGGCAGGTATGCCGCTCCGGTGACGCCGAACTGATGCGCCTGTACGCCGAAGCGATCGAGGAGTTCCGCGCCGCATGTGTTTTCAAGCGCGGCGCCAAGGCCTATCGGCCGACCATCGCGACGCTGAAGGCAAGTTTGAAAGAGATGGGCGTCATCGCCAGCGACACTGTCGCTGCGGGCACGCCGCCGCTCAGCGATGCTGAGCGGCGCGAATTTTCCGCACGGTTCGCAGCGCTGCGCGCGCACACGGCCGAGACACTCGAGCGCGGATGGGTCAGCGAATACGATTCGGCCGTCGGCCATGTGCCGGCGTCAGAACGGAGATCGGCGGGACGAAATGGCTGAAGAAAAACTCGACGTAGTCGGATGCGGCAGCATGGTCGTCGACTTGTTCTACCGCACCCCGCGCATCATCCGCGCCGACGAAAAAATCTTGCTCCGCGCGCACACCGCCAGTGCTGCAATCGAGCGCACTCAAGTCGGCGGACTCGTTCTTAACCATCTCGGCTGGGGCAGAATCCTCGGCCTCAAAACCGGCATCTTTGGCAAGATGGGCGACGACCGCAACGGCGAGTTTCTCCGCGACGGCATGGATCGCCTCGGCATCCGTCATCACCTGACCTTCGACGGCAGCGCCAGCGCGTTCGCGACCATCTTCGTCGACGCCGCCGGCGATCGCGCTATCTACATGGCGCGCGGCGCGACCGGCGAGCTGACTCCAACCGAGGTCCGCAGCCGCCACGGCGCGTTCATTCGCCGCGCCAATCTTGTTTCGACCGAGATTTCGCAGCTCCCGCTGCGCACCGTGCTTGCGATTCTGCTGTTCGCGCGCACCCATTCCATTCCGACTATCCTCGACGTCGACGTCCCTCCTTCCGACGCCATCGGATCGCTCGGCACCCGCGCCGAACTGGAACGCGCCTTGAAACTCGCGACCTGGCTCAAGCCCTCGAAAGCCGCCGCTCGCGAGATCGCCAACGGCAACGGCCGCGACCCGCTCAAGATGGCCGAAGCGATTCGAGCGCGCTGGGGAAACCGCGCCGTCATCATCACCGAAGGCGACAAGGGATGTTCGATCGCAGCGCGCGACACTGCCGTGCGCGTGCCGGCTTTCAAGGTCAAGCAAATGGACTCGACCGGCGCTGGCGACGCGTTTCTGGCCGGCATTTGCGCCGGCCTTCGCCTGGAGATGCCGTGGGACAAAATCGGACGCCTGGCCAATGCTGCCGGAGCGGTCGCAGTCACGCGGCTGGGCGCGTTTCCCTCGGGCTTTGAAGTGCGCGAGGAAATTCTCGCGGTCTATGACGAGCCGATTGCGCTCCCGACGCCGCGTCGGGATACCGAACCGCGTGAGGCGGCCATCGGCGACTCCACAGGCGAAGTAGAAAAATTCTTCGACCTGGCACTCGCCGAGCTCGGCGCACTGCGCGGCGGCTTGAACATCGCCGCCATCTCTCGCACCGTCGAGATCATCCGAACTGCGCTTGGCCGCGGCGGCCGTGTCCACGTGACGGGAGTCGGCAAGCCCGAACACGTCGCGCGCTATGCCGCCAGCGTGTTCTGCTCGGTCGGCACGCCTGCGACGTTCCTGCACGCGACAGAAACGCTGCACGGCAGCCTCGGCCAGGTGCATCCGCGCGACGTCGTCATCGCGATTTCCAACAGCGGCAACACCGACGAGTTGCTCTCGACCGCGACGGCGATTCGCGAGCAAGGCGCGCAGTTGATCGCGATCACCGGCAACAAGGATTCAAGCCTTGGGCAGCTCGCCGATCTTGTGATCCACGTGCCGGTCCCGAATGAAGGCGGCGGCCTGGGACTCGCACCGCGCATCAGTGTGCTCGGCGAAGTCTTCGTGTTGGCGGGATTGTCAGTCGCGCTGGAGCTTGCGCACGGGTTGACGGTGGAAGAATACTCGCGATGGCATCGCGCGGGTGCGATCGGCGAAGCGGCGCGCCGCCTCGCGGAATCGCGCAGCACGCGCCGCGCATAACGCGCCGGGACAGAAGCAGAATCCTGAATCGCGCAGAGCGCGGTATTCGGACCCTCACCTTCACCCTCTCCCTTGCAGGAGAGGAGACAGAGCTATTTTCGCGATGCTGGTTTCAGCGCTACCGAGGCTTCTGTTGTTAACAACAGGAAGGTCATCGATTCCTGCAGGTACAGGTTTACGTTCTTGTCGTCGTGGTTCAGATAGCCAATCGAGACGTCCTGGCCCAGATGCAGTTCGAAGTCGCCGCCGCGTGTCGTCAGCACGAACGCTCCTGCAATCGCCGGTGCGAAGATAATTTCCTCGTTGACGAGCCGCTGGATGTGCTGAATCACCGGATAGCCGTGATCGCTCGCCTCGCTCAGGGCGGTGTACGCATCGGCGCCCATTACCACAGAATATGGCCCGTTGACTCCGGCAAGCCGTAGCTGGCTCAACGCCTCCGCGACAGCGTCGGGGTAATGTGCAGGATCGGCGGGCAGCGCCGTGACTTTATTGCTGGTGCCTTGCCGGACGCCCTCGATTCCAGCGGCGGCGTACCCTTCGAAGATGGCGCGGTCTTCGGCGAACGCGATCCGCTTTGCCGCATCCTTCAGCGGCTGCCAGTCCGAATCATTTGCTCCGCGATCCACGTCGTCGATCGCTTGGCGACCCAGCATAAAGGGAACGCGCAACTCGACCAGCGCCTTGACCTTGCGTTGCCGCGCGATGATGCCGGCGCTCGGCGCCTCAAGATTGGTCAGATGGCCGGTGCCTACCGCCGACAGCATAACGCCACCCGGACCCTTTACATCGACCACCCGCCGCCCTGCCAGGTAGCGCTTCAGGGTGCGCTGCGCTTCTTCTTCGATTTGAGCCCATGCGCCGTCTGAGATCGGGGCAAGCTCGCGGTGCAGGTTATTCATCGCGCGATTCTCCTTTCAGTGAGCCGATGCCGAGCGATCCATCGCTCGGACGCGCGGCATCCGGTGAAGACGCAGTGGTGGCCGACGCGGGCGCCGCCGCGGCGCCGTCGGGTGTCACGCTGTCGAGGAACGAAGCCGGCGGTGTGAAAAACAGTGAGCCAGTGACGGCGCGGCTGAAGTCCAATATTCGATCGTAGTTGCCCGGCGGCGACCCAATGAACATGTTCTGGAGCATCTTTTCAATCGTGCTCGGCGATCGCGCATAGCCGATGAAATAGGTGCCGAACTCGCTTTGCCCGGGGCGGCCGAAGATTCCGTTGGCGCGGAAGATTTTTATCTCGACCCCGTCTTCAACGATGGTGTTAAGCGCATTGTGCGCCGAGGTCGGTTTGACGCCGTCGGGAAGTTCGATATCCGAAACCTTGGTGCGGCCGATGATCCGCTCCTGAACTTCCGTGTGCAGCGCGTTCCATCCGGTCAGATCGTGCAAATACTTCTGAACGATCACATAACTGCCGTTGACCAAGGCTGGATCGTCGTCGCGCACCAACACGGCCTCGAGCGCTTCGCTGTCGACCGGGTTCTCAGTGCCGTCCACGAAGCCAAGCAGATCGCGGTTGTCAAAATAACGGAAAGCGTGAACTTCGTCTTCGACTGTAACCGCGTCGCCGAGCGCCGACATGATCTGCGCTGCGAGTTCGAAGCAGAGATCGGTCCGCTCAGCGCGGATATGGAAAAGCACGTCGCCCGGCGTGGATACGGCGTGACGCGAGCCGGCGCTGATCTCGCGAAACGGATGAAGTTCCGCGGGCCGTGGCTCTCCGAACAGCCGGTCCCATGCCGCGGAGCCAAAGCTCATCACGCAGGTAAGCTTTGCCGCGGTATCGCGAAACCCAATTGCGCGCAACAGGTTGGCCAGATCCGGGCACAGCGAGCGAACGGCCGTCAGGCTTTCGGGGCGCTGGTCAATCGTAACCACCAGAAACAGCGACGCCGCCGTAGGCCCCATCACCACCGCCTGCGGCGAGGAAGGTTGCGGGTAGGTAGCGGTCCTATGAGCGTCAGGCACAGCGCAGCATTTGAGCACGATCGCAAGGCTGGAAGAAGTCGATCGTCACGCCTCGCCATCCGTTTGGAATAGGAGAAATCCTGTACTTCTTACCTCTACCGATCTATGACTCGTACAAGCCCGCAGGAGGATCACCGCTATGCACGTCGGCTACGGTTCAGTTTTCCAAAATCCCAACAACGCACTTCCCGACGCCGAGGTGTATCGCAATGAGTTGCGCTTGGCCGCGATGGCCGAGCCACTCGGCTTCGATTCCATCTGGTCCGTCGAGCATCACTTTGACGATTACACGATGTGCCCTGATGTCCTCCAGTTCCTCTCCTATATGGCGGGGCGCACCTCGCACGTAAAGCTCGGCTCAGGCGTCGTCGTCCTGCCCTGGCACGATCCCATTCGCGTCGCCGAGCAAGTCGCGCTGCTCGATCACGTCTCCAACGGCCGCGTCATTCTGGGTCTCGGCCGTGGGCTCGCGCGCATCGAGTACGACGGTTTTCGTCTCGATCAAAACGAGGGCCGTAACTTGTTCGTCGAGTACGCCGAGCTGGTGTTGAACGCGCTCGAAGACGGTTACATGGAAGGCGGCAAGTTCACGCGCCAGCCGCGTCGCGAGATTCGTCCGCGCCCCGCCCGCTCGTTCAAGGGCCGCACCTACGCCGCAGCGGTCTCGCCCGAGTCGATGCCGATAATGGCGAAGCTGGGCGTCGGACTGCTGGTGATTCCGCAGAAGCCGTGGGAGGCAGTCAAAAAAGATTTCGAGGTCTATCACAAGGTCTGGCGCGAGGTTAACGGCGACGCGCCGGCGCCCAAGCCGATCTCGGGCGGCTTCTGCGTTGTCGACGAAAACAAGGAGCGCGCTGAAGAGCTGGCGATGAAATGGATCGCCGCCAACTACCACACGGTTATGAAGCATTACGAGATGACGTCGCCGGAGTTCGGCACCAAGAAGAGCTACGAGTTCTACAGCAACGTCAGCAAGTTCATCAAAAAGACCGGGCCCGACGTTGCCGCGCGCGACTTCGCGATGCTGATGCCGTGGGGTACGCCGGACCAGGTACTGGAGAAGTGCGCGTTCATCCGCGACACCATCGATGCTAACGGCGTGATGTTCAATTTCAGTTTCGGCGGGATGCCGTATGAAGACGCCGAGCGGAGCATCAAGTGTTTCGCGAAGTACGTCCTGCCCGAATTGAAAAAGTGGAACACAGAGCCGCTGGTCGAGCCGGCGCCGATTCCGTCATCAGCTGCGGCCCGTTAGATTTCGGCAGAGGAAGGGGTCGGATCTAAAGGCTGAGCAGAAGCTATAGACCTGGCTTTTCAGCGTCGTGCGCATGGCCTATCGCGTGGCGCAACTTGCGATCGAGCTTGGCGCAATTCAACACGACTTTCTCCGAATGGACCGAATCGACGGCGCTCAGCGGGACGGTAAAATCGCCGGCATTCTCGACGTAGATTACCAGCTCACCGGGCGAGACCTTCCGCACGGCACCAAACTCCTCGCCACCGTCGGAAACAAAAGCCTGGAATCCAACTTTGATTTTTTCCTGCACGACGATTCTCCACTACGGTTGTGCTCTGACGATATCTCCAAGTATCCGCCGAAACCTGGTGCGCGTCGAGAAAGAGCTGCCGGGCGCTGATCCCTTAAAGTCAGAAATTCATCTGATTGGCGAGCGCCGTTCACAATCCCGCGATAGATCGTCCGGCGATGGGACGAATCCTCATACCAAGCGGCGGCGACCTGTCGAGTTCATTTCGAACCGCGCTGAACACTCTCGCAGACGCGGGAATCCAGATGCGATCGGGAACCAAACTGCTTACCCGGTATGCCGTGATCGTGGTTGATGAAGCCGCGCTTGACGACGCGATGGCACAATTGCTGAAGGCGGGAATCAAGGTGCAGAAGGATCCATCCTGACGCTACCTGCCGGCGAACTTCGGCGCGCGCTTTTGCTGAAAAGCGGTGATCCCTTCCTTATAGTCGGCAGTGCGGCCGGCGGCACCTTGCGCTTGAGCTTCGCATTTGAGAACTGCAAACAGTCCGATCGCTTCCTCGTCGATCCTGCGCACCAGCCGCTTCGATTGCATGAACGCGGCAGTCGGACCCTGCGCAACCTGTGCCGCGACCTTGCGAGTCTCTTCGACGAGAACCGCCTTGGGCATACTTCGATTGACGAGTCCCCACTGGGCCGCTTCGATTCCTGACAGCAGTCGTCCGGTATAGATCAATTCGAGCGCGCGATGCGTCCCGACTCGCGAGACGAAAAACGAATGACCGCCTGAATCCAGCACAGCGCCGATTCGCGCGAATGGCGAACCGAGCTTGGCATCGTCGGCAACGTACGCCACATCGCATCCGAGGGCCAGTCCCAGTCCGACTCCCAGGCAGGCGCCATGGACCGCGGCGAAGGTTGGCACCGGAAGCGCGACAATTCGTTTGATCAGCGGATTGAAGACACTCTCGATGATCGCTTCAGCGTCTTCATTGCCTGGATCGGCGTCGGCCAGGTCCCGTCCCGCGCAGAAGGACGCGCCTTGGCCACGAATCATCAGCGCGCGAACGCCCTGCGATGCGGCGCGCTCCAGGCACCCATTGAGCTCGGCCACCATCGCGTCATTCAACGCGTTCATCTTGTCGGGCCGGTTGAGAACAATTTCGGCAAGACCGTTTTCGACGGTCAATTCGACGCTCATATTGGTGGCCCTCACAGTTGGTTAGAACACGGGAATAATGTCCTCGGCGGTGATATCGCCAACGTCAACGCCCTCAATATCAAGTTCGGGAATCGCGGGGAACTGGATATCCCAACGCTCGACCAGCTTGCGCACGCGGGCGATCGCAAGGCGCCAATTGTCCGCCTGCTGCTCGAAGGTGAGGATGCCAAGGCCAGCCTCGCGCGCGGTACGCAACAGGATCCGATGGTTGTGCAGAAAATAACCGGGCAAATCCCAGAACTGTCCCGGTGGCTCCCACAGCACCATCGACAGGAACACGAAGCCCGCGCGAAGCTGCTTGGTGATGAAGGTCTTGTGCTCGTCAGTGAGTCCCGGCCATTCCTTCTCCAGCAAATTGATACAAATCTGCAGGTGACGCGCCTCGTCGCGTCCGATTTTGGTGAAGATATCGCGGAACACAGGATGGGTAGTTGCGTGCGCCATGCCGTGAAAGAGCGTCGATGAAGCCACTTCGCCCATCATGAAGGAGGTGAATATTACCGCGAGCGGATAACGATCGATCGCGCGGTTATATCCAGTCCAGTAACGGCCGCCGTTATGATAGAGCCAGCCGATGTTGTTCAGCGCGACGCGCTGCAGCTCGCTGGTAGGCGCGAAGCCCTGCGGTCCATTGGGCACCAGGCGCTGGATAACGCGCTGGCAAGTTTCTTCGTGATTGGTTTCGTCGCGAGTTATCGAAAAGAAGCATTTGCGGACCGGGTCTTCCTCATGCGTCTCCCACGCATGAATGGTCGCGCGGGCGAACACCGCAGGTCCGGAGGAATCGAAGTTGGACAGGAGCGCCCACCAATACATGATCGCGACTTTCTCGTCGTCGCTCCACGCCTCGGGCGACAGTTCGCTCCAGTTGATATCAGAGGGATTGAATCCCTCCCGCTTGGCGCGCTCGTATATATCTGCGAGTTTTGGCGTCTCGCATCGCCATTCGATCGGAAAGATATTCGGCTGGGCAACGGCAGGCGCCTCGACCAGGCCGCCCTCGGGAATTTCGAATCCGCTCATTGGACGTGTGCTCCTTTGTATAATCTACCAACCATTCGGTTGATTTGTCAAAACGCGGCGGCCACGAGCGCCCTGCTCCATTCCGCCGAACGCGATCCTGGCGATGGCCTCGGCAACCTCGGGCGCGTCCAGTCCGCCGCCAGGCCGGTACCATTCGGTAACCGAGTTGAGCATCCCGAACAGCAGCCGCGTCGCCAGGCGCGGCTCGACGTCGGCGCGGAAATCACCCTGGCGCTGCGCATTGTGCATCACACGCGCAATCAGATGGTCGAACGCGCGCCGGCGCGCCATGATCTTGCGCTCTACGGGGGTATTGCCCCGCACACGCAGCAGCAGCGCAACCTCGGGCAATTGATCGACGGTGATTTCAATCGTGCGATGCACGATGTACCTGAGACGGGCCGCTGCGCGCCCAGTCTTCGCGGGGCGCTCGTCGAGCACCGCGAACAAGGCGTCGAGCGCCCGGCCAACGCCGCGTGCCAGCAACTCTTCCTTGCTGCGAACGTGATAGTAGATGCTGGCCTTGGTGATTCCAGCCGCGCGCGCGACGTCATCGAGCGAGCTGCCGTCGTAACCGCGCTTGAGAAACACGCGCACTGCCACATCGAGAATCGCGTCGAGATTGTAAGGTTTGCGCTGTTTCG
Organism: uncultured delta proteobacterium; assembly: GCA_963842215.1. GTDB lineage: Bacteria > Desulfobacterota > Binatia > Binatales > Binataceae > Binatus. Next base: position 754,857 of record CAWJFQ010000001.1, on the reverse strand, counting down.
CGGATGGACGGCCCACGCGCTTGTCGCCTCCCAATGGCCGAGTAGTTTGACTGGATGCGAGTGAGCTTGCCAGTCTTTTTTAAGCGTCAGCGATATCACCGGAGGAATCGCTATGAAGTTCGGAGTCGCAATCCGCAACATGGGTCCGCAATCCAACCGCGCTACGATTCGCGCTTGCGCACGAATCGCGGAGCAGGCCGGCTTCGATGCGCTCTTCGTCTCCGATCATTTGTGCATACCGCCCGACCAGGCCGAAGGGTCCGGCGGCCGCTATCTGGACGTGCTGGCGACGCTGGCCTTCCTCGCCGGCGCGACCGAGAAAATCCGGCTTGGCATCTCGGTGCTGGTGGTTCCCTATCGGCCGGCGGTATTAACCGCCAAGCAAGTCGCAACCATCCAGGAATTGTCGGGCGAGCGAATGATCCTCGGCATCGGCGTCGGATGGATGAAGCCGGAGTTCGCCGCGCTTGGCGCCGAATTTCGTCGCCGCGGCGCGATGACTGACGAGACGTTGAGCGTGCTCCATCACCTGTTCAGTGCCGATGCGCCCGGCGCGTACGACGGCGCTCTGGTCCGGTTCCCATCGTTTGTCTTTCTGCCACGGCCCGCGCGCCCGCCTATCTGGATTGGCGGCAACGGTCCGGCTGCGATGAATCGCGCGCTTAAATTTGGTGACGGCTGGCACCCGATGCTGCCTGCGGCAGAACTTAAAGCAAAAGTTGAAGAATTAAAGACACGAGCGCGCGAGGCCGGACGCGTGGTTCCTGAGATCATCGTGCGGCGAGCACTCAGGCTCGGCGACATCGCAGCGGCGCGCGCCAAAGTAGCGGCGGAGAAGGAAGCCGGCGCGACTTATTTCATCTTCGATTTGGGGCGCTATCCTGACGAGCAGTCGTTCGGCAAGTCGGTGGAGACCTTCATCACCAAAGTCGCAAGCTAGATAATTTTGTCACGGCGGAGAAGCTCGAGCTGGTCGTGGCTGACTCCCAGCAGCTCGCCAAAGACGCGATCATTGTCGTGACCGACAGGCACCGACCCGCGCACTATTTTCCCGGGCGTCAGCGAAAACCTTGGCGCGACGCCGATGCCCTTAACTGCGCCGACCTGCTCGTCTTGCCAGTCGACGTGCATCCCGCGCGCGCGATATTGCGGGTCCTCGGCCATATCTTTACTGGTCATGATGGGTGAGCACGGCACGTTAGCTTTCGTCATCGCCGTGACGACGTGGTTCACGGTGCGCTCGGAAATCCACCCACGCAGAATCGCGTCGAACTCGATTCCTTCGATTGACTCAAGTTGTGTGCGCGCCGTTTCCCATTTCGGATCTGCGGGATCCAAGCCGATCACGCGCAGCATACGCGCATACACCTCGCCGATCGCGCCCATCACCACCCATCCGTCGAGGGCCTGAAAAGTATCGAGCGGCTGAAACCCTTGCGCGCGATTTCCCGAACGCTCGCGCACGACGCCGTTCTGAAAATACTCGACCATCGTGCCGCCCATCGTCTTGTGAACCGCCTCATACTGCGCGACGTCAATCGACTGGCCCTTGCCGGTCGCGCGCGCATACGTCAGGCCCGCGAGCGACGACCACATCGTGAACAGCGCGGTCAGGTAGTCTCCGGTCCACGGCGCGGCGCGCGTCGGCGGAGTCGGGTCGGGAAACCCGGTCTGGTACATCATGCCGCCGACCGCCTGCCCGACCACGTCGTACGACGCGCGATGGACGTAGTCGGGGTCGCCGCTCTGCCCGAATCCCGAGACGTGCGTGATCACCAGCTTCGGGTTGATCTTCAAAATCGTGGCGTCGTCGAGATTCCATTTCTGGCAGGTGCCCGGCTTCGAGCTTTCCATCCAGATATCGGCGCGCGCGATGAGCTTTAGAAAGATTTCGCGCCCTTGCGGCTTCGACAGGTCGAGCGAGACGCAAAACACGTTGCGCCGCTCCTGGACCCAGGTCGTCGCAACGGCGTTCTTGCCGTCTTTGGTCTTAAGCTTGATGCCGATATTGCGCCATCCGACGTCCCCGACCCCCGGCCGCTCGATTTGGATCACTTCCGCACCCATCTCGGCTGCCAGCTCAGCGGCAAATGGCTGTGCAATCAACGTCCCGGTCGAGAGGATCTTTACGCCCTGCAACGGGCCGAACTTTTCAGCAACCAGATTTTCGATGCTCATGCATTCTCCGGGTCAGGAACACGACTCCTCGGGATGATGCCTGTTTTCGTCCGCAGCGGGCAACATGATCTGCGCAGCTGGTCGATTGCACGCCGTTTGCGGAGAGCGTTTTCCGGTGACTCGATGCGGGCTATTATATTGCTAACCAGGATGCGTAAGCCGAGGGCGTCGTGGATTCACCTCTAGCACTACTCAAAAGCGACTCTCTGAACCGGCGCGAACTTACGTTCAAGGCGCTTGCCGGGCTATGTGGCGGAGCGATCGGTTGGCTGCCGATCGAGCTGGCGTCGCACAATTCACATCTCGGCGAGGTGCAGACGACCGGCGCAGAGATCGCCTACTACCTGTCTGCGGCGTTTGCCGCCGGCGCGATCGGCGCATTTATCACGGCGGTGGATACGTCAGAGGTTCGCATAACGCCAGAGGCCAAGCGCCGTTTCATCCGGGGATTTGCGATCTGCGCGGGGCTCTCGCTGCTTTCGACCTGGCTGGGCAATTTCGTTTTCAACTGGGTGCTGCAAACTGGCGGAGTCAGCTTCAGCACCAATGGCGAGCTGGTTTCAGGCTCGATTATAACGCTCGTCATCGCAAGACTAATGGGATGGGCCATCGACGGAGCGTTGGTGGGCGCCGGCGTGGGATTGGCAACGCTCACGATGGAAAATGTTCCCAAGGGAGCGATTGGCGGACTGGTCGGGGGAGCAGTCGGCGGAATCGGCTTCGATTTGATTGGCGCGATCGTCGGCGGCGGGCTGGCGTCGCGTTTCTTTGGCGAAGCGGTCACCGGCCTTGCGATCGGACTGTTCATTGGACTCGTGCAAGAACTGACCAAGGCCGCCTGGGTCACGGTGGAGCAAGGGCGGCTGCGCGGGCGCCAGTACCGAATCGAGGGCGCGCGCGCGTCGATTGGGCGAGCCGAGGAAAATCCGATCGGCCTGTTCGGCGATCCTTCGGTACAACCGCGGCACGCAGTGATCGAGCGGCGCGGGTCCGACTATGTAATCAGAAATCTCGCGGTGCAGGACGGGACCTTCGTTAACGGAAGTCGAATTGAAACTGTTGACCTGCACGACGGAGATCGCATCGGCGTTGGCGGTTATGAAGTCATGTTCCACCTTCGCGGCACCTCGGCTTCCGCCCGCGAACAGCAGTCACTCGCGGCAGACAGAGTGAATCCGATGCATGTCGCGGCCCGGCTGGCGGGAGCGAATGCGAAGGTCGATGGGCCAAGCCTGATCGATACGTCGGGACAAGCCCACGCCGTCATCAGCGGCGGAGTCACGCGCATCGGCCGCGCGCTCGACAACGAAATTGTGGTCAGTCATTCCTCGATCTCACGCCATCACGCTAGTATCGAGAATTCCAATGGCGTTTACGCCGTGAGAGACCTTAACAGCCAGAACGGAACCTTCGTCGGCAATCAGCGCGTGACCGAACCGACGCGTTTGAGCAACGGCGACAGCCTAAGGTTCGGCGACGCGCAGTTTACCTTCCGTGGCTGAAGCCGAGTTTGAGAAACCGAGGTTTTGCTCGCGATGCGGTCAGCCGATCGTCGTTGCCGATGCGAGCTTCTGCAAATCGTGCGGCGCGCCGATATCCCGCTTCGCCCTGCTGCGCCAAGACTCCGGATTCAACCCGACGATAGCTCTTGTGCTAAGCATCGTCCCGGGAGTGGGACACATTTATCGCGGCAAACCCTTCAAGGGGATCTTGTGGTTTTTCGGGGTATCGTTGGCGTATGGCGCTTCGCCACCGTTCGGCGTCCTGATTCACATCATATGCGCCGCAAACGCAGCCTTCTCGGATCGGGTGCGCGAGGACATGCTGGCGCACTGAACGTGAAACGGCCGCCGACTCCCATCAAGTGCCAGTAATGGTTAGATTTCAATTGAAGGCATGATTGCGTCCAACACCATCGTCGGTGGCCGTTACCGCGTGATGAAGCCGCTCGGCGGTGGTGGGATGAAACTTGTCTATCTCGCTGAGGACCTCAGGCTGGCCGCGCGGCCATGCGCGCTGGCCGAGATGGTCGATACCTTCACCAGCCCTGAAACTCAGAAGGCTGCTGTCGCCGCGTTTCAGCGCGAAGCCGACATGCTCGCGCAATTGAGCAATGAACACATCCCGCGCGTGTTCGATCGCTTCAGCGACCAGAACCATCACTACCTGGTCATGGAGTTTATCGACGGGATCACGCTCGAGCAAAAACTCAAGGACGCTGGCGGAAAGCTTTCCGAGGCCGAGGTTATTGACGTGGCGCTGCAGGTGCTCGACACGCTCGAGTACCTGCACAATCTGGAACCACCGGTCATCTATCGCGACCTCAAGCCGTCGAACGTAATGCTGACGCCGTCGGACCAGGTCAAGCTGATCGATTTCGGAATTGCGCGCCTGTTCCAACCGCTGAGCAACGCGACGATGATCGGCACCCAGGGTTATGCACCGCCCGAGCAGTATCGCGGCAAGGTCGAGTTCCGCTCGGACCTCTACGCCCTTGGCGCCACCATGCATCACGCGCTGTCGGGGCGCGATCCAGCGCTCGAGCCGCCGTTCAGTTTTCCGCCGCTGCGCTCCTTATGCCCGGACGTAACGCCAGCACTTTGTGAGCTGGTCGATCAGGCGCTCAAGTACGACGTGGTTTTGCGTGTGGCAGACGCCGCGGAATTCCGGCAGCGCTTGCTTGCGATTAAATCGGGAACGCCGATAACGATGCCGCAGCGCACGCCGTCAACGACGGGGTCGTCGCGTCCGCAGCTCAAACTGCCGCTCAGCGGAGTCAAGTCCAGAGAACAAACTGCATCGGCACCTACGATGCTAAGCAACCAGATCGCGACGGAATGCCCGCGATGTGGCCGCGATATCCCAGCCGATTCGAACTTCTGCTCGTTCTGCGCCGCTGACGTAACGGGGAGATTGGGCGGGCTGGAGCGCGGCGCGCACGAGGCGCAAACTATCGTACTCGACGACGTCGCTTCGCAGGCGGAATTTCCAGGTCCCATATTTCATGAGCATCGTCGGCGGCGGCGTCCCGCACGGACGCTGGCACTGGTGGTCGGTGGATTTTTCCTTATCGGTTACCTGATGTTCCATTCTTCGCAGCCGCAACCTTCCGACGGCGACACCGGACCCGACGTCGGCGGGATTCCTGCGGTACCCAATGGCGGCGCGCCGGACGCTTCGGAGCCGGCGCATACGGATCCGCGTGAAATCAACCTGCGCAATGCGCTGAACGCGCAAGGTTACGGCTCGGTGCATTTCAAAATGGACGGCGACACGATCATCTTGTGGGGTACGGTGCCGACCGAAGCCGATCGGCTGATGGTGCAGACGCAAGTTTTTCTTGTCGGCCGAATTTTCTCGATCGAGGACCACATCCAGGTGCGCGATAACTTTTTCGCCGAGCCGTAGCATCCACATCATGATCGCCGATCTGCACGTACACACCAGGCTTTCCGCCGACTCCAACGTCGCGCCTGAGCAGTATCTCGAATTTGCGAAGAGCTCAGGGCGCGCACTCGGAGCCATCTGCTTCACCGAGCATCGCCTGTTTCCCAGCGACGCCGAAATCGAGCGACTGTATGCGGAGCTCGAGCAGCGATTTCAGATTGCGATCTTCAGGGGAATCGAAGCAGACACCGATCTCGGTCATCTGCTCCTATTCGGCGTGACTGACGAATTGAGGCGCCGATTCGATCTGACGGCGCGGATGCTCAAGAGCGACAGCCTAATCGAAGTGATTCATCATGAGGGCGGTGTTGCGATCCCTGCGCATCCGTTTCGCGACTCGGGTTACGGATCGAGGATGGACGCGCTACTCAGCCGTCATGGCGCGGCGCTCGGCGCGGTCGAAGTGCTGAACGGCCAAAACTCGGCCGACGAGAATCGGCGGGCGGCAGACGCGGCGGTGAAGCTCGGGCTGACGGGAGTCGGCGGCAGCGACGCTCATTTCGCGACTGCAAAATGGTTCATGACGGTCGCGACGGAGTTCGAGCGAGACGTCAATAACGTCGAGCAGATGTGCGCGGAGATCCGAGCTGGCCGCACGCGCCCCTACGTCTTCGCGGGCCCGGACTGAGACACGATCCGCGCGTCGCTGGGCGATTCCTCATTTTCCAACTCGCGCACGAATTGCCGGACGTCTTGCGGACGCCCCGCCACGATCAGTTCGTCGCCGTCTTTGAGCGGGCGCTCGGGCGTGATAGGCGCGAATCCACTTTGCGGATTTGCCGCGTCCAGCACGGCCAGAACCGTGACACTGAAGCGTGCGCGGGCGTCGAGCTCACGCACTGTTTTGCCGGCGGCGGCGGTGGGCACCTTGAGCCGCGTCACCCGATAGCCGGTGGCCCAATAGATATTCGAGTCGCGCGTCGCCAGCGTCGAAAGAGAGACCGTCACCCGGTTCAACGCTTGCGCGATTTGCCGGCTGGTGACCAAACCGAGGAAGTGCCGTGACAGGCGGTCGACCACCGCAATCTCCTCGAGCCCGTCTTGCTCCATCAGCTGACTAGCCTCGTCAAGATTCGCGTCGAGCGAGACCGTGGGACAATGCGGATTGCAGATGTCGAATGCGTTGACCAGTGGCCCGAGCTCGGTGCCACCGCTGATCATGGAGAGCAAATCGCGGACCACGATCGTCCCCGCAAGCTCGCCATCGCTGTTGACCACCGGCAAGGTTGATTGCGCCGTTTCGCCCGCGGTGCGCAGCACCTCCGACAGTGAAGTGTTTTCGTTCACCAGCGTTACGTTTTTAGTGACAACGGCGCTAACCGGTATAAGCGTGAGCGCGAGGCGCTCACTGCCGATTTGCAAAGTCTTGCCCTGGCGCGCCAAGCGGAACTCATCGATCGATTCGGTCTCAATTGCGCGCGCGACTACCAGCGCCGTGATTGTCGCGATCATCGACGGCAGGGCGATCGTGTCGCTGTGCGTCATCTCCCACAGCAGAAACAGCGCTGTCAGCGGCGCGTGCGTGGTGCCGGCGAGAAAAGCGCCGAGCCCGACCAGGGCGTACGATCCGCGCGGTCCAGTGAGATGAGGTATCCACATCGCCGAAAGGCGCTGAAACAATCCCCCAGCCATCGTGCCGATGAAAAAGGTCGGGCCGAAAGATCCTCCGGGGGCGCCGCATCCGAGCGACACGCTGCTGGCGAAAATCTTCGCGCAAGCCATCGCGGCCAGCATCCCCATGCCGAACTCACCCGCCATCGCGCTGTTGATCACGGGATATCCGTCAGACAGATTTTGCGGAAGCCAAATCGCAATCACACCGACGACTGCCAGTCCCGCTTCGAGCTTGACCCAAACCGGAAGATTGAGGCGGCTGAACCATGCCTCGGTCGCGTTGAAGAAGCGGATATAGCCGGCAGCGAGTGCGCCGAGCGCCGCGCCCATCAACGCATAGGTCGCCATCTCCCAGTAGCTGCGCAGCACGAATTCAGGCGCGAGGAAGACGACGGCGTTGCCGACGATGGCCCGCGAGGTGATTACGGCGGTGAAGGTCGCAATGATCAGCAGTGTGAGATTGGCGATTTCAGTGTGGCCCAGCAGCACGATCTCCTGCGCGAACATCAGACCGCCGATGGGCGCGTTGAAGGTGGTTGCGATGCCGGCGCCGGCGCCGGCAGCAACCAGCACTTTGGCGCGATCGGGCGACAGCTTTCTGAGTTGCGCAATCGTCGATCCGATCGCACCGCCGACCTGTGCGATCGGACCTTCGCGGCCAACCGACGCGCCCGCACCCAAGGAAAGCGCGGCGCCCGCGGCCTTGACGAAAATCCAGCGCCGCTTGAGTCGCGCGGTACCGAGATTGACCATCTCGAGAAAGTTCGGGAAGCCGTAACCGAGCACGTCTTCGGGGAAGATGCGGTTCAGCACCAGGATCGCGACGCCGCCGCTCATCAGGATCAACGGAATCAGAAAACGATGCGGTCCGCCGAGATCGATTCCGAGCGCGTTCCACTCGGCTACCCGAAACAGCCAGGAAAATAGTTCGATCAATTTGCGAAAGCCGAGATTTCCAAGCGCAGCGAGCACGCCCACTGTAACGGCAAGCAGAATGAGTTGGACGTATTCGAACTGATCGCTGCGCAGCGAAAGTGAAGGTCGTCGCATCAGCAAACCCGCCGCACGCTATCCCTACACGCCGAGAAACCGGTGGGCGACTGCCAAAAATTCGTCGAGGCGATCGTGATGCACCCAATGGCCGGCCTTTTCGACCGTCACGGATTCTGCGTTTTTAAACGCCTGGATGCGGCCGTCCTTGACCCAATCGCCTGCCCACGATTCCGTGCCGCGAATCAGCAGGGTCGGACACGTGATTCGCCCCCAAATTTCACGCGCGTCGCGGTTATTGAACATGTAGGGCGAAGTAGCGTGAACATAATTATCGAACTTCCAGGAGTATGTGCCGTTCTCGTTGCGGCGAATTCCCCAGATCGTGAGATGGCGCGCCTGCTCGCGGCTTAGATGTGGATTGGCTTCGCGCATGCGCGCGAGCGCCTCCTCGATTGACGGGTACTCCCGCACCTTGCGCCGAGCCAGCGTCTGCATCTGCCCGATCCAGTTGTTCATGCGATCGTAGGCAGGCGTGTCCTTGATCATTCCAGGCGGCGGTCCCATACCCTCGATCGATACGACCCGCTTGACCGCGTCGGGATGGGTGCCGGTGTATTGCAGAACAATTCCTCCACCGAGCGAATGGCCGATGAGCGTCGCCGGTTGGCTCGACACCGCATTCATTAGCTGCGAAAGATCGAGCACGTAGTCGATCATCGAGTAGCCGCTACCGACCGCCCAGTCGGAGTCGCCATGGCCGCGAAGGTCGGGAGCGATAATGTGGAAGTGCTGGCGCAGATCCAGTGCGACCCAGTCCCAGTTACGGCAATGATCGCGGCCGCCATGCACCAACACGAGCAGCGGCTTGTCGGGATTACCCCAATCGACGTAGTGCAGTTTAAGTCGTTGCGAATAAAAGTAATGCGAAGTCGGCCCGATGATGCTATCGGCCATGTGCCGGTCTCTCCACGACGCTAGGACGTTAGCGTCAAACGCTACAGGTTAGGTTGGATCTCGTCGAGAGCCGCGCGCGCCGTGCGAATAATGAATTCGATTTCCGAATCGCCAATGATGAACGGCGGCGTGATCATCATTGCGTCGCCGCCTGCCTTGCCGGCCATGCCGGTCGCCGGATAAAAAAACATGCCTTTTCGCACCGACGCGCCGAGCACTCGATTGGTCACTTTTTTTTCAGGCGCAAACGGCATGCGGGTCGCTTTGTCCTGCACCAGCTCTATCCCCCAGAACATCCCCGTGCCGCGGATGTCGCCAACCATCGGATGTCCCGACAATTCTTCCTTCAAGCTCGCGCCAAGCCGCGCGCCGACTTCGGCCGAGCGCTCCACCAGCCGCTCGCGTTCCATTATCGCCAGCACCTCGTCGGCCACCGCGCACGCGACCGGATGGGAGCTGTAGGTATAGAACATGAAATCGGCCCTGGCCTGCTCGAGCTCCTCGATCAGTGACTCCTTGACCGCGATCATACCCATCGGCAGGTAACCGCCGGTCAGGCCTTTGCCACCGACCAGGATGTCCGGCACGACGTCCCAATGATCGACGCCGAAGCGCCTGCCCGTGCGGCCGAAGCCGGTCATCACTTCGTCGGCAATCAGCAACACGTTGTAGCGCGTGCAGATCTCGCGAATCTTAGGCCAGTACTCCTTGACCGGTGGTACCACGCCGCCACTCGAACCCATCATCGGCTCGGCGATAAACGCGGCGATCGAATCGGGACCCTGCTTAAGGATCTCTTTTTCGAGCGCGGTCGCGCAGTCGAGCTCACATGACGGATAGGTTTTCCCCCACGGGCATCGGTAGCAGTAAGTGGGATCGATCTTCGGCCAGTCCAATAGAATGTGCTCGTAGTCTGCGCGTCGCCCGCTCCCTCCCGCCGACAAGGCCGCGATGGTGTTGCCGTGGTAAGAGAAGCGCCGCCCGATAATTTTGCTCTTCGACTGTTTGCCCCGCGCCTTGTTGTAGAGAATCACGAACTTCAGCGCCGCTTCGACCGCCTCCGATCCTCCGCTGGTGAAAAAGAAGCGCGTTAGTCCCGCTGGAGTCCATCGGGTAAGACGCTCGACCAGCCGCTCGCGCTCGGCCGAGCTCCACACCGGCACGATGTAATCGAGTTTTGAGATGGTGCGGGATGCCACCTCGGCAATTTCGCGACGTCCCTGCCCAATGTTCACCACGACCGCGCCGCCGCCGGCGTCGAGAATCTTGTGGCCGTCGGAGGTGTAGAGCCATGGGCCTTCGGCGCGCTCGATTCGAATCGGATCGTGCGGACCGCGCATGAACATCGGAACTGACTGTGGCATATGTCGAATCTTAACCGTGATTCGATGCGGCGGGCAACGCGTCCCACTGGGCGACTATTTGATTGCGCCCGCCTCGCGCCAGCGGTCGAGCTCTTCCTTGCTGTAGCCGAGCTCGCCCAGGATTTCGTCAGTATGCTGCCCTAGTTCTGGCGCGAGCGATTTGATCGAACCGGGAGTATCCGAAAATTTAGCCGAGATGCCGACCTGCTTGACCTTCTTGCCGCCGGGCGCTTCGACCTCGACGATCATGTCGCGCGCGAGCACTTGCGGATCGCTCGGTACCTCGTCGAGTGTGAGCATCCGGCCGGCACAGATGTCGCTCTTGCTGAGAATCTCGAACCATTCGTCGCGCGTCCTGGTTTTGAAGGTCTCGGTAAAGACGCGTGCTATCTCCGCGCGTTTGCTCGAATCGAATTCATGCGGAATAAAATCTTCGCGTCCGAGCGCGCGGCAGAGGTTGGCAAAAAACCACGGCTCGATCGCAGCGATCGTAATGTATTTGTCGTCCTTCGTCAGATAGACGTTGTAGTTCGGTATCCCGCCGTCGTTTATCGTCTCCCCACGTCGCGGCACTTTACCGTTGGCGAAAAATGTCGACATCGCCTGCGCCAGCAGAGCTAAGCTGCCGTCCATCATCGAGATGTCGACATACTGGCCGCGTCCCGTTTGATTGCGTGCCACCAGTGCCGCAAGTACTCCGATCGCACCGTGCATTCCGCCGCCGGCGTAGTCGGCGATGACGTTGTGGGGGATCGTCGGTGGCTGGCCCGGCCGCCCGAACATCGACAACACGCCGGCGGTCGCGATGTAGTTGATGTCGTGGCCGACCAAGTCGCGATACGGCCCGGTCTGTCCAAAGCCGGTGATAGCGCAGTAGATCAGTCTCGGATTGCGCGAAGACAACCTCTCGTAGTCGATGCCGAGCCGCTTGGCGACGCCAGGGCGGTATTCCTCGACGATAACGTCGGCACGTTGCGCCAGACGCGTGTAGATTTCCTTGCCCATCCCGCTCTTAAGATTGATCCCAATCGATTTCTTGTTGCGACCGAGCGCGTTGTAGGGCGAGCTTGCGAAACGATTGCCCGCGCCTCGCGTGCCAGCAGCACCCGCCTGCTGCGCACGGCGGCCGGTCGGAGGACCCGGCTCCTCGATCTTGATCACGTCGGCGCCAAGGTCCGCCAGGATCATCGTGCAAAATGGTCCGGGCGCGAGCTTGGTCAGATCGAGTACTTTGATTCCGTCCAGTGGTGCTGCCATCGTTGGTCTCCTCGATAGACGAGCGCGAATGTCAGTGAGCGAGCCAACGGGCGGGCCGTGCTATCGATCCGCCGGCGCGGCGCTATTAGTCCGGGTTTGCTTGCTGCGGGGATTGTTGAGCGTTGCCCGAATCGTCATCCGGCGAGACCTGCTGCTGATCGTCGCCGGAGGCATTTTGCTGATCAGCCTGATTGTCGTCGCTATTCTGATTGTCGTCAGCGCTATCGCTCGAATCGCTGCCGTTGTCGTTGTCATTGCCGTTATCACCGGCCGAAGTACCACCGTCCGACGAACTGTCCTGAGCGACGACGATGCCCAGCGGCGGTTGCTGCGCATGGCAAGTCAGCGCCCCGGTATTTGGGACGCCACGATTCGACGCCCATTCTACCGGGGGCGTCGCTAGCAGAAGAAGCGCGGCGGCCATGCTGATTTTCGCGTTCATGCAGATTTCCCCTTTTTACTTCAATCGAGCGACGGCGTCGTTACTCGACGCATGATTATAGAACCGCGGCGCGCACTCGCGCCATTCTATCCGCCAACGACTTGAGGCCACGGACCATGTGAACGCCGTACCAGTGCAAGTCGCGGCCACTGACGATAAGCAACCGCCGGCTAAGGGCGGGCGGGAGGAGAGTCTTCAGCTCGGCGACGTCGGATTCGTCGAATTCATACGGCTCATCGGGAAGTATCACGATATCGGGACGGCGTTCGACCGCTTCCTCGAGCGTGGTCACGGGATACCGCTCGCCCGCTGAAGCGAAGATATTGTTGTAGCCGAGCATCCGCAGCACATCATGCGCATAGGTGTCAGCATTGAAGGACATCCACGGTTTTTTCCATATCGGGCAGAAAACGCGCAGCCGCAGCTTGCTCCATACGCCAAGCCCGGCCTCGATTCCGCTGACGCTGAGCGTTATCTCCTTGGCCAACGCAGCAGCGCCCGCCTCGCGACTCAGCACCCGGCCGAGCCGTAGGATCGATTCGACTGCGCCCGGCACCGTGCGCGGATAAGTTGTGAAGACCGGAATCCCTGCTGCACGCAGCCGCTCGACATCCTCGCGCCGGTTCTCCTCGGCATTGGCAATCACCAGCTCGGGCTCGAGCTTCACGATCGCAGTGATATCTGGATTCTTGGTGCCGCCGACTTTTGGAATCGATGCGACCGCCGCAACCGGCGCGACGCAGAATTTCGTAACGCCCACCACTTCGGAATTGAAGCCCAGCGCGAACAGCGTCTCCGTCCAGCTCGGCACCAACGACACGATTCGCGACGGCGGGCGCTCGAGCGCGACGCGAAATCCCATGTCGTCTGCTATATTCATCGAACCCGCCATCCGATCGTTCCTGAGCTACCTAACCTAATATAGGCGGCGCCGGGTATATCGACTTTCAAGAATCATGATCACAACACCTGCAAGTAGAGAACCATCGCTTAGAATCAAGAGGATGGCCAAAATGATATGGTAGGTGTGCGGGCTGAAGATAGGATGCAGAGTCGCGAAGGCGAACAAGGTTAGTGGAAGCAGGATGAGTCCTGCGAAAATCAGGACGAGGCCAAACCATTTCAACCCGGACCGATACACAAACCTATCTCCCTTTCTTCACCTGTTCTTACGCTTGATAAGCACGTCCAACGCACGGCGATCGCCAGGCGTCAGATTCTCCGATGTGCCCTGCTCGTTCGCATCTGATTTCGCGTTCGACGACGCCGAATCATTCGTGGCACTCTGTCCCTCTGCCGCGGTTCCAGGATTTGACTCAGTCACCGATTGCGACTGATCGGGAGGTCGATAGGCGATGTAGTGGACGGCCGACGGGATCATCATTCGTTTCGTCAAAAAACCCAAAATCAGCGCCGTTAGTCCGGCCAGAGCAAGCATTCCAAGCCGTCGCCTCCTGGTCTTCTTCGCCGGATGCTTCCTACCCGCCCGTTTTCGTGACCGTGTCACGCGCACTCGACCCACACCTGATCCTTCTGCGCTCGGAGCGACATCGGAATGCTATCGCACAAAGTCGCCTAATAGAACCGCCCGAGCCCAGCGAGCGATCAGACGCGGGGTCGGCACTTCGTCTAGATGCCGAGCGCCGTTGTACCAATCGACTCCGAGCTCCTGCGCGCGGCGGCTGACGCCCGCGATTCGGAAAAACAGGCGATAGTGCGGGCCATAGAAGTGGCGCGCGGCAAACGCCAGTTTGCTCATTTTCCTGCCCACCGCACCTTGGTGCAGCGCGCGATCGTACGCGAGCGAAGCCTCGCCGTCGCCCTCCAGAAATTTACCGATCGCGCTCGCCGCCAGCTTGCCATGTTCGAAGGCGCACGAAATGCCCTCGCCCATCAGCGGATCAACTCCGGCCGCGTCGCCCGCGAGCATGACGCGCCCGCGAACGAAGCTGTCGGCTGCATCGAACCATCGAATTGGAAACGAGTGCCATCGGGTGGCGTGCCGCCTTAAGCCCTCGAGTGGAAGTTCAGGGAATGCCGCGACGAGTTCCGCTATCATCCGCGATTGTACTCCACCGTTTTCCGCGAATTCGTGTGGACGCTGATCGTAAATGCCTACATTCAGATGCGGCGCGCCCCCGATAAGGCACGGGAACGACCACGAGTAGCCGCTGATTCCGGCGCTCACGCAGCTAAAGTCAAAGCGGTAGCTCTTCGACGTAAACTCAGGAGTGCGCTCCGGATCGACCGGGATGTCAGTCATCAGCGCACGCCCGATTGTTTCCTTACGGACGCCGAATACAGTTCGACGGACCCGGCTGCCCGAGCCATCAGCGCCTACAAGAACTTGCGCCTGGTAAGTCCCGCGCTCGGTGTCGACGCGCACCCCGCCCTCTTCCTGAACCACGTCGAGCACCCGATCGCGTTCAACTATTTCGACCCCTGCCGCGCGCGCGGCTCGGGCCAGCATCGCGTCGAATCGGTCGCGGCGAATGACAGTCGCCAGCACATCGCCGTCGCGCGACAAGTCGACGCTGCCAACCGGCGTTGCAGCTTTACCGCGAGTCACTTCGACGTTCGGCAGGTCGAGCGGGATTCCAAGCTCGTCAAGCGCGAGCATTGTTTTGGGAATCAACCCGCCGGCGCATACTTTGAATCTTGGATGCGCCGATTTCTCCAGTGCGATGATTCGACCCGCGAGGGTGGGCCACCGCTTCACCAGGAAGAGCGCCGTCGCCAGCCCAGCCGGACCCGCACCGGCAATCACCACGTCGAATTTTCGCAACGACTTCATCAAGCGCTTCAACGCCTAGCATCGGCGTCTTCCGCGCGAAAGTATCCCCTGCCCTGAAAACAGCTGCGGCGCATCGAGATCCCGATGCGCCGCGCGTTGAATCCCTATCCTTTACTTGCGATCAGCCCGCCGCCTGCGGCTTGATAACCGTATACAGGGTCGCGCCACCGCGCTGCACTAGCAGCAGCGCGGACTCCTTCTTCGTCTGAGCCTCTTTCGCCTTCGCGGCGAAATCCGCAACACCTGCGACCTTTTCACGATTAACTTCCAGTACGACGTCACCCGGCTGAAGGCCCGCCTCCGCCGAAGGGCTGTCCGGCGCGACCTTCTGAATCACCACGCCTTTGGTGCCTTCGAGATGAAACTGCTGCGCGATCTCGGGCGTGATATCGGCAGCTTGCATCCCCCAGTTGCCTCCCGGCTCCTCGGTCTTGGCCGACGCCACCTGCGGTTCCTTGCGCTCGCCAATCGTGACCTCAAGGGTCATGTGCTTGCCGTTGCGCACCACTTCGACCGGTACCTTCTGGTTGATCGGCGTCTGCGCGACCAAAGCGGGCAGCTCATGCTCGTCGTCGACCGGATGGCCATTGAAGCTGAGCACTATGTCGCCACGTTCGATCCCGCCCTTGCCTGCCGGGCCGTCTTTGTCCGCGCTCGCGACCAGCGCGCCCTCCGGCCTCGGCAATCCGAACGATTGTGCGAGGTCAGGCGTGACTTCCTGAATCTCGACGCCCAACCATCCCCGGATTACGCGTCCGTGCGCTTTCAGCTGGTCCATCACGTTGCGCGCCATGTCGATTGGGATGGCGAAGCCGATGCCGTTGTTGGCGCCGGTGCGGCTGTAGATTGCGGTATTGATTCCGATGACTTCGCCGCGAGTATTGATTAGCGGTCCACCGGAGTTGCCGGGATTAATCGACGCGTCGGTCTGGATGAAATCATCGTAATCGCCGCCGAGGATTCGCCCCTTGGCGCTGACGATTCCCGCCGTCACCGTCATGCCGACGTTGAACGGATTGCCGATTGCGATCACCCAGTCACCCACGTCAGTAGTATTGGAGTCGCCCAGCGGCGCTACCGGCAACGCATCCTTGGTGTCGATTTTGATCAATCCCAGGTCGGTCTTGGCGTCCTTGCCGATTACCTTCGCGGTAAACTCGCGCTTGTCCTGGAGCGTCACGTGGATTTCTTCGGCGTTACCGACCACGTGATTGTTGGTCAGGATGTAGCCGTCGGGTGACACGATCACGCCCGAGCCCAGCCCGTGCTGCTTGTATTCGCGCTGACCGCCTTGACCGAAGTAGCGGCGTAATTGGTCGAATGGATCGCCACCGCCCGGTGCTGTGCCGCCACCGCCTTGATCGCCTTCTCCCCCTTGAGCGCCGGGGTCGTCGTCGCCGCCATTGTCATCGCCAGGTCCAGCTTGCGGCCCAAACGGCATACCTGAGACCTTCACGTCCTGCACGACGTTGACGCTCACGACCGCCGGTATCATTTTCCTGACCAGCGGCGCGAACGAGGTGACAACGCCCACCTTTTCGCCCGGCTCCGGCGTGTTCGGCTCCGCCGGCTGAGGCGGAGGCGCCACATGCACGCCCGGCACCGGCGGTGCCGGCAGCGGTTGAGGCGCCGCCTGCGCCTGCTGCGCAGGGGCTGGCGCCGGGGCGGTGCCGGAATCGGAACCCCAGAAAGGGAACGCGCCGACGCGCGCAAAGGCGATGACCAGGCCGATAAAAACGCCGCCGGCTACGGCAGCGATCTTCTTAACCATGCATTCCTCCTGGAATGTAGCGAAACTCTTGCGTCATGGGGCAGGACAAGTACCGAACCATCTGTTTATCGGACGATAAATTTCGCCCGAAATTCAGGCGCTATGCCTGATCACTTACTGTCCACGCCTGCCAGTCAAGGCCCTGCTGTCAGGTCCATCAAATCAAATCCACGGCAATAATAAAACGTTCCAAATTGCCGCAAAATTGCCCCCGCCCTGCCTCTGACTCCTATCCTTTCTGCATTCCCTTGATATCCTCCAGCAGCACCTTCTCGTGCCCTTGCGGGTTCACTTTCTCATAAACCTTGCGCAGGTTGCCCTTAGGATCGATCACAAAGCTGGTCCGGTTCCAATACTTCGTCCCGTTATAATCCGTCTGACCGACGCCCGCCGCCTTGAGCAGCTCGGCGTTGGTATCCGCCAGCAGGTCGATAGTGAACGCGAACTTATTGCAGAAGTTCTTGTGCGAGGCGACGTCGTCCGCGCTGACTCCGACCACCTTGATTCCCGCCGCGTCGAAGTCGGCTTTGCTCGCCGTGAACGACTTGCCCTGGATTGTGCAGCCCGGCGTGTCGTCCTTGGGGTAGACGTACACCACCAGCCACTTGCCGGCGAAATCGCCCAGCTTCATCGCCTTGCCGTCCTGGTTCTGGAGATTGAAATTCACAAACGGTTTTCCTGTCTCGAGCATCAGTCTTTTCCTTTCGTCGCGCACGACGGGTTGAATTTTGATGAATGCAGATCGAACTATCTGCTGAGGCCAAGCCTAGCACGCACATACACGATACGCGCGTCTCACAAATGTACGCTAATTGAGCAGCAGTGTCGCATCGAACCCGCCTGGCGATACTTTCAAGCGCACGTCAGGTAAGTGTCTGATATCCCGCCGACTTGCCGATTTTGTCCATCTCGTCCGCCGACAGTTCTGCTGTGCGCTGTGTGACGAACCATCGATGACCGAACGGGTCCTGCAAGGTTCCCGACTTCTGCCCCCACGGCTCTTCCTCCATCGGCCTGATTGCTTTTCCGCCCGCTGCAACCGCCCGTTTGAAGGTCGCATCCGCGTCCTCGACCAGCAGATGGAGCCCGACACAGGTCCCGCGCAGTGTCTCGGGACTCACGACTCCCATCTCGGGATGCTCGTCGCTGATGAACACCGGCGTTCCGCTGATTTCGATCTCGGCGTGGCCGACTCTGCCGTCTTTGCCGGTCCAGCGCATCAGCTCCTTCGCGCCGAATGCCTTTTTGTAAAACTCGATTCCCTTTGCGGCGCCCTTGATCGTCAGGTACGCGGTAATCGCTCGAGGCCCGGTAGGAATTGGATCTATTTTGGCTGGCATAAATTTTCTCCTTGCTCGAACTTCTAAACGCGAGCGCCTTCGATCACGCAGACTCTGGCCGGGGTTGGGACTATCCGTGTTAGTTTGAATCCGGACGCGTCGTAGAGTGCGCGGAACTCGGATTCGGAGCGCTGGCGGCCGCCGGTGTTCACCAGCATGTTGACGTCGTTGGCGGCGGCGCCGCGGCTGAGGTCGGATTGATCGATATGCGGCGGATACACTCCTTCGACGATAAGCAGCTTGCCCTTCGGGCCCATCGCGCGATGACAATTCTTCAGAATCGCGATCGCGCGCTCGTCGTTCCAATCATGGATCACATGCTTGACCACGTAAGCGTCGGCGCCGCTTGGCACTTCCTTGAAGAAGTCCCCGCCGACCGCGTCGCATCGCGATGACAACCCTGCCGCCGTGATCTGGTCGGTCGCGCTTTTGGCGGCATGTGGCTGATCGAACACAATCCCGCGCAGGCTCGGGTTGGCTTTCAGGATTCCTATCAGCAGAGCGCCATTGCCACCGCCCACGTCGACCACCGTGCCGAACGCCGAGAAGTCGTACGCTGCAGCAACCGCGGCCGAGGTAATAGGCGCGAATGTCGCCATCGCCTTGTCGAAAATTGCTGCAGCGGCGGGATCCTTGGCCATTTGCGAGAAAGCGTCCGCGTCAGGGGACTCCTTGCGGAAGGCAGGCTCTCCGGTGCGCACGCAATACTCGAGCTCTTTCCACGAGTCTTGAATCGAGACTCCCGCAAAGAGCATCACCGACGCGCGCATCGAGCCGGGCACGCCCTCGCGCAGAAATTCGCCGAGCGGTGTCAGCGCGAACCTGCCGTCCTCATGCTCAGCGAACACCCCGACGCTGGCCAACAGGCGCATCACGCGAGCGAGCGAAGGCGCGTGCGTCTCGCTTGCCTTGGCCAGGTCTACGCAGTCTCGCGGCCCGTCTTTGAGCTGGTCCGCAACGCCAAGCTTCGCAGCCAGGTAAATCGCGCGCGAGAAGTAGTGGCCGACCGCCATCTCGTACAGTGAGCGAGCAGTTGTGGCCATGTCCTGTTTCGTGTTCGCCATATTGGTCCCTCCGAAAACTAGAACATGAATGTGATCGGACTGGCGGCCGCGATCATCCATGCGAACCACAGCGTCTCGAAAATCGCGATCAACGCCAGGTTGCGCGACGCGCTGTAGGCCGACGTCGCGAATATCTCGATCAGCACCAGGGCTATCCCGATGATCGGCAAAATCAGTATCAGCACGAACGGCAGCACCTGCAGCATTACGCCGACGACCATCAGAATCACGATTAGCGCGCGGCCAATCACGGCCCACACCGTCGAGATGACCGTTCCGCCGCGCCGCACCAGCAGCTCGAACCCCATCCAGAACGGGAACAGCAACACCGCCGCCAGCGCCATGGCCATCAGCCGCTCCGGTGACAACGACACTTGATGCAGGATCACCGACAGCGCGACCTGGCAGACGTAAACTACGGCGAAGCCAACGGCGCCCGCGATTATCGCGACGCCGACCCCTTCACGCACGCGATACCATTCCAGCGGATGCCACAGCACGAGCACGCCCACCGTTATCAGTCCCGCGACCGCGAACCATGACAACTGGCTGTCTCCCACCACCAGTGGGACAAACGATGCCGGGTCCGCCGCCGCCAGCGGCATCGCTGCCAGCAATGCGCCGGCAAAGATAAGCAGTCCGATCCATCCGGCCGGTCCGGGCCGCTCGGCCACCCAACTTGGAACCATCGAGCCGCACACTCTGCCCAGCGGTATCAGCAGAACCGCAAATACCAGCAGCGCGATTCGCTGGGCCGCAAGCCTCGCGTCCGCCAGCTCGATCGTGCCGGTCCTCGGCATTGCGAACGTGCTGTCCAGCCACTTCACAATCGTGGTGGCCGCATAATCCGAGTTGAGAATCGTCACGTGATTGACGCCCGGCACCTGGATCGCTTCGACCGCGTTGCCCTGCGCGAAGTCACCGTAGGTCTTGCCGAGCTCGGCCTTCGGCACGGCCGCCAGATGCGCCACCAGCGCGGCGGAAGTATCCTGGATCGGCTCGACCGGATCGTTCTGCGCGAAAATGAACAGCGCGTTCTTCGGACGCACGGGACCGAGCGTCCAGCCACCCGAGATCATCACCGCGCCTTTCAGATTTGGATCGTTGGTGGCGTAATCGAGCGCCGCGCCCGCGCCCATCGAATGGCCCATCACGGCAATTCGCGATCCGTCGACCAGCGGGCTCTCGCGCAGAAAATCGACCGCCTGCTTGACGTCGGCGCGCAGACTGTTGCTCTCGGCCTCGCCGCCGTTAAACGGATTTCGATTCTCGCCGTGACCGTTCACGTCGATCGCCAACACCGCGTAACCGTTCTCCGCGAGCCGCCGCGCCAGCACGCTCATGATTTTGCGATCGGCCATGAAGCCATGAATCAGCACCACCGCCGGCGGCCGTTCCGCCACCGGCTTGGGAAACTGCGTGTAGAAAGCGTTCCCGGCGCCCGGCATGTACATCGTCGCCGGCTCTTGCCCGGGCAACATGACGAATGCATGCGCCGGACCACCTCTTTCCAGCCGGTCCAGCCGCGCAATCAGCAGAATGAAGACCAGGGCGAGGACGAGTGAGATGATGCGGGAGATTTTCATCTTTCTATTTTTACGCGTGGCCGGCTTTCGAGCGAATTTTTCTGACTTCCTCGATTGGCACGTCCCTTTTGTGAGTTGCGATCATCCAGATATGTCCGAAGGGATCCGTCAACGCGCCAATCCTGTCGCCCCAAACCTTGTCTGCCACTGGTTCCATCTCCTTCGCGCCCGCCGCGATTGCGCGTTTGAACACCGCATCCGAGTCGTCGACGTAAACGTAGAAATGCACCGGTGTGCCGCCCAGCGATTGCGGACTTCGCGACCAGCCCTTGGCCACCCATTCCGCCGCGTGCTTCGAGCTGTCGTCCGAGAGCCGCACGATCGAATCGCCAATCTTCAGCACTACATGATTAACCTTCCCGCCCGGCTCCGCCATCCGCTCCAGCTCGGTGGCGCCGAATGCCTTGCGATAGAATTCGATTGCCCGGCCCGCATCGTGGACGCATAGGAACGGAGTGACACTATGCCAGCCGTCGGGAACCATCTTCACTTTCCCCGCCATGACGTTTCCTCCAGATTTTTAATTTTTTTTCTTCACAGGCGGATCTTTTATCGGCGTTCCCAGCCACCACACGTGACCGTAGGGGTCTTCGATTCCCGCCGTCCTGTCCCCCCAGTCGCGATCCTCCGGCTCGTCGATAGCTTTCGAGCCGGCATCAAGCGCGCGCTTGAAAACGTCGTCCACGTCCGCGACGTACAGGTACAGATGTACCGGTGAGCCGCCCAACGATCGCGGCGAGCGCGACAATCCATGCACGTCGTTCTGCTTCACGTCCGCCGAAGTGGGATCCGAAAGCATTACCGTCGTCTCACCCATCTTCAACATCGCGTGGCTCACGATGCCGCTTGGCTCCTCGTCGCGCATCAACACAGTCGCGCCGAATACACTCTTGTAGAATTCGACCGCGCTTGCCGCACCCTCGATACAGAGGAACGGCATGATACTCCGTGAGACTCCCGCGGCTACGGCCGGCGGCTGTTCGTTCGCGCCGACCACCCGCGGATCGTCCGCCATCGAAACCTCACCGTGCTCGATCGGCGTCCCGTACAACATCGACACCGATTTCTCCGCGAACTGCCGATGCCATATTCCCTGCGGACAGACGAACGCCTCGCCCGCGCGAATCTTCCGCGTTACCGGGCCGTCGTCGGTCAATGCGGTCACCTCGAGCTCGCCGTCGAGCGCCAGCAGCAGCTCGTCGCCGCCGGGATGCCGCTCCCAGGGCGTCAGCCCGGTATAACTCATGACGCCCATCGTCAGATTCCCGACCTTCGCGACATTGCGCACGGCCGCGTTGGCGTCCTCGCCAGTCGTGTCTGCCGTGATATTCAGATGCGGCACCTCGCGCATCGCGGCGCGCAGATCGTGCTCTTCGAGTTGCGCGACACTCGCGCCGCGCGAGCCTTTTCGCCCGCGCCCGCGCTTGGCGCGTTCGGTCTTGGTCCGCGGGTCTTTCGCGGCCGAGCCTTCGGTGCGGCGCGGAGTCAGGTAAAACGCCGAAACGAACGGCCGCGGCGTCAGCCGATGCCACAGGCCCTCGGGACAAACAAACAACGAGCCCGCGTGAATCGTCGACTCCACCGGCCCCTCGTCGGTCAACGTGACGACGTCGGTCTCGCCGTCCATCACGTAGATCATTTCGTCGCCGCCCAGGTGTCGCTCCCAATTTGTTCGCTTGTCGCCGCGCGACGCGACCAGCAGATGCTCCCCCATCGCGTCCAAAAACCGCATCGACATCTCAGGCAAATCGCTCAACGCCGCGCGCACGTCATGCACGATAAACTTCGACTGCTCGTCAATTTCCTTGAGCCGCTCTTCTATATCCTGATGCGTGAACAACGGCTTGCCGCCGGCCGATTCCATTGCCTTGGATTGCGCCGCCAGCTCCAGCTTGAGCCGATTCTTGAAATCGGCGCGCGGCAGATCCCGCAATTCTCCCGCGATCCGCAAAATCGCGGCCAGTCGAGGATCCGATGTGGGCAGCGGTGTATCCGGCTTGGCCACCAGCGCCTCCACCGCATCGTCCAGCTGTTCGATTAGTTTCCCCTTAGCCATTCGTATCACCCATCCGCACCCGCAGATTCTGCAGGCCGCGGAATTGAAGCTGCTTGATACTGCCTTCGCTGCGTCCGAGCGCGCTCGCTATTTCGCGAATCGACTTCTGCTCCGCAAACCGCATCGCTATCACCCGCGACTGATCCCGCGGCAGCCGCTCGACCAGCTTGAACAGCCGCGCCCGCCGCTCCGCCTCCTCGACTCCCGACGCCACCCCGCCGCGGTCATCCGCATACAAGTCCGGGTCCGCGCTCTCGCTCTCATGGGCAAGACGCCGGGCCATGTTCTTCAAGCGATCGGCTATTTCGTTGGAAGCAATCCTGAAAAGCCAGGCCGCAAAAGGCACCCCGCGCCATTCGAAGCGCGGCAGACTTTTCAGCGCCAGGTGAAAAACGTCGGCGGTAAGATCCTGCGCTTCGTCCCGATCGCGAACGCGCCGCGCAACATAAGCATAAACCCGCTCGAAGTTTGCCTCGTAGAGATCGGCAAACCGCCCGCGGTCCCGCTGCGCCGCCTCGATCAGCGCGCGCTCGCCCGCGTCACCGGCGTCGCGCTTCGCCGTGGCGCGAGCCTTCAAGCCACCCTCCGACGCACGCGCGGGGCTAACCTCGCGCGCCGCAGAACGCGCATATAAGGATGCGGACCGTCCAGACACATCAGCCTCTATCTATAGAAACCGCAGTGCCCCGAAAAGGTTACGCCGCCGTTCTGTCTGCTCTCCCGGTAAGGCAGAGGATGAAGGCGAGGGTCCTGTTACAGCGCCTCGCGCGATTCAGGATTCTGCCCTTGCCGGAATGAACGCAGAGCTGGACCAACTCCCGCATCTCTTCTTATGAGTGGGTGCAGACCCTGTCCTGAGCGAAGCCGAAGGAGGTCAGCCTGCCACAAGGAAGCGTGAAACCCGCGGGTTTCACATACAATCAATTTGCTTCTTTCCGCTCCGCCGCGCGCCCTTTCTCGCGCGCCTTGCGCCGGTTGTATTTCTTCATACCCGCGGCCAGTTCTTCATTCGCCAGCTTTCGATAGCGAATCGGATCGAAGGGAATAGGCGGTTTCATTTCCGTTCGCATATTCTCGGTCGGGAACAGCGCGCGATTGCGCTCGATCTCATCTACCGCCCACTCGCACCATCGGATATTTTCCTGCATCCAGTCGATTCCGCGCTTCAGCGTGAACCTCGAGAACATCTTGTTCACGTCGCTGTATCCTTTGCCATTGGCGAAGTAGTTTTTCTCGAGTTCGCGATACCGCTTCAGATGAATCGCCCACGACCTCCGCTCTTCTTCGAGAATCGCGATCGCGCCGTCGGCCCCGAGATGTCCTAGGAAGCGGCATCGCAGCAGCGGCGGATGCTTCAGGTTAATTCCTTCGAACGGACTCTCGAGCCAGTCGACCAGCACCCGCTCGCCGGCCGGCGTGATCGTATACAGCCGCTTATTCGGCCGGTTGCGCTGCACCACGTTGCGGCGCTTGATCAGCCCGAACTCCTCCATCCGTTCCAAGGTGGGATAGATTTGCGTCGGATGCGCGTGCCAGTAATGCGCCATCGAGAGATCGAAAATCTTCATGATGTCGTAGCCGGACACACCCGGCACTTCCGCGATCAATCCGAGTAGCGCGAGATCCAGCGACGCCTTCCGTGTTGGAAAACGCAGAAAGCCGGGCCCGTCATTCGGACCTGCTCGAGCACGCTCGCCAATCGATGCGCGCGCGGCCGGCGAAGCCTTCTTCATTGCGCGGGCACCCAGTTGCCGTGAAAACCCCACGGCACGCGATGCTGCAGTTTGATTCTCGCAACCGGCGCGCCGGCGAAGTTCTGCGCGTCGAGAACGATCATCTCGCTGCGGTTGCGCTCGTCGTCGTACCACACCGCGAGCACCCAGCCGTCGTCTTCCGATGACTGCCCGTTGCGCGGTACGAACACCGGCTCTCCCGCCGCAAAATGTTTTCCGAGCTCCTGAACTTCGACCTTGTTGGTCTGATAGTCGCGCTTGAGCAGGCCCTTGCAGCTGTCCGTGTTCCCGGGCGTCTCGGTGTCCCCGTTGGTGAAGTAGCCGTACCGATGCTTGCGGCCGGCCAGGCGCTCGTCGAGGCGCGGAAACTCGGTAGGATGGTCGTGCATCTGATTTTGGCGCATCGAGCCGTCCTTCAAATTCAGATTCCAGCGCCACATGAACGGCTTGCCGCCGAACGAGTTGCCGGTCAGGTCGACCGAATCCATCCGGCATCCGTCGACGATCAGCGACCCGTTCTCCTCGTAGGCGTTAAGGAAATGAAAGACGAAGAAGGCCTCGTCCTGAAACCATTTCACGTCGCCAGTCTTGCGGTTCATCGCGCCGATTCTGGTGCCGTGCTGCGGCTCCCAGATAAACAGCGGCTTGCCTGCGGGCGCGTTCTCGATATGGAAGACCGAGGGGCAGACAAAAAAGATCGCGTAGTTATCGGTCGCGATAAAGTCGTGCATCATCACCGGCAGTCCGGTTTCTATCGGCCGCGACTCGACAAGCTGGCCGTCACAACTCGCGCGATACCACGTCACGTACGGAGGGAACGGCTGATAGGCGAAGAACAGCAGGTCGCCGTTGACCGGATCGAACTTCGGATGCGCGGTCATCGGACCGGTGAGCTTGCCGCCGAAATCGTAGAGGCCCACCGTTTCGAGCGTCAGCGGCTTGAGCTCGTGCGGCAACGCGGCCTCGAACAGCGCGAGCAGGCGATTGCCGTAGCCGATGATGTTGGTGTTCGCGGCGTTCTTGAACGGCCCCAACTCCGGCGGCAGCTCGCGCGCATGCTGGATCAAACTGCCGTAGAGCGCGCGGCCCTGCTTCATCTCCGCTTTGAGGCCATCGGTGCGAACGTAGCGATTGCGGTAAGCGGCACGGCCGTCGCGCAGGATGAACGCGTGGACCATCCCGTCGCCATCGAACCAATGGTAAGCGCCACGCGGCTTGAAGTGCGGGTTCGGCCCGATGCGATAGAGCGCGCCGTTGAGCTCGCGCGGCAACTCGCCTTCGATCTCGAGATCGAACGCGTCGCCCTCTTCCCGCCACGGTGCGTAGTTGCCATTCAGGAACGGATTGTCGGTGTCGAACATTTTAATAGCGCTCCTCAGCTAACTGAATGATTGGAGTATTCCAATCCTTAAATAGAGTGTCAAGGGCGAAAAACGGTCTCGACGCAAGCTGACCGCTGCGTTGCCAAGCGACTCGCTACGACCTACGATCAAGGCAGATGCTCGTCGATACGCTCATATTCGCTGCCGGACTCTTTAGCTGGACGCTGCTCGAGTATGTCATCCACGGCGTACTCGGCCATGCACGTCGCACATTCGTGACGCCACTCCACGAGGTGCATCATCGCGATCCTCGCGCGGTTTTCGCGCTCGGCGCATGGCTTCCAACCGCGCTCGTGCTGTTTGTGGCCTGGATGATATTCGGGTGGGCGCCCGAGGCGATCTTTTACGGCGGGATCGTGACCGGATTTGCGGCCTATGAGTTCGTTCACTACCGGATTCACTTCGCCGATCCGTGCTGCGCGCTCGAAGCACGCTTGCGCGCGCGCCACCTGGCGCATCACCTGGCAGAGCCGGACGCGATTTTCGGGGTCACCAGTCGAATCTGGGACGTGGTGTTCGGCACTGAGCCCGGGCCTGAGCGAATGCGCGAGCTGGCGGCGGCGGGCGCGCGGGTCGCGCCACTCACGGGCCAGTGCAATCTCGTCAGCGTGATCCGCAGTCATATTGCTGCATCCTGACTCCTGAAGACCGATTGACTCATAGCTCAAGTCGAGCTATTGGCTCGATAGGTATGCATGAGGGATTGTCGATATCCGGGCCAAACGGAAGCCGCGGCTATCGTCCGGGCGCTTTGCTGTTTCCGGCCAAGTCAGCGCTGGAGTTCGAAAAGACGCCGCCGCGGATGGACGTGAAGTTTCCCATTCTCGGATTCCTGATGGAGGCGGAGGCGACCGGCTACGATCTGAAGCAGCGGTTTCAGGACCCCGTCGGGTTTTTCTACCGGGTAAGCGACGGCTCGATCTATCCGGCGCTGAAGAAGCTGGCGCGCGACGGCTTGGTCAGGCTGCGGACGGAACGGCGCGGTCGGCGCGCGCGCAAAGTTTATGCGATCACGGCGCGCGGCCGGGCGCATTTCAGGCGCATGCTGCGCGAGCCGGCGCAGCCGTTGTTCGTGTTCGACGAGTCGCAGGTGAAGATTTATTTCGCGGACCAGGAACCGGAAATCGCGCTCGAGCATATGGAACGCTCGCGGCGCGACGATGAAGCGCGGACGGCGATTCTGCGCGAGATGGTGGCCGCGATGCGGCGCGCGGGCGCGAGTTCGGTGCGACGGTTCATAATCGAGCTTGGTTGCGAGATTACCGATGCCAAGGCGCGGGTACTGGCCAAGCTTTGCCGGCAATTGAAGCGTGAGCTACAAGTGCGGCGGCGCCCCGCTTCGCGGGCGAAACTATCGGGCACGGCAGCCGCCGGACTGCGTTGACATCGGGTCGGAGATAATTCAGGGTCGAATATAATATTGGGGTTAACTACAAGATTCTAAGAAAGGGCGAAGGGAAGTTATGGACGAAAAGTTTGCAATCGATCTCGAGCACGTTACCCGAATCTACAAGCGCGACGAGTTCGAGGTGCGCGCGCTCGACGACGTTACCGTTCAGATTCCGGTGGGGCGTTTCGTGGCGATCATGGGGCCGTCGGGCTCGGGCAAGACCACGATGCTCAACCTGATCGCTGGTATCGATCACGCGACCAGCGGGCGGGTTGCGGTCGGCGGCGAGGAAATAACCGGGATGAAGGAGCGCGAGCTGGCGGGCTGGCGCGCGCGGCATATCGGGCTGGTGTTCCAGTTCTACAACCTTATCCCGGTGCTGACGGCGTTCGAGAATGTCGAGTTGCCGCTGCTGCTGACCCATCTGGGGAAAGCTGAGCGGCGGGAGCACGTCGAGACGGCGCTCAAGGTGGTGGGACTGGCGGATCGCATGGACCATTATCCGCGGCAGTTGTCGGGCGGGCAGGAGCAGCGGGTCGCGATTGCGCGGGCGATCGTGGCTGACCCGACGATTATCGTGGCTGACGAGCCGACCGGAGACCTGGATGCGAAATCGGCGGAAGAGATCCTCGGATTGCTGGTCGATATGAATCGGCAGTTTTCCAAAACGATCGTGATGGTGACGCACGATCCGCGGGCCGAGCGTTACGTCGACACCGTGTACCGGCTGGACAAGGGGGTATTGGCGGGAGTTGAGCCGGGCAAGCGAGGAGCGCCGGCGGAGGCGGCGGCGCATGCGTGAAAGCTAACCCCTAACCCCTTCCCATCCGGGAAGGGGGACCGGAGAGGAGATTCAGATGGCTATCACATTGGATCACACTATCGTTCCGGCTCGGGACAAGGTCGCGTCGGCAAAGTTTTTCGCCCAGCTGTTTGGATTGAGTTACGACGGACCGATGGGGCCGTTTGCGCCGGTGCGGGTCAACAAGAGCTTCACGATGGACTTCGATGACCGCTGGGACAACTTCGGGGTCCATCACTATGCGTTTCACGTCGGTGACGCGGAATTCGATGCGATCTTCGGGCGGATCAAGGAGGCCGGGCTCAGCTATGGGAGCGCGCCGCGGTCGCTCGGCGATATGAAGGTTGATGAGTCGAACGGTGGGCGCACGGTGTACTTTTTCGACCTGGCGAATCATGTGCTGGAGATTCGGACGAAGCCTGGTGCTGGCGATTGAGGCTCGGTGAAGGTGCGGAGCAGAATCCTGAATCGCGCGCGGAAAAATGCGCGCTAGACAAGGACCCTCACCTTCATCCTCTCCCTTACAGGGAGAGGAGACAGAAGGAGAGTTGAAGGTGGCGCGATGAAGTATTGGGCGCTGGTTTTAAAGAATCTGGTGCGGTCGAAGCGGCGGACTTTCTTGACCGTGCTTTCGATTGCGGTTTCGCTGTTTATTTTTTCGGCGCTGGTCTCTATCCCTACTGTCGCCAATGAGATTCTGGGGAACTCTGCGTCGTCAACGCGGATTGCGACGCATAACAAGGCCGGGCTCGCGTACTCGATTCCGGTGGCTTACAAGCAGCGGATTCAGGCTGTTCCGCATGTCGAGGTGGTAGTGCCGGAGAGCTGGTTCGGCGGGGTGTATCACGAGGTTTACGATCAGTTTCCCAACCTCGCCGCCGACCCCGAGCAGGTCGATAAGATGTGGCCCGACTGGGGAATCAGCGCGGAGCAGTTCGAACAGTTCAAGAAAATCCGGACCGCGGCGCTGGTCGGCGGCGACACGATGAAGAAGTTCCATCTGCATGTCGGGCAGCAGATTCAGCTGAGGGGCACACTCTACCCGTTCAACGTGACGCTGCAGATAGTGGGCACGATCGGCGGCAAGGCGCCGCCGGATTTCCTGTTGTTCAGAAGAGACTACCTCGAAGAAGCGGCGGGCCGGCCGGGGAACGTCGATAATATCTGGGTCAAGGTCGACAAGCCCGAGAGCGTGCCGCAGGTGATAGCGGCGATTGACGAAGGCTTTGCCAATTCGTCGGCGGAGACGTTGTCGGAGTCGGAGGCGGCGTTTATCGGCGGCTTCATGGAACAGTACCGGACGTTTTTCAGGATGGCCGAGATTTTGGGTTTTATCGTGGTGCTGACGATCGGGCTGGTGGCGGCGAATACGGCGGCGATGTCGATACGCGAGCGGCGCGGCGAGATAGCAGTGATGCGTTCGATGGGCTTTCCGTCGCGCACGATATTGTCGCTGCTGCTGGCGGAGTCGCTGCTGATAGGTCTTATCGGCGGAGTTTTAGGATGCGGATCGGCGTATATCGTGCTGAAGGCTTTTTCGATTGGCAACGTGGGCGGGCCGTTGGGATCGATCCGGATGCCGGGGGTGGTGCTGGCGGAGACGCTGGTGGTGGCGGCGTTGATAGGGCTGTTCAGCGCGATGGTGCCGGCGAGTTCGGCGGCGAGAAGGAATATCGTGGATGCGCTCAGGACGGTGGCATGAGGAACCTAACCCCTAACCCCTTCCCCTGGTGGAAGGGGAACCGGAGTAAGATGCGTTGCGCTGACAATTCGGACGAGGAGTGGAATCCTGATTCCTGCGCGCGCAGCGGAGCGGAGCCAGAATCTTGACTCGCGCACTGAAGATACGCGCTTTATTCGGACCCTCACCTTCATCCTCTCCCTTACAGGGAGAGGAGACAGAGCGGGGACGGTTGCCTGAGATGAAGTGCTTGCACGATTCTCGGCGTGGGTTTGGGATTCACAAAGAACAGAATCCTGATTCGCGCGCAAAGAAGCGCGCTCTATTCGGACCCTCACCTTCATCCTCTCCCTTACAGGGAGAGGAGACAGAGCGGACCCGAGTTACGCAAAGCTCTCCTTACAGGGAGAGGAGACAGAAATAATGGCGATACCGCTTAAATATAATGTGCGATCGTTGCTGGTCAGGCGGGTTTCCACTGCTATGACCGGCGGCGGGATTGCGCTGGTGGTCTGCGTGTTTGTGATTGTTATGGCGCTGGTCGCGGGGCTTAACTCGGCTATCTCGGACACTGGCGATCCGGATAACGTCATCGTCTTGCGTAAGGGGGCTACTACCGAGACCTACTCCTCGATTCAGCTCGATCAGTTCGACGCGATGAAGTTCTTGCCGCAGATTCGGCGGGAACCTGATGGCGAAGTCGATGCGTCGCCGGAGTTGCCAGTGCAGGCATTGATGGATCGGGTCGGCGGCGGGCGCGACAATATCGTGGTTCGCGGGGTCCTGCCGATCGCGTTGAAAGTACATCCGAAGGTCAAGATTGTCGAAGGCCGGATGTTCAACCCCTCGGTCAACGAAGTGATTGTCGGGAAGGGATTGCAGGGGCATTACCAGAACATGCAGCTCGGCTCGACGCTGCGCTTCGGACGCGGCAACTGGAAAGTGGTCGGCATAATGGCGGCCGACGGCGGCTCGTTCGAGTCGGAGGTCTGGGGCGACATTCACAATGTCCAGGACGACGCGCAGCGCGGCGCATACTATGCCGACGTGCGGCTCAAACTGGCGCCGGGCGCGGACACCGATGCGCTGATCCATCGGCTGGCTGACGATCCGCGAATCAATCTGCAGGCAGAGACCGAGGCCGACTACTACAAGGACCAGGCGGTAGTCGCCAACCAGATGCGGGTGCTGGGCATGATCGTCGCGGTGATCATGGCGATCGGGGCGATATTCGGCGCGATGAACACGATGTATGCGGCGGTTTCGTCGCGCACCACCGAGATAGGCACGCTGCGCGCGCTGGGCTTCGCGCCGATGGCGGTGATGACGTCGTTCCTGCTGGAGTCGCTGGTGCTGGCGGTCGCGGCCGGAGTGATAGGAATACTGCTGGCGATGCCGATTAACGGGCTGTCAACCACGTTTGGCAATTTTGTCACGTTCTCGACCCTGGCGTTCAGCTTCCGGGTCACCTTTGCAATCGTGATCGAGGCGCTGATCTTCGCCGCCATAATGGGTATGGTTGGGGGCTGGCTGCCGGCGCGGCAGGCGATGAAAATGCCGGTGGTTGATGCTTTGAGGAGCGTGTAAGAGCGTGTCCACCGAAGCGCCAAAGGGACCGAATATCCGCGAGCTCGAGTCGCTGCGGATTGCGCGCGCGGCGCAGCCGAAGAAGCCGAGCCGGATTGTGCCGGCCGCGATCCTGCTGGTGGTGCTCGCGGTCGTCGGCGCTGCGGGCTACGTGGTCTATCAGCGGACGATAGGCCGTCCGCCCGAAGTGCAGACCGCGGTGGTCATGGTCAAGCAGGCGGGACAGGCGGGAACCGTGCTGACCGGCAGCGGCTACGTGATCACCAAGCACAAGTACATCGTGATCGGCACCAAGATTCTCGGCCAGATCGTGGCCGAGCCGATCGAAGAAGGACAACGGGTCAAAGTCGGCGACCTGCTCGCGCGAATCGACGATCGCGACTACCAGGCGCAACTGAAGCAAGCATACGCGGACCGCGACCTGGCGGCGGCCAACGTGGTGCTGAAGAAGGCGCGCGCGGAGCGGATGCGCGAGCTTTACGCCAAGGGCGTGGAATCGAAGGACTCGCTCGACGACGCGGAGAATCAGCTGGCGGTGGCGGAGGCGGACCTCAAAAAGTCGGACGGCGAGATCGAATTCGCGAAGTTCAACGTGAGCCAGACCGTGATCACGTCGCCGATCAACGGCGTAGTGCTGCAGA
The DNA here is from genome assembly GCA_963842215.1 of uncultured delta proteobacterium. Lineage (GTDB taxonomy): Bacteria > Desulfobacterota > Binatia > Binatales > Binataceae > Binatus. The sequence goes on along the minus strand of CAWJFQ010000001.1, from coordinate 722,781 downwards.
AATATCGCGAGCTGGGCGACACGATTAACTTCGGCGGCGAAATCCAGGCCGGCGGCGGCGCCACCGATATCGCGCAGCTGGCGGACTTGAGCGATCTGCGCTGCGAAGTCGATATCAACGAAAGCGATATCGCGAAGGTCAAGATGGGCACGCCGGCGACGGTGATCCCGGACGCGTATCCCGACAATCCGTTCGCGGCGCAGGTGGTGAAAATTTACCCGGAGGCCGACCGGCAGAAAGGCACCGTCAAAGTCGAGGTCAAAATCCTGCAGCCGGATCTCAAGATTATCAAGCCGGAAATGAGCGCCAAGGTCACCTTCCAATCGATCATGACGCAGACGGCGGCGGCGCCGATGGTGCTGGTGCCGAAGAAGGCGATAGTCACCGAGGGCGCGGCTAATTCAGTCTGGGTGGTGCGCGGCGATACGATCCATAGCGTGCCGATCGTAGTCGGGCGCGAGTTCCAGGACGGGGTCGAGGTGCGGCAAGGACTCAGCGGCGGCGAGACGGTGGTCGTGGTGCCGGCGCCTACGTTGAAGGATGGGCAGGAAGTAACGGCGGTCGCGTCGTAGGAGAACTTAATCGTAAGTGAAACCCGCGTGGGTTTCACGCTTCCTTCGGCAGGGGTGACCCCTGCACCAGTGTTAAGAAAGAGAAGATGCGGGACTTCGTCCCTGTAGGAAGTTAATGGGCAGCCAATCTGCTCTGTCTCCTCTCCCTCTTAGAGAGGATAAAGGTGAGGGTCCAAATACAGCGCCCTGCGCGATTCAGGATTCTGTTTCTACGCGAGCGAGAGAAAGCGAGGAATGACGATGGCGGAGACTTTTGTTCTGGTGCATGGTGCCTGGCATGGCGCGTGGTGCTGGGCTGCGGTAATCAATCAACTCGAAAAACTGGGCGACCGGGCTTACGCGGTTGATCTGCCGGGGCATGGGATGAACCGGGCGGATCGATCGAAGGTCACGCTCGACAGCTACGTGGACAGCGTGGCGGAGTTTATCGAGCGGCACGAGCTGAAGAACGTCGTGCTCGCAGGGCATAGTCTCGGCGGACTTACGATTCCAGGAGTCGCGGCGAAAATTCCGACGCGAATAAAGCGCGTGGTGTGGGTTACGGCGCTGGTGGCGCTCGATGGACAGCCAGTGGTGGATCCGGCGACTTCGCCGCTGACGGCAGCGGCGGAATCTCTGCCGGAGCGATCGATTCCGATCGAGATGATGGGGCAGGAATTTCTCGACGGGCTCAGCAACGACATGGCGCCCGCGGTGAAGGAATACGTGCTGTCGGCGCTGGGTCCGCAGCCGATTGCGCCGATGCTGACGCCGGTGGCGATGGAGCGCTACTTCGCTACCGGAATTCCGAGCAGCTACCTGGTTTGTGAAGACGACCAGACGCCGGTTGCGGGCGCACCCAACTGGCATCCGCACTTTTCCAGCCGGCTTAAGAATCCGACGCTCAAGTTCGTGAAGAGTGGGCATGAAGTGATGTTTACGCATCCGGTGGAATGCGCGCGGGCGCTGCATGAGTTGGCGTTGGGAGTGTGAGGAGAGAGGGACAGAATCGTAGATAGCGCGCGAAGCTCTGTATAAGGACCCTCACCTCCGAGTCCTTCAGGCAAGAGCAGAATCCTTAATCGCGCAGGGCGCTGTAAAGCACCCTCACCCGCGCAAGATGCGCGGCCTCTCCCGCAAGCAAGCGGGAGAGGCAAATAATCGGTCGCGCGGAACGCAACATCCTAACTTGGACCCTCACCTTCATCCTCTCCCTCACAGGACAGCTTTGCGTAACCCTCCGATTCCTTCAGGCAAGAGCAGAATCCTGAATCGCGCAGGGCGCTGTAATAGGACCCTCACCCTTCCTCTCCCTTACAGGGAGAGGGGACAGAGGAGAGCTTTGCGTAACCCCTCCGATTCCTTCAGGCAAGAGCAGAATCCCGAATCGCGCAGGGCGCTGTAATAGGACCCTCACCCTTCCTCTCCCTTGCAGGGAGAGGGGACAGAGGGGACGCGACATCTCCTCGGACGAGGAGAGGTTAGATTGCGTAGCGGGATAATAGGCCGCGGGCGATTACCAGCGCCTGGATTTCGTTGGTGCCTTCTCCGATCATCATCAGCGGGGCGTCGCGGTAAAATCTTTCGACCGGGAAGTCGGCCATGAAGCCGTAGCCGCCCAGCACGCGCATCGCGTCGAGCGAGATTTTAGCGCAGGCCTCGGAGGCGAAGAGCTTCGCCATGCCGGCTTCGACGTCGCATCGTTCGTTCGCGTCTTTTTTGCGGGCGGCGTTGGCCACCATCAGGCGCGCAGCTTCGACGCGAGTGGCCATGTCGGCGAGCATCAGCTGTACGGCCTGATGCTGGCAGATGGGTTTGCCGAATGCGGTGCGTTGTTGCGCGTAGCGAATCGCGGTTTCGAAGGCGGCCTGCCCTACTCCGACGGCGCGCGCGGCGACGTTGATGCGTCCAACTTCGAGCGCGCTCATCACCTGTTTGAAGCCGGCGCCTTCGACGCCACCGATGAGATTGGCGGCGGGCACCGCCACGTCGTCGAAAAGAACTTCGCAGGTGTCGATGCCCTTGTAGCCGAGCTTGTCGAGATTGCGGCTGACGGTGGGACCGCGCTCACTCTTCTCGACAGCGAACATGCTGATGCCAGCGTAGGCGGGCTCGGCGTGAGGATCGGTCTTGGCGGCGACGGCGAGCATCGTGCCGTGACGCGCGTTGGTAATGAACATCTTAGCGCCGGCGAGCGTGTACTCGTCACCGCGTCGGACGGCAGTGGTGCGAATCGATTGCACGTCGCTGCCGGCGTGCGGCTCGGTGAGCGCGAGGCCGCCGCGTTTTTCGCCGCGGGCCATCGCGGGCAGGAAATAATTCTTCTGTGCGTCGGTGCCGTGATTGGCGATGACATAGGCCATGATGAGATGGCTGTTGATGACGCCGGCGAGGCTCATCCATCCGCGCGACAGCTCTTCCATCACGCGCGCGTAGGTGGTGAAGCTGAGGCCGAGGCCGCCGAAATCGGCCGGGATGGTAGCGCCGAAGAGGCCGAGCTCGCGCATGGTGGCGACCATCGCATGCGGATACTCGTCGCGATGCTCGAGGGCGGAGGCGTTGGGGATGACGTCACGCTCGACGAAGCGGCGGACGGCAGCGACGATCTCGCGCTCCAATACTTCATCCATCACATTAACTCCTGAAAAGGGTCGCGCATGGGCACGATGGCAGTGACTTATCAGAGCGGGGAGGGATTGCGGAAACGGCTTGCATCGGAGGGCGGCGGCGTCCTAGAGTAAGTGTCAGATTGACGCAAAGTAATCGATGAGGCGAGTGACGTGAACGAATCGATGGAAACGGCGATCGACGCGGGCGCGCTGCGCGGCAAGCTGGCGGTGCTTGGCAACGACAGCTACACGGCGGAGACGTGCGAGCGATACGCCGGGATGATTGCGGAGATCAAGGAGTTGAAGCGGGCACGGCGCGCGGTCGTGCTCGCGCATAACTACCAGCGGCCGGAGATATTCGAGGTCGCGGACTTTATCGGCGACTCGCTGGAGCTGGCGCGCAATGCTCGCGACGTGCGCGACGCGGATGTGATCGTATTTTGCGGCGTGCATTTCATGGCCGAGACGGCGAAGGTCTACAACCCTGAGCGCAAGGTGCTGCTGCCGGATCTGAAGGCGGGATGCTCGCTGGCGGACAGCGTCACGGCCGAGGCGCTGGCCGAGCGCAAGGAAGAGCTGCTCAAAATCTACCCCGACCTGAAGGTCGTGTCGTACGTCAATTGCACGGCGGACGTGAAGGCGCTGTCGGACGCATGCTGCACCTCGGCGAACGCGACCAAGATCGTCGAGCGGATCGATTCGGAAAATATTCTGTTCGTGCCGGATCAGAATCTCGCGAACTACGTGCAGGGGCAGACGCGCAAGCGCGTGATTTCGTGGGACGGCAACTGCTACGTGCACCATCAGATCACTCCGGACGAGGTGAACAAGGTCAAGCGCGCGATTCCCGGAATCAAGGTGATTGCGCATCCGGAGTGCCGGCGCGACGTGCTGGCGCTGGCGGACGCGGTGCTATCGACGAGCGCGATGGTCGCATACGCGAAGAGCAGCGAGGCGGACAAGTTCCTGGTGGTGACCGAGTGCGGTCTGTCGGATCGGCTGCTGATGGAGATTCCGGACAAGCATTTTTACAAGGCGTGCAAGCTATGCCGGTTCATGAAGATGATCACGCTGGAGGGGACGCTCGATTCGCTGCGCCACCTGCGCTACGAAATCGAACTTACCGAGGACGTACGCGAAGGCGCGAAACGGGCGCTGGAGCGGATGCTCGAGCTGAGTTTCTGAGCTCAAACGCACAGCGTGACGCGGCCGGGGCGGCGGTGCGCGGCGAACGGCTGGCGCGTCCGATGGTCGCGGTCGACACGGTGTTGTTCGCGATCAACGACGGACGGCTGCAGACCTACCTGGTCGAGCTGCGGCGCGGGCCGGGTCGTGGGCGATGGGCGTTTCCGGGCGGGCTGGTGCGAGTGGGCGAGCTGCTCGACGATGCCGCGCGGCGCGAGCTTCACGACTCGACGGGACTGCGCGGCGCCTATCTCGAGCAGTTGTTCACGTTTGGCGATCCGTCGCGCGACCCACGCGCGCATGTGGTGTCGGTGGCGTACATGGCGTTGATCCCCGACGCGCGGGGGGTGGGCGCGCCGTCGGACAAGTATGCGACCGGCAAGTGGTACGAAGTGGCGCGGCTGCCGCAGCTTGCGTACGACCATTCGCTGATGGCGGCGTATGCGGTGAAGCGGCTGAAGTCGAAGCTCGAGTACACGAACATCGCGTATGCGTTGCTGCCGCGCGAATTCACGTTCGCCGAATTCGAGGAGTTATACTCGCTGATTCTTGGGCGGCCGCTCGATCGACGCAACTTCCGGCGGAGCATCCTGGCGATGGGCATGCTGAAACGCCTGCCGCACACGCGCCGCGGACCGCATCGGCCGGCAGCTCTATACAGCTTCGCGAATCAAAGCCTTAGATTCATCGAGATGCTATAATTTCGGGGCCGCAGGGAGAGCCATGTTCAAGGGTATCAAAGGAATTATCGGATTGACGGCCGCCGCATTCCTGGTGGTGGCAATCGCTTACGCCGGATATATGGCGACTCAGCCGGATTCGCCGGACGGCGGCGCGGCCGCGTCGGGCGATGCGGCGTCGCGACTGCGGGTAACGCTGGACCCGAATCAATTCCAGGGCCGGGTGCGCGACGCTTACCAGGCTGCCGAGCGCGATCCCGCGCTGCTGACGCAACTGCATTGCTACTGCGGATGCGACAAGCAATTCGGGCACAAGAACCTGCTCGACTGCTATCGCGATACGCACGGCAGCCGGTGTCCAATCTGCGTCGGCGAGGCTAACGATGCGGAATCGATGGCCGGCCGGGGCGTGCCGATCGAACAGATTCGCGACGCACTGCGCGAGCGCTATGCGCACGGGGGCTGAGCTTGGTCGGGCTGATCTCCGCGTATATCGAACATTTCACGTATCTAGGACTGTTCGTGGTTTTGATGTTGTGCGGACTCGGGCTGCCGATTCCGGAAGACGTGGCGCTGCTGGCAGGCGGCTACCTGGTCCATCGTGGGGTCACGCGGTATCCGATCACGCTGGCGGTATCGCTGCTCGGGGTAGTCGCGGGCGACAACTCACTGTTCTTCATGGGGCGGCATTTCGGGTCGGGGCTGGTGCGCTACTTCTCAATCGGGCGGCCGGGCCGGGTCCATCAGATTGCGCGGATCGAGGCTTTCATGCAGCGCCATGGGCATCGCGCGATTTTCTATGCCCGATTCCTGGCTGGTCTGCGCGCGTTGATCTACCTGTCGGCAGGATCTTTCGGCGTGCGGCCGGCGGTGTTTCTGCTCTATGATCTGCTTGGCGCGCTGATCTCGGTGCCGATAGTCGTCACGCTCGGCTATATTTTTGGCAAGCAGCTCGAGATGCTGGTCAGATACATCGGCGGGTTCGAGCGGTTGATCGTGATCGTGGCGATCCTGAGTGCGCTGATTTACGCGACGCGGCTGCTGGTAATACGCAAGCCGAAGATTCCGGTACCCGAGAGCGGAGACGTCGAATGATCGGGCGGCGCCCTTGCCCGCGCCGATAGCGAAAATGGAATCATACTTTCCCGCGCTGAACCTCAAGGCCAAGCTGATCGTGCTGATGGTCGGTCTGCTCGGGCTGACGCTGGGCGCAGAAGTGTGGGTGAGCCTGGGCACGCAGGCGGCGATCGTCGCGGACACGCAGGAGAAGGTGAAGGACCTCGCGCGCGTGATTCAAATCGGGGTGCAGGAATTGACCGCGGTGCGCGATACCGATCGCGAGCAGCTGCACAACTACGTGGACGATTTGCACACGCAGGGACTCGAAGTATCGATCGCGTCCAGCGAAAATCTGATCCTCAACAGCTCGAATCCTCATCTGATCGGGGCGGCGCTCCGGCCCAAGCAGGCTGAATGGCTGACGCCCGACCAACTCAAGCATCCGGACGCATTGCTGACGATTCCGCCCGGCAAGCTGGGACTCGCGCCAGAGACGACGGTCTACCTGATCCCGGTCGAGGTCGAAGACCATCTGCTGGGCTACGTGCAAGTGGTGGCAAATTTCGGCGACTTCGCGCAGCCGCTGGAGGAGAGCCGGACGCGCGAGCTGCTGATCGCGTTTGCGATTTTCACAATTGGGCTGGTGTTCGCCTATATCCTGGCCGATCGCTACGTGAAGCCGATTCATGCGGTCGCGAACGCCGCGCAGAATATAGCGGCGCGCGGGCTGGAGCCGGTTCCGGAGGCGCATCGGCGCGACGAGATCGGGCTGCTGACGCGCAGCTTCAACGACATGGTCGGCCAACTGCGTCATGCGCGCGAGCGCGAGCAGGAACTGAACCGGCTCGAACGCTTCACGGCGCTTGGACAGTTGGCGGGCGGCCTGGCGCACGAAATAAAGAATCCGCTGAACTTCATCAGCCTGGCGCTCGATCAGCTCCGCGCGCGCTATGCTCCGCAGCAACCGAACGATCGCGAGGCGTTTCTCCATCAGCTGGTGATCATGAAGGACGAGATGCGGCGGCTGGCCGACCTGGTGCAAAGCTTTCTGCATTACGGCAAGCCGATCGAGATTTTCCCGACTCCGACCGACGTGCATCAACTGGTAGATGAAGTGGTCGCGCTGTCGGAATCGAAAATGAAAAGCCAGGGAATCCAATTGGTCGAGGAGAGCGACGGTGCCGCGCCGATCCTCAAGGTGGACGCCGAGAAACTCCGGACCTGCTTTATCAACGTGGTCGCCAACGCGCTGCAAGCGATGCCCGAAGGCGGCGCCATGCGTATCGCGTTTCGGCGCGTGGACGGCTCGATGGTGATTACTTTTTCGGATACTGGCGCAGGCATCGAGGCGGAGGTCGTGAACCACGTCTTCGAGCCATTTTTCACCACCAAGCGCGACGGAATCGGGCTCGGGCTATTTCTGTCGAAGGCGATCGTCGAGACGCATGGGGGTACAATCGACATCGGGCCGAACGCCGACGGACCCGGAACTACGGTCACTTTTATTTTTCCGCCGAGCGCGGTAGCAGACGGACGGACGCATGACGCAAGCCTCAGTGCTGGTCGTTGAAGACAACGACCTCGAACGCCAAATAACGGCAGACACGTTGCGCGAAGAGGGCTTCGCGGTCGAAGAAGCCGCAGTCGGCAAACGCGCGATCGAATTGCTGGCGCTGTCGCGCTTCGACGTGGTGCTGACGGACCTGATGATGCCGGGGATGTCAGGCGAGGAGCTGCTCGCGAAAGTGCGCGGCACTTATCCGGGCAGCCAGGTGGTGGTGCTTACGGCGCACGGCTCGACCGACAGCGTGGTGCAGGCGATGAAGGCGGGTGCGTTCGACTACCTGGAGAAACCGACCGATCGCGAGAAGCTGGTGACGCGGGTGGCCAAGGCGGCCGAGTTCGCGAACCTGCAGCAGGAAAATCAACTGCTCAAGCGGCGGCTGGAAGGGACTTTCGAGATAGAGGGAATTATCGGGCAGGATCCCGCGATCCAGGAAGTGATCCGGCTGGTGCGGCGCGTCGCGCCGTCGAATTCCACCGTCCTGATCCAGGGCGAAAGCGGGACCGGCAAGGAAATCGTGGCGAAAGCGATCCATCGGCTGTCGCCGCGTGCGGCGCGCCAATTCGTCGCGATCAATTGCTCGGCGATTCCCGACAACCTGATCGAGAACGAGTTGTTCGGGCATGAGCGCGGCGCCTTCACCGGCGCCAACGAGCGCAAAATCGGGCTGTTCGAGAGCGCGGACAAATCGACGCTGTTTCTCGACGAGATCGCCGACCTGCCGCAGGGAATGCAGGCGAAGATTCTGCGCGTGCTGCAGGAAAAAGAACTGCGGCGCGTCGGCGGCAACGATGCGTTTCGAATCGACGTGCGCCTGGTGGCGGCGAGCAATCGCAATATCGCGGAGGAAGTCGGCGACGGCCGCTTCCGCGAGGATTTGTACTATCGAATCAACGTCGTGACCGTGACGATGCCGCCGCTGCGCGATCGGCGCGGTGACATTCCGCTGCTGGCAAATCATGCGCTGGCAAAGTTTGGGCATCTGGCGGAAGGACGCGTGCAGGAGATTGGGCGCGAGGCGATGGAGGTGCTGCTCGACTACTCGTGGCCCGGCAACGTGCGTCAGCTGGAGTCGGCGATCGAGCGCGCGATACTGCTATGCGAGGGCGACACGATAACGCCGCGCGATTTGCCGGAGGAAGTGCTGTCGCGCAAAAAGCCGGCGCGCAGCGGCGATCGTCAGCGCGGGGACCGGTACGAGATTCCGAGCGAGGGTTTCAATTTCGAGACCTTCGAGCGCGACGCGATTCTGCAAGCACTCGAGCGCAACGACTGGGTGATCGCGAAGGCGGCGAAAATGCTCGCCATGAGCTACCGGACATTGCAGTACAGAATCGACAAGTTCGGACTGAAGCGCGGCGAGCAGAGCAAGTCACCGCCGGCGGAAGCGAAGAGTTAGGAGATAGTAATTCACTTGATTTAATGTGAAACCCCTCCTGGGTTTCACGCTTCCTTGGGCAGGGGTGACCCCTGCACCCAGTATAAAAAAAGAGAAAAGGTGCGGGACTTCGTCCCTGTTAGAAGCTAACGGCTAAAGATAAATCAGTGTTCCGCCCAGTTGGTCGGTAGATAAATCCAGCATTCGATTTTGCGGCCGTCGGCGGCGAGCACTTCGATTCGCTCGCGTGTATAGAGCGTGGGAACTTCTTCGTAGGCGTCCAGGATGGCGAGGTCGCGCGTGGTCAAGCCTTCCAGGATTGCGCCGTCGGTCATGGCGCCAGATTTTTTCGCGACGAAGTAGTAGCGCTTTTTGCCGCGAGTATAGCCTGGAAGGTGCGCGGGACTCGCGTCGGTCGGATGCCCCAGCAGTCGCATGCGCTCAGCCGGATCCATCAGAGCGCCGTACACGAATAGCAAGTCGTCGTCTTTATCCATTCCGTGTTGCCGCGTCGATTGGGTTCGCTTACGCTCGCATCGACAGGCGCGATGCTGGAAAGAATATACCTGTTCCTCGACGAACTTGGCGAAGTCGGAGTTCTGACCGGCGAATTTTTCCGCTACCTGGTGCGCCGCCCGTTCGAAGGACGCCTGCTGCTCGAGCAACTTGACGCGGTCGGCGTGCGCTCGGTCAACGTCGTCAACCTGACCGCGATTTTTTCCGGGATGGTGCTGGCGCTACAGATGGGCCAGTTCCTGGCGAAGTTCGGCGCCAAGATTTACGTCAGCCGGATCATGGGACTCTCGCTGCTGCGCGAGATGGGACCTGTGCTCAGCGCGCTGATGGTTGCGGCGCGCGTGGGCGCGGGAATCACGGCGGAGCTGGGCACGATGAAGGTGACGGAGCAGATCGACGCGATGCGCTCGCTCGCCACCAGTCCGATCAAGAAGCTGGTGGTGCCGCGGGTGCTCGCGACGATCGTGATGTTGCCGATCCTTACGGTGCTGGCCGACGCGGTCGGGCTGTTCGGCGGGATGGTTATCGCGGTCACCCAGCTCGGCGTCAGCGCCGACTACTTCTACAGCTCGCTGATACAGAACGCACAGCTCGGCGATTTGCTCAGCGGACTCGGTAAGTCGGTATTTTTCGGGTTCGAGATCGCGATAATCGCCTGCGCAAAAGGCCTGAGCGCGACCGGTGGCGCCGACGGCGTGGGCCGCGCGACGACCTCGGCCGTGGTGGCGGCCTCGATCACGGTGCTGATCTCAGATTTCTTCCTGACCAAGTTTTTTCTATCGATCTGATGCCGAACGAAGGACGAAAACAGTTCATCCAGGTGCGCCAGCTCCGCAAGAGCTTCGGCGGCAAACCGGTTTTGCAGGGAGTCGATCTCGAGGTCTACGAAGGCGAGACGCTGGTGGTGCTCGGCGGCAGCGGCGAGGGCAAGAGCGTCATGCTGCGGCATCTCAACGGTCTGGAGAGGCCCGACAGCGGCGAGGTGATGGTCGAGGGCAGGCGCCTGAACGATCTCAGCGAGGACGCGCTGGCGAGTATCCGCAAGGAAGTTGCGATGGTGTTCCAGGGCGGCGCGTTGTTCGACTCGCTGAGCGTCTTTGAGAATGTGAGCTATCCACTGCGCGAGCATGGCGGGATGGACGAGACGGCTATCGCGCGGCGGGTGGCCGAGCTGCTCGACATGGTCGGGATGGCGCGCGTCGAGCATCTTTATCCCGCGGAACTTTCAGGCGGAATGAAAAAGCGCGTGGCGCTGGCGCGGTCGATCGCGCTGCAGCCCAAGGCGGTCCTGTACGACGAGCCGACGACAGGATTGGACCCCCTGGTAACCCACAAGATAAACTTGCTGATTCGCGGATTGCAGCGGCAGTTGGGATTTACCTCGCTGGTGGTGACGCACGATCTCAAGAGCGCGTTCATGGTCGGCGACCGGTTCGCGCTGCTCGACCAGGGGCGGATACGATTCAGCGGCACGGCGGACGAAGTGCGCGCCACCAATGACGAGCTGATGCGCGAGTTCGTGGAGATCGCGCTATGACGATTGCGATGCGAGGCGGCCGTGGCTGATTCGATGTATGCGCGCGTGCGCGTCGGCGCGCTGATCGCGGCCGGGCTCGGGATCCTGGGCTTCGCGATTCTGACTATCGGCCATGGCGCGCAATTCTTCACCCGCACCGAAACCCTGCAGGCGCATTTTGAGCGTATCAACGGCCTGCAGACTGGCGCGCCGGTTACGCTGTCCGGTGTGCGGATCGGCGCCGTCGAGTCGATAAACTTTCCGTCCGAGCCCGAGAACGGCTACGTGGTCGTCAAGGTCTGGGTCGAGGAATCCGCGGCGGAGCGCGTGCGGACCGATTCGATCATGCAGATACATTCGATGGGCCTGCTCGGCGACAAGTTCGTCGCGCTGACGCCGGGGACCGCGGCCGCGCCGCCTGCGACGCCCGACACGATCCTGGCGTCGGTAAATCCGATCGACTACGAAGCGATTTTGCAGCGCGAAGGGACCGACGATCTAATCGCGAATATTATGGCGATCTCCGGCTCATTGCGCACGATACTCACGTCAATCGAAACCGGCCATGGATTGCTCAGCCAACTGGTGCGCGGGGAAGACGCCAACCAACCGAAAGATCGGCTGACGCTCGAGTCGATTCAGCGGACGCTCGATCACGTGGACAAGCTGTCGGTCGCGATCAACCAGGCGATGGATCGCGTCAACCGGGGCCAGGGGCTGATCGGAGCGATGCTCAGCAACGACACCAACGGCAAGCAGTTCCTTGACAACATCCAGCAGACGACGACCCGGATTCGTCAGACCAGCGCGCGGCTTGACACTTTGATTGCGCGGTTCGACAAGGCCAACGGGATTTTGCCGCAACTGATGGAGAACAAGGATTTCTCCGACGACGTGCTGCCGAACCTGCGCCAATCCTCTCACGACTTGAAGGACATCCTGCAAAAGATCAACACGGGCAAAGGTACCGCGGCGCTGATGGTCAACGACCCGACGCTGTACAATCAACTGTCGTCCTTCATGAACAGCAGCGGCGGCTGGGGGATTCGGTTCATCAACGGCTTCTACAATTTGACGCATCCGTTCGCCAGCCCGTCGCCGAGAGCCGACGCGCAACCGGTGATGCTGACGGCGTCGCAAGCGGGCGCGTGCAGTGACCAGCCGGCGTCGACGACAGTGTCAGCGATACCGGCGGTCGTTGCGCCGGCCGCGGGCACCGTGAACTCATCTTCGGGAAAGTGAGTTGCCGGAGGTGTCGGCGTATGTTAGCTCCATATGAGGCTTGAGGTATCGATGACAACGCTGCGTACAATTCTCGCTCGCGCCGTGGTGCTGTTCGCATTTTTCGCCGTCGCATGCTCGAGCGTGCAAAGCAAGACGCTGAGCCCCGGCATGACCTCCGAGCAGGCAGTGCAAGCGATGGGCGATCCTGATCTGAAGGACAACATCCCCGACCCTAACCATAGCGGCGCCAGCGTGCAGCGATACGTCTGGCTCGATCAGGGCAAGGCGGCGATCTTTGGCACCGATGAACGCGTCGCCAGCGTTCAGAACGTCGAAGCCACCACCAACACCAAGCAGCAGGTTGAGCAGCAGGCTCATGCCGAGCAGGCCGCGCAGGCGCCGCAGCCGTTCGATCCAATCGAAACGCCGTTCAACTATATTTTCTTTCCAGCCAAAGCGGCGACGATTTATTTTGGCGCGGGCCTCACTTGCGCGACCGGAGGCGGTTGCGAGAAACCGCAACTTCCGCCGCCGTCGAACAGCTGAAATCTCCGAGACCTGATGACGCGGCGACCGATCGAAGATCGGCCGCCGCTTTGTTTTGAGGCGTCGCGGGCCTACGACTGCGCGTCGCCGTTGGCCGCCGCTCTGCCTAAGCCGTGACCATGCTCGAACGGGATCGCCGGATGCGAGAGGGTCGGCTCAATCGGAAATGGATTCTCGAAGCGAATCCGCCGCATCGAATCGCTGGTCGTGAAGCCAAGCGCGAACACGTGATGCAACAGCTTCGCCAGCGGCTCGCCCTCAAGCACCATCGGCTGCACCCATAGCTCGCCGCCGTCGGTGGTCTCGCAGTAAGGCCACACAATCGGCTCGCCGACCTTAACAAAGTTGCTCTGCGCGTATGAGGCCGATTGATCCCAGGGCTTGACCGTCGGATAAACCAGGAACGCCTGTATCTGCATAAGACCCGCCAGAATGGTTGCGCCACGACGCGCCACCAGGCCGGCTCCCTTCGCGAACGACCACAGCTCTCCGCATTCCAGCACCGAACGCGCCGGCAGATGGGAAAGATCGGGCCGCGGATAACTCTGCGGGAAACTCGCGAGGTCATGCATCACGAATCCCGACATCATCCGTTCGGGCGAATCGTCGTCATGCTCGAACAGCCCGTAGAGGAGCCCATACTCGAGATGAATCTTCCCGATGTTGGACCGCCGGGTCTCGCGAAAGCGCGAGCCCAGTTTCGCGCGCGCCTCCCCCATCCGTTCGCCGAACACTCGTCGTTCGCTTTCCGTGGTAAGTTGCCGTAGCTCCATTGCGTTCGTTCCTCCTAGCCGCGGGGAGTTAGTCTCCCCGTCGATGCCGAATGAGCTGGAAACGGTGGGGGAACGATGGGCAGGGAGGAAGCTGCCCGGTCATCGGCAGCTTCGAGGAAGCGGTATGAAATGGATTGGGGACAACCGAAGTCCTCATTGCGCGTTCGCCTTTTCGAACGCATGCAAGTGACACGAACCGTCGAGCGGATGGTCAATTGTTAACTATTAGTGTCGTTAACAAAGTCAGAATGTTAGCGCAAACGTAACTTGATGTGTCTTTTTTTAGGCTTGCAACGCGGCGAGCTATCGCCGTACACTTTATGTCCAGAGAGGGAGACGGTTTGGTCGTGGCGTTGAAGGTTCGGCGAAACTCCGCAATAGATGCATTGGTCGAAAAGATTCTGAAACGCGCGGGCCAAGCCGGCCGCGATGAAATCGACGCTTGGAAGAAGCCGCAAAAGGAACTGCGCGAGTTGGCGCGCCTGGACTACGTGCGGGTCATGCGCCGGACCCTCGACTATCACGGGTTGCGCGCTATTATCGACGAGGCGAGCAAGATATGGCCGCATCTGAATCAAGCACAACTGCGACCGGCGTCGGCCAATCAGCTTGCGGCGATGTCTTCCGACCTACGCATTCATCTTCAGGCCGCGCCGTATCGCGGTCCCGAGGGCATGGCGCTGCGAGGGTTCTACGTCGACAAAGCGCGCAAAGTGCTGAAGCGGCCGCTCATTTATCTCAACACGGCACATCATCCGGGCGCAGTTCAGGCAACCTTTGTGCATGAGATGGGCCATCACGTGACCGCGAAGGTCACCGGCAGCACGATCGAGGGAGTGCATTATTCTTTCCAGGCCGCGCATCGCAATCATCTCGGCGAGCCGGGCGAGCTTGCGGCGGACGTTATCGTCAGCCTTGCCGCATATCCCAGCTCGCTTGCGCGCAAGATTTTCGCGACGCCGTGGAATTGGGGGTTGGTCGCGCGCGCCGATCTGCTTCCTGACCAGGCGTTCGCACGGATTCGCCGCCATGTGCGGGAACTGTGTGGAATTGATTTTGGGGCATCACTACCGACCGGCCAGAGCTTCAACTATCTGACCGGAATGATCCACTACGCAAAACTTCGATGGGCACTACTGGCGGAATACGAATTATGAAAAAAGAAACTCTCGGTCAGGTCCTCAAGCAGCGGCGCGGCGCTTATGCCTACACTCAGCGTGAACTCGCAAAAAAACTGGGCGTGAAGGCCAGTCACGTCGCCTATCTCGAAAACGGCCGGCGGCGCCCTTCCCTATCGCTCCTGTCGCGCATCGCGGATACGCTCGAGCTCGACAAGCAGCGGCTGTTCATCCTGGCGCATCCCGAGGCACACTCGTTCGTCGGCGATCGCCGCGAGTCGTCACCCGCCAGGCAGGATGGAGACTCGTGGCGGAAGTTTTCGGGCGATCGCGGGACGCTGATGCGGCACAAGGTAACGAACCAGGAGCTCAAGGTCCTGAAGAACGTGAACATGCTCGGCCGCGTCTCGGCGCCTAATCAGTTCCTGTTCATCCTGAACGCGATTCGCCAGGCCGTCGAAGAAGAGTAACCAGCTCGCTCCCTAGTTTCCCGTTGCAGGCGGGACGCCGATTCCTTTCAGGAAATCGGTGCGCGCCGCCATCGGGTCGCGGGCAACCGCCTGGTTGTAGGCGTTCATGATCGTGCGCGCATCCTCGGAGCACATGAGCTGGGTCATTTCCATCCGCTCGACGTAGAGGCCGGATTCGAGATCGCGGTCGGCGCCGACGTAAACTGCCCGCTTAATAGCCGCTACCGCTCGCGGCGGGCGGCTCGCCAGCGTGCGCGCCCATTCCATCGCGAAGGACATCAAATGTTCCGGCGCAAGCACGCGGTTCACCATTCCCATCTTCTCGGCGTCCCGCGGGTTGTAGACGTTGCCGAACATCAGCACCTCGAGGGCCTTGCCCCGCCCAATCAGCCGCGGCAGACGCTGCGTCCCTCCGCCACCGGGCAAAATTCCCAGCACTGCCTCCGGCAGTCCGATTTGATAAGAACCGTCGGCCGCGAGTCGAAAATCGCAGGCCAGCGCGAGTTCGTAGCCGCCGCCCATGCAGTCGCCGTTGATTGCAGCAATCACAGCCTTGGGCATCAACATGATCCGATCGAGCATGCGATGAAACCCGGCCGACGCACTCGGAAAAATCTGAGCGCACGCGGCCGGGTCGGCCGCCATCGCAGCCAGCTCATCGACGCTGTAGTGCGTGATAAATTTTCCCTCGATTCCACCGGTGAGAATGATCGCGCGAATATTCGCGTCATTTTCGGCTTGTCCGATCAGCTCCAGCAGCTCCTGCGACACCGGCGCCGTCATGTAGTTCATCGGTGGATTGCTGATGGTCCAGACTTGAACGTTGTCGTGTTGCGCGACTTTGAAGTGTTTCATGGTTTTTCTCCGCAAACCGGCCAGTATCGCCGGTCGCTCGCAATGTCAACCCGTTGAGGACAAGCATGCGATGGTTTAGGCTCTGATCGTGGAAGTGCATCTTCGATGAAGATCGACATCGACCTCAAGTCCGGCTTTCTGCAAAACCTAAAGCGCGAAGTGCTGGACTCGCTCAACACCGAAGAGCGCGCAATCATCGAGGTCTCCACCGGCGAGATGGGCAACAAGCCCGACGCAGTAAAACTGGGCTGGCTGAAGATGCGGACCAAGGAGACCTGGACCAAGCAACGCTACACCAAGGCTCTCGGCCGCACGATGGAGAAGCTGCGCGAGGCGGTCGCGGCGGCTGAGAAGAACAAGAGCGATTGAGCGCTAGCCGCAGCTCTCGAGTCAGGGCTCGATCCGCGCTACCCGCCGCTTGCCGACTTCGAGCACTTTGTGTTCGCCCGGCACGAAACGAAAATTGACGTCGGTAATCGTTCGCCCGTCCACCCGCACTGCGCCCTGGCTCACCAGCCGCCGCGCCTCGCTGGTCGACGGAGTGAACTGTAGCTGCTTCATCAGCTCGCAAATCCACAGATCCTCGGCGATTCGATACACCTGCGCGCTGGTGGGGATTTCTTTGCGCTGGAACTTGCTCTCGAAATATTGCTCGGCGCGAGTCGCCGCGGCGTCGCCCTGGTACTCGCCGACGATCGTGCGCGCCAGCCGCTTCTTCGCTTCCATCGGATGCAATCGTCCAGACTTCACCGCCGCAATCTCTTCGGGCGTAGCGTCGGTCAGCAGCTCGTAGTATCGCACCATAAGCTGATCCGACACCTTCATCAGTTTGCCGTACATATCCTCGGGCGTGTCGGTCAGCCCGACGTAGTTGCCGTATGACTTGGACATTTTGCGCACGCCGTCGAGACCTTCGAGCAGCGGCATCGTCATTACCACCTGCGGTTCCTGGCCGAAGTGTCGTTGCAGATCGCGGCCAACCAGCATGTTGAACTTCTGATCGGTGCCGCCAATCTCGAGATCGGCCTTCAGCGCGACCGAGTCGTAGCCCTGGATTACCGGGTAGAGCAGCTCGTGCAGGAACAGCGGCTCCTCGGCGGCGAGCCGTTTCTCGAAGTCGTCGCGCTCGAGCAGGCGGGCGACGCTCACGGTGGCGGCGATCCGGATCAGTTCGCGCACGTCCACGCCGTTCATCCACTCACTGTTGAAGCGAATCTCGGTGAGCTCGCGATCCAGAAGCTTGAACACCTGCTCGCGATAGGTTTCCGCATTGCGCTCGATCTCGTCGCGCGACAAGGGCTTGCGCGTCTCGGAGCGTCCGGTGGGATCGCCGATCATCGCAGTGAAATCGCCGACCAAAAAAATCACCGTGTGGCCGGCATGCTGAAAGTCGCGCAGCTTCTTCAGCGTCAGGCTGTGCCCAAGATGCAGATCCGGCGCGGTCGGGTCCATTCCGAGCTTGATCCTGAGCGGGCGGCCGAGTGCAATCTTTGACGCCAGCTCAGCCGGAGAAATGACCTCGGCCGTGCCGCGGGCCAGAGTCGCAGCCTGTTCATTCGCCTGATTCTCTTTCACGTTCCGCTTGGTCAATTCCGTAACGCCGGCATTCCGGCGTCTGTACAGCGTACAGGAATTTCAAGCGATGCCGAAGAAACCCCGGGTTTTTTCTGAAAGCACAGCGAACTTTCTTCAAGGCGGACTATCCGCGATTCGCTGCCTGACCGCCATGGTAATGCTCACCCGCGCCCGTGCTGCGAAGCGGACGACGGCTTTCGCGCGCGGTTGGTATTTGTCGGACGGGAATCATTCCCAGCTCGCGCAGTCCCCGTTTCACCACGCCGAGCGCATCCTGATGAATCGTACGAATTTCCCGCAGCCGAAAGATGCGATTGGGAAACTCCAGCCGGCCCGCCTTACAGGCGTGCGAATAGGTGCGCCGATGCACCCCGAAGCAGGTTGGACCGTAGAGATCGCTGAGCAGCCAGAGCGCCATGTCGTCCAGACCCTTCATGCACCATCCAATACATTGGTAGTCGTCGATCGCGTTGGACGCCAACATGCACGCGTCCGCCGGCAATTCGTCTGCCACTAGTCGTCGTGTTCGTCCGCTGTGGAGCAGCTCGCGCAAGCGGAAATAGAAACGCAGTGCTTCCTCCGCTCTCCTGAAGCGGTTCTTGTTTCCCTCAAACATGGCAGTCCCTTTTGCCTTTGAAAAATTGTGAGACCGCACGAAGCGCGTGCCCGAAGGAAAATTGTCCGTCTCGCACCTGCACCATGACCGAAGCAATTTGAACGGGATGCGAACAACTTAGCAGCACCAACGCGACGAGGGTTCCGATAAGTTGATGCTTAGCGCGAGGTACAGTGCTGAGTCAACAGAATGATTACTATTGTAGACAAGTTGTCATTATTACATCAGCCGCCGTCAAGTCGCTGAATGCATCTTAGCTACGCTGATTGTAGCGATTCATCGCAGCGTCGAGTCCATGCTCCGCGATCGCTTCGACCGCACTCGCAGCGCGCTCGAGCGTCGGCGCCAGTGCTTGCCGCTCGGCAGCGGTCATAGGTCGCAGCAAGTAGTCTTTATTCTCTTCGGTTTTCGGTTGCCGCCCCGGTTCCATTTCGACCGTATACTCAGGCGGCCTGCCAATTCCGATCCGGACACGAATGAAATCTGTCGATCCAAGCAACTCCGCGATTGAGCGCACTCCTCGATTGCCGGCGTCGCCGCCGCCCTGCTTGATTCTGAGCCGTCCCGCCTCGAGATCAAGCTCGTCATGCAGCACGATCAGTTGATTCGGAGCGACTTTAAAATATCCGAGCAGGTCCGAAATGCACTCCCCGGTTAAATTGTAGAACGTTTGCGCCTTGACCAGCAGCACCGGCTTTCCTGCGAGGGTGATTTCAGCTGTGACGCCCTTGAATCTGCGGCGGCTGAATTCGACGCCTTTCGCTTTGGCGATTCGATCGACCGCGATAAAGCCCGCATTGTGACGCGAGCGCGAGTATTGCTCGCCGGGATTTCCCAACCCGGCCACCACCCATTGAATCGATGGACGCGAGTCTGATTCAGATTTCCGCCCGCGCGACGAACGAAAGTTTCCGAACAGTCGCTTGATCGCCGCCATCAGACTGCTCACCCGCGCACGCCGCGCTTCGCTCTCGGCGGAGTTGGGGGCACCAGCGGCTCGAGCGCCTTGAACAGCGCGTCCATCTCCGCCGGCGTTCCAATCGAGATTCGCAGGGCGTCCTGCAAAAGCGGCGTGGCGAAGTGCCGAACCAGGATTCCCGCTCGACGCAAGCCGCGGGTGACGGGAGCCATGTCGCGTCCCGGCATCCGCGCCAGCACGAAATTCGCCTGCGATGGAGGCACTTCAAAGCCGAGCTTGCGCAATCGCGTCTCGGTGCGAACGCGCGTCCGGATAACCTTCGCGACGTTGCGTTGCATCCAGCGGGAGTCGCGCAGCGCCTCGGCGCCGGCGGCGAGCGCGACCCTGCTCAAGTTGTACGAGTCCTTGACCTTCATCAGTGCGTCGATGACCGGCGGATGCGCAAAGCAGAGGCCCAGCCGCATCCCGGCCAGCGAGTAGGATTTCGACAGCGTGCGCAGAACCACGATGTTGCGATTGCGCCGCACCAGGCCGAGCGCGTTCTCACCGGCAAAGTCTACGTAAGCTTCGTCGATGACCAGCAACCTGCCATTCAGCCGTTTCGCCAGCGCGCCAAGACTGCGTGCGGGAGTGAGAGTGCCCGACGGCGAGTTGGGACTGCATACAATCGTAAGATTTGCGCGCGCCTTGGCCAACGCGTCGAGCGGCAACGCAAAATCTGCGCCGAGCGGGAAGTGAAGAATCCGCGCCTCCTGCACCAGCGCCAGGGTGTCGTAGAGCGAATAGGTCGGGACCGGATAGGCAACGCTGTCGCCGCTGCCGAGCGTCGCGCGAAAGACCATTGCCAGCAGTTCGTCGGAGCCGTTGCCCGCGATGATCATATTTTGCGGAATCGAGTAGATTTTCGCCGCGCTCGCCACGAATTCGTCCGCGCGCGGCGCCGGATATAACCGCAGCGCCGATCCCGCCATCGCTTTCGCGACCGCGCGCCGCACCCGCGGTGACGGCGGATATGGATTCTCATTGGTGTTGAGCTTAATCAATTGCTGGCCGGGGCGCGGCTGCTCGCCGGGCCGATACGGGGCCATTTTTTTGATCGATTCGCGAAACATGTAAGAATTATGAATCGAGCGGCAGCTTGATTCGACTGCCAGTCCGCGACGACCGGTAGCAAGCCTCGACCGCTTCGATCGCGCGCAGCCCGTCGATGCCGTCAGGCGAACCTTTCATCGCACCGCGAACGGCGCCGATGAAGTTAGCCGCGAGTTCTCGAAAGGGCGCGAGCAAATCATGCGGATCGAAACGACTCATCACCTCATCGCGCGAGAACCCCGGTGCCGGGCTGCCGTCAGCTTTCAGAATCGAGATATCGTTGCGCGGATAACCAGCCATCACCCGGCCCTCGCTGCCGTAAATCTCGATAGCTGACAGCGGCGGCATGCTGCTCCAGCTCGCCTCGATCACACCGATTGCACCCGACTGGAATTGCATGATCATTGCGCCTGTATCATCGACTTCGATCTGCCTGGCGAGAGTGCCAACCGTCCCCGACACGAAATCGAGCTCGCCCAAAAACCAGATCGCAAGGTCGGCTACATGAACTCCGAGATCGAGCATCGCGCCGCCGCCTGCTTCTGAAGCGGTCGTGAACCATTTCTGGCCCGGCGCCCAAAACTCGGGTCCGCCGTGCGAAAGTCGCGCACGAATGAAATGAGGTTTCCCGATCGCGCCGCTCGAGACCGCGTCCTTGATCGCTCGCTCGATTCCGCCGAAGCGCCGTTGCATCGCGACCACCAGCACCCGCCCCGCTGTCGCCGCCGCGTCGACCATCTTGCGCGCCTCGGCGGCGGTGGGAGCCATCGGCTTTTCCACCATCACATGCGCGCCCGCGGCCAGCGCCTTAAGGGTAAATTCGCAATGCAGATGGTTCGGCGTAAAGATTCCGACCGCGTCCGGACGCTCGCGCGCCAGCATTTCGTCGAAATCGGAATAGATTTTCGGCCGGTCTGCGTCGTCCGGCCATGCCGCCCGCGCGACGCGCTCAGCTTTGTCCGCGGTGCGGCTCTGGATCGCGATGATCTGAGTATCGGCGACGCTTCGGAGCGCGGGAATATGCGCGCGTTCGGTAATCGCGCCGGCGCCGGCAATCGCAATTTTGATCACGGTGCGCGTCCGCGAAGATCGGTTGCGCGTTTCAGCGAACGCTGCTTCTCAGGCGCGCGGATCGGACCGGTCGAATCGAGCAACCATTTGATGTAGGGCGGCGAGCCGCGATCCGCGTTGAACGTCAAGACTTCAGGCACATCGTAGCTATGCAGCTCACGAACCCGCGTTTCGACTTTAATGTAGAGCGTCGCGCGAGTTTTGATGATGAGCAGATATTCGCGATCGTCGTTAACCGCGTCGCGCCATCGATAAATCGATCGAACCGGTCCAACGATATTCACGCAGGCGGCCAGCCGTTCGCTGACTAGTGCGCGCGCAATCGAGACGGCCTGCTCCTCGCTTCCGGCAGTTACGAAAATGATTCGCAGACGATGAGGCGTTCGCGCCGGCATTTCAGCTCCGTAGCTCGCGCGCCATGCGTTTGCGCAGCTCGTCGGCGGTGCATCGATACTTGAACGCCTTGCGATCGTTCACAAACAGCACCGGCACCTCGACGCCGAAGCGGGCCTCGAGCTCCGGATCGCCGTCGATCTCGATTCGCTTTATACGCGCGTCGAATTTCGGAAGTTCGGCCGCAATCAGTTCTTCCATCTCGCGGCACAGCTCGCAGTCGTTTCGTGTATAGAGAGTCAGCTCGATCATGAATCGGCGGTGGCTCCGACGCGCATCGGCGTACTTTAGCGATCGTGGCGAAGGACTCCAAGCTGCCGGAGGACCGACTCGGTCGCGGGGCATGGCGACGAGTTCGCGCGAAGACGCTGCAGCTTCAGCAGCCGCAAGTGAGCAGCCAGGAGCAACACGTCGGCCCATCGATCGACGTCGTACCACGCCGGGCCTAACGCAGGTCGAATGCCGGCGCGTTTCAGACGTTTGACGGTGGAATCGAAGACGGTGCCGGTGCCCCATCGGATGGCGGTGAATATCGGGGGCATCGTGCCGCGCACGCCGACTGCGTAGTAGCCGCCGTCAAGGCTCGGTGCAATCACAACTCGACTGCGGCAAAGTGCGTCGAGGCTGGTGGCAAGCAATCTGGCGGGAAGCGAAGGCGTGTCGGTTCCGATTAGCAGCGCGCCGCCGGATGAAAACGGCTGCGAGCGCGCGCGCCATCCGCCGGCCGAGCGAGCCGTCTCCCTGATCGATCAGTTCGGCGCCGTGTTGTCGCGCCAGTCGCCGGAAGTACTTGCTGCGTTCTGCACCGCGCGATGCGCTCGCCGCGATAATGATTCGGCCGGGACGGAGCGAGACTGCCTTGGCCAGCGCGTCACGGATGAACGCGTCAGACAATGCTGCCGCGGCGGCAGGCGTTATGGCTCCTATCAACCTGGTCTTGCTGTGACGCGCGATGGGCTCGCGACAAAATACGATGATCGCTGGCCGCGATGGGATCACTTGATGGTGTTGGGACGAATCAGGTTTATCGGCATCCCCAGCGTCTTCTTGATGAATTCTGCCACCGATGTGATCGGCTTGGGGGTGATCGATGGGTCGCTCAGCGGGCCCCTGACCTGGAAGTACGCGGCGACCAGTTTGCCGGTGCCGGCGCCGATGCGTTCGCCGATCAGTGGAATGTGGTTGAGCACCCAGTCAACCGTATCAAAGGGGAACATGCCGACCTGCATATCAAGCCTGTCCGCGCCGAACTGCACACTGCCTTCCGCCGTGATATCCATCACGGGCCCTTGCAGCAGGAAATTATTCGTGTAGAAGAGCCCGCCGTTGCCCTTGAAATCGGCGAAGATCGTTTTGAACGGAACCCCGGCAACGCGTGGATCCGGAATCTGGGCGCTCAGCCAATTCTTGATGTCGATAAAACTGAGCAGGCGCGAAAGCAGCGTAAACTTGTTGAGCGTACCGTCTCTGACGGTGACCGTCATGTCGCCGGCGAGCGTCTCGAAAAAGTTGGTATCGGTGTTGGCCCACACGTCGGTCGCCAGGAAAAGATGGCCCAGCAACGGCGACTGCCTGTTTTTGCCGCCGAGCATGAAGATCGGCGCGGGATCCATGTCCGTAGCGCTGCCCGTTATGTGAATCCAGTTGTCGGGACCGCGGCCGGCCAGGTCGAGCCTCATTTTGCCGCGGTAGGCGGTACCGCTCATGTTATAAACGCGCCAGTCGCCGGCCGGGTTGCGCGTGAAATCAGTCTTGACGTCGGTCATCTGAAAGGCGGAGAGATTGGCCGCCCGCGCCTCGATATGGCCACTGCACGGAACCGGAAAGTGGATCGGAGGCGTAGCCGGCGACCACGGCATCCGCACAAAGGTCAGCACCTCGAGATCGAGTTTCTGCACGGTGGCGTCGATGCGGATCGTCGGATGCGTATAGTCGGGAACTGTGATTTTGAAGTTGATCGCCTGGTTCTCGAGCTTCGAACCCGGCATCGACAGCACCACCTGCTTGTGATGCATCGCGAGCGTCGCACCTTGAACCATTATCGGGGCACGCAGGAAGTTGAATTTTACGTCGCCCTTTTCGAGGGTCAGCTTGCCCTCGGGCGTCAAGCCGCCGGGAGTACTCAGATCGCCGTTCACTACGACCTTCCCGCCAATCGGACCGCTCACTCTGAAGTCTGTCGGATCAACCAGCAGCGCCAACCACAGCTCCGATGGGAAATTATGAAGTCCCAGCGTGAGATCGTGCACGACGATTCCCTGCCTAACGAAGTTCACAGTGCCATCTAAGGTCGCATCGCCTCCGGTCGCCGCCAGCATCACATGATCGAACTTGATTGAACCGGGGCCTAGACTGACGGTGCCGCGCGAAACCTTGAGCGGTCCGGGCGAGCCCTTGATCGTCAAAACGGCGCCGAAGGCGTCAGCCCGCACCGCGTAATCTTTGGGCACATCGAGGGTCTTGACGCTCAGCTTGCCAGACGCGCTGGCAGCCATTTCGACGCGTCCACTCAGGTGCTTCAGACGATCCCGTTCTTGTACTTGATAGAAGTCGAGCGCGTTGGCGATCGCCGGGTAGAGCTCGTCGAGGTCCGCATCACTATTGACGCTCAACTTGTAGTCCGCGCCTTCGACTCCCTTGCCGAGATTGGCGCTGGCCGCAAGGTCGTGCACGGCAGAATTGCCAAACTTCGCGGTGCCCTGCGTGATCGTGAGCAATCCCTTCGCGTAGCCGAGTTGAGCGCTGAGCTTTTCGATCGGCGGCAATTTTGTACCCGCCGGGATTGTAAAACCGATATCCTCGACGGTGCCGCTCACCACCAGGTTTTTGCGAATCGTCTCCAGCGGTGCGGTCTTGATCTGTTCCAGGGCGGCGCTGAGGGTGGCTGTACCGACTGTGACTTTGCCGGGTTTGAGCCGGTTGAGCATGTCGACGACCTCGGCCGGAAGATGGCGAACCGACTGCAGCTTCTGCTTGATCGCGGCGGTGTCGAGATGGAACGCGCCCAGGCGGACTCCGAGCTCCGGTTTCTCGCTCAGGGGACGCAATATCTCGGTGGAGCCCGAGAGCACTGCAGTGTTGATGTGGCGCAAAACGATTTGCGTAACGGCATATTTGCCGTCGGTGATGTCGAAGCCGGCATGCAGCGAGTAGGCGCCGAGATCGATCGGCTTGGTCAGGCGTTCGCTCCTGACCACCAGCTTCTTCGAGGCCGCATCGGTCACACCGGTCATCGAGCCGTCGTCATGAATTGAAAACTTGAAGGTGGTTTCCACGAGACCCTGTAATGAAAACCCTTCAGCCTCGATTCCTTGCAACGGTACATCCCAGGTCCACACCTCTCCGTGGGCAAATTCGCCCGCCCGTGAGTCCACCCCGATGCCAACGCTGGCCTTTCCGCTTATTTGCGCTCCTGAAACGCGCGGCCCCAAAATCGCGCCGCTAAACCCAACCCGCCATTTGTACGGCTCGCGCCGGGTGCGGTAGGCAACCATTCCAACGTGAGTGGCGAGACCGGCGCCGTCGGCATAGTAAACGGTTGCGTCGGTTGCCTCGGCGCGCCAGCAAATCCGCGAGAGGGCATGCAACGCGTCCTGAATCGCCTCGATGGTCGGTGTTCCGGGACGCGGCATCGAGATGGCCGCCGTATTGGTGGACGCGACCGGCAGGATGATTTCGGGACTGGTAGCGGTGAGTCGAAAAAGCGGAAGCCCGGTGCTGGTGAAAATCGAATGGTACGAGATAACCGCGCGTAGCGACTTCAGCTTGACGATTTCATGCCCGTCGCTGAGCACCTGCGGATGGTCGAGGTCGACGATCAGATGAGTGCCGAGATGAACCGAACTGAAACGCGGGATGATTTCGACGCCAGTGCGATTGTGGACTGAGGCCAGAACGTAGACGACGATGCGCGACTGGTTGAATGCGATTAATGCCGCCGAACCGCCGATCACGATTGCCAGGATGAGCGCAGCGAGCGCGGCGATTCGGACCAGTCTCATGATTGGCGCGACGCCATCGCCACGCCTGGCGTGGCACGGTCAGCCTGGCTCACGCTGCGATCAGTTGCTTTCGGCCATCTCCGCGGCCGGAGGCGCGTCGATGTATCCCGCACGATGCTTGTTCCTGAGCGCCGTCTTGAGGACGCGATTGCGCAGCCGCACCGACTTCGGAGTGACCTCGACCAGCTCTTCCTCGTCGATCCACTCCAGCGCGGCGTCCAGCGTCGGGATGCGGGCGGGCGACAGGCGAATGGCTTCGTCGTGGCCCGAGGCGCGCATGTTGCTGAGCTTCTTTTCACGGCACACGTTGACGGGCAAGTTTATCTCACGAGCATACTCGCCGACGATCATCCCTTCGTAAACCGGCTCGCCGGGTCCGACGAAGAATATCCCGCGTTCCTGCAAATGGAATATGGCGTACGGCGTGCTAACCCCTTCGCGATCGGAAATCATCGCGCCGTTGGCGCGCGAGCGAATCGTTCCCGACCACGGCGCGTAGCCGTTGAACAGCGTATTCATCAGTCCGTTGCCGCGCGTATTCTCGAGAAACCGGCCGCGAAACCCGATCAGTCCGCGCGCGGGAATGTCGTACTCGAGCCGTACGCGATTGCTCGCGTGGGTTACCATCGTGCGCATCTTGCCCTTGCGCGTCGAAAGCATCTGCGTGACCACGCCGATGCACTCGGCCGGGATGTCGATCACGAGCATCTCCATCGGCTCGAGGATCTGGCCGTCGGCCTGCTTGGTGATGACGGTGGGCTTCGAGACCTGCATCTCATAGCCTTCGCGACGCATGGTTTCCACAATCACCGCGAGCTGCAATTCGCCGCGGCCCATCACGCGCCATGCTTCCGGCGACAGTTGCTCGACGCGAGTGCTGACGTTGCGCCTCGCTTCGAATTCGATTCGTTCACCCAGCTTGCGCGAGGTGACGAAATCTCCTTCGCGTCCAGCCCACGGCGCATTGTTCACCGAGAAGGTCATTGCCACCGTCGGCTCGTCGATACGAATCGGCGGCAGCGGCCGCGGATTCTCGAGATCGGCAATGGTCTCGCCGATTGCGATGTCCTCGACGCCGGCGACGATCACTATTTCACCCGCGCTCGCAGTGTCGCGCTCGACACGCGTCAGCCCCTGCCATCCGTAGATGTGGGCGACCTTGCAGACGGCGGTCTTGCCGTCGCGCCGGCAGAGCGAATAATTCTGCGACGCCGTCATCGAGCCGGCAATGATCCGGCCGACGGCGAGGCGGCCAACGTAGTCGTCGTAGTCGATATTATTGACCTGGAATTGCAGCGTCGCGTCGGGATCGACTTCCGGGCCCGGCAGATGCGCCACGATTGCGTCGAACAGCGGCACCAGGTTCTCGCTCGGCGTATCGAGTTTGAGCGAGGCCGTGCCGGCGCGCGCTTGTGTGTACAGAACCGGAAAATCAAGCTGACTCTCGTTGGCACCAAGGTCGATGAACAGGTCGTAAACTTCGTCGAGGACCTCGGGCGCGCGCGCATCGGCGCGATCGATCTTGTTGATGCAGAGAATCGCCGGCAGGTTCGACTCGAGCGCTTTCTTAAGCACGAATCGCGTCTGCGGCAGCGGACCCTCGCACGCGTCGACCAGCAGCAACACGCCGTCCACCATCGACAGCGTGCGCTCGACCTCGCCGCCGAAATCGGAGTGGCCGGGAGTGTCGACGATATTGATGCGCGTCTCACCCCACAGAATCGAGGTGTTCTTGGCCATGATCGTAATACCGCGCTCGCGCTCGAGCGCGTTGGAATCCATCACGCGATCGATCACCTGCTCGTTGGCGCGAAACACCCCCGACTGCCGGAGCATGGCGTCAACTAAAGTGGTTTTACCGTGATCGACGTGGGCGACGATCGCTAGATTTCTGATGTCTGAACGTCTCATTTTGTGTTGAATACTAAAACGCGGCCGAGCCCCTCAGGTTCGCCCGCGCGTACGAACTATTCTAGCCGTCGCTGGAAGCAGAGTAAACGCGGGGGCGCGAAGGACCAGCGAAACAATGCTGTAACGATCGCGCTAAGGCGTGCCGAGGTGCTGTTGACGCTGTAGCTTTCGCAGAAGTTGCTCGATGTTCTTGATCTCGGTGACTTGCCAATAGCCGTCGTCACCGCGCGCCATATGGATTTCCCACTCCTGTCCTTTGTTGTCGGTGAAATCGGTGGACGCCGTATCGCCGTTACGATGCAACAACACCAGCGAGCCCGCGACCGCGGCGCCCGGCATCTGCACCTCGCGCGCTCCGTCGTTGACCTTCTGCACCGCCCATGCCCGCGTGACCTGCGCCATCGGCTTGGAGAGAAGATCGATGGCGGCGTTGCCAAGCATTGCGCTTAGCGGGTCGTTTCCGCCCTGCTTCTGCACCATCTCGTAACCAGCATGCTTCACGACGCTTTCGAAATCGACGTATCGCGCGGCGCCGTCGCCGTCATGCGCGTCGATCGCCTGTTTCATCCGTAGCACAGCCCAGCTCGGACTGTTGGGCACGTAGAACAGCGCCCAACCTGCGACGGCGGCCAGGATTAGGATCGCGGTGAAGTGGCGCAATACGAATCTGAGCATCGATTTTATAATGCCCGATTCAGCGCGGAGAAAGCAGACTGGCGGCGGCCTTGTCGAGGAGCCAGATTACCTCGCCATCGTGTGGCGCAACGATCTGCGCGGGAAACTTGTCGGGATCGCGCGGCCCCTCGAGCACGTCCTTCACCGCCGCTGCCTTAGCCTGCCCCGCCACCAGGAACATCACGCGCTGCGCATTGTTGATCACCGGCGGGGTGAACGACAGACGCTTGGGTGGCTGGGCGCTAACCTCGACCGCGACCACCATCCGCTGCGTTTCGTGAATCGCGGGCTCGCCCGGAAACAGCGACGCAGTATGCCGATTGTCGCCCAACCCGAGCATGATGAGGTCGAAACGCGGGAATTCACCATCGGCAAGGCCGAATCGTTTGCGCATTTCATCTTCGTACGCCACGGCCGCAGAGGTCGGCGGATCTTCGCCGCGCATCCGATGCACCTGATCGGGCCGCAGCGCAAGCTTGCTGAGCATCGTGCGATTCGCCATCGCGAAATTGCTTTCGGGGTTATCGGGCGGGACGCATCGCTCGTCGCCCCAGAAGAATTGTACTTCCTTCCAATCGACACTCAGGCGAAATCGTGTCGCGAGCAAATCGTAAGTGGCGGCGGGCGTCGATCCGCCCGAGAGCGCAAACGTGAACTCGCCGTGAGTGCAAATCGCCTCGCCCGTGATGTGTGCGACTTCTTCGGCAGCACGGACGTAGAGTTCCTGCGCGTCGTTGAGGATGATCAATTTCGGATCGGCCATAATGTTTTACCCGGCGATGGCCGCGACAATCTCCTGCCGCAGCCTTTCGAGCGCGTCGATCGAGTCGTGCCCCGCCAGATGCACGCGTATCACGCGGCGGCCGTGCGCTTCGAGCGACTGAAAATCTCCCAGGTACTGAGCCTGGTTGAGTTGCGCGAAATCATACGGCGCGCCGGGGATAGCGATCGAGTCGCGATGGTCCTGCGTGATTTGCAGGAACAACCCGGTGTTCGGACCACCCTTGTGCAACTGGCCGGTCGAGTGCAGGCAGCGCGGCCCGTAGCCGAAGGTGGTCGCGACGCCGTAATGCTCGACGACGGCCTTGCGAATTGCCGCGATCTCCTTGTCCACGGTCGGACTGGGCGAAAGGTATGCCATCGTGGCGAAGTAATCGCCGGGCTTTGCGAGATTCATGAATGCACCGAGCATCGCGCGAACATCCTTGCTGCCTTTCAGCCTATCGCTCGCAGCGCCGCTGGAAAACAGCGCGAGCTTCCCCTTCTCTGCAAGCGAGGCGGGCGCGGAAAACTCTTTGCCGCGCGCGAACTCCGCCAACATGCGACCGGTGATGTCTTTGCTCTCCTGAACGCTCGGCTGCTTGAACGGTTCGACGCCGAGAACCGCGGCGGCGGTGGCCGCAGCTATCTCCCAGCGCATGAACTCCTCACCGAGATCCAGTTTGTCCGCCAGCGTGATCAACACGGTCGGCATCCCGGCCTTCTGGATCGATTCGAACGCCGCGTCCTGCGCGGAATCGGCACCGTTGCTGAGCCTGAGGTAAACGAATGCGCGATCGTCACCGTAAAAGTTCGCGTCGACGATGGGCTCATCGCAAACCGGAATCACCCCGGTGCCGTTCTTGGCGGTGCTCTCGGCAATCAACTGCTCGACCCACGGCCCGAAAGCGTTGATCGCTGGCGAGATGATGAAGGTCAGCTTGTCGCGGCCCGCGTGCTTGAGTGCGCCCAGTGCCGCCCCGAGCCTCACCCCCGGATTTTCCTCGATACGCACGCATCCTGCGGAGCCATGCGCCATTTCAACCGCACGGTCGATGAGAGTCGTCACGTCGGTTCCGATGAGCGCGGCGGGGATCAATCCGAAATACGACAGGACGGAAAAGCAGCCGACGATTTCGGGAGGATTCAGCAGCACTCGGCGGAATTTGTTTACCCTCGCGAGCGCTTCGAGCCTGGTTCCCGGATCGGTGATCGCTACGAAATGTGTTCCCGCGGGGTTCGATGACTTCGTCTTCACCCGCTCGAAGGCTGCGTTGAAGAACGATAATGTCTCGACGGTTTCGCCAGTCTTGCTCGCCACGACGAACAGCGTTTTCGTGATGTCGGTGTTGCGGTCGAGCGCGCGAATAGTTTCGGGCACGGTAGAATCGAGCACGTGAAGTTTCGGATAGCCGGGCTTGCTTGGAAAGGTCGAGGCGAAAAGCTCTGCGCTCTGCGAGGAACCGCCCATCCCGAGCAAAACCAGGTCGCGAAATCCAGCGCTTCGCACTTCATCGGCAAACGACTCGAGCTCTTCGACCCGTCCCGCCATGGTCTCGGCAACCGTCAGGAAGGCGAGCCCGTTGCTGATTTCGTCTTGCTCCGCCGGCTCCTTCGACCATAGAGTGGCGTCCTTCTTCCACAGCCCTGCGGAAAAATCGCTCTGCTCGAGGTCTCCGAGGACAGCGCTGATTTGCGACTCGTAACCGATCGCAGAGATGGTCTGCTTGTCGCGCGCGCTCGGCATTGATCGCTCGCTCCTGTTGGGAATCGGTTCGAGCCGGTCAGCGTGCGAGCAATTTCAGCGCGCGCTGGACAACGTTGTCCACAGTGAAGCCGAAATGCTTCATCACATCCTCGGACTTACCCGATGCGCCGTAAGTCGTCATCCCGATAACGTCGCCGTCCAGTCCGACCCATCGGTACCACGACATCGTCGCGCCAGCTTCGACCGCGAGGCGGCATCGAATGTTCGGCGGGAGGACCGAGTCGCGATACGATCGATCCTGTTTCTCGAATATATTTTCGCTGGGCATGCTGACCACGCGGACCGCTCTGCCGATTTCTTCAAGTTTCGCTTTAGCATCCACCACCAGCGACAGTTCTGATCCCGACCCGAGCAAAATAATCTCCGCCGGACGGCCCGCCGTTTCGGCAATCACGTATCCGCCGCGCGCCGCGCCGCTGGCAGCCGCCAGCTTCGTGCGATCCAGCGTCGGAACTTTCTGTCGAGATAGCGCCAGCAGTATCGGACCGTGCGTATGCGTCATGACAGTGCGCCACGCCTCGACCGCCTCGTTCGCGTCGCCGGGGCGTATCACGGTTAGGTTCGGAATCGCGCGCAGCGACGCCAGATGCTCGATAGGCTCATGGGTCGGCCCGTCCTCGCCGACGCCGATTGAGTCGTGGGTGAAAACGAACACCACCTGCAGTTCCATCAGCGCCGCCAGCCGAATCGCCCCCCGCGCGTAGTCGGTAAAACACAGGAAGCTCGAGCCGTAGGGTATGAAGCTGCCGTGCAGCGCGAGGCCGTTGAGAATCGAGCACATGCCGTGCTCGCGGATTCCGAAATGCGGATTGCGTCCATCGTAGTGCCCGCGCTCGAAATCGCCGCCGTCCTTGATGTCGGTGAAGGTGGATTCGTTCAAATCAGCGGAACCACCAAACAGGTTCCAGACTTTTTTGGCGATGGCGGCCTCGGCCTGTGACGCCGACACGCGCGTCGCGAGGCTGTCTTTCGGCGTGAAGACCGGCAGCTCGGCGTCCCATCCCTTGGGCAGCTCCTTCGCCAGTGCCGCCTTGAATTCGCGGGCCTCCGCCGGATGATTTTTGCTGTACGCGTCAAATTTCGTGCTCCACGCCTTCTCCAGCTCTGCTCCGCGATCGACGCATTGACGGAAATGTGCCAGCGCGTCATCCGGCACAAAGAACGGCGGCTCAGTTGGATAGCCGTAGAACTCTTTGGTCAGCTTGACCTCTTCGACTCCCAGCGGATTGCTGTGCGCCGCCGAAGTGCCCTGCTTATGTGGACTTCCGTAGCCTATGATCGAGTGCACTCGAATCAGCGACGGCCGGCTCGTCTCCGCGACTCCATTTTCGATCGCTTTAGACAGCGCCTCGAGGTCGTTCGCGTCGGCCACATCCTGCGTATGCCACTTGTAGGCCTCGAAGCGCTTGACCACATCCTCGTTGAAGCTGAGCTCCGTGTGCCCGTCGATCGTCACATGATTGTCGTCGTAGAGAAAAATGATATTACCCAACCCGACGTGCCCCGCGAACGACGCCGCCTCGCTCGAGACACCTTCCATCAGATCGCCATCGCTGCAGATGCCGAAGATACGATGATCGAACAAGCCCGACCTGTCGCGCTCGAAGCGCGCCTCTAGATGCTTGGCCGCCATTGCCATGCCGACGGCGTTGCCGACGCCCTGGCCGAGCGGGCCGGTGGTAACCTCGACGCCGGGAACGCACCAGTACTCGGGGTGCCCGGGGGTTTTGCTGCCGAGCTGGCGAAACTGCTTGAGGTCGTCGAGCGAGATTTCGTAACCGGTAAGATACAGCAGGCTGTATAGCAGCATCGAGCCGTGGCCGGCCGACAGCACAAAGCGATCGCGTCCGAACCACTTTGGATTTTTCGGGCTGTGACGCATGAACCGCGTGTAAAGCAAGTATGCCGCCGGCGCCATCCCCATCGGCAAGCCGCAATGGCCGGAGTTGGCCTTCTGGACCGCGTCGATGGACAGCACGCGAATCGCGTTGATGCAGGTTTGGTCCAGGTCGGATCGGTTCACTTTGATTTGCGCTGCAGTCGCCAAGATTTCACCACATGCGGTTTGCGGCGGTCATCGAGTCCGCCGTTCTGGTTTGCGAGTCCGATTGTTTTTGACGATTTCTTAAATCTACCGCAGGGCGCACGCGACTTGCCAACTTTGATTTTGGCGCGGAACGCGCTTACCAGCCTTTGTCGCCGTCCTTGGTATCGCCCGCTTTGCGACGCATCACGTCCACGCTGGTTTTTGCCTCACTCTTCTGGCCGGCGCCGAGCGCCGCTGTAAATCGCTCGGCGATTATCCGCATCACCGCGCCCTCTTCCGGGTCCAGCGTGCTGCCAAGCGCGGCCAGCCGTTCCATTGCAAGCCGAATCGCGGCAATCGACCCCGGCATATCGCCCCGCTCGCGACACGCGAGCGCGTCGCGCAAGCCCTCGCGGACGCCGGCAATCGCTGGCCGCGCACGCTCGCCGATCACAATCTCGAGTTCGCCAAGATTCTGCGCGAGTTTTGTAAACGGATCGTCTGCGGAATTGCTGAGAGGCACTGCTGGATTGTTCCATCGGTACAAGTTTAGATGCAAGGCTATACTATCACGACGAGCATCGCCTTCTCGCCGAAGCAAAAAATATGCCCCGGTTCCCTGTGCATTGCGCATTCCCTGATTCTCGACCACGCCCTCTTTTTGTTAGATGATTATCTTTGAACTCGACGGAGGATGAGGGGCCTGATGAGACAGATGCTAGAGCGCCGCGTGGTCATCACCGGTGTAGGACTGGTAACCCCGCTCGGAGTCGGGGTGGAAAAGAACTGGGACGCCCTGATGGCGGGTCGGTCCGGCATAGGACTGATTACGCGCTTCGACGCCTCGGAATTCCCCGCCCGCATCGCAGGCGAGGTCAGAGATTTCAATCCCGAGGATTGGATCGAAAAGCGCGACGTCAAAAAAATGGACCCCTTCATCCAGTATGCGGTCGCATCCGCCGAGCAGGCGATGCGCCAGTCGGGATTCAAGATCACCGAAGACAACGCCGATAACGTCGGAGTGTTGATTGGCGTCGGTATAGGCGGCCTGTGCACCATCGAGGAGTATCACAAGGTCTTCATGGACACCGGTCTGCGCCACGTCACTCCGTTTTTCATTCCCAAGCTGATAAGTAACCTGGCGCCCGGCCAAATTTCGATTCGTTATGGCGCGCGCGGGGCCAATTTTGCCACCACCAGCGCTTGCGCCTCGGGTAGTCACGCGATCGGCGAGGCTTATCGGATGATCAGGCTCGGCTATCTGGACGCCGCCATCACCGGCGGCTCGGAAGCTGCCATCACCTCACTCGGCGTCGGCGGATTTGTCGCGATGCGCGCGCTTTCCACCCGCAACGAAGAGCCCGAGAAGGCCAGCCGCCCCTTTGACAAGGAGCGCGACGGCTTCGTGATGTCGGAAGGCTCGGCCGCGCTTATCCTCGAGGAGCGCGACGCAGCGATAAAGCGTGGCGCAAAGATACTTGCCGAGATCTGTGGGTACGCCGCCAACAGCGACGCCTACCACATCACCTCGCCCGCGCCCAACGGACGTGGCGCCGCAAAATGCATGCGCATGTGCCTCGAAGACAGCGACCTCAATCCCAACGAAGTCGACTACATCAACGCGCACGGCACTTCGACCGAGCAAGGCGACGTCGCCGAAACTCAAGCGGTGAAGCATGTCTTTGGCGAGCGCGCCGCGAAACTTGCGATTAGCTCGACCAAGTCGATGACCGGTCACACACTCGGCGCGGCCGGCGCGATCGAGTCGGTGTACACCGTCCTCGCGATCGATCGTGGCATGATGCCGCCGACTATCAACCAGGAAGTTCCCGATCCCGAATGCGATCTCGACTACGTGCCCAACAAGCCCCGCGCAGCGAAAATTCGCATCGCGCTCAACAATTCATTTGGGTTCGGTGGCACCAACACCACGCTGGCCTTCAGGCCCGCCAACCAGAGCTAACCGGTTCATCATGGGCTCAAGAATTGTCGCCACCGGACGCGCACTCCCACGCACCGCGCTGACCAACAAGGATCTCGAGCGGTACATGGACACCTCCGATCAATGGATCCGCACGCGCACCGGTATCGGCCAGCGCTATGCGATGCGCCAAGGCGAGTCGCTCGCGCAGATCGCGACAGAAGCCAGCCGCGTTGCCCTTCAGCGCGCGGGCATCGCGCCAGGCGACCTCGACGCCATCATCGTGGGTACGGTTTCCTCGGAGTACGCGTTCCCGTCTTTCGCCTGCCAGATTCAGTATGGCCTGGGCATCTCTTCGATCCCGGCCTTCGACGTCGCCGCCGCCTGCTCGGGCTTCGTGTATGCGCTCCAGGTCGCAGACGCGCAGATGCGCGCGGGAGACTTCAAACGCGTACTCTGCGTAGGCGCAGACGCACTCTCAACGATGGTCGACTGGAACGATCGCCGCACCGCGGTGTTGTTCGGCGACGGTGCGGGTGCGTGCGTGATGGTCACCGAGCCGGGAAATCGCGGGGTGCTGTCGAGCCTGCTGCGTTCCGCCGGTGAATATTGGAACCTGCTGTCGGTCCGCGCCACCGGGACCCGCAGCACGATCGATTCAGAAGTGCGGCGATGCGCCGATGACGCGATCCAGATGAAGGGCCCAGAGCTCTTCAAAATCGCGGTCAAGAGCATGGAAGAAGTAAGTCGGCAGGTGGCCGAGCGCGCGGGTGTCAGTGTGGAAGAGATTGACCTGTTCGTGCCGCATCAGGCGAACATGCGAATTATCTCCGCGGTCGCAGAGCGCCTCGGCATGCCGCCGGAAAAAGTGTTCACCAACATCGATCGCTACGGCAACACCTCTGCCGCGTCAGTGCCGATCGCACTCGACGAAGCTCTCGAGCAAGGCCGGATTCACGACGGCAGCATCGTGATGCTGAACGCATGCGGTGGCGGCCTAACCTGGGGAGCGAATCTGATCCGTTGGTAATTTCGAATCCGTTCTGCATCCTTTGGCAATTTTCGTAGCCAAACCTAGGCGGCGGTAGACGGCTTAAGTTGCGGCGCAACCTCGCGCGCGAAGAGTTCCATCGAACGGCGGCTTCGTTCCGGCGCGATTCCCGGCAGATGCATCCCCAGCACGAGATGCGTCGTTCTCACCTTGCCGAACGAATGGTTGAGCTTCGAAGCGACCTCGTCAGGACTGCCGACCAGGAGCGGGAACATGATCTGCGCGTCGCGCAGCTTCGCCGGCTCAGGCAACTGCGATGGCTGTCCCGCGCCGAGGTAGTCGTTCGCCTCCGCCAGCCATCGCATGTACCACGTGATCATATAATGAAGATGATCCTGCGAATGCGCCCACGCCTCGTCGGTGGTGCGTCCGACGTAGGTGAAGTGGAGTTGCGCGGCGGAGAAATCTCTCGGATCGCGGCCGGCCTTTCGCAGCGCGCCATCGTAAATCTATTGCGCCTCCGGATTCGCGAGGCCCATAAAATTGACTCCCATCCGGCCCGCGCGCTCAATCGCTTTCGGCGCACCGGCGCCGATCCACAGCGGAGGATGCGGCGACTGCACCGGACGCGGCATCAGGCGGATGTTTTTCACTTTGTAATGCTTGCCCTCGAATGAAAAATCATCCTTGGTCCACGCACCCCGTATCACCTCGATACCTTCCTCGAGGCGCCCGGCGCGGGTCTTTCGATTAACGCCATATGCCGCGAATTCCCCGGGCGCATATCCCTGGCCGACGCCCAGGTCGAAGCGTCCATTCGAGATGATATCGATCGTCGCCGCATCTTCGGCGACGCGCACCGCGTTATGCAGCGGCAGCAGCACCAGGTAGGTCCCGATGCGAATGCGCCTGGTGATCGCGGCAATCGCTGATGCGATCGGCAGGATCGCGGGCGAATAGCCGTCCTCGGCGAAATGATGCTCGGTCAGCCAGATCTCGTCGTAGCCGAGTTGCTCCGCGAGGCGCGTTTGCTCGAGTTGATCGGCATAAAAGTCGGCGAATGGTTTGCGCCATGCAGGCGGATTTCGAAACGGAAAGAGCAGGCCAACATTCAGATTCGCGCACATACTCATGGCGATTCACCATCCTCGCGATGTTTCCCGGCGGACCGTCGCACCTCGCTCGCGACGCTGTCAAGGAGCTATTCCAGGCTAGCGCTATTTTGAATTCGGAAGGCCTTTCCTATACTGAACGAGTTGAAAGCATCTAGCGCACGTAATGCAACTTGTTGGAAAGGACCGGACTAAACTAGATGCTGAACGAAATCCTCGCCCGACGCGTGCTGATCGTGCTCGGCAAGGGCGGGGTTGGCAAATCTACCCTCAGCGCCGCGATCGCAAAGCTCGCGACTATGTCAGGCGCTCGCGCGCTCGTCATGGAATGCGACGCGCGCGCCCCTCTGGCCGCTACCTTTGGCGTCCCGTCCTCGTTCGCGCCAACGCAAGTCGCTCCGAATCTCGCGCTGATGACCCTCGACGGCCGCGCCGCGCTCGAGGAATATCTGCGCCTCGTGGTGCCGGGTGGGATGCTGCTGAAGGCGGTGTTCGCAAGCCGTCTGTATCAATTCTTCGTTCAGGCTGCGCCCGGACTGCGCGAACTGATGGCGCTCGGCAAGGTTTTTTACGACGCCGGTCAAATCGACGCCAAAGGCGCCCGCGCGCAGAATCATAATCGTTGACGCTCCCGCCAGCGGCCAGGCGATCAGCCTGCTCAAGATGCCGGCGGCAGCGCGCTCGACCTTCGGCGACAGCGTGGTCGGCAAGGAAGCGCGCAACATCTCGCGGATGATGCGCGACCGGCGCAATTGCGCAATCATCCAGGTCACCACCGCCGACGGTCTCTCGATTTCCGAAACGATCGAGACTCACGCGCAGTTGACCAGCATGCATCTCGCGCCGGCTGCCGTGCTATTCAATCGTATGCCTGCCGTCCGATTTCGACACCGGCGACGTAGCTGCGCTGGCCAATCGCCGCGGACCCCATTTGCGCAAGAAAGACCTCGAGCATCTCGCCGAGCTGGCGAAGTCGGGCTGAATCGCGCGTCGGAAGCGCGCAAGGCGCTCGCGAAAATCCGCGCCGAGACCGGAGGCCCGGTGCTCGAGATCGGCGAGCATGGCCGTTTGTCAGGAATCGAGCTCATCGATCAAATCACGGCGGACCTCGCCCGCTATCGAGAAGGTGAAGCCGCTCCTCGCATCGCGCATCGGCGCTAATCGCGAGCCGTTGCGGTACCGGTACACTTCGAATTTCAGGGCCGAGTTCGGAGGATAGTGGGATCACTTTTCGCCCGTTCATAACACGGGCTCGCAATGGACTACGCATGACGGAATCAAAACGTTTTAAGCGAAGCGAGGAGGGTCCGCAATGGTGGAATCCCAGCGCCTCGACAACTACCCTTGTGACGATGCCTGACGCTGAGAAAAAGGCTCGCGCGCCTCGCGAGCCGTGGATCATCCGCACCTACGCCGGCTTCGGCGACGCGCGGCAGGCCAATGAGCGCTTCCTCGCGAATCTGAAGCAGGGCCAGCGCGGCCTTTCGATCGCCTTCGATCTGCCGACCCAAAACGGCTACGACCCCGACGCTCCGGTCGCACGCGGCGAAGTCGGCGAGGCGGGCGTTTCGATTTGTCATTGGCACGACATGGAGCAGCTATTCGACGGCATCCCGCTCCAATCGATCAACACCTCGATGACGATCAACGCGACCGCGCCGTTCATCCTCGCGCTCTATCTGGTCGTCGCCGAAAAGCACGGCGTGCCGTGGACCGAGCTGCGCGGCACGACGCAGAACGACCTGCTCAAGGAATTCGTCGCGCGCGGCACCTCGATCTTTCATCCCGAGCTCTCGTTTCGCCTCTCGACCGAGCTGATTCGATTCGCCGTCGAGCGCGTCCCGAACTGGAATCCGATCAACTGCTGCGGCTATCACTATATGGAAAGCGGCGCTGGCCCGGCCGAGGAAATTGGCTACGCGTTCGGCAACGCGCTGCTGATTCTCGACGCGCTGCGACCCAAGCTCGATAAGGCAGCGTTCGAGCAGACCGTTCGCCGCATTTCGTTTTTCATCAACAGCGGCATCGAGCTGGTGCCGGAGATCTGCAAGATTCGCGCGTACTTCAAACTCTGGCGTGAGCTCTGCTGCCACGGAATACGGCATTGATGACGTCGCCTTCCGCGCCGGATGCCAGGTGCGATCGCTGACGCTGACCGAACCGCAGCCCGAGGTGAATATCATCCGCATCGCCTACGAGGCCCTGCCGGTCGTGCTCTCGGCCGATGCGCGCGTGAACGCTTTACAGTTGCCGGGCTTTCGCGAGGCGCTCGCCCTGCCTGACCAGTCCGAGCAGACGCTGAGCTTGCGCACTCAGCAGGTGCTGATGCACGAGACGGGACTCGCCGGCTACGGCGATATTTTCGAGGGCAGCAAGGTTATCGAGAAGCTCACCGACGAGACCGCATCGCGCGCGCGCGAAATCGCAATCCGCCTGCGCGAGGCCGGCTACTCGCGCGCAATTTCAATCGTCAGCGGCGAGCTTACGCGCCAGCTGGCCGAGCGTCACCGCAAAGTCGAGTCGGGCGAGATAGTGCAGATTGGCGTCAACGCTTTCACCGGCGAAATCGGCCTCACGCCGCCGCCGAAACAGAGCGCAGATCACGCGGCGCGCAGGCCTCGAAGGAAAAGGAACGCATCGAGTCGCTCAAAAAGTGGCGCGCGGCGCGCGACCAGACCGCCGTCGCGAAAGCGCGCGAGGCGCTC
Source organism: uncultured delta proteobacterium (assembly GCA_963842215.1). GTDB lineage: Bacteria > Desulfobacterota > Binatia > Binatales > Binataceae > Binatus. The sequence continues at coordinate 683,202 of CAWJFQ010000001.1, read as the reverse complement.
GAACGCGCCGGCGCGGACAACGGCGGGAGCGGATTGATCGACGCGACTATCGACCTCGCGCGCGCCGGCGGCACCGTCGGCGAATGGACCGACTCGCTCGTCCGCGTCAGCCGCGGCCGCTACACGCCGCCGATCCTCGAAGGCAACGCAGGAGTCGGCGCACTCAAGGTGCCGCTCGCGACCCGTAAAATTCGCATCGCGCTCGGCAAGGCAGGCCTCGACGGACACATCAACGCGATAAAACTGCTCGCGCACGCGTGCATGCAGGCCGGGATGGAAGTGGTCCTTGCGGGATTCAAGCAGACGCCCGAGCAGATGGTCGCCACCGCGCTCGAGGAAGATGTCGATGTGCTCGCGATCTCGAGCCTCGCCGGCGCGCATATGTCGATCGCGCGCGAAACGATCGATCTGCTGAAAATCCGCGGCGCCGCAGACGTGTCACTCGTGATGGGCGGGATAATTCCAGAGGCCGACCGCACCGCCCTGCTTGAGCTGGGCGTCAAAGCGGTTTTCACCCCCAAGGATTCCAACCTCGGTGAGATCGTCGGCCGCATCATCGCGATTGCCGGCCAAGGATAGTCATGAAAATTGTGAGACTCGGAATCTACCTTTTGATTGCGGCCGCCCTAATGACCATCGTTGCAGGCTCGGCTTTCGCGCAGGAGGCGCGACCGTGGCTATGCCGCGACAAACCGGTGTTCTCGTACGATCGCTCGATGGAATACCAGGTGACCGCGCGGCCGGGTCGGCAATGGCGAATGTTCTTCATGCAATACTCGCCTGACGCGGCTCACGACGGCTTCGATATCGTCAATTCGCGCGAGCTCTCATCCCGCGGCGATCCCGCGACGGGAAATCTGGCGGCTGGCAGATATTTCGCCGTCGCTCTGTACCACGGCGCCGGCGGCCACTGGATTTGCCCCGGCTATACCCACGACGATCGCGATCCGAAGCTCGGCCAAGTCAGCAATCTCTGCTACGGCGAGGACGGGCCTCCATGCCTCGTCAAGCTGGAGGTGAACCCCGACCATCACCTGGCGATGCCCTCTGCGCCCGCGCCCTGACTCCGATGAAATTTCACAGCGGCGAAATCGCGGTGCAGGAACGGGCTGGCGTCCGCGATATCGCCGAGGACGTGGGCGAAGGCATCGCCGATCATCTACCCGCCGGCGCCGCGGAGTTTCTCGAACGCCGGCAAATGGCGGTGCTCGGCACGGTCGACAGCAGAGGCGCCATCTGGGCCTCGGTTGTCACCGGCGATCCGGGCTTTCTCCAGGTGGTTGATGCGCACACGTTGAAAATCACGGAGGTAAAATCGTCGGATGAACCGCTGTTTCAGAATCTCGCGGCCGAGGGGCACCTTGCCCTGTTCGCGCCGGATTTCGTTTCTTCCCGGCGTGTGCGTGTCAACGGCCGCGGCATCATCAGGGACGGCGCAATTTATCTCACGACTCGGGAAGTCTATGGCAATTGCCGCCGCTACTTGCAGGAACGGATGTTTGTCGGGAGACGGGAAGAGTCAGGCGACGGCCGTGCGCCCGCGAAGCGAAGCACCCAGATGTCCGCGTCGCAGCAGACGCAGATCTCGCACGCGGACACGTTCTTTATCGCGACCGATCATCCCGAGCGCGGCGCAGACATTTCGCACAAGGGCGGCAATCCCGGTTTCGTCCGCGTAATCGATGCGCGACACATCGCCTTCCCCGATTACAACGGCAACAGCATGTTCAACACTCTCGGCAACCTCTCGATCAACCCGCGCGCCGGACTTCTGTTCATCGATTTCGACAGCGGACGTACACTCCAGCTTACGGGACTCGCGTCGATTGACTGGAATCCGGTACGCGTCCGATCGTTCGCCGGCGCGGAACGAGTCGTCGACTTCGAGCTCGAGCAAATCCTCGATACTCCGCTGGGCTTTCCGCTGCTCGCGAAATTTCGACAATATTCGCGCAACAATCCAAAGCTCTAGCGGTAGATCTCTGGCTGGAGCCCATACCGAAATGAAGATCTGCCACGCCGCCGCGTTCGCGCTCGTGACCTGGTATTTGATGGTGCCATCCGACCGCCCGCAACTCTCCGATCCGGTTGAATGGACGTCACACGCTCCATTCCGCGATTGGCAGATTGTTCAACGCTTTAGCGCGTCGAGCTCGTGCGAAAAAAGACGGCTTGAAATCGTCAGTGACGCGAAGCATTCAGTCAACGCTGATGCCAAAGACAAACACATGGATGCGGTGCTGACGGATTACGCAATCGCCAACAACGCGATATGTCTTTCCAAAGATGATCCGCGGCTGGCGAAGTAACGCCGATACCTAAATGAAAAGAATGCCTACCGTATCGAGCTTTATTGGAGGCGGCGATCGGATTCGAACCGATGCATGGAGGTTTTGCAGACCTCTCCCTTAACCACTTGGGTACGCCGCCCCGGCACCGTTCATCGTCGCGACCGGACCCATTCAAATATCACGCGCCGGAAAGTGCATCAATTGAGCGTGCAGTGGACTAGCCGCTTCGAAGAGACAAGCTCATCTGCCCGGCAGGCGCCAACAAATCGGGCGAATCGTTGTCTACATTGTTGACGTCGGGCGAGACTGGAGTCGCTATCAGCAAATCGGCAGGCGCAGGAACCAGGAAGCGCTTGAGCGCTCGCGGAGCAGGCGCGCGCGGATCCATCCAATCATCGGCCTCGCGATCCGCCAGTATCACCGGCATCCGATCGTGATACGACGCGAGCAGCGCATTGGCTGTCGTCGTCAGAATCGTGAACGTCGTCTCCCACACGCTCGCCTCTTTCTGCCACGCCTCGTACAGCCCGGCGAACAGCAGCATCCCGCGATCTTCACGATGGAACCAGGTCGGCTGCCTTGCGGTCTTCGGCCCGGTCCATTCGAAGAAACCATCCGCCGGCACCACGCATCGGCGCTTATGAAACGCGTCGCGAAAAGCACTGCGCGATTCGGTCGTCTCCGAGCGCGCGTTGATACACTTGGCCGCCATGCTGGCGTCTTTCGACCCGCTTCTGACGAGGCCCCAGGTAGCGGGAATTACTTCGCGATTTTCATATTTGATCCGTACAATGAAATGTTTCTGAGTTGGCGCGACGTTGTACCGCGGCCGATAGTCGTTGAACGAGTCCGCCGGCACGCCAAGTTCCGCCGCCAGTGAATTACCGTCACGTCGCGTGATTGTGAATCGTCCGCACATCTCTCCTGTCTACCTTCCAAAAAAACCAACAGCGCTTTATACAAATAGCAACCGAGTTGTATGTCGAGCGACCATCAAGTTCTCGTTGGTTGGGATGACTCGCACGCAACATCGGCTGTCTGCACTGCTGATCGTGTTCTGGTTGGAGTCATTGCGTCGCGAATCGATTGCGATCCCAAGATGCGCTAGTCCATCGCAGACTTCCTCGCGTATCGCGGCCGCATGCTCTCCAATCCCGCCCGTGAAGACAACAAGGTCCAGGCCGCCGAGCGCGGCGGTCAGCGCTCCGAACGTCTTTCTGATCTGATAACAGAACATTTCGATGGCCATTGCCGCATTGGCGTTGGTCGCGCGCGCGTCGAGCAAGGTCTTCACGTCGGAACTTACTCCCGAGACTCCGAGCAAACCGGATTTAAGATTCACGAGCTCACTCAGGCGCGCGACGTCGTAACCCTTCTGCTCTAGCAAGTAAAGCAGCACGCCCGGATCGATATCTCCGGTGCGCGTGCCCATCATGAAACCGCCCGCAGGCGTGAATCCCATCGTGGTGTCGCGAGGATGACCGTTTTCGACCGCGGCCATGCTCGCTCCGTTGCCGATATGCGCGATTATCAAGCGCTGCGGGGCATCGGCTCCCAAAGCCTGCATGATGTACTCATAAGAGATTCCGTGAAAGCCGTAGCGCTGGATTCCAACGTTCCATAGTTCGCGTGGCAACGGGAAGCGCGCCGCTCGTTCGGGCATTCCGCGATGAAATGCGGTGTCGAAGCAGGTAACCTGCGGAAGCTTCGGATATCGCGCGGCAACCGCTTCGATGCCTTCGATTCCGCCCGGCATATGCAACGGGGCGAATGGGATAAGCCGTTTCAAATCGTCGATCAGCGCGGGCGTGACCTTTTCCGGGGCCACGTGATGAGCGCCGCCGTGAACGATCCGATGTCCTACCGCGTCGAGGCGCGGCACCTTCAGGCGCTCGAACTCTTCGAACAACGCATCGACAGCTGCTTGCGGCCGGGCGAGCGCGCGATCCGATTTTGCCAGTAGGCGGCCGCCAGCGTCGTGGATTCTGATTTTGCCGCCGCTCCCGCCAATTCGGTCGGCGACGCCTTCGACCACGACCGATTCCGTGGCGCCGAAAATCGAGTACAAAGCAAACTTGCACGACGATGAGCCGACGTTGATGCAGAGTATTGAGTGGCGAGCCGGCAAGCCGGATTCCTCAGTTGCCGCTGTTCGATTCAGCCTGCTTGAAGACTCGTGCGATCAGTTCCTGTGCCTCGAACTGAATCCGACGCAGGTGATCGGCTCCGCGAAAGCTCTCCGCGTAGATCTTGTAGACCTCTTCGGTGCCCGAGGGACGCGCCGCGAACCATCCGCTCTCTGCGACCACCTTGATTCCGCCGATCGGCGCTCCGTTTCCGGGGGCAACGCTTAATGTCTTCACGATCTTCTCACCCGCGAGTTCACGCTCCTTGAATTGCTCGGGCTTCATTTTTTTCAGAATTTCCTTCTGCGCGGCCGTCGCCGGTGCGTCGATCCGTTCGTACGCGGGCGTGCCGAATTCGCGGGTCAAGTCGATGTATACCTCGCCCGGGTCGCGGCCCTGGCGTGCAGTCATCTCGGCGGCGAGCAGGCCCAGGATGAGACCGTCCTTGTCGGTCGTCCACACGGTTCCGTCGAGGCGCAGAAATGATCCACCGGCGCTTTCCTCTCCGCAAAAGCCGACGGAGCCGTCGATCAACCCGTCGACGAACCACTTGAAGCCAACCGGAGTCTCGATCAGCTTGCGCTGCAGATTGGCAGCGACGCGATCGATCATGCTGCTGCTGACCACGGTTTTGCCCACGGCCGCGTCCTTGCGCCATCGCGTGCGATTACGAAACAGGTACGAGATCGCGACGGCGAGATAGTGATTCGGGTTCATCAATCCGCTCGAGCGAGTGACGATACCGTGCCGGTCGGCGTCGGTGTCGTTGGCAAATGCGACATCGAAACGATCGCGTAGTGCGAGCAGGCGCACCATCGCGTACGGCGACGAACAATCCATCCTGATCTTCCCGTCCCAGTCGGCGGTCATGAAGCGAAATGTGGGATCAATGACGTCGCTGACTACCGTGGCTTTGATACCGTACTTTTCAATTACGGCGGGCCAATAGTGCACTGCGGCGCCGCCCAGCGGATCGATACCGATCTGCACGCCGGCACTGCGAATCTTCTCCATGTCGACGACGTTGCCCAGGTCGCCGACGTAGGCGCCGATATAGTCGTGCTTGTGCAGGGTCGCGCTGTTGAGCGCGCGTTCATACGAAACGCGTTTCACTCCAGCGAGTCCGTTCTTCAGAAAATCGTTGGCTGTATTCTGAATCCAATCGGTGATTTCGGTATCGGCCGGGCCGCCGTTGGGCGGGTTGTATTTAAAGCCTCCGTCGGGCGGCGGATTGTGCGACGGCGTGATCACGATTCCGTCTGCCAGTCCGCTCTTGCGGCCTCGATTGTAGGTTAGGATTGCGTGCGAGATCGCCGGCGTCGGCGTGTAGCCGCTCTCGCTATCAACCATCGTCTCTACCCCGTTGGCAGCCAGCACTTCGAGCGCGCTGGCGAATGCGGGAACCGAGAGCGCATGCGTGTCCATCCCAAGGTAGACCGGGCCGCTGATGTTTTGATTCTTGCGATAGAGGCAAATCGCCTGGCTGATCGCGAGGATGTGCGCTTCGTTAAACGCGGTGTCAAAAGCGGAGCCGCGATGCCCTGACGTTCCGAACGCGACCCGTTGCGCTGCAATACTTACGTCGGGCTTGAGGCTGTAGTAGGCAGTGATCAGACGCGGCAGGTCGACCAGCTGCGACTGATCCACAGGTTTTCCGGCCAGCGGGCTTACTTTCATCTTCCTAGTCCGGAGTCCATTTCCAGTTACGAATCGCAGGCATGTCTTCGAGCTTCTCGACTATGTACTTTCGATGCGCGTCGAGCGCGGCTTCGGTCATCCTGATGAGTTCGCGAGCGCGCTCCTGATGGCGCGGTGCGACGCGGCGCAAGCCCTCGATGCACAGGTGGTAGCGGCTCGCACGGTTCAACACCAGCATATCAAAAGGCGTGGTCGTGGTCCCTTCCTCGACGTAACCGCGCACGTGGAAACGGTCCGGATTGGGACGACCGTGCAGAAGCTGATGAACCTCGCCGGGGTAGCCGTGAAAGGCGAAGACGACGTCCTTGTCGCGCGTGAACAGCTCAAGAAAATAGTCCTCGCTCATGCCGTGCGGATGGCGGTCGGGAGGAAACAGCGTCATCAGGTCGACCACGTTCACCACTCGAATTTTCATTTCCGGTAGATATTTGCGAAAGAGCCATGCCGCCGCGATCGCCTCTTCGGTCATGACGTCGCCGGCGCAGGCGAGCACCAGATCAGGCTCGTCGCCGCCGTCATTGCCGGCCCATCGCCAGACCGACGCGCCGCGAGAGCAGTGCTCGCGGGCCGCGTCGATGTCGAGCCACACCGGATGCTCCTGCTTGTCGATCACGATCAGATTGATGTAGTCGCGGCTGCGCAAGCAATGGTCGGCAACCGACAGCAGGCAATTCGCATCGGGCGGAAGATAGATTCGCGACACGGTGCCACGCTTGGTCAGCAGCGTGTCGATAAAGCCGGGGCCTTGATGGCTGAAGCCGTTGTGATCGTTGCGCCAGCAGGTCGAGGTGAGCAGATAGTTGAGCGACGGCACAGGATGACGCCATGGTAATTCGGTCGTGCAGGTCTGCAGCCATTTCGCGTGCTGCGTCGCCATCGAGTCGACGATCATCGCGAATGCTTCGTACGACGCAAAAACGCCGTGTCGCCCGGTTAGGGTATAACCCTCGAGCCATCCCTGGTGGCAATGCTCGCTCAGTACTTCCATCACGCGGCCGTCGTGCGAGACGTGATCGTCGTAGTTCTCGACGCGGCTCACCAGGCATCGATTCTCAACGTCAAACACGTCGCCAAGACGATTGGAGTTGGTTTCATCAGGACAGAACAGGCGGAAGTTCTGCTGCTTGGAATTTCGCGTGAAGATATCGCGCAGCAGCTTGCCAAACGGGCGGGTTGATTCGACTTTGACGCTGCCGGGCTGTTCGAGCGGCACTGCGTAATTGGTGAACGACGGAATGTCGAGCGCGATAGTCATAATTCCGCCGTTGGCATGCGGATTCGCGCCCATCCGGCGGTTTCCTTTCGGCGCAATCGCTTTGATTTCAGGCTTCAGGCGTCCGCGCTCGTCGAACAATTCGTCGGGCCGGTAGCTGCGCATCCACCTCTCAAGCAATTTCAGATGCTCAGGATTTTCTTTCACGCCGGCCAGCGGTACCTGGTGCGCGCGAAAGGTCCCTTCGATCTGCACGCCATCGACGACCTTCGGACCGGTCCATCCTTTGAGTGACCGCAGCACGATCGCAGGCCATGTCGGCCGCTCCTGGAGCCCATTGGCGCGCGCATCGGACTGGATTGCGCGAATAGTCGCGTAGCATTTGTCGAGCGTCGCGGCGAATTCACGATGCATCCGCGGCGGGTCATCACCTTCGACAAAGTGGACCTCGTAGCCGTGGCCTTCCAGCACGCGGCGGAGCTGATCGTCGGCGTCGCGCCCGAAGACGGTGGGTCCCGAGATCTTGTAGCCGTTCAAATGAAGGATCGGCAGCACGGCGCCGTCGCGCACAGGGTTAAGAAACTGGACGCTCTTCCATCCGCCTTCGAGTGGCGCGGTTTCCGCCTCGCCGTCGCCGATCACGCACGCAACGATCAGATCGGGATTATCAAACGCCGCACCGAACGCATGCACCAGCGAGTAGCCCAGCTCGCCACCCTCGTTGATCGAACCGGGAACGTGCGGGCCCGCGTGACTCGGCACTCCGCCCGGCGACGAGAATTGGCGAAACAGCAGGCGCATCCCCTCGGCGTCCTCCGAGATTTGCGGATAAATCTCCGAATACGTGCCCTCGAGATAGGTATGCGACATGACCGACGGACCGCCGTGGCCGGGGCCGGATATGTAGATGATGTTGGCGTCGTGCTCGCGAATCAGTCGATTGAGATGTACGTAGATGAAATTCTGTCCGGGTGAAGTACCCCAATGGCCGAGCAGGCGCGGCTTGATGTGCTCGGGCCGAAGCGGCTCGCGCAGCAGCGGATTTGCCATCAAGTAGATTTGGCCAACGGTCAGGTAGTTGGAGGCCCGCCAGTATGCGTCGATGAGAGAAAGCTGCGGGTCTGAGAGCGGTTCTGACATCGAAGAGAGACCTCGGACTGGAGTAGCTCCAGAAATTCTCGCACTGCCAGCGGTTGGTTGATAGACGCTGCAAATGAATTTTGTGCAACGAATGTTCTGAAGGAAACCATCCCCTTGGACGAGCCGGCCTGCGGCTCGATGACGACGTAAGAATCTGGGAACGACAACCGTGCTACGCTGCGCGATCGTATTCGTAAGCCAACCAGGAAGCGGCGAACTAGTTGCTACATGCGTTGATATCGGTCGGGAACGGCACTCCGACGAACAAATTTGCACTGCAGTTCGACACGTCGCAATTTCCGCCCGCCGTCACGAACTGCTTCGGCGCTTTATCGATCGGGCAGGTGCATTTCGCCAGCGCCTGGCCGTTGACGGTACCGTCGAGCACACACGAGAAGCTGAAGCACTGGGCGTATTCGCCAGCGCCGGGGCAGGTCAACGACGTCGCCGCGACTGTTTGCCACGCCGGCATCGAGTCTTCCTGCGGGACCTCGGTCAGCGGAGCGTAAGTCGACCAAACGCCGTTGGGCCGGCGGGTCACAGCTCCCTGTCATATTGCCGCCTTTCAGGTCGGCGATGCTCCAGCCGTTCAGAATCGGGCATTCGCATGACAACGCCGGATACTTGTTGCCATTGACCTTGATTTTCGGTCCCGTGGCCGTGCAGTTGGCCGCTGCGCAAAGCGCAAAATCACCCGAGCAGAAAATTAATCCGGTCTTCTTGCCGACAGCATCCAGTTTTTGCGTATCGGCCGCATCGGCCTGACTGAAAAATCCCGACAAGGTCTGCGCCGCGACTGGCGCAGGCAACAGTCCGAGCCATGTGACGAACCTCCGGCCAACAGCGACGCACGTACACGAGCACTCACAAAATGCGTTTTCGCAATCATCGAAGCGATCCTCCCTTTGTCGTAACTGTTGCTAGAGTATCGACGCGATTTTCAACGAGCATACCCGGCATGCGCGTTTCGGTGCGAAAATAGTTCTCGAAGGAGCCATTACGATGGATAACGACAAGCTTCAGTTGCTACTCGACCGCGCGGAAATCAGTGACGTGCAATTGCGCTATGCGACTGGATTAGACTCGCGCGACTGGGCTCTGTTCCGCTCAATCTTCACCGATGAGATCGAAACCGACTTCAGCTCGGTCTTTGGCGGCGAGCCGCGCAAGCTAAGCGCCAATCGATGGACCGAAGCGGCGCGGCGCGCGGTCGGCGGCCTCACCGCGACGCAGCACATGATCACCAACCACGTGATCACCGTGCTGGGCGACGACGCGACCTGCATCGCATACGTGCAGGCACGGCATTACCTCCCGAACGACCAGGGTGAAGACACGCAGAACATGTTCGGCTACTACACGAATCGATTCGTCCGCACGTCCGCGGGATGGAAGATTCGCGCATGCAAGCTGACGCTCACCTGGCAGACCGGCAACTGGGGCATCTTCGCGCTTGCGAGCGCGCGCCTCAAAGCCGCAGACGCAGCGAAGGCCTAGAGATGGCGCGTATGCTTTTGCGCAACGTTCCCCGATGGAGGAGCCGATGACGCTCAACCTCAATCCACTGATCGCGGCAGGTGTCGTCGCCTCAACGGCGGCGACGGACGCGGTGTACGTGATGTTCAACGCCGCGGTAACCGCGCGACACCCATCGAGAGCAGCGTCCTGGAGCGCGCTATGGTACCTGCTCTCAGCGTTCGCCGTGATCAGCTATACAGGCAACTCAATCTACGTGATCTTCGCCGCGACAGGATCGTTTATCGGCGCCTATTTCTCGGTGCGATGGCTGGATCGATCGGTCTCGAAGATCACACCCGGCGGCCCGGCCGCAATTGGGAACCCTCCAACGTGATCTTCGGAGTCGCAGCCGTCAGTTAGAACAGGTGCTCGACTGAGTTGGGCCTTGTGCAACCATCGCTAGCGCAGCTGGCCCGACAGCACCCTGCGTTTCTTGCTGAGCATACTGATACGGTGAGTCAATCGAGGTATGAACCGAGGCTGATGCGCACAGTCCAAGATACTCGCAGCAGCCTGACAGCGGCAGCAGCAATAAAGCGGCGAACGGGAGAAAAAACCTGAGCATTTGAGTCGACCTCACTTTGCAGGATTCTCAAATGATCCCGCATCAACATTCTCCCAGACCCATGATTTGAGACTAGGCTGGCCTTTCTCATAGCCGTCAGCGGGTTTGAACTGCTGAAGGCTCCGTTGCGCGCGCGTGGACCGGCCGCATCTGCGACTTGCATTGCATGCTGTGAGCGACAGGCATCTGCTTCGTAGTGGCGACAGCATAGGTGCGGCCCCTGAGGTCCAGCCCGCAGATTCGATTTGCTCTAAAATTGAACGAAGAGGATATAGAGCGTCGGGTGCTTGGCTGCGATCAAACCAAAGAGGGAGGTGCAATCATGGCAACCGTGACCGAGGTGATAAGAATACAACCGGCTCCGGGAAAGACCGCTCAGTGCTTGGAGCTGGGCGGCAAGTTCAAGAAGATTCGCGAGCGACTCGGCGCCAAGGAACGGATGTACAGGACCGCTACCGGTACGCTTGTAGTGGTCATCGAGACGTCAGGCTGGAAGCAATTCGGCGAGTTTGCGGAGAAGCTCGCGACGGACCGAGAGGCGCAGGATCTCCTTGCCAAGTTCTCCGCAGATACCAACCCGGTAGGAACGATTTTGAGCGTGGAGATGGTCGAAGAGATCGTAGGATAGCTGAACTCGCGGCCAAGCACTCGCTGAGCCGGCTGAAAACGTTTTGATTTTCTAAATGGAGCAGGTGATCGGTTCCGAACCGACGACCTCGCGCTTGGCAATCGTGGTTGAGAGATTTACCCATAGCACTCAGTGTAACTGATTGTTGAGGTATTCAGGGCCGATTGAGCGCGGATAATCGGATCGTTTCGCCTACCGACTATCACCCCACGCTGGGCGCCAATTGAAGTGAGCCGACTGTTCGAAGATGGCGATCGGGATTCCCGTTGGAAGGCCGACAGTCGCACTAACACCAGCGGTTTAGCAAACACTCGTGGAGCATCCCCTTGGTAGTCAAAGTGGTGGTCATCGCGCGTGCGTAGACGCTCCGCACAAAGAGTTTGACGGCCTCGCGCGACGCGGCTGCATTGCATCGGTCGCTTCGGGCGGGACCGCTCTGCGCCACAATGCTATCCCGATCAGCGGAATCAGCCAGATGACGCGGCTTCCGTAGCGATTGATCGGTTCCGAAATGGCCCCCATAACGAACGCATGGAGGAGTATCGCGACTCCAACAGTTATAATGAACTCGACGGGAAGCCATTGCCTGCGGCACGCGAGCAGTATTCCGATCGAGACACAATAGAAAACACTGAAGAGCAGAAAGCTCGCGTCCAGATACTGGATGCCACGCATATGCTCTAACTGCCCGCGGTTTTGTTTCGAGTTCAGGTAGGAAGCGAATTCCGCTGGATAAAGCGATCGCAGCGGGACACTCGGATTGTAATTTGTCGCCCAAGACCGCAGTCCATCTCCGGTTACACAATGGAGAAGTTGCCGAAAGGTGTCTGCGATTGCATCGCGAAACACCCACAGTGGATATTCCTCGATGGTCCCGGTGACGATCTCCAACCCTTCGTTCCTTTGACCGATGAACCCGTCCTTGCTGAAGAGGTTGTTCTCTGACCAGAGGAACTTTGAACTCGACATCGGCATTCGATCGAGAAACGCGCAGGCCGCATAGTGGCGCGTCGGACAAGTCTCGCGCAGATACTCAACCGCGGGCCCATTTTGAACCAAGCGCGCCAAAACGAACGCGTACCCGCCCGGAGAGTAGGTTGCGATGCCCAGCGTCAGATAGTTCGACATCACCACCGCGACCAACCCCGCCGCGACCACTGCCGCCGGCAATGCCAAATGCAGGATCGTCGCGCGCGAGTATCTCCTTTGCACCCATCGGGCCACGATGCCGATTGCCAGTAATCCAATCGCGATTGGGGTGTTCGAGTAGTGCATGATTGCAGCGACGAAGGTCAGACTGACTACAAAGCACTGTTCCCATCGGCTTAGTCGCTCGAAACAAAAGGCCAGCATGAACAGTCCCAGCACCATCAGAGGCGTGAAGATGTCGGGCATAAGGAAACCCGCGTACCAAGGCAGGCTCGTCGTCACACATAGCACGGCGATTATCGCAAGGAATTCCAGCCGCGAACCAATCGCGAATACCTCGCGCAGCACCAGGCGCAGCAGATACGCCGCCAACAGGCATTGTACGAAGACAACCGACCACAGCGTATGAGTCAGGCGGGCAGGCCCGAGGAAGAGACTGTAAAAGACGCTTCGATCACCGATGTTGTGCAGCCTCAGATACGCGCCAGTATCCGAGTACACCATCGGATAACCGTTGTAGAGTGCGGCGCCTGACATTATCACCACTGCAATCAGCAGCATCGCCGCATCGCGCCATCGTGCCGGCCCCCTTGTGGAAGTGGTCATCCGGATGAAGAGCGATGTCCGATTTGTTGTTGAAATTGAGCAGCGGCGCGATCTTCGTAGCTCATTGGTCTAACCCGGATCGGCGATCGTGCGCCCTCGGCCAATCCGAAAAGGTTTGAATTGATTGAGGAATTCATGGAGCGGATGATCGGTTTCGAACCGACGACCTGGTGCTTGGCAATCGTAAACAATCCATCAGGCCGAGACCACTCCAAACCATGAGAGACTAAGAACGGCAGATTTTATCGCCTTTTCGACGCTTCCGAGACCATCAAGTTGGTCCTGAATAGCACGGTCTGGCACAGAGTGAGGGCACAAAAGTGGGCACAGTGGCGCGACCTCGCGCGCGCGCAGCAGAGACCGAAGAATCCTTATCCTCGGTTCTGCTTTCTCAGGTCTAACCCTCTAACGATTCTTCTCGTTCGTATGATCGTATGTATGGATGTTCGGATCGGCATAGCGTTTTGTATGCGGTGCGCAATGCTTGATGCATGCGTCGGGCATCTCTGATGCTGTGGTAATGCTGGTCACCAGAGAGGTGCCGACGGGTTACCCATCCGCTAGAGCGTAGGGGACTCTGTTTCGTTTTGGGCTGAACTTGGTCTGCGAAACGACTCTCGGCTCAAGTCCGAGACGCGACCGTTGTCATACTGCCGAGAACACACGTGCGTCGAGATTGGAGCCCCGCGGCACATAGATAGTCCGCACCAACCATACCGAGGACTGGCGCTGATTCGAGACGCCGCCGCAAGTATGCGGACATGCCCGTGCCAGGCTGTTTTGCCGAGCGGCTAGGTAGAATAAACGGAAAGGAGACGGCAATCGCGGAATCAGTAGTCCGTATCGACGCGTTTCGGCCCTTGCGCGAGTTCATCGTTCGATACGGGTTGGCCGGCTGAGATCCTCGCGATCAAGAGCTGGTCTTCATTTTCTTGGACGTAGTAGTCCTGCTGGGTGATGAGTTCCTGTGACCAGAACTTAGCTTTGAATTCGTCAATGCGTTCCTGGTTTCTGGAGCCGGTTGATGATCGCGGCGCTGTCGCTGGGTGAAGCCGAGTTAAGAGAGGCGGGTTGAGCAAGTGCGGCGGCAGGAAGCAACAGGCCGGCGGCGACGATCGCGAAAAACCTGACGTTCATGACACACCTCCGTATAATTCCGTAATACTCCCTCAACGGGCTCGCGCAGGGCCAACGGAGAGAATGCCTTTCGACTGACCGTGCCCCTACGAAGACCGGTTAGCTCTAAGCACGCACATTTAGTACTACACGCAGATGAAAAACCCGACGGCTTGGAGGGGTCTCAATCGAAGGCCGGCAAGGCCGATCACACACAGCGCCGTCAACAAACAGCTCGCAAGAGAGCAGCGGGAGGATCGCAAAATGGTACACAAGAGATCCGAGGCCAGATGTGGCCGCTTTTCTATCGCGGCGATGGCGATCGCGCTGTTCGGCGCCGTCTCCGTGATGCCCGCCGCCGCACAATCGCCATGCATCGATTCATCGGCTGGGGGAAATACTTTTTGTGGAACGGACGCCGGAGCAGGGGCGACTGCCTCTAACGACAGCGCGTTGGGCGACGATGCGCTCAGTTCAGGCGACTCGGGAGGGTCAAATACGGCTATCGGAATTGACGCCCTCCAGCTCAACACCACGGGCTTCGACAACACGGCCACCGGGTCGAACGCCCTCTCCATTAACACCACAGGCACCGGTAACACGGCCACGGGAACTGGTGCGCTCTTCTCGAACACGACGGGCAAGTCTAACGCGGCCACCGGAACGGTTGCCCTTGGATCCAACACCACGGGCGACCGCAACACGGCCATGGGAACTCTAGCCCTGATGGACAGCACCACAGGCAGCGACAACACGGCCACGGGGCTGGACGCCCTGACATTCGACGTCACAGGCGGTGAAAACACGGCCACCGGATCCAGTGCCCTCAAGAACAGCACCGGCAGCAACAACATCGCGATAGGTTACGAGGGCGGCATTAGTCTGACCACTGGGGACAACAATATCGATATCGGCAACGAGGGCGTCGCGGCCGAAGCCGACACTATCCGGATCGGCACAAAAGGCACTCAGACCAGAACCTTGGTGGCCGGTATCTACGACTCCGCTCTGACTTCCCTATCCCCGCTTCCTGTTGTGGTTAATAGCAACGGCCGACTCGGCTATATGCCTTCCGCAGCGCGCTACAAACGCGACATTCACGATATGGGCGATGCAAGCAATGGGCTGCTCAAGCTGCGCCCGGTGAGCTTCCGCTACAAGCAGGACCCGGCCGGCACCCTCCAGTACGGGTTGATCGCGGAGGAGGTGGAGCGGGTATACCCGGAGTTGGTGGCGCACGGCGATGACGGCAAGGTCGAGGCGGTACGCTACGAGTTGCTCCCGGCGATGCTGGTCAACGAAGTGCAGAAGCTGGCCAAAGAAAATCAACGCAAGGATGCTCAAATCGCAGCGCAGCAGCGAGAGATCGAAGCGCTTAAGAAAAAGGACGCGCAGGTCGACGCGCTCGCTGAGCGTATGAACGCCTTGGAGCGACAGGTCGGGCTTGCAAGGCCAGAGCACTTGGCGAGCGCAACGCGATAGTTAGAAACATTTCCGAACCGGAACCGGCTCCGACCAGCGTTGGCATCCACCGCTGCAGCTACCCGGCGCCGTGAAGGGCAGCCGCGGTGCGCACAAATCCGTGCGACGATAGTGCTGCGGAAGATTGATCGCGTCGGCCGGCCGATTCGGCAGATAGAGTTCTGCGCGCGCCACACCCAGGTCGTAGTCGCTCGGGAGCGTGCGCATGGTCTTGAAATCGAAGATCGTCGCGAGATGGGCAGCGATGGTTACTGGCGCAGCGTACCAGCTATGGTCGATCGATGAAGTCCAGACGCTCCGCCACGCTCGCGAATCCGCATTGGTGAGGGCCTTGAGTATTCAGAAGATCGAGAACTCATCGCAAGCTCTGCTTTATACATGCAAAGAGCTATCGGAAGGTTCAACGCTTGCCAAGTTAGTCTTGCGTAAAACCAATTTTGCCTTGGGGAGATTTTTCGCTGGAATCCCTGAGAAGGTCGACCAAAGCCAGTTGGATTTCCAATCGAGCATCGGAGGTCTATCCGGAGAACCGGCATCTTTCGCAAAGCTAATCAAGTCGTTCATCAATGACTCGGACTGTGCGGTTCTACTGGAAGATACAATACCGCTTACTTCGGACCCGATGAAGGTGGATTCTCAGTGGAGAGCACGAATGACCACGCACAATGATGAATTGTACTGGGTTATATCGGGTACGGACCTTCAGGAGAGCGACATTCTGGCGCTTTTGGGTCAGCCTATCTTGCCTTATCCTTCTTCCGCGTTCTTCTATGCCGTTGAGTCTCAGAACCAAAAGAGCCACCTCAAAGAATCCGACCTAGAACACATGGCAAACTCGCTTCTTGGCGTGGCGGTTCGAGCGTTCGATTCCCGTTCATTTCTGATTTGGTGGCGCGAGGATCTGCGTCCATTCCCTTCATGCTGATTGAAACTCATCGGCGCGCTGCACTGCGAGTGGTCATCGAGAGCGAGCGGGCGCGCGGACTTGAGATTTCCGATCGGCTGGCGAATGGCGTCATCTGCTTGAGCGGCGATTTGTTCGTCGCGCAGCGCTCTGAAGAGACACTCACTAGCCGCAGTTTCCCATCGGGCTCCTGACCTTGGCGATACCGCCGTTCTTTGGCGTGCAAGTCGGTGGAACTTCGTCGCTGCCCTGAGCCATGGAGCCTTTGGTCGCGACAGCCGTTACAACGCTCCCGTCCTTGTTACAAAACGTCGCCGCCCCGCCGCCTGCACCCGAAGCCTTTCCTGTCGCCGTGCATTTTGCCAGCGCGTCTGACTCACCGGTCGCCCCATCGCTCGATGTATCCTTCGCCACCCCGCCGTCTTCTGCGAAGGCCCCGGCGTCGCTCCCATCTCCGGTTGCAACGCTAGTCGCCTTCCCGCCTCCGCCTAGTATTTCCGAGGTTGCATCACCGTCATCTTTCGCCGTCGCGACTGCGTCGCCGCCTCCTCCTGACGGAATCTCCGCCTTGGCTTCTCCGCCGTTGGTGGCGGTTGAAGTGGCCGTGCCTCCGTCTGTTTCTTCAATCAGCGAGTCGGCCACGCTGTCTGCGCCCTGGGCGGTCGCCTTGGTGGTGCCGCTTACTGATATGGCCGCCGCCCCGGTGCTGTCTCCCGACGCGGTGGCTGTAGCCTTGGCGCCGTCTTCCGACTCCGCCGCCGCACCGGCTTTGACTCCCGACGCGGAACTGACTGAGTTACCGCCGTCGTTCGACTCCGATAACGCATTGCCTTCGTCCGAGGCGTGAGCCTTCGCCTTGTTGGGTGGGCCACTTGAAGCCTCGCATTGGGCCTCAGTACCGTCGATGTTCGTACTTGTGACGTCCGTGTTTGTCGCCGAGCATGATTCCTTGTCCGACTTGGCATTCGCCTGGCCAACGGATAAAGCGAATGCGATTGTTCCTACTGCCAGCATTGTCGTGGCTATCCTTCGCCTCATGATCCGAAGCCTCCTCCTCGTCTGAACAATTTGTGGTGCGCAGCCTACGTCGCGTCCTGTCTCAGCGCAATCCGACGATTAAAAAGCATGCGTTTCTTACAACCGACTACGCGCGCGCGAGGCCCGCGCGGTCGAACGACCTGCCCAAAGGGACCGTGATCGACTAGCCAAGGGTTCGACAACGTCGAACCTGATGCAAGGAGGTTCCGTCAACCTCTGGCCTGCACAGAACCACACGGAGAGAATGAGTTTCGAGTGACCGTGCCTGGACTTGCCCCCAAGCGCACATCCCTTGGTGGTCAATCACGCGCTCGTAGATCCACCGCATAAACTGCAACCGAGTCGCAAACTCCGGATATCCGGCGCGTACGACAGCGGGCTCACTCCTCGCCGAAGAAGCGACGCTTAACTGTTTCGTCCAGCGGCAGGTCCGGTCCGCTAGCGAGATAGTCGGGAACCCGAGTCGGATCTTCGGCGATCAGCGGCATCGCTCTCGCCCGGAGCGCATCCGCCTGTTCACCGCGATCATAGAAAAACGACGTGAACCAATCCTCCCAGGTGTTCAACGCGCGAAAATAGCGATCGTGCTCGCGAGCGTAGGCACGACCGGCCCGGTCCCAATCCTCATCCGCGAGCAAAAAATCTCGCAGCACGCGTACGTCGCGGAGCGTGAGCGACAGTCCCTGTCCCCAACATGGATCGCTGATGGCTGCGGCATCGCCGACCAGCGCGATACCGGCGCCGTAGGGTTGCGCGACCCAGGTGTCTGCCCCGTTGAAGGAGGCCAATGGCCCAATAGCCTCGGCGCCTGCGAAAAAATCGGCCGGCATCCCGCATCGGATGCACTCATCGATGAAGCGCGGCAAAGCATCCGCACCTTGCATTCGCAGGTCACTGTCGCATCGATAACCAAGATAAGCGCGAAAGCGGTAATCGCCCTGCGGCGCGATAAATGATGCTTGCGAAATCGGCGGATTGAACATGAAGTAGGCGGCATCCTCGCGGTAACTCCTGCCACCCTCCAACATCACTCCCGCGATCATCAGTCGATCGGGATCGCGGCTGACTTGGAAGCCGCCCCATTTGCGAACATTGGAGGATCGGCCGTCTGCACCGATCACGAGCCGCGCCGAAACTGATTCGGTTGCGCCGCTCGACTCGAATTCGACTACGGGAGACGCGCCGGGCGTGATCGATTTCACGTTCGCGCCGCGGCGAATCTCGGCGCCCGATTCTGCAGCGGCGTTGAGCATGGTCTCCTGCATCACCGGATGAGAAAAGCTCAGAGCCGACAATCCCTGCGGCGTCGAAGAAACCAGGTCCCGGTCGGGACCGAATCCGATTACCCAGGGCGCTTCATTCGCGTGCGCCGCGACAAAGGTTTCATCGAGACCCAGCTGCTTCATCTCGGCGACGCCCCACGGATTCAGATACTCACCGCGAACTCGATCGCGAAACTGCTGCTCGCGCTCGAGCACGAGGACGCGCGCGCCGCGTTCGGCCATCGCTTTCGCCAACGCCGATCCGCCGAGACCACCACCAACAGTCACTATGTCGTAAATATACCGGGCATAATGTTCTCCCTTTGGCCCGTCGATGTTTGCCGTTTTAGGAACTGACCCGACTTGCGTCAAGTGAAATCGTCATGGAGCGCGAGCGAAAGCGCGGGCTTGAGATTTGCGATCGCAGAGGCGAATAGCGCGCACGAATTAGCAGAGAGCGCGCGGGCAATGGGCTCATCAAACGAAAAGGGACCGGCTGCGGACCGGCCCCTCGGAGCACAAGGCTCCTGATCATCGACTTTGCTTTTCTCGCGTCTCCAGCGCCTGAGCTATGTTGTCCATGAATTTGCCTAGTCGGCGAGAGGGCGCACTTCGAATTCATAGAAGAGCCCTGGCGGCGAGCCGAACAGGCGCTCGTTCACATCTTCCGCGCAGTTGGCGTTCGTGATGCTGATACCGCCGCCTCCCACGAAGGCACATAGGTGCAGTCGACCTCGCCACGCTTGACGGCTTCGAGCAACCGTTCCTTCTGCGCGCGAATCATCTAGCTGGTGGGCTGTACCAGCGCCCTAGCGCGGGGTTTCCGAATCACTAGGAATTTCATAGAAACTACCTCCTTTAACGTAAAGCTATTGGTCGAAGGTTTCGTGGATCAGGCTTCGAACAGCGTCCCCTTCCATGAGCGCGCGGCTAGGTCTATTTCGCCCTCAGCTCTGATTCTGCGGCCATCGGAGACATCAGCAACGTTCAGCGCCCGCCACTTGTTCTTTCCGATGCTCTCGTAGGTCCCAGTATCATTCCAGGACCAGCGGGCAGCCCGCTAAACCAGGTGAACTGGGAAGGTACGGGAACCGGATTTGGGACGACCTTCCTGACGGCTACTTTCGTAGGCGGCAGCAAAGACGGGGGCGAGCGCCGCATAGGTAGGAGAGTTCGCACTCTTTGTAGGAGTGTCGGCTAGGTATTGCCGCTTGAGTCGGTTGGCGCAAGACGGGCACCGGATCGAAGCTCGTCAAGGCTTGGCAAAGAACTATCTGTCTTGCGCTAGGCCCGGCGCGAATTTGTTGGACGAGCCCGGCGAGGCTCGACTTCAGCGCGACGATGTGGCCGGGCCTCTCAAGGCCGCGGGCGCGCTCTCGAGCGACCACAACCTCGGGGCGGTGCGCGCAGAACTCTATCTGCCGCATAGGACGGCCAGCGATGTCAATCTTGCGCAGTGCGATCGCCGCGCGATTGATTTTGTTATCGAATTTGGAGCGGGTGATCGGTTTCGAACCGACGACCTCGTGCTTGGCAAGCACGCGCTCTACCAACTGAGCTACACCCGCTCTCCAAACCGGTAGATCGAATCCATCTGATTATCCGGCGCGAGCGCGCCTGTCAAATCACCGCGCGTTTGCCCGTCGCCGCAACCGGTTTCGGCCGCAGCGCCGCTACCACGCGCACATAGTAGTCGACCCCCGACCATACGCTCACCGCCATCGCGATCCACAGGATAAACATCCCCGCCGCGAAGAAATCGACATGCAGGTACGTGTAATGAATCAGCAGACCGTGAATCGCGATCGACTGCAGCGTCATCTTGTACTTGCCGAGCTCTTCGGCGCCGACGATCAGCCCCTCGGCGGCGGCGACCGCGCGCAAACCCGTCACCATTATTTCGCGCGTCACCAGGACGACCACCATCCACGCCGGCACGTGCGGGACTCGCGCCATTCCCGCCAGCATGATCAGCGCGGTCGTGACGACCAGCTTGTCGGCCATCGGATCGAGAAATTTGCCGAGCGTGGTGACCGAGTCATAGCTGCGCGCGAGGTAGCCGTCGAAAAAATCGCTCACCGTCGCGACGAAGAATACCCCCGCGGCAATCCATGACGCGGTCGGGCCGGTGTGCATCAATATCCAGATGAGCACCGGCGCGGTTGCTATCCGGAACAGCGTGACAATATTTGGCGGGGTCATTGGCACGGGCTTGGCCTGTGGGCGTCTCGACTAAATTAGACGCTGCGCACTCGCCTTTCGTTACGATCCGCTACATCAAGAGATTATTTGAATCGGGTGGAGGGGGCAAACCGCAGCCTTCGATCGCCTTGACTGCGCGAGCGCGGACCGAGTAGCGTCAAATTGACACAACGAACGTTCCGCGTTTCATTTTGCGGACGCAAAAATCTCCGAGGCCACCTGATGAGGCATAACGCACAACTGTTTAGCGACTTCCTGGTGATCGGCGGCGGCATCGCGGGCCTGACCTTCGCAATCAAGGCGTCCGAACTCGGCACCGTCACTGTTCTCACCAAGGCTGGCAGCTCCGAGGCTAACACCGCCTACGCGCAGGGTGGCATCGCCAGTGTGTGGAGCGTCGACGACTCGTTCGAGTCGCACATAGACGACACGGTTCGCGCGGGCGCTGGACTGTGCGATCGCGCCGCAGTCGAAACCATTGTGCGCGAAGGTCCCGAGGCTGTGCGCGAGCTGATCCGGCTCGGCACTCGCTTCACTCGCGTCGAGGCAGGAGGCCCCGACGATACCGAGCTCGAGTATGATCTCGGGCAGGAAGGCGGACATAGCCATCGTCGCGTACTTCATGCTCAGGATCTGACGGGCCGCGAAATAATGCGCGCGCTGACCGAAGCTGCGGCTGCGCGTCCGAACATCCGCACTTTGGAAAATCACGTCGCAATCAATCTGTTGGTCGAAACACCCAGCGCGGGCAAACCGGGCGCATGCTGGGGCGTCTATGCGCTCGATCGCAACACTCACGAAATCCGCAAAGTGATTTCGCGCGCTACGATGCTCGCGACGGGCGGCGCCGGCAAAGTCTATCTCTACACGACCAACCCCGACATCGCGTCAGGTGACGGTGTCGCGATGGCCTATCGCGCGGGCGCGTCCGTCGCCAACCTCGAATTCTACCAGTTCCATCCGACCTGCCTGTATCACCCGGCGGCCAAGTCGTTTCTCATTTCGGAGGCGCTGCGCGGCGAGGGCGCGATCTTGAAATTGCCCGACGGCACCGCGTTCATGAAGCGCTATCATCCGGATGCCGAGCTCGCGCCGCGCGACGTGGTGGCGCGTGCGATCGACTCCGAGATGAAGCGTCACGGGCTGGATTTCGTGTATCTGGATTTGAGCCATCGCGAGCCGATTTCATTCGCCGGCGATTTCCGAATATCTTCAAGCGATGCTTGAGCTTTGGCTATGACCTCACCAAGGGCCCGATTCCGGTGGTGCCGGCGGCTCACTATATGTGCGGCGGCGTGCAGACCGACCTCGACGGACGCACTTCGATACCGCGCCTCTACGCGGCCGGCGAGGTTGCGATGACTGGATTGCACGGCGCCAACCGGCTTGCCTCGAACTCGCTGCTCGAAGCAGCCGTGATGGGCCGTCGTGGCTTCAACTCCGCGCGCGAAATCGTCGAGTCGGGAGGCGGCGCGCCGCCCGAATTTCCCGAGTGGGATCCCGGCCGCGCGATTCGCAGCGAAGAGCGCGTGATGATCACGCAGAGCTGGGACGAGATTCGCCGCCTGATGTGGAATTACGTCGGCATCGTGCGCAGCGACCGGCGCCTCGAGCGCGCGCTACGACGAATCCTGATGGTCAAGGACGAGATCCACAGTTACTACTGGGACCATCTGCTTGATGCCGACACGATCGAGCTGCGCAACCTGGCAAAGGTCGCAGAGCTTGTCGTGCGATCGGCGATGAGCCGGCGCGAATCACGCGGCTTGCATTACAACATCGATCATCCCGAGACCGGCGGCCCCGAATGGCTGCACCCAACCGTGCTGCAGAAGCCCGCCGAACTAATGGGAAAGTGACGCTTCGCGAGATCAATCTATGCCAGCGAAGGAAGTGAAAATGTACTCGGACTACAAGAGTCCGTTTGCCTACTTGGCATTCGATCCCGCTTTCGCGCTCGAGCAGCGATTTCGAATTCGCCTGCGATGGATTCCGTTCCAGCTCCGCATCAAGGGGAAGGGCGAACGCAGTCTCTACTCGGAGCACAAGGCGCGATACTCGTATCTCGACGCGCGCCGATGGGCCAAGCCGCGCGGTCTCGTCATTCGCGGGCCGCTGAAGGTTTACGATACGACGCCGGCGCTCATTGGCGGGCTGTTCGCGGAAGGGCATGGCCGGCTGCTCGACTACAGCCGTCGAGTGTACGAACTGTTCTTTAAGCGCGAGCTCGAGGCCGATCAGCCGGACGCCGTCGCGAGCGTGATCGCAGAGCTCGGCATGTCGGCTGGCGACTATATCAGATTTCTCTCAGGTGAGGGCGCCCTCGCCTATCAACGCGCGCAGGACGAAGCTGCCGCGGACCACGTATTCGGCGTGCCTTTGTTTTTCTTCGACGGCGAACCATTCTGGGGCCACGACCGCATCCCAATCCTCGAACAACGCCTCGCCGACGCGGGACTTGCGATAATGCCTTAGTCGTTAGCTACGCCCCAGGAAAAAGTAGGCGCCAGGAAATCTCCCTGTCGCCTACGTCGTCGATCCTATGATGCTGCAGTCTAGCTCACGCCACCGGCGCCGGCTGACGCGCCGGGTTCGGCTCGTACGAAAACGCCAGCTTGTCGCCTTCGAGGTCCGCCGTCGCCTTGCCGCCCTTGGTCAGCTTGCCGAAGAGGACCTGGTCCGCCAGTTCGCGTGCGATCTCGTTTTCGATCAGCCGTCCCAATGGCCGTGCGCCGAAGGCAGGGTCGTGACCATGCTCGGCCAGCCATTTCTTCGCCGCCGGCGTCACCGTCAGCGTGACCTTCTGCTTGTCGAGGCGCTCCTGCAGCTCCGCTACAAATTTGTCGACCACCCGTTCCATCGTCGCCGGACTTAGCGGCGCGAATTCGATCGTCGCCGACAGCCGGTTGCGAAACTCCGGCGAGAACATCCGCTCGAGCACGCCCTTGGGATTCCCCTGGCCGAGTCCGCCGTGGAAGCCGATCATCGCGCGCGACAGTTCCTGCGCGCCGGCATTAGTCGTCATCACGAGGATCACGTTGCGGAAATCCGCCTTGCGCCCGTTGTTGTCGGTGAGAGTGGCGTGATCCATTACCTGCAGCAGGATGTTGAACAGATCCGGATGCGCCTTCTCGATCTCGTCGAGCAGCAACACACAATGCGGCGTCTTGTTAATGGAGTCGGTGAGCAGACCGCCCTGGTCGAAGCCGACGTATCCGGGCGGCGCGCCAATCAGCCGCGACACCGTATGACGTTCCATGTACTCGCTCATGTCGAAGCGGATGAACTCGACGCCCATGACCTTCGCGAGCTGCCGCGCGACCTCGGTCTTGCCGACACCCGTCGGTCCCGCGAACAAGAATGCGCCGACCGGTTTGTCCGGATGACTCAGGCCCGAACGCGCGAGCTTGATTGCGCGAGCCACGGAGTTGATCGCCTCGTCCTGCCCGAACACCGCCTGCTTCATGTCTTCGTCCAGCGTCTGCAACCGCCCGCGATCCGTCGCCGACACCGTGCGCTCCGGAATCTTCGCCATCCGCGCAACCGTGCGTTCAACGTCGCGCGTGCCGACCGTCACCGGCTCCGTCGTTCCAGTGCCCCGCAAATGTCCCGCGACGCCCGCCTCGTCCATCACGTCGATCGCTTTGTCGGGCAGGAAGCGATCGTTGACGTAGCGCGCCGACAACTCGACCGACAATCTGATCGCCGAGTTCGTGTAGCGCACGTTGTGATGCTTCTCGTAGTACGACTTGATGCCGTTCAAAATCTGCACGGCCTCGTCCTGCGTCGGCTCGACCACGTCGATTCGCTGGAAGCGCCGCGCCAGCGCCTTGTCCTTGTCGAACGAACGCTTGTACTCCTGGTAGGTCGTCGATCCGATGCACCGCAAATCGCCCGATGCGAGTGCCGGCTTCAGCAGGTTCGACGCATCCATCGTCCCGCCCGATGCAGCTCCCGCACCGACGATGGTGTGAATCTCGTCGATGAACAAAATCCGCTTCGAGTCGCCGACCACAGCCTTGATGACCGCCTTCAGCCGCTGCTCGAAGTCGCCGCGAAAGCGCGTGCCCGCCAGCAGCGCGCCCATGTCGAGCGCGTAAATCTCTACGCCCTTGAGCGCGTCGGGAACCTCGCCGTTATGGATCGCGAGCGCGAGTCCCTCGGCCAACGCGGTCTTGCCGACTCCGGCCTCGCCCACGAAAACGGGATTGTTCTTGCGCCGCCGCAGCAGCACGTGCACTGCGCGCTCGAGTTCTTTCTTGCGGCCGACCAGCGGATCGATTTTTCCATCCGCGGCGCGCTTGGCCAGGTTGATGGCGTAGGTGTTGAGCGCCTTCGACGGCGACATCTTGCGCTCGCCGTCTTCGTCGCCGCCTTCATGCTCATGGCCGTCGCGCTCGATCGAATCCTTGTTGTCCGATTCGTCGCCGTCGTCGTCGTCCTCTGCGCCCGCCTTGGAAACCCCGTGCGAAATAAAATTAATCACGTCGAAGCGGGTGACGCCCTGCTCCTGCAAAAAGAAAATTGCCGGCGATTCGGTCTCATGGAACATCGCGACCAGTACGTTGCCGCCCGCGATTTCCTGCCGCCCGGCCGACTGCACGTGCAACGCCGCGCGCTGCAGTGCCCGTTGTACGCCGATCGCGTAGCGCGGCGACACTTCCTCGCCCTTGGGCATCCGTTCGACCTGCTCGTCGAGGTAATGCTGCCAGCTTGCGCCGCAGCGCATCGAGGTCTGCCCCGCAACTCTTCAATATCGCGGTTGTCGTCACGTCATGGAGCATCGCGAACAGCAGGTGCTCGAGACACACGAATTCGTGACGCCGGTTTACGGCTTCGGTCATCGCGAGCTGCAGCGTTACCTGCAATTCGCGGCTGATCATGATGTTGTTATTGGAAGAAGGCATTGCTGCTTGGTTCGGTCACTCCTTTTCCATTACGCATTTGAGCGGATACTCGGCCTGTCGCGCGAGTTCCTCGACCGTATGGGTCTTGGTCTCGGCGACTTCATATGGATACACGCCCGCCACACCCATGCCGTTCTGATGGACGTGAAGCATGATTCGGGTCGCGTCGGCATGCGGTTTGTGAAACACCGCCTTCAACACTTCGACCACGAATTCCATCGGTGTGTAATCGTCGTTGAGCAAGATCACCTTGAACAGAGGCGGTTTGGCGGTCTTGGACTTGGTGCGGGTCTTGCGCTCGGTAACGATATCGCCGTCGCCGGACCGGCCATCGCCGTTGCCGTCACCGTCGGTGATTCGCGCCGAAATTCTGCGCATGAGATCCGCCATCGTACCTCTTTCGCTCGGAGCGCTCCGCTCCGTCTGCTAAATATAATAACAAATTCGCGGATGCCTAGTGAGCGTCCGGCAAAATCGGTTCAGCTCCTTAAATCTGATATTTTTGACGGTTGTGAGCCGGCCGAGCTATGGGATTGAAACTCAGCCTTGAATGATTCTGCGCCAAAACTCGACGTCGCAATTGTCGAAGGCATCGACAAAATCTCCCGTGAGGCGTGGGATTCGCTGCTCGCACCCGACGACTCTCCCTTCGTCGAATGGGACTGGCTGCGGGCGATGGAGCAATCGGGCTCGGCGACGCGTGACACCGGATGGGCCCCGTACCACCTGATCGTCCGCCAGGGTCCCAGGAAGCAAATCGTCGCGGCCTGCCCGCTCTACCTCAAGACGCACAGCATGGGCGAATTCGTCTTCGATCACGGCTGGGCCGACGCCGCCGAGCGCGCCGGGCTGCGCTACTTCCCCAAGATTATGGTCGGAGTGCCGTTCACGCCGCATACGGGACGGCGATTTCTGACGGCGCCCGGCACCGACCGCGCCGGCCTGATCAATCTGCTCGGCCTCGCGCTCTCGTCTATCTGCGAGGACAACAAACTCTCCAGCGTGCACGTCAATTTCTGCGAACCCGACGAGGCCGCCGCTCTGGCTCCGATCGGTTTCATGGAGCGGCTCGGCTATCAGTACCACTGGCACAACGCCGGCTTCGCGACCTTCGACGATTACCTTAACCGTCTCAAGCACAAGCGGCGCACCGCGGTCCGCCACGAACGCGCGGCGATGGACGAGCAAGGAGTCCACATCCGGGTAACGGCCGGCGAGGAAATTCCCGACCGGATGTTTCCCGAGATGTACCGAATCTATTGCTCGACGATCGAGAAGCTTTACTGGGGGCGCCAGTATCTTACCGAGGAATTTTTCGATCTCATCCGCAAATCGTTCAAGCGCAACATGGTCTTCATCGGCGCCTACGCTGGACGCGAACTGGTCGCCGGCGCGGTCAATCTGGCCAAGGCCAACGTGATGTACGGCCGTTACTGGGGATGCTTTCGCGAGGTTCGCTTCCTGCACTTCAATGTCTGTTACTACGCCGGTATCGAGCATTCGATCCTGAAGGGGATTCAGCGCTACGAGCCCGGCGCCGGCGGCGAATATAAATGGTTGCGCGGTTTTGATCCCGCACTCACGCGCAGCATCCACTATGTTTCAAATCCGGATCTAAAGCGCGCGATAGCCGGATTCCTGAAGCGCGAACGTCACGAAGTCGAGCGATGGATCGTCGCCGGCAAGGAACGCAGTCAACTGAAACCGCCGCCCCAGTCCGACCAGGAATCCGAATAGAATTTTCTATCTCCTCTCCCTGTGAGGGATAGGATGAAGGTGAGGGTCCGAATACAGCGCCCTGCGCGATTCAGGATTCTGTTTCTCCTAAGCAATCTCTCTCAGGTTGCTGGGCGGTGCGGGAAAATCCAGCTCGGGCGACGGCTCGCCGGTCAGCCCCGTCACGCGATTGCGATAGCGCGTCAGATGTCCCTTGGCGACTTCGAACGCGTCCTGCGCCTTCGACAATGATTTGCCGAGATCCTCGAACCGATTCTCGAAATGCCCGAACGCGTTTTGCGCCTTCTTCAATTCTTCGGTCGCGCGTTCGTGTCCCTTTGCGTACTCGTACATTTTGAAAACCATCTGGATCGATTGCAGCGTGACGATCAGAGTGTTGGGCGAAACCGGATAGACGCGCCGCTTGTTAAGCCAGTCGCTCAGTTCGGCGTTCAGCACCGCCTCCATGTAGAGCGTCTCGCTCGGCAGATACATCAGCGCCATGTCGGTCGTGCCATTCTCGGGCTTGATGTAGCACGCGATTCGCTTCGCCTGCTCTTTCATCACACGTTCGAACTCGACCCGCGCCTGATCGAGCGCTTGCGGATCGTTGGTGTCGAACAACGCCAGCACCTGCTCGCGCGGAAATTTCGCATCGATCGGCAGCATCCGGTCGGGAAACTTGATGACCGCATCGGCGCGACCCGAGCCTTCGCCGCCCGGCGCCGCCTGCAAGTCGTACATATGCCGCGGCAGGAAATCCTCGAGCAGGCGCTCGAGGCCCTGCTCGCCGAACCGTCCGCGCAGATGCGGCATCTTGAGCAGATTGTTCAGATCGTTGATCGACGCGCCGATAACGCCGAGATTTTTCAACTGCTCCTGCGCTTCATTGAGATGATTCTGAACTTTTTCGAACTGAGCGAAGCCGTCCTTGATGTTCTGGTCCAGCTTCACCTGCACGGTGTTGGTAATCGCGGCCAGCTTCTCGCCGACGTCCGAGCGAATGCCCTCCATGCTTTCCTTGGTCTGCGTGGTCAGCGCCGCAATCTCGAGCTTGAGCGAGTTCGCCTGCTCCTGTCGCCCGGCAGACAGGTGCTGCTCCAACGCGGTGTTGAGATTCAGGAATCCTTCGGACAAACGATCCGCAGTCGCGAGACTGAGATCGCCTTGCGCCCGCTGAAGACGTCCGGCGAGATCGGTGCGCGTCTGGGTCAATTTTTCGTCGAGATTTCGAGCGAGCGAATCGAGCTTGGCCACTAGTTGCGAACGGGACTTCTCTTCTCTTTGCGCACGCAGCCTGACGATCACGATCAGAAGTCCCGCAATCGACAGAACACTCAGAACCGCCAACGCCGCCACCGCCGTTTCCGACTGCATCATCGAACCACCTCCACGACATCCGCTGCGATTCTATCTCTCGCCAAGGTTAGCGTCGAACTCATCCGCATAGGTTAGCAGTGCGCGGTGACAACGGTTGTCTTCTTTTAGACGACCTGCAATGGCCATAGCGTCGCGGATGCTGCCGGCTTTCGTGACACGGCATGCTTTGTCGGTTCGAATGCATCTTGTTCGAATGCATGTTGGTTGATGCGCCTGCTATCTTTGCCGGCAGAGGAGCCGCCACTTGAAAGACCTGCTCACCAAAGGCTCGATTACGATTCTGCTCGGCACCGGCGGCGTCGGTAAGACCACGATTGCAGCCGCGCTTGCGCTGGCGGGCGCATCGGCTAATCTCAACACTGCGGTGATAACGGTCGACCCGTCTGAGCGGCTGCGCGACGCGCTCGGCCTGGCGCAGCTCGGCGGCCAGCCGACGCGCATCGGCGCGCGGCAGCTCGCGGCGGCTGGACTCGACCCGCATCTTCAGTTGTCCGCCATGATGCTCGACGTGGGCGGCGCGTGGGACGCGTTCATCGAGCGCTTTGTCGCCGATCCGGCGACGCGCCGCAAGGTTTTCGACAATCCATTCTATAAAAGCCTGACGGCAGAGTTCGCCGGCTCCGAGGCTTTCGCCGCGCTGCAGCGGCTCTACGATCTGCATCAAACGCAGGCCTTCGAGCTCGAGGTGGTCGACACTCCGCCCGCGTCGCATTCGTTTGAGTTCCTGCAGACGCCGGCGCGGCTGATTCGCCTGCTCGATTCCAGGACGGCGCGATGGCTGTTTAAGCCCTCGCTCTCAGCCGGGCGAGTTGCGATGAAGGTGGCGAGCCAGGCGGCGCGATTCGTGGTGCGCGAGCTGGAGAGATTTGCCGGCGGCAAAGTGCTCTCGACCATCTCGGATTTTTTCGCGGCGATGGCGGAAAGCATGGACGCGATCGTCGACCGCCTGCACAAAACCGAAGCGCTGCTGCATTCGCCCGCGGTGCGATTCGTGATGGTCACGACGGCCGAGCCGGATCGTATCCGGCAAGCGCGCGAGCTGCTCGCCCAAATGGAGGCCGAGGGACTCAAGCTGGCCGCAATAGTTATCAACCGGTTCCTGGACGAGCGGACTTTTCGAGAAACCGCGCGCGGGGCGCGGGAATCGGCGGTGGCCACCGATACGGTCGGGCGTCCGCTGAGTCATCTGGCGGAAATTTCTGAATTGAGATCGTCGCTGGCGACAGACGGTGCAGGAGCCGACGGTTTCGGGCGGCTGGTGCATCACTTCGAAGAGTATCGCGATCGGACACTCGATGAGATCGAGCGGGTCGCCAAGTTCGCGCGTGAACTTCCACCGGGGGTAAAGCTCGCGATTGCGCCGGAGATAGAAGCCGGCGTCCGCGACTTGGCGGCGCTATCGCGCGTAGCGCGTTACATGACATCTGGAACCGCGATATTGAAACCGCTGGAAGCAGCAGCGCGCATGGTTGCAGGAAGCGGGGAAGCAGAGACAGAATCCTGAATCGCGATAGTACGCTGTAATCTGACCCTCACCTTCATCCTCTCCCTTACAGGGAGAGGAGACAGAGAGTTGCGCATAGCTCTCCTTGCGGAGAGAGGAGACAGAAATTCCATGCGGTGCATTGGAGGCGCGGTGCGACACAAATAGACGCTTCCACTATGATAGCGCCGCGCGAATTATGCCGTTGCCCTCGCAGTGCCGTTAAGGCTCTAGTACTTTTGAGCCAGGATTCTGGGGATCGTAATTTCGTGGCAACGCTTCACTTGATGGTGGGACTTCCGGGTAGCGGTAAGACGACTTTGGCTCGGGAACTCGAGACGAGGTGTTCCGCGCTCCGTCTTACTATTGATGAGTGGCACATCCGGTTGTTCGGATCCGACGTGGACGATGATACCGATGAATCCGACTGGGCAAAGCATAACGCTCGGCATGAGGCCGCGGAGTCTCTTCTGTGGGAGGTGGCGGCGAGAGTTCTGACACTTGGCGTCGATGTTATCCTGGATTTTGGCTTCTGGGTTAGAAGTCAACGCGACGAGCTTCGAGCAAAAAGTCGTGACCTTGGCGCCGATTTTAAGATCCATTTTACCGATGTCCCCGAGGAGCTACTGTTGGAGCGCATCAAGGCGAGGAATGTCCAACTTCCCCCGGGCACTTTTCATATACCCGAGGTTAAACTTAGAGAGTGGATGCGCTTGTTTGAACCGCCATCACCAGACGAGCTCGAATAGCCCAACCTTCTCGCTCGGTCTCCTCCCTTACAGGGAGAGGAGACAGTATCGATGATGCGCGCGGCGTGGTCGATGCCAGCATATTGCACGAGCTCGGCTAATGATGAAGGACGACCGCTGACCCTTCCCGCGGGGGAAGGGGAACCGGAGTTGGGAGGTGGAGAAGGCGAGGTCGGCTTCGCGGCCTTTCAGCGGGGTGGATGTGTTTTTGCGGCGAGAAAGATCCGGGTTCTTCGCTGCGCTCAGAATGACACAAAAACAGGAAGACGTCGGCACGGCTAATCGATTGAAGATGACCCAACCTCTGACCTCGCTGTGGGATTCAATTACATTCTGGTCTGCGGTGCGGGAGCCGTAGTGCTGTTCCCAAGCGGCATTTCATCAATCGCGATAGTACGCCCCAGGTACGCGCGACGACTCGAACAAGAAAAAACTGCAATCGCGACGCGCCCAAGCCGGGACCGCTATCGAAGCGGGATCAATAGATCAGTGATCAATTCGTTGGCCGGCGTATCGAAAGGATTGTTGCGATAGATCTCTAGCGCCGGCCGATCGTCAGGAACGAATCCGCTCTTCGGCAGCCACTCGCCATAGAGGCGCTGGAATGCCGCGGGAATCCCGTGATACGACCCGACCAATCGATACGAGGCGTACTTGCCGCCCGGCACTTCCAGTACTTCGATTCCGCCGTCAGCCTTGAGCGGTTCATCCCAGACAACGCCGGCGTAGTAGCGAAATGCGTTATCGCCACCGCCGCCCCATCCACTGCCTTCGACCGGCCCGCGCGAAATTCCTTCGCTGTCGCCATAGAAGATGCCGACAGCCTCTCTGGTCCGGCCTGCGATTCCGTGGTCGATCTGCCATTGCCACAGGCGCGAATAGGTGTCCTTAAAGTTCTCCGGCGTCAGGGCGCCACGAAGGCGCATCGTCCAGGCTTTGATCAGGCTGCGCTCGACAATCTCGACTTGCATGTTGCTTCCTCCGCGTTTGATTGGCCGCGGACCCACCACCAACTGCGCCAACTGCATCCCGCGATCTCGAAACTCTCTCGGTGAAACGTTGGTGAGATTTCGGAACGCGCGCGAGAACGCCTGTACGCTTTCGTACCCGCAATCCATCGCGATTTCTGTCACCGGTGAATCGGTGGTCGCGAGAAAGCGCGCGCGCGCCAAACGGAGGCGTCGCGCGGTTTCGATCACACCCTCCCCCACCATCGCGCGATAGATGCGATGGAAATGAAAACGGGAGAAGTGCGCGATACGCGCGAGCTCGTCGAGGCTGCGCGGCACCTCCGGCTCGTCCGAGAGTGCCTTGATCACGCGTTCGATGCGGGCGCGGTAGTGAGTCTCCGTGACCGGTTTCACGCCCCCGCAACCTAGCAAGCGCGCTGGAGAGATTCTTGGCTGAGCTTGCGAAATTTCAGCGCCATGGTGCCGCACTATAATCCCAATTTCAGTGCCCACTCAGGCTCACTTTGGGGTTTATCCACAGAATCTGACCTGATTACGGTCATGGAAAAACCCTTTATTTTCCGGCCTTATTGGATTTTCCAATCTGAGCCGACCTCACATGATCGACTCGTACCGAACTAGCAGTCTGGTGCCTGTTTAGCTGCAGACATCAAGAGGAAGAAGTTGCGATATTGAAGCCGCTTAGAAGTGGCGGCGCGCGTGGTTGCCGGGGGCGGAGACCAAGCAGAAGCAGAATCCTGAATCGCGATAGTACGCTGGATTCGGACCCTCACCTTCATCCTCTCCCTCACAGGGAGAGGAGACAGAGAGTTGCGCACAGCTCTCCTTGCAGAGAGGGAGACAGAAATTCATGCGCTGGATTGGATGCGCGGCGGGACACAAATAGACGCTTCCAATGGAATCGCATCGCGCGAGACACAAGCTGCCGTACCGCTTACACTCCTGAGGCTCGAATCGTCGCGAAAGGAGCAAGATACCAGTGACTCAAAGCACACAACGAGGCAGCGAACCGGCTGCCGACAAGACCGCTATTCGTTCGTTTCATGTGGAGGTTCCGGAAGCGGAACTTGCTGATTTGCGCAGGCGCATCAAGGCGACGAAGTGGCCTGAGCGGGAGACGGTCACGGACGCATCGCAAGGCGTGCAGCTCGCGACGATGCAGGAACTCGCGCGCTATTGGGGGACGGAATACGACTGGCGGAAGGTGGAGGCGAGACTGAACGCGCTGCCGCAATTCATCACCGAGATCGATGGGCTGGACATTCATTTCATCCACGTTCGTTCGAAACATGAGAGTGCGCTGCCGCTAATCGTCACGCATGGATGGCCCGGCTCGGTTATCGAACAGCTGAAGATTGTCGATCCGTTGACCAATCCCATGGCACATGGCGCGAGCGCAGCGGACGCTTTCGACCTGGTGATTCCGTCGATGCCGGGCTATGGATTTTCAGGCAAACCGACCAAGACCGGCTGGGACCCCGACCGCATCGCAAGCGCATGGATCGTGCTGATGAAGCGTCTTGGATACACGCGATTTGTCGCGCAAGGGGGAGATTGGGGTGCGATCGTCACGCAGCAAATGGCCGTGCAGGCGCGGCCGGAATTGATCGGCATTCACACCAACATGCCTGGCGCGGTTCCAGTTGAGATTGACAGCGCTGCTCGGGCCGGTGCGCCGCCGCCGTCGGGACTCGCAGCCGACGAGAGGCAGGCGTACGATCAGCTCGCCTTTTTCTATCAGCATGGCCTGGGCTACGCCCTCGAGATGGGGAACCGCCCACAGACTCTGTACGGGATTGCGGACTCACCGGTCGGACTTGCTGGCTGGATTCTCGACCACGACGCTCGCAGCTACGCGCTGATCGCACGCGTGTTCGACTGTCAGGCCGAGGGCCTCACGCGAGATGACATCCTCGACAACATCACACTCTACTGGTTGACGAACACGGGGGTCTCTTCGGCGCGGCTGTATTGGGAGAACAAGCTGGCCTTTTTCGCGCCGAAAAACGTCGGCATCCCGGTAGCAGTGAGCGTGTTTCCCGACGAGCTCTATCCAGCGCCGCGGAGCTGGGCAGAGCGTGCGTATCCCAAGCTGATTCATTACGGCCGGCTACCAAAAGGCGGCCACTTTGCGGCATGGGAGCAGCCGAAATTCCTTTCAGAAGAGATTCGCGCGGGCTTCAGATCACTGCGGAAATAGCGTTCCAAGCGCAGTCAGGGCGTCGGCAGGGGTTTGGAGAGGTGACGTTTGAGGGTGCGGGCGAACATGCTGTCCAGCATGCGATCGGAGACGAACCGAGCGAGGCGCACGACGATCGCAGCGTCGCGGCCAATGGTATAGCGAGTGCGAGGCCGCTCGCTGATGACGGCGTCGGCGATGACTCGGGCAGCCTGCTCGGCGGGCATCCCTGCGCCTGCGCGCGTGTGCGTCCGCGCCTGTGCGATGACGGCTTGCATCAGCGCGTCGTAGCGACGGTGCTGCTCAGCGGTCATGCCGCTGTTGATGCGATCGGAGGCGATGACAAGGCGACCGGTCATCTCGGTGGTGACCGCACCCGGTTCGATGACGACGACTTTCACGCCGAAATCGGCGACCTCGCGGCGCAACGAATCGCTGACAGCCTCGAGGGCGAACTTGGTCCCGGCGTAGGGCCCGTAGCCTGCCATCGCCACCTTGCCCCCGACCGAGCTTACGTTGACTACAGTGCCGCGGCTCTCGATGAGCATGGGCAGGAGTGCCTGGGTCATCGCGACGTGGCCGAAGAGGTTGACCTCGAACAGGCGGCGCCATTCGGAGAGCGGCAGCGCCTCGACGGGCGCGTTGACCTGGATGGCGGCGTTGTTGACGAGGGCGCGCAGCGGACGGCGGCCGGGGTCGTCGGCGATGCGCTTCACGAGCATCGCGATGTCGGCATCGTTGGTGATGTCGAGCCGGCTCGGCTCGACATTGGCGGATCGGATAGCGTCGGCGTCTGCATCGCGACGGACGCCGGCGAGGACGTGAAAGCCGCGCCGGGCGAGCTCGCGCGCGGTGGCGGCGCCGATTCCGGTCGAGGCCCCGGTCACCACTACGAGCGCATGGCGGAGGGGGATGTCTGGATGACGCGGGGTTTCCATTTGCAATTCTGATTCACACTCGCATCGAGACAAGGGGCTTGCAAACGCGAGGCAAGAGCTTGAGCCCGAAGGTCCCTTCCATTTCGCGGGCAAGCAGAAACAGAATCCTGAATCGCGCGCGGAATAGCGCGCTGCAAAGCACCCTCACCTTCATCCTCTCCCTTACAGAGAGAGGAGACAGACTGCAGGCGGAAGCTCGGCAAGCAATCGAGGCGATCAGGCATGCTTTGTTGCTGGTACCTGCGGCATGGTCATCGCCGGCACATTGCACGTTCACTGAAAAAACTAATAGCCGCCCTTGAGACGGGGATCGTCGTCCGCAATACATCGGGAGGCTTTGGCGGTGGCCTGCGCTTCGGCCGCGCCGAGCATAATGACCAGGTTGCCAGTGGGCTTTTGCTGGTAGGCCGCGCGCGCGGTTTCGCATTGCGCTTGCCGGTCAAAGGTGCGGACCGCCGACCATTTTGACAGAGGCGCGGAGAAGTTGGTCTCGAAATGATCGCCGACGGGTCTTGGCGGCGGCATCATCAGGGCCCAGCCCACGAGCGCGAGCGCGGCGGCGTGACGAGGTTTCATCGAGATTGAGTTAGCAGAGCGGTGGGGGCCGGACAAATCGCGGCTCAGGTGGAGGGAGATATTCAGTGAGCTCATGCTGTCTCGTTGCAGGAGACGGAAACAGAATCCTGAATCGCGCAGGGCGCTGTATCAGGACCCTCACCCTTCCTCTCCCTTGCAGGGAGAGGAGACAGACTGCGGGCGGGAAGCGCGGATGCATTCGAACCGTAACGCGCGCTGTGTTGCGAGCGCTTGCGGCATGCTCGATGCCCGCACATTGCACGTTCACTGAAAAGAACCGGAGTGAGTCTGTAAGCCGGGTTCTGTGTCCCTTGCGGGTGGCGATCATTCCTCTAGGCCGGCGATTGCGCGCCGGCTCATGCGACCATACCCGAGGCCTTAAGAGCGGGCCGCTCAGCCTCCTATTTGGTCTTGCTCCGGATGGGGTTTGGCATGCGCGCACGATCACTCGCGCGCCGGTGGGCTCTTACCCCGCCATTTCACCCTTACCCTTTCGGGCGGTGTATTTTCTGTGCCACTTTCCGCGGATCGCTCCGCGCCGCCGTTAGCGGCCATCCTGCCCTACGGAGCCCGGACTTTCCTCTTCCCATCAAAGGGAAGCGATCGCCCGACTCACTCCGGCGTCGTTAGCGTAGCATCTTTTCGCGGGGTCTCGCGCACCATGACACAAGCTGGAATCGGTGCGATCCTGACGCAATCCGAAGCTCAGAAACCGGGAGCCAAAAAAATGAAATCAATTCGAGTCGAACAAGCTAAAGGTCCTTTCACAGCGGTTGAGGAAAAAATCCTCGAGCCTGCGCGCGGCCAGGTTCGGATCAAGGTGCAGGCATGCGGCATTTGCCATAGCGACACGTTTACCAAGGACGGAACGTGGCCCGGAATCAGCTATCCGCGATCGCCGGGACACGAAATAGCCGGCGTCATCGAGAAGCTCGGCGAGGATGCGGGCGACTGGAAGATTGGCGACCGGGTCGGTGTGGGATGGCATGGTGGGCATGACGGGACATGCGACTCATGCCGGCGCGGCGAGTTCATCAACTGCAAATCCTTGAAGATTCCAGGCATCAGCTATGACGGCGGATACGCCGCGCGCGTGGTTGCGCCGGTCGAGGCGCTCGCGCATATTCCCGACGCGTTGCGCCCGGAAGAAGTAGCGCCGCTGATGTGCGCGGGCATCACGACCTTCAACGCGCTGCGCCATAGCGGGGCGATGCCGGGGGACCTCGTCGCGATCCAGGGAATCGGAGGGCTCGGGCATTTGGGCGTGCAGTTCGCGGCGAAGTCTGGCTACAACACGGTCGCGATCGGACGCGGCGAGGACAAGGAGCCGCTCGCGCTGAAGCTGGGCGCGCGGCGATACATCGATTCCGGCAAGCAAGACGTGGCCGCGGAGCTGAACAAAGAAGGGGGCGCCAGCGTGATACTCGCGACTGCACCCGACGGCAAAGCGTTCGGGCCACTGGTCGAAGGTTTGGCGGTGAATGGCAAACTGGTGGTTGTCGGTGCGAGCTTCGAGCCGTCGCTGATATCGACGGTTTCACTTCTGGGGGCCCATCGATCGATCATCGGATGGCCGTCGGGAACTTCGAAAGATTCCGAGGACACGCTGAAATTCGCGGCGGCCACCGGAGTTCGCGCGATGATAGAGACGTTTCCGATCGAGCGGGCATCGGAGGGGTATGAAAGAATGATCACGGGGAAGGTCCGATTTCGCGCGGTGCTGACGCATTGAGATTGAAGACGCCAACGCTGAGCGTGATGCTGGTTCGGCATGCTGAGCCACTGGCGCCGGGGACTGCGGGATTCGATGAATTCACGCGGCCGCTTACAGCTAAAGGCTTGCGCGACGCTCAACTGCTGAGCGAGAGGCACGCGTCGACCGCGATCGATGCGGCGTACTCGAGTCCGTACCTGCGCGCTCGGCAGACTATCGAGCCTTTGGCGCAGGCGCGCGGACTGGTCATCGAGACTATCGAGGATCTGCGCGAGCGCCTGTTGTCGGCGGCAGAATTGCCGGACTGGAGGTCGCATCTGAAGCGCTCGTGGCAGGACTTCGACTATGCGGCGCCGGGCGGAGAGAGCGGACGCGTCGCACAGGCGCGAGTGATGCGGGTGCTCGACACGATCGCAATGCGCCATCAAGGCGGAACGGTAGTACTCGCGAGCCACGGCAATCTGATCGCGCTGGCGCTGCATGCGTACATGCCGAAGGTTGACTACGCGTTCTGGGAATCGATCCCGACCCCGGCGGTGTTCATGCTGAAGCGCGATGGCGCGCGCTGGCGGTGTAAAAGCGATACGCCGTAGCGCGCGAGAATCCATCGCCCCGTTGAGCAGGACGGCACTGGGCGTGTAACCTGTCGCGAGGGTCTTCTCGGACGCTCGAAGTCGATCAGGGAATCAAGCTGATAACGGTGCCTCGCGTTTCTGTAATCATTCCCGCGTACAATGCGGCGGCGACTATCGCTGGCAGCGTGGACAGCGTCCTCGGGCAGAGCTTTCTAGATTTCGAAATAATTTGCGTTGACGACGGGTCGACCGATGCGACGCTCGCTATCGTCAAGCAATACGGCGAGCGCGTGCGTCTGCTCGAGCAGGCCAACGCCGGACCGGCGGCGGCGCGCAACAACGGCGCGCGAAATTCGTCGGGCGAGTACCTTGCGTTTCTGGACGCTGACGACGTGTGGATGCCGACCTTCCTCGAGCGCAGCGTCGCGGCGCTGGACGCCGACGCGGCATTGTCGATGGTGTACTGCAACTGCGCGCTGGCTGACAGCGAAGGCGTCGCGATCGACACCGCACTGGTCGGCAAGGGATTCGACTATGCGCCGTCGTTGCATGAGCTGTTGACGCAGCTGTGGCCGATCATGCCGAGCGCGGTGCTGGCGAGGCGATCGGCCTATGACAAATGCGGCGGCTATCGGGATGCGTTGAAGGGCGCGAGCTTCCGCTTCGAAGACGTCGACTTCTGGATCAAGATGCGCGAGCAGGGTCCGTTCGGCTATATCGACGAGGCGCTGATCACATGGCGGTTCGCGTGGTTTCCGAAACAGCTCAAGCGGCTGCCCGACTACTCGAAGGCGCTGCACGTTTTCGAGGCGTACCTGCAGGAGCGCTACGGGGTTTCAGCGGCGCCGCTGGTCGATGCGCGCGCGCGGGCTCCGCGCAGCATCCTCGCGACGATTGGACTCAAGGCGCTGCGCGACGGCGATCGTTCTCGCGCGCGGGCGGCGTTCGCGCGTGCGATCA
Source organism: uncultured delta proteobacterium (assembly GCA_963842215.1). Lineage (GTDB taxonomy): Bacteria > Desulfobacterota > Binatia > Binatales > Binataceae > Binatus. Next base: position 644,116 of record CAWJFQ010000001.1, on the reverse strand, counting down.
AGGTCGATCCGTATCGGCTCAAGAACTACCTGCGCTGGCTGAGAACGTTTTTGCCCCATCGGCTGGCGCAGAGCCTGTCGGGTGGCGCCGCGCGGCGCGCTCGATCTGATCGCGCGTATCAGGAATAAATAGAGCGGCGGATCGCTGTTACCTTTTGGAGGATTTTTTGATGCGGGTGATTGTAACTGGCGGGGACGGGTACCTGGGATGGCCGCAGGCGATGTATCTGTCGAAGCGCGGCTACGAAGTTTGCGTGGTGGATAACTTCAGCCGGCGTCTGTGGGACCTCGAAGGCGGGACCGAGAGCTTGATTCCGATCGCATCGCTGCAGGACCGGGTGGCGGCGTGGCGCGAGACGAGCGGCAAGTCGATTCAAATCGCGGTCGGCGACCTGACCGACCATGCGTTTATCAGCGGCGTGGTGCGCGACTTCAAGCCCGACGCCATCGTGCATTATGGCGAGCAGCGGAGCGCGCCGTTCTCGATGATCGATCGGCGACATTCGGTGCTGACGCAGGTCAACAACATCGTCGGCACGCTGAACGTCGTTTACGCGATTCAGGAACATGTGCCGCAATGCCACCTGGTCAAGCTCGGCACGATGGGCGAGTACGGCACGCCCAATATCGACATCGAAGAAGGCTTTATCGAGATTACGCACAACGGACGCACCGATACGCTGCCGTATCCCAAGCAGCCGGGCTCGTTCTATCACCTGTCGAAGGTCCACGACTCGCACAATATTCAGTTCGCGTGCAAAATTTGGGGAATCCGATCGACCGACCTCAACCAGGGCGTGGTTTACGGAATCGAAACCGACGAGACGATGCTCGACGAGCGCCTCGCCACCCGGTTCGACTACGACGGAATCTGGGGCACGGTGCTCAACCGGTTTTGTATCGAGGCGGCGATTGGACGTCCGCTAACGGTGCATGGCAAGGGCGGGCAGACGCGCGGCTTTCTGAACATTCGCGATACGATGCGATGTATCGAAATCGCGCTCGAGAAACCGGCTAAGTCCGGCGAGTATCGCGTGTTCAACCAGTTCACCGAGCAGTTTTCAGTCGGGCAACTGGCGGACATAGTCCAGGCGGCGGCGAAACATAAGGGGCGCAGCGTCGAGATTCAGCATATCGCGGACCCGCGGGTCGAGGCCGAAGTTCACTATTATAACGCCAAGCACACCAAGCTCATCGACCTGGGGCTGAAGCCGCGGCTGCTGTCAGACACGCTGATCGACTCGGTGCTGGACAAGGTCGAGAAGTACAAGCATCGCGTGAAGACGGATCGCATCGAGGCGCTGGTAAACTGGCGCAATATCAGCAACGCGATCGGCTACGGCTCGATGTCGCCGGCGACGGAAGCAGACGCGGAGAGCGAAGCAAAGCCGAAGGCAAGAATCTCGCGCGCGCGATAAATCCGGAATCTCGGAAAATTTCGTCCCTCACGCCTCGCTAGATGCGAGAATCAGAGGCGCATCACCGCTCAGCGCGGGCGGCTTTGCCGCTTAGCGCTCTGCGGATTGGCGCGGGCAGGTAGGTTCTTGCTATTCGCAGGTAGCTCTTCAGGTGGCGGGGATCGTACTTCAGAACCCGGATGAAGCATTGGCGGGCGCCTTTCAGGTTGCCGCGGCTCATCTCGACTACTCCGGCGTTGGCGATCATACGAACACGATGACGGATGAAATGCTGCACCAGTCCGTCGGCGCGATGACCATAGCGCGCGCGAATCAGATCGACGATCGCGGTCGGGCCGATGTCGCGATTCAACACCTTGGGAAATAACTGGCCGTAGGTGAACCGCACGAGGCGGTCGGTGATGAAAATGAAATGCCCCTGCTCGCGCATCAGCAGCCAGAAGTGAATGTCCTCGGCGCTGATAAGTTCCACGCAGAATCCGCCGGCGCGATCGAAGGCGTCGCGGCGCATCACGACGGTACTTGGAGTGATCGGCCAGATGCGCGCGAGCATCTCGTCCATCGTGGGCGCGTGCGCGGTGTCGGGGCCGATTTGCGAGCGGCGGAATTCCTCGCCGGCTTCGTTGACCACGATCATGTCTGAGTAAAGCAACGCCGCCTCGGGATCGGCGCTCATCGCAGCGACGGCGACGTCGAGCTTATTCGGCAACCATTCATCGTCGTGATCGATGAGCGCGAGCAACTCGCCACGGCTCGCGGCGACGGCCGCATTACGGGCCGCGGGCAATCCGCGGTTCGCCTGGCGCACGACACGGACTTTGCCGCCGTAGCGTGCGAGCACCGAGGATGTGTCGTCGGTCGAGCCGTCGTCGCAGATAACAATTTCGTAGTCGGTGAAGCTCTGAGCAAAGACGCTGGCAAGTGCGCGATCGATCGTAGCCGCGCCGTTGTAGACCGGAATTATTATCGAGACGCGGGGTGTGCGTGTGCGTTGCTCGGAGGATGCCGCCGCAGATGTCATCTGCGCTGCTAGGACTTAACGGCCGTCCGCAAGCTGAATCTAGCCGCTGACACCTACTTTTCCTTCAGCTTCTGCGGTGGATTGAACTGGTGAGACGCCGTTCGCTCGCGGACCTTTCCACGCTGACAAATCGCGTCCGATCATTTGCTCGAGCGCGTCGATTTCCGGACGCATGAGTTCGTGCAGGCGCGCCTCGATCGCGGGATCGAGTTTCGGGAATCGCGCACCGCCGCCGAATACGAACTTCCAGGCGCCTGCCCGCTCGAGCAAGTTGCTGGTGCCGTAAGCTTGTTTCTCTTCGAGCCAGTACATGAAATGGCGCGCCTTGCGTGCAACGCGCGGGAACCTGGGCAGGTCGTTAATCGAGTTAATCAGCTCGCCCTCTGTCGCCGCCGTCGGAACTGGAAAACGCTCGATACCGATGAAGTCGCAGACGCGGTCGAGGTAGGCCTGCGGCTCTGCGCGCAGGTCGTCGTTGAGCAGGACCAGCACGCGGTCAATCCCAAAGCGCGCACGATAGTCGGGCAGGTGCGTTGCGTAGCGAGTCACTTCGATAATCTGCGGAACTTTTACGAGGAAAGTATCGAGCGGATCGTTAGTCAGCGTGTAATGACGCCAGAGCTTGTAGGCGGAGTAAATCCGCTCGACCGGGTTGCGAAAAGTGCAAATGATTTTGCATTGCGGAACATGCAATGCGATGCGCTCGGCGGCCTCGGGAAAGCCAAAGTATGGATTGACCTCGACGGTCGAGCGATTGGGATCGGCGTCGCGAAAGTGATGCGCGTACCATTCGATGCCCTTGGGATAGTTGGTGGTGAAGAAATCGGTCTCTTTGATTCCGGCTGGCAGATTGACGCGGCCCGTGAGGACTTCATGCAGCCAGGTGGTGCCCGTGCGGCCGGGACCCACACCGATGCAGTCGGGCAGTCGAAGGTTGCGCGCTGAGTTCGTGGGAGCCATCGACTAGCCTGCGTACGCGCGCCGCACTTGCGGCTTCTTCCATGCCGAGAGGTCGATATCGAGCAGTTCTTCGAGCGCCTCGACTTCGGGCAGGTAACGCTCGCGCATGTTATGTTCCTGTTCGGGCGTGAGGCGACCGAACGGCTCGCCGCGTCCGTAGCAGAAATCCCAGACGCCGGCGCGCTCGAGCAGGTTAATCGCGCTGTACGCCTGATGCCCCCACATCCAGTACCGAATGCGAGTAGCGCGGCGCGCGAGCCGGCGGTTTTTCGGCGCACAATCGAACGAATTGACGTCGTTGCCGATTTCCGGCCGCTCCGAGAGCGCGATTCGCTCGATCGCCATGAAGTCGGTCACTTGATCCAAATATCTTTGCGGATCGGCGCGCAGCTCGTCGTAGGTGGTCACCAGCACGTTCTCGCGGCCGAAAGTCTCAAACCATTTCTGCAGATGAAAGGCATAGCGATTGCCGGCGCCGAGATCGGGCCGCACTTTCAACACCTCGTCGAGCGTCCCGTGATTCCAGGCATAGCGGGTCACCATCTTGTAAACTGAATAGGTGCGATCGACGGGATCGCGCAACGTGACGATCGCTTTGCAATTCGGAATGTGCGTCTTGATCCGTTCGTGGGAGGGCAGATCGAACAAGTACGGGCAAATCTCGACCACCTTGCGATCGTCGGTAGCGTAGCGAAAATGCCGTGCGTACCATTCCAGACCCTTATCGTAAAAGGTTCTGAAAAACTGGGTCTCCTTGACCCCGTAGGGCAGGTTCACGTGTCCCTCGAGCACGCGATGCAGCCAGGTGGTGCCGGTGCGTCCCGGGCCGATTCCGATGATCTCCGGGAGCCGATACTTGATTGCTTTGCTCATCCGTTGGCTGAACTTGCGATGCGTGCGACTCGCGTTTTTTTCCAGGCGGACAAATCGATGCCGAGCAATTCCTCGAGCGCCTCGACCTCGGGCAGGCTGCGTTCGCGCATCCTCTCCACCTGTTCCTCAGTCAGACGGCCGAAGGGCTCGCCACCCGAATAGAGAAAATTCCAAACGCCCGCGCGCTCGAGCAGGTTAATTGCGCTGTATGCCTGACGGCTCTGCATCCAGTACATCACCTTGCGGGCTCTGCGGGCGATTTTGCGGTTTCTGGGAGCACGCGCGAACGAGTGCACGTCGTCACGAATCTCAGGCCGCGCGGCGAGTGCAATCCGCTCGATTTCCATGAAATCGGTGACCCTGTCCAGATACGACTGCGGCTGCGTCCGCAATTCGTCGTACATCGTTACCAGCACATTCTCGCGGCCGAAAGTGTCGAACCACTTCTTGAGGTAGCGCGCGTAGGGCTTGCCGCCGCCGAGGTTGGGCCGCGACTTCAGAACTTCGTCGAACGAGCCGTGCTCCCACGCGTAATGAATCACCAGCTTGTAGGCCGAGAACGAATGATCGACCGGATCGCGCAGCGTGGTGATGATCCGGCAGTTCGGAATGTGAGCCTTGATGCGTTCGTAGGCCAGCGGATGGAAAAAGTACGGGCAGATTTCGACAATCTTGCGTTCACCGGTCGCGTAGCGAAAATGCCGCGCGTACCAGTCGATTCCCTTGTCATAGAAGGTGTTGAAGAACTGCGTCTCCTTGACGCCATACGGCAAATCGACATGGCCTTCGAGTACCTGATGCAACCAGGTGGTGCCGGTGCGGCCGGGCCCAGCGCCAATGATTTCGGGAAGCCTCGGCGCGCGAGCTCTTCCTGTTCCGCGCGATATAGAGTTCATGGATTGCGGCTTGGCGACGGTCTTCCGCGCGGTTTCAACGTCTGCCGCGCGGCAATGACGGTCAGGCTAACATCGTCGATATTCCATATCAACGAGGTGTCCGAGATCTAGCGCAAATCGGCGAGCGAGCGCTCCAGGATAGTCATTCCTTCGTCCATCAGCTCGGGTGACGCTGTCAGTGGAGCAAGAATCCGAATGACGTTGCCGTAGATGCCGGCGGTCAGGAGGATCAAGCCGCGCTCCGATGCACGCAGCGCGAGCCGGCTTGCCAGTTCTGCCGCCGGCTCCTTGCTCACGCGATCGCGTACCAGCTCGATCGCGAGCATCGCGCCAAGTCCGCGCACGTCGCCGATAATCGGGAACTGCTCGCGCATCGCTTCGAGACGCGCGCGGACCATTGCGCCCTGCTTTTCGGCGCGCACCAGCACGTGCTCGTCGCGAAATACGTCGAGCACGGCCAGCGCGGCGGCGCACGACACGGGACTGCCGGCGAAAGTCCCGCCGAGGCCACCGGGTGCCACGCTGTCCATGATTGCCGCACGGCCGATGACGCCGGAGAGCGGAAATCCACCAGCCAGGCTCTTGGCGATTGTTATCAGGTCGGGCTCGACGCCGGCGTGCTCGACCGCGAACATCCTGCCAGTTCGTCCGAAACCGGTTTGAATCTCGTCGGCCACAAACACGATGCCGTGACGATCGCAGAGCGCGCGCAGCTCGCGCAGAAATTCGAACGGCGCGACGTTGAACCCGCCTTCGCCCTGGACCGGCTCGATGATAATTGCGGCGACGCGTGACGGCTCGACCGAAGACTTGAAGAGCGCCTCGATGGCGGCGAGGCTCTTCTCGGTGTTGCCGCCGCGATATCCGTCGGGGAACGGCACATGAAACGTATCGGCGGGAAAGGGTCCGAAGCCGGCCTTGTAGGGACTCACTTTGCCGGTGAGCGCCAATGCCATCAGCGTGCGGCCGTGAAATCCTCCGGTAAACGAAATGATTGCCGAGCGGCCGGTCGCGTGACGCGCAATCTTGACGGCGTTCTCGACCGCCTCGGCGCCAGTGGTGAGGAAGATCGTTTTCCTGGGCGCTACGATTGGCGCCAACTGATTCATCCGCTCGGCGAGCCGAATGTAGGGCTCGTAGGGAGTTACGCCGAAACAGGTGTGGGTGAAGGCGTCGATTTGAGCCTGCACCGCGGCTATCACATGCGGATGGCGATGACCGACATTAAGGACTGCGATTCCACCGCCAAAGTCGATATAGCGGCGGCCGTCGGCGTCCCAGATCTCGGCGCCCGATGCACGTTGGGCCAAAATTGGAATCGGTACGCTCACTCCGCGTGGAATAGCGGAAGCGATGCGCTCGGAAAGCGGCGTTGCGGTGCTCATAAACGATTGAGTAACAGTTTCGAACGCGTCAGCAAATGAGGAACAATTGACCCGGCCGATCCAGACTGATACTTCGAAGGGATCGGGGGAATTTGGGGAGTTGTGCCGGCGTTGGCCCCGATACTGGCATGGGGAAATCCCGGCGCGACAGTTTCAACGATAAAGACGCATAGATGAGTACGCACGCCGAAAGCTCAAAGTTCTACGAACCGATCGTACCGTCGGACCAGATTCAGTATCGCGAATACAAGCTGCTGCTGAAGGCGGACCTGTTCCCCGACGAGAAGGGATTTCACAAGTTCTGGAAAATAGCGCATCACGCGGCGAAATCCCTCGACATCAAGCTCACCAGGATAGACGAATCGATCAAGCCGCATCAGCGCGAAGTGGTGTTCTACGACACGCCGCACTTCAAGCTTTACAATCACGGCTTCATCCTGAGAAAACGCACGTTCTATCATCATGGCGCGCCCGACCCGCGGCACGAGCTGGTGATCAAGTTCCGTCATCCGGAAAAGAAGGTGGCGCTCGCCGTGGATCCGCGTCCACTGCTGCCGTGCGAGTACACGCTGAAGTTCAAGGAGGAGATCCTCCTGCCCAAAGACGGCGCACTGGGTATGCGGCTGGTATATTCGCACAACTGCGAGCTCGACACGCCTAACATCATATTGACGCAACGATTCGAAACGACTGCGGACGCATTTCCGGCGCTGAAGAAGATCGACGCGAATCCGAAGGCGCCGCTGAGCGTGGTGAACGGCCTGTCGATCCTCGAATACCAGGTCGATCTCGGGATGCTGGACTTTGGGCATAAGCTCGAGGCCAAGGCCACGCTCGCGGTGTGGCGGGTGCGCGCGACCAATGAGCCGATAGTGGCGGAGTTCGGCTACCAGTTGAAGTTCGAGAGTCCTGAGGCAGTGCGGCGCAAACAGCGTGAGCTTTCCGAGTTTTTCTACACGGCCCTGCAGTCGCGGGGCACAGACTGGGTGCAGCGTGGAACAACCAAAACCGCCCTCATCTACGGATACGGAAACGCCAGTCTCAAGCACCAGGAATGAGCCCGATCTCCATCCCAGTCTGCTGACGCTGTTCAAGATCTTTCTGCTCGCGGGCGGACTGAGCTTTGGCGGCGGCGCGGTTGCTTATCTGCGCGAATACCTGGTGCGGGAGCAAGGCTGGCTGGACGACGAGGGATTTCTCGGCGCGATGGAGATCAGCGAGACGCTGCCGGGACTCAACGCCGTCAACATGGCGATCATCATGGGCGACAATCTGCGCGGCGTCGCCGGCGCCGCCGTGTCAGTCTTCGGAATGCTGCTGCCGGGCGGGATAGTCGTAATGGTGCTGGGGATTCTGTATCAATCGAATCACACCAATCCGGACGTTAGACGATTTCTGCTGGGTATAGCAGCCGCGGCGGTGGGCTTGCTGTCGGCGGTGACATTGCAAATCGGGCGGCGGCAGTTTCGCCAGCTTCCGGACATCGCAATCATCATCGTGACGTTCATCGCGGTTAGTTTCCTCAAAATTCCGCTGTTCGTAGTGTTGCTCGGACTCGGGCCTGTTTCGGTCTGGCTGTATCGTCCGGAGGTCTCAAAACCGCGCGCGTCGGACGAGCATTTGCCGTTTCATCGCGGCGCGCGCCATCACCTGTTTCGTCATTAGCCAATTGAGATCGGAAACTGAATGACGCGATTGATACATCTGTTCCTGGTCTTCACGCTGCTGGGGGTGCTCGCAGTCGGCGGCGGTACCGCAGTGTTGCCCGAGATGCAGCACATGACGGTTCATACGTTTCACTGGCTGACCGACGCGCAGTTCCGCAATATCTACAGCCTCGGCCAGGTCGCGCCGGGGCCGAATATGTTGATGGTGCTGGTTATCGGCTATCAGCTTGCGGGATGGGCCGGGATGGCCGCGGTGGGAATCGCATTCTTTCTACCCGACTGCATCATCACGTTGTTCGTCAATCGATGGTGGGTGCATCTGGGCGGGTGGCCGTGGCGCACGTCGATTCAGCGCGGGCTGGCGCCGCTCGCAATCGGCCTGATGACTTCGGGGACCTTCGCGATTGCGAAGCTTTCGATCGTGGACCCGCAGACGCTGGCGATCAGTGTCGCTGTGTTCGCGATTCTGCTTTGGCGCCATATCAATCCAGGGCTGCTGGTGCTGGTGGGCGGCGCTGTCTACTTAATTTTGAAATAGCACGCGGCCAAATAACGCGGCGCGAGAGAGAAAGAAAACGCCGGCAGGAGTTGAAGCTCCTGCCGGCGTTGTGCATTGCGAGTCGCGAGGCGTGCTCGCTCAGCGGCCGCTTGTTACATGTGTCCCACTTCGGACATCTTCACCATCGCCTCGGTGGTGAAGAACGCTTTGTCCACCGCGCCCATGTTGATGTACCAGCATTCACGCTCAGGCGTCTCGATGCCGGGCAGGTAGCACATGGTTGCCTCGGTGCTCTGCACATCAGTCGAAGCGGCGCCGACGACGAATTCGCGCTTGAAAGGATAGATGGCCACTTTCGCGTCGGGAACCGGCCGGTCGCGATAAGCCAGCCAGTAGATGTGGTTGCGCCACAGCTCGCCATGGCGATCGTACGTGTCGATGTACGGCTCGAACCACATTTCAGAATCCATGTAGATAACCGTCTTGGAATCGAGCGCCGACGAGGCACCTTGACCGCCCATCTGGCGGCGCGGTTCTGCCGTCACGATATACATGTGGCGCATCTGCCAACGTTCCGGGCATGCACTGGCGCCGCCGTCAGTAGCGCATCGGACTTCCGGTGAATGCGCTGCGTCCACCGTCGCGAGCATCTCTTTCTCGCCGAGGAACTTGTAGTCGTACTGTTCGGTCTTGGGATTGAAGCCCGAATAGTGATCGGGATCCCAGGTCTGCGATCCGGTCGCGCTTGAATTGATCGACTCATTCAGACGGCGCAGTCGGCGCGAGCCTGTGGTCCAGGTCCAGGTATCGTCGCCATGATTCGGATCGGCGTAACGATAGCGCAGCAGGCTGGTACCGCGAGCGTCCTGGGGCGCAAGTTCGGGACCAAGCAAGAACAACCACAAACGGTTGGTGGTCTTGAAGTCGGGATCGGTCGGCAGCGGCTCGACTTCGGTTCGTCCCACCAGGTCGTAACCGGCGTAGTGACCGAGCTGTCCGTATGCGATTTCGAAGAACGGCTTGTTGAGGCCGGTATAGATCGTGTCGCAATCAAAGTATCGCAGATCGTAGTCGTCGGACTGAATCGGGCGGAACACGTTGTTCCACACGACCTTGGTGGCGACGTCGGGATCATTCGCGTCAATAAGAGGGAATGGCTGTCCGGCGACATAGCCGATGACGGTGCGATGATCTTTCGAGAGCTGAACCTGAGACGAATACTTCTCAGTCGCATCCTTGTATGGAGGCGGCCAATCCACGCGCAGGGTCGGGACGATGTTCATCGTCATGCCGTGCTGCACTTTGTAAAGCACACCCGGCGACACAAGACCCTGCACCTGATATGCGTTGCTCGACGTGATGAAATCGCCGGGCTTGACGCCTGCTTCCCCGGGCAGGCTCATGGCCACGAGGGCTAGCAATGCAAGGCCCCCGACGACTCCGGTTTTACGAATCCCCAATGTCCCCAATAGCATTTCGAAACCTCCGTCTGTCCCTCAAACGTTTGTCTTTCTGTCCTAATAACTGACGCTACCGTCAACCTGATGTCTGGTATTAGGACGGGCAGATGAAGATGTCAATGCGTCTTATTGTGCCTAGGCTCGATTTTACCTCTTGCGTTCCGCGAGGCACGCGCCTAGGTCGCCCGAAATTCGCCTATTTGGCGCCTGTTCGCCATTCGGATTCGGGCTTGCGGCGGTAGATGCTTTTGTCCCGAGCCAGTATTCCGTACCCGATCATCTCGCGGCGCAGCGTAGCGCAGTCGTTATGATGCAGCTTCAGGATGGCGTTCACCTCACGCTCAGAATAGCTGATGCCGGGTTCAAAGAAGCCGGCGAGCCACTTCAGAATCACCAACCGCTTCTTGCGGCTCACGGGGATTTCAAGCAGTCGCTCTCCGTTGACAAAGTTGTCGAGCACCTTGCGCGTCGAGTCTCCGGCCTCAGCCGACGTGGCCAGCCTCGCGATGTTGTCGCGGCTGAAAACCGTACGGCTGATCTTGCCAAGCACCGGTTCATTCAGGCGATACCAGCGGAAGTTGCCGTCGGCGCGCATTTTCACGAGCTCGAGCTGCTTGAGCAGGGCCAGATGATGCGAGACGGTCGGCTCCCTTAGCTCGAGCGTCGACGCCAGCTGCTGGACGCTGTGCTCGGCGGCGGAGAGCAGTCCGATAATCTTGAGACGGCTCTCGTCGGCCATAGCCTTGCAGAACCGCAGCATGATTTCGGGTCGTTGCTCTTCCATCGTGCGGCACCTGAACTATTTTGATAGATGTCTAATTAGATATGTATCAAAACTTGGCTGCCGCGGTCAAAGCGGTGTACGCTGTCTGAATTAATCTGGAGTGAACCCGCCGTTAATCGCTCGGTAACGTCGATTTGGCACGACAGTCCAACTGGTGCGGCCAAAATCCTGGCGCTACCGTAGGAGGAAGGAGAAATCATGGGCATGCGGAAGACTGCGATCGTAGCGTTGATTGTGATGGCCGGGGCAAGTGCGCCGCTGCACCAGGGGGTGTTATTTGCGCAGCCCGCACCAGGCGCCATGGCGCCGGGGCCGATGGCCTCAAGCCTGTCGCCGGCCGACAAGGCGGCATTGATGACAAAGCTTCAGGAAGCCAAGAAGCACGACAAAGTCGCGCGCGCCGGATGGTCGCAGGAACCGCTGACGCAGGCCACTTACGACAACAAGATCGAGGAAATCAACAGCCTGATGGACAAGCTCAACAAGGGTGAAGACTTTCCGCTCAGCGCGGTCGACAAGGCGGTCGCGTCGCCCCACAGCGCCCCCTATTAGCCTTCGGCGATGTGAAATTTGTGCAGCAAGCGGTGGAGGACCGGCGCGAGCATGAGCCCGACCACCGCGATCAGCGCGAGTCCACTGTATAGCGCATACAATGATGCGAAGATTTTCGCGGCATTGCCCTTTAACGGATCGACCGGACCCATGCCGCCGAGAATCATCGACGCGTTCAGCAGCGAGTCGATCCACGGCAGGCCGCCTAGGTAGTGATAGCCACAGATCCCAACGGCGAGTGACCCCGCGACGACAGCGGCCGCCAGCGCGCACCATCGGGCTAGTCGCCGCAGGAACAGGCGGCGCGGCAGCAGCTTATCTTGACGCCGCTCGAACCAGATCGCTTTTTTTGTTGCGGGCATGAGGGGCGAACCAGTCTGGCTCCGATTTCGACCGAAGCCTGTAATTTCTATTGCTACCTGTAAGAAATTCTCGCGGACGGAGTCCTTGAGGCTTACCGTCGTTGGATTTTCAGCTTATCGGCGTTGCAAAATGCTTGGCTTCTGAATTGCTATCTCGCAGGTGCTATCTCTCAGGATGCGAGGAAAGGCAATGGGTTTGTTCAGTCGTCAATCCGGGTCCCGCAACGTCGAGCCTGACGTTCGCTTCGACGAATACCATGGTCTGATTCTGTTTGACGAGTGGTCGGAGCATCGGCTCTTCAGCCCAAGTCTCAGGGCTCTGTTACAACGGTATCTGGATTATCCGGAATCCCGCGCTGGAGCGCGCGCATGGCTGGATGAAGCAAACCAATACTCCCCGTTTGGTTTTGCCGCTCTATGCGAATACATCGACCTCGACGCTGACTACGTACGCCGCGGTTTGATTCGATGGATGAACAACGTCGATAGCGGCGCGTTCGAGACAACCAGGTCCTCCCTATTGCAAATCGCCGATCAACGTTTCAAGTCGAGAACGCCACATGTGTCTCCTTTGATGCTTGGCAGCCGGCTGTCGTCGCCACCAGCCGGCAAGGATGGCAGCCCCAACCACCGTCCCCCGCAGTCAAATTCTCGAAAGCGCTCCTCAGGCCGCCAGAGTTGACGGACACCGGCAAGACGACAATGTCATAAGTCTGTTTCTCGAAGATCGAGATCGATCGAAAAAACCGAGCATTCAAACTGTGGGCTTCGCTCGCTCGATTAACCCAACATGACGCGCGAGCAGTTGCCAATTCCCGCCGCGCTTCGTCCAGACATTCATGTAGCTTCCAAACACCTTGAACTCGGCCTTCCCGGCGATCAGCTGAGAGACTTCGTTGCCGGTTGCGATCGCCAGGTCGCCCATCACGTTGATTCGAACCGGACGGCGTTCCATCGTTCGCAGTTTGAGCCGTCCGCTTTTGATCATTTCAAGCAGGATCTGCTTTCCCGCGATCAGATTCGCGGTGCTATTGACGATCAGGTCGTCGGACCAGAGCATCTCCAGCGTTGAGGCGTCGGCGCCGAGCAGCGCTTGAGCTTCCCGCTGCTCTAGAGCTTCGATCTCTCGCTGCTGCAGCATTGCGATCTTCGTTCGGATTCATCGGCGACTGCCCCCGCTGGTCTGCTCCCGGTCACAGTATTCGCTTACTTTGGCAAGTAGCCGATCCACATCTACTGGTTTAATGATAATTTCGTTCGCGTCAATGTCGGTTCGATCGCTTAGCGCAGTGACGACGATCACCGGCACTTTCGCCAGCCGCGGATCCTTGACCTGCTCGCTGCGAAACTGCCATCCGTCCATTACCGGCATCCACAGATCAAGAATGATCAGATCGGGAACGGGGGCCTGCTTCAAGTAGTCGAGCGCTTCCTTGCCGTTACCGGCGGGCACCGCGCGGTAGCCCTTCATCTGCAGAAGAGCGACCAGCGCATCGCGCGCGTCTTCGTCGTCCTCTACGACCAGGACGCGGCGGTCATCTTTCATGCGATCCTCCTTGGCATCCACATTATAACAGTTGTGCGGCTGCCTTTGGCGTGCAACTCCCGCGCCGTTGCGGTGAATTCGCTAATTCGAATATAAATCGGCACTAATTTCGACGGTTTGAGCAGAGCGAGTAGACTCAAGCACCGGTAAATCTTTCTGACTTACCGATCAGAAGATAATTCGCTAGAGAAAAGCAAGCTCCTGCATAAACCTAAAGATGGATCGTTTGTTGCTTAAATTTTAATCACTGGCAATTTGAAGCGTATTTCTGGCCGAGGATTCAATTGGTACATTCTGAGAACTTCTGTTCACCGACGGCTTCTGTATCGTTTAGCTTTACGCAGACGCTTGCGCGGGGTTGCCGATGAGCACTGGTACTCTTTCAAGCTCTTTCAACTCCGCCGCGTCCCCTGTACCCGCTACATGGGGCGACATCGCACCTCATTCGCATCTCGTTCAGTTCTACGAAGATGACGGCTTTCTGATCGATTCTTTAAGCCGCTGGTTCGCCGACGGCTTAAGCGAGGGCGACACCTGCGTATTCGTCGGTACCGAAGCGCATCGCATCAGCCTGGAAAAACGGCTCGCCAGTCGCGGCATTGCGGCCGATCTCGTGCGCAGTGAAGGGCGTTACATTTGTCTCGATGCCGACGGGACGCTTTCCAGCTTTATGGTCGACGAATGGCCGGACGAGGCTCGGTTCACCCGCGTAATCGAAGGCGCAATCGCGAAAGCGTCGAAGCAAGGCAAGCTCCGCGTTTTTGGCGAGATGGTCGCGCTCCTCTGGGCAAACGGCAATCGACAGGCGGCGGTGCGGCTCGAAGAGCTATGGAACGACTTCAGGAAGACGCACGTGCTTTCGTTGTGCTGTGCGTATCCCATCCGCAGCTTCGGCTCCGACACGGACGCTTCGCTGTTCATGAAAGTTTGTGCGCAACATACGCCCGTCCTGCCGGCCGAAAGTTACGCTGCGCTGACTACTCCGGCCGAGCGTCTGCGCGCGATAAGCCTGCTGCAGCACAAGGCCAAGGTGCTCGAGGCCGAGAAGGCCGGACGTCAGGAAGCGGAAAAGTCGCTTCACCTTCGTGAAAAAGAACTGTCGGATTTCATCGAGAACGCGGTCGAAGGTCTTCATCAGCTTGGTCCCGGCGGGACAATACTGTGGGCGAATCCGGCCCAGCTCAAACTGCTCGGATATTCAGCGGACGAGTACGTCGGCCGTCAGCTCGTCGACTTCTATGTTGACCGCAAGCGCTTCGACGAGTTCTGGAATCGCGTCATGCACGGCGAGATTATCTACGACTTCCAGGCCGCGTTGCGATGCAAGGACGGATCGGTCAAGCACGTGCTCGTTCACTCGAGCGGTTTGTGGGAAGGCGGAAAATTTCTCTACACGCGATGCTTTATAAGGGATGTGACCGAACGCGCCCAGCTGGAACAGGAGCTCAAAGTCCGGCTGGCCGAACTCGCGCAAGCCGATCAACGTAAGAACGAATTCCTGGCAATGCTGGGACACGAGCTGCGCAACCCGCTTTCCGCCGTGCTCGACGCTATTGCAACCGCGCAGCTCGACAATACGCGCCGCGAACGCGCTTTGGTTATCGCGCGCCGGCAGACCGATCAGCTCGCCGGACTGGTGGACGATCTGCTCGACGTCGGCCGCATCACGCAGGGGCGGATCGTGCTCAAGAAGGAGCCGATCCAGGTCGGCAAGCTCATCAAGCAAGCGGTTGAAGAAGCGCATTGCCTGGTCGAACCCGGCCAGCATCTGTTGTCGGTGATGATCTCGTCGCAGGCAGAGAATGCGCAAATCGAAGCTGACCCCGCGCGACTGCGCCAGGTGATTACCAATCTCATTCACAACGCGGCGAAGTTTACTCCGCCCGGTGGCCGGATCGACGTGCTGGCCGAGCGCAATCACGATGAGCTGATCTTGCGCGTGCGCGATTCCGGCATCGGGATCTCGCCGGAGTTGCTGCCGCATATATTCGAGCTCTTCACCCAGGCCGAACGTTCTCTCGATCGTTCGCACGGCGGTTTGGGCATCGGACTGACGCTTGTGAAACGGCTGGTCGAGATGCATGCTGGCCGCGTTGAGGCTCATAGCGTGGGATCTGGCATGGGCAGCGAGTTCGAGGTTCACCTGCCAATCAAGGTGGTATCGGGGCCGCAAATGTCCGCGACCGCAAACCAGACCCAGGGACGAGAGCAACTGCGCATGCTGGTGGTCGAGGACAATCGCGACGCGTCGGAAGCACTGACGATGTTGCTCGAACTCTTCGGACATCAGGTCACAGTCGTCGCGGACGGATCGGCAGCGATCGAGGCCGCCCGCAATCACACGTTCGACCTCGCGTTGGTCGACATTGGCTTGCCTGGTATCGACGGTTACGAGGTGGCGCGTCGCATGCGGTTGATACCGCGCGCGAAAGCGATGACCCTGATTGCACTAACCGGCTATGGGCAGGACACCGACAAACAGCGCGCGCTCGCGGCCGGTTTCGACGAGCATCTCACCAAGCCGGTGAAAATCGAGCGCCTGCAGGAACTTCTGAGCCGGCCGCGCTAGCAATTCGTCAAGCTGTAAAGAATTTCAAATACAAAGGCACGCGGCATGTGTCCTCTCAATCGGGGCATACGCCGCACTGCTTTAGTCGACTTGGATTTGTGCGCAGACTGAGTAATCTCTCAGACCCGGATTTCTGCCAGACGACCAGTGTGATTGCTGATACCCATGCGCAGACGATCGGCATTGATTCCCAACGCCTCGCACACACTGACGAAGGCAAAAGGGCCGTCGTTTTCGTCTGAACTGAGCCAGCTGGCCGCCTCGACGAAATCCTCGTTGGCAAAGGCATGCTTGCCGTTATCGCGATGTTTCAGATAGCACCGGATTGCATCCTCGAGAACAGCAAACAGAAGCTTGCGTTCCCCCTCGGAGGGCAGCTTCTTTCGTCGCATCTCTCCGAACTGTACTGGCGTGATTCCGATCCCTTGAAAGATACTGGGCAGGTCGTCTGCCGTCGCATGTATGTTCAAATCCATGATGTCCGCCTCCACTTTATGAAGCCCACATTTGAGTCTCATGAGCAGAAGCAAGAGCTTTGCCAACCGGAAACCGCAGCGAAACGCACACATTTTTCATGAGCGGAACACTATGCCCGGCTATCCTGCAAAATTTTCACAATCTCCGACTGGAGATTTCGCCAGATGTGACCGGCGACCACGGGCCTCCGCCCGCTCATGGCTGGCGGCAGGTGCGTAATCCTGCGATTGAGATGAACGCCATCAGGGCGGTGATGCCGAGGGCGAGTTCCATGGCGGCGCGCGGACTTGCCACCATGATCGCATGTCCCATGATCCATGGAACGAATATTCCGCCGAGTGCGCCTCCGGCGACGACGACCGACGTCATCCTTCCGACTTCCGAGGGAAAGCGCGTCGCTCCGACCGCAATCATATTAGGAAATATCGGGCCATAGCCGAATCCAACCAGCACGATCATCGGCGCGGCGAGACCATGCCTGGTGGGCGCGGCGATTAAGAGGACCAGCGCCACGGCCGAGACCGCTGCCGCCAGCATCGTGAACTCGCGCGGCGCGAAGTAATGCGCAAGGCGTCCTCCGCTCAAGCGTCCCAGGATGAGGCCTGCCCAGTACAGCGACACCCCCCATGAAGCAAACGCCACGTTGAGCGCGCCATCGGTGCGAAGATACAGGAACAGCCATGCTCCGATGCCGGTTTCAGCGCCTACATACAAGAAAAGAACCGCCCCTCAGGACCCAGATCAACGGACGCGTCAGCATTGGAATGAATCCGTCACCACGCGTCACAGCCGTGCGGTTTCCGATGCCCGGAGTGGTAGCAAGCAGGATGGCTACCAGCGCCGAGAATCCCGCGCCGGCGCCGAACACGACCGAGTAGTGGACATGATTCGAGAGCGCGAAGCCGGCAATGATCGGTCCGAGCAAGGCTCCGACTCCGAACATCACATGCAGATAGTTCAACGCGGCGGCGAGGCGATCTCGATTCAGATCGACGACCATCGCATTGCTGGCGACATCGACGGCGCCGAAGCCAAGCCCGGCCACGAACGCCGCGCACAGCAGGCCCGGCAGCGCGGCCGCGAAGCTGAGTCCCAAACCGCCGGCGCTCACCAGGAGCATCGAAGCGGTAAGAGTGTTTTGCGCGCTCCATCGATGGCTGGTCTCGCCAGCCGCCAGCAGCGCGGCCAGATAACCGGCGGCCGTGGCGCTGACAATCAATCCTGCACTGTCGATCGATACTCGAACGAGATGTGAGATCTCAGGAAGAAAAGGACCGATCCAGCCTGCGTTGATTCCTTCGACCAGGATGCATGCGTAGGCGAGCCAGGTGAGCCGGCGCTCTTGCGCGAAATTCAAAACGTCGCGGACCTACTCGGAGCGAAGTTCATCGTTGGGAAATGCCCGAAGAGCAAAGCAAACGGAGGGAAAGTATCATAATCTGGCCTCATGCAAACCACGAATCCCGTTGGCCGCAAGCCCCTTCTGATCTACGACGGCGATTGCGGGTTCTGCATCTATTGGCTGCGCTACTGGCAGAAACTCACCGGCGATCGCGTCGCTTACGCGCCATACCAGGAAGTCGCCGCTCAGTATCCGCAAATTCCGGTGGCCGCCTTCGAGCGTGCCGTACAATACATCGCGCCCGACGGACGAATCGCGAGCGGTGCCGAAGCCGTCTTCCTGACCTTGAGCCACACCCGCGGCAGAGGCTTCTGGCTGACGCTCTATCGGCATCTTCCCGGCTTTGCAGCAATCGCCGAGCGCATCTACGCAATTGTCGCTTCGCACCGTTCTGCACTTTACCGCCCGAGCCGGTGGTTGTGGGGACCCGACTTTGAACCGTCGCGCTTCGAGCTCGTTGCATGGCTGTTTCTGCGCGCAATCGGACTGATCTACCTCATCGCCTTTGTTTCGTTTGGCGTGCAGGCGCTGGGATTGATCGGCAGCCACGGCATCCTGCCGCTGTCCGATTTCGTCGACGCTGCCCGCGGCGCGCTCGGCCCACAACGTTACTGGCAGTTGCCGATGGTCTTCTGGCTGAGCCAGAGCGATTTCATGATTCAGGCCGTTTGCTGGGCGGGGGCTGCACTCTCGCTGCTGTTCACGTTCAATGTGCTGCCGCGTGTGAGCTCATTTTTTCTCTATGTGCTCTATCTCTCACTCTTCTACGCCGGCCAGATCTTCATGGGCTTTCAGTGGGACGTGCTGTTGCTCGAATCCGGCTTCCTTGCGTTTCTGCTAAGCCTCTCGACCAGGCCGGGTATATGGTTGCTCCGCTGGCTGCTGTTTCGCTTCATGTTTCTTTCGGGCGCGGTCAAGCTCCTTAGCGGCGACCCTACCTGGCGCAACCTGTCCGCGCTCTCCTATTACTTTCAGACCGAGCCGCTGCCGACGCCGCTTGCCTGGTATGCCCATCACCTGCCTCAAGTGGTGCTGAGCGCGATGACGGTGGCTACGTTCGTCATAGAAATCGGGTTGCCATTTTTGATTTTCTGTCCGCGGCGACTGAGATTCGTAGCCGCATTCGGCTTTTTGCTGCTGCAAGTGGTGATTCTTCTGACCGGCAACTACACCTTCTTCAACCTGCTGACGATGGCCTTGTGCCTCGTACTGTTTGACGATGCGGCGCTGCGCAAGGTTCTCCCGCAACGGCTGACTCGATTTACGGAGAAGCATGTCCAGAAAATCAACCCGGGCAAAGTTGCGGACTTTGCCGTCGGAGCGTTTGCGTTGTTGATTGTGTTCGTCAGTCTAGTGCAGCTTCATGCCGAATTCGGGGGACGTACCCTTGCCTCGTCCAGTTGGCTGGCCGAAGAGATTTCGCCACTTCATCTGGTCAATACATATGGGTTGTTTGCTGTGATGACGACGACCAGGCCGGAAATCATTATCGAGGGCTCCGACGACATCGTTCATTGGCGCGAATATGCGTTCAGGTACAAGCCCGGCAACGTTATGCGGCGGCCGCAATGGAACTTTCCCCATCAGCCGCGCCTGGACTGGCAAATGTGGTTTGCCGCGCTGGGGACAGCGTCCGAAAATCCCTGGATTCCGCTATTTTTGCAGCGGCTGCTGGAAAACTCGCCGCAGGTAACCGGGCTGCTCGGCGTCAATCCGTTTCCTGGTAAGCCGCCTCGCTACGTGCGGGCGCTGCTCTACGACTATCGCTATTCCAGCCCGCAGGAAAAAGCAGCTACCGGAGCCTGGTGGGTGCGGCAGCCCGTTGGCATTTACTATCCCGCCATATCGCTGGGAACGTGACGCCTCCCGCTCGGTGGGTGATTTTTCACAAAATAGGAGGCCCGGAGTCCGCCCCTGGTAGCATAATCCTACAGATAGCTTCGCATCGAGTTTTCTTGTAGAGTGCGCGGCGGGGGAACGACCGTTCGGCGGGGGGAGGATATGTCGGGGAGGAGCCGGAAATCAGTCCTGCGCGCGAAGCGAGAGGTCGGCCTTGCGGCCGGCCTCCTCGCGGTACTCATCGCGATCTCATTCAGCACCGCCGGATGCATGCTGCCGATACTTGGACTGATACCATCGGTTATCGGTCTCGCCCACGAGATGTACACCTCGAACAACAATCCGGAAATGGACGCTGCGAACAAAAACGCGGAAGCCGAGCAGCCAACCCAGCATGATGATGCTAACAATACAAACTCGTCGCCGGCCAAACTAACCATCGGCAACATGTGCCAGATGATGGCGCTTGAGAATCCCAATATGGTTTTGGTGGAGTTGCGCAAAAATAGCGCAGGCGGTGCCCAGTACCGCGAACTTCACCTGCTGAATTCCGCGGACGAAGCGCACTGGATGCCAGTGGTGGGCAGTGATACCGGCGCGGACGGCTGGCTGCCGGCGCAGAACTTTTTGAAGATGGATTTCCAGCCTCCGCTCACTGCCGCAATACCTGATACCGGATCCTGCTACCTGGCGTACACTCCGACCGCGATCAATCCGAACGATCCCGACCAGGCCGCGGAACTCAAGTCGCGTCTTGGAGGCGATGTGGGCACTTTTTCCTGGGCGGGGCGACTCTACGAATACACCATCGCGCGTACTCCGCCCTGCCTCGCTTCTTCGTCGGAACAATCCGTCGCCGACAGACACTGACGCCCGATCTCAGGACAGCGCGGCACGCCGGCTACTTCCGCGCGATAATTGCCTGCGTGGTCATCGGCCCCGGAACCACTTTGAGACCGATATCGCGAAAGCCGGCCGGCTCGAGCATCTGTTTGTACTCCGAGAGTGTGAAAGTGTCGCCCTCGTGCGTCCAGATCAGCATGGTTAGCGCAAACATCAGCGCGAATCGTTCATGCTCGCGCGCCTCGTCGGGCACCAGGTCGATGATCACGAGCACGCCGCCCGGCGCCGCCGCCGCCGCGAGCCTGCGCGACAGCTCGATGTTCTTTGCGATGCTGAAGTGATGGTAGATGTTGACCGCGAGCACCAGGTCGTAGCCGCTGCCGAGATCGTCGGCAAAAATATCGCCGGGACGGAACTCGACTCTGTCTGCCACGCCGGCGTTGCGCGCGTTCACCTCCGCATGCTTGAGCACACCGGGCCAGTCGACCTGCACCAGGCGCGCGGCGGGAAAACGCTTGAGCGCGCTGATTCCGTAAAATCCCGAGCCGCACGCGATGTCCAGGATTTTCCTCGGCCCTTCACTGCCGCCTTTGAACGACTCCGCCGCAATCTCTGCAACCACCGGCCCGATAGTCTGTGCCATCTGGCGCGTGCCGCGCGCGAAATCCTGCCAGAACGGATTGTCGTCGGTCTCCGCGGATTGATCGAGCAGCGTGTGTCCGGCCTTGACGACCTCGGTGAGCCGGCCGTACTCGTTCCACAACGCCCGGTTCCCGACGATTCCCGCCATCCCGCCGGCATACGTCGGAGAACCCTTGACCAGCAGCGCCTGCGACAGCGGCGGCAGCGAGTAGCATCCTCCCGATTTTCCGAGCACGTCGAGCGCCACCAGCGCATCGCACAAGATTCGGGTCGAGCGAACCGGCAAATGTTTGGCCGCCGCGATCTTGTCCGCGGTGTCGGCGCCGTTGGCGATGTGCGTGAAGATCTCGAGGTCGAGCGCCGCCTTCATCGCCGCCGCGCCCATCGCTCCCTGCAAAATAGAAATTGGATTCGCCCCCGGCCGCGCAGCATTGCTCTCGTTCGCCATCTTTGTCTCGCTCCTGGTTTACTTCGGGAAGATTTCCGCAAGCCGCAAAGTATATCAAGCGCGCCAGGCCAGAAGATCGTCTGCAAATCTGCGCAGCAGACGGGCAAGTTGCTGAAGGTCGTGCTTGCTCCAGTCGGCTAGCAGCATCGACGCAACGCGTTCACGCGCTGCGTCCAGGGCGTCTGTCATCGCGCGCCCTTTGGCCGTGATCGTCGCTTCGCGCACCCGCTTGTCGCCTTTGGATGGGCGCCGCGTCACGAGCCTCAAGCTCTCAAGCTTTGCCACCTGGCGGCTGACGGTGCTGTAATCCCGTCCCACACCGTCCGCCAGTTCGCCCACGCCGATCGGTCCCTTTCGCTCGATGCCCACCAGCAGCGGAAACAGCGCGCGGTCCAGCGAGATGCCGGCTTCGCGGATAAGGGCAATGTCGCGCTGCGGCCGGTTCATCATCCCGATCAGGTCGATGAGGGCATGATGCAGGTGGCGAATCTCTTTGTTCATGGTCTTGGTGGTCTCGTGTTCGATTGGCAGACGGTGTATTAGGTGTATAATACACATAATTGAATTGAAATGCAGGAGTTCCCGGAATGAAAAAGCAGTCTGCCACCGATGTTCTCATCGCCGGCGCCGGGGCCGCCGGATTGACGCTGGCTATAGACTTGGCCCGCCGCAACGTCGCGTTTCGCTTGATCGACAAACTGCCCAGCCCGTTCGCCGGCTCGCGCGGCAAAGGCATACAGCCGCGCAGCCAGGAAGTGTTCGAGGATCTTGGCGTCATCGATCGGCTCGTGGCCGTCGGCGGAACCTATCCGCCGCAGCGCGAATATCGTGAGGACGGGACATATGAGGAGTCGCCGGTGATGGAACAACACGAAGCCACGCCGGACGAGCCCTATCTCATTCCACTGATGGTGCCGCAATTCCTGACCGAGGCAGTGCTGCGCGAGCGTCTCGCGGAACTCGGACACCATCCCAATTTTGGTTGCGAGCTGACGGCTTTCGAGCAGGACGCCGGGGGCGTGACGGCTCACGTCGTGAGCGCAGATGGCGAAGAGTCCGTGCGGGTCGGCTATCTGATCGGCATGGATGGCGGCAGGAGCTACGTGCGCCACGCGTTGAACATCGAATTTCCCGGCAAGACTTTGGGCGTCCGGGCGGTGGTCGCCGACGTTCGGTTGGAAGGCCTCGGCACCGACGCGTGGCATCGATTCAACGAAGGCTCGATGGAACAGCAGACGTCATTCTGTCCGCTGCGCGGAACGGACATGTTCCAGTTGCAAGCGCCGATCCCGATGGAGGGCGATATCGATCTCTCGCCCAAGGCATTGACGGCATGGGCGGCCGCGCGCACCGGCCGCCGGGACATCGTGATTCACGAGGTCCTGTGGGCTTCCGCCTTTAACATGAACGCGCGCATGGCCGACAAATATCAGGTCGGCCGCGTCTTGATTGGCGGCGACGCCGCTCACATCCATCCGCCGACCGGAGGACAGGGTCTCAATACCAGCGTGCAGGACGCCTACAACATGGGCTGGAAGCTCGCGGCTGTAATTAGCGGCGCTCCAGAGAAACTGCTCGCGACATACGAGGAAGAACGGCGTCCGATCGCAGCGGAGATGCTCGGCCTTTCGACCAAACTGCTGCAGGCCGCCAAAGATCGTGCCGGCAGGCGTCGCGGCCGTGAGACGCATCAGCTCGACCTCGGCTATCCCCAATCGAGCCTGTCTCTCAACCAACCGGCGCGATCCCCGGAACGCTTGATAGCGGGAGACCGCGCCCCGGACGCTCCCATCAGAGGCGCAGCGGGCCAGCCCACGCGGCTGTTCAAACTATTCCAGGGTCCGCACTGGACTTTGATCGGCTACCAGGTCGACCGCCAGGCGATCGCGCCGCGTCGCGACATGCATGTCCACACGGTTGGAGTGCGCGGCGACATCATCGACGACGGCGGTTACATTCGCGATGCGTACGGCGTCTCGGCGGGCGACTGGGTGTTGGTCCGTCCCGACGGCTATATCGGAGCGATCGTATCGTCCGGCGAGATGGCGGCATTGCGTCGATATCTGGACGATGTTGGTATCCGCGCGTAGCGTTTTTCGAAAAAAGATGGCAGCTGTTGGCCGACGCGTCACCGACGTGAAAGGCAGACGGATACCGGTCCGCCCGCCCCCACACTTTGCAATCGCTACATGCGAATTGTGAAGCTGAAGAATCCTTCATATCATTACCCGGCAGAAGACCAGAACCGATCAACAGAAAAGAAACGAGAGGAACCATCATGTCCACGCATCCGATTCGTTTTGGAATTCAAACCGGCCAGCAGGATGTCACCTGGGAGCGGATGCGCGACTTCTGGCAAAAGGTCGACGCCTGGGGTTACGACTCGTTGTGGGCTTTCGACCACTTCTATCCCATCTTCGTACCCGACCCGAGCGGACCATGCATGGAGAGCTGGACGTTGCTAGGCGCACTCAGCCAGCACACCAAACGCGCGCGCATCGGCGCGCTGGTTAACGGCAACACCTATCGCAATCCGTGTCTGACCGCGAAGATGGGGGCGACGCTCGATCAGATTAGCGGCGGCCGGCTCAACCTCGGGCTGGGCGCCGGATGGTTCGAGCTCGAGCACAATAGCCTCGGCTTCGATTTCAAAACTGTCCCGCAGCGCCTCGAAGCGCTCGACGAGTCATGCCAAATCATCAAGAGCATGTTCACGCAGGACAAGACGACGCTGAAGGGCAAGCATTACAATGTCGTCGATGCGGTATGTAATCCTAAGCCGATTCAGAAAAATGTTCCGCTGATGATCGGCGGGCACGGCGAGCGCGTTTTGCTCAAAATCGTCGCGAAGCACGCCGATATGTGGAACATGACCAATGCCGACGCGGCCGAAATGAAGCGTCTGATCGGTGTTATCGAGCGTCATGCTGATACGGTCGGTCGTGACGCCGATCAAATCGAAAAAACTCTCATGCTCGCGATGTCCTACAACCCGCCCAAGCAGCGTGACGAGATGTTGAATGGGCTTATCGCGATGATGGCGCAAACGACGCCCGAAAAAGCGCGGGATCGCATTGTTATCGGCAACAAGCAGGAGTGTATCGACAAGATCGAAGGTTTCATCAGGGCAGGTGTCACGCATTTCATCTTCATGCAAGTATGGCCGATGATAGTAGAGGATGAGGTGCAGGCATTCGCGGAAGAAGTGATTCCTGCTTTTCGTGATTAGGCCTTCCTCATCTGACGGCAGTAAGAACGATCAGTGCTGCGAACTAGAGGAAATATAAAATGGCGAAACAGACAGGCCTTGGCGGCAGCTTCACACCGGCCGGTATTTCCCTGGGTCTTAAGCGAATGGGCTATGGTGCCATGCAACTTGCCGGTCCGCAGGTCTGGGGACCGCCGCGAGATGTTGACACTGCTATAGCTGTTCTGCGAGAGGCTGTTGCGGCAGGAGTCAATCACATCGATACGAGCGACTATTACGGTCCGCATGTGACCAACCAGATCATCAAACGCGCGCTTCATCCTTATCCGGATGGATTGATGATAGTCACAAAAGTAGGTGGTCGCCGCGGAGAGGACAAATCCTGGCTCAGCGCAATTTCGCCTCAAGAGCTGACCGACGCTGTCCACGACAACCTCCGCAACCTGGGCCTGGACGCGCTCGACATCGTCAACTACCGCGTCATGGGGTCGGGTCACGGCACCGAAGAGGGATCCATCGGCGAGCAGGTGACGGTGCTGGCCGACCTCCGGCGCAAGGGGCTGATCCGCCACATCGGCCTGAGCAACGTCACCGCCGCCCAGGTGGCCGAGGCGCAGGCGATCACCGACGTCGTGTGCGTGCAGAACTTCTACAACCTGGCATACCGTCACGACGACGCTATGATCGACGACTTGGCCCAGCGGGGCATTGCATACGTGCCGTTCTTCCCGCTCGGCGGGTTCGCGCCCCTGCAGTCGTCCGCCCTGTCGTCCGTCGCGGGCCGACTCGGGGCCACGCCGATGCAGGTGGCGCTGGCATGGCTGCTTCAACGCTCGCCCAACATTCTGCTTATTCCCGGCACGTCCTCCATCGAGCATCTTCGTGAGAATCTCGGAGGGGCGACAGTACAACTTCCATCCGAAATGGTTGCCGAACTTGATTCGATCGCCAGATAAGGCATCAGCTAATCGAGGACCTCATTTCATCTTGATGCAGGGATGGCCGACGTTTGCGGAAGACGAGCTGCAAGGCTTCTCAATGCTGGTGCGGAACAAAATGGGTTCTTAGTCCGAAGCGAGGCGCTTCAGACTGTCTGTTTCGCCGATCACTACCAGCAAATCGTCGGGTCTGATCTGCGTGTCCGCGGCGGGAATCATCTCGAGTCCCTTATCCTCGCGCTTGAGCCCTACGATCCGAAGTCGCGGATTTTCCAGTTCGACCGCCGCGATGGTCATGCCGGCGGCGGGGCTCTCGTGCGAGATTCTGATTTCCTCCAAATCGATCTCGGACTCGCTGCCGGGCATCGAGAGCTGAAGAAAATCCACGACCGCTGGGCGCAGGATGCTCGCGGCGATTCTCAATCCGGCCCATTGATAGGCCGCCACAACCTGGTCGGCTCCCGCCAGCCTGAGCCGACGCAACCCAGCATCGGAATCGCCGCGCGCGTAGATGAGAATCTTGGGATTCTTCTCCCGCGCCGACAGCGTGATGTACACGTTGTCGGCATCCGATCCGGTCGCGACGACTATCGCGCGCGCCGATCCGATCGCCGCATTCTCGAGGACCGAATCTTCCAGCGCCGATCCCATCACGTGCAAAGCGCCGGTGCCGTCCAGGTCTGCCTGCTTCGCAGGATCCGCCTCGATCACCACCATCGGCACCGTGTTGCGAATCAGTTCTTCGACCACAGCGCGGCCGAAACGCCCGAAGCCGCAAACGATGACATGCTCCTGCAGATTGTGAATTTTGCGATTCATTGCGCTCTTCCCGAGAAACTCTCTCAAGCGACCCTCAACTACAAGCTCTCCGATCACCGTGAACAGATAGATCGCACTACCGACGCCACTGACTATCAGCCCAATTGTGAAAAGACGACCGGCCG
Organism: uncultured delta proteobacterium; assembly: GCA_963842215.1. Classification (GTDB taxonomy): domain Bacteria; phylum Desulfobacterota; class Binatia; order Binatales; family Binataceae; genus Binatus. Next base: position 617,384 of record CAWJFQ010000001.1, on the reverse strand, counting down.
GGCTGAGCGGCTTCACCTCGCCGTATCCGACTGTCGAGATAGTGATAACCGACATGTAGAACGCGTCTAGAAGCGACCAATGCTCGATCAGCATATAGCCGATTGCGCCGATCACAGTCATAAGCGCCACTCCGAACAGCGCAAGTGCGAATCTTCGAGTTGGGGTCATCCTGTTTTGAACGTCGCTGGGACTCCGCGCGCATTCTACATTTTAGTTTGGCGGCTTTGCGGTGTGTCCTTTGGAGCCACTCGTAACATTACAGTGGCTCTTTTCATCACAAACTCACGCGTCGCAACAATCGAATTGGCAATTTGTAGGGCTCGAGTCCGTGGCACGGCTGATGCTGTCTGGTGACAGCAAAAACCGATCCGAAAAAAGGAATCTGGAACAGAGATGGACGCGATCTTTTCGAAAATACTGTGCCCAATCGATTTCGAGCGCGACTCGATGGACGCGCTCGAGCTCGCCTGCAAGCTGGCGAAACAAAGTTCGGCTACGGTTTACCTCTTGACCGTAATCGGTATACCGCCGATCGGCGCCACTGCGCTGCCGCCTGTCCCTATCTTTCCCAACCCTGAATTTGAAGCAGAGACCCGGCGCCGGTTGGAAAGACTCGCACAGAAAAAACTGACGAAAGTCCCGCACGAGATTTTCGTTGCGAGTGGCAACGCTGGTCCGGAGATTCTCAACTTCGTCGCCGCGCGGCAGATCGACCTTATCGTGATGGGCACGCACGGTTACACGGGTGTTAAGCACCTTCTCCTGGGCAGTGTCGCGGAACGCGTCGTTCGCGAGTCGCCGGTTCCAGTTCTGACGGTTCATCCAAAGTCCACCGAGTCACTTACAACGGAGAAATCAAAGTGAAAGAAATCAAGGTTCGCGACGTGATGACCAGTGATCCGACGACCCTCAAGCGCAACGACAAGCTGACGCTGGCCGACGACATCATGCGCCTTGGACGCGTTCGTCATCTGCCGGTTGTCGATGACGACGGGCAGCGCCTCGTCGGCATCGTGAGCCAGCGCGATCTCTTTCGCGACGCGCTGGCTCAGGCGCTCGGCTACGGCAAGCATGCGCAGCGGAAGCTTCTGGACTCACTGTCCGTCAAAGAAGTGATGGCTACCGAAGTCGTTACCGCCAGTCCGGATGCTTCTCTGGTCGAGGCCGCGCGATTGTTGACTGAGCGGAAGATCGGCTGCCTCCCGATTGTCGAAAATGGCCGACTGGTCGGGATTCTGACTGAGGGAGATTTCGTCGCCCTGGTCGCGCGTGATTGCGGTATCAAGTAAACCCCGAAAAGAGCCGACTAAGATGAGCCCGGAAGATTCTGCTGCGATAAAGACTGCGTTTTTCACAAAGGCGCGGATGGCGACCGCATTCGCTCTGCTGAGCATGATGCTGGCCGGCACTGCGAGGACAGCATCAGCTCAAGCTGGAAAGGCGGACTACGAGCAATACTGTGCGATGTGCCATGGGTCTGATGGCAAAGGCAACGGCTACTTCCTGCAAACCGTTCCAATGAATCCGCCACCGCCGGACCTGACCCTGCTCTCGCGGAAGAACGGTGGAGCCTTTCCCTTCGATGATGTGGTCGAGACGATTGACGGTCGCAAGAACATCCCCTCGCATGAGCGAATCCAGATGCCGTTCCTGGGGACAACTCTTCAAAAGCCGGGCCAGGAGTTCACGCCCGAAAGCGACGCCGAGGTAAAGAAGCGAATTGAAGCGATGGCGCGCTACGTAAAGAGCCTCCAACTGAAGTGAGCAACCAACGAGCTTGCGCTTAATCCCCCCAGGTAGCCGTAAGGCTGCCGTCTTGATCCGACCACGTATAGCGCGCGCGCCCGCCGAAGGCTTTCTGCAGTTCCCGCGCGATGCGATGAGCAAGCTTTTGGGAAGTGGTCAGCACTTCAAGCGTCGCGCCATCCCAGTTACTTGATACGATCCGCCTCTCAGGCTGCGTGAATTCGGCACGGCGTTCGACGTTGGCGATTCGCGCCCTGATAGCGTCAAGGTGGGACACTGCGTTCTCGCCGCGAATCAGCACGCGGCCGAAGTATTTGCCGCTCTTCTGTTGCTGGCATGCCGGACAGACGGTCCAGGCGGCTGCGTCAATCATCTTTGCGGGCAGCGGGCGACCGCGCCGCCACGTCCTCGAGGTATAGACACTCCCGCAGGCGTCGCAGACGGACGGATCTTTGGGTGCCGGCCCCTTCTGTGCGACGAGCGGGCTCATGTCGGAACGCGTGCCACGGCGATCGAGGCTGCGGGTAGGTCCTTTGCGAATATCGCTGCTCCGTTGTTTCATTCGAACTCCTTGCACGGCTCCTTAGGGGTCCATGATTTGGCCGGTACCGGCGACGACCGCCAGAAATGCCCTCAGTAAATCAGTCGTCGTGACGATACCAACCAGTTTTCCGTCGACCACTACCGGTAGTCCTCCGATTTTGTGCTTCAGCATCAAGCGGGCCGCGTCCTCCACCGTGTTATGCGGCGTGACTGTGACGAGCGCGGTGCGCATCGCAGCGTTCACACGCGTCGATTCGAGAAAGCCCGAATGTTTATGCAGGTCACGTTCGGTCAGGATGCCGACCAGCCATCCGTCGTCCACCACCGGTACGCGCCTGAAGCCGCCAGCCTCCATGATACTCTTCGCTTTCGACAGCTTGTCGGACGGTCCAATCGTTATTGGCTGCGCGGTCATCAAGTTGGCGAGTCGCATGGCTTTGTCTCCTCGGTCGTCAATCGTAGTGCAATTCGCTTGCCATCCGCAGATCGCAATCGCGCGTGCCCGTTAGCTGCATCTCCACTTCCAGGTGGTGCGATCGGATACAGTTCGGCGACGGTGGGTCCGAACCGGCATGGGCCGTGTTGCTGGCACGGCTCTGGCTATTGACAGTTAGACGATACGCCGCGACGAGGGAGGTCTTCTCATGGCACAGCAATTCAGCAGGATTCTCTGCCCGGTGGATTTCGACGACAATTCGATGCAGGCACTCGACACGGCCGCGAACCTCGCGCGTGAGAGCAACGGCACCGTCTTCGTGCTGCACGTGGTTCCATTGATCATCGAGCCGACAGGAATGCCGGTTTATGTGGACCTGTACAAGGGGCAGGAAGAGACCGCTCGCGCCAAGCTGCTCGAGATCGCCCACAAACGGCTGGGCGGAATCAAGTACGAAATCTTAACTCACACCGGCGAGCCTGCGGGCACCATCTTGAACGCGGAAAAGAGGATCAAAGCAGACGTGGTAGTAATGGCTACTCACGGTCGCCGGGGCTTCAAGCGCTTTTTCCTCGGCAGCATAGCGGAACTCGTCCTGCGCGAATCCACCTGCCCGGTGCTGACCGTGCGTTGCACTCCGACCAAAAATGATCTTGTTGCCACCTGGATGACGAAAAATCCGGTCACCGCCACTCCGCACGAGAAGCTGGCCTCGGTTGCCGCCAAGATGCACGCGGGAGGCTTCCGCTGCGTTCCGATCATCGGCGACGGCGCTCCGGTTGGAATTGTCACCGACCGCGACATCCGCCTGCACACCGGCTACCTGGATCAAACCGAGGCGTTCAAGGCGATGAGCGAAACGCTGGTAACTGTGACCCCGTCCTCCGATATTCGGGAGGCCGCGCGTCTGCTGCGCGAGCGGAAGATAGGAGCGCTGCCCGTCATTGAAGATGGCAGGCTGATCGGCGTGATAACGACCGACGATGTGCTCGAGGCGCTGACACAGGTAGAACACCGCGAGTAGTCGGGAGCGATGCTTGGAGCCGGCCGAAGTGACGGAAGAAAGCGGAAAGCGACAGCCTGACAAAAGACCGGCGGGCCGCGTCCCGTCGCTGATCGAGGCAATGATGCGGCCCGAATTCTACGAGGGCTCGCCCGCGCACGTCGAGCTCAAGCAGACGCACATTTCTTACGTCCTCCTGGCAGGTGACTACGTTTACAAGGTGAAGAAGCCGGTGCGCTTTCCGTTTCTCGATTGTCTGCAACTCGACAGTCGATATCGTTACTGCACCGAAGAGGTCCGTCTGAACGCGCGCCTATCGCCCGGTGTGTACCTTGGAGTGTTCGCAATTATTAAGCGTGCGGACTCGTTCGCGCTAGGACCCCGGGTAAGCGCTGAGCATCTCGATGCAGTCGAGTATGCCGTCAAGATGCGGCGGCTGCCGGAAGATCGAATGCTGGACCGGCTTATAGCCTCGAACCAGGTTGATAGCGCCACAATTCGTGCGATTGCGATCCGGATCGCGGACTTTCACGCCAAGGCGCCCTCGAGCGGTGGATGGACCTACGGTTCGGCCTTATCGATTTGTCACGACGTTATCAAAGATGTCGCCCAGAACGAGCAGTTTGTCGGTCGCACGCTCCGCAAAGATCAGTTCACTGCGATCGAGCTATTCTGCCGCGCTTTTGTAAGTGCTCATTGGCGAGGATTGAATGATCGGGCGCTTGAGGGCCGGGTCCGCGAGGGGCACGGCGATTTGCGCGCCGAGCATATCTGCCTCGAGGGCAATGAAATTGAAGTGATCGACTGCGTCGAGTTCAGCGAGCGATTGCGCTACGGCGACGTGGCTTCCGACATCGCATTTCTTGCCATGGACCTCGAACGACTCGGCGCGCCGCGACTCGCCGATGAGCTGGTTGAGGCCTACGCCGAGATCACTGGCGATGAAGACCTCGGGGTATTCGTCCCTTTCTATAAATGCTATCGCGCATGCGTGCGCGGCAAGGTCGAGAGCCTCCGGAGCCTGGAGCCCGAGGTCGGAACCGCGGACAGAGAGCGCGCTCACCGACTTGCAGGCAGTTACTTCGAGCTGGCCGCACGCTACGCTCGAAGCATTCCGCCAGCTTTGATCGTCGTGTGTGGTCTTTCAGGCTCGGGCAAATCTACCGTGGCGCGAATACTTCACCATCGCAAAGGTTTCAAAGTCATCAACTCGGACCGCGCCCGCAAGAGGCTGGCAGGGCTCTCAGCGCACAAGCATGTTTTTACCGGCTACGGGACGAACATTTATTCCGACAAGTTTACGAGAGTTACCTATGACGCGATGTTAGCTGAAGCGGAGAGTCTTCTGGGCCACCGCTGCGGAGCGATTCTCGACGGCACCTTCAAGTCTTCTGCCGACAGGCAACTGGCGCTCGCCCTGGCTGCGCGGCAAGGCGTGCCGGTGCTCTTCGTCGAATGTGTCGTCAACGAGGACGAAGCGATCCGCCGGCTCGAGCGTCGCGGATCGATACCTGGCGAGGTATCAGACGCTACCCCAGAGGTACACCGTAGGCAGCGCGCCGAGTTTCAGCCAATAGGAGAGATTCCGACCCGCAACCACCTGCGCCTCGACACCACCGGCCCGCGCGAATACCTTGTCGCTGAAATTGAGAAAGCACTGAAGCAACTGACCTGATGCGCCGTCACCGCATAGCAGTTCGGCGGTCCTGGATTGTATCGAGATAGGCGATGATCTTAGCAATGACCTTACCGATTCCAGTCTCGCCCTTTTCTCCTTCGCCGACCTCGTAGAGCCGTTCTCCCCATACCGGCATATCACGTGTCCCATGCGCTCTGATGGTATCTCGGCCATCGATCAACTCGGCTATGCGATGCGCCGGCAACGGCATGCCGTACTTGTCGCCGAGCTTGCGCAGATTTGCCGGCGTCATAGACAGGCTCTTAGCCACAGGACCGTCTCCGAGGCCGTCTTGCCCATGGCATGAGGCGCAATACTGAATGAAGTAACGGTGCCCTTCGGCCACATCGCCAGCTGCGGACTTTGCGGGGGTTGCGGCTGATAGCACCGCGGCCAGGGCGAGTAATGATCCCGATACTCTGAATTTCATCGTTGATTCATCCGAAGCGGTTAATTCGTTTCTTTTGTCGTGGGAGGCGACACCGTCAGAAGACGATCAACGGTTTCAAGATACCGTCGAGTTTCTTATCCATCACCTCGAATGCTCTATCGACCGCGTGAAATTCAAATGTATGGGTCGTCATCCTCGTCGGATCGATGCGTCCCGTCTGAAGCAGCCGAATCAGCCTTTCCATGCGCAAACGGCCGCCTGGACACAGACCCGTGCGAATGGTTTTTTCCGCCATGCCTACGCCCCAATCCAGACGCGGAATGCGGACGTAGTCGCCGTTGCCATGGTAGCCCGCATTGGAAATCGTGCCGCCTGGCTTGGTCACCTTGATGGCGTTTTGCAGAGTCTGTTCGCTGCCCAAAGCCTCGATCGACGAATCAACACCTTGTCCGTTTGTGAGTTTCATGATTCGTTCGATTACGTCTTCCCGCGAGTGGTCGACGATCGCATCTGCGCCATAGCTGGTGGCCAGCTCCTGACGTTTCGCGATGGAGTCGACGCCAACTACGAAACCCGCACCGCGCAGCCTCGCCCCCGCAACTGCCATCAGGCCGACCGGACCCAGCGCGAAAACTGCAACCGTTCCTCCGATCGGAATCTCAGCGTTGTCGGCCGCCATAAATCCGGTGGACATCATGTCGCAGCAGTACACCGCCTTATCATCTGGAACATCAGGCGGAATCAGCGCCATGTTCGCGTCGGCCTCATTGACGTGAAAGTACTCGGCGAAGACGCCGTCCTTTACGTTAGCGAACTTCCAGCCCGCCAGTGCTCCGCCAGATTGCGAGGAATGGCCCGCTTGGGATGCCAAGTCGCCCCACTCGGGAGTGATCGCGCCCACAACCACGCGGTCGCCCGGTTTGAACAGCCTGACTTCCGAACCGACCTCGTGAACCACGCCCACTGCCTCGTGACCCAAAGTAAGATTTTGGCGCGGTCCAATTGCTCCATGGACGGTGTGGGAGTCGGATGTACAAATCAAAGCTTTGGTAGTTTTGATGATCGCGTCGTTTGGTCCGGGTTTCGGGATAGGCTTGTCCACAAACCCGACGGCATCCAATCCCTTCATCACGAATGCTTTCATAGCGATAGCTCCTTTCTTTAGACGGCCGGGTGGAGGCGGATACGTCCGCGATTAATCGACAGGAGCACATCCAGCACCAGGTCACCCAGTTCGTCGTTGGTGCCCCCGCGCAGCGTTCTCGCCGCCTCGCACGCAAGATCGTCGAGCGTGAGCAGACCTACCAGAGTGCCATTCCCATCGACTACCGGAACGCGCCTCGTGCGGTGCTGCCGCATAAGTTGTGCTGCTGAATCGAGATCGTCTTCGGCGCCGCAACAAATGAGCGTTCGCGACATGGCCTCTTCGACGGGCAACTCCGTCAGCGGCCTGTTCCGGATATAAGCGGCCATACAAACGTCGCGGTCGGTTAGAAAGCCAATAGGGCTACGGTGATCGTTGACTACCGGAACAGCCCCGCAGGGCGTGTCCCACATAATCTGCGCTGCCTTGTTGAGCGAATCGTGCGGACCACAGGTCTGTACGTCGCGATTCATGATCTGTTCTACTTTCATTACCGGCCTCCACATCGAATGGCGCGCAAGTCTGTCCCGCTCCCGACTACGCTGGCAGCTTAGCTCTAGCTACCCTCGTGCCAAGCTCGACGCACTCGCATTCAACAGATCCGTCCGGTGGAGAACCAGAAATCTTCGCCAACCTCGCGGCGATGGTGCGATCGGATACACTTCTGCCACCCGACGCCGATTAGACACAGCCTCCCGACCTGTTGGGCCACAAATTCTTGACGAGAGCCTTCGCCAATTTCGAAGAACCGGTGGCACGACTATCGCTAAGAAATCAAGCGCGGAAGAACTCCAATTCGCACGGAGCAAGCGATGAGCGAATACCAAGGATATTTAATCGAGAAGAATCCTGAGACCGGACGCTGGCAGATTTCCTGGAAGGGGAAAAAGCAGGCCGTCGACTTCGAGAAGGAGTCGGAAGCCGAAGACTGGATCGACGAACAATTTCCTTCGCATAGATTTTAGGAGCGCTGGTCATGATGTTATCGGTGCGGCCACTCCTTGGCGGAAGGTCGGAGTCCTGGTCGTGTTGATCCAGGAACTAACCCGGCAAGAGAGTGTGGAACTGTTGACCCGCACGCGTCTTGGCAGACTAGCCTGCGCCCATGACAGTCAGCCATACATCGCGCCGATATACTTCGCCTACGACGATGGCTACCTATACAGCTTCGCCACTACCGGAAAAAAGATCGAATGGATGCAAACTAATCCCAACGTCTGCGTCGAAGTGGACGAGGTGGCGGGCCCGCAGCAATGGATCAGCGTTGTAGTCCTGGGTCGTTACGAGGAATTGCCGAACATCCCCGAACGGCGTGACGCACGTGAATATGCCCGCAGGAAACTGCTGCAACACAACGCCATCTGGTGGGAACCCGCTTACGCGAAAACGATATTGCACGATACGCAACGTCCGCTGGCGCCGGTCTTCTTTCGCATTCAAGTCCTGCAGATTACCGGTCGCCGTGCCACCCCTGAGCGTTTGACACCTGGTGCCATAAAGCCGTCGATGCCCGCCCCCGGCGACAACCGTTGGCTGCAGAAGATTCTAGGGCAGTTCCGCAAGCAAACTTAACCGATCGCCAAGCCGCAGCTTTTACCAGCCTCTACAGCCCGTACTTTTCGATCTTCGCGTAAAGCTTCTTGCGCGAGATTTTAAGCAGCGCCGCGGCTGCTACCTTGTTGCCATCGGTACTCCTGAGCGCCCGAGCTATAAGCTCACGCTCGGTGTCCGCAAAAGTGCCGATCGGCAGATCTCGTGCAATTTCCCTTGGCGGTTTGTCGGAAGTCTGCGAGTCCCTCTCGGACCGGCTTCCCACGACACCGGTTGGAAGGTCCTGCAGCCGGATCATTGGTGAACGGCCGAACGTGAAGGCGCCCTCGATAGCGTTGGAAAGCTCGCGGACATTCCCCGGCCACGAATATCTCATCATCGCGGCGATCGCGTCTTCCTCCACTCCCCGCACTGGAATTCGCGGTTGAAGTTTCTCATTGAAGAACTCGATAAAGTGCTCGACCAGAAGTGGAATATCGTCGGAGCGCTCTCGCAGCGGCGGCACGTTAAGCACACCAGCCTGCAGCCGGTAGTAGAGATCCTGGCGCAGGTTGCCCGCGCTGACAGCTTTTTCCGGGTCGCGATTGGTCGACGCAACCAAGCGCACATTCACCGGCATCTCTTTCGTCGCACCAACCGGCCGTACCGTCCGTTCCTGCACGGCGCGTAACAGCTTGCTCTGAGTCTCAGCCGCCATCTCTGTAACTTCGTCGAGAAACAGCGTGCCGCCCTCGGCCGCCCGGAAAAGTCCCAGGTAGTCGGCGTTTGCCCCGCTGAACGCACCTTTCCTGTATCCAAACAGTTCACTCTCTATGAGGTCCTTCGGTATCGCAGCGCAATTCAGTGCAACGAATGGTGCCGTTGTCACCGCGCCACAGTCGTGAATTGCGCGCGCTACCAGCTCCTTCCCCGTCCCGCTCTCGCCGACTATCAAGATGGTGCCGCGCGTTCCGGCTGCGGCTTCGATTCGGTCGTAGAGGCGGCGCATCGCGGGGCTGGAGCCGACCAAGCCGTGAAAGATGCTGCGCTTCTCGCGCGCCACCAAGGTTGCTTGCCGTTCGAGTGCCTGAATGCGCGCGCCCGCGCTCGCCGATGCCGATCGAAAATACGCATCGGCCAGCAGGATCATGCGAATGTGGCTCAACTTGTCGAAGGCCGTGTAGATCTCAAGTGGCGGAGGCGGATCTTTGGGAAAGGCGGTGTAGGCGCTTTCCTCATATAGATGAAGCGATGCGACGATTTCAGCGAACGGCACGTTGCGCTCGCACAGCAGCTCACCGGTTCGGATGGTATCGATGGCGTAGCGATCCATGTCCCCTTCGAGCAGGTCCTTGGTATTTCGCGAAAGCGCGTTGTAGAAGAGGTCGCGAAACTCAGACTGCGACAGACTGCGCCGATCACCAAAGTGAATAACGTAGAGCTGATACCAGTGCTCTATGACTCCCTCCAAGTTCTCGAGCACCAGCCGGAGGACGGGTCGCAGCGCGTCAAGCTCTTCATCCCAAAGCAGGTGGAAATGCCGTGGCGCACCCACCGGGGGTTGGAACGTATTTGTATCGTGCCTTGCCTGGGGCGGGACAGCGGGCGCGACGACGGTGGCGTCCTTTTCGTGATCCTTTCCCACTGCGTCCGATGGAGACACTTTGGCGAGATTGCCTCCTTTCGTTCTCCCTATGTTGTCTAAAAGCAAGGGCGGCGGCCTTGGCACACTTGCTGCTCCGTGCCTCCACATGGAGGAGAACTCCACGAACAATATCAGGTTTCTTCCTCGATGCCACGCAACCAGGATGGCACTCGACTGAAAAATGCACGACCAAGGGTGAGCCTCCGATTTGGAAAAGAACTTCCCTTCGCCGACCGTGCTGCTACTCTCCGACGACGAGGCGCTGGTCAGCTTCGTCCTTGGAACCGTCCAGAGCCCTTGGAAGCTGGTTCGCCATGAAGCCGGCAAATACGGAAGTCGCGAAGTATTCACCCAGCCAAATGTACGGCTGGTAATCCTCGACGATCAGGCGGTCGTAGAGGACGAGCGTGGCTGGCTGCTGACACAGATTCGCAAACACTTCTCAGGCTCGTCCTTGCTCTACGTCGCCGCTAGCCAGAGCGATTGCAACGAGAAGCGGGCGCGCACGAATGGTGCGCACTACTACGCTTCGAAACCACTGTCACTGGATCGGTTTGGTTACGTGCTGCGATCATTTCTGCAGCATCAGATCTGAGCGAGTGCGACTGGGGGAAATCGATTGCCCCGCGCATAGGTCACAGATGCGAGGGCGTTCATCAAGAAGGTGAGCACTTTATCCTGACGCCAGCAACCGGGGCGGGGCTGTGCTCGGGTATTCTCCCGTCTCGACCCGGTCCGAACCGGGTTGAGGCGTAGTCGCTGTAGTGACCTGCTGGCGGGGGCCTCTCCAGTCTGTCCCGTCTTGGTCTAGTGAAGTAGTGACGTAGTTTGGGCCATCGCGTTCTTCGACCCCATTCCCGTCGATGCATCTCCTCGGGGCGACGACCGCCCTCCGGCGCGCTCGACCGCAGGAAGCCGGTCTAAGTTTAGGGTTGCGGGCGTTTCTCTTTGGGGCGTTGTTCCCGACTTATTACAAACTGGCGATGGTGTTCTTCGCAGCTATCAAATGGTCTCTTCTTCAGTTTTGGGCAGCCGTCAACCTTGCAGAGAACGTCGCGAGAGCCAGCTTTTGCCAGCGTCCGCCAATGCTTACGTCGTGCACGTGACATACTATCCAGCGAGCCCAGCGGTGTGGCGGACTTTCACTCTACTTTTCCTTGAGGCGCGGGTCGTCGGTCGCGATGCAGTCCGCGTAGCAGAGTGAACCCATTTGAGATTTGGTTCCGTCCTGCTCCACCTCGGTATAGCAGTCCTTGGAAATCGCGCGCTGACAATCGGTCTTGTATTCGAACTCTTGCGAGTCCGGCTCTCGTTTCCACTCTCGAAGGGGCGCCTGAGAGTCAATCTTGGCATAGCAGTTCAAGATGGATACGAGGCCCTCGTTCGGTACGTTCCAACATTTCGTCGATTGAACAGGCGGAGTCATCAAATACCAGCCCACGAGCACGAGCGCAGCGGCGTGACGGAGCTTCATTGGCGCGATTGTAGCGCCTTCGGTGTTGTCTGCAACGGTATATAAGGTCGGGTAAGGCTCGAAAAGTGTCTTGCTATCGCAGCGCCTCTAATCGAAAGACGACTGGGTTCGGCTCGACAACAACCGGCACGCCGCCCAAATGCGACGGGACGAACCATTGAACAAATGCGACGTGTTCTCGTTTATCGACCCAGACACGGATTCCTGTCTGGCCAAGTCCCTTAGCGATAGCTTCTTTTCGGGGGACGTTTTCATCGATAATCCAGCACAGCATCATGCCTTTGACGTGGGGCAGCAGCAGAATCCATTGATTCCAGCGCATGACGTCCTCAACCTTGCGCCGAGTCTTCCATCCTTCAGGGTCTTGGGCTTCGGCCTGTTCTTGCGTGACGGTCGCCCACCGGTAGGTCTGCGCCGACGTTCCCATGCGCAGCTCGCTGATCGGTGGGGCCGGAACCCATACGACATCTCGCTCCTTTGGAATGACGACCGCAAGCAGCACCGTCGTACTGATAAGTAACCATCGCTTCGTAATCACGACGAACACCAGCCCACAAGCACGAGAGCGGCTGCGTGGCGGAGCTTCATCGACACTGAGTTAGCAGAGTGCCGCGCGACCGACAACGGCGCAGTAAAAAGACGAGCCTGACCCCACCGAGTAACGGAGTATGTTACTCTTTTCGCCCAACGGAGGCCTCCAAAATGAGTAGCCGGGACGAAGAGAAGAAGCCACACGATGCCTACGATTGCGCCACTCTCATAGTCGCTATCCTCACGTTGCTCGGGGTCTGGTACTATGCCTATTGGGCTAAGATTCAAGCGGGCGGTGCCATTGATGCCACCAATGCGGCCAAGCAGAGCGCTGACGCTGCCGCAGCCAGCGTGCGTGCATGGCTGGTACTTGCTCAAACTGATGAGAAGGCAGAGGGTCAAATTAATTTCACACAGCCCGACCCCAAGATTCCGTACGCGTCCCTACATTTCATCAATGTTGGGAAAACTGCGGCCATTGATATTCTGGGTTACACAGAGTTCAAGGCGCAAGCCATCGGAAATCCTAATCCTCAGTGGACCGGTTGCCCCTCGCGGGTAGTACTGCGCAATCCAGTGTTGGCTGCTAATGAGAGTTCTAAGGTCCTGCTAGATCCAGACACTTTTACTTCGAACGAAAGAATGTTGATTGATTCCAACAAGACTATAGCTCTCGTCCACGGCTGCATTACTTATCACGACGTTCTCAATCGTGAACAAATGCGGACGGTCGAGTTTTCTGGGTCGGTTCAGGAAAATAGCATTGTTGGAGACAAAATCGTGGCGGACCATCACTGGGAAATCTACACCCTTCATGTGAACTAGGGATTGACCCGGACAGTTTTGCGGCCCGGTCAACTTTCGCCAACCGAGCCGCGCTTTGCTGATAGGGTGTGGGGTGTGCCGGTCTCGGTCTGCACTCGGGCCGGCGACATGATCTTCGTCTCGGGTCTGCCGCCATTTGACCCCAAGACCGGAGAACTTCTCGTCCACGCGCCTTTTGAACAGCAGGCCGAACGCTGCCTGGAAGAGTTGAAGACGGCACTTGAGGCGGCGGGATCCGACCTCGAGCACGTCCTGAAGGTCAACGTAATCTGTGTAAGCCCGGAGCGCTTCAAGGCATTCAACGAACTTTACAAGCGCTACTTTCCAAAAAATCCGCCGGCCCGTATTTTCTTGTGTGCCGGTATGGGCGGGCCCGTTTGATATTGAAATCGAGTGCATCGCGGTCCGGAAAGACTAGCCTTAGCCCGGCGGTTCGTGGTTAGCCTTGAGGCGGGGATCGTCGGTCGAAATGCAGAGCGCTTCCGTCGCGTACTCGAATTGGTCAGCGACCAGAAACTCTTGATCGCTGAAGTTATCAGGCCAGAGGCCCTGACGTTGCTCCGCTAAATGGTGCGCTTTATCCATATTCATCGCCGCTGTGTCGAGATCTGTCTTTTTGGCAGCTGCGCACGCCTGCGCTGAATCATAAGAATTCCGAATTGTCCAATGATTGAGCGGCGCGGTGTCATTGGGTGGAGCAGTATTGGCACCAGCCGAACGTGGCGGACCTGGTGGCGGCACCATCAGATACCAGACCACAAGCGCGAGCGCGGCGGGGTGGCGGAGTTTCACTCTACTTTTCCTTGAGGCGCGGGTCGTCGCTTGCAATACAGGTCGCTTCATTTGCTTGATATTGCCTGGCGTTCGGAATCCAGTCGATTGTGGCGTTTGGTGCATTTGGGGGCATCGGTGGGCGCACGACCTTGCCATCGTGACGCACGATAAACTCGCGAGTGCTTTCGCAGTTAGCCTGTGAATAGAATTCGCCGAGCTTCTCCCATTTCCAAAAGGGTGCAGGATAGAAAGGCTCCCCATGAGTAAAGTAACCCGGCGGTTCTATGAAAACATGGTAGAGCCTTCTCCCATCCGACGCAGGCGGCACCATCAGATACCACATCACAAGCGCGAGCGCGGCGGTGTGCTGCGCGTATTTCGAGTACGCGCCAACTGCGCAGAGCGCGGCGTACGCACCGGCAACGAAAACTGAGAGTATAGGATGAGCGCCAATAAACCCTCGACATACCCAGGCCAAAAGAACGCCGAGAACCGCTGCCCCTTGTAAAAAGAGCGCAACTCTCACTACCGTCCAGCCGTCCGGTGCTCGGCGAGGCTTCATTCTATTGTAGTGCGCTTGTGAAACAGTTTTGTCGAGCGGTATTTGCGTTGTTACCATTTATCACGAACGGCCCGAATCCGACTGATGGCTTCCCGTTTTCACCGAGGCAAGCCTTGTACTTTTCGTAGGCCTGCTCTGAGTTAGTGCCAGCTGGTAAGGTCAGATGATTCACTTGGATTGTCTGCTTGAAACAGTCCGCGCGGCTGTCATCGCCAAATTTGCCTTGAATGCAGAAATTGTAGGAGTCGAACGCCGGGTTCATCGGCGGTGCTGAGCCAGGACCCACCGGAATGGTTGAAAGAGCAGACGCGCAGGCTTGAATAACGAGCGACAAGATGACGGCGAGTCCGGCGGCGTGGCGGAGCTTCATCGACACTGAGTTAGCAGGGCGCCGCGCGACCGACAAATCCTGGAAATCCGTGGGCGCTTTCCTAATTGCAGGTCGATTGTCCTAGTTTGAATCGCGGATGTCCTAATGCGCGGAGTCTAGGATTGGGCGTGGCCCCACCGTGATGACGACGGGAAACCCATTCAGAGTCTTCGGTATTTCGTCTCTTACCTCAGGTGTGATCTTCTCCACACTCACAACTATGCACCATCGACCGGAGGAATCCTGGCGTGACTCGACGCCCCAAACACGGGGAACTTTCACAAGCTCAAGCCCATACGTGTCAACGACCTGTTCTGCATCGATCTCTTCTTGCGATTTCTCTGGCTGTGGCGGTGGTTCCGCTTCTGATTGGGCCAGTACATTCGTACAGCCAGTCGGCAGGCCCGCTTTGGAGCCTATCTCTGGGGAAACCATAAGATACCAGCCAACAAGTGCGAGCGCGGCTGCGTGACGGGGCTTCATTGAGCAGGCTCCTTAGTCTCGGCGTACTGCACCCCCTCCAGTAGCTGATGCAGCCTACACGACGGCTCGCGAAAAGGAGAATTGTACGTCCGATGACGCCAGCCCGAAGCTGACTACCGGCGCTTTTTCCGTTAGACCGCTCTACATCGACCCAACTAGTAGCGCGTCTTCCGCGCGCGTGAGCGGACGGCGTAGCTGCCTTCGCGAGGTTACGCGCGCCCGTTCGATGTTCGCGGTCAGCGAGTGTTCCAGAACGAATCACACTGGTGACCAGTGTTAAAATTGGACTCGACCACCGGCGTCGGTGAAATCAAGGATTGGAACTCGTCGGTTGACGTGCTGTACGGAGACCAGACCGGCTCTGAAGACGAGTTCGGGTTGAGATTCTTCGCGAACTGCGTCCAGTAGGTCACCATCGCATCGGAGACCTGCTGCTGGTCCGCGGGGGGTACCCCCAGGGGGAAAAGGTATTGAAGCTCAGCGGAGTGAAAGGCACCCAGTGGGAAGGTTAACACCTCACCAACCGGAATTGGATATAGGCCATGGTCATCATTGAACTCATACGCATAGGTCGTCACAAATTGCGAAAGCAACTTAACGCCATTGCGCTCGGGGCAGGCGTAGATGCCGTCCGTGCCTGAGGCACCCAATGCCTCACCGCCAAACGGGTAACTGGCAAATGGGTACAAGGTGAGAATATCCGACTCCAGGCCCGACCCCCACAGAGCAAGGACCGCATCATCGTACTCCGTGGAGGTCAGTATCGGATTCCCAACGAAGTCGTAGCTCTCCGCCACCTGTAGCCGCCATTCGTCGTGATTGCCGCCGGAGATCACCGGCACCCGATTGAATTTGCCGCTGGCAAATGCCTCGCTGATCTGCTGTGTAAGCAGTGTTCCATCCACGAACGGATACAAGGTACCAGGCTCTACTGCTACTAGCGTCGAGGCTGGCACGGCACGCAGACACGCAGCCGTCTGGCTGGTGCATCCGACACTATCCGCAATCGCGGCACCAGACGGTACACCTGCGCTGCCCGCCGTTTCCGCAGTCGCCAGCGTAACAATGAAGGAAAAGTAGTCTTGGAATTCCAAATACGATCCGCTTTCCGATATTGCCCCCCGGAACAGGCCCGCCGCGGTAGGAGACGCAAGCTGGGCATACACGCTCTGCCCGCCGGCGGACTCACCGAATATGGTTACCCGATTCGGATCGCCGCCAAAGCCCGCGATGTTCTTGCGGACCCAGTTGAGCGCGAATTGTTGATCCATCAACCCATAGTTGCCATTTTCATGGCCTTCCGCATCGATCGCGGACTCGGCAAAGAATCCCAGGAGGCCCAGGCGGTAGTTGATCGTGACGACGATCACTCCTTTTTGCACCAGTGCATACGAGGGGTTGTAGATGCTGCCGGCGCCGTACGTCAGGCTTCCGCCATGAATCCAGACCATCACGGGCAGACCGCGCCCATGATCTTCAGTCAGGTCTTCGATGAGTTCGTTCTGGGGCGTGTAAACATTGAGGAACAGGCAATTCTCGCTGCCAATCCCTCCAGGTTGCGTGCACTCACTACCGATGCTCGTCGCATTGAGGAAAAACCCCGGAAAGAACCCGTAAGGCTTCGGCGGTGTCCAACGCAAAGCTCCCACCGGCGGCGCGGCGTACGGAATGCCCAGGAATTCGTTTACGCCATTCGTCGTTGAGCCAATCACCAATCCGCTTTCAGTGAAGGCAATCGGAGGGTATTGGTCGTCTCCCGACGCGGTTAGTGTCGAGCCGAGCGTGACTACGCAGATAGCCACCGCTACCAGTAAAAGTTTGGAAGTAAACCCCCGGTGCTCAAGCCGCTTGTTCGCCTTCTCGCTGTATTCCATCGCCGGGTCCTCCATCAGCTTGTACGTCGTCAGAACCTTTCGGACAAGTTAGCAAAGGATTTCTTCTCTTTTATCGGCGCGATAAGGATCACCGTTTGAGCTATCGCGCTGTTCGACCCAACTATCCGCAGTTTCCCATCGGGCTCCTGACGTTGGCTTTACCTCCGTTCATTAGCGTGCAAACCGGCGCACTGATGTCGCTGCCCAATCCCACCGGACAGACGACAGAGCCGATCGTGCTCCATCGCGATTACAAAGCGCTGCTCGAGAAGGCCGAGCTCCCGATGACCATGCGGTTTCACGACCTCCGGCACAGTGCCGCCAGCCTGCTACTCGCTCAGGGCATCTCGCCGAAGATGATCGCTGACCTGCTGGGCCATTCCCGCATCGGGATAACGATGGACCTGTACAGCCACATTCTGCCGGCGATGCGTCGCGACACCGCCGATGCGATGGATCAGATCCTCGGGAGCAAGTCGTAGAGCCTCATTCGGCACGCCAGTAATAGCCGATCATCTCTCGGCAACCGCACGGGGTCAGATTCCGCTCGGGAACATCCCAGCCCACGCTTTGATGCCTCCAAGGATCGGTGAAAGGTTCGCTCGGGTCAGATACGTGGCGCCAGAACAGCCCGAAGCGGTTGCTCGGTCCTTTGCTCCTGGTTCTGCAAGAGGCGCAGCGGCCGTTGAGGTGAAATAAGCCGTCCTTTGTTTTCCAGTGACCTTTGCCGAGACCGCTGGTATCCGAGACGATGGGGCCGCCGCAAGTTGACAATTATCCATCATTCCCTCCCTTTTTCGAGCTGGTGGTGGTCAAAGCTGGTGGTCAGAACCCTCCAAACGAGCAAAAAACCTTGGCGTCCCCGACGGGATTTGAACCCGTGTTACCGACGTGAAAGGCCGGTGTCCTAGGCCGAGCTAGACGACGGGGACGTTAGGCTGCGAGGCCTCAAAATACGAACGCGCGCCGTGCGCGCGCCAGACAGCCGAAAGTATCAGAGCCGCAAGAAGCGGAGCAAGTCATCGCGGCCCGCGCCCGAATCGCGCGTGATTTCACCCGGCGAACCGAACCTTGCCGACGATTTCAGACACCGATTGGTGGCCGTGCCCGGCCAGCTCCGAATCCAGCTCGCGATCGATTCGAGCGAGCGCGCCCGCGCCCTCCTTCATTAGAGCCGAGCCAACCTGCACCGCCTTTGCGCCGGTCAGGTGCGCGACGTAGGCGTCGCGGCCGGTGTTGATTCCACCGACGGCGACGACGTCGAGCAGATTTTCACTCTCTTTGAAGAACGCATGCACCTGGGACAGCGTGTGCGGCGCGCCCTGCACCGTACCGCTGGCGAGATCGAGTGTCAGATCTTTGGGAAGATCGTTGGCGCACACCGCGATTGCGATGCGCATCGACTTGAACAGGTCAGCGATAGCGCGCGGCTCAAATGGCGCGCGCGGCGGCACTTTCACAGCGAGCACGCATCCGGTTTCGCCGCGAACTCTGCCGAGCAGTGATTTCAGGCGCTCGAAAGAGGCAAACGGAGCGACCGAGTTCGTCACGTAATCGTCGGCCAGGTTCAGCTCGACGATGCCGACGCCCGAACGATCGAGCGTCCGGGCGACGGCTATGAATTCCTCTTCGCTCGAGCCCACCACGCTGCCGATAATTTTTTTGCCGCGAGGCCCAAGCTCGCGCGCGAGCGCCGCGAAATGTTCGACGCCGCGATTCTTCAAATTCTCCGGTGACTCGAGGCCGGCGGCATTGCACGACTTGAACACAATCGCGCCGGCATGCGCGGCAGACAGCTCGACGATCTCGCCGCGTTCCGCCGAGTGCGGTCCCGACGCGTTCATCACCGACGAGCCCAGCTCGACGCCACCCAGCCGAATCGCAGTCCGTTCCATGGCTTAATTCCTACTGCGCACGATCGTTCGATCGCAAGCGCCGGCGTTGTCAGACGTATCGGCGACCGATAACTTCGAGACGATGAGCGACACTCCCATTTTGATCGCAGGCGCCGGCGCGATTGGCTCGATTCTCGGCGGGATGCTGCACAGCGCCGGGCACGAAGTCACCCTGCTCGGCCGTCGAACGCATCTCGAGGCGATGGCGCGCGGTGGCTTGAGAATCTCGGGGCTGTTCGGCGAACGTACGTTGACCGGCATGACGCTCGTCCACGATCCCGCGCGTCTGGCGGGGCGGTTCGGGTTGATCCTGTGCACGGTCAAGAGTTACGACACCGAATCGATCGCAGCCGCACTGTCGGATCGGCTGACGGACGACGGCGTGATTGTTTCGATGCAAAATGGCCTCGGCAATATCGAATCTTTGATCGAACGCTTCGGACGGCGGCGCGTGTTGGGCGCGCGCGTGATCTTCGGCGCGGAAATACCTTCGCCCGGCGCAGCGCACGTGACGGCTTTTGCGCAACCGGTAGCAATCGGACCGTCGCCGGCGCTTCAGAACGAGGATTCGCCCGCGCTCGCAACGCGCGCTCGCGCGATTGCCGCGATGATCGATGCGGCCGGCGTCCCCACCGTCGGCGTCGACGACATCATGCCGGTGCTGTGGGCCAAGATTCTCTACAACGTGGCGCTGAATCCGCTCGGCGCTCTTTTGCGGCAGAACTACGGCACGCTCGCCGATGATCCAGACGTGCGGCCGATTATGGATCGCGCGATCGCGGAGGCATTCGCGGTCGCGCGTGCGCTCGGAGTCGCCCTGCCCTTTTCAAGCGCTGCGGAATATCAAAAAGTTTTCTATGAGCAGTTGATCCCACCGACGGCGAGTCATCGGCCGACGATGCTGCACGATCTTCACGTCCGCGGACGCACCGACATCGGCGCGTTGAACGGCAAGATCGTCGAGCTGGCCGACCGCCTCGGCCTCGAGGCGGAGACCAATCGGATACTCACTCGGCTCATCCGAGCTGCGGAACGCGTCACAGAAAGAAAGGAGCAAGGATGAAGACAGCATCGATACGCCGCGCGAGCATGGACGCAATCGTCGCGCAGGCCGAGCGCGAATTTCCGTTCGAATGCTGCGGCTTCATCATCGGCGACGAGTCGGCCGAGCAAGTCCGTCCAATCGCCAATATCCAGAACCGGATGCACGACAAGGATCCGGCCGCCTTTCCGCGCGACGCGCGCACCGCGTTCCTGATGGAGCCGAAGGAGCATCTGGCCGTGATGAACGAAGTGGATGACCGCAAGCTCGCGCTGCGGGTCGTTTACCATTCGCATCCCGGTCACGACGCGTACTTTTCCGCGACCGACCGCGCGCAAGCGTGCTCATTCGATCCGACGGAGCCCGACTATCCCGACACGGTCTATATCGTAATGTCGATTCGCGCCGGCAAATTCGCGCGCGCTGCAGCCTTCGCCTGGGATTCCGACCAGAAGGAATTCACCGAGACGCCGTTAACTATCAGTTGATCGTTTGCGCTGAATCGTCTCGCCGAATTATGGCGAATTCGAGCTTGAGGTCCGAATAAGGGCGCTATTTGCGGGACTTTTAACGAAAATGTTTCACGTGAAACGTTTTTTAGTTCAGGAGAACAAAACACGAATGGCAAAATTTAAAAGGGCGATGAAGAATCCACCGCATGTCGGCGGCCTGATCCGCCGCGAGGTGATCGAGCCGCTCGGATTGACCGTAACCGAGGCCGCCAAGGTCCTAGGCGTGGGACGGCAGGCGCTGTCGAGTCTACTGAACGGAAAGGCGGCTCTTACAAGTGAGATGGGGCTGAGGGTCGAGAAGGCGTTCGGGCCGAAGATGGAACATCTGATGCGCATGCAGCTTGCTTTCGACCTGGCACGGGCGCGCAAGGCGGAATTCGGCCTCCGCATCAAGCGATACGTCGCGAAAAGAAAGGGTATCGTTCGGAACGCTCCAGATGAGGAAATCCGCAAAGTATCCACCGCCTAGTTCCCACCGCAATCGGCACTGCGGCATTTCCACTGAAGGCTCTGACTCAATTGGAAAACTGAAATCCGTGATCAGTTTTCTGCGATGAATTCTTCTTCTTTACCAGCCATCTCCAAGGACAGGCCGCGGGTTTCGTCGATCATGATGCCGAACAGGATTGCGGCCGGGATTCCGACTATCGAAAGTGCGCCGACTACGATCGACACTCCGCCCATCGCATTCGCCAGTATCGCGACCGCGGCGTTGGAGATGACCGCGCCGATTGCGCCGACCAGTGCGAACCAACCGATCATCGTGCCGCGCAACGCCGTAGGAAACAGTTCGGTTGCGGCCGCGTTGATCGCGACGGTGCCACCGTTGTCGCATACGTTGAACCAGAAGAACCCGGTCGCCAGCCACATCAGCGGCCACGTAAAATGCGACGGCGGTCCCCAGAAATACCAAAGGTGTCCCGCGGTAATCAGGATTCCGAAGGCGACCGCGGTCGGCACGCGGCCGAATCGTTCAGCGGCCCACGCGCCCAGCGGAAAGCCCAACAATCCCAGTCCGCCGGCGACGATAGTCATGGTGCTGGTGGCGGCGGCGGATTGGCCGACGACCGAGACCGCGTGATAGTAGCCGAACGCGTTGGCGCCGGTGGTCGAGATGGCGACGGCGAGCCCGCATACGATCATCGTGAGCGACCGCTTGCGATAGAGCGGCTGGAAGACGTCGTAGAAATTTGTCCGGGTGGTGATGCCCGACGCGTCCGACAGCTCCCATCGCTCGCTCTCGGGCAACAGGCGCGCCATCGCCGGCAGCATCGCGACGCCGGCGGTCGAGATCACGAACATCCATCGCCACGACCATCCGTAGGCCACGAAGATTGGCATCAGGAATACGCAGAGCCCGGCTCCGACCGCGCCCGCGAGGCCGCCGAAGCTTTGGCCGCGTGCACGACGCTCGATGGGCAGCTCCTCGGACAGCATCACGATGCAGCCGGAGCCGGCGGCGCCGACGACCGCGTAGAGCCCTATCTGAAAGACGGTGAACCAAATCAGCCTGGTCGACAGCGCTGTCCCGATGCTGCAGACGGGAATCGCGGCCATGCACCAGAGGATCATGCGACGGCGCCCGTAGCGATCGATCATGCGTGAGAGCGCAAGTGCACCGAAGGCAGACAGTGAGATCCAGGCGAACAGGCGGGCGATGCCGGCGCCGTCGAGCTTGAAGCTGATTCCAATCCACGGCGCTGCCACCGAAACAACCGCGGCCGCAAAACCCTGGTAGAAGAGCATCGCGACCAGGGCGATAACCGTCAGCCGCTGGCGTCCGGCGGAAACGGCAGCGGTGGCCAGCTGCTCGTCGCTTGTGGGAATCGTTTTCGTTTTGGTTGTCGAGGCGGGATCACTCACAAAATAAAAATCGTGCGCGCCTAAGCGCCCGCCACCAGCTCGAAGACCGGGGTGCGATGCGCGGTGGCGCGAAACGCGTCGGGCGGCGAGCCAGCGGGCACGTCGAAGAAACGCTGAACCTGGGAAGCGAAGCGATCGACGAACGCCTTGATGATCTCGGGCTTGTCGGCGTCGGCAACCTCACGAACCATGAAGGATTCCGTACGCGAGCCGCGTCGCAAGACGATGTGGCCGGCGGCGCGCGCGTTGCGGGCCCAGGCAGTCTCGCCTCGCGCCGCAACAAGCCATCGCCGACCGTTGAAGTCGAGGACATTGACGGGAGTGCTGAAGGTCCGGCCGGATTTTCGGCCGCGGACCTCGAGCAGGCGCATGTAGCCGGGAGCCAATCCGAGCTTGAGGGCGCGTCCCATCAGGCGGTTGAAGAAGCGATCGAGTGCGCTTTCCTTCTGAAAAGTCTCGGGCATATCGGTGAGCATATATAAGGAGGCGGCGAGCCGAAACCGAGGTCAAATACAATCGGGAACCTTAAGAACTTATTTTAAGCGGAACCCACCGTGGGTTCCGCACCTCCTTGGGCAGGGGTGACCCCTGCACCCGGTATTAGGGAGTGAGCGAGGTCTTTACAAATGAACGTTCATTCAGTAGAGTCGAGCTCGTTCGGATTTATTGCAGAGACGTACTCGATGCCACGAATTGCTGAAGCCGTTCGAACGCCGCCGCAGGATGACCGCCATGTTAAGGCGCGGCGGCGGCAGATTTTTCTGGCGGCATGCCGAGTGCTGGCACGCAAGTCGTTCCATGAAGCGTCGGTGAAGGAGCTGGCGCTCGAGGCTGGGCTCGCGGCCGGTTCGATCTACCTGTATCTCGACAGCAAGGACGAAATTATTCCGCTGATTGCCGAGTCGATGGTCGCGGAGTTGGTTGAAATGCTGCCCGCCATTCGCGAGCGCACCGTTGGCGATCCGCGCCGAGAGCTGATCGAGGTGATGCGTGCGATTCTCGACGTTATCGACCGTTATCGCGAGGCCTTCAACGTACTCCATCATGAGGCCCGCTACCTCGAACGCCGACCACAGTATCGACCGGCGATGAAGAAGATCGGCGGCGACTACCTGGGCGCAGTGGCCGAGATTATCGAGCGCGGCAGGCGGTTGGGCGTGATTCATTTCGAGGACGCGCGCAGTGCAGTGCATGCGATTCACATGCTGTGTGCGGGCTGGGCAATGGGCGCGAACAATCTCAAAGGAACCGACAAGGAAACTTACTGGCGCGAAATTGCGGCGATCGTTGAAGGCCGCTTCTTTGCGCCGGCCGACGGCGAGCGGACCGGCGCCGATGCTGCGAACCGCTGACGCGCGGCGCGCAAGTTATCATCGAGGAGTTGCGAGATGGCACTTTACGACAGGCGAACTCTCGACGGCGTTTACAGCGTCCGCCAGAGCGTCATCTACATCCAGAATTATCGCTACGCCGAAGAGCGCATGATGCGCATGATGGCCGGATGGATCGCGCTTACGCCGGAGCTTGCGGTCAAGCTCGAGATGGCAAAGCAGGTGTACGAAGACGCGCTGCATACTGACGCGCTTGGCAAACGGTTGCCGGAACTTCGCGCGCAGCCGCAGATTTCCAAGCCGCCCAACGAAGCCTTCGTTACGTTCATGAACACGATCGAGGATAAAGAGGAGTGGGAGGATACCATCGAGCGCCTGGTCGGAATCTATCGTGTGCTGAAGCCCCATCTGATTTCGCATTACAGCTCACATCTGACGGCGATGAATCCCGTTTACGAGCCCCCTACCCTGCGAATTCTGCAGCGGCTGGTCGAAGAAGAGAAAGGCCACGTCGAGCGCGGTAGCGTGCTGCTTAACGAGCTGCTCGACTCGAAGGAAAAGCATGCGCGTGCAGGCCAATGGCAGGCGCATCTGGAAGGACTGCTCGGCGCTTCCGGCGGAGTCACGGGCTTCGAATCGGAGGCCGAACAGCCACGCAAGAAAGTCGGGCGTAGCTGAGCGGGCGCGAGAGAAAAATGAACAAGCTGGACAATATCACTGACCTGCGCGACGCGATCGAGAACCACGCGGCAGCGCTCGCGGCGGGAGACAGTGCCAAGGCGGAAGCGTACGCGCTGCCGGGCGCGATCGAGAGTTATCGGCAGGCGGCGGCCGAAATTGGGCGAATCCCGAAGCCGGTCAAAGTTGAGAAGCTGGCGCTGGCGAAAGTCGGCTTCCAGTACATGTCGAAACTTCGGTTCACCAATGGCGACGCGATGCGGCGGGTGCTGTATCGATGGCGCAAAGAGGCGGACGGCAAGTGGCTGATCGTCAGCGTCGAGGACACGACCGGCAAGCGCTCGTCGTGGAGCGACGTTCCCAATCTTGCGGCGGCTATAGAGCAAGCCCGCGCGGGGAACGGCAATGCCTGACCTCGGAGAACGCGGCAATGTGATGGGACCTCAGCCGATTGCGCCGATAGTCGAGCCGCCGGCGTCGATGCTCGCGGCCGCCGAGCATCTGCTGAACGCGCTGATGCGCGGCGACCTGGCGGGCGTCGAGGCGATGACCGCGGCGCAGGCGCTTGACGAGATGGGGCGTATCGCGAAAGAGATTCAGCCGGGCCAGTATGATAGGTTCGAGTTGCTTGGACGCGGACGAGTCGCCAAGCATTATTTTATCAAAGCACGACTTATCGGAACCGCTGTCGAGCCGTTCAAGATCCAGTTTCGGCTGGGCGAGACCGACAATAAGTGGACGGTTCGCGAAGCATTGAACCTGACCGGACGGCGGTCAGCCTGGAGCAGGTGAAGGAGCAACCTCGATGCAACGAATGATTTCCGTCGACAAGCTGGCGCGTCCGGAAGACCATATTCTGCTGCCCGCCAATCGGACGCGAAACGCGCGCAGCGAACAGGGATTGTCGCCCGGCAACGCGATGCCCTACGAGGACGATTTCCTGAAGTCGCGCATGCACGGGATTTGCGGCGGCGAATTCCAGGCGATGGAGGCGGCCGGCCGCACGCTTTACGACTTTCCCGACGCGCCGTGGGAGTTCCAACTCGATATGGCGCGCCAGGTGTGGGACGAATCGCGCCACGCCGAGATCTATATGAAGCTGCTCGAGTACGTCGGCTCTTACTACGGTGAATTTCCCGAAGGCGAAGTGCTGTGGTCGTGCACACAGGCGGAGGATCCGGCGGCGCGGGTCGCGGGAATCAACCGTGGACTTGAGGGGCTGGCCTGCGACGTGTTCGAGCAACTGATTCGGATTGCGCAGAAGATGGGCGACTCGGTTATCGAACGATCGGTGGATTATGTGCTTGCCGACGAAATCACTCATGTGCGCATGGGCTCGAAGTGGATGCGCCAGCTGACCGAGGGCGATCCCGAGCGGCTCAAACGGGCGCAGGCGTTCCAGGACAGTATCGACGAGCTGTTCAACTTCGGTCCGGGCCGCAAGCGGATCGAAGATGTGGACCATATCAAGCAGCGCGTCAACGAAAAGGAAATCGAAATCGATGCAGGTATCACGATCGCGCGCGAGGCACGCCTGCTGGCCGGTTTCACCGAAGAGGAGATCGATCGGCTGGTAAAAGGCTTCGGCAAAAGCGCCGCATACTAAACGCTTGAAAGCAGATTACTGAAAAAAATCATGGAAAAATGCATCCCCGTTGATCGCCTCGCCCGTCCCGAAAATTGGGTTGTGCTGCGCAGCCGGCAAGTCCGCGAGATTCGCGAAGAGCAGGGTCTCGATGGCGGGCGGCCGATGCCGTTCGACGAAGAGACCTTGCGCGCACGCCTGCACGGTATCTACACGGGCGAGCTGCAAGCGATGGAAGCGGCCGGACGGACACTGTTCGATTTTCCCGACGCGCCGTGGGAGTTCCAGCTCGATATGGCGCGGCAGGTGTGGGACGAGGCTCGTCACAGCGAGATTTTTCAGCGGCTGGTCGAGTACATGGGCGGGCATCCCGGTGACTATGTCGAGACCGAGATTCTGTGGCGATGTACGCAGGCGATGGATCCGGCGGCGCGGGTTGCGGGAATCAATCGCGGGCTCGAGGGGCTGGCGTGTGACGTCTTCGAGCAGCTCATACGAATTGCGCAGCGCAACGGTGACGAGGTGATCGAGCGCGCCGTGGATTACGTGCTGGCGGACGAGATCACACACGTGCGGATGGGCTCGCAGTGGATGCGAAAACTAACCGAGGGCGACCCCGAGCGGCTGGCAAAGGCGCAGGCGTTCCAGGACATGGTCGACGAGGTGTTCAATTTCCGCGGCGGGCGACTCGCGCAGGAAGATATCGAGAACGACGACGGACAAGTGGTCTCGATCGCCAAGGAATCGCGCATGCTGGCTGGATTTACTGAAGAAGAGATCCAGCGGCTGATCAATTCGGCGCGCAAAAGCGCCGCGTATTAGCATCACGAAGCGTTAGCCAGACCGCTAATTGTAACTATTTTTTGTGAGTCAAGCGGGCGGGAGCACCTCCTGCCCGTTGGATTCTGTAAAGAATTGCTTATAATTCTGCCCTTGATTCTTCTAATCTGCTAATCTACATATTACCTTCCCATGAGAAGGGGATTGCAATTTGCACCCGCGTTTTAATAGGAGTTACGTTTCACCGGGCCACGTGGAGCGAATGAAGTGACGGCCAACCCTGACGCCAACAGTTCACCCACCACCAGCCGCGAGTTGCGCGATTGGGTAAAAGAAGTCGCCGCACTTACCCGGCCCGACGCAATAGTTTGGTGCGACGGTTCCGAGGCCGAGAAAAAACGCTTCACGCGGCAAGCCGTCGACGCCGGAATTCTAATCGAGCTCAATCAGCAGAAACGGCCGGGCTGCTACCTGCATCGCTCCAATCCCAACGACGTCGCGCGCACCGAACAACTAACTTTCGTCTGCACGCCGAACAAAATCGACGCCGGGCCCACCAATAACTGGTCCGCGCCGGCGGAGACTTACGCGAAATTGCGCGGATGGCTCGACGGCTCGATGCGTGGGCGCACGATGTACGTGGTGCCGTATGTGATGGGTCCGCTCGGCTCACCGTTGTCGAAGGTAGGGGTCGAGCTGACCGACAGTCTCTACGTCGCGCTGAACATGCGAATCATGACGCGGATGGGCACGGCGGCGCTCGAACAGCTTGGCGACTCGGCCGATTTCAATCGCGGAATTCATTGCACGCTCGACTTGAATCCTGAGCGGCGCCTGATTTGTCACTTTCCACAGGACAATACGATCATCTCGGTCGGCAGCGGTTACGGTGGGAATGCGCTGCTCAGCAAGAAATGCTTCGCGCTTCGAATCGCCAGCGTGCTCGGCCGCAACGAAGGCTGGTTCGCGGAGCACATGCTGATCCTCGGGCTGCAGAACCCCGATGGCGAGACCACCTATGTGGCGGCTGCGTTTCCGAGCGCATGCGGGAAAACCAACCTGGCGATGCTCACGCCTCCCGCCGAGTTCAAGGGCTGGAAGGTATTCACGGTTGGCGACGATATCTCGTGGATGCGCGTCGGTCCCGACGGCGGACTGTGGGCGGTAAATCCCGAGAACGGTTACTTCGGCGTCGCGCCCGGCACCAGCGCAAAATCGAATCTGAACGCGATGAAGATGGTCGAGCACGACACGATTTTCACCAACGTCGCGATGACGGCGGACGGCGATGTGTGGTGGGAAGGCATGGACGTGCCCGCGCCCGACGGCCTGCTCGACTGGCAGGGACGGCCGTGGAAATCGGGCTCGACCGACAAGGCGGCGCATCCGAACAGCCGCTTCACGACTCCAATGCGCAATAATCCTGCATGGTCGCCGCAGGCAGACGATCCTCGCGGGGTGCCGATTTCAGCGATTATCTTCGGCGGACGCCGCGCCTCGACGGTACCGCTCGTGCTCGAGTCGCTGGACTGGACGCACGGCGTTTTCATGGGCGCTACCATGGGCTCTGAGACGACGGCAGCGGCTGCCGGAGCGGTCGGCGTGCTGCGGCGCGATCCGATGGCGATGCTGCCGTTCTGCGGCTACAACATGGGCGACTACTTCGCTCATTGGCTCAAAATGCGCGGCGCGATCAAGAAACCGCCGCGCATTTTTATGGTCAACTGGTTCCGCAAGGACGCCGCCGGCAACTTTATCTGGCCCGGCTACGGCGAAAACCTGCGCGTGCTGAAATGGATGGTCGAAAGAATCCACGGACGCGCTGGTGGGCGCGAGACGCCGGTCGGGATCGTTCCCAACGACACAGACCTCGATCTCAAGGGACTGAATCTGCCGAAGAGCGCCGCGCGCGAAGCGCTTGCGGTGAATTCCGCGGAATGGAAAGCGGAGCTTGAATCGGCCCGCGAGTTTTTCGAAAGGATCGGGCCTACGATGCCGAAGGAATTGAAGGAACGCCGCGAAGCGATCCTCAAATCACTAAACGACGACGCCGCCGTGCAGCAGGTCGCTGCCGGCCGCTGATACACTTTCAAGGCTGGAACGAATGCGGCGCCGCGAGTCGATGGACTCGGGCGCCGCAACTGTTTCCGGGAATCGACGGCGCTAGTCGAGATGCTTGCGCAGGAACGTCGGGATGTCGAGCTTGTCGTCGCCGTCGAGCAGTGAATTCGGCTCGAGCTTTTCTCCATCGGCGAGCCCTTCACCGCGACGCCTGAACGCCGGCACATCGAGGCCGCTGTCGTCGACCACCAGGCCCATCCGGCGGATCGGCTTGTTGCCGGGGAACATCCGCACCTGCCCGGCCTGCGCCGGAGCCGGCTGCCTGGCCTCCGTTGGATCAACCGCTCGGGTTGAGGCCGCTGAGATCGGAGTGGTGACGGGCGCGCCTGAAGGCGAGTAGCGCGACGAACTTCGCTCGAGGTCGCCGAAACCTGTCGCGATGACAGTGACGCGAATCTCGTCCTTCATGTTTTCGTCGATGACCGCGCCGAAAATGATGTTCGCGTCCTCGTGCGCCTCTTCCTGAATCAAGCTGGCGGCCTCGTTCACTTCGTAGAGCGCCATGTCCGAGCCGCCGGTGACGTTGATCAGCAGGCCGCGTGCGCCCTTGATCGAGACATCCTCGAGCAGCGGACTCGAGATCGCGCGCTGGGCCGCTTCGACTGCGCGGTTTTCTCCAGCTGCGGTCGATGCGCCCATCATTGCCATGCCCATCTCGGCCATGATCGAACGCACGTCGGCGAAGTCCAGATTGATCAGGCCATGCACTGTGACGAGTTCCGAAATTCCACGCACCGCCTGTAGCAGCACGTCATCAGCCTTCTGGAACGATTCCTTCAACGACGTATTCTTGCTGGCGACCGACAGCAGACGCTGATTGGGAATCGTGATGAGCGTGTCGACCGCGTTCTTCAGCTCGCGCAGTCCTTCTTCGGCCTGCGCCATGCGGCGACGTCCCTCGAACTGGAAGGGCTTGGTGACGACGCCAACGGTCAGCGCGCCGAGTTCGCGCGCGATGCGCGCAATCACTGGCGCAGAACCGGTTCCGGTGCCACCGCCCATTCCGGCGGTCACGAAAACCATCTCCGCTTCAGACAGGATTTCGCGGATTCGGTCTTCGTCTTCAAGCGCGGCTTTGCGTCCGATATCAGGATTGCCGCCGGTGCCGCGTCCGCGCGTAATCTCGTCGCCAATCTGCACGCGCAGCGGCGCGTGGTTGTTCTGCAGCGCCTGGATGTCGGTATTCACGGCGATGAAGTCGACGTTGCGCAATCCCACATTGATCATGTGGTTAACCGCGTTGCCACCGCATCCGCCAGCTCCAATTACCTTGATCCTCGCGCCCGGGTCGGGATTACTCACCAACTCAATCATTACAGGTCCTCCTACGCCAACTACCGGCAAAGTTTGTTGCCTATTTGATTTTTTGTTTCGGCGACTTCTCAAAAGAAGTCCCTCACCCAGTCGCTAAGTCGTGAACGCAGTCGTCCCAGCCGTCCGGTTATTCCGACGCCGTTGCCGATGCCGCTGGCCGAGCTTTGATGCAGCAGCAAGCCAGCCGCGGTGGTGAACATCGGCTTCATGAGTTCTTCGGGAAGTCCTTTTACATTGATCGGGAGTCCGCGCCGCACGGGCAGGCCGAATATGCGCTCGGCAAGTTCCTGGGTGCCTTCCAACAGCGAAGTCCCGCCAACCAATACGACGCCCGAGGCAAGCCCGTCCGAGACGCCCGAGCGCAGCAACTCGCGCTGCACCATGGTGAAAATCTCTTCCATTCGAGGCTCGATGATTTCACCGAGCAGGCGGCGCGCGATCACCCGCGGCTCGCGTCCGCCGACTCCTGGAACGGCGACCATCTCGTCGCGGCGCACGACCTGGTTGGTCGCCACGCCGAAGGTGACCTTGAGCCGCTCGGCGTCGGAAATAGGAGTGCGCAACCCTGCTGCGATATCGCTGGTAAGATGATTGCCGCCAATCGGCAGCACTGCAGTATGCATCACGGCGCCGCCATGAAACACGATGATGTCAGTGGTGCCACCGCCGACGTCGATAAGCGCAACTCCGAGCTCGCGTTCCTCCGGAAACAACGCCGCGTCCGCCGACGCCAGCGGCTGGAAAACCATCTCGGACGGAGTAACGCCCGCGCGCTCGCAGCACTT
Organism: uncultured delta proteobacterium; assembly: GCA_963842215.1. Taxonomy (GTDB): domain Bacteria; phylum Desulfobacterota; class Binatia; order Binatales; family Binataceae; genus Binatus. The sequence goes on along the minus strand of CAWJFQ010000001.1, from coordinate 586,468 downwards.
GGTCAGATTCTGCCCGTAGCTTTGCGCCGCGGTTACGATGTGAATCCGCGCTTCCAGCCGCACTCCAGCCATTCCGTACGGCTCGCGCACGCCCTCCTGCTCATCGACCGCGAACTGTTGCGGCAGAATATGCAGCACTTGCCGATCGAGCGGTATTGCGACCGCGCGCGCCGCATCAATCACTCGATCCACGTCACGCGAGCTGACTTCACCGCCACGCACCGCGACGATTCCATGGCTGTTGAAGCCCTTGATATGCGGTCCCGCCACTCCGACGACGGCCGAACCGACCCGCACGCCGGAAGTTCTCTGGGCTTCGTCGACTGCAGACTTGATCGCATCGACCGTCGCCTCGATATTGACCACAACGCCCTTGCGCAACCCGGTGCATGGCGAGATTCCAAAGCCCAGCGTCGCCAGCTGGCCATCGGCCAGCGACTCGCCGACAATCGCGCAGACCTTGCTGGTGCCGACATCGAGTCCGGTGAGCAGATTTCTCATCGTGTCACCGGCTCCCCATCCGGTTGGAAAGAAACTCTACGAATGCCGTTTTTATGCTTTGAATGATTGTTCTCGACGGCGTGCAGTCGCACGACCGCCAGGCCGGGAGTGGTCAAATCAAGTGCGGCGATAAGGTTTTCGCGCCCCTGCCATTGCTGTCGCACTTTGATCGCGCGCTGAAGTTCCGTCGTCGCACGATCGAGGTCGATCACTACCTCGGTGCGCTCGCGTTCGAGGAACAGCGACGCGGTGGCGTCGTCGCTAACGCGCATCTCCGAGATGATTTCCGAGAGTTGCGTCTCGGCGCGCACCAGCACCGCCGCATAGTCAACCATCTGGGTTCCGCGCGCGCTGTCGAGCGAGGCGCCGCTCAGCACGGGCAGATCGCCCTGCTTGCCCGGCGAGACCGGACCGCGAAGCTCACCACCGCTGAATAGTTCGTAGAAGCCGTCGTGGCGCTCGACGATCGCAATCGCGCCGTCACGCATGTGTCCCGCGGACAGCGCGCCCGTTCCCAATTCCGTGTTCGCGCGATGGTAGATTCCGACGCGGCCTGCCCAATCGCGAATGACGGTCGAATAGCCCGAAGCGACGGTGCGGGCGGGCGCAAGCGATTCTATGATCCGATCGCGATATGAGCACAGAGTCGCGGCAGCCCTGAGCGAGACTGTGTGCCCGGTGGTGCTGAATCCGGTCATGACGCCGAGCGTGAAAAAGGCGCACACGACCAGCCCGCCCATCCGCGCGCTCCACCCCGCAACCGCTTTATTTCCACCGCGAACCGCCACCCCACACCTCAACCACGCCGTCACCAGTCGCCGACCAGCCTAACCTCCGGTTCAAGCCAGACGCCACTTTGCTCTTTCACTTTGTTGCGTGCCATGTCAATCAGTGCGCGCACCTCCGCTGCCTGTGCGCCGCCGAGATTTACAATAAAATTTGCGTGCTGATCCGAAAATGCGGCGCCGCCCAGCCGCGTTCCCTTCAATCCAGCACCTTCCAACAACTTCCCCGCGAAATTTCCCGGCGGATTTTTGAAGATCGAACCCGCATTCGGCACGCCGCGAGGTTGACGCGAGGCACGCCTGGCCTTCAGATCCGCGACTCGTGCCGCCAGTCGTTCGCGATCGCCACGAGCAAGTTCGAAATCGACGCGCGTAATTATGAAGTGATTCGGCAATTCGGTGCGCCGGTAGGCAAACTTGACGTCGTCCTTGGTCAGCGCGATCGCCTCGCCACTCTCGGTAACGCCGTGGACCAATTTGACCACCTTCGCGATTTCGCCGCCGAACGCCCCTGCGTTCATCACCAAGCCGCCGCCGACCGTGCCGGGAATACCTTCGCCGAACTCGAGTCCCTCGAGACCTAGATCGACAACCTCCTGCACGAGCGTGCCGAACGCCGCAGCGGCGCCGGCAACGACTTTGGTGTCGTCGATTTCTATTTTCCCGAAGCCATCGCCGAGTCTCACCACCAGCCCGCGCATCCCGCGATCGCTCACGAGCAGATTCGTCCCCGCACCGAGGCAGAAGCACGGCACGCCGGCGCGAAAGGCAGCGGCCTTCGCATGCATCAGCTCGGTTTCGTCCTCAACGGCGACGAACAAATCCGCGGGTCCTCCGATTCGAAATGACGTCAGCTCAGCAAGTGGCATCGCCGCGCGGACACGCGCACCGAATCTCGTGCGCAGCTCGCCCTCAAGCACCTTCATGAACCTTGACCTCGGCGCTGAGAGCATTGAGCACTTCGCCGCCCATCTTGTTGATATCGCCGGCGCCCAAAGTGGCGATCACGTCGCCGGCGCGAGAACCGGCTGCGATTCGAGCGGCGGAGTCTTCCTCGGCGGCAAGATAGTGGACCTCAAGATGCCCGCGCGCGCGCAGTGACTCGTACAGGCGGCGCGAGGAAACATCGGCAATCGGCTCTTCACCGGCCGGATATACGTCGAGCAGGTAAAGCACGTCGGCGTCATCGAATGCCGACAGAAAGTCGTCGAACAAATCGCGTAACCGCGTGTACCGATGCGGCTGAAAGACCGCCACTACCCGGCGCTTGAACGATGCGCGCACGGCGGTCAGCGTCGCGCGCACTTCGGCCGGGTGATGCGCGTAGTCGTCGAGCACGATACGTCCCGCCGCCTCACCTTTAATCTCGAATCGACGGCTGATCCCTCCGAACTTCGCAAGCGCCGCGGCTGCGAGATCGAAGCTGATTCCAACTTCGAGCGCGACTGCGATCGCCGCAAGCGAGTTCATCGCGACGTGCACGCCCGGCGTCGGCAAAGTCACTCGACCGAGATTGTTGCCCTTGCGAATGACCTCGAAGTGAGTGGAGAGGCCGTCGATTACGATTTTCTCGGCGCGCAGATCAGCGTCCTGCGCTACGCCGTAAGTCACAATCGGCTTGCGAATCGACGCCATCAGCCCGCGCACGTTCAGGTTGTCGATTCCGAGGATTGCCACGCCGTAGAAGGGCACCCGATTGATAAAGTCCGCAAACGCCTGGCGCACCTTATCCATCGTGCCGTAATGATCGAGATGCTCCGGATCTATATTGGTCACCACCGCGATGGTTGGGATAAGCAGCAAGAACGACGCGTCGCTCTCGTCGGCCTCGGCCACCATGAAGTCTCCGCGACCCAGCCGGACGTTGCTGCCTGTGTTGCGAATATTTCCGCCGATCGCGACGGTCGGGTCGAGCTTCGCCTCTTCCATGATAACCGCGATCAGACCGGTCGTAGTCGTCTTGCCATGGGTCCCAGCGACCGCCACGCCGAGCTTCGCCATCCGCAACAGTTCGCCGAGCATCTCGGCCCGGGCGATCACCGGAATTTTCATCTCGCGCGCTCGCGCGACTTCAGGATTCGAAAACTTTATCGCCGATGAAATTACGACCGCATCGATGTCACCTTCGTCCTTCAGATGCGCTGGATGATGGCCCTGGCTGATCACGGCACCGAGCGAAGCGAGCCGGGTGATGCTCGCCGACGGTTTCAGATCGCATCCGCTGACGCGCATCCCAAGCTTCAGGCACAATTCCGCAATTCCACTCATGCCCGCGCCACCGATGCCGACGAAATGCAATCGCCGCTGCCGCGTCAAAAGACCATTTGCGTGCAGTTCGTTCACGCTGCCGCTTTCTCCGCCAGCTCGAAACAGACTCTTGCGATGTGACGAGCGGCGTCGGGATGCGCCTCCTGATGCGCACGAAGACCCATCGCGTCAAGTCGCGCGGGATTGCGCATCAAGGTGTCAATTTCGCTCGCGAGATTCGACGCAAGCTGCTCATCGTCGCGAACTATTATTGCTCCGCCGCGTTTCTCAATCACACGCGCGTTGTGCAGTTGTTGCAAATCCTTGTGGAAGGGATACGGCACGAAAATGGCAGCACGCGCGCCAAGAGCAATATCCGTGACCGTCATCGCGCCTGAGCGCGCGATAACCAGATCGGCCCGGTGCAACGCATCGGCGACATCGTCGATAAACGGCACCACCTCCGCCGCGAAGCCGATTTCGCGGTAAGCATTCCTCACCAACACCTCATCCGCCTCCCCGGTCTGATGGACAACGTGCAAATTTATAACACTTTTTCCGCAGATTTTGAAAGCCTCGACAACACCAATATTCAAGCGGTGCGCGCCGGACGAACCACCTAAAACAAGGATTTGTAATTGCCTGTCCGTTCGGGGCAATCGGTCAGGCAGGTATCGGAACCGAGTCGGGTTACCGGTCACCACTACTTTCGGTAGGTTAAAAAACTCCGCGCTGTCGCCGAAGCCGACGCATATCTTGTCCGCAAATCTCGACAGGGTCCTGTTGACCAAACCCGGTCGGGTATTCTGCTCCATCAATACCAGCGGCGTCCGCGTCAGGATTGCCGCCGCACCCATCGACGCCGAAGCATAGCCGCCTGCACTCACCACAATGCCAGGACGAAACCGCCGCACCAGAGACAGCGCAAGTCCGATCGCGCGAACGAATTCGACCGACGCGCGCGCCCGTTCGACCGCGCTATGACCGCGAATTCCGTGCATCTCGAACAACTCGTATTTGTAGCCGCTCTTCGGCAGCCACTTCGCCTCGATACCCGCGCTGGTCCCGACAAACAGCACCTCGATACCAGGACGCTCCCGAACAAGTTCCTCGCCGAGCGCGACGGCTGGGAAAAGATGACCTCCCGTACCGCCGCCTGCGATTATCACTTTCATCGCACCGCCGGCCGCCGTCCGAGCGCGAGCAGCGCGCCCAACGCCGCCATTGCGATGATGATCGAAGTGCCGCCGTAACTGAGAAACGGCAGCGGCAGCCCCTTGGTCGGAATCAATCCGATCACTACCGACATGTTGATAAGCGCCTGAATCGAGAGAAGCGCGGTCAGACCCACCGCGAGCAAGCTGCCGAATGGATCGGGCTCGTCGTGCGCGATGCGCATCCCTCGAAACAGGATCACCAGGAACAGCGAGATCACAACTGCGGCGCCGATAAGGCCGAACTCCTCGCCGATCACCGCGAAAACAAAATCGGTGTGCGCCTCCGGCAGGTAGAACATCTTCTGTCGGCCGGCGCCGAGACCGACTCCCCATTTGCCGCCCTCGCCGAGTGCGATGAACGACTGCACCAGTTGAAAGCCGGCGCCGCGCGCGACCGACCACGGATCGAGGAAGGTCGTCAGCCGCTTCATGCGATACGACTTCGCCACTGCCTCCATCGCCAATAGTCCCAGCGCTCCGCCACCGGCGGCCGCGAGATGCTGCCAGCGCGCGCCGGCAGCCCACAGCATCGCGAACAAAATCAGCGCGATCATCACGGTGCTGCCGAAGTCCGGCTGTTTAAGAATCAGCAACGTAATCGGTCCGACAATCAGGAACACTGCCAGCGGGCCATGCTTGAACTCGCGAATCCGCTCCTGCCGCGCGCTGAGAAACTTCGCGAGGAAAAATACCAGCGCGAATTTCACCAGCTCCGAAGGTTCCGCAATCACCGGCCCGAGCTTCAGCCATCGCCGCGCGCCGCCCTTCATCAGGCCGAGACCCGGCACGTACATCAGCGCGAGCATGACGACCGACACGATGAACAAGGGCATCACGATTCGACGCAATCCGGCCAGCGAAAATTGTGACAGCAGCATCAAGATCACAAAGCCCACCACGATGTGGGCCAGGTGAAGCTTGAAAAAATGGAACGCGTCGCCGCGCTTCTCGATGCCGAGAAAATACGTCGTGTTCAGCACCATCAGCAGCCCGATCAAGAGCAGTACCGCCGCCGGCACCCATAACCATGGGTCGGGACGCCGGTAACTTACCGCGTCAAAGCGCCCGAACCAGCTCTTTATATACGTTCCCACGTTCCGCATAGTCCTTGAATTGATCGAAGCTCGAGCATGCCGGCGACAGCAGGACGGTATCTCCGGGCCGTGCCGCACGCGCCGCATGTTCGACCGCCTCTTTGAGAGTCGCCACCATTTCGATCTCGGTCGCGCCTTCGAGCGCGGTCGCCATCTTGTCGCGCGCCGCTCCGTTCAAAATCGCGAGCTTCACCTTTTCGCCAAGCGGCCGCCGCAGTGGCGCGTAGTCTCCGCCCTTGTCGAGACCGCCGGCGATTAGAATTATCGGCGCCGCCAGCGCGTCGATCGCCTCGACTACTGCGCCCACGTTGGTCCCCTTCGAATCGTCGATATAAGTTACTCCGCCGAAAGCGTGGACGACTTCAATTCGATGCGGCAGTCCGTGAAATGACGCGAGCGCGCGCTCGATTTCGGCCGGCTTGACGCCGAGCGCGAGCGCCGCTGCCGACGCCGCCATCGCATTTGAAATGTTGTGCCGTCCATGCAGCCGAAATCCTTCGAGGCTGATTCGTCCGCGAGGTGCATCGTCGAAATTGAAATCGAAAGCGATCGCGTGAGCCTGTTCATCGAACCAAATCGAGGCCCCCGAACCACCACGCGCCAGCCCGAACCCGATTACATACGAGCGCATGCTCTTCGCGAGCTTCCAAACGTTGGTGTCGTCGCGATTCAAAATTGCATAGTCAGAGGCCTGCTGATTTTCGAACAAGCGCGCCTTCGCACGGCCGTAGTCGGCGAGATCTTTGTAGCGATCGAAGTGGTCGTCGCTCAGATTGAGATGCACCGCGATACGTGGCCGGAATTTCTCGATCCACTCGAGCTGGAAACTCGACACCTCGACCACGGTGGCGTCCCACTCACCGCCGACCGCATCGATCAGCGGAGTGCCGAGGTTGCCGCCGACAAACGTGCGCCGTCCGGACGCTTTCAGAATCTCACCCAGCAGCACGACCACCGTGCTCTTGCCGTTGGTGCCGGTGACGGCGGCGATAGGAGCTTCGAGGAACCTGCTCGCGAGCTCGATTTCTCCGATCACTGGAATTCGCCGCTCGGTTGCGGTCCGCAAGAGCGTCGAATCGCGCGGTACTCCCGGACTCGTGACCACCAGCTGGATGTCGTCCATCCAGCTCGCGTCGTCCGCACCAAGCTTCACCGAGCCCGCCGGCAGATTGCCGCGCTCGATGTCGACGCGGCGATCGGTCATGACCAGTTTCGCGCCGCGGGACGCAAGAAACCGGGCCGCGGCAAGTCCGCTTACTCCGAGCCCGATCACCATCACGCGTTTGTTGGAAAGTTCCATCAACGCAGCTTCAGCGTGCTGAGCGCGACCAGCGCACACACGATCGACACGATCCAGAATCGGATCACGACGACGGTTTCGGGAATTCCCTTGAGCTCAAAATGATGGTGCAGCGGCGCCATCAGGAAAAACCGATTGTGCGTCGCTTTGTAATAGTAACGCTGAATTATGGTTGACGCCGCCTCGGCAACGAATACACCGCCCGCAAGCACCAGCGCGAGTTCCTGCTTGCAGAGCACCGCGACCGTGCCGATCGCACCGCCAAGAGCCAACGCGCCCACGTCGCCCATCATCATCGACGCCGGGTACGCGTTGAACCACAGAAATCCGAGCGACGCTGCGATTACGGACGCGCAGAAAATCGCGACCTCGCCGACGTTCGCGATGTACGGCACCTGCAGATAGTTGGCGAACTTGATGTTGCCGGCGACGTAGGTGAAGGTCCAGTAGGTGAGCGCCACGGTCATCACCGGCCCAATCGCGAGCCCATCGAGTCCGTCAGTCAGGTTCACCGCATGCGAGCAGCCGACGATTACCAGCATCGCGAACGGAATGTATAGCCATACGTGCAGATCGGGATGAACGTTCTTTAGAAACGGCACCGTCAGATGCGTGTCGAATCCGAGATACAGAAACAGCCACGCCGTCGCGACGAACGCGCACGAAAATGACCACGCCAGCTTGGCCGGACCGCTCAATCCAAGTCCTTTGCCGCGAGCAAGTTTGTAGTAGTCGTCGCTGAAACCAATAGCGCCAAAGGTCAGCGTCACGAACAGCGCGATCCAGACGTAAGGATTCAACAGGTTAGCGAGTAACAGCGTCGCCGCCAGCATCGACGCAACGATGAGCAGACCACCCATCGTCGGTGTCCCGGCTTTCTTCTGATGAGCCTGGGGAACGACTTCGCGAATTGTCTGCCCGATATGCAGTTCACGGAATCGATCGATGAGAACCGGTCCCAGAGCCAGCGAGAGCGCTAACGCCGCGAGTCCGGCCAGCACTGAACGCAGCGTCTCGTACCGAAGCGCATTGAAGCCGGAATAGTACTTATGCAGGGGATAGAGCAGCAGGTAGAGCATCGGGGCGCTCGCTGAGTCTCAACTCTGCCCGCCGCCGAGTTCCGCCGCAACCTCGCGGACCACGACCCGATCGTCGAATGACAGCACTCGCCCCGCTACGAGCTGATAGTTCTCGTGTCCCTTGCCCGCGATCAAAACCGCGTCGCCAGCAACCGCGATGCGTAGCGCAATTCTTATAGCGGCGCGCCGATCCGGCTCTACGATATATGCGCCGTTGGTCGACGCCTCGACAAAGTTTTTTTCGTTCGTGATTCGTGCGCGACCCGCGGCGATCAAGCCTTGTTCGACTTCGGCGACTATCGCCATCGGATCTTCGCTGCGTGGATTGTCTGACGTCAGCACCGGGATATCCGCGAGTCGTCCCGCAATCTCACCCATGATCGGACGCTTGCCACGGTCGCGATCGCCGCCGCATCCGAACACACAAATGATCCTGCCTGCCCGCAAACGCCGAAGCGCCGTCAGCACCGCCTCCAGCGCGTCGGGCTTGTGCGCGTAATCGACCAGCACCGTAACCCCCGGTTTCGCCGGGACCACCTCGAGCCTGCCGGGGGCCCCTGGGCATCGCCGCACCCCATCCGCCACCGCCTCCAAATCGACACCCAGGGCCGCCGACAGAGCCGACGCGCCCAGGATATTGAGCAAGTTGATTTCGCCGATCAGCGGCGATTCAATTTCGATTTTCTTGCCAAGCACCGACAGCGTCGCACGAATTCCTTCCAGGTCCGCGTCGAATTGCTCGGGATGGACGTCCAACGATCGATCCATTCCAAAACTGATTTTCGGCGCCTTCACCGCTTCGAGCACGCGCCGCCCGAACGGATCGTCACCGCGCACTACCGCGACCGTGTTTGCGCGACGGCTGCGCGGCAATATCTCGGTAAACAGCCGCAGCTTGGCCGCGAAGTAATCCTCCATCGTCGCGTGATAGTCCAAATGGTCGCGGCCGAGGTTGGTGAACATGCAAGCGCGGAAATTCAGCGCATCGACCCGGCCCTCCGCGATTCCCTGTGATGAAATTTCGGCCGCCGCACGACGCATACCCTCGCGCTCCATCTGCGCCAGGGCGGACTCGAAGTCGATAGACTCAGGCGTCGTCAGTCCGCTGTAGATTTTCTTGCCGGCAACGAAAATTCCAATCGTGCCGATGATTCCGGTGGGCATCCCGCCAACTTCCAGAATGGACGCAACGATATAGCTCGACGTGGTCTTGCCGCTGGTGCCCGTGATGCCGAGCAAATCGACGCGCTCGCTCGGCGCTCCAAAAAAACGCGACGCGACCGCGCCCATCAGAAGGCGCGGCCGCTCGCTCTCCACCAGGGTCGCCGCGGGGCGCGCCACGCCACCATCCCATCCTCCAACCACCACAGCGCGCGCCCCACGGTTTAATGCGTCCTCAAGGTTAGCCCGATTCTGCTTCGCATCGCGGGCCGTCGAAAAGTAAAGATGACCCGGCCTCGTCTGACGCGAGTCGTAACTGAGGCCCGTGATTTCCACGCTCAGATCACCGTTAATCCGTTGGACTTCGAGTCCTTCGAGTAGTTGATCAAGTTTCACTTTCGCCTGACGGGCGCTGTCGCGCCGCCGCTGAAATACGACTCGGGTACGCCGTCGGAATCCGCCGAGGTTCCGGCTCCGCTGTCAGCGACCACTGAGCCGAGCGTCAGTTTCACAGTCGCATGATTGAGGGGAGCACCAGCGCTCGGCTCCTGCGCGATAACGTAGCCGCCGCCATGCACATCGACATTGACGCGCGAGACGCGCGCCAGTTCCATCGCGCGCCTGAGACTGAGTCCCGCAAAATTCGGTGTGGCCCGCGTCAGTCTCGATCCGGTCAGCACCGGTAGATAGTCGTCCACCTCGGCCGCGGTCGCAGTCGCGCTTTTGCGGTCCGAGTCGTTGCCGAAACCGGGCATCGGAATCATGCCGGCAGTATCGTACGGTTGATTCGGCGCCGTGATATTCAAGTCGCGGACCGCACCCTGCGCAATTTCGCTGAAAACCGGAGCCGCAATCAATCCGCCGAAATGCTCGTGGCCCACATCGTATAGCGCTACCAGGATAAGCAGACGCGGATCGTCCGCCGGTAAGAATCCCACAAACGACGACACGTGCCGATTCTGGTAGTAGGTGCCGTTTTCCGGATTCACCATTTGCGCGGTACCCGTCTTGCCGGCGACGATAAAACCGTTAACCCGCGCCTTCGCCGCGGTGCCGCCGTCGGACATGACGACGTTGCGCAGCAGCAAATTCATCTGATGCGCGACATCCGGCGCAATCGCGCGACGCAGCACTTGTGGCGTATGAGTGAAAATGGCTGCCCCCTCAGCATCGTAAGCAGCTTTGACCACGTACGGCCGGACTATGTTCCCACCGTTCGCGATCGCTGCGTACGCCACCGCCAACTGCATCGGAGTTACCGCCACGCCCTGACCGAATCCGTGATTTGCGAGATCGATTTCCTTCCATCCAGCCGGCTTGCTCAGCAGCCCCGACGCCTCGCCCGGCAAATCGATTCCGGTGCGCGATCCGATTCCGAAAGCTCGCAATCCCTCGTAGTAGCGTTCCGAGCCGAGAGTCAACGCGATCTTCGATGCGCCGATATTCGACGACACTTCGATTATCCCGCCCAGATTGAGCCAGCCATGTGGGCTGTGATCGTGAATGGTGTGCCGGTCGATGGTGAAATGCCCATTCTCGCAGTAGAACTGGCGCTCGGTTGTGATCGCATGATCGGCCAGCGCGATCGAGCCGAGAATTCCTTTCATCGTCGAACCCGGCTCGAATGCGTCCTCGACCGCCGGGTTGTGCAGGCGATCGTGGACATTAGTGCCATTGGCACTGACGTTCGCCATCGCCATAACTTCGCCGGTGAACGGATCGAGCACGATCACGCTGCCGCGCTTAGCGCCGCTCGCCTTCACTTCGGCCGTCAACTCGGTTTCCGCCAGCGATTGGATCGACGAATCGATCGTCAGCTGGAGTTGCGCGCCCGGCTCCGGCGCCTTCAAGGCGAGCGGGCTGTCGAAAATCGGATGTCCCAGTGCGTCATGATAAAAACTCAGCTCAACCGCCTCACCACGCGCGATCTTGTCGTACTGCAACTCCAACCCGGAGAGCCCCTGGCCGTCCATCCCAGCCAGCCCCACCACCGACGCGGCCAGGTTGCTCTCCGGGTAAAACCGCTTGTATTCGCTAATGGTGCCGACGCCGTCGATTCCGAGGGCCTCCGCCGCCTGCGCCTTGTCCGGCGACATGCGTCGTTCGAGCCACACGAACGGCGCGTCCTTGTTGAGCTTCGATTCCAGCGAAATCGGCATCATCATCAATATTGCAGCAAGCTTCGAGCGCTCGGCCGGCGTGCTCGACTCAAGCACTCGTTTCGGCCGTGCATAAACCGACCGCGTCTCGGCTGACAGCGCCAACGGCTCGCCGTTGCGATCGACGATCGGTCCGCGCACCGCTGCAAGTTGGGTTTCCCCGGTATGCTCGTGAAGAGCGAGCGAGTTCAAGCGCGTGCCGTAAAACGCGACGAGCACCACTAACCGGATTACCGCGAGGCCAAACAACGCCGCCAGCGTCAACGTGAGCGCTCCGATACGAGTGCGCCGCTGCTTGAACGATGTATTCATGGAAGCATCACCACCTGCCCACGCCCTGGCGGCGCAAGATGATACCGCGGCGCCAGCGCGCGCAGTCTCTCGTGCGAGCTGAGCTGCGCGGCCATAAGGCGCAGCTCGCGATTTTCGTCCTGCAGCTTCGCAATCTCATCGTGCAACGCCGAAAGACGATAGCCTTCTTGCGTCAATTCCAGCCGTATCATCAGCGTCGCAAATCCGACTATCGCGATTAACGCCGCCAGTACTGCCGGCACCACCCGCGACGGCCGTCGCGTCGGCTTTACCCGCGCGCTCATCGCACGCTCCGTTCGATGCATCTGACTTTCGCGCTGCGCGCCCGCGAGTTGTGCGACGTCTCCGACCGCGACGGCTTGATCACCTTGCGCGCAATCGCGGTGTATCCGCCGGTGCGGACCAACTCGCGAAAGCGCTCCTTGACCGGACGATCTTCGAGCGAATGATATGAGATAACCAGCATCCGCCCACCCGGATTGAGCATCGCAGGACCGTCGCGCAGAAGTGCCGCGAGACTTTCCATCTCGCGATTCACCGCGATTCGAAGGGCTTGGAACGTGCGCGTCGCAGGATGCGTCCCGCCGCGCCGATGCGCTCCCAGCGCCCGCTCGACGATCGCGCGCAGCTCGCCCGTCGTCTCGATAGGACTGCGGCGCCGCGCCTCTACGATCATCTTCGCGATCCGCCGCGATCCACGCTCTTCGCCGTACGTATAGATGATGCGCGCGAGCTCATCCGCGCTCTCTTCATTAACAATGTCTTTCGCCTGCAATGGCTGCCGGCTGTCCATTCTCATGTCCAGCGGACCATCGAGCCTGAACGAAAACCCGCGCTGCGGATCGTCGAGCGCGTAGCTGCTCATACCCAGGTCGGCGAGTATCGCGTCCGCGCCATCGAAGTGATGCTGCCTCATCACCGCCGCAATATCGCCAAAGTCCGCGCGCTCGAGCACTACACGATCGCCAAACTCCGCCAGCCGCTCGCGCGCGACCGCCATCGCCGACGCGTCGCGATCCAGCCCGAGCATCCGCACCCCGGTCGCGCGCAACATCGCCTCCGCATGTCCTCCCGTACCCGTAGTCACGTCGACGAACGCGAGCGGACCGTGTGCGGACAGCAGACCGCACACCTCCTCCACCATCACCGGCACGTGCCTCCGGTCCGCCGCGTCGTCTTGGTGTACCGCGGGATTCATTACTCGTCAGAGGCCCAGCTTCGAGAAAAATTCGGGATCCATTATTTTCTCTTCGGTGGCCTTCAAAACCTTCTCGAGAATCTTCTTGTCCCAAAGTTGAAAGTGATCCTGTCGCGCTGAGAACGTCACCTCGCGATCCAGCCGCGCGTATTCCCGCAGGTTCGGCGGAATCAGAATTCGCCCCTGCCGATCGACGGGCACCTCATGCGCCCCGCCGATAATCAACGTCTCGAATACCTGCACCTGCGGATCGAACCTCGGCTTGGTTTGCAGATGCGCGTTCAACCGGTCCCATTGACTAGGCGGATACAGCGCCAGGCATCGCTCTCCGGCATAAGGGAAATTGGTGATATATAGACGATCGTGATTCTCGCGCTGCAAAACGTCGCGGAACCGGGCCGGTATACTCACCCGCCCTTTTTCATCGATCGAATGGTCGAACCGACCACTAAACACCGCGCTCCCTCCCCAAGGTCCCACAACATCCCACTATATCCCACTTCAGTCAAGCAATTCGCGCACACGATGATGTAATAAACTGACTATTGGCTCGATTAGTCAGTACGAAGAAAAAGCGAAACTAGGTTTCGCTCTGACTATTGTCTTTGATCGACGCCGGTCACACACTTCGCGCGCGTGGTGGCCAATGGTAGCCCAGCATCACAAGCGTACGATCTACAATCCCTGATGCTCTCCGGTGGTCGCGCGGCCTGCGCCGCTTGAAGAAAAACTTGACAGCGACGCCATTCATTGGCGAGACTCGCGCGACTCGCGGGTCGATCCACAACCTCAGAATCAAGACGGCTTAAGCTCAGCGGAGCGGAGAGAGGATAGATGAAGACGGGAAATTCTTGGCTGCGAAGCGCCGCAGTCGTCATGGCAGGCGTAGTAATGACGGTGCTCATTATCAGTCCCGCCGCTCATTCGAGGGCCAAAAAGAAAAAGGGCGCCGAGCCGACACCCACCGAAACCTTGACGCCGACTCCTACGCCGACTCCCGAAGTTCACACGTGGGATTTCGATCAGGACAAAGCCGGAGAGCTGCCCGCCGGATGGAAAGCGCTCGAAGGCGATTGGCAGGTGATCGCGGACCCGAGCGCGCCCAGCAAGCCCAATGTCTTCGGCCTCCCCGCCGGCAGACTGGTCAAGTCGCTCACCAACTTGCTCGAGTATTACCCAATAGCCATTGAGATGGACCCGACTGAGTATTCCGATTTTACTCTCGAGGCTCAGTTCAAATCCGTCGGCGGACGTTTCGACTGTTCCGGTGGTCTCATCTTCCGCTACGTTGACGACAAAAACTTTTACCTGCTCTCCGCCGGATGCCCCAGCGACTACTTCGCGCTGTCGCGCATGACCAACGGACAGCTCAATCTTCTCAAGCAGTCCGTGGTGCCGACCGACAAGGACACCTGGTACCGCCTCAAGGTGACGGCCCAGGGCGGCCACTTCATGCTGTATGACGACGACAAGATGGTCTTTGATTTCGACGACAGCAAAATAGCCAAAGGCAAAATCGGGGTCTGGGCGCGCGACGATTCGCAGGCGGAGTTCGACGACATCAAGCTCACAGTCCTCGGCTCCGGCGAGAGCGCAGCAGCCCCGGCTCCTTCCGCCGCGTCTTCGCCGTAAAGCTTCGCGAGTTGCCAAGCGCTGACGCGTTTGCATGCAGGCGCTTGGCAACTTAGTCTGAAGCTCAATGGAATCAAGCGAAGAAAAGCCGCGCGTCGAGGTTCGTATCGAGCCGCTCACTGGCCTTCCTCTTGCCAAGGAGATCGTCGGCGGTGTCGGCCGCACGCTCGGCCTGACGCTGCTATGGGGCCTCGAGATTGCGCGCGATTCCTACTTCCGCCTGCTTGATCGTCTCAACGTCCGTCCGCGCCACAAACGCGCAAGCGCATTTCCTCCCGGCCAGCCAAAAAAACGCAACCCACCGATCCGTTGACTCTCTGCCTCTGATCTATCCTGCTCCTTCCTCCTCGAGTACGCGCGCCAGATATTTCGCGAGCTTGTCGTCGAGCACCCGCACCAATGCGTCGGTCTGCGCAGCCTGCGTGATTTTCAGAAATCCTTCCAGGCGATTCTCCGTATCGTGGTTGCGAATCAGCCGCGCGATCATGCTTTGCGACAGCGCCGCCAGCTTGATCCCGAGCGCGCGCCGAATTCTCTCCATAAGCTCGTCAAGTCCCGCTTCTGGTGACGACGCCCCCAGCTGAAATCCGCAGCTCGAGCATCGCGCCGTTGTCTCGGGCGCGATCGCATCTCCGAGCTCGCACCGCACGATACGCGCGCGCAGCTCTGCCAGCTCTGCACCGAGATGCGCGCCTTCGGCCCGCCCCAGCCGCGCGATCGCGTTCAGCCGCGCGAGCGCTTCGAAGTACGGCCGCGCGTCTGCCGCCGAATGCTCGAGTCGCTGCATCTTGTCGTGCCATCGCGCATGCGCGCTCAAGTAACACTGAACGTAGGTCCATTTGAATTTTTGAAAACGCGCTTCCAACGCGTCGAGGCTGCGCGGCGGCCCGCTCAGAACGCGCGGCCCCAGCTCGACTCGCAGCAGTTCGCATTCGGTCTCCAATGAAACGATTGCCGAATGCTGCCAGGCGTTTTCCCTGGCTCCCGCTTCGTCGGGCGCAGCACGCAAACCTGTTGCCCCAAGATACTCGCGCATCGCACGTAAGCGCGGGATCGAATCGGCGGCGGCTGCCAGCGCATCGTACGCCTCGGCGATCCGGATTGCCGACGCGAGATACGATCGATCGGCAGCCGCCTTGAGCATCGCCGCCGCGCCTACCTCCGCCAGCGCGATAAATTCCGCGATCGCGACTGCGTTGGCCGGGGCATCTCGAGGTGCGCTTCCTTCAGCGCCGCCGCGAGCACCTCGCGCGTACGGATTCCTCCCTCGACCGCAACCGCCAGGGCCTCGTCGAGCCGCTCCAGGCGCGCGCGGAGTCCCTCGCGGTCGCGCGCAATCGTCAGCGTCGGATCGAAGCGCCGTGCGAGCGCGAGAGCACCGTTGAACGCGGCCAGTTCGGGCGCGCCCGCAGCATCCGGGTCGAATCTCGCGGCATCGGTCTCGAACCGAATCACACCGCCGGTAGATATCTCGAGCCGACGAACCAGCTCGCGCAACTCCGGCGTCGCTTTTGCATTCGGCAGTCCTCCGCGCGCAACCATCGGCACCCGAGACTTCAGTTCCTCGATCGCGATCGCCTTTTCGCCGCCGCATACCTTCTCCACTATCAGCGAGTCGATTATTTCGCGCGCGAGGTCGCGCTCGTACGCGTCCAGTTCGGCCGTCCGATCGCGCGCGATTTTCCACGCGGCCTGCCCCGCATCAGCCAGCAGCGCCTTGACCAGGTTTGAGACCGCCGCGATCAGAGTGAGGTCAGGCGGATAGATCAAACGCGCCGGCAATTTTCCGGCGTCGCCGCCATTCGCCGCTTCGAACGCCGGCGAGGACAACACGTCGCGCGCCAGCCGCGACAGCGAGACGATGGCGGCCAGCTCGGAACTCTCGCCGGCGGGCTTCGAATGGGTCCCGATAGTCCGCAAAGCGCTTAAGGTCGCCGGATGGAACGGGAAGATCGCGTTGGGCGCCAGTCCCCCGGTATCGATTCCCGCGTACGCGACCTCGGCGTCCAGCGCGGCGTCCTCGACCAATCGCCGCGCTCGGCGCACTGCGATCATGGTCTCCTCGTTGGTGTCGTGCGGCGCCACCGACAGCGCGCGCGCCGCTTCTGAAGCCATCGCGCGTCCTGCTGCGATCACGGTGAACTTCACCTGGTGAAACGATGCGGCGACTTGCGCCAGCATCTTGAAAAACTGTGCCGCCGACTCGCATTCCGAGGTGCCAAAATCAATCGCGACGGTTATCGCTTTGACTCCGGTCCTGCGCGCGCTCTCGAGTCCCACCTTCAACGCGGCAGCACCGCGCATGTGCCGGAATAAGTCGCCCGACGAGCGCGGGTCGCCACCAATTTGTTCCGCCAGGGCGCTTAACAGGAACAACTCCAGTTCCGGTGCGCGCACGCGCCCGGCCAGCTCGAGTCCGCACACCAGCCGCCGCGCATTTTGCGCCTCGAGCGCACCCGCCTTTTTCTGCAGCGCAATTACGTAGTCCAGGAAATGGGTCTTGCCGCACCCCGGCGGGCCGCCGATCCAGAACACTCCGCCCCGCGGGTCTTCGAGATCCTGGTTGAGAATTTGCCACGATCTCTCGGCCGCATGCGTGAGAACATAGCTCGCGACAGTGGCACCGCGCGGCGAAGTCTCCAACTCCAATCGCTCGGGGACAGGAGGCTCGAGCTCAAACCAACGCCGCGCACCAGCGCGCCGTCCCACTCGCTTTGCCGGCTCCATCGCATGACACTATCGCAGCAGCGAGCATCATAATGTCACATTCTACCAACCAAAATGTGGACTTTTTGTCACATCAAGAACCAACCGATCTGTCTCCTCTGACTGTGAGCGAGAGGATGAAGGTGAGGGTCTGATTACAGCGCGCTGCGCGATTCAGGGTTCTGGTCCTGCCTGAAATCCTGTCTGTCCGAAATTGGAGCCGTGCAATGGATGGGCGTGTAGTGTATGAATCCAGCGTTGGCCGGTGGTGTGCGATGAAGTCCTACAAGCGCGATGGAGTCGTCTGAGCGGATGCGGGTTGCGCAATTGGTGGTGGCAGGGGATGGAGTCGCGCGCGGATGGTTTCGAGCGCTGGAGTTGCGCATTGCGGCGTCGATACTTGTGATCGCCGTCGGGAGCATGCTGACCGCATGCCCGACGGAATCCACTTACTATCCGCTCAATAACACCGGCACCGAAGCTGAGGTCGGGAAACGGCCGCTTGAACTGTCCTCATCGGAGTTCGCCGCCGACCTGGTCACGCCCGCCGGAATTCGCGTCAAAACCAACGGCCAGTACAAGACGGAAGCATCGCGGCAGGCTGCAGCGGCCGGGATCGATCGCTATTGGAGCGAGGTGAGTGAGTGCGCGAGTGTCGTCGAGCCGCAAGGCGACGCGGATATCAGCGGCCTCATCGGCGAGTTCCCGCGTTTTCTGGCGGTTGAGATTGCGAACAACTGGAAAATAGTCGAAGGCCCCACCAGCCATCGCAGGATGCAGGCGTTTCCGTCAAAGGCCCATCCCGGCACCTGGTCAACGGCGCGCCGGCAGGAAGACGCGCTTTACATCATCGTGGTGCCGGAGCTGAACGGTCTCGGTCAGCAGATGGTGAACGAGCTTAATCTGTGGCTCAACAAGAACGCGACCGTAACGCCGACCGTGGATTTGGTGAGCGCGTGCGCGTCGGTCCCATGCGTGAAATTCAGCTACAACAACGCACCGTCGCAAGCGTGGGCATTGTGCAAGGAGTGAGAGGAGGGAACCAGAATCCTGAATCCTGCAGGGCGCTGTATATGACCCGCACCTTCATCCTCTCCCATGCGGGGAGAGGAGACAGAACGGTGGGTTTCACGCTTAATCAAATGACTCCGTCGCGTTTCAGGCTTGCCAGTTCGGCGGCTTCTATTCCTATCGACGCAAGCACTTCTGCGTTATGTTCGCCGAGTTCGGGCGGTCGTCGTTGTGGCCTCTCGCCCTGCGGCACCGCGGACATCTTGATAGGACTGCCGGCGACGCGAATTTTGCCGCGGGTGGGATAGTCGCTCTCGACGAGCGTTCCCCGCTGCATGATCTCGGGATCGGCGATCACCTCTTCGACGGTGCGCACCGGCGCGCATGGGATTCCAGCTTCGATCAATCCCTCGACCATCGCGTCGCGCGCTTGCGCCCCCGTCCACTCGCCGACAATAGCGTCCAGTTCGTCGGCAATCTTCAGCCGGGCGCCGTGATTTTTGCAGCGCGGATCGGCGATCAACTCTTCGCGCCCCATCAATTTTGCCAGCGTGCGCCAATGCGCTTCGGTCAGGCAGAAGATCAGAATCTCGCCGTCGCGAGCGGGATAGATGTTGGTCGGGCATGCGCCCCAGTGACGATTTCCGAGCCGCTTGAACTTCATCCCCTGTAGCGCGGGCGCCACCGCACTGGTCAGCGCAGGGATCGCAACGTCGAGCATCGCGACCTCGATATGCTGTCCGCGGCCCGTTTTCCCCCGATGGATCAGCGCAGCCAGGATTCCGCTCACCAGGTGGCTGCCGGTGCCCATGTCGATAAAGGTCGCCGAGGTTTTCACCGGATGGTCGGCGAAGCCGGTGATACTGATGAAGCCCGACGACGCCTGGATAGTGTTGTCCATCGAGCCGAGCTTCGCGTAGCGACTATTCGAGCCGTAGCCCTTGCCCGACGCGTAAATCAGCCGAGGAAAACGCGCGGCAATCTGATCGTAGGCCAGGCCGAATGACTCCATCACGCCGTCGAGGTAGTTTTCGACCAGCACGTCGGCGTCCTCGAGCAGCTTGAGCACGATTTCCTGCCCGCGCCGGGCTTTCAGATTGATGGTGACCGAGCGCTTGTTCGCATTGAGCATGAGAAACGAATAGCCCGCGCCGCCCGGCGGCAATTCCGGCCGGCGCAGGACTTCGCCGGTGACCGGCGGCTCAATCTTGATGATATCGGCGCCCATCGCGGCCAGTTGTAGCGTGCAGTACGGCGCCGCGTACACCTGGCCCAAGTCAATCACCCGGATTCCGTCGAGCGGCAAACTCATCGCAACTCTCCTCGTTCAACCTTCATCGCAGCAACGAACGCGCGATGACCATGCGATGCACTTCGCTGGGGCCTTCGCCGATTCGGCGTATTCGCGCCTCGCGATACCATCGCTCAATCGGAAATTCTTTGCTGACGCCGTAGCCGCCGTGAATCTGCACGGCGCGATCGATCACGCGGCCCAGCACTTCGCTCGAGTAGAGCTTTGCAATTGATGCCTCGACGCGGCAATCCTCGCCGCGGTCGGCCTTCCACGCGCCCTCCCACGTCAGCCATCGCGCGGCGCGCAGCTCGACCTCCGAATCCGCAAGCATCCACTGGATAGCCTGCCGCTTCGACAACAGCTCGCCGAAGGTGCTGCGCTGCTTGGCGTGATCGATCGCCATCCTGAGCGCCGCCACGCCAACGCCGATGTTGCACGAGGAGTATGGAAAGCGCTGCCGCGTCAGCAGGTCCAGGCATAGATTCAGCCCGTCGCCCTCGGCGCCCAGGCGCTGCTCGATTGGCACGACGCAGTCCTCGAACTGAACCTCGTTGGGCAGCGCTGAGGTGCGCAGCGTACGAATCGGCCGCGGCGTAAATCCCGGCGTACCCTTCTTGATTATGAAACAGGTAATTCCCTTGCGGCCGGCCTTGGCGTCGGTGCGGGTGAAGACCACGCCCCATTCGGCCTCGTGCGCATGCGAGATGAAAATCTTGGTGCCATTGAGAACGTAGGTATCACCCTGGCGAACCGCCTTGCACTGAATGGCGCCGGCCGGATCGGAACCGCCCGACGGTTCTGTGATCGCAAAGAATGTATGCCACGCATTCTTGATCGTGCCGCCCGCGTATGTGCGCTTCTGTTCGTCGGTGCCTGCGTAAATCACCGGAGGCGGCGTGCGTCCGAAGACGCCACAGCCGGGGTTGTAGAGCCCCATCCGATGCTGCGCCATTTCCTCCACCAGTACGCACATGTCGAAGGTGCCGAGACCGCCGCCGCCATACTCGCGCGGCGCACCCATACACCACATCCCGGCGGCTTGAGCCTTGCGCGCGAGTCGCCAGTATTGATCCTCAGGAATCTCGGCTGCGTCGGGATCGCACCGCGCTTCGATGGGAATAATTTCCTCGCGGATTATCTTTCCCACCTGGTCGCGAAGCGCCCGCAGTTCCGGCGACAGAGCAAATCCGTTGTCGGCGTCCATCAGAATATTTCCTCCGCCTGTTTCGCATTCCCATCGAGCCGACGCTGAAGTGCGCGGAGCCAAAGCTCGCGCATCCATTCGAAGTCGTACGCGCCCCAGGTGCCTTTGATTTCGAGATCTATTCCGCGGATGAGCTCGATTGCGTCCGTGACTCTGCTGATAGCGGCTTCGCCCCAAATCCTGCGATGGACGCCCGTCTGCTCGAGCGCTCCCAGGTAGTCCGATAGTCCCGCGAGGACGTCGGCGCTGTAGCGCCAGAGATCTTTCTCGGCGTCCGCGAGAGCAGTTTCCGAACTCTGCGCGATCTGGTCGGCCGCTGCTATTGCCTCGTTGAATATCAGCGCCGCCTCCCGCAGTTCGTCGCGCTTGCGCGCAGCTTTTTCGGGCGGCATCACCGGGCTCATCACGTCGGCATAGTCGAGGCATAACTTCGACGCGCGCTCGACAGCGCGGTATGCAGCGGTCATTTCGGAGGCGCATCGCGGATGCCGGCCGGCAGCAGTGTCAATTGAAGTTGGCTCCGGCTCGAAGGCAGGATCTCGCGAGCCGCGCACGAATGCCTCAAGGTTTACCGGATAGGCCATCACGCTGTACGCGCCGAAGGTCAGGCACGAGATGCTGGTTAGCCCCAGGCGCAGGTAGGCGCGGAGATCGGACGCGATGACGGCGGGCGTCGCGAAGCCTAGGCCGCCGAACAGGATCGCGTCAGCATAATACTCGAAGACATGACCGCGTCCGTCGAAGATGTCGATGTAACGTTTCAGCGATTCGAGATACCGCGGGTTTATCTCGCAGGCCGGGTCGTCGATTGCGTGGCTGTAGCATCGCTCGCGCGGCGCCCACTCGAACCACACGTTGTCGAACGGCTGCAGGGCGGGATGGGGATCGATAGTGTCGTGATAGGCGAGGTATGCTATCGGCGGAGCGGTAGGTTCGGCGGCTAGTGCATCGGCGATTGCGTTGACGACATTCATGTACTGGATTTGCGGCGGGAGCTCGCGGCACTGAGCGCATCGGCACCATGCGCCGCCCCGTACGTCGGCGCCCCAGATGTGCAGCAGTTCGTTCTCACGGTGGTCGTGAACGTAGGCGAGCGCACCCTCGCGCACGAGATCAATCGCGTCGGGATTGGAGACACACAGATTTCCGCGCGCAGCGCGCACGCCGTCGTCGCCGGCTGGAAAATACTCAGGATGCTCGGCGAAGCGATCGCGCGGCAGCAGGAGTTGCAGGACGTGGCCGCCGTATTCGACGCCGATTCCGTGCTGGCGCAGCGCCGGCGCTATCTCGTCGATCTTGAGGCGCGTGTCGTGCGCATGGCGGATGTACGAGAAGGCGTTGATGCCTCGGCGCGCCATCCATGGGATGAATTCGCGGTCGTGGCGAAGATGCAAATCGAGGCGGTCGGGGAAGTTGTAGTCCCACGTCATGATGTCGGAGACGAAGGCGCGGCGCTTGAAAGCTGGCATAACGCCGAAGGGTTCGAGGGCGGCGAGCCTGGCGCCCTCGATTCGCGGGTACGACGGCGTGACGCCGGGCGGAAATTGTGCGCCGAGCTTCTCGAGAAGATTCGAGGCGCCATGAATCAGTCCGCGTTCGGTCCCTGCCCGAATTACAATCGAGTCAGGTGCGCGTGAGACGTCGAAGGCGTCGCCTTCGAGAGAGACTGGCGATGCGGATGCGCCGGCGGCGGAATCGCCGAAGTCGACCCTGAATTCGGTCGGCGTTAGTGACTCGTCGGGTGCCGATGCGACTTCCGTCGCCAGCATCGCGGCGAGTCCGCTAGACAGATCGCGAGCGGCCAGCGTTGCGACTTCGCCGGCGACGCGGCTGAAGCGGACACGGGGCGCGCCGGCGCCTGCTTTACTCATTATAAGGGACTCCCAATGCGCTCGAACCCTCGTTTTTCCGGCGTTGGCGGAATGATAACATGGGCGTCACGCTTTAGTAGCGCAGCCATACCCCAATCTGAAACCATCGACAGGTCCGCTCTGCACAATGCCGAGTCCAAATGAAATTCTCGCCGAACTCAAGAAAGTAAAATACCCCGGCTTCACGCGCGACATCGTATCGTTCGGAATCATCAAGGATATCGAAGTCGCTTACGCAGGCGTGACCGTGTCGCTGACAATGGCGTCGGCGAAGCCCGAGGTCGTTGAGAAAATCGTGGCCGATGTCAAGGCGACGGTTGCCGCGATGGCAGGGGTGCCTGCGGTTAACGTCAAGCTCGAGCAGCCGGCGGCGGCCGCGCCGAAGGCAGCGACAGGGATGGCACAGCCGCGGAATATCGCGGGCGTCAAGCATCTAGTCGCTGTGGCAAGCGGCAAGGGCGGAGTCGGCAAGTCGACGGTCGCCGTGAATCTCGCCCTCGCGATGCATGCGCTGGGGTGGCGTGTCGGCCTGATGGACGCCGACGTGTACGGGCCAAGCGTCGCGATGATGGTGGGAGTCGAGAAAGCGGTGACGCTCACGCCCGAGCGGCGAATCATTCCGCTGGAGCGCTACGGCATCCGCTATATCTCGATGGCGCTGTTCATCAACGACGAGACCGCCGTCATCTGGCGCGGGCCGATGGTCACCAAGCTCGAGACCGAGTTTCTGTTCAACGTCGAGTGGGGCGAGCTGGATTGCCTGGTGCTCGATTTGCCCCCGGGCACGGGCGACGCGCAACTGACTATTACGCAGCGCGTTGCGCTCGACGGCGGCGTGATCGTGACGACGCCGCAGGAAATCGCGCTGCTCGACGTCAAGCGCGGTGTCGCGATGTTCGAGGAAGTGCACGTGCCGGTGCTCGGCGTGGTCGAGAACATGAGCTATTACCTATGTCGCAAGTGCAACCATCGCCACGAGATTTTCGCCCACGGCGGCGGCGCGCGGCTGGCCGAGTCGCTCAATGTCCCGTTCCTGGGCGAGCTGCCGCTGGTGCGCGAGCTGCGCGAGGGCGGAGATAGCGCGAGCCCGATTGTGGCGGCCAACCCGGCGCATCCAATTAGCGCGGCATTCAAGTCGATAGCGTCGAAAGTGATCGAAGGACTCGATCGAGCCGAAGCGCAACACGCGTCTTAATCTACTGGATGTCAGAGCGGCCAAAGATTTCGCTGATTACGATTACGCGCGACGAAGAGGCGCTGATCGGCCAGTGCCTGAAGAGCGCGTGGTTCTGCGACGAAAAAATAATTATCGACTCGTTCTCGACCGACAGGACGGTCGAGATTGCGCGCGGCCTCGGCGCCCACGTGGTGCAGCACGAGTTCACTAATTATGTGAAGCAGAAGCAGATGGCGCTCGATCGAGCGACCGGCGACTGGGTGCTGCTGATGGACGCGGACGAGCAGGCGACGCATGACCTGGGCGAGGAAATCGTGCGCGCGGTGTCGTCGCCGTCGGCCGCCGACGGCTATCGCATCCGGCGCATCCTGTACCACCTGGGGCATTATTATTCGCATGCGATTTATCCCGACACTCCGGTGCGGCTGTTCCGCCGCGAGCGCGGACATATCGGCGGCCGCGATCCGCATGACAAGGTAGTTGTCGAAGGGCGGGTCGAGCGGCTGGACCAGCGGATTCTGCATTTCAGCTATCGGGACATCGCGGATCACGTGGCAACGATCAATCGGTTCAGCACGCGGGCCGCGATGGAGCAGGAGCCGAGCGCTTTCACGCCGTTCAAGATGATTTTGAATCCGGCCTGGCGGTTTTTCAATTTTTATATTATCCGCGGCGGTTTTCGCGACGGCGGACGTGGACTCTACGCAGCCATGACGGCTGCGTTCTACGTGTTTCTGAAATACGCGAAACTTTACGAGCGACGGCTTAAATCGCGCACGGGCATTTAAAAAATGTGCCGATTAAATGTGAAACCCTGCGAGGGTTTCACGCTTCCTTGGGCAGGGGTGACCCTGCACCAGTGTTGAAAGAAGCGATCCACTTTAATCGCGCAGTAGACCTGATAGTTTAGGCGACAGCCCATGAGACGACTGTTCTTCTACGCGCGACGCTACTGGTTGCGTTACGTATTCGGGATTTCCTGCACGTTCGCGAACGCAACGCTCGCGATGATCATTCCGTTGTTCATCCGCGACGCGATAAACGCGACCGACAAGCATCGACCGGACCTCGTCGCGCATTACGCGGAGCTGATGATCGTGTTCGCGCTGATGCTCGGCACGGTCCGTTGGTTCTCGCGCTTCGTCATCTTCAACGTCGGCCGCGATATCGAATACGACCTGCGCAACGATCTGTTCCAGCATCTGACGACGCTCGGCACCGACTTCTACCAGCGGTTCAAGACCGGCGACCTGATGTCGCGCATGATCAACGACCTGACCGCGGTGCGCATGATGGTTGGAATGTTCGTGCTGTCAGTTTCGAATACTCCCCTGACGTACGGCCTTGCGCTGGTTTTTATGAGCTCGCTCAATCCGCGCCTGACCTTGTTCGCGATCGTTCCCTATCTCGTTCTGTTCGTCGCTATCCGCTGGCTGATGCGCACGATGATGATGCGGAGCCTGAAGGTACAGGAGGGGCTCGCTGCGATTGGCTCGAAGGTGCAGGAGAGCCTGGCCGGGATTCCGGTGGTGAAAGCGTACACTTTGGAGGAGCACGAAGCGTCGCTGTTTCGCAAAATCAACGATTCGTACAACGAGCAGGGGCTGGCGCTGGCGCGTACGCGCGGCGCGATGATGCCGATGATTCGATGCGCAGCGGCGAGCTCGACGATGATCGTACTGATCTACGGTGGCTCGCTCGTGATCAACGGACGGATGTCGCTCGGATCGCTGGTCGCGTTCCTAAGCTACCTCGGGCAGCTTGCATGGCCGACTATCTCGCTCGGCTGGATGCTTTCGATTTATCAGCGCGGCAAGGCGTCGATGAAGCGGCTCGACGAGATTTTCAACGCGCGCGGAGCGGACAGCGTCGAAGGCGAAGACGTGAAGCTCGAGATAAACGGCGCGGTCGAATGGAAAGGAGTTTCGTTCAGCTACCTTGCGCACAACGGCGACGGCGGCAACGGCAAGATTCCCTACGCCCTTAAGAACATCAACGTGAAGGTGGGAGCGGGTGAAAAACTGGCGATCGTCGGCCGCACCGGATCGGGGAAGTCCACCATGGTCAAACTGCTGGCGCGCCTGTTGCAACCGACCGAGGGACGAATACTGCTTGACGGCCGCGACGTCGAGGAGATGGCGCTGGGCGCGCTGCGGCGGACGGTGGGCATGGTACCGCAGGAACCCACGCTGTTCACCGACACGCTCGCGCGTAACATCGCGTTCGGCAAGATCGACGCGTCGATCGATGAAATCCAGAACTCCGCGCGCATCGCGGGACTCGAACCGGACATCGCGGTGCTGCCGCATGGACTCGACACGATCGTCGGCGAGCGTGGGATGGCGCTATCGGGCGGGCAGAAGCAACGCGTCACGATCGCGCGGCTGCTCGCCTACAATCCAGCGATTGTCGTGCTGGACGACGCGCTGTCGAGCGTCGATACCGAAACCGAAAAGGCGGTGCTGGACAGTCTCGAGAAAAGCGTCGAGGGCCGCACTACCATCGTGGTGTCGCATCGCGCGTCGACGGTGCGCGACTCGGATCAGATCGTGGTGCTTGAAGAGGGTGAGATTGCCGAACGCGGCACCCACGAGGAGCTGATGAGCCGGCGCGGAATTTACGCCGAGCTGTTCCATCGCCAGCTGCTCGAAGAGGAATTGATCCGTTACTGAGATGCAGGTCGTCGAGGAAAAGCCGCTCTCCAGAATCTACGACGCCGGGCTGGTGCGTTGGGTGTGGCAGTTCATCCGGCCGTACCAGGGATTATTCTGGCTGGCAACGTTCCTGATGCCGCTCGACACGGCGTTCCTGCTCGCGCAACCGTACGTCATCAAGCTGACGGTCGACGAATTCCTGTCTGGCGCGCATGGCGCGCGGCCTCCTGCGTGGCTCGCGCTTCTGTTCCGCATGTCAGGCGGGCACGGCCTGTTCGTGATGGGCATGTTGTACCTGCTGCTGGTGATCTGCGAGTTCGGCGCGTTCTATGCGCAGTTCTACCTGATGATGATGGTCGCGCAGTACAGCCTGTCCGATCTGCGGATGGCGCTGTTCCGCAAGGTCGAGCGCCTGCCGATGTCGTTCTTCGATCGCACGCCGGTCGGCAGGCTGGTCAGCCGAATGACAACCGATATCGATTCGATCAACGACATGTTTTCGGCCGGCTCGCTGACGATATTCATCGATGCGATGACGCTCCTGGGCATCGTGACGATCATGTTCTCGTTGAGTCCGCGGCTGGCGTTGGCGGCGCTCTGCGCGATTCCGCCGCTGAGCCTGGTTATTTACTTTTTGAGCTCGCGCTCGCGCATCGTGTACGGCCAGATCCGCGATCGCCTCGCGGCCTTGAACTCGTACCTGTCCGAATCGCTGGCAGGAATGATGATCGTGCAGCTCTTCACCCGTGAGCGTGAGAGCCGGCGCGAATTTGACGCGCTCAATCTGCGGTCGCGCGACGTGCAGATGATGGCCAACGTTTACGAGGCGGCTCAATTCTCGTCGGTCGAGGCACTGAGTTCGATCACGGTCGCGGTGATTTTGTGGATTGGCGGCGGCAGCGTGATTCGGCATCTCGTCACGCTCGGCACTCTGGTCGCTTTCATCCAGTACGCGCAGCAGTTTTTCATGCCGCTGCGGGATATCTCGACCAAGTACAGCGCGCTGCAATCCGCTCTGGCAGCAGTCGAGAAAATCCACGCACTGATGGAAGGCGAGACCGTGCTGCCGGTTCCCACGCAACCCAGGCGTCCGGCCATCTCGCGCGGGGCGATCGTGTTCGATCACGTCAACTTCGAATATCGCAAGGGCGAGCCGATTCTGAAGGACCTGAGCTTCACGGTCGCGGCTGGACAGAAAATTGCCATTGTGGGGCCGACCGGCTCGGGCAAAACCACGATCATCAAGCTGCTCAATCGATCGTACGACGTGACCGGAGGACGAATCCTGGTAGACGGCGTCGATGTGCGCGAATGGGACCTCGGCGCGCTGCGCCGCGAAATCGGGTACGTGCAGCAAGACGTGTTCCTGTTCGCCGGCGACGTAATGGAAAACATCAGGCTGTCGCGAACCGACCTGAGCGAATCGGAGGTTCGCGACGCGCTGCGGCGGGCGCAGGCTTTGAGATTCGTCGAGCGGCTGCCGGGCGGACTCGGAGAAGAGATTCGCGAACGTGGCGCTAACCTGTCGGCGGGTCAGCGCCAACTACTCTCGTTTGCGCGGGCGCTCGCCTACAATCCGCGAATCCTGGTGATGGATGAAGCGACTTCGAGCGTGGACAGCGAGACCGAGCGGCTGATTCAGCTTGCGCTGAACGAGTTGCTGGCCGAGCGCACCGCGGTGGTGATCGCGCATCGGCTATCGACCATCGAGCGCGCCGATCGGATCATGGTGCTGGGCGGCGGCGTGCTGCGAGAAAGCGGCACGCATGACGAACTGCTCGCACAGCGCGGACTTTACTACCGGCTATTCGAGCTGCAATACGCTGCGATGGCAAACAGCGATCGCCTCGTGGCGAGCTGACGCCCCGGACAGGACGGAGAAGTGGCTGGCACGACGCGGCGCGTGGCGCATCCGCAATTGCAGACGGCGTATGTGATGATTCGCCTCGCGGCGATAATCTTGGCGCCGATTATGCTGGGCGGATGCTACGCGGGTTACATCACGCACGCCGCGTACGAAGAGTGCCGAATTCTGCGCGCACGCAAACCGATCGACGACGTGCTGGCGAAGAAGGATCTGCCGGAGGATATTCGCGCGAAGCTGGAGACCGCGATTGCGGTGCGCAAGTTCGCGGCTGACGACCTTGGCCTCAACGTCGGCGGCGCGTACAAAAGCGTCGCGCCGGTGGATGAGGACGCGGTCATACACGTCGTGATGGCGACGCCACGCGACTCGCTCGACCCATACACGTGGTGGTTCCCGATTGTCGGTCACGTGCCGTATCGCGGCTATTTCGACGAGACCGATGCGATCGCGGAGGCGGCGGCGCTGGAAGCCGAGGGACTCGACACGATGGTGCGGCCGGCGATTGCCTTCTCGAGCCTCGGATTTTTCAGCGACCCGCTGCTATCGAATCTGCTGAATCTCGATCGCGTCGAGCTGGCGGGCGTCATGATCCACGAACTGTTCCATCGCACGTATTACCTGGCGAGCGACGCGATGTTCGACGAATCGGCGGCGACCTACGTCGGCAGCGCGGGCGCGGTAGCTTTTTTCGCGGCGACTGAAGGTGATTCGGCACCGTCGACGATTACGGCGCGCGGCATCCTGGATAGCGACCTCAAGTTCGCGCGCTTTCTGCTCAAGGAGCAGGCGCGGCTGCTCGAGATTTATATGGCGGACCTGCCCAAGAAGGAGCTCGACCAGCGGCGCGAGGAGGCTTTCGCGGCGATCAAGGCTGATTACGCCGCGCTCGAGCCGTCGCTATCGGGACTCGAGCGCTTCGACCTCGACAAGCAGCCGCTCAACAACGCGGTGCTCGTGAACTACATGATTTATTTTCACAACCTGAACAACTTCGCGACGCTCCAGCAGATGAATCATGGCGACTTGAAAGCGACCATCGCGCAGATCATTTCAATCGCGAAGGCGCATTCGGAGGATCCCTTCTACGCCATCTTGCAGGTGGCTCGCACGGCTCCCGCTGCCCCGGCCGGCCACTAAGTCGCCAGCGCAGCAGCAATCACGCGCGAGAGTTCCGCTTCGCGGCCGCCGAAGAAGTGGTCGGCGCCGCTGATTATTTCGAGTCGCGCGGAGTCTCCCATTTTCGACTTGAGCGCCTGCAGACCGGCTACTCGCGAATACGAATCGCGATCGCCGGACACCAGCAGCACCGGCTTGGAGCTGCCATCCGGAGTGCGCGCATCAGCCATTGCAAGCGGCAGTGCTACTGCGACTATTCGCGCGATCTCCGCGCCGGCGTATCCCGCACTCACCGCGACATTCGCGCCGAACGAATAGCCGGCCATCACAGCGCCCTGCTTGCGGACGCCCGGCTGCGCGAGCGCAAATGCCATCGCCGCACCGGCGTCGTCGACTTCGCCGGGGCCGCCGCCATGCTCGCCGTCGCTGGCGCCGACGCCGCGAAAGTTGAAACGAAGTGTCGAGTAACCCGCCTGCCACATCGCGGCGAGAATCGCATCGACGACGTTGTTGTGCATTGAGCCGCCATAGAGCGGGTGCGGATGGCAGACCACCGCCACCGGTACGTTTCCGCCCGGATTGCTCAGCAGCCCTTCCAAAGTCAAATCGCCGGAGCGAAAGGTGACCTGAGTTTCATTCATCGCGAATCGCCTCGAACTTAAACCGTCACTTCAAGTTTGTCGAACTGCCTGTTGGCCGAATGGTGATATACTACAGTCCCTCGCGATGGACGAAACTCCCCGACTCGCCGTTGACCGCATGCTGATGCGATTGGCGCGATGGCTGCGACTGCTCGGCGCTGACGTTATTGCGGACGCGTCCCTGAACGGCGCTGAGCTGCTGAAAATCGCTCGCTCGGAGAACAGGACTCTGGTGACGCGTGACAAACGTTTGCGAACCGCCGACGACGTTTATTTCGTCGAGAGCAACGCTATCAGGGATCAGCTGCGCGAGGCTGTCATGCGCTTCGGCCTCGACCCGCGAGCGATTGCGCTCACGCGATGCTCCCGATGCAACCTTGCGCTGACCGCCGTCGCGCGTGAACTCGTGTCGCGGCGAGTGCCGCCCTACGTCTTCGCCAGCCATGATCGATTTGCCGTGTGCGGAAAGTGTGGTCGGATTTACTGGTCGGAGACCCATCCTGCGCGAATGCACGCAATGCTGGATTCGATCGGGTTTTGATGTCGTTGAGACCTGGTTTCATAAAGGTTTGTTTCTTGCATTGCGTTACGTGAGGTCTGGCGACTATAAGAAATCTGGGGAATTCGCATTCGAGCTACTGATTAAGGACTGGGGGAAACATGTTTAATCTCAGGGCCTTGCCATCTGCGATCGCGATTCTGCTAATCACTCCGCTCAGCGCGCATGCGGTTTCGCTAAGCCTTAACGGCACCAGCGCCGACTTGCAGATGGACAATACGCAGGCGGTTTATGCCAGCGACAGCAACGGCGTGCCCGTGCTGATCACTGGAATCGGAATGCCTGCACCCGGCGGCGACGGCGCTATCACTGAAGTGGGCGTACCATCGATGATGCCCGATGGGCGCGTGATATTCGGGGCGGAAACTCAGCCCAAGAACACCAACCTGAAGGCCCGATGGAGTATTTTCATCGGCAATGCCGACGCGGTGCCAAGCCATCGCATAATCGCTGCGCTCAATCCCAAAGCGCTGATCGCCGACTGCACGCCCGCATTCAAGGGCGATCCTTATCCGATCGCCGATATGGACGGAAACATCGCGTTTACGTCGACCGTTCCACACGGCCGCGATGCGCTGTTCTTTTACTCGCACGGTAAGCTCACCTGCATGGCGAAGGCCGGTGACAAGACCATTCAAGGGCATGAAATCGCGGTACTCAGCTTCGGCAGTCCGCAGATGGGCGACGAAGGTGAGGTCGTTTTTACCGGGTTTCTGGGCGAGAGCGACAAGCCCGCGACCCATCATCAGGCGCTCATGGTTGCTTCCCTGACGGGCGGTGTCACGGAGCTTGCGGTCGAAGGCGAATACGGACCGAATCATACCCTCTACGAGCGCCCGTTCGGGTTGCCGGTTGCTCTTCCCACTACGCTTGGGACAACGGTCGCGTTTACCGCCAAGTCACCCAGCGGCGCGGCGCTCTACGTCTACAGCGGCGGCTCGATGGCGCGAATACTTCCGACGGGCACGCTTACTAGTGTCGGACCTGTGACGTATCTGTCGGCGGGGAGGCCGGGCTTGATGGCCGATGGAACCACCGCCGTACTTGCCGGATGCGCCCACACGCCGGCGATTTTTCGGATGACCCGCCAGCGCCTCGATTTGCGGATTCAGCAGGGGCAGCTCACTCCTATCGGCACCGAGCTGGAATCGTTGGGCGACCCGGTGCTGACCGCCTCTGGCGCGATGTTCGTCGGCGCCACCGATTCGGATGAGCACGAAAAGCTCTACGTGTTATCGCCGGACGACGCGTTTTTCGAGGTCGGCGAAAGTGAATTCATCTACCGAATCGCGATGGGCGCGCAGAAGCATCACACGATCTTCACCGGCACGCTGACAGTGAATCAGCACGGCGACTTCGCGTATCTCGGCGGCCGTTGAGTAACTCGTCTTAGATTCGATGCAGCCGGCTCGCTGCGGCTGGGACGCTTTTCTGCGCTCTCGCTTCCTGCCATTTTAGGCAGATGGCAGAACATCCAAAGTTTATCGCGCTCACTCCCAACCTCTACGAATACCTGGTTGCGCATGGGCACAACGACGATCCGATACGCGCTGAGCTGGCGGCCGAGACTACCAAGCTCGGCATGATCAGCGCTATGCAGATCGCCGCCGAGCAAGGCACCTTCATGGCAATCCTTGCCGGTGCGATCGGCGCACGCTCTGCGGTAGAGGTCGGCACCTTTACCGGCTACAGCGCACTCTGCGTCGCTCGCGCATTGCCCGCGGACGGCAAGCTTCTCTGCTGCGACGTCAATGAGCAATGGACCAGCGTCGGGCGCCGCTACTGGGAACGCGCTGGCGTCGCGAACAAGATAACTCTGAAGCTGGCACCCGCGGCTGATACGCTGAAGGCCCTTCCGGCGTCGCATACTTTCGACTTCGCATTTATCGATGCGGACAAGACGAACTATGCGATCTACTACGAGGAGATCCTGAAGCGAATGCGTCCGAACGGCCTGATCCTAATCGACAACGTGCTGTGGAGCGGCGCAATCCTCGATCAAACAAAGCAGGACGCCGACACGCAGGCGCTGCGCAAACTCAACGATTTTATTGCGAAGGACAAGCGCGTCGAGGCCGTGATGCTCGGCATCGCCGATGGGCTCACCGTCGTTCGCAAGAAATAGTCGCGCGAGCCAGTCGCAGCGGGCCAATTGAACGAACTCAATACTCGTCGTCTGAGCGGCGCGCCCGCCGGTCCCGGTGATTTAGCGGATATCCGTCTTCTGCACGGCGATTCGCGGGTGATGGCGACCCTGTCGGCCGACGGAAAGATTTTCAGCGAGGAGCAGAGCCGCGCGTTCCTGGAACGTGCAGCGGCGCATTGGAAGTCGCACGGTTTCGGTCTGTGGATCTGCCGCCAGCGGACTGCGGGCGAGTTTGTCGGATACGGTGGAATCAAACACACCGTGGTCGAGGGCCACGATGAGGTAGAACTCGCCTACGCTATCCGCTCTGACTGCTGGGGCAAGGGCTTCGCGACCGAAATTTCAATCGCCGCGCTGAAGATGGGCTTCGACGTGATGCACTTGGAGCGAATCGTTGCCTTCACCTTGCCGCACAATCGGGCGTCGCGCGGCGTGATGGAACATTGTGGATTCAAGTACCAGCGCGACTTCACCCACGCCGGCCTGCCCCACGTCCTCTACACACTCGAAGCCCGCGACTTCCCCCCAAAAAAGTCCTAACAGGGACGAAGTCCCGCATCTTTTTTTTAATGCCGGGGTGCAGGGGTCACCCCGCCCAGCGAAGTGTGAAACCCACGGCGGGTTTCACGTTAGATTAAGTGGATTCATCACGCTAAACTTGCCTGACTCATGGACGAACGCTACGACCCGAAGAAGATCGAGCCCGCATGGCAGGCTGATTGGGAGCGTACCAGGCTCTACCTGACGCGCGAGGACCCTGGCCGGCCGAAATTCTACATCCTCGAGATGTTCCCCTACCCGTCCGGCGCCGGCCTTAGCGTCGGTCATCTGCATAATTACGTTCCGAGCGATGTCGTCGGCCGCTACAAGCGCATGGCGGGATTCAACGTGCTGCATCCAATGGGATGGGATGCGTTCGGGCTGCCCGCGGAAAACGAGGCAATCCTGAAAGGATCGCATCCGACGGAAACCGTCCCGCGCTACGCTGCGAACTTCAAGCGCCAACTGACTATCTCGGGATGCGCCTACGACTGGACGCGCGAGATCAATTCGTCGTCGCCCGAGTACTACAAGTGGACGCAGTGGTTCTTCCTGCTGCTCTATAAGCGGGGGCTTGCCTACCGCGCCAATGGCGCACAGTGGTGGTGCGACAAGTGCCAGACCATCCTCGCCAATGAACAGGTCATCAACGGCTGCTGCTGGCGGCACACCGACAACCCGGTCACCAAGAAAGATCTCGAGCAGTGGTATATCAAGATCACCGACTACGCCGATCGCCTGCTCGACGATCTCGAAGGGATCGACTGGCCGGAACCGATCAAGCTGATGCAGCGCAACTGGATCGGACGCAGCGAGGGCGCGGAACTCGCCTTTCCGGTGGCCGGTCACGCCGGTGAAGAAGTCCGCTTTTTCACGACGCGTCCCGACACCGTGTTCGGCGTCTCGTTCATGGTGCTCGCGCCCGAACATCCGCTGGTCGCCGAGATAACTACTGCCGCACAGCGCGCAACGGTCGAACGCTATGTCGCCGAGGCTCGCGTGCAGACGGAAATCGAGCGGATGTCGACGGTGAAAGAGAAATCCGGCGTTTTCACCGGCGCTTACGCGCGCAACGTCTTTACCGGCAAAGACATTCCTATCTGGATCGCCGATTACGTGCTGATGGGCTACGGCACCGGGGCGATCATGGCGGCGCCCGGCGAGGATCAGCGCGATTTTGAGTTCGCCACGAAGTTCGGTCTCGAAATTCCGCGCGTGACTGCGCCCGCCGATGGCAGCACTCCGCCTGCAGACCGCGCATTCACCGAGCACGGCATCGCTATCAACTCAGGTTTCCTCAACGGCAAGACGACGCCCGAGGCGATCGCGGCCGTGGCAAAGTACGCGGAAGAGCGCGGAATCGGCCGTGCGACAATCAACTACCGCATGCGCGACTGGTTGATCTCGCGTCAACGCTACTGGGGATGTCCAATTCCGATCGTGTACTGCAAAACCGACGGAATCGTGCCAGTGCCGGAAGACCAACTGCCCGTGATGCTTCCGCCGATGAAGGACTATCTGCCGTCGGGCACCGGCCGCTCTCCGCTGGCCAACGTGCCGGAGTTCGTCAACACGACTTGTCCCAAATGCGGCGGCCCGGCCCAGCGCGAGACCGATACGCTCGACGGCTTCGCGTGCTCGTCATGGTATTTCCTGCGCTTCGCGTCACCGCATGAAGACAGCAGGCCGTTCGATCGAAGGGCAGTCGATTACTGGCTGCCGGTCGATCTGTATGTCGGCGGAGCCGAGCATGCCGTGATGCATCTGCTGTATGCGCGGATGTGGACCAAGGTCATGTTCGATTCCGAGCTGATTGGCTTCGACGAACCGTTCCCCGCCTTGCGCAATCAGGGCGTGGTGTGGGCCTCGGACGGCCAGCGGATGTCGAAGAGCAAGGGCAACGTCGTCACGCCGGACGCCATGATCGACAAGTACGGGGCAGACGCGCTTCGGCTCTGGGAGCTGTTCATGAGCCCCTTTGACGAACCCACCAACTGGAATGAAAGCGGTGTCGCCGGTACGCTCCGATTCATCACGCGCGTCTGGACGATGATTCGACGCTACGTCGAAGCGGGATGCCCGGCAGGGAATCCCAGCGACGAAACACTCAAGCGCGCGCACAAAACGATTCAGCTGGTCACCGATCACATCGAGCGTCTGCGCTTCAATACCGGTATCGCGTCGCTGATGGATCATCTGAACTACCTCGCGCGGCTCAAGCCCGAAGAGATGGGCCGCTTCACCGCGGAGTCCCTCTTAGTGCTGTTAGCCCCGATGGCCCCGCACGTAACCGAAGAAATG
Organism: uncultured delta proteobacterium; assembly: GCA_963842215.1. Classification (GTDB taxonomy): domain Bacteria; phylum Desulfobacterota; class Binatia; order Binatales; family Binataceae; genus Binatus. Next base: position 550,696 of record CAWJFQ010000001.1, on the reverse strand, counting down.
TGGCGAGCCCTGGGCCACACGACTTCCATTCATCTCGAGCCCTGGCCCAAGTTCGATCCAAAACTGGTCCTTGACGAAACGGTAACAGTGGTAGTCCAGGTAAACGGCAAGGTCCGCGATCGTCTGGAGGTACCCGCAGGCGCTTCGGAAGCCGATGTGCGCCAACTCGCGCTCAAGAGCGAGGCCGTCACGCGCCACCTCGCCGGCAAAACACCCACGAAATTCATCTTCGTGAAAGACAAGATGCTCAGCATCGTCGCCTAACCTCTCTGCTAACAAATTGTTTCGTATTTTTTTCTCCTGAACTTTCCTGCCCGACAAAAACGTTTCACGTGAAACACTTTCGCCTTTAACCCCAGCAATCACCGACGCTTTCCCGAAATAGGCGAACGTTTCACGTGAAACATTCGCGTCTGAAACCTCTGCAAATGAGCTCATTCGCCAATTTGCTCAAGCCAGCGGCGCCGCTTGATGGGCGCGCGCGGACCGTGCGATGCTCCGGGCCAACAAGACTGCCTGCAAGGAGCGACTCACATGGCCGAGGAAGTGCTCAAAGTCACACGCCAAGCGAACTATGCGGTGCTGACGCTCAACCGTCCCGAAAAGCGCAACGCGCTCAATCAGCCCCTGATTGAGGCGATCGACCAGGCGCTGCGCAAATTCGAAGGCGACCGCGAGGTCCGTGCGCTGCTCTTGCGCGGTGAAGGTGCAAGCTTCTGCGCCGGGATCGATCTGAAGGAAGTCGACGAGACCAGCGGCGTGCACAACCCGACCTCGCTCGAGTCCGTCTTCGGGCGCCTGGAGCGATTCCCGGTGCCAACTATCGCTGCCGTGCAGGGCGCGGCGCTCGCGGGCGGGCTCGAACTCGCGCTGCATTGCGACCTGCGAATCGCGTCGGAGAACGCCAAGCTCGGCATGACGCTCGGACGGGTCGGCCTGATGGTGCCGTACGACTTCACGCGCAAGCTGATCGAGGTTTGCGGTTCGGCGAACACCGCCTGGATTCTCTACACCGCGGACTTGCTCGACGCCGAGCGCGGTCGTCACATGAATCTCGTTCACGACGTCGTCGCCGACGCGAAGCTCGGCGAGGCAACCACAGCGCTGGCCGAGAAGATCGCAGCTAACGCCCCGCTCTCCTTGCGCGCGATGAAGGCAACGGTCCGCCGATGCATGAGCGAGACGTTTGATGCCTGGCACGACGACATGCTGCAGATGGCGCGTTCGGTTCGCGAGAGCAACGATGCCAAGGAAGGCGTGCGCGCGTTCCTGGAAAAGCGAAAGCCGAAATGGACGGCGCAATAGCGCGCGAGCCTTAGTCGGAATGCCTGCCGAGTGCGTTGCGGATCGCTGCGGCGCTTTGCAGCAGAGAGCTCGGCAGGTTCAAGGTTCCCGCCACATTTGAATATGGATAGAGCCGCGCGTTGATATGCGCGTGCAGCGGCAGACCCTCACCCTGGTGAATTTCATAGTCGAGCGGCAACGGCCCGAGGATCATCAGGATTCGATAAATCGCATTTGCAAACTGCTGCATCTGGTCCGCCGTGAGCTCCGACACCAGTCCGCGAAAGTCGGGCATCACGACGTCGTAGCTGCGTGGGAACAAGCCAATCGGGCTCGCATAGCTGACGACAGAATCTCCCCGATCGATCACCAGCTTTAGGCGTTCCATCAGCGCGACCAGCTCGTGCCACAAATGAGGATTCTCGCGCTCAGCACGCACCTCCGCGAGCACGGCAGGAAAGGGTTCCGGCGATCCGATAATCTGTTGATGCAGATGCGGCTGCGAAGCGCCCGACTCGCGCCCCTGGTTCTTGCGGATAATCACTGAGCAGACGTCGGGATTCTGCAACGCGAGCCGCATCACGCGCGCGTCGGCTTGTATCAAGCGGAGGAAATGAGCGCCGCCGAGCGCGCCGGTGAACATAAGGTCGGACTGAGATCGCGGCGCGTCGCCGAAATGCCGCGGATCCTCGATCACGATATACGACTCGTTGCGATTGCCGGTCAGCTCGGCGGGAATTCGCGGGAACAGATTATTGATCACGCGCACGACCCATCCCGCGCCGTCATCAATCTTCGCGCCGCTCGATTCGGGAATTTCATCGCGAGTGATCCGAAATAGTTCGCGCGTCGTCTGACTTTCGTTGCCGGGACAGAAAGGACACGCCTCAGTCGCGCGCCGAATCGCCTCAGGATTCAACTGCGCCGTCTCGAGATCGACGCTCTCGCGCCCCCCAAGCGTGAAAGCAAAGCTCTTGCCTCGGACATCCACCACGTACGAAATCACGCCGGTGATCGGGTTCTTGATCCAGACCAGGGAACCGTCGCGGATTTCGCATTCTATCGGCATCGGGACGTGATCACCTTTAACAATTGCCGCCGCGCCATTACAATGTCGGCTCGCAACGGGCGCGAGCGGCGAGTCACCTTGACTCTCCCCAGCGGCTCCGTTATCCCAAGGAGTGAGGACGGGGGCCCGGCTAAGCCGGGGCAAATCGGGGTCTGGCGATCCGCATCCGCGGGTACCAGCCTTTTTTTTGGCTGCCATTCCGAATCGCCCGCGTCCCGGTGAAAATCGAAAGATGCCGCAGATAAAAAAATATCTTTTCACGCCCGGCCCGGCGCCGGTGCCACCCGAAGTCCTGCTCGAGATGGCGCGTCCTATAATCCATCATCGCACGCCCGAGTTCAGTGCCGCGCTCGATCAAGCGCGCGATCGGATGAAGCCACTCTTCGGCACTGGCGGCGAAGTGATCGTGCTCTCGTCCACCGGCACCGGGGCGATGGAAGCGTCCGTGATCAACCTGCTGCAGCCGGGCGAGCATGCGATCTACGTCAACGGCGGTAAATTCGGCGAGCGATGGGGCAAGCTGCTCGCGACCTTCGGCATGATCGGTCATGAGGTGCGGGTTGAATGGGGCCGCGCCGCGCGTCCCGAGCAAATCGAGGACGCGTTCAAGGCGTACCCCGAGTCGCGTGCGGTGCTGGTGCAGGCCAGCGAGACCTCGACTTGCGCGGTGCATCCGGTCGCCGCGATCGGCGAAGTCACCCGTAAGCGCGGCGCGATGCTGATCGTCGACGGCATCACGTCGGTCGGCGTCTTCGAGCAGAAAATGGACGCGTGGGGCGTCGACGCGTTCGTCACCGGCAGCCAGAAGGCGCTTATGCTTCCGCCGGGGCTCGGAATGGTCGCGCTATCGTCGCGCGCTATCGACGTCGCCAAGAATAACAAGACCCCGCGGTTTTATTTTGATCTTCTCAAAGAGCTGAAAGCCCAGCGCGACGAGCATACCACCGCCTGGACCGCGGCCGTCTCGCTGATTTTCGGTCTGAACAAATCGCTCGAGCTGATTCATGCCGAAGGTCTGCCACAGGTTTACGCGCGTCACGCGGTGATGGCGGAGTCGACTCGCGACGCCGCGTCTGCCCTGAAACTGAAGCTGATTGCGCCCGACAATCCCGCTCCCGGCGTCACTGGCATTCTTGTTCCCGAAGGTCTCGACGGCGGCAAGCTGGTCAAGTACCTGCGCGATAACCTGGGCGTGTCGGTCCAGGGCGGACAGGATCAGATGAAGGGCAAACTGGTGCGCATCGGACACATGGGTCATCTGAGCCCGTTCGACACGCTGATCGCGGTTAGCGCACTCGAACTGGGCCTCAAGCAAATCGGCGCAAACATTCAACTGGGCGCCGGCGTCGCCGCGGTGCAGGCGCGCCTGGCACGGAGCGTCTGAAGCAACATGGCGGAAACTTTCCGCGTTCTTCTTAGCGACTCGCTGGCGGCGCAAGGGATTGAAGTTCTAAAGCGCTTTCCGCAGCTAAAGTTCGAGGTCAAGACCGGACTCAAGCCGGACGAGCTCGCGAAAATCATCGCACCCTACGACGCGCTGTTGATTCGCAGCGGTACTCGCGTGACCCGCGAAGTGATCGATGCGGCCACGTCGCTCAAGGTGATCGGGCGCGCCGGGGTCGGAGTCGACAACGTCGATATCGAAGCGGCTACGCGCCGCGGAATCGTCGTGATGAACAGTCCGACCGGCAACAGCGTCACGACCGCCGAGCACGCGGTGACGATGATGATGGCGCTGGCGCGGCATATTCCAGCGGCCGACGCTTCGATCCGCGCCGGCAAGTGGGAGCGTGGAAAGTTCACAGGAACCGAAGTGTGTAACAAGACGCTGGGCGTCGTCGGCCTCGGCAACATCGGACGCATCGTCGCGGACCGCGGCATTGGGCTCAGGATGAAAGTGATCGGGTACGATCCGATACTGACGGCTGAAGCGGCCGGGCGTATCGGCGTGATGCTCGTCAGCCTCGACGAGCTTTTGACGAGCTCCGACTTCATCACCGTTCACACCCCGCTGACCGACGACACGCGCGGACTGATCGGCGCGGCCGCATTCGCGAAGATGAAGAAGGGCGTCAGAATCATCAATTGCGCGCGCGGCGGAATCGTCGATGAAGCCGCGCTGGTCGAGGCGCTGAAATCCGGCAAGGTCGCGGGCGCCGCGCTCGACGTGTTCGTCGACGAACCGCCACCGGCGAATCATCCGCTGCTGCATTTCGATACCGTGATCGCGACCCCGCACCTCGGCGCCGCCACTGACGAGGCGCAAGTTCAGGTTTCGGTTGATATCGCGCATCAGGTCGCCGAATTCCTTATCGACGGCACGATTCGGCAGGCGGTCAACATCCCTGCCCTGTCCACCAAAGAGCTCGAGATTCTCGGGCCGCATCTCACGCTCGGCGAAAAGCTGGGCCGGCTCGCCGCGCAACTGATAACCGACGCGCCGACCGAGCTGACGCTCGCGTTTGGCGGCGAAGCGGCGAATCTCAAGCCCGACGCGGTCACTGCCGCGGTCCTGAAGGGTTTGATGAGCGGCTTCCTCGCCGAGGACTTGAACTACGTGAACGCGCCCTTCATCGCACGCGAGCGGGGCATCAATATCATCGAAACGCGCTCGCGCGAAATTACTGACTACGTCAATACCTTGACGCTGACGGTTCGCACCGGCGCGGGCGAGCACGAAGTCTCCGGGGCAGTGTTGGGAAATCGCGCGTTGCGTCTGACCCGGATCGACGGCTACCGCGTCGAGTCGGTGCCCGAGGGCTACTTCCTGATGCTTCATAATCGCGACGTTCCCGGCGTCGTGGGCGCGGTGGGCACGATGCTCGGCAAGGCCGGAATCAATATCGGCGGACTGGAACTTGGCCGCGACCGTATCGGGGGAACCGCGCTCAGCATTTTCGAAGTCGATGAGCCGGTGCCGGCCGCCGTTCTCGACCAGCTCAAGACGCTGCCCGCAATTACTGCAGCGTCGCTGCTCAAGCTCTGAACTTATTTCGCGCACGGGAGATTTCAACCCGACAGTTGCGCGCGGAGGAGGCCGGCGAAATCGACGCCGGTCGGGGGAGAGAAATGAAGACAGTTGCCGTAGTCGGCATGCAGTGGGGTGACGAGGGCAAGGGCAAAATCGTCGATATGCTCGCGGCCGACGCTGATGTGGTCGTCCGCTTCGGCGGCGGAAACAACGCAGCTCATACGCTGGTGGTCGGCGGGAAGAAATTTGTGCTGCGGCTGGTGCCCGCCGGCGCGCTGCATCCCGGTAAGGCTTGCGTCATCGGCAACGGCCTGGTCGTTAATCCGCTGGCGCTGCTCGGCGAAATCGCGGATCTCAAGCGCAGCGGCCATCTTGCCGACGACAGCTTGTTCAAGATCAGCTACGAAGCGCACATGGTGATGCCGTATCATCTCGCGATCGATCGCGCTCGCGAAGCGCGCCTGGGCAAGCGCGCAATCGGCACCACCGGATTCGGAATCGGCCCGGCTTACGAAGATAAAATGGCGCGAGTGGGATTGCGCTTCGAGGATTTGCTTGACTTCAAATTCTTCGCCGAAAAACTGCGGCGCAACATCGTCGAGAAGAACGCTTATCTCAAGGCGTTGCTCAAGACCAAGCCGGTCAAAGCCGACGAAACTATCGACGCGATGAAAAGAGCGCGCCGCCGGCTGCTTCCGTATTTATGCGATACCGGCGCGTTCGTCAGCGACGCGATCGCTTCCGGCAAGCGCGTCCTCTTCGAGGGCGCTCACGGCACGATGCTCGACATCGACCACGGAACTTACCCGTATGTGACTTCATCGAACTGCGTTGCTAGCGCAGTCTTCAGCGGCGTCGGCATTGGGCCGGGCAACCTCGAAGCGGTGCTCGGCATCACCAAGGGATACACCACGCGCGTCGGCGCGGGCCCCTTCCCGAGCGAGTTCACTGGCTACCTGGCGGATTCGTTGCGCGAAGAGGGCGATGAGTTCGGCAGTGCCACCGGTCGTCCCCGCCGTATCGGATGGTTCGACGCGGTGCTCGCCCGCTACACCGCTCGCGTCAACGGAATGTGGGCGCTCGCGCTGACCAAGCTCGACGTGCTGACTGGAATGGACCCGGTCAAGATCTGCGTTGGATACCTGGTCAAGGGCAAGCGCTACGACGATATGCCGCCGTCGCACCGGATGCTCATCAATGCAAAGCCGATTTTTGAAGAGATGCCCGGATGGAACGAAAGCCCCGCCGGCGCGCGCACGTTAGCCGAGTTACCGGCGAGCGTGCGCCGCTACGTTGAACGAATCAGCGAACTGGTCGGTGTGCCAATCGCAATGATCGGGGTCGGCAAAGAGCGCGAAGCAACAATCGTGGTCCGCAACCCCTTCGCCGACTAGCTCTCTGCAACCTACGCGGGGCGATCGGAACAGAGGCAGAATCGTGAGTCGCGCGCAGTAACGCGCTATACAAGGACCCTCGCCTTCATCCTCTCCCTTATAGGGAGAGGAGACAGACGTCGCTCCCCGTCTTACCCTGCGCAGACTGCTGCGAGGCTCGAAATCCCGACACCGCGGCGGCCCAGTCTCACGTCGTTGCGATCGAAACCGTTGGTCGTATAGCCAAGCGAGATTCCCGTCGCCGGATCGGCCCATCCGATCTGGCCACCTGCGCCGCCGTGACCGAATGCCAGCGCCGAGTTGGTTTTGCCGAAGCCGCGGAAGTTCGCCTGTCCGTCGCCACCGGCCACTACTACTCCCAACGCGCGATTGACCTTGACGCCGAAAATCGGATCCTTGTAGTCGCCCGATCGAACGCGCAAGGCATCTTTGAGCGCCTCGGGCTTGATGATCGGCGCGCCATTGATGCCCCGATTGTGCAGCAGGCCCTGGTAGAACAACGCCAGGTCGCCAGCCGTCATCACTCCGCCGCCGCCCGGAACGCCCGCTTCCAGAACGTTGGGACGGTTGAAACCCAGGATCGCTTCTTCGGTAACCTCGGTTTCCGGCATCGCTGGCAGCCCGAGTTTCTTTCGCTCCTCATCTGACAGCGGCTCCCCGACGTAGCAAAGCTGCGCGTGGCGCGCTTGAAATTCGCGCGGCAATCCAACCCGTAACTCGGGCAATCCAAGCGGAGTCGAAATCCGCTCATGCACGAACCGACGAAACTCGGTGCCGGAGCGGCGTTCGATTATTTCCGCGATCACCCAGAAGCCCGAGGTCGGATGATATTCAAACTTGCTGCCCACGGGCCATTCGAGCCGCCACTTCGCGAATCGCTCGAGCCGCTTGCTCTTGTCCAGCCAGTCGTCCTGCGGATAGGGCGCGTTGGGAAATCCGCCGACGTGGAGCAGCACCTGCTCTACGGTCATCGTGTCCTTGCCGTTGGTGCCGAACTCCGGAATGATTTCTGCCACGCGCTCGCTCGGCTTCAGTTTGCCTTCGCCGATTAGAATCCACGACGCGGCCGACATGATGGCCTTGGTGCAGGAGAAAATTGTGTAGAGCGTCTCGTTGGTGGCCGGTTTTTCACTGCCACCCTGCACTGCGCGACCGACCGTGCGCATCGCGCCGATTTTGCCATTGCGGGCAATCGCGATCTGCGTCGATGGCAACAGCCCATCTTTGACTTCGCGTTCGGCGCGATTGAACAGTGCTTCGACTTTTTCAGGATCGAGGCCGACTTCGCGTGGACTGTCAGCAAAATGATTTTGCGCGGGCATGATGGAACCCCCTGCGATTGAAATGTCTTCGGGATATAACACACCGACGCCGATTCGTCATTCGGAAGCGATCTGGACCGGACCCTGCGACGAGATCCAACCTGCCCGGCCCGGCAGCGTGGTCCGAACCACTGTGCACGAGGGCAATTCGGCGCGATTCAGCCGCCACGCGACCTCGCGCAGCTGCACGAACTTCGCGCCTCGCTCTTTTAGGGCACGGACCAGGGCAGTGAAGTTGTCGAGCTGACCCATCCCTTCGGTCTCGGCGTGTATCGTGTGCACGTTCAGCGCATCAGGCTTGCACAAGCCGAGATAGAAATCGCGCACGGCGTTGTCGTCGGATAGGTCACGACGTCCCATTACTTCGTCGAGCGTCGGCAGCGTGGTCGGAATCTCCGGCGTCGCCAGGACCCGCCCCTCAACGACGCATCGATACGGTGCGAGGCCCCGCGTATCGCTGCGATAGTCGAGCGCCATCGCATCCAACGCGATCAGCGCCGCATCGTTTGTGCGCCACCCCGGCGCCGCGAAACTCCGCGCCGCCTCGCCGAGGATCGCACGGAATGCCTCGAACGCGTCGCCGAGCTCGTTGCGCACCCCGCTCTCGCCGATACCATCAAGGTGATCCTGCCATCGCACGTGATCGTAACCGTGCACGCCAACCTCGAAGCCCCGCTTCTTCAGCCCGCGCAGGATTTCCGGAAACGACAGCGCAATAGGTCGCGACGGCAAAAGCGTGCCGGAAAGAATCGTGCGCGTGCCGTACATCGAAACAGCCTTGGTCCGAAACATCTTGGACAGGAACCCGCGATTTCGAAACACGCGCAGGATTGCGCGTCCCGAATTATCCGGACCCATCGTGATGTAGAAGCTGGCCTCGACGCCCTCACTCTCGAGCATCGCAGCGAGTCGCGGCACGCCCAGTTCGAGGCCCTGGTGAGTGTCGACGTCGATCTTTAGGGCGACTTCCAAGAGCAGTGTAGCGCGGACGCTAAGAAGTCATCTCTTTGCGGAACCAGTCCATCGAAATTTTCACGCCGTCGCGCAGGTTCACTTTTGGCGTGACGCGCAGCAACGTGCGCATTTTCGCATTGTCCGGAACGCGGCGCGGGATGTCCTCGTAACTGTTGCCGTAGACTTCCTCCTGCGACACGAACTTGATTTTCGATTTGGTCGGCCCGAACAACTCGAGCATCAGCTTCGCGAACTCGAGCACCGTCGTCTCGACATCGACACCGATGTTAATCGCCTGCCCGTCTGCATCGGGATTCACACCCGCCTGCACGGTTGCCTCGATGGCGTCGGTTACATAGGTGAAGCAGCGCGTTTGCAAGCCGTCGCCAACCACGGTCAGATCCGCACCGCGCAGCAGTTGCCCCATGAAGATCGTGAACAGCCTGCCAACGTCGACCTTGTCGAGCCGCGGGCCGTACGCGTTGAAATACCGCACGATCGTAACCGGCAGGCCCAGCTTATGATACGCAAAACAGAAATGCTCGCCGACTGCCTTCGAGGTCGAGTAGCACCAGCGATCGATGCTGGTCGCGCCGAGCACGCGGTCGTCGTCCTCGCGCCACGGCACCTTCGGATTGCGCCCATAAACCTCGGAGGTCGAGCTGAACACCAGCCGCTTGTTGTGTTTGTACGCTGCCTTCAGGACGTTCTGAGTACCGTTCACGTTTACGTTCAGCGTCTCGTAGGGATCGGCGACGTAGTGTTCAACGCCGACGACGGCCGCGAGATGATAGATGAGATCAACTTTCGACACGAGGCTGTCGATCAACTCGAGATTGAACACTGAATCGTGCACGTAGTGAAAGCGCGGATTGTTCAGCAGATGGCGCACTTTGGCGATCGAGCCGGTGTCGAGCACAAAGACCTCGTCGCCGCGCGCTATAAAAGCATCCGAAAGATGTGATCCCAGAAATCCGGCGCCGCCGGTGATGAGAACCCGCATGTGACCTCCGCCAACCTAATCGAGTTGAATAGTATCCGTGACGCGCCGCATTTCGGAAAGAGCTTCGCGCGCAAGGCCTTCGACACCGCCCTCGAACTGCGCGATCTTCACGACTACGCTGCCCTCGCCGGCCGCAATTTCAAGAGCACCGTCGGCGGTTTCGCGCATGACGCGCCCCGGCGCCTCCAATACTCCATTTTCTGCGCCAATCTTCGCTTGCCAGATCAGAAGCTTTCGTTCGCCAATGAAACAGAACGCGCCGGGATAGGGATGCGTCACGGCCCGCACCAGGTTGAAGATTCTGCGCGCCGGCCACCGCCAGTCTATCTTTCCGTCCTCCGGCTTTCTGCGCCCGAAGTAGCTCCCCTTCGCGATATCCATTTTTCGGCGCGGTGCGGTGCCCGTGACGATCATTGGATGCATCTCGTCAATCAAGCTGACACCAAGCGGCACCAGCTTTCGGTACAACGTGAGCGCATTGTCGCTGTCATCGATCGCAACTGCCCGTTGCCCGACGATATCTCCGGCGTCCGCGCGCGCAACCATGTGATGCAACGTGACACCCGCCTCGCGCTCGCCGTTTACCAGCATCCAGTTCACAGGAGCTCGCCCACGATACGCCGGCAGCAACGACCCGTGCAGATTGAAAGCTCCGAACGGCGCAAGTTCGAGCACGCTCTCGGGAATCAGGTAGCGGTAGTAGAAGGAGTAGATCACCGCCGGTTTCATCGCGTCGATTCTCGCGGCCGCTGCCTCGACGCCTTCGGTGTAGACCGGGACGGCACTGCGCTCCGCCAGTTCCGCACACGACCGCCACCAGATTTCTTCATGTGGATCGTCGCGATGCGTGAACAGCGCGGCGATCGGCGCGCCCATTTTCAGCAACGTCTCCATGCACGCGTAGCCCATCTCATGGTACGCGAACAGAACGCACCGAGCCGATTTCACAGTCGCGCCGGATGCGACGTTCGAGGCCCTGGACTCCACGATTGATAGTCAGTCGCGCCTATCGAGCTCCGAAGTTTTCGGCTTATCGTCAACGCCGTGCACTGCTCGTACGATGTAATTCGGACGGCGCCGCACTTCGATATAGATGCGTCCCGCGTATTCGCCGATTAGTCCGAGCGCCAGGAATATCATCCCAACGAAAAAGAACAGGATCGCAAACAGCGTCCATAGCGCGCCTTCTTCCTGCGAGCCGTAGATCAGGCGATGCCCGAGCAGCGCTATCGCCATCATCACAGCCAGTACCGAGATTCCAATCCCGGTCATGCTCAGCATCTGGATTGGAATCAGAGAAAATCCGGTGATCAGGTTGAGGCTGAGCTTTGCCAGGCTGAACACGTTGTACTTCGAGGCGCCGCTGGCGCGATCGCTATGACCGACTGGGATCTCCGCGACGCGCTTGGCAAACGTGTTGGCGAGCGCGGGAACGAACGCCGCCTTCTCGTCGCAATCGACTACCGTATCGACGATGTGCCGCCGGTACGCACGCAGCATGCATCCGTAGTCGTGCATCGGCACGCCGACGACGATAGACGTCAACCAATTTTGTAGGCGCGACGCGTACCTTCTATAAGCCTGGTCGTGCCGCACCTCGCGCCATCCGCCGACAACGTCGTTGCCTTCATCGATGGCAGCGATCAAGCGCGGAATTTCTTCGGGTGGATTTTGCAGATCCGCATCGAGCGTCACGACTATCTCGCCGCGCGATTGCCTGAAGCCCGCGAGCAGGGCCGAATGCTGTCCGAAATTGCGCGCCAACTCGACGACCCGTACGCGTCCTTCTTCGCCAGCGGCGATTTCGCGCATGATAACCAGCGAGTCGTCGCGCGATCCGTCGTCGATAAACACCGTCTCCCACGGACGGTCGAGCCCGTCGAGCACCAGCTTGAGGCGCGACCAGAGCGCACCCAGGTTCGCCGATTCGTTGAACACCGGCACCACTACTGAGACCAATCCACTAGGCGCTCGCGATACGGCAGAAGCGCCTCGAATCGGTGATATTTTTCCCGGGAAGCTCAAGCAAAGTGCGCGACCGCCGCGGTCAATTGTTGATGCGAAGCGACCGTCGCAAGGAGTGATTCTTGCAGACGGCCTGATGGAATTAAAGATAGCGGCGCCCAACCCGGTTGACCGCGCGTGATCGCCTCGCGAGACTGCATCGACCATGCTCGCCGCCAATCGACCCCTGCGACTCACTGTCTACGCCCTGCTCGCCGCCGTTCTCTATCTTCCCGGGCTGGGCAGGCCGGCACTGTGGGAGCCCGATGAGGGCCGTTACGCGGAGATCGCGCGCGAGATGCTGGTTTCCGACGACTATGTCACGCCTCGGGACGACTACGAGCTGTACTTCGAAAAGCCTCCGTTGGTGTATTGGGCCGAGGCCGCGGCGATTAAAATTTTCGGTATCAATGAATTCGCGATACGGCTTCCGGCGGCGCTGTTCAGTATTGGCCAGGTCGTCGTCACCGCGGCGCTGGCTGAGGCGATGCTCGGTATCGCGTCAGGATTTCTCGCTGCACTTGCGCTGGCGCTCAGCCCACTTTTTTTCGGCTTTGCTCAATTCGCGACATTGGATCCTGCGCTCGCGTTTTTTCTGACCGCCGCGATGGCCGCGTTTTATGCGGCCGCAGGTGACGATTCGTTTTCGCGGCCGACATCTCGCAGACGGATGCTGATATCTGCGGCGATGCTCGCGCTTGGCACTCTCGCCAAGGGCCCGGTTGCGCTGCTGCTCGGCGGCGTGATCGCTTTAATCTGGCTGGGATCCGAACGACGCCTGGCCGACATCCGTGCGATGCCGCTCGCCGCATGCCTCGTCATCTACGCCGCGATCGTTTTGCCCTGGTTCATGCTCGCCGAGGCGCGAAATCCCGGCTTCCTGCGCTTTTTCATCGTCCACGAGCATTTCGAGCGCTACGCCACCTCAAACGAACACGGATGGGGCCCGTGGTTCTTCATCCCGATCGTCATAGGCGGAACCTGGCCCTGGTTTTTCTTCGTTCCGTCGGGATGGTCAGCGATGCGCGCCCCTGATGGCTCTGGGAGCGCTCGGGCGCCGTCCAAGCGCCGCCGCTCCGACGCGCGATTTCTGGGCATCTGGTTCGTGGTCGTCTTCGTATTTTTCTCGATTCCCCGGTCCAAGCTCGGCACCTACATTCTGCCCGCGCTCCCGCCGCTCGCGATCGTCGCAGCCTACGGCCTCGCGAGCCTCCAGGCCCTCGATGACGCTCGTCGCGGTCGTCTTCTTGCGATTGTTGCGATCGCGAGCGTCGCGCTGGCAGCCGCGCTGTTTATATTTTTCAAACTCGCACTGGCTCCCATAAATCCCACGCTGCTGCTCGACGGTCTTCTGATTGCCACCGCGCTGGCCGCCGGCGCGATAGCGATGTACTCGCTTGGGCGCAGCGCATCACGCGTTCCGTACGCAATCGCCGCGATCGCGCTCGCGATGCTCGTGACGGTGCCGCTGGCTACTCGCGTGCGCGAGAACGTGTCCTCGATTTTCACCTATCGCAATCTGGCAATCACGATCCGGCCGTATCTTGCCGACGACTGCACGCTCGCCTCGTATCGTCACTATGTCCAATCGCTGCCGTTCTACACGCGCCGGCGCGAGATCCGGGTCGAGTACTGGGGCGAGCTTTCCGAAGTTTCGCCGGCGTCTGCCAAATCGCCTTTTGTGATTGGCTCCGACGCGCGCCTGCGCCAAGCTTGGTCCTCCGGGACCTGCATGATCCTGATCGTAAACAGTCGCGATCTGGCTTCGCTGCAGGATTCCCTGAAGCCCGCGCCTGCGATCATCGGATGCGAGGGAAAAAAGCTCGCCCTCTACAATGGTTCGCTCGCACCGCCGCCGGCGGCAGCCGGCTGTCTCCAATCTGTAGCGAAAAATGAGTAAATGTGTGGAAAAGTCACTAAACGTGTCGGGGTACTTGGATTCGGGCGCGTTCGACTGGTAGCTTTCTCGCTGTAGCTTTATTGCGGCCGGTTCCAGTCAGAAATGCGGACGCAAGCGATCCGGCGGTGGAGGCTGATCACAGGTGGCTGACAAGAAACCCAAAACCAAATTCCAGGCGGTGGAAATCGAAGCCGATGTCGCCGAGCCGAAGCCTTCCCTCGGCCATATCTTCACGGAAGCCCGCGAACGCAAGAGCCTGAGTCGCGAGCAAGTTGCGGACGAGGCTCATCTGCCGCCGCACTACGTGAAAATGATCGAGACCGACAGCTACGACATGATTTCGGATCGGCTCTACCTGGTGCCCTTTCTCCGGCGCTACGCATCCTTCCTCGGTCTCGACGCCGAAGAAATTGCTTCGCGATTCGTTAGCGACGTGCAACATGCCGAAGCCAACGTCGTGAGGATCTCGCAGGAGATCACGATGGTCGCGAGGCGGCCGGGCGCCGGCAGCCGAACCGCGTTTGCCGTGCTGATCGCGGCAGTAGTCCTTTTGCTGGCGGACTTCGCGTGGCGCCGCTTTGGCGAGCATGAAGCACGCATCCCGGCTCCCGTCACTTCGCCGGCCGCAATGGCTACCGCGCGCGAACCGAGTGCTGAAGCGCCGAACGAAAATCTGCCGCCGGCGACGATAGTCAGTAATCCCGATGCTGCGGCGGCCGCATCTTCAGCGGGCACGGTTCGGAATGTTCAGCGCCCCGCTACTGTGCCGCCCGCAGATGATCGTTCCGCCCAGCCGCAATCGCTCCCGCGCGAATCGACCGACGACTAGCAGCCTGCTAGTGCAACACTGCGTTGGCGATCTCTTCCGCGACCAGTTCCTTGGTACGTCGGACGTCATCGCCTGAATGCACGACCGCCACCACCTTCAGCTCATCGGGCGCGCCCTCGAGCGAAGCGCGCGCAACGATCACCGTGTCGTAGATTTCGGTCTTCGGGATGTTGTCATACGGCGTCGGTCCACGGCTCAATGCCAACCTGCTCGCCTCGTAGGCTTTGAACTGCTCGGTCGCCGGGTCGTCGGGAGCCAGGTTTTGGCCGCGTAGCTGCTGTGCGTACGGATCGCTTGGTTGATCGCCACTATCGCCCAAGGGAGGGGCTTCGGCGCCGGCTTGTTTCAGCAGTTCGACCATCGAGGGATCGCCTGGGAACATTTGATTCAGCGAGACGCCCGGCGCCAGCATCTGCTGATTCACCGTCACCGTTAGCGTGACCGCGGCGTCAGGATTGGAAGGCTGGCCATGGCGCATGGCGCGCAAATCTTCGTTCAGCACATTCTGTACAACCGGATCGGTGCAAATTGCCATGACCACTGCGTTAGCGGGTACTTCGAGCTTGCCCGCCATCTTGATGTCGGCGGCGAGCGCAGAACCGCTAATAGCTACTGCAATAGTTACTGCGACGATGACGCGGCGTCCCGCGGTATGTATTCGAATACTCACTTAGTCACCGGTATGCGCGCGCGGCCTCGATAGGCCAGGTCGCGATCACTTCATCTCCTCGCACCACGTAGTACTCACCATGCAGATTTATCGTAGTGTCGCCATGACTCGGAACTATCTCGATTTTCGACCCCGGCTCGAGATTGCTTTCGCCGGCCGCAAGATGACCGTGCTCCTCGGATAGGCGTCCCACTTTGACCGCTATTTCCTTGCCCATCGGCGGACCGAATTCGTTGGTGAGCGATTTCATCCCAGCGTCGATTATCGCACGGTCGCCCCGCCGCGAAATCACCGTCGCCAACAAAGTCAACGCCGGGCGGCCAAGGTCGGGGCGCACGGTCCGATAAGCGCCGTCCATGAAAACGTACGATCCAGCCTGCACTTCGGTTACGTCCGGCCAGTCACCGGCGATGTCGAAAGTTCCGGTCCCGCCGGCGCTCACTATTTCCGGCGCAAGTCCGGCGGCCCGCAGAGCTTCGACGTGGCGGCTGAGGGTGCTCAGCGCGTCGCGCGCGGTCGCGATTCGCTTCTCTCGATCCGCAACCAGCACGGCGTGGCCTTCATAGCCCATCACCCCGCGATAGTTCAGCCCTGCCCGTAGCGCACGGCGCGCCAGCTCGACGGTCTCCTCGGGTGTCTCGGTGCCGCATCGATGCATCCCGCTGTCGACCTCGATTATCACATCCGGCGTTCTGCCGGCGCGCTGGGCCCCGGCTTCGAATTCGCGAACGTTGAACTCGCTTTCGATCGTTCCAATCAAATCGACTTGCGCCGCCGCTTTGAAAAATCGATCGATCTTGGCCGGTCCAGCTATCTGATTTGCGAGCAGCACCGGACCGAGGCCGGCGCGCGCCAGGACTTCGACCTCGCCGAGCTTCGACGCGGTTATTCCAATCGCGCCTGCCTCGAGTTGTCGCCTTGCGATTTCGGGCGTCTTCGGCGTCTTGAAATGCGGCCTGAGCTTTTGCGGACGCGCATCGAAGTACGCGGCCATCGCGCGAATATTTTCCTCGACTACATCGAGATCGAGAATCAACGCGGGGGTGTCGATGTCGCGTTTCGTCATCGCGCCGATTCTAGCACGAGGCCCGTCTATAGCGTCTGCGCGCCAACGCAGTCGAAAGGTCCCGACGAATTTCAGGGAATCTTCTGCTGCAGCAACTCCTGCGCGCGCGCAGCCCGCCACTTCACGAGGCGCTCGCCGAGCTTGGCATCGCCAAGCGCGATTATCTGCGCCGCAAACAGACCCGCATTCGCTGCGCCCGCCTTGCCAATCGCCATCGTCGCAACCGGCACACCCTTTGGCATCTGCACGATCGACAACAGCGAATCGATTCCATTGAGCGAGGTGGTCGGCATCGGCACGCCGATCACCGGCAGAATAGTTTTCGCGGCGACCACGCCCGCCAGATGCGCGGCGCCGCCGGCGCCCGCGATTATCGCGCGCAATCCGCGGCTGGCCGCCTTGGCGGAATATTCCAGAGTGACGTCCGGGGTGCGATGCGCCGACATGATCAGAACTTCATGCACTACTTGAAGTTCGTCCATTATCTCGGCCGCCGCCGACATGTACTCCCAGTCGCTCTTGCTGCCCATAATCACGCCGACAATCGGTGTCTTGCTGTCCGCCATCGTAGTTCCCTCGTACGCGGCAGACTGATTCCAGCCTGCTCGCATGTCAAGTCGCTCGGTATGACTGGTGTGGATAATTGGGCACAATGGATTCGCGATGGCGACGCCGATTCCCACCAATCAGTGCGAGTTCACGCTCCCAGAGGTCGTCGAGTCCACCGGCGGCACCCTCATGCGCGCCACTTCGACTGCGTCTCATGATCATATTCGTGGCGTCAGCATAGATACGCGCACGATCGGAGCGGGATCGCTGTTCGTCGCGCTGCGCGGCGCGCTCTCCGACGGCCACGATTACTTGCAGCAAGCTGGCGCGCGCGGCGCCGTGGCTGCGATTGTCGAGGCTGGCCGCCGGCATCCAGCGCTCGATTGTATCGAAGTTCATGACACGCTCGACGCCCTCGGCCGGCTCGCGCACCGCCATCTCGCGCGAATCCGCGCCGCACGCGCGCTTCCCCTGATCGCAATCGGTGGAGCAGTCGGCAAGACCACAACCAAAGAACTCACGGCGGCCGCCGCGCGTGCGCTATTCGGCTCCACGCTTTCGACGCCCGGCAATCTGAATAATCTGATCGGCGTGCCGATGACTATCTTGACGCTCACCGGTGATCATCAAGCCGCCGTGCTCGAATGCGGCACCAACACGCGCGGCGAAATTCCAAAGCTCGCTCAAATCGTCGAGCCGGACGTCGCGCTGGTCCTCAACGTCGATCTCGAGCACAGCGAAGGTCTCGGCACGCTCGAGGATATCGCCGACGAGGAAGCTGCACTGTTCTCAACTGCCAGGCGCTGCGCAGTCGCGTCGGCTGACGAACCGATGGTGCTGGTCCGCATTCCTGCACATCTGCGCCGAATTACCTTTGGCAAATCGCCCGACGCCGGCGTGCGACTCGTCAGTCGCAGCGCTGGTGCACGCTCGCGCATCCGACTCAAGGTCGATCGCGCCATCGCCGCCGCGGGCGTCGATCCCTTCATCGAAACCGAGATCGCTTTGCTGGGCGACGCAGCCGCTCTCAACTGCGCAGCCGCCGTCGCCGGTGTCGCTGCGATGCGTTCGCAGCCGCTCGAGGCGCGTGAGCTTGCGGCGATTGCGGACGGGCTCGCTAGCGTCAAGCCGGTGGCAGGCCGGCTCGTCAACAGTTCGATGAATGGCATCTTCGTGATCGACGACACTTACAACTCGAACCCGCGCTCGATTCGGGCCGCACTTGCGGCCGCGCGCGAGGCGGCGGATGGTCTCGGCGCCCGACTCGTGATCGCGATGGGCGATATGCTCGAGCTCGGCGAGTTGTCGGCCGCCGCACATCAGGATGCGATTCGCGACGTGATGCGCGCACGGCCGGCTGCATTCGTTACGGTAGGTGCCGCAATGAACTCTGCGCGTGAAGTCGTCTGCGACGACTCCAAGGGCATCGATGTATACGCTGCCCCCGACAGCGTCGCCGCGGCAGAAATCATTGCAGGGCTGGTCCGGCGTGGCGACGTGCTACTGGTCAAAGGCTCGCGCGGCGTCGCGATGGAACGGGTTATCGAACGGCTCGGTTGACCGCTTTTGCAGTTAGCTTCAGAAGCCGATCGCCAGCCAGGTGACGCCGGTGACGCCCAGCGCGCCGGAACTGTTCGCGACGTAGATTTTGGCGTTGTCGTCCCAGTCGGTAAAAAACTGCCCGCTGCTCTTACCCGGCGCAGCAGTTTCGATCGACATCATGCCACCGGCAAAAGTCCCCTCGTCGCTGTTCGCAGCCCCCAGTGCGTTCGTCTGCCAATTCGCCAGGAACCAGAAGGCTGCATTTGGAAAAGCGATGGGCCAGGTGACGGTCCAGGTCGCGTTCTTGAGCGCCGCCGGCGTCTGCCCCATCAGCGAATAGGTGCCCCATTGCACCAGCGCCACGATCGAGCCGCGCGCGATATCATTGAAAGGAATTTCGACGTATCCGTTGAGCTGCATCGAGCCTTGAAACTCGCCCATGAAAGCCAGCATCGTCGAGATGTTCGCGATGTTTACGTCCTGCCGCTGTTTCAGAAAGGCGGTGCGATTGGCCAGCTGCTGATGCGGCTGATTCGAGATGCCGGTCCCGCTGAAACTCGCGCCGCTGGCAGCGCCTTCGACCGGATCGGTTGCTTGAATCTGATACACCTCATTTGAGGTGAACTCGGCTGCGTCGATTAGTGTAGCCATTGACTACCTCAAAAAGTTAGCGTCCAGGTGCCACTGATACTCATTCCGGTGCCAAATATTATTGGCGCAATAGTCTTTCGCGCGAGCATCGGTGTCGGCGCGGTGGTGCCCGGCAGGCCAGTGCTGGCGTGATTGGCGAAAATCGCGAGCTCCTGGATGGTTATCCCATCGGCGCCTGTGTCGGCCGTCGTCAGCGACCAGTTGAAGGTCACGCTGCCGTTGCCGTCCTCGCTGTGACTATCGAGTGCCTTGTAATAGGCGGGCGTGGTCAGTCCGGTATCCGTCACCAGCGGCGAGTTCGATCCAGTGCCGAATCCTACCGCGGCCGCGAACTCGCCCGTGGTATCGCCTCCCAGCAGCGCAGCAAGCGCCGGCAGCCCGGCGTTGACGAAAAGATTGCGGCCTTCGTATTTCCACACGACGCGGCCCCGCTCGACCAGATGTATTCGCACCATTCCAATCGGTCTTCTCATTTTTAACCTCCGTGCAAAACAGCTGCGCCGTTGAGTATCAGCGCCGAATCTGCGACCACCGGTTGATTGGCGCCGTAACTCATCCCGCTATGCAGATAGTGAGCGTTATAAACGGGTGCAATCGGACCGTACGCGTCGGTCGAAGCCGGAGTCGCGATCGCAAGAGACAGCGCGTTGTCGTTGGCCGCAGGCGCTGTGTCGAGTTGGTACTGGACGATTCCGCCCAGCGTCAAACGATCGGACGGCACCGGCCCCGCGTCTGAGATCGCAGGTACCACAAACCATATCGAGTCCATCCACGCGCGCTCGGGTTTGTAGAAATTTACTGCCGCAGCCGCGGTCGCGGCAGAACCAACGGGGACGGCCTGCCCGTTCACGAGCTCGATCATTACGCGGAACACCGCCCATCCCTGGTCCGACGGGTACGCATCGCCACCCCACATCAACTGCCCCTCGAGCAAAGTGACTTGGGTCCATCCCAGCGACCCGAGCGCCTGCTTTATGGCCCACGGCGTGCCGAGAAATCGATGCAGCGGGATGGCGCTCAGGAGCAAGGCCCGCTCTGCCGTCACGGTCGGATCGTCGCCGGGAATCACGCCGCCTGCTTCGATCAGATCGTCCACATCGATCAGCAAATCGATGTTGGTAAGTGCATCAATCCCAAATGACACCGGTGCGATCAATTGCCACAGCGGAGACAGGACGTCGAACTGCCACGCCAGAAATGGCAGCGCGGTCTCCACCACAGATTCGATCCGGTAAATCAGCAGCGGCGTGAGATCGAGCTCTCCGAGCCGCGTGATCAGCACCAGCAAGGCCTGCGTGCGCGTATCGTTGATCGACGGCGCGGCCGAAAGCTCGGGCATCAGCTGTGCTCCGTGCTGAACGCGGTCGTCAGCGAGATCAGCGTGCAGTTTGCCCACTGCCCCGCGGTGAGCGGCGTCAGCACCGGAGTAGTGAGCGTCACGCCGTAAACGCCGGCGACCGACAGCGCCGCGATTATCTGGCTCGGCACAATGTCGCGCTGAATCTGGGCGGCGAGCTCGAGCGCGAGCTCTTGTACGGCGGTGCTCGCAGCGGCGATCGTCGCGGTGGGGTCCGCATCCGAGTAGAGCGTCACGGTGGCAGTAATCTGGTAATCAACCTCGGTCACCGCCAGCACGTTGACGGTGTCGGTGAGCGGACGCACTGTGTCGGCGCTCAGCACCGCGGCGACTTTCGCCAGCAGCGCCGAGTTCGCGACTCCCGCGCTGTTCGGAGCAGCGGCGGGTTGAACTGTAACCGGTCCGGTCAGCACGTATGCGTTCACCGAACCGGGCGCCAGGCTGACGATTTGCGCGTCGACGATCGAGGGATCGGCGCCGATCGCAAAGAACCGGTACGCGCCAATCGGCCCCGCGACGCTGAACTGATTTGGCGCAGCCTGGATGCGGGTGCGCAGGTGATCGTCGGTCTCCGGGGCCGAGCCGCCTGTCGTCGTGCTGGTGTTGGTGACGCTGGCGATCAAGGCATTCGGATTCAGCTGGACGCTGATCTGTCCCGCCAGGTATCCATTTGCAACCGCTCCTGGAGCAGTCGCGGAGGCTGCTACACTAGCCGTCGTTCCGCCGGCTGCAATAGTGACGGCCGCGCTGGTCGCGAACACGAACTGGCCGTCGTTGGTACCGGCCAGCGTTCCCGCGGCAATCGTGAACGGCACCGTCAGCGCGTTGGCGAGCGTGAATTGTAAAGTCGTCACCGCCGGTTGCGACGCCAGTCGATTGACGCTCAGCAGTTGACCGAGATAATCGAGCATCGGGAACGACGCGAAGGCGAGCAGATTCTGCTGCGCCGCATACTGGATCGCGTTCCGCACCAGCGATTCGCGGTACGCGTACAGATTGATCAACAGACGCTCGACCTGCGCCGGATAGAGCGTACGCCCCGCGGCTGCCTCGAACGCCGCAATCATGTCGGCAAGAATCAGGTTTGGATCGAGTCCGTCCGCGTCGTTGACAAACACCGGCGGCGGCAGCGATGGAACTCCTGCACTCATCAACTCATCCTTTCATCGCCGTCGGCGCGGCCCGCACTAGACCGTCGCTCCCGGGACTGTCACGGTCGTAGTCTGAACTGGCGCAAGAGTGGCGCCGAGCTTGAGCTGCCAATTGAGCGTCACGTCGAGATGCGCGCCCGATTGCGTGCTTCCGTCATTCACAGGTTGCGCCATCACCGAGACCAGATTTACGCGCGGCTCCCAGTTAGTGATCGCGGACGTCAGTTCGCTCACGATTGCGGGCAACGCGAGGTTGATCGGAAAATCGATGTACCGCCAGATATTCGCGCCGAAGGTCGGCCGCAGCGGATCGCTCCCTTGCGGTGTCGTTACGATTATCCCAAGACATTGCTCGACATCGGCGATTCCTTGCACCACTTCACCGATGGCTCCCAGAGCCAACGACCAGTCTGCCGAGGTAATATCCGCGAGGGTGATTGCGTCCGCAGACATCGTCGTCATCCCGCCAGCACGTCGGTGCTTGCCGTCACGATCGTGCCGGTCTGCTCACCCACCTGGACCTGATCGCCGAGCCGCGCAACGCCCGCCAAGGTGCCGGTCCCAAGCTGAATCTGTCCCGCACTCTTGATGATCACATTGCCGCTCGAGTCGATCTGAATTTGCGCTCCATTGGCGGTAACGTTGAACGCCGCACCTTGCGGCAGATTCACGCTTAGAATGTGCTCGGTGCCGTCATAGATAATCTGGCCCTGGTCCAAAAACTTTAGTTCGAGCAGATGTGCGTTTGCGTCATACTTGATTTCCGTGGTGTCTTCGAACAGCAGATCGAGGATGTGCGCGACACGATCGTAGTCGAAGCTGGTGCCATCGCGGAACGCAAGATGAAACTTGTTGGCACTATTCACCGGCGGCGTGTCGACCTCTGAGTAGATCGCGCCCAGCACCGCGCCGGCCTCGTCGCGCAGATCCATCAGGCATACAACCTGCTCCCCAATGTCCGGAATCCAGTACGCTTTGTCGTTCTGCGTTTTGAAAAATACCACCGACAGCCACCAGCTGATGACTTCGTCGTAGTCTGGAAACACCACGCGCACCTTCGCGCGCAACGTGTCTTGCGCCACCACAATTCCGACCCGGAAGGTGGGATTCAGTGACGCAAATCGTTCGCGGTATTCGATTATGTCGTTCATACGCTGACCCGCCGCGCTGCAATCGTGGTTGAGTATCCGGCCGCTCGCGCCAGATGGTGTTGCGCCGTTTCGATCAGGTACGTTCCATCCAGCGCGCCCCATCCGCAGAGCTGGACATTATTTCCCGCCACCAGCACCGTGATTCCCGGTCCCTCCAGCGAGACGTCCACGGACACCATGTTATGCAGATGAAGTAAGGCCTCGGCCTTTACCAGCGCTTGCTGCGCGTTTTCACAGCGCGCGACTATTTTGAGCGTGTCACCGGTCGGCGAAGGCGTCTCGGCCGACACGGACCGACTGATCAATCCCTTCGTGTCCGGATCGAAGTATGAGAATTGCGCGCCCTCGTAGATTCGACGCGCGCGGTTTCGAAATGAGAATCGGATCACGTCTGATCTTGAGATCATCAGCACTGCGGGTACTGACTCGAGCGCCGCTCGCTCGTAAAAGATCAATTGCCCCGCCCGCACTGTGAAATCAAAGTTGTGCTCTCGCGCGAGGCGTTTCAGAAATTCCAAATCCATCTGGCGCCGCTGAGTAACCCGCGCAAACAATACGTCGTTTTCGGACTCGGACGACGCGATCACCAGCGTCAGCCCGTACTTCGCTGCGATTAGCCCGGCGATCTCGATGATCCCCATGTTTTCATAAGCCACCGTATTCGCCGTGCGCATCGACGGTGTGATGTAGGCGGACAGGCAGCGGAGCCTCATAACGTCGGGCGAACCGTCCAGTTCAAGCTCGTCAATTTGAAACTCTCCGCAATCCAGCAGAGCCTCACCGCTATAGCCAATTTGCAAACTGACTACGTCGCCGAGCGCCGGATACCACGGGCCTTGCCACAGCTGCTCGGAATCCTCGAGATCGACCTCGAGCTCGCCTGAAGCGCCGTCGAGCCGATCGACATATCTGATCGCAAGAACCATCTCCGACACATCGGCAGTAATGTTCACACCGAGGTAATTCAGGATCCATTGAGGCGAGCGAACTGAATATGAAGCGATCGCAGAAGCCATTACGCACTCACCGCTTGCGACAATTTCCAGGGCGGTAAGTCGGCCATGACCACTGCGCTCTGTTGCTGAAGCGGCACCGCAATCGATAGGCCCGCATCGAATACCGGCTCGATTGGAACATTCGGATTAGCCATTATGATCGGCGAATAGTCAGTCGGGTCGCCATAGTATTGCCAAGCCAACAAGTCCCAGCGCTCGCCGGCCGTGGTAACGTGAAGTATGTACCGTCCCGATGGCGTCATTGCGCGGCACTCCTTACGATCACAGCGGCGGGCACATCATCTGCTTCAACCTTGGGACCGCTGGCGCCTGCGGCAGATGGGATACTGAGTAACGCCGACACACCTGGTATCGATCCGCTCGAAACGCTGGAGCCGGCCGCGGTGGATGCCGTCGTGATTCCGATCGGAGAAAATGTAGCGATCGGCAGCGCGCTGGAAACGAGCTGTGGGTCGGCTATCCATTCTTTGAGTGCGAGCGCAACTCTGATCGCGATCGGCGCGCCGCCTGCGGACAGTTGCTGCGACTTCACTTTGATCGACTCGATGACAAACAATCCACGATATACCCCGTCGCCAAAAACCAGTGGCAGCGCCAGATGCTGCGCCGCCGTCGTACGCAACAGCGCTAGCTGCACAGCTGGATTCGTGAACGACGAGTGCCACATCAAATCGAAGCTCAGGCGCTCGAGCTCGTCGCCGACCCATTGCAGTCGTGGCTTGCTTTCAAGCACCCGCTGCTCGGGGTAATCGTAGGCGCCGGCCGATTCGTAGCCTTCCGGCGAGCCAACTACTTCGAATTGAATATCGCCTAATACTGCGAACAATTGATCGCCCCTCAGAACTGCACGCGCTCGCGCCGTGTCGATTCTCGTTTCATTTGATCGAACAATTCCTCGCGATATGTCCTCAATGCGCTAATCACATCCCGCGCTGCATTGGCCGCCGACGCCGGCGCATTGATCACGACTGTCGGCGACGAATTGATAGTGATACCTGTCGTCGTGCTGCCATTATTCGAGCCGCGTGCTCGACCCGATAGTTCCGCGTACGGGCGCTGCGAAACATTCGGAAGTATAGTTGCCCCGCGAATCGGCGCTGTTCGCGCGTGCGCGCTCAGGTCCCTGTGCGCGAACCTGGATACTGCCCCATCGACACCTTCTTGCGATCCTCTCGCCACTGCTCTATCCGAGCTCGGCGATGATCCTGTGCTCGGGACCACCACTTTCTTGGCAACGTCAATCGCGCGCCGGCTGGCGTTGGAAATCGCTCGCGCTGTTCCTCCCGCTTCGACCGAGCTTTCAACCCGAGACAAAGACTCTATTGCGGAAGCCAGTCCCCGACTTTTCTTGGATACGCGCCCGCCAGCGTCGACTATCGACGCCGCGCGCCGCAACTTATTCGCGAGCTTGCGCTCCTGGTTCGTTTCGTTTCGATTTAGTGCTTCGTCGAAGCGGCTCTGGGAACGATCGGATTTACCTTGCCTGTTGGCTTGTGCGAACTGAGCTGGCAGAACTTGCACAGAAAGCTGCCAACGACGAGGCATTCCTTTCGTGAGACCCGCACTCGCCTTAACGATCCTATCGGCCCGGCGACCGAAGCCCGCGATCCGATCAAGCTGAATGATCGCCCGCGCTCGATTCGAGCTGCGATTCATGCCCGTCTGGGATTTCTCTGCTTGCTCTGCCATTGAATGACTCGCTCTGATGTTTGGCTTTGCCGCTTTCGACTAGGCCCGCACGGCGCTACGATCGAATGGCCGCCGTTGAGAAGTCGCAGCTTCGACTCGCAGCGGACGTCCCGCGAGTTCCTTGCCATTCATCGCCCGCACCGCGACAGTCGCGTCGTCTTGCGTTTTCATTTCGACAAAGCCGAAACCGCGCGAGCGTCCGTCAAACCGGTCGCGCACTATCTCGGCTCGTTCCACTCCGCCAATTTCAGCAAAGGCTTCATGCAGATCGCCGTCGCCCAGCGAAAAACTCAGGTTCCCTACGAATAGTCTCACTCCCATCGTCTCACCGTTTTCCTTGATTACTTACTTCGCACTTCGGGCTGTAGTCAGTGCGATTACAACTCACGATTCGTTCCCTCCGCCGCGTTCGACGCACATCCTTTCGTACTCGGTCATTGCGTCGAGCCAGTACGACAACTCCGCAAAATTCATCTCGCTCAATTCCTGGACTGAGAATCCGGATTGGACGAGACCTGCGAAGCTTGCTGCGGAGGGTGGTCGAAATTTTCACCAATCACCTCCGCCTGCAGCGCCATAACATCCGCAAGGTCCATCTCGAGCACGTCTTCGTACACGATTTTGTGGCTGTTCACGCGGGTTAACTCTGCGATCAGCGCAAATATCACCGCGCCCGCGTCTCCTCCCGCCGCTGCCCGTTGCGCTCGCATCAGGTCGCGCCCATGACCTCTGCGCACCTCGGCGCGCGTGCCCGAAGGCAGCTCGATGATTCTGATGTCCTCATCGGCGTTCGCTTCGGCGCCGCCGATACGCACTCCGTTCACGGTAATTTCGTCAATCTTCATTGATCTTCGCTCCCGTTGTTCCGCTTCGATGCTGTGCTCTGTCAGCCGCCCAGGTTCGATCGGAAAGTACTCAGTTGGTCGACGCCCCCGACCACGTAGATATTCGCGAATACGTCGTACAAGTATATTTGGACGCCGGCCACGTAGAGTTCGCAGTGATAGATACTTACTACCGACGTGGTTTCGACCATCTGATGCTGGCGAAAAATGGGATTGCCGGCATCCTTGAAGATTCCCGTCATCAGGTACACCACCGGCAGCTGCGCAGTGCGGCCCTGGCTGGTGTACTGCTCTAGGTTTCCTCGCGCCTGGAAGGAATGCGTCTGGAATGGGCTGGTCGAGATCGTAAGCGTCGTGGCGTCGAACGACGACCACTTTATCTTTGACTCGAGCTTGTCCACTCCCGCCCACAGCTCGGCCGTGCCGGCCATGCCCAGACCCTTGTAGTCAATCATCTTGTGCTTGGGATTCGCGATCTCGATCTCTTCGGCTCGGCCCAACAGCCCGACACCGTCAATGTATATATTTGCATTAGTCAGTGAGTTGATCTGGATATTCATTCTGTTCCTCTGAGTTCGCGAGACTTACGAAGTCGAACCTGCCGCCACGGTTATCGGACTGGTCTGTCCAAGTTGCGCCAGCAACGTCACGTCTATGAATGCCTCGAAGGTGATTCTCTCCGCAGGTGGCGGGGGCATTACGTCGATGTCGAACACTAACTGCCCGGCCGCGATCTGTGCGGCCGGGTTTTCCGCCGGGTTGAAGGTCGCCGCGCCTGCTACCAACGCGCCGCGTTGAATCAGCGACCTGATGAACGCATTCGCACTGGCCAGGATTGCGTCGATCAGCGCGTTGGAAATCGGCTGGTCGATGAACTGCAGCATCGCCAGTTCCAGCGATTCCTCGATTATGTCCATCGTGCGGCGCACCGAGATGAGATTGTCCGGCGCCGTCGAGGTCGGGAACTCGGCGCTGCGATTGCCCCAGACCCGAAGCCCGGTGCCGAATGCGTTGAACACCGTGACGATTCCCGCCGCGTTCAGATTGTTGGTGTCGGACGACGCGTCGAGAATGGACGCGTAGAGCGTAACGTCCGGCCCCAGCATTCCATCTACCTGCGTATTGGATGGCGACCACCAGTAACCCTGCGCCAGGTCTTTGGCCGCGATCGCTCCGGCCACCCACTGTGAATATGGCGCGACCGAGTTCGCGTTGAATTGGGTGGTCAGCGGTGTGCCCGCAATGCTTAACGTGACGCCCGTCGGCACTATTCCCGTGTCGTAGAAAGTCTCTTGCGGGTAGCACAAAATCGTCCGATTGCTCGAGGTCGCGAAGGCATTACCGACCACTCCGCGATTCGCGATCGCCGCCGCTGCTGCAGTCGAAGGCGGCGCATCGACCAAGGCCATCGCGCGAATCGTATTGGCCATGGCGTCGAGTGCGGTCGCAACCGGGGCATCTTGCGAGTAGCGCGGGGCAATCAATATTTTGGGGAAAAATCCCATCGTCCCGTAGGTCGTCTGAAATGCCTGCATCCCGGTGTAGACGCCGCCGGTAATCGCGCCGATTATGTCGGCGTCAGCCACCTTTGTCGGATCTGCATACTTGAAGGCGATCAATACGCTGGCGCCGGAGGTGATATGCCCGCCTGATCCGGTCGGTACGATCGTGATCGCGCCGTTCACCGGATCAAGCGTATAGTCAGTGCCTGCCGCGTACGTAGTACCGGCCGGATTACTAGTGACTACTACATTCGAGACACCCATGTGGCCGAGGTTGATTGCGCCCTGCGTATTGAAAGTGAATGCAGTCGCGGTTATCGCAGTGAAATGGATGCTCGGGTTGAATACGTTGACGACGATCGCCTGTCCTGCCCCTTGTTCCTGGATCGCCGCGAGCGCGTACGGAATCGAGTATCCCTGAACTAGCGGTCCGAAGTTTGCCGCGTCGAGCGCTGACGAGACCAGCGCCGGCGTGTTGGGCGCAATCGCGATCGACGGCGACTCGACCGCCCAGGACGGCGCTGTACCCACCAGCCCAATCACGGCCGACTTAACCACCGTGACCGGGATCGGTCCGTTAGGTACTTCGATTACCTCGACTCCGTGTAAGAAACTCGCTGGCATGTGTCACCTGTTACTCTGTTTGAATCGAATCACTATTTATTCAGTTAGTTAGTCGGCTCGCTCTGGCCCACAGTCGCAATAGCCACTTCGGCGTACGTGTATGCTATTTGCACCGTTTCGCCGTCCGAGATTGCGCCGCCCGGGATCGCCGTGATGATTCCATCAGGTCGATCGACTGTGAAATCCGTGCCCAGCACCAGCGCTGCTCCGCCGGGCGCCGTGATGCTCACTGCAAACACGTTGCCCTGGGGAAGCTGAATCTGTTGGCTGGAGTTGAAGGTGTACGCCGCCGTACCGACCGTGACTGAAGTCTGCCCGCCCTCTTCCAGCGCGATGCCTCTTATGAAGAGCGGGAAGTCATCTGGCTGCGAAACTTCGAGCGCTACCGTGCTGAGTGCAAACGTCGACGCGTACGTCCACACCCCGCCTTGCTTGTCGCGCTTGATGAATTTTTCCCGCAGCGGGTAGATCTTGCGACAGCCCGGGATCACAAATCCGGTTAGCGTAGTGCGGATCGCCTCGATGATCGCGTAAGCCCCCGGACTCGTTCCGGATGGATCGCCACCGGTCGCCCAACCGAGGTCGCGCATCATCACCGAGATCTCGAACTCGAGTTTGCGCTCCTGGATTATCGTTGCCGTGTCGAGCAGATCCCCATACTGGGCGCCTTTATACATTACCAACGCCGCGCCCACGCGATGCGTGAGCCGCCAGGTCTCGGGACGATCAGGGTAGTGTGCAATTTCGATCGAATCGATTTGCGAGCTGAGCTGAGTGACGATCGCGTCCTCGATCGTTGCAATATCGATAGCCGTCGGCGGAGTGAACGTCACGCCGTTCCACGGCGCGTCAAGCATCGCACCCATCTCAGTAGCCCTTCAGCCTTCCGCGGTTGAAGATGCGGCCCGGTCCCTTCACTGTTTCGACCGTCTCCGTCGCTATCGGAGGCTCCAGGTTGTCGGCCGACAGTCCGAGTGTGAGCTCGCCGTCGGCAACTCTCGTGAGCACCGCGAGCGCGTCTTCATAGCGTTTGCGCGCATCCTCAAGGTCGTGCAGCGGCCGCAGTGATTGCAGCCGGTACATCGCTATGTCAGTCGCAAGGCGGTTGAGAACGGCCGGCGGATCGGTCAGCGGGAGCGTAAAGCGACCTTCTATATATCCGTCGATTTCCGCCGAAGCATCTTCGAGAGCAAGCGTGATTGGTGTTTCGTTTACCGTAGTCGCGGTAGGATCTTCATTAGTCAGTTGGACAAGATCCCGATTAGGGTATCGATTGATCATGTCTTGTGCGACCGCATAACTCACTGGCGTAACCTCATTGCGTCGTAACTGACTATTTGGCGGATGGGCCTCTCCGCGGGTGTCAGGCAAATCGCCTGTACCCGCGGAGAGTGGCCCCGCACTCCGGCAGCGCGGGCAGGAGGAGAACCCGCAAAACGCCGGCTCAGGTAAACTGCTTTCATCTTCGCGTCCTTACGCCAGGAATTCGCTGACTATCAGGTCCGCACTGTTGCGCCAGATATTCGAGGTTGCGACGCCCGCGCTCGCGCCGGCGCCCGCCATGAATTCCGAGTTGAGCAGTTGACGCGCGACTTCCTCGAGCGAGGGCGGCACCAGCAGATACACCCCGCTGCGGCTCGACAGCGCGCCAAACGGCTGCCCCGCATCGGTGGTAAACGATCTCATCGCAGCGCGCGCCGCGCCGTAGTTGGTTGGATTGCTCAGATCGGTATTGCTGGCGTAGGCCAACTGCCACAGCCCGACTCCCGTGTTCGCGCGTCCGTCCACGCCGTAGCGAAACTCACGCCGGTTGAATACGGCCTCATCGTTGACGGTATTCATTCGCGTCACTGCGTATTCGCGCCGCAGCTGAAAGATGAATGGACGAATCACTCGCGACGCGTCGATCAGGTACCAGTACGCACCCGACCCGCTCGAGTTGATATTCGCCGTCGGCGTTCCCGCCTGGCCCATCAAGCCGACCGGATGGCTCGCCGAAAAAAATGGCACCCCGTCGAACCCAACGACCTGGCTCGGAGTAGCTACTGCGCTTTTGATCATCGCGAACAACAGCATGTCCGGGTGAACCTTGGTGTCCCACCCCAGCTGCTCGATGATCGGCTCGTACGCGCCGTAGGTGTCGTCCTCGATGTCGTTGCGATCGATCGCGACTGTATCTTCGAAATTGCGATTGACTATTGTGTATTCGTGCGTCTCGAGCGCCTGTACTACTCTGTCGCCCAGCCACTCGCGGAACTTGGTAGTGCGGCCGAGCCACGGATAGGTAGTCTGGCGCGACGCAGAACGCACCACGCTGGTGATTTGCTCGTAATACGACGGCGGCTTCTCGAACCCGCGCTGGAAGACGACGTCGAAGCCGGTAAACAATGCGGTCAGATTCGCTGCGCTGATTTCCATCTAGTTGTACCTTCTCTTGCTTTTTCGCCCGAGCGTCATCGTCACGCGGCTGCTGTCGACTGATGCCAGAAATCCACCCACACTTGGCCGCTCGGATCGATTGCGACCACCGTCCCCGCCGCTGCGTATTGCTGCACGCTCGCGCCGCTCGCGCGATCGAGCGCGGTGACGTTGTTGTCGTCGAGCGCGAAGCAGACCAGGCCGAGCTGCGCGACGCCGACCGACCCGTCCGTCGCGTAGAGAAACACTCCCTTGCGCGCCGTGATTGAAATCGCTCCCTCGACACCGGGATTGTTCAGCGCGTTCTGCCCCGGGATTCCGTTGCTCACGTATTCCGCGCGGCCAATCACCTTGAGCGCATTCGCGACCGTCGTGGTCGCCGACGCCGGCACGGCATTGCCGGCGGCGTTCAGCGCAACCATCCCGCCCAGGTAGACGTTGGTGTTCGCTTCGACAGGATACCCGCGCATTCTCCCGCCATCGGCCATCTCGGGCGTATTTCGGGCATTGGTTAGAGCCGCCATCTTTTCACCCTTGTTGATTCACGCCCGCGGCCGCTTCGGAGCCGCGCGAGGCGCGAGTTAGTCCTGGTTGTTTGGAAAATCCGCGCTGCGAATTCCCGCGTTTCGCAAATCTGCGTCGGCCCGTTCGAGGCTCAGGAAGTCCGCACGGCCGCGCTTGCGCCGAATAAATTCAGAATGCTTGAGGCCGAGCTGCGAGCAGATCGCAAGCTCCGCCGCGTCCAGCATCCCGGCCCGCCGGTCCATCGGCGGCTCGCCCGCCAGTCCGCGATTGTCGCCCACGATCGACGGCTGCTTGGCGGCAAACGCCTGGAACCCACGCGCATCCGCGGCGCAGTACGCAATCGCCCATTCGCGCTGAGCCGGCACGATTTTGCCCGAGCGAATCGCCTCTTCCACCGTGTACGCGGCGCGGTCGCGTGCGCGCTCGGCCTTGAGCGCGTTGAGCTCGGTAAGCGTCCGCTCGTACTCCGCCATCGCCACGTAATGCGCCGGGTCATGCGCATGCGCGCCACTCGATTGCACCGCCGCATCGCCGGCCGCCCGCAGCTCGCGCACCTTTGCCACGACCTCTGCGACCGTCACCTCGCCGTCGAGGTTCAGCACCTCGCGCAACTCTTGAATTGGAAATTCCATCATGCGTTCGTCCTTCGCGTCGGCCGCCGCTGTGCGCGACGCCGCGATCGCCGTCAGATGAAGATTGGGATTGTTGGTCAGGCCGGCTCGCAGCAGGCGCGTTACGCTGCCGTCCTTCGGATCGAACTGAAACACGGGCGATACGTATCGGTACTCGCGCGTCACGATCGAGCTTGCGGCCCGCGCCGTCCATTCCACTCGCCCCCACACCGCGCCGCTGCGCACCTCGAGCTCGCGAATCCAGCCGGCCGCCGGCGCCGGTCGTCCCTCGGGCGCGCCGAAGTCGGTCGCGTGATCGTAGTCGATCGGCAGACCCGCATTCATCTGCAGCGCAGTGGTCGACGCGATCACTGCCGCCGGATCGTCGAGCCGAAATGGTCCGCGACCGTCGCGCCCGTAGAAGACGCCGGCCGGCAGCAGCTCGATCCATTCCGGCGCGGCCGCGGCCCCTGCGCCATTCGATTGCGCGGAGGCGGGCGCACCGGCGGTATCGATCACGAACGAAGGAATCAGCTTGCCCGCCTGCGTCTCGCTTTCACCGCCGGTGCGTGTAGTGAGGTGTTCCATCGAGGCGCATTGTGCCTCGCGATTCGAAAATGCATAAGGATGAACAGTTCAGCCCTGAACTTTCCTGGCGATCGGGTAGATTATTTTGACTAATAGTGAACAGGCTCTCGTTTTCGTGGCCCCGGGATACTCACTCGCAACCCGTCCTCGTCGCGAGTAGCAAGTCGAAGACAGCCACTGGCAACTGGCTAATCGCCACAAATGAAAAGCGGCGAGCCTTTCGGTCCGCCGCCCGGTTGCGTGCCTCAGTCAGCGCGATGCCGCCGTCTCTCTTACTTGCCGGTGCCGCTGACCTTCACGTTGACCGACCGATGCTTCGGGTCGCTGCTGGTTATCGTCAGCACCCCGTGCTCTTTCCCCTTTACCGTAGGTGTAAATTGAATCGTCACCGCCATCGAGCCATGCGGGCTGACGGTGAACTCCCCCCCGTTCACCGGAAATGGCGCGCTGGTCGTCGGCACTCCCGCCACCAGTATCACCTTTCCGGCGTTCTCGACTTTGAGCGTGCGTGATGCTGGCGGGCCGCCGATTGCTACCTTGCCGAAATTGATCGACTTCGCGCTCAGCTTCAGTTTGCCGCCCGCGCCCGGCGTCGGCGTGCCGGACGGCGTCGGCGTAGTGGTCGGCGTCGAGGTGGCCGTCGATGAGCTAACCGGGGTCGCAGTCACGCTCGCTGTAGTGGTCGCCGTCACCGTCGGCGTAGCTGTGGCCGTGACCGTTGCGGTCGCAGTCGCGGTCGGCGAGGGCGTCGCGACTATCCCGTCGAACACCAGCGATCGATTGTTGCCCGAGTCGGCCACGTAAAGATCAATATTCTGATCGACCGCCACTGCAGCCGGCACACACAAGCTGTCCGCGCCCACCCCGAACAGGTCGCCGGGCGCAATTCCCCGGTTGCAGCCTGCGGTCGTGAAAGCACTGCCGTCGCCCTGCCCTATCACCACTGCCGCCGCACTGTCCGAATCGAACGGCGCTTGGTACTCGATCACGCGATCGTTGTTCACGTCGGCCAGCCACAGATTGCCTAACAGGTCGAGCATCAATCCCGCCGGTGCGCACAACGTGGATTGGCCCGGCGCCGCCTCGCCGCGATTACATTGCGCGGTCGTGAACTCGCCTCCCTGGCCGAATACCCGCGTCGCGCTCTGCGTTCCGGCAAGCGGCGTCGCGATTTCAAGCACGCGATTATTGCCCGAATCTGCAACGAAGAGATTTCCGGAGCTATCCAGCGCCACTCCCCCCGGAATGCACATCGCTTGCGCGCTGGGCGACGGGTTTCCGCCTGCGCCGTTGGCGCAAATCGTGTCGGTGAAATCGTTGACCGCTCCTTGTCCATAGGATCGGCTTGCAATCGCGTCGGACGCCACCGGCGGATTGCCCGCTTTCGCGTATTCGAGCACGCGATTGTTGCCCGTGTCCGCTATATAGATGTTGCCGGTGCCATCGAGCGCCACCGCCGCCGGATTACTGAGCGTAGTTGCACCCGCGCCGTCCAGATTGCTGCCGCGCGACGTGAACGATCCACCCTGGCCGTAAACGAAATCCGCCGACGCGTCGCCCGCGCCCGGTTCGCCGCTGGCCGCGTTGAACGGCGTGTTGTACACCAGCACGCGATTGTTGCCCGCATCGGCCACGTACAGATTTCCCGCGCGATCGACCGCCATCCGCGCCGGGCCGCACAGGCTGTCCGCGCCAAGTCCCGCCAGGTCGCCCGCAGCCACGCCGTTGTTGCACTTGTAGGAAAACAGATCGGGCTGCCCGAAGACGATATTCGCCGGCTGCGCACTGGTGAACGACGACACGTCATTCCATCCGAGCACGCGGTTGTTCGTAGTGTCGGCGATATAGACATGCCGATGCGGCGCGCCCGTCAATGCGTCCACCGCGATTCCGCCCGCCGAATTCTCGCCGATCGCATCGACGTAGTTCGGCGCGCCATGCGAGGCGTCGATCTGCCCGCCCACGGCGTTGGCCACTTCGTTGCCCGGCGAGCTGCCCTCGTTGAACTTCAGCACGCGGTTGTTGGCCTGGTCGGCGACGTAGAGATTGTTGACCGCGTCGATCCCGAGGCCCATCGGAAATTGCAACGACGCCGCGTTCGGATTCTGCGCGCCCGGCCCAATCATCAGGTTGAGCAGCTCGGTCGTGTCCAGCGGCGCCGGCTCCGTGTATTCGTACACCTGGTTATGCGGCTCCGATGAAACGTAGAAATTCCCGTTCCCATCAACCGCGACCCCCGACGGCAGCGCGAGGTTGTTGCCGTCAAATACCAAATCCGCCGTCACGTTGTTGGTCTGCTCGAAGCCGAACGGTCCCTGGAATTCGAGCGCTCGCTGATTATGCGTGTCCGCGACGTAAAGATTGTCGTTGCCGTCGACCGCAATCCCCACTCCGAAGAACGGCGCCAAACACAGCGTCGTGAGCGACGGACTACCGCCTTGGTTGCAAGCCCCGCTAACCAGGTCGGGCTGCCCAACCGCTACGTCCGCCGTCGCGTCGCCAAAACTGCCGGGCGGCCCACTCACCGCAGTCATTGGGATAGGCGCGAAAAAAACCAGCGCGCGATTGTTGTTGACGTCGGCCACGAACAGATTGTCGCCCGCGTCGATCGCCAGGCCCTGCGGACTGTTCAAACTGTCGGCACTAATGCCGCTCGCATCGGTGACGAAGCTGCCGGCCTGCCCCAGCACCGCGAACGCAGCAAAGTTGTTGGTTTGATCCGAGCTAAGCAGAAAGGCAAACGGATCGGCAAATATCAGCACGCGATTGTTTTGCGCGTCGCCGATATAGACGTTGTGCGACACGTCCACTGCCAGGCCAATCGGCAGACACAAAGTATTCGCGGCCGGCGCCGATTCATTCTGATTGCATCCCGACGAATTGAAGTCAGGCTGCCCGATCACCAGGTCCGCCGCGCCGCCGGTCCCGAATGCGCTCGCGCTCTTCCATCCCAGCACCCGATTATTCTGCGTGTCTGCGACCAGCACATGGCCATTGGACTTGTCGATCGTCACGCCGGCCGGGGCGTTCATTCCGATTGCGTCGACAAAGTTCGCCGAGTTCTTGATGAAGTCGATTTGCCCGAGCACGCGGTCCGCGCTGACCGCGCTATCGCCCGCGCGCAGGATCCCGCGCAACGAGGCCAGCGTCAGCGCAGTCGCAATCAGAGCCGCCAATACCATCGCGCAAGTCCGCAAAACCAGGCGCACGCACCCTCCTTTCCACGAGCAAGCACTACCCACTTCCGGCTAAGCGTGGCGACAGGATGCAAAAGCGATCGGCGGCTACCAGCTACGTGTTAACTGAAAGTCAGATGAGCATAACCCGGTGTGGTGCTCATCGCACTCCCCAGAAGTTCCCCAAAGCACCCATTTTCCATTTCTTTCTCTGTCTCCTCTCCCAATATAAAAGGAGCACCGCGCATTTATCTGTCTCCTCTCCCCGCAAGAGAGAGCTGTGCGTAACTGCTTCGCGTCCCCTCTGTCCCCTCTGTCCCCTCTCCCTGCAAGGGAGAGGAAGGGTGAAGGTCCTATTACAGCGCCCTGCGCGATTTAGGGTTCTGCTCTTGCCAGAAGAAATCGGAGGTTATGCAAAGCTCTCGAACAGGGACAACGTCCCGCATCCTTTTTTATCAATGGATGCAGAGCCTGTCCTAAGCGAAGCCCAAGGAGGTCACCCTGCTGAAACCCGCGGCGGGGTTCGCTACAGTCGCGTTCATTCGCTTCTTTTGTACTGCCCTTGAAGCCTGCTAATCTTCTCCCCGAAAATCGCCCTAACCATCGGTACCGGAAAGGAGACCGCGACCATGACCATCAAAGAGCGAATCGGGTTTGTGACCCTGACTCTGGCCGCCGCATTCGTCGGAGGCGCACTGTCCGGCCATATCTTTGCCGCTCGCACAGTAGACGCCGCCTACGCACCCAAAATGATGACCGCGCAGAAGTTTATGCTGGTCGACGCCCACGGCAAGACCCGCGGCGAGTTCAACGTGACCAGCAAAGGTGTAGCGCAAATCGCAGTCTTCGACGGCACCGGCACCTTGCGCGCCGGCCTCGGCGTCGGCTCCGACGGCGCACCCGCTCTCGGCATCTACGGCCACGACGGCAAGCCCCGCGCCGAAGTCGGTCTCAACGAAGGCGTCGCCCGCCTGGTCCTCTACGACGAGAACGCCACCGCCCAAGCTACTCTCGGCGTTGCTCCAGACGGCCAGACGGGTATCGGCTTGATGGACAAAACCGGCAATTCGCGCGCCTCGATCATCGTACAGGCCGACGGCACTCCAACCCTGCGCCTGGCCGATCAGAACCGCGGCCGCATCGGCATGGACTTGACCCCCGACGGAAGGCCCGGCCTCGCACTACTCGGCGCCGACGGCAAGACCCGCGCCGCGATCACTCTAAACACCGACGGCGCCGGTGCGCTGACTTTGTTCGATTCACAGGGCAACCCGGTCAACTCCGTCCCCTGATTGCTCATCACGGGGGGACGGCCCGCAACGGCCGTCCCTCTTTTTCTCTCCACCGCAAACTTCAACCCAAGGAACTAATGCCGCAACGCCGCCCGACCGCTTCTGTCGCCCTGGTCTTCTTGATCGTCACCGCGTTTTCGGCCGCGCTCGCCGGATGCTCCTCGATGGAGCCGCAACCGCCGACTCCCCAGCAGCAGGCCGAGCAGCTCGAGCCGATGCTCACCGCGGCCGGCTTCCGGATGCTGCCGGCCGACACTCCGCAGCGCCAGCAACAATTGGCGTCGCTGGTTCCGTTGTCGGTTAACTACTATGTCGGCAGGACCGGCAACCTTCACTACTACATGGCCGATCCCGATTACTGTAAGTGTATGTACATCGGCACCGAGGAGAACTATCAGCAGTACCAGAAGTTGAAGCTCAACCAGCAGTTCGAGGCCAAGGAAGGCGAGATCTCACAGCAAAACCTCGAAGCCGAGCAGCTGCAGGAAATGGACATGCAGGAAGAGATGTTCAATCCATACGGCATCGGCCTGGTCGGTCCGATGGGCCCGTCGATCTATTGGTGACGACTTCGCAGCTCGATTCAAGCTTCCTGAAAAGAAAAACATGGAGTTTGACGCTTTCCTCGAGCGATGCCGTGCGCAATGGCCCGAGTTTGCCGACCCGCGCCGCCTCGCCCGTTCGTCTCATCCCGCCGATCGCTCGCTCGCGCATATCCTGGGCGAAATCCCCGCGATGGCCACCGAGAACAAGCTCCGACTTCTCAATTGCGCCGTCGCCTCGCTCGCCCGCGACGAAGTTTACGTCGAAGTAGGATGCTACAAAGGCGCGAGCCTGGTCGGCGCCGCCGCCTCGAACCCGCAAGCACACATCTTCGCATGCGACAATTTCTCGCAATTCGACGGCGCCGCCGACGCCCTCCGCCGCACCCTCGACGCGCACACCGCGCCCGGCCAGGTCACCTTCCGCGACATGGACTTCCGCGACTTCATGGCCTCCGCGCCATGGCGTCCCGCGCGCATCGGCGCCTACTTCTACGACGGCGGCCATTCCTTTCGCGATCAGTACGACGGCCTCGCCCTCGCCATCCCGCACCTCGCCGACGACGCCGTAGTAATCATCGACGACACCAACAAACGCGCCGCCCGCTCCGCCAACGACCTCATCGCCCGCGCGTTGCGAAGCTTCGAGCTCATCCTCGACTTGCGCACGCCCCGCAATCACTCGCCAACCTGGTGGAACGGCATCCAGCTCTTCCGCTACCGGCGCCACCCATCCGACGCCGCCATCAAATTCCCAAACTCCGGCTTCGCAATCCGAAAGCTCATCTACGACGATATCTTCCTCGAGATGAAACACCGCCGCCGCGCCCTCCGCAAAAGCCTAAAAGATCGCTTACGCTCAAAAAGTTGAAGAACAACCTAACCGTCCGAAGCGCCTCTCTTACCCACATAACTTCCTGGCAGGGACGAAGTCCGCATCTTCGTCTTCCACTGGGTGCAGGGGTCACCCCTGCCGAAGGAGGTGCGGAACCCACCGCGGGTTCTGCATTTAATTGAGTTCCCCTTCCCCACTCTCCTTGCTCGCACTCAGCACCGCCTCCCCCTCGGCCGCCTCCGCCATCCCCAATTTATCGAGCACCGTCTTCTGCCCGATCCTCAGCCCTCGATCGACCAGCATCGCGACCGTCTCCGCAAACACTTTCACGTCGCTGTCATCCGGCAGCCCCAGCTCGATCTTCGGATAACGCTTTTGCGGTCCCATGTTCAGCTCGACGATCGGACGCACCAGGTCCCGCGCCAGCGTAGCCGCCAGTCGCCGGCCGTCCGCGTTGAGAATGTCCCGTCGCACTCCTTCATGCACCTGCGCCGCCGCCCGCGATCCTCCTCCCGACCGCGGCATCTCAGTAGTCAATGTCTGCCCCAGAACCGCTTTACTCACTTGCGCGTCCAGATACTCACAAAAGCTCTGGTACAGCTCCGAACTGCCATTCTGATGCGCCTCAGTAAACTCTATTACCATCGACTCCGGCATTATCGCCGCCGCATCACTGCCTATTCGCGTAACCGCAGTGAGTAATGCCTGCTTATCTCTCTTCCGACGCCCCCGGATGGTATTTACCGACTCTCAGCGGCTGTCCGAATACCTCGGTGAACGTTATCCAGTCCTTTAGTACGTAGTTCTTGAATAGGTATGCCCATCCGGCCGCGCGCGCGAGGCCTCCGCGGATAGGCAGGCCGGCTTTTGCCTTCGCGAAATGGGTCACGAATTTGTACGGTGCCAGCGGCGCCGTCATCGGCTGTATTCCGATCGCCGCGCCGGTCGACGAATATGCTCCGTTGCCTCCGAAATGGGTCGGGCGAGTCGGGTTTGCGCCGCTTTCGGCCGGGATCATTTCGCCCTTCAAAGAGCGCACCAGTATCTCCTCGCCCGACACCCAGTCGAACGCGAACCAGCGCGGGTCGCGCCATTTCAATTCCGCCGGAAACCATTCTCGCCCAGAGGTATCCCACATTATTTCCGTCGCCGAAAAGCCCTTGCCCACCGCGTCCAGCACGTCGAACAGCACGCTGTCGAGCTGAATACGGGCCCTCGACGATCATCTCACGCACCATATCCGCCGCCCGTTGATCTTCGGCCGAGCTCGACGCCGCCTGCACCAGCAGATCCAGTTGCGAAACCGCGTTCTTGCGAGTGCCCAGCACCGCCAGGTAATGCAAATCCTTCTCTTCCATCTCCTCGGCCAGCTCGAGATACAAATAAGGATCGCCAAATTCCGCCTGCCGAAGAATTCCCGACAACCGCTCCGGCGTCAGTCCGATCGACGGATGCATCACCGAGTATATATTTCGCACCCCCGCCATCGTCGGCGCCGCCTGCTCGCCGCGCAACATCCCGGTATCTACTTCGCGCCCATAAGCATCATAGAGTGTCATTGTTGCTCTCCAATGGCATTAGTCAGTTCGAGATTGTTTGGTGGCTTCCTCGCCGGTTTTCAAAAACCATTCGCCGCCGCATCGATGGCACGGGTCGGGCAATCGAATCAACGTAAGTACAAACTCATACCCACATTCCTCACATTTCCATTTCCAATAGCTATTCATCTGACTATCGACGAATCGTGGTCTGAACACTGGGTGCAGGGGTCACCCCCGCCCAAGGAAGTGTGAAACCCAGGCGGGTTTCACTTTTAATGTTCCTAAAATCCACGCACCCGTCCCCCGAGGAACTCCTCCTCCACCGGCGGTGCGCCGAACGCATTCACCCGCCCCTCGAATCCTTCCCTCTTCAACGACGCCCGCGCCGGGATATATGCGATACTGCCCGCATCCACCCGCGACGCGAAGAAGGCCAACGCTGCCGCCATCGCGGAGTCGCCATGCCGTCCTTTGCCGTCGCTGCCCGCTTTTCGATCCGACACCTTCGCCACCCCGTGCTCGAGCACGATCGCGCGATGGTCCGCGAGCACGTCGGCGTCCTTCGGGATCTCGATGGTGCCGTCCTCGAACGCCGCCTTGTAGCGCGGCATATTTTCGCGATACCACGACTCCGACAGCATCACCTGCACGATTCGCGCGCCGTAGCGCTGCGCCGCGGTTTCCGCCAGGTACTGTCCGTTGCCGCGCGCGTCCATCGCACCGGCACAAAAGCGCGGCAGCCTGTCGGCGATATAGAACAGCACCTGTTCCTGGTTTCGAAACGGGATATTGCGCAGCTCGACTACAAACGGCGTCCGCCGCGTCAGGTCGGACGCAATCTGCAGCGGCCAGATGACGGTCAGGTCTCCCGACCGTCCGAAATCCTCGCCGAAGAAACTCATCAGCGACGAGTCCAGGCTGGCGAGCGCCGGCGCGATATTGTCCTCGCACCACGCCTGCGTTTCCGAATAGCGAACCGCTTCCGGCCGCCCTGAAAATTCCGCCGGCATTTCCCACCGCAGGATCGGAATTCCGGCCTTCATCCGCGCCTCGATCAGCACCGAGCTCAGGTACGCGCCGGTCGACGCCCGCGGAATACAAAACAGCTCCTCGCCGACGTTGTCGCCGTAGTAGTCGACGATTTGCTGACGCCATTCGCGCTGCTTTTCCTCACTCCACTCGATTCGGTTTTGCTCGCAGATTTTTTTGAATAGTCCGTCCGCCAATGCTTCGTCGAAAGTCGTACGATGGAGTGAGTAGGGGCGCCGGCCCGCGCGAATCTCACTGATTAGCTCGTTGAACGGGTTTTGCGCGCCGTTGTGAGTGGAGATTATCCGCACCAGTCCGCCCCACATCGTGAATGCGAGCGCGGCTTTCAGCAGCCCGCTCAAATCTTCGTGGAACGCCGCCTCGTCGATCACCGCGCAGCCGTCC
Organism: uncultured delta proteobacterium; assembly: GCA_963842215.1. Taxonomy (GTDB): domain Bacteria; phylum Desulfobacterota; class Binatia; order Binatales; family Binataceae; genus Binatus. Next base: position 509,191 of record CAWJFQ010000001.1, on the reverse strand, counting down.
TTGCCGCGCAGGTTGGAAGGCCGCGACGAGAGCGCGACGATTTTATGCCCCGACGCGAAGCGGATTCGATACGCCAGGATGTCGATCCGCTCGTCTTCGAGCACTATTTCCTCGACCGCCTCCGCCGCCCGGTTGAAACGGCGCGCCCATCGCGCCGCCGCCTCGACGAACTCGAGCGCCATGTCCTTGTTGTAGCCGATATACCAGCCGTCGATTCCGGCGCGTCCGCTGGTAGCGGCGCCGAGCGCGCGGTCAGCAGCCTCGGTCCAGGTGATACCGATTCGCCGCGACTTCTCGCTGACCTTGACCTGCGATTGATCGGCCAACCATCGCCGCTGATAAGGAAGCAGTATGGAAAGTGGTTCATTCATTAGTGATTCCGTCTCCCATTCTGTCTCCTCTCCCCATAAAGGAGAGGATGAAGGTGAGGGTCCAAATAGAGCGCGGAGCGCGATTCAGAATTCCGCCTCTGTCTCCTCTCCCTGTAAGGGAGAGGATCAAGGTGAGGGTCCTTTGACAGCGCCCTGCGCGATTCAGGATTCTGCTCCTGCTCTTGCCTTCTCCTTCCGGATAACAAACAGTCAACACGATGGGCTTGATCGAATCGCCCCAGCAAAACGCGCGACGGCTGCGGCTCGAACAGACCGACGCCGAACGAATCCTGTGGCGCCATCTGCGAAACCGCCAGATGCGCGCCGCCAAATTCCGCCGTCAATTTCCGATCGGTCCCTACTTCGCTGATTTCTGCTCGCCCGAACGGCGCCTCATCGTCGGGCTGGACGGTGCGCAACATTTCGAGCGAACTCAAGAGGACGAAGCGCGCACCTCGTTTCTCAACTCGCGCGGCTACCGCGTGCTTCGCTTCTGGAATTACCAGGTGCTGGAGAGCGTCGACGAAGTTCTTGCCGTGATTGATCAGTGCCTCGCAGGTTCGAGAATGGATTAATCTGTCTCCTCTCCCTGTAAGCGAGAGGATGAAGGTGAGGGTCCTTTGACAGCGCCCTGCGCGATTCAGGATTTTGTGTCTGTCTCCTCTCCCTGTAAGGGAGAGGATGAAGGTGAGGGTCCTTTGACAGCGCCCTGCCCGATTCAGGATTCTGTGTCTGTCTCCTCTCCCTGTAAGGGAGAGGATCAAGGTGAGGGTCCTTTGACAGCGCCCTGCGCGATTCAGGATTCTGCTCCTGTCTTTCTGCCAGGATCGCAAACCGGCAACAACACAAAGAATACTCTTCGCGCAATTCACCAATTCCCCAGCGATTCGCGACTGCGCTAAGCCAACTTCTTTCTCGATTTCCGCATTTGGCAGAATCCTGACACGCGCATAGCGCTGTATTCGGACCCTCACCTTCATCCTCTCCCTTACAGGGAGAGGAGACAGACGCTGACCGCTCCTCATCCCTCAAATCTCCATCAACACTGCTTTGATCTGGTCGGCTGCTTCCGGACTCAATCCCTTCGCCCGCGCCTCCTCCACCTTCTCTTCGACCGCCACCACCCCCGCCCGCATCCGTTCCGCCCATCTCTGATGCTCCGTCTCAGCCCTCACCAGTCCCGACACACTCCGCGCCAACGCCGTGATATTTACCGACGCGACCGTCTCGCCGGGCTCCGTTGCACTCCCTTTCTCTTTTTCATGCGCCGCCGTGAGAACCTCGAATAGCTGTGTCTGCACCAGCCTCAGCAACGCCCCCTGCATTTGCGCGTCATCGTCTTTGAATTGCTCGCAAACGATCCGCGCCTGCTCCGTCGCCATCCGGATCGCATCCAGCCGCCGCTCGAACTTCTGCCCGTACTTGTGGATAGCCGCATGCGAGATCTCGAACCCATTGTCCCCCAGCCACTTCGACAATTGCCGGCAACTATGCAACGTGCCGCCAATCAACATCTGATCGAGTTGTTCTTTCAAATCCGGCGGCAGCTTTTTGATTTTCCAGGTCTTGTACGGAATCGGATCGATCGGCACCCGCTTCGGCCCTGTCTCCTCTGCTTGCAATGAAGAAGACGAAGTACCTTTCGCACCCCGCTCCTTTGTCGCGCGCCTCACGATTCCGCCCTCTGTCTCCTCTCCCTGTAAGGGAGAGGACGAAGGTGAGGGTCCGCATACAGCGCGCGTCTTTTGCGCGCGACTCACGATTCCGGTTTTCTTTCTCTTCTTCTTTCCGCTCATCGCGCTCACCAGTATTTGCGCGGGCGCGCTACTCCCGCCGGCGACGGGAAGTTGTACTCGACTACGTCGACGCCGTTCGACGTCAGCTTGGCGAACCAGGTCTCCGCCCCTTCGCCTTCGAGTTCGAGCAGCCCCAGGTCGCGCAAATAGGCGAGCTCGCGGCGCACGGTGTTGAGCGACAGCGAGAGCTTGATATCGACCAGCACGCGCCAGATGATTTGCTCGGAGACCGCTATCGGACGTCCGGCGTCGACGACGCGCAGCATCCGCCATCGAGCTTCCTCGCGACTTTTTTGTTCGAGGTCAATTCCGTCCGACATATAATCTTTCCTTTACCTCTGCGATTTCTTCGCGCATCTCTTCGCGCATCGCGTCCAGCTTGGCGTCGAGCGTCGCACTGAACCTGATCCAGTCTTCGCGCCGCACGTATTCCAGCGGCAGATTCACCCGCAGCTCGGTCAACTGCCTTTCGAGCGCGTCGACGTGGCTGGTGTCGCGCTGATGCTGTTCGTCGCGCCGCTTCAGCAGCCATTGGATGGTGCTGGCGTTGACCGCGACCAATGCGATAAACGCGCCCGCCCATCCCGCTGCGTTGCCCCAATCCAATCAGGCCGCTCCGTTCACTGATGCGCCGGGGTGCCGAGCCCGACTGCCAGCGACGCGGCCGCGCTGGCGTTGACCTGGATCTGCACATTGCCGCTGAGTGCGCCCGCCGTCACCGTGATTTGTGCCGCCTGCGTCACCGTCAGTTTGCCGGTCGCCTTGATCACGCATGAGCTGCCGTCGGTGCTGGGAGCCAGCGACAGCGTGCCGTCGGGATCTGCCGCCGACCATGCGGGCACGATGTTCGGCGGCGCGACTGCGCTATTGCCCTCGTCGTCGACGTAGGAGACGCTCGCGGTTACGACCTGGTCGTCGAGCAGAACGAACGTTGCTGCGGGCGTGGTTCCGTTTGCCATTTTCCTTACCTCGGTTTTTTGCCCGGCTTGCCGAGCGTGATTATCAGTTTCCAGGCCGTCGGCTTCCTCGGGCACCACATGCGCTTGCGCTCGTTGAGCAGGCGCCTTTTCTCTTTCTTCCTGAGCCGCATTGAAATCTGCGCTCGTTACTTCCCGGCGATTAGCGCGCGGACGCCGGCGCCGGCGCGGAATAACTCGATGCCCGAGGCGACCATCTGGCGGATAGTGCTCAGCGCGATCTTCGAGGTATCGAGGCCTTCCTCCGCGATCGCCGCCAGCGCCATCGACTGGATATCCATCCAGGCCGCATCGCTTTCGAGGTCGTCGCCGGGATGGTTGGTCGCGAAAATCGCGACCGCGATTCCGATCTTCGATCTGATTGTCGAGAAAATCTCGGCGCTGAACGCCGGCAGCGCGCGCAGCAGGTTCGCCGCCACCGCGACTTCGACATCGATCGCCGGCGGCACCACCTTGACCGTTTCCGACGGCAGCTTCGCCAGCAGTTTTTGAATCTCGGGCGCGAGCGCGCCGATAATCACCGGCGCGGCCTTTTCGATCGCGTCGAGCGCGAGCCCAGTGACTACACCGGCAGCCATCGGCTTAGCTCTTCACCGCCGCGGCGCCGGACGGAGCAGTCACCGGAGCGGGCGCCGCACCGGTCGGGCAGTTACCGAGAGTCACGGTCTGCGGCACGATCAGCTGATTGCTCGAATTGGTGTAGCCGTAAACCTGGCACGAGAACTGGCTGGCCTCGGTTTCATAGGTCGTGCTGATCGAGAGCGGCAGCGCGGGAGTCTTGCCCTCGCAATAGAGCACCAGGCCGGCGTAATCGACCTGCGCCTGCGCGTTGCAGAAATTGGTGGCCTCCATGCTGAGCGCGGCGGCGCTCGGCACGATAGTATTTTTGCCGCTGATTATTTGTTTCGGAGTCGGCTGGAGCAGCCCGCCGCCCTGCTGAGCGCATCCGGCCAACGCCAGCGCGCAGAACAGCAAGCAGACAGAATCCTGCAGCACCCTGCGCGATTCACGATTCCGCCCTCCGTCTCCTCTTCCTGTAAGGGCAGCTTTGCATAACCTGGTCGAGATTCTGTCTCCTCTCCCTGTAAGGGAGAGGATGAAGGTGAGGGTCCTATTACAGCGCCCTGCGCGATTCAGGATTCCGCTCTTGCCTGAACGGAGGTTATGCAAGCCTTTTGCAGGGAGAGTAGCCAGAACGTTTCGGGTTTTCAGACTCATAGCAGTTTCACCTCTTGGTTCTTTTGCGGGCACTTGTTTCACGGCGCATAAGTCACATGGCTGGCCGCGGTGCTGAGCGGCGTCGAGAACTGGCTCAATCCGGTTTCGACCGGGGTCTCGATATTCATCGTGACCACGCCGGCGTCGTCACATCGCGCGACAATCCGATGGGGCGCGAAGATCAGAGGAATCGGGCTGGTCGAAACGTCGATCGCCATGCCGGTGCCGGGCGCCAGCTCGCCCGGCAAGGGCGTGCGGCCGCGAGCGCATTCGAGCGTGAAGCTCTGCTCGCGCACCTGCGCGCATCCGGCGAGCGTCGCAAACGCAAGCAGAACCTGCGCCGCGAAGACTTTAGTGGCAGAATTCACTTCTCACCTCTTCGATGCGCGCTCGTACGCGTCGCGGCAGTAGTCGCGATCGTCGTGCAGAATTTTGAAGCGGCGCTGGCGGATGAGGTCCTGGTCGAGCGCGAAGCACGCGGCCAGCCCGCTGCCGAGCGGACACGGCGATTGCGTCGCGTCAGGCAGAATCGGCGGAGGATCCAGAGAAGCAAGTTTTTTCTTTTCAGTTGACGTGCAATGCGTCGCGCTATCCAGATCGAGCGCGGGCATTGTAGGGGCATCTATATGGGGCGCGTAGGTTGGCGCGCATCCCGCGATGAAGAAACTAATTGCCACGGTCAGCATCAACTGGAACTTTGCTGGTTCGTACATCTGCTTTTGCTTCCTCGACGTCGGTTTCAGATTGATCGCTCAACGCCAGCGGCGCGGTCGCAACGATGCGTCCATAGAGAGCGAACGAGGCGGCGGCGAGTGCGCTGATGTTGCCGAGGTTCACGCCGTTGGCGGCCATGTCGCCGACAATCAGAACGATCGTGCTGACGCATCCGTAGAACGCCTTCGACCGGTAAAACGCCTTTTTTTTAGAATCCATTTCCTTTTTGCCTCGTCCGGCTTAGGCGCTACGCATACGCGCGAGCGAGCCATCCTTTTAAAAAATTCGCGCTACCCGGCTGATTCACTGCGACCAGCCGGTAGTACGCGGCCAGCTCCGAACGCAGCGCTGCCATCAGCGCGTTCGGTTCGGCGCGTGCGGCGTAGCGCGCGGTCGCGGCCCCGATGACGCCGTCTTCGGTCACCGGCATCCCGCATGCGCGGAGCGCGCGCTGCAGGCACTCGATCGCGTTGCGGCCGCCGATATTGACGGCGAGATCGAAAGTCTTGACGGCGACAGCGGCCGGGAGCTGAGCAAACCCGAAATGCTGCCACCATTCGCACCAGTAAATTTTCACCGCGGCGTCGCGGGTGAGCGTCGCGATATCGAGTCCCGGATGCGCGCGCGCGGAGATTCCAAAATTGGTGACGCCGCCGGGATCGGCGGGATCGGACGAATAGCTGCCCTCCTCGGCGAGCACGCGGTTGACTGCAGCTACAAACTCGGGGCTATAGGCGTCAGGTGCGGTGATTGATGGGTCCACGTTTCAATCGCTCGGCGATCGGCGCGGACGTTGGCGGACACGGCTTGTCGGTCTGAACTTCGGGCGCGCGATTCAGCGCGAGCACTTTGTAAACGTAGCGCTCGGTGCATCGCAGCTCGTGCGCGATGCGCGAGACGGAGACACGTTCCGCGCGCATCGCGAGGATCCGCACGCGGCGACGCGCGTTGTCGCTGGTGACGGGAATCAACAGGCGATCGCCGCCGAACACGCGCCCCATCTCGAGCGCAGCGAGCAGGCCGATGGAGCGCGTGATCAAATCACCGGGCCCGGGCGCGGCGGGAATATAGAGACGGCGGCCGCCGAAATCCGCGACCAGCTTGTCGGCGGCGTCGCAACCGATCGACCGACCGATGTGATCGTAGAGCGTGGTGCGCTCGGCGTCGGCGAAAGGATTCGATGCGGGTGACTGCAACGGTGCCCGAGCAAGCGCGGACATGCGACTGGGGCCGGGGTTCATAAGCCGTACGCGAGACGAAGGTTGTTGGGGATTGCGCCGAGGTTGCGATCGCGATCGTAAATCAGCCGCCAACTGATCTCGACATTATCGTGAACGCAACTGTTACAGAGGCCATGATTGCGCATCACGTCGGCGTGGGTCGTGGCCGCATGGCACCACATGCAGGAGACGGCGCGACCAGCAAGGTGGGGGCGAATTGGGACGATCGCGGGTTCCATAAATCCTCCGCGCGAGCTGGGAGACTTTCGGACGATGCGACGATGAGGTGGACGAGCAGGACCATTGCAGGGAGAGCGGTCGAGAAGAAAATAAAAGTTGCGGGCGTTGCGGGCGCGAAGCCGTGAAACAGGCTAAAAGGATGTTGGCGGGAGGACGGGTTGCGGGCGAGCGTCGTGGAATCAGCAGGCGAAGGAGTGAGGCGGCGGCGGGCAAGCGTACACGCTTGCGGGGGCGGCGGATTGGGTTTGAGCTGGGAGTGATTGGCTTGTGGCAAAATCATTTGCTTTATGAATCTTATTTCACATTAGGAGATTTATGTCAACTACAGTGGTTGACGCCGCATTCAGGTCGCGCCTGACGCAAGTCATTCAATCTTTCGGATCGGTGGTGGCGCTGGCGACGGCGGTCGGAGTTTCCGACAATGCAATCTACAAATGGCTGTCGGGCCGGGGGCAGCCGAGCGTCGCGAACCTGGTGGCGCTGGCGCGCGCGGGGCGGGTGTCGGTCGAATGGCTGGCGACGGGGGAGGAAATCGCGAAGTCGGCGCAGGCGGGCTCGCGCGTGGTCGAGCACGGCGACTTCATCTTCATGCCGCGCAACCGGATCAGATTCTCGAGCGGGCGCGAAGGGATGCTGAGCAGTGATCAGGTGGTGGACTCGATCGCGTTTCGGGCGGCGTGGGTGAAGCAGGCGCTTAACACGGAGGCGCGCGATTTGATCCTGATCGAGGTGGTGGGCGATTCGATGGCGCCGACGGTCGAGGACGGGGACCTGATACTGGCCAATCTTGCGGAGCCGCGCTTTCGACAGGACGGAATCTACCTGTTGCGGCATGACAGCGGGCTGGCGGTGAAGCGAATTCAGCGGCGTCCCGACGGCAAGCTGCTGGTGCGCAGCGACAATCCGAAATACGAGGCGATGGTGGTTGCGAGCGTGAGCATAATCGGGCGCGTGATTTGGATTGGGGGACGCGTGTGAGAGCGAATCGATCGACCCGTCAGTAGAAGAGTTTTTCTCTTTCGGCGATTCGGGACTATGCTGCCGACGTGAGCTCGCAAAAAGACGACATAGAAAAAGTGCGCGACGATTTGGCGGAGGTGCTGGAGCGGCATGCGGTCGGGCTGGACGCGGCGCGTCCCGAGGCGGTCGCGCGGCGGCGCAAGACCGGGCAGCGCACGGCTCGCGAAAATATCGACGAGCTGTGCGATGCGGGGACGTTCGTCGAGTACGGGCCGATCGTGGTTGCGGCGCAGCGCCGGCGGCGCACGATCGACGACCTGATCAAGAATACTCCGGCTGACGGACTGGTCACCGGGCTGGCGACCGTCAACGGCAAGCTGTTCGGCGCGGACAAAGCGCGCTGCGTGGTGATGTCGTACGACTACACGGTGCTGGCCGGGACGCAGGGACATCAGAACCATCGCAAAAAAGATCGGATGTTCCAGATTGCGCGCGAGTTGCGCCTGCCGCTGGTGTTGTTCGCTGAAGGCGGCGGCGGGAGGCCGGGCGATACCGACGGGGGTTTTCACAATTCGCGATCGTTCCACGATTTTCCGAAACTAAGCGGGCTGGTGCCGCTGGTCGGGATCACGTCGGGGAGATGTTACGCAGGCAACGCGTCGCTACTGGGATGCTGCGACGTGGTAATCGCGACGATGCGCTCGAATATCGGGATGGGCGGTCCGGCGATGATCGAGGGCGGCGGGCTGGGCATCTTTCGTCCGGAAGAAATCGGGCCGATGGAGGTGCAGGTGCCCAACGGCGTCGTGGACATCGCGGTGGCCGACGAATCGGAAGCGGTGCAGGCCGCACGCAAATATCTTTCGTACTTCCAGGGCGCGGTGAGCGAATGGACGTGCGCGGACCAGCGGCTGCTGCGCAACATCATTCCAGAGAACCGGCTCAGGGTTTACGACGTGCGCACGCTGATCGAGACGATGGCGGATACGGGGTCGGTGCTGGAGATTCGGCGCGATTTCGGGCTCACGATGATCGCGGCGCTAATCAGGATCGAAGGGCATCCGTTCGGGGTGGTGGCGAACAACCCCAAGCATCTGGCGGGCGCAATCGACAGCGACGGCGCAGACAAGGGCGCGCGCTTCATCCAGTTGTGCGACGCGTTCGACATTCCGATTCTATTTTTGTGCGACACTCCCGGCATCATGGTGGGCCCGGAAATCGAGAAGACCGCGCTGGTGCGGCATTCGTCGCGGATGTTCCTGACGGCGGCGAACGCGACCGTGCCTTTTTTTACGATCGTGCTGCGCAAGGCGTACGGGCTGGGCGGCATAGCGATGGCCGGCGGCAGCTACGACGCGCCGCTGTTCACGGTGGCCTGGCCGACGGGAGAGTTCGGGCCGATGGGACTCGAGGGCGCGGTGAAACTCGGCTATCGCAACGAGCTGGCGGCGATCGACGATCCAGCAGCGCGCAAGCAGCGCTTCGACGAGATGGTGGCGACGATGTATCAGCGCGGGAAGGCGCTCAACAACGCGTCGCACTTCGCGGTCGACGACGTGATCGATCCGGCAGATTCGCGGCGCTGGATTGCGGCAGGCCTGCGCTCAAGCGCACCGCCGGCGCCGCGCACCGGCAAAAAGCATCCGTACATCGATAGCTGGTAGGTTGGCGGGCGCGGCCAATGATGCGGGCGGCCTAACCCCTAACCTTTTCCCCCGGTGGAAGGGGAACCGGATTTTAAAAAACCCTCAGGATTAGCTGCTCAACTCGTCGAGCAGGGACTTGGCGTCTTTCAGGTCGGCGGTGTCGAAGCCTTCGGTGAACCAGTCGTAGATTTCGGCTAGCGTCGCGCGCGCCTCGCCGCGCTTACCCTGTTTGTCGAGTAGTCGCGCCAGGCTCAGCGTTGCGCGCAACTCCTACACCTTCGCGTGCTGCTTGCGAAATTTCGATCGCGGTACGGAAGGACGGGTCCTGTGCGCTCCGACCGGTGCACTCCGCCGTTTCAAAATTTAGGGGTCCCGTGTAAATGACAAGACCTGACTGGGCACTCCGGTGGCACTCCGAGCGACCCTCCGCTAAAGGAACCCGAGATGACAGAGCGCGACCATACAACCCGCCTCTCAGGCTACTTTCCTTCGGCGTGGCCGGCGGAGTGCGGCGGTCCTCGGCGGCAGAAGGTCACCCGAGCCAAAGGTCTCGCAATTCAGCCGGTGATCGGCTCAAGGCAACGACACGCATATTCGGGGACGAGTTGTGGCCGGTCATGTTCGTCCATCGCAACCCCGGGGAACTCTACCTGCAAGGTGGTACAAGGACGGGCCAACGCCGGGCATCGTTCGGATGGGTCAAGCAGCTCGATCCGATCACGCTGGAAACCATACGTGAGAGCCCGCAACTCCCGTCCGGCGGCCACAACTGGTGTGGGGCAGTTTGTGTCCATGAGAACGGCGACCTCTATATGGTAAACGGCCGCTACTGCCATCGGCTATCGCCTGACCTGACCGTAGTGGCGGAGTATAGGCTAGAGACCGACAATGCTCACAATGGACATGTTGTCTTGAGCGACGGGAATCTTGTCACCAAAGACATCCAGAACGACCCGCGCAAGCGCTCGTTCTTTACGGTGCTGAACCCTGATCTAAAGGTGGTGGACCGCTTCGAGTTTCCCGCGAACTCGGTCGGACGTTTCTCCTGCGACCGGCTCGCCGACCGCGACCATCTCTACGTAACCAGCGCAACCGACATCTATCGCCTTGTCTACTCCGGGCAAAAACTGTCGCTGGATCGAAGCTGGCGTGCAAGCTACGCAGTCGCTGGTGAGGATCAAAGCTTTGCCTGGGACAGTACCATCGGCAGCGACAACGTCTGGTTCATGGATATGGGAGAGACCCAGGTTGTTCGGAGCGTGCTGGCAGCACATCCTGTCGGCACGGACAGTTCATCTGCTCGACGCGTCTTTTTTCGTATCGTGCGCGCTCTCGTGAAGGTCGGGCTAACCGGCGCGTTCGCGCGTGGCAGAATTTACGGTCAACCGCTTCATGGCGCGCCAGTCCGAGTGTTCCGCGTGAGTGTGAATGACGCGTCCGACGTAGAAATTCTAGTTCCTTTCGGTCTTTCGGGCGGCAACATTGTAGCGCCACCGTTGTACGACCAGGACCGGAGAATCCTGGTCGCGCACGACCTGATGAATCGCAAGGTCGGCGCGTGGCGTCATGACGGCGATCACGGCTTCAAGAAGCTCTGGATTCATCACTATCTCAACACCAACCAGATGACTCTCTACGCGGATTCTGGCGAGTTGCTGGTTGACGACTGCAAAACGATGGGCCGGTGGGACGCGGTGGTGGTGGATGTCGAGACCGGAGAGGAAAGGGGTCGTGTCGATACCGGCTGCGTGGCTTCCGGTGGCATGTGGTATACACCGGGATTCGGGCGCGACTGTTACACCAGCACCGGCCTGGGGGGCGTTGCGAGAATATACGCGGAGTAGCATCGAGGCGCGCCGCTTCATCGATCTTCGCGCTGTGGCGGGCGCCGGAGTTATCGCTGTCCGAGGTCCTTCGACTACGCTCAGGGTGGGCTCTTCCATCCGCTCGCGTTGCTCGCTTCGTCAGGATGACAAGAAAAAATCTCTGGTTCGATTTGGTTTGGGCTCTCTCAGTCGTTTTGAATCAGGCCGGTCAAGCCTGCGATGAAAACCGCGCTTAGCAGCCATCCGGCCATTATTTGCAGCCACAGATAATAGCGAAGCAGGGAGCCGCGGACCGGAAGGCTGCGGCCGAAGATCGCGCACCGGCCTGAAGCGGTCTCATCGGGCCACCAGTAGTGCTCCTGGTGGAGGTTTACGAACGGCAGAAACACGTCGAGCGAGTAGAGCAGAGGATTAAGACCGGCGGTCGGGTCACCGGCGGGTGCTGTCGTGGCCTCTGGCCAGGTGAGGCGCATCACGCCCGCTCGCGCGCCGATCGATACCAGCACTGCACCCAATAGTACGATCGCCAGCATCCAAAGGACCGTGCGCAGCGGTTCGTGTCCGTAGCCCACGGTGACCTTTAGAAACTTGCCCCATGCTCGTCGTATCGGATCGGCGCGGCTGTAAATGGCATCGTCGCGCGCGATCAGCACCTTCGTGGCGGAATTGATGTCGCCGACGCTGCGGTAGTACTTCGCGAGCTCGTCATACGGTTGCGGGTCAGAGGAGGTGGCGCTCAGGCCCAGCCAGTGGAGGCGGCTCGCGACGTCGACTGGGCTCGGCGCGACGAACGCCTGATATTTCAGTTGTCCGATGTCGAGCATGCCCGGCTTCGGCCAGCTTGCCGGATCGTCGAAGACGAATTGGATTTCGGCGCCGTTCAAGTGCTCGAACGCGCCGTCGCTGAAAGATGCGCCGACGGTGACAAGGTTCTGAATCGACGCGTGTGAGGCGTCCAGACCGTGGTTGTCGGAAGGCGCGCCGGAGAATATCACTCCGGCCACGTCGAGGCCACCACCGATTCGCGCGCCGAAAAACTCCACTATGCCGTTGACAACCGAGATGTGTGGCGAAGGAACCTGGAAAATGACGTCACTCAGGTGGACGTCGTGGGAAATGACGGATTGAGGCGCCCACAGGGCGAAATTGTTCGGATTGATGAAGCGCGCCTCCCCAGCAGAGGAAATCTCCCAAAATCGAGGCGTTGTCCATCACGATTGCGCCTTCTGACTGAAAGCCGCTGGTCATCGCAACCGTGCCTTTGATTTGCACGTCGTGGATGTTCAACGCGACCTTCATTTGTGACTCAAATGCGACCCATTCGGGCGGAAGTCCGCGAGGCGCGACTCGAGTGGCGGAAATGGCCGCCATCGAAATAGCTGCGCCATCGATCGTTGCGCCGGTCATGTAGACCTCGGCCGAGGCATCGAAGCCCTGACCCATATGCAGCTCGCCCATCACCTTAATTCCGGGCGCGTAAATCGCGCCTGTGTGGCTGCCATTCAGACTCAGTCCTGGAATCTCGGCCGAGTCGAGCGATATCTCCTCCAGAATCGAACAGTTCTTCAACTCAAGTGGCGCGGGCACGTGGAGGTGCGCCAGATTGAGGACGCCGGTGATGCGCGCGCCCATCACGCGGATACCGCCGGGATCTTCCAGCTCGATCGCGCGACGGTCAGCACACATCCACCGAATGAGCGCGGCTCGCACATTACGCTGCACATCCCATTTGTCGGCATGCGCCGGATCATTGCCCGGATCGGCAGGATTCGAGCTCGGACCAGCGACGGCGATCGCGCTGCGGTCGATGTTCATCGCGTCACTGAACCACAGCAAAGACCGCTCGGCCTCGGTCAGATTCGGGAATTGCGCAGACGCGAGCAGCGCAAGGCGACCGGCGGCCACCGGCTTTTCGCTCGTCGCCGCGTGACAGAAGGCGGAGATATTAAAGATGCTGAAAAGGAACGCGCAGCAGGCCAAGCCAGTGACGCGGTTCGTCATCGAGCGATCCTCGATTGCGATCCAGTGTCGCCTATTTTGCCGGAATTGTTTTCAGTCCCGCATTTCGAGCATCGCATCGAAATCCCCGCCTTGCGATGGGCGAGTATCGCGATTGGCCGCGCGAATTAATAGTCCGGACTGGCAAAAAGCATCCGTACATCGATAGCTGGTAGGTTGGCGGGCGCGGCGAATGATGCGGGCGGCCTAACCCCTAACCCCTTCCCTCGGTGGAAGGGGAACCGGATTTTAAAAAACCCTCAGGATTAGTTGCTCAACTCGTCGAGCAGGGACTTGGCGTCTTTCAGATCGGCGGTATCGAAGCCTTCGGTGAACCAATTGTAGATTTCGGCTAGCGTCGCGCGCGCCTCGTCGCGGCGATTGGTATCGCGCATTAGGCGGGCGAGAGATGTGGCTGCGCGGAGTTCAAAGATCTTCGCAGACATTTTTCTGGAGAGTGCCAGGGACTCGCGGAAATCTGCTTCTGCCGATTGGCGGTCGCCCTGTTTCAGGCGCAACTCGCCGCGAATCCGAAACGTTTCGGGCCGCCAATATCTCTCTTCGGGATTTGCGGTCAGAGCCTCGCCGACAGTTTCGAGCGCCTCGGCGATCTTGCCGTCCAGTGCTTGCGCCCAGGCCAGCGAAGTCAGAGCGAGAGTGATTCCGAGCCGGGCTCCGCTTTCTTTCATCCCCGTCACGTTTTTCCGCAGAAGGATGACCCCCTCAGCGGGACGGCCGAGTTCTGCGCGAGCGATGCCCAGCCCGAGCTGAGCCCAATTCGCGATGTCGGGAAAACCGTGCTCGACCGCTTCGGCCAAAGACTTTGCGGCCGCCGCCTCCGCCTGATCCATTTCGCGCAGGTAGACATGCATCAACGCGGTCGTGTGACGGCAGTATGCACGCTCAAACGGATTTTGCTCAGCCTGCTCGACGACCCGACGCATAAACCGGCGGGCGGAATCGACCCGTCCGCGCATCCATGCGATCGTCGCCCCGCTAACAAATGCTGCCGAAATTCCGACGTTGACCTGTGCGAATTCGGGCGTCTCGAAGTATTGAAGCCCTTGCTCGAAGTATTCTTCTGACCCGACCAGGTCGCCGCGATATAAGCGAAGCTCAACTTGATATGCGTGCGCCATCGCCATCGCAATGGCACTGCCTTCGCGCCGCGCAACCTCCAGTAGCTTATCAATTGACACTGCCGCGGCGGTGTATTCTCCGCGCACCTCGGCAAAGCCGCCGACAGCCCACAATTGCCGCACCAACTCGGCCGAGTCGCCGAGCTTGTCTGCCAACGCGCAAGCGCGCGACGCCATCTCGTACGTCTCAGGCGAGGTGAACCCCCGTCGGAACATCATCGTTTCAGCAAGTGCACTGCGCACCTTGAGCTCGCGCGCGTCGCGCTCCGGCGACTCCGGCATCGCCGTGACCAAGTCGAGCGCCGCCGCGAGATAGGACTCACCCCTGGAAAAACTTGAGCGCTGGATGGCCTGCGCGCCCGCGCGACGCAGGTACTCGAGCGCCTTGGGCGTGTTGGCGCTCGTGCTGAAATGATGAGCCAGCTCGGCGAGATGATCCTCGATACTCGAGGCGTACAATCGCTCGATTGCCGAGCCGATTCGTTCGTGCAGCTGCCGGCGCCGCTCCATCAGTACCGAGTTGTGCGCGACTTCCTGAGTCAGTGCGTGCTTGAAGACGTATTCGCTGTCGCCGACGGCCGGCTGCTCGTAGATGAACTCGCCGACCTGCAGCTGGTTGAGCATCCGGTCGAGGTCGTCGGACGATTTCGGCACCACCGCGCGAATCAGGGAAATCGGGAACTGGCGGCCTATCACCGCAAGAGTCTGTAACAGGTCCTTGGCGTCGGCGGGCAATCGATCGATGCGCGCGGCGAGAATTCCCTGCACAGTTGGCGGAATCTTGAGCGCAGCGATCGGCCTGGTGAGCCTGATTGTCCCGCCGTCGCTCACGAGCGCGCCTTCGTCGAGCATCACCTGCACGGTCTCTTCCATGAAGAACGGATTGCCCTCAGTTTTTTCGGTGATGAGTTTCTTGAGCGGTGCCAGGCCGGCGTCGTTGCCGATCAGCGCCGAGAGCATCTCCTCGGCCGATTCCTTGCCGAGCGGATCGAGCCGAAGCTGCGCGTAGTAGGTCTTGCTGCTCCACTGATGGGAATACTCGGGGCGATAGTTGACCAGCAGCAGGATTTTCGAGGTGCCGATCGCGTCGGCCAGCAGGTTGAGAAATTCCTGCGTGCCCTCGTCGATCCAATGAAGGTCCTCGAATATCACCATCAGCGGCCCGTTGAGCGACTCGCGCAAGAAGATGCGCTTGATCGCGTCGAGCGTGCGCCGTTTCTTCACCTGCGCGTCCATCTGGGCCAGCGAATCGGCGCCGTCGACGATGGCGAGCAGCGCAAACAGGTAGGGCAGCGCGTCTTCGAGCGAGCGATCGAGGGTGAGCACCTTGCCATTGACCTTCTCACGCCGTTTGCGTGCATCGTCCTCGGGCTTGATCTCGAAGTATGAATGCAGCAGATCGAGCAGCGGTAGATACGCCGACGCCTTGCCGTGCGAGACGGAGAACGCGTCAAGCACCGTCCAGCCGGACTGATTCTTGGCCTTGAACTCGAAGAACAGTCGCGACTTGCCGGTACCGGCCTCCGCGATGGCGGCGACAATTTGCCCGTGACCGAGCTTGGCCTGCTCGGCGGCGCGAACGATTGCAGTCATCTCGGCATCGCGCCCGACAAACTTCGTGAGTCCGCGCCCTGCCGAGCGTTGCAGGCGCGTGCGCAGCGGCCCGAGTCCGGTAACCTCGAACACGTTGACCGGTTCCGATAGGCCTTTGACCCTGGTAGGCCCCATCGGCTTGAGTGCGAAGTAGCCCTCGCACAACTTGCGCGTCGGTTCAGCGACCGCGATCGATCCAATCGGCGCGACGGCCTGCATGCGAGAGGCGAGATTGGTGGTATGGCCGATGGGCGTGTACTCAGTGTGTCCGCCGCCAGTTGCGATCGAGCGCACGACGACCTCACCGGTATTCACCCCCACGCGGCATTGGAGAGGATTGCCGCCGTCGGCCACCAGCTTGGTAGAGTAGCGTCGCAGTTCTTCCTGCATCCTGAGAGCAGAATAGAGTGCGCGTTGCGGATGGTCCTCGTGCGCGACGGGAGCGCCGAACAGGGCGAAGATGCCGTCGCCGGTGCTCTGCACGACGTAGCCGTCGTAGCGATGCACCGCATCGATCATCAGCTTAAGCGCGGGATCGACGATCGCGCGCGCTTCTTCGGGATCCAAATCTTGTTCGAGCTCGGTTGAGCCTTTGATGTCGGCAAACAACGCGGTGACGGTCTTGCGCTCGCCTTCGAGATTTTCTGCGGCGGACGCGTCGGCTACTCGAATCGGCGCATCATCGGATCTCTTCGCCGACACCGCTGCAGCCGCTCCGAGTCCCGCGCCGCAATCAGCACAAAACCTCGCGCCAGGCGTGCTATCCGCGCCACATTTGGGACAGCGGTTCGACAACAGCTGACCGCATTCGGCGCAGAATTTCTTCCCTGGGATTCCTTCGGCCCCACATTTGGTACAGCGCATTATTAGTGGCTCAGCTCGTCGAGCAGGGCCTTGGCGTCTTTCAGGTCGGCGGTATCGAAGCCCTCGGTGAACCAGTTGTAGATGTCGGCGAGCATCGTGCGCGCCTCGTCGCGGCGATTGGCATCGCGAAGCAACCGCACTAGGCTGCAGGCCGCGCGCAACTCCAGGGATTTTGCACCCTGCTGGCGCGCAATCTCGATCGCTTGTTCCAATGAGGCTCTCGCCGAGATGCGATCGGAAGGGCTCTGACTCAGGAACAGCTCGCCGCGGATTCGATGAATCTCCGCCGCCCAGAAACATTCGCCGCTGCGATGGACCAGGTCCAGGGCGTCGCCGATCGCCTTCAAACCGTGCTCGATGCGTCCGGCTCTCAGGCACGCGTCGGCGAGAGTCGCGAGACTGAGCGTGAGCCACAACTCCTCCCGGTTTGCCGAAAGTGCAGCGGTTTCTTCGCGTATCTGTCCCACTCCCTCCTCGGCTCTTCCAAGCTCGGTTAAGGCCCACCCTTTGATAACGCGCGCATGGCGCAGGACGTAGAGGAACCCCACCTCCTCCGCTGTGTTTATCGCGGTCCCGGCGATTTCCAGCGCAAGCTTCGGTTCCAGCATCATGCGATGAACCAGTGCCTTCTCGTACAAGGCGAAAGCTGCCGACATGGCGTCACCAAGTTCATTCGCAAGTGAAACGCCTCGCTCCGCGCATCGCCGCGCCGCATCGGGACGACCGCGCAGCCACGACAGCTGCGCGTCCCAAGCATAACCGCAGACGGCCGGATGATGAGCGGTGTAGAGCGGGATAGCAGTCGAACGAAGCTTCGACTCGAACAGCTTGAGTCCCCGCTCGACATGGCGTTGCGAGGTCTCCAGTTCACCTGCGGAAAGCGCCACCGACCAGTCGTGATGGATCGCCTCGAGAAGGAAAACCGGGTCGGGGTGGCGATCGACGAAATCCCAGATTGGCTTCTGCCGTTCGCGGGCTCCGCTCAAGTTGCCGCCGACGTAGAGCAGTCCAAACAATCCAACCAGTAGCGCGAACTGCTGCTCGGGTGTGGCTCCTGTCTCAGCAAGCCGCTCGGCGCGAAGATAGGCCCGCTCGGTTTCCAGCGCGGCCCACCCTTTCGTGGCCATCAGCACGGGACCGAGGCTGGTCTGGAGCGCGAATTCGCGCCGGTCCCTGTCACGGCCGGGCGGCATGCGTTCAAGAAATTCCAGAGCGACCGTGAAATTCTGCAACGCTTCGACGTATGCCGAGCGTAGAACCCCCTGGAGGCCAGCGCGCTCGTGAAACTCCAGAGCCTTGGCCGAATTTCCGCTGCGGCCGAAATGATGCGCCAGTTCCGCCAGACGATCGTCGAGATGGTCTCGATAAAGGCTTTCAATCGCTTGTCCGGTTCGATCGTGGAGTCCCCGCCGCCGCTCCATCAGCACCGAGTTATAGGAGACCTCCTGCGTCAGCGCGTGCTTGAAGACATATTCGGTGTCGCCCACGGCAGGTTGCTCATAGATGAACTCGCCGAGCTGGAGGTCGTTGAGCATTCGATCGAGTTCCTCAGGAGGCTTCGCTACGACTGCGCGAATAAGTGACATCGGAAATTCGCGGCCGATCACGGACAGCGTCTGGAGCAAGTCCTTGGCATCGGCGGGCAGCCGATCGATGCGAGCGGCGAGGATTCCTTGCACGGTCGGCGGAATCTTCAACTCGCCAATCGGCTTGGTTAACCTGACGATCGTGCCGTCACGAACCAGCGCGCCCTCATCGAGCAGCACCTGAACCGTTTCTTCCATGAAGAACGGATTGCCCTCGGTCCGCTCGATGATCGTTCTTTTGAGGGCAGCGAGCTGCGAATCGTCGCCGAGCAGTGCGGACAGCATCTCATCCGCCGATTCTTTGCCAAGCGGATCGAGTCTGAGCTGAGTGTAGTAGGTCCTGGAGCCCCACTGATGGGAATACTGCGGGCGGTAGTTCACCAGCAGCAGAATCTTCGCATTTGCGATCGCGTCGGCGAGGAGATTCAGCAGTTCCTGGGTCTGCTCATCGATCCAGTGCAGGTCCTCGAACATCACCATCAGCGGTTGATTGAGCGACTCGCGCAGCAGGATGCGCTTGATGGCATCCAGGGTGCGGCGCTTTTTTACTTGCCCATCCATCTGAGCGAGCGGATCATCGCCCTCAACAATGCCGAGCAACACAAAAAGGTACGGCAGCGCATCTTCGAATGTCCGGTCCAAGGCCAGCACGCGTCCGGTAACTTTCTCCCTTCGCGTGCGCGCGTCGTCGTCCGAGGTGATCTTGAAGTAGGTGTGAAGCAGATCGAGCACCGGCAGATATGCCGATGCTTTGCCGTGCGAGACTGAGAAGGCCTCAAGCACCATCCAGCCGGACTGATTCCTGACCTTGAACTCGTAGAACAAGCGCGACTTGCCGGCGCCGGCTTCCGCCATCGCGGCGACGATCTGTCCGTGGCCGGAGATTGCACGATCGGCGGCGGCCTTCATCGCGTCCATCTCGCGCTCGCGGCCAACGAACTTCGTAAGCCCACGTCCGGCTGATCGCTGTAGCCGGGTCCGCAGCGGTCCCAGCCCGATCACCTCATAGACGTTGACCGGTTCGCTGACGCCCTTGATGCGCGCCGGTCCCATCGCCTTCAACGCGAAGTAGCCCTCGACCAATTTGCGCACGGTCTCGCTGATCGCTATCGAGCCCGGCGCCGCGAGCGCCTGCAGGCGCGACGCGAGGCTGGTCGAATGACCGATCGGCGTGTACTCGGTGTGCGCGTCATCGGTCTTGATCGATCGCACCACCACCTCGCCGGTGTTAACCCCGACGCGGACCTGGAGATTGAGTCCCTTTTCGGCGCGCAACTTTTCGGCGTGACGCTTGACCTCCTCCTGCATCCGCAACGCTGCGTACAAAGCTCGCTGCGGATGGTCTTCATGCGCGACCGGCGCACCGAATATCGCGAAGATGCCGTCGCCGGTGCTCTGCACGATGTACCCCTCGTAGCGATGAGCGGCGTCGATCATCAACTTCAGCGCCGGATCGACGATGGTGCGCGCCTCTTCGGGATCGAGATCCTCCATCAGATCCATCGAACCCTTGATGTCGGCGAACAGCGCCGTGACCGTCTTGCGATCGCCGTACCGCATTTCCTGCAGAATCGTGCGCTCGGGCTCAGCGATGCTTTGCACGACGGACAAGTCAGCACCAGCTTCGAGCCGCACGACTCACAAAACGACGCATCGGCCTGATTGTCCTTGTTGCAATTTGCGCAGCGCATCGGGCTACCTGTTCAACTCGTCGATCAGGGCCTTCGCGTCTTTCAAGTCGACTGTGTCGAAGCCCTCGGTGAACCAGTCGTAGATTTGGGCGAGCATCGTGCGCGCTTCGTCGCGGCGATTGGCATCGCGCAGTAGTCGCGCGAGGCTCGTGGTCGCGTGCAACTCGAGCGTCTTCGCCTTCGCGTGTCGCGCCAGGGCGATCGCTTCGCAGAAGTCGGCCTCGGCCAGTTCGCGCTTACCGCGTTCGCGCCGCAGATTCCCGCGACACGTCAATAATTGGGGCCGATATACAAGTTCGTCCGGGTTCGCCTGGAGCGCGTCATCGATTGTCTTGAGGGCGCCGTCGATCTTACCGTCGAGGGCTTGGGCTTCAGCCAGGCACATGAGAAAACCGGGTATGCTCACGCCTGCCCCGACCTCGGCCATGCCCGCCAAGCCTTGACGGATTAGCGCGATGCCTTCGGCCGTGCTGCCGAGTGCCGCTCGCGCCCATCCCATTGTGTTGCGCACCAGATGAATGCAGTACGGAAAGCCATGCTTCTCGGAAACGTCCAGCACTTCCGTGGCGGCCGCCTCCGTAAGCCGCGGTTCCCTGAGCCATCGGAACAACCAGCTTTCGAAGAAATGCCCAAAAGCGAGATCGTAAGGATTCTTGCTAGCGTGCGCGAGAGCGATCGCATGAGCGATCCGCTTGCGAGCTAAATCGGCGTAGCCCAAGGCCCATGCGCCAAGACTTGCGTAACCCAATGCGATTGAGAGCCCACCTGGGAGCTGCCTGAAACCTGCGGCCTGCTCGAAGTACCCGCTGAACAGGGCGAAATGCTGCTCGGCGCCGACAGAATCGCCACCATAGAAACGCGCCTGCATTTGAGCCTGATGAGCGAACGCAAGGCTGGTGGGACTGCCCTCGCGCTGAGCCAGGTCGAGTACCTGGTCGGCAAGCGCAGCAGCGCGAGGAGTGTCGCCCGCAGTGTTAGCGGCGGCCCAAATGCTGAAAACCTGTACCACCAGCTGTGCGAGGTTGCCGCTTTTCTCGGCCAGGGCACGCGTACGCGCAATCGCATCGACGGTCTCCCGCGCTGCATACCCGCGAGTGAAAGTCAGCACCTGGACGAGTGCGTTCGCGAGGTACAGTTCCTGCGCGTTACGCTCCGCGGACTCGGGCAACATTTCAAGGATGTCGATCGCACTGCGATATGGGTGCTCCGCTTCCTCGAACGCGCTGCGCTCGAACGCGGTGTCTCCAGCCTTTCGCCAGGCGGCGATTGCCGGCTCTGCCTCGCCAGCGTCGGTCCAGTGTCGGGCGACAACTTCCAGTTGAGTCTCTGCCAGCGCGGGAAATGTTTCTGTCATCGCGACAGCCACACGCCGATGCAACTCGCGCCGCCGGCTTTTGAGCAGCGCTTCATAGGCTGCATCCTGAATCAGCGCGTGCTTGAAGGTGTAACTCGCTTCCGGAGGAATACCGCGCGCATAAATCAACTCGGCTTCGGCCAATCTTGTCAGCGCCGACTGCAAGCCGTCTTCGGCCATCGGAGAGACGACCTGAAGCAACTCGTAAGAAAATTCGCGTCCGATGACTGAGGCGATCTGCGCAACCTCTTTTGCCGGTCCCAAGCGGTCCAGCCGCGCCATCAGCGAGTCATGGAGGGTGGCCGGAATCTCGCGCGCCGTTGGCTTGGCATCGCCCTTTTCGAGCACCGCACGCGTCAACTCCTCGACGAAAAGCGGCACACCGCCGGTGCGCTCGACTACCTGGTCAATTGCTTCACCCGATAGTGCCCTGCTAGCTACGACCCGCCTCACAAGCTCGCGCACATCGCGTACGGTCAGGCGGTTCAGCGTCAAGTGCGTGTGATGCGTTCGCGGCCTCCAGGATGCGTGAAACTCTGGTCGCGCTGTGAACAACAATAGCAGCGGGCTCGTCGCCCCCTGTTCGATTAGCAACTGCATCAGCTCCAGCGTTGATGCGTCGAACCAGTGCATATCCTCGACCGCCATCACGGCCGGCTGCGCCCGGGCCACGCCGAACAGCCATGCGGCTAGTGTCGCCAGCAGCCGTTTGCGCTTCTGATCGGGTGAAATCGTTAGCTGCGGATATTTCTCGTCCACCGGTATATTTAGTATCGGAGCAACGAGCGGCACCGCCTCGCCAAGCTTCAATCCCGCGAGTTCGAGGACTCTTTCCAACTCGCTCAGCTTCTCCTCAGCCGTTGCATCGCCGCGCTGGGCAAAGGCTTGCTGAAGCATATCAGTCACGGGGTAAAAAGGTGTGTTCTGGAAATGTGATGCGCCGGCGCACTCGTTCCAAGTATGCGGAGTGCCCGCCAGCCGCTCTCGAAACTGTGCCACCATGCGTGACTTGCCGATCCCCGCTTCACCCACGATGAAGACGACCTGTCCCTCGCCATCGCTCGCGCGCTCCCAGCGGCTCCACAAAAGGCTCATTTCGTCCGCGCGGCCAACGAATGGGGTGAGGCCATGTACAGCTGAAGCGGCCAGTCGGCTTCGCGCACCGCTTAGCCTTAAGATTCGGTACAACTCTACAGGGTCGGCGATTCCCTTCAGTTGATGAGCACCACGGTCCTCGACCACGAATAGGCCAGAGACGAGCCGATTGGCGGCGGCGCTGACAAGCACGGTGTCAGGATCAGCCGCTGATTGTACTCGCGCAGCAATGTTGGCAGTATCGCCGAAGACTTCTGAATCGCTCCCGCCACCCTTTCCGATCACAACGGTGCCGCTATCGATACCGACACGCGCCGACAGTTTGGGACGGCTCTGATAACGCTCGCGCTGGTTGAGCGTGCCGACCGCATCGACGATCGCCAGGCCCGCGCGCGCAGCGCGTTCGGCGTCGTTGTCATGCGCCTCGGGCCATCCGAAATACGCCAGCACGCCGTCGCCAAGATACTTCGCCACGTAGCCGCCGAAGAGTGTGATCGCATCGGCCGCGGCGCGGAGATAATCAGTTTCGATTCGCGCCATTCCTCTGGATCAAGTCGCGCAGAAATCTCAGTCGAACCGACCAGATCGCAGAACAGAACCGTCAGATGCCGACGCTCGCCTGCGGATTCTCGAGATTGTGCGGACAATGTCTTAAGAGGTGGTACGCTGACGGACGCGCTTAGGCGGAGCACCGCAGTCTTCGCAGAACTTTGCCGTCGGACCGTTGTCGGCTCCGCACTTTGCGCAGCGACTGGAGAATGGGGCGCCGCATTCCGGGCAGAACTTTCTGCCGGACCTGGCTTTCTGTCCCGCATTTCGAGCAGCGCATCGAGAAAACCCCGCCTTGAGATGGCCGAGTATCGCCATTGTCCGCGCGGATTAACAGAGGAACAGAAGAAGACGAGTGCGAGGAACCTAACCCCTGCCGCCTTCCCCTGGTGGAAGCGGGACCGGATCTGCGTCTTGGCGGATAGCCGCCTCACGGCCGCATGTTCGATGTGGGTCGATCAGATGCGCGTTATTACCTCCTCGCGGAGAAGCCGAATCTGCTTCTCGTCCATTCCCAGGAAGGAGCCGAAAATAAACTGCGAGACCCCCCAGCTATCGACGCGCCTCCTTAGCTCGGTCGCACACTGCTCCGGCGTACCTATCATCGCGATCGGCGACGCACGCAACGTTTCCGGGCTTAGACCAAGCCCGGCTGCTACTGCCTGGATGGTTTGATCTGCTGCCGCGGGCGTGTCGACCAGCATGAAGACCAGCATCACGTTGCTGATCTTTATTGCTTGCGGATCGCGGCCCGCACGGCGCGCTTCGGCTCGCACGAAGCTGATGCGCTCGCGAAAGGCCTCATCGGTCAACCGCTTGACGTTCTCGACCGAGAACTTGGCAAGTTTGCCAGCGTCGGGAATGATGTTCACGTACTCGGCATGTTTTGCGGCGATACGCAGCAACCCGTTGCCGCCACCACCGAGCAGGATCGGTGGATGGGGTTTCTGCAGGGGCTTCGGCCACAGAATCGCATCGCGGAATTGATAGTGCTTGCCCTCGATGTTGGTGCGCTCGTTGGTCCAGAGCGAACGAATGCAGTCGAGGGATTCATCGAGCATCGCCAGGCGCTCGCTGATCGGCGGAAACGGGATACCGGTCATGCGGAATTCGGTCTCAGTCCATCCGGCGCCAAGGCCGGCTATCAGCCGGCCGCCACTGATGTGATCGAGTGTGACGAGACTTTGCGCGGTTACCGCAGGATGGCGAAACTGATTGCACAGTACCAGGTGGCCTACCCGGATCTTCCGGGTCGCTTCCGCCACGATCGCCGCGACGGAAATTGAATCGTACAGGATTGCGTGTGGATCGTATTGTTGCTCCGGCCCTTCGAGGACGAGATGGTCGGGGAAGACGATGAGATCAAAGCCCATACTCTCGGCGGTTTGTGCGAGGTCGCGAACTTTGGATATTTCCATGCCAAATAGTTGCAATCCGTACTCCATTGGTCCCCTCCGTGTGGTTGCGCTACTTGCGAGCATCGCGCGTGCTTCATCGCGGTCGAGCAGTGCATCGAAATCACCGCCTTTGCGATGGGCGAGTATCGCCATTAGGCGCGCGAATTAACAGAGCCGGCCCTGGAAGAGCTGAGTAGCGTTTGGGTTTGTACTGATTGTGCTTACTGCGGTATCCAATTCGTGTGTGGGAGGCAGAATCCTAACTCGCGCAAAAAGAGCGCGCTAAACAAGGACCCCCACCTTCATCCTCTCCTCTAAAGAGTGAGAGGAGACAGACAGGAGAGATGCAGTGATCAAAACTCTCGAGGAAAGGCTGACGGTTGCGGGCGCCGAGCTGGCTATGATCAAAGCCGGGTCCGGCAAACCGCTGCTGATTTTTCATGACGAGCTTGGCTATCCCGGCTGGATGACGTGGAACGAGAGAGCTGGCGCACGATCGCACGCTGCTCATTCCGCTGCAGCCGGGCTACGGCAAGACGCCCAAGCTCGATTGGGTGATGAATTATCGCGACCTGGCGGGCTTCTACTCGCAAGTCGTGCGCGAGCTGAAGCTCGATCCGGTCGACGTCATCGGCTTTTCGGCTGGCGGATTTATTGCGGCCGAGATGGTCGCGGCCGACCCGCGTATCTTCTCAATATGGTCTTGGTCGCGCCGATGGGAATCAAACCGGAAGAAGGCGAGATCATGGATATTTTTCCGATCACGATGCGCACGCATTTGCGTGCGACCGTCGCCGATCCCGCAGGCACGCCGGAGTTCCTGAAAATGTACGGCGGCGAAATGACGCCGGAGCAATTCGAGGCGTTCGAGGATGCGCGGGCGGAATCGGCGCGAATCGGATGGGAGCCTTACATGCACAATCCCGCGCTGCCGCATCTGCTGCGCGGAATAAAACTCCGACGCTGCTGGTGTGGGGAACCAGCGACGGGGTGGTGCCGCGCGGATGTATCGACGCCTACAAGAAGGCGATACCGGGGGCGCAGATCGCGACGATCGAAAATGTCGGTCATCGGCCGGAAATTGAAAACTCAACCGAGTTCGTGCGAATAGTCAGTCGTTTTCTGACTGAGTAACGCCAGGAGTCACTATGAAGGTAGGATATTTCACCGAACGTCCGGCGCGCTGGGTACCCGAAGAAGCGATACTGCGCAACGGCGGCCACTTCGCGGTCTCGAATAGCTACTTCGATCGCGAACAAGCGGCCGAAGACTACAACTATTTCATCGACGAGAACCTCTACGCCGAAGAACTGGGTTTCGACATCGTCGCGCTGAATGAACATCACGGCAATCCGTTCTGCATGGGAAGCGTGATGAACGTCGAGGCCGGAATCCTGGCGCGGCTCACGAAGAAGGCGCGGATCCTGCTGATCGGCAACCCGCTGCCGGTGATCAAGCATCCACTGCGGATGGCTGAGGAGCTGGCGGAGATCGATCTGATTTCGCATGGGCGCCTGATCACGGGATGGGTGCGGGGCGCAGGCAGCGAGCAGTTCTTCAACAACGCGAATCCTTCGTACAATCGCGAGCTGTTCGAGGAGGCGCACGATTTTATCGTGCAGGCGTGGACGCGGCCGGGGCCGTGGCGCTACGAGGGCAAGCATTTTCACTACCGGCACGTGAATCCGTGGGCCTTGCCATATCAGAAACCGCATCCTCCGATGTGGATACCGGGGACGCTGAGTCCGGAGACGGTGCGATGGTGCGCGGAACATGCGTATCCATACTTTGGCCTGGGAACCTCGCTCGGACCGACCTGCGATTTGTGGGACTACTATGCGGACGAAGCGGCCAAGCATGGATATCATGGCGGGTTCGGAAAATTTCGGCTACGTGCTGCCGACCTTCGTGGCTGAGACCGAAGAGAAGGCGCAGGAACTCGGCAAGGGTTTCCTGTTCGGCGGCGGGCAGAACTCATTCGCGCGTCCCGAGCATACGCTGCCCCCGGGATACAACTCGAAGGAAGCCATCCGCAAGCTCGCCAAGCAGCCGCAAGGCAGTTGGCTCGGAATCAGCGGCGACAAGATGCGCGGGCATGGCGAAGAGCAAGTGATCGATCCCGAAGCAGTGCGGCAGAAGCTGATTCCCGGTTATCAAAAAGCGCAGAAGACGCTGAACCTGGTGATTGGCAGTCCTAAATCGGTGTTGCCTAAGCTGAAGAGCATCCTGACGGTGCTGCGGCCGGGGTCGCTGGTGATTTTCAGCGTGCAAGGGCCGGTGCCGAACAAGGATCGCCAGACCAGCATGCGGCTGATCGCGCAGGAGATAATTCCGGCGCTGAAGGAGCATGCGAAGTCTATCGACCTGGTCGACGCGCTCGAGCGGACTCCGGGATCGATCAAGCTGACCGCGGGAACCTCGCGCGGGCCGGTCTCGGATCGCGGTCCTTTGAAGGAGCTGGGGCTGGCGTAGCCGTTCGACCATGAAGAAGGTGCTGATGGTTTGCACCGGCAACAAGGATCGCAGCCCGACGGCTGCGATGGTGCTTGCGGAAATGTGCGCGCCGATGTGGGTGACGTCGGCAGGTACGGAGCCGTGGGCGAAGAACCAGGTGAGCCTCGAGCTGGTGGAGGAGGCGGACGTTATCTGCGTGATGGAAGAGGCGCATCGCCGCCATATTCGCGACCGCTTCGGCGACACGCACGCGGAAAAAGTCGTGGTGCTCGATGTTCCTGATAATTACGTATGCTGGGAAGACAAGCTGATCCACCTGCTGAAGGGCAAGTTGCGCGCCGCGCTGGGACTCAGGGCGTCGGGACAGTGAAACTCGCTTTTTCGATCGGGAGCGTGGACAGTCTAGAACCCGTATTCTTCGAGCAGCGCCTGGCGCAACTTGGTCATGTGAACGAGTCCGGCCTGGTACTGGAGTCTCTGCTGCAGGGGGAGTGACTTCAGGTCGAGCCCGTATCTGCGCGCGGTGCTGACGACAGTCTTGACGGCCGCCGGTGAAGCGTTGCGGCCGTCCATGCTCGAGATTTTTCGAGCCGGCGGGCCTTCAAACAATTGGGCAGCCATATCGCTCGGAAAGACCCCCAGACTCACAAGCACATCGGCAGCGAGCTCGCGCGGATCGCTGAGATGCGCCTCGTAACCGACCTGGCGCGAAAGCTGGATTGATTCGTCGCGCGAAGAAAAGAGCTTCGAGGTAACGTGGTGCCCCACTTCGTGCAGGAATGCGGTTGCGACCGCTGCCGGATGATGCGCAATGTTGAGACAGATGAGCGGACGCTTTTTCAGGCCGGAGTCGCTGCCCAGGTAGAATCCGAGTACTCCCAACCCCGACGGCCACTCCATCCTGGCGGTTTGGAAATCAGCACCGAGTGCGGCGGCACGCGCGGCAAATTCAAGCGTCGAGCCGAGACGAACGGCGCCCTTGTTCAGATGCGGCCACGCCTTCCGCCTGCCCTCGTTGACGATCTCACGCACTTCAGCGCGGCTTAGGCAGGCACGCAATGCATGACCATATTCTCTGTTCCAAAGACGCTTGATTTCGTCAGGCGTGGTGGTAAGTGCGGGCACACGATCGCTTGAGATTTTTTCAGAAGTTTTAACGACGTCTGCCGTCAGCCCAACGATGCCTGCAGTGCGTTTTCTTACGTTCAATGTCAAATCAACCCAATGCCAAATTATAACCAAAAGTACTTATTTAATGCTAGATGGGCAACATCTGGGCCGGTTTCGCATATTTGCGTGCAAATCACGTTGCGTTCCGATCTTCTTCGTGTGTATTAAGCCCTAGCAACATATTTCTGCACTACAAATTGGCGCAATTTTAACCTGGGTGTCAGGTTATGACGACCAATTCTCAAGCTCTTCACGCCAAAGGCGCGTCGATTTATCGGCAGCATCCGCAATGCAGCATATCGCGTGGCCCCCCGGCCGTAGCTGTCAGTGTGCAGAAGCCGCACCTCCAGATCAAGCAACGGATCGCGACGAATTCAGACTCAAAGCAAGGAGTGACTTAATGGAACTGCGTTTACTTTCTAGTGAGAGCGATCGGAGGATTTTCGCCGCGCGCACTGAACAAATTCGTGCCAAGCACGGGGTCGGCTTCAAGGAACGACCGCGCTCGCGACTGGCCAGAATTCATCTGACCTTCGGCAACCTCTACGGCCTGTTTGAAAATGACGGACAGCCAGCGGAGCGCATGATCGCCGGGCTGGTGATGCATGACCTCGAGATGTTTCCGCAGACCTGTCCCAAGCCCGACTTGTCGCATCTGCCGCCGCGGTCGGTGCTGGAGGTGAGCGAACTGTGGTCGCGCGCGGTGGGCGCGGGTGCGCTGGCGCGGGCGGGAGCCGCAATCCTGGCCGGGCTGCTCGACGCACGTGCAATCCTCGCGTACCTGGGGGTCAAGCCGTTCGATGGGACGCCATTTTACCGCGCGGCGGGTTTCGTCAATGCGGGCGAGCCGGTCGAGTATCCGTATCTCGAAACGCTCAAGGGCGAGGCGATTTGGGCGCAGCCGATGATTCTTGGCGGCGAATCGTTGGCGAAGCTGACGCGGGTTTTTTCGCAACTGATCGTCGAGACGTCTGACGACTACAGCGTGCTGCGTTTCAAAAATTTCCTGAAAGGCAGATCGGCCGGTGGTCGCCCGGTATTCGTGGACAGCAACGCGCCGGTCGCGCCAACGCCGCATATGCACGAAGA
This sequence comes from uncultured delta proteobacterium, assembly GCA_963842215.1. GTDB lineage: Bacteria > Desulfobacterota > Binatia > Binatales > Binataceae > Binatus. The sequence continues at coordinate 480,244 of CAWJFQ010000001.1, read as the reverse complement.
CAATGCGGCACAGATGTGACTGCGCCAGCTTCATTCGACAGTTCGAAACCGGATCGGTCCGTGCAGCGCTCGAGGAAAGCAATGAATTACGAATCAGCTACAGAGTCATCGTCTGCGACAGGTCGCTTCGGCGACGCCGGCAGCAACATTCCCGTAAAGCTCACCAAGGAAGAACTGAAGGGGCTGTCTTCGGTCAATTCGTGGCTGGCATTAGTCCACATCGTCACCGAGCTGGGATTGATCGTGGCTACCATCTACCTTTGCCAGCGGTTCTGGCATCCACTGCTGTACGTTTTCGCGGTCGCGTTCATCGCCTCGCGGCAGCATGCGCTGCTGGTGTTGATGCACGACGGCGTGCACTACCGCTTAATCCGCAATCGGCGGCTCAATGACTGGATATCGGAAGTAGTACTGGCGTGGCCGCATCTCGTTTCAGCGCGGCAGTACCGCAAGAATCATTTTGCGCATCATCAATACTTGAACACCGAGCAGGACCCCGACTTGAAGCGCAGGAAAGGCGACGCGGCATGGGTGTTTCCACAGGCGATACCCACACTGGCCAAGACGCTGTTCCGCGATGTTACCGGGCTGAACGCACCCGCGATGCTCAAGCTCGCCGCGTCGGTGGCGGCAGCAGATAAGGTGCCGACGGGATTTCTGGTAATGCGCTATGGATTCTACGCGGCCATTTTGGGCGTGATCGCCTACGCCGGCGCGCTCGAAGGTTTCGCGCTGTACTGGATAGTTCCGATGTTCACGTGGCTGGTGTTTATCATGCGCGTCCGCAGCATCGCCGAGCATCACGCGATCGAGCAGCCGGACCGCGCCTATCCGCGGACGCGAACCACTCATGCGACGTGGCTCGAGCGGATTTTCCTGGCGCCGAAAAACGTCAACTATCACATCGAGCATCACTTCTTTCCGAGCGTGCCCTTCTATCGGCTGCCCGAGCTTCACGCGCTGCTGATGTCGAAGCCTGGGTATCGCGACGGTGCTCACATGACGCAAACATACTGGGGAGTGCTTGCGGAATCGGTTGGCCGGACCGCGTCGCCTGTGGACACCGAAATCGAAGGCAGCTCGAATCTCGAAGGCCTTCGGCAGGTGGCGGAGATTACCGGCTGACTCGGGGCTGACTCGATTCGACTGACAGACAACTTCTGTAATCATGGCCGCGTCAACTGTTTGCGCACTGCGCTCGCGGACTTGTAGAGTTGCGCCGGACGCGGATTCGAGCCAGGACCGGGGAGCACTCCGTCTGGTTGCGGAGTTCGAACCGATTCGTGAATGGCTGTTATTCCGATAGCGTACAATGTTCGAAGCCTGATGGTGCGGCGCACGACCTCGCTGATGACCGCGCTTGGCATCGCGCTGGTCGTGATGGTGGTGGTGATTCTGCTGAGCTTCGTCACCGGCCTGCGACAAAGCCTGGAGTTGGTGGGAGAGCCTGGACATTGGATTGTGCTTAGCCGCGGCACTACCTCCGAGGGCGAAAGCTACATTCCTCGCGATCAGGCGGACATCTTGCGAGCGCGGCCCGAGATAGCCACCGACGCTTCCGGCGCGGTGCTTTTTTCTCCCGAGATGGTGGTGCCGTTCAATGCCGCGGTGAACCGGCCGGCGATTCAGTTCAGGGCTGCGTCGCTGCGCGGCGTGTCGCCGGTCGCATATCGAATGCGTAGCGGACTCAGGCTGATCGCCGGGCGATGGCCGGCACCTGGTCGCGACGAGATGGCGATTGGGCGAAAGCAAGCGGCGCGATTCCCCGAGCTCAGAATCGGCTCGACCTTTAGATACGGGCGCCGGACGTGGACGATTGTCGGAGTTTTTGCCGATCGAGGAAGCGCACTCGAGTCCGAATTCTGGACGGACATCGACGTGTTGCAGCAAGATGCTCGATTCGAGAATGGCTATTCTTCATTTCACGTCGTGCTGAAACCCGGCACCGAGGACAGCTTTCGCAGCGCGCTCACTGGCGACGCACGACTGACCGTCGACGCATACAGCGAGCGGGATTTCTTCGCCGAGCAAGCCAAGGTCGCCGACCGTTTGCGCGAGCTGGTGCTGATCGTCGGGCTGATCGTGGGCACGGGCGCGGCCTTCGGCGGCATGAATACGATGTATGCGGCGGTTGCGCGCCGCACGCGGGAGATCGGGGTACTGCGCACACTGGGCTTCAGCCGCGAATCGGTGCTGATGTGCTTCCTGATCGAAAGCGCGATTCTCGCCGTCGCGGGCGGCGTCATCGGTGACCTGCTGGCGGTCGCGCTGGGCGTGGCGACCGGCCTCAATCATCGTCTGATGAGCGTAGGCGCGGTGGTTTTCTCGTCGGTCTTCACCGTGGACGCGCTGTGGGGCGGCATCATGGCTGCCCTGCTGATCGGAGTTGGCGGCGGACTGCTGCCGGCGTGGCGCGCGGCCCATCTGCCGATCATCGACTCGTTGCGCGAGGCCTGACGCGGTGCAGTCGCTACATCTCGTCTTGCGCTACGTCATCCGGCAGCCCCGGCGCGCGATTCTGACGATGCTCACGTTTGCGGTGGCGACTTTCATCTTCACGGTGCTGGCCGCTATACCCGGCTCGATCGACATGATTCTGAAAAGGACCGCAGAGACTTTGCGCGTCTATTCCTACAACGCTGACGGTCGTTACCTCGGAGTGCCGGCGCGCGATTGCCGGGAGATGGAGAAGATTCCCGGCGTTGTCGCCTGCACCCCGATGGTCGTGCTTCGCGCCAGCTATCAAAATGCGTCGGAAACTGTGCAAGCGTTCGCGCTCGACGCGGACAAAGTCGCGCTGATGTATCCCGACTACAATCTCTCGCCGGAAGTTCTAAACAAATTTTCGAACGACCGGACCGCGGCCGTCGCGGGACGGCTCCTGATGCGCAAGCATGGCTGGAAAGTCGGCGACGTCGTTACGCTGCGCGGCGATTCCAACCGCCTCGACATAAAATTTACGATGGTCGGCGAAATTCCGGCGGACAACTATCCCAACTTTTTCATGTTTCGCCGCGACTACCTGGTCGAAGCCGAGAAGAAGATTGGAATCCCCGAAGAGAAGCATCCCGCCGGATTCCTGGTGAGCCGAGTCGACTCGGCAAATCACGTTTCATCGGTCATTCATCAAATCGACCAAACCTTTCACAACTCGGATTTCGAAACCGCGTCGATGACCGAGAGCGAGGCGGTCTCCGGCCTGATGTCGACGGTCGGCGACATCCGCGACATCGTCTCGGCTGTGTCCGCTGTAATTGCGCTGACGATTTTTCTCATCGCCGCCAACTCGATGTCGATGATGGTGCGCGAACGACTGCGCGACGTCGCCGTGTTGCGAGCGCTCGGTTTCAACCAGCCGTACATTGCTCGCCTGCTGCTCGGCGAGTGTGCGCTGATCGGGACCGCCGGCGGTGCGCTCGGCTGCGCGCTCGCGCTTTGGCAGTTCGGCAGCGGCACGACGCTGCGCTCAGTGCTCGAAAGCGCGGGCTACCTGACGGTGACCTACGGCGCCGCGCTCGAAGCGCTGCTCGCCGCAACGGCGATCAGCGTGTTGAGCGCTGCGATACCCGTGTTAGGGGCAATGCGGGTGACGCCGGCCGATGCTTTTCGAAAGACGATCTGAGACCGCTATCTGCCGACCGCGTGACGAACCGTGTTGAGTATGTATATGAAGTCGCGCGGCGAACGCACCTCTCCGAGGAGCGCGACGCGCGCCAGCATTTCCATCTCGTCGGGCGAGATGTTGTGGATGCGCCTGATTTGCTCGTCCTTGCGAAATTCTTCCCAAGCGGATTTCGCGTCTTCATTCGGCTCGGGATTGAGAATGGCCTGCGCGCGCGGATTGGCGAGGAAGAACAGTTCGCGCCGGTCGAGCCCGAGGACTTCGGCTAGCCGGGTTACGATCTTGTCGGAGGGATGGCGCTTGGCCGATTCGAGATGTCCGATGTACGGAGTCGAAGTCTTGATCCGCCGAGCGACCTCTTCCTGGGTCAGATCGAGCTGGCGACGTCGATCGCGAAGCACCTGACCGAAGCTGCGTTCCTTCATGCTGCGTGGCATTTGAATGTGGTCCCCTAAGTCAAGCGCGGTCTGGGTCAACCGCGTTCCCAAATCAATTGGGTGAGATTCGACGCTGCCAGTTTGTACCATCCGGACGCCAATAAGGCAAATTCAGGACCGGAACTGGCGCTGCTTCGGCCTCCTCGAGGTCTCCGCCCTTCACCAGCGTGGACCACAAATCCTTGGGATCGCTGAAGACCAGGTCGGACTTTGCGGGGACCACGTACCATGCGCCGGCCATGACTTCGCTCGCCAGCTGATCGCGCAGCCACTGCGCCTTTCCCTGTATGACGCGGACGTCGGCAATCCGCGCGTCTGTCAGGACCGCGGCAATTGCGTCGCGGCCGGTTGCGACGTAAGTGTCGTCGAAAACCCTGGTCGCCGATCCGATTGCCGACGACGCGCGAAAGATTACCGAAACCTCGTCGGGCTCCACCGGGCCGCCGCTATACACGGTTTCTGCCGCGCCCTTCAACTGCCGCGCTTGCGGAAACACATCGCGAACGAGCTGCCTGGCGGGATTGTTAATTATGACGCCGGCGAGCAGTGGCGGCTCCGTCGACGGCACCATGAGGACTACGGCGTGTTGAAAGAACGGGTCCTGCAGATCGCGCGTGGCAACCAGAAACGAAGGTGTCGTGAGGTCGGTGGTCTGTGCCTTTCGCACCGTCGCCAATGTCGCGATCAGCGCCATGGCCGCCACGATGATGCCGAATCGACGCATATTCAGGCTCGCCCTTCGATTACATAGCGTCAACTCGAACCGGCGTTCAATGCCGGTTGCGGCCGTTACAAGTGCGCCACCGCCCCTCTTGCAGGAGAGGCGGTGGCGCGCTGAGGTGAGGGAAGGCGGTTATTAAAACATCCCGCGACTAGTGTTTTATCTCCGGGCCGAAATTGGCGCCGGCAGGCGCGTTAAGTGTGGTCTTGCTGCCGACGACAAACGAGAGGGGCTTCGGCGCGCCACTCGCCGCCTGTTCTGCGGGATTGTAATCGGCGACGCCAAAGGGTGACGCGGAGCTGATAGCCACGAGATCGCCTTTGTCGTCGAATGCAATCCCGTTAGGCGAGGCCAGGCTCTCGTCTTCGACCTTTTTGCTGACCTTGACCTCATCCGGGCTGATCGTCACCGCGGGCGTTGGGTCGCCGGTCGCAGTGATTTGGCTGGCTCCAAACTCAACCAGGGTGAATGGGCTGTTCGCGTTGCTGGACCACAGATCACCCGCGGCGTCGAAGATCAGAGCCCACGGCCCCTGGATCGACCCCATTCCATCGTCGCTGAGGACAACATCGGGCACCAGTGTTGCGACGCCGCTGCCGATCGCAGGCAAATGATCGGCGTTGAACTCGTAGATGGTCGTGGAAGCATTGTTCGCGACGTACAAGTTACCGCCATTGAGTGCGATTCCCAGTGCACCGTCAAACGCGGGGCTGGACTCAATCGTGGTCGTGAATGAGATATCGCCACCAGCCGCGAGCTGGGCCGGGGTTATCACGAACACCGCGTTGGCCCCGCTGTCGCTGACCCACAGGTTGCCGCTCCCGTCAAACACAGCCTGCTGCGGGAATACAAAATCGGACGACGTGATCTGTACGGTTGGCGTCGGCGCGGGCTCTTTTTTCAGATTCCCGAGCTGCGCTTCCGTGAACTCCTCCAGTGACGGCGGAATCGCCACCGTGCCGCCGTCTATAACCCAGAGGTCGTTCGACGAGTCGAAGACCACGCCTTGCGGAGCGCCAAACACCGAGCTGTTGAGTTGCACCAGCGGTTTCTGGTCGTGCACTCCTTTGGGAAGCTTGCTGAACTCCACCACGTCGGCGCCATTGGCCACCCATAGCGCCTGTTTGGGGGGTTTGCCGGCGGCAGCCGCTGGGCAGGCAGCACTTACTGTAATCGCCGCCGCGACCACCATCGTGCAGATCCCTGTCACCAGATAGTTAAAGTTAAACTTGAGTTTGCGACGGACACCCGAAATACGTGGCGCCGTCGGTAGGACATTGTCGATCGTAGCCGTTGCGTTCATGTACTCCTCTCCTTTCCGGTCAACATAAGTGAGCGATTTCGATTTGCACTTCCTTCCTGCCCTCGCAGGTTTCTCTCTCACCACTGGAAATTCTAACATCATCCTATTCTCAGGCGAGCCGAACTGGGACAGATCGACAATTGCTGGCGAGTCGGATCCTGCACGATCAGTTGCTATTGCTATGGGGTTGCGATGAGCACCAATCGAAAAGTGGAGGTGGCAATCGTCGGCGCCGGCATCCTCGGCCTCGCGCATGCTTACTTCGCCGCAAAACGCGGACGCACGGTCGTCGTCTTCGAGCGCACTCCTCGCGCGCTGGGAGCATCGGTGCGCAACTTCGGCATGATCTGGCCCATCGGGCAACGCGCCGGCGCCGTTCACGATCTGGCGATGCGCAGCCGCCAAAGGTGGCAGGAGGTCCTCGACGCGTCCGGACTGCAGTATCGCCCGACCGGCTCGCTGCACGTCGTTTATCGTCAGGACGAGGCCGACGTGGCGCGCGAGTTCGCCGAGCATGCGCCCGGCTTCGATTACACCTGCACCTGGCTTTCGCCGGCTGAAGTCTTAAAGAAGAGTCAGGCGGCTAATCCCAAGGGACTGCTCGGCGGCATCTGGAGTCCGACCGAAATCACGGTCGATCCCCGGGAAATTCTGGCAAGGTTGCCGGCGTTTCTGACCGAGAAATTTGGCGTCGAGTTCCGCTTCGGCACCGCGGTGCGATCAATTCAATTGCCGCGCGTGGAGGCTGGGGCGGAAACCTGGAATGCGGACCATGCGATCGTTTGCGGCGGCGACGACTTCGAGACGCTTTACCCGGAATTGTTTGCGGCCAGCGCCATTGACCGCTGCAAGCTGCAGATGATGCGCACCGCACCGCAGAAATCCGGCTGGCAACTTGGCCCAGCGCTCGCCGCCGGTCTGACGCTGCGCTTCTATCCCGCATTTGAGATCTGCACGGCGACGTTGCCGAAATACAAGGAGCGAGTCGCGCGCGAACTGGCCGAGTACGATCGCTTCGCCATTCACACTCTCGTTTCGCAGACCGCGGATGGAGCTTTGACGCTGGGCGACTCTCATGAGTACGGTCTGGCCGTCGACATTTTCAACAAAACCGAAATCGACGAGCTCGTAATGCGAAACGTGCGCGAGTTCCTGGTTGCGCCCGATCTGTCGATCGCGCAGCGATGGTACGGCGTGTACGCCAAACATCCGGACAAGTCCTGGGTCGCGATCGACGCCGCACCCGGAGTTCGCATCGTCACCGCGGTCGGCGGCTCCGGCATGACACTGTCATTCGGCCTGGCCGAACAAATGATTCGCGAGATGAACGTCTAATGACGCAATCGTATTCGGGGCCGGTGAAGGCCGTCATTCTCGATTGGGCAGGAACGACGGTCGATCACGGCAGCCTGGCGCCGGTCCGTGTTCTGCAGGAAGTGTTCGCCAAGCGCGGCGTTCCGATATCGGAAGAGGAAGCGCGCCACGACATGGGCGTGCTGAAGGTCGACCACATCAGAAAAATTCTGTTTGACGCAAACGTCTCGACGCGATGGCGCGACCTTGTCGGGCACGCTCCGGCCGAAGCGGATGTCGAAAGCCTGTTCGCGAACTTCGTGCCGCTGCAGCTCGAATGCCTGGTCAAATACTCGACGGTGATCGACGGCGTCGCGAGCACCGTCGCGCGTCTTCGGCAGCGCGATATCCGCATCGGCAGCACTACCGGATATACGCGCGTGATGCTCGACATGATCCTGCAGCCAGCCGCCGGCCAGGGCTATCGTCCGGATTGCGCGATCACTCCGGATGATGTCGGTGCCGGCCGCCCGCATCCGTGGATGATCTTCGCCAACGCCATCCGGATGAAGGTAGAGCCGCTCGAAGCCATCGTGAAAATCGGCGACACCCCGGTGGATATCGAGGAAGGGCTGCGCGCGGGCGTGTGGACGATTGGCGTGGCCCGCACCGGCAACATGATTGGTCTCTCGGCCGAAGACTTCAGCGCGCTTGCACCCGCCGAGCAGACGGCGCGCCTGGTTAACGCGCGGGCGAAGCTTGCTGCCGCCGGCGCGCATGCCGTGATCGACGCGGTGACTGAGTGCGAATCTGCTCTCGACTCGATTGAAGCGCGCATCCGCAGGGGTGAGCGCCCGTAGCGTCCGCAATCCTCAGTAGCGCGCAGCGCGCCGCGTAATTGGGCCGTCTTCTTTGAGCGCGATGTGAGTCAGAGTTTGCTCGTCATGGTTCATGCGCCACGACAGCAGCTTTTGCGCGTATTCGAGCACCAGTGGTGCGTACTCGGCGACGCTCGCGAGATTCACGAATTCGCCCGGGTCGGCCTGCAAATCAAAAAACAGCGGCGGCAAATTCGTGAAGTGAACATATTTGTATCGCTCGCCCCGAACGACGTTCATCGTGCACTGATGCATGGTGAGTCCGAGCTCGCGCTCGGCCGCGTCGTCGGCCGCATTGCGAAAGTCGAATTCCCAATGCGCTTCGCCGCGCCATCTGGCAGGAGGCTGCGTTCCTTCGAGGAACGGCGCCATTGAACTCCCGTCGCACTGCACAGGAATCTCGGCGCCGATCGCTTCGAGTATTGTCGGCATCACGTCCACGTTTTCGGTGAACGACGAAACGATGCTGCCGCGCGCGGAGTCGGCTTGCCCACGCGCGTCGCGAACGATCAGCGGGATGTGGTAGGAGCCGTCGAAGTATCCGCACTTGCCGAGCAGCCAATGATCGCCCATCTGCTCGCCATGATCCGAAGTAAAGATAATGAGCGTCGAGTTCCAGCGATCGGACTCTTTGAGGAACCGAATCAGCTTTCCAATCTCCGCGTCAACCCGGCTGATGAGTCCGTAGTAGACGGCCTTCAGCCGTCGAAGTCTTTTCTCATTGTCGGTGGCTCTGAACACTCGGCGCGCCAGCTGATGCGCGAGCCACGGATGTTGACGCGCCTCATCTTCAGGCGACGCAAGACGCGTGAAACCCGGCACTCGCGCGGGATCGTACATCGCATTGTAGGGCTCAGGCGCGACGAACGGTGGATGCGGCCGCAGCAGTGACAGATGCGCGATGAAAGGGCCGCGCGCATTCTTGATGTAGTCGATCGTCCGGCCAACCAGGAACGCAGTGTCGTCGAATTCCGCCGGATACTTGAGCGGCCTGGGATGCGCGGCACCGTCTTCGTAATCAGGACCATTGGCGCGATTGCCGTAGGCTAAGGTGATATTCGCAGGCACCTCGAAGCCGCTCGCACGCAGCCAATCGGTCCACGGCGTCGGAGTCCCGATCATCAGGCAGACGGGCCGGATGCCAGGCAGCGGACCTTCGTAACTCTGGAGCCAAGGGTCGCCCGGCGCGAGGCCCCGCGGGTCCAGGCTGGTGTCGGTGTAGCCGAAAAGGACAGGGTCGTAACCGTGCGCCGCAGCCTCTTTGGCCCAGTTGGTGTGACGTGCGTCGAGGGGGGTGCCGTTGGTCCCGGAGCGATGATTCTGCAGGTACATCCCGGTATGAAGCGACGCGCGGCTCGGACCGCAAGGTACCGCGTTGGCGAAATGGCGCCGAAACAGGACGCCCTCGGCTGCGAGCGCGTCGAGATTTGGGGTGCGCACTACAGGGTGATTGAGCGCTGAAAGACAGTCGCCGCGCCACTGGTCGGCGGTGATAAACAATACGTTGAGCGGCGATGCCATCTGCAGACTACGCCATGAATTCTAGCGGCGGCCTGCACCGTCCGTCCAGCTACGAGCGCTCAGACGTGAAGGCCGCCGTTGACGAGCCACACGATCAGAATGATCATGAGCACCAGCATCAGCAAGCCGCCCGGATCCCTGGCGCCATGATGATAGGTTCTATAGCCACCGCCGCCGCCAAACAGGATGAGCAAGATGATGAGTAACAGTAGCATCGTGATTTAGCTCTTTAACTCCCGCGACGACCGGCTAGTGCCACGTCAGCTGGTTTTTCACTCCGGTCACACCTTGCGCTGCAGCTGCGATATCGCCCGCACGCTTGGCGTCGCGCGCCGACTCAACTACGCCGCTTAACATTACCTTGCCGTGATCACAATCGACAGCCACAACATGATTGTCGCTGACACCGTCGTCGGCAAGCGCACTCTTGACCTCGGTGATCAGCATTGCATCGTTGGCACGTTCAGCCGGCGAGTTGTAGTGATGCTCTGTCGCGACGTTTACGCTGTCGCGCTCGCGTGAGACCGAGTTCGACGAGTCGGTAGTGCCTTGTTCGCTATACGCATAGGTAGCGAGCAGACCTATCGATGAGAAAATCGCGAGTGTCGCCAAGGCTGTTTTTATTTGTTTGGTTCGCACAGCGTGGTTCTCCAAATAGCCGCGATCAGTTGCTTGGAGTCACGGTCGTCGATTCACTGTGATGAGAGCTTGAGCTATCTACTGTCCCGCCGTTGCTCGAGTCACTCGAGTTGCTGGACTTATCCACCGACGTGCTGCTGGTCGTAGTGGAAGGAACTACCTGTACTGGCGGTGCCTGAACCACGACTTGAGCCGGTGGCGCGGAGGTAATGTAATTGGTGCGGTCGACTTCCTTGGTGCTACTGCCGCATCCTATAACACAGGTGAAGGCCGCGACACTGATGACGCTGACAGCAAGTTTCTGGATGGAATTCATCTTTTTCTTCTCCGCTAAGGCTAGGTTATGGGCTGCCGATCAGACTGTTTCCGACCGCAGCTATCACGTAGGATCGCGACGCTCGTCGAGCCGATGTCATCGCGAAATTTGCGCTAGTAGCCGCTGGTTTCTGTAACGGTGGTCCTTCGAGTCGTGGCAGGATCGGGAACGTTGGTCTGTGTAGTAGTGGTGGTCCGTGAGACTTCAGTCGCCGGTGCCGGCTCATCTACTGGCACGAACACGGCGCATGCGCTGACGCATACACTGCCGAGTAGAATCATAATTGAGAGATACGCCGCTCTAGTTAGTTTTCTATTTGTCACAACCTCACGCTAGCACGGCTAGTAAGGTAAAGTTTGCTCGGAACGTTACTTAAGGTTACTGATGTAACCAAGGGGTCGTGTATTGCGCACGCTTTGTTACAGGAAGCAGATTCCTGAATCGCGCATGGCGATTTAACCAGATTCTTACATCACCCTCTCGCTCTCACCTGGGGGAGACGGAAAAGGGCGGCTACCTGTTTCGGAAGCGGCGGGTCAACCAGTCGACGATCGTTTGGTTCACCGCGTCAGGAAACTCCTGCTGCACCCAATGGCCGGCGCGCTCGATGTTGTGCATCTCCAGGTCGGAGCATAGCGCCGGCATACCGGCGGCCATCCTGGGCGGCAACGCGCCGTCCCATTCGGCGGTGATCATCAGGCATGGCAAGCTCAGCTTGGCGATACCGATTTCGGGATACTCGCGCGAATTGCGATCGATATTCCGATACCAGTTGATGCCGCCGCGAAATCCGGTTTTCTCGTACGCGTGCACGTAGGTGTCCAGTTCTTCGCGAGTTACTATGGGCGCGGTTTCAGCCTGGAAATCCTCGATACGCCGGAAAGGATTCATATCCAGCTCGCCGGTCGCCATCATGCGCTTGGCCGATTCCACGGGATCCAGCGGCGCGCGCATCAGGCGATCGAAAATCAGCCGCGCCTTGGGATCCATCACAGCTTCGGCGCGGCCGGGTTCCTGGAACCACAGAATGTACATGCGCTCGGCTTTGCCGTTGACGAGCGTGCGCATGAACGAAGTCTGCGGCATCGCCATGTAAGGTGTGCAGACGCCGATGACGCCGGCCGTTCGCTCGGGATAGAGCACGGGCATTGCCCACGCGACGAAGCCGCCCCAGTCGTGCCCGACGAAAATCGCACGATCGATTTTCAGCGCGTCGAGCAAGCCGACCATGTCCCCGGTAAGCTCGGTCAGGCCGTAGTCGGTGACGGCAGCCGGCGCGCTCGAGTCGGCGTATCCGCGCTGATCGGGAGCGATGGCGCGAAAGCCTGCTGCGGCGACAGCCGGCAACTGATGCCGCCACGAGTAAGCAAGCTCCGGGAAGCCGTGGCAGAAGACCACCGCGGGCCCTTCGCCGGCTTCATGAACGGTCAGACTAATCGAAGGCTGATTCGCGCGCGGCGCGAGCTTGACTGCGCGGCCATCTGGCCAGCTCGAAGTGGACATGGGATCTGCCTCTACTGTGGTGTGTCGGCGATCGCAGCCGGCGGATACGGCGGCACGTCGGCTGGGTCGACCTCCGGTTTTGGCGGCCTTTGCATTATTTCGTTTACGGCGGCAAGAAACTCGCGATCGGTCATCAACGATTCCGGCGGGCGGTTGAGGTTGATGACATTGAACAGCGCCTCCGCGATCACGGGCACGCCCCCGCCCTCGCGTAGCGCGCGTTCCCAGGCGTCGCCACCCATGCCCTCGCCGTCGGACTGTCCCAGCGCTGCGCGATCGCGTGCAACCGACAGCCCCCACGGTTGGCGCACGAACTCAGCCTGACGTTTGAAAAACTCAGGCGGGAAATTCGGATCGGTTGGATCCATTTCCCCGACCAGCGTGCCGAGGATCTGCGAGCATACCGAGGCGCTGGTCATTCCCTGCGCATAGACCGGGTTGAAGGCGCAGACCGCGTCGGCCATCGCGACGAATCCCGCCGGGCCGCGCCATTGCTCGAAGTGCTTCCAGATATTCTGCATTCCCTTGCGATGGAAGATGGCGGAGATCGGCTTCGAAATCGCGAGCGCCTCCGCCACTATCGGCGAGCGCAACTTGGCGCACAGCGCGGCGAACGATTCATGATCGGCGGGTAGCGTCCGCCCGCCCCACGAGGCCAGCGTCAGTAGAAAGCGGTCACCTTCGATCGGCAGGATAAGTGCGACGTAGTAATCCTCCTCGCGCTTGGGCTTGGCCGAAGGATTGAGAAAGATACCCTTCCACCACCAGCTCGCGGGTCGGCGATCTGCCGGCGGCGCCTGGTACCAGCAGGTGCTGTAGCCCGCCTGCGCGTCCACGACTTCGGTCTCTATTTCGGGATAGCCGAGTTTGGTCAGCCATTCCGACGCGCGCGAACTGCGCCCGCTGCAATCGACAACCAGGTCGGCTTCGAGACGGCTCTGAGATGCGTCGCCTACCTTGCGAAGCTCGACGCCCGTCACGCGCGAGGTGTCGCCCGGCTTAAACAGCAACGCGATGACCTCAGTTCCTTCGACCAACTTGATGCGCGGATTATTCTTGATGCGATCGCGGATCACCGACTCGATCAGGAGTCGGCTCGCGAACAACATCTGATGTCCGGTATGGCGGCGAGTCACCCATCCGTCGGGATTCAGGGTCGCGAGCTCGAGGCCAGCGTCCATGTCCAGGCCGCCGCGCTCGCGCAGGGAATCGTCGAGTCCCGGGAACAACACGCTCAGCTCACGGCGCCCGCGATCGAGCAAGCCATGCGGATGACGGCTCTGCGGAACGCCCTTGCGATGAGCCGCGCCTTCGGGCAGCTCGTCGCGCTCAACCAACGTGACCCGCTCGAAGTGATCGGATAGCACGCGCGCCGCGCACATCCCGCCGATACCTCCGCCGATCACTACGACATGGTTCGCTTTCATCTATATGGATTCACTTCCTGAAGTTCAGAACGGGCCAAGCCGATGGTTTGGTAAATGACCGTTTACCTGCTAGGAAGAGTAATGAATGGCGGTTTACGAGTCAATCTCAAACGGGCCATCATGAGGCCGGCGCCGGACCCAGGTGATTAAAAAACGCCCAAAGGCGCAGGCGAGGAAACGACCGCGCATCGCGCCGCGACCGAAGGCCGCGAAAACTGTCGAATCGACGCGCGAGCGAATCCTCGCTTCGGCGGCGAGACTCTTCGCCGAGCAAGGCTTCGAAGGCTCCTCGATGCCGGCGATCGCCAAGGCGAGCCGCATCACGGCGGGCGCCATCTACAAGCACTTCAGGAGTAAGGGCGAACTGCTGCTGGAAGTGGTAAAGAGATCGTTCGAATCGGCTCCTCTCTTCGTTCAAAGTTCCTCGCAGAATTCCGCGGCCGTCACCTCGTCGGCGCTTCCACGACTTGCATCGATGTACACCGCGCCCGAGCTCAAGCTGGTTCGCCAGCTATCAATCGAGGTTCATTCGGCTGCGAGCAAGGACGCCGAGGTCCGCCGACTTCTGGCACTATCAAACCAGGTCGCAATCCAGCACATCCGCGATACGATCGCGCTGGCCCAAAGTCAGAATCAGCTTGATCCCAAACTGGATCCCGATCTGGCCGCGCGTCTTTTCTGCACATTCGTGATGGGCCTGCTGCACATGGACACTCTACTGCCCGAGCTGATCGGGGACCTGGCATGGCGGGATTTCGTTTATGAACGAATGGCGGCGTTGATCGGGGTTCGCTAGGTGCCTAGCTCCACAGCGACCAACTGTGAGTCGCGAGCACATAAGCGGCCAGCAACGCGTTGGCGGTTGCATGAGCGACGACGGCGTCCGAGAGAGCGCCGCGACGATAGAGGGCAATCGCGAAGGCCACGCCCGCGACAGTTCCAGCCACCCAATTGCCGTGCAGAACTCCGAACAAAATCGAAGACACCGCGAACGAGAGCCAGGTAAAGGTGCCCGCCGGCACCGATTCAAAATCCGTCGAGATTAACTTTCGAATTGCGTAGCCGCGGAACGCCAACTCTTCAGCAATTGGTACTGTGACAATCGCACCGACAATCCGAAAAGCTATCCAGACCGTCGCAGTTGAATGCGACATTGCTGCTAGAGCGCTCGCGAACTGAGCGTCTGCGCTGCGGTCGGCCTTAACGATCACAATCCAGGCTACAAAGACCGCCGCGCCTATCGCCATCGCCTGCCAGGACGCGGTGAATCGTATCGCGTTGAGCAACTCACGGCGGTAGTAGAGCAGAACTGCCGCGACAGCTATCACTCGAAGCGGATAGAGGAAATCGAAGCCAGCCGAGAATGCCTGCGTGACCATCGCGGCCGCCACAATGCGTAAGCATCGGCGCGAGGTAGACTGCCGCGGGATTCGAAACACGATCGCGATCGGGCCCGGCTACGTCGGTGCTGAACAGGTGCATCCGCGAACTGGAATAGACCAGTCCGCATGCAACCAGGTTGAAGAACAGCCATCCCGCGACCGAGTGGAATCCTTTGATGGCGACATCCGCGTTCCAGTTCCCGATAAGGACCAGCGCCGTGATGCGCACCGCATTGAGTATCCAGATTGCAGCGGCACCGATGGGAATCAGTAAAAGCGCTTGCGGAAAACGAAGCTCGCGCCTGGAGAACCAAAGGTAGAGCGTGAGAAACGCACAGATCAGTCCGATCCCTTCCAGACCCGAACAGGCTTCGCCGACGTGGACCGCGAAGGTGGGCGTATGAATGATGGCATCCTGCGGATACAGATCCGCGTGGCGGTCGAAAATCGAGAGCAATATGGAGACTGCCCAGAAGGTCGACTTCTGCAGCGGCGCCCACAACAACCGGGTGCACTCGCCGAGCGCCGTCGCGACCAAACCAAAGGCTGCGCCGACCGCAAACTCGCGCCGGCTCCGATGGTACCATCGCGTCCAGAATCGCCCGGGTATGGCAGCCGCGCCCCAAGTCGTGACCAACGCCAGCCCGAGGATCATCCAGGCGGAAAGCCACCAGATAGGATGCGTCGGATAGGCGAGGTATCCATTGCGCCTGGCAATTGTCCCGATAACCAGCGGGACCAGAACGATAAAATGGACGCCAAGCCAGTTGAGCGAGGTGAGCGCGGGATCGTCGTGATCGTGCAACGCGCGAATGAACTCATCGCGGACTACATCCCAACTAAGAAATACGATCGCGGCTACACCCGTGATGAATACCGGGCGCAGGATGCTCAGGAGTCCAACGATCAGTCCAACTATTCCGCTGCCATCCTGAAGGACCTTGCTGGCGTCAAAGGGAAGGGTAAGCGCCACCAGCTCTGCCGCCAGCAGCAAAACGAGAAACGCCCAACGCGGCACAAGCCGCGTCAGGCGTGGGTCACTGAAAGATATTGAAGCCGTAACGGCGGGGGTACCGGCAGCAGCGCCCAATTGATCTGCCTCAGCCCCTCTCTGCGCGAAGCTCGAGGCTAACGGCGTCGCAAGCCGCGTCGCTCGAGCAACAGCAGAACTGCACCGGCCAGCAATGCCAGGCCGCTCGTCGCAGTTGCCGGGTCGATCTCAGGAACCGGTGTTGGAGTGGCGGAAGCTGTACCCGCCAATCCCGCCACCAGCATTGCTACGCTGCTACCGAGCAAGAAAAGTCGTAATGTTGTGATCGTTCTCATTCTTTTTCGCTCCCCTTAAACAATCTCCGCTAATTTGCATCCCAACGCCGATCACGAGCAGCAGTGCTAGCGGCGTCGCAGGCCGCGCCGCTCGATCAACAGCAAGACTGCGCCGGCCAGCAATGCCAAACCGCTCGTCGCTGTTGCCGGATCGATCTCGGGAACAGAAGTGAGGGCGGAGGCTGTGCCCGCCAATCCTACCACCAGCATTGCTACGCTGCTGCCGAACAAGAAAACTCGTGATGTCGTGATCGTATTCATTCTTTTCGCTCCCCTCAAAAATCTCAGCTCATTTATGTCGAAGCACGGAGCACTCGCAGCGAGAGCTCGAAGCGTCCTTCCATCGGGCTTCTAGTGCGCGGTATCAAACTAGAGTGGGCAAGACCCGTCCAGCCGGAATTAGCGGTGTCTACACCCGAAACGGTCAGGTTTGACGCCCGCCAAACTGAAGTTAACGGCGTCGGGCCCGGCGACGCTCGAGCAACATCATGACTCCGCCCGCGAGTAGCGCCAAACCGCTCGCAGCAGTTGCCGGATCGATTTCAGGAGCCGATACGGTGCGGACCGGAAAAATGGGCCATCTAAAGATCCAGGCGGAAGCTGTCCCCGCCAATCCCAGCACCATGGTTGCAGCGCTGGCACCCAAATAAAGGATTCGAGATATCGTGACTGTTTTCATTACCCCTCACCTATCGCTCAATTTGGTCGAGGCCAAACGCCGGCCGCCTCCGCTGGTGCAGAGGGAATCGCGAGACTTGGCTCGGTCTACATCAGACTAGAAGGGTCAGGAATCGTCGAGCATAAATTAACCACGTTTACGCATGAAACTGTGAAGTTTGACGGGCTGGCCCTGCAGCTGTCAAAAAGCCCTGTCATATCGAACGGCGGAGGGGGTGGGATTCGAACCCACGAGGGACTTTCATCCCTGCCGGTTTTCAAGACCGGTGCCTTCAACCACTCGGCCACCCCTCCAAGCCTTAGAAATCAAGCACTTACAGGTTTTTGAGCCGCTACGCTATCCGCCGATCGCCAGTGAGCGTTAGCTTTCCTACATTCATGAAGCCCTGCCGCAGAACACTCCATTGCCTACGATCACTTCGCTGTCGGCGCGGATTCGGATTTGCGCTGTTCGCAATCGCGATCGCACTCGCATCAACCGGCACATTCGATGGTCTCGCATTTAGCAACGACACTGGCCCGCGATCCGGCAGCATACACGCCAAACTCAATTCAGTGGAATTCGTCGATGAGCGACACGGCTGGGCAGCGGGTGCCAACGGAACCATGCTCGCCACGTCGAACGGCGGAGCGAGTTGGGCTCTTCAAAGAAGTGGCACGACAGCCAATCTCAAATCGGTGGATTTTGTGGATTCGAAGCATGGATGCGCGGTCGGCGATGCTGGAACCGTCATCGCCACCAGCGATGGTGGCGCAACCTGGCATCGCCAAGCCAGCGGCACCGGTGCGAACCTCAACTCGGTGAAGTTCGTGGACCTCGAGCATGGCTGGGCCGCGGGTGATGCTGGGACGATAATCTCCACCAGCGACGGCGGTGTAAGTTGGCATCTGCAAACCAGCGGCACGAGCGCCGACCTTCATTCGATAAAGTTCGTGGACACCAGGCATGGCTGGGCGGCAGGCAACGCCGGAGCCATCGCCTATTCCATTGATGGCGGCGAGAGCTGGCATCAGCAAGCCTCTTTTGTTCGTCAGGTCGAAGGACGAAGCCGGCGATCGCTAACCGCGTCCACGACTCCCTAACGCTTGCGCGGTACGTGCGAAGGTACGGAAGACGTCGAGGCGAGACCGTGAGCTGAATCACTCAGCCGGCGTTCGACGTGCCCACTTTTGCCGTACCCTATCACGTAGTTACACGTATCTAGACATTTTGTTAACACCGGCGACGCTTACGATGCAAGAATGACAGCTCGTCATCCATATCGATATGTTCTCAGCGGAACAAATGTTCTCTACGCGGCCTTAGCTGCGGGCGGCGCTGTTTGCCACAGCTTGATACCGCCGAGCAGGCCGTCGGTATTGCTCACCACCTTGACGTTCGACGGCAGCTTGAAGTTGATAGTCGCGGCGTTGCCGCCACCGATGTACAGTCGATCGTAGTTGAACGTCTTCTGCATTTCGTCGATCGCTTCGCGCAGGTGCCGGTTCCATTTCTTCTTGCCCTTCTTGATGAAGGCGCGGTTGCCGAGCTCGTCTTCATAAGTCTTGCCGTTGCGAAACGGATGATGCCCGAGCTCGAGATGAATTCGATGACCGTCGACGAACAGCACTGAGCCAAACCCGGTGCCGAGCGTAATAACCATTTCGTCGCCGTGGCCGGTGACACATCCAAGGCCCTGCACGTCGGCGTCATTGGCGATTCGCACGGGCAGCTTGAGCTTCTTGCGTAGCGCGGACTCAAGCTCGAAGTTTTTCCAACCTTTGCCGAGATTCGGCGCCGTATAGACGACGCCATTTTTGATGACGCCGGGAAATCCCACCGATGCGCGGTCGGACGGACCAGCCATCTTCGCGAGCTCGACAATAATCGCGATCACTTTCTTAGGGGTCGCGTTATGCGGCGTCTTGATTTTCTGCCGCTCGCTTATCATTTTGCCTTTTTCGTCGAGCACCGCGGCCTTGATTCCAGTGCCACCCACGTCGACCGCGAGCGTGGCGATCCCCTTTTGCGCCGCGGGGGCTGAGGGCTTCGCTGCTTCGGGAGCTTTCGGTTTTCCGGCTGGAATTTTTGCAAGCTGTTCTTCTTTCATTGGCTTACTCTTTGATGGCTGGCTGCGATGCGGGCATGAAATCCGCGCTCGGGATTTCGTTCCTTATATACCAAACCCGATTGGCGCGCATTGTTGTAGCGCGTGCTCTCCGCGACGTGGTAATTCAGGCGTCGCATCGATACCGGGAACACATTGCAATCGCGAGTAGCAAATTACTTCGGGCTGGAAGCCGCGGGCACGACGTTTCGACGCGAGCTGCTCGCGGGAATCACCACCTTCGTGACGATGTCGTACATAATCGCGGTCAACCCCGCCATTCTGAAAGCCGCCGGCATCCCGGAGGGACCGTCGATGGTCGCCACCATCATGACCGCGGTGGTCGGAACCATGGTGATGGGCCTCTACGCCAACCGGCCGTTCGCAATCGCGCCGTACATGGGCGAGAACGCCTTCGTCGCATACACGGTCGTCAAAGTGCTCGGCTATAGCTGGCAAACTGCGATTGCCGCCGTCTTCCTTGCGGGCGTGATGTTCACGTTGTTGACGGTGGCGCGGGTGCGAGCCTGGATGGTCGAGGCGCTGCCGCCGGGGCTGTCATACAGCTTCGGCGTCGGCATCGGACTGTTCCTCAGTTTCATCGGACTCAATGAATCGGGGATCGTCACGATTGGAGTGGCCGGCGCACCGGTCAAGCTCGGCAACCTGGCGACGCCCTCGGTCGAGATTGCAGTGCTCAGCTTCATCGTGATCGCGCTGCTGATGGTGCGCCGCGTGCCGGGCGCAATCCTGCTCGGAATCCTTATCTCGGCCGCGATAGCATTCGTGACCGGCGTCGCGAAGCCACCGGCCGCATGGGTCAGCATGCCGCCGAATCCGGCGCCGATAATGCTGCAACTCGATCTGCGCCACGCGCTCAGCGTCGGATTCTTCGGCGTATTGCTGTCGCTGTTCGTGATGGCGCTGGTCGACACCATGGGCTCGCTGATCGGCGTATCCGCGCGCGCCGGATTTCTCGACGCCGGCGGCAATCTGCCGCAAATCGAACGGCCGATGCTCGCGGACGCAGTTGCCACGATGTTCGCAGGACTGGCCGGCACGACGACCTCTGGCGCGTACATCGAATCTGCGGCCGGCGTCCATGTGGGAGGACGCACGGGCTTGACGGCGGTGGTAGTGGCCGCGCTGTTCGCGGTGTCGCTGTTTTTCGCGCCGCTGGTAGCCGCGATTCCGGCAGCGGCGTACGCACCGGCGCTGATCGTCGTCGGCGCCATGATGGTGGCGCCGGTGGTCAAGATCGATTTCGACGATTACACCGAACTGATTCCAGCCTTCGCCGTGATTGCGCTGATGAGCTTTACCTACAATATCGGCGTCGGCATCACGGCGGGCCTGATTCTTTATCCGCTCTTTAAGCTGGTCGCGGGACGCCACCGCGAGGTTCATGCCGGGCTATGGATCCTGTGTGCGCTGTCGCTGCTGTTTTATGTGTTCTATCCCTATCATTAGCGGCCCATCCGTGGTCGGTCAGATCGGCGAATAAAGGACGAATTAACTGGATCCCCTGCGAAACAACCGTGCGTAGAGGTGTGTACTTGATGGGTGACCTCATTTGACTTAACGAGGCGGGCTGCTAATTTCGTCTATGTTAGGAAACCAACGGTGAGGAGGTATTGATTTTGGCAATCTTCACCAAGAAATTCGCCGACGCTGACCAATACGAGTCGTGGCTCGAGGAAGCCAGTGGCAGCATCAATGTACTGTCGATCGTCAATGCCCCGCGAGCAGTCAGTCCGATCGATAAACCGCCTAGAGGCCCGGTCACGGTGACCTACCAGACCCGCGATAAGTTGTTCAAACCTGCCAGGAGCTTGGTGTTCAAGATTTTTGAGATGTCAGTTATCGCCGCAGGTTTTTTCGCCGGGTTCCTCTGGCTGATTTCAAAAACCTAGCGACACCACGGATCCCCTCTAGCTAGTCAGTGTGGCCGCCGCTGGCCGGCGCCGGACTCAGTGACCCCGGGACGCGCACGATGTGCTCGGGCGTCAGCCGCAGCTTGCGAGTCTGCTCATTGAAGAGCTGCGAATAGACGCCCGCGCGCTTCACGAGCTCGGCGTGCGAGCCGACCTCCACAATCTTCCCGTGATCGAGAACCACGATCACGTCGGCATCGACGGCGCTTGCGAGCCGATGCGCAATCAGGAACGAGGTGCGTCCCTTCATCAGACGCCGCACGGCGTCGTGAATCAGGTTCTCGACCTCAGAATCGAGACCCGAAGTAGCTTCGTCAAGAATCAGGATCGGCGGATTTTTCAGAAACACGCGTGCGAGCGCGAGCCGCTGGCGCTGGCCAGTCGATGGACGCACCCCGCCCTCGCCTATCATCGTGTCGAGTTTCTCAGGCAGCGAGTCGACGAAGTCGCGGATGTTGGCCTGCTCGAGCGCGCGCCAGACGTTGGCGTCGGGCGCGCCGGGGCGGCCGTATTGCACGTTCTCGCGAATCGAGGCGCTGAATAAAATAGCGTCCTGCGGAACGATGCCGATAGAATCGCGCAGCGACTTCAAAGTGACGTTCGAGATGTCGGCGCCGTCGATCAGGATTCGACCGGCGGCCAGCTCATAGAAGCGCGGAATCAGGCTGGCGAGGGTGGTCTTGCCGGCGCCCGACCTGCCCACCAGCGCAACCGTAGTCCCCGCTGGCACGGTAAGGTTCACATCGTCGAGCGTGATGCGAATGGGGCCGCCGTCGAGCGGCTTGTAACCAAAGCGCAGATGCTCGATCTCGACCAGTCCGCTTTTCACCTTGAGCAACGGCGCACCGGGCCGGTCGTGCACCTCGGGAGTCTCGTCGAAGAAAGTGAAAATCCGCTCGATGGCCGCCAGAGCGGTCGCCACGATGATCGAGAGCTCAGAAAATCGCTGCAGAGGCAGGTACAAAGCTCCCAGGAAAGCGAAGAATGCGACCACCGTTCCGATCGTCATCTGGCCGTGCATGATCATCAGGGCGCCCGCCCAGATGACTATCAGCGGCGCGGCGCGAGAGATGAACTCGGTGAACATCTGATGGGTCGACGACAGCTTGACGCTCTCGATGGTTAGGTCGTAGAGCTCGGTGGTCCGCTGGTGAAAGCGGCGCGCCTCATCGGCCTCGCGCGCAAAGGATTTAACGGTCGAGATGCCGGCGACGCGTTCCTGCAGCTCGCCGGAGAATTCCTCGACCACTTCCTGCAGGTCGTGGCTGGTCTCCTTGATTCGCGGCGACAGAATTCTGATGACCGCGACGTAGAACGGAATGACGATGAGCGAAATCCACGCCAGCCGCACGTTGAGATAGAACAGCAGCCAGATGACGAAGCCCAGCGACACGCCGTCCATCCAGATGTTGATCATGGCGGAGCCGACAAAATTCTGCGCCATCGAGATGTCGGAAATAAACCGCGAGACCACTGCGCCGGAGGTGGTGCGATCGAAAAACGAATGCGACAGGCGCTGCATGTGTTTGTAGAGTGCATAGCGCAGGTCGAATATCAGCCGGTGACCGGCCATGCTCGCCCAGTAGTTGCGGTAGTAGGTCGCGATGGCCTGGACGATGAACAGCGCGAACAGCGCCGCGGTCAAAGCCTCGAGCTTGGCGGCCGAGCCGGTGCCCAGGTGAAGCTGAATTGCGATCGAGCGGCACCATCCGTCGATCATCGAGTTCAGATGTTCGGGATGCGGCTGCGGCACCAGCAGAACGTCGAAGACGTATTTGAAGGCGAGCGGAAAGGCTAGAGGCAGCGTGAACTTCAGGATGCCCATGATGGAGCCGCCGGCCACCAGCCATAGATGGGGCCGCACGTAGCCTAGGAAGCGCACCAGGGCGGTGGGCGGAACGATGCGGTCGAAGAGGCGCCCGAAAAAACCGCGGCTACGTTGGTCGGGTTCGTCGGGAGCGCCTGTCGGCTCACCAACGGAACAATCCGGCGCCACCGGCGCGCCGGCGATCACAGCAGAACTACGATTTGGCATGCGCCAGATTTTAGCAGGGCGGCGGGAGGCAGAAAACACGTCGGGGTGACGACGAAGCAGCGGCAGAATCCTGAATCGCGCTGGGCGTTGGATTTGGACCCTCACCTTCATCCTCTCCCTCGTAGGAGAGCTTTGCGTAACCTCCGATTCCTTCTGACAAGAGCAGAATCCTGAATCGCGCAGGGCGCTGTAATAGGACCCTCACCCTTCCTCTCCCTTGCAGGGAGAGGGGACAGAGGGGACGCGAAGCAGTTACGCACAGCTCTCCCTCGCAGGGAGAGGAGACAGAATCTATGCGGCGGCTGAGATGCGATCGATCATTGCGGGGATTTTGCTGCGCTTCGCGTGGCCTGCCAGGCCGGCAGCGGCGATTCGCTCCATGTACTCTTTCACCGCGAGCCGGATGAACTTGGCGGTTGCGACTCGGCCCTTGTCGACCTGGGCCTTTTCCAGTCCGCCGCCGCAGATGATGATCATCGGCTCGAGCAGCTCGGGACTGCCTATCAGGCCGAGCAGCGCGTGCTCGGTGTAGTCGAGGTAGCCTTCCATCGTGTTCGCTTCGAGCGGGCGATGCTTCAAGTGATAGCGCAGTTGGCCGAGGCCATACGCGGTCTGGCGCGCCGCGTCCTGCATCGCGTAGCGCATGATCTTGCGATCGACATTGGTCGGAGCGAAGGCGGCGATTTGCCGATAGAGCACGAGCAGGAATCCGGCTAGTGACAGATTTATCGAAACCGAGCCCTGCGGATAGCGATCCGCCCACAGCCATTCCTTGAGTCCCTGCTCCGCGGTAGCGCTCGCGCGGCCGAGGCCGGCGCCGCCGAACAATGCGCGCTTGCGAAACACCTCGAACAGGCGCGACGCGTCGAGCATCTGCGCGCACATCCAGCTCTTCTGCTCAAGGAAATCCTGGTTGATCAACGGCACCCACTTCGACGGGAAGTCCATCGACACGATCTGGCATTCCTGCAGAAAGGTATAGAGCTGCGCGCACGCCATCTCGAGCTCAGGCGCCAGCGGATGCGCGTGAAGCTCGCCCCATGCGATGTCGGTCGCCGGGACCCATCGTCGCGCCTTCACCTCTTCGTAAAGTTCCGCGACGTTGTCGGACCATACGTCTGACTTGCGATTGACGACGTAGCCCATGTCTGGCAGCTTGCCGACCTTCTCACTGCCGCGCGACACCATCGACTGACTGGTGCGCACGTCTTCAGGAATGTCGGTATAGCCGTAGGTGCCAACGTTGAGATCCTGGTAGGTAAGTCCGCGTTTCGGATCGGATGCGCGGCCGGAGATGCGCTCGGTCTTGGCCTGGTACCAGTGCAGGCCCAGGTTTCCCTCCATTACCTTTTGCGCGGCCTGGAGGACCGTTTCATCGACCGTGTAATCCTTGTCAGCGTAAAATGCCAAGAACCTAACCCCTAGCCCCTTCCCGCACGGGACGGGGACCAGATTTTAAAAGATCTTAGTTCAGTTTGATGCCTGCGTTTTCGGCCGCCGCTCGTCCCATCTCATACATCAGGTAGAGCTTGGAACGCTCGCGACGCTCCGGCATCCCGCACTTATCCAGGCGCTCGAAGTGCTCCTGCATCTGCTTGAGATTGAACTGAGTCGTGATGCGAATACCCTGCTCGATATTTTCGCGCTTGAGGCCGCCGCCGGCCAGGATGATAAACGCCTCGGTCAGCTCGGTCGCGGCCGCGCCGGCAAACGAAATATTCTCGGCTTCGTCCAAATGCGCGTGCAGGACTTCGCGCTTCTCGGGAAAATGCTCGAGCACGTATTTGAAATGCTGCATGCCGTAGCCGACGTGCCGTGCTTCATCCTGCATCACGAGCCGGAAGATCTTCTTGTCAACGTCGGTCGGAGACAGGTACTCACTGAAGCGAAACAGCGTCAGCACGTTACCTTCGGCAACCAGGTGCAGCGCGACCGACATCTCGCTGAAAGAATCGGCGTCGCGCAAATGCTTCAGCGCCATCTCGTTGATCGGGCTCGCCTGCATCAGGCCCCAGCCAGTGGTCAACGCGCGCTTGCGAAAGACTTCCGCGTGACGCGCCTCGTCCATGGCCTGCGCCGCGATAAACGATCGCACTTCGATAAAGTCAGGATTGAGCCGCGGCAGCCACATCGCCGGCGTGTCGGTCGCGATCATTTCCACTTCGGTCAGGAAGGTCATCAATTGCGAGAGAGCCTTGCCGGTGACTTCAGGCAGCTCGACGCCTTCGAGGCGATCCCACGGAATGTCAGTGGTGGCGTTCCACTGGCGCGACACCGCTTCCTCGTAATAGCTCTCGGTGTTGAACGCCCATAGCTCGCTCTTGCGCGAGACCCACGGCTGAGCGTCGGGGACGCCTTCAGGAATCTCAGCACCGCGCGGCGCATACGATCGATTGTTGCGTACCTTTTCCGGGATGTCGGTGAAGCCATAGGTTCCGAGGTTGAGATCGCGATAGGTCAGACCGCGGCGCGGATTGGCTTCCTCGGGACTGATTTTCTCAGTCGCAGATTTCATCCACGACAGATCCATCTCGCCGGTTCTGATCGTGTAGAGCCACTTGTCGATGAAGTCCTTGTCCTCGGCAAAGTTCGTGGTCGAAAGGTATGCCATGGTCAGCCGCGCCTCCGCGCCTTAGTTGAAACTCACTTCGAGCTTGCTTGAAAGGTCGAAAAATTCCTGAATCGATTCCATGAAGCGATAAAGTTTGTCGTGACCGTCGGGATCGTCATAGACAATCTTCAAGCGCTCGCCGAAATGCGCGAGCGTGTTGATGTCGTGCGAAGAATCGGCCTCGCCATTGCGGCGGATGTTCTCGATCATCTCGCGCCACACTTGCGAGTCACCTTCGATTTGGAAATCGACTTTCTTCAGATCGATCGCCGGCACTTCGCTGACGTTCTTGAGGTCAAAGACTTCGAACTCGAGCACGAAGTTGCGGGCCTTGCCGTTGCCGCCGACGCTGACGCCAAAGGTCGTATCGATAAAGCCGAGGCGGCGGAATTTTTCCTCGCTGGCGGCCATCTGCGCCTTGAGCGCTTCGAAGTATTCGGTCGAAGGAAAGCTAATCGCCATAAATCGATGAACCCTGCCGGTCTCCCCAATGATTTGATCAACGCTGAATGAATTTACGGTTAATGCACTAAAGAAGGCAAGCGAATGCTCCTGCCGGCTGGCCGGAGTGCCCTAATTCAGGATTATTCGCGCGTCACGCGCTCCTCAACGACGTAGGCCCGGGTTCGCGCCCGATTCAGGAATTTCTCTTCGTCCTGCACAATACGTGCGCCAACCCCAGGCTTGGCGAGCTCTGCCATCCATGCATCAAACGCTCGTCGATCGGCAAAAACCAATTCCGTCATTACATCGAAATCAACTTGGCCACCTTCTGCGGTAAGCCTCTCGCCGAGATATGTGCGCTTGTAGACGGTGGGAACGGGCGCCAGGCTGCAAATCAGTGGAACGTGCTTGCTTTCGTAGTAGTCGATGAACTCTTGCCTACCGAGACCATCTTTCTTCGTCAAAAATCCAAATACCTTGAACATCCTGTTGCTCCCGCCGCGTGGTGCGAACGCGGGAGGGTGGCGCTATCAGTTCAAGCGCGCCGTTTACGACACCTCGCGCGTTCAGACCCTGCTAGTCACGCCCATCTGAACCGTAGCAACGCTGTCAGTTCGCCGACGCTTGCTTGTTGTTGCCGCCCTTTGCCAGCTCGGCGTCGATCAGCTCTTCAAACTTCGGCGGCTCCTGCGCACCGGTCAGCGGCCGGCCGTCGATAAAAAACGCCGGCGTTCCGTCCACCCCGGCTTTCTCGCCGGTGGCGATGTCGGCTTTGATCTGGCTGCTGTATTTCGCACTGTCCAGGCATGCGTCGAATTCAGTCGTATTGAGTCCGAGCGTTTTGGCAGTTGCCTTCAGATCGGCGGGCGCCAGTTTGCTTTGATTGGCGAACAGCGCCTCGCGATATGGCCAGAATTTGCCCTGATCGTTGGCGCACCGCGCGGCGTTGGCGGCCGCGAGCGCATGCGAATGGAACGGCAGCGGGAAGTCCATGTGCACCAGGCGAATCTTGTCGCCGTATTTCGCCTCCAACTGTTTCAGCGTACCTTCGGTCTTCTCGCAGAACGGACACTGAAAGTCAGTGAACTCGACGATCGTGACGGGTGCATCTTTGGCGCCGAGCGCCGGATGTCCGCTGCTGTTGACTGCAACGCGCTGGGGCTCCAGCAGGATCTTCACCGGCTGGTCCTTGCGCAGGCGTTCGAGCAGCGCTTCCCGGTTCATCATCTCCATCACTTGCGGCTTGAGCTGTGCGAACGGAGGGGTGTTGCCGCCTTTGTTCTGATCGTAGAACTTTTTGGCGTCGGCTTCGGTTACGCCCGATTTGCCGGTGTACTGTTTCTTGAGGTAGTCATCGACGCTCAGATTGTCGCGCTTGGCGGCCTGCTGGATGAGGTAGTCGTCGGTCATCGCCTCGAGCGTCTGGCGCCTGAGCTCGAAAGACTTATCGGCTATCATTTGATCGACGCGCTTCTCGAGCATCGCACGCATCTGGTCGATTTGCGGCTTGACCTTCGCGTCGAGGTCCTTGTTGCTGATCTTGTGATCGCCGACCGTCGCCACGACTGCGTTGGGATCGTCGGCCCGCACGGAATATGCGGCAATCGTGGCGAACAGGATCGCGAAAAAACCAAATGCGGAAACCACACGCCACGCGGATGCGAGGCGACTTCGTCCGGTCTGTTTCAATAGCATCGGAAAATGTTCAAACTCCCTCGTCGAGATAATCGCCAAAGTCTATCACGCGAAGGTGACGATGTCGCGATGCCGAAAGAGCATTTGCGAGGATCGCCGCCACTCCGCTAGCCTGCGATTTACTTTGAAGCCAAAAATCACAGCCTCAATCGGAATGCTGGCCCTGGTTCTGTTGATCCTGCCCGCCAACGGTCGGGCAGCAGGCGACGACAACCGGCTTAGCGTTTTTGTGGATTGCCATTGCTCCGATACGGTCGGCGGAGACTTCTGTTCCGCCTTGAAGGATAAAGTTAAGGACTCGGTCGCCTACCGGCTGGTCGATCACACCGACGCCTTCGGTATCGGAGTTCATCTGTGGTGCGTGGACTTGTTTACCGGATTGCCGGGAGTTGACAGCAAGCTAAGCGGCACGATGTCGGCGGTGTCGGTCGCGTTCACGATTTATTCAGACCGGCTCCCGGGTGAAGTCTACGAAGACTCGTCGGTGTTCCGAGTCGGCAAAGAGGCCACCGATGAAATGTCGCAAAGGATTTTGTCGGCAGTAGGCCAACTGTCAACCGCGAACAAGGCGGTATTCGAGCATATGCGCGCCACGCCGAAAGCAGCGCCGAGCCCCTCTCCGCAGGTCATCCAGTAGCGCTTCAATCGACCCGAAAACTTGCGGCAGTGACGCCTTCGGGCGCTTCCCACAATTGAGCGCTAACCCAGTAGTTGCCCGCAGGTAAGGCCGACGTATCGATGTCCGCCACATCGTAATAGTTGTATGGCGTGTAGCTAGTGGACGCGGCCACGACAGCGTTCGGGTTGGTGGCGGGATTGGACGTGGTGAGCAATACCTCTACTTGATAGTAGTACAGAGGTACCCCTATGGCGGGTTGAATCGTAATAGCCATCCTGATTTGCGGATTTGATGAGGTGATCGTCATGTTTGGTTGCGTCGGCTCCAACAAAGTGGCGTAAATCCCGCCCCCGGTATAAACCTGTGCATGCGCCGGTCCTGGAATCGCGAGCGCGGCCAACAGCAGGAAAATGGTAAGCGTTTTCATAGCTGCTGAAGTGCAGCACTCATGCCAGCGGTGGCTTCGAGTGAAGGTTGTCGTAGCAGACCAGAGCAGATCGCGCGGACGAATTTGATTCTGCCCGTGTCGCATCGCGATACACAGATTAATGGGCGATGATTCAGGAAGAGTTGGTGCGCGGCTCTTCAGCGGATGGCCGCGCGAAATAATGCCGTAGGACTTTAGATGCTATGAAACATCACGCGATTGTAGCTACGATTTTGCTGGGTTGGAGCTTATCCTGGTGGACTGGGTCGTCTGGGGGATTTCAGCATAACCAATATAAGACAGAGGCGGCTTGCAAGGCCGCCGCTCTAGAAATGAACTCAGAGCGGAGAGCAGAAGTTGCCAGACTTGCAAAAGAAGCAGCAGCCGAAGAACGGGTCAACCCGAACATCGGTCATGGCTTTGCGGCCGATTTTGGTCCCGTGAATTGGAAGTGCATCGAGGCGAAAGTCCGGCCAGCGGGCTAGAATTCTATTGAGTATGGTAAATCACGCTTTCTGAGATCGGGCGTGCTCTTCAAACAGCATTGAGTTTCCAATACGTTTTCATTCGCGCGAGAGTGGCGGAATGGCAGACGCGCTGGACTTAGGATCCAGTGCCGCAAGGCGTGGGGGTTCAAGTCCCCCCTCTCGCACCAGCGTTCGGTGACCGGCGCGACGAACCTTGTCAGGAAGGTCGCGCCTTCCGGCGCCTGCTGCACGAGCAGGTTGCAGCTAGTGATATCCAATCGCTAGCCTTCATATGTTCCCTCTGCGTGATTGTCCTCCACCCACTTTTCTGACCACATAGGTGGCTTCTACGGAATACACCCCCGCGACCATAAAGGCCTTGGGCACGGCTAGATGGGGCACGGTTCGATTTCGAAGGTCATGCCTTTGAAACCCTTCGCGCATTTGCCTGAGAACTTAATCTTTCCCGTGATCGCAAATACTAAAGTCCCGGCCGGCACAGCCGGCCCATCTGCGAGCAGTGATTCCGTGCCTTTACCGGTGTACGAGCAGCCGGGAACCTTGCCACTGAACTTGATTTCTTTTGAAGTCACCGAGCCTTTCAACGGACCGTCAAGGAAAGCACTATCTGGGAAGCTGAAATCAATTGTGGACGTATTATCGATTTTGGTCAGTTTGATCTCATCTTGATCGAATTCGAATTCGATGGATCCCTCATCGCCATCGACGTCATCTGCAACGCCACCGGACCAGCATCCGTCGACATCGAGCGGAGGCGTTTTCATTTTCATATCGGGACTGGTAGCTACGCCGTCGCTGCTGGCGTCGGACGTCCTCCAACTCCCTGAACCCTGACCGTTCGCGTCTTGTGCATACGCATGACGTGCGAAACTCACGGTGCCGGCAGTTAACAGGCTCGTACAGGCAACCATTACAAGGGTCTTTGCTAGTTTCATCTCAAATTAACCTCATTCAATGCGACGAATCTTGTCAGAAGAGTGATGCTTTCCGCCTACTCTAAGAGCAGCTTGCAGCTAATGACGACCGAATCGCCCAATTCAGATGTTCCTTGGCCGCTGATTTTTTTGCCACTCACTTTTCCGCTGATCATGTAGGTGGTGTCCGTCGAAATACATTCGAAGTTGCTGGAAGAACTATCGAACTTCGGAGAGGTCACAGAACCGCTCGAGTTGCAGGCGCAACCATATTCGCCGGTACCATCAAACATGTCAAAATCCTTTGAAAGCCCTCCCGTTTCGAATTCGAAGGTCAGGGTTTCCGTGCCCAGCTCTTCATCCGACACGCTGCAACTATAAGAATTGCCGACCAGCTTGGACTGGCAGCTTCCGGCCGCCTCTGCGGAAAACGAATTGGTGAGTAGCATCAAAAATGCAGCGACGATAACGGCAGCAAAAACAGTCTTTCTCTTCCCCATGATTCCAGCTCCTCCCCGGTGCTCCTATTTCATCGTTCCGGTGTTGCGTCAATTAATGCGATGTTGTTGTCGAACGTGAGATCTTTTGAGTTCTCGCGATTTTTTCAGTGAAAGGTTAGTCCAACCTCGCGATCGCTTTCCTGCTGGCTAAGCCTGACCGCCGCACGCGTCAGGCTCTCATTCGTCGCGGTGCAACAACGAGCGCGCGATCTCGGTTGTTCGCGAATAGCGATCCGTCTATGGCGCGCATCCCGGCCCGACGTCAAACGTCATGCCCTTGAAACCCTTTGCGCACTTGCCCGAGAATTTAATCTTTCCCATGAGCCCAAATGCCAAAACCCCGCCATGGGCAGCCGGACCAACTGTGAGCGGTGCTTCCGTGGCTTTTCCGCTGTACGAGCAGCCGGGGAGCTTGCCGCTGAACTTGATTCCTTTGGCAGTAACCGTGCCCTTTATCGTACCGTCAAGGGCAGCAGAATCAGGGAAGGTGAAGTTAATGGTGGAAGGACTGTCAAGTTTGGTCGGTTTGGCCTCATCCTGACTGAACACGAATTCGATCGTTCCTTCATCGCCGTCGTTGGCATCGGAAGCGCCTCCTAACCAGCAGCCGTTGACATCGAGCGGAGGCGCTTTGGCATCGGGACTGGTCACCACATCGGCGCTGCTGGCGTCGGACGTCCTCCAACTCCCTGAACTTTGATCGTTCGCGTCCTGCGCGTGCGCATGACGTGCAAAACTCGCGGTGCCGGCAGTTAACAGGCTCGTACAGGCAACCGTCGCAAGGGTCTTTGCTAAATTCATCTCACATCAACCTCACTACAGCGCATTATGCAATGACGGAGTCCCATTGCCCGCGCCGTTCTAGCACAACTGTGGTGCTGGACGCCAAATGCACGAATTTCTCCTTCCCACAATCGCCTACCGGGCAACAGAGACGAAACTGCAGCTTTGATAACTGAAGGGGCGCGGCTCGGCCTGTAAATCAAATGACGAGCGTCTACAGGTCCCCTTTCGCAGATCTTGAAGCAGATTTTCAGTGCGGGGCGCTCGCATGATTGCGAGCGCCCCGCCGTACGTATGCTGGCTATTGTTCGGGCACCAATTCGACGCGGCGGTTTTGCGCGCGTCCTTCGGCGGTATCGTTGGTTGCCACGAAGTCGGTCTTACCGTAGCCGTGCGAATGCAGCCGGCTCTCGGATATCCCGTCCCTGACCAGGTAGTCGACGACGGCGTTGGCGCGCCGGTCGGAGAGTCGCAAGTTGTACTCCTCGCCTCCGATCGCATCGCAATATCCATTGACGTCTATATCGACATCGGGGTTGGCCTTGAGCGTCGAGGCGGCCTCGTCCAGCACAGCGGCATCGCCGGGACGAATGTTCGACTTGTTGAAGTCAAAGTGTACGCCGCGCAGCACCAGCTTCTCTTTGACGGGCGGAGGAGGTGGCGGCGGTGGTGGCGGCATCGGAGGAGGTGGTGGAGGTGGAGGCGGCGGCGGTTGTACGATCGGATCGCAAATGTAGTGTCCCGCGACTCCGCCGATTATTCCGCCGACTACCGCGCCGGTGACCGCACCCGCGGTGACTCTCGAATTAAAGCCGCTGTTGCCCTCCGCAGCCTCGCCAATTCCGAAGCCCGCACCCGCGCCGACCAGAGCGCCGATGCCGGCGCCGCCGACTGTGCACCAGCCCAGCTCGCGTTGCTGCGCGCATCCGCTCAAGAGCAGCGCGATGCCGGCCACCGCTGGCAACAGAAACGACGACATACGCGATCGAGTGTTCATGTCCCCTCCCCGCAAAACGATCTGTTGCGTCGATCGGCCGTATCCGCGCCGACACGTGCGTCCAACGAACGGCGCAAAGCTAATTCAGGGACATGTCGGAATAATTAGTCGCGGATTAATAGAATGTGACGTGAACCGCTGGGTCGCGAGCGGTCATGCCGGATGTCAGTCGGGTTGATCAGCCGGTGAGACTTTGGGCTTCCCACAGCGCGCGGAAACGACCGTCGCGAATCGCGCTCAACGACGACCAGTCGCCCGACTCGACTACCTTGCCGCCGTCGATCACGTAAATAAGATCGGCTGATCGGATGGTCGACAGGCGATGCGCGATCAGCACGACGGTAACTTCGCCGCGGCGACTTTCGATCGCGTCGAGCACGCGCGCCTCGTTTTCGGAATCGAGACTGTTGGTCGCCTCGTCCAGGACCAGCATAGAGGGCCGGCGCAGGAATGCGCGCGCGAGCGCAAGACGTTGGCGCTCACCCTGCGACAGCATCATACCGCGGTCTCCGACCACAGCATCGAGGCCATGCGCGAGCCCGGCGACGAAATCGGTTGCGGACGCCTGCCGCAGGGCGTCGAGCATTTCCTCTTCGCTGGAGTCGGGACGCGCCCATTTCAGGTTGGCGCGAATCGTGTCGTGAAACAGAAATGTTTCGGGCGCGACGTAGCCGATTTGATCGCGCCATCCGCGCACATCGTCAGGCCCGAGCGGCCGGCCGTCGAGGCTCAGCGTGCCCGAGTCGGGCGCAATCAAGCCCATCAGAATGTCTGCGATAGTACTCTTGCCACCTCCCGACGGTCCCACCAGTGCGACGATATTTCCCGCCGGGATTATCAGGCTCAAATCCCGCACCGCGGGTACGCGTCCCTCGCCGTAGCTGAACGAGACGCGGTCGGCGGCGAGTTCCCGCGTTAGCGACAGCTGGTCGTGCCGATGCGCAGCGGGCTCGGCCGCGGCCGTACATCGCGTCTCGATTTCCTCCAGATTGGCGAACGACGGCAGCAAGTTGACGAAGCCGCGATAGTGGCGCTGGCCGGTCATGATTCTCGGCATCACGCGGGCGAAGAGCAGCAACAGGATGAGGATCGAGGCGGGCGGCACCGCCAGCACTCGAATCGAGACGAACAGCACCACCGCCAGGATTACGACCGAGCCGAGCTCGAACCAGGTTGCGGCGACTGCTTGTTGACGGGCGCCGTTCATGTTGGCCCGAACGACATCTGCGCTGAGCGCGGAGAAGAGCGCGAAATTGCGTTGTTGCGCGCCATAAGTCTTGGCTGCTTTCAGACTCTGCAAATGTTCGATGCTGGCCGAATAGAGCGACTTGGTGGTCTCGGAGACTTCCTCGCCCTGAACTTCGATCGCATGCGTGCGTCCGCGAAAGACCAGCGCCAGCAAGATGCCAGCGATCAGCACCAAAGCAGTCATGCCGGCCGACAGCGCAAACGCGATCGCCATGTAGAGCGTTCCGAGCACGACTTCGCCGACGAATATGAGCGCGAGATTCGCCGCCTCGCCGACGCGGCTGGTTTCACCGGTCAGTGCGTGAGTGAAATCCGAGGCGCGGCTGCGGCATACAAACAACCAATTCGCCTCCGCAATTGCACGGTAGAGCTTGCGCCGCAGGTGATGCTCGACTTGCTCCTGAACCGCATAAGTCCACACGTTCTCGATCTGTCCCAGCACTGTTCGCACGCCGACCAGCATCACGAATATGCCAAGCAGGAGAATCAGCGATGGACGGAGACCAGCTCCAAGCAATGCGTTCGAAACGATCGACGCGTAGCGTCCGGCTTCGCCCTGCCCGGTCAAATTAAAACCAGCCACTTGCAAGGTCGGCAGCAGCAGCGCGAAGCCGATGCCCTCGCTCAGCGAAAATAGTACCGTCACCAGGATCACGCCGATCACATGCCAGCGCGAAACGTGCATGAGCATCGCGAGAAAAGCTCGCAGCGTGCTCTTTGGCGGCGTAACGTGTGCGTGATTTTCGGCGGAAAGATTCCGGGCGGTAGATCCGTTCGGGATTGTCTTTTCCACGAATTCCAAAATGTCAGCGTTCGGCAGCACGCGCGATACGACGGCGGCTCCAGACGCGACTACACTTTATATCGCCGTCCAGAGTTGGGCGAGTGACTCAAGCTGCGAGCTTGGGGCGGACTTCGGCGTCGAAGCGATCGAGAAACTTCTCGAGCGATTCGGTAAAGAGCGGATCGTTGCCGAGCGGAGTTATCAGGATCTCGTTGACGCCGATCGCGGCGAAACGATTGAGGTAGTCGGCAATTTCAGCGGGCGGCGCCAGGATGCCTTCGACGTAGCCGCCGGTGTCTTTCCATTTCGGCGCAAAGCCCATGTACACGCGATGACTTATCGAAAAGTTGTCAAGGCTGCGGCCACAGCGCCCCGCGATTTCGCGAATCCATCCGATTCGCTCGGCGACCAGCTCGGGCTTCATCCGCGTCCCGTGCCATCCGTCGCCCAACTCGACCGCGCGGCGAATTGCCCGGCGACTCGTGCCTCCCACCCAGATCGGGATGTTGCCGGCGGCGGGACGCGGACCGAAGCGCATGCCTGCGAGATTGAAAAACTCACCGTGAAATTCCGGCACAGCGGACGACCAAACCGCGCGCATCAGCTTGATAGCCTCGTCGGTGTACGCGCCGCGTTTTTCGAACGGCGCGCCCAGCGCGCGAAACTCGGCTTCGAGCCATCCGCTGGCGACGCCCGCGACGACGCGGCCTGACGACAGCCGGTCGAGCGTGGCGAGTTCTTTGGCCAGATGGATCGCATTGCGATACGGAACCACGATCACGCTGGTCGCGAGCTTGATGCGGCTGGTGAGCGCAGCGGCGTACGCAAGCGTCGCGATCGGCTCCATTATTTCAATCGCGGGCAGGCGGCCGCCGGTCTCGGGCACAATCAGGTGGTCGCTGACCCAGATTGATTCGTAGCCTTCCTGTTCGGCGCGCTTGGCAACGTGCGCGATATCATGCGCCGCACCACCAATCTGAGGCAGATGAAGTCCTATTTTCATCGCCGTTCTCCAGCTCCTTCAATCATTCTCGTGACCCGAAAGTGTCGCAACCAATCCCTGGCAGGTCGGAAAGTCATCTTTGAGCGACGCCATGCACAGATCCCAGGCTTTGGTAGTCGCGTGCTGGCTAATAAGCGTAAGCAGCTGCGACTTAAGCGGGTCCTTCAGCTCCGCGACTGCCGCTTTGACGCGAGCCTGATTTTCGGCGCGCAACTGCTGTGTTTTGGCAAAACGCTGCAAGCCTTCTTGCGTGGGACACGGCTGCGCTTCGTACCAATCGCCATGTCCCTGGCCGAAAGGGTTGCCGACCAGCACCAGCAGTCCAACCGCTCCAGCTATCAATCCTCCACCAAGCCACCAGAACGAGCGTAGCAAGACGCCGATCGCAAGCATCGCGAGCGCCGCCAGCGAAATCACCAGCAATACAACGACGCGCGTCATTCCAGTCATTGTTGAAGATGGCTTGCTGTCATCCTGGCCGATCAGCAGGTTTACAGTAGCGCCGTCGCCGCTGTTGGTGGTGAAATCCATGCTCATCAGATGAGTCGGTCTCATCGGGTAGGTTGCGTACTTGGTGGGGCGCGGAATATCTGCCGGCAGCCTGGTAATCGTCAGGTGATAGTTGGTGCTCATCGGAAGAGCGAACTGCTTCTTTATTCGGTCGATCACGTAATCCTGGTTGTTGCCGATGCATTTCAACGTGGACGGTGCGAACAGATCCTTCATCGCGGCGAAATCTTTCGCCGAAATAGCTTCGGCTACGTCGCGCGCTAATTCCTGCTGCTCCGGCGTGCCCTTCTCCGCCTCTTTCTGCGCAGCCAACTGCTCGGCAGTGAGGGAGGGTTCCGCTTGTGGGGTACCAACGGCCGCGGGCGACGCAGGCGGTGCTTGCGGTTTGGCAGGTTCCTGAGCGAAGGCAGGCGCGGCAAGCAGGGCAACAGCGAACACCAGTAAGATGGATATCGTTCGCAAAGACTTCAGCATCTCAATCCTAATAAAAGCGCAGACACACACGCCGGGTGTCTTTCGCGGCAGTCGATAAAATTTCATCAGGGCGAGATTATTCTTTGTCGGGCACTGACTTCAATTGCTCGAGCCATGCGGTCGCTTCGCTGTCCGAGGGCGCGCGCCAGTCGCCGCGCGGCGATAGCGATCCCCCTGAACCAACCTTGGGCGCATTGGGAATACAACTGCGCTTGAACTGGCTTTGCTGAAAAAATCGGTACAGGAAAGTGTGCAGATGACCCTTGATGGTCGCGATGTCATACTGGTTGCGCCGCTCGCGCGGGATGTCGGGCCAGTCGCCCGCGTCCTTGTCGCGCCACGCACTGTAAGCGAGGAACGCGACCTTCGGCGGCGGGTATCCGAAGCGCAGCGTGTAGTAGAGAAAAAAATCGTGCAGCTCGTAGGGGCCGATCGTCGCCTCAGTATCGTGGCTCGGATGGCCATCCGCAGAGGTGCCGGGAATCAGTTCGGGGCTGATTGGAGTCGCGAGAATCTCGAGCAGCGTCGCGCTGGTTTCGCGGCCGAGGCTTTCAGTTTGCGCGAGCCATCGTATGACGTGCTGGATCAACGTCTTCGGCACGCTCGCATTCACGCTGTAGTGCGACATGTGATCGCCTACGCCATAGGTGCACCATCCAAGCGCCAGCTCACTCAAGTCGCCGGTGCCGACCACCAGTCCGCCGCGCAGGTTCGCCAATCGAAAAAGATGGCTGGTGCGCTCGCCTGCCTGCACGTTCTCGAAGGTGACATCGTAAACCTCTTCGCCATTCGCATAAGGATGCCCCAGGTCTTTGAGCATCTGCATGCAACTCGGCCGGATGTCTATTTCGTCGGTCGTGCAACCGAGCGACTTCATCAGACGGCGCGCCTGCTCGAGCGTGCGCGCGCTGGTGGCGAAGCCGGGCATCGTGACTGCGAGAATATTTTTGCGCGGCGAGCCGAGACGATCCATCGCGCGCGCGCATACCAGCAAGGCGTGGGTCGAATCAATTCCGCCGGAAATTCCAATCACCACGCGCTCGAGGCCGGTCGAGCGCAGACGCGTAGCGAGACCTTCAACCTGGATGTCGAAAACTTCGGCGCATCGCTCGTCACGGGTCGCGGGATCCGACGGTACGTACGGGAAGCGCTCGTAGCGCCGTTGCAAGGGCATCTTCCCGCGCCGTGGCAACTCCGACGAAAATGGAATCCGGCGAAAGCGGCGCACGCGCTCGAGCTCGCGATGGGCGGTGTCGCCGAACGTGTTCTGACGCATCCGCTCCTGCGACAAACGTTCAAGGTCAATCTCCGCGCAGATCACCTGCGGCTGATCCTTGAAGCGCTCTGACTCGGCTATGATGTTGCCGTTCTCGGCAATCAAGGCGTGCCCGTCCCACGCGAGGTCGGTCGTCGACTCACCGACTCCAGCCGCCGAATATGCGTATGCAGCAAGGCATCGCGCCGATTGACCGGCGACCAGCGAGCGGCGGTAGTCGGCCTTGCCAATCGTGATGTTCGACGCCGACAGGTTCAGCAGCACGGTAGCGCCGGCAAGAGCCGCGTATGACGACGGCGAAATCGGCACCCACAAATCCTCGCAAATCTCGGCGTGAAAGCTGAGCAGCGGCTGCTCCTCGTGCTGAAAGATGAGACTGTTGCCGAACGGCACCGCGCGATTGCCGGCGAGATCGATTTGGTCGCGCGTGGCGGCGTCGGCCGAGCTGAACTGCCGTGGTTCATAGAATTCGCGGTAGTTGGGAAGATTGGTCTTCGGCACGACGCCGAGAATTCGCCCGCGATGAATCACGATCGCGCAGTTATAGAGATGATGATCGATTTGCAGCGGCGCTCCGACCACGCTGATGATGGAGAGTTTCGCGCTGGCTTCAATGACGGAGGCGATCGCGTCGAGGCATGCTTCGAGCAGCGCGCGCTGTTGAAACAGGTCGTCGCACGAGTATGCCGTCAGTCCCAATTCGGGGAACAGCGCGAGCACGGCCTTGCGCTCGGCGGCCTCGCGGATGAGCGCGATGGTGTGTTCGGCATTGTAGGCAGGGTCTGCGACGCGAACCGAAGGCACTCCAACCGCGATTCGCACGAAATCGTGATTGTAGAGATTAAAAAAGTTTCCGTTTCCGTTCCTGGTCACGTCCGCCTCTTAAGCGCCTGCTACCAAGACTCTGCCGATTGTGGGCGTTCCGTACAAGATTGGCGATCGGCCTGATCCGCCGCTACGCGGCCTGCTTTACTCCTTCTGCTTCTCGACGAAAGCCTTCAGCCGGGCCAGCGCCGCATCCCAATCGTGCGAGATCTGGTCGAGATAACGCCGCGCTTCGGAGAGCCGCTTCGTTTCGAGCTCCCAGATCCGTTCACGGCCGACGCGAGAGCTATGTGCAAGCCCGGCTTCTTCGAGAGCGTGCAAATGCTTGGTGACCGCCTGGCGCGAAACAGTGGCGTCCTCTGCCAATTGCACGATCGACAGAGGCCCGTCGCCGCACAGCCGGGCAACGATGTGCAATCGAGTATCGTCGCCCAGCGCGGCGAATAAAGGCGCGGCTTCTACGAATTTCGCGGCGTCGGCAAAATGTGGTCGCGGCATGTTCAGGCCGCCACCGCGAGGTATAGGTTTCGATCGATGCTGGTTTCCATGCGCAACCCCTGAGTTGCGCTTACGTTGACATCTTCCTACCCTAAACGCAACTAGCGGGTTGCATAATCGCTCAGAATCTTTTCTCCATGCGAATTGCCTTGTTTTTCAGGAGTTTACGCCTCGTGGCCAGTGTTCGGCCAATTGAACAAATTGTTCAATCGAATGTAACGCCTATTTGATGAAGGGGTTGGAGATTAGGAGGAACGGTGATGCTTTCAACTCTGTATCACGAAAAATTCGGCTCGACTGGTGGCAAACGCAAGCAGACCAGAATCCTGAAATCACAACTTGGCGACCAACTCGACGAGATCGCTGTTTTCGCTCTCGTTGCAGTGGCCGTCCTCTACATCGCAGCAGCGAGCTGCTGGTTCGTATTCTAAAGGCGTCAATCCCCCGAGCGCGCCCTGGCGGGGAGTCCCCGTGATAAACGGTGCCCCCGCCAGGAAAATCAGAGCACCACGCAGTTCGGGGATTTAAAGTTTACGCGGCACCGGGAAGAGTAAAGTCACGATGAATTCCGAGCGAGCAACAGGCGGATCGACTTCGACCAAGTACCGCCGAGCGGCATTGCTCGCGACGATACTGGCGGCCGCGACCCTGTTCGCAGTTCCGCAGCTGACCGCTCGCGCATTGAAAATCTGGGCCGGCGTCATCGGCGTTTGCTACCTCGCACGACTGAACGCCGACTTCGTACAATCTCTCTAGCCTGAGCGACGAATTCCTGGCCCGTCGGCGCGTTCTCCTAAGGGGGGCACGCGCCGGCGGACATTCCCAATTCCTCCTTCAAAAATCCCTCGCCCGCCGTTGTTCAACGGCTTGACTACTGTGCAATAAGAAGGTGACGATCCGGCCGTACGCACCGGGTCAAAACGCCGTCGAGGGAGGAATCGCGATGTCAGCAGACTCAGCAAATGGCCGCAACGGGAACAAACGCGTCGTGCCCGCGAAATTCGCGCATGCCGTGCTAGCCACCAAGCAATTCCAGCCGATGGTGGATTGGTACACGACCGTGCTGGAAGCCGAAACTGTTCACAGCAACGGCATGCTCGCGTTCCTCACTTATGATGACGAGCATCACCGCATCGCGATCGCGGCCGTGCCCGGGCTCGAGGACAAGCCGCGGCATTCGGTGGGTCTGGACCATCTAGCCTACACCTACGCCAACCTCGGCGACCTGGTTTTTACTTACGAACGGCTCAAGCAGGCGGGCATTCTTCCAGTCGTGACGATCAATCACGGACCGACCACGTCGCTGTACTATCGCGACCCCGACGGCAATCGCGTCGAGCTGCAAGTAGACAATTTCGATTCGGTCGAAGATCTGAAGGGTTTTTTTCAGAGCCACGCGTTCCAGAAGAATCCCATCGGCGTGACCTTCAACCCCGACGAACTTGCTCGAGACTTTCACGCGGGCGTGCCCGAATCGGAGCTCAAGAAATACGACGCCGCCAAGGGACTCGACCCCGCAACGATGCGGCGGCTGATGGGCGCCAATCGATAATTTGGAAACAGTCTGCCGAATAGTCGGCCAGCGGGAGTCTAATGAAACTCGCAACCTTCACCCATGGCGGCACGACGCGGATTGGCGTCGTCGTCGAAGACTCGATAGTTGACCTCGCGGCGGCGGCGTCAGAGTTGCCCCGCGAAATGACCGCATTCCTTATCGCGGGGCCACGCGCGCTCGATCGTGCTGCCGGCGCGGCGAAGAATTCCGCCAACCGGATTGCGCTCGCAAGGGTCAAGCTTGAAGCTCCCATCGCGCGCCCGCCGGAGTTTCTCGCCATCGGGCTCAACTACGCGGATCACGTCGAAGAAACCAAAATGAAACGGCCCGAGTTTCCGATGTTCTTCAACAAGCAGTCCAGCTGCGTGACCGGACCGGGCGATCCGATTCATCTGCCGCGCGCGTCGTCAGCGCTCGACTACGAGGGCGAGCTCGGATTCGTGATCGGCCGGCGATGCCGCCATGTGAGCCGCGATCGCGCTCATGAAGTGATCGCGGGCTACGTGATCGTAAACGACGTGAGCGTGCGCGATTGGCAGCGCCGTGCGCCGACGATGACGCTGGGCAAGTCGTTCGACACGCACGGGCCAGTGGGTCCCTGGATTGTAACCCCAGATGAGATAGGCGATCCGCACGCGCTGGACCTGAAGACGTTCGTCAACGGCGAACAACGCCAGCATTCAAATACCAGGAATCTGATTTTCGATTGCTTCGCGCAGATCGAGACGCTCTCGACGGTTTTTACCCTGCTGCCGGGAACTATCGTTTCGACCGGCACGCCGGGCGGCGTGGCGGCGGCGATGAATCCTCCCAAATGGCTCAAAGCCGGCGATGTGGTAAGAATCGAGATCGAAAAAATCGGCAAACTTGAAAACAAGGTGATCGTCGAACCTGCCAGCACCGACTTAATCTAAGAACCGGGAGCGGCGGGCTAGAAAAATTGCCAATCTCTTGGCGTGCGACAAAATACTGTCGCCAATATTCGCGATCACGCGGCGCCGCTGTCGTTTCGAGTTATTCTGGTAAACGCAGCCGACTCTCCGCGGTCCATGAGTCGCTGCTCATCCTAATTGTCGGAGTAGGCAAGTGCGCATCTATGACAATTCAGGAGTGAAATAAGTGGCGTCCGCGACAACGTTTTGTTGCATTTATTCTACAATCTGTAGCCTCTTCGCGACTGAAAATACGCACGCGCTTGCTTTTCAAAGACGTTCTGGATCGATCACGCATGGCACATTGATTGCTCTCGTATAGAGACGGGGGGCGGTTCGGACGGGCGGGATGAAAGATGTTAGAGCACTGGGGAGGCGCGAGGATGCTGCAAACGACGTCAAATGGAATCCGATACCCGGAGCCTGAGACAATCCAAGCAAGATCCTCGCACCTCGGAAAGCTGAGCCGCCTCCTTCTCATATTTCGTCCACTGTTTAGAGACTACGGCCTCCAGAAGCCGCGCCGGTCAATAGACCGCGAGCTGCAGGAGT
The DNA here is from genome assembly GCA_963842215.1 of uncultured delta proteobacterium. GTDB lineage: Bacteria > Desulfobacterota > Binatia > Binatales > Binataceae > Binatus. The sequence continues at coordinate 438,007 of CAWJFQ010000001.1, read as the reverse complement.
TCGAGCCGATGGACCTGCTGTAAGCCGTCAGCTCCCTATCGACAGAGTCCAGCCCACTTTAGATAGCAGCCCCACTAAGTATTCCGCGACATTGTTAGTACGCCGCTAAGCGATCGTCGCGCCGCGTGACCTTTGCGCGCGATACGGGTTATATCTCTCGGGCGCATCGACTGCGCACGACAGAATAGCTTGAGCCGAGGCAGCGCAATGAAAATTTACGACTACAAACTCGCCCCCAATCCGCGCCGCGTACGCATATTCCTGGCCGAAAAGGGAATCAGCGTTCCGTTCGAAGAAGTCGACATCTTCAAGAGCGTCAACCGCCAGCCCGAGTTCCTGAAGAAAAATTCGCTCGGCGGAATTCCAGTGCTCGAGCTCGACGACGGCAAATTCCTCGCCGAGAGCGTCGCGATTTGCCGCTACTTCGAGCTGCTCCATCCCGAGCCCGCGCTGTTCGGCAAAGGCGCATTCGAGCAGGCGAACGTCGAGATGTGGAACCGGCGGATGGAGCTCGCGCTATTCGCGCCGGTCGGGATGGTATGGGCGCACTCGCACGAATTGACTCGGGCGCGCATCAAGCAGATTCCCGAGATGGGCGAACAGAGCCGCAAGCTCGTCGAGGACCGCTACCAATGGCTCGACCGCGAGCTCGAGGGCAAGCAGTTCATCGCCGGCAGCAATTATTCAATCGCCGATATCACCGCCCTGGTCGTCGTCGACTTTGCAAAGTTCAACAACATCACGATTCAGGCCGGCCAGCAAAACCTCGCGCGATGGTATCAAGCGGTTTCGTCGCGCCCGAGTGCCGCAGCCTAGCAATGCCGCGCACGAGTCCCATCGACAAGTTGCGGAAGCTCTGCCTCGCCCTCCCCGGCGCCACCGAGAAGGAAGCGTGGGGGACGCCGACCTTTCGAGTGCAAGGCAAGATGTTCGCGATGTTCGTGAACAATCACCACAACGACGGCCGCATTGCAGTCTGGTGCAAAGCGCCACTCGGCTTCCAAAGCATGATGGTTGCCGAGGCGCCGGCGCGCTTCTTCGTGCCACCGTATGTAGGCGTTAACGGATGGGTCGGCATGCGACTGGATCTCGAGGTCGACTGGAAAGAGGTCGCGAGCGTTATCGGACAGGCCTACCAGACGGCCGCCGAAAAGCCGCGCGCACGTACTACTCGCTCGAAGAGTTCGAGGGCCGCACGCAGATGATCGCTAGTCGGCGCGTCCGTGGATGCCGCAGGTCGGCGCGATTCCGAGCCGCTCGTAGTAGCGCTGGTGGTATTCCTCGGCGCGATAGAACTCCGCAGCCGGCACAATCTGCGTGACGACCGGGCGCCCGAGTTTGCCGGACTCGTCGAGCCGCCGTTTTGATTCCTCGGCAGCCTTACGCTCTCTGTCATCGGAATAAAAAATTATCGAGCGGTATTGCGTGCCGACGTCCGGTCCCTGCCGGTTGAGCGTCGTCGGGTCGTGAATCTGCCAAAAAACTTCCAACAGTTGCTCGAACGATACCCGCGCGGGATCGTACTCAACCTGGACCACCTCGGCATGCCCGGTCCTGCCACCGCAAACTGTTCGATAGTCGGGCTTCGGAATGGTGCCGCCCGCGTAACCGGAGGCGACGTCGATCACCCCCTCGACCGCCCGAAAAGCCGACTCGACACCCCAAAAACATCCGGCGCCAAAAACCGCAATTTTCTTCATGTTCGCCATCTGCCTACCTGACGATGAGTGTTGGTGCGAAGCAATGCTGGCGTAGCCTTGACAGAACCGGCCGTCGCCAACGCATCGTTCTCCCAACGTGTGCCATTATTCACGCGCCTTGACAAGCGAATAGCTCCTTCAGTGCGACAGCCATTGCTTGAATAGCCAATCGCGCACGGGTCTGCGGACGGTCGCCAGGTAGGCGTCCGCGGCTATTTTTATTGCCTGCGATTGGGTCGGGTATGGATGGTTCACCCTGGCGAGCGCGCTCAAGCCCAGTCCCGCGCTCATCGCCAAAGAGATTTCGCTTATCATCTCGCCGGCGTGGCTGGCGGCTACTGTGGCGCCCAGAATCCGGTCGGTTCCGTCTCGCACGTGGATTTTTACGAAGCCCTCGTCCTCGCCGTCGGTAACCGCGCGATCCACATCGCTCATCATCACGGTGAAAGTCTTGGTCGGAATCCGCCTTGCCCGCGCCTCTTTGACGTACAGGCCCACATGCGCGATTTCGGGATCGGTGTAGGTACACCATGGAATCGCGAGCGAACTAAGTTTTTCGCGGCCCCAAAACAATGCGTTCTGAACCACCAGATGCGCGGCTGCTGCCTCTATGTGTGGAAACTTGTGCTCCGAGCACACGTCACCGGCCGCGTAGATTCGCGAATTACTGGTTTGCAGATAGTCATTGGTCTGTATGCCACTGTCCTTGTCGTACTTGACGCCGGCCGCCTCCAGGTTCATCCCGGCGACATTGGGGACGCTGCCAATGCCAACCAGGATTTCATCAACGGTGAGCGTGAATTTGTAATCGTCGCTGGCCAGATCGACGATTTTTTGTTTTCCTTCGGTGCGTATGTTTAGCGTGTCGGTGTTTAGGTGAATGCCGACCCCGTCGCGCGCCATGGCATCGGAAAGAATCTGCGCCGCGTCGCGCTCCTCATTTCCCAGAAACATCGGATCGTCCTGCGCAATGCTGACTTGCGATCCTAATCGACAAAATGCCTGCGCCAGTTCACATCCGAGCGGACCGCCGCCGATGACCAACAGGCGCTTGGGGCACTCGGTCAGGTCGAAAACATTTTCATTCGTCAGATAGCCTGCCGCGGCGAGCCCGGGTATCGAGGGAACCGCCGGATGCGCACCGCTCGCGATCAGTGCGGACTTGAAGCGCAGCCCTTTGCCATCGACTTCGACCGCGTCGGTTCCGGCAAAGCGCGCCGCGCCGAAATACACATCGATACCCATCGAGCGCAGCCTCTGCGCCGAAACTCGGCGGCTGACCTGTGCGCGCACCCGACGCATCCGTTCCATCACGGCCGCAAAATCGACGTTGATACCGGTCGGCACTTGCGCGCCGAAGTTTTCTGCCGCGCGCATCTCCGCGTAGACGCGCGCGGTGCGAATAATCGCTTTGGAAGAAATGCAGCCGACATTGAAGCATGCGCCGCCAAGAAGATTTCGTTCTATCAGGGCTACTTTCGCACCGACTTTGACCGCGTTGATAGCCGTGATTACTCCGGCCGGTCCCGCACCGACGATCACCAGGTTGTACTTGTCGACTGGTTGCGGATTTTGCCAGTCAGCAGGATGAACGTTCTGCCGCTCTATTCGATCATAGTCAGTCCATGACTCATACGACGATGGTTGTTCCTGCTGCATTCCAGCTCCTACCCAACTAGTCGATTAGTCATTACAGCCATCCGCCTCGAAAGTTTGCATTACTCAGTCCCGCTTTGATGTACGGACATCGGCGCATCAGCTTCCATATCAGTTGCGAGCGATAGTTCTCGATCATCAATACGACAATACCCTGATCAAGACCGAAGAAACCTTCGCTGAGCCATCCTCGCGATCCGTCGCGAGCGAGCGTCGGATTGAATCCGCTCGGCAGCCGAAATTCATTCACGATTTCTGGATAGTGCTTGTGGAAATGACGTATCGCGGCCAGCGCCATCTTCGGTGCAAAAACAATCGAGGCCAGGGTCGCCGACGGAGCGATCGTGCCATCGTCCGCCCCGTAGGGCACGCCGCGCGCGGTGTAGCCAAAAACACGGCGTATTTGGCTGTCTATTTTAACAGTTTGCGGCTCTGGGCCGTCGCCCGCTGAGAGCCCCCAGAAATTCTCGCCGTAACCGCGAAAGCTGTGCGGATTGCGCAACGCATATTCGCGCTGAATCAAGGTCGCCCGGCGGCTGTTTTCGAAATAATCACTTTTCTTGGCCCGCATGAAACGATCTTGAATACCCCGGAAGTCGATCCAGGCGTGCGAAAACTGATGGATGAAGAGCGGCCCCGCATAGAGATAATCGTAACCGTAAAGATTTTCCCATTGGTAAGTCGTCGTCCATCCATGATAGCCATTTGCGGGAATCGGATGAGTCGGTGACGCCAAAGCCAGTACGTACAACAGCGAAGCCTCTGAGTATCCTTCCCAACCATAGTGGAGAAAACCACATTCCGGTTTCCATCCCTGTGAAAGGGTGGTCTTGCCATTCAGCGCCCAATCCCAATCGACGCGACGATATAGTGCGTCGGCGAGTCTCCGAATCTCAGTCTCGTTCTGATTAGTATTGGTGAAATAGCTACTCGCAGTGAGTATCCCGGCCATCAGAAAAGTAGTATCGATGAGTGACAGCTCGCACCGCCAGACTCGTTTGCCGCTTTGCATGTCGAGAAAGTGATAGTAGAAGCCCTTGTAGCCGGTCGCCTCGGGGGTTTCGTTCTGCGAGCTGCTCAGAAAAAAACGAAGCGTGAGCAGGGTGCGCTCCGCCGCGTCGTCGCGCGTCATCCAGCCGCGCTCAACCGCAATCGGATAAGACGACAGCGCAAAGCCGACCACCGCGATGCTGCAAGGAGAGCCGGCAACAGACCTGTCGGCGACCAGACCGTTCGCGGGATTGTGCGCCTTCAGAAAATAGCTGAACGCCGCGCACTGCAGGCGATCGAGCAGATCATCGTCCGACAGCACAAGTAAATCAGTCACGACCTGAAGGTATCACTTTGTTCGCGGAAGGTGGGTTAGAAAGTCGCCTAACAGGGCGTTGAACTCGGCGGGATGTTCGAGGCTCGGCAGATGAGCCGAGTTCTTGATTGTTATGCGTCGCGCATTTGCGATCTCGGCTGCCAGCCGATCGGCTAGCTTGACCAGGTCCTCGGAGTCCTGATCGCCAATCAGTACCAGGGTTGGCGCGGTAATCTCGTTCAGCCTGCCCGTAGCAGGAGGCTTCAGCGGTTCCTCGACGCTGGCGAAATTTGCGAGCGAGAAGTTCTCGCGATGGAGCTGGCGCGCGCGATCACGATAGGTGGGATCGATTAGGGTCGCATCCCGCGACGGACCGTCGAGCCAGTATTTCGCCTCTATTTCGCGCGCGCGATCTACGTCGCCCTGCCGAACGACTGTCAGCAGCTCGGTCCAATATTTGATCGTATCGGGCGACAACTGCGACGGATCGTTCAGGCCACTCACGCCCGAACCGACCAGCACCAGCGCGGTAACCATTTCCGGATGCTCGAGCGCGAAATCGACGACCGTGCCGCCACCCATCGAGCATCCAACGAACGTGGCCTTCGCGATGCCGAGGTGGCGAACTACGGCGAGCAGGTCGTCGCGAAGCGCGTAGGCGCCTTCGGCCATTCTGGATTTTCCGAAACCGCGATGGTCGTAGCGCACGACTCGATAGCTCGCGGCGAAGGCGTCGAATTGCGGGGCCCACATGCGAGAGTCCGAGACCCCGGCGTGGACGAAGACCAGGTCGCGACCGGTGCCCGCGCTTTCGAAATAGATTTTCGCCGCGCCAGAAGATACGTAACCCGATTTGAGGTCGGTGCGTGATGGCATAGGGAAGTACCTCAACCTCGCGTCGTACAGATTGTCGGCTCGCGGGTTCGTCAGATGTCGCGAAGTATGTGCGAGATCCAGACCAGGATGACTGCGCCGACAGTCGCAACGAGGATGCCATCGATCAGGCCGTTGGGCCCGGGAATGCCGAGTGCGCTGAAGATCCATCCGCCGACCAGTCCGCCGACAAGGCCGAGTACTAGGTCGCCGACCAATCCGAAGCCCGCGCCGCGAACGAGCTTGCCGGCCAGAAAGCCCGCGATAATTCCGACGACGATCCAGTAAAGCATCGTTCAGCCCTCAACCAGTTTTCGTCAAAGTAATCTGCGGTCGCATCGCGTCTTTCCCTCTTGGATTTCCGACCGGATAGCACGCCCCGAGCGCAGCCGGCAATCCGCAGATTAAGCGGTGCAAGTAGGTTCCGAAAAACTGGTGCCCCCTGCGGGATTCGAACCCACGGCCCCAGGATTAGGAATCCTGTGCTCTATCCATCTGAGCTAAGGGGGCGCCTTGAGAAAGTTACAACGATACTCGCCGCGGACCAATAGCGCGTTCATTTGGCGGTGCAGTGGTAGGGTTCGTTGGACTAGTACTGAGTGCTCGATACCTGGCGCATCGTATTTGTGTTCGATAAAGCACACCGTTTACGTGCTTTGAAACCTCTTGTCTTTAACCATCGGTCGCACTAGTACGGAATCATATACATCAACGCCGCGTTAGCCTCTGCAGCAGGAGATTTTGCTCATGAATGGCGATGCGTGGAACAGCCACAAATGGTCGAGCGCCAACGGGCGTCGAATCGAAATCGAGACGGGCAAACCGGTCATCCACCATCGGTGCTCTCGGTGTCGGCGGGATTTTGTCGAGGACCAGCCGTCGGGCGAACGATACGCCGTCTACGTTTCAGTTTTCAGCCTTCGGAAGCTTCCCGATCACGTCAGTAAACAGTGGCTCGATGAACTCTGTCCAGGCGAGCCGCTGCCGCTCGACTTCGAGGTCCGAAGCAAGCTGATCGAGCGTCGCGCGAAGTAGCTTGCTGCAGGTCTATTGCCTCTGCACTATCTAAGGTGGCAGGGAAACCGTGGAAGCCCAAACCAAGTACGCAAGGAGTGGCGACGTTCATATCGCTTATCGGATCTTCGGTGACGGCCCGCACGACATTGTGCTGATGCCGGGAACCGTCTCGCACGTAGAACTCTACTGGGAACTGCCGGCCAACGAGTACATGCTGAACAGGCTTACCTCCTTCGGTCGTGTGATCGTCTTCGATAAGCGCGGACAGGGACTTTCCGATCGAGTCGCCGAGCACACTCTCGAAGAACGAATTGGCGACGTGCGCGCCGTATTGGATGCGGCTGGTTCGAAGCGCGCTACGGTGTTTGGCTGGTCGGAAGGCGGCCCGATGTCATTGATGTTTGCTGCAACCTACCCTGAGAGAACCGCCTCGCTGGTGCTGTTCAACACGTTTGCTTCGATGCGCGCGGAGCCTTGGGCGATGAGCGAGGAGACCTTCGAACAATTCCTTTCCTTCCTGGATGCGCACTGGGGCGAGGGCGTACTCGTGGGCATCAATGCGCCTAGCCTGCGCAAAAACAAAGCCTTTGTTCAGTGGTTTGGCCGCATCGAGCGCGCCGCCGCGAGTCCGGGTGCGGTAGTCGCGCTGTTTCGAGCCGACTTCGACATTGATGTCCGTCATCTGCTGCCGTCGATACAAGCGCCGACCCTGGTATTCCATAACAGTGATGATTCCGCGGTCCCGGTCGCGAGCGGACGTTACATCGCTGAAAAGATCGCCGGCGCAAAGTACATCGAGTTTCCGGGAAGAGACCATTTGCTGCAGGCACTTGATCGGGATTTGCAAGATCGGCTGCTCGACGAAATCGAGGTATTCGTTACCGGCGTCAGCCATCATCCGGATCCGGACCGGGTGCTGGCCACCGTGATGTTCACGGATATCGTACGATCCACCGAGCGCGCCGCCGAGATGGGCGACTCGAGATGGCGTGAGTTGCTCAACGACTACTACGCGGTGGTGCGAAAGGAGCTCGGCGCTTTTCATGGCCGCGAGGTGAACACGGCGGGCGACGGACTACTGGCGACTTTCGACGGGCCGAATCGGGCGATACGATGCGCGTGCGCGGTGCGCGAAAGACTTCGTCCTCTTGGACTCGAAGTCCGCACTGGGCTTCACACCGGTGAGTGCGAGTTGATCGGTGACGATATCGGCGGTATCGCGGTGCACATCGCGGCGCGCGTTGCGGCCACCGCCGAGCCGAACGAAGTGCTGGTGTCCAGCACCGTGCGAGACATCGTTGCCGGCTCGGGCCTGCGTTTCGCCGACAGGGGCATGCATGGCCTCAAGGGCGTGCCGGACGAGTGGCGCCTGTTCATCGTTCAGTAAGAGCGGGCCGCTAGTGCCCACCAGATACGCTTCTTACCCGCTACGCGCGCGCGAGGATGGTCCGCCAAAACCGGCACCCGAGAGTAGCCGGCGTTAACGCCGCGCATCGAACTGCCCGGGCGGGCCCGTCGACTACCGCAAGGAAACCCATCGCCGGGAGTCTGCATCCCGCGCGCCCCAGATTGCCTTGGACGGCATATTTCGCGCGAGCGCGCGCTGTTGTACTAATCATTAGTCGGGGTTGTGACTTCGCCCAGCGCTTGGCCGCGGTTTCGTGCGCGGCAGGAAACAAAACATGGCAGATGACAAAAATTCTTTGCGATCGAATAGCAGTGTCCTGGTCGACGGTCCCTCGCGGGCGCCGGCGCGCGCGATGCTCAAGGCCGTTGGTTTTACCGATGAGGATTTGAGCAAGCCGCTGATTGCGGTCGCCCACACCTGGATCGAGATCATGCCCTGCACGGCTCATTTGCGCGATCTCGCCGAGCACGTGAAGCGGGGAATCCGCGCTGCCGGTGCAACGCCGATCGAGTTCAACACCATCGCCGTATGCGACGGAATCTCGATGGGCACGCATGGCATGCGCGCGTCGCTGATCAGTCGCGAAGTGATTGCCGACTCGATCGAGCTTACCGTGCGCGGGCATCTGTTCGATGGCGTCGTCGCCATGTCTGGATGCGACAAGACGATTCCGGCGACAGTGATGGCATTGCAGCGCCTGGACTTGCCCTCGCTGATGATTTACGGCGGATCGATTCAGCCGGGCCGCTTCGGCGATCAGCAAGTGTCGATTCAGGACGTATTCGAAGCCGTCGGCGCTCATTCGGCGGGCAAGATGAAGCTCGAAGATCTCAAACGCCTCGAGGACGTCGCGTGTCCGGGCGTGGGCGCCTGCGGCGGACAATTCACCGCCAACACGATGGCGCTCGCGACTGAGCTGCTCGGAATATCCCCGCTGGGGTCGAACAGTATTCCGGCGACGGATCCGAAAAAGCCCGAAAGCGCATTCCAGGCAGGCCGCCTGGCAGTAGATCTTTTAAAGCGCAAGCTAAAGCCAAGCCAGATAATCACCAAGAAGGCGCTCGAGAACGCCATCGCGTCGGTCGCGATGACAGGAGGGTCGACCAACGCCGTGCTGCATCTGCTCGCGATCGCGCACGAGGCAGGAGTCGCGCTCGATATCGACGACTTTGACCGGATCAGCTCCCGCACTCCCATTCTAGCGGATCTAAAGCCGGGCGGGCGTTTCCTCGCGACCGACCTCTACAAGGCGGGCGGCATTCCGCTGATTGCAAAGCGGCTCAAGGAAGCCGGGCTGCTTCACGAGAACGAAATGACCGTGACCGGCAAAACGATTGGCGTCGAAGCCGATGCTGCGCGCGAGACCGCTGGACAGGAAGTCGTGCATTCGGTGTCAAACCCGATCAAGGAAACCGGCGGCCTGGTAATCCTCAAGGGCAATCTCGCTCCGGAGGGATGCGTGGTGAAAGTCGCAGGGCATGAGCGCATGGTGCATCGCGGGCCGGCACGCGTGTTCGATTGCGAAGACGATGCATTCAAGGCAGTGTCCGCGCAACAAATTAAGCCGGGCGACGTCGTCGTAATTAGATACGAGGGGCCTCGCGGCGCACCCGGGATGCCCGAGATGCTCGGCGTCACCGCGGCTCTTTCAGGGCAGGGCCTCGGAGAGTCGGTCGGGCTGCTGACCGACGGACGCTTCTCGGGTGCGACGCACGGCCTGATGGCGGGCCACGTCGCGCCGGAGGCAGCGGTCGGCGGGCCGATCGCTGCGGTTCAAAACGGCGATGTGATCACATTCGATATTGCAAAGCGGCGGCTCGACGTCGATCTCAGCGATGCGGTCATCGCCACGAGGCTCAAGAATTGGAAGCCACCCGAGCCTCATTACAAGAGCGGGGTGATGGCGAAGTACGCGCAGACTGTATCATCGTCGTCGCGTGGCGCCGTAACCAATTGAGGATCTCAGCGGTAACTTGTGGGCCGGCAGAGGCGAGCGCGCGCGACGCGCGCGCTCGCCTCTGCCGCGTTGCGCTCGCTGCCTGCGCGATGCTGGCAGTCGTCCTGCACGAGAGCCAGGTTCGCGCGCAGGACGACGACTGGCACGTCGTCGAGAAGCACTCGACGACACCGGCGCCGGCCAATGCCGGCGCAGCGGCACCCGCTGCCAAGGCGGCGGGCGGCACCAATGTGGCTTGCGGCGAAGCCGCAAGCCCCGCCGGCGAGCCCTACAAATCCATCGTCACCCAGCTCAACGACATGTGGGGCACCAATTTTCAGGTCTATCAATCGCTCACCCCAGGCTCGCCGCATGCGCGCGATGGCGGATGCATCTTCTACAATCAGCAGTTCCTCAACGCCTTGCTTCAACAATGGATGAGAATCGACGACCCCGACACCGTTAAGCCGATGCTGTACGCGATCTTCGCGCATGAGATCGGACATCTCGCGCACGGCGACTTCGACCCCAGCAGCGAGAACGTGCCGATTAAGAACAAGGAGCTCGCGGCAGATCAGTTCGCCGGTTACTCGATGGAGCGCCTGGGAATTCGCCGCCTCGATTCGGTCGAGGTGACGCGCTACTACCAGCTCACCGGCGATGACTTCGTCGGCGCGGCGTCGGGACATGGCAATGGCGAGGAACGCACCACGGCGTTCCAGGACGGATGGCACCGCGCGGAGATCGGACTGCCGGAGGAAGGCACCCAACCCGCCGGCGGACTCGGCGAACCGTAAATCTTAGTCGCAATCCTTAATCATGAGTGCCTCGACAATTTCTAGTCCATCGCAGACCGCGAAGAACGCACTTCGCACTGGCTCCGACGCGATCGAAGCTCGCGCGCTCGGCTTCCACTATGGCGATCGCGTAGCGCTGAACGACGTTACATTTACGATCGCTCGCGGTGAGATCTTTGGCTTCCTCGGACCCAACGGCGGCGGCAAAACCACCCTGTTCAAATTGCTTTCGACGCTGGTGCCGATCCAGACGGGAAGTGCTCGAATGTTCGGTCACGACCTTACGGGCGAGACCGGTGCGGTACGGCGGCGGCTCGGCGTCGTGTTTCAGCATCCTAGTCTCGATAGCAAGCTGACGGTCGGAGAAAATCTCGCGGCTCATGGCCATCTCTATGGAATCGCCGGCGCGCGGCTGCGCGAGCGCAGCGCGGCGATGCTTGAGCGGCTGGGATTGTCGGCGCGAGAGCGCGACCGCGTCGAGACGCTGTCCGGCGGTCTCCAGCGCCGGGTCGAGTTGGCCAAGGCCTTACTCCACGAGCCGGAGCTGTTGCTGCTCGACGAGCCCAGCACCGGGTTGGATCCGGCAGCGCGCCGCGAATTTTGGAATTACCTTGAACATCTGCGCGAACACGATGGCGTGACGGTCGTGCTGACGACTCACTACATGGAAGAAGCCGAGCGATGCGATCGTATAGCGATCCTGCATCAGGGGAAGTTAGTTGCAATCGCGCCGCCCGGCGAACTCAAATCCGAAGTCGGCGGCGACGTGATCGTGGTCCGGACCGCCGCGCCTGAATCCCTCCAGCGAAAAATCCTCGCGCGGTTCAAGCTTAAGAGCCAACTGGTGGATGGTGCGATTCGTATTGAAAGAATCCGCGGCCATGAGTTGGTCCGCGATCTGATTGATGCGTTCGGCGAGGAGATCGAATCGGTTTCATTTGGCAAGCCGACCCTCGAGGATGTGTTCGTCCACCTCACTGGACATCAGTTCTTCGCCAACATGCCGCAGGTGGAATAGGACGAGATGGGCGAGATTTTTCTTCAGGCCGAAACTCTCTGGCAGCGCGAGATCGTGCGCTTCATCCGGCAACCGATCCGCGTGATGAGCGCGATTGCGACGCCGCTGGTCTTTTGGCTGCTGCTGGGCGCCGGCCTGCAGGCGTCGTTCAAGCCGAGCGGGATGCCGGCCGGCGTAGATTACGTGCAGTACTTTTATCCGGGCGTGATCGTTTTGATGCTATTGTTCACCGCGATTTTCGCGACCGCTTCGACCGTCGACGATCGCCGCCAGGGGTTTCTGCAGGGTGTGTTGGTCGCGCCGATCTCGCGTCCGACAATCGTGCTGGGTCAGGCGCTCGGCTGCACGACGCTGTCGCTGATACAGGGAGCTGTATTCCTCGCGATGGCGCCGCTGGCCGGGATTCACCTGAGTATCGGCGCGATAGTCGTCGCGCTCGCGATGATGGGACTGATTGCATTCGCGATGTGCAGTATCGGGCTTGCGATGGCTTGGCGGACAGAATCGACGCAGGGCTTCCACGCGTTTATGAACATGTTGCTGCTGCCTATCTGGATGCTGTCGGGCTCGGTCTTTCCGGTGGCGGGCGCGCCGGTATGGTTTGTATGGACGACGCGAATGAATCCGCTGACCTACGCCGTGGATGCGCTGCGGCAGGGACTCTACCTGGCAGAGCCGGCGTCGAGCGGCGCGACGATGCCGATGGGATCGTCGGTGGCGATTGCGATCGCCTTCGCCGCCTTCTCGTTCATCCTGGCGACGCGCGTCGCGCAAACCGCATCGACAATTTGATCTAGCGCGGCGGCATCCGCAGCGCACCGTCGAGGCGAATCGTCTCGCCGTTCAGCATCTCGTTCTCGACTATCTGGCGCGCGAGCGCTGCGTACTCGGACGGTTTGCCCAGCCGCTGCGGAAACGGAATTTGCGCGGCTAGCGCTTTGCGATTCGGCTCGGGCAAACCCGCGAGCATCGGGGTCTCGAAAGTTCCCGGCGCGATCGTGCAGATGCGGACGCCGAGCGACGCGAGGTCGCGCGCGATCGGAAGTGTCATCGCAACCACGCCGCCCTTCGATGCCGAGTAAGCGACCTGTCCAATCTGGCCGTCGAACGCGGCGACCGATGCAGTGTTGATAATCACGCCACGCTCACCATCAGGGCCGGGCTGATTTTTTGCCATCTGCGCCGCCGCCAGCCGAGTCACATTGAAGGTACCAATGAGATTCACTGCGATCACTTTGGTGAACATGTCGAGCGAGTGCGGACCGTCTTTGGTAACGGTGCGCATCGCGCGGCCGATGCCGGCGCAGTTCACGGCAATCTGAATCGAGCCAAACTTTGCAACTGTTTTAGCGATCGCGTCGGTGACCTGGTCGGAGGAGGCGACGTCAGCCTCGACGAACAACGCGTTGGCGCCGAGCGACTCCGCGACTTTGGCGCCGGGAGAAGCCGGCAGGTCGAGAATTGCGACCTTCGCGCCAGCGGAGGCGAATTCGCGGACCGTCGCTTCGCCGAGCCCCGAGCCGCCACCGGTAACCAGAGCAACCGCATTTTTGAGATTCATATCAACCTCGCGAAAACTTAATGCTGCAAACGCGAAAACGTTATGACTGCAGGCGCGATTATGCAACCTGACTCCCAACCCTTCGAGCGAAGGCGAACCGTCGAAAGAATGAACTAGGGCGAGGCCTGTTGTTGGACTGGCGCAGAATGCGGCTGGTTGAGCAACCGCTTGGCGGTGGCTACTGCGTCGATCGAGCCGGCAAGTTCCAGTACGTCGCCCGGCCGCAGGATTTCGTCGCCGGTCGGCACCACCACTTCGGAATCGCCGCGCCCTATCGCGACCACCACTGCGCCGCTGTTGGTATGCAAGTCCAACTCGGACAGGCTTTTGCCGATACCCTCGCTGTCGGCGCGCAGGCTCACCGGCGTGATCATCCCGATACCGGGAACCTCGTACGACTCCGTAGCTTCGGCGCCGGCAGGCACGCCGCGCAGCGCAACGCGGATCAAGCGGGTGGCGTTGCGAATCTGTCCCTGCATCTGGCGCGCACTTCGGCCGACGACGACAACCATCAGGCCGATGGTAATTACGATGATTCCGATTCCTTCGACCGGCGCCATAAACGGCTGGACGATTGCGAGCAGCGGCACAGCAGCGACCAGCAGAATCGTGATCTGCAGCAATTCGATCAGCGCGCTCACTACAGGCGCCCCGCTCGCCGGAAGTTCGACGAAGGCGCGCGCCGCCAGCGCGGTTGCGAGGCGGCGCGACCCGAAATACATCCCAGCTGCAGGCGCGGCGCATAGCAGCAGCGCGAACGCGTCGACGAACAGGCCGGCCGAGAAGTACGGCAGATGCTCCATGGTCGAGACGGTGGTCGTGACGTCGAGCGGATCGAGTTCGTTGAAGATCAAAATTCCGCCGATCAAAACTGCGCTCGATACGATGGCTGCTATAGGCCATCCGATCGAATTTTCGTCTCGGGCGGGCGCTCCGGCATTGCGAATTCGCTCGAGCCACGAGTCGTACAATGCCTCGAGCACCTTCAGCGGCCGCGGCATCCGCGCCGATGCGAATTCGGCGACCGGGACCGAGCCGCGAATCATATATGGTGTCAGGAAAGTGGTGACTGCGGACACTGCCACCGCCAGTGTGTAGAGGAACTCGCGAGTTGCTCCCGTCTTCAGTCCGGCGCCGGCGATAATGAACGAGAACTCGCCGATTTGGGCCAGGCTCATGCCGGCTTCGATAGAGGTTTTGGTGCCGACGCCGCTCAACATCGAAGCAAAGGTAACCCCGAAGAGTTTTCCGCCGATCACGGCCGCCGTCAGCACGACTAATGCGGGCCAATGCTGCTGGATGACCTCGGGATCGATCATCATACCGACCGAGACGAAAAACACCGCGCCGAAGATGTCGCGCAACGGTGCGACCAAATGCTCGATCTGCTCGACGTCGCCGGACTCTGCCACCAGCGAACCGGCCAGGAAGGCGCCGAGCGCGACAGAATACCCAGCATGCTCGGCGAGAATGGCGAACGCGAAGCAAAGACCGACAACCGCGACCAAGGTCGTTTCAGGCCGGCCCATCCGCATGACGAATCGCACGGCGGGAGGCACTACGATGAATCCGATGCCGACGAATGCGACGAGGAACAGGATCAGACGCGCGATCGTCACGGTCATCAGCGACGCCGAGACGCTCGCGCCGGATGCCAGCGTGGTCAGGATCGCAAGCTCGACAACAGCGGTGAGGTCTTCAGCGAGCAGAACGCCGAACACGAGTTCGCGCAGTCGATCGGAGACGGGAGTTTCCTGGTACGCTTTGGCGACGATGGTGGTGCTTGAAATCGAAAGTATGGCGCCGGTGAAGATGCTTTCGAGGGGGGTCCATCCCAGGGCGCGCCCGCATACGTAGCCGAGCCAAATCATGATGCCGACCTGGAGCGCGGTGATGAAGCCGGAAGTCGGGCCCAGTCGAATCAGCTTGCGCACGCTGAACTCGAGCCCCAGCGCGAACATCAGCAGAATCACGCCGAACTCGGATAGCGTGTGGATGCGCTCGGAGTCCGCGAGCAGGGGAATCGGCAGGTGCGGGCCGACGATCAATCCCGCGATGAGATAGCCGACGACCACGGGCTGGCGGATTTTCTGAAAAATGATGGTGGTGACGGCGGCGACGCATAGCACCATCGCGAGATCTTCGAGAAACGTGTGTGAAGTGATTACAAGCACTGCCGCGTCGTCGGCGCATTCTAGCTTGTAGCGGAGAGCGGGCGCGAGAAGGTTCTACCTACAAGAAAAATTCCAATTACTGCTTGAACACCACCGGAGGTCCGCTGATTCGCCTCGCCGTGAGCGCGACCGTCACCTCCACACGGTCCGCGATTTTGATGAAGGGGATGCCGCTGTTCATCCCGTAGTTCTTACGATCGAATGCCATCGTCCCATTAATCGTTCCCGTTCCGGTCCCCTTGCCGGACACGGTTAGCGTGAGCTTTTCGGGTCTGGTGACCCCGCGGATCGTAAAGTTGCCATCCACCTCGAAGGTGTTGGGACCGGTCTGAACAATTTTCGTCGACTTGAACGTAATCAACGGATTATTGTTGACGTCGAAGAAGTCCTTACCCTTCAGCTTGCTGTTCTTCAAGCCGCTCCCGGTATCCACGGTGGCGGCCTGAATCTCGACGTCCAGCTGTCCTGTCGTTACGTCTGGAGATGTAAACGTGAGAGCAGCGTTCCACTTGTCGAACGTGCCCTTGATAGCCACCGACGCATCGACCTCGAACTTGATCGAGCTCTCTATCGGCGTTATCGCGAAAACAGGAACCCCCTGCGCCCGGCTTATCGACGGGAGCAAAGCAGAGAGCAGGATACAAGCGACAGCTAATCGCATGCGGAACACCGTGAGTTGTTCCCGCTTCATTCTCAATTTGTATGAAGTCGAGCCCGTGGCGTTCACGCCGAGATGCTCGCGACGCGCGGCATCACCTTGGTCCAGAACAGCTCGATCGTTTTCATCAGCCGGTCGTGTGGCATCAAGCCGTTGTACATCCATGCGAAGATCCATCGGATCGGCAGGCGTTTGAGCAGGTGCTCGACCTGGCGCGTGACGGTGTCCACGGTGCCCACGAACGCCAGGCCGTTGGACCAAAGATCGGCGGGCTCGGCGGTTTTGGGATCGTCGAGGCCTTTGGAAAATCCGAACGGCTCGAACCATTCATGGCCACAGAAGTAACCGCTCTCGCGCCAGATTGCGCGCGCTTCGTCGTCGCTGTCGGCGATCACAATGTCGCGCAGCACGCCCATCCCTTCACCGAGCGGCTTGCGCGAAACTTCGGCATATACATCGCAAAGCTGATGCTCGAGCGTCGGATGCAGCGGCGGCAAGATCGCAGTGACGCCTTCCTGCGCGCACCATCTGATGCTGCGTTCGGACGACGCGAACGGCTGAAAGATGGGCGGATGCGGCTTCTGCACGGGCTTGGGCACGACCGAGACCGCGCGCACGATTCCGTTTTCAACCCCGCCGCCCCACTTCGCAGTCGCGTCGAGCGTCCACGGCGTTTCGCCGGGCGGAACGCGCCAGTACTTACCCTGGTAGGAGCTAAAATCCTGGGTCCATGCCTGCTTGATGATGCGGAAATTTTCTTCGAACGCTGCGCGGTTGGCGTTGTCGATCTCGTCATGCTGATGCGGCAACGCACCATGAATTCCATGCGTCTGCTGCGCCATGATATCGACCCACCGGCGCTGGTAGCCGCGTGCGAAGCCGGCGTTGGCGCGGCCACCGCTCATGTGATCGAGCATCGCGATATCCTCGGCGACCCGCAGCGGATTTTGCGAAGGCAACACGATGCCGAGCTGACCGACGCGCAGCCGCCTGGTTTGCATCGCGACGTAGAGGTCGAGCAGCACCGGATTGTTAGACAACTCGAAGCCTTCTACGTGAAAGTGATGCTCGGTGAAACTGATCGAGTCGTAGCCCAGGTCATCGGCAAGGCGGGCCTGACCGGTGATGTCGTGCAGCATCTGATCGTAGAGATGACCCTGCAAACCGACGCGCCCTTTTTCGATGTCGGCTTTGCTGCCGACCGACGGTAGATAGAAGAGCGATACTTTCATGGTCACCTCGCGCGATTCGGATGCGTTCGACTGTAGAACTCCTCGAAGGAAAACGGCAAACGACATCACGTCCAATGCGGTGCTGCCGGCTTTGCCGATTTGCGCGAGGCGGCGCTATAGTCGGGGCGCCATCGGTGCGCGAAAACGATGCCGGCGATCGGCAAAACTTATTGGAGAGGTTAATTCGATGTCGCAACAGCAACTCCAGCAGATAGTCCAGATGCTCAAGGCGCAGCCGATCGCGGGCCGTCCGACGGTTCAGGAAACGCGCGCGAATTTCGAGCAGATGTCGGCGCTGTTTCCGGTCGCACCCGACGTTAAGTGCGAGCCGGTAAGCGCAGGCGGCGTCAAAGCGGAATGGGTCACGGCGCCGGGCGCGGATGCGGGGCGCGCGGTGCTGTACCTGCACGGTGGCGGCTACGTGATCGGCTCGATCAATACGCATCGCGATCTGGCCGCGCGAATTTCCCGGGCGGCGAAAGCGCGCGTGCTGCTGATCGATTACCGGCTCGCGCCGGAACATCCGTTTCCGGCAGCCGTCGAGGACTCAGTGGCAGCGTATCGCTGGATGCTCGCGTCGGGGTTAAAGGCCTCGCGCATCGCGGTCGCGGGCGACTCGGCCGGCGGCGGACTCACGGTTGCGGCGCTGGTTGCGATTCGCGACGCCAAGCTCGCGAGCCCGGGCGCCGGAGTATGCTTGTCACCGTGGATCGATCTCGAAGGACTGGGCGATTCCATGCAGAGCAAGGCGACGGTCGATCCGATGGTGAACAAAGCGGCGTTGCTCGAGATGGCGGTCCACTACCTGGCCGGGCAAAGTGCGCGCAGCCCGCTGGCGGCTCCCCTCTACGCAGACCTCGCGGGACTGCCACCGCTGCTGATCCAGGTCGGCACCGCGGAGACTTTGCTCGACGACTCGACGCGGCTGGCGGAGCGCGCGCGCAAGGCCGGGGTGAAGGTTACGCTCGAACCGTGGGAGGACATGATCCACGTCTTCCAGGTGTTCGCGCCGATGCTCGACGAGGGTCAGCAGGCGATCGATAAGATCGGGGAGTTCGTCCGCGCCAACGCCGCCTAAGATCGAAGCGTCCATCGCCGATCGGGTTGCGGCGCTCGACTGGGCGCGAGTCGAACGCGACCTCGACGCGCAAGGCTACGCGACGACGGGAACGGTATTGCGCGCGGCCGAGTGCGCGGAGTTGATTGCGATGTACCCGGATCGCGATCGCTTTCGCAGCCGTGTTGTGATGGAACGGCATCGTTATGGCGTCGGCGAGTACAAGTATTTTGCGCGTCCTATGCCGCCGCTGGTAGAAGATCTTCGCGCCGCGATGTACCGCCAGCTGGCGGCGACCGCGAATCGATGGGCTGAGCGGATGCGTGCGCGCGACTCCTACCCGCCTTCACTGGCGAAATTTCTTAAAGTCTGCGCCGCTCATGGACAGTCCCGTCCAACTCCGTTGATCCTTCGATACGAGCAAGGCGGCTACAACTGCCTGCATCAGGATCTGTACGGCGAGGTCGCGTTTCCGCTGCAATTCACGTGCGCGCTCAGCCGGCGCGGACGCGATTTCGACGGCGGTGAGTTATTGCTGGTCGAGCAGCGTCCGCGAGCGCAATCGCGCGGAGAAGCGATAGCACTCGACGAGGGCGAAGGTATCATCTTCGCCAATCGCTACCGTCCCGCGGCGGGCGCAAAGGGATACCATCGCGTGAACATGCGTCACGGCGTGAGCACGATCAAATCGGGCATCCGCTACGCGATGGGCGTCATTTTTCACGATGCCGCGTAGCCGGCGCGCGAATTTCAGCTGAGTCGCCGAGCTACGGGGAATGATCGTCGGCTGGACACTTGCCGTCGTTGCAATCACAAGTCGCGCCCTGATTATCGGTACGCCACTGGCCGCAGAAGTCGTTGCAAGCGGTCAGATTGTCGTCCGTGCCGTAGAAGCCTTTGCAGCCCGCTGCCGCAGTTGGCGTCTTCGGGTTGCTGAAGTCGGCGTGACGATCGCGGTCAGCCGCAAACGCCAATCCCACCACCGCGATCGCAAACAAGCCCGACATGAGTATCTTTCGCATCGAATCGTCCCCTAGGCACGAAGCCCCCAAGCCGCGTGCGAGAATCGTTTGACGGTATCAACACCCTCCCGGATTCACAAACTGAGGATTGAGCCCTCGCGCGAATGTATGTGCTTCAAGGTAGTTTTCACACTTTGTTGTCCCCGAAATAACAGACTCCGCGCAGTGAGCAGTTCTTCATGCGATACTTTAAGTACGTGATCCTGCTCGACATCGCTCTCAAAGCCGATGCGCAGCAGCTCGCAAGTCCGCCATCCCCGAAGTCTCGTCTGATTTCGCTGCGGCGCAAAAGTGCGCGTGAACTACTATCGCGCGACAGCGAAGCCGCCGATCGTCGACTGCCGCGGTTACTCGGGGGCAGGCGCTGGGTTGGTAGCTGGCTCGAACCTGGACAGCGGAATCAGCAGCGCGAACGAAATCAGCGCAACTGCAAATGCGGCAGCAATCGCGATGCGATAGCTGCCGCTCCGATCGATAATCAATCCGACTATTGGAGGGCCCGCCATCGCGCCGACGCCGCCGCTGGTGTAGAGCGCGCCAAGCATCGTGCCCATCCGCTGCGTACCGAACAAATGCGCGATCACCGCGGGCGAGAGTGCGACGTATCCGCCGTAGCCCGCGCCCATCACGAGCGCGAACACGATCATGACTGGATAAGACGCGGCGGCGAGCCAGATGCCGTAGCTGAATGCGAGCACCAGAAAGCTTGCCTGGTAGAGCCTGACCACTCCCGCGCGGTCGGCAAGGCTGCCCAGCCCCATGCGGCCTGCGACGCTCGCACCACCGATTACTCCGACCAGCGCGGCGCTGGCGAATTCACTCGCGCCGTGGTCGTGCGCAAACGACGGCAGATAGACGAAGGGAACGAACAGAACGATCGAGACCGCCACCGACGACGCGTACATGAAGCCGAAGGCCGGACTTCGAAGCGCGTCTGCGAGCTGGACGCGCGATGGTGTCACATGGACCGGAGGGCGTTCGACGATCCAGGCGCATCCGAGCAGAATCGCGGTAGTAACAGTGGCAAATACGACATATGTCGCTCGCCATCCGAGATGTGCGATCGATATGGCTGCGAGCGGTGCGCCGAATACGGTGCCGAATCCAATTCCCGCTACTGCTATTCCCAGCGCGGTGTTGCGCCGTTGAAGGAACCATCCGCCAACGACCGCGACCATCGGAACGTACGCGCAAGCAACCCCGACCCCCACGCCGAGTCCGTACGTCAGGTAGCCGAGCCAGAGACGATCGATTAATGACGTCAACGCGAGTCCCAATCCCATCACTATCGCACCGGTCGCGACTACGATTCTCGGCCCCAGGCGATCCGATAGATGGCCCGTGATGGGACCGAGAAAGCACCACACCAGCACCGTGATCGAGAATACCGCCGAGGTCGCGCTGCGGCGCGCGCCAAACTCTGCCGCCATCGGTTTGAAAAACGCGCCGAAGCTGTAGGCGACCGCGTACACGGCGCACATCGCGATAAATGCGGCCGCGACCATCAACCACGCCCGCGGCGAGTCAAACAACTCGAGCGACGGTAACGGTTCGCGCGATCCCGCTGCGCCAAGCGCGTTCGAGTCAGTGGCTTTCATGCTTGAGCGCGACGCGCGCCGCCTTCAATTCCTTGCGCTGGGCGGCGTCGACCACAGGATAATGCAGATTCAGGTCTTCCAATGCGTGAATGATCGCGGAGGACACAACCAGGCGCGTGTACCACTTCTTGTCGGCCGGGATGACGTACCACGGTGCGTGCGAAGTGGCGGTGTTCTGGATCATTTCCTCGTAGGCCTTCATGTAGTCTGGCCATCGTTCTCTTTCCGCGACGTCGGCGGCTGAGAGTTTCCAATTCTTGTCCGGCTCGTCCAGGCGGCTCAGGAAACGCCTCTTCTGCTCTTCTTTCGACAGGTTGAGAAAGAACTTCCGAATGACGACGCCGTTGCGCGAAAGGTAACGCTCGTACGCGTTGATGTCCTCGAACCGTTCATTCCAGATATTCCTGGTGACAAGCGAGGGCGGCATATGTTGGCGCTCGAGCAGTTCCTTGTGCACGCGCACGATGAGTACTTCTTCGTAGTAGGACCGGTTGAATATTCCGATACGCCCGCGCTCGGGGATGCACTTGTTGCTCCGCCACAGGAAGTCGTGATCGAGCTCCTCTATCGACGGCTGCTTGAATGAGTAGACCTGGCATCCCTGCGGATTGACCCCGGACATGACGTGCTTGATCGCGCCGTCCTTACCGGCCGCATCCATGGCCTGAAAGATCAGCAGTATTGCCCACCGATCCTGCGCATAGAGCTTGCCCTGCAGATCGATTAACCGCTCGACGCCCCGCGGCAATTCCTTTTCGGCAGTCGCTTTCGATTTGACGCCGTCGGTGTCCGCGGGATCGAAGTCCTTCAAACGAAACTTGCGGCCGTCGTCGACGCGATACTGCTTGGAGAAATCGGACACGTCTGACATATCGATGCGCTCCTCCGCGCTCGATCGTTACACCACGCCGCGCTCACCAGTCGAGTGCAGGCGGCGTTGAGCAACTTTCAATTCACGGTCGATTTGCGATACTCGATTTAGGATGGAAAATAAAATTCCCACACGAAGCATCCTGCCTGCGATCATCGTAATGCTCGCGATCGCCAGTACGCCGGCCCAGGCCGGCACCGTGAGCTGCGACTCCTACGACGGCAGGCGCAATACCTGTGGCGCAGATACGCGCAACGGCGTCGCGCTCGCCCGCCAGATGAGCTGGAATAAATGCAAGAAGGGCGTTAGCTGGGGCGTCCAGGGCGACAACCAGATCTGGGTCGATCAAGGATGCCGCGGATTGTTCACGACCGGTGTTATGTGGTCCAACGGCGGCGGCGACGGCGGTGGTGGAGGCGGGCAGAAACGGCTGACTTGCGCCTCATATAGCAATCGCAGATCAGAATGCCCGGCGAACACCGGCGGCTACGCCCGGATGATCCGCCAGTGGAGCAATGCGCCGTGCGTCCAGGGCATGAGCTGGGGTTACAACAACCGGATGATCTGGGTCGATCGCGGATGCCGCGCCGACTTCATGTTCGGAAAATAAATGGTGCGCCATGAGGGACTTGAACCCCCGACCTGATGATCCGTAGTCATCCGCTCTAATCCACTGAGCTAATGGCGCATCGGAACGACCCACTTTACTTGATTGCGGTTTCCTTTCAAACGGGAGGTTGGTATCACGCGCTTAAGTGCATCTCTTCAAGGTAGCGATCTTCAGGGCTCTCGATTTTTCGCCTCGATCTGATTTCGGTTTTTACGCTTCCTGCGTTTGACCGCTCGTCTCTTCAATTCAACTGAGCAGTTGCTTCGTGGCCATGATGTCCCGATGACCGCCATGCGCGCGCGGGGAGATTCAATCCAAAACGAGCATTCTCTAAAAAATAATAGCATCGCATCTATAAAATTTGCTGTTGGCGCCCATCGGTCTCAGCCTCGGTTAGAAACAAACAGGAACTTTAGAGTCAATATAGCGTCTCAAACTAAAGAATAAATGGCTAAACATCTAATAATAGTTATAACCTAAACAAAACCATTTATACTTGACATATACATGTCATATATGGAAAATACTGACTACGAGTTGAGAAAGTAATGCGATTGTCGAACAAAATTCAAGGCACGGAGGGACACGGAAAATGGACGTGATCAGGAAATTGTATGTAAAAGCGAACGAGTTCGGCCGTGGTCAGACGATGGCCGAGTACGCTCTTATCCTCGCCGCTGTTGCAGTCGTGGTTTTCGTCGGCTACCAGACCATGGGAACCACAATTACCACGATGCTGAGCGGGGTCGACGGCCAACTCTAGGCCCTGGTTCCAGCAAGAAAAGCATTCCTCAGCGCCAGCGCGGTTGGGGTTGACTCGCCCCCAGCTCTGACCCGCTGGCGCCCTTTTCCTCTCGGGGTTGCCCAACCGATCTTGCCCACCGGCGTAGGCCGGATGCTGGGTGCAGAGTTTAGCCCTGCCGCCCACGGCGCAGTGTGATTCAATTCTGTACGGCGGGAATCCAGACCGACACTGTCGTGCCTTCATGCACCTTGCTCTCGATCCGCAAGGCGCCATGATGCAACTGCACGATGTGCTTGACGATCGCCAGGCCTAGCCCGGTGCCTCCGAGTTCACGCGAGCGGGCGCGATCGACGCGATAAAATCGCTCCGTCAGTCGCGGGATGTCCGCCGCCGGAATTCCTTCGCCGGTATCTACGACCACCAGCGCGACCCCCGGCTTGGCGGCCGATCCGTTGGTATCTGCGGCTTCGCGAGCCTCGACCGTGACCCGGCCCTCACGCGGCGTGTACTTGATTGCGTTGTCGATCAGGTTGAGCATCACCTGGTGCAGCCGATCACGATCGCCGGCCACCTTCGGCAATCCCGGCGGACATTTCACCTCCAGGCGCAGGCCGCGCCGCCCTGCCGTCTCCTGCATCAGCTCGGCCGCTTCGGACAACACGCGCGACGCCTCGAGTTGTTCGATCTTGAGCGGCGTCAGCCCGCGTTCCAGATCTGAAAGCGAGACCAGGTCGTCGAGCAACCGCGCCAGCCTCCGCGCCTGCCGCTCGATGATGCCCAAGAAACGCGCCGAAGTTTCGCGATCGTCAACGCCTTGAATCAGTGTTTCGGCGTAGCCGTACAGCGCGCTGAGCGGAGTGCGCAGCTCGTGGGTGAGATTTGAAATGAAATCGGCGCGGAGAGTCTCATACGCCTTGAGCTGCGTGATGTCGTGGAAGACGAACACCCACGCCGCGCCGCGCGAGGTGCGAATCTGTGCGGCACTGGCGCTGACGTGGAGCGGCGCGGGATTCTGAATCATGATCTCCGCGCTCATCACCTCGTTGTCCGTCGATCGCATCGAGCGTCCGGCGAATTCCTGCAGGCGAGGATCGCGGCACAGTTCGACAAACGGCCGCGCTCGATAGTCGGTATCGGCGCCCAGTGCGAAGATCCGCCGCGCTGAGCCGTTGAGCAGAATCACCTCGCCGCGGGCTCCGGTCACGACCACGGCCTCTGCCATGCTCCGCAGAATAGCTTCGAACTCGTCGCGCTGTTCGGCCAGCGAGTCCACGTCGGCGACGATTGAGTCGGCGGCATCGAGCAGGTGATGCTCAGCGCGACCGATTGCATCACTGCCGTTGGGCAGCAGATGTGGCGGTGGGCGTCGATCCTGCAGCGCGGCGGCAACCGCCTCGAGTCTTTCTGCGCGGCGCGACAAAGTGCGTCCGATGGCGATAGCTGGAAGCGCGCCGAGCCCGAGGCCAAGCGCGATGACGATGACGGTCCACACTCCGGAGGCGGCTCCGGTCGCGACCAGCACTGCCAGAAATATAGCTGCCGGTGCGAGACCGATTCCTATGGCTGCGATCAGTCCGGCGGTCGGCGATCTATCCAAGCGCTTCGGGGTTGAAGCGGTAACCGACGCTTCGCACCGTGAGGATCAATTCGGGATTGGCGTCGTCACGCTCGATATGCTGGCGCAGCCGGCGCACGTGCACGTCGACGGTCCGCGGTTCGACGAAGGTGTCGCGTCCCCACACCATGTCGAGGAGTTGCTCGCGAGTGTAGACCCGCATCGGATGCTGAACGAAAAATTTCAGCAGCTCGAACTCGCGCAACGCGAGCTCTCGCCGCTTCAAGTCGACGAACACCTGGTAGGTGCCGAAGTCCATTCGCAAGCGGCCCTTCTCATAGGCACCGCCGCCGGAATCCGGCTCTGAGAGCGGATTCGCGCGCCGCAGCAGCGCCTTGACGCGCGCGACCAGCTCGCGCGGGCTGAAAGGCTTGACCACGTAGTCATCCGCGCCCATCTCGAGCCCGAGCACCTTGTCGACCTCGGTTCCCTTGGCGGTGACGATCAGTATCGGCAAATGTACGGTGTCGCGTTCAGCGCGCATCTGGCGGCATACCTGCAAGCCCGGCGTCCCCGGCAGCATCAGATCGAGCACCATCAGATCGGGCACGCGCCGCTTGACCTTCTCGAGCGCCTGCGCGCCGTCGGCCGCTTCCTCGACGATAAATCCCTCTTGCGCGAGGTTGTAGCGAATCAGTTCGCGAATGTCGGCGTCGTCTTCGACGATCAGCACGCGATAGCGCACCCCGCGCTGCGCGTCCGAGACCGCGTTCGCATTCGAAGCCTGGCTCGTTTGTTGATTCATCGCTTCACCACCTCTCCGCCCGACTGATTAAGTTCCCCGTTTCTTGGTTTCGACGTGACGGATCATTTTGCCCTTGACCATGAACGTCACCATCTCGGCAATGTTGGTCGCGTGATCCGCGATTCGTTCGAGATACTTGGAGACGAACAGCAGCCGCGTCGCCGACGCTATCGTGTGCGGATCCTCAGCCATGTAACTCAGGAGCTCGCGATAGACCTGGTAATTGAGCAGATCGACTTCGTCATCGCGCGCGATAACCTGGTCGGCCAGATCCGTATCGTCGCGCATGAACGCGTCGATGCTGTCCTTGACCATCGACTGCGCGATTTCCGCCATCCGCGGCAAATCGATGTAGGGCTTGAGCTGCGGAACTTCGTTCAGTTCGAGCGAGCGCTCGCAAATATTTACGGCGTTATCGCCGATTCGTTCGAGGTCGGTCGTGATTTTCAGTCCGGTGGTGATAAAACGCAGATCGCTGGCGGTCGGCTGATGCAACGCGAGCAGCCGGATGCACTGCTCGTCGTTTTCGTTGTCCATGCGATTCACTTCTTCGTCGCGCTGTATTACTTCGCGCGCGTGATCGCTGTCGCGATTAACCAGCGCATCGACCGCCTCCGCGATTTGACGCTCGACCAGTCCGCCCATCTTGAGCAGACCGGCGCGCAAGCCGCGCAAATCCTCTTCGTACTGCCTGTTGGTATGCTGCGGCTGTGTACTATCCATTTACCTTTTCCCCGATTTCAACCGAATCGCCCGGTGATGTAGTCCTCGGTCTCACGCCGGGTGGGGTTCGTGAATATTTGCTTGGTCTCGCCGTATTCGACCAGATCGCCGGTGTACATGAATGCGGTCTTGTCGGAGCAGCGCGCAGCCTGCTGCATATTGTGAGTCACAATGACGATAGTGTACGCCGACTTAAGTTCCAGCAATAGTTCCTCGATGCGCGCGGTCGAGATTCGATCGAGCGCGGAGCACGGCTCGTCCATCAGCAGCACCTCAGGCTGAACCGCCAGCGCCCGTGCGACGCACAAGCGCTGCTGCTGGCCGCCGGACAAGCTGCCACCCGGACGCCGCAGGCGATCCTTCACCTCTTCCCAAAGCGCCGCCTGGCGCAGGCTTCGCTCGATTATCTGGTCGCGCTCGGCGCGGGCTACCTGGACTCCGTTGAGGGTCAGTCCAGCCGCGACGTTGTCCTCGATCGACATGGTTGGAAACGGCGTCGGCTTCTGGAACACCATCCCGATTCGCCGCCGCACCTGCACCGGATCGACGTCGTCGTCGTAGATATTGTTGCCGTCGAGCAGCACCTCGCCGGTGGCGGTCGCGCCTGGCACCACCTCATGCATCCGGTTGAGGCATCGCACCAGCGTGGACTTGCCGCATCCTGAAGGTCCGATGATCGCCGCGATGCGATCCTGCTCGAAGGAAAGGCTGACGTCGTGCAGCGCGCGATTCTTGTGGAAGTACGCGTTTAGATTTTTGACGACCAGTTTGTCCGGCATGACTATCTTGGCGCCTTTGCCGCACCGCCCGTCACCCACCGCACGCCCAACTCGAGCGCTAGAATTATCCCCGTCAGCACCAGCGCGCCGGCCCATGCCTGCCGCTGCCAATCGGCAAACGGCGAAATCGCATAAGTATAAACCTGCACCGTCAACGTATTGATTGGATGAAACAGAGAGGTCGACCAGAACCGGTTCCCAAACGCCGTGAACAGCAGCGGCGCCGTCTCGCCTGAGACTCGCGCGACGGCGAGGATAACGCCAGTTGTGATTCCCGACAGCGCCGTGCGCGCGACTACCGACAGCGTCGTGCGCCAGTGCGGCACGCCCAGCGCCAAAGATGCTTCGCGCAATTCCGGCGGCACCAGCAGCACCATCTCTTCGGTTGTGCGCGTTACCAGTGGGATCATAATCGCCGCCAGCGCCACCGCGCCGGCCAGCGTCGAGAAGCCGCCGAACGGTCTCACGATAACTGCGTAGGCAAAGATTCCGACCACGATTGACGGCACGCCCATCAGCACGTCGGCCGAGAAACGCACCCAGTTGGTGAACTGCGCTCCACGATTCGCCGCGAGATAGAGTCCCGCGCCCACTCCGATAGGCACTCCGATCAGGCACGCGATCCCAACCACTTCGAGCGTGCCGACGATCGCGTTGGCCATCCCACCGCCCGCTTCGCCGACCGGTGCGGGCATGTGCGTGAAGAAGGCCCAGTTCAAGCTCGCGAACCCCTTGGTGAGCAGGTAACCGAGCACCAGGAACAGCGGGATCAGCGTCAGCACGGTAGCGCCGACCGTGATCGCCATCATCGAATCGCTTTTGAATTTGCGATAGCGATAGCTGGTCTCGCCTTGAAGACTGCTGATTCCCGCCGCCATTATTTGCCCGTCTCCTGATAGCGGCGTTGCTGCACGGCGAGCACCAACCCGCGCGCTACCACGTTGAGCACGATCCCGAGAATCAGCAGCACCAGTCCCAGCTCGATCAGCGCCGCAACATATAGATCGGAGGTGGCTTCCGCGAATTCGTTGGCAATCACGCTCGCCAACGTCGCGGCCGGCTTGAACAGCGATGAGGAAATCTGCGCCGAGTTGCCTATAACCATCGCGACCGCAATCGTCTCGCCGAGCGCGCGGCCCAGGCCCAGGATGATCGCACCGATCACGCCGGTCATGCCGTACGGGATCACCGCCGTCGTCACCATCTCCCACTTGGTAGCGCCCAGCGCCAGCGCCGCTTCGCGCTGCGTGTGGGGAACCACGCGAAATACGTCGGTACAAACCGAAGAAATGTACGGGACAATCATGATCGCGAGGATGACGCCCGCCGAGAGCATCCCGACCGCCACCTTGGGCCCCTGGAAGAACGGCAGCCAGCCGAACCAATGTGCCAGCGGCGGCTCGACGTAGTCGCGAATCCACGGACCCATCACGAACACGGCCCATAGTCCGTAAACGACGCTGGGGATCGCGGCCAGCAGATCGACCAGGAATCCCAGCCGATGGCTGAGCCAGTCGGGCGCCATCTCACTCAGGCATAGCGCAACGCCGAGGCTCAGCGGCACCGCGATCGCCAGCGCGATGAACGATGAGACGAAAGTACCGTAGATAAACGGCAGCGCACCGTATTTGTCGTTAACCGGATCCCACTCGGTGCTGATGAAAAAATGCAAACCGAAGGCGCGAATCGCGGGAAAGCTGTCGGCGATCAACGCCACCGCCAGCCCGGCCAGCAACGCGAGAATCGCCAGCGCAAGCAGAAACGTCGCAGTGTTGAAAATTCGATCGCCGAACAGCCGCACATGCACCGGCGCTCGCGCACGCTCGCGTCGCACGGTCGGAATACTATCGGCCATCGAACCTTCTAGTTCGGACAAGTGATCTCTTTCCTCTATATTTCGCGCCGCTTTCACGTCGGGAGCCGGCCGCCGCCTCGCGACCGTGCTGTCCGTCGGGTTAATCATACGCATCAATTGTTGCGAGAATGTTACGGAGGCTAAAAATCGCAGTGAATCCGCGAATTTTCAGCGAAACCGCCCTGAAATGCAGGCTTTTTTCCGCTGGCTCGCGTTAGACTGAATCGGTGCGGTAAGAATGAGCGGCATGTCGCGCTCCCTGGTCAGGTCGTTCTCAACTGCTGCCATCAGCTTGCTCTGCGTGATTCTCGCCTCGTCGCGAGTGCTTGCCGAAATGAATTACGACACCGGCCAGGACACCGTCTTCGCGCATTCCGAAACGCTCCCGTGGTGGCTGTCGGCGCAGGGCAACTTTATCTTTCAGTGGCATCCGCGGTTTCATGCCGACTATAGCGGGCCCAACAGCTTCGAGCATGCCTCCGAGCAAGCCGCGTCCGAGGTCACGACGCTCTACTCAGGCCTCGAGCTGACTCCATCGACTGAAGCCATCCTCGATTTTGAAAGCGCCGGCGGCAGCGGACTCAGCCAAACTCTGGGGCTGGCAGGTTTCCCCAATCTGGACGCGGTTCGCGATCCCAGCTTGAGTGCGGCGCCTTACCTGGCAAGAGTCTGGCTTCGTGAAGTGATCGCGCTTAGCGACGACACTGTCAGCGTCCAACGCTCTCCTCTTTCGATTCTCACCACGCTGCCCGTGCGCCGGCTCGACATCCACGTCGGCAAGTTCGACATGGTGGACTTTTTCGATCTCAACAGTGTCGCCAACGACAGTCACACCCAGTTCATGAACTGGACGGTCGTCAACAACGGCGCCTACGATTACGCCGCCGACACGCGTGGCTATACCTGGGGCGGGATCATCGACTACGAGGATCGATGGTGGGGACTTCGCTTCGCCGAAGCGCTCATCTCCAAGCGTCCCAACGGGCTGACTCTACAGAAAAACCTGCAGGACGCGCATTCGGAGAACTACGAATTTGAAGTTCGACCCGCTTTGATCAAGGACCGCGAGACGACCCTTCGCCTGCTCGCGTACACCAACTTCGCCAATTTGGGCGACTACCACGAAGCGATCGATCTGTTCGAGGAGGGAAAAACGCCGGTGCCCGAGATAGACGACCATCCGCGGCGCACGGATCTCAAGTATGGATTCGGCATCAACGCCGAGCAGGAATTCAGCGGCTATCTGAGAGGCTTCGCTCGCGCCGGATGGAATGAAGGCGAGCACGAATCATTCAACTATACCGAAGTGAATGAGACCGTCGCGTTCGGCGGCGATCTCCGCGGCACTCTGTGGGACCGCTCGGAAGATAAGTTCGGCGTCGCCTTTGTCGGCAACGGCATCTCTCAACGACACCGTCAGTATCTCGCCGACGGCGGACTCGGCTTCCTCCTCGGCGACGGCGCGCTCTCTTATGGCCCCGAAAAAATTATGGAGTGCTACTACAACTTCCCCATCCCGGTGCACGCCGGTTTTTTTGGCGCCGTCGACGTCCAGTACATCGACAATCCCGGCTACAATCGCGCCCGCGGCCCGGTAGTTGTTCCCGGGATGCGCATCCACGTCGAACTCTGACGCTAAATTTTGCGGATACGATCCAACCCGCCCAGGTAGGGCCGCAGGACTTCCGGTATCGTCACGCTGCCGTCTTCATTCTGATAGTTCTCGAGCACCGCGATCATCGTCCGCGGCAGCGCCAGCCCGGATCCATTCAGCGTATGGACCAGCTCGGGCTTGCCGCCCTTGCTCTTGAATCGAATCTTCGCACGCCGCGCCTGGAAGTCGGTGCAGTTGGAAACCGAGCTGACCTCGAGCCACTCGCCGCAGCCCGGCGCCCACATCTCCAGATCGTACGTCACCGCGCTCGCGAAACTTAAATCCGCCGTGCACAACTCGACGACTCGAAACGGAATCTGCAGCTGCCGGCAAATCTCGGCGGCGTCATTCACCATCTTGTGGAATTCATCGTCCGACGTTTCCGGACGCACCAGCTTCACCATCTCGACCTTGTCGAACTGATGCCCGCGCTTGATGCCGCGCACGTCGCGCCCGGCCGACATCTTCTCGCGCCTGAAGCATGGCGTGTGCGCGGCCATATAAATCGGCAGCATGCTCTCGTCGAGAGTCTCGTCGCGATGCAGGCTGGTCAGCGGAACCTCAGCGGTCGGGATGAACCAGAAGTCATCCTCGTCGTCGTGGTACATCGTGTCTGCGTTCTTGGGCAGATGCCCGGTGCTGGTCGCAGTCTCGCGACTCACCATCAACGGCGGAATTATTTCGAGATAACCCTGCTCGCGCTTGACGTCGAGCATCCAGGTGATAAGCGCTCGCTGCAGCCGCGCGCCCGCGCCGCTCAATACATAGAAGCGGGTGCCCGACAGTTTGACCCCGCGATCGAAATCGATGATCCCGAGACTCTCGCCCAGCTCCCAATGCGGCGCCGGCTTGAACGCAGTGAACTCGATCGGCGTCCCTTCAGTTCTG
Source organism: uncultured delta proteobacterium (assembly GCA_963842215.1). Taxonomy (GTDB): domain Bacteria; phylum Desulfobacterota; class Binatia; order Binatales; family Binataceae; genus Binatus. The sequence goes on along the minus strand of CAWJFQ010000001.1, from coordinate 406,509 downwards.
ATGACGCGGTTATCCGCCTCGCTCGCGCCCACGACGACATAGGACTGCGGGATGTTGGGGAGCGTAAGAGCCAACTCCTGGACGCTCTTCTCCGCGAGCGCCAGTTGCGTCCCCAGCAGTATCAACGGATTGCCGGCGTCGATCGCTTCACCAGCCGGGACGGCGCCGGCGGAGAGCTTCAATTCGGCCTCTTCCTCGGCGCGAATCTTCGCGATCTCGGCCGCGCGCTGCTCAGGCGGCAGCTTGCCGACTTCCCGCGCCCGACGCTTGCGATCGGCTCGCAGCTGATCGACTTCAGCTTGAAGCTTGCGACGCTTGGCGTCAGCCTCGAGCAGCCGATCGACTTCAGCCGGCTCGATGCCGCGCTTGGCAAGTTCGCCCTTCACGAAATCGGGCCGTTCACGAATGAGCTTGATATCCAGCATTCAGAATGCGTTCCTCAACAGTTCTATCTCCAATCGCTTGCCCGACGCGTCAACCGCCACCACGTCGAAGCGCATCTCGGTGTCTTCCGCACGATAGCGCGTCGCAAAAACTTCCGCCGCGCGCCGCAGTCGTTGCTGCTTGCGCTCATCGACGGCCTCCTCCGGCGCACCCGCCGCAAGGCTTCGGCGAGTTTTCACCTCGACGAAAACCAGGGTTTCGCCGTCCATCGCGACCAGATCGATTTCCGCTCCGACCGCGCGAAAGTTTCTCGCGACAATCCGGTAGCCGTTGCGCCGCAGATGCTTTTCAGCAGCGCGCTCGCCACGGCGGCCAAGCGGAAGCGGAATTCGAAACTCCGCCAACTGCTCGAGCGCCCTCGCAATCGGCCCGCGAGGCTTCATCTTATCCAACGCGCCCCCATTCCCGCGAGATCACCCAAAAGTGACCTATCCTACTCCGTCGCGAACGGTCCTGACATGGATTCTCCGGAATGTTACGATTTGCGCACAATCATCATGGCTGAAAGCAAAATAACGCTGGAGCAGGTTCGTCACGTCGCGCGGCTCGCGCGATTGGAACTGTCGCCGGCCGACGAGCAGCGGCTGCGCGCCGACATGGATGAAATGCTGGCTTACGTCGACAAGTTGAACGAGCTCGAGACCAAGGATGTCGCGCCGACGACCCAGGTCGGAGAGGCTGGCACGCCGACGCGCGACGACGAAGTGACCAACCGGCCGGCGGCGGACGCAATGCTCGCGAATGCGCCTTCACGCGATCATGACTACTTCAAAGTGCCGAAAATAATCGAGTAGAAATCCGCCGAATGGCATCGGAACTGAACAAACTCACTATTGCCGAAGCGTCGGCCAAGCTGCGCGCGCGCGAAATCACGGCGACGCAACTGACACGCGACTGCCTCGATCGCATAGCAGCCGCCGAGCCCCGGCTTCACGCCTTCATCACGGTCTGCGAGAAGGAGGCACTCGAGCAGGCGCGCGCGGCTGACGCTCGCCTCGAAGCAGGCAACGCGCCGGCGCTATGCGGTATTCCACTCGGCATCAAGGACATCTACGCGACCAAGGGCGTGCGCACCACTTGCGCGTCGAGAATCCTCGAGAACTTCGTGCCGCCATTTGACGCGACCGTTATCGAGCGTTTGCGGGCGGACGGCGCGGTATTCGTCGGCAAGACCAACCTCGACGAATTCGCGATGGGCTCCTCGACGGAGAACTCCGCGTTCGGCGCGACGCTGAATCCGCATGACACTGAGCGCGTCGCGGGCGGCTCGTCAGGCGGATCGGCCGCGGCGGTCGCGGCGCACGAATGCCTGGGTTCGCTTGGCACTGACACCGGCGGATCGATTCGCGAGCCGGCGTCGTTTTGTGGCGTTGTCGGGATCAAGCCGACTTACAGCCGCGTCAGCCGTTACGGCGTGATCGCGTACGCGTCGTCACTCGACCAGGTCGGTCCATTTACGAAATCGGTGCGCGACGCCGCGATATTACTACAGACTCTCGCCGGCAAGGACGTTCGCGATTCCACCTGCTCGGCGCGTGCGGTGCCCGACTACCAACGCGCGCTTACCGGCGACGTCAAGGGACTTCGCATAGGAGTGCCGCGCGAGTATTTCGTCGAGGGGATGCAGCCCGAGGTCGAGAAGTCGGTGCGCTCCGCGCTCAAAAACTACGAATCTCTTGGCGCGTCGACGGTTGAAATCTCGCTGCCGCACACCGGCTACGCGATCGCGGCCTATTACCTGGTTGCGACTGCGGAGGCGAGTGCGAATCTCGCGCGTTACGACGGTATTCGCTACGGTCTACGTGTCAACGCCGAGGACAATATCGCGCTGTATGAAACTACACGGGCGCAAGGGTTTGGCGCCGAGGTCAAGCGTCGAATCATGCTCGGCACCTTCGCGCTCTCGGCCGGCTACTATGACGCCTACTATCTGAAGGGCCAGAAAGTTCGCACGCTGATCAGAAACGACTTCGAGCGCGCGTTCGAGAAATGCGATTTGATCGTCACGCCGGTCGCGCCGACGACCGCGTTCAGGATTGGCGAGAAGATGAACGACCCGCTCACGATGTACTTGTCCGATATCTTTACTATCTCGGTGAACCTGGCCGGTTTGCCCGGCATGGCGATGCCGTGCGGACACGACTCGAACAATCTGCCGATTGGAATGCAATTGATCGCACCACCCTTCGCCGAGGAAATAATTTTGCGCGTGGGCGACGCCTTCGAACGCACCGGTGCATTCAAGCCGCTGACGCCCGCGGTCTGACGGATATCTGCGATGAATCGTGAAGCATATGAGGCGGTGATTGGACTCGAAGTCCATACCCATCTGCTGACCCGCTCGAAACTTTTCTGCGGATGCTCGACCACTTTCGGCGCCGGGCCGAACGAAAACGTGTGCCCCATATGCATGGGGATGCCCGGTGTACTGCCGGTCCTCAATCGACGGGTGGTGGAACTGGCTATTCGAACCGGACTCGCGGCGCATTGTGCTATTGCGCCCTACTCTATTTTCGATCGGAAGAGCTATTTCTATCCCGACCTGCCCAAGGGTTATCAGATTAGTCAGTACGAAACTCCAATCTGCAAAGGTGGCTATATCGATCTGCCGCCGACTGAGAATGGTGAGACGCGCCGAGTCGGGCTCACGCGAATCCATATCGAGGAAGATGCGGGCAAGAATATCCATCACGAGAGCGCGAGCCTGGTTGATTTCAACCGCTCGGGTGTGCCGCTGATTGAGATCGTCAGCGAGCCCGATCTGCGCTCGGCCGAAGACGCGGGCGCGTACTTGCGCCAACTGCGCGCGATACTTCGGTACGTCGACGCGTCCGACGGCAAAATGGAGGAAGGCAGCTTCCGCTGTGATTGTAACGTATCAGTGCGCAAACGCGGTGCCAAAGAGTATGGAGTGCGGACTGAGATAAAGAATCTCAACTCGTTTCGCTTTGTCGAAGATGCGATTGAGTATGAGGTCGAACGCCAAATAGCTATTGTCGAATCGGGTGGCAAAGTCGCGCAGGAGACTCATCTGTGGGATCCAGCGCGCAAGGAAACACGCCCGATGCGTTCCAAAGAATATGCGAATGACTATCGCTACTTCCCCGAGCCCGACCTGCCGCCGCTGGTAGTGCCGCCTGAAATGATCGAGCAGGTGCGCGCATCGATGCCCGAGCTGCCGGCCGACAGAAAAGCCCGCTACGTGCGCGAGGGGCTGACGGAATACGAGGCGAGCGTGCTGCTCGCCGACCGCGACGTCGCCGACTACTTCGAGGCGACGCTGCCAGGACTCAAGAATCGCAAAAGCGCCGCGAACTGGGTGATGACCGAAGTACTGCGTGTCGCACGCGAGTCAGACAAGACGTTCAGCGATGCGGTACCATCAGCGACCGAAGTGGGCGCGCTGCTCAAACTGGTCGAAGCACAGAAGATAAGCCTCAACGCAGCGAAGACCGCATTCGCCGCGATGGTGAAATCGGGCAACGGTGCGGAGGCGACAATCGTTGAGTTGGGTCTCGCGCAAGTCTCGGACGAAAGCGCAATTGCAGCGGCCTGCGACAAGATACTCGCCGCCGAGCCCGAGAAAGTCGCGGAGTACCGCGCCGGCCGCGACAAGCTGTTCGGATTCTTCGTCGGCGCCGTAATGAAAGCCATGGGCGGCAAAGCCAATCCGAAAGTGATCAACGACATCCTGCGCGCAAAACTCGCCGCCTGACGAGCAGCGCTACTTCCGTTAGTACTGCACGGTCACACTGCCCAGCGTCGCCGGCAGACCCGATACCTGGATGTTGCCGCCCTGGCCATCGCCGACGACAATCGAGCCTTGGCCAAGTGCCTGATTAGAGGACGCACTCGGCGGTGGCGAAGTCGCGAGCGCGGTTCCACCCTGAAGGACCAGCGTTGCAAAGCCGCCTGATGGAATCGCTACCGCGGGTGAGAACGTAAACACACTGGCTGCCGCAGGCACCGCCGCGGCGACTTGCGTCGGCTCGCTGGCGACACTGGCGCTAAGAGTGAGCGATGTAAATATCGACGGGTTACTGAGACTAACTGTGACGCTGCTCAAATTCAGCGGTCCGCTGGTAGTGTTAGTGACGATGATAGTGCCAGCTGCGGCTATCTGACCCGCGCTGACGTTTGTAGCCACCGGTGTAGTGGTCGCCGTGGCGCCCGGAAAAGCGGCGACCAGCCTGGCGATGTCTGGCGAACCCCATCCGGTCGCGAGATCAAAGCCGGGAGCGGCGCTATAGCCGGCAATGCCGCCGTCGCTATTGTTGCCCTCGGTGATATCATGCAGGCCTGAACTAGCGCTCTGCAGATTACCCAATTCGTACAGACGCTGATTGATGTTGCCGAGCCGGGTCACACCTTGCGCTTGGGCAATCAAGCGTGAAACTCCTGCCCACATCGGAGTAGCTATGCTGGTGCCGCCGGTGATGTTGAAGGTAGGAGCAGGGTCAGTCGATTTCTGAGTTGCTACAAAGAAGCCGGGCAGGTTACCCTCCCCTCCTGCCGCCACGAGGCTTCCGTTCGCGCCCATCGCAACATCGGGGATATCGCGGGCGCCATCAGGCGGCACGCCTACGCCGGCTTGCCAAGCTGGCTTAGGGAATAGGACGCTAGGTCCGCCGCCGCCGGAATCCTTGATAGGACATTTCTTAGACTTTGCTTTTTGCTTCTTAGGTTCTGGATCCTGATTGTTCCACGCCTGCTCCAGACCTTGGCTAACCGTACTGAGATCGTTGCCTGCGTCATCGTACGCAGGTTTGAACTGCGTCCCCCCACTGAAGTGACGTTAGGACTTGCCCCCTGCTCGTCGATACTGGGCTGCCACAGCCTGTTCTTACTATCCGTATATCCGCTACCGGAAACCGTACTACATTTCGATTGTTTGTAGGGCGCCTGAGGTACGGGAGTAGGTGTGGCAGAAGGCTGGGCAATCATCGCCGGGATAGGACTACCGCAATGCCAATTGGCGCCGTAGTCACCTGACGAATGGAAGACGGTCTGCCCTTGCGCAACGGCCTGCGCCTCGACGTCGTCGAGCGCCAGGATGGTAGTCACCGGAGGACAGTTAGATTCGACGCTGCTGGTAATTACGCCGCACATATTCTCGTCGACCGCCAATTGCATCGCGGCCAGATAGCTTCCGTTTGAGTAGTAGACGCGGATGGGAGTGTTAGGCGACACTGCATGAGACCATTCAATATCCAGGTAAGGCTCGTTGTCGCTCGGCAAGCCCGGCGGCGCGGGTGTAACCCCGGCAACTGTAGGAACAACCGTCGTAAGGAGTATCGGCGGTAACAGGCCTGAAGGTAGCTGCGAAGGCAGCCCAGTAAACTGTGTAACGAAATTGGTCAATGCCTGCGGGTTGACGCTGCCGTTCTCGGGCATCGCAATACAATCAGCGGGGGAGCCGGGTCCGCCGGTGCCCAGGTTGCCGCCGCTGAGCACCGGAATCTCGTCGTAGAAGGTGTAAAGATCGCCGGGGCCGAAGAAAGGAAGTGTGTTACACGGAGGATCCCCGCTGGCCGAGGTACACGAGCTGACGATCGCGTCGGTGTTGCCACCATTGGGAAGCGGTGCCTGGCTGGTCAAGCCTTCGATCGAAACGATGGCAGGCGCCAGCTCTGCAGGCACTTGCGGATCGCTGACATTAGCGTAGTCGTGACCATCGGTCGTGATCCGGGTTTGCAGAACTGCTTTGATCTGCGAATAAGTCGCGCTGAAACTGACGGTGCGTGAGACTGGATCGACTGCTGTTACCTGCAATCCCTGTCCGGTCAGCCAGTTCACAACTGCTTGCATCTGCGCGGGTGCGGGACCAAAGCGATCGGCGAATTCATCGGGAGTAAGCCACTTGCGATAGTTTGGCGAATCAGGGTCCTGCAGTTCTGCTTGAAAATGATCCAATTGATGGCGATTGTTCAGCGCCATCACCACTTCAAGATCCAGCACCTTGCTGTCCGCTAATTCCGAATGGTACATGGCGGCCGCGCTCGCGACGTGATTGCCGGCGATCGCCTTAGCCTCCTGCGCGAATCCGAAGCGCAGATCGGCCAGCATCGTAATTGCCGCAACCACCATCAGCGCTGTCGATAGGTGAGCAAACTTCCGAGAGTGTCTTATGATTTTCATCTGCCACACTGACTGTTCGAGGAGTTTTGCACGGTGCCACCCCCTTGCGTTGTTACTGGGGCCGTAATCGAACCGCCTATTCGTCGATCAGCTCCGCGATAATGGCGACTTGCGGGTAGTCGCAGGTCGACCTCAAAGTCGTTGCAATTTTCGACCATAGGTCAACCGCGAAGCCGCTGAATCCGTCGGCGGTATTCATCGCGAAGGTGGCGCGAGAAAAACGCCGACCTGCAGAGTTTTCGGCGCAACCGAAGGATCATACGCGAGCACGGTCGAAGAACCACAAAAAGTAGGAATAGAACCGTGTCCTACCCCGGCATTGCATCTTAGCCTGCGATCCGATCTGCTTAACCCGCAGGGACGCTACGGGACCTGGCAATTGGTTGGCACCAGCGGATCGCTCAACGGCTCAAAGCCTACGTTTCCGCAAGTCGCGTCGTACATGTAGTCGTAGGCGGTTAATCCCCTCCGCCCTGTATTGAAGAAAACACCGCATGGCGTGGGTGGCTGCACCCAATTCGCCGTGCCGGGTGTTATCAAAGAAGTACCGCCGGAGTTGAAGCTGTAACACATCGCGGGCGACGACGGCGATCCGCCGACAATATTAACCGCGTCGCCTAGCGTGACTATGTCGCCGTCGCTGACGTCGTCGTAACCAGTCGGGCGCTGGAAATCGTCGAGTCCAAGGTACATGTCTTCGATTCCTATATCGAAAAGCATGTTGCCGCAGAAAGTTGGGTCGCCGAGCGCCCCGGGAAAATTGAAACACCCGGCGGCATCATCGTACTCACCGGGCGCCTTTGCGCCGGTGTTAGATAGTGGGATGAGATCGTAGCCTTCGGTAGAAGTTATCCCCAAAGCTATGCTGGTAGCGCCTACCTTGTAGCCGGGACTGATATCGGTTCCATGGGACTTGTCGGTCAAATGAAGAAAAGCATTGTCGGCAGGCGTTTGAAAAAGATCCTCGTAAGTGAAATTCTCGCGGTTGAAGCCGATCCCCAGGTAATTCAGCGTCTGGCCGGCGCTGAGCACCAGCACCATGATGCGCGAGGTCTCAACTGCGCCACCGTCGCTTCGCTTCAGATCGACGGGCGCTAGGTAGTAGTTTCCGCTAAAGCTGCTCTGCCCGTTGCTCGTATAAGCTTTCGTGCCCGGAGGCCCCGGACCGATCCAGTTGGCCTTTTTGCCGGTGGGCAGATCGCTGATCGGCACAATGACGCCAAGCGAGCCGGTATCGACCGTATATGGCGTGAATGACGCGTTCTTCGCTTTGGCGTATCCGACGGCCGCCATCACCTGCACGCCATGCGCACTGGTGATGTTATCGCTCTGACACTGCGCCGTGGTTTCGCCGGAACAATTAACCGCCAACGAGACGGTCTTATCGGCATAGGTGCAGTTGTTCGGATTCTGTCCGAGTATCTGAGTGATACCTAAGGCATACTCGCCCAGTGAGGCCGTACCGTCGGGGATTTTAATCCAGGCCTGTACGTTGATTGGATTGGGGAAAAATTTGCCCGAGTATTTGAATGTCGCCATGGAGCCCGCCGTCACTTTTCTGACCTCCGGCGTGATCACTCCCTTTGGCGCGCCGTCGATCTGGACGAAGAGTGGGTTGTCGACACTCGGCTCCAATACGTTTCCGCTGTTGTCGTAGGCGGTAACGGACACGCTGAAAGAGCTGGAGTCCGTCCGGCTTCCCGACGCGCTGGGATTGTCAAGCGTCACAACCGCCGGCGCGAATAAGATCGCGCTTACCGTCGGTGACGAAGTCGGCGTTGGCGTTGGCGTCGGGCTAACCGGACATGCGCTGGACGTCGGCATCGGCGTCGCAGTCAACGGCTCGTCCATTGCGGCACCGCTTTGTGCCCGCGCCGCAATTGCCAAGATCATCACGCCTGACAACAGTATCAGGCATCGAAGGGCACGGAGGGCCGCGCCCAGCAGCGAGATTTGCGATTTAGCTTGCAACAGGGAGGCAAGCTATAGCTTACTGTGTGACGAAGCAAGTGTGTAGGATTTTTCTACACTTTGTTAGTGCACAAGGTAGCACGCCGGCGGCGTTCCAAACTCGTGGTTGACACCTACCCTTTAGGCAGACCCAGGCTACGCTCGCCTATAATGTTGCGCTGTATTTCGCTGGTGCCGCCCGCGATGGTGTATTGGCGCGAGCTGAGCACGCGGTTCAGCCAGCGCGGAGAATCCGGGACGACGCCGGTAGGCTCGCCGACCAAGCCGTAAGCGCCGAGCAGCTCCGTCGAGAAGCGCGCGATGCGTACACCGAGTTCGGAGCCAAACAGTTTGAGCATTGAGCCCTCGGGACCGGGCGGCAAACCGCGCAGTTGACGCGTGAGCGAACGCAGGCTCGTGTAGCGCGCGGACTCGCATTCTATCAGGAATTGCGCGAGTTGCTGGCGCACCCATTCCTGCTCCCACGCCGGCTTGCCTTCGATGTGTACGATCTTCGCGAGTTCCGCGAGACGCCGTACTTGCGAGGCGTGACCGCCGCCGCCGGCGAACGAGCGCTCATAGCTGAGCGTCGTCATCGCCACTTTCCAACCTTCGTTGAGCGGGCCGACCAGGTTCTCCTTCGGCACCTGCGCGTTGTCGAAAAAGACCTCGTTGAAGTGCGAGTGTCCGTTCATCAGCACCAGCGGACGCACGGTGACGCCCGGGCTTTTCATATCCAATAGCAAATAGCTGATGCCGCGATGCTTGGGCGCCTCTGGGTCGGTGCGCGCGAGCATGAACATCCAATCGGCGTACTGCGCGCCCGAAGTCCAGACCTTCTGTCCATTGACCAGAAAGTAATCGCCCATGTCGACGGCGCGCGTTGACAGGCCGGCGAGATCGGATCCCGCTCCTGGCTCTGAGTAGCCCTGGCACCAGATGTCATCGGCGCCGAGCATTCGCGGCAAAAAGCGTTTCTTCTGCTGGTCGGTCCCCCAGTTCATCAACGTCGGACCGCAAAGGCCAAGGCCGAAATAGTTGGGCAGGACCGGCGCGCGGGCGCGCGAATACTCCTCGTCCCAGATGACCTGCTCGATGAGGCTCGCAGCGTGGCCGCCGTATTCTTTGGGCCACGACAGGCCCGCATATCCGGCGCTGTGAAGCTTGGCCTGCCATGCGCGGCGGCGCTCGAACACCTCGCGATTAGGCGCGATGCGTTCGTCCTGCGCGTCGTCGACGCAGAGATCTTTGGGGAGGTTGGCGTCGAGCCAGGTACGAACTTGCCGGCGGAAAAATTCCTGTTCGGCGGTAAATTCGAAGTCCACCGTCGATTACTCAGTTGAATCCGAAGGCTCGAGTCGCATTGTCCCAAAGGATTTTTTTCTTGCTCGAATGCGGGATCGATTGTTTGAGTATGGCGTCGATACCCCACGGAAACGTCCCGTCAGGATGTGGATAGTCAGTGTCCCACAAGAAATTGTTGTCGCCCACGATGTCCAGCGCCGCCTTCATCGTTGGCTCATCGCCGCGAAACGCTACATAGAAGTTGCTTTTGAAATACTCAGTCGGGCGTTTGCTCAAATACTCGTGCTCCGAGTTGCCGCTGAAGTCCCAATGCTGTTCCATTCGCTGTAGCCAGTAAGGAACCCATCCGCCGTCGGCTTCGACCTGGACGACGCGGAGCTTGGGAAATTTTTCGATGACGCCGTACCAGATGAGACCCGCCATCGCCGCCATCGCTTCGAACGGATGCGACAGGATGTGCCCGGTGACGTGGGTGTCCATCCGATCGCCGAACGATTCGACCGAGGCGGAGCCCGAGTCGTGGGTCGAAATCGGACGTCCAAGCTTTTCGACCTCTGCCCACAGCGGCAAGTAGTCTTCATGGAAGATTGCTCGCCCGCGCACCGGATTGGGACGAACGTAAAAGCTGATAGCGCCGTTGTTCGCAGCGCGAGCGGCCTCTTTGATCGATTCGCCCACGTCCTGCATGGGCAGAATGGCCGCCCACTTGACGCGCTCACTGGTTTTCGAGCAGTAGTCAGCGCTCCAATCGTTGTAGGCGCGGCAGCATGCCGCGAGCAGTTGCGGGTCGTGGAATTCGCGGCCGAGCATCTGGCCCGCCGCCGTCGGATAGACGATCTGCACATCGACGCCCTGCTCGTCCATGTCGATGATGCGGCTCTCCGGACTGAAGCCAAGCTTCGCAGCGCGCTCGAAGCGCTTCATCGCCTTGCGAACCGCGTCGAGGAAGCCGGGCGCCGCCATTGGATACTTGCCCTTTTCACGGGTGAAAGGTTCGCCTTCGACCAGGAACGTCCGGCGTCCGGACTCGGACGCTATACCCATTTTGGGCGCCGCAGATTTGTAGCGATCGTCGATGTACCGTTCGAATACGTAGTCCGGTTCCATCAAGTGAGTATCTACGTCGGCGATCTTGAATCCATCTTTCATGGTAATTCTCCAAGTCCAACTTGATTAGCTATTAGCTAATTGCTGGGAATAATCAGTGCCTTAACTCCGCGGCGCTCGCGCAATAGGTCGAATGCTTCCAGTCCGCGCGAAATGGAATAGCGATGCGTGACCATCGGTAGCAGGTCAACTGCTCCACTCGAAACCATCGCGATCGCGCGGCGCCAGGTTTCCGGGGTGCGGACGCGCGAATTGATAATCGTTACGCCATGAAAGAACAGTGCCCGCAATTCTGCCGACTTAAGGTCGCGCGCCGGCCAGCCGACTTCGACCAGCTCGCCGCCGCGCCGAAGCAATTCGCGCGGCGAGTCGATCGCACCGGCCGCGTCAAACACAACATCGGCGCCATCGGGCGGCAGTAACGCCCGGGCTTGCTCGATCCAGTCGCGATCGCCGGCGGACACGGTTTTGAATCCCATGCTGCGCGCGAGTGCCAGCCTCTCCGCGTCCACCGCCAGTCCCGTCATCACTATCGACGAGACGCCTAGCGCGCGCGCGGCAAGCGCGATGCTCAGCCCTATCGGTCCGGGTCCTTCGACCACGGCGCTGTCGCCGGCCTTGAGGCACGACTGCTCGACCGCATGAAGGCCGGTGCCGAATGGCTCGAGCAGTGCGGCCTGTTCGATATTCATGTCGCGTGGGACGAGGTGTGCGTTTTCGACCGGCGCGATTGTGAACTCGGCGAAGGCGCCTGAGAGCGTGGTGGGCGCAGAGCAGAGATGGAACCGGCCGCCACGACATGGACCGCATCGTCCGCAATGCCCGAACGGATCGAGCGCGACCCGATCGCCGACTTTGAAATTGGTGACGCGCGCGCCGACCTCGACAACTTCGCCCGCCGGCTCGTGCCCGAGAATAACCGGCAGACGCGCGACCATACGTTCGGCGCCGAGTTCCCAATCTACAATGTGCAAGTCCGAGCCGCACACGCCGCAAGCGCCGACGCGCACCAGCAGGGTGGACTCGGCAAGTGCCGGCACGGGCGCATCGATCACTTCGGCGCCGGGCGCCGGCCGGGTTTTCGCGATTGCTTTGATTTGCCTCGCCTCCGAGTACCTTCAATACGACGGCGCGGCACTGCGCGTCAAAGAAAATGTGCGCGAGCAACGGCCTCGTATCTCGAAAGGCTACTCCCAGTGGCGCAGCGGAGCGCCGCGGTAGCGCATGCGTGGACGGATGAGTCGGTTGTCGGCGTATTGCTCGAGCGCGTGCGCGATCCACCCCGAGGCACGGCCGATGGCGAAAATCGCGGCGGGCATCGACCGTTGAAAGCCGAGCATGCGCACGCACACGGTGAGATAGAAATCGAGATTGGGTCGCAGTCGTTCCCGCTTGGATACCGCCGTTTCCACTTTGAGCGCCGTTTCGAACAGCCGGCGCCCACGACGCTTTGCGATTGCCTGTGCGACTTGCCGCAGCAGCGCAGCGCGCGGATCACCGTCGGGATAGATAGCATGACCGAAACCGGGCGGCAGGCGATGTTCGCGCGTAAACGCTGCCAGGCACTCGTCGACGCGCGCGCCGGTTTCGAGCTCCGCGAACATCGCTTCGATTCGATCGCACGCGCCGCCGTGAATCGGCCCGCTCAACGAGCACAATGCCGACAGCACCGAGGCGAAAAAATCAGCCCCCGTACTCGCCACGACGCGGGCCGCGAAAGTCGAGGCGTTCAGCTCGTGCTCGGCGCACGCGACCAGCAGGCGGTCCAGCGCTTCGAGCTCCCACTCGGAGCCTGTAGAACCGGGGACCCAGCCCAGCAGACGTCCTGCCATGCCCGGTCCTCCGGGCGCACCAGGCGCCGGCGGCTGCGCCAATGCGAGCGGAAGTTGGCTGATGATGAGCTTGGCGCGATCGATCCGCGTGCGCGGCGGCTGACGGCGATCCCACGCCGCCAGGCTTGGCATCACGGCCGCCAGCCGCAGCAACGGCGGTGCGTCGTCCCCGACCGCGGTCAGGGCGTCGGCAACCGAAGACGGCATCTGGGCGCCGTGAATTTCGGCGCGCAGCGCGGCGATTTCCTCGGCCACCGGCCGCTCGCCGCTCCATAGCAACAGGCACACCTCCTCGAACGTGGCGTGCGCGACGATCTCCTCGATCGGATAGCCGCGATAAGCGAGTTTGCCCTCGTTGATCGAGCTGACCGCCGACTCGGCGACGATAACTCCGGGCGCGCCGTCGTCGATGCTCTTGGGTTGCGCGACTGTTACCCACGTCGATGCCGCCGGCAGACTCCGTCCGCGACGCCCGCGCTCGGTCGAAACCACGCCGCGCAACGCCTCGATATCGGCCCGCCGATAAAGCGCCTGGCGGCCGACTTTGCGACGATAACTTTTCAGCCAGCCGCGGCTGACGTATGCGTAAAGGGTGCCGAGCTTGACCCCGAGCTGGTCGGCAGCCTCGTTGGCGGTCATCATACCGGCGCGCTCGGAATTCGCGCGTTCAAGATTGCGAGTCGCCACCATCTGAATCACGCCACGCGCCGGGCACGCCGTCAAGTGGTATCGATTCAACTTGCGTCAAGATAGAGCTAGTTATATACAGTCAAGTTCACGGAGGAAACAGCGCATGAGCTCGGCGGAAGTTAAATTCAAAGATCTGCGAGCCGATTTTGGAAAGACCGCCAGCGACTATGGCCGTCATCGCGCGGGCTTCCCAGACGAATTTTTCGAGCGCTTGGAGAAACTGGGAATCCTCTGCGCCGGTATGCGCGCGCTCGACCTTGGCACCGGCACCGGAACCATCGCGCGCGGGCTCGCGCTTCGCGGATGCGAAGTTACCGGCCTCGATCGTTCCGCGCCGCTGATGGAACAGGCGGCGGACCTCGATCGCGAAGCCGGCGTGGCCGTGAAGTACCTCAACGCGCCCGCAGAAGACACCGCCTTGCCCACCGCCAGTTTCGATCTCGTGACTGCTGGCCAATGCTGGCATTGGTTCGATCGTCCGCGCGCGGCCGACGAAGCGCGGCGGGTGTTGAAGCCCGGCGGCCGGCTCGTAATCGCACACTTCGACTGGATCCCGCTGCCTGGCAGCATGATCGAAGCAACCGAGAAGCTTATCGAAAAGCACAATCCGAAATGGAAAATGGGCGGCGGATGGGGAATCCATCCACTATGGCCGCGCGACCTCGCGATCGCAGGCTTCAAAAATATCGAAACGTTTTCGTTCGACCTCGATGCGATCTACACGCACGAGGCATGGCGCGGCCGAATTCGCGCGAGCGCAGGAGTTGGCGCAAGCCTTTCGCCGGAAGCAGTTGCCGCCTTCGACGACGAGCTGCGCGCGATGCTGGCGGAGCGCTATCCAGAGGATCCCATGCGCGTGATGCATCGCGTGTTCGCGGCTTACGGCGTCGCGCTATAGCTAACTGTTCGCAAATCCGTACGCGAGCGATGACCACGTCGCCGTGCAGCGCGCATAGTTCGGTAAGAACGTAGCGGCCAGCCCATCTGTCTTCGGACCATTTTGGCAACAATGATGCCGACTTACCGTCGTTACGCCGCGAACCTTCACGCGAAGACGTCGGCCGAGTGCGAAGCGCTTTGACGGACGCCAGTGCGCGTCGGCTATAGTCGCGTCGCAGGAGAGCTCACATGGACTTTGGAACATTGATATTCACCAAGCCGGAGCGCGCTATCACCGACGTCAAATACGCCGAGGAGCGCGGCTTCAGTCACGCGTGGATCCCCGACTCGCACATGATTTGGGGCGACACCTACGCATGCATGGCGCTGGCCGCCGTCAATACCAAGAAGATCAAGCTGGGCACCGGTGTGGCGATAGCGTCAAACCGGATCGCGCCGGTGACGGTGCATTCAATCGCGACGATTAACCAGCTCGCGCCCGGCCGCGTGATTTTGGGCTTTGGCACCGGGCATACGGGGCGCCGCGTGATGGGACTTCCTCCGGTCAAGCAGGCCGAGTTCCGTGAGCAGGTGCGCGTGATTCGTGATCTGCTTCGTGACGGCGAAGCGACTTACAACACCGAGGGACTGAGCCGGAAAATCAGATACCTGCATCGCGATCGGCGTTTTATCAATCTCGACGACCGGATTCCGCTGTACGTGGCCGCCAACGGTCCCAAGACGTTGGCGCTGGCGGGCGAGTTTGGCGACGGTGCTATCACCACCGGCGTTACCGACCCGGAACGCGTCGGCGCGGTGCGAAAAAGTCTCGAAGCCGGCGCGTCGAAGGCGGGAAAAAGCGCGGCCAAAATGCCGATCGTTTCACTCACGCACATTTGTGTCTTGAGGCCGGGCGAGAAACTCGACTCGCCGCGCATCAAGGCCATGACCGGTCACTGGGTGATGGCGAGCTTTCATGCGATCGCAGCGGGTTACGCGCGCTCGGGTTATCTGCCGGAGGCCGTCGCCGAGGTTTACAAGGCGTACGAGGAGTACGTCTCCAGGATGAAGACGCCGGCCGCCGAGCGCTACCTCGAACTGCACATCGGGCACTGCACCTACGTCGCGCCGCTCGAGCAGAAGTACGTGACGCCCGACACCATCGCCGCGACCACCATAATCGGCCCGAAGGAGGAAATCGTCGAGCGGCTGCGAGCGCTGGAGCGCGCCGGCCTGTCGCAGGTCTTCGTCAATCCGCCGATGGACGGCTACAATGATTGCATCGACGAAATTTCACGCGACGTGATCGCGCGGATGTGATTGTCGGGAGGGAATCGACGATGAACGAAGAAGCGAAGACCTCGTTGCACTGCTCGTTCTGCGGCAAGGATTCGAAACACGTCAAGCAACTGGTAGGCGGCGGCAGCGGCGGATTCATCTGCGACAAATGCGCGTGGCTGTCGATCCTCATCGTCGCGAAAGCGAAGGTCGCCGCCGCCCTGAAATTTCGTTCGACCTCGGCGTCCTCGTAGCTAGGTAGCGGCGACTTCAGCCAGTGCGATCGAGTCGGCCGCGATCGCCGGAACATAGTAGGCCTCCGGCGAACCCCACACAGTCGCCGGATGCGGGCGCGACTCAATCGCGATCGGATGCTCGAATACCTGAGCGATGTTCGCATTAATGCGCAAGCAATTGGGCGCCAGCGGCTCCGCAATTTTTCCGTCGCGAATAATATAGGAGTCGCCGGTGACGGTGCAGGTGAAGTCTCCCGCGCGCTGGCCGTTGATAGGATACGTATACCAGATGCGGCCGACGTAAATTCCGTCGCCGACTGCGCGCACCAGTTCGCGATCGATTATTCCGCCGCGCGCGCGCATCATGACGTTGGTGCCCGCCGAGCCCGGGCTCGCGTCGAACCGCCGTCCGCTTCCTTCGCCGAGTCGGTAACCGCTTAGCGGCTCGAAGTCCGGCTTCGCCGGCGCGCCGGGACCGAGCTTTTCGGCGCGATGCTCGTCGGTCAGTAACCGATGGGTGTCGTAGAAATTCGAGAGCAGACCGATCAGCTTGCCGTCGCGAATTAAATCGACCCGGCCGGTCGGAATTCCTTCGCACGTGATCCGACGACGAATCGCGCCCGCCCGCCAGCCCGGGTCGTCAGTCAGGCTCAAGCGTGAATCCATCACCGACGCGCCAAATTTCGCGTGATAGGCGGAACTGGCGGCGTGAAACGCACCGGTCGTAAGCGAGCCCATCACCATGTAGTTGAGAATTTCCGCCACCGGTTGCGGCCCAAGTACTACACGGAATTTTCCCGCCTTGGGACGCGCGCCGTGAGAGAGCGCAAGTGCGCGCCGGACTGCGTCGCGGCCAAGCACTCGCGCGTCGCGGCGCATCGCCGTCGAGGAATCGCCGAGCGTGGTCGCTGTGCCCTTCGCCTCGAGCGATTCGATTATCGACGTGACGGAAGCATTGAAGTGCGCGCTTTCGTCGGTGCGGACGTCGGCAAAATTTGAATTGAAGATCGCGATTCGATCGCGAATCACGGATACGTCGCCGCCAACGATCAGACCGGGGTGATCGGTTCGACCTTGCAGCGGACGCTTGGCAAACGTGGCGAGCGCGCCGCCGAGTACCTCCCACGCCGCGGCCGCGATCGCGCCATCCCGGAGTCTTGTCAGATCGCTCTTTTCCGAAGATGCGAGTTTGCCCAGCGGCACCGCCGGGAAACCGGAGAAATGCGGATCCACGACGGCGGCGCTGCGTGCGCGCCGGACTGCGGCGCGGACAGAATCGGCGGTGAAGTCGCCGGCCTCGAATGCGGCGCCAACTTCGTGATTATCGCGGCGCATCGCCACCCGCAGCTGGAATCCGTCGGCCTGCAGCGACTTGAATTCCTCCAGGCCGCGGCTCGGAATGTCCGAGGTGTAGTTGATGCGCGCAATTCGATGCTCCGCCGTGGCGCAATAGATCTCGTAGCCCGCAAGGTCTTTCTCGCGCGCCAAAATTCGCGCCGCATCGCGGGTGAAAGTCTTGAGCTCGGCCAGCGGTCGCATCAGTTGCCCGCCAGCCGTGCGCGCGAGCGCAGTGTCGGGCCGCCGTTCGACATCCGCTTGATCTGCATCGGCTGGCCCTTGCCGCAATTGGGTATCGCGACGAGCCGCAGGTCGTTGCCGACTGCGTCCACATTAGTAAAGAAGCTTTTCGAGTCGGCAATCACGCTGCCGGAACGGTACAGACGCCCTATTCGTCCATGATCGACTTCGTAAACGCGGCGCGCCGAGATTCGGAAGTTCTCGCGCGACTCGGAGATCGAGGGAACCAGGTTGCCGCAGACGTAATAGCCGTGCTCGACCTCCGCGATGATTTTTTCGGGCGGCGTTTCTCCCGGCAGAAAGAACGTGTTGGACATTCTGATCAGCGGCATATGCCATCCTTCACTGGCACGCGCGGACCCGTTGGGCGCCGCGCCCAGCACGGCGGCGGTCGCTCGCGAATTCAGAAAGCCAGTGAAGATACCGCGATCGATGTGCATCACGCGGCGCCCGCGCGTGCCCTCGTGGTCGTAGCGGTAGTGGCCGTATCCGTCGAGGCTCGGATCCGAGCACGCCGACAACAACGGCGACGCCACCACCTTGCCCAACTGGTTGTCCGCGAGCGAGCTCAGGAACCAACTGCGCCCGGCGTAAGCAGCTTCCATCTTGAGTGCGCGATCAGCTTCGCACGGATGGCCGACGACCTCATGCGAGACCAGCGCGTTGAAATGCGGGTCGGTAACAACCACGACTTCGCCGTCACTGGCCTTTAAGACTGGAGCGGCGGCCAGCTCGCGCGCTTCGGTGGCCAGGTCGACGCAAAATTTCGAGAGGTCGGGATTCGGCATCAATTCGCCGCGCCATCCGTCGCTCAAACATTCGAAGCCACGCTGCTGGCCGATCGTGTCGTAGCTTTCCTGGTGGCCATCGCCAATTTGCGCAACGACATAACAGTCGCCCTGCGAAAAGGCAGTCGCCTGCGATACGACGGTGCCGGCGGTGTCGATAAAAATCTCGCGGCGCAACTCGGTCATCGCGGCAACAACCTGGTACGCAATCGCGTCCCCAAGAGATGCGACCTGGCGCGATGCATCGAGAGATATTTTCTTCAGCTCGTCCGTCGAAAGCGTGCGTGGGTCGCGTCGAAAACTCGCGTCGACGTCATCGCGAACCTTTTCGCGAGGTGGAAGCTGAGCGACAAGCAGCCCTTTGGCCGCATCGCCAAGGTGCGCGATGAGCTCAGCCTTCCTGCTCGCGCTGAAACGCGCTCGATCGTAAGCTTCGCTCAGACCACGCCGCAGTTCGGCGAGGAGTTTGGCCGGGCGCGCCGCAAGCGCACCAATTTCCGCACCCGTCTGTCCATGGCCGACCGCGCCGACCCGGTCGGCGACGTGAACCGAGACTGCATACGCGGCGCTCTCGCTCTCGGAGCCGTCGCGCGGTTCACCATTCACCGCGGCGCCAGAGCGGTTGAAGACGACTTCGAGGCGGAGATCCGCATACACGATACCGCGCTTCGAGCGCACGAACCGCGCGAGAATGCCCTCGCCCTCGCGGCGCAGGTACTCGATCGCTTCGAACAGGTCGCCGCGCCCGATCAAGAGCACCGCATCTTAGATGACGCCTTCACGCTTGAGCTCTTCGAGCTGTCCGGCGCCCAAACCGAGTAACTCGCTATAGACATCGGCGTTGTGCTGGCCGAGGAGAGGCGCCGCTTTCACTTCGACCGGCGAATCTTCCAGCCGCACCGGACATCCCGGCATCGTGAAATCACCGCGCACCGGATGCTTGATTGTGACTATCATGCCGCGCTGCTTGAGATGCGGGTCGTTCAACAACTCGACGCTGTCCAGCACCGCACCGCATGGGACGCCGGCCTCGCCGAGGATGCGCATCACCTCGAACTTGGTGTGCCGCCCGGTCCATTCACTGATGATCGCGGTCAGCGCCTCGACGTTTTTCGCACGGTTCCGTCCCGTGAAACGTTCGTCGCTCACCACCTCGGGATGGCCGATCACTTCGCACAAGCTCGCGAACATCTCGGGCGAGGTGCACAGGATGTAGCAGTAGTCGTTGTCGCCGCCAGGCGCGCATTTGTAGATGTCGCCGGGACCGCCGCCGCCGACACGATTGCCGCTGCGCGGCGTGGGTTTCTGCGTGACGTAGGTGCCCATCATGGGCACGCGCACGAAATTCAGCACCGCTTCCTGCATCGCAACTTCGACTTTCTGTCCCTTGCCTGTCCGTTCGCGCTGGATGTATGCGGCGAGTACGCCAACCGCTGCGTGCATGCCGGTCCCGGTGTCACCGATGGTTGGTCCGGGCTTGAGCGGTGGCGAGCCGGGGAAACCTGTCAGCGCCATCGCGCCACCGGACGCCTGCGCAATCATGTCGAAGCTTTTGTATTTGCTATACGGGCCATGCGTGCCAAAGCCCTTGATGGTCAAGTAAATGAGGCGCGGATTTATCTCCCGCAGGCGATCGTAACCGAGCCCGAGGCTCTCGAGCGTGCCGAGCGAAAAATTTTCGCTGAGTATGTCAACCTTCTTAACCAGGTCGATGAACATAGCCCGGCCCTTCTCGCTCTTGAGGTTGAGCGTGACGCCGCGTTTGTTGGCGTTGAGTAGAATGAAGTAGTAGGAGTCGACGCCTTCCTTTTCAGTGAGCAGCCAGCGACCCTGCTCGCCCATCTTTGGCGACTCGACCTTGATGACGTCGGCCCCAAGCCACGCGAGCATCTCGGTGCACGACGTGCCGGCCTCGAATTGCGTCATGTCCAGAACTTTGACTCCGCTCAGCGCCTTTTCCATTGCCAGCCTCCTGCCGCGCGCGCGGCTCGCGACGACGACGGTCGACCTGCCCTCGCGCTGCTACCTGATCTAGCTCCAGCAACCGCGCGGCGGCAAGTCTCCATCCGGCATGGGGTTAAGTCTTTGGCTCCGGTCTGGTAGAAATCATGATGCGTCGATCGACGGATCGGCTCGCACACAATGGCAGACACCACACTATCGAAGCTGGCGCGAATTCGCGAGGAACTGAACCGGATGTTCCTGGAACGAATCGATCTGATCGACGGCGCAATGGTGGCGATGCTGTCGGCGAATCACGTGCTGATAATCGGGCCGCCGGGAACGGCGAAGTCGATGCTGGCCGACGAACTGTGCCGGAGAATCAATGGAGCAAATTACTTTCAGTGGCTGCTGACGAAGTTCAGCACGCCGGAGGAGATTTTCGGCGCGGTCAGCCTGAAGGGACTCGAAGAAGACGACTACCGGCGCGTCACCATCCACAAACTGCCCGAGGCGCACATAGCGTTCCTTGACGAAATCTTCAAAGCCAACTCGTCGATCCTCAACGCGCTGTTGACCATTGTCAACGAGCGTATCTTCCACAACGGGCGCGAGCGAGTCGCTGTGCCGCTCATCACGATGTTCGGCGCTTCGAACGAGTTGCCCGACGAGGACGAGCTGACTGCTCTTTACGACCGCTTCATGCTGCGTTTCATGGCCGACTACATCACCGAGGAGCACGGCTTTATCCGCATGATGGCAGGCGGTCCCGAGCGCGCGCGCACCACGCTGGAATTTGCAGAGCTCGATGAACTGCGCGCGACCGTCGCAGCGGTCACCGTGCCGGGCGCGATCCTCGAGGCGATCGCGCAGATCAGGCGCGAGCTCGCGCGCGAGCAAATCGTCGTGTCGGATCGGCGCTGGAAGAACTCACTTGGAATTTTGCGCGCCCACGCAATCCTCGCGGGCCGCGGCGCGGTGGCGGAAGACGATCTGATGTTTCTGGCGCATGTGCTGTGGAAGGATCCGGAAGAGCGGCCGAAAGTTATCGAGGCGCTACGCCGAATCGTACGGGGATATGAGGACAAGCTGCAGGAGCTTGTGTTTGAGAGCCGCGAGCTGCGTGAATACGCCGAGGGCGCGTGGGAGAGCGAGGAGCTGCGGCGACGCGCACTGACTGAGGCCAATGCGAAGCTCGCGAGTATCGCAGCGCGCTTCGACGTGCTGATGAAAGAAGCGTCGGACTCGGGCCGGGCGATCGCCAACGCGGATCGAATGCGCATCGAAGTAAAAGACATTCAGCAAGCTGTATTCCGTCGCAGCGTTGGCGACTAAAAATTCATGCCGGCTGAAGAATCAACCCCCGCGATCGTGCTTCGCGCACGCGACTATGCCGAGTCGGATCGAATCGTCACGCTGCTGACCCTTAATGCCGGCAAGCTCAGCGGAATCGCGAAGGGCGCGAAAGCGTCGCGCCACCGTTTCGAGCGCAAGCTTGAACCGTTCTCGCACGTGATGCTGCATTATCGCCGCCGGCCACACGGGCAGTTGGTGTTTATCACGCGCGCCGAAGCAGCCGACCTTACGCAACATGTGCTCGACGACGACCTCGCCAAGATCGCGCTCGGCAGCTATATGCTCGAGCTCACCGACGCGCTGACGACCGAGGAGAGCGAGGCGGCTGACGCTTATCGCGTGCTGTCGGAAGGACTCGGCGCGCTTAGCACGCGATACGCGGATGCTGCGTTGCGCCAGGCGTTCGAAATGCGGCTGCTCGGATGGGCGGGCTTCGGACTCGAGTTCGCGAGCTGTCGCATTTGCGCGAGCGTCAACGGTGACAATGGCGCGACGGTTTATTTCGTCGTGTCGCGCGGCGGGATCGTGTGCGCAAAATGCCGGCCGTCGGTGGCTGAGGGCGCGATCAAGCTGTCGAGCAAGGGCGCCGCAATCCTCGCCCGACTTGGCAGGCTCCCGATGGACGATTCGCCCGGCTCGGAAGCCGCCGGCCCGGACGGAGCACTCGCGCTCGCACGGTTTATCGGCTCAATAGTCGATCGAAGACTGCGCAGCCAGGAATTTCTCGATTCAGTTTTGCCAGGCGCGAGCAGACTCTAAGATCATCCGCCGCTTTCGCGCACCGAAGACTCTCCGCCGATCACTTCGGGCTCTCCGTAGCTTCCACCATTGTGCTCGATCACGACGATCCCGCAGTTGGGAGGCACGTGAGCGTCTACCCAGCTACCGGTCACATGCGCCCAAACCGATCGCATCACGCCGCCGTGACTGACGATCACGATCTCGTCGTCCAGATGTTTTTTTGCGACCGCATCGAGCACCGGGCCAACGCGCTTGAGCACATCCTCATGACTTTCGCCGTTGGGTGCGCGCCACAGCCATGAACGCTTCGGATCGAAGGTTGGATCGTTGGCGATCGACTCGTACGGCTTTCCCGCGAGATCGCCCAGACTCTGTTCGCGGAACTCCGCCTCGTATTCGATCGGGATGCCCAACTCCTCGGCGATGATACGACCGGTCTCGCGCGCGCGCGCGAATGTGCTCGCAATCACCAGCGTCGGCTTGTATTTCAGCTTGATTCTGAGCGCGGCTTCGTGCGCCTGACGCCGTCCAAGGTCCGTGATTTGCGCCTCGCCTGAGGTAGTGAAACGTCGAATCGCGTTGCCCTCGCTCTCGCCGTGACGAACCATTATCAGCTTGCCCATAGACTCGAAATTTTCTCCGAAAATTCAGTTTGGTGCGAACGGACGCAAAGGCACTTCAGCTCTTGGGTTTGTCCTCGTTGGCGGCTGCGGCTTTGGCAAACGCGCGAAACGGCTCGAACAGATCGATCGGCAGCGGAAAGACCGTGGTGGAATTGTGATCGGTCGCGATCTCTTTGAGCGTCTGCAAATAGCGAAGCTGAAGCGTGATCGGACTCTTACCCATTATCTCGGCAGCCTCGGCCAGCCGCTGCGCCGCCTGGAATTCACCCTCTGCCGCGATTACCTTGGCGCGCCGCTCGCGTTCGGCTTCGGCCTGCGCCGCAATCGCGCGCTGCATGTCCTGCGGCAGATCGATATTTTTCAACTCGACCAGGGTGACCTTCACGCCCCACGGCTCAGTCTGCGAATCGACAATCTCCTGGATGCGAGCGTTGAGCTTGTCGCGCTGGCTGAGCAGCTCGTCGAGCTCGGTCTGGCCGCCGACCGATCGAAGTGTGGTCTGCGCCAGTTGCATCGTGGCGAACAGGTAATTTGCGACCTCGGTCACCGCGCGCGACGGATCGACCACGCGAAAATACAGCACGGCGCTGACCTTGACGGTCACATTGTCCTTGGTGATGACGTCTTGCGGCGGAATATCCAGCGTCACGGTCCGCAGATCGATTCGCGCCATCCGCTCGAGCACGGGAATCACGAAAATAACGCCCGGCCCGCGATACGGTGTGAGGCGGCCGAGACGAAAGACGACGCCGCGTTCGTACTCGTTGAGGACTTTGAGCCCGCTCAGAATAAAAATTGCAACGATGAAGAGGACTATGCCGACTCCGCTCGCCATCGACGATTCTCCTTCGCCCCCAAGCGCGCGAGGCTTGCCGATACCCTACGCTATCTTTCGAACCCTGAGAAATCTGTCGAACTCACGACAGTTTCTGCACCTGCAGTTCCAGACCGTTGATCGACTTCACGCGAGCGCGCACGCCGGGGCTGAGCGCGTCGGTGCTGGCGGCTCGCCAAATCTCGCCATGCACAAAAACCTTGCCAGGTGCCCCGGGAGCGATCGCTTCGCGCACTTCACCAACCTCGCCGACGATGCCTTCAGCGCCGGTAGTCGCGCGGCTGCGACGCTCGCGCGCCACGATATATCCGATGCCGAGGATGATCAGCGTCAGCGCAGCGGCGGCGCCATATATGATGTTGCGATCGACCACCAGGTCGGTCTTCGACGTATCGATCAAAAAGAGCGAGCCGATGACGAACGCGGTGACGCCGCCCAGGCCGAGGATTCCGTAGCTGGTGACGAAGGCTTCGGAGATGAGCAATCCAACACCGAGAAAAATCAGCAGCAGGCCGGTGAGGTTTACCGGCAGGACCTGGAACGACGCCAGCGCAAGTAACAGGCAAATCGCGCCGGCCACGCCCGGAAAAATCACGCCCGGATGCGCGAACTCAAAGTAAAGGCCAATCAATCCCGCCATCAGCAGCAGGTAAACGATGTTCGGATCGGCGAGCACGTTGAGCAGTTGCTGACCGGGCGTCATCCGCACGCGGCGCACAGCGGCGTCGGCCAGCGCGAGCGTGACGGTGCGGCCTTCGACCTGGACCTTGCGGCCGCTCGCTTGCGTCAACAGGCTGCGGATGTCGGGCGCGACGATATCGACGACGTTCTTCGCCAGCGCCTCACGTTCGCCAATCGCAACGCTGTGGCGGACGGCCTGCTCGATCCAATCCTCGTTGCGCCCGCGCTGCTGCGCGATCGTTCGCCCAAAGGTCGCGGTGAAATTCTCGACCTTCTGACCCATCGTGCCCTTGATATCTTCGCCACCTTCCTCGACCGGGTGCGCGGCACCGATGGTCGTTCCCGGCGCCATCGCGGCTACGTTCGCGGCTTCGGTGATGAAGGTACCGGCAGAGGCGGCGCTGGCGCCCGACGGCGCGACATATACGATCACCGGCAAGGGCGCGGCGAGAATCGCCTTGACGATCTTCTCCGCGGAGTTCAGCAATCCGCCCGGCGTATCCAGCTCTATTACCAGCGCGCTCGCGCCTTCGGCATTTGCCGACGCCAGGGCATCCTCGATGTAGGACGCACTGGCGGGATTTATCGAGCCGTCAATAGTAATCAGCTCAACCCATGGCGGCGTGTGAACGGCCGCCTTTGCGGGCGCGTCGGCAGCAATGGCGCGCGGCGATGCGAAGCAGCCAATCGCAATCGCCAACGTCGCGATGAGGACGAATCTCACGGGCACGCTCACGAAACGGAACCGCGGCGCGGAATCGGCATCCCGAGATATTTCATCACTTCCTGAATATCCGCCCACACCAGCCGCTTGTCGCCAGGCGTGCGGAGCAGGTACGCGGGATGAAACGTAGGCATAAAACGGATGCCGCGAAAATCCTGCCAGTTGCCGCGCAGCCTGCTGATGGGAATTTTTACCTTGAGCACCGCCTGCACGGCGAAAGTGCCAAGCCCAATGATTGCGCGCGGGCGCACGAGATCAATCTGGCGAAACAGAAACGGTTCACACGACGCGACTTCGTCGGGCTCAGGATTTCGATTGTCGGGCGGACGGCATTTGATCACGTTGCAGATGTAGACGTCGGCGCGTCTGATCCCCATGCCCCGCTCGATGATGTCGGTCAGCAGTTGACCGGCGCGGCCTACGAACGGTTCGCCGCGCGCGTCCTCGTCAGCGCCGGGCGCCTCGCCAACGAACATCAACTTCGCATTGGGATCGCCAACGCCGAACACAAGATTGGTGCGGCGCGGCGCAAGCTTGCATCGCTGACAATCTCCTATGAACTCCCGCAGCTCGCCGAGGGTCGAGGTTTTTTCGAGTCCCGGATATTTCGAGAACAGCTCCGTCGGCATCGGTGGAGCGTCGAGCTTGGCCGCCGCAGGAGCGGACGCGGTGGGGATTGCACGCGGCGGCGAAGATGCCGGCGCCGGCAGTCCTTCCATCCCTTCTTCGCGCAACTGCTCGATGTAGTCGCGGATAGTGGCAACCAGCATGCGGCGATCGAGCGGCGATGACGCGTCCATTCGAGGCTTATCTGACGGCGCGCAGGCGCGACGATTTTTCGGCGCGGCCCGACTTGGGTTTGGCAGCGCGGAGCGCGACAACTTGATCCAGTATCAGGTCCGCGACCGACTCCTTGGACATCTGCGGATGACTCTGGGAACGTCCGTCGACGCCGATGAGCGTGACGATATTAGTATCGACTTCGAAGCCGGCGCCTTCCCGCGTCACGTCGTTGGCAACGATAAGGTCGAGGCCTTTGCGTTTGAGCTTGGCACGCGCGTTGGATTCCAGGTCGCTGGTCTCGGCGGCGAATCCGATCAGCAGGCGCGCTCCCTTCTTCGCGGCCAGCCGAGGCATCTCGTCGGCAATCGACTCCATCTCGAGCCGGAGTCCGCGAGCATCTTTTTTGATTTTGCCGCTCGCCGGATTTGCCGGACGGAAATCGGCAACCGCCGCCGCCATTACGAGCGCCGTGGACCACGGAAAATTGCTCGACGTCTTACTGAGCATCGCGGCCGCCGTCACTGTGTCGATTCGTTCGACGCCGTAAGGCGTAGCGAGCGCCGACGGTCCTGCGACGATTCGCACGGCCGCACCCCGACGCCAGGCCGCGCGCGCGATCGCGAAGCCCATCTTGCCCGACGAACGGTTGGTGACGAATCGCACCGGATCGATAGGCTCCTGCGTCGGTCCCGCCGTCACCAGGATATTTTCGCCGGCGAGATCCTGCGTCGAAAGCATTTTCTCTATTTCTGCAACGACGATCGCCAAGTCCGGCAGCCGGCCCTTGCCCTCGTAGCCGCACGCGAGCGCGCCCTCGCCGGGCTCGATAATCGCCGCGCCGCGCGCACGCAGCTTCGCGAGATTCTCGACGACCGTCGGATGCTGGTACATGTGCACGTTCATCGCGGGCGCAAACGCGACTTTCGCGCGCGTGGCAAGCAGCACCGTAGTCAAAATATCGTCAGCGATGCCAACCGCAGCCTTGGCGATAACGTCGGCCGTCGCGGGCACAATCACGATCGCGTCGGCGCTGTCGGCGAGTCGAATATGTCCAATCTCGGATTCCTGCGTCAGCGAGAACGTGTCGGTGGCCACAGGATTCGCGCTGAGCGTCTGCAACGTGAGTGGCGTGATGAACTCGGTCGCGTTGCGGGTCATCATCACTCGAACATTCGCGCCCGCGGTGACCAGCAGTCGCACCAGTTCCGCGGATTTGTAAGCAGCGATTCCGCCACTCACGCCAAGCACGATCGTCTTTCCGCCAAGCACGCCCATCAGGGCTTGATTGTAATGCGGCGCGCTCGCCCGCGAAACCGGCCGCGTTACCGCCGTCAGTCGTAGTATTCGAGGCCGAGGTGCGTGATAAGGTCCTCGCCGCGCATCCAGCGCAGCGTGTTCTTGAGCTTCATCAGCTGAATGAAAATGTCGTGCTCGGGGTAGATGTTCGGCGCATGCATCGGCGCCTTGAAGTAGAACGACAGCCATTCCTGGATCCCGCGCATGCCAGCGCGACGTGCCAAATCGAGAAACAGCACCAGGTCGAGCACCAGCGGCGCCGCCAGAATCGAATCGCGGCAGAGGAAATTAATCTTGATCTGCATCGGATAGCCGAGCCATCCGAAAATATCGATATTGTCCCAGCCTTCCTTCGAATCACCGCGCGGCGGGTAGTAGTTGATTTTCACCGAGTGGAACACGTCTTTATAAAGTTGCGGATGCAGCTCCGGCTGCAGGATCTGGTCCAGCACCGACAGCTTGGTTTCTTCCTTGGACTTGAACGAGCCGGGATCCTCGAGCACCTCGCCGTCACGATTGCCCAGGATGTTGGTCGAAAACCAACCCGACATTCCCAACATGCGCGCCTTCAGTCCCGGCGCAATCAACGTCTTCATAAACGTCTGCCCGGTTTTGAAGTCCTTGCCGCAGATGGGGAGGTTGGTCTCGCGCGCAAGCTCGAGCAGCGCCGGCGTATCGGTGGTTAGATTCGGCGCGCCGTTCGCGTACGGAATTCCCATCTTGAGCGCGGCGTACGCGTAAATCTGGCTCGGCGCGATTTCGGGATCGTTGCCGGCGAGCCCGGCCTCGAAGGCTTTCAACGTCTCATGTACCGCGGCCGGCCGATGAAACACCTCGGTCGAGCCGCACCAGACCATCACGGTGCGCGCGACTCCGGTGCGTTTCTGGAACTGCCGGATGTCGTCCATCAACATCGCGGCCTTGTCCATCTTGGTGCGCGCTTCTTTGAGATTGGGACCGCGAATGTTGCGCACGTAGTCCTGATCGAAAACTGCATCCATCGGATGAAGTTTTTCCAGAGGCTCGCGCACCTGCTCCAGGAGCCCTCGATCGAGCACCGCGGCGTTCAGCGCGGCTTCGTAGGCGCTGTCCTCGTAAATATCCCAGCCGCCGAATTCGAGGTCTTCCAGCTTGGCCAGCGGTACGAAATCCTTGATCAGCGGAGTACGTCCCTCGGTCCGCTTGCCGAGGCGAACGGTGGCGAGCTGCGTCAGCGATCCAATCGGCGCACCGAGGCCGCGCTTTACCGCCTCGACTCCCGCGATGAAGGTCGTGCTGACGGCGCCGAGGCCGGGGAGCAAAACGCCAAGCTTGCCGTCCGCGGGCGCGATTCGGACGGGATTTTTTATGGTCAAGCTGCAGGCTCCTCGGCGTCAGCCCTTTCGAAATCGCGACGGAAATTCGGCGCCGAAGGTTTGATCGGGATGGAGCACTTTGGCGCGCTCGATCAAGACCTCTTCGGTCTCCGGGATATTGGGGTCCGGGATGCAGCAATCGACCGGGCATACCGCCGCGCACTGTTCCTGATCGAAAAAGCCAACGCATTCGGTGCACTTGTCCGGCACGATGTAATAGATGTCGTCCTTGATAGCGGGTTTATTCGCGCCGTTGAGTTCCCACTGCGCGCCGCCTTCGTAAATTGCGGTGTTGGGACACTCCGGCTCGCACGCACCGCAGTTAATGCATTCTTCTGTTATCAGCGTGGACATTTTCGCGCTCCGAACCCGGTCATTGTTGAAGCAGGCTGCCGACAAGACGATCGGACTGAACGGCAACAATATCGGCGCGAAGCAGGTCGAGCAAGTATTCCACGGCGTCGGTCGTCAATCGGCCACGGCATTTGCGATCCGCCGCGCGAGTTCCAGGAACGCGATGCTCGCAGGATGCGCCGGGTTGGCGATTGTGATCGGCATGCCGTCGTCGCCCGCCTGTCGCACCTCGGGATAAATCGGGATTCGCGCCAGCAGTTGCGTCCCCTCCTCCGCCGCCATGCGCTCGCCGCCGCCGTAGCCAAAAAGTTCGTCGCGTTCACCGCAATCGGGACACACGAAATAGCTCATGTTCTCGACCACGCCGAGAATCGGGCAATGCACCTGGCGAAACATCTTGACGGCGCGCGTCGCATCGAGCAGCGCAACGTCCTGCGGCGTCGTCACGATCACCGCACCGTCGAGCGAAACCTGCTGCGCGAGCGTCAGCTGCGCGTCGCCGGTGCCGGGCGGCAGATCGACTACCAGAAAATCCTGGGAACCCCACAGCGTGTCCTTCAGAAATTGCCGCACCGCGCCCATCACCATCGGTCCGCGCCAGATGACCGGCGCCTTCTCACCCAGGAAAAATCCGATCGAGATCAATTTCACGCCGTACTTGTCGATTGGATAAAAGTTCTGCCCACCCGCCGATTTCGGCCGCTCATCACCGACCTTGAACATCATCGGCACCGACGGCCCATAGATGTCCGCGTCGAGCAGGCCAACGCTCAACCCCAAGCGCGCGAGCGCCACCGCGATGTTCGCCGCTACGGTGGATTTGCCCACTCCCCCCTTGCCGCTTCCCACCGCAATGATGTGCTTGGTGCCTTCCAGCCGCACGCGCCCGGTCTTTTCGCCCAGCTCGGCTTCGATTCGATGCACTCGAAGCTCGACGTTGGGCACGCCAAGGTCATGCGTCAGCGCGCGATGGATGCCGGCGGCGAGCTCGCGAATCACTTCGTCGCGTTCGGTGACCTGCCGAAGCGTTATCGCATAGCCGCCGTTTTGCGCCGGCTGAGCATCTTCGACGATTCCAAGCGCGACGATGTCGGCGGAGTATCCGGGATACCTTACCTGCCCAAGGGCCTCGATAACCGCGTCATTTGGTACCTGTCGTGCCACTAATACGATTATCGCAGATGCATTAGCCCCTCGAAAGCATCACTCCGACCAGTCGCCTCCCGGGGTCTGTCAAGGCTTCGTCGCTTTGATCGAAAATATCGTCGGAATCGGGTCGCCTTCGATATGCCACATCCCGTCGCTCTCCTGCTGCATGAACGGGAAATGCCGATAGATGCATCCTGCGAACTCATGCAGATACTCGATTCTGAGCCCCGTCGCCGCCAGCGCGCTCACGACATCGCCCAGCCGGTACATCCACTGATGCGTCTCGGAAACGATTTTGCTCTTGTCCGAATAGTCAGGGCCCGGCGGGTCTTCGCGCATCGCCGTATGAAAATACGAAATCTCGTACTCGAGCTCGGTCGTACCCTCGTCATTGGGGCACATCTGCGTCAGCGGATGGAACTCCGCCATATAGAAAAAGCCGCCGGGCTTCACGAAACTGGCCGCGACCTTCGCCCATCGCCTGATATCGGGCAACCAGCACAGCGCACCGTACGACGTGAACACGACGTCGAACTGTTCTTGCAATACCGCCGGCGCGTCGTAGATATTGGATTGCAGGAATCGCGCAGGAATTTTCAGCTCGTCGCTGATCGATCGCGCAAGTGCGATCGCCTCGTCAGAAAAATCGACCCCGGTGATCTTCGCGCCCAGCCGCGCCCACGACATCGTGTCGAGTCCGAAATGGCACTGCATGTGCAAGAGCGACTTGCCATGCACGTCGCCAACCTCGCGCAGCTCGATCGGCTTGAGTACGTTCTGCCCGGCCTTGAACTCCTGCAGCCGGTAGCCGCGCGACGCCGCGTGAATCCGCGCCATCTGATTCCACGCGTCGAGATTTGCTTTCAGCCGCTCGTCCATCGCGTCAGCGCAGTCCTATCGACCCTCTATGGACGATCCTGGCTGTAATCCCACGAAATCGTGCGCGACGGCTTGAAACTCACCACCACCACCTTGTTGCCTTTGAGCGACTTCGCGTACGCCTTACCCAACTTCTTGCCCAGGTAATCGACTGCCATCCTCTCCAGCCGCTTATCGTCGACTTTTTCTTCGAGCGTGGCGCGCCCCTTCAGCACCACCGTCTTGTACGGCGCCTTCTTCGTATCGACCACCAGTGTGACGCGCGGATCGCGCACCAGGCACTTATACTTGAACGCTTCGGCGCCGGTGTGAAACACGATTTGCCCGTCGGCGTATTCGTACCAGGTCGGCACCGCGTGCGGCGCGCCATCGGGTGCAGTCACGGCGACCACCGCGACGATCGGTTTCTTGAGCAGCTTCTCGATATCTTTCTTCTTCATCGGCATGCGAACGGGATCTCCTGTGGTGATGGGCCGGACGCGAACTCATTTGCCCTTGAAATTCGGTTTCTGTTTTTCGCGGAACGCACGAATTCCCTCGCGGACGTCTTCGGACGGATTCGTGATCATCACGTTGAGCGCGGCGTCTTCGAGCGCGTTCTCGAGTGTCATATCGCGCTGCTTGTACATCATGCGTTTGGCCAGCCTGATTGCCAGTGGCGGTCCCTCTGCCAGGCGCCGCGCCAAATCCTGCGCCCGCGCCTCGAGCTCCGCATGCGGCACGACCTCCGTCACCAGCCCAAGTTCGAGCGCGGTTTTAGCGTCATAAACTTCGGACAGCAACGTCATCTTGAGTGCGCGATCCAGTCCCATGAAGCGCGGGAACAGGTACGCCCCGCCTTCGTCACAAAGCAGCGCGAACTTGAGTGCCGTGTCTCCCAGCCGCGCCTGGTCCGACGCAATTCGGAAATCGCACGCGAGCGCCAGCGTCAATCCCCCTGCCACTGCCGCCCCGTTTATCGCCGCGATCACCGGCTTGTCAAAGCGATGCAACGAGATCACCAACTGATGGAACCCTTCGCGCATCTCGAGCATATGGCCCATCGGATGCCCATTGAATCGCGACCGGCTCTCGGGCGCGCCGCTGATATCGCCGCCGGCACAGAATGCCCGTCCGCTGCCGGTGATGATCAAAACCCGCACCTCGTCGTTCTGCCGCGCGAGATCGATCGCCGCGCACATCTCCTTGACCATCGTCTCGTTATAGCCGTTCATCCGCTCGGCGCGGTTGATAGTGATCTTCGCGACATGCTCGCGCGCACCATAAATGATCGTCTTGAAGTCCATAGTCGATGTTACCTCCTTTGTATGGAGAACCGCCGCGCTCTTTCTGTCTCCTCTCCCTCTAAGGGAGAGGATGAAGATGAGGGTCCTTGTCCAGCGCGTTATTTCGCGCGCGATTCAAGATTCTGCTCAGATAAAGGAAGGGCATCACTCCCAAACATTCTTCCCCCTTCCCGCGAGGGAAGGGGTTAGGCTCCCCCTATCTCCCCTTAAACGTCGGCGGGCGCTTCTCCAGGAACGCCTTCACCGCCTCGCGATGGTCCTCGGTCCTGCCCGTCATCGTCTGGCCCCACGCTTCGCGATCGAGCAGCTCGTTGAACTCGTGATTCACCGCCGCGTTGAGATTCGCCTTCATATATGAGTAGGCAACCGTCGGACCGTTGGCGATGCGAGACGCGATCGCATGCACCTCCTGGCTGAAGGCCGCTGCCGGCACCACGCGATTAGCCAGTCCGATGCGCAGCGCCTCATTCGCGTCGATTACATCAGCCAGAAAATACAGTTCGCGCGCCTTGGCCGATCCCACCAAATGGGTCAGCGACCAGGTGCCGCCGTAATCGCCCGAGAATCCCACCTTGGCGAACGCCGTGCCGAAGCGCGCTGCGTCCGATGCAATCCTGATGTCGCACGCCATCGCGACGCTGAGTCCCGCGCCGGCCGCCGGGCCGTTGACCGCCGCAATCGTCACCTTCGGCATCTCGTGCAGCATCAACGACGCCTCTTCGCCCCGTCGCAGGCCCGCGACGCGATCCTCGATCGTCTGCGCTGCGCCCCCGTCCCCGCCGGCGTTTTCGTTGCGCTCGCGCATCCCGCCGATATCTCCGCCCGAACAGAATCCGCGCCCCGCTCCCGTCACCACGATCGCGCCGATTTCGGGATTGGTGGCGGCGCGGGTCAGGTTGTCTATCAGCCCGCCCATCATTTCGGCGCTCATCGCATTGAGCTTCTCAGGCCGATTCAGCGTGAGGTAAAGTACGCGGTCTTTCACTTCGGTCAGCAGGTCTGCCATTTTAGTCCTCCAAAAAAGTCCGGAATCGACTCTGGTACTACTTCAGGTCCGCTATTCTGTCGAGTGCCGCTGCAACCGCCTGCGTTCCATCCCGATCGTGGCCCAGCACGGCCGACGCGTTGAACATCGAGGCCATTAGCGCGAGGCCCGGCAGCGCGAGACCCGATTCACGCGCCGCCTCGGACACCAGTCGCAGGTCCTTGCGAATCAGCTTGATAAAAAACCCGGGCCGATAGTCGCCCGCCACTATCTTGGGACCAAGATTCGACAACTGCCATGACGCCGCGGCGCCGGCGCCAATCGCCTCTATTACCCGCGACCCATCGAGGCCGCCGGCTCGCGCAAACTTGATCGCCTCCGCTGCAGCCTCGAGCGCCAGCGCCACCCCAATCTGATTCGCCAGCTTGGTCATCTGCCCCGCGCCTGCCGCGCCCATGTGCGTGATCCTTTTTCCCAGCAGTTCGAACAAGGGCCGCGCCCGCGCGAATGCCGCCGCGTCGCCGCCGGCCATGATCGCCAGCGTGCCGTCGCGAGCGCCGACGTCGCCGCCCGACACCGGCGCATCCAGGTAGTCGACGCCGGCCGCCTTCAAACGCGCGGCGATCGAGCGTTCCGCCGCCGGCGCAATCGTGCTCATGTCCACGACCAGCTGCCCGCGCTTTAGCGCCGGCTCGATCTTCGCGACGGTAGCCTCGACGTCGGGCGTGTCGGGCACCATGATAAACACGGCATCAGCGCCAGCGACGCACGCCGCCGCATCCGCTGCGACCGTCGCGCCGTCAGCCGCCAGCGCGCGCGCCTTCTCCGGCGATCGATTGAACACGCGCACCCGATGCGCGCCGCCAATCAATCGCCGCACCATGGGCGCACCCATTATCCCGGTACCGATCCATCCAATTTCCATTGTGTGAAGCTCCGTGAAAGAAAGTGCGACCAAGACCAAAAATTGTCGTAAAACGCCCTGCGGGTTTCACACGACCTGGTCCTGGTTCACTCGCCCATAGACGGGAGAGGGTTAGCGAACGGGACAACTGTGCGGCGCGGATGATGATGCGTCGCACATTCACCCGGCAGAGTCTGGCAGCGATTCACACGACGACGCCGGCTAGCGCTGCCCAATCCAGTCTGCTTGCGCGACCGAGCGCCACCGCGCACGTATCGCTTCATACTCAGCGGGCGGCAACGGCCCCGCTCCCGCATGCGCGATATTCTGCGCGACGCGCTCGGGTCGTGTCGTGCCGACGATCGCCGTCGTCACGCCCGTCGTGCCGAGCGTGAACCTGAGCGCGACAGCGGCCGCTTCGTCGACCCCACCACGGACAAAATCGTAGTTAAGCGCCTGCAGACGATCCCAATACGGCCGCGTGTACCAATCGCCGGGCGGTTGTTTGCCGTTGCGCCAAGCGGCGTTGGCGATCGGCCGCTTGACGATCACACCCATCCCGCGCGCGGCCGCCTTCGGCAGCACGCGCTCGATTGCCTCCTGGTCCGCGATGCTTACCGAGATCTGTAGTGTGTCGAACGCGCCGCTTTCGACCGCGTATATCGCTTCATCGGAGTCGGCGCTGCATCCCACGAAGCGCGCTTGTCCGCGCTCGCGCGCCTTGTGCAGCACCTCGATCACGCGCCCGTCCTTGAGCGTAGCCAGCGACGGGCTATGGAACTGCATCACGTCAACGTGATCGGTGCGCAGCTTCTTGAGACTACGCTCGATACTGCGCGCGAGCATCGCGGGATCCCAATCCGGCTTCGCAAAGCCGGTCGCGCGCTCCAGCACCGAGCCTAGCGGGGCATGCCCACACTTCGTCATCAGCACGACTTCGGCGCGCCGTTTTGCGATTGCCTTGCCAATCAACGTCTCGCCGTCGGCATAGCATTCGGCGGTATCGATCACGTTTATCCCGGCGTCGATCGCTGTGTTCAGAATCCTGTCTACAGTCTTCTGCGCGACAGCCTGATAGCCGACTTCGGAGCCGCCAAAGCCAAGCGTGCTGACGCGAAGCCCGGTTTTTCCCAATACCCGGTATTCGATTGCCATAATTTCTGAAGACTATGGGGACCCGGCGAGCGACGCAAAAGAAAGAGCGAACCGCCTCCTACCCAAACCCTTCTCACAGGGACGAAGTCCCGCATCCTATCTTTTCTTAACATCGGGTACAGGGGTCACCCTGCCGAAGGAAGCGTGAAACCCACCGCGGGTTTCACATCAAAAAAAGTGATCTCCCCTTCCCGCTCCTGCATAAAACAAAGGGCCGAGCGCCTTCGCGTCCGGCCCTTCGAGCATTTCGCTTCTGCGCTGCCGCCTAGGCGGCCTGCTTGGTCTCGATTGCCAGGCTCTCCTCGGCTATTGAGCCGCGCTTGGAGAAGATTACCGCGATTGCGAGCGCGATTATCGATACCACCACTACCGCTACCCGCAGCGGCGTCACTCCGCCAAGCGCGACCGTGGTGAACGGCGCCGCAAGGATCGCGACCAGGTTCATCACCTTGATCATCGGATTGAGCGCCGGGCCTGCCGTATCCTTGAACGGATCGCCGACCGTGTCGCCCACGACCGACGCCTTGTGCACGTCGGTGCCCTTGCCACCCAGGAATCCGTCTTCGACTTTTTTCTTGGCGTTGTCCCAATTGGCTCCCGCATTCGACATGAACACCGCCATCAGCTGGCCCGTGAGGATCGTGCCGCCAAGGAATCCGCCGAGCGCACCAGCACCGAGGCCGAAGCCGACCAGCAGGGGCGAGAAGACCGCGAGGATTCCGGGACCGAGCAGCTCTTTCTGCGACGCCGCCGTCACGATATCGACGCACGCGCTGTAGTCGGGCAGCTCCTTGCCCTCCATAATTCCCGGATGCGTGCGAAGCTGGCGACGCACCTCAAATACGATCTGATACGCCGCCCGGCTGACTGCCTTGATCGCGAACGAGCTGAACAGGAACGGCACCGCGCCGCCAATCATCAGTCCCACGAACACGGTGGGCATGTTGATCTGCACGCCAAGCGCGCCCAGATGCGCCTCGTCGATGAATGATCGGAACAGCGACACCGCCGCCAGCACTGCGGTCGCGATCGCCAGTCCCTTGGTCAGGGCCTTGGTGGTGTTGCCGATCGCGTCCATCCACGACAGCGTCTTGGATGCTTCCTCCTGATGGATTCCGCCCATCTCAAAGATGCCGTGGGCGTTGTCCGTGATCGGTCCGTAGGTATCCATCGCCAGGATAAAGCCGGTGGTGGTGAGCAAGCCCAGGCCGGTCAGCGCGATTCCGTAAAACTGCAGCGCGAGCGACTCGTGAAAAATCGCCATCGCGCCGATGATCGCGGCCGCAATCACCAGCAGCGCCCAGACTGACGACTCGAGTCCCTCGGCCATACCCGACAGGATGAGCGTTGCCGGGCCGGTGCGCGCCGCCATCGCGGTTTCGGTTACCGGACCTTTATCGGGATGCGTGAAATAGTTGGTGAGCCACAGCGTCACGACTGCGAGAATGATTCCGAGCGACGCGCAGCAGGCGAAGCGCCAGTCGGTCGCTCCGGTGCGCGGGTCGTCGAGGTAAAGATAATTGACGACGAAGAATCCTATCACCGAGGCGACCGCCGAGGTCATGTAGCCGATGTTGATCGGGCGCATCGGATCGAGCATTTTGCCGGCCGGGACGCGCACCGCCATGATTCCGATGATCGACGAGAACACTCCGACGCCGCGCAAGATTAGCGCGAACATGATCAGCTTGACCGCGAACATGCCCGCGTACTGGCCGTAGGCGGCGATAAAGTCCGACTCCTGCAGCGCGTAGGCCGCCAGGATGATCGCGGCGACCAGCGTCACCTCGTATGACTCGAACACGTCGGCCGCCATGCCGGCGCAGTCGCCGACATTGTCGCCAACGTTGTCAGCAATAGTTGCGGGATTGCGCGGGTCGTCTTCGGGCAGGTCCTGCTCGATTTTGCCGACCAGGTCGCCGCCGACGTCTGCTGCCTTGGTGTAGATTCCGCCGCCGACGCGCATGAACAATGCCGCGAGCGAGCCGCCGAAGCCGAAGCCGACCAGGACCTTCATCGCGTTTTCGCGGAACACCAAAAAGATGATCGTCGCGCCGAGCAGTCCGAGGCCGACCGTGAACATCCCTGAGACTCCGCCTGCCTTGAACGCGAGTTCCATCGCGTCCTTGAAGCTGGTGAGCGCGGCGTTGGCGCTGCGGACATTGCCCTTGACCGCGAGCCACATTCCGACGTAGCCGGCGCCGTACGAGGCCGCCACGCCCATCAGGAATGCGATCGAGATGCCAAGCGGCAGGTACAGGCCCTCATAGACCTGGCGATACATCAGGAACAGCGCGACAAAGATGACGGCCACGAACCAGACCATGGTTCGGACCTGGCGCCCGAGGTACGCCATCGCGCCAAGTTCGATAGCGTCGGACACATCGGTCATTGATTTGGGTCCGGGGTCGGCGGCCAGCACTACGCGGATCAGGACGAATCCGTAGGCCAGCGCGACCAGTGCCGAAACCAGCACCAGCCACAGGATCATCACCTGTCCGCCGGTTAGAGTGGGCAGAACGATATTCGCTTCGCTCATCGCAATCCGAGTCTCCTGAAGGGTCGAGGTTTATTTTGGGGCGGCGCCCGCTGTGCAATTGAATCAGTGAATACGCCGATAATAGCCGGGCGATTACCCTCTGGGTATCTGGCGCAGTCTAGGTTTTCCTGATTACGAAGTCCAGTTATCGGCAGGGTACGCGACACCCTATTGCGGTCATCATTACCGGCACCAAAGCCGAACGATTCCGCTACCTGCCAGGCGGAGCGGTGTCGTTCCCGCTACACTTCACCAATTCTTGCTCGGCCAATTCTTCGATGCGCGCTCGGTCGCGAGCTTTGCCGCCTGCACCTCGTTGTCGTGCCCGCCGATGTCCTGAAAAACCACTCTCGCGTTGTCCGCCATCACCGGATCCGGACTGTTCATCCATTCGCGCGCCTGCGCCAATCCGGCATTCGGATCGCGGCCGAGAACGCGCAGGATCTTGTCACGGCACATGGTCACGCCCGCCAAAGTTCGCATCGCGATCAGCAAATAAGAGTCGTTTTGACTATCGTTGGGACCCGGCTTTGCCTTCTGGTCGGCTATCTCCTTGATGCGCTGCTGCGCGTTCGCAATCGACTTGTTGATCATCGGAAATATCATCTTGTCGTAGAAGGCTGAGAACTCGCGGCTTGCTTCGACGTATTTTCCGTCCTGCAGCCGAAAGATCCGCGGCCACACCCCGCCCGGAATGAATCTCGTTCGCTGCGGCGGCGGATGATGGTCGATATCGCCTAAAACGACTACCTCGGGCACGCCGTCGCCGTTCGCGTCGACGATGTCCATGCCGTCCTCGTTCCAGTACCACTCGTCGCTCGCATCTGCAGGGCTGCCGAATGTTTGAATCCGGATCTTTCCGGGCGCATCCTGCCAATAGAACGTCAGATATCCGATGTCTGGACCGGACTGGGAATGCACAGCCAGTTCATATTTTCCAGCGCCGGCCGGATACCAGGCGGAGTCCCAGGATGTGCTGGGCTCATCCCAAAGCAGTTCATTGTCGGGATCTTCCTGCCGAGCAAAAAAGCGAAACATGGCATGCTTGCTCGCTGCGCGAAGCTGCTTGATGTGGGCCTCGTCCCACGGGATGTCCTCTATCTTCTGCGCACTGGAGGCGACACCGCCGAAAGCGAGAATCATCGCAAGAAGAACGACTAATCCCTTTCTCATTGTTGCCCCCCAAACCAATCGACTACCAGATCAACGTTTCGAGTTCATCGGCTGATTGCGGGGCGAGCGATCTAACCCCTAATCCCCTTCCCGCGCGGCAAGGGGAACCGGACGATGTAGTCCTCCGCTCCCCACGGTCGAGAGTTCTATCAGCGACGAAGTCCCGCATTTTTCTTATTCACTGGGTGCAGGGTCACCCCTGCCGGGAGGCGTGCAACACACGGCGGGTTCCACATTAAATCGACCGCATCCGAGCGCTCCCTCGGTTGATCCCCGCGACTGCGATATGTTTATCTGTGAAGTTCAACTGCCATGAATGTAAATATCGAAGAACCCAACAGTCTCCGGCGCAAACTTACGATTGAAGTCGAGCCCGACGAAATCAAGCATGAGCTGGATCGCGCCTACAACGAACTCAAACGCGGCGTTGTGCTTAAGGGCTTTCGCCCCGGCCATGCGCCGCGCAATCTGCTCGAAAGATTTTTCGGCGAGCAGGTCCGCGGCGAGGTAGTTCAGAAACTCGTCGAGGAATACACCAAAAAGGCGCTCGAGGAGCATGACCTCAAGCCCGTGGTCGCGCCGGAGATCGTCACCGAACAGACCGACTTGCAAAAAGATCTCGCGCTCAAGTTCAGCGCGACCTTCGACCTGCGCCCCTCGATCGAGGTCAAAGACTACGAGGGGCTCAAGGTGCCCCAGTCCAAGGTCGAGGTCACCGAGACGGAAGTCGAAGAGGCGATCGAACGATTTCGCGTGCGCCAGGCGACCCTCAAGAAGATCGAGGA
Source organism: uncultured delta proteobacterium (assembly GCA_963842215.1). Lineage (GTDB taxonomy): Bacteria > Desulfobacterota > Binatia > Binatales > Binataceae > Binatus. The sequence continues at coordinate 366,740 of CAWJFQ010000001.1, read as the reverse complement.
TCGCACTATCGTCGAGGACGGCGACTATGCGCTCGCTACGGTCGAGGCGTTCGAAGACGGCAAGCCAGTGTCGCCCAACAAAGCCGAGGATCGGCTGGTCGAGGTTTCCGAGCGTGCGCTCGCGCACGGCGTGCATGAAGTGCTGGTCGGCGGCGAGATCGGCAAAGAGATGAAGGCCTCGAAGACCTATCCTGCCGACTACAGCCAGAAAGAGCTCGCCGGCAAAACGATCGAATGGCGCGCGACGCCCAAGGAAATCTACCGGCGCGAGCTGCCGACCGTTGACGACGACTTCGCCAAAGATCTTGGCGACGAAAACCTCGAGGGGTTTCGCGCTCGCGTCCGCAGCGAGCTGCTCGCACATGCCCAGCAGGAGGCCGACGCGCGCGTGCGCCAGGGCCTGCTCGATCTCGTGATCGAACGCAATCCGGTCGAGCTGCCCGAGTCCCTGGTCGCGCGCGAGCAGAGCGCGATGGAAGCCGAGCTGCATCAGACACTCGAAGCCGGCGGACTGTCGCATGACGACGCAAGCGAGCGAGTCAAGCAGAGTGCCGAAGATCTGAAGACTCGCGCCGAGAAGCGCGCCCGCACGGCGCTGATCGTTGACGCGCTGGCGGAGCAGGAAAAGATCGAAGTGAATGACGAGGAGCTGGGTGAGCGGGTGGCGGCTGTCGTCACGCAGAGCGGGCGCAATCGCGATCGCGCCGCCGAGTTCTATCGCAAGGAAGAGAATCGCGACGCGCTGCGTCAATCGATGCGCCGTGAGAAGGCGCTCGACTTCATTTTGAGCCGCGCCAAGCGTGAGGATGCCGCCGCGGAGCCGCCCGAGGATGGTGCATCTGAGCAGAAGTAGCGTCCGAGCTACGCTGTTCGGAGCCAATCACGGTTGCTCGACCATATCCCAGACGTTACAATTTGAAGGCGTCAGCGGCCTTCTCTCAATAGTCGGAACCTGGCTGTGGCGCAGGCTGGATTTATGAGCAACCTGGTACCGATGGTGGTCGAACAGACTGGGCGCGGAGAGCGGGCCTACGACATCTACTCTCGCCTGCTCAAGGACCGCATCGTCTTTCTCGGCACCGAGGTTAACGACGACGTTTCCAACCTGATAACCGCACAGTTCCTGTTCCTGGAATCCGAAGATCCTGAAAAAGAGATCAATTTCTACATCAATTCGCCGGGCGGGTCGGTGACGGCCGGAATGGCGATTTACGACACGATGGAGTTCATCCGGCCGCCGGTCTCGACGCTATGCCTGGGGCAAGCGGCCAGCATGGGAGCTATCCTGCTGCTGGCGGGTGCCAAGGGACGGCGCTATGCGCTGCCGCATTCGCGCATCATTTTGCATCAGCCGCTGGGCGGGATGCAGGGACAGGCGAGCGACCTGGAAATACACGCGAAGGAAATTTTGCACGCGCGGGAGGAAATCAACAACATCATAATGAAGCATACGGGACAGAACCTGCGAAGGATCGAGAAGGATACCGACCGCGACTACTTCATGTCGCCCCAACAGGCGGTTGAATACGGACTAATTGATGAGGTAATCGTTAGCCGGAGGCCCTCCAAGTGAGCCGCGGGAGGCACTATGGCCAAGCATGACGACCGCTCGGGCAATCTGGTTTGCTCGTTTTGCGGTAAGAGCCAGGACGAAGTTCGGAAGCTGATTGCAGGCCCAACGGTTTATATTTGCGACGAGTGCATCGAACTTTGTAACGACATAATCGCCGAGGAAACCGACAGCGAGGAAGCGTTCAGCCAGAGTTCCGCGGTACCCAAGCCCGCTGAAATCAAGCGAGTGCTCGACCAATATGTGATCGGACAGGAGCGCGCCAAGAAAATTCTCTCGGTCGCGGTCCATAATCATTACAAACGAATCGACTCGCAGATGGTGACCGGCGACGTCGAGCTGCAGAAATCCAACATCCTGCTGATTGGCCCGACCGGCGTCGGCAAGACGCTGTTGGCGCAAACGCTCGCGCGCTTTCTGCAGGTGCCGTTTACGATTGCCGACGCGACCTCGCTGACCGAGGCCGGCTACGTCGGCGAAGACGTCGAGAACATCATACTGTCGCTGCTGCAGAACGCCGACTACGACATCGAGCGATGCCAGCGGGGCATCGTATATATCGATGAGATCGACAAGATCGCGCGCAAAGGCGACAACCCGTCGATCACGCGCGACGTGTCCGGCGAAGGCGTGCAGCAGGCGCTGCTCAAGATAATCGAGGGCACGATGGCGTCGGTGCCGCCCAAGGGCGGCCGCAAGCATCCGCAGCAGGAGTTCCTGCAGGTCGATACGACCAACATCCTGTTCATCTGCGGCGGCGCGTTCGTCGGACTGGACGACATTATCCGGCGGCGTATCTCGGGCAAGACGATGGGCTTTCGCGCCGACCTGACCCATCGCGATCCCAAGACCGTGTCCGAGCTTCTATATGAAGTGCAGCCGGAAGATTTGCTCAAGTTCGGCTTGATCCCGGAGTTCGTGGGCCGACTGCCAGTCATAGCGACGCTGGGCGAGCTGGACGAAGAAGCGCTGGTGCGGATTCTTACCGAACCGAAGAACGCGCTGGTGCGGCAGTATCAGAAGCTGTTCGACATGGAGAACGTTCACCTGAAATTTACTCAGGGGGCGCTGCGTGCAATCGCACGCGAGGCGCTCAAGCGCAAGTCGGGTGCACGCGGACTGCGCGCCATCATGGAAGCGATCATGGTGGATTTGATGTACGAGATTCCGTCACAACCTAACATCAAGGAGGTGTTAATCTCGGAGGAAGTGGTTACTCAGAAGGAGCAGCCACTGCTGGTCTATCAAAAGACCGCCGAAACCGCATAGCTCGGGAGACTCGAGATCTACTAATGCTTTTTCGCAATGATAAAAAAGATAATCGCGATGCAGCGACGAACGTGGTGCCACTGTTCCCGTTGCGCGAACTGATCGTATTCCCACACGAAGTCTATCCAATCTTCGTCGGACGCCAGAAGTCGATAAAGGCTCTGGAAGCCGCAGAAGCGAAGAAGACGCCGATTCTGCTGGTCACGCAGAAAGATCCCAAGGTGGCTGAGCCCGCGCCCGGCGACCTGTACACGGTCGGCACGCTCGGCGTGGTCGTGCAGCTTTTGCGACTGCCCGATGGAACCGTGAAGGCGCTGGTCGAAGGCAAAAAGCGCGCGCGCGTTCTCCGCTACGTCTCCGACGAGGAATATTTCCAGGTCGAGGCCGAGGAGATCGAGGAGGTCAGCGACCGCACCACCGAAGTCGAGGCGCTGATGCGCTCGGTGGTTTCGACCTTCGACAACTACGCGCGGCTCAACAAGAAGATTCCGCCCGAGATGGTGACTTCGATCGCGGCGGTCGATGATCCCGCGTTCCTAGCCGACAAGCTGGTCGGACATCTGGGGATCAAGCTCGAAGACAAGCAGGCGTTGCTCGAATCGACCAACCCGGCCGAGCGGCTGGAGAAGATTCTCGGCTACATGCGTTCGGAGCTGGAGATTCTCGAGGTCGAAAAACGCATCCGCTCGCGCGTCAAAAAGCAGATGGAGAAGACGTCCAAGGAGTACTACCTCAACGAGCAGATGCGCGCGATTCAGAAGGAGCTCGGCGAGAAGGACGAATTCAAAAACGAGATTCAGGAGTTGGAAGAAAAACTCAGGCAGAAGAAGATGCCCGCCGAGGCTCGAGAGAAGTGCGAGCGCGAGATCAAGAAGCTCAAGATGATGTCGCCGATGTCGGCCGAGGCCACCGTCGTGCGCAACTACCTCGACTGGTTCCTGGCGCTGCCGTGGTTCGAGTACACCGAAGACAAGCTCGACATCAAGGAAGCTGAGCGCGTTCTCGAGGAAGATCATTACGGGCTGGACAAGGTTAAGCAGCGTATCCTCGAGTACCTGGCGGTCGAGACTCTGGTCGGCCAGATGAAGGGACCCATCCTGTGCCTGGTCGGACCTCCGGGCGTCGGCAAAACGTCGCTCGGCAAGTCAGTGGCGCGCGCGACCGGACGCAAATTCGTGCGCGTGTCGCTTGGCGGCGTGCGCGACGAAGCTGAAATCCGCGGACATCGCCGGACCTACATCGGCGCCCTGCCCGGCAAGGTAATCCAGTCGGTGCGCAAAGCCGGATCGTCCAACCCGGTGCTGCTGTTTGACGAGGTCGACAAGATGTCGACTGACTTCCGCGGCGATCCGTCGTCAGCGCTGCTCGAAGTTCTCGATCCTGAGCAGAACTGCACCTTCAACGATCACTATCTCGACTGCGATTACGATTTGTCGAAAGTGATGTTTATCACGACGGCGAATACGCTCGACCGAATCCCGCGGCCGCTGCAGGACAGGATGGAAGTCATCCGGATTCCGGGTTACACGGAAACCGAGAAGCTCAACATCGCGAAGAAGTACCTGCTGAAGAAACAGCAGGAGGCCAACGGGCTGCGGCCCGAGAATATCGAGGTGTCCGACGGCGCCATCCAGGGCATCATCCGCCATTACACGCGAGAGGCGGGCGTCAGAAATCTCGAGCGTGAGCTCGCGTCGATCTGCCGCAAGGTTGCGGTTGAGGTCGTGAAGACGGATCGCAATGCGCACGTCAAGGTTTCGAGCTCGAGCCTGGGCAAATACCTTGGAGTGCCGAAGTTCCGCTACGGCACCGCGGAAACCGTTCCGCAGGTAGGAGTTGCGACTGGGCTGGCGTGGACGGAGCTCGGCGGCGAGCTGCTGAGCGTTGAAGTGACGATCGTTCCGGGCCGCGGCAAGCTGACCATCACCGGACAGCTCGGCGACGTGATGCAGGAGTCGGCACAGGCCGCACTGTCGTACGTGCGCTCGCGCGCCGAAGTTCTCGGGCTCGATCGCGGCTTCTATCATCGCATCGACATTCACATTCACATCCCCGAAGGCGCCATTCCCAAGGACGGCCCGTCGGCGGGAATCACGCTGGCGACCGCGCTGGTCTCGGCACTGACGCGCTCACCGATTCGCAACGATCTCGCGATGACGGGAGAGATCACCCTGCGTGGACGGGTGCTGCCGATTGGCGGACTCAAGGAAAAGGTTCTCGCGGCGCATCGCGGCGGCATCAAGACCATCCTGATGCCCAAGGATAATGCCAAGGACATCGAAGAGATCCCGCCGCAGATCATGAAGGGCATCACGCTGATCCAGGTCGATCACATGGACGAGGTGCTCAAGCACGCGCTGGTGCTGACTGACCCGGATACGTTCTTCAAGCCGGGCAAGGGCGAGAGCGACTTGGCGTTCCTGCGCGAACCGGAGCCGAAGGTCCCGATGACGCCGGGAGAAGATGACGATACGAGTGTATCGACGAACCTGTCGTAGGTTCTGAGTGGGGAGACACCGCACGTTCCGGGGGACCGGGGAGCGCGCGGATCAAATTTGCGGTCGCGAACAATCGGGAGGACCGCCGAAGGCTACATATGACCAAGGCTGAACTTATAGAAGCGTTGTCGAACAAGCTTCCCCTCAACAAGGCCGATGCCGAACGTGCAATCAACATCGTGCTCGACGACGTCATAGCCGCGCTGCGCCAGGGCGAGCGCGTGAATATTTCAGGCTTTGGAACGTTTTCAGTATCGGAACGGCAGGCGCGCACCGGCCGCAATCCCAAGACCGGCGAGTCGATCGAGATTTCCGCGAGCCGATCGGCAAAGTTCAAGCCGGGCAAGCAGTTGAAGGACTCGCTGAACGAAAGCGCTGGAGCAGCGCCGGCATCGTCGTCGTCGCCGTCGGCAGGTTAATGAGGGGGGAGCTCGCGGAATCGGTTCGATAGAATAAGTTTAAAAGCACGGCCCATGTGTCGATGACGCATGTGGCCGTCTTTTTTTGCTAGCATTTCCAGCTACGGGCGGTTAGCTCAGTGGTAGAGCATCGGCCTTACAAGCCGGGGGTCGCAGGTTCGAAACCTGCACCGCCCACCAATAAAATCTTCAACACCGGGATGAGCAGAGGAGAGCTTTTCGGATTGTCGCTTCCAATCGCCCGGCTCGGTTGCAATCGTCAAATAGGGACCACTTGCCCTTAATTCTGCCGCCTGGCGGCTCGCTCTTTCCTGCTCTTGACTCGATTCGACTTCAGCACTTGAATTGAGATTGGGACGTGCGATTATTTCCCATGTTGCGGCGGGTTTTGCGCATGCACACGCAGAAAAGCAATATGCGTCGCTCCCTTTACCCGATGTTGGCAGCGCTATTTTGTGCGCTGGCGGTGTCACAATCGACGAGAGCACTTTCCACCCTTACGCTCTCGAGCAAGCCGACACTGGCGACTCACTCTCAAAAGTTTGCGCGATACGCCGTCGAGGAAGTCGGCAGCACGCCTATCGACCCCAGCATAAGCAGCTTCACGACGGTCTCACTAGTGGTAGCGGAGCCCGAACCAGAATCCGCGGCCACCAGCAATAACATTGAGGCGTACGTGACCGAGTGGCCCTCCAGATGCCTCTTTCACCGGCGAACGCTCCCGCCGTCACCTGACGACGGCAACTAGCCTCCACAATCAAATTCTCAGGATTCGCGCGTAACCAGCGGTCCAGCGCCGTCAGCGCCAATTGTGCCGACGGTTCGTGAGCTCTTTGGTACGCGAGTTCCCGTTTAGTCGGCAGCGTCGCTTCACAGCGGCGTTGCGAGATCAACTCGTTCGAGAAATTACGGCGAGCCGTGGCGATGAAGTTATCGAGGTTGATTCCGGCAGACCGCGTTTGCGGATGGGGTGCAGCCAGATGCGCCCGCCATTGCACAGCAATATTGTGCGTGGCGCTTGCGGTCAGCGCGATCGAGGCGTGTTCGTCGACCGACGCTTCGTTCAATCCGCAGGCTTCCTCTGAATCAGACAGACTACCTGCACCACCAGCAGATTCGGAGACACAGATATCCAACGAGTCACTGTCTTCGCTGACCGATGTGCGAACGCCAAAATCGGCCCAGGTTGATTCATTCAGCGACTCCGTACTGAGTGGCGAGCTTACCTACTATTTTGCAGATAACGACTTGCCCCTGGTTGGAGCTCAGGTCTACAGCGATGACTCCGGCGATATGCAGGTCATCTTATACGGCTTCGTCGCCACGCGATTTGGTAAGGACGACGCGGAGGAAAAAGCACGTCGAATCCTCGGCGATCCCTATTTGCCGATCGACGACCGCGTCATGATTCGAAGCGATCTTGCAGCAACGCCCAGTTCCTCACGTGGATTCACTCACCCGGGTGCAAATCATTTTGTCCAGGGAGAGATTCCGGAAATCGGTTATCTCAGCGATGCTCCGACGACGACGGATGACGCCTCAGAGTGAACGTATAACTACCGATAGGAGATCTTATATGTTTCGGATGAAACGAACTAAATTCCTGCTCTTTGCGATGGTTCCTGCGGTCTTGCTTCTGACTTTTCTAACGGCTCCCCTCGCGCTGGCCCAGGTTAAGCCCGGTGATGTCATCACACCGGACAATGCTTACAAGATCAAAGACCTGGTCTCCCCAGGGGTCTACTACAAAGTCCAGGAGGGGATGCAGATGAACATCGTGCCCTCCGAGCGTGTCGATTGGCCACCGCCTTACAAGGACGCGACTGAGAAATATTCTCAGCAGGTCCGGCTATCGCCAGATGGGCGCACGGTTGAGAACTATGTTGCCGGACAGCCGTTCCCATTCGTCGATCCCAACGATCCTCAGGTTGCGACCAAGATAATCTGGAACAACGTGTTTCGGCCGCTCCAGACCGATGACTACGACCTGCGTTACTTCTCGTGTGAAAATGTGCGGACCGGGCGCAATGCCCCCTACCGGGTAATCGACGAGATCGATGTAGGTCACTATGCCGGATACAACGAGATCGGACGGACCGAGGTCGATCCAATGCCGATCGATCAAGACTTCAAAAAGAGCGGGCGCTACTGGCTGTTCGGGCTCTATCCGATCATGTCGCCGGAAGGTATGCGTGGAGCCGGCTTTCTGCGGTTCCGCTATGCCGATCCGAAAAAGTCCGACGACATATGGTCATGGAATACCGGCTCGCGCAGGCTGCGCCGCCTCGACGAGGGCCTCATGAGCGACGCAGTAACCGGTGGCGGACTGCCGAGCGAAGGCGGCGGGAACATAGTGGTGTTCGATCCGGATCACTATTCCGGTTTCAACGCCAAGGTTGAGGAATACAACTATCGCTTCCTGGGCGCAAAGAACATGCTCGGCGTGGTTAACGCGGTCCATTCGCCCGAAGTAACCTGCCTCACCGACGGCGGCGGCAGCGCGTGTCCAGAAAATTGGGAGACGCGGCGAATGTATATCGTGGAAGCCATCCCCAGGCACTCGAACGCTTCGCAGACGCTGCAGTCGCGCACAGTGCTCTACATCGACAGCGAAGTATGGTTTCCGCTGTACGAGGACTCCTACGATCCGCAGGGTCAGTTGTGGCAAGACCACATCTACTGGCTGACTTATCGTGACCGACCGGTGCCTGACGCGCGCGTAGCGATCTATCCGTTCAAGCGCTCATTCGTGGTAGGAGCAGCGGCCACCGATGTGCAAACCGGGATGTCGGCGATGTGCTATCTGCCGAGTCGCACCACTCCGGAAAGGGAGTGCTGGTATATCAATATGGGTGCGGTAGACCGCGCCTTCTTCGACCCGGATGCGATGGTAAGAGCGGCTCCGTAACGTAACCAAACCCTCCGCGAGCCTGAGCGGGGCTGGCTTGTCTCGAGACAAGCCAGCCCCCGGTCGCAGCTGGAAGTGTTGTCGTTAACGAACACCGACTTCGATGCCGTCTCATGTAGTACGAGGCGGCACAACAACTGTTTAGGAGGAAATTATGAGCGGGTTTGGGCGCTCTTCTATCGTCGGCCCAATGGACAAGACCGATCTTCTGCATACGCATCCCTGGTCAGCCGGAACCCCTCGCCAGTTCAATCAGGACGGCAAGACGCTCACCCTTCGTCAGTGTTCAAGATGTGGGCGGGACTTCGCACTAGGACTCGACGGTGAGGGCTGGCAGGCAGCTTATATTGGCGTGTTCAAAGTCCAGCCCCTCCCTAAATTCGTAACCCAGCGATGGCTGCAAGAGGTGTGTCCGCGAGAGCATCTACCCCAGGACGATGCTGATCGCAGGCTGGTGAGTCACTCGCAGATGCCGCTGTGATATTTCCGAACCCATATCAGAAACGTCAGCACCCGCTTTCATCGGACCCTCATTCTGTAAGCCGGTCCGAAAGAAGGTGATTCCGGGCTCGCGCAAATAACCGAATTGGAGTATTAGTCAGTTGAATATCTTCGTACAGCCGCGGTGCTTCGAATTGAATTATATGGAACTTTGAATCGTCAAGCTGCTATGGCGGGTATGTTCACAATGCGAACTGGAAGACTGCCGCGATTGCTGCGAGTGACCGTCGCAGCATTGCTGTTTTTTTCCTGCGCCCGAGTGATACGGCCGCTCGTCTCCTCGACTGTCAGCACATCTCCTGAAGTCGCCGTTCGTTGTCTGCAGATCACTCGGAACGTGGTACTCGAAGTTGGTGCCAGCGGCCCGAAGCTCGTTCGTCCCGCGGTCTTGTGGTTTCGCGAGGTTCTGATCGCTCCGGTTGCATCCCCAAGCGCTTCTCAAGAAGATCAGAGCCGTCTTTTCGTTCCCATCTGGCCCGAGCTTCGACGATCATTCCTTCGACGGATTCTGCCCTCGGCGCCAGACGCCGGTCACTAATTCGATAGGACTCCCATTCTTGCGCCGCTGAAAAGGTAAGACCTTTTCGCGCGCGCTCGTGTTCGTCGAAAAACATTGTGACTGCGAGAACGCCGACATGCTTCATCGTGAACATGCGGTGGGGAGAGTCCGACCATGAACAGAATATTTAACGGCGCGCCGCGAGCAGCTGAAGCCTCTTCACCAGATTTCGCATCGTCCAGAGTGGTCAGATCGACGCTCCGTAACCATGTAATGAAGAGACTTTTGACCGATCTACGAGATCAGGAGTTGCGAAAAATCCGGTCGCTCGTCCGTGAAGAGACCCTGATGGCTACGCAAGCTCCCGGCGACGAACTGGATCAAGCCCGTCGGGATGGAGACCTGGAATTCCAGGTGAGTTTGCTTGATCTCTCTGAAAACCGCCTGGCGGCCATCACAGCTACCTTGGTCCGCTTGGAGGAGGGACGCTTCGGCATCTGCGAGGAATGCGAAAAACAAATTTCGCTGGCCCGTCTGCAATCGGTACCTTTCGCCAGCTATTGCTTTGACTGCCAGAGAGAGATGGAGGCGGCCTCGTCGCGCGCACGTCCCCGAATCCTCCCGCCCGCGTGGCAAAAAAATCTCTTCGACCCCTATCAGCCGGAACTCGAGCCCAGTGGTCAAGCGAAGGAATCTACCGAAGACAGTAGCATTCCACCACTGCGCCGCGGCCGCTTCCGCCAACAGTGAACTCGGCATGCTTCATAGCAGGGACGCTCACGCGCGGCGGACGAAAAATCAACCGGAGTAAGGACCAGCTGAAGCTACGGCGAGTCCTGGAGAAAACGCGGTGGAAACGAGAAAACGAAATCACAATCGTTGGGCTATTATCCTGGCCGGCGGCGAAGGTACGCGGCTGGCGGATCTCAGTTGCAGGATTGCGGGCGAGAAGACGCCCAAGCAGTTCTGTCGAATTATAAATGACCAGTCGTTGATCGAGCAGACAAGGCAACGGGTCGAGCTGGCGGTTCCGAAGGATCGAATTTTCTACACGCTCAGTCGAAGCCATGAACGTTACTACGTACCGATGCTGTTCGATGTGTTACTCGCGCGGCTCGTGGTTCAACCGGCTAATAAGGGAACCGCACCAGCTATATTGTATGCTCTGATGCGTCTCGGTTTGGTCGACCCGAATGCTCATGTCGCGTTGTTTCCTAGCGATCACTACGTCAGCGACGATCGTCTGTTTATGCGTCACATCGAGGTCGCCTTCGACGCGATCGATGCCCGCCCGGAGCTAACAGTGGCACTGGGCATCGCGCCCAGCACTGCGGAACCCGAATACGGATGGATCGAACCTGCAAGTCCTTTTCGCTGCGGAGAGGAGACACTGTTTCACGTGAGCCGGTTTATCGAAAAACCTTCCGCCGAAGCGGCGCACGAAATGTACGCGCATGGCCGCTGTCTCTGGAATAGCTTCGTCCTGGTTGCTCGTCTTGCGAATCTGCTCGCCCTGATGATTCGCACACTGCCCGAGCTTTACGATCTCTTCGCGGAGTTCAGTGGAACGCTTGGCACCGAGTTCGAAAGTGAGGCGGTCGAGAAAATTTACCGGACCATCGCACCGGTGGATTTCTGCAGAAGCGTGCTGATGAGCACTCATGCGCCCAATCATGTGAGTGTACTGCCGGTTTCCGGGCTTTATTGGAACGACCTGGGGAGTCCCTCTCGCGTTCTTGCGACCATCGCCCGCCTCGAGATGAGACCCCAATGGCTGGCGCAAGAGTCTGGTGAGCATGAGGTACGCAAAGGCGGCCGTTTTCCCGGGTCGAATCTCATTCTGGAGGATGAGCGATGAAACGAATTGCTCTTACATTGATTGCGACAGGCATGCTGCTGACCGCGGCAGCCAAGGGTTCCGCAAAAGATCTGAGCGTGACCGGGCTCGAAGAGGCGTTCATCGACGCCGTAGGGACCTGCGGTCCTTCGAGCAATATCGCGGGCACGCTCGGCAAGAGCGACGATCCGCAGGTAAAGGTCGCGCTGCGAGACGCGTTAGTCGCCGAGGCTGCCGACGATGCCGCGGGTATCCCAGGCGCCAACCAGCCTCACAGCGAATGCCTTAGGAAGGATCTTACCTCGCGCGGATACACTGGCGACGAGCTCAGCGCGCTGCCCTATTGTGTCAACTACGATTGGCCGGATCCCTTTACCAGCCTCGGCACATGCGTTGAGCGTCACAGCCGTCTGGAAAGGCTGCGGAATTCTATTCAGCAGGGCGCAATGAACAGAAAGTATCCACCACGTCACTCGATGAATGACAAACCGAATAGCGTGGGCTCAATCTCGAAGCTCTCCGACTGGCTGCTGCTTAAACTCGTGTTGGTTAGATAGTGTCTGATAAATGTCCGATTTGGCGGCGAGCCTCCTTTAAAGGCCGAGTCCAAAGTTGGGGGCGCGTCATCGGCAGTCGTCGATTCATCTGATAAGGTCCCGCCGGGCTCATCGCCGCGCCGATACCGGCGCGACGGCGAGCTTGAGCGCAAGACCCCGGTCACTGATCCCTAGAACTCTCCATTGTCGCCTCGCTAAGAAGGTTACAACCTTTTTCGCCCGCGCTTGTTCTCGCCCTGAAACAATTGTCAACGCAAAGATACAATTGCCGATCGCTGCTATCGGACGCGAATCGGCACCTTTTGGACGACGTTGTTACCATAGCCGAGGCGGTTCCACTTGGGCTGCTCAGGCTGAGTGCGGCCGGCCTGATCGCTCGCGCGCGCACGAATTGTGATCGTGCCCGGTGCGTCGACGCGCGTGATCAGCTCCCACCAGCTCCAGCTATGCCGAGTCCGCTCCCCCACCAGACGGGCCTGCTCCCAAGGGCCTTGATCGATACTCACCTCGACGCGCGCGATGGGCGCCGCTCCAGACCAAGCCACTCCTCGAATGGCCAATTCGCCACGCTCGATTTCGCGGTTGGCGCTCGGCTCGGTAATCAAGCTCCGCACGCACTGTAAGCTGACGGCCTCTCTTACTACCTGCCCGTCACGGTTCCACTCGTAAAAGTAAGCATCAGTCTGGTAGTGTCCGGTGAAAGGTTTGTCGATCACCTCAATCTCCCTCAGCCATTTGACCGACGTCACGGCGTACCAGCCCGGCACAATGACGCGCAGCGGATATCCATGCTGGATCGGGAGCGGCTCGCCATTCATGGCATAGGCCAACAGAATCTCGGAATTGCTTGCATCGTTGAGAGTCAGGCTTCTCTCAAAATGGACGGGCTCCGTTCGCCCGGGCACTGTTCCGCGGTCAACGCCCCGAAAAAGTACTTCACACGCACCCGCTCTAATGCCAGCGCGTTCCATTAGTTCGGCGAGAGGAACGCCGATCCACTCGGCCGTGCTCACCGCACCCAACTCCCACTTCTCTCCTTCGATCGGAGGAACGAGTAGCGAGCGACCATTTCCCGCACATTCCAAGGTGACGAACAGCGTTTGTGATCGCATGTTCTTGAGATCGTGCAAGCTCAGACTCAACGGGCGCTCCACCAGACCACCAACGTTAAGCCGCCAGACGTTCGGATCGATTTTGGGGATCTGAAAGTGGTTGCGAACATAGAAGTGAGCTTTCGGCGTCACCACACCGCCGATCAGTGAAGGAAGCGGAGTCTCGCAGTTAAGCGGGTGCGCTCGGTGAACGACGAGCCCCGCTTCGATGGCACGCTGACACGCTTCTGCGGGGTCGTGCGCCACAACGAAGTCGTCGTCGACGAGCACTGGCGCTGCGCAACCGCCATTGGACATCACTGCTGCGCAGTTCGCCGCCGGATAAATATCGACTCTCCCCGCCGTCGCGAACGGTTGCATAAACCTTCGCACGCGATCCTCGTCCTCGGACTCAACGATCATGTAAAGCGTGTGTTCGCTTCCCACGACGGCCTCACCATGGATCTCGATGCCCTGCTGCTGAGCGGTGGCTCGGCTCAGGTAATTCAAGAGCTGTGCGCCCCTGTACGGGTCTGCAGCCGGGCACTGTTCGGCTTCGTGTTGGTGGCGGACGACGAACCGAGCCATCTCGGACCTCCTTCGAATCAAATCGAACCTGTCCCAAACCGGCAAGCGTAGTGGGGTCGAACATACAAAGCGAGCCTGCGAACGCTTCGGGGGCGGAACCCGAACCCGACAAGCGTCGATCCAGATTGTAGGCAAGGATGCGCAACGTTCTGGCGAAAACCAAGACGAGAAGAGCATCAACTGGGCCCATACGTGCCGATCGATGCTAGACCCTTCTCAGGTTTAGCCTCCCAATCAGCTGCATCAAAGCACAAATGGGACGGCGATTATGCCTCGCAAAAACCCGCACCCAAAGTAGGGGCGCCGCTTGCGGGAAAACGAACAGAGCTTGTCACTTGTTGAGCCGAACGATTCGCCTGATCAATTTTGCCAGATACGGCCCTAGGCTAAGTCGAGAGGCGACCGCCAGTAGCACTTCACAGCTAATTGTAGTAAATCAATCGTGGGACATGTATAACCGAGGCCGATGGCATTTGATTTATCGTCATCAACACCTTGCGCAATCGATCCATTTAGTGCGCTCTGCTCTGCTTTGATAGTAAGCATGAGACAAGTAGCACCGGCGAAAAATGGTTGCATTTATTCAACAATCTTTGACCCTGGCTTGACTTGGGGCTGCGCTTTCGGGGGTTCTGGCTGGATCACTCGCGGCACATTGATTGCTCCCCCTGTGGGAGAAGAGACGGTTCGGTGGGTGAGATACATGGGATACGTTCAGTGGGTGAATGCAAAAGAAGAGGCTTTGGTATAGCGCCACTTCATGAGGCTCCGGATTCGCTAGCCTTTCCAAACCTGGTGGTGAGCGGGATCACGCTCCGAGTCGCCGTGCGGTTATCCCCGCCTCAAACACTGGTAGCACGACCCTCGGCCTTTGCTTCGGACCAAGGCAAGCTCAGACGCTTCATCAATAGCGCTGAATTGATTGCTGCGCGCGACTCCGGGCGCGGAGGGGCGATATGAACATAAGATTGATATTCACTCAGCGTTACGCACTCGTACTGCACCTTTTGTCTATCCGCTACTCGTATGCGTTGAGCATTGGCATTTTAACCGTAGCTGTATTTGTGCATATGCCAGCAGAAAACGTAGAAGCACAAATAACCGGCGCAATGATCGATGAATCTACAATTGGGACTTACTACTACGTCGATGCGGCGAACGGCAGCGATTCCAACGCGGGCACCTATAACGCTCCCTTCGCCACGATCAGCGAGGCGATCTCCAAAGCGGCTGCAGTAATTAGGTCCGGCGTCAAGATATCGGTCAATCCTGGCATATATCGTGAGACCATCGCGCTAAGCTCGTTCAGCAATTCCAACGCTGCGCCGTTAATTATCGAAGCGACCCGATCCGGCGAGGCTATAATTTCCGGCGCTGACGCCTGGAATTCGGGCTGGGTTCTTCAAGCGGATGGAGTTAGCTGGGTCCATAGCTGGCCCTACTCCTGGGGCTATGCCACATCTCCTTGGGCTGGAGTAGGGTCTTTAGGCCTGCGGCGTGAAGTAGTTGCTATCAATGGGAAACTATTGGTGCAGACTCTCTCGACGCCTCTCAAAACGCCAGCGACCTTCGCGGTGGTCGACGGGAGCCATATCACTGTCTACCCGCCCGCGGGGACCGATATGAACACGGCTGACATCGAGGTAGGTCTACGGTCCGGACTTTTTTCTGCGCCACGGGGAATTGGCAACCTGGTCTTGCGCGGTTTGACCTTCGAATACGACACCACACCTATAAATGGCGGCGGGAAAGGCGCGGTCACGATCAACAGCGCCAACAATATCCTGATCGACAGCTGCAAAATCTTATACAACAACTGGGTTGGAATAGGTCTTGCAGCGTCCAACAACGTCACTCTCAACAACACCGCCGCCGACGGTAACGGCGAAGACGGCATCAAGGGTTATCAGGTAACCAACTGGCTCCTGAGTGGTTCCGAAACGACCTGGAACAACTGGCGATCTGACTTGGGCAACCTCTACGGAACCGATACCGCGGGAATGAAGGTCTCAAATGTTCACGGACTTGCTCTGCAGGATTTCACTTCCCAATATAATCGTTCGGCCGGGCTATGGTTCGACACGGACGTCGCAAACGCCGATGTCTCGGGATCAAATCTATCCTACAATCTCAAATCAGGGCTGCTCCTTGAACAGTGTGAAGGGCCGGTCGAGCTTTTCAATTCATTGGTCTCATACAATCTCAGCCTCGGGGTCGTCGCCAATGCCGCGCAGGGTGTTATCTTCTCGAGCAGTACCCTTTACGGAAATGCGGTGACGCAGATACAAGTCACGGGCGTCGACGCGGCGGTTTCGGTAAAGAATTTTCAGACCGGCCAGAATTACTCGGTTCGAAGTAACGGTTGGACATTTGCCAACGATGTAATCGCCTCTGTTACTTCGAACACATCATTGCTTTCCTATGGCTTGAAAAACTCATGGGGCAATTTTGTCTCGACGCTATCGTCGAATTTTAATGATTGGTATGAACCGGCTACCAGCGTGCCGTTTTTTTACCAAGGCGGCAGCCACTCACTTGCCGCATGGCGCTCTGCGACCGGTGGAGATGTATCCTCCGGCGCCTATCCTATTCCACCACCTGCAAACTAAAGGTCTAAAGCGGTTGCAGCGACGTCAGATTAAGGCAGATTTCTGTGAAGCCTGGACCAGCTTGGACGATGACACGACCTCATCGTACAAAGCAGCCAGAGTCCGACCCTTCAGAGTCCATGAGTAGCTGGTCCGCGCCCTAGCACTTGCGGCGGCGCCCATTCGTCGGCGCTCAGCAGCATTGCTGCCAAGCCACGAGATCGTGTCCGCGATTTTGTGAATCACTTCTTCCGGGTGACCGGGCGCAATTTTGAGTCCGGTGCCCGCGGTTACTTGTGCCGCAGGTCCCCCTAGATCGAGACAAATGACGGGTAGTCCCGCCGCCATGGCTTCGTTGCAAACCATAGCGCCGGAGTCGTGAAAGCTCGGATGCACCAATACATCGCACTGGCTCAATAAATTTAGCATTCGGCTGCGTGGCACATCTCCGAAAAAGTTCACCTTTTCACGGACCCCGAGTTGCTCAGCGAGATTCGACAAGTTGCGACGCTCTGCGCCGTCGCCAACGATCCAATACTCAGCTCCGGGAAACTTTTCGTGGACTTGAGCGAACGCGGCGATCCCCAGATGAAATCCCTTCCATCCGAGCAACCTGCCGGAACTCAGCAGGCGGAGGGGACTATCGGCTCGGGCCAGAATTCGCGTCAAGCCATCAATTTCCTCGGCGGACAGCCCAAGACATCCGAAATTCTCCACACGGCGACATCCGAGAGTTCTCAACGCATGGGCTGTCTGTTCAGTCGACGCTAGTGCGATCGACGCGCGCCGAGCTGTGGTTCGCAAAAACGGATCGACTAAACAAACGCGCTGCGCGAAATTGCGGCGCGTCTCGGAAAAGTAACCGCGCCAATCCAACGATTTCAGCAGCGCGTCAGGCGTCCGATCTGCACCGCCCAGAGGTCCCCACACGAACGGCGTCTCCAGCAGTGCCAAGTAGCTTGGGGTCCAATACTGCGTGAGAGTCACGTGATGGATCAGTTCAAAACGGATGCGAGCGCTAAGCTCGCGAGCGCGCTGGTAAGCTCCGATCTGCCACAAGTAGTAAAATGGAAGCAGTCCACGAGTTCCCCGCTTCCAAAATGTGAATTGTCGGGGAGGATCGTAAAACTCCCAGTGTATTCTCGCGGTCGGGTTCTCTTTCAGCCAGTTCTCGATTGCTGTTCGATTGCTGGCGCGCGTGAGCACCCACAGTTCGTGAAAGCGGGAGATCTGCATCGCGATGTTCCAGCCTACTGCTGGTTCCGAGCCGCGATCGGGTTCACAGGAGTAGGCCGACAGTAAGATCTTCATTTGAAAAATGCGCCCGCACGCAGCAATCCGATCATGCAGACGCAGTCTCCGAAATTTTGCTAGGCTCAAGGCTTACCTCGGGCGGCACATCTACACGCAATGGCTCCGGCGGCTGGCGTGGTAATTTGAACTCGAAGAATGAAAGCACTAGTCCACGAACCCTGATGAAGGGCTCCTCGATTAGTATGTAGGTTATCGCGCCGGCGGGCAGCGCCAGCGCGAATGCGCCGTAGTTAAGGGGCCACGCCAGCGATAGCGGACGCAATAAGGAAAACGCGATGTTGTTCCACAAATATGCACCATATGACCAAAGCGCGATCTTTTCGATCGGTACACGCATAACTGGTAAAAATGCCAGATCTGCCGAAGCAATCAGAAGACCACCGAAGCCAATCGCGATCAAAGTGTAGCAACCTACTGATTCGACTCCTCCTGATGCAGGGTGACGTAGCAAAGCCAAACCACTGAGTAACGCGACGGTTCCAGAGATCGCCGCGATTCGTCGCGACGCTGCGCTGAAGTCACGCCATACGTGTCTGGTGGCAGCGAGAAACACTCCGACACTTAAGCCATCCATGTGAGTATAGATAGGAAACCGAATCGTGTACTGAGCGGCTATCCGATCGGCAGTCGGGTCTACCAGCGCGTAACGAAGGATCAAGCTGACGAGCCCGGGAACGAGCCAGACCCACGGCTTCAATCTGAGACGCGAGGCGATAAGCGCCAATATCGGAAACACCAGATAGAATTGCTCCTCGATGCATAGCGACCAACTCTGCTGAAAATCTTGCAGCGGCATGTAGTTCTGGAGCATCACCAGGTATCTCCAGTTCCAATGGCGAAACGGAATGCCGTAATGAGGAAGAACGAGCACGTTCACGAATAGCACGAAGTAGTATAGTGGCAAGGTCCGAAACCAACGGCGGAGCCAGAATCGTACTACTCCATTTCCGTCCATGTGCCCGGCTCTGAATGCCTGGCCGCCGATCAAATAGCCGGACAGCACAAAGAACAGGTCCACTCCCGCCCATCCGTACAAACAAGGTACGCGAATAATCATAGGCATCCGCGTTGATACTATCGCCCCATGAAGACATAGAACGCTCAAAATTGCGGCGGCGCGAAGCCCGTCCAGTCCTCCTATGCGGCTCTCTTTCTTCACCGTGACCGATCTTCCTATTCGGGACACGAATGCCCCCTCGCCCTTTCGTATCTCGACTTGCGGTCTCGCCCACTTGCCAAAAGCCACCCGCGAGGATCGCGATCGTTGCGTTGGTCCCGCGCAGGCAGTTGTCCGTCGGTCGCGCTCGCCCAGAGGTCATTGTTGGTTGTCAGGGTATCGGCAAAATCGCCCCATGATCTGTCGAGATACGTTCCTATCAGTCCCTGATCGTTGCTAGTCGCGATAATTCGACTGTTTTCTATTTTCCAATGCGCAGAGGTGAGCTGGTATGGTTGTCCAGTCCAGTGATCACTTATGCGAGCGACACCATCCTTCCCAGCGATCCGCACCTGCGTAACCTGATTGCCGCAAATCAGGTCGTCGATCAGCGAAACGTTTGTTGAGTAAGACCCTTGAACTCCACTGTCGCGATTGTGGGCTATGGTACTGTCGCTCACGACGATCGGACCCTGATTCTTTTCGAAAAAGAAGCCGTTGGTCAGATTGTTCCTCACAAGAGCTCCGCGGATGAGGACGTTGACGTTGTCGGTATCTAGCCACATGCCACCGGCTCGATTGTTCAGAGCGCGATAATCAATGAAGTTCGCATCGTGAAGACTCAACGCCTTGAAGCCGTCGGCGTCCCATCCTACGAAGTTTCCGGCGGCACCTCGCCAATTATCTGCGGAAGTCGACAGGCTGATCGCTTGGAGGTGAGATACTCGCCACATCGAAATGCCATTCTCACCGTTGTTGTCTGCCGTACAATTCACCAGCCTTACGTGATCGGCGGTCGCGATGCTTAGTCCTACCCAGTTGTTCCAATTAAACTTGCAATCTTCGATGGTGATATTCGATCCCGTCAGAACTACAGCGGCGTTGGTGCCATAACCAGCTGCGGTATTCGCGTGCTCGAAGACCAGCCCGCGTAAAGTCAGGTTGTTGGCATAACCCGATGATTTGAGCAGCAACGGGCGAACCGCAACTTCAATGTTCGCCGATGGCGGGTCTATGTCTGACGACGGATACAGAACAATTGAAGCTCCATTAACGGTAAACGTTTCCGGCTTCGAGAGCGGAAGCCCAAGACTCTGTTCCAGTGCGACACCGTTGACGAACACCATCTCGCGTCGACGCACTATCGGCTGAAGCTCGGGCCATCCACGCGGATTCGAAACAGTTCCCCAATCGTACGGCCATTCGTGGACAAGCGTTCGGCCGTTGTCTCGGCGCCATCCGGTCCAGACGTCCGATCCAGACACAATCGTCTGACCCTTCACCCTAGCCTCGATGGTTAGTGGCGGATCGTTGAAATGGGACAGTCCGGCGATAGTGATTGCTTCACGATAGGTGCCGGGTCCGACCACTATCCGAACTGGCGCCTTGTGAGCTAAATAGCGCGCTGCAAGGGCAACGGCGCCCTGAATGGTTCTCAACGGGGAATCCCTGGAGCCATTGTTGGTATCGAACGCGCCGCTATTGCTCTGCTCGACATAGATCGTCTGTGTTCCAAATGAGTATTGTTGAGCGAACGCTATCGAACCGGCACGTGCGATCTCGCTGAGGAAGCAAAGTACGATCAGTAGCAATAGGTGTGCAGGTCTCATCTCAGCCGCCCGTTGGTCAGACACTCGTGCTATTGTCGGTCGCGACGACCGAATCACTTTGCATGCGCTCCTTTGCCGCCGCGAAGTTTCGGATCGATCGTTCATATACGCGGCGCAGGAGAGGATGGTTCGCCGCGGCGGTATAGTGCCGCTCGTATTGCGCCCGAGCGGCCACCCGCATAGCGTCCATTTCTTGCGGATGCCCGATGGCCCATTTGATCTTATCGGCCATATCAACTGGGTTGCCCGGACCGAACAAAAGGCCGGTCCTGTGGTCATCGATGAGTTCCGGTATCGCGCCGATCCTGGTGGCGATCACCGGCACCCCACAGGCAAAGGCCTCTATAACCGCGAGGCCGAAGGTCTCTTGCCATTGCGAAGGAAAGATAAGAAACGAGGCTTTCTTCAAAAGCTGCAATAGTTCTTCGCGCGGTTTGTATCCACGCATCTGGACATTTTTGATCTCGGCGCACTTGATCCGATGCTGAATGTTCTCTGTTTCCGGGCCATCTCCTGCTATCAGGAGTGGCAGTTCGGGAATGCTTTTCCAGACGTCGACCAGCATCGCCGCGCCTTTTTCGCGCGAAAGTCGGCCCGCGAAGATCGCATAGCCGGATCCGGACTCATGTTGATAGCCCGGATCTGGATCGATAAAATTGGGTTTAACGACAATTTTTTCAGCAGAAAAGCCGCCTTGTATCAGTTTCCTGCGAATGCAATCCGAAGGTGCGACATATATGTCGACCTGATTTTGCCATGTCTTCAGCCAGTGATGAGTGGCGATCATCGCCGCTACCACCCCAGTTTGCAGCCGCGACTCGTGGTAGCAGCCACGCATGACACCGGGCCAGGGAATCGTCTTACCGACACATGACTCGCACGTACTACCGTTGCGAAATAAATCCGCGCTGGGACACATCAAGCGATAATTATGTACGGTCTGAACCACCGGGACGCCTAGCTCCCGACATGCGTAATAGCACGACGGCGAGATAGCGTTGAACACATTATGAAAGTGGGCCACGTCAGGCCGCTCTCGCGCAATTAGTTCGCGTATCTCACGAGCCGCTTGAGAAGACCACAGCGCGCTTCGAGCTACAGCTATTTTCTGGCGAACTCCACCGTCTACCTCGGCATTGCGGCAGTGAAACTCGACGACCTTGTCGCCGTATTGCACGAGCAGTCGACTCTCCTGATCGAAAACGACGTCTTCGCCTCCGAACTGACGGTAGGAATTGTGTACCACGAGAACTTTCATTGCTCGCTCGCTACCGCTAGGCGACCGTTCGGCCTTCTTGGGCTTGCTCGATTGATAGGGGTCTCCGTCGTGGTGATTTGTGAACCGACACAGCCATCATGCTGCCCGCCTTGTCGTTGCTCTCCTTTATGACGGCGCTAAAATGCGGTTGACTCAACGAAACCCAGTCTTTAAATGCGGAGCTACGATCGACGTCGTCGGCAATTAAGACCGAACTCGAAGCGAGTGCCGGCTTGAGCATTCGCATCTCTTCGAACTTGACTTCGTATGTGAACCTACTATCCAGCACTGCCATGTCCACCTCGCCAAGCTCGAGCAACAGCTCGGGCAGAATCCTCGCGCTGGTACCGCGATGCAAGCTCCAGCGATTGCGCAGCCGAGGCGGAACGAGAATTCCCACAAACGATTCCTTGGACGGATCGAGCGCAGCGACTGGCGGGAGATCGATGCTGTGGAGCGCGCCGATTCCATTCATGGCCATTGCTTGCAGGATGTAGGCGGAAGTGACGCCGTAGGCGACTCCTGTCTCAACCACGATCCGTGGCTTCAGCGCTCGGCAAACGGCATAACACAGATCCGCGAGGCGCCGATCTCCGTTATAGGTCGTGCGAAAAGGCCCATTTTGAAGCTTTGCCTTCGTTGCCGTGACTATCTGCTCCGAGATTTCAACACGCTCAGGTTCTTTAAGGAATTCTTCAAGGTCCTGGCTGAATAATATGGACATGTTCGAAAGCACGTCACTCAATTCTTCGGTCAAATATTGCGGAGCTCGACTAGCGTTCGAGCGTATGTGCCATCGATCTGTAAGCTGAAGACAGAGCCGATCATAGGTCTCGGCGGGACGTTTTAAAAAAGACGACAGTAACAGCCTGGCCTTGTAAACAGCGTCAGTAGGCATAGTTAGGAACCTCACGCACAAGTATTAGGTAGGACCATTTCTGATTAGCTGTGGGCCGTTCGCGGCAAATGGCCTGAAAGACTATCACCGCAGTCATCATCACGACCGGATCATAAGTGAGAAAGCCGGCGAAACTTGCCATCGGAATTCCGTCCATTGTTAAAAAGATCAACGCACCAGCAACCCAGGCGATAGTCGCATTGTCACCGGGGCGCCATCGATTTAAACGCTTAAGACTGCCGATCACTGCGGAGCCGAAAGGGACAAAGAGCGATGTCGCGCCGATTAGACCTAAATCGAGCAAAGACTCGATCAATGCGTTGTGAGCTTCACCGGCCCAGGTAAACACTTGCAGCAGTAGCGCCCGCGAAGCGACAAATCCATGCCCAAACAGTGGCCGGCTGGCGAACATCCTAAGACATTCCTTCCAGAGATCGGTTCTACCCGTCAGGCTCGTGAACTGGCTGGCATCCTGACCTCTGAGCACGAACGTTTGAACAGATTCTTTTACTTCCGGTGCAACGAGTATGAACAAGGCCGCTCCAACCATGAGCGAAATTCCGATTATCCATGCGCCCGCATTGTTCTTGTAGCGCGCTATATATAGGACTGTCATAGAAGCCAATGCCGAAAACATCGCTGTCCGTGTCCGCGTCGCCAGAATGATCAACAGAAGCGCGCCGGCGTATACCCAGAAGGGAATCTTGCACAACCTCGTTTTCCATCCTGAGCCGAAGAGAGCTAGAGCTGTCAGGAACACAAGTGCCATTCCCGATTCTGTAGCAGCTGCGACAGGATGAACCGCGAACCAGGAGAATCGTTGGGCATCCGCCAGGTATCCGGTTTTGGTACCGTTTAGCGATGGAAATACTAAAGCGAGGGAGGCACAGATGACGACGTAGGCCAAAATCTGGAATCCGAAAGATCGAAATAACAATTTAGGTTCGATGACCCGAACCGCAACGTAAACTGTCGCAAGCAGCAGCATCTGCTGAGACCCGCGAACAGCCGTTATCGCCGGACTCGCGGACCAACCGACTGAAGCCAACGCAATAGATGCATATCCAAACAGCGCGATTTCGAGAGGCCGCGGTCCTTCAAGATCCTCGCTCAAGGCCAAATTGATCAGAACAATGACACCAATAATTGCGTAGACGCCAAGTTCGAACATGACCTGACTGTCAACATCACCGCCTACTAGTGCGCTGGCATCGCGGCCGCGAAACTTCGTTCCAGCTATGATAAGCATTAGCGGAAACGACTGAAGTGCTCGCGCCGGACCGAGCAGCCAACAAATGGTGCCGGCCGCAAGTATCGCGCTTGCAACCCCAGCTACTGCAGGCGGATAGACTACGCCAACCACCGCGATGATCACTCCCAGGCCTAGAAGCAAAACCATTGGAAGGAACCTAGCAGGCTTTCGACCAGGATAATGCGAGCCGCTCACTGGACTTTTTCCGTGACCGCGCGCGAAAACGATTCCGCGCCGGAGCCATGCTCACATTCAAGGCTGAGCAAACTGGCGATAGAAGACAGCAGGTGAAGTCTGTCAAGGTTGCTTTCGCGATAGCGAGTGCACCACGCAAGTCGCTCCGCGATGTAGAGCAAGAAGAGTGGCCGCAGTAGTTGTTCGTCGAGATCGACGCTCCGCAGGTAGCTCGTGATGGATTTCGCGAACTTCCCGAAGTCCTGAATGATTCTCATTGGCGCTCGGTGTTCCAGCAGCGAACGCGTCTGTATGAAGAAGTGAAATAAATCCCAACCTGCCGGCGCGCTCCAACGCGAATATTCCCAATCGAACAGGAAAAGTGAGCGCTCTGTCCTGCAGGCATTCCATGGTGCAAGGTCGCCATGCGCCGGGTGAAACGGCAATTGCCGGTCGCCGATAGACGCGAGGGCAGCGCGCACCGCTTCAAGAATCAGCCAGCCGTAGTTTCCCAGCGAAGCAGTTTTAATTTGTTCAAAAAAGCTTTTTCCGAACTCGCTATCGCGGAAGCGCTGACGAATGGTACGACCTTCGCTCATTTCATTAACGGCGCGAAGGTAAAGCTCGACAAATGAAGGTGCGTCGGCGCTTATATTCGGCTCTGGTCCGGACTGAACTAAAATGAAGTGCAAGCCCCAGCTGCCGGAGTAAAGGATCTTAGGATGTTCAAACGATGCGAACTCGAGCTGCGACAAACGCAAATAAATCTCGGCTTCATTGCGGACGAGGGCATTGGTCTCGTCGTTCCATCCTACCTTCGCGAAAGCGAACGTACTGCCATCATCCTTGATAAGCTGAATTACCGGTTTGTGATGTGGGCCCGGTGTACCGAGCGAGACTGCAAATCTGAGTTGTGCGCCGACCAGATCTCGTAAATGATCAAAAATGCCGAGGCGAGCCGATACGTTTGAGCCATAGTCCGCCGCACGAACCCGTGAAAGAAACAGTGGCGCTGCGCCGACCTTCAGCAATGCACCGAGGGCAGCCTTTGCGACGCGTGATTTAAATCTCTGAGGCCGGTAGAGATCGAGACCTGTCCTCGCCGCCGAACTCGAATCGGCTGGCAACAAATAGCTTCGCCCATCTGCGAGTCGGAACCATAAGAAGCAGTCTCGCTCGCCTGCTCCGGCCGTAGTCATTATGATGTAGTCATCGTCCTCTTGCGAAAGCGCTAGAGATAGCCAGCGGAGTGTCTCGGCGGGATCGTCGCGGAACCAGGTCATTCTTCGCTGCTGATAGCGCGTCACCATCTTGTCGACGATATGGCGATGCGCCTGGCGGCCGACATCCCGAGGCGGCGCGGAGCAATCCAACAGTATTGCGTTTGGCAAAGTCGCGGCGAGCTGCCTATATCCGATCCTTTGGCGACGTAACTCCGCCGGTGGCAGTTCTCGCTTGCGCTTTTCAATGGTCTTGTCCGATGCATCGAGGATCAGAAACAAGTCGGGCTGGGGAATCAACGAAGCGACCAGCCGCGCGAGCCACATAGGACCTGAGTATCGATAACGCCGTTGATCGACCAGGATGTCGTGGTAGTACCGATCGAAAATCATCAACCGCGAGCGGATAAGTCCCGGCCGAATCGTTTTCAAATATCCCGCGCAGAAATCGGCCATATAGTAGCCCAACTTGAGCACAGAACTTATCGAGTTGCGCGGCGGTTCCAGGTGAGGCTGTAGAACCGGCTGGCGGTCTGCTGTCGTGCCCAATAGGTCAGGGCGAAAATGAAAGCGCGCAGCCTTCCACCAGAATAGCGGCCACGCCATGCTCTCAAGACTGTCGATCAACGTGCTTTTCCCGGAACCATCAGGGCCAAGAATAGCAAGCATGAGACCAGTCGGATTCCGCCATCGCCAAACGGCCCGCTCAATCTCCGCCCTCCAATAGTGCGCTGAATTCCAGCGATGACGATATGAAGCCTGGCGCACTAGACCTTGATGCAATAGGTCCAATCGAGACTCGATCGCCGGCCAGTCGGATTCGGCGATATTGTCGACCACATCAGATGCCGACTCGCGACCCAGGACGCCTTCAGCGATGCTCGACGCAGTGTTACCGAGCGTCTCGCGTAACTCGGCCAAACGTTCCTTTTGATAGGTAGGGAAGTTTCTTTTGCAAATCTTCTTAGTCAGCAAGTACGCGAATTCGGCCCCCGGATGCGCCACCCACATGCCGTTAAATTTCCAGCGGCCCTCGAGCAAATCGTTACTATCGAGCAGAATTCGTCCATCGCGCGAATAGCCGGTCGCGGCATCGATTTGAGTGAATTTGATCTCCCCTTCCGATTCGCGGGCAGCGACGAAGAAAAACCCGCAGCCGCCTTCGTAACGGATCATTTGCGCGATCCTCACCCCACAATTGCTACCAAGCGCGCCCTCAAGCGCCGGCAAGTCGCGTTCTGAGACGACAATGTCAACGTCCGAGGTGGGACCCTCGTGAAGCGACTTCCAGCCGTGCAAGACGCAATACTCTCTTCCGTCAAGCGATCTCATCAGCTCCCGAACAACGGGATCCTTCCATTCCAACACTGTCTCGGCTGGGCTCTCGCAAAAGAACTGAGACTGATCGTGCAATTGGGCCACCTTAGCGGACCGCATCTTGAATTTTGCCGTAGCTATTGACGACCGCGTTCATAACACCGCACCTTGACGGACCCGTGAGTTGTGATGATTTTTCGTACCACGCCATTCGACAGGCGATGATCGTCCCGGCTATCACGTAACCCACAGTGAAGGCACCGATAACCATCGCCAGATTTCCTGCAATCAGGCCGGGTATCGCGAGCAGCGGTGACACAAGCGCAGCCGCTCCTCGGGCGAATACCAGCGTGCCAAGCCTGCGAACCGCCTTAGGTCCGAGCGCCAATATCTGCTCAATCGATGACGCTACATAATTGAACGCAAAAATCAGTATCAGCACTTCGCAGTGGCTGTATTGTCCCTTGTACAAAAGCCTCATTATCGGCGATCCCAATAGCACCATCACTGCGCCATAGAACGCGACGGCGATTGCGAATCCGGCGGCGGCAACGAACAAACGACGTCGAGCTCTCGCGTCCAGTCCGTACTCGTGCGCGTGTCGAGACATCGCCGGCAGCATCAGCACGGCAGCGCTTCTCATCATCAAGTTCAAAAAACCAAACAGATTCGTGACTGCGCCCACCGTTGCTTCCGCTTTGAGTCCTATGAACGCGGGAATCAACATCAAGGGCATTAACTGTCCTGAGGCAAGAAATGCGAGTGAAGCCACGACGTTGACGCCTCCAAACGAGAAATGATCGCGCGCTACCGAGCGCATTGTAGGGCGCTCACAGGATGAAGCCTCAGGTGTAAAGGTTATCGACGGCCGGCGGCGGAATAACATCTTATGGATAAAGATGCCTGCTCCCGCAGCGGCGACGGCAATTGTGGCGAACGCACCGAGGGTAGAAATTTGTCCAATGTAGTATAAAGCGACCAAGCCGACGACGCTTAATCCCAGGTTCAATAAACTTCCCCAGGCGGCCAGTTGCACCTTGTCGCGCAAATAACACGCCGGTCTTAGAAGCAGCAAGTAAAGACTGAAGGGCAGTGCGATAGCGACTCCACTGATCGCAGTCGCAACAGCAGGGTTGCCGACCTGTTTTAAAGCAAAAGCAATCACGCCAAGGACGAAGCTCAAACCGCCAGTGAGTATCCAGTGACCGTATCCCAGCAATGATAAATAGTCAGTCACGCTCTGTGCGTACTTTCCTGAACCAAACACCATCATTGGCTCGATCATGAATGCGTAATACAGAACGCCGACCATGAGCAGTATTGCGAAGGCGAGGGTAAATGATCCGTATCCGGTAGGATCTATGCTGCGCGCTACGACAATGCTTATGACCTGGTTCGAGCACGATGCCAGTCCCTGCTCGATCAATGACAGCACTCCGGTACGCACCCAGATTGCGCGTTGCGCAAACGCGGGGACTTCGGTATGAGGTAAAGGAACTGTGGTACCCGCCGCCATAGCCTCGACTAGCGAGCTCCCTTTCCAGTGAGCACAGCCCCGACCGTTAAAGCCAAAATGTGTAGGTCCAGCCAGATAGACCAATTGCGAACATAAAACACGTCATAGTGACTTTGCGCGTCGAGGTCACCGGCGCTTCGCACGGCTACTTGCCAGAGTCCGGTCGCGCCTGGCCGTACGCGGTGGCGCAGACGAAGCGACTCGGGAGAGATCTTCGCAAGATGATAGTCCGGAAATGGCCGCGGGCCGACGAGACTCATCTCGCCTGTCACGACGGAAAACAACTGAGGGAGCTCATCAATACTGTGCCGACGCAGGATGTTGCCGATAACCGGGATGATTCGAGGATCGTTGTCCAGCTTGAAGGATTCATTCCATCGTCGATTCATGTCGGGACGTATACGCAAGTAGTCGTGCAGAACTGTTTCCGCATTCAAACACATTGTGCGCAGCTTCCACACTTTGATTGTCTTGCCATCGAGACCGCGGCGTTCCTGGCTGTAGAAGAGCGGACGCCCGCTCATAGCCCAAACACCAATTGCTCCCAGCGCAATAAAAGGAGCGGCGAACACGCACAGCACTGCGCCGAAGACCAGATCGATCGCACGCTTGATCAACCGGTTGCGCCTTATCAGAAGCTTGTTAGTGAATTGGACGCCTAGCAGATCGCCCAGAATTCTTACGCTGGTTCCTTGAATCGGCAGCTCAGAACCTAATTCACGTGTCATCGTGACTTTACGAAAATGATCCTGAAGAAGCTGCGGCAGAACGGTGGCGGCACAACTCTCATCCACCAGCGCTTCGCACTCGCTGCTTTCTCCTAGCTTCACCAGCGCATCCGGACTCTCAATAGCAGGAAGGCTATGCGGCTTGACGTCAGGGCTGGAGTGACTATCCGTAGTAAGCACTGCCACTGGCCGATAGCCGAGCCACGGAGAACCGAGCAGGGCACGTACCATTGCCTCCACCGAGCGATGGCTGCCGACCAAGACAACGGGCCGCTTCCACCATCGCCAGCGCGAAGCCAGGTGCATCGTCGAAAAATGCACGAGCGGTACAAGGATCAGGGCGAGCGCAAATGCAATCGCGTAGGTTACGCGTGAATATATTGCCGGCATCTTGAGAAGAAAGATGAGCCCGGCGAATACTAACGCGGCGAACCCGGTAGCGAGCAGTATTCTGCGCAGGATATCAACCGATCCCAGTCCAAAACCCGGATAGAGGCCTGAGGCTGCGAAACCGAGCGGGACCAAGAACAGCAAACCAAGCGTTGGCATGTAGAGATATGTTGTTTGATGAAGGACCGGTCCTGCGTAGGAGAAAAATCCCAGCGCTGCGGCGACGAATAATGCAACTAAATCTGCGAGCAGGAGAACGTTTATTCGAACGATCGGCACCCACCAGTATTTTCGTCCGACGCCAACCGAGGCCCCGAGACCAACTCGCTCTTGACTCTTGACGAGGTCGCTCGATGCTCTGAAATTGCCAAGTGTGGACACGGCAACAATCACCTCTCTTCAATTCACATTAGGTCTGGAGTCAAAACGGTGCCGATAACTGTTGTCAGGCGTCGAGCGGCGGCGGCCGTTTACCTAGTGCCTGACGCAGGATTAGCCATAGAAACACTGAATTTCCGATCAGGTACCTCCTCCATAGCCTTCGCGGCTCCATCGTCAAACGGAACAACCACTCGAGGCCTGCTTGTTGCATCCAGCGCGGCGCCTGGCTGACAAGCCCTGTGTGAAAATCGAAGGCGGCTCCGACACCAACCAACACCGGAACTTTGAGCCTACCTACATGCTCCGCCATCCAGCGCTCTTGATAAGGCGTCCCGAGGCCAATCCATAGAATGTCTGCAGCGGAATTGTTGATGGTCGCTATAAGTGTACCCTCTTCATCCTCGGTCAGTGGACGATATTGTGTGGTTCCGCGATATACAGGCGGAGCACCGGTGCCGGCAATGAGCAATCCGGGGAATCGCTGAACCAGTTTGTTCGCCAAAAGTTCTGCGACTCCCGGCCGGCCGCCATAGAAGTAATGCCGAAAACGTCCGGCCGATCGCCCACACACCTGCAGTAACAAGTCGGGCCCATAGACTCGCTGTACCTGTTTGAATCCCATCAAGCGGCTCAACCAGACTAGCGGCATGCCGTCGGGAGTGACGAGTCCGGCCGCGTTGTGAATCCTCCGAAACTCTTCGTCGTTCTGACTTTGGACCACAGCGTTGACTGTAGCGACACAGACGTAGTGCGGAGAATTCCTCTGAATCCATCGCTCCATCTGGTCCACCGCGAGATCGTAATCGATAGCACTTACCCCGACTCCCAGTATGTTTGCGCGAGCGATCTCCATGACTACTTGGCGAAGATGGACGGTTCCATCTCCAGCTTTTTTTGCTGTTTGCTCTCCGCAATTTCAGTAATGATGTCGGTCAATGATCGAGTGATCTGCCATTCGGGATAGTCTTTCTTGAACTTCGACATGTCAGAGATGTAGCAAACGTGATCGCCGACTCGATTAGTCTCTACATATGACCAATCGATTGCGCGGCCGCAGATTGCTCCAATGAGATCTATCGCTTCGAGAACGGAGACAGAGTTCTCGCGACATCCGCCGAGGTTGTAGACTTCGCCAGGGCGCGGGTTGCGCCGAAACGATTCAAACGCCTGGATTACGTCATAACTGTGAATGTTATCGCGAACCTGCTTGCCCTTGTAGCCGAACACTTTGTAGGTGCCGTTGTTCAAAGCTACTTTGACCAGGTAGGATAGAAACCCGTGTAGCTCGACTGCTGAATGAGAAGGTCCAGTAAGGCAGCCGCCGCGAAAAACACCGACCTTCATTCCGAAATAGCGGCCGTACTCCTGTGCGGCGATATCAGCGGCGAGTTTGGACGCGCCGAACAGCGAATGTAGAGAACGGTCGATGCGACAATTCTCATTGATTCCGAGCCAGTCTTTGTTGTTCGCAAAGTCATAGCGACGTTCCAGCTCGATCATCGGAACTTCGTTGGGCGCATCGCCGTAAACCTTGTTCGTGCTCATGAAGATGAATGTGCATTCGGGGCTTGACCGACGGGCCATCTCGAGCAGGTTCAGCGTTCCGACTGCATTCACCTCGAAGTCCACCAGCGGAATTTCACGGGCCTTATCATGCGATGGCTGAGCCGCACAGTGTATAATCAGATCGAACGGCATAGCTTCGAATAGTTTGGTGAGCCGGTCGCGATCGCGAATGTCGATGTCGTAATGGACGAAGTGGCGAGTCGACTCTTTGAGATCGCGCAGATTCCATGACGTATCCCCGGCGGCACCGAAGAATATCGCACGCATGTTATTGTCTATCCCGACTACTTCGTGACCTTCTCCGTCATAGTAGCGAACGGCCTCAGAACCGATTAACCCATTGGATCCCGTGACGAGTACTCTCATGTGCTTTTACCCCCATGTGAGCGGACTTCTTCGCTGTTCGGTTCTTCAGCCGTGTCCAACTGAGTGCTATCGATCTTGTCGGCAGGTCTGGAGAATGAATAGGACGGGCTGTACGATTCGCGCTTCGGATCGATCTCGTTAAGTACGACGCCCAACACATTGGCGCGCGCCCGGCGCAACCGCACGATCGATTTGCGCACCAACGCGCGCGGGGTATTTCGCGAATTGACCACCATCACGACTCCTTCGACCGTGGAAGCAATCAGCAGCGGATCGCTGACCGGCACCAAGGGGGCAGAATCGACCAGCACAAAGTCGTAGCGAGAGGCGGCCTCCGCGAGAGTTAAGCGCCAGGCCGATGAACTCAATAGCGCGGCCGGATTGGGCGCCAACGCTCCGGACCTCAGCAAATCGAAGGAGCCGGCGTGCTGAATCGCGTCTTCGAATTCACACTGACCAGTAAGGACTTCGCTCAGGCCCATGCCGCTTTCGATGTCGAGAAATCGATGGCAACTCGAGTGTCGCATGTCCCCGTCGATCACAAGCACATGCGCACCCGCTTCCGAGAGGGTCGAGGCGGTGTTGAGCACCGTAATACTCTTTCCTTCTCTCGCAAGCGCACTGGTGAACAGGATGCTCCGTGGTGGCTCGGCTGCTCGTGACAAAAGAATCGCGGCGTGGAATGCCCGATAGGCCTCCTTTAGCATCGACATAGTGTCGCGCTTCGCGAGTTTGTTTCGTCCGCTGGCCAGCAACGCATAGTCGTCAACGCTGTCGGTGCGGCCGATTGGGATTTTGGGGCGGCGATGAATCTGGAATCGAGGAATTGCACCCAGGGCTGGCACCAGCAGGTAGGACTCCATTTGTTCCGGCGTTTCGAGCCGATCGTTGAAGGACTCGACCGCGAAGGCCGCACAGATCCCGAATAGAAGCCCGGCTACCGACCCAACCGCGAGGCTAAGCCACTTTTTCGGAAACCATGGCTTCAGCGGGGCGACCGCCCGATCGACGATTGAGATGTTCGATGCGTTCGCTTTAGCGGCGACCTCGAATTCCTTCATGCGCTCGACGATACCGTCGTAGAGTTGCTGGTTGGTCTGCACCTCGCGGGAGAGAACCTTGTAACCGACGGCGGCGTCGTGCAGCTCCAAGACGTGCTCCTTCTCCTGTTTAAGTTGCACGCTGAGCTGATTTTCGCGCGACACGGAGGCGGCGTACGCCTTCTCGACGCTATGCACGACGCTCTGTGCTTCCAGGGCGAGTTTTTCGCGAAGGGTCTGAACTTGTGTTTGAAGCTGAGCTACTTTCGGATAGTGCGGCGAAAATTGTGCCTCCATTGCGCCCAACTGACTTTGTAGCGTTGCCAGTTGTTCGTGGAGATCCTGCATGCGCTTGTCGGCGATTACCTCAGGCATGGCGTCGTAATCCTTCTTCTGGAGCAACAGCACCTCCGCCTCGAGCTGGATACGATTGGCCGTAGCCTCCGACAGCGAATTGCTGATGCTGGCCATCCGGGCCACTGCGATGTCAGCGGGATTCGGAACGTTGCTGTTCTTATCGGAACTGTCGAGGTCTTCGAGATTGTCGACTATCCCGCGTTGACGCCGGAAGTCGTTGAGCCTCGATTCGGATTGCGCCAGACGATCCTTGAGTTGGGCAAGTTGCCCCTCAAGAAAGTGCTCCGCTGCTGCATTTGGTTCGCTACGAAGCCGTTGGCTCTCGTCTATGTATTCGCGGGCATGAGCATTTGCGATTCTCGCAGCCAGTCCGCGATCAAAACTCTTGAAATCGATCTCAACCAGCTCAGTTTCAAGAAGTGGCTCGATACTCAGCATCTGCTCGTAGTTGGCGATCATCTCAGGCGATTGACCCATCAAGTAGGTTTCGCTCGAGGGTGGCTCCGTCCCGCCCGCAAGACGCTTCACAAAATCGGCGGCGTCTCTGGACGCGCGGAGAACCGCCGCTACAATTCCCGTCAAGGACTTGCCCGTAAACATACCGTTGTCGGCAAGGTCCAGCTTGTTGATTACGCGCGCCGCGAGTTCATGGCTCTGCAGGATCTCGATTTGAGTCTTGTAGAAGTCGTGATCAGCGTCGGGTAGCTCAGGTGCAACCAGCTGACTTTGGATATCCAGCACCTGCGGTGGTTGCCGTTGTATCAGAAGCACGGCTGAAGCTTTGAAAATCGGAGGCACTAGCAGACAAATAGCGAGCGTAAGTCCTATGAATGCGAACCATACTTTGAAGATCAAACCTTTGTGGCGACGGGCGACCTGCCAGTAATCCCTCAGCGTCGATCTTCCGGCAGCCAGTTCCTCAAGACCACCACCGAAATCGAAAGGCCGCGGAGAGATCTCAGGCGTGATTTGATATGGCGATAGCTCGTTCATGTTCCTGATCGCAGGGTTCCCCTAAAACGCCACCGGCAAGTATGTCGCCGCGCGGAACAACGTCGTCACAGCGCTATAGACTCCGTACGGCACTATCTTGACCTCGCTCGTATTCACTTCGACCACATCGGCGCTTTGCAACGGGACATCGTGCGCTTTTCCTTCTTCGACGTCGTCGAGATTCACCAGGAAGTAGCCCTGTCCTCCATTTGATCCGGGACGGATCACTTTCACTTCGGAGGTTTTACCTGCAAATACTGCTCCACCGGCTGCGGCGACCGCGCCCGATACCGTCATATGCGGCGTAATCGGATATGGTCCCGGCTTCTGCACCCAACCTTCGACCATCACCTGTCCTAGAACCGGCACGACAATCACATCGCCGGCGCGAACCGGCATTCTGAGGTATTCCTTTCCCTGAATATCGTGCAGATCGATGATCAAGCTGCCAGGGAGGTCCGCGCTCTGAGAATCCGACTTGAGATCTTCACCCTCGCGCAGAGCAATACTCTGAGTACCACCATCGGTTTTAGCCGCTGAGGCCGGCGTAAACTGAATATGCTGTGCTGCCGAATCTGTAGTTCCCCCCGCGGCCGAAATCATGCTCTGGATGGTCTCCGTCGGACCGGTGATGTCATAAAGACCCGGTTTCGCGACCGCGCCGAACACGCCGACTTCACGGCTGTGATATTCGGCGACGAACAATCGAACCGGTGGGTTATACATGTAGTAAGAAAATTTGGTGCGCAACGAATCCGTCAATTGATCTCGTGTCAGACCCTCCGCTTGCACAGTTCCAATCAACGGCAGCGTGATCTTCCCATCCCCGGCCACTCGCACCGACACGTCGCTATTCGCGTCAGTCATTTCGTCCATGCCTGGTATTGAGATTCGGAGTACGTCGCCGGGTCCAATTGGCACGTCGGATCCGCTCGTGTCAGACTCCCGCTTCGTTAAAAGAGCGTCGAGTTGCGTCCGCGTTCCGCTCGATTCGTAATCGGCCGCCTGCGATGAAACCGTCGCCTGCTCCGCGGAATCGCTCGTGGTCGCCTCTGAAGGCGCACAACCGGCGATCGCAAACACCACCAAAGCAATGGCCAAATAAGGGGCCCGCTGTTGAAACCCCGATGCCGGTTGTTCGCGAGTTGTCGCATCGTCCCGTCCTCGTTGAGGGTTCTCATGATTCATCGAGTGCCAACGCAACGGTCTACTGATTAGTCGTCTCGACTTGATTCGCACGTCAATCCGAAAAAACCACTAGCCCAAACTATTCATAAAGTACAGAGATATGTCTATCAGTATAAAAATGCTACTGAGCCACGATCCCCTTTTTTGAGGTATTCATATCGGGACACAAAAGCGAGCAACTTATATGCCGATCGGGATCATTGAGCAGTGACGCAATTGATGAAGTTATGGAGTTGTTACAGAGACGGGTCGCTCGGGCACTGCTGGTAAGAACGACAGGATTCACACTTTTCCTGGAACGCTATGTTCATTAGGACGGCACCGAGCAGGCTCCGCAAAACTCAAAGCAAAGCTGGATTGATAATAAAAGAGCACGCTGTTGTAAGACGTCACTCTGGGTTGCGACCAGTCGTCGTCCGCTCCCGAGTGCATCGCTGTATAGTTGCTTAACTAGCAATACAACGCCGCGACTTACCGTCGCCATTGTAGATGCATTTAATCTCAACCTCAGACGAACTGTGGAATGACGAACGCCGCGCGAATGATTGGATCGTTACTGAAGGTCTAAGCCCGGGCGCTGCTACCGGTTGGGCCCGGCTTGTCGGACGTCGGAGGGTTCTGCTTCGGCCTGCCGAGGCGGCCAGCCGTGATCAAGGATGCTACCGATCGGAAGAAATTCGCAACCACGAAGATGAGGCGTTCCGTCACACCTCGGGCAGTTTGCTCGCCTTGGACACTCGCCTCGCGTCGCGCATCAACGAGCAAAGGCTCGACACTTTCCCATTCCTCAGCGCAATGATCGCACATCGGGGCGTCGCCACGAACCGTAGTCGCGTTGCGATCGCATCCAACCACCGTGCATAAGTTGCTCTCGAACTCCGGAAGCATGCCGTCTTCAAACGCGCGAAGAAAAGTCCTAATCGCTGCGGGCAGTTCGACTTCGCCGACGCCGCGGCGCGGCGTGTTCCAGGAAGCGGCCAGACGTTTCACGATTTCTTCGTTGTCGCACTGCACCGTGCTTTCCAGCACAGTTAGAGGTCCTTCGAGTGCTCGCGAAATAGGGCTGAAACGAGGCGCGGAGCGATGGCCCAAGGGCAGTTCTGAAATCGGCGCTAAGGACAGAACGGCTCTTCCCAGGTTGATGGCACGCAGCGCTTCGGAAACGTTCGTCATTTCTAGTTCGCTTTCTTCAAGGCGGGCCGGAGCGTTCAGGGATTTTCCTCCTACACCAATCATAATCATAGCAGCTTTTCACCCAAGAAAGCGATTGTAGACCATTCATATCACGCCTGACGGTTGCGACGTGAGAAAGTCATCGTAATCTCTCGGCGAGATCCAACGATGACTCGTCGGTTTCGCGAGTGTGAATTTTTGTCCCGTAATTCGAAACGAATCGTGATCGATGTCAGATCCCAGGCAACGCAATCACGTTGGTCGGACGCTCCGGCAAAGAGACTACTTCGCGTAGACCCCCTGCGGCATCGATCTCGTGGAGCCTATAGCCCAGCTCGAGGAGGATGCGCCATGCGCCGTCGGCAGCCAACCCAATCGCGGCCGCGCGCGGCGGATTGATCTCGATGATTATTTTGGGCTTGGAGTCTTCCAGGATCGGCAGGCAGCCTTTGAGAGCCTTCTCCTCAGCGCCTTCTACATCAATCTTGATAAGATCAATTCTCGCGATTCCGGTCTCTCGGCAAACCTGTTCCAAAGTGGTCATTCGCACCGATTCGCTGGTGCCGCTCATTCCAGTTACTACACCGAGCGAATTCCTGCTCGAATCGGGATGATGATAAAGCGGCACTTCGTCATCGCGATCTCCAAGCGCGCAATTGAATAGCTGAACATTAGTAAGGTTGTTGAGGGCGACATTCTTTTCGAGAATTTTGAATGTGCTCGCCGCCGGCTCGAAGCTCAATACCTGCCCCGAATCTGCGGCGGCCTTGGCAGCAACGATCGAATAGATTCCGTAGTTGGCACCGACATCAACCGTGATCGATCCCGGATGCACATTTTGCGAAAGCCATACAAGTTCCCGATCGTACAACTCACGATAAGCGAAAATCAGTTTGGCAATTCCGCGCCACTTCGGCGGTATCATGATAGAAACGCCATACGCCGGAAGCTCAACGCGCATCGGCTTGCTGCTAAGCGCAGTGATCGCTCGCCACAAAGCCAACCGTGCCAGAACACCTACAGGATCTCTGCGGAAAGCATCTTCCTGCGACAGATATCTAAGCCGCTCACCAACGGATGCAATTGTAATATTCATTCTGACGGGTACCCAAATCAAAAACAAAAGCGGATAGTTACCGACAACTGGGCCGTTAGTGGAACTTGCGTTAACAACAGCATGATGTGGCGCGCTAAAAGATGCCAATCGAGATGCTCACTCCTGCTCAATTCCCGCTAGAGATCGTCAAGTTGGTGACTCAACCGTTTGAGGGCGACGATTAGTTCTTCGAGATAAAGCACGACGGATTCCGAATCCTCGCGATTCTACCGCCGGCACAGCCGCAAATGGGCATGACACAATACGAGCGAGTCGACATCCGTGTTGCTATCGCAGCAAAGCAATGGCTTCGTGTGCATTTCCAAGAGCCAGTCATCCTACTCTCAGCTAAGTCCACTACCAACTTTCTCCAAAGCGCTGGAATTATCAGTGGCTTACTGGCTCTATCAAAAGTCCCAATTTTTTTGGAGTTGGTCGCGCCCGACTAGGCATCTTCTCCACCGCGGCGGTGAGTGCTACCCGCGGACCAGCGGGAGTCTCACGCGTTCCGAGCCAGAGAAATGATCCTGGACTCGGCCCGCGACGCGGGAGGTCGAAATAATCTGTCACCATCTAAACGCAAGGAAGCGAACGGTTTCCTTCAGTCTTTCGAGTATTGAATGGTCCAAAAGCGTCTCGCAGTAGCCGTCCGCCCAATTCTGGTATCATCCGTGACCGCCGGCGAGGCGTACCCCGCCGGACGAGTTGTCAGAATCCTCGTGCCAAATTGGCGACAGCTGAGATGCCAAATATGCCGTCCGCCGGTATCACTCGCTGACGCCTGAAGGCGTCCGGCAAGCGACAGACGCATTCTCTCCGTGGAGGTTTTCTGCTACCAGTAGCGGGCAGTGATACCGTGTGCTACACGCTGCGCGAAGCTCTTTTTCATTCTTACAAGCCGGGCTTGCAGGTTCGAAACCTGCACCGCCCACCAGGTAGATCAACCGTCCAGGCAAGGTGGGAAAGGACGTGATTCGGATGTTTCAGGGTAGAACGATAACTTCGACCGCGATTGCGATCGTGGTGATCGCGCTCTCGTGGCCGACGGCGCTCGAGGCGCAGTCGTCTGCGGCCAGCGATGTGAACGTTGCCGGCCGTTGGCAGGGGACTCGATCCGCAACCGGCGGAAGCGGCAGCGACGCGTTCAAGATTCACAGCATCAGGTTTGATTTGAAGCAAAGCGGCGAGGACATCACCGGCTCGTACCGATGCTATGCAGGGAAGCATGCGAACACCGACTGCAACAATCCGGTCGGCAACGTGACCAGCGGAACGATCAAGGACGGCAAGGTCAGCATTAAGGTGCAGGCGATGCCGAACAGTCTAGACTGCTCGTTTAGTGGGTCAGTCGAAGGAAGCGTAATGAAGGGCGACTATACCTGCTATGTGGGTGGCGGCCTGGCTACCAACGGGGTGTTCGACGTGCACCGTAAAGACTAGTCAGGCGGGCGGCGCAGCAGCGGCCACGCCCGATACAGCACGTACAGCGCGGTCAAAAGGACGGCTGGGCTCATTTCAGACGTTGAGCTTCAGCACTTTGCGAG
The DNA here is from genome assembly GCA_963842215.1 of uncultured delta proteobacterium. GTDB lineage: Bacteria > Desulfobacterota > Binatia > Binatales > Binataceae > Binatus. The sequence continues at coordinate 327,878 of CAWJFQ010000001.1, read as the reverse complement.
CATTGTCACGTAGGAACTTCGGCCAGACGTTATCACTGAACGGCACTGACTTCATGTCGGTCATGATCCGCTCGAGAGAGAGACCCATGGGAAAGTAGCCGGCATAGATGATCCGATCCGCGCCACGCGTATTTGCGTAGCGTATGATTGCTTCAGGGTAGTGCTTCGGAGCGAAGGCGGAGGTCGAATAGTAAAGGTTCGGCCATTTCAACATCAGCTTGACGGCCAGGTCTTCCCAAGGCTCGCAACCATGACGGGTCACGAAGACTAGTTCGGGGAAGTCGTACATTACCTGATCGATGAGGCGAACTTCCTGCGGCCACATGGGGAACCTCGGGCCCGGAACGCCGGCGCAGGCGAAGATCGGGACGCCCAACTCAACGCACTTGGCGTAGATTGGGTACATCAACGCGTCTGCTATACCGACTTGCGGATTGTAGCCCGCGTTGAACGCGCCGAAAGCCCGCACCCCATACGTTTCATACTGCCGCACCATCTCGCGGATGCCGTTCATGCCGCGGTTCGGGTCAACGTTGCCCATGGGGACGAATCTGTCAGGATGGTCTTTCAGCGCCTTCGTTCCGACATCCCCGCCGGCGCCGATGACGCCTATCTCGACGCCGAACCGATCCATCTCGTGCAGAGTCACTGAAATGGGATCCTTCGATCCGTACAATTCCTTCGGCACATTTTTGAACATGTACTCGACGGGGAAATCGAACTTCGCCGAAGGGTCTTTCAACTGTGCACGGATAAAGTCGTACATTTTGAAATCTTCGGCCGGGAAGCCGATCATCGTATCGACTATCCCGATGTCGGTCGGCATCGACATGGCTTACGAAGCCTGCTGAAGGGCGTCCCGGAAAAGATAGCAAGCGCTGTCACGTGGGATCTCTTCGCGCGGCAGGGGCGTTTCCACTTGCGCCGGCGTCGGGCCGTATTTCGCTGCCAGAGGCTTCAACTTCTCGAGGTCGAAGTTGTAGAGCGCCGCAGCGTTCAGCCCCAATACTTTTCGCCGGCGCGAGTCCGGCATGTCGCCAAACGTCAGCCGCAAGGATTGGAGGTTGTAGGGAAACGTGCCCTCATAGTGAGGATAGTCGTTGCCCCACAGCACATGATCCTCACCGATCTCGTCGATGCCGGCGAGATCGGCTTTGCTCGGGAAGCTCGCGCCGTAGTAGCAATGACGCTTCGCATAGGCGCTGGGCGGCTCTTTCAGCGGCATTTCCATGCCTTTGTAATTCATCTCGCCCAACGCCCCTGCCTTGATCGCGTGGTAGGCACGGTCGAGCTGTTTGAGTACCTCTGGAACCCAGTAGCACCCGGATTCGGTCAGGATATGCTTGAGCTTCGGAAACTTCTCGTACACGCCGGCCATCAGGAGATGCCGGTAGCCTGCTTGACCGTAGTAAGCGACGTCCTGGATCCAGATCGATTGGCCCACCACATCGTCGCCGTAATCCGGTAGGCCCTGCCCCGTATGCTGATTGAGGACGAGGCCGTGGTCCTGGACGGCAGCGAACACCCGGTCCCACGACGGGTGGTAGAGCGGCTTCAGCCAGTAGGCGTCCGGCGGGATGAGCGGCAGCAGAACGCCGCCGCGCAAGCCTGACTTGGCAATGAACTCGATATCCTTGATTGCTTCGTCGAAGTCGTTCGGCAGGATCAGTCCTATCCCGGCGCGGCGCACTGGATCCTCGGCGCAGAAGTCCTTCAGCCAGCGGTTGTGGGCGCGAATACCGGCCAGGCACCGCTGGTAATCTTCAGGCTTTGGCGGATGGGCAGTGACGATGCTTTTGCGATAGAACGGCGGCACCGTGTTGGGAAATACCACTTCGCCGACGACTCCCTGGCTGTCCTGATCTTTATTGCGGATGCCGTAATCCCAGTTGCGCATCTTCTTGGAGCCATAGTGCTCCTGCGACGGGTTCTTGTATCCGCCCCGCCATTCGTCAAACGCCGCCCGCCATTGGGGATCGAGGTATTCGCGGTACTGGGCATGACTGCCGCCGCCATGGGTGTCCGCGGTGATCAATATATACGGCTTTTGAAGCATTGGACCTCCCCGGGTGGTGAAAGTTCGCTCGGCGAAGCGACACCACATTTTGAGCAATAATACACTCGAAAATAAATGACTAGCCTCCGAGCGTAGCGACCTCCGGAATTGGCCCTGGCGGGCTACTGAACCGATGAGGTCTCTATACCTTTCGAGCCTGCCGGCAACGTCACCACCATTCCGTCATATCCGAGTACGACACCGTGAGGCCTGACGTCAGCGACGCCGCGCATGAACGCGATACGCGCGAGCACGTTCGGCGTCGGCGGTCCGATGTGACTCAGCACCAGCATCTCGACCCCAGCTTGATTCGCCTCGGCGGCAGCCTCGACCGGCGTCGTGTGATAGCGGCGGATGTCTGACATGATTTTGGCGACCCGTGCGTTACCGATGCGTTCCGCCTCTTCCTGGATCAGCTTGACCAGATGCGCCGCCTGCGCTTCGTGAATCAGTACATCGGCGCCGGTGGCCTCCGCGACCAGGTTGGCGCACTTCACGGTATCGCCGCTGATAACGACCGAGCGTCCCTTGTAGTCAAATCGATAGCCGTAGGCGGGCGCCACTGGCGAGTGATCGACGGTGAATGCGGTGACCTTGAGTCCGTTCTCTTCGAGGACCGTCGCCGAACCGCCGGCACATGGCGACGTACCCGGAGGAGTGTCGATTCTCACGGTGAACGGCTCCATCTGCCAATTCGCCGGCGACATCAGCGCGGCCCCATGATGCGCGACGCGATAGCCCTCATCCAGTGCGTAAGCCTGCTTGAATCCTCCCACCACCTGGTCGACGCCCGGCGGTCCGTACACGCGCAGCGGATGGTCGCGCCCCTGCGCCCACGTCTCCAGGTTGGCTTCGCCGAGGTCGCCGATGTGATCGGAATGAAAGTGTGTGAGCATCACCGCAGCGACTCGCGTCGCGGGAATTCGCCATAAGGCCAGGTTCTTCCACGAGCCGGGTCCGATATCCACCAGGTAGATGCTGCCACCTGCAAAGATCGCCGTGCATGCTTCCGCGCGATCTCGATCGGCCAATGGGTTCCCCGTCCCGCATAGCACAACTCGCAGCGAATCGGGCGCAAGCAGGTCGTTGCGTGTCGACGCGAGGGTGTGCGCAATCACTCTACGGAACACGGCGTCCTGCACGGCGGGGATGTGAATCATCCACCATGCAGTCGCGGCAAGCACCACAACGGCGACGCCGATTAGAATCAGTCTTCGCAAGAGTACCGACATCCTGAACTCAGCTCGCAGCCGCGCCCTACGGAGCCGGCCAGTTCACATGCGACCGGGAGTCTGCCCCTCGTAGTGAGCATGACTCCCGGTCTCGATTCAACTAGCGCCGACTCCTCGGCGCGCGTTGCAATCCGGCTATTTCGGACAGGTAAACGTCGGAGTTACCGAACAGTCGGTCAGCGGATTCGTCAGCAGCGTGTCGCGGCTCTCATCCTTCGTTTTCTTGATGACACTGGCCAATTTGCGATTCGCGCCCTCGAACCTGAGATCGAAGACGGGGGCGGCGTCAGTCCCGGTATCAAAGAACTGGAACACCGCGCCCTGCGTACCATTGCCAATAAGCTTGCCGATCGGGAACTTGCTGAAGTTGTTTTTACTACACAATCCCGGAGGGCTCGCCGACTGCCCACCGATCGAGTAACCGACCAACACCGGATCGTTCGACGAACCAATAAGATCCATCCGACCGTAATGTAACCGCGACCATCCACTCAGGTCGGGACGCGGCGGGGCCCCGACCCCTGCCCGGTTGAAGCGCAAGTCCGTCGGACCTTCCTGGAGGTCGAATGGAACAACGTTGTTTCCTATGGGATTTGCAGAGTTCAACGTCTGGGTTGCGTTCTCGTCGACTCCAGTTCCGTCGTCATAGAGGAAGATGTCGAATGAGTTCGACGACCCACAAGTCTCCTCGCCGGACTCGGGCACATCGATGTAGCGCACCTTGAAGTCGTTGATGTTCGCAAATCCGATTGCCTGAATCGGGAACGTATTCATGTTGCCTTCGGCGCGGCTCTCCGGGTTGAGGTTCACCCACGCCCCGGCGATTCGCGGCGCGCCCTCCAGAAAACTGTCGATCGCGGAGGTGCCAGTAGTATCTCCCGAGCCGAATGTCACGTTGCCATTCGAATTCAGGAAAAAGGTGTTCCACGGCGTAGTGCAGACGCCCGCGACATCGGCCGCGAAGTTATACTCGAAACCGCCTCCTAGTGGCTCAGTCACCGGAGGGTCAGAAGGCGCTGAGAAACCATCTGAATCGTCGCCGCGGAATGGGAAATTCTGGTCGTCTCCGCCGGCGACCTGATGGCTCAAATCAAAATCCTCGAAGAACAGCGGTCCGGTGGTGGTATCCTCGTCTTGCGTGGCGCCGTTAGGCAGCAAGTCGAGCGAAGTACCCGTCGTCGGACGCGTGCGACTGGTGTACAGCAAAAATCCATGGGTGAGCCCCGCGATACCAACCGGATTGTTGTTAGCGTCCAGCGGCGCGGTCCAGTAGATGTGGTCAAACCGGTCAGAACGGCCATTCCCCTTGTTCTGATTGGTCACGCTCGGATTCGGCACCACCTCTCCGCGCAGGTCGATATAGTCGGCGCGCCGGTCATATGGAGAGTCGTCGGGAAACGCCAGTATCTCACCCAATCCGGGTGATGGATTGTTACCAACCCCTGCTGGAGTCCCGCCCGATATCAGATATACCTTGCCTTCCTCATCGACCGTTAAGCCGGAGTAAATCGTGTAGTCGACCTGGAAGCTGATCTGTTGGGTACTGGTTTTGCCGCCAAAGGCGTCAAATTTTCCGCGTAAGTCGGGTCCGTTCCCGAGCACGAAAACGCGGAAATTGTTTACCCCCGGGTTCAACTTTGCAGTATTTATAGGATCAGCGAATCCGTCCGGCGCCGGCAGAGCAGCGAAACATGGGTTGGTTCCGCCCACCGCGTCCGCGAAGGAAATTATCATCGACGGCGTCGGTCCCAGCTTGGAGAGGTTCTGGAACGGGCCCTCTGTCGCTTGTACCGCGGCGGTATCCTTCGGGTTGAAGGACTGCGATACAGCTGCGTAGAGCACGTTCGATGGCCCGGTGGCGATTGCTGCAATATTGCCGAAGAGCGGCGCAGTGCCCGTATAGTTTGTGAAGGTGTTCACCTGGCTCGACGGTCCCGACGCTGTCCCATAGTTGCCGCCGGTTGGGTTGAGCGTATTGGTGGTGAGGAATCCGTCGGTCGCGGTTGAACGATCCCGGTCGCTGCCGGAGATGGTAACTTTGACTATATTGCCGCCGGTCTTGCCTATCAGATCGACCTGCTGAAAATAGACGTTGGCGTCGTCGTCAACCGCGACACCCGCCTGGTTCGAGAAGGTCGAAAACGCTACGCCAAAGGCGTTCCCCATCGTAACGGGAAAACCGGTGGAGCTGACGATACCTGGCGGGTTCGGCGCCGGCGACGTCACGTCGGCGACAGGATATGCGAGCAGTCCGCTTTGTACTATCTGCCCGTTAGAGAAAAGCCTCATGCCACCGCCCGTGTCGGTGTATGTGACATACAGGATTTCGCCGATCTGGCCGCTGAAGCCCGCATAACTACCGTTGACATTCGCAAATGAGGTCAGGTCTGCGACCGGACTGACTGCCAACCCCGTGATTACGATCTGACTGTTACTGTTAAGGGTTCCGAAGGCATTGAGCGCCGTCGGCAGGTTGATCGTAAAGCTGTTGTTGATCAAACCGCCGTTGGTCGTGTCCCCGCTTCCGACAACGACGTTCCCCGCAGAGTCTCCGTAGTAGAATATGTTCTCCGCGAATCCATTGGCGATGGTGTGCTCCGAAATCGCCTCGCGAGTCACGAACGCTGCCGGATTTGTGAAAGTTCCGCCCGGATTGGCAACCAGGAACGTGTGATCCGCAAGATTGTCCTCGCGGCCGTCCAGACTGCCCAGCATCGCGAATTGATCGCTCTGGTCCGGAACGCCTCCGACGGCCGTCGCGATAGTTGCGGAGAACGCGGCCTGCGGTGACATCGTGATACCTATCCCCGCCACCTCTGGCTTCGTCGAAGACTGCGGCCTCCCCTCAAACACCACAGCCACAACCACCGCCAACCCAATCACCCCTGCCGCAAACAGACTTGTCCGCGTACGCATCGTACCTCCTCCCGCCCTGAAATATTAAGCTTCAATATTTCAATATGATGTCTCCGGCCAAAAGTAGTGGTCCGGAATTCCGCGTTTTTCGACCACAAAAGCGATTGATGTTTAACCTTCCGCCAGATTAATCGCAAGCACCTGTGCCGCGAGGCAGTTAAGTCTCACACCATTCGCGCGCGCAAGCTTTATCAGGTGCAGATCCCATATGAGGGCTTCTGGCGGGCGGAGGTGGTCGGACACAGCCACCTTTGCGCGACGAAGCCGCTCAATTCGCAGAAAATTAGCTGAAGGTACGGCTTGATCTGGTAATATTTGATGAGAGACACACCCCTTCTCCGATCTGGCTCGTTTGAAAACTATTTTGCGCGGTCTTCTTTCAGGCTGGAACGGATGGAACAATGAGACGTGGCTGCCGAAGGTAACATCGCGGTCAATTCCTCGGAACCGCCAGAGATTTCCCGCAACGAACTCCGGCGCCGGCTGCGCGACTCCGCGCTGAAGATCGTCGATGTGCTTCCAGTCGAGTCGTACGCTGCGGCACACATTCCAGGGGCAATCAGCATACCGCTCGAACTAGTCGCCAGCCGCGCGCGCGAATTGCTGCCCGACCGCAACGCCGAGATCGTTGTCTACTGTGGAAACCTGACCTGCGATCGCAGCGAACAGGCGGTGCAGATATTGCACGAACTGGGCTACACCCAAGTTCGAGACTACCAAGCGGGAATAGCCGACTGGGTAGAATCAGGTGAGCCCACCGAGAGCGTCGCTGAAAAGGAACCTGAGCCTGACCCGTCGGCGGCGATACTGTCAGGACCTCCCCTCGAAGTCGGCTCGGACGGACAGATTGGGCGCGCGCCCGCACGGCTGTCGCCGATGCGCCGACGGGAAAAATCCGTGTTGGACCTGGTCCAGCAGCGCTCGGCCTTGCAGCTGTTCATTATCTGGATCGGAATGGTCCTTCTAAGCGGCAGCACGTACTGGCTTTTGGCGATCGCCGGCGAGCATGGGCTGGTCGAGGCAGGCAGGCCGCTTGGAATCGACTTCAGGAGCTTCGCAAGCGCACTCTACTTCAGCTTCGTGACGGCGACTTCCGTCGGCTATGGCGATATCGTACCGGTTGGGATCGCGCGCGTGATTGCGGTCGCAGAAGCGGTCGCTGCGCTACTGATTTTTGGCGCGGTGATCGCCAAGTTCGTCTCGCATCGGCAGGACGAGATGATGAGTGAAATCCATCGGGTCACCTTCGAGGAACGCCTCGATCGCGTCCAGACCAACCTGCATATGGTGATTTCCGAGCTGCTATCGATCACTGCTATGTGCGAGTCCAACGCGACACTGAATGGAATCGGCACACGGCTGGACAGCTCAGCGCTGATTTTTCTCGGCGAGATGCGCTCGATTCACGACCTGCTCTATCAGCCGCGGCTGATCGTCGAAGAAGGTGTTCTCGCGTCGATTCTCGCCAACCTCTCTTCTGCTCTGACTGTGTTGTCGGAGCTACTGCAGCATCTGCCGCCGGAGTTCGCGCGCTCGCAGCCGCTGGACATCGCGCTCGAAAACTTGACGAGCCTGGCTTCTGAAATCTGCAGCAACTGCGTCCCCCATGGCTACACGCCCAGACTTGTGTTCTGGATGGATCGCATCCAGGCAACCGCTGCGACGATCAAATAAAGGCACCGCGGTCGAAGAAGGTTCAGGCCGTTTTCAAACGCAGAATCGGCACGCCTCGATACAGCACATACAGCGCTATCAAAAGGATGACGGGACTCTCGGCCGCGGCGAGCTTGACGTGTGGGCGCTGCGACTCGACGCCCAGATTCGACGTGATGAATATGACGTGGCCCACGACGACTTGCGCCATGTAGAGCAACGCGAGGATCACTCCCCACCGTTGGCGCAATAAAATTCCAATCCCGAATGAACCGATGATGATGGCTTGCAGAGCCATCGTGAGCCGCGCTTCGTCGCCGTAAAACTTCACGCCGAAAATGACGTCCTCGATCTGAACTGCCGGCCCAGCGACCAGGTTGAACCATGCGCGCGCTATCAAAACTACCGACCAGAGAATGCAAAGACCGGCGAAGATGCGAAAGTCAAGCCGCCAGCGATTGGGATCGCCGGCCGCCATCAGCGGGTCAGCCACTTGGGATTGTTTATCGTAAGCGCGTCGGCGAGCGACTGACGCACGTGAGCACGCAGCGCTTTGTCGTCGATCGCGATCTCTCCCGCGCGAATCCGCTCTGCAAGCTCGACGCTCAGCGTCTCGACGTCGCCATCGTGGCCGAGCATTGCAACGAGTCGCGAGCGTTCGGCCTCGGCCTGCGCGCCGCGCAGCTCGAGCTCCCGGCGCACCGTATTCAGCACGTTGACGGTGACCCGAGTCTGGAAGCGATGATAGCCTTCGAGCGTCGGCATCAGCTCCGTTTCCAGGTACTTGACTGCGGCTTCCAGCAGGACAGCGGCTTTTGGAATACTCTGTGGCATAGTCAGTCCCTGAATTCCGTTATAGTCAGTTGATTACTCAGTCACGCCCTTCAATCAGGTTGAGAAAGTCCCAAAGCGGTTCCTCGACTCGCCGGCCGATGGCACAGCGCTCGATTCCTACTTCTTCGACTCCGCGAGTTCCCATGCCAAAGCATCCTATTCCCCAGCGAACGCCGCCGTAGGCTTCCCAGAAGCGCACGTGCGCCGGATCGACCGAAAGCCCGCTGGCTTTCTCATAAGCCTCGAACAAATCCTCGCGTGTGCCGAATCCTCCCACCGGCCTTTTGCCGCCGAAACGCCAGGTCTTGACGCACACCCAGCCCAGATCCTGCATCGGATCGCCGGCCTGCCCTATTTCCCAATCCAACACCAGGCGGATGCCTTCTTCGCCGACGATAAAATTGCCCGCTCGGAAATCTCCATGCACCACGGTTTGGCGAGTATTTCGCGGCGCATGTTGTTCTGCCCATTTGAGCCCGAGCTCGAGCGCCGGCGAATGAAAACCATAGTATTCGATGATTCGGCGCTGCGCCGCGATGTGTTCCAACGGCGTCAGCTTCATCAGGAACGGGACTTCGGCGAGCGGTATGCGATGAATAGCAGCGAGTATCGTGCCGCATTGCTTTGCCATCGTTGCACGCGCACCGGCAAAGCGTTCGTCCCTCAGGATGCGAGTAACGAGCGTCTCGCCCGCGACGCGGTCGGTGACATAGCCGGCCCCCAGGCCATCGTCCTCCGTCAGAATCGCGCGAACGCGCGGGGCGGGGACGCCAGCTTTTACCGCTGCGATCATCAGCCGCGCGTCTTCGTCGGCGATAAGATGGGGCGATACTCCCGCAAGCGGATTGCTTTCGTCGTTGGCGCGAGGGCTTGCCAATTGCAGGATGAATTCCGCGCGCGCGCCCGCTATGTCCGCGTCGAACGACCACGTCGTTTTGTTCGCGCCACCTGTCAATCTTTGCAGATCGTGGATGGTCCCAGGCGGACCGACGTGACGTGCGATGGCGGTCTGCAGCCGCGCGGCGAAGTCTGCGCTACTCATGTTTCTCTCGGGGGCAGGCGCTTCACTCTTCGGCTTGCTTTCTGTCCTTGAAAAATCCGAACAGGTATTGCGCGACGCGCCTCATCTGAATCTCTTCCGATCCTTCTGTGATGCGATAGCGGCGGTGATGCCGGAAGATATGCTCGAACGGTTTATGCCTCGAGTATCCGATTGCGCCGTGCACTTGCATCGCGCGGTCCGCGGCGTCGCACACGAGCCGGTTCGCCCGGTAGTTGCACATCGCGACCTTGTCAGAAAGTTTGAGTGCTACTTCGGGCTTCGACATTTGATCCATCTGCCACGCGGTCTTGTGGATCAGGTTGCGCAGCATCTCGGCTTCGGTGTGTAGTTCGACGAGCGGCCATTGGATCGCCTGGTTACTCGACAGTGGTTTGCCGAACGGCTTGCGCTGCTTGGAGTACTTCACGCTCTCGTTGATGCAGTATTGCGCCGCTCCCAAAGAACCCGCGGCCTGGCGGATGCGATTTTCGTGGACGAAGTGCTGCGCTACCGCTAGTCCGTTTTCCGGATCGCCAAGCAGCGAGTCGGCCGGCACCGTGACGTCGGTCAGCGACACGCGCGGATGGTCGGTCGGCATGTTGAAGGTCCACAGATATTCTTCGATTTTGAAGCCGGCGCTCTTGGTCGGGACGATGAAGCAAGTGATGCCGCGCGGGCTGCCGTCCTTGCCGCTGGTACGCGCGAACACGAAATCGTGGGTGGCGACATGCAGCCCGGTGTTCCACATCTTGGCACCGGTGATGCGCCAGTGATCGCCGTCGCGCACTCCACGCGTTTCCATCCAGGTCGCGTCGGAGCCGTGATTGGGCTCGGTGAGTCCGAACGCAATACGCATCGAGCCGTCGAGCAGCTTGGGAATGAATTCCTTTTTCTGCTGCGCGGTTCCGAAGTCGCGGAACATCAGCACTGTCGGCAGATTGCCCACGATCGAGCTTTCGTTCTGCAAATCGTTGTGCAGGCCGAGCCCCTTGGCTGCGAGGTACTCGCGAATGATCGCCATGGCGAGGTTGGTGCCGTCCTTGCCGCCGTATTCCTTGGGCAGCGCGTAACGATAGTGACCCGCCTTGTCGGCGCGCCGACGCATCTCGCCCAGCAGCGCTTCCCACTCATGGCGCGGCAGGCCGTCGCGCTCGAAGTCGGTGCGCGCCCATTCGCGCCGATGATCGAAAAAACGGATGTTGTCGTTCTCGCGTTCCAGCGGCTTGATTTCTTTCTCGATGAACGCATCCAGCTCGGCCAGGTACGCGGTTACATCGGCAGGAATATTAAAGTCCACGGCGTTTCTCCCTAAGGGCGACTGCGTTTATAGCGAGACGTACCAGAGTACGGTTTCGAGACGGAGACGAAAATCTACAACGGAAACTACGTCGTGAGCAATTCGCGTAACTGTTTGGCGAGTTCCGCCGGTTTCTCCTCGGGAATGAAGTGCCCGCATTCGGCGATCGAACCACCGGACGCGTGAACCGCAACGCGGCGAAGCGATTCGACCACAAGATTGCCGCGGCCGCGCGGCCCGCCGCCGCCCAGTCCAAGCGTCGGCATCGGCAGTTTGAATCCTTTGGCAAAGGTGGCGCGATTGTCGGCGACGTCTTGCGGGAGCGAGCGGTAGAAGTTGAATCCCGCGCGCATCGCACCCGGTTGTGAATAGGTGCGCACGTATTCTGCGATGTCATCGTCGCCAATTGCGCCAGCTTGATCGCATCCGTTCATGAAGAACCATTCGAGATAGATTCGTTCGCGGCCGTATACCAGCGCTTCGGGAAGATCGAGCACCTGGTGGAGCATGTGCCACCATCGCGGGCGTCCAGCGATCGCACCGCCAGCGGGCTGGTCACCGGGAACAGGAACGTCGAGCAGAGCGAGATGCGTCACTTCATCCGGATGATCCGCGGCAAGGCGAAACGCAACCGGCGCGCCCCAATCATGACCGACCACGGCAAAGCGCGAGTGTCCGAGATGCTTGTGCATGAGCATCCAGATGTCATTCGCTACAGTCTTCTTCTCGTAGCCGGAGCTGGGGCGCGACGAATCGCCGAGGCCGCGCATGTCGGGCGCGACCAGCGAGAACTTGTCCGCCAGCAGCGGCATCACGCGCCGCCATTCGTACCAGGTCTGCGGCCATCCGTGCAGCAGGACGACCGGAGCGCCCTGCCCCATCGCGACATAGTGGATTCGCACGCCGTCGAGGTTGGCGTAGTGATGCGAAAATTCAGGCGGCATCGAGCAGCGGGCTCAGTTAGCCGCGGCGACTCGAGCGCGCCGCGAGTTCGTCAGCGCGTCGGCGTCAAACTTGAACAGCCGTGCCGCATTGAGGCCGAGGATCTTCGCTCGCGCATCTTCGGGCAGACCGCCCATCTCGCGCTCAATCGCTTCGGCCGAATGCGGCCAGCTTCCCTCGTGATGCGGATAGTCATTTGCCCACAGGAAATTGTTTGTCAGATTATATTTCACCGCCAGATCGAGCCCGACGGGATCTTCCTGGAACGATGCGTATCCGTGCGCGCGGAAATACTCACTCGGCAACATCTTGAGCCGTGGCAATGCCCACATGTGATGCTTGTGGTAAGCCTCGTCCATCGCGCCCAGCGCCCACGCGACCCATCCGATGCCCGACTCGATTGCGGCAAATTTGATTCCCGGGAAACGCTCGAGCACACCAGAGCCGCAGAGATTTGCGACCGGTTCGATAGTCGGGACAAGTGAATGCGAGACGTAGTTGATAACCGCGCCGCCATCTTTGCGCGCCGCGCGCGGGTCGCGGCCGGTCGAAACATGGAACGTAATCGGCAGGCCTGCTTCCTGGATCACCGACCACAGTGGATCGAAAATCGGCAGATTGTAATTCGGATGACGCGCGTCATGCGCCCCGAAAATCGGCTTGCACGGCAGCGTCAGGCCGCGAAATCCCAACTTCGCGACGCGCTCGACTTCTGCGATCGACCCGGGCAGATCGGCGGTCGCGATCGCGGCCAGCGGGGACATGCGGTCGTTGTACTTCGCGAACGTTTCCCACGCCCAGTCGTTGTAGATGCGACATTGCGCGTGCGCAAAGTCGGCGTCGGGCGTCGCCCACATCGTAAGTCCCTTGTTTGGGAAAATAACCTCCGCGTCAACGCCGTCGCGAATCTGATCCTTCAGCCGCTGCTCGGGATCGGCACCCGCCTTCGAGCGCAAATGGTCTTCGCCTTCGAGCCGGTTGTCGAGCAGACGTGAGCGCGCCCAACCTTCAGAAATTGACCATTTCACACCGTTTTCATCGACTTCGATTCGCGGCAGCCGATCGCGAAACTTGCGATCGATTCGCTCAACCCAAAGATTCGACGGCTCGTTGCAATGACAGTCCGCCGAGATCATCAGGTACTTATCCGGGTCGTCGGGCCGCGCGGTGCGCTTCCATCCGGAATGCCCTGGACTCTCCAGGCGCCAACGGTTGGGTTCGTTGATTTCGTCGATATTTTCCACAGCCATTGCGATTCCTCCGAAGCGCTACTTCGATTCGCTTAACAATCGTATGTTAGACGGACCACATCAACTGTCAAGGAAGCGCCGTACCCGCCGGCGCGTATTGGTCAGACGAGAAGAAGCAACCCAGCGGCGGCGATGGCGACGATTCCCAGGACCACCAGCGAAAGTTTTACCATGATTGCGGCGAGCAGGCCGCCCGCCAATCCTGACAGCGACTCCGCGCCCACCTGCAGCGCCTGGTTGTTGCCCATCACCCGCCCCTGGTCCGTTTCGCCAACCGACGTCGAAAGCATAGTCGCGCACGACGGCAAACAGATCGCCAGCGCGAGCGCAGTCAGGAACAGCGTTCCCCAGAGCGCGCTCCGATTTGGCGGAATCACCACGACGATCATGAGGATGCCGGTCAGCAAGCCCGACCAGAACGTAAGCGAGCGGGTGGTGAAATGTTGCGCCAGATAGCCAGTCAGCCAGAGATTAGCCAGTACAATAGGCAGTCCGACCCAGGCAATATACTCAGATTCGCGTGACACACCGAGATGGAATTCGTCCACCAGGTACATTGGATAGCAGCGAAAGAATCCGAAGATCGCCAGGTACAGGAAGAAGTTGATCAGGTACAGGACGCGCACCCGCTTGTCGGTGAAGACGCCAGCCAGATTCGTAAATGCCTCGAAGTAGCTAATCTGCTGGCGCTTCTCCGGCGGGTTCGTCTCGCGAAACTCAAGCAGGGTGCCAAATGTCGTCAGGACCAGCAATCCGAACACCACCCAGAACGGGGTCGCGTAGTTGAACCAGCTCACCACCGACGGCTCGGCCAGCTTGCCGCCCGCCAGAGGGCCGACGATGTAGGCCAGGCTGACGCACATGTAGATATAGCCGAAGTAGCGGTTGCGATCTTCGGTGGAGACCACATCGGCAATTGCACTTTGGGCGGTCACGATGTTCGCTTCAGATAGACCGGCAAGAAACAGCGTCGCGCAGAGGATGGGAAGGCTCATCCTTTCCAAGGCGACAGCGATGATGGCATAGCAGGCAGTCGTCACAGTGAGCGAGGTCAACAACACCGGCCGGCGGCCATAGCGATCCGATAGCGCGCCCAACACGGGCGAGCCGATGAACTGTCCGGCGGGATAAAGTCCGAGAACGATTCCGAGTACGATTGTGCGATAGGACGAGGTGACGCCCGGCGGCAGAATCACGCTCTCCGGTCTGAGGAACAGCGGGGTGAAAATCGTGATCATCAGGCTGTAGCCGACGAAACCGAAAAAGATCACGACATAGAGAGGCAGCAGCGAGCCGAATGCTCGAGCAACATGATTTCGTTCTGTCGCAAGCTGGGCTTCAGCCATTTTTTGTTCGCACGAGATCTCCGATGACGTGATCGCCGACATTTTGCACGGTTCGATAGCAAGGGTGAAGATGTGGGGCGAGCAACGCGATGGTCTTAATCGTTATGGGAGTGACGGGCGCCGGCAAGACAACGATTGGGCGCGCGCTCGCAACCTCGCTCGGATGGGAGTTCCATGACGGCGACGACCTGCATAGCGAGGCGAACAGACTCAAGATGCATCGCGGAATCGCGCTCGATGACTCCGATCGCGCGCCATGGCTGAGCGCAATTCGAAAATTGATCGAGAGCATGCTTTTAGATCGCCGCAATGGCGTCGTCGCATGCTCCGCGCTCAAGCAGTCGTATCGCGACGAGCTGGTCGTGGATCCGAACCTGGTGAAGGTCGTCTATCTAAGGGGATCGAAACAGTTATTGGCTGAACGGCTTCGCAATCGCAGTGGTCATTTCATGAATCCGGATCTGCTCCAGAGCCAGCTCGACACACTGGAGAAGCCTCGAGACGCGGTGGTTGCGGATGTCTCGGCGGCTCCAGAAGCCGTCGTAAATGAGATCAGAACCCGGCTCGGGCTATAGTTTAGGCGCTACTCCGTGGCGACGGGAGGCGCCTCTCCGACGCTGGGCGAGAGTTCCTCGAGGGTCTTTCCGCGAGTCTCGGGAACGAACAGCCACACAATCGCGATTCCCAGCAAGGGGCCGGCCGCAAAAATCGACGCCGCGTTGCCCAGACCGCCCAGCGGCTCGGAGAGCAATCCGATAACGAGCGGCGACAGCGCCCAGCAGATTTGTCCGATCACCTGTACGCACAAGCTGTATCCGGTGGCGCGAATCGCGGTTGGAAACAATTCGACCGAGAGCGCAGAAGTCGCGGTGCGCGACGCCTGATACGCAAACATCGTGACGACTTCGCCGGCAAGGATGCCGCCATAGGTTTCGCTGGTGAATAATACGTACATCGCCGCCGCCGACATGAGATAGAAAAAGCTGGTGGTGAACTTTCGTCCCAGCCGGTCCATCAGATATCCGCTCAGTATGCTGCCGATAGTACCCATCGCGTAGGCGAGAATTATCGCCGTCGAGATCTGGTGGGATCTCCAATGATGATCTCGCTTTGCGTAAAGGGGAAAGTAGGTAACCATCGGTCCGCCGATCAATCCGATCGAGTTCCATAACCCGGCCACCATCAGCAGACGGGAGCGGTAGGGTCCCGCTAGCGGCGTCAAGCAATTGCGAATCGAGGTCCAGAACTCAGGACGTGGCTTGCCCGCCGCTGTGCGAGCTCGCTCGAGCGCGGCAAAGCGCGCCGTCTCGCGTAGTCCGCGCCTCAGGAACGCGATCAAAACCAGCGGCGCGATTCCCAGCAGGTACATGCCCCGCCAGCCCCATCGCGACTCCGCCATGATCGCGTAGGTCAGTGCGGCTGCAGTCACCCCGAGAAACGCAACCATGTGCAACGCCGCGATCGCGCGACCGCGTCGAGCGTCTGGAAACTCCTCGCTGATCATCGTGACCGCGACCCCAAATTCTGCTGCCAGGAATATCTGCGCCGAACTTTGGAAGATCGTGAACGACCCGACACCTCTCGAAAGAGCTGTGAACAGAGTAAGCAGCGTGTAACAGAGTACGGTCACGGAGATGATCGGCTTTCGGCCGTAGCGATCCGCGAGGATCACCACGAAAAACGACAGCATCCCGCCGAATCGCACGACCGTCGCCATCAGACCGATGGCAGGATCGGCCAAGTGAAAGGTCCGCGCGATTTCGGGGGTGGCCAGGTGGAAGATTGTGATGTCGTAGCCTTCGAAAATCGTGGCCGACATCAGCATCGCAAACAGCGCCGCCAGGTAACGGCGTGGTCTTGGTATCCACGGCGCTACATTCGGGTGCTGTGTTGAACTGTCTGGGTGGGCGGCCTGCATCGCGGAAGCAATCGCGCTCGAGGCGCACGACGACTCGCATAAGGGTCGCAGATCAAGAAACCCGCGGCAAGACGGGTTTCCGAAACAGGATCATCTACTTCGAACTGCCGGTGAGTTTTATATGTTGCGGGTTATCAGCTGCGTTGTCCTGAAGTTCAAGCGTGCCTTTGTAGTTGCCTCGGCTATGGGGCGCGAACTCAACTGAAATTGTGCAGGTTCCACCGTTCGGCGCGAGCGTGCCGCAGGTGTTCGCAGTCACGTTGAATGGCGGAGTAGCTGCAGGAGCGGTTGTGAACGTGATCGGCGACGGACTGGGATTGCTGAGTGTGATGCTCAAGGGCGAGCTGACGCTGCCCGTCGACACTTTTCCGAAGGCTAGCGTTTTTGGACTCGCCTTCATTGTTGGGGCGATTCCCTTGCCGCTCAGGACGACCATCTGCCTGCCGGACTCGGCGTTACTGTTCACCTGTAACGTCCCACTGCGCTCGCCCGTTGCGGTTGGAACAAATCCAACTTGAATCTTGCAGGAACTGCCCGGTTGCAATTGCGCCGGGCAATTGTTGGAGGTCATAACAAAGTCGCTGCTGCTGATGGTCGGCGGTGACAAGATCACCGGCATCTGCTTCGACGTGTTGCTCACCTTTATCGTAGCAGGGTCACTCTGATTTCCTACTACTTGCTTTGAAAACGTCATCTCCTTCGGGCTGGTTTTCAATGTGGCGGCAACCGGAGTGGGCGCGAAGGTAGTCGTCGGTGATGCTGTCGGCGTCGGGATGCCAGAGGCGGTCGTCGTCGGAGTTATCGTCGTGGTGGAAGTTAGAGTTGCGGTGGCAGTCCGCGTTGCTGTTGGCGTTACCGTTGCCGTTGCGGTGGCAGTTGGCGTTCCTGCTGTAGCTGTCGTAGTCAGCGTCGCGGTTGGTGTTGCTGTTGCGGTTACGGCTGTAGCCGTTGGCGTTGCCGTTGCAGTTGCGGTGGCAGTGGGGCTTGGCCTTTGACCGCCGGGGAACAATCCGAATACGGCTAGTTGAGTTTCGGTTCCCATATAGACCGACCCGTTGGCTACCGTCGGAACGGTGAACTTGACCGCCGCTCCTGGATAATCGGAGCTGTTCTGAGTGCTGTCATATAACTCGGTCTGCAGGTTGGTAGCATCAAAGGCATACAGGATTGCGGGACCGCTTGACCGATATGCCGAACTATTGATCGCCCACAGGATACCGCCAGTCGTGCCGTTGGCGGAAATAACCGGCGATGCGCCGGGGAATCCAAAGCCCACGCTCCCTGCGGATGCGGGCGGTGTCTGAATCATTCCGTTAGCGAGGACGAACATCTTCGGCGGATCGTTCACGCCGATTGTGTAGATCATATTCTGCAGGCCAACGTTCGGCTCCGTCCCCTGCCAGTATGCGGGCGTGCTGAACATCCCGCCAACCTCGCTGGGCAGTTCCTGCACCATTTGGTCTCCGCTGGGGTTGAATCCACCCATCGAATCGCGATTGACGAGATAGATCGTGCCTAGTTTCCCGATGCCGATCATCAGATGAGGATTTGGCCCGGGCTGATCAGGCAGCAACAGATTGCCACCAGAGCCCATGTCCAGGTCATCGTCCTCGAGCATCAACTCGTTGAGCGGCGTAAAAAAGCTGGTGACTGACATAGTTCCTGTTATTCCAACACCAGGCGTCAGTCTCAGAAAACTATCACCGTAATCGACCGGCGATGCGCCAGTATCGAAAGTTCCATTGCCAGTGATCGTCATCAAATCGCCATTGGTATCGACGCCGGGACCGCATCCCGACTCCCAAATGCCGCCTAGTGAGCCGTTGGGCGTCGTGTTGTATACGATTTCCTGAGCCAGCGTCGTCTCGTCGTAGCCGAGAATCCAGCCGTGATACGGCTGGGTGTCGCAATGCGAAGCGAAGCTCAAATAGACCACGCCGTTGGCGAGCGTCAGCGCTGGTCGATCATGCTGGAGCAGTGGATCGAAGGAAATCACTCCGTTTATGCTAGCCTGTCCGGTGCCTTGGACACTTGCCGTGATCGTCACGGGGCTATTCGGCCTTTCAAACCCGGTGGTGATATCAAGCGCATGAAATTGCTGCTGATAACTGCCCGGCCCGAGCTTCACCTTGGAGACTACGTAGAGGGTTCCCGTGTTCGGGTCGATCACTGGGGTCGCTGTGATCCCGATCATAGGGACAAGATCGGTGCAGGAGCCGAGGTCGGATGACGGCACCGGGGTGATTCCATTTGCAGGATCGATGAAGCTTGTTTTCCACAGCGGAGCGCCAGCCGCATCAGCGTCGAACGCATAGACGCTGTCGTTTTCGGTCGCGATGTACACGACGTTGTGGGTTCCCAGCCCGGGGATAGTGACCGCCGGCACATATAACGGCTGCGCGTATGCATAGCCGTCGATCGCGTCAGTGAATTGCAGCCCGAACTGCGAACTGGTGACGTTCGACGGAGTCAAGACGCTCTCAGCCAGGTTTTGCCCGGTGTGAAAATTGTCGTTCCGATAGAGCAGTTGCCCGGTGAATCCAGGCTCGATCGCGCCAATAGAAGCGCGGCGGCTTTGCGTCGAGGACGCGTGCCCTGGAGCACCGGCAGCCTGTCCGATCATCCCGGCGCTCGAGATAACCGCGACCAACGCCGCCGCCACGAGTATCAGACTACGCATCGAACGCTTGATCACTCTGTCGGCCGAATCTGTCCATTGGCCGCTATTTTTACTGATGCGTTCTAGCGTGTCTAGAATAAAAAATACACTTTATATTGCTCAATATCAGAATAAATCAGTACAAAGTTTAGGAATTAATCACAAGAATTAACACGAGAAGGCTAGAGTCTTGTGATTTTGCTGGACGTGCGTCGAGAGTGGCTTTCCGCGCGCGGTTCGACAGTTTGCTATACGGCCACCACTGTTTCCGAGGTAACCATCCCGAGATTCGTCGGGGCTAACCGGACGTGGTGGCGCAGCGACGAAACCATCATCGCGATCGCTATCATCGCGCCAATAATCAGAATTAGATCATGCGACGACTGCAAGATGGATTTTCGACTGACTCGCATCGGACTCCTCCGGGTGCGCTCGCCTCATCGGGCTAACGCACGGTACGCGACACCTAATTACGCAAAACCCGGACCGAGGCGTACAAATATCGAAAAGCGCTTGAGATTCGAGCGGTAGGAAGCCCCTACTGTGAATTATTCCCTTCAAATGACAGAATTATTTGCTAATTTCACCCGGACGGCCCTAAATCAATGTGTCGTGAAAATTGCTCATTTTGTAGCATTATAGGCAAATTTCAGTAGCAGCAATGCACTTTGCTACAAGCTTACCCATTATTATTGATGCTTCAGCTATTTATGGCGATATATGAAGTCGCCAAGGAGACCTGCAGATGAGCGGTAAAAACATCACGATCAAAGCCGAAGATCAAGGAAGGTTCGAAGGTTATCTTGCGACACCCGCATCAGGTTCAGGCCCGGGAATATTGGTGCTCCAGGAAATCTTCGGGGTAAGCGCTCACATTCGCTCGGTGGTCGACCGATGGGCCGAAGAAGGGTACGTCGCGCTTGCGCCCGACCTCTTTTGGCGGCTGAGACCTGGCGTCGATCTCGGCTTCAGTCCTGAGGACGTCAAAACCGCGCGTGAACTTGGCGCGCGCTTCGACCTCGATCAAGCTTTACGAGATATAAGCGACGCGATCACCGCATTGAGGGCCCTACCCGAATTCAAAGGCAAAATAGGCACGGTCGGCTACTGCCTCGGTGGACGGCTGGCTTTTCTGGCCGCGGCGCGGCTCGGTGTGGACGCCGCTGTCAGCTATTACGGCACGCGCATGGACGGCCATCTTGACGAGGTCAAATCGGTGCGATGCCCAATCATGTTCCATTTCGGCGGACAAGACGCCGCGGTACCGCCCGAAACGCGAGACAAGCTTCGCGCCGCATTTAGTGCGCATGACGATGCCGAGTTTTATGTCTACGCGGGCGCCGGTCACGCCTTCAACAACGACCGACGTGCCGAGGCTTATGAGCCATTCGCGTCGCAACTCGCTCGTTCGCGATCGATCGGTCTGTTTCGCCGTGCGCTCGGTCCGCGTTACGACTTAAGCGCGCTGTGGGACAATCATTCCGATCAGGAATTCAAGTATCGCGACACCGACGCGACGATGGCCACGATGACGGCCGACGCCTACGTCAATCACGTACCAACCCTCACCGGCGGCTATGGCGCCAAAGAATTGCATCGCTTTTACAGGAATCACTTTATCTCGCGCTTGCCTCCGGATACGAAAGTCGTGCCGATTGCGCGCACGGTCGGTCCCGACCGGGTCGTCGACGAAGTCATTTTCTGCTTCACGCACGACTGTGAGGTCGACTTCATGGTGCCTGGGGTCGCGCCGACCGGGAAATACGTCGAGGTTCCGCTCGTCGCAGTGATCGAGTTTCGCGGCGACAAGCTCTACAACGAACACATCTACTGGGACCAAGCGTCGCTGCTGGCACAGCTGGGGGTGCTCGACGCCAGCCGGCTGCCGGTCGCAGGAATCGAGAGCGCGCGGAAGGCTAAAGGTGAGCCTATCACTCAGAACGAACTGATGCCGACGTGGAAGAACAGCGCGGACAAAGGTTGATGCGCGGAGTCTGGATGGGCGCGAATCGGTCCGATACGATCGCACGATGGCTATCAAGCGAGTTTGCGTTTATTGCGCGTCGAGCCGTCAGTGCGACGCCGCTTACCACGACGCTGCCGCGCGTCTTGGGCGGGAGCTGGCACGGAACAAGGTGACATTGGTCTATGGCGGCGGCAGTGTCGGTTCGATGGGACGTTTGGCGGACGGAGCGCTGGCCGAAGGCGGCCGCGTGATCGGCGTGCTGCCGCGTTTCATGTACGACCTCGAATGGGGTCATCGCGGTTTGAGCGAGTTGGTTATCGTCAATGACTTGCATGAGCGTAAGCGCCTGATGATCGACGAAGTCGATGCGGTAGTAGCGCTGCCCGGTGGGTGCGGCACGTTGGAGGAATTGTTCGAAGCGATCACGTGGAAGCGGCTCGGCTTGTTCGGCGGACCGATCGTCCTGGTGAATACCCTGGGATTTTACTCGCCATGTGTGTCGTTCCTCGAGAGCTGCATCGATCGCCGCTTCATGGACGAGCGTCATCGCGCGATGTGGTCGCTGGTCGAGCAGCCGGAAGAGGTCCTCGGCGCGATCGCGGCCGCTCCCCCATGGCCGCATGAAAATCGCAACTTCGCGGCGCTTTGAACTGCTAGCGTTCGACTTTTCTGATGGCGGCGGTTTGGTCGCGCGATAGGTCCGCTTTCAGAAATTCTTCGGTGCCTGGGGTGCCTAGCTCGAACTCCGGGGTGTGATGGATCTTGATCGAGACGTCCCTGGTGTGGCAGTCGAGCAGGTGGCCGCCGGCCGAGCGGTCGGCGGTGATGAAATGTAGATGATAGCCCGGCACGTTCACGCCGCGCAGATAGTCGGGCGTGAAGAATCCCACGATGGTTCCTTCAACCTCATGGAACTCGAAGATCGGCTCTTCGCGCGCGGCTTCTTGGAGGCCGACTGAGTTCTCCTGCTTCGCAACCGCGCGAGTCTTCACATAGTCGAAACGTCCTTCAATTCTGAGGGCATGAAAGATGTTCTGCGAAGGGAGCATCGCGGCGACCGCCGCGAGCATTGCAGCCTGATCGCATGGGCGGTCGAGGCGGACGCTTTCGTCGGCCTTGAAAAAGCTCACGGTCGCAAACGGCGTTCGCGTGGAGTCCTCGACAGGATGGGCATGGCCATCGGCGCGCACCTGAAAAACCTTGCCGTCAAGCTCGATCATCTCGCCGTCGAGCCCGTCGAAAGTGCCCAGTCCGAAATCACCATGAGTTTTGAGCTCGCGCATCGTCATGTCGCCGGTCGATGCACCTTCCATCAGGGCGTTCACGGTCGAGGTCTGGAAGGTGGTCTGGTCCTCGTCGCCCAGCAGGCGCTCGAGGGCCTGAATGACGATGGCAGAGATAGTTTGCCCGGTCTGTTTACGACGCGCGCCGAGTTGACGCGCGAGCGCTGGCGGCAGATGAACGCGAAGCGCAAGCCGTTGATGCGCGTTTGCCTGATGAGCCACGCTTAGAGGCTAGCATGCGAGCGGATGGCTCGCCTCTCTTGGGTCGATGAGATCCAATTTCACATTTTCTGGGGCGAAGTTTGTCGCAATAGCACCGCGGGCGCCAGTTTATCGCTTTGAGCCTTGTCGTAGGGAGACGGTCTGGTCTAAACGATCCATCTCGGGGATATGCAGGAGTAAGCATGCCGACGATAGCTCTCGCTAACGGATTCAGCGTCCGCACCTACCAGGTACCACCCGCGGACTTCGATTTCGACAAAGCCAGTGACCGCGAACGGGCGGTATACGGCATGCCCCGCTGCCCAGTCGCCTTTAGCGATCTGGCAAAGCGATGGGAGGCAAAGGCTCGAGAATTCCGAGTCGTCGAGCCGGCATTTGAGCCGCGCGAGGTTAAGCGAAAACGTCTGCCCGGCTTCAGGCCAGGCCGCAGTCCGAAGACCTCGACGATCTGGTCGGGCGGTATCGTTTTTCCGTCGAGCGTTGATCGGATCAAATGGGTTGAGGGCACTTGGACGATGCCGCAGGACCCGCTGCTGACCGGCGCCAAGAACGGGATGTCGACATGGGTCGGAATCGACGGCGACGACGGGTCGGGCGACGTGCTGCAAGCCGGCTGCGATGCGGGAGTAACGACTCCGGGCGATGATCCGCAGCGTCAGGTCAATCCCTGGTGGGAATGGTATCCGGTCGGTTCGTTCTGGATAACCACGGTCGCGGTGTCACCCGGCGACGAGCTGACCTGCCTTATCTGCGTGCAGCCGGGCTCGACCTCCCTTGCCTCGATTTTCCTGGGCAACGTCACGACCAGAGTGGGATGCTTCTTCTCGGCGGCGGCGCCCCCCGGAGTATCGCTGCTCGGAAATTGCGCGGAATGGATCGTCGAGGCGCTTGAGCCATGCGACAACATCCCCGAGCTGGCAAGATACACCACGGTTAGATTCACCGAGTGTCGTGCCGGGACGGTAGGCGGTTACCTGCTAAGTCCTGACGGCGGAAATGCGATCAACATGGTCGACGCGAGCAACGCGGTGATCTCGAGAGGTCAGATCCTGGGCAAGACCGAGGTCCACGTATCGTACGTTTAGGCTCGAGCGCGGTGGTATCGCCTAGTTGTTCGGGACCAGGTGGCACTCCGGGGAAACTGACTTGAGTCCGCCGCTTTCCAACTGGAATTCGAAAGCCTGACCGCTCGAGACGGTGACCATGTAGTTGTCGCCGTCGCGAGAATACGTCACCGGCATAGTCACGGGAGCCAGCGGAGTCGCCATCGTCATGGTTTTGTCGGCGAAATCGACTGCACCGAGCTGAAAGCATTCGTTGGGAGAGTTCGGAGCTAACTTCCATTTGCCGAGAAGAGGATTGGATTTCGAGCATCCTGAAACGAGCAGAACCGCGCCACAGGCCGCAATCATCCGCAGATACCGATACCGCATTTAATTCGCTCCCTGTTCCTGACGGTCGCGTCAGAAGAGCAGATTGCGAGCACAATGCCAAGAGCGACAGCTTGACGCGCCGTCAAATGTCGAGGTCGAAAATTATGGATAGCCGTTGATTGCCAGCAGGGCACAGCCGGCGACGATCCACGCTACCATGACTGCAGTTATAAGGAATTCTATGATGACGGTGAGTGAACGCAGCGTAAACATCTAGTCACCCTCATCTGGTTTTCTGCCCGTCTGGCAGGGAAGTCAATCTGCAAGGCGGCGCAATTGTTCTTTTGGGGACATCAGCCTAAGTGAAACACTCACTTGCGCGGCAACTTCTGGAATTTTGGACGGGCGTGGAAACGCAGAATCCTGAATCGCGCAGGGCGCTGTATTCGGACTCCCACCTTCATCCTCTCCCTGTAAGGAGAGCTGTGCGTAACTGCTTCGCGTCCCCTCTGTCCCCTCTCCCTGCAAGGGAGAGGAAGGGGTGAGGGTCCTATTACAGCGCCCTGCGCGATTCAGGATTCTGCTCTTGCCAAAAGGAATCGGAGGTTACGCAAAGCCCTCCTGTAAGGGAGAGGAAATAGATTACTTAGAGTTGTTCTCTACTGGCTGGACGTTTTCGCCGTCGCGAGCGGCTTGGCCTACGTTGATTGCTACCTTGTCGGTTTTGTTGACGCCGCTGGTTACCTCAACGGTCTGGCCGTTGTCGTAGCCCAGGGTTACTTCGGCCAGGTGCAGTTGGTTGTTGCGAACGACCGGGACATAGACTTTGCCGTTGCGGAATACGAGCGCGTCGTCCGGGACTGTCGGAGGTCCTTCGCCAACAGTGACGGTGAATTCGGCGGTCGCATACATTCCCGGATAGAGGACTTCGTTTTCGTTCGGCAGGTCTACTTCCACCAGCATCGTGCGCGTGTCGGGGGACAGCGCTTCGGGATGGCGCGTGATAGTGCCGGTAAATTTTTGCCCGGAGTAGCCGGCAGCCGTAATCGTCGCCGCATCGCCGTCCTTGATAAAAGGTGCGACGTTCTGAGGCACGTACGTAAACACACGCAGTGGCGCCATCCGCGAAATACTGATTAGTGCGCCCTGACCAGGCGTGCCCGGGGTGGTGTTTGCGGGCACCAAGTGTCCCGGATCGATATAGCGCGCGGTGACGATGCCGTCGAAAGGTGCGGTGATCTTCTCGTAGGCCTGATTGGCAATATCCTGCTTGAGAGTGGCGAGCGCCTGGAGCATCGCGCCGTGGGATTCATCGGCGGTTTGCGGCGGAATTACTTGCGCGCGCAGCAGGGCCTGATTGCGCTTGTCGGTGATGAGGGCGAGGTTGTAGTTCGCACGTGCGTTGGCGACCTGCTGATCGAGCTCGGGCGACGTCAAGGTGGCGAGCAGTTGGCCGGTATGGATCCTGTCGCCCTTATCGACGGTAATCGTCTTCAAGTAGCCGGGGACTTTTGCGTAGACGTCGGTCTGGTCGAAGCCTTGAATCGTCGCAGGCAGTTTCAGATTGCGCGTGGGCGGCGCTTGCGAAACCTGGGATACGAGCACGTGCGGGCCGGGTTCCTGCTGTTTGGCAAGTTCCGACGTCTGGCGGCCGAGCCATAGCTCACGGGCGAGCACGAGGCCGGCGGTCGCAACCAGAGCGATGATAATGGCGATGATCCATCCGGCGAAGAAGAACTTGCCAGGGGTCGGAACTTTGAAGTTCTTCGGATCGTCTTCCATCTCAGACATATATTACGCGCCCGGGAGATTGACTGCTTCGATCTCGGCGTCGCGCTGCTTCTTGCCGATTACGTCGCGGCCAAAGATCGAATAGACGGCCGGCACCACAAACAACGTCATCATGGTCGCGGCCATCAGTCCGCCGATGACGGCACGCCCGAGCGGGGCGTTTTGCTCCGAACCGGAACCGAGCGAAAGCGCCATCGGCAGCATCCCGAGAATCATCGCTAGCGCGGTCATGATAATCGGGCGAAAGCGGATGCGGCCGGCCTCGATGGCGGCCGCCAGCGGACTGTAGCCTTCCTCACGCAGCTCATTGGCGAACGTGATAAGCAGGTTGCCATTGGCGACGCCAACGCCCACCGCCATGATCGCGCCCATCAGCGATTCAACGTTGATGGTGGTTCCCGTGATCGCGAGCATCCACAGCACGCCGGCGAGCGCGCCCGGCACCGCCATCATGATGACGAAGGGTTCGAGCCACGACTGAAAGTTCGCGACCATCAGCAGGTACACGAGGATGATGGCGAGGACCAGGCCTTCGCCAAGAGTGCGGAACGAATCGCGCATCGCCTGGCTCTGACCGCGGATGACGACGTGGGTGCCAGCCGGCAGCTTGCCGAGGTTGTTGATCTCCCGCTGCACGGCGGAGGCGACGCTGCCGAGGTCGCGGCCGTGGACGGCGGCGTCGACGTCGATGACGCGCTGGACCGTATAGTGAGCAACGACGGCGGGATCCCATTGGTGGGTCATGGTGGCAAGATTTCCGAGCAACTGGGGCTGGGCCTGGTCGCGGCGATGCCGCTGACGGAAGGGAGCTGGCCGTTGATTCCAGAGGACGACCCGGGAGTGCTAAGCGGAATATTCGACAGCGTCGCGATCGAATTGATCTTGTACTGTGGCGACTGCGAGATCACGTTGTAGTTAACGCCCGACTTTGGATCGAGCCAGAAATTAGGCTGCAAGAGCGAAGCGCCGGACAGCGTCGAGAGCATGCTCGAGGCGACCTGCTGCTGCGTGATGCCGAGTTGCAGGGCCTTGTCGCGATCGACGTTGACCAGGAAGGTCGGATAGTCCTGCGGCTCCGCAATCCTGAGATCGCTGACGCCGGGAATGAGATTCATCTTGTTCTTGAGGCGCAGCGCGATGTCGTAGTCGGATTGCAGATCGTTGCCGTTAATTTGCGCGTCGATAGCCGCGGGCAGACCGAAATTAAGCACCTGGCTGACGATGTCGGCGGCTTGAAAATACGCGGTGACATTTGGATAGGTGCGCGCCAGCAACTCGCGAATCTGCTGCTGGTAGCCCAGGGTCGGCTTATGATTGGGCTTCAACTGAATCAGGATGTCGGCATCCTGCGGCCCGATCGTATCGGTTTGATAGAACGCCAAATCGTAAGAGAGCGGCAGACCGATGTTATCGCTGATGCCTTGCAACTCCTCGGCAGGCACGACAGTGCGAATCGTGCGCTCGATATTATCCACCTCGAGCTCGGTGTGCTCGATGCGGGTTCCGGTCGGCATCCGCACGTGCAGGCTCATCATGCCGGCGTCGACGGCGGGAAAGAAATCCTCGCCCACCACCAACAGCAGCGCCGACGAAGACAGGATGATGATGGCGACGAAGACCAGCGAGAAATTTCGGCGCGCGATGAACCCGGCGAGGGCGTAGCGATACGACTCCTTGACCTTTTCGAAGCGGGCATCAAAACCGCGCACCATGCGGCCCCATCGGCCGCTGCCGAGATTCTCTTCGTGGTCTTCGGGCAGCAGAAGACGCGCCATGGACGGGACCAGCGTGCGCGAAAGCAGGTACGAGGTGAGCATCGCGAAAACCACCGCGAGCGCGAGCGGGGTGAACAGAAATTTCGCGACGCCGGTCAGCAACACGACCGGGAAAAAGACGATGCAGATGGCGAGCGTACCGACAAACGTGGGCGTCGCGATTTGCGAGGCGCCGTCGAGAATCGCGACCAGCAGCGGCTTGTGCAGCGCCTGATTGCGGTGAATGTTTTCGACTTCGACCGTGGCATCGTCAACCAGCATCCCGACGGCGAGAGCGATGCCGCCAAGCGTCATCGTGTTGATGGTCTGCCCGGAGAGCTTAAGACCGATGATCGCGGTCAGAATCGACAGCGGAATGGAGGTGATGACAATGAGCATGCTGCGCGGAGAGCCCAGGAAGAACAGCACCATTATCGCGACCAGGGCCGCGGCAGTGACCGCCTCTTGCACGACATCGCGCAATGCGGCGCGCACAAACTGGGACTGGTCGAACGTGAGCATCACGTTGAGGCCCTTGGGCGCGGTGGCGCGGATGTCGGGCAGCTTTGCCTTGACCGCGTCGACGACGGTCAACGTCGAGGCGTCCGCGTGCTTGACGACGAGCAGGTAGGTGGCCTGCTGTCCATTGAAGCGCACCACGTTGGTTTCGGGCTGGTGGGTGTCGGTGACGGGGCCGACGTCACCGAGGTAAACCGGAGCGCCGTTAAGGTACTTGATGGGCAGCTTGTTGAAATCCGAGACCTTCGACACCGACATGTTCAAGTCGACGTTGTACTCGTAATTTCCCATCTTGGCCGTGCCCGACGGGATGACGACGTTGGTCGCGGCGAGCGCGTTGCCGACGTCGAAGGCGGAGAGCCCGTTGGCGTACAGCGCGGTGGGATCAAGGTTGACCATCACCGAGCGCGAGACGCCGCCAAGCGGAGCGGGCGATGAAAATCCGGGAATCGTGAAGAGTTGGATGCGAATGAAGTTGAGGCCGTAGTCGAAGAGCTTGGCGGTCGAAAGAACGTCGCTGAAAATGTTGAGCTGCGCGACCGGCACGTTGCTGGCGTTGTACGAAATGATCTGCGGCGGCTCGACTCCACGCGGCAGGTTACTCAGGATGGTTTCGGATACGGCGTTTATCTGCGCGATCGCTCCGCCGATGTCGGTGCCAGGCTGGAAATACACCTTGAGTATGCCGATGCCGTTGATCGATTCCGATTCGATATGTTCGATGCCGTTGACGGTGGTCGAGTATGCGCGCTCGGAGATGAAGACCATGCGACGCTCGACATCAAAGGCGGACAGACCCGGGTAGTTCCAGACCACCAGCACCACAGGAAGATCGATCGACGGGAAGATGTCGACGTTCATGAGGCCGAAAGAGAGGACGCCGAGGACCAGCATCAACAGCGCCATCACGGCGACGGAGAGCGGCCGGCGAAGAGCGAGACGGACGATCCACATAAGGAGGTGCCGAAACCGTAATTAAAGCGGGTGACGAAGGTTACGCATAGTCAGCAAATGCATTTTTCAAATTATTGGAGGGCGGCGGGTGAGGCAAGTTTTAGTCAATGAACAAAGGATTTCGTACAGTCAGTGACAGCGGAAGTTGACGGACACGCGGTGAACCTGACCAGAACGTGAACTGTCGCGCGCGAGACGGTCGGCGTTTAAGGAACGGGCGCGGCGTTCAGCAGGCCGGCGGCTTCGTCGTAACCCAGCATCAGGTTCATGTTTTGAACGGCCTGACCCGAGGCGCCTTTGCCGAGGTTATCGATCGCGGTTATCACCAGCAGAGTTTCACTGCGGCGATCGAGGAGGAAGGCCAGCTCGCAGTAGTTGGTCGCGCGCACATTGCGCAGTTCGGGCAGTTCGCCGGGCTTCAGCAATCGCACGAAGCGCGACTTGGCGAAGCTGGCTTCAAAGGCGGCGTGAACGTCGCTCTCAGTCGTGCCGGCTCGGGGGCGCATGAAGATCGAGCTCAGGAGACCCCGCGTGATCGGCAATAAGTGCGGGACGAACAGCAGCGCTATGTCACGGCCGAGCGCGGCGGAGATTTCCTGTTCCATCTCGGGGACGTGGCGATGGTTGCCGACCTTGTAGGCGCGGAAATTCTCGTTGACTTCGGCGAACAGCTGCTCGACCGACGCGGCGCGCCGCGCACCGGTGGTGCCGGATTTCGCATCGATGATTATCGACGACGGCTCTATAAGGTCGCGCCTGATCAATGGCAGCAGCGCCAGCAGCGCGCCGGTGGGAAAGCATCCCGGGGTCGCGACCAGGCGGGCCTCGCGAAGTTCATGGCGATGGAATTCGCTGAGCCCGTAGACGGCTTCCCTGAGAAGTTGCGGCGCGGGATGCTCGATGCCGTAGGTCGCGCGAAACTGGGTCGGATCCTTGAAGCGGAAATCAGCCGACAGATCCACCACCTTGACGCCCGCTTTGATCAGCTCGGCGGTATGCGCGGTTCCTACCGTCTCGGGCAGGCATGAGATCGCAACGTCGGCGCGGCCCTGAACCAGCTCGGGCCGCAATTCCTCGAAAGGCGGCAAGTCGATACCGGCCAGGTGGCGATAAACGTCGGCAACCTCACGCCCCGCGTAGTGCTCGGACGTGAGCACGCTCAGCTCGACGAATGGATGGCTGGCGAGAATGCGGACCGCCTCGATACCCGAGTATCCGGAGGCGCCGACCACGGCCACTTTGACCTTGTCGAACGTAGCCACTTGCGAAATCTCGATGCTCCTTTACTGATGCGGGTCGAAGTACCTGAACTATCAGAATTGAGCGCGGCGAGCCAGTTACTTGCTCTCGAACTCGAAGACCATCTCGGCCGGCGGATGGTCGGGGTCAGCGGCCAGTTTGTCCAGGTAAATGCGAACCGGGGTGTCATCGGGCTGGGTCTCGCCGAGACGTTCGAGTTCCGCGCGTGCGGAAGTGACCTGACCCGCGCGAATCATCGTCAGCGCGTCGGCGAAGTGACGATAGAATGAAGGATCGACGCCGTCATTCTCGCGTCCGGCGACGTGAACGATCGGCACGAAGAGCTGTTTCCCCTTGACCTTCACCAGGCCGAGCTCGCGCCCGATGTAACCGCCGCCGGCTTCGCTGTAGGTTTGACGGCTGACCAGGAGATGTACCTTGAAGTGACGGGTCAAGCCTTCAAGTCGCGAGGCAAAGTTTACGGTGTCGCCGATAACCGAGTAGTCGAAACGATTCTCGCCACCGAGGTTGCCGACGACGACGTCGCCGGTCGAAATGCCGATGCCGATGTCGAGATCGGCAAAGCGCGGATCGTTGGTCTGAAGCTCATGAAGACTCTCGAGCATCTTGAGAGCGCAATCGATCGCGGCGCGCGACGGATTTTCAAGATCGTTCGGCGCGCCCCAGAACGCCATGATGCCGTCGCCCATCAACTTGTCGACCACTCCTCCGGTTTTGAAAATCACGTCGATCATTTTGGTCATGTAGGTGTTCAGCAACGCGAGCAATTCTTCGGGCTCGGTCTTCTCTGCGCGCTTGGTGAAGCTGACAATATCTGCGAAGAGAATCGCCAGATGACGTTTCTCGCCGCCGA
This sequence comes from uncultured delta proteobacterium, assembly GCA_963842215.1. Classification (GTDB taxonomy): domain Bacteria; phylum Desulfobacterota; class Binatia; order Binatales; family Binataceae; genus Binatus. Next base: position 296,758 of record CAWJFQ010000001.1, on the reverse strand, counting down.
GCTTCAGGCCCTCTGGAGAATCCAGCACGGAGGCGATGACGTCGGGGTTCAAGTAGTGCTCGAAGGCGTTGCGTAAGTGACGCTTCTCGCGGCCTTCGGTGATGTACTTATAACCGGCCAGGAACATGTACAGGATGATGACGGTCAGCAGCGGGAAGATGACGCCGACGACCAGGCCGTCCTCGAGCAGGCGGATCTGCGCGTACATGTAATAGCCGACCAGCAGCATCCCGCCCAGCAGGGCCGACGCCATTGCGGACAGCCAGGCGACGCCAAGCGATATCGCGATGCCCATCAGGAACGCGCCCAGGAATGCGATCTCGGTCGCTTCGAAGGAGCGCCGAATGAAGTCGCCTTGAAGAACGTTGTCGATTGCGTGGGCGTGGATCTCGACGCGGGCCATATCGCCGTCGATGGGAGTTACGCCGCGGTCGCCGAGCCCGTGCGCAGTCGCGCCCACCAGGACGATTTTGCCTGCGAGCTTCTTGGGATTGACCTTATGATTGATGATGTCCGAGATGGAAAAGCGCGGGAAAGGATCGGAGCCGCGGCGAAAGTTCACCAGCATCCGGCCGTCGTCATCGACCGGTATCCCCACGCCGGCGATCGAGACGCCAGCCACTCCATCGGGATCCACGCCTAGTATCATCGGCGCGCCGTCCGCATATGCATCGACAATCGCCAGGAATAGCGGCACACAGTAGCGGCCATCGAAGCGAATAACCGTCATCTCGGTGCGGATTTCGCCGTCCGCGTCGGCGTCCACGTCGAAATATCCGGTCGAGTGCGCCGCGTCGTCGAGAATCGCAACCGGCGGCTGATACGCCGCCGCCTTGATCAAATCGTGCGGTTTGCCCGGTGCCTGACGGATGATTCCGTAGGCCAACGGCCCGGGCGGTCGAATCTTGTCGAGAAAGCCGACCGTCTTGTCGATTGCGTAGTGACTCTTAAAGCGGTGGCTCTGGAACGCGTACCCGAGCACGCTCAGGCCCTGCGCCTTCATCGCGTTGGCAAATGCCTCGTCGTTGCTTGGACCCAACACCTCGCGAATGCTGTCCCCGCTGAGGCCGCGTTCGGCGAGCTTCTGACTGATTTCCCCGCGCGCGACGTCGCTCTTATCGGCTTCGCTGAAGAGCGCGTCGAACCCTACAACCTTGACCTTGTAATCCTTCAGCGCATCGACCAGCCGCGCCAGCACGACCCGCGGCCACGGCCATTGGCCAAGCTGTGCGATACTCTTGTCATCGACTGCGGCGATCGCGACGACGCCGGACGAGGGACGCGGAGCGATCGTATTGATCCTAAGGTCGTACGCGATCAGGTCCATGCGCGCGAAGGCTTCGTGAAAGCGGTCGTGGAAGGCGAACCAGAAACCCAGCAGCACGATTCCGAACAGAAAAGTGCGCCACGAGAATCTGGGGGCCAGGAATGACGGTCGTGCGCTCGCCATCGTCAGCGATTCGAGCTTAGCTGGCTGACGTGTGCGCCGCTAACCGCGTTCGGCTGCCTTGCGACCATCGCCACCTGATCCTTGCAGGTACGCGTGAAACTTTGCGCCTACTCGAACCAGCTTAGCTGTTTGTACATTGTGACCTGGCCGTACTCATGCGCGTTGCCGTAGCCCGCCTGCGCGCTGACGCCCAGTTGCCACGGCCGGTAGTAGAAACCGAGATCGGGACCTCCCTGCCCTTGCCCATCCGCCAGAAAGCCGCCGAAGTACATCGCACCGCCAATCCCGCCAAGCACCATGAACTTCTCGGTGGATAGTAGGATTGCCTGCAGATCGATTTCAGTACTGGTGACGCCATTTTGAAAATCGTGCATCGAGCTGAAAGATCCGTTGAGCGGATGCTGACTGTGCATCAATAGCCAACTCGAGAAATCACCCTCGACCACAGTAGCGTCGCTGTCTGCCACATCGTGGCCGCCCGAGACATACAGATGCGTTCCCGGGAACAGCGTGAAATCCGCACCACCCTGGAAGCGGCCGAAGTTGAGGCGCGGAAAACTGCCGCTGCCCGGCGCCAGCGGACTCTGGAAGCCGTCGCCAATCCAGAGCTGGTAGCCAGTCGCTCGGCCAAAGACCCCGACGTACGGCGTGATGCTTTGCTCGGCCTGCACTCCTTCTTGCAGGACACCATACTTGTCGCTGATATAGCCGCCGCCGAAAAGCGTGGTTTGGAAAAGTCCGGGCGTTTCCAGTGAGTAGAACCCGGGATAGGTGTCCTCGAACCACTGTGCATGCGCCGGCGGCGTGATCGCGAGCGTATTCAGCGCCAACGCAAGCGCCGCTGTCATGCTAAGCTGGGAAAGTCGATCTCTCATCGCGTATCACCTCCTCTCCTAGCGACCCGGTGGCGGTGGTGGCGGCGGCGGTGGGTGCGGCGGAGCCGTAGTCGTCGTGTTTACGTTTATCGGCGGCGGAGCGCCGCCCGAAGACGGCGCGGCCGCCAGGAAGGTCGCGGTCCCGACAGCGTCCGCGCTGTCGAGCGAGACAGCGCCGGTCATCGACAACGGTCCAGGGCTGGTCGGAGGTTGGTCGCATGGCAGCGTCGCCTCATAACCCGCGCTGACATCCTGACCCGTATTGGGACTCCCGACGGGCGCCAGGTTGACGACCCCCTGATACACAGATACGTCAGTATACCGTTCGCATCCCTGGTAGCCGGGCCTGATTACGTTCTCGCTGTACGCGGTATCGAACTTCGTGCCTCGCACCGCCGCGATGGCGTTCGGAGTATGCACCTCATAATCTGCGCGTGGGCCGCCGCCGGAAGCCCCATTTACCAGCGACCGCAGTACACCCGAGAACAGGCTCACTCGCGTCGCGGTGGTGCCGCCAGTCATCGTGAACTGATCGAGTGTGATGCTGCTGGCAGGACCCACTTCGAGACGGCTTTGATCGCTCAGGACGATGACCGCATGGCCATTGGCGCCGGTCACGATACGGTCGCCGACATTGACGCCGACACCGGCGGCGGCACCGATCGTCGCGCCGCCACTCCGCTGAACCTGCACTGGACCGTTCACCGATTGGAAAGATCCGGCGATCGTCTGCGCCCTCGCTGACCCGTACGCCAAAAGCACGCAGGCGCCTATAAGCAACCGCACCACGCCAATCCCGGCGGTGAAACCACTTCGGCGATCTCGAGGCATCTAGTGGCGCTCCTTTAGCGCGCGCCTACCTTGTAATTGCCAGTGTCGGGATCTGTCAAACGATTCCCCTAAGTGCCTGTAATCATAGCATAAATTAGCAGGGGCGCGAGCATCGCTCACGCCCCTGAGGGAATTGGATTTGATTCTCGCGCGGGAGGCGCAAGAACTCGTACGGCTACCGCTTGGAGTATTGTGGCCGTTTGCGCGCCTTGTGACGGCCGTATTTCTTGCGCTCGACCTCGCGTGGATCGCGCGTCAGCATCCCGCCCTTGCGCAGCGTCGGTCGTAGCGTCTCAGTAGCGGTAATGAGCGCGCGAGAGATTCCATGGCGGACTGCATCGGCCTGCGCGGCGATTCCGCCACCCTCGACGCTAACGAGCACGTCGTATTGCCCGACGGTCTCGGTCGCCTCGAAGGGCTCGAGAATCCGCATCCGCGACGTCGGACGCGGGAAGTAGTCCTCGAGGGTGCGCTGGTTGATCGTGATGGTGCCGCTGCCCGGGAGCATTCTGACGCGCGCGACCGCGGTCTTTCGGCGTCCAGTCGTCCAGATGATGTTTTTCTTTTCTGCCATGTGAGGCTTGTACCTTTATTAGACGCTGACTGCCTGCGGTTTCTGTGCTGCGTGCGGATGCTCAGGACCGCGATAGATCTTGAGCTTGTTGAAAATCTGATGGCCAAGGCGGTTCTTTGGCAGCATCCCCTTGACCGCAATCTCCAGCAGGCGCTCGGGCTTTGCCTCGAGCATCTTGCCCGCCGACGTCATGCGGATTCCGCCAGGCCATTCCGTGTGACGATAGTACAGCTTGGTCAGCGCCTTCGACCCCGTCAAGCGAACCTTGGCCGCGTTGATGATCACGACGAAGTCGCCGGTATCCTGATTGGGAGTGTAATCGGGACGCGTCTTGCCGGTGAGCAGGCTCGCGGCACGCGAAGCGACCCGGCCGAGCGCTTGCTCACTTGCATCGATCACGACCCAGTTGCGGTCACGCAGTCCACTCTCGCGGGAGATGCTGCGGGTTTGTTCGGTCAGTTTCAAATTCGTGCACCCAGTGAAGGAAAAACGTTAATTTTGGCGGGGCCGATGGGATTTGAACCCACGACTTCCGACGTGACAGGCCGGCGTTCTAACCGGGCTGAACTACGACCCCGCCCGAACCATCCTTTGTTACATTTTCCAGCCCACGTAGCAACAACGCATCGTCTTAATGGCCTCTCCTGTCAGGGCGAGGCTATTGCCTAGGCGACACGGCGCATCAGCTCGAGTATGTCGTAGCCGGTGATCTCTCGGCTCTTCGCGGACCAATCCCTGAGCTCCGTATCCGACACCATCCCGGCTTGCGCGCCTTTGGCTAGATCCATCAGGCCGATCTTGATGGTGGCCTCATCGATCATCTCGCCCGATTTGGGATCGGCCATCGAGCCGCCGCCCTTCTCGTGGTAGAGCTTGATTACCCGACGCGCTTCCTCCACCTGATCGACGCTGGGCGTGTAGCACGAATTCGCGATCTCGGCCTGCTGCGGATGAATCACCCAGGTGCCGTCCATTCCAAGGTTGGCGGCGCCAACGTTCTTCTCGCGGAGTCCCGCCTGCAGTTCCTTGACGCGCTCGGGCGAGTCGGTGTTGCGCCACAGGCGCAGATAGACGTTGTCGATCGCGTGCAGGCCGGCAGCTTTCGCAGCGACAACCACCGCCTGTTTCGAGTAGTGAAAATTCTGATTCTGATTCTCGACGATCTCGCGGATGCCGAGATTTGCGGCGTAGTCCGCGATGCCAAACACCAGCCCGCACATCCGGTCCGATGCGGTCGCGATTTCGTATGCGTGGATCAGCGCGTGCGGCGTCTCGATCAGCGACTCGATCTGGATGCGGTACTTCCATCCGGCGCGCTTTTCGAGATCGTCGAGCAGCTTTGACACCTCGCGAATTTCCTCGGGACCGCGCGTCTTCGGCAGCATGATGCCGTGAAAGCGATTCGGCGCGCCGAGCACGATCGCCTCCATGTCGCCCTTGAAGAACTTCGAATGGATATTGTTGGGGCGCACCGTGACGACCTTCTTGCCGAAGTCGAGGGTGTTGAGCGCCTCGACCATCACCTTACGGCTCTTCTCGCCCTTGAACTCATACGGGCAAGCGTCCTCGAAGTCCGCCATCACGTGATCGACCGGCGCCTTTACCGCGTCGGCGGCCGTGATGTGCAGCTTCATGTTGTGACCGGGATAGGTCATCTCGGTGCGCGGAATTACGAAGCGTGTGCCTTTGTCCAATACGTACATTGATAGTTCTCCCGCAGATTTTTTCAGGCTGGCAGGTAATGAGTCTTGCGCTTGATCAGAACGGTGCGCTCGATTTCGACGACCACGGTGCCGTCTGGCTTCTTGCCGATCAATTTGAATTTCACCAGGCCGGCGTCGGGCCGGTCGGCGTCGCGCTTTTCGAGCACAGTGGACTCGGCGTAAATCGTGTCGCCGTGAAAGACCGGGTTGGTATGCTTGCCGTTGTCCATCTCGACTTCGGCGATCGCGTTCTCGCTGGTATCCTCCGACGCGAGTCCGACCGTGAACGCCAGCACGACGCCGCCATACACCAGCAGCTTGCCGCCGACGTACGCGCCTGGATTCTTGTCGATCAAGTCCTGGTTGAAGTGCAGCTCCGCCGTGTTCATCACCAGCGAGGTGAAATTGTGATTGTCGGCTTCGGTGATCGTGCGGCCGCGCTGATGGACGAGCGTGTCGCCGACCGTGAAATCCTCGAAGTAGCTGCCGTCGTTGGTGATGCTCATCGGGTCAGTTCTGCTCCATGATCCGCCGGCCGATGACTTCGTACTGAATTTCGCTGGTGCCCTCGAAAATCGACAACACGCGCGCGTCGCGCCAGAAACGCTGCGCCTCGAATTCCATCGAATAGCCGTAGCCGCCATGCACCTGCATCGCTTCGCGCGTGACTCGCTCGGCCATCTCGGCGGCAAAGGCCTTGGCCAGGCCGGCCTCGTAATCGCATCGCTTGCCGGTGTCTTTTTCGGCGGCGGCGAAATAGCACAACTGGCGCGCAGCCTCTATTTCGACCGCCATATGCGCGAGCTTGTGACGAATGACCTGGAAGTCGCCAATCGGCTGGCCGAACTGCTTGCGATCTTTCGCGTACTTGACCGCGCATTCGAACGCCGCCTGCGCGACGCCGACACCGCGCGCCGCAGTCTGGATTCGCGCCGCCTCGTAGCTCGCCATCAATTGGTAAAAGCCGCGCCCTTCGACGCCGCCAATCAGGTTCGCCTTCGGCGCGAACGCGTCGTCGAATTGGAGCGCGTAACTGCGCATCCCGTGATAGCCGATGGTTGGAATCGCCGAGCCGGTCAACTGCGGCGGCATGAAGTCGTCGCCGGGCTTCTTCTCGAACAGAATCAGCGACAGTCCCTTGTGCTTCTTCGACATGTCCGGGTCGGTGCGCGTCATGACGGTGAGCATGTGCGCGCGATTGGCGAACGTGCACCACATCTTCGAGCCCTTGATCAGGTAGCCGTCGCCATCCTTCACCGCCCGCGTCTTGAACGACGCGGTGTCGCTGCCCGAATCGGGCTCGGTGAACGCAGCCGCAGTCAGGATTTCGCCGCGCGCGATTGGCGGCAGGAATTTTTTCTTCTGCTCGGGCGTGCCGTTGGCGCTGATAAGAGTCCCGGTGATGATGTTGCGGGTCATCACGGAACCGACGCTGAGCCATCCGCGCGACAACTCCTCGGTGACGATCGCCATCGAGATGTAATCGAGGCCCATACCGCCGTCTTCGGCGGGAAAAATCACGCCGAAGTAGCCAAGCTCGGCCATCTGCTTCAGGATGCGCTCGGGAATTTCCTTGTTCGCGCGATCGAGATCGTTGGCGATGGGCTTGACCTCGGCCTCGACAAAGTCGCGGACCGAGCGCCGGATAAATTCATGCTCAGGCGTAACTAGCGGCATCGTGTGCTCCTAAGCGGGAGGATTGCGCTTGCGAATCAGAACCGGCCGCTCGTACTCGAGCACTTTTTCGCCACGTTGGTTGTAGCCGGTGGTGCGGAACTTGACGACGCCTCGGTCGGGCCGCGAGGTATCGCGCTTGGACAGCACCAGCGACTCCGAGGTTAGCGTGTCGCCAGGATAAACCGTCTCGTGCCATTTCATCTTTTCGTAGCCGAGATGCGCGATGGCGCGTTCGCTCAGATCCTCGACCGAGAGCCCGAACACCACGTTCATCACCAGCATGTGATTGACGACCACGTTCTTATAGCCGAGGCTTTGCGCGTACTCGCGGTTGAAATAGCTCGGGTTAAAGTTCATGGTTACGCTGGTGAAAAAACTGTTGTCGCCCTCCGTAATGGTGCGACCCCAATGATGCTTGAATAGATGGCCGACCTCGAAATCCTCGAAGTAGTGGCCACGCTCGATTTTGCGCACCGCCATGTGAGTCGGGCTGCCTTCTTCCTGTCAACGTAGAATCGCGAAAAGTCTGAGGCCGAATCCGTTTTTTATGGAATTAGCGGATGCGCGTCAATCGTCACTTGGGTAGATGCGTCGCCCTGCCCGGCAAGCATGAACCCCTTGTTGGGTTCATTAGAATCGAACAGTTGCAGTTGTCTCTCGCGATCGAGCACGAGAGCCGATCGCAGGCATCACTTCTTCTGCGAAGAGCCTGAGCGATTTCGACGACTCCTGGTGCGTGAGGTCGCCCCATGAGAACGCGCTCACGTAGTAATTCGCGTCAGATTCGGCGGCGTAGCGGAGCGCGTAGTCGCGAACCGTGGAAGGCGAGCCGGCCAGCAGGATCTCGGCTGACATCGCCTGCTCTGGGCTAAAGGCCGCAGGACCGACAAGGCGCTCTGGACCGGCGGGCAGCTCGCGGCCATTCGGCTGCGGCTTGGCAAAGTGCCCGCGATAGACCTCATATGCCTCGCGCGCCCGCTCTACCGCTTCTGCGTCGCTATCCGCCACGAACGTGTGACGAATTCCGCCGTAGAGCGGAGCGTCGAGTCTGGCCGTGCACGCCGACGGATTTGTCTGGCTGCGCTTCAGCGCCGCCAGGTACGTAGCAACCGCGCGCTTGACGGATTTGATCGGCCCCGCGCCAATGAAGTTCATGCCAAGTTCCCCGGCATGTAGCGCATTGCCGGCATACCAGAACGCCGGATGGGGCCTCTGCACCGGGCGCAATTCCATCCAGAGATTCTTGAATTTGTAGTGCTCGCCTTCGAAGCTGAGGAACTCTTCCTTGAAACCTATGAGCAGGATTTCCAGCGACTCGCGGAACAGGCTGTCCGTATTGGATGCATCGCCGCCCCATAGCGCCAGCTCGATCCCTCCCAGCACGCCCTTCCCTACCCCAACTTGCACGCGGCCATTGCTGAGCCGATCGACCATGCAAATCTCTTCAAGTAGACGTATCGGATGATAGAGCGGAAGCACATATACCAGCGATCCGATCTTGAGGTTGCTGGTACGTTGCGCGGCGGCTGCCAGAAATACCGATTGGTTTGGCGCGAGGCAAAGCGGCGAGTGATGATGCTCGGCTATGTGATAGCCGTAAATTCCCGCCTCGTCCGCCTGAGCCATCAACTGCAGACGTTCTTCGTACTGCTGCGTCTGGTCGCAATCGTGACGCCGCTCGAGATGGTCAAAAATTCCGAATTTCATATCACACGCCTTCGTCCAGTGGTCCCCTAAAACGGCTGACCTCGAGTCCGCTTCCGACTGAGAGCAGTACCGAGGTCATACCCGGGGTAGCGCGGACTGCGCGGCGATATGCCAGTGCGTCCTGCCGCGCCTGGACTGGCTGCAGCATATTGTCGGCCACCAGAATAGCGCCGGGTTTGAGCTTGGGCAGAAACCGCTCCAGGCAAGGGACGTAGAGATCCTTCCAAAGATCGACCAGAACGAAATCGATCCCGTCGGCGAGAGTCGGAATGGTTTGCAGCGCGTCGCCCGACCTGAACACGACGTAGTCGACCAGCCCCGCCCGGTTCAGCGCCGCCTTGGCATACTCCTGCTTGGACGGCGCGACGTCGCAAGTCGTCACTTTGCCGCCGGAAGCCTTCGCGGCCATCGCAAGCCACAGGGTCGAATAACCATACGAGGTTCCAAGTTCGAGGATGTGCTGGGCCTCGCAGCCCTGAGCCAGCGTCCTGAGCAACGCGCCACTTTCCGGGCCAACCGCGAGTAACAACTCGTCGCGGTTAACATTGCCGTCCCCGCGAACAAGCTCGGCCATCATGGCCCGCTCTTTGACGTTGCGAGCGTCATATTCTTTCAGGACTGCCTTAACTGCATCATCCATAGAAGTCTCCATCGAGTATGAGTTCGTTCTTACTCCCCGATTGATCGGCGGTACAGACCAGACATCCCTACCCCGGTAGACTGATGTTACCAATCGCCAGGTGAAGCCATGCGTACGTCAAAGGTCAGACTATGAGCGAACGCATCCCCATCCGGGTGCATCCAATGCTTGCGTCATTGGTGCCGAAGCCTTTTCACCAACCCGATTGGGTTTACGAGGAGAAGTACGACGGCTACCGCATCCTCGCTTACAAGCAAGGCACCAAGGTAACACTCCTGTCTCGAAATCAGCACGACCGGACTGCTACTTTTGCCACCGTCGCCGCGGCAATAGCTCAGCTCCCGGAACGTACGGTACTCCTCGATGGAGAAGTGGTAGCGTTCGACTCGAAGAAGGTTTCGAGATTTCAGTTGCTGCAGCGTGGCGACGTCGAGCAGCGCTTCGCAGTCTTCGATTGCCTCTATCGCAACGGTCGCGACTTCCGCTCCCAGCCTCTTTCTCGCCGCCGAGAAGAGCTCGAAGCCGTGCTTGCGAAACCGTCAAAACAGCTTCTGATTTCACGACGGCTGTCGAAGAACGGCCTCTCCGCCTATAGCATCGCCAAGCGCAGAGGCTTCGAAGGAATAGTTGCCAAGGGGATCGCTTCTTCGTACCAGGAGGGCCGCTCCAGGAAATGGCTCAAGGTCAAGGCGCATCAGGAAGAAGAATTCGTCATTGGCGGATTCACCGCTCCTGAGGGCAGCAGGCTGCATCTCGGAGCCCTTCTGCTCGGTGCCTATCGCGGTGAGGACCTGCACTTTGTCGGTAAAGTCGGGACGGGATTCACACAGCAGATTCTTGCCGCACTCGCCAGGACATTCCACCCGCTCGTCGTCAGCAAGCCGCCTTTCATCGAACCGCCTCGCGAGAAAGATACGACCTGGCTGAGGCCGCGCCTGGTAGCGCAGATCGCTTTTCAGGAATGGACGGCCGACCGGAAGCTACGCCAGCCAGTCTTTCTAGGCCTGCGCGATGACAAGAAGGCGGCTGACTGTATACTGCCAGAAAGACTGTGACCCTCTTGTTTAGCTGCTCATTTGCAGTCCAAATCGCGCCAAAAGTACGCAGGTTGCCGTGCGCTTTGACTACTAACCCCGGATGCGTGAGTCACCCCTACCCAAGGAGACGTAAATCACGCGGCTGATTTCACATCTTCAGATTCCCTAACACCTGAAAGGTTAGTATTGTCAAATCCACGGCAAACAGGTACTAATTCCGGCGCGCATTTGACCCGCAACTTGAATCAGACTGGAGCCAACCGGGACCGCCGCTCGTCGCAGTCATCGGCGCGGTGGTAACCGATACAAATGAGCCATAAGGAAATCTACGAAATCGGACAGGTGCCGCCCATAGGGCATGTGCCGAAGCAGATGTACGCGCAGGTGATCCGTGCGGACCGTTTCGGCGATCCGAAGCATGCGTTCAAGGTCGAGAAGATCGCAGTGCCGGAAATCCGCCCCGACGAGGTGCTGGTTTATGTGATGGCGGCGGGTGTGAATTTCAACAATGTGTGGGCGGCGCTCGGCTCGCCGGTGGACGTGATCGGCGCGCGTCAGAAAGCGAAGTACGATCATTCGGATTTTCACATCGGAGGCAGCGACGCGTCGGGGATCGTGTATGCCATCGGACATGACGTGCACAACGTCAAGGTCGGCGACCGCGTCGTGATTCACTGCGGCATCTGGGACAAGCATTCGCACGCGGTCCGCAATGGCGACGATCCAATGTACGACCCGTCATTCAAGATCTGGGGCTATGAGACCAACTGGGGCAGCTTCGCCCAGTTTGCGCGCGTGCAGGCCCATCAGTGCATGCCCAAGGCTACGCATCTGACTTGGGAAGAGGCCGCAGGTCCCACGCTGGTGGGTGCAACCGCCTATCGCATGCTGATGGGATGGGCGCCGCACGTCGTGCGCCGCGGCGACGTAGTGCTGATTTGGGGCGCGTCGGGCGGCCTCGGCTGCATGGCGATTCAAATCGTCAAAGCCGAGGGTGGAGTTCCGGTCGGCATCGTCGGCGACGATCGCAAAATAGATTTCTGCATCAAGCTCGGCGCCAAGGGATGCATCAACCGCAAAAAGTATCTGCACTGGGGCATGATGCCCCATTGGAAAGACACCACGGCCTACAACAAATGGGCCGCGGAGTGCCGCGCCTTTGGCAAGGCGGTCTGGGACATCGTCGGCGAGCGAAAAAATCCGCGCATCGTTTTCGAGCATCCAGGCGAGGACACTATTCCCACCTCTGTGTTCGTGTGCGACACCGGCGGAATGGTCGTGATCTGTGCCGGCACCACCGGCTACAACGCAGTGGCGGACTTGCGCTACCTCTGGATGCGCCAGAAGCGGCTGCAGGGCTCCCACTTCGCCAACGACGAACAGGCTTACGCGTTCAACCAGCTCGTGCTCGACGGCAAGATCGACCCCTGCCTCGCGAAGACCTATACGTTCGCCGAGATTCCAGAATGCCACCAGGCGATGCATGAAAATCGCGCGCCCGAGGGCAAGATGGTCGCACTGGTCGGCGCACCAAAAGCCGGCCTGAAAGATCTCCCGCTCTAAGCGCGCGGCGTGTTTTCAGGCCAAGGGAGCGAATACTTCGCGGCCTATTTTGCGGCCCTTCAAATCGCCCAGCAGGACCATCGCCAGTTTGTCAGGCTGGAACCATGACGACGCCAGTTCGACGATGTTGTCATTGGTGACGGCTTCGATTCCGGCTGCTAGCTCCTCCAGCGTTACGTCGCGGCGAAAGTAGATTTCATTGCGCGCGAGGCGATTCATCCTGCTGTCCGTCGATTCCATCCCGAGCAGCATGTTGCCCTTGAGCTGGCTCTTGGCGCGCGCCGAGCTCAGCCGGCTGGAGGCCTTCGCGCTCGACTTTGCGCAGCTCCGCCATCGTGACTTCGAGCACTTCGTCAACCCACTCCGGATTGGTGCCGGCATAGACGCCGAAGTAACCCGAATCGATGAACGACGAGATGAACGAGTAGATGCTGTAAACACGGCCCCGCTTCTCGCGCACTTCCTGGAACAGCCGCGACGACATCCCGCCGCCGAGCGCGGTGTTGAGCACATAGGCCGCGTAGCGCAGCCGATGCGACTGGCTGATGCCGGGGCCGCCGATACAGATATGAGCCTGCTCGAGTTTCTTTTCGCGCGTCAGCACGAGCGGCCGGTCGTTCGGCGGCGAGAATTTCTCGACCTTGCCGTCGCCAGCAATCACCGCCGAACAGACCCGAGCATTTCGCGGTCAGGCGCTCATGCTCGACCTGGCCGGCCGCGGCGATGAAAACGCGGCTGGAGCGGTAGCGCTCCGCCATGAATGAGATCAACTGCTCGCGATCAATTTCGTTTACCGTTTTGACCGAGCCGAAAATCGGCAGTGCGAGCGGATGACCCTTCCAGAACTCTTCGGTGAACAAGTCGTGGATAAAATCGTCGGGCGTGTCTTCGGCCTGTGAAATCTCCTGCAGCACGACCTGCCGCTCGCGTTCTATCTCCGCGGGATCGAAGATCGACTCGAGAAATATGTCCGCGAGCACCTCGGTCGCCATCTCAAGGTCCTTGCCGAGCACCTTGGCGTAGTAGCAGGTGTACTCCTTGCCGGTGAAGGCGTTGAGCACGCCGCCGACCGCGTCGAAGGCCTCCGCGATTTGCGCGGCGGTCCGCTTCTTGGTGCCCTTGAAAAGCAGATGCTCGATGAAATGCGAGGTGCCGTTCTCAGCCGGCTCCTCATAGCGCGAGCCGTTTTCGACCCAGATGCCAATCGACGAGGAGACGACTTGTGGCATCGCCTCGGTGAGAATGCGCACGCCGTTACCGATAACGCTCTTTTGTATCATTCGCGGATTAATTTTCCTTGCCGGATTCCTGCTCGGCCTCGCGCATCGAAAGTCGGATTTTGCCGCTGCGATCGACGTCGAGCACCTTCACGTTGATCTCGTCGCCCTCGTGCAGCACATCCTCGACGCGCCGGATTCGCTCGTTCGAGATTTGCGAGATGTGCAGCAAGCCGTCGGTCCCCGGCATTATTTCGACGAAGGCGCCGAACTCGACGATCTTGCGCACCGTGCCATGGTAAATCTTGCCGACCTCGGGCTCGGCGGTGATCGCCTGGATCATGCTGATCGCTTTTTCCATCGCGGTCCCGTCCGCCGACGCGATCAACACCGTGCCGTCATCTTCAATATCAATCTTACAGCCCGTCTGTTCGACCAGTCCCCGAATCACCTTGCCGCCCGGGCCGATCACTTCGCGAATCTTGTCGGGTTTGATGTGCAGCGTGACGATTCGCGGCGCGTAGCTGGAGACGTCCTTGCGCGGCGCCGGCATCGCTTTTTCCATCACTCCCAGGATGAACAAACGCGCGTCGCGCGCCTGATGCAGCGCCTGGCGCATGATGTCCTTCGATACGCCGCCGGCCTTGTTGTCCATCTGGATCGCGGTGACGCCGGTTTTGGTGCCGGCGACCTTGAAGTCCATGTCGCCAAGATGGTCCTCGTCGCCGAGGATGTCGGTGAGCACGCGGACCTTGTCGCCTTCCTTGACCAGGCCCATCGCGATGCCCGCGACCGGGACTTGGTGGGAACGCCGGCGTCCATCAGAGCCAGGCTGCCGCCGCATACTGTGGCCATCGAGGAGCTGCCGTTGGATTCGAGCACGTCCGACACGACGCGAATCGTGTACGGGAAGACGTCTTCGTCGGGAAGGATTGGGGAGAGCGCGCGTTCAGCGAGCGCGCCGTGGCCGATTTCGCGGCGCGACGGAGCGCGCAGGAACTTCACCTCGCCAGTCGAGAACGGCGGAAAGTTGTAATGCAGCAGGAACTTTTTGAAACGCTCGCCCAGCAGCGCATCGATCTTCTGTTCATCGGATGACGTGCCGAGCGTGACGGTCGCGAGCGCCTGGGTTTCGCCGCGGGTGAACACCGCGGAACCATGCGTGCGCGGGAGCACCTGCACTTCGGCGCTGATCGGCCGGATGTCAGTAGATTTGCGATCGTCGATTCGCTTGTCGTCGTCCAGGATCGCGAGGCGAACACGGGTTCGCACCAGGTAGTCGCACGCGTCGACGATTTCCTTGGCGCGGTCGGGAAACTTCTCGGCCAGCTCGGCCACGACCTTGTCGCTGACGGCGTAGACCGCGGACGCGCGCTCCTTCTTGCCCTTGGTCGCTAGAGCCTTCTCGATCCCGTCGCCGATACTCTTTTCGACTGCCGACAGCAGGGCCGCGTCGCGCTCTTTAACTGCGAATTCGCGCTTGGCCTTACCGGCACGCCGCCGCAGTTCTTCCTGCATCGCGAATATCGGCTGCATCGACTCGTGCGCCGCGAACAGCGCCTCGAGGATCACCTCTTCGTCGACAATCTGCGCGCCGCCTTCGAGCATCATGATCGATTCGGGACTGGCCGCGACCACCAGCGATACGTCGCTGCCCTCGAGCTCGGTATGAGTCGGGTTGACGACAATCTTGCCGTCGACGCGGCCCATGCGGACTGACGCGACCGGGCCTTTGTGCGGAATGTCCGAAACCAGCAACGCCGCCGATGCGGCGATCAGCGAGAGCATGTCGGGATCGTTGTCGCGATCGGCAGACAGCACGGTCACGATGATCTGGGTTTCGCGATCGTAGCCCTTGGGGAACAGCGGGCGCATCGCGCGGTCGATCAGGCGCGAGGTGAGAATCTCTTTCTCCGATGCGCGCCCTTCGCGCTTGAAAAAACCGCCGGGAATTTTGCCGGCGGCGAAGGTCTTCTCGACGTAATCCACCGTCAGCGGCAGAAAGTCCATGTTGGGCCGCGCCTCATACT
This sequence comes from uncultured delta proteobacterium, assembly GCA_963842215.1. Lineage (GTDB taxonomy): Bacteria > Desulfobacterota > Binatia > Binatales > Binataceae > Binatus. Next base: position 281,454 of record CAWJFQ010000001.1, on the reverse strand, counting down.
GCGAGACCACCGCCGCCAGCACTACGGTGTCGCCGTAAGTCGCGAGCACGCTGCCATGCGCCTGCTTGGCGAGGCGGCCGGTTTCGAGCGAGAGCTTGCGCCCCGCAAAATCAATTTCGAGTTTTTCGTACATTTAGTGATACCTGAGGGAGGACTGAGGCCGCGCGACGATTGCGGTTTTTGAATGCCCGCGAGGCGCCACAGGGGACGCGCCTTGTTACCTGCCAGGATGGCAGCCAAGGCCCGCGCGCCCGATGTGTTGAGGGCGGCGCGGCAGAATATGTGCGGCCTATCTCCGGATGCCCAGCTTTTCGATCAAACCTTTGTAGCGCGAGAAATCGCGCGAATGCAGGTAATCAAGCAGCCGACGACGCTTGCCGACCAATCGCAACAGACCACGGCGCGTGTGATGATCCTTCTTGTGCGCCGCGAGATGCTCGGTCAACTGGTCGATCCGGGCCGAGAGTAGCGCGACCTGAACTTCAGGCGAGCCACTGTCATTGGTGGTTCGAGCGTTGGCTTGGATGACTTCCCGCTTACGGGCTGATGGAAGAGGCATTCGGAGTTCTTACTTTCCCTTTTTCCTTTATCTTTAGCCGACCAAATTAACAGAGCCGGTCAGGGGAGTAAAGCTGGCGGATTGAAGATGCGCTCGACGATTGCGGTCACTCGCGAGGTCACTCGCGCCACTGCAATCAGCTCGCCACTGGTCGATATCACTTTGAATAGCGGTCCGTTTGAAGGGACTTGGGAGTCCAATGCGCGCGAATCGCCATTACGCAGTCGTTTTTCTCCGGTGGAGTCGACGACAAGCTCAGGAAGGCCGGCCAGCGCCTCGCGAAGACTGATCAGTCGCATCGATGGTGCATTGGAATCGAACGCCGCGAGCACATCGGCCAGCGGCATCGCGTCGGCAATCGAGAATGCGCCATTACGAGTGCGGCGGAGCTGCTCGAGATGCGCGACTGTGCCCAGCGCGACGCCAATATCGCGTGCCAAAGCGCGCGCATAGGTACCAGGCGAGCATCTCGCGACGAATCGGATAGCGTCAGGCGCCTCGCACTGGAGCGCGAGATGCTTGATCTCGACGCGGCGCTTCTCAGGCGGCGCAACCTCATCGCCGCGGCGAGCGAGCCGATACAACGGCACGCCGTCTCTCTTGATTGCGGAGTACACCGGGGGAACCTGCTCGATCGCACCGCTGAACTGCTTAGTGACCTGCGCCATTTTCTCGGCTGAGATCGTGGGCACCTCGGCGCGCCGGACTTCAGCCCCGTCGCGGTCGAGCGTGTCGGTCTCAACCCCCAGCCGGATCACGCCCGCGTATTCCTTGTCGCCGCCGTCGATAAACGGCGCCAGCTTGGTCGCCTCCCCAATCATCACAGGAAGCAGTCCGGTCGCGAACGGATCGAGCGTGCCGAGATGACCCACGCGCGAGGGCTTCACGTGCGATTTGACGCGACGCACCACCTCCGCCGACGAGATGCCAGCGGGTTTATCGACCAACACCATTGCGTTCATGGCAAGAACGTTGACCTTATCGGATAGCGACCCGGCACTTAAGCGGATTCGATCCGTTCGGACGGCAGCGATACGATCTCGATCATGGACAGCGCAGCGTCACTTGCACCGCACATTGTGATCATTGGCGGGGGATTCGGTGGAATTGCCGCCGCGCGTGCGCTCAAGCGCGCGCCAGTGCGACTGACGATGGTCGATCGGCGCAACCATCACCTCTTTCAGCCCTTGCTCTACCAGGTCGCGACCGCTGCTCTGAATCCCGCCGACATCGCGTCGCCGATACGGCGCATACTGCGGCGGCAGCGCAATGCAAGCGTGATCCTGGGCGAGGCGTCGTCGATCGATACGCGCGCAAAGATAGTGCATCTGCTCGACGGTGAAGTGGCGTATGACTACTTGATCGTCGCCAGCGGTGCTACGCACTCGTACTTTGGCCACGACGAATGGCTGGAGCCGGCGCCGGGACTCAAGACGCTCGAGGACGCGGTTGAGATCCGCCGCCGTGTGCTGGTTGCGTACGAAGCCGCCGAGCGCGAGGTCGATAAATCGGAAATCGTCAACTGGATGACCTTCGTCATCATCGGCGGAGGTCCGACGGGAGTCGAGATGGCAGGGGCACTAGCCGAGATTTCGCGGCGAGTACTCGAGCGCGATTTTCGAAAAATCGATCCCAGCCGTGCTCGAATCGTACTTATAGAGGCGGGTCCTAAAGTGCTGCCCGCGATGTCGCCGGAATCGTCCGCGAGCGCGCGGCAACAACTGGAGCGGCTCGGCGTCGAAGTCATCACCGATTCTCCGGTGACCGCGGTCGACGATCGCGGTGTCACCCATGGTGGCGCGCGGCTCGATTCGCGCACCGTCATCTGGGCGGCGGGCGTGGCCGCATCGCCGCTGGGCAAGGGGCTGGGCGCAGACGTCAAGCTGGATCGCGCGGGCCGCGTCATCGTCAATCAGGATCTGTCGGTGCCAGGCGCCGAGGGTGTGTTCGTGATTGGCGACCTGGCGTCGATCAAATCAGATGGCAAGCCTGTGCCCGGACTCTCTCCGGCCGCGATGCAGGAAGGGCGGCATGCCGCGAAGAACATCATGCGATCGATTCGCGGCGAGCCGACCCTGCCGTTTCATTACCGCGATAAGGGTACCCTCGCGACAATAGGCAAGGCGGCTGCCGTCGCCGACATTGCAGGCCTGCACGTCAGCGGACTGATCGCCTGGCTGATGTGGCTGTTCGTGCACATTTTCTTTCTGATCGGCTTCCGCAACCGGTTCATAGTAATCGTCGAATGGGCCTGGACATACGTCCGCAACGACCGCGGCGCGAGATTGATCACAGGCGACGTAGAGCCGCTGCTCGAGCGCGGCGAGAAACTCGAGAATCGCGATCGGATACTTTCGCAGTGATTCGCTCGCGATTTCCAAGTCAGCGATCTTGGCGCAACTCTTTCAAATCGACGGAGAACTTCACTTTGCCACGCATCTTCCAAAGTTGGTAGTAGGCATCGCTGGCAGCCAGGAGCTCGAGACCTTTGCGGACGGTTCCGCTGACGCCGGCCTGCGCGGCCTTTTGCGCTTTCGCGAGTGTCTCAGCGCTAACGAGTACAGTGATTTTCTTGGTGGCCCTCATTTCAATCACGGGTGCCCGGCGCCGATCCCAGATCGAGTATGGCACGGCGCGACTAGTCAGTCCTTGATAAGCCATCCCTGCGGTGGACCCTCACCCGCGCCGGAGGCGCGGCCTCTCCCTGATAGGGCGAGGCTGGGAAGGAAACCTTCGCTTCGCTCTGGATGACAACTGAACTTTCTAACAGGGACATCCCGCGTATTTTTTTTCTGAATACTGGGTGCTGGGGTCACCCCTGCCGAAGGAAGTTTGAACCCATCTGGGTTTCAAAATTAAAAATTAACTGGATTCCGCTCAATCCTTCGAGGCTGATTGCTTCAGCAGTGCGTCGATGCGGGCGGCGCGCTCCAAGCCGGGGTCGAATTCGAAATCCAGCTCGGGCGTGTATCTCAGCCCCAGCGACTTGCCGATTTCGCGGCGGATGAAACCGCTGGCGCTTTTGAAGCCGGCGATTGCGGCAGGCGCGCGCACCGAACCTTCGAGGTGAGAAAAGAAGACGCGGCCATGGCGCAAGTCATCGTCCATCCTGACGCTCGTCAATGTGATCCCGCGCAGGCGCGGATCGCGTAGATCACGCACCAGCAATCCTGACAGCTCTCTCAGGACAGCCTCGGCAACGCGCTCCGATCTTCGACCTTCAGGCACTGGTTTTCCCCGACGTCAGTAGTTGATGATTTCCAGCTGCTCTTCGCCGAGCGGGACCATCCCCAGCGAATCGATAAAGTTCACGACTTCGCGCAGCGCCTTGTCCACGAACGCGCGATCGCTGCCGACCTGCGCGATTCCCAGCTCGGCGCGCTGCCACAGGTCGTGGCTGTCGGATTCGGCGATCGAAACGTTGAACTTGTTGCGGACGCGAGCCTTGATTGCGCGCAACACCTGCCGTTTGCCCTTTAGCGAATGATTCTCTGGCAGAAACAGGGTCAGCCGCATGACGCCGATGACCATCGCAATACGTCCCCTCCGCCGACGCGCTCGCTCGCGCGCCCGGAACGACAATCAAGCCACACTCTAAGGCTGAAGCTGCTTTTCGACCGCCGCCTGGCCGCGCACCGATTCGGGCTTGGGCGCGGTGAGCTTGCGCAGAATCGCTTCCATCTCGAAAGCTTCGATAACGTCGTCCGGTTTCACGTCGTTGAAATTCTCGAGCGCGATACCGCATTCGTAGCCCTGCGCGACTTCGCGAGCGTCGTCCTTGAAGCGCTTGAGCGTGGCGAGCTTGCCCTCCCACACCGGGCGGCCGTCGCGCACCAGGCGCGCGCGGGCACTGCGCACAATCTTGCCTTCGACCACCATGCATCCGGCGACGGTCGCGCCCGGCACGTTGAAGATCTTGCGGACTTCCGCGCGTCCCAGCGCCTTCTCGCGGTAGGTCGGTGCGAGCAAACCTTCCATCGCCTCGCGCATGTCGTTGATAGCTTCGTAGATGATCGTGTAGAGGCGAATCTCAACGCCTTCTTTCTCGGCCAGGTTCGCCGCCTTCGGTTCGGGACGAATGTTGAATCCTATGATGATGGCTTTGGAAGCAGACGCTAGCGTCACGTCGGTTTCCGAAATTGCGCCCGCCGAGGCGTGAATCACCTCGAGCTTGACTTCCTCGGTTGACAGCCGCGCGAGCGCGTCGGCCAGCGCCTCGACCGATCCCTGCACGTCGCCCTTGAGAATAACTTTGAGTTCCTTGACCTCGCCCGCCGCCATCCGCTGGCTCAAGTCTTCAAGCGAGATGCGGCTGGTCTTCGCGAGTTCGCCTTCGCGCTGCTTGGATCGCCGATACTCGGCAACCTGGCGCGCCTTCGATTCCTCGACCACCGCAGTGAACACGGTGCCGGGCTCGGGCACGGTCGAGAGGCCGAAAATTTCGACCGGCGTCGAGGGACCTGCTTCGGTCAGACGTTGCCCGAGATGGTTCTGCATCGCGCGCACTCGCCCGTACGAAGTTCCGCTGACGAACGGATCGCCCTGATGCAGCGTGCCTTCCTGGATCAATACTGTGGCGACCGGGCCGCGTCCGCGGTCGAGCTGCGATTCGATGATCGTGCCGCGCGCGGCGCGAGTCGGATTCGCCTTCAGCTCCATCACGTCGGCCTGCAGCAGGATCATCTCGAGCAGCTTGTCGATTCCTGCGCCGGTGCGGGCCGAGACCGGCACCGTGATAGTGTCGCCACCGTAGTCTTCGGGCACCAGCCCGACTTGCGTCAGCCGCTGCTTGACGTTGTCGAGATTGGCGTCGGGCAAATCTATCTTGTTGATCGCAATGATTATCGGAACGTTGGCCGCGCGCGCGTGATTGATTGCCTCTTGCGTCTGCGGCATCACGCCTTCATTGGCGGCGACCACCAGCACAACAATGTCGGTGACCTTGGCCCCGCGCGCGCGCATCGCGGTGAACGCTTCGTGGCCGGGAGTATCGACGAACGCGATCGTCCGCCCATTGGCCTCGACGGTGTATGCGCCGATATGCTGCGTGATTCCGCCGAATTCGCGCGCGGTCACGTTGGTGTGGCGAATTGCGTCGAGCAGCGAGGTCTTGCCATGGTCGACATGCCCCATCACCGTGACGACCGGCGGCCGCGTGACGTTCTCGCCCACGACCGTTTCCTCGGGCGCCTCTTCGATCACCTGCTCTGCGTCGAAGGAAACGTTCTCAACGCTGTACCCGAACTCGCCCGCGAGCAACGTTGCCGTGTCGACGTCGAGCACCTGGTTCAGCGTCGCCATCTGGCCGAGTTCCATCAATTTTTTGATCAGGTCGCCGGCCTTCACACCCATCGAGCGGCCGAGGTCGCCGACGGTGACGCCCTCGGTGATTCGCACCACGCGCTTGGAGGCCTTGGGCGTAGTGATCTCGGTCTTCCGCTGTTCTTTGCCGGGCAGCGCACGCCGCTTCTTCGGCACCCGCAGACCGCGCATCTCCCGCTCGGCGGCGAGATCGGTGCTGCCCTTCTTGACGACTTTCTTTTTCTTGATTCCGCGACCGCCGCCCGGCTTGGCGAGCTGATCGGGCGGAAGCTGCGGCGCGCCGTCCGCAGGCTGCGCGGGCTGCGGTTGCGGCGCGAAGCGTCCCGTCAGGCCCGGACGAGCACTCGGTGCGCCCGCTGCGGTACGTGAACCCGGCGACGCCGGACGCGGCGGCGGAGCCTTAGGTCGCAAATCGATCTTGCCAAGGACCTTCGGTCCCTTCTGTCCGTCGTCGAGCGTCGGACCGGCCTGCGAGCCGCGCGTCAGGTTGATCGAACCACGCTCGATCGTTTCAGCCGGGCGCACTCGATCGGTGCGATAACCGAAGCGCGACGACGGCGCCGCCGGCGCTGCTTCGGGCACCGGTGCGGCTTCTACGACGACCGGGGCAGTCTCCTCAATTTCGGGCGCAACGGTCTCCGGCTCGGGCTCCGCTTCCACATCATCGAGATGCGCGACATCGTCAGGAAGATGAGCTTCGTAGTCAGCGGCGCCAATTTCCTCAATTTCAGGCTCCGGCTTAACGACGATCGGCTCCGGCGCTGGGCGCGGCTCGGCGACTGCCGTCTGTTCGGCATGCCCCGAGTCGAACATCACCGGCGTCTCGGCCTCTGCCTCGGATGAATCGCCTAGAAACGGCGACACGAATGAATCGTCGCGAGCCTCTTCGACTTCGAAATGGAAAGGCGCGTCCGCGCCACCGGCGCTCTGGCCCGGCTCGGCATGACGCCGGCGCATCACGGTGGCATTGAGGCGCTTCTCTAGAATTTTTCCGCTGCTCGTTTCAAGCACGGTCTCGCGGCGCAGGATCGTCGCGCGATGCGCCTGCTCGTCCAGGTCGGCCTTGAGGCGGCTGGCTTCTTCCGGTGAGAGAAGACTCGACTCGGATTGCGTATGCCCGAGCTTTAGGCGGGCGCATCCGGCGAGCAAGTCCTCGACCGGGAATCCCCATTCAGTAGCAAGAGTTTTGATCCGCTTTCGCGCCATCCCAGTTATACTATTCGACCTTTGAGTTTCTATCCAGTCGGAGTTTGATCGACGCCGCTATCTGAAGTCGCTCACCGGGTTCGATTTTCCGCCGCAGCGCCCGAAACTCCTTAATTTTTAGACCGACGAACTGCTCAACGCATTCGACCCTCGGATGCAGATAGCCGCCGCGTCCTCTTCGACGCGCCTCGAAATCCACCTCGACCCGCCCACCGACGACTGCGATTCGCACCATCGCCGATTTCGAATCCTGCGCGCGGCATCCAAGACAAGTCCGCTGCGGAAAGCGAACGCCTGAAATTTATTTCTCTCCCGCATCTTCACTGGCGACCGGCGCGTCTTCCGCCGCATCGGTCTCGCTCGCCGCCTCGGTGCCTGCCGCCTCCGTCGATGCTGCTTCGGTAGAGCCCGCTTCAGCGCCTGCTGATTCTGCTGTCTGTGCAGCTTCCGCCGCGGCCGCCTCCGCCGCTTCGGTGGCAGCCGCCGCCTTTTCAGCCGCCGCAATCTTCTTGTTCGCGACGTGCTCGCGCGCAGCGTTGATTATCGTTTGCGCACGCTCTGCGCTGATTCCCTCGACGTCGAACGCCGTCTCATCGGCCTCCGACAATTGCTCGGCCGAGCGGAAGCCCCACTGGTAGAGCAGCTCCGCGTTGATATCGCCGATGCCTGGGATTGCGTTGAGCGACGCCCGCGCCGATCGCGCTTCTTCTTCGGCCTCCGCCTCGCTGCGCACATCGAGCTTCCATCCGGTCAGCCGATGCGCTAGGCGCACGTTCTGTCCGCGCTTGCCAATCGCCAGCGACAGTTGATCGTCGGGCACGATCACTTCCATCGCATGCTCGTCCTCGTCGATTATCACCTTGGAGACTTTCGCCGGCGCCAGCGCACGGCATACCAGCTCGGCTTGATCATCGGTCCACGGCACGATGTCGATTTTCTCGCCGCGCAACTCCTGCACCACCGATTGCACGCGCGTGCCCTTCATCCCGACGCATGCGCCCACCGGATCGACGTCCGAATCCTTCGAGTACACCGCGACCTTGGCGCGGCCACCCGGCTCGCGCGCGCTCTGCCGAATCTCGACGATACCCTCGTAAATCTCCGGCACTTCCTGCTCGAACAGCTTCATCAGGAAGTCGTTCGAGGTGCGCGAGAGCACAATTGAAAGCCCCTTCTCCGACAGATCGACGTCCAGGATCAGTGCGCGAATCCGATCACCCTGGCGATAGCGCTCGTGTGGGATCTGCTCCTTCTCGGGCAGGATCGCTTCGGTGCGTCCGAGGTTGACGATCATGTTCTTGCGCTCGAAGCGCTGCACGATTCCCGAGACCACTTCCTGTTTGCGATCCTTGAACTCGTTGAAAATCTGTTTGCGCTCGGCGTCGCGGATGTGCTGGATGAGATTTTGCTTGGCCGCCTGCGCCGCGATTCGCCCCATCGTCGCGGTGTCGAGCTTGATCAGTATCTCGTCCCCGACTTCCGCCTCGGGATCGTATTTCGCGCGCGCCTCGGCCACGTCAGCTTCAGCCGCCGCGTTGGCGATCTTCTCGACCACCGTCTTTATCTCGAACAGCTCGATTTCGCCGAGCTCCGGATTGAAGCGCGACTCGATATTGCGGTCGGGCCCGAAGGTGCGCCGCGCCGCCGAATGCATCATTTCCTCGACCGCATTGATCACGATCGTCTTGTCGATGCCTTTTTCCTTGCTTACCTGCTCGATTACCCGGTTCAGATCTACCTGCATACTGCCTCCCCGGGACGCGCACAGAGTTGCGCGCCGATTTTATTGAATGCTCCCGTCAATCCGCGGGAGCCGATTCGTCTGCGTGTCAAATTCATCTACTTGTCAAAATCGTACTCGTAATTCGCTCCCGCCATCTCCTCGAAACCGATCGTCTGCCGCTTGCGGCTGGTCTCGTCATCCAGCTCGATTCCACGCTCACCGACCGCCACCAGCATGCCCACGAACGACTTCTGCCCATCGCGTGCGCGATGCGTCCGGACCTTCACCCGTTCTCCCTTCACCGCCTCGAAATGCTCGAGTTTTCGCAGCGGCCGGTTGATTCCCGGCGACGCGACCTCCAGCGTGTAGCGGCCCTCGACCGGGTCGTATACGTCGAGCAAATCGCCCAGCGTGGGGCTCAACTTCTCCAGGTCGCTAAGCGCAATTCCGCCACCCGGCTTGTCGACCAGCAGCCGCAGCAGGGAATTTCGCGTGCCCTTGCGAAAATCCACCGAAACCAGCTCATATCCCTGGCGTTCAATATGCGGCTCGAGCAGCTCGACCACTTTTTCCGCGGTTGGATGAAGCGTCAGGGCCACCATCTGCTCTAACCTCTTCGCTCCCTACTGCCCTCTGCCCGGGCTATGTCACGAACCCTTTTCTGCGACACCAACAAAAAAGTGGGCACACGCCCACTTCACGTCAGCAAGATACCACCGCAACCAAGGGGTCAGCAAGGCGGCGTCTTTACCGTCTCCACACCCCGCTATCGTTAACCATTTAACCTCTCATTGTCCGAGGCGAGAGGTTGAGAGCAGAATCCCGAATCGCGCGCAGAATGGCGCGCTGTATAGGGACCCTCACCTTCATCCCCTCCCTTGCAGGGCGAGGAGACAGACCGGTTTCGCGTACAACTGAGTTCCTCTATCCTCCCTCCTCGATGCCCGATCTGACCGGACCTAACTCACCCGCCCTGGGATTCCTGCTCGCGCTTGCGATTGGATTTCTTGTTGGCCGCACCCGGGAGCCGGCCCCCGGCGGTCCGCCGCGCCCTGGAATGCGCGATTTTCTGATAATCGCGCTGCTCGGCGCAGTTGCGGGCCATTTGGGCAACGTCGCCATCGCTATTGCATTGTTCGCCGGCACGGTCGGCGCCGTACTCGTGATGCGCGCGCATCATCCGGAGCGCAACGGCATCACCACCGAGCTTGCGGCAGTCGCGACCTTCGTGCTGGCGGGCCTGTGCCTCACCCCGGATCGCCCGTTCGGCGCCGGACTCGCAATCGTGCTGGCTGCAATTCTTGCCGAGCGCGATCAGCTGCGCCACTTTGTGCGCGACGCGATCTCCGACCGCGAATACATCGACACGCTGAGTTTTCTCGGCCTGATTTTTGTTATTTACCCACTGCTGCCAACCGGCAGCTACGGACCTTTCGGATTTTTCCAGCCGCGCGAGATCTGGCTGTTCGTGATCCTGGTATCCGGTGTCTCCTACGTCGGCTACTTTCTGACCAAGTTTACCGGCAATGAGCGCGGCGCATTACTCACTGCAATAGTCGGTGCCATTGCATCGACCACCGCCTACACTGCCGGAATCTCGCACGCGGTGGCAGAAGCACCGGAGTCGGCAGTGCCCGCGGCCCGCTATTCGCTGATAGCCAATTCAATACTCTTCCCACGCACATTGCTGATAGTCGCTATCGTCAGTCCGACCCTCGCGATTGCGGCTATCCCGGCTTTTGGCGCCATGATGCTCGCGGGACTTGCTGCGGCGCTGATACTCGCGCGCGCACCGGCGCGGAAATCGAAGAAGTCTGCTGTCGACGATTCCACCTTCCGCAACCCGTTCTCGATTCGTCCCGCCCTGGAGTTCGGCGTGGTATTCACCGTCGTGCTGCTGGTCACCCGGATGGCCAAGAGCTACGCGGGATACGGCGGCCAGATGGTGGTATCGGGCATCAGCGGGCTGGTTGATGTGACCGCGATCTCGCTGACTCTGGCCTCCTTCGTTCAATCGGGCACCAGTGCCGCGCGCGACGCGGTCATCGGCCTAACTCTCGCGCATGGGGTCAACGCGATTTTCAAGTCCGCTGTCGCACGCACCAGCCATCAGCCTGCCTTCTACGTGCGCCTGGCGGCGGGCTTCGTGATCATGTTCGCGGTCGGCGCTGCCGCAATAGTCGTTGTCGATCCCGCACACGTAACGGAGCTGGTAAGTCGTCTAATGAACTGACTACTGGCGGTCGAAGCAGAATCCTGAATCGCACGCAGAATAGCGCAGTATTCGGACCCTCACTTTAATCTTCTCCCTTGCACCCTGGCAGGGAGAGGAGACAGCGCAGATTGGCTGCTCGCTATCCTAACAGGGACGAAGTCCCGCATCTTCTTTTTCTTAAGCAGTCGGTGCGTAGCCTCTCGTGAGCGAAGGCGAAGGAGGTCATCCCTGCCCACGGAAGTGTGAAACCCAAGAGGGGTTTCACAAATCAAGTGATTTCCCTTCCCCTCTTCAATCCTCATCGTCGCGCAGCTTCGCCAGCACCGACAGATCCTCGAGCGTTGTGGTATCGCCGAGCGTCTGATCCCCCGACGCTATCTGCCGCAGCAGCCGCCGCATTATCTTGCCGCTGCGCGTCTTCGGCAGCGCGTCGGTGAAGCGGATATCTTCCGGCCGCGCCAGCGCGCCGATTTCCTTGACGACGTGCGCCCGCAATTCGTCGCGCAACTTGTCGTCGCCATGGTGTCCGCCTTCGAGCGTCACGAATGCGATGACGCACTCGCCCTTCACGTCGTCGGGTCGTCCGACGCAGGCCGCCTCGGCGACGCCCGCATGCGAGACCAGCGCGCTTTCGATTTCCATCGTGCCCAGCCGATGGCCCGACACTTTGATCACGTCGTCCACCCGGCCCATGATCCACAGGTACCCGTCCTGGTCGCGCCGGGCTCCGTCACCGGTAAGATAGACGCCTTCGATTTGCGAAAAGTAACTGCTCTTGTAGCGCTCGGGGTCGCCGTAGATAGTCCGCAGCATACCGGGCCAGGGCTTGCGCACCACAAGCAGACCGCCCTGGTTTGCGCCGACGCTCTTGCCGTCGCGTGTGACGACGTCGGCCGCGATTCCCGGCAGTGGTAACGTCGCAGAGCCGGGCTTGGCAGCGGTCGCACCGGGCATCGGGCTGATCATGATTCCGCCGGTTTCGGTCTGCCACCAGGTATCGACGATTGGGCATCGCTCGCCGCCGATAACCCGGCGATACCACATCCATGCCTCCGGATTGATCGGCTCACCCACCGAGCCCAGCAGCCGCAGGCTCGAAAGGTCATGCTTTTTCACCCACGAGTCGCCCCACTTGATAAACGTACGAATCGCCGTAGGGGCGGTGTAAAAAATGCTGACGTCGTACTTGTCAATAATCTGCCAGAACCGATCGTTCTCCGGAAAATTCGGCGCACCTTCGTACATCACGACCGTCGCGCCCGCAGCCAACGGCCCGTAGACCGTGTAGCTATGCCCTGTGACCCAGCCGATATCTGCTGTGCACCAGTAGATGTCGTCCTCCTTCAGGTCGAACACCCACCGCATCGTCATCAGCACGTGCGTCAGGTATCCGCCCGTCGTATGCACGACGCCCTTGGGCTTGCCTGTCGTGCCGCTGGTGTAGAGGGTGAACAGCGGATGCTCGCTGTCGAGCTGCGCGGCCTCGCACTTCGAGCTCTGCGCGGGGACCACCTCGTCCCACCACACGTCGCGCCCCTTGCGCATCTCGACCTTGTTGCCTACGCGCTTGAGCACCAGCACTTTCTCAATCGACGTGCATTTCTTCAGCGCTTCATCGACGTTTTGCTTGAGCTCGACCACCTGCCCGCGCCGCCATCCGCCGTCAGCCGTGATACAGACTTTCGCCTCGGCATTGTTGATCCGGTCCGCCAGCGCTTCCGACGAGAAGCCGCCGAACACCACCGAATGAATCGCGCCGATTCGCGCGCACGCCAGCATCGCGACCGCCGCCTCCGGCACCAGTGGCATGTAGATCGCCACCCGGTCGCCATCCTTTACACCGAGGCTCTTCAACGCGTTGGCGCACCTGCCCACCTCATCGGCCAGCATTTGATACGTCAGCACCCGCGAGTCGCCCGGCTCACCCTCCCAAATCAGCGCGGCCTTGTTGCGGCGCGGGCCCTCGAGATGCCGATCGAGGCAGTTGTACGACGCGTTGATCGTGCCGCCGACGAACCACTTCGCAAACGGAAAATTCCACTCGAGCGTTCTGCCAAACGGCTTGAACCAATGCAGGTTGCGCGCGCACTCTGCCCAGAACGCGTCCGGGTCCTGCTCGGCGCGCTTGCACAGCGCTTGATACTCGTCGGGACTTTTGACCCACGCGCGCGCACTGAACTCGGTGGGCGGTGGAAACTTGCGGGATTCAGTCAGCGTCGAATCAATATGAGTCGCTTCGGTCGAAGCCATCGGCCTGCACCTGTCGAATAAGCTTGCGTGCTTTCGCGCGGGCTACACGCGACCGCGAGCTTCGCGCGTTTTCAGGCTCAGGTACAGAGTCGCAGCGTCGCCGTTCTCGCGCCGGTTCGAATTTATCCCGCGCAGCCGCTCGAGCAGTTCGTTTTCGACGCTGGCCGAATGCTCTCCCGCCAGCTCGACTGCGCGCGCCGCCCACTTGAGCGCGATTCGTCCCTCCAGCCCGCCGAAGTCGTCGAAGAACCACGCGCAGCTCGTCAGCGCGGCCTGCCCCGCACGCACCATCTCGAACATCCGCAGCAGGCTCTCCCGATTCGATTCGTCTGTAACCTGGAAACGCTTGAAAGTCTCGTCATGGACCGCGGGATTCGGATCGATCAGCAAGCGAATCGCACCGCGCAAGATCGCGCCCGGGTCTTTCACGAACGCGGGCGCAAAACGATCGTACGTCGCCTCGGCGTGATTCTTCACGAAGTCCATCGCGGCGCGAAATGGTCCGCGCCATTCCTGCGAGCTGCCGGCCTCGGCGCGGCATCCGCAGTTCGAGCGCCATCGCTCAACCCCATGCGGACAGCTCCACGATGTGGCAGACGCAATCTCAAAAGACCCGGCCGCCGGATGCGCCCCAAGGTAGTCCTCGCAATTTGTGACAATCACGTCCTCGCGATGCTCGAGCGCTATCAGTGCGCGCGCCAGCTCGGATGCGCCCTGTTTGTTGTGATGGCCAAATGTCTCGCCGTCGGTGGCAATCATCAGCGCCGCACCCGGCTCGAGCTTCAATGCCGTATCGGAAATCCAATCCGCCAGCCGGGCGCCATCAGCGAGTCCGTCGCCGAACGATATGGCAGCGGATAATTCACGATCGAAGCGGAAAACCGCCAGGCTTAATTCGCCGCTGCGCCACTGAAACGGTCCAGCGCTGCGCGACTCGGCTGCTAAACCCCTGAAGGCTCCCTGGTCCGAGGCGAGAATCACAAACTGGATCCCCGCCGCAGCTATCGAGGCCAGAGTATCGTCATCGGCTGCACACTCCGGCAGCCACATCCCGGCCGGCTTGCGGCCGAAGCGGAAAACAAAATCCTCGATTCCCCACCCAATCTGCAGCTCGCGATCGCGCGGCGGCAGCAATGGCAAAATCGAATGGCTGTACGACTGCGCGATCGCGTTGCCATGTCCGCCATGACTCGCCGCCGACAGCGCGTCGCCACGAGTCATCGCGCGATACGCTGTCTTGCCATGTGTCTGCAGCCATCCCGCGAGCGTAGGCCCAAGGTCGAAGCTGATTGATTCGTAGTTGTTGCGGACATGAACGACCGGTCCCGACATCGTGTGGGCATGAGCATTGGCCGTATAGCATTCGCTCAAAATCCGCTCGTTCCAGTTCTGAAACGGCGCAGCCCCATGCTCAGGGCTGATTAGACCAGTCCACGGGCTCTCGCGCGGAGGCTGATAAAAGTGCCCGTGAATGACGATGTATCTGGGTTCACCCATCACAAGTATGATCCGCCTTCAGGCCGGGCTGCGAAAGGCCATCCACCCAGCTAGCAGTCGAGCTAATTTGTCTTCTTTGCCGGATTCTGCGCAGCTTATCAAGCAAAAAATCAGATTTGGCCGCTAACGATCCACAATCCTTGAACAATTCGCCCGCAAGCCGGATTCCGGAGAGATGAATCTTTAACCTCTCATTGTCCGAGGAGAGGTCGGCGTAAGCCGCTTGAAAAGCGGTGTCGCCGGCAGAGGTGCAACGCCGGACAACGCATCGACTCCCACTCGTCTAACCACAACGCAAGATACCGGGGCCGGCGCGAGAGAGCAGCGCCACTTTCGGAAACCCTGGCGCGTAGGATCCGCGTCTTCTCTATCGCTATGCGCACGCAGCTCGGAAGCTGCCGCGAATCGCCGGCTCGCCCTTTTGATTGAGCACTACCAGGTCGCCTTCGATTTGCTTCTCGCCGTCTTTCTCGACCTTGTTGGTGATTTTGCCGGAGCAGGTGACAACGTCGCCCGGCCACACGCGCGTGGCGAAGCGTACCTGGAAGCGGCGGACGTTGCCGACTCCGACGTAATCGGTGACGGCTTTCGACAGCAGGCCCGCGGTGAACATCCCCTGCGCGAACACGGTCGGGATTCCGGCGGCCTCGACGAAGGTTTGATCGTAATGCAACGGGACAAAGTCGCCCGACGCGCCCGCATAGCGGACGAAATCCGGCCGGGTCACGCCTTTGATTTCGATTTTAGGAATTTCGTCGCCGACTTTAACTGAATCGTATTTTAATTTTGCCATCTCTTTTCACCGGTTGGAGTCAGGCTTTGACTGCTTGTCCTGTTTCGATCAGCGTCGCGCGTGCAGTCGCGACTTTCTCGCCCTTCTGATTGGTATACTCGGTTTCCGTGATCAACAGCGTCATCTTGCCGCCGCGGCCGCCTTCCTTCTCGAGCACGTCAGCAACCTTGGTCACGCCGGTGAGAGTATCGCCGACAAAGATCGGTTTGAAGAATTCAAACTCCTGCTCGCCGTGCAGGATCCGCCGCAAGTCGAAGCCGCCGAAACCGGGGCTCGAGGTCTCGTCGGTCCAAAACGCGCTGGTCTGCAGAAACGTGACCGGCACGGGCACTCCGCCGAGTTCCTTCTTTGCCAGTTCAGGATCGAAGTAGATGGGATTGGGGTCTTTGATAGCGCGCGCGAACTCGCGCACCTTGCTCCAATCGACCTGCATCTTGAATGGTTTGCCGGTTTTCCCGACCGCGCTCTTGTCAGCCATGATGAATCAACCTCTCTCGAATAGTCGAGCAATTATTTACTGTTGCTCCGACAGTTTGTCCACTTACTCGGCGAGTCGGCCGCCTTCGCCGCCATCGACTATCAGCAGCGAGCCGGTAACGTAGCTCGACGCGTCCGACGCGAGGAACATGCAGGGGTAGGCAATTTCCTCGACGCGGCCGAAACGTTGCAGCGCCCGCGATCGCGCCACCATTTCTTTGACCTTCGGATTTGGCCATACGCGCGGCGCCGCGCCCTCGGTATCGATCGGACCGGGCGCAATACAATTGACGCGGATACCCTTGGGACCCCATTCGCCGGCGTGAGAAACCGTCAGGTTGATTACGCCCGCCTTGGCCGCGCCGTAGGGCAGCATCGTGGTCGAGCCATGCACGCCCGCCGTCGACGAGATATTGATAATCGAGCCGGGACTCTTCTGCTCCATGAACTGGCGTGCCGCCGACTTCGAGCAGAAGAACACGCCGTCAAGATTGATTCCGACCACCGCCCGCCATCCATTGGGCGAAAGATTCAACGATGGCGTCGTG
Organism: uncultured delta proteobacterium; assembly: GCA_963842215.1. Classification (GTDB taxonomy): domain Bacteria; phylum Desulfobacterota; class Binatia; order Binatales; family Binataceae; genus Binatus. Next base: position 264,864 of record CAWJFQ010000001.1, on the reverse strand, counting down.
ATACTGGCGCCGTGATTGTTAATCAGCACGTCGATGCGTCCGAAGTGCTTGACCGCCTCCGCCACCATCTTGTCGCATTGTTCGGCATCGCGGACGTCGACCTGCGCCATCTCGCATTTGCCGCCTGCCTTGCGAATTTCGTCACGCACGCGCTCGAGGTTCTCGACCTTGCGGCTCGCGACCAGCACCGGCGCACCACCGGCCGCGAATTCCTTGGCGATCGACTCGCCAATCCCGGTTCCGCCTCCCGTCACTATCGTAACTTTGCCTTCGACGCTGAATGGATTCTTCAAAATGAAAACTTCCTCCCACAGGGTTCGGGGAGATTTATCGCACTGTTGCGGCGCGTTGGCGAGACCCGGCAGGGGTGACCCCGCATCCAGTATTAGTAAAAGCGGGAGTATATACCTTACGCAATCTCAGAAATTTCGCTTGCCGAGTAGCGGGATCGATCCTACCATTCCGCCGCAAATGGCCGACTTACTGAGGGTGAATCTGCGCCGAATAGACCGGTTCGCAAGAAAGCACCCAGCGCCCTTTGTAGTATCGATTTCTAAATCGGGCCTGAACCTGAGGTCACTTTGACATCAATTGCGGTAAGTACACACTCCCGAATAAAAGGGACGGACGGGAGTGCTAGAAGGCGGGTGCCGCGACCTGGGTGCGGCTGCGACGGCGACGCTGGCTCAGATGCTTGTTGCGCGGCGTGATCTTGAGCCGCAGATGGGGCGTCGCGTCTTGCGGATCGAGATTGCGTCGCAGTTCGTACTTCCAGGTCCGCGTCCGGCGCCGCAGCATATCGGGGTTTATGCCCAGCGCTTCGCAGACGGTGTCGAAGGTGAATGCGTGATGGCATTTCGAGCTGCCCGTGATCCATCGCTCGGCGTCGACAAAAAGCATGCGTTTGCGGGTATTTCTCGATGCAACGCCCTGTTGATAAACGTTGATCGCGTCGGCCAGCAGCGCGAGCATCAGGCGCTGCTCACCCGTCAGGCGATGGCCGCCGGAAACATCGAAGTACTGGCTGGGCAGAATCTGATTCAGGCCGACGAGGCGTTCGACCGTCGGATCGGAGCTCAATTGAAAGCCTTCAGACATCGGCAAAACTCGCCGGGGAGTTAATGTTCTCTGGCGCGCATCCGGATTGGCCCCAGCAGAATCCTCATCAACCGCGATGAGCCGGTCCCCGATCGTCTTTTCAACCATCCGAGCCTTCAATTGGTTCCCGTTGCCGTACCCCCGGTCATCAAGAAGTACGGCCCGCAGAAGCGCTCGGATTGTTCCGCCGCTGTCGAGCAGCAAATTCGAGGTTTTATAAGGCGTTGAGTCCGAGGCCGTGTCAGGTAGACAGCTGATGGACCAGCTCTATTAGCGATGGATCCAGTGGTCTCCGTCGATTTGCCACCTCACCTAGCGGGACGCGAACAATCGCGCCTCGCTCCTCGCCAATCAGAGAGGGGCCTACGCCGTCGAGAATGGCCTTCACGGCGCCTGCGCCCATCCTGCTCGCTAAAAGCCGGTCCCTGGCCGTGGGGGCGCCACCGCGCTGAACATGCCCGAGCACCACGACGCGCGCCGGCATGCCAAGCCTGGCAGTGAGCGCCTCCGCGACCGGGGTGACGCCTCCCGTGCGGGGGCCTTCCGAGACCACCACGATGGTCGAGCGCTTGCCGCGGCGATGGCTGTCTTCGACCCGATCGCAGACTTCGTCGAGGCTGAACGGGATTTCGGGGACGATCACGGCCTCAGCGCCGCCGCCGAGCGCAACGGCGATCGCGATAAAGCCCGAGTCGCGCCCCATCACCTCAACGCAAAAGACGCGCTCGTAGGCGAATGCAGTGTCACGGATTCGATCGATAGCTTCGAGCGCGGTGTTGACCGCGGTGTCGAAGCCAATCGAATAGTCGGTGCCGGGAATGTCATTGTCGATCGACGCCGGGATGAGATAGACGGGAATCCCGGTCTCGCCGCAGAACAGCGTCGCGCCGGTCATCGAGCCCTCGCCCCCGATTACAATAAGCGCCTCGATTTGGTGGCGTTTGAGGTTGCGGGCGGCCAGTCCCCTGGCGGCCGGCGTGCGAAACTCGGGCGAGCGCGAGGTCTCCAGGAAGGTACCGCCGCGCTGGATCATGTTCGCGACGGATCGGCCGTCCAAAGGCTCCGCCAGGTCGCGGATGAGGCCCTCGTACCCGCGCCGGAATCCAATCACCTCTATTCCCGCGACCGATGCGGTGCGGACCACCGCGCGGATAGCGGCGTTCATGCCGGGAGCGTCGCCCCCGGCGGTAAGAACTGCGATTCGGCGCAGGCGCGGGCTGGTCACGCCATTAGTTTCGTTTTCGCCGTCCATGAGATGCAGAGCGGCCGCCTGTCGCTCCACTATCGAGAGTAACGAGCGCGACGAGCAGAACCAAACGCACGCGAAAGGCGCGGGCGCTAGCGAGATCGCTATTGCAGGCGGGAGGCTTGCAGGCGTTCCAGTGCGTTGCGGGCTTCTTCCTGCGCGTCAGTGACGACGGGACCGCCGCTGTCGGCCGCTTTCCGATAGTGGTTGATGGCAGCGGACTTGTTGCCGAGCGCCTCGTAAGTGCGCGCGACGTTGACCTCGGCTCGCGCATCGCTGGGGCAGGCCGCGAGCGCATCCTGGTAGTAGGCGAGCGCCTTGGCGAAGTTATTAGCTGCAAAGCCCTCGCCGCCGCGATGGCTTGCCTCCATCTCTACGCCCTTGTCGCATCCGCCGGGCCCGGAAGTCGCGACACCAGGAGTGTAGCCCTGATTCTGATTGAGAGTCATGGCTTCGATCTCTTTCTGTTGCGCCTCGATCTGGCCCTGTTGCTGTTGAATTAACTGCTGGTTGGCCGCGTTCTGATCGTCGCTACATCCCGCGATCGCAAATGCAAATACGCCCAGCGCGAGAACGAGCAACATTGATCGTGCGAAGTTTGTTGTTGGCATGGAAATTACATCGCAGCTTGGTTTGTGTCGCATCGCCCCCAATACTGGCGAATAGCGGCCCGGTGTCAATGCCGGAGCGTTAGGCATCGCTGCCCGAATGGAATAGCCACGCTTTTTCCGATACGATTCGTCCGCAAATGGCGCGGTATCAGTGCCGCGCGCAAGATGCGGAGGAGGAAGCGAGGGTGATAGCTAAAAAAATTCTATCGAGGAGTATGTTGCTGTTGGCAGTTGCCGCGGTGTCTGTAGCTACGACGCGCGCGGTGACGGCCGCAGTCAGCCCACCTACCATGCCGGCGGCTCAAGCACTTCAACTTTTACTCGACGGTAATCAGCGGTTCGTTGAGGGCAAAATGGAGCATCCCAATCAGAGCCCGGCGCGGCGCGCCGAGGTGGCCAAGGGACAGCGTCCGTTTGCGTCGGTGCTGGCGTGTTCGGATTCGCGCACCCCGCCAGAAATTATTTTCGACCGCGGGCTTGGCGATCTTTTCACCGTGCGGGTGGCGGGCAACGTTGCCGACAAGGTGGTGATCGAAAGCCTCGACTATTCGGTCAAGCATCTAGGCGTGCGAGTAGTGATGGTATTGGGGCATACCCGATGCGGTGCCGTGATCGCGGCGGTCGAGGGTCATACGGAAGATAACAAGGACGTCGGGCCAATGCTCAAAGAGTTGGATCCGGCGGTGCATTCGACGCATGGCATGCCGGGTGACCCAATCGAAAATGCAATACGCGCGAACGTGCGGCTGGTGATGCTGAATCTCGCCACCTCGCCGGAACTACGCTCGATGGTCATCTCGGGTGAGCTGAAGATTATCGGCGGAATTTACGACATCGACACCGGCAAGATCGAAATGCTGAAGGCGAGGGAATGACGACCGCTGTTCGCTTCTTTGTGCGGTGCCGCTACTGCGGGGGTTGGGTGACGGTGATGCCGGCGAAGGTCATTGCCTGATGGCCATCGGCGGTACTCACGGTCACCGTCGCGACGTAGCTGCCGGGAATGGCGTAGGTGTGGAAGAGCGCGATTGGCGGCAGGGTCGAGACCTGGCCGTCCCCGAAATTCCAGATGTAGCTCTGTATCACAGTCTCGGGGTCGGTGCTTGATACAAAGAAGCCGACCGTCAGCGGAGCCGGTCCGTAAGCCGGCACCGGTTGCAGCTGAATTTGCGGAATCACCGGCATAGTCATCGGCGTGGCAGTAGGCGTCGCGTTCTGGGCGAATGCAAAAGTACTGGCTCCCGCGACTGCCAGCCCGGAAACGAACGCCACGATGATATAGCTGCGAATCAATCTCACTGCATCGTGACGCCGCCGTCGGGATGCAGAATCGAGCCGGTGTAGTAGCGGCCCTCTTCGCTGGCCAGGAACAGTGCTGTGTTGGCGACGTCGACCGGCTCGCCCATCCGCTTCATCGGCACGCGGTCCATCAGCGGCGCCATGTCGGGCATATCCTGCAGCTGCGCGGTCATCGGAGTCTTGATAAAGCCGGGGCCGATGGCGTTGGCGGTGATGTTGAACGGCGCCAGCTCGGTCGCGAGCACCTTGGTCAGCATCCAGACGCCGGCCTTGCTGACGGCATACTCGCCGACGCCCGGGGTAGGAAGGCGCGCGGCGGCCGAGGCGATATTGATGATGCGCCCGCCGTTGCCGGCGTTGATCATCGCGTCGGCACATGCGCGATCGGTCAGGAACACACCGTCGAGGTTGACGCTGAGCACCTTGCGCCAGTTGGCGAAGGACTTCTTGTTGAGGAAGCTGATGTCGGGCTGGCCTTCTTCGCCGTAGTGCGCGTGCGAGATTCCCGCCGCCGCGACCACGATGTTCACGCTGCCGAGATCCTTCACCATCTGCGCCACCATCGCGTTGACCTGCGCCTCGTCGCTGGTGTCGACCTGCCACGCGTGCGCTTTGCGGCCGAGTTTCTTGACTGCGGCGGCGGTTTCCTCGGCGGCGGCAAGATGGCGATCGGCGACGAAGATGTTGGCGCCCTCTTCGGCGAATCGAATTGCGGTCGCGCGTCCGATGCCGCTCGCGCCGCCGGTGATCAATGCGTTTTTGTTCTCAAGTCTGAGCGCCATCGAATACTCCTTGCGTCGATTCTGCTTCGGTTGTTAGCACGACGTGGCTGCGCGCATCCAGCAAGCGGACGAATCGTCCACTAAACGCGCATCGGCGAAGTTCGCTCTCTCCCAATTCAATTCAGTCCCGTTCGGACCAGAACTCTTTGAGCAGAACGGTGAGCAGTCGCGGATGCTCCTCAGGCCAGAATACCTTTGCCTGGGGAATAGCAACCACTTTGCGGAGGCCGCCCAGATTGCGTTTGAGCCACTCGATGGAGGCTGCGGTATCAAAGGCGGTGTCCGCGTCGCCCCATAATACCTGAGCCGGAATCTGCGATGCTCGAAGCCCTTTGGCTGCCGCAACCAACTGATCGCGGTTTCGTTGCGCTTGCGAGAAACCCTTCAGTTGCTCGCGGCGTTGTTCAGAGTCGACGAAGGGACCGAAATATACCTCGAGCGACTCCCTGCTCAGACTCTCGGGATTCTCATACGCCGCTGCGAGTTGAGCGGCCAGCGAAGGATCGCGCGTGATGTTCTTAAGCAATTCGCCCACCACGCCCGCCTGCAGCGCAGTGTAGAATTGCTGCAGCATCGCGTTGGGCCAGAGATCGTGTACTTCGCAGTTTGTCAGCGTCAGCGACCGCACGCGTTCTGGATAGAGTGAAAGAAAGATTTGGCTGACGCCTCCACCCGTATCGTTGCCGATCAAGTCAACCTGTTCGATCGAGCGTGCGTCCAGCAAGGCAGAGAGCATCTTTGCCTGCGATTCGAACGAAATATCCTGCTCTGCAGGAATCTGGCTGTAGCCAAGACCCATCATGTCCGGCGCGAGACAGGTACGCATTGATGAGACTTCATCCAGCGCATAGCGCCATTGATAGGCACAGAGCGGCAGGGCATGTACGAACAGCGCGACGGGTCCGTTGCCGCGCTCGACGTAGGCGATGCGTCCAAAGGCAGTCTGGGCAAAATTCCGTGACGACTGGAACTCTGATGCTTTCACTGCTAACCTCCATTCGAGAGACAATGTGAGACATACATACTGTGTGTATGTAACTTGTTGCACGTATGGCAGTCAAGAGTCGCCAAGCTGAAAATTCCGCCACCACCCGCGCCGCCCTGCTGAGAATTGCTCGCCGGTTCTTCGCCGAGCGCGGATACGCCGATACCGCAACCGAAGAGATCGTGCGACGTGCCCGAGTGACGCGCGGCGCTCTGTATCATCATTTCAAGGACAAACAGGATCTGTTCAGAGCGGTCCTGCATGAGGAACAGTCAAAGGTCGCTGCCAGATGCACCGAAGCGGCGGCCAAAGAAAACGATCCGTGGCGTGCGCTCATGACCGCAAACGAGGCGTTTCTTGAAGCGTGTCTCGACCCTGCGGTCCAGCAGATCGTGTTAATCGACGCCCCGGCCGTGCTTGGCGCGGAAGGCTTCCGCCAATCGGACGAGAGCTACTACCTGGCGGGATTGAAGGCAGCCATCGAGGCGGCGATCGCGGCCGGAATCATCGAACAGCAATCGGTGGAGGCTCTCGCCCATATGATCATGGGCTCAATGAATGAAGCGGCGCGTCTTATTGCGCATGCCTCAGACAAGAAGCGCGCTCGCCGTGAAGTCAGCGAATCTGCCAATCGAATCTGGAACGGTCTCCGAATCGACACGACACGATAGCTATCTGGCTGACGGGCATTCGCTTGAATCTACTTTGGTGCCCGGTAGCGACGACCTCGTGCGGGCTCAAGTTCTCGTCGTGCTTCTGGAGCTTGGCGCTTACCCACCGATCGCTTCGAGCAAACGGACGAATCGTCCATTAGAATCTATTCTCACGGCTCCATGTCGAATAGAATCTTCGCTTATGGCACAACAGCAAGCGGCTACCGTGACGACGGAGCCGACCCATCGGTACGTCGAGGTTGAGGGACTCAAGCTTCACTATCTGGACTGGGGCGGCGATCCTGACAAGCATACTTTCGTTCTGCTGCACGGCGGTGCGGCGCATGTGCATTGGTGGGACGGCGTCGCCCCGCTGCTGACACCGTATGGGCGCGTGATCGCGCTTGATTTTCGCGGGCACGGTCGCAGCCAGTGGGCGCCGCAGGGAAACTACGGGCCGCCGGCGTATCTGAAAGACGTCCACGGCTTGATCGAAAGCCTGGGCACGCGAGTGATCCTGGTTGGGCACTCGATGGGCGGCGCGGTCGCGCAGTGGGTCGCCGTCACCTATCCGGAGCAGCTCGAGGCCTTGATCATCGTCGACGCGCCGCACGGGCCGCCACCGCTGTTCCGCCGGCTCATGTGGCGATGGCGCCGGAAGTCACACGGCGGAGTTCGTCCCGAGCTGCGCTCGGCCGGCGACATCATCAAGAAATTCCGCTTGCAGCCGCCGCAGACATACCTGTCCCGGCTGGACGTCGAGCGGCTCGCGCTGCTGGGCGCGGAGCAACTGCCGACCGGTGCGTGGGCGTTTCGCTTCGATCCGGACACGCGGGCGTGGCGCAAACATACCAAGATGACGCGGCCGAAGATCAAGAACATCGCGATGCCGACTCTCCTGCTGCGCGGCGATCAGAGCGCGCTGGTGAGCTCGGCGCACGTGCAGCGGATGCATCGGAAGATTCGCGGATCGGTGTTTAAGGAAATACCGCGCGCGTTCCATCACGTGCCGCTGGACAATCCAGGCGACACGGCGGCGGCAATTATCGATTTCGTCGAGAAGCTCTAGGCGCGGAATCTTCCAGCGTCGCCGCGACCAGCGCCGGGCGCTTTTCGCGCTGCAACTGATCAAACTTGCACTGCTCGGGAGCTTTGTCAGGACGCGGCCTCAGGCCGCCCTGGCTTTGGTCAACCGTTTAATTGCGGGCGTGAGTGGACGTTCGGCGTCGCAGTAGTCTTGCCAAGCGGCGGCCTTGGCGACGAGACCGGGAACGGTGCGGATGGTGAAGCGGCGCGGATCGATTTTGGAACGCAACTGCGTCCATTCCAGCGGCATCGACACTGGCGCGCCGTCGCGGGCGCGCGGCGAGTATGGACCGACGGCGGTCGCCATGCGGTCATTGCGCAGGTAATCGAGATAGATGCGGCCGCTGCGCGCGCTCCTGGTCATCTTGACGAGATAGCGCTTCGGATTGTCGGCAGCCATCTGAGTGCATAGCTCCCGCGCGAAGGACTTGGCGTCGGCCCAGGTCAGCTGCTCTTTCTTCGACGCGCGGAGCGGAGTGACGACATGCAGCCCCTTCCCTCCGGTCGTTTTGCAAAAGCCCACGAGACCAATCGCTTCGAGACGCTCACGAACTTCGCGCGCTGCGTCGATGACTATCGGGAAATCAACGTCTGGCGCGGGATCGAGATCGAAAACGATACGACCCGGCACCTCAGGATTCCCGGGCTGGCAATTCCAGGGATGCAACTCGAGCGCGGCAACCTGGGCGACGGTCGCGAGACCTTCGACTCGATCGATTTGCAGATACGGCTTTTCGTCGCCGGAAACTTTTGTCAGGGCAAGGAATTTCGATGTACCCGCCATCGCATGGCGCTGAAAAAATTGCTCGCCGCCGATACCGTCGGGGGCGCGAATGATTGAGCATGGCCGGCCCTTCAGATGCGGAATCATCAACGGTCCGACCGCCTCATAGTAGTGCGCGAGATCCAGCTTCGTGACCGGACGGCCGTCGCCGGCGTCGGGCCATAGCACTTTGTCGGGCCGCGCGATCGTCACGCCCATAACGACAGCGTCGCCAGAGGTCTTCGCCGCGGGGCTGGTCTTGCGCGGCGAGCGACGTTTCGCGCGTCGTCATGGTTGGAATTCCAGATTGCATCCGGCGGCGCGGCAGTTTTGGTCTTGAGCATGAAGGGCTTTGGCCGGCGGCCTTTGCCACTGGCAATTTCGTCCATCTTGCGGCCTGAGGCAACGGATCGATCGTCCGCCAGGATAGCGTCGGCATCTTTGTCGTGGGCGCTCTGGTCGCGATGCTTGATCAGCAGCCAGTTGGTGCGCTTGCCGCCGCTGCGGTCGAACTTCATCCGCACCAGCACCCAGCTTCCGTGCAGACGCTCACCGTCAAGACTGAACTTCAGATTGCCGGCTTTGAGCGCCGCCTCAGGCGACTCGCCGCCTTCCGGCGTCCAGTAGCCGCGATCCCACAGCTGAACCGTACCGCCACCGTACTGACCTTTGGCGATGGTGCCCTCGAAGTCGCCGTAGTCGAGCGGATGGTCTTCAACTTCGACCGCGAGGCGCTTGTCGTGTGGATCGATCGAGGGGCCGCGCGTTACCGCCCAGGATTTGAAGACGCCGTCGAGCTCGAGCCTCAGATCGTAGTGCAATCGGGTAGCGGCGTGCTTCTGTATAACGAAACGGCGGCGCTCCGACGGCGCGACCACAGCCTCGCCGCTGGGCTCGGCGGTTTTGCTGAAGTCGCGCTTGGACCGATACTTCGAAAGACTGCTCTTCGCCATCTGGCGACGCTCCCTACCCGGACCTAGTCGACGTTCTGCTTGGCGACGAAGCCGGTCTGTCCTTTCATTGGTCCGTCGGTCACGGTGATTACTGCGCCGTTCTCATCGCTGGTGACAATCTGCACGGGCGTCTGATCGTCAAGCTGCTTCGTGGTAAGGCCCTGCTTGACGTCGCCGACGACTCCGGTCACACCGCCCTGCTGCTTCATGTTCGAAGTGCTGAGGTACTCCTGTTCGTTCTGATAGACGGGAATCGAGTGCTCATTGCCTGTAACCACCAGCTTGTGCACGAGGACCGGCGTGCCCGATGGTGACATCTGGCAACCGATGATTCCGAGTGACAGGGATGCTGCGACCATTATCGAAAACTTTTGTAGTTTGTTCATTGCAAGCTCTAAGCCTCCTAGGTAGTTCTCACCTGAGGGAGCACTGAGCATTGCGCGTGCCAACAATTAGCGTCGCGTTGGCGTATATCACACGAAGATGAGTCTGTAGGAATTACAAGTCACGCAAATCTTACCTATCGGAATGCGAACAGCTTTGCATCCGGATCTTTGCGGCCTCCTATCGAGGAGGAAACGAGTTGTGCCGCCAACATCGAGTAGGTGATGCCGTTGCCGCCGTAACCCAGCACGGCGTAGCAACGCGGATGGCCGGGAATTGGACCGATACTCGGCAGGCCGGTCTTGCTCTGACCAAACGAAGCGGTCCATGCGAAGTCGGCGCGCGGGTCGATCTCCGGCAGCAGCTTCGCCAACTTCTGCTCGAGGACTTTGCTCTTTCGATTGAGCTTGGCGTCGCGAGAGGCTTCGTCGGCGAATTCTTCATCTTCGCCACCACAGATGACTCGCCCATCGACGGTGGCGCGCACGTAAAGGTAGGGGTCGTTCGCTTCCCAGATGAAGCTCGCGCTCGGCCACAGATTCCTCGGCTGAGGCCCAGTGGCAATGACCCAGGTGGAGGCAATGCTATGTCCATGGGTCGGGACGATCTTCGGCAGCTCGTAACCGGTACACAACACGACATGCCGCGACTGGATCGTGTAACCGTCCTTGGTCAGCGCCAGCACGGCATGTTTGCCGCATTGGATATCCGCAACTTCGTGCGGCGCCCATAGCCGTGCACCAAGCTGTTGGGCCCGCCGGAGAAATCCCGAAGCCAGGGCTCGCGGATCGACGGCAACATTGTCGTCGCTCAGGATAGCCGCGGATCGAGACAAGCCGAAGCGGGCGCGGAGCTCGCGCCGGTCGAGGTACTGGCTCGGCAATCCGATTCGTTGGCGGGCGCGAACTTCTGCGGCGAGTCCGTGCGCGTCCAAGATGTCGCCAGCCAGGTAAATGGACGGACGCAGACTCATCGAGGCGGCGATCTTTTCGCGCCGAGTCAGCTGGTAAAGCGCGTCGAGCGCTCCTTTGGATCGAATCCATGCGCGCTCGGCCGGCCGCGTGCCTATTTTGCGCTTGAGCTGAATCAACGGTATGTCGATCTCAAACAAGAGCAGCGCGGTGCTCGCCGGGGTTGAGCCTTGAAGCATCCCGCGGCGATCAAGCACCGCAACCTTGTGACCGTCGCGCGCCAGTGAGTAGGCAATGAGTGCCCCACTTATCCCGGCGCCTACTACCAGGACATCGGTCCTCACGTCGCGCGTGAGCGGCCTGGCGACGGGTAGGCGACGCGGATAGGCAGTCCATACCGACGCGCCTGACTTGAGCTTTTTCTTGGCGGTGAGACTCATCTACAGGAGAGTCGCGAGCATCGCGCCGGCGACCGCAAACATCACGCCCGTCGCCAGCCATCCCAGGATCTTTTGCGTGGTGCCAAGCCGCACCACACCGGTGATCTTTTTGTTAGAGGTCATCAGCATCATGACGATCATGATAGGCGGCGCCGCTACGCCGTTGATCACCGCGCTCCAGAACAGCGCCTTGATCGGATTGATTCCAGTGAAATTCAAGGCGACGCCGAGCACGGTCGCGATGGCGAGAATTCCATAGAATCCCTTGGCCCGGTGCAGTTTGCGCTCAAGCCCTATCGGCTCCTGGAGCGCTTCTGCCAGTCCATAGGCCGCGGAACCCGCCAGAACTGGAACGGCAATCAACCCGGTTCCTATAATGCCTATGCTGAAAAGCAGGAAAGCCAGCTCACCCGCCAGCGGACGCAACGCTTCCGCCGCCTGCGCTCCCGTCTGAATGTCGGTGATGCCGTGAGTGTGAAGCACGGCCGCAGTATCAAGGATGATGAAGAAGGCAATCACGTTGGAGAATGCCATCCCCAGATAGGTGTCGCCGCGCATCGGCTCAAGCTGCTTCTTGGCCTGGCTGGGAGCCTGCTTGAGAGGTTTTTCGCCGCGCGCGGCCTTCTGCTCCTCTACTTCCAGCGATGCCTGCCAGAAGAAAAGGTAGGGACTAATCGTCGTTCCGAATACCGCCGTCAACGCGGTCAGGTAGCTGTTCGAAAAGGTCAGCGAAGGGATGAACGTACCCACCAGCACGGGCTTCAGGGGAACACGAACTATCAGCGCGGTGGCGACGTACACGAACAACACCAGCGCCGACCATTTCAGCAACTCGGCATATTGCTTATACGGCACGAGCGTCGCCGCAATCACCGAAATCGCTCCAAACGCGACCGCGTATACCAGCGCGGAGCCACCCACGAGCATCTGCAGAGCGCTTCCCATCGCTCCAATATCGGCGCCCAGGTTGATGACGTTGGCTATCAACAATAGCGCGATCAACGGGTACAGGATTGCCGGCGAGTAGTGGCGGCGGATGTTGGCTGCGATGCCCAAGCCGGTCACCCGGCCGAGCCATGCGCTGATTTCCTGGATTCCCGCCATCAGCGGGTAGGTGAGGAGCATCGTCCAGAGCATCGCGAATCCAAACTGGGCGCCTACCTGCGAGTAGGTCGCGATGCCGCTGGGATCGTCGTCGGCGGCGCCGGTTACGATGCCGGGACCTAGTTTTCGAAAGGCGCGAAGTAAGTTAGACAGCAGGCGCGAGAGATAGGACGAACGTGAATGCGCCGACGCGGTGCGATGCGTTCCACCGGTGAGCGCTTTCTTTGCCATTCGCGATTGAAGTGTTCCAGTTCGCGAGACGGTTATGAGGTTGCGGCGTTATGCGCGCAGCAGGAAGTCGCTCAAGTCCATCGCGTATTGCCCGTCGCTCAAGGTCATCGACTTGGGAGAGCGCTTGAGCATCAGGCGCGAGATATCCTGTCCCTTGGGTAACAGGTAAACGATGTCCCCGGAGCCCATCGAGAATACGCGCACGCGCTCTTCGCCGCGGCGTTCCTGGCCGGCGACCTCGTAAGCGCTGACGTGAAACACGAAACCGCGCGCGCGTACCAGCACGGCTTCGGTCTCCTCGACTATGCCCACGAAAATCCTGGTGTTGTCGTCCTTGAAGAGTCTCCGATCAATGAGGACGATGCGGTCCCCCTCGGCGATTGCCGCCATTGTTTTCCTCCTCCTGTGGCCGTAGCCCCGAGTTGGATTCTACTCGATCGTCAAGGCCGACACGACGTGCTGAAAAAAAATAAGGTAGTGGGCCTACGTGACCCACTACCCTACATAAGCGGCGTCCGAGATCAGCGACCGGCCATCAAGCGCTCCGCCTGCTGATTCTCCCCCTGTGCGGCGGTCCATCCCCGCACCACGTCGCTCAGTTCGCGCGCCCGAATCAGATCGAGACCGAAACGAATCGGCAATGACCGCGGCAACGCCTCGACGGCCTCGCGCCCGCCGGGGCGCTTCGCCAGCCGGTCGAGCAGCCGCGAGGTCACAATGCGGCGCTGCCCGCGCAGGTACTGGTCATTGTACATCTTAACGATCAACTCGGCGGCCAGCCGCACCGCGTCCGACATGTCCATCGACTCGGACGCAAACTGATCGAGTGCCTGCTTGAGCGGGAACTGGTCGGGATTCCACACTGCGACCGAACCCGCGCGCATCAGCGTCTCGATACTCGGGCTGGTGAACGAGTAGCCCCATCCCGCGAGCTTGGTGCTGGCCGTGGCGAGCTCCGCGGGATCGAGATTGCCGGCCTGGGCGCGCGCCTGCAGAGCCGCCTCGGTCCACACGCGGCGCACGCCGAACTCGGTCTTCGCGAGATCGGCCAGGATCATGTCGTCGGTCCACAACACGTGACCGGGCATCGAAGCAATCACGATGCTCTCGGCGCCGTGGCGGCCGAAGAACTTGATCAGCCGTTCGCGGCGATCGTTGTCGATAGAGGCAAGCACCGCGCCGTCGCGCACGCGGCACACCGACTGCAATGCGTCGGCGAGCCCCTTCAACTGAACGTCGGCGCGTTTGCCGTCGTTGCCCGTGCCGGTGATTGACGCGGAAAATCCGGGCGGCAAACGCAAGAGCGTATCCTCGAATGCTAGCCGCCGGAGTTCAGCCAGTGTCGACTGCGAAATGACGAACTGGCGCGGCCACGTCGGCAGCAGGCTTAAGCGTCCGAGCATGCACAGCGTAGCGATCGCGGTGAGATCGAGCACCACCGCGTTGGCGCGCTCGAAAGCCCCCAGAGCGGCCTCCAGCTCCTCGACGGAACCGGTGCAGCACTTCAGAGGCGCCTCGGGACGCTGCGCCAGGATGAAGACCGTCTGGAGATCGTTCAGATTGATGCGTTCCGCCACGGCATGGATCGGGACCGGGTTGTCGGCATAGGTGCGCTCTGCTTGCTTGAGCATATCCTCGCGCTTGCCGTTCACAGAGCTCTTGCCGTTGGCGACGCCGTTCGCGCCCTTGGCGGCGCCGTTGCCATTTGCGACGCCATTGCCGTTGCCGTTTCCGTTGGTACTGGTCGCGTCGAACAACGACTCGAAGCTGTCGTTCATGTCGCTCCACGGAATCGATTCAGAATGCACGTAGCTCATTTCGATTTCGGCCTGGCCGGGGAAACGCGCCTGCCAGTTGATGAGCACGTCCATGTAGCGGTACGCGTACTTGCTGATCATCTGCTTGACGGTCGCCTGGCGGCGGCTGAAGCGGCCCTCGGGTAGCTGGAACTTCTCGCCGGCCTTCTTGCCCTTGACGACGCGCGTCATCGGATGTTGCGGGCCGTATTCGTCGATCGACTCGTCGGCGTCGTTGGCGTCTTCGAGCAGAACCCACTTCTCGGTGGTGGAACCCTCTTCGACGAAGCTGAGTGCGCAGCCGGTGTTAGCGGTATCGAAGTCCGGCACATGCGGCATTGGGCCCATCGGTCCGAGCGCAGCCAGGTACGCTCGATGCGCATCGACGTTGCCGCCTTGCCGGCGCAGCAATTCGTAAGCGTAGGCCAGGGCCTCGTTGGCGCGGCCACCGTCGCGCATGAACTGCACGGCAGCGCGGCCGAGCGCGGGCGGTATTTCGCGCGCCGGCGGCATCGAGTTCGGATCGGCGACGACCAGCTCGGACTTGCCCAGCCGGGCCGCGACGATCGAGCGGCGCAAACGCAGGATCCGGTCACTGGGATTCTCGCGCAGCAGCTCCTCGAGTCCCACCAACGCGGCTTCGGGATCGGTGCGTTCGAGCTTGTCCAGTTGGCTCGCGATAGAGCCCGCGTCGACGACGTTTTCTGGATGCAGCTCGCGCGAGATCGAGTTCACGATGTCTTCGCGGCCGAGCCGGCTGGCGCAATCGAGCAGCCGGCGGGTGTCGGTTCCCGTGGTACCGGCGGGCGCGAGCGTTTGCCACAGCGGCAACGCGTCGCGATAACGCCCCAAATCATGGAGCAGCGCGGCCAGCTTGCGCCGGTTGTCCGCGGAGGTGTCGAACGTGATCTCGGCCAGCGCGTCGTCGGCAAACTTCGAGGCCTGATCGAACTTGCCCTGCGCCAGGCGTAGATTCGCGCGCAGCGTCTCCAGCGTGACCTTGGGCAGGCGCGAATCGGAAATCGAGGTCAGCAGCGCGTCGGCGTCGTGATAGCGCTCGGACATGGTAAGCGCCTCGATGGCGGCGGCGACTGCAAACGGAAAGTCGCCCGCCGGAATCGATTCCGGCTTCGAGATCGAGCGCATCAGCAATTCGGTGGCTTCCTGCAGGTCGCCGGGTTCGTCGCGTTCGCGCAGCGTGACGGCGAGATGATAGTCGATGTCGTCGCGACCGCCGACGGCAGCGGCACGGCGCAACACGTCGATGGCCTCGCTCAGGCTGCCGCGCGATCGCAGCACGATGCCATACTCGCAGAGCCCGTTCGCATCCTCGCGTTCGAGGCTATGCGCCAGCTCGATATCCTTGCCGGCCCCGTCGGTGTCGCGCAGAGCAATTCGAGCCTGCGCGCGCCCGATCAAAGCCTGCACCTCGCTCGACGCCTGATGCTCGTTCTGGGCGAGCGTCAGGGCCTGGGTGAAGCAGGTCTCGGCTTCGCGCACGCGAGCCTCGTCGTTCGGGGTGGCAGCCTCGCTTCCGCCGCTGGCTTCGAGCTCGTTGAGCAGAATCGCTTGCCCCAGCACCAGCCAGGGGATGGAATTGTTCGGCAGCGCAGCGCTGGCGAGGCGCGCATAACGCTCGGCGCTATCGTAATGAGCGTCGATGAGCGAGCGTCGCGCCATTACGACCGCGACTTCGGGATCGGATGCGAGCTCGGGTGCGACGTTCTCTTCCAGCGTCCTCGCGTCGAAGTTCCTCGGCGCGTTGTTCAGCCACAGTGCAACCGCGCGGCCGCTCGACGGAAATTGCATCCGCAGCTTGTCGGCCAGTGCGAACGCGCGTTCGCGCTCACCGAGCAGCTCGTGCGCGAGCGCCTCGTTGGTGCATGCATTCTCCTCATCGGGCTGCAACGATTTCGCCGCGATGAAGAGCATCGCCGATTTGCGCGGCTCGCCTTCCTTCAGCCACGCCGCACCAAGGTACGAAAGCACGCGAAACTTGTGCGTGTTCGAGAGCTGGCTCCACTTCTGCTCGCGCAGTCTGAGCAGCGCAAGGCGGGCGAGCTGACACTGATGACTTTCGAGAAAAGCCGCGGCGGCGGAGATCTCCTCTCCCAGCGCATCGACAGATCCCCCCGCCGCGGGCTCGCATCGTGCCTCGAGATGGACCACCGCGTCGGCGCGGGTCAGCGCCTGCCGCTTGGCGCCGGTGCCGAAGTCCGTGAGGATTTGAGGATACTCGTCGAGCAGCTCCTCGATATCTTCCCAGGTCAGAACTTCGATCGCCGAGATGCCGTCTTTGCGGTTGGCGCGGTTGAGATCGAACAACGAGCGCTGCAAGCCCTCAGGTTTGGCGGCCGTGGTAGCGATCACGAAGCGCCCAATCGGAAGCTTCAGGCTCGCCGCCCGGTCCACAGCATCTTTGATCTCGGCCACCGTCAGCTCGTTTCGCGAAGCGCGCAGGTCACACTTCACGGCGGCGAGCCGCGGACGTCCGCTGATCTCGATCAGGTTAATCCCCTTCTCAGCGCGATCCGGATCGCGGAATCGCTCGAGCTGAGGTAGTTGCCAATGACGCCGCAGTAGCTTTAGACAGAGTCTTTCGAACTCGTCCGCGCTTCTGGGCAACGGATAGCCTGGAGCGAATTTAGCCATAGTGTAACATTTCCTAACATAATGGCGGCTCAGTAGAAAGCCCCTGATGCGTCGTGACGCGCGAAGAGTCACTTTCAGCACGCAAACGGCCTTGGTAAGATGACTTTTTTAACCATGCTGAGTCTCGACAACCTTTCCAAGGCCTACGGGGGCCGCAAGATCCTCGACGGCGTCAGTTGGTCGATGGGCGACGACGGCCGCGTCGGCCTGGTCGGGCTCAACGGCGCCGGCAAATCGACCCTGCTCAAGATGGTCGCGGAAGTGCTGCCCATCGATTCCGGCCGAATCACCCGCCCGCAGCGCACTCGCGTCGGCTACCTGGCGCAGGACGCGCCCGAGATGGGCGGCAAATCCGTGCTGCGCGAAACGCTGGCGGCGCTCGACCGCATGCAGGCGCTCGACTTGCGGCGCAAGGAAGTCGAGCAGATTCTCACCCGCGAGCATTCAGGACCGGCGCACGACGCCGCGCTCGAGGAATTGGGTGAGGTGCTGACCGAGCTCGAGCGACACGACTTTTACAGTGCCGAGAGCCGCGCGACATCCGTCCTGTTCGGTCTGGGCTTTACCGACGAAGACCTCGGCCGCGACGTCGCCGAATTCTCCGGCGGCATCCGGATGAGGATCGCGCTCGCGAAGCTCCTGCTCGACGCACCTGAGTTCATGATGCTCGACGAGCCGACCAACCACCTGGATATCGAAGCGCGCAACTGGCTCGAAGATTACCTGGTCGGCTACCAGGGTGGCATCATCCTGGTTTCGCATGACCGCTACTTTCTCGACCGGGTCACCACGCGCACGGTCGAAGTCTCGCGCGGGCGGCTCACTGAATACGTCGGCGGCTATACCCGCTACCTGGTCTTGCGCGAGGAACGATTCGCGCTCGAGATGGCGGCGTACGAGCGGCAGCGCGAAGAAATCGAGCACATGGAAAGCTTCATCAGCCGCTTCCGTTACCAGGCGAGCAAGGCCCGTCTGGTGCAGAGCCGCATCAAGCAGCTCGACAAGCTCGAGCGCCTCGAGCCGCCGGAAGGCTCGCAGAAGCCGCCTGCGATTTCGTTTCCCAAGTGCGAGCGCAGCACGCGGCGCGTGTTCGAGCTCAAGGGCGCGGTCAAACGCTACGGCGCACACACGGTTTATGACGGCGTCGATCTGACCATCGAGCGCGGCGCGCGAATCGCGCTGGTCGGTCCCAATGGCTCCGGTAAATCCACCATGATGAAGCTGCTGGCCGGGGTTGAACCGATGAGCGGCGGCGAGCGAATCGTCGGCGCCAGCGTGCAGGCCGGCTACTTCGCGCAGAATCTCGCCGAGTCGCTCTCCTATGAGAAGACCGTGCTCGAGGAACTGAGCGACAGTGCCCAGGGCCGCACGACGGCAGAGATTCGATCGATTCTCGGCGCGATGCTGTTTTCCGGCGACGACGTGCACAAGCCCGTAGAAGTATTGTCGGGCGGCGAGCGCGCCCGCCTCGCTCTGGCAAAAGTACTGGCGCGTCCGAGCAACTGTCTGCTGCTCGACGAGCCCACCAACAACCTGGATATCGTCGCCAAAGACACCCTGCTCGACGCGCTCCGGCGCTTTCCCGGCACCGTGATAATCGTCAGTCACGATAGATTCATCCTCAACGAGCTGGTGACCGAGGTGCTCGAAGTCGGCCAGGGGCATGCGATTCGTTACCTGGGCAACTACGACCAATACCTCGAAAAGAAAGCGCAGACCGAAGCGCCATCGCCGTCGTCTCAGCCCGAGCGCACCGGACCGGTACATTTGCGCGACGTGCGCGGCAACAACGGCGCTGCGCCGCATCAGAAAAAAGTCGAAGCACCGAAGGCTGAGCCGCCCACGGCGAAACCTGATCGCGACGCAGTTCGCAAGCGCGAGCGAATCGCGCGCCAACGCAGTCAGATCGAAGGCGAAATCGAACAGCGCGAAACCGAGCGCGCGGCGCTCTCGACCGAGATGAACGATCCGAACTTCTACCTCGCGCGCAAGGACGCGGACGATCTGATCGCGCGCTACGAACGGCTCGGTCGCGAGATCGAAAAGCTCTACGCCGAGCTGGTCAAGTTCGACGAACCTGCCTCCGCGTAGCCGCTCTCAATATCATCCTAAGCGAGCAACGCGAGCGGATGGAAGGATCTCGGACAGAAGCGCGTAAGCGCCGCCGGTTCCGGTTCTGAAATCGCGAAGCGGTCCTTATCAGCTCAGGTCTCTGTAGAATTCGCGAACGTCGGCCGCCAGCAGCTCCGGCTCTTCCATCGCCGCGAAGTGCCCGCCCTTGGGCATGGTGGTCCAGCGCCGCACATTGTATACGCGCTCGGCCCAATGCCGTGGCGGACGAACCAGCTCGCCCGGAAAAAGCGCGACTGCGGTCGGCGCTTCGATTCGCGCGCCCGGCTTGAGCCGCCACGGATGATGCCGAGCTTCGTAGTACAGCCGCGTCGACGAGTTAATCGTCTGCGTGACCCAGTAGATCATCACGTTGGTCAGTAGCTGATCGCGCGTGAAGCTTTGCTCGACATTGCCATGGCAATCGCTCCACGTCCGAAATTTCTCGACAATCCACGCCGCCAGCCCGGCCGGAGAATCATTGAGCCCGTACGCGAGTGTCTGCGGCTTGCTGCCCTGTATCCACTGGTAGCCGGTCTCGGCGGTGCGAAACTTTTCCAGGTCGCCGAGGAACACTTTCTCCTCGGGCGTCAGCTCGGGCGCATTGCGTCCTTCCGTGGGCCCGATCGGAATCATGTTGATATGGACGCCGAAGATGCTGTCGGCGTGCACTTCGGCAATTCGCGACGCGATCGCTGAGCCCCAGTCTCCTCCCTGCACCGCGTAACGCTTATAGCCGAGCACCTCCGTCATCAGCTTGTGAAACAGCTCGGCCATCGCCTGGATATTCATCGCGCGAGCGCGAGGACGATCCGAAAATCCGTAGCCGGGCAGCGACGGCGCAACGACGGTGAACGAGTCCCTCGCGTCGCCGCCATGCGCGGCCGGATCGGTGAGCATCGGCATCAGTTCCATGAACTCGTAAATCGATCCCGGCCACCCGTGAATCAGCAGGATCGGTTTGGTATTCGGCCCCTTGCCCTTTTCGTGGATGAAGTGAATCCCGAGTCCATCAACGCTCGCTTTGAAATGAGCGAAGCGATTGATCTCGCGCTCATGCGCGCGCCAGTCGTATTTCGTGCGCCAGTACTCGACCAGCTCCTTCAGGTAGGCGAGATTGGTGCCGTACTCCCAGCCGGTGTCGGGAACCTCGTCCGGCAGGCGCGCGTGCTTGAGTCGCGCGCGCAAGTCGGCGAGCACTTCGTCGGGCACTTCGACGCGGAACGGTTCGATTTTGCCACTCGCCATGTGAACCTCGCGTTGGCTCCTAGAGCAAGCCTGCGCCAGTCGCGGCGCGGGTCGAGCCGTCGCGCTTGAAGGCTTCGATCACGTGACGCGCGATCTGCGTCATGTGCACTTCGTCTGCCCCATCGACCAGCCGCGCCGACCGCGCGTGCCGCAGCATCGATTCGAGCGGCGTGTCGGTCGAGTAGCCGAGCGCGCCATGCACCTGGATCGCGCGATCGGTAATCTTCCACAGCATGTTCGCCACGTGATGTTTCGCCATCGAGACTTCCTGGCGAAACGGCAGCTTGTTTTCGATCAGGTACGCGGCGTGCAGCACCATCAGCTTCGCGGTGTAGAGCTCCATCGCCGACTCACTCATCATGAACTGGATCGCCTGCTTGTCGACCAGCAGACCGCCCTGCACCTGGCGCTCCATCGCGCGCTTCACCAGCATCTCGAGCGCAACTTCTGCGCTGCCGATCCAGCGCATGCAATGCGCCAGGCGCGCCGGACCGAGCCGCACCTGTCCCAGAGTATGCCCCTGCCCGCGCGGCCCCAGCATGTTGTCCGCTGGCACGATGCAGTTCTCGAGCATTATCTCGCAGTGATTTCCCTTGCCCGCCATGGTGTCGATATCGCGCACGATTCTGAAACCGGGATTCGGCAGCTCGACGATAAATGCCGAGTTGCGCGCCTGCGGCGGGTCGGCGTCGGGATCGGTCTTCGCGATCACGATTGCGAACTTCGCGCCGTGCGCCCCCGAGATAAACCACTTGTGCCCGTTGATTACCCAGTTGTCGCCCTGCTTCACGGCGGCGGTCTTGATTTGGGTCGGGTCGGAACCGGCAGCCTCCGGCTCGGTCATGGCGAAGCACGACCTGATCTTGCCGTCACACAGCGGCCGCAAATATTTTTCCTTCTGCGCGGGCGTCGCGAAATGCAGCATCGTGTGCATGTTGCCCTCGTCGGGCGCCTGCACGTTGAGGATGAACGACGCCAGCCGCGTGCGGCCGCATTCCGCCGAGATCACGGCTATCGCCATCGCGTCGAGGCCGAGGCCGCCGAACTCTGCCGGCATATGCGGCAGCCACAGACCGCGCTGCCGCGCCTTGCGGCGCAGCTCGATTATACCTTCGCGCCAGTTGCCGTTCTTTTGCATCGCGGCTTCAGCCGGCTCGATTTCTTCCTTGATAAACGCGCGGACTTTGTCGCGGATTTCGAGCACATGCGGGGGCATTGTGAAGTCAATCGACATACGGTTTTACCTCGAAGCTTGGACTCGGGATTAACCTCAAGTGCTACCGGGAAAGGGGTTTGGGCGTCAACCGGATTTCCGGGTTGGCGCTGCAACGCCAAACTGTGCGATACGCGAAGGCCGTGACCAAGCTAGTAGTCGCGCGATGGCAGGATTGGGACGCCAAGGGAATCGAGCACCTGGTTTTGCGCGAAGGCCCGCGCGAGATAGTTGCCGAGTCGGTGGTAGTGGCGTCGGCCGACGGCTTAAACTTTGCGCTTCGTTACAGCATTCGATGCGACAGGTCCTGGCGCGTGAGAAATGCCGAGGTTGGCATCGTCGGCGACGCTCGCAAGATCGAAATCGCCGGTGACGGCAAAGGCAACTGGGCCGACGGCGCCGGTAAGTCATTGCCCAAGCTGGCCGGCGCGATCGATATCGATCTGTCAGTGTCGCCATTCACCAACACGCTGCCGATTCGCAGGCTGAGGCTCTCGGCGGGCCAATCTGCCGAGATTGTTGCCGTCTATATTGTCGCGCCTGCGCTCACGCTCGTCACCGATCCGCAGCGCTACACCTGCGTCGTGCCCGGCAAGCGTTACCGCTATGAATCGCTCGACAGCGACTTCACACGCGAGATCGACGTCGATGACCACGGGTTGGTTGTTACCTATCCCGACCTGTTCCGAAGATTGTTGTAGGGCAACGCTCCCTACTTTTTCGCGAGCGCTTCCTTCGCGAGCTCGCTGGCAAGCTTGCCGTCCAGGCCGGCGCCGAACTTGTCGCGCAGCGCCTTCATGAGCGGACCCATCTGCGACGCGCCCGCCGCAATCGCGGCCGCGATTTCCGCGCGCACTTCGTCGGGTGACGCCGCAGCCGGCAGATATGACTCGAGGATCTTCGCCTCGGCCTGGTTCTGATCGATCAAATCCTGACGAGCCGCCTTGCGCGCAAATTCCAGCGACTCTTCACGCTTGGCCCGCTCGCGCTTGATTATCTGTAGGATCTCCGCGTCATTGGGTTCGCGGCGAACGTCTTTCTCTAGGCGTGAAATCTCCGACAACACTCCGCGCAGCGCCATCGTGCGCAGCTTGTCGCCGCTCTTCATCGCAGCCTTGAGATCGTCTTGAATCTTGTTTCTCAATTCTTTCGGCGAACCGGGCCTATCGGTTTCGCAACGCAGCCGGCACGAATTGCTGTTCGCCGGAACCGGCTCCAGCCGGTTCGCCCGGCGACTTATTTGTGGGCGGCGGCGGTCGCGTCACCTTTGACGTCGACGTCTTCCCATTTCGGCGGCTCGACTTCGGTCCACTTGTTGCCATCGAGGCGGTAATTGAACACTAATATCTTCTGCTTGCCGGTTGGCTTGCCCCTGCCTTCGCCGCTCTTCGAGGGGTTGTACTCGGCCGCTTGCAGCTTGGCGACCACGTTCCAGTGTCCGGCTTTCATCGTCGGCATGTACAGAAACTTTGCGTGCTCGAGATCGACGTAGGTCTTGCCCGACGACTTCTTCTCGCTTTCGTCGCTCAGGTAGCTGTCCGATTCGCTCGCGACGGTGTCGCTGAGCTGCTGAGCCATGGCCTTAGGAATGGGATTTTCCTTCGCGGGACCCGGCGCACTCGGACCGGAAGGACCGCTATTGGTATAGAGGTCCTTTTTGACTTCGATCGCGCGCGCACCGACCGGCACGAGAATCGTCCCTGCAACAATCAGCCCCGCCACCGCCAGAGTAGTGCATGCTTTCGGAGCCATTTTTCCTACCCTCCTGCGATGGGCGTTATATCACGGCTGGTCCAGATAAGCACGGTGCGACGGATGCCCTAGCGAACCGCGTTCGCCTCGATCAGGGCAAATCGAATCGGCACCAACACCCAGCTCTCGACCGCAACCCCGCCGCGGCGGGCGGGCACGAACCGCCATCGGGAACGGACGGTATCCAGCGCGGCGTCGTCGAGCGTGTCAAAGCCCGACGAGTCCGCAAGTTCAGCCTGCTCGACAGAACCGTCGGCGCCGACCAGAACCCTGACGGTCACGGTTCCCTGCTGCTCGCGGCGGCGGGCGACGGCTGGATACAGGGGGGGAGGATTGCGCGCGTAGTCGGCATGGGCCGACGAGTTTCCATCGCCGCCGGCACTGCTGCCGTCGCCACCGCCCAAGGCGGGGGCGCTACCGGCGCCCGAGGCGCCACCAGCGGTGGCGCCGGTTGAGCTGGCCGATGCGCCGTCGCTCGCGACGGCGCTCGCGCGGGAGATCAGACGCGGCGCTGCGCGACGCGTCTGATTCCTGCCTGGCTGCCGGGGTCGGTCGCACTCGCGCGACCGACCCCGGCGGCGGCAAGCCGGGGATTTCGGAATCCGGAGGTACGACCCGTCGATGATGCGGCTTGTGCAGAGTCGGCGGCGGCGCCGAAGGCGACGCCGTCGACCGCGTTGTTGCCAGCGCGGCGGCTGCACGATGCATCGCAGCCGCGCGCCGCGCGCCGGCCGCCGCGTCGTTGCGTCCCGAAGCGCCATCGCCCAGTTCGACCAGGTACGCCAGTACGAAGTCGCTATGCTTCTTCGCCAGCGGCGACGCGAAGAGCACGATCAGCCCGACCATCGCCGCATGCGCGGCGATCGAAGCGCCGAACGATGCCAGATGACGCCGCGGGCCTGGCCCTATCGGTTCGTATGAAGTGCTCGATTTATATCCGTCGTTCAACGTCACTCGGCATCGGCCAAGCCTTCGCGAATCGAAGTGAAAGTGGCCAGGAGCGACGGGCCGCCGCCAGAACTATGCGGCGATGCGATACGTCAAAAGACAACTCCTGAAGCCTCCCTCTCCCGCGAAGGTGTTCACGGCTCCAACGATTCACCCGGTAGCCTGACTCGACGAGCTGCGCGACTTCTGGTCGCGACGCCCATCTCACAGTTGCGGGGCAGCGCCGGTCTCTCACCGGCTTTCCCAAGCGAATCTTAAATGCACAGTACGCGGCTTGCGCGCGATGTCAACCGGCACAGTGGCAGGCGAAATTCTGAAGGCGCGGCCTCTCCCGCGAGTGCGAGAACGACGCAGCGGGAGGCGTTTGACAGTTTTGGTCGATCGCGCTATGAGCTTTAGTTCAGAATATGAATCTTCATTCATTGAGAGTTCGGGGGCGCTAGATGGGCGTGCAGGAACGACATCGGCGCGAACGTCATGCGCGCGGACAGGCGATTCTCGCGGCGGCCGCCAAAGTCTTCGCCAGGCATGGGTTGGAAGGCGCTACGATCGAGATGGTTGCGCGCGAGGCCGAAGTCGCAGTAGGGACAATCTACCTCTACTACTCGTCGCGCGACGATCTATACCTGAATCTTATCGCCGAGCGCGGCGCGCAGCTTCGTGCCCGCTATCTCGAGATCTTCGCGCGGGAACTCGCGCCGCTGGACGAGCTCAAAACTATCGCGTCCGCGTACCTGGACTACCTGCGCGAATCGCGCGAGCTTTTCCTGTCCCAGCATTCAGTCGTCTACGCGCAGCTTCACAAACGTCTCAAGCGGCAGTCGGAACTGCGCAACTTTCAGCGCGTGATCGATTTGAGCCACGAGATTTTCGGACTGTGGGAGAATACCGTGAGGCACGCGTTCGAAGCGGGCGTGATCGCCAACTCGATGGGTCCGAAGAAGACCGCCGCAGTCATCTGGGCCAGCATGAACGGGGCCTTCATGCTGATGGGCGACGGCAATTTTTTTCGCGACGTCACCGGTCTCAACCCGGAACATTTTGTCGACGAGGCGCTCGAGTCGCACCTGGCCGCATCGCAATTGACGGTCCATAGAAATGGAAAGCGCCGCGCTGGACTTTCCCGGAAAAGTAAAGGATCAAACTCTGAGGAGGCCGTAGTCTCTGCCTCCGCGTGATCGCGCCGGGAGTGCAGCGAGCGACCGAGAAGAAAAGGAGAAAGGGTTATGAAATTTACCTGGTTCCATCTGATGCCGTATCGGTTCCTGCCCGAGGACTTTAAGGAAAAGTATCGCAGCGTGTGGGTCGATATCCCGCGCGACTTGTACGATCCGAAAGTCGGGCATCGCCTCTACAATGACTATCTCGATCAGCTCGAATACGCGGATGCGATGGGCTTCGACGGGCTGGGCGTCAACGAGCATCATCAGAATGCGTACGGGCTGATGCCGTCGCCGAACATAATGGCGGCCGCGCTGACCCGGCGCACGCGCAATGCGAACCTGGTCGTGCTGGGCAATTCGATCGCGCTCTACAATCCGCCGATTCGCGTGGCCGAGGAATTCGCCATGCTCGACGTTATCTCGGGCGGCCGGCTGATCGCCGGTTTCCCGGTCGGGACCTCGATGGACACCAACTTCTGCTACGGCGAAGTTCCGGCGACGATTCGCGAGAAGTATTACGAAGCTCACGACTTGATCATCAAGGCATGGAAAGCGAAGGACGTGTTTTCGTTCAACGGCAAGTTCACCAAGCTGCGCTACGTGAACCTGTGGCCAAAGCCCATGCAGCAGCCGCATCCGCCGATCTGGATTCCCGGCGGCGGCTCGGTCGAGACCTACGACTTCTGCGCCGACCACGATTACCAGTACAGCTTCCTGTCGTACTTCGGGTACATCGCGGGCAAGAAAGTCGCCGACGGCTATTGGGAAGTGATGGCGAAGAAGAACAAGGAGCTGAATCCTTATAGCCTCGGGTTCGCGCAGGTGGTCGCGGTCGCCGAGACCGACGAGCAGGCGGAGAAGGATTACGCCGCGCACATGGATTACTTCTACAACCGCTGCCTCCACGTCTATAACGGCTTCGCCGACGCGCCGGGCTATCGCACGGTGAAGACCATCAAGGCCGGCGTACTGGGCCAGGTCGGCGACCAGGCGGCGATGCGGCGCGAAGGCCTTAAGTGGAAAGACTTCCTCGATCAGGGCTATGTGATTGCGGGCTCGCCCAAGACGGTGCGCGAGCGTCTGCGCGAGGCGATGAAGTCGCTCAACTGCGGGCATCTGATGATCCTGCAGCAAATCGGCTCGATGCCGCCGGAACTCGTGCGCAAGAGCACCAATCTGTTCGCAACTGAAGTCATGCCGTACATGCGCGACCTATGGAGCAACTTCGAAGATCGGTGGTCGCCCAAGCGTGACCTGCCGCAAGCGGACTTCGCGTCGCCGAATCCAGTGCATTTCGAAAAGCGCGAAGTGAACGGCAAGGCCCACGCGTCCGCGACGGCTTCGGCGGAGGCGCGGAGCGCGAAATGAATACGACGCAGAAACTTCTAAATGGAAAGTTCTCGCTCGAGATGCAGACCTATGGCAGCGGCGGCGAGCCGCTGCTGTTCCTGCACGGCGCGGGAGGCCTGATGCCGATCGAGCCGTTCCTCGAGGATCTCGGCAAGCACTTCAAGGTTTACGCCCCGCAATTCCCCGGCTACGGCGAGTCGACCGGCAACGAGCATATCGACGACATCGCGGACGCGGTGCTGTTCTATCACGAGCTGATGGACGAACTCGGCATCCCGACCGCCAACATCGTCGGTCATTCGATGGGCGGGATGCTCGCGGCTGAGGTCGCGGCCTTCGACATTCATCGCGCCAAGAAACTGGTGCTGATAGCGCCGGCCGGATTCTGGATCGACGAGAATCCGATACCCGACCTGTTCGCCGCGCAGCTCACGGAGATTGCGGGCCTGCTGTTCCACGATCCCAATTCGCCGGCGGCGCAAATGATGACCGCGATCCCGAGCGACTTCAAAGAGCTGGAGACCATGTACGTCGAGCGCGTGAAGCGGCTGGCAACCGCCAGCAAATTCCTGTGGCCGATTCCCGACCGCGGCCTCAAGAAGCGCGCGTACCGGATTCATGCGCCGACGCTGCTGCTGTGGGGCGACGACGACAAGCTGATCCCGCCGGCCTACGCCAAGGAATTCACGAGCCGAATCAAAAACGCCAGGCTCGAGTTGATCAAGAACGCCGGCCACATGGTGATGTACGAGCAGCAGGAAGCGCTGGTCGGCGCGATCCGGAATTTCCTGAAGGGTTAAACGACTCCCTCAACCAGAAAGAACTACGGCCGGAGCATCGACGCTCCGGCCGTTTCCTTTTGCTGCTTGAATCTGAATGCGCACGCGATTAGCTTGCCGCGCATGGCCAACGAAACCGCTCGCGCGGAGCGTGGATGGTTCCTCACGGTGATGACGGTGCTATTCGTCGTACTCGCAGTATCCGACTTCACCAAGGCGCTGCAATTCGCCGGCAATCCTTCCGTCGGCGGGCTGGTGGTCTTCGGGCACAAGTTCCACGGCGTCGAGCACAACCTGGTACTCGGTCCGCTGTTCGGCATCGCGTTTCTCATCTACGCCTTCGGCATTTGGAAACTGCGCGCATGGACGCTGCCGCTCTCGATCGTGTACGCGTTTTACGTCCCCTACAACCTGGTGCTGTTCTGGTACCAGCAACCACCCGGGCCGCGACCGATTCCGTTCATCGTGTTCTATCTCGCAGTCGCGCTGATCGGTTCGCTCGGCACCGCCTTCTATCTCGTCTACCATCGCGAGCGTCTAAGCTGAAAAAGCTCAACTCGCGGGAACGATGGATCGACGTGCTCGAGAAATTCGCGCGCACGATGCGCGAGCCCGCGACCAGGCGTTACTGGGCGCCCGAGTTCGAATGCGCCTCGCGCGAGCGTATCCGCGAAATCCAGCAGGAAAAGCTCGCCGCGATGATTCCCTACCTCTACGAGCACAGTCCGTTCTATCACTCCAAATTCAGGGCCGCAAAACTCAAGCCGGCCGATATCAAAACGCTCGCCGATCTCCCGAAACTGCCGGTCACGACCAAGCACGAGATGGCGCGCGATGTCGCGGCGAAGCCGCCTTGGGGAACCTATACGCCGGTCGACGATCGCAGTTGGCGCGAGCGCGGGTGGATGATTTTTTCCACCTCTGGTACGACCGCCACGCCGCGATCATTCCGCTACACCGCGCTCGACGCGGAGTTGTGGGCGACGACCAGCGCGCGCGCGTTGTATGCGATGGGGGTCCGGGCGGGTGACAGTGCGCTCACCTGCACCAACTACAATCCGCACGTCTTCTTCTGGTCGATTCATCATGCGTTCAACCTGATGAAGGTCGCGGTGGTGCCTGGCGGTGTGCCGACCGAACGGCGCCTGCAGATGATCGATCTCTACCTGCCCACGATCCTGGTCGCGACACCGTCGTATGCGCTTCACCTGGCAGGTGCGATGCGCGAGGCGGGCGGCAATCCCGCGACGAGCTCAATCGCAAAGGTGATTTGCGGCGGCGAGCCGGCCTCGGGGATCGCGTCGACGCGCAATCGAATCGAGGAGACCTGGAACGCCAAGCTGCACGACGTTTACGGATGCACCGAGGCGGTTCCTGCAGGGTGGGCGTTCACCTGTCGCGAAGGACTGAAGCGCGCTCCGGTCGGCACTCACGTGCAGGAGGACCTTCAGATTTGGGAGCTGGTCGATCCCGACACCTTCGAGCCTGTCGCGCCGGGTGAGCGCGGTCTGACGGTGGTGACCAATCTGAATTCGGAGGGTTCGCCGCAATTGCGATTCCTGGTCGGCGACTTTGCGACTTTCGACTACGGCAAGTGCGTGTGCGGCCGGACCTTCGCGCGCGCCCGCGGCGGATTCAACGGACGCTCCGACGACATGCTGATCATCCGCGGGCTGAAGCTGTTCCCGAGCGTGATCGAGGAAATCGTTCGCGGGTTCGATGCGCTCGGCAACGAATTTCAAATCGTGCTCGAGACCGAGGGCGTGATGGACGCCTTCACGATCGTGGTCGAGACCTCCGCGCCGGTCGATGAGACCTACGCGCGTGAGCTGCGCGCGCGACTCGAAGCCGAAGTGATCCGACTTTGCGAGCTGCGTCCGCGAATCAACCTGGCGGCGCCGGGGACACTGCCCCGCACCGAATTCAAAGCGCGCCGTGTGATTGATCGCCGGCGCCGGTTGTAGAGCGTTCACAGATTCGAGGTTGACGCGAGCAAGAGTTCGGTTTTAAATCGCAACCACTATGAAAATATATGATTTTACTCTCGCTCCTAATCCTCGACGGCTCAGAATCTTCGTGGCGGAAAAGGGACTCAAGATTCCGCTCGAGCAGGTCGACATTTTTTCGAGTCAAAATCGCACGCCCGAGATGCTCGCTAAAAATCCTGCGGGCGGTCTGCCGCTGATCGAGCTCGACGACGGCAGCTACCTGGCCGAGTCGGTCGCGATTTGCCGTTACATCGAAGGCCTTCATCCGGAACCCAACTTGATGGGCAAGGACAGTCGCGAGCAGGCGTTTATCGAGATGTGGAACCGGAGAATCGAGTTAGGCCTGTTCAGCGCTGCCGGTCGAGCGTTCCAGCATACCAATGAATTGTTCAAGAGCTTCCTTAAGCAAATGCCAGAGTACGGCGAGACGCAACGCGAATCGGCGCGGCAACAGATGCAATGGCTCGACGCACAAATCGGAAACAAGCCGTTTTTCGCGGCCGATCGATTTACTATCGCGGATATCACCGCTGAGGTCGCGGTTGATTTCGCCACGCAGTTGGCTGGAGTGCCGATGGACCCGGCGCTGAAGAATCTCGCGCGATGGCACAAGGCGGTCTCGAGCCGGCCCAGCGCAGCGGCCTGACGCCCGCGGGTTGACGGCGGCGGCGAACAGTTTTAAATTGCAACCATTATGAAACTATACGAATTCACTGGAGCTCCGAATCCACGCCGCGTGCGCGTCTTTCTCGCGGAAAAAGGCATCAACAACGTTCCCTTCGAGCAGGTCAATATTGCTACGGCCGACAATCGCAAGCCCGAATTCCTGAAGATCAATCCGATGGGCGGGCTGCCCGTGCTCGAACTCGACGACGGCACTCATATCGCGGAGTCGGTCGCAATCTGCCGCTACTTTGAGGAGATCAAGCCCGAGCCACGCCTGATGGGCGTCGACGCGAAGGACAAAGCGGTGGTCGAGATGTGGAATCGGCGGATGGAATTGGAAATCCTGGCGATGACGGCGGCGTCGTTCCGCAACACCAGCGATTTTTTCAAAGGACGCATCCCGCAGGTCAAAGAATACGGCGAGATCGCAAAGAATGCTGCCGTCAAGCGCCTGGAATGGCTCGACACGGTGCTGGCGGATCGCGAATTTATCGCGGGACCGCGCTACACCATCGCTGACATCACGGCATTGATCGGAATCGATTTCGGACGCACGACTCAAATCAAGATTCAGGAGAATCAGAAGAACCTGGCGCGATGGCATCAGGCGGTATCAAGCCGTCCCAGCGCGAAAGCGTAGCTCAGTTTCAAATCATCGAACGATGGCTCAAGCTCGGGGCGATTCGCGCGAGGCGGATCGCCCCGCTTTGTTTCTAGCGTGAGACGGCCTGGGCGTAGGCGGTCGCTGGCGGCGGATATATCGGCGTGTAGAGCCGGTAGAGCATCAGGTAAACGATCACTCCCGTAACCGACACGTACATCCACAGCGGCCAGGTCCATCGCGCGATTCCACGATGGCGACGGAACTTGCCGCGAAGCGCAAACCAGATTGTCGCGATCGCGAGCGGCACGATCACACCGGCCAGGATTACGTGCGGAATCAGGATTGAGAAATAGAGCGAACGGACCCACCCTTCGCCGCTAAAGCGCACGTTGCCGACGTTGTAGTGGTAGACGAGATACGACGTCAGGAAAACGGCGGAAAAACCCATCGCGCTGATCATGCAGGCGCGATGCGCCCGCACCCGGCCATTTTTGATGAAGATAAATCCCGCCAGCAGCAGGATGGTTGCACATCCGTTGAGGAAGGCGTTGAGAGGAGCCAGGGAATGATAAGCGTCCACTCAGGTTGCTGCGCGCTTCACGGTCCCAGCTACGGCGTTTGCATCGGCGGCGGCGCAACCGGATGCGCACCCATCTCGGCAGGATTCGTCACCGGCCTGGGATGGTCGAACTTGGTCCACATCCGGGTCGTCAGATCGGGTAGCAGCATGAAGCATAGGAAGGTGACGAGGATTACCGGAATTATCGCGATGACGGCCAAAGCCCTTTTTTCCATCGCAAGATGCATGAAGTACATCGCGACCAGCACGGCTTTCGCCCACGCCAGCGCGATCAAAAGACCGACACGAGCGACCTGCGGCAAGCTCATCGCATAAACACCAAGCTCGATCGCGGTCAATATCGCGAGGTAGATAAAAACCGCAATGTAGTTCGGCCCGCTATGCTCGGCCTCGTGTCCTGAAATCGCAGCTTGGGTCGTCATGGTTTGAATTTCATCTCCAGCGCGTAGTTGGAAAACCGCAGCTCCCTAAATCAAATAGATGAAGGTGAAGATCAGGATCCAGACGAGATCCACGAAGTGCCAGTACAGCCCCGCGATCTCGACCAGGTGCGCCTTTGACTGCGTCAGTTTGCCGGTCATGCCGCGAATCAAGAGCACGCTGTTGTAAACGACGCCGCCGAAGACGTGACAGCCGTGAAAGCCGGTGAGGATGAAAAAGGTTGCGTCGAACAGGTCAACTTTTATCGACATGCCTTTTATTTCGATCAGGTGATGCCACTCGAATGCCTGCATGCCAAGAAAGACGAGCCCGCCGAGGACGGTCAGCGCCATGAAGTTGCGATAGCGCGCCATCTTGCCCTGTTGGATCGAGCCCAACGCCTCGACCATCGTCACGCTCGAGCAGATCAGGATGAACGTCATCACGGCGGTGGTGGTGATGCCGAGAAATACCGCAGGCGACGGCCAGTTGGGGTTCGAGATGCGAAGGGCGCCGTACGCGGCAATCGCGGCGCCAAACGTCATCGCGTCGCCGGCCAGGAACGACCACATCCCGAGCTTGCCGAGATTTCCCGGAGTAAGCGACGGTTCTAACTGATCGCCTTGCACCGCGCCGTGATCGTGGGTCTCTACTGCAGCGGCCTCGCTCATCGCAACTGTCCTCTTTGGGTCAAGTAGCTATAGCCAGTGTTCATTTGAAATGACTGGTCGATTACCTATCAACGTTTCGTGATCGTCGGTGGAGTGGAATCCTGATCCTGGCGGTGTGCGCGCCGATAAACGAAGTAAGTGATACCGCCGATTGCGGCAAACGAGAAGTATGGTGACGCCAGCATGAACAACACACTGGCCTTGTAGGCGTGGAACGCGTGATCGCCCTCGGAGAGCCCGCAGGTCGCGCAGGCGTTGGCGATTCGCGGAACCATCGCGACGAACACACTCGCGATCGTTGCCGCAGCGGCCTTGAGCTTTGCACTTTTAAACATCGCGTTCTCCGACGGCGAACCTACATTAGATATACCAGCCCAAACAGAACCGGCCAGACCGCGCAGACGAAATACCAGTACACGGCGCATAGCTCAATCGCGTGGGCGTTGCGAGCGTTGTATCTCCCGCTCATCGCGGCCCACACCACGCACGCAAGCCAGATCACGCCCGCGGTCACATGCGCGCCGTGGCATCCAATCAGCAAATAAAATGTGCCGCCGTACATGCCGCTCGAAAGCTTCAGCCCGTGTGCGACCAACCGCACCCATTCGCTGCCCTGCACTGCGAGAAAAGTCACTCCGAGCGCAAGCGTC
The DNA here is from genome assembly GCA_963842215.1 of uncultured delta proteobacterium. Taxonomy (GTDB): domain Bacteria; phylum Desulfobacterota; class Binatia; order Binatales; family Binataceae; genus Binatus. The sequence goes on along the minus strand of CAWJFQ010000001.1, from coordinate 231,729 downwards.
GCCAGCAGGTAGCGGCGCAGCAGGCGCTGGCGGCTATGATGCACCGCGCGCAACGCAAGCGTCATCGTGAGCGCGCTCGACAACAACACGAAAGTATTCACCCAGGTGACTTCGATCGGTAGCCGTGGGAGTGCCGGTGGCGGCCAGAAGGCGGCCTGCATCCGATAAACCAGAAACGTGCCGATGAGGCCGCTGAACAGCATCATCTCCGACGCGATGATCATCATGACCGCGAGCATCGCGCTGCCAATGAAGGGCTGCTCGATTTGATCGCCGCCTTCGCTTGTATCAGGCAGTCGGCGGCGCGGCGCCACGAACGGACGCACTTTGGCAGTCGATGCTGTCACGCCAAGCGCCATATCAATGCTTCACTATAATCGTCACGACTGAAATCGTTACCAGCATCAGCATGACGCCGATGAGTATCTTCAGCGTCCGCCGGATTTCTTCTTTGCGGTCTTCGCGCTTCACCAGGCCAGTCATTTCATTACTCATATTCGATCCAGCACGAGCACCAGTAACACGATGGGCAAATAGACCAGCGACGCGAGCAGCAATCGTCGCGCCGAGCGCGAGCTGGCTGGAGAACGCACCATCACAAATCCGAAAATCAACATGCCGACGCCGAGCGCCGAGGCGATTACCATGTAGGGAATTCCAGCGAACTTCAGCATCGTGGGGACAACGCCCAACGCGATGAGCCCGAGGCATCCTGCTATTACGATTGGGTTCGAGGTATTTCCACCGCGCGCATTGTCCTGCGGCAGCAAGTGGATGCCGGCGCGTGCGTAATCGCTGCGGTAAAGCCGGGCGACGGCAAAGGTATGCGGCAATTGCCACAAGAACATGATGGCGAACAACAGCATCGGCTCCAGACCGAGGCCGCCGCGCGCCGCGGCCCATCCCGCCACCGGTGGAAGAGCGCCGGGAATCGCGCCGACGATGTTGCACATCCAGGTGTACCGCTTCATCGGCGTGTATACGCCGAGGTAAACGATCGTGATCGCGGCCGTCACCGCGGCGCAGAGCAGGTTGGTCGCGAGCGCAAGATAAATGAAGCCGGCGGCGGTCGCGATAACGCCGAATATCAGCGCTTCGGCCGGGCGCATCCTCATATCAGGCAGCGGGCGATGGCGTGTGCGATCCATCATCGCGTCGGAATCGCGCTCGACGTACTGATTGAGCGCCAGCGTCCCGCCAGCCGCCAAGACTGTCCCCGCCAGCAGATTCAGCGCGAGCGTCAAGTCGAAGCCCGAGCGACCGCCGAGATAGAAGCCGGCGAGCGTCGTCACCAGCACCATCAGCACGACGCGCGGCTTGGTCAGCTCGAAGTAGTCGCTCACACGGCCGCGCAGCAGCGTGATTGTGGATTCAGCGATCGCTACCTTGGCGCTCACGCGGTCACCCGCCGTCGGACTGCGCGCGAAGTCTCATGCGACTCGATCGCATAGCTGCGATGCGGCGTTCCGAGGATGCGATATGCGCGCAGCGTCAGAGTCAGACTGGTGGCCAGAACGCCCGCGCCGACGGCGACGTGGCTGGTGGTCGGAATCACCGAGCGGCCGCTCCAGATGGTTATCGCGCCAAGGCAAATCTGGACAATCAGCAACAGAAAGAGCCCGAGTGCCGGATGCCGGAGCGCAGTCACCTCGCGATGCGTCCGCAATACGCGCGCAACAGTCCAAAAAACCATTGCAGTCACGACTACGGCGCCGCATCGATGTGCAAAATTGACCGCGATAAACTTGTTCCAATACGGCGGCACCACGTAGCCAAACGAAAGCGGAAAATCAGGTATCACCAGTCCCGCACTCATGTGCCGCATCAGCGCACCAACGAGAATCTGTACGTAGATGATAACGGTGGTGGCGGCGGCAAGCGTCGGCAGCGCGATTCGCGACGGCGGTTCGTCGACGTGCGGGGTCGTGTCCCACCGCGGATTAGTGAAAATAGCGATCGACACCATCAGGCAAAACAGCGCCTGCGCGGTAGCAGCGTGCGCGACCGCTATCGCCAGCGGCAATTCGAGCAGCACTGTGATCCCGCCGAGGAGGGCCTGCACCATGATCAATCCGAACGCGAGCACCACGAGCTTGCGAACCCATCGCCGCGGCTCTGCCTGCCACGCCCAGGCCATCAGCACCAGCGTGAGGATTACGACGGTTCCGGCAGCGAGCCGATGGCCGAATTCGAAGCGGATGCCACCCTGCCACGCCGGGATGAGCTTGCCGAATGCCAGCGGCCAATCCGGAACGGCCAGTGCGGAACCGGTCGAGGTGACGAGTCCGCCGACGAAGATGAGGCAAAAGGTCGCGCCCGCGGTCAACACCGCAAAGCGATGCAGCCCGCGCAGCCTCTCACCCTCGGATGGCAACTGATTTATCACTTGCTAGTGGACCGACTAATCCGCCGCGGCCGTCGCGTGTTCGATCAACTGCGATTGCGGCAGAAAATCCTCCGCCACCTCTGGCGAGCTGTATTCGTACGGTCCGCGGTAAACGATCGGCATCGGGCCGGGCCAATTGCCGTGCGGCGGCGGCGAGGGCGTCGTCCACTCCAGAGTGTTTGCATGCCACGGATTCTCGGTGGCCTTCTGGCCCTTAACATAGCTGTAGATGAGGTTGGCCAGGAAGATAAACTGCGCGGCGCCAAGCACGAAGGCACTTATCGAAATGAATTCGTTGATCGGAATGATCGGTTTCAGGAAATCATATTGCTGCGGATTGTAAATGCGGCGCATGTGCCCCGCCATCCCCAGGATGTGCATGGGGAAGAACGTGCAATTGAACGCGACGAACGTGATCCAGAAGTGAATCTTGCCCAACGTCTCGTTCATCATGCGACCGAACATCTTCGGATACCAATAGGTAATTCCACCGAAGATGGCGAACAGGCTGCCGCCAAATAGTACGTAGTGAATGTGCGCGACGATAAAGTAAGTATCGTGGATGTACATATCCACCGGCGTGGACGCCATCCAGATTCCCGAAAGCCCGCCGATTACGAACATCGCGACGAACGCCAGCCCGTTCATCATCGCGACGGTGTAATGGATGTTGCCCTTGTAGAGCGTGCCGAGCCAGTTGAAGGTCTTAATCGCCGACGGCACGCCGATGATCATGGTAGTGATCATGAAGCTGCTGCCGAGCGCGGGGTCCATCCCCGACTGGAACATGTGATGGCCCCAAACGATCCATGACAGAAACGCAATCGCGATCATCGCATAGGCCATCGCGCGGTATCCGAAGATTGGCTTCCGCGAGAAGGTCGAGATTATTTCCGACGCGATCCCCATCGCGGGCAGGATCATGATGTAGACTTCAGGATGGCCGAAGAACCAGAACAGATGCTGCCACAGCAACGGCTCGCCGCCGCCCGCCGGTAGAAAGAAGTGCGTGCCGCCCATGCGATCGAACAGCAGCAGTGCCAGCGCCGTCGTCAGCACCGGCAGCGCGAGCAGCAGCAGAATCGCCGTGATGAACAGCGACCAGATAACCAGCGGCAGGCGGAAGAAATACATGCCCTTGGTGCGCATGTTGATGATTGTCGTGATGTAGTTTATCGAGCCCATCAGCGACGACGCGCCGAGCACAATGATGCTGATGCACCACAAATCCTGGCCCCAATCGACGCCGGTATAGAGCGGCACTGCACTGAGTGGTGCATATGACGTCCAGCCCGCGGCCGCAGGACCGCCAGTTACGAAGAACGACGACAGCATGATCACGCCCGCAACCGCGCCGACCCAGAACGACAACATATTCAGCTTGGGGAACGCCATGTCGCGCGCGCCGATCATCAGCGGGATAAGGAAGTTGCCGAAGCATCCGACCAGGATGGGCATCACGACGAAGAAAATCATGATGGTGGCGTGCATCGTGAACATCGCGTTGTAGGTATTGGGCGGGATCGCGCCGTCATACATGAACGGCTCGGGCACCCAGTGGAAGCCGGGGACCGCGGTCTCGGGAAATGCCAGTTCCCACCGCATCAGCATCGCCATCAGGCCGCCGATCGACATCATGAACAGCGCCATGAACAGGAACTGGCGACCGATCATTTTGTGATCTTCGGAAAAAATGTACGTGCGCCAAAAGCCGAGCGCATGATGCTCCGCGTGGGCGCCGTGTGCCGCAACCGCTGCCGTGCTGCTCATCTTCGATTAGCTCCTCCGCGCGAAGTTGCCGGGAGTGCGGGATTTACTTGTTCTGCGAATACTGGTCTTTGAGCCACTTGTCGTAATCCTCTTGCGACTGCACCGTCAGGTTACCCAACATCCCCGAATGCCCGAAGCCACATAGCTCCGCGCACGGAATCTCGTATACCCCGGTTTCGGTCGCCTCGAACCAGACGTGAATGATGCGGCCCGGGACCGCGTCCTGCTTGAGGCGCATGTTCGGGACGAAAAAGCTGTGGATGACGTCCTTCGAGGTGAGATCTATACGCACCACCTTGTTCACCGGCACGTGCAGCTCGTTCTCGATCAGGAGGCTGTTCTTGCCGAATTTTCCGTCCGGCCCCGGATAAGTGATTTCCCAATTGAACTGTTTTGCGTTCACCTGGTAGAACACGTCGCCGGGTGGGCCATGCTCTTTGATTTCGGCCCACGTCGAGCGGCTCAAAAGCGCCAGGGTAATCAAAATCACCGTGGTCGCCGTGGTCCATATGATCTCGAGACGCGAATTCCCTTCGATATACTCCGCCTTGCGGCCGGGCCGGAAGCGATAGCGAATCATGAAAACCACCATCGCGACCATGACCGCGATCCAGACCACCAGCACGATCCAGAAGATCAGCTCGAACAGCCAATCTATCGTCGGCCCGAAAGTCGAAATGTCGTGCGGAAAATACATGTGCTCGAGCATCGAAGCGTCACCTCTGTGCTAACAACCTGCGAATGCCGGGCGAACGTTGGCCGCGCCGATCAGGGCGGCTGATACTGCCTGCAACGCGTTCCGATTCATGAATTCGGTGCGATTATGCCCGCCAGCCAACGATTAGTGAAATGAAAAAACATTGTCCACCGCCGCAACATCCGCTTAATCAACGCCGACATGACGCTCATATTTCGCCAGCAAATTCAAGCGCTTCGCAGTCGCGGAATCGCAAGCCGTGCACATGGGGAAAACCGCCGCCGGCCGCCGATTGGCGGCAACAAATCTTTGGGCTAGAAGGGCTAGCTGAGGAAGAGGAGGTCTGTTCCTATGGCTGATCACGTGGCGACCCTTTCCCAATCATTCGAGGCGCAGGCGCAGAAGTACGGCGCGCGCGCATTCCTGAAGGACAAGCGCGACAAGGTCTGGACCGATCATTCGTGGACCGAGATTTCCGAGGCCGCCGGAAAGCTGCGCGCCGGTCTCCTCCGCCTTGGCGTGCGCCCTGGCGATCGCGTCGCCATCCTCTCCGACAATTGCCCCGAATGGATTGTCGTCGATCAGGCCGTGCTGGGACTCGGTGCGATCGTCGTGCCGCTCTACACCACCAGCGGCGTCGAGGAGACCGCGCACGTGATCGGCGACTCGGGAGCGAAAGTCGTTGCGGCCAATGGGCCCGAGATGATCAAGAAAATCATCGGCCTCGGCGCCTCCATCCCCGAGGTCAGCGCAATTGTCGCGATGCATCGAGGGGCGGAGCCCGTGCCGGCCGCCAACGGCACGCCGGCGATCGCGACGCTCGCATCGGTGAGCGCCGAAACTCCGGCTGCGATCGTCGAGGGTAGCAGCGACGATCTCGCGACTATCATCTACACCTCGGGCACCACCGGCACATCCAAAGGCGTGATGCTCTCGCATGGCAACCTGCTCGCCAACTGCGAGGACTCGCTTGCGGCGCTCCAGCTCGATCACACCGACATGACCCTGTCGCATCTGCCGATCGCGCATTCATTCGAGCGGACCGCGGGCTACTACACAGTCACGATGGCGGGGGGGACCATCGCATTCGCCGAAAGTCTCGGGCAGATCGCATCAAACCTGACCGAGATCGAGCCGACAGTTGTGCTGACGGTGCCGCGGCTGCTTGAAGTGATTCACAGCCGGGTGATGCGCACGGTAGAGACTTCGCCTCCGATGCGTCAACGGCTGTTCAAAATGGCGCTGGCGGCGGGTGAGCAAGCTGCAGGCTATCGGCAACGCGGCAAGCCGGTTCCTCCAATGCTGGCACTTTCGATGGCGCTGTACAGGCGCCTGGTCTTCGCGCGAGTACGCGCGATCTTCGGCAGCAAAATTCGCTACCTGATTTCCGGCGGCGCGCCGTTGCCGACCGAGATCAACCGGTTTCTGTCCGCCGCCGAAGTTCCAATTGTCGAGGGATACGGACTGACCGAGGCCGCTCCCGTCGTCGCATGCAATCTGCACAACGGCAAGACCCGAATCGGTACAGTCGGACTGCCGCTGGCGCACATCCAGGTCGAAACCGCGCCGGACGGCGAGTTGCTGCTGCGCGGGCCAAACATAATGAAGGGCTACTACAAGCTCGCGGCCGAAACGAAGGAAGCGATCGATGAGAACGGATGGTTGCATACCGGCGACATCGCGAAGATCGACGTCGAAGGTTACATCGCGATCACCGACCGCAAGAAGGAGATCATCGTTCTGTCGGGCGGCAAGAATGTTTCGCCCGCCTACGTCGAGAGCAAGCTCGTCGGCGACAAATTTATCAGCCAGGCTTGCGTGATCGGCGACCGCCGCAAGCATTGCGCGGCGCTGGTGGTGCCGGACTATGAAAATCTCGTGGACTTTCTGAAAGAGAACAATCTCGACCCGAAAGACGCGGAGGCACTCGGAAAATCGCAGGCTTTAAGGACATTGGTGCAGGGGCGTATTCGTGAAATCAACAAGCAGCTGTCGGACGTGGAAGCGATCGCGTCGTTCGCGATCGTCCCGCAGCCATTCACCCAGGAAAATGGCGAGCTGACCCCGTCGCTGAAGATCCGGCGCAAGGTAGTTCAGGCGCACTTCAAAGATCAGATCGATTCAATGTATGGGGATTAAGCAAGTGCGGGCTGCGCGCCCCGCTCTTCGATTCGCCCTACTTGGTGCCGTTCTCCTCTGCGAGGAGTGCGTGGATCGTGGTGAGCTTCTTTACCATGTAGGCTCGCTTGCCCTTTGGCGTGACGACTTCGATATCGTCTTGCGCCGCTTTGCCGATTAGCGCCCGGCCCAGCGGCGACGACAGCGAGATTCGGTTTTGCGCCCCGTCGACCTCCTCCGGTACGACGATTTCGAACTCCGCGACTCCGCCTTCATCGAGATCCTCGAGCTTGACGCGGCTGCCCAAGCCGACGGTGTCGCGTGGAATCGTCTCGAGGTCGATCATCGTTAGCTCCGCGATTCGCGTCTCGAGATTGCCGACTCGCGCGCGCAGGAACTCCTGGCGTTGCTTGGCCATCGCCCATTCCGCGTTTTCGGACAAATCGCCGTGCGCACGCGCACGCTCGAGTTCCTTGGGCAGGTCCACGGTGAGCTCGTGCTTGAGCGTCTCGAGATCTTTCTTGAGCCGTTTGATTACCGGTAATTCAGCCATCGATACATTCTTCCTGGATCCGACCTGCTTTTATCCTATACGATTCGCCGTGCCGGCGAGCGTTGCTGCTTACCTTTTCTTTCTCTACTTCAATCTGCGACGATCGAGGTCAGACTTCGATTGACTCCGGTCACGCTCTGAATCTTCTGCACCACCAGCTCGCCGAGCGAGGTCACGTCCGGCGCCTCGGCAATTGCGATGATATCGTGCGGACCGGTGACCGCGTGCGCCACGGAAACTCCACCCACACCGCGAATCTTGGCCGCGACCTCGCGCGCCTTGCCCGGCGAAGTGTCGATCAGGATGAACGCTTTTACCGACATACTCGTTTCCTCCCGGGCGCGCGGCAGCGCGCGCCTCAGCGCGGTGGCGGAATCAAAGTACCCTTCTCATCATATACATAAAATCCGCGGCCCGATTTGCGGCCGAGGTAGCCGGCGTCGACGTACTTCTTCAGCAGCGGGCATGGGCGATACTTGTCGTCGCCCAGCACTCGATGCATCACCTCCATGATAGCCAGGCAAGTGTCCAGTCCAATCAGGTCCGCCAGTTCGAGCGGGCCCATCGGCTGATTGGTGCCGAGTTTCATCGCGGTGTCGATGTCGGTCACGCCGCCGACGCCTTCGTACATCGTGTAAATCGCTTCATTGATCATCGGCAGCAGCACGCGATTGACGATGAACCCGGGGAAATCCTGCGCGGTCATGGTGGTCTTGCCGAGTTGCTCGGCCAGCGCGCGGGTCTGCTGGAAGGTCGCTTCCGAGGTGGCAAGGCCGCGAATGATTTCGACCAGCTTCATCGCCGGCACCGGGTTCATGAAGTGCATCCCGATGACGCGGTCGGCGCGCGAGGTACGCGCACCCATGCGAGTGATCGAGATCGAGGAGGTGTTCGAGGCAAAGATCGTGTCCTCGGGGCAGACCTTGTCGAGCTTCTGCAGCAGCGCGATCTTCGCGTCTTCGTTCTCCACCACCGCCTCGATCACGAAGCCGACCCTGGCCAGGTCCTCGAGATTGGTGGTCGTCTCGACCCGATGCATCACGCGGTCGCGCTCTTCGGGCTTGAAGCGGCCACGCTCGATCATCCGGTCGAAGTTGCGCGCGATCGAATCCACTCCGCGCTTGCACATCTCCGGCGAGATATCGTGCATCACGACTGCGATCTCCGCCTGCGCCGCAACCTGCGCGATCCCCGCACCCATCTGCCCTGCCCCGATAACGCCGATCTGCTGCAAACTCATTCGTCTCTCCAAAAATTCTCAGTCACGTTCTAGAGGTACGGGATATAATTCTTGAGCGAGCTAAGCAACGCTGCGACGTCAGCCTCGTCACCGAGCTCGCGGCACAAAATCTCGTAGTACCCTTTAATCCGGCCGCGTTCCTGCTCTTCGGGCGGGTCGGCAAGCAGCGCCTGGAAGTCTTTGAGAATCGCCTGCGCTTCGAGCTTTTTCTTGACCGGGATCGCCTCGTCGTCGACCGCGATCAGCAAGCGGATGTGATCGATCATCCGATTCATCACGGCAAAGTCGCTGCGATCTTTTTCCATCGACGATTCCCGCTATCAGCGATGGTCGGGCGGTTCTTCTCCGCCGACCCAAGTACCCGCGCCGCTGCCGGCTCGCATCGCGGTACGCACCTTCTTTACGTCTTCAGGCGACTGACGCCCCGGCATCCCAAGGTTACGCATCAAGACGTTGGTCATGGTCGACGTCAGTCGGTCGCGAATGGTCGGCTCGGCGCCCACTTGCGCGTCGAGGACCAGGTCGACCTGCTCGCGCGTCAGGCCCTCGGCGACGAAAATGTCGACCAAACCCGCCAATCCGACTTCGCCGCCGGCGCGATCCACAATCGCGACCACTTTCGCACACGGCGTGCATACGCGGCGGAGAAACCCCGCCCGCTGGCTGCAATAGACGCATCGCATCAGGAGGTTGCCCAGCGCCCGGACCCCGAAAAAAGCTTGAAGCGGCCGACGCTCGAAAAATCGGCGGGCCCGCTTCGCTAAAAACGTTACTACCCGCTGTAGATGGTCGCAAGTACGGCTAAATAGTCGTTGACATAGGGGGTAGTCGCGACTAGTGTCGGAATTGAGAATCATTCTCAGAATTAACGAGCCGTTCACTTCGTATGTCTCAAACCGCCGTCGCCTACTTCTTCTACTCGCTCGGCATCCTATTTCGCGAAGGGATGGAAGCGATGCTGGTGGTAGTCGCACTCGCGGCGGGAACTCGCGGCGCTGGGCGGATTGGACGCGCGCGCGACATCTACGCGGGAGCAGTGGCTGCAATCGTCGCGAGCATCATGCTGGCGTGGGCCGTTAATCATCTGATCACCGACGACGCCAGCGACACGCTCGAAGGCGTCTTCCAACTGTTCGCCGCCGCAACACTCTTTTACGTCAGCTCATGGATGACCGCGAAGGGGCAGGCCGACCGCTGGGTCAAGTTCATCTCGCACAAGCTCGAGAGCGCCGAGCACAGCACGATTCCCGGCATCGCCCTCGGGCTCACCGCGTTTCTTGCCGTGATGCGTGAAGGCGCGGAGACAATTGTATTTTTTCAAGCGCTCACCAGCGGCGCGACGGAGACGGCCGAGCGTCATGCGGTTGCGGCCGGCATCGTAGTCGCCGCGGTCGCACTCGCCGCGTCATTCGTGGTGATCAAGCGCGCGGCAGATCGAATCCCGATGAAGCTGTTCTTCCACGCGACTTCAATTCTGCTCTATGCGCTGGCTATCGTGTTCGTCGGTCAAGGCGTCGCGAGCCTGCAGGAAGCGTCGCGCGTTTCGGCGACCTTCGTGAACTACGCGCCGACAATTCCGATGCTCGGGCTCTATCCGACAATACAATCTCTCGGAGCACAGGCGATCCTGCTGATGCTTGCGGCGGCTGCGGTGTTTGTTCCACGCAACGCGGCCGCGCGACAAGTCAGGGTTGCGGAGCGGGCGGCGATGCAGCGGGCGCGCCAGGCTTGATCTCAGGCGCCCGCGCCACCGAATCGTCGCCGCCGAACAGGACAGTCTCCACGTCGGAAGTCAGCTTCTCGGAAATCACCAGCGCGCGGAATCCCATCCCGCTGCATTGATCGACCATCGGGTCGCGGGCGAACGCACTTCGACGCACGCGCTCGAGTGTGGCGCGCAAATCCTGGGTGCGATCGAGCAGTACCGAAAGGCGAGCCTCGACGATAGCCGCGGAATTGCCGCCGTTCGACGCAAGCTCGAGCGCGAACGATTCGTCGTGTTCCGCATCGGCGAGCGCATGAAGCGCGCTCTTGATTTCAGTGCACGCGGCTTCGGGTCCGTTCTCGGGACCGGCTGAAAGATCCGCGGCCACTGCCGATTGAAGAGTCGCGAACAGAATGACGGCGCTCGCGAACAGCATCCGCGCCGCCGAAAAACCAAGAGCCGGCCACGCGGCCGGCTCCGTAGTCATCCACTCGGCGGGCTTGCGCGATATCGTCAGGGAGCGTCTTCCCCGCGAATCTCGTAGCCGAGCGAGCTCAGGAACTCCTCTTTCTGGCCGGACGGCATGATGTAGATTCCGTCCCATCCGCAAACCTCTTCGCAGAGCAGGCATCCGACGCAGGTCTTTTCGTTGACCTGCACCTTGCCGAGATAGACCGCCGTGTTCTCGGGCGACGGCGAGATGCAATCGAACGGGCAAACGTCGACGCATACGCCGCAGCCGTTGCAATTGTCGGGATGCACGACTGCGACCGGGCGCTCGGCGCGCTTGAGCACGTGGGTTATCTCGCCGTGATTGTTCATGATCGCGTCGTCGGGGCAAATGACGCCGCACGCTCCGCAATCGATGCACATCGCGGCTTCGATGTAATAGACCTTCTTCGACAAGCCCGAAATGGCTCCGGTCGGGCAGCGTTTTTCGCATGCGCTGCAGCCGGTGCAGTTCTCGGCGATGATCTCAAATGGCATCCTGGTTCCCTACTTCCTCATTTCGTCGATGATGCGTTCGCGATGGCCGTGCTCGATCAGTTGATCGTTGCGGCGGGCCTGCTTGAGCGCGATATATGTGAAGAACATCACGAGGATCATCATCGCGATGATCGGGATGTTGTCCGGCACTGTCAGGATTTCGAGAAACTGTTGAAATCCGGTAATTTGTCCCATGGAATCCTCGGCGCTCGACGCTATCTTGCTATAATCGGATGTACCAACGCCATTAGCCGGTGTCAACTTTGACGCGTCGATGGATGCGTCGAGCTAATCACAACCACGATTGAGGTCTTTGCGTAATTCGTGCGGATTGGCATACCCGATGGTGACTCACTGGTTCTCCAAGGCACACAGATTTTAAGTGAGCACGTCGGCCCGCTTGCCTGCAAGCTAAAGAGAATTGGAGGATGCGTTTGAGTTGGGCCGTTCTGAGTATGTTAAGCAACCAAAGAACGCGAGGAGCAATCTATGGATACTCACTGGTCTAAGCGATCGGCTGTAGCGGCGATGTCGTTGTTACTCGTGGCCTTCGCGACCGATGTGCGAGCACAAATGCCGTCCTTGCCCTCCGCGCCCTCCATGCCGGGCGTCCCGTCAGCAGCATCGGCACTCACCGGCAGTCAGCAGTCGGCGGCGAATAGCGCTCTGTGTTCCGCCCTTGCCAGTCATGTTCCCAATCCAGCCGCCGCCAGTCCTTCGGCGCTGAGCGATCCGAGTGTGATGTCCACCGCGGCGGCGTCGTTCGCAGGCAGTTCGAGTCTTCCGCTGCCGAGCGCTACCACCCTTCTGCAAGGATACGTGGCGCAACATGCCACCGACATCCTCGCGTCGTGCGCGGTCAGCAACGCCACCGGCGGCCTGGGATCGAAGCTTCCGGGGACAGGTAGTCTGCCTTCCGTCCCCAACATGCCCTGAGACGATGCTGGACGAGCCTGCGTACCCTGCACGATAGAGGCTTGCAGCGGGGCAGCGCAGGCGGGCAGAGTAGTTCGGCATGGCTAGTCATCCGCAAGCTTCCTCGTATACCGCTACTGCCCCGCGCGGGTTTTTCAACCTTGTTTGGGGAGTGGTCGCAACGCTGCTGTCAGTGCTCTGGACCGCGATTTGCGCGATTGGGGCGGCGATCGCGGCGATGCTGGGCAAGCATCACGCTGTCACCGTGATAACTCGCGCGTGGGGTCGCGGAATAATCGCGGTCTCGGGCATCAAGGTGCAGATTGAAGGCCTTGAGAATCTCGCAGGCCTGAAGTCGTACATTCTGGTCGCCAACCATCAGAGCTTCTTCGACATCTTCGCTTCCGCCGCGTTCATGCCGGGCGAGCCGCGTTTCGTCGCGAAAAAAGAACTGCTCAAAATCCCGGTCATCGGCTTCGCGATGGAACGCGGCGGGCACATCCTTATCGACCGCGAGTCGGGCGGCAAAGCAATCCGCAAAGCAATCCAGGTCATCCGCGGCGGCCTCGACGTCTGCATCTTCGCCGAGGGCCATCGTTACAACGACAACCGGGTGCACGATTTCGAAGACGGCGCGGCGTGGCTCGCAATCCTCTCCAAGTTGCCGGCGGTGCCGATGTCTATCAGTGGCTCAGGCCGCTTTTTTCCGCGGGGAGCTATGATCGTGACGCCTGGCCTGACGATGCGCATGATAATCGGAAAGCCAATCCCGACCGAAAGCATGCGCAGCGCCGACCGCACCGAGCTAACGCATCGGCTCGAAGAAGCGGTACGCTCCACCTTCACGACTGAAGTCTGACCGGCCAGCTACCTCCAGAACTGGCAGGAGCCGCGGCGTCGCCGGTCAGGCTTTGCGATCGAAGATAAACAGTGGGACCTGGTTGGCGAGCTTTGGATCGATGGTAAGGATGCGGCGTCCCGACTCGATGCGCATCGCGCCGGCGTCGAGACCGGCCGCGCGAAATTGCGCGATTACCTGGTCGACCTCCTCGGCCTCGAGCCACAGACCGATCATGCCTTCGCTCGACGTATCGATCGCACCTCCGAGCAGGCGAATCTCCGCGCCGCCGACCTTCACCGTTGCGAACTTGCCGTCTGACGAGCTGGATACGGCAAAGCCGAAGTTCTTTTGGTAGATCGACGACGCGTCCGCCAGATCGGTAGCGGCAACTTCGAGCCTATCGAGGCGTTTAATCATCGTTACTGAAAAGACGGAGCCGGATTGCTCCGGCCCCACCTTGCTCACGAAATTTCTCTCGCGCCCGCGACTAGGCCTTCGGCTTCAGCAAGAAATTCGTCGTCGCCGTCGCGCCGTCTTTGACCGAAGCTTTCTGGTCCTGGGTGCCGAGCTTCTCCTGCCACACTTCGACCGTGTAGTCGCCCGGTGGCACGCCCGAGATCGAGTAGTTGCCCTTGTCGTCCGTGACCGCAAAGTATGGAGTGTCGGTCGCGACCCACCAGCCGTGCATCCAGCCGTGCGCATCGCAGGTGACCTTGATCACTTCAGGCTGTTCGACCTTCTGCTTGATCACTTTCTTGAACTTGGGTTGCGCCATGTTGAACGACGGATTCTTTTCCGAGTAGGTATGGATGTTGTGCAGAATCCCGTCCGAGTTCACGATGTTGACGGTGCTGCCGGCCTCAAACGCCAACACATGCGGCACATAGTCGCAGCCTTTCTGATCGAACGTCACATCGCCGGGCTTCATCTCGCCCTTGGCGCCTTTCACGATTACGACCGCGTTCGCGATTCCGCCGCTGCCGTCGACGATCAGGTCCTCTTCAAAATGCTGATGGAGCCCGCAGACTTCCTTGTCCTTGGTCACCTCGACCTTCTTGGGTGCGGGCGCCGTGCCGTCGTACTTGACGGTACCGCTAATCGTGCCGCCGGCAGCGCTCACGAAGCTGGCGCCTACGCTCAGGCTGAGCGCGACCCCCGCAGTGGCTGCCAGTAAAACTCGAAACTTCTTCATTACATTTCCTCCTGGGAAATTACCCGGCTACCTTTACTCAGTTAGACGATCCAGCACTTTAACTAATACTCAGTTGCCAACTCAACTAGCTAGACAGCATTAACCTACTTCTTACTCACTTTGGCCGGCGGCGCGGTAGCGACCTGGCCCGGTATTGTTTCTCCCGGATGGGTTCCAAACCAGAAAATATAGTCGCGCAGCGCACGGATCTGCTCGTCCTGATTGCCACCCAGGATGTCATCCGGCCCGCCAGGATAGAATGACGGCATCTTGGTCCCCGGTTGCAGCGCAGGCGGGTTCGCGATCCACTTCAATATCCAGTCCGGATTCAACCGCTGATGCGCCAGCGCCAAATCAGGCGCCCAGCCGGACTCCGGCCCTTCGGGCTTCTTGTCGCCCTGCTGATGGCAGCTGAAGCAGTTGAAGTAATCCTTGGTCATCAGCTTGGCGCCCGCCTGCAGCTCGGCCGGCGGAATCAGGTTCGTGTTGAGAAACATATACAACACGTTCACGTCCGAAAGCGCGGTGAAGTAGTTTACGATGGTGTCGTCTTCGCCGTTGGTGAAATGGAAAGTCGGCATCCTGATCTTCAGCCACGGACGAATCGGTGTCGGCCCTTGCAGGAACGTGAATAGCCACTCCGGCTGAACCTTAAAGCCTTCGCCATTGAGTATTGGCGGCGCAAAGTTGATTTGATCTTCCGGGTAGAAGCGGCGGATAAAGCCACCGCGATTCTCGACTATATGGCAGCCGACGCAATTGTAGTTGTTGACCATTCGCCGGCCCGCGACGATTTCCGTCTGATGCTCCGAGCCCGGCATCCGATACCGCTCCTGCACCTTACCGTCGGTTTCGCCGGCCAGGAACACGATCAGGTTATTGATGTCGGCGTTGTCGAAATCGAAATTCGGCATCAACTGCTCGACGTCCTTGGTCTGATAAATCCGCGGAGTCTGCAGCTTGTGGAACGTCCATTGATCCCAGGTTTCGGGAATCTGTGTCTGGTTGCCGAAAAACAATTCGTCGAGATGTTTGGAGCCAAAGGTCGTCAGTTCGACGCCGATTCGCGACTCCTTGTCCATCCCCTCGATCTCGTGGCAGCCGAAGCATCCGTACTTGCGCACCAGCGCTTCGCCTTTCTTGATGTTCTCCGGATCCTTGAGCGCGGTCTCGACGCCGGCGTCTTCTTTCTTCTCGCCGTGCGTCATCAGGAATGCGGTCAGCACTTCAGCTTCGTGATCGCTGAGCCGCAGCGACGGCATCGCCGTGTGCGGCGAGAAGTCGCGCGGATTTTTCAGCCACGTATAGATCCACGATGCCGAAGTCTTCTCCGCGATCTTGCTCAAGTTGGGCGCGAAGTCCTTGGTCGTGCGCGCCTCGCTGGGCTTGAAACCCTCGGCCACTCCCACCGGACTGCCGTATTGATCGGGCTCGATCGCGTGGCAGCCCTTGCAACCGACCGACTCGAACAGCCCCTTGCCCTCTTCCACGAACGCCGGATTCTTGATGTCGGCCTCGAGCGTCGGCGACTCGGGATGCGCGGTGAGCCAGTCTTTCGAATTCTTCGACGAGCTGTCGAAGATGAACGCCGCCAGCTCGGTCGCCTCTTCCGTCGTAAAATAGAAGTTCGGCATGCGCGTGTGCGGACGGAACACGTGAGGATCGGTGATCCAGCGCACGGTCCACGATGGGTCGAGCTTGGCCGAAGCCAGTTTCAGGTACGGGCCGATCTTCGGCATGTCCTCATAGCCCGCCATCAGATGGCATCCTGCGCATCCCATCTGCTGGAACATGCGCTCGCCTTCGACCCAGTTCGCCGCGATCGGCTTGCCGTCCGCACCGGCCAGCGAGCCGACGTCGATGTGGCACTTGATGCATCGCGATTGCATCTTGTCGCCGCGAAGCATCGGCGAATCCCAATCCGGATCGTTGCCATGCGCCAGGCGTACGGAACTGACCGCCGGTCCCTGCCCGTCATGACATGGTGTGCATCCGAGCTTGTCGGGTGGATGTTTCAAAATGATCTGATCGAAGTTGGTGTGCGTGCGAAACGGTTCGGGCGCATTCTCGAAGCCCTTCTTATCGGCGCCCATGTGGCAGCTCTGGCATCGATCGACCCGCGCGATAGCCTCGTCAAAGGCGTTGCGATCGAAGTCGTCGATCGCAGTCTGCTGAATTTTCGGAATCTTCGGATAACGAAACAGCACGTGGCTGCGGAACTTGACCGGGATCATCCACGAATCGGCCTTGTCGAAAAAGTCGTCGCGCTTGGCGGTCAGCTTTTTCATCTGCTCGGTCAGGCTGTCGACCTTCGAGTTCAGCGCCTCGATCTGATCCTTGACCGCCTGCAGATTGGCCTTGGCCTGGTCGGAGACGATATTTTCCTTCGCCAGCTCTGCGTTGAGTTGATCAATTTCCTGCTTATACGGGGTCGCGTCCTGCTTGTACTGGATGGCGTGGTTGTAGTCGTACCATCGCTCGGTCAAGTACGACTTGGTGAACCGCACCAGTTGATCTTTGTCGTTGGCGGTGTTGTTGAGACCGACCAACTGCGCACGCAGATCCGCCAGCTTGGCCGCAGTGGCGCCCGAGTCGAGCTCCTTCTGCGCCTCGGCCAGCTCCTTCGAGACCTTCTGATACTCGGGATCGGCGTTGAGGCGCTTCTGCTCCTCGGCCGCATCGTTCATGTACTTGTCGTACGCCAGGTGATCCCACTGAACCTGATATTGCTTCCAGGGACGGCGCGAGATGTTGTCGTCCCAAATCGACCAGACCGCGCTGACCAGCAGTACCGCTACCAGCAGCACGAACAACGCGCTGTATGATTTACCTTCTTCGGTGGGATCAAGCCCCGGTCTGCCAGCCATCTGCTCTACCTGTCCTCAACTCCAAATGCCGCCGCGAGGCCGCAGTCCGAATACTCACTCCAATACTCAGTAGTCATTTGCCTGCGCGAACCCACAAGCCTTCGATGATGTAGCCGGCCAGAAAAACCAGGATGCCGATGCCGGTGAACTTGTACTCGTTACCCATGCCATGCGGCTGGGTGATTCCAACGTAAAGCGCAAAACCGACGTCGGCGAGTCCGAGCGCCTGCAGTACTTTGGCGAGGATGAACACAGGATCGTCGCGGCCACGTCAGATGTTAATCCAGGGCGTAACCAGGATGTACTTGATGTTGAGCGCGTGCCGCAGCGCCATCTTGATGAACACGCCGGCCATCGCGATCAGCAGAAATCCGGTGATGCCGAAACGCACCGGTCCCCACTTCTGCAAGATCTCGCGACCACCACCTGGAAATGCGGACCACGGATCGCCCGCGGGCCGCGATCGTATCCAGAAATACAGCACCGCATATCCGACCACGAAGTAGCCGCCTATCAGGAATAGTCCGAACAGCGCCGATGCCAAGTAGTCGCGGAAGCCGAACATGTACGGCAGGTCGACGTTGGTCAGTGCCTCGACCAGGTGCGGATCCCAGACCTGGCCAGGCCAGAACCAGTTCCAGCCGGGACCGCGGAAAAACGTGCCGATAATAATGAACGAGACCCACAGAATGTGGAATCCAATGAAAAAAGTGATGACCTCGAAGAATCGCTCGCGCAAAGTGTAATAGCCGTTACCTTTCGGATTGATATCGAGATACGGGATCAGCATCAGGCCCACGATGATGAAGCTCGGCAGCACCACGCCCGCGTACCACGGGTCGAAGAACACCAGCATCTCCTGCAAACCCAGGAAGTACCACGGCGCCTTCGACGGATTGGGCGTGCGGGTAGGATTCGACGGCTGCTCCAGCGGCGCGTTGAGCAACAGCGACCACACCGTCAGCACAATGATGACCAGGATCGACATCAGGAATTCGTTGCGCACCAGGAACGGCCATGTATGCAGCTTCTCCTCGATCCCGCCGCCCGCCTTCTTGATCGGGACTTCGATTCGCTTGCCGCCGGCCGCCGGCGGCGTCCTCGACGCAGAGCCAGCGCCTGCGCCCGCCGCGCGCATCACGATGCCGCCTTCGTTTCCTTCCGGGCTTGCCATGATTAATTCCTTAGCGCTGACCTCCGTCCTCGTCGTCGCTCCACGGCGCCGGCGCAGCCAGCACGTACATTAGATATAGCAAGAGCAACATGCCGATCGGCACCGACAGCACCCGCACGATTCCCTGGTGCAAAAACCATGAAAACACGTCTCCCATCCCGAGCCTCGCCCCAGCCTAAAGCGGTCCCGACATGCCGTCGCGCCGGATTCGCCAGAAATGCACCGCCATGAAGATGCTCGCGATCAACGGAAAGAAGATGCAGTGCAGGATGTAGAATCGCAGCAGCGTGTGCGGCCCGATCTCCGCGCCGCCGAAAATAAAAGCGCGCGCATCGTACACCGGATTCACGCCCAACACTTCGTGGAACGGCCCGCCATGCCCAAGCAATGGCGTGGCGCGTGCCATGTTCGAACCGACTGTCACCGCCCAGATGGAAAGTTGATCCCACGGCAGCAGGTATCCGGTGAACGACAACAACAGCGTCAGCACCAGCAGGATCACGCCGACCACCCAGTTGAACTCGCGCGGCGGCTTGTACGATCCCGTCATGAACACGCGGAACATATGCAGCCACACCGCGATCACCATTCCGTGTGCGGCCCATCGATGCATGTTGCGCATCAACATCCCGAAGGGCATGTCGAACTCGAGGTACTTCATGTCGGCGTATGCGTATTCCGCCGTCGGCCGATAATAGAACATCAGGTACACGCCGGTGACGACCGTCACGAGGAAAAGTAGAAACGTGATGCCGCCCATGCACCAGGTGAAGCGCAGGCGCACCGTATGCTTCTGCACTTTGGACGGATGCAGATGCAGCCACACGTTGCCGGACACCATCAAGATCCGGTTGCGCGGCGTGTCTTCGTAGCCGTGCCTGAATATCGATTGCCAGGCCTGCGAATCGGTTATCTGGCGCTTCGTTTCGTCCCAATCAAACTTAGCCATCCGCTACCAGGCTCCCATGCAGCCGCCCGCCAGGGGCGCTCACAGCAATTTCAGCAAAATACTGTAAAAATTCCAATCGTTACGACTTTACGCCACAAGCCTGCTCGAAATCCGGCGTAAGGCTACCTAATTTTGCCTGATCTCTGCAACAAAAAAGACTCATTGAAATGTCGGCTTTTGCATCACGATTTGCCGCGGCCAAAGCGGCCGAAGAATGCAACGATCAATCCCCACAGCACCATCAGTATCGCGATGCCGATTATGCCGAGGCCGACGCCGGCCAGGATTCCCGTCGCGCAGAGGATAGCGCCGATTACGAACAGCGGAATCGCAAACGCGATCGGGTTGAACGGATCGTTCCGCGCCGCCCGCTCGACCATCGCCGCCGCCTGCTCTGACGTACCCGCGTCCTCGTTGCTTTCCTTGAGCAGACTCACCGCGTAGTCGGTGAGCTCCTGTCGATTGGGCATCGAGCGCAAGCGGTCGGCAAGCTCCTTGGCGAGCTGCTCGACGCGTTCGTCGTTAGCTTGGGATTCCGAGTCGGGTTTGTTCGATTCAGCCACGCTGCACTTGCTGCTTGCTCGCGGCTAACACCTATCGAACATGCGATCGAGTTGTCAACGAAGCTGGTTCGGCGGTTGCCGCAATGCGCCCGATTGTGATTCGCCGATAGATCAGAGCTCACTGATTGCCGCGCCAGAGATCATGACTGGCAATTTTCGGACGCGAATGTTTTCGCGATGCACTAACCGCGAGCTGCTGATCTAGAACTATCTCTAGCAAATGACATGCTTATTCGAGTCTGGAATCGCGTCCTGTATGGGAAGATTTCGAGAGTTTTCATTTTGAAAGATGGAATTGCTCTTTTCGATCGCCGCCCCATTCTCTAGGGATCACGGCTTTGGCAGACTGCGTGCGTGATCAATCAACCCGAGCAAAGTAGCCGGTCAATTCCTCGAGCAACGACCTCCTTGCGATTGGACCGGGAACGAGTTGCTGCTCGCACCAACGATGATGGAGTGAGCACCGTCCAGGCGAAGGACGACAAGTTTGAATCGGACAAAGGCCGCGCAGACTCGCTGAGAAGGCCGGGCGAGGGCTCGGCTCTTGAGGAGCTGTTGCGATGGCTTGCGAGATCGCTGGCGCTGCTGGCGGTCCTGAGCAGCTTTGCCCTTCTATGCGTGGGCGCGACCCCGATGTTGTCTTCCTTGCCCGCGAAAATCGCCAGTGAGGCGTTGCGTTGCTGGGCTGTATTTAGGAGCGTGCCTCTCTCGGCGCTGCCTTTGTTGCTCGCGGGTTCTTCCTATCTGGTACTGCAGGCCTTGCTGCGGCCGCGGCCGCTGGAGTTGCTGAAGCGTTTGATGCTTGGTGCAGCGTTTCTGTTGTGGGGAGTTGTCCAACTCATGCCTGCCGGCAACCTTGCGGCGGAGTTGGGAAATGCGGTCATCGCGCTTTATGTGATCGATCTCGGGCTAATCATATGGACCGACCTAGAGAAGAATCAGCCTAACCTCGTCGGCTGACGGTGCTCACCGACTCTGCAAAGACACGCCGCGTCTGGTCGCCTCGATCCGTTCTTTCGACGCGATCGGTGTTTGCCGCCCATAAGTACATGGCTGCATAGGCTCGCCACGGACGCCACTTTTCCGCGAGATTCAAAAATTCACTTTCCGACAGCAACTTTCGCCTGTTCGAAACTGGCCGGCGAAGTCCCAGGTCACCGGCGGGAAATGCGTCCGGCTCCCCGAAAGCCCGCATCGCTATGTAGTTTGCGGTCCGCCGTCCCATTCCAGGGATTGTACAGAGTCGCGAGATTGTGTCGTCCAGGCTCTTGCACCCAGCCGGGTCAAGCTTTCCCGCACACGTGGCCCGCGCCAGTGCTCGGAGTGTTTCCGCCCGCGCTGGGGGAATGCCAACGCTTGAAAGGTTGGCTGTGGCTAGAATTTCAGGTCTTGGAAACAAGTGGGTCAGGCTCGGGGCCCCGGTTTTGATTGGTCGTCCGAAAGTCCGCACGAGTCGTGCGATGACCGCCCTGCTGTCGACAAATGTAAGCTGCTGACCCAGCACTGCGCGGACTGAGAGTTCAAAGGCGTCCCATACACCCGCTACCCGCAGACCGGGTGGCATCTCAGCCATCTTGCCCAGTCCAGGGTCTTGCGCAAGATGATTTCGAATCTGTCGCGGGTCGGCGCCGAGATCGAAGATCCGCCGTACCCGTTCAACCACCTGCATGAGTTGTTCGTAACTCGGCAACGTCACTCGCACGCGGAGATGAGACTCGTCCGATTCGGGTCTCACTTCGATCCCTCCGGCCTGACCGCCGATCTCGATAGTCCTGCGATAGCAGCCTTCCTCGACTCTCTCCGTGCCCGGCGTTGCGCGACTCTTCAGGAAGCGAACCAGCGTGGGCCAGTCGAATGGGGGACGATACGGCAAAAGCAGAATGATGCCTCCTTGGCCCGCCGCGATCTTCGTGCCGCTGCGCAGCTCCCGCAGTTCGGACGGCGACATGTCGAAGGTCGTTCGCATCGCGTGGTTGAATTGTCGAATGCTATTGAACCCCGAATATGAAGCGATCTTGGTGATAGCGAAGTCGGTCTGGTCGAGGAGATTGCGAGCAAAATGGACGCGCCTCGTGCTCGCAATTCGCACCGGGGATGCCCCGCAGTGCTGAAGAAACAACCGGCGCAGATGACGAGAGCCCAGGCCTACTCGCTCGGCGAGTGCCTCGACGTCGCCGGCGTCGAGCGCACCTTCGGAGATAAGTCTAAGCGCCCTGGACACGACCGCCGACGTGCCCAACCATGCCGGGGTGCCGGGTGAGGTGTGAGGGCGACATCGACGACAGGGCCGGAACCCGGCCGCTTCCGCGGCTGCGGCCGTGGGATACCACCGAACGTTTACTGGCTTGCGCAGCGGCACTGGACAAATCGGGCGGCAGTACACTCCGGTCGTGAGCACGCCGGCGAAGACTCGCCCATCGAAACGCCGGTCACGGCTGTAAATAGCTTGCCAGCAGGTCGCTGGATCAATCTCAGGCTTGTCGCGCAATCCGCTTTCCCGGCCATGAAGCGTG
This sequence comes from uncultured delta proteobacterium, assembly GCA_963842215.1. GTDB lineage: Bacteria > Desulfobacterota > Binatia > Binatales > Binataceae > Binatus. Next base: position 209,259 of record CAWJFQ010000001.1, on the reverse strand, counting down.
GTGGACCCGCTGGGCGTTTGAAAACTCAATGCGAAACAACTCCGAGAATTTATTATATCTGATTGGCGGAATTCGGCTGGCAATTTTCGGACATCATAAAGCGCCCGAAACGCAACTGGTTGGAGCGACCGCTTACTTCTAGGTGCGGCCGCTGGGCCATGATGCGCCGGCGGAAAGTAGGAGCTTGCGACGGCTATTTGCGGCGCTTCAAGCGTTCTTGCGCGCGATGATTACCGTATGGACTGACCACGGACTGATCTTTTCGTTGCGCTCCAGCGTGATCCGGTGTCCCTTAAGCACGTCTTTCTTGCGCAACCTGGTGGTCCATCCCAACTGCCGAGCGACGGGATTAAAGATCGTGTTGAGCACGGCGACGATCGGATTCGTGCTCTGAAAATGCGTCGTGATGGCGATCCGCCCGCCCGGCTTACACACGCGCACCATCTCGGACATCATCCGATAAGGATCGGGCACTACAGTCAGCACGTGAAACGACGTGACGACGTCGAAGCTGTCGGCGGGATAGTCGAGGTTCAATGCGTCGCCCTGGCGCAGCTCGATATGCCGCCAGCCGTTCTCCGTCACGCGCTTCTTTGCGCACTGGAGCATGGCGGCCGAAGGATCGATTGCGATGATGTGCGCGTACGGTGGATATCCATCCAGTGCGATCCCGGTACCGACGCCAACCTCGAGCACGCGGTTACCGGGCCTGAGACTCAGGCTCTCGATAACCTCATGCTCGCGATCGACAAAAACTCGGCCGAAGAAAAAGTCATAGAAGCGCGCCAGATCGGAGTAGACGCGGCTCTCATGCGGTTGGGCCATTTTTGAAGACTCCCTCGGGTCGGACGCAGCCCAGGAGATCAGCGCGAGGTGGAATTTTCAGGACGGCGACTTTGCCGATGCAGCGCAAACTCAGCAGTAGCTCGCGCGCGTCGCGTCAGGCCGCCGCGTTGATTCCTCGCAACTGACGTTTGACGGAAGTTATATCTCGCTTGCGAAATCGCCACTGGCGGCCTTTCTTGAAGGCCGGAATAATATTGCGCCGCGCAAACTCGTTGACGGTATCCGGGCTAAGGTCGAGCAGAAACGCGACCTCGCGGGAATTGAGCAGTATGTCGTCTTTATCGGCCATGCGAGTCCAACAAGACGCCTCACTTCGGGGATTTTGTCAGGACGCGATTTTGTAGTATGCGCCTGGCGACGAAGTCAAGGTAAAGGGCACGATGGGTTTTAAGATTTGCCCACAACCGTGAACAGCCATCAAAGTTCAATTTAAGTCTTTTGGCTCCATTAACGGTCACTAGACGCTGATTCTAGAAAGCTTTCGCATTTGAATTCGGTAGTCATACCAAGCCCGCGTAACAACAATACATGAAAACAAGCCGGTCAGCACTCCGACGCAAAGTGTGACGGCGAAGCCCTTGACCGGCCCCGTTCCAAACTGGAACAAAATCAGCCCTGCTGCGAAGGTCGAGATATTCGAATCGCGAATCGCCGACCATGCGCGCTCATAGCCGAGCTTCACCGCCTCGCGCGGCGACTTGCCGTTGCGCAGTTCCTCCCGCATTCGTTCGTTCACCAGCACATTGGCGTCGACCGACATGCCCAACGTCAGCACGATCCCGGCGATACCCGGCAAGGTCAGCGTCGCACCGAGCGCAGCCATCACGCAGATCAACAGCAGGATATTCAGCGACAGCCCGAAATCCGCGAGCAGGCCGGCGCCGCTATAGTACAGCGCCATGAAGATCAGCACGGCGCCCGCACCAATCACGAAGGACATCTCGCCCTGGCGGATAGAATCGCGTCCGAGCGACGGGCCAACGGTGCGCTCCTCTTCGATTTCGACCGGCGCCGGCAGCGCGCCCGAGCGCAAAACGATTGCGAGATCGTGCGCCTCGTCCATCGAGAAGCGTCCCGTGATTTGTACGTGGCCGCCGGGAATTCGTTCCTTGATAACCGGCGCCGAGTAAACGGTGTCGTCGAGCACGATCGCGAGTCGGCGACCTACGTTTTCCGAGGTCATCGCGTCGAAGATGTCGGCGCCGCGGTTGTCGAGCTCGACCGCTACGTACGGGCCCTCAAGGCGCGCGCCGGGCCGCACGCGCGCATCGGTAACGACGTCGCCCGTCATCAGCACCGGGGATTCGACCAGGTAGGGTTCCCTTCCGCCGCGCTCCGAGGTGCCATAGAGGACCTCATCGCCGGGCGGCGGCCCATTCTTGATAGCGTCTTGCACGTTGTGAGTGTCGTCAACCAGTTTGAACTCGAGCACAGCCGTCTTGCCGATCAGTTCCTTGGCGCGCTCGGGGTCCTGGATGCCGGGGAGTTGCACCAGAATTTCATTGTCGCCTTCTTTGGCGACGGTGGTTTCGCGCACGCCGAGCTGATCGATTCGATTGCGAATGGTTTCGAGCGCCTGGTCCATCGCGTTGGTTCGAATCGTCTGCAACTCTTGCGGCTTGAATGCCAGTGAGTAAACCGGGCCGACGCTGGACGAATCGGTATTGCTCGACACGGTCAAATCGGCGAACGATTTCTGCGCGAGGTCGAGGAAGGACGAGCGATCGCCGCTCGACTTGAGCTTCACTATCAGATTGCCGGAATCGTCGACGGCGATACTGTCGAAATCAATCTTGTTGTCCTTCAGCTCTTTCTTGAGATCATCGCCGCGGCGGCGCAGTTGGGTCTTTACGGCCTCATCCAGCTTCACGGCCATCAGCAGATGCGTCCCGCCCTGCAAGTCGAGGCCGAGCTGAATTTTGGTCGCGCCGAATCCAGCCTTGAACCAATCGGGCAAATCGATGTTGAGGCTCGGCAATAGAATCAGTATTGCCGCCAGCACGATGGCGCCGGCCAGGTAGATGCGCGTGAGCCCGCTGCCGTTGGTGAAATGCATGTAGAGAAAGGACACGATCAGCACGAGCAGAATCAGGATCGGTCCGAAACTTTGAGTCTGGTCCACTATGATGAAGCCTCTACTTGTCGTCCTTCTTCGTCGACGCCTTGTAGTTCGAAATCGACGCGATTTGTGCCCGCTCGACGCGCAACCTGACGTTCGGCGCAACTTCGAGAGTGATCACTTTGTCGCCGACGTCCTGGATGCGCCCGATAATTCCGCCCGTAGTCACGACCTCGTCGTTGCGCTTCAGTCCGCTCAGCAGCTTCGCCTGCTCCTGCGCCTTCTTGTTCTGCGGGCGGAAGACCAGGAAGTACATTACGGCGACGACCAGCGCCATGATTGGTCCCGGTCCCGTCAGCAACTGCTGCACGAACGACGGAGCGTCGGCAGGATTAGCGGCTGCGGCCTGCGCCCATGCGGTGCCTTCGAACAACATCAGATCACATCCTCAAAATCGATTAAGCTTTTCTCCCGCAAACAACGATCATTCATTGGCCGGTTCGGCGGCGGTGTCCCAGCCCGCCGATACAGCCGTCGCAAACGACCTGAAATTACCGGATGAGATAGCGTCCCGGCACTGGCGCATCAAGCTCGCATAGAAGTGAAGATTATGCTCCGTCAACGCGCGCGCCGCGAGTATCTCGCCCGACAAATATAGATGACGCAGGTAGGCGCGTGAATGGGTTCGGCAGGGGCGGCATTTGCAGGCCGGATCGAGCGGCATCGAGTCCTGCGCATGCGCGGCCTGCTTGATCGCGACGCGTCCCTGGCTTGTAAAGGCCATCCCGTTGCGCGCATTTCGGGTTGGCAGCACGCAGTCGAACATGTCGAAGCCCATCGCGATTGCGGCGAGTAAATCCGCGGGCGTGCCGACACCCATCAGATAGCGCGGCTTCGCAGCCGGCATCATCGAGGCCGACAGCGCAGCCATTTCGAGCATCGCGGACTTGGGTTCACCGACCGAAAGACCGCCCGCCGCGTAACCGTCGAACGCGATCGAAGTTATCTGCGACGCGCTGGTCCTGCGGAGATCTTCAAAAACGCTGCCCTGGATGATTCCGAACAGCGCTTGCGTTGTGCTCTTGCGCGCCGCCAGACTGCGCTCGGCCCATCGCGCGGTGAGCTCGAGCGACTTGAGTGCCAGCCGATGCTCGGCTGGGTACGGTGTGCATTCGTCAAGCGCCATCATGATATCCGCGCCGAGTTGTTCCTGGATGTCGATCGCGCTTTCGGGCGAAAGCATCAGCGACGCGCCATCGAGATGAGATCGGAAATGGATGCCCGCTTCATTGATTAGATTTATCTTCGCCAGGCTCATCGCCTGGAAGCCACCCGAGTCGGTCAGCACAGCGCCGGGGAATCCCATGAAGCGCGCCACCCCGCCCATCGCACGCACCAGTTCCGCGCCGGGACGAATCGCGAGATGGTAGGCGTTGGCTAGCACCATCGTGTAGCCCATCGAGCACAACTCGTCGGGCGCCATCGCCTTGACCGCGGCACGCGTGCCGACCGGCATGAAAGCGGGCGTTGCGACCTCGCCGTGCGGAGTCGCGATCCGTCCGACCCGCGCGTCGCCGTCGGCGGCGGTAACGCTGAATTCGATTGGCCCTCTCATTATAGAATTAACATGGCGTCGCCGTAGCTGAGAAAGCGGTAGCGATGCCGAATTGCCTCGCGGTACGCAGCAAGAATCTGATCGCGGCCCGCAAACGCCATCACCAGTGCGAGCACTGTTGTTCGCGGCATATGGAAGTTCGTCAACATCGCGTCAGCCAGCTTGATGCGAAAACCCGGGTGAATAAAGAGCCCGGTGAAGCCCTCGATATCGCCGGTTACAGCCCACGATTCGAGCGCGCGGGTCGAACTGGTGCCAACCGCAATTATCCGGCCGCCGATTCGGCGCGCGTGATCGATTGCGGCCTGGGTCGCTGGCGGAATCGTGTACCACTCGGATTCCATCGTGTGGCTTTCGACGTCGACGGCACGCACCGGCGCGAACGTCCCGGGACCGATATGCAGCGTGACGGTGGTGGTGCGGATCCCCGCGTCTGCCAGCGACCTGAACACATCGTCGGTGAAATGCAGCCCCGCGGTGGGCGCCGCGATAGCGCCGGGACGCGCGGCATATACAGTCTGATAGTCATCGAGGTCGGTGGCGCCCACGGTGCGATGTATATAATGAGGCAGCGCCAGCGTGCCGTCGCTTTGCATTATCTGTTCGATCGAGATGTCGCCATCGCTCACGACGATCGGGCGTCCCGGCCGCGCGTAGCCGGCAATTCTGAGCGCATGGCCGTCGCTCAGGATAAGGCGCGCGTTGTCCTTGAGCACGCGATGAGTCCGTATCAGCGCGAGCCACGCTCCGGCCGGCCCTTCACTCGCGCTGGCTGGCCGCACCATCAGCAACTCGACGCGGCCGCCCGATTCCTTTTGCGCGAACAAACGCGCGGGTAGGACACGCGTATCGTTCAGCACGATCAGGTCGCCTTCGCGCAGGTGCCGCGCGAGTTTGTAAAAGCGCGAGTGCTCGATCGATCTGGATTTGCGATCGAGCACGAGCAGGCGCGCTTCATCGCGGCGCACAAGAGGTTCCTGCGCAATCAATTCTTCGGGCAAGTCGTAGTCTAGTTCGGAAAGCCGCATCTGACGCGAAGCAAAGTTGTGATTGGAGCGCGACGCAATTCGCGCACTCTCTAACGACGCTAGCTTGACAGGAAAAGCAATCGGCGCGCGACTAGAACGGATAATTGATGCCGGAGAAAACTGCCGCGCCCTCACCACCCCAGCCGATATCGACGAAGCCGACAACGAACGGCTCCGCGATGCCGCGAAAACCAATTCCGCCCACCGGGTGCAGGTCTGTGAACGGGTTGTAGCCCATGTCATGGCCGACGCGTCCCGCTTCGGCAAATGGCGCCAGCTCGAGGATGCCGTGGGTACCGAGAACGTCTTTGTCCCACACTCGAGTCCGCATTTCGACGTTCATGACGAAGAGGTTGTTATCGATGTAGCGGCCGGCGCCATACCCGCGAAGCGTTTCCTGATCGGTAAGCAGGCTTTCGTCGCCGCCCAGGCGCGCCTGCGACCAGAACGGCATCTCGTTACCTGCCGGCTCGTACTCGTTGAAAAGATGGCCGGCGAAAGTGATGCGCTGGCCGACGGTGATGTATTGACGCAATTCGCCGCCGAAGCGGTTGTAAGAAACCGAGCTGCCAAATCGGCGGTCGGCATTGCCGTAATACAGCCGGCCGAGCGTGCCCGAGCGTGGGATGTCAACTGAATCGCGCGAGTCGTACTGGATCATCACCTGCTGCAGAACTTCGCTGCCTCCATTGAGGCCTTTCTGATTGGGGAACAGAGTGTGAATGTCAGGCACCGAGGTGAAGCCGCCGGCCTGGATTCGCACGTAGCGGGGGCGTTCCGTCAGCGAGAGTTGCAGTTTCGGGCTTAGATTCAGGCCGAATATCGCCTCGCCATAAAGCTGTTCGGTCGTATAGTTGGTCTGGTTGCCGTAGTGCGAGTTGTTGCCCGTTCCGTAAAAGCGCTCGGTCGGATCGCGCTCGAAAAAAAAGCGCCCCTCAAACGAAAACCACTTCTTGTGCTCGCGTCCGGTCTGATAGTCGAGGTCGACGTTACGTGCGATAGTCTCCTGCGCGCCTGCTTCGGTGTACCAATTGGTGTCGGCCGAAGGATAGGCCAGGTAGCGAAAGTTACCGCCCGGTCCAAGCGTGCTGTTAGCGTTGATATCGGGCGCCAGGATGCTGCTGATCTCGTTCTTATTGTCGGTGAAGAGCCATACCGGCAACACGCCGTAAGTGACTCCGCCGTTGGGATCGGTGGCAACTTCAGGCACCGGGATGAAGGGCCACGAGTTGGGATCCTGGAGCTTGAATGAATTCCAGTCGTACTGAGGCCAGCTCCAGGTGTCGGGGTCGAGCAACGAGAAGGCGCGCGCAGGAACTGACGCAAAAACAAGAGCTGTGACTAGGATAAGTGAGGCGAGAGCGCGCCGCATGGTGAGATCCTGGGATTAAAATTCGCCTTTTTGCATTCGGCTACACCTCCGCCGCAACCACCACCCTCAAACCACGCTCCCGATGTCCAAGCCGCGTCCCCCAAACGATGCTCAAAAGTGACAGGCTTGCACGCGTCAAGCAACCCACCCCACGCGCTTGCGCAATGCCGCGAGCGGGACCGTCGCCAGTGACGCGCCCGCTTTTCGGCGACGGCGTAAATGTGCAAGGATTCGGAGCAAGCGAAAAAGTTTCCTAAAAAGGAGCTCAGTCATGGCGAAAGCGGACGGCGGAGAATTAATTGCGCGCGTGATGCGCGAGAATCGGGTCAAGTATTGTTTCGCGATCAACGGCGGGCATCTGTTTCCGATCCTGGGCCAGTTGCGCAACCACGACATCAAGCTCATCCACATGCGCCACGAGCAGGCCACCGCCTATGCGGCCGACGCTTACGCGCGTACCTCGGGCGAGGTGGGCGTGTGCATGGTCACGGCGGGATGCGGTCTCACCAACGCGGTCACGGGACTGTGCGTCGCGGGACTGACCAGCAGTGCCGTGGTTTGTATCTCGGGACAGCATCCCAATACCGAGGATCATCTCGGCTCGTTTCAGGAAGCCTATGGCTCTGAAGTGGTCGACAGCTTTTCAAAGTTCACCAAGCGGGTGACCGACTGGTCCACGATTCAATTTGATCTGCGCTCCGCGTTCCGTGAGGCCATCTCGCCGCCGCAGGGCGTCGCGCTGTTCGAGATTCCGCAGAACATTCTCTATCACCACGAAGACGACGCCGGTCAGCGCAAGGGCGCGCGCGAGTTTACCATCGACGACGTTCGCTCGGCCGGCGATCCTGCGAAGATCGATCGCGCGCTGGAGCTGCTCGCCTCGTCCGAGCGGCCGCTGATTGCCTGCGGCGACGGCGTGTTCTGGTCGCAGGCGGGCGCCGAGATGCGCGAGTTTGTCGAGCTGACGAACATCCCGATTTATGCGCGCCGCGCCGGCCAGGGCGTGGTCTCCGAAGAGCATCCGCTGGCAATTCGCGGTGCGTTCAAAAAGCCGTTCACCGGTGGCGCCGACGTGATCCTCGCAATCGGCTTCCGTTTCTGGAGCGGCGAGCATTTCGGGCAGCCGCCCACCTGGACCGACAAGGCGAAATACATCCAGGTCGATCCCACCGCGACCCGAATCGGATGGCAGGTTAACGCGGACCTGCCGATTGTCGGCGATCCCAAGCTGGTGTTGCGCCAGTTGATCAATCGAGCCAAGGAACTCAAGCTCGATTTCTCGAAAAACAAGACGTCGCCGTGGGTCAAGCAGGTCTGGGAAACACGTCAGCGCTTCGACAACCAGATCAAGGAACAGAACTCGAAGGTCGCTAAGAATCAGCCGATTCATCCGGCGCGCCTGTGTGAAGACCTGATCACTGTGCTCGACAAAAACGCGACCACCGTCATCGACAGCTTCACGCTGTCTGGATGGATGAGCCGCGCGTTCACCTGCCGCTTCATGGGCCAGGTTGTCGACGCCGGTCCGCTCGCGCCGGTCGGTCATGGTGTCGGGATGGGCATCGGCGCGCAGCTCGCGCGGCCGGGCCAGCAAGTCGTCGTCATCAGCGGCGATGGCGGATTGGGAATCGGCGGTTGGGATATGGAGACGGCGGCGCGCTACAAGCTGCCAGTCATTACGGTGCTGTGGAACAACAGCTCATGGGGTCCGAATTTTGATCAGATGCCGGGGCTGAAGGGCCGCACCGATCCGTTCAACATGCTGCCGAACATCCGTTACGACAAAATCTTCGCTGAGATGGGGTGTCACGGCGAGCAGGTCGAGACCAACGAGCAGATCATTCCGGCGCTCGAGCGCGCGTTCAAGTCGGGCAAGCCCGCGCTGATCAACGTGATCGGCGACGTAGCGGTCGGCAACGCGACGCTGGGCGGCAACCTGCTAGGCTCGACCGGATCGAAAAACTAGATTCGCACCAGACTGCGTAATCGGGCGGGATGCGTGAGCAATCGCGCATCCCGCTTTTTTGCGAGGCTCCATGAAACGCACAATCGCAGTGTTGATTCTTGCCGGCGCTCTTACTGCTTGCAAGGCAGAAGCGCCCTGCCCGCCCGGCACCAGGCTGGTCGGCGATCCGCCGCCCAATGGCTCCGAGACCGCGTGCATGAAGACCGTCAACGGCCAGGACGTGAAAGAAGGACCCTACTCGATCTATCGCGAGGATGGCTCAAAGATGATCCAGGGCGAATTTCACGACGGCAAGCAGAGCGGCGAATGGACCATGTGGTATGACAACGGCCAGAAGGCGTCGATCGATCACTACAAAGATGGCGTGCAGGACGGCGAGCATACCGGCTGGTACACCAACGGCAAGATTGCCGCGATCGGAATGTACAAGGACGGCAAGCGTGACGGTGTGTGGAAACGCTGGGACCCCAACGGTTTCAAGAATTGGGAAGAGACCTACAAGGACGACAAGAAAATCTCATGACGGCTAAGCGAGCGGCCAACCTAACCATCGTCGATGCGGACCTGTCGCGCGGCGAGCATCAGCAGGCGCTGGTCACGATGCTCGACGAGTTCATGCGTGAACCTTTGCAAGGCGGCGAGCCGCTGTCGGAGCGCGTCAAGCGCGAGCTGGTGCCGGGCTTGCGCGCGCATCCGGCGTGCTACACGTGGCTGGCATATCGCGAAGGCAAGCCGGTCGGCTTCACGATCTGCTTCCTGGGATTTTCGACTTTCATCGCGCGTCCGCTGATCAACATCCACGACATCTTCGTCGATTCCACCGTGCGCGGAGCGGGTATCGGCGCAATGTTGCTCGAGCGAATCGAAGCCAAGGCGCGCGAGCTGAATTGCTGCCGTATCACGCTCGAAGTACGCGAGGACAATCACGTCGCTCGAGGGCTCTATCGCAAAGTCGGTTTCGATCGCGTGGTCGTCGGCGCGAAGCGCGTCCCGCTGGAGTTCTGGCACAAACCCCTCTAGGCGCGCGGATGCCTAGAGTCTCCTGGTCAGGCTGGCCACCACGGTCGCGAGTTCGATCGGTTCCACCGGCTTGGGCACGTGCGTCTGGTAGCCGGCCGAGAGTACTTTGAGCCGATCCTGCGTGCGGGCGAATGCGGTCAAGGCAATCGCGGGAACCTGGCCGCCTTGATCGGACGAGAGCGCGCGCACCCTGCGTATCAGTTCGTAGCCGTCCTCGCCGGGCATGCCGATATCCGAGATCAGTACATCAGGCTTCCACTGAATGACCAACTCGAGGCCGGCTTGAGACCCCGCAGCGGCAACGACCTCAGCGCCGGCCTCGCGGAGAATGGTCGAAAGAATCTCGCGCGCATCCGGTTCATCGTCCACCAGAACGATCCGCAAACCGGCCAGCGAAGGCATTGCACCGGATAGCTCGCCGACGCTGGGATGAACTCGATCTCCTTCGTCGGATTGCGCCGATCGTGAGGTGACCGATATCGGCAGTTCAACCCTGAATTCTGAGCCCTTGCCCTCGCCGTCGCTGAAAGCACGGACTACGCCGCCGTGAAGTTCGACCAGGTGCCGCACTATTGCCAGTCCCAGCCCAAGTCCGCCATGTTCGCGTGTCGTGCTGCCGTCGCCTTGACGGAAGCGCTCGAACACGTGCGGCAGCAAGGCAGGCTCGATTCCTATTCCGGTGTCGGAGACGACAATTTCGACGTGAGAGTTGATTCGCTGCAAGCGGACCTGAACCCGGCCGCGGCTCGAAGTGAACTTGATCGCGTTGGACAGCAGATTCCAGAAAATCTGCTGCATGCGATCGGGGTCGCCGGCTATTGGTCCGGCTGCGGGATCGAGGACGGTCTGAATGCGAATAGACTTCGCGTCTGCGCTCGGCCGGACTACTTCGATAGCCGCATTGATCACGGAAATAAGCTCAAACTGCCGGATATTGAGCCGCAGCTGACCTGAAACAATTCGCGATACGTCGAGCAAATCTCCGATGAGCTGATTCTGCGTCTGCGCGTTGCGCTGGATCGTCTCAATCGCGCGCATCGTCTGCTCATCCAGATTTCGCATTTTCAGCAGCGACGCCCAACCCATAATCGCGTTTAACGGCGTACGTAGCTCGTGGGATACAACCGCCAGGAACTCGTCCTTGAGACGGCTGGCCTCCTCGGCCTGCGCGCGAGAGTTTTTCTCCACAATCAGCAGGCGTGCGAGCTCGCGCTCAGACAGCTTGCGTTCCGTTATATTGCGCGCGACCTTGGACGCCCCGACGATTGTGCCGTCAATATCTCGGATCGGCGAGACCGTAAGTGAGATGTCGAGTAGCCGCCCGTCTTTGGCGCGTCGCACTGTTTCAAAATGCTCGACTCTTTCGCCGCGCCCGATTCTTGCCAGAACCTCATCTTCCTCAGCCCACCGATCGTGGGGAATGATCAGTCTGATGTGCTTACCGACTGCTTCTGCTGAGGTGTAGCCAAGGATTCGCTCGGCAGCGGGATTCCAGGAGGTAATGATGCCCTCGAGAGTTTTGCTGACAATAATGTCATCGGAAGACGCGACAATCGCGGCAAGATAGGCTGCAACATTTGGAGTTCTGTTCGAGTCGCTCAAGGTTATTTCGCTCGCACTAGAGATCGTAGAACCGTAGTCGCGACGCGAGGGCTCCTGAAGCGGGATCCCTCACGTCGTTAAACTCAGACTATCGGTTCATCGCCGCTGCCATCCGCTTGGCCATCTCCTCGGGAGTCAAATCTTCCTTATGGGTCGCAAGCGACCAGGTATTTCCAAACGCGTCCGCAACCGTCGCCATGCGATCGCCCCAGAACTGATCGGTCGGCGCGGACACCGACTTGGCCCCAGCGCTGACCGCACGCTTGTATGCCGAATCTACATCATTCACGTACAGGTAAAATGCGCCCGAGGTGGGCGCGGTCGTCGGCATCGGCTCGCCCATCATCAGTCGGGAATTTCCGATGTTCACTTCGGCATGCATCACCATGCCGCCCGGGCCGGGCATCCGCATAACCTCTTCGGCGCCGAAGGCCGCCTTCAGGAAGTCGACCAGTTTCCCGACGCCTTTCACGTTCAGCGAAGGAGTAACAGTGTGATAACCATCGGGGATTGCTTTGACTGCCATCAGATTTCTCCTTTCTTTCTGTCTGTTCGGGTGAACGCTGCGTGAGCCTTGCGCGACGCTACATTTCTGAACTTACTCTGAAGCATTTCCGGCGCAACCGAGTTTTGGCTGCGGAACTGACTCGCAGGGGCTTACTCGCCAATCTCAGCGAGCTACAAATACTTGACGCCCCAACGGTCGAGGAACGTTATCTGCTCGACTGGCGCGCGCGAGACCGGGCCGAACTTTCCAAGCGGATAGCCTATCGGGATGATCGCGAAAGTATGCGCCTCCTTGGGCAATCCGAGGATTTGATCGACTTGTTTCTCGTAAAGCAGATGGCGAGTGGTCAGGGTCGCACCCAACCCCAACGCGCGCGCGGCCAGCAAAATATTCTGCACGGCTGGATAAATCGATGCCCCCGCCGCGACTCCACTCCCCGAATCGCCGACGAGACAACACACGATGAGTACCGGCGCTTCGTGAAAGTGCTCCGTGAGATGGTCCCGAGCCGCGAGCATCCGCTGCTTTTGCGTCTCAGTCTTGCCGGGAGGCGGCGGCGCCGCATGAAAGCGCTCTTTGAGATCCTCGAAGGCGCGCTTATATCGGAGTTGAAGCTGCTTCTTGATCTGCGGGTCCTTCACGACGATGAAACGCCAATGCTGGGAATCACCGCCACTCGGCGCCCACGTACCCGCCTCGATAATTTCGCGGATCAGTTCATCGCCAACCGGGTCCGGCTTCAGCCGGCGCATCGCGCGCATAGTCCGCATCGCGTCAAACAGGCCAATGTTCCGATCCATATGGGCTTGCTCGCCTTCGAGAGGACCTTACATCGTTCTTCCCACCGCTTCGGCCAGCGGCTTGAGCGTTTTCATCAGCTCGGCGAAGCGCGACGGCTTCAATTGCTGCGGGCCATCGGACAGGGCGCTGTCGGGCTTCGGATGCACCTCGATCAGCAATCCATCGGCGCCCGCCGCGATGGCTGCCAACGCCATCGGCGCCACCATCTTGTAGATTCCCGTCCCATGGCTGGGATCAACCAGCACCGGCAAATGCGTCCATTCCTTAAGCAGGGGCACGGCGTTGAGGTCGAGCGTATTGCGCGTCGCCGTCTCGAAGGTGCGAATGCCGCGCTCGCATAGCACGACGTTGGGATTGCCCTCCGACAAAATGTACTCGGCCGCCATCATGAACTCTTCGAGCTTCATCGACATGCCGCGCTTGAGTAGCACCGGCTTCTTGATTCGGCCGAGCCGCCGCAGCAGGGAGAAGTTCTGCGCATTGCGCGCACCGACTTGCAGCATGTCGGAATGCTCGACGACCAGGTCGATGTCATGCGGGTCCATAATCTCCGTCACCACCGGCAGGCCGACGCGCCGCCCCGCATGCTCGAGCAATTTAAGGCCCTCGTCTTCCATCCCCTGGAATGAGTACGGCGAGGTCCGCGGCTTAAACGCTCCGCCGCGCAAGGCATGAGCGCCCGCGGCTTTGACTGCGTCGGCAGCGGCCTCGACCTGCTCCTCGCTTTCGATAGCGCACGGTCCCGCGATCACCGCGATTCGTTTGCCGCCTATTTCCATGTCGCCGACTTTGATCAGAGAGCCTTCGGGCCGCACCTCGCGCGACGACAGCTTGAACGATCGCACCACCGGCATGACGCGCTCCACGCCGGCCACCGACTCCAGGTGATTCAGCTGATGCTTCTCGCCCCGCTCGTCGCCGACGCAAGCGACCACGGTGCGCTCGATCCCGCGGATGATGTGCGCGTTGTAGTCGAGATCCTCGACCATCTTGGCTACGGCCTGGATCTGGGCTTCGGTGGCGTGCGGTTTCATTACAACGATCAAGTGAGGGACTCCATGCGAATATCGCTTTGTGATGGTATGGGTGCTCGAACTCTAGTAAACCTGACTTTATAGCATGTTATCATCGACCGGAACTGAGCGCCCGTATGATTGGCGCATCGAAGGACATAATTTTGCCAGCTAAGTTACCGCATCGCCCGTTAAGTATCGTTCATACCTCCGACGTTCATCTCGAAACCGACACCTTCGGGTCGGACGAGCGCGGCGTGCAATTGCGCAACAAAGTGCGCAGCGCCTTTGGCCGCGTCGTCGACATCGCCAACCAGCGCAATGCCGACATGCTGCTGATAGTTGGCGATCTGTTCGACTCGGCGCGGGTCACGGAAGAAGGCCTGGCCTTCGCGCTCGGAACGATCGCGCGAGCACGGATGCCAGTGGTGATGATTCCCGGCAATCATGACGCTCACGACGAACGCTCGATCTACGCCGGCCTCGCACCCGGCACGCTCCCGGAGAATCTGCATCTGATCCTCGAGCCCGAGGGCAGGTCGATCGACTTTCCGGAACTCGCGACTCGCGTATGGGGCCGCGCGCTGGTCGAGCATACTCCCGACTACCGACCGCTCGGCGGCGTGCCCGAGCGCGCGGAAGGACTGTGGAACATAGCGCTGGCGCACGGATTTTTCATGGAAGAAGGCGAGATCGAGCGATCGTCGCCGATAACGCCCGCGGACATCGAGCGCTCGGGCTACGATTACGTTGCCCTCGGCCACGTGCACGTCCTGAGCGACGTGTCGCAGGGCTCGACCCGGGCCTTCTATTGCGGCACTCCCGCACCGCTCTATTCCACCGAGAATTCGGGATGGGTGCTGTGGGTCAATTGCACCCCCGGACAGCCCCTCTCAGTCGAAAAGTTAGTGGTCGGCTAAAGAGTCAACGGCCCGACGCTGCCTCGTCTCGGCGCTTGAGTTCGGGGTAGATCGCCGACAGCCTGCGCCACATCCGCTCCAGTCCAAGACTGTCGAACGGCTCGACTATGCATTCGAGCGCGCCCTCCTGCAGGTAGGCACGGTTGTTCTCAGGCGACTGCGACGCACCGACAATCACGATTGAGGTCTCCGGCGACTCGCGTCGAATCATCCTGAACAGCGACAGCGCGTCCGGCCCCTCCGCACTGTGCAGCCCGACGTCGAGCGTCACGACATCGGGCCGCGTCGTGCGGAACAGGTTGATTGTCTGCGCGACCGTCTCGGTTTCCGCCACCACCTGACATCCGCCGCACTCGAGATGATTGCGTATGATGTCGCGCGTGATCCCCGAGCTGTCCGCAATGAGCACTCTCACTGCCATCAGCAGCTCCTCCTGGGCAAGCACTGCGCCATCCCAATCCCCAAGGCATTCACAGAGCGACCCTTGATGATTTAGCAAGGGCGGGGCCAAGGACTGTAAGCTTCGAACACGCCTGTTAACGTTGCTAGGCGGGTGACTGAAAGTGATTCGGAGCCACTTCGTTGGGTATTTCGCCACGACCCGTTACGTAGCGTTACGGGCAGAACGTTTGATCATCGTTGCACGCGCGCGATTTGTTGCACGGCGGTGACATTGTTAAGCGCCGCCCCGAAAAAGAGCGGCGGCGGAGCCTCGATGGCACCGCCGCCGCGTGAATCATGCCGTCGAGCAGTCGCTCGACGACGCAATCAGGTTCTCGACTACATCATACCGCCGGGAGGCATTCCGCCCGGCATTCCACCGCCAGCGCCCGCGCCTTTCTCGTCGGGCCGCTCGGCCACCATGCACTCGGTCGTCAGCAGCAGGCTAGCGACCGACGCCGCGTTTTGCAGCGCGCTGCGAACAACCTTGGTCGGGTCGATGATTCCAGCCTTCATCAGGTCCTCAAACTCCTCGCTGGCTGCGTTGAATCCGAACGGCCCCTTGTTGTTCTTGATCTTGTCGACCACCACCGAGCCTTCCCAGCCGGCGTTGGACGCGATCCACCAGGCCGGTCCCTCGATCGCCTTCTTGATAATCCCGATGCCGACCTTCTCGACCTCGCTGGCGCGCATATTGTCGAGCACGCTCGACGCGCGAATCAGCGCGACGCCGCCGCCAGGCACCACGCCTTCTTCGACCGCGGCGCGGGTTGCATGCAGCGCGTCCTCGACGCGTGCCTTCTTCTCTTTCATCTCGACTTCGGTGGCAGCGCCCACCCGAATGACGGCCACGCCGCCCACCAGCTTGGCCAGGCGCTCCTGCAGCTTCTCGCGATCGTAGTCCGAGGTAGTTTCCTCGATTTGCGCGCGAATCTGCTTGATACGACCCTCGATGTCGGTCTTCTTGCCGGCCCCGTCGATGATCGTGCAGTTGTCCTTGTCGACGACCAGGCGCTTGGCGCGGCCGAGGTCGTTGAGCGTGATGCTCTCGAGCTTGAGTCCAAGTTCTTCGGAGATCGCGCGCCCGCCGGTCAGTATCGCGATATCTTCGAGCATCGCCTTGCGCCGATCGCCGAAGCCCGGCGCCTTGACCGCTACGCATGACAGCGTGCCGCGAATCTTGTTGACGACCAGGGTTGCCAACGCCTCGCCTTCGATATCCTCGGCGATGATCAGGAACGGCTTGCCGGTCTTGGCAATCGTCTCGAGGATCGGCAGCAGGTCCTTCATCGACGAAATCTTCTTCTCGTGGATGAGGATAAACACGTCGTCGAGCTTCGCTTCCATCCGCTCGGGATCGGTCACGAAATACGGCGACAGGTAGCCGCGGTCGAACTGCATGCCTTCGACCACTTCGAGCTGGGTCTCCAGTCCGCGCGCCTCTTCGACGGTGATGACGCCTTCCTTGCCGACCTTCTCCATCGCTTCGGCGATGATGTCGCCAATAGTCGAGTCGTTGTTCGCCGAGATCGTGCCGACCTGGGCGATTTCCTTGCGATCCTTGGTGGGCTTGGACAGGTTCTTGAGCTCGGCCGTAATCGCCTCAACCGCGCGGTTGATTCCACGCTTGAGCGACATCGGATCGTGCCCCGCGGCCACCATCTTGATGCCCTCGGTAAAAATCTGGCGCGCCAGCACGGTCGCGGTGGTGGTGCCGTCGCCGGCGACGTCGGAGGTCTTGGAGGCGACCTCCTTGACCATCTGCGCACCCATGTTTTCGAACTTGTCCTCGAGCTCGATCTCCTTGGCGACGGTCACGCCGTCCTTGGTCACGGTCGGAGCACCGAAGCTCTTCTCGAGCACGACGTTGCGGCCCTTGGGACCGAGCGTCACGGTGACAGCATCGGCGAGAACATTGACCCCCTTGAGGATCCTCTCGCGCGATTCCTGTCCGAAGCGAACTATCTTTGCAGGCATGGTTCTTTTGCCTCTCCTATATTTTCGATTTCATTGTTGGCGGTGAATCTCAGCAGGGACTCGTTCGCGGGCAGGCCGAATGCCTACTCGATGATTCCCAGGATGTCGTCCTCGCGCAGAATGAGCAGGTCCTCGCCCTCATGCTTGAACTCGCTGCCCGAGTATTTGCCGAAAAGGATCTTGTCGCCGGCTCTGACCTCAATCGGGATCAGCTTGCCGTCGTCGCCATACTTGCCCTTGCCGACGGCGACAACCTTGCCCTCCTGGGGCTTTTCCTTAGCGGTGTCCGGGATGATGATTCCTCCCTTGGTCCGCTCCTCTTCCTTGATACGCTTGACGAGAATTCGATCTCCCAGCGGTTTGATTTTCATTGGGAACCAGCAGCCTCCTTGGCTTACGAAAAGTGTTGCTAGACTGGACGATTCCAGCCGACGGAAAGTTAAATACTGTCCGGGTTTTTGTCAATTGGCACTCGCGATGCCTGAGTGCCAACTGCATTCTAGCCACTTCGGTAAGAAATGCAAGACCAAAACTTCGCTAAGGGTTATGACCCTGGGCCGGGCAAGGAGAGGAGAATCGAGCGGTTTGCGATCAGACGATTTGCCGTAAAATCGCGACTAACGCTAGATGTTGTGTTTCGTTCCGAACGAACCACCGTCCGTAGCTTGGTACCGTCAAAATTGTTTTCAGAAGATGGATGTTAACCCGAGCTCGAATACCTTGATCTTTGTCCATTTACCACAAATTTCAGCGAACAGGGCGGGCTGGCAGGCTGAACTAGATCACACTCACGAAGCTCTTCGGAGATAGCTCGCGTAGCACTCCGCAGAAGAGATTGCTGTCACACAAGCGAGCCCCGCTTACTCGCGGGAATTCCGAACGGACCGAACACCTGCGCCCGGTATTCGTCATCGCGCGAGGCCCTGAGCAGAGCGTCCCGATCGCGAAGGACCTTTAACTGAGCCCTGACGAAATCGATCTGCCGTTCGACTTCATAACGCCGACCTTCGACGTAGGACGCGAATGCGCCCGCGGACAAATCTCCGCTGCGCAAGGCCTGCTCTGCTGCAGCGGCGGCCAGCCTTCCTGTGCGCAGCGCGAATTCATTGCCCTGCCCCGTTATCGGCGACAGATATCCCGCCGCGTCTCCTACCAGCAGCAGGCGATCTCGCGCGACAGCGCTGACGCGATAGCCGAGCGGCGCCATCGACCACTGTCGTCCGATTCGCGGCTCGCGCATGACGCGATGGTAGAGCCAACGATCATGATTGCGCGCGACTGATTCGTAGAATTCGACGGCGCCCAGACGGTCGCTCTGTTTCTCGGCCAGGTCCGCTTCGAGGATATATCGATAGAGCCCGGGCCTGATCCGGGAGCCGCTGATCATCGCACCGCGCACGCCGTAAAGGTGACGGTCCCAGGTATGCAGCGGAGTGCCGTCAAACGACTCGAAGAAAACCGCGACGCCGATTTGCGAGAATTCCGGGTCGTCGGATTTAAGATTCAGCACACGCAGCGACGGCGCGTAGCGGCCGCCCGCATCTATGAGCATGCGCGCTGAATACTGAGTGCGGTCGCCGGTGATGGCGATGGCAGAATCAGCGCGAAACTCCAGCTCGGTAACTCGCGCGTTCCAGGCCAATCGTCCGCCGACCTCGACCAGCCGGCGGCGCAAGGCGGCGTTGAATCCTCCGCGATCGACCTGAACCGGAGAGACCGAGGTCGGGATCGGGTGATAGGTCCACGAAAGGTCGGGATAGACGTTGCGAAAGCCGGTGATGCGATCCAGCACCCAGTCCCCTTCGAACTTGACACCCAACTGATTGCATTCGTTTTGCGTCGGTACCGACCATCACCTCGCCCGAGGTGATGTCCTCGCCGTCTTCATGCTCCTTGCGCTCGAGCGCGATCACCTCGTAGCCCGCATCGACAAGCCTGATCGCCGCCGCGCATCCGGCGGGACCCGCTCCAATGACGATAACGTCGGCGTCGAGGCTCATCGTGGTTTATTCGATTCGATTCAGCGGAAGGAGTTCAAACCAGGCGAACCTCGAGGAGATTAAATGGAAGGATCCACCGGATGGCCCAGTTGCTCGGAAACCGTCTCCGTCAGCTTTGGAAAAAGCTCGTGACCGTCCTTGTCGTCCAGCCACCGACCGCGCGAATCATCCCAATTGTAATGGAATCCGTGCGAGCCGGCGGCGAGCCACATCTGCTTCATCTGCGACTGCCGCGAGAGAATAAACTTCGCGCCGCCGGCGAACTCGATCGTCACGACACCGTCGGCGGTGGTGTAGTCCACTTCGTCGGGGTCGAGGTCCTCGAGCCATTTCGCGACCTTGGTCAACGCGGTGTCGGAACGTTCGCGAAATTCGTTGTCGTCCATGGAGAGAGTGTATCTCAAGCGCGGCTGCATGCGGCAGGGGGAACTGTATTGAATGTGAAACCCGCCGTGGGTTTCATTTTTCACTGCTTCCCTGGGCAGGGGTAACCCTGCACCCGGTGATAAGAAAATCGCAAATCGCGCGGACGCGCTTTTGCTCTCTGGTTCGGGGATGGAAGTTCGGCAGCAATCCCGTTTCTAACCTCTCCTTGTCCGAGGAGGAGTGACGGAAAGGCTTAGCGCTGGGGGCCTTTCTTGCGCATCTCTTCGTCGCGGTAGCGCTTGTACAGCAGGGTCCATTCGTTGGAGCCCTCGGTGATGCCGCGTTTGATCGAATTGATCTTGCGCCGCACGATCGCATCGATTTCGTCGCCCTGCTCGTTGAACTGCGCGACGATCTCCCGCGCCTGACGAAGCGCGAGCGGAAAGTTCGCGATCTCGGCCAGGCCCTCGTCGCGCAATTTTGCCAGCGACTCGCGCGCCAGGAACAGAACTCGTGCTTCGGACAATTTCATGGGGGTTTACTCTATCGGGTCGATCCCGGAAAAATTCTGCTGCGCGCTGTCGCGCGCGTGAGTGAACTTATTTAGAGCGGGAAGTTCTTCTTCTCGGCCAGGCGCTGACGAATCAAGGTGCGCAGCCGCGTGACGTCCAGGCGGGTATCGCGCCGCGCCTCCGCTTCCGCCATCTTATCGGCTTCTTCGTCGATCTGCGCTTCGGTCTCGAAATTCTCCGACATCAACTCGACCACGCAGGCGACTAACTCCTTAACGTCGGCTTTTGGTTTGATCACGCCGCGGTCGATCAGTCCCTGCACGAGGTGCGTCGCCAGTGCGTCGATCTGAGCCTCCCGCATCGCCATAGGATCACAGCTTGACCCCATCGCACGCATCTTGTCAAAAGCATGCGCGCGATCGTTCAACTCCATGACGTTCAGGGCAAGCCGGACGCGGCAGCTGTTCCTGCGAGGAGGATAGATTGCGGACTGTTGATGGCGTCGCTCGAGACGGTCAGCATGCCCGATTGGCTGCCGGTCGCTCTCGGCGTAAATGACACTTCCAGTGTGCAACTGTTGCCGGGAGCCACAACGAAGCCGCAGGTTCCACCGGTCGCGATAGAGAAGCTTGGGTTTGACGCGCTCTCGGTGATGCTGAACATCGAGGCGTTGCCCGTATTCTTCAGCGTGACGGTCGCGACCGAGCTCTGGCCAAGAACTACGATTCCGAAAGATAACTGGGGCGGCGTCAAGGCTTCGAGCGCGCCGCCCGGGGTTGCAGTCGGCGTTGGCTTGCTCCCTGATGTCGCGGTCGGAGTCGCCGTGAGTGTAGCAGTGATCGTTGCGGTTGCGGTCGCGGTTGCTGACCTGGTGGCGGTTGCAGTCGCGGTCGTCGTTCTTGTGCTCGTGGCAGTCGCAGTCGGAGTGGCAGTAGCGGTTGCGGTCGCAGTGGCCGTGGCGGTCGCGGTCGCCGTTCGCGTTGCAGTCTGGCGGTCGTCGGTAGCGGTTGCGCCGCTCCGGTGGCCATCGCAGTCGAAGTCGAGGTTGCGGTTACCGTCGGTGTCGCAGTGGCGGTTGGCATTGTCGTGCTCGGAATCGAAAGCGGTAACGCGATTCCGGTCGGGATAAACAGGCCGCTCTGACTGATATTGGCGATGCTGTCGGTTGTGAAGTTGGGTTGGCCGACGACGAAGTTGGCTGCCTGCCCATTGCCGGCGATCGGCGCGTTCCAGACCAGCATGCGATTGGAGTAATCGTCTACGGCGTAGACGTCGCCGAAGGAATCGAGCTTGACGTCGCGAATATCGCACATCAACGAGGCAGTCTCGTTCAAATAGCATCCGAGACTCTCGCTGAAGAAGTCAGGCTGGCCGAGAACGCGGATGGCGCCTTCGCCGTTCGACGTGGGCGGCGGGAATTCGAGTATTCGCCCGCCGCATTCGCGGTCAGCGGCCCAGAGGTTGTCGCTGCCGTCGACCGCGAGGCCGTCCGCGCCTATCACGCTCGGAGAGGCACTCTGGCAGGCGCCGTTATTTGAGAAGTCGGACTGGCCGATTACAAAGCTCGCCTCCATCCCGGTGACGAACGGCGGAACGAATTCGAGAATGCGAAAGTTGTGGTTATCGGCGACATACAGGTTGTTGTGGGAATCGAAGACTATCCCCACCGGAATGCAGAGGCCCGAGGCAGTAGCAGGATTCGAGGGGCCGCCGATGCAACCGGCCGAAGAATCGATGCTCGCTTGACCGAGGGCAATCGTCGCGCTCATTCCGCTGGTGAAGGGCGGCGTAAACTCGAGTATGCGGCTGTTGTAGGTGTCAGCGATCCAGAGGTCGCCATCGCGATCAAGGGTCAAGTAGTAGGGCTGATCGAGCTGAGATGCACCGGAGCCGGCGCCGGATGAGTTAAAGTTCTGCTGCCCGATTACAAGGTCGGCTGCCTGGCCGTTGGTGAAAGGTGGCGAATATCGGAGGACGCGGTTGTTGCCGTAGTCCACGACCCACAGGGCGCCCGACGAGTCGTCGACAGCTCCAATGAATGGAAAATTCTCGCAAGACGCAGAGACGGAACTGCCGCTCTGACAGTTCGAGTGGGTAAAATCCGCCTGACCCTCGACGACCTGCGCGAGCGGTCCGTTTGAGTTAATCGGGGCCGAGTAACCAAGCGTTCGGTTGTTACCGGTATCGACGATCCATATGAGCGGCCCTGAGGGGCTGGCCGCTTGAGAGGACGCGGCGATTGCCCGCGAGTACCATCGATGAAGCGGCGCGAACAGGATGATGGCGACGGCGGCGAGCGTCGCCAGCGCGAAGCCTGGCCGCAGGCGCCCGCTCGAGCTTAATCGCCGCGGCTGCATGCGCGCGCGGCGAACCGTTGCGTGTCAGATAGTTCAATTCCATCCCGCATGACCGCCTCTCCCCTCCTGTCAGCGACCGTTGCCAGAGAATGCTCTTTCGGATCTACCCTTTCAAACAACGCGACCGCCCCCCTATTATCACCGCTGTTCGCCAACGGTTAGCAGTCTGCCGAAGACAGGGGAACGATCAGTGCGGCGGCTTCTTGGCGTTCTGCTTGTCTTGTTCTTCCTTGTAGACCTCATCCATTTTCGGCTCGAGGGCTTCGTAGAATTCCTTGATGTGCCCGATGCTTGAACCCAGGTCGCCGGGGAAATAGCGCAGAATCGAAGTGGCGTCGGGGCGCGCCAAGCCGGAACGCGCGCACACTTCGATATCGCCTGACGGGTCTATGGCGATCCTGACATCGTCGTCGATTTTGAAATAGCGCGGCGTGTAGATGCAGTCGATCGTATAGTTGCCGGGATTGGCTTTGACGATTTTCCATCCGCCAAGCGAGTTGACCGTATCCTGCGATAGTTGGAACAGCTGCTGGCGCGAGATCCCCGGATAACCGCGTCGAATCAATTCGGGGAATACGTCGTCGAGCGGCGCCGGCGCCGCATTCGAGACATCGTTTCGGGTGGTCTGAAGTTCGCGGGCGGCTTCTTCTTTCTTCTCAGCAGCCTTCTTGCGCGCAGTCTCGGCCGCAGTAGGCGGGGGCGCCGGCGGCTGACTCGGATCACAAGTCACCGCGCTCGAGCCGGTGGTGCTGGCGGCGGCGGAGTTCATCGTAACGAAGCGCTTGACGCGCAGCACGACTCCGGGTCTTTCGAAAATTGTTTCGTTGTTCAGGATCATCGCGATCCCGGCCGCGGCAACCGCCACGCCGATGAAAAAGATCGCGAGGCGAAAAATCAATCCAAGTAAGCCGCGCAGGATTGGAATGACAATGAAAATCCCCAGGATGACAGCCGCAACGATGATTTCGGGCGTCGTGATCATGATCAAGTCCCCGCTGGAATGCGTATATGTTTATGCGGTATCGGCGCAAGCGGGGGTCGCCAAGTTCCAACGCGATGCGCCTGTTGGAGACAGTTAGCATCCAAAAAGTAGATCGGCGCGACCCCGAGTAGGATCGCGCCGGTTGCATTCAAGCTATGAGAATTGGCTGCTTCAGGCCGAAGCTGCGGCGAAGCCCTGATCGCCGTCACCGTGCAAAATGGCGTCGAAGCGCTTGCCGCCAAGATAGAAGCGGCGCGCCTCGTCGTCGGTAACCGCAGCGCGGCGAACGTCGCGACGGCGAATCGGCCAAATCCCGCCGACCATCGGATGCCGTCCCTGGCGATAGCTGAAAAAATAGTAAGTGAATTGACGGAGCACCGCGCGGCGCGCCTCGGCATCGAGTCCACGGCCGGCGCATAGGGTGAACATCGTGTGTAGAAAGCGTGGGATCGAGTAGAAGCCCGTGAACGCGTCGCGATACGCACCGAGCCAGCTTTCCTTGTCCAGTTTGTCGTGCTTGAGGGTGACGTGCTGGGAGTCGAGCTGGTTGAAGTCCCAATCGATGATGGCGCCTTCCTTGGTGAAGCGCACCTGGTCTTCGGTGCCAGGCAGCGGAGTCATGATGAAGAACGAGACGATGTCGAAGCCGATCTTCTTGAGCGTCGCGGCCGCTACGCGTCCACAATCGGGGCCGTCAAACGGGAAGCCCAGCATGTAGCCGGCATGAACCGAAACGCCGACCTTGTGCCAGTTCTCAACGACGCGCCGATACTTGTCGATCACGTGCGCGCGCACCGCTTCCAGCTTTCCCTTGTGCTGGCGATCGTCGGTGTTCTGGTACTTGGTGGCAAAGTTCAGGTTGTCGGGATTTAGCGACTCGATTCCGACGAACGCCTGGTAGCATCCTGCCGCCGCAGCCAGCTCAGTGAAACGCTTGCTGCGCCGATGCTTGGCGGTTTCGGTCTCGCCCTCGGCGACGTTTGCATAGCATGACGCGTCGACGTCCACCTGCATCATGAAGGAGAGCTTCGGATACTCTTTCTTGACTTCGACCAGGCCAGTGAGAATCTCTTCCCATCGCGGCGAGCGGAAAAAATCGTCATCAACCAGGAACAGGGATTCGATCCCGTGATGCTGGCATGCGTCGCGCACCCAGGTTACGACCGCGTCCGGCTCGCGCGAGCGCATCGTGCGGCCCATCACGTTTTTCACGCTGCAGTACGAGCAGGTGAACGGGCATCCGCGCGAAGTGTCAAGCGTGGTCATCGTGTCGTTGAAAAATCGGGTGAGATAACGATCGTCGAGCACCGGCAGCAGCGATTCGGTGATCAGCGGGACGATAATGTCTTCCTGGCCGGTCTTGGCGCGGATTCCCTGCGTGACCGAATAATGCTTGCGCAGCTCGCCGCGCAGAAAATCCTCGACGATATCGCCCCAGATATTTTCGGCCTCGCCGACGACGGTGGTGACACCGCATTCGTTGAGGAACTTGCACGAATCGGGAAAACCGCTGACGTGGAAGCCACCCATCATGGTGGGCAGCCCTTCGGCGACGAACTGAAGCGCGAGGTCGCGTCCGCGCGGATATTGATTCGATTGTACGCCGGCAAGGCCAATCAACAGCTCGACGCCGTCCTCGCGCGCTTTTTCCTTGATTGCCTTGATGGTCTCGGGGCTGACGATACCGTCGCAGATTTCGTCCCAAATGACCGTATCGAGCCGCACGTTGCGCTCGACCGCGTAACGCTTGTTGAACGCCTCGTTGAGCGCGGTCATCACGGTGAGAGTGTTGTTCGGCTGTACGCCGTAGCGGAAATACTGGACGAAGCCATCCTCATCGTAGCGCGAGGGCTTGATAAAATAGACGCGAATAGTGCGGCAAGGCTCGGGCTTTTTTACCGCGTCGGCGGTTGCACCCTCACGAGCCGTCAACTGTAGCGTCGCCGCCTGGCGGTCGCCGCCGTAGCGACTCGTCCCAAGCAGCCAATAGAGGACACTGGTTGCGAAAATTAGAAAAGCGCCAAGAGATACAAGAAATACCATCAATCGATCCTCTGCTTTTGCTTCCTAAAGCCACCAGCCTACCACAAGCCGCCACCGTCACACCCGAAAGCTGGAGCGCTGACGGTATCTAACCGCTCGGTCAGAATCAGTGTAAACAAATCACGAGCGGGATTGTCAACCGCTCCATTGAATCACGTTAATAGTACGCAAGTCGAGATATTAGTATGGGATAATCCGGGCAGAGCGTACCTAACGGTACATTTCGACAAGATTGATCAAACCCAGATCGCGATAGCGCTCGACCAGGTAGCCCTTGACTTCCTGCACGCTGGCCATTTGCAAAGTCTCGCGCGCGATCAGGCGGGCGGTCTGATAATCGACTTCGCGGATGACTTTGCGCACTACCGGGATGAACAGCGGGCTCAGGCTCAGCTCGTCGAGACCCATCCCGACCAACAGCAGGGTTGCGAGCGGGTCGCTGGCCATCTCGCCGCACAGGCAAACTTCTTTGTCTGCCGCACGCGCGACGTTGACGACCTCGGCAATCGCAGAAATAACGGCGGGATGCAGCGCCTCGTACAGGTGCGCGACCTTGGGATTGTTGCGGTCGGCGGCGAGCAGGTACTGGATAAGGTCGTTGGTGCCGACCGAGAAGAAATCCACTTCGCGCGCAAGCCGCGGCGCAAGCCACACTGCGGACGGCACTTCGACCATGATGCCGACTTCGATGTTGGGATTGTGCTCGAGTCCTTCCTTGAACAGCTCGGCTTGCGACTCGGCCAGCAATTCACGGGCGCGGCGCAATTCCTCGAGGCTCGAGATCATCGGGAACAGAATGCGGACGTTGTGCTTGGCGGCTGCTCGCAGAATCGCGCGGAGCTGAACCTTGAACAGTCCCGACATTTCGAGCGAGATGCGGATAGAACGCCAGCCAAGGAACGGATTGTCCTCGCGCGGCACGCGCATGTAGGGCGGATATTTGTCGGCGCCGATGTCGAGCGTGCGAATCGTGACCGGACGCTTGCCGACCGCCTCCAGCATCTTGCTGTACAGCGCGAGCTGCTGGGTTTCGTCAGGAAAGTCCTCATAGGTCAGAAACGAGAACTCCGAGCGCAACAGCCCGACCCCCTCGGCGCCGTAGCGCAGCGCCAGGTGGATGTCGGCCAGCAGGGCAATATTCGCGAGCATCATAACGCGATGGCCGTCGCGGGTCGCGGTTGGCGCATTGCCTTCTTCGATCAGCTCCTTCTTGAAGGCGTCGTAGCGGCGCGCGAGGCTGACGTAATCGCGCTCGATCTCCGTGCCGGGATTGACGTAAACCACGCCCGAGTTGCCGTCGAGCACGAGCTGATCGCCTTCGACGACCGATTCCATCAGATGCTCGACGCCGACCACAGTCGGGATTTCAAACGCGCGCGCAAGGATCGCCGCGTGAGAGGTGACGCCGCCCGATTGCAATGCGATTCCCGCGAGCTTGTCGTGACTGACCATCGTCAACTGCGAGAGGGTAAGCTCCTCGGCGACGATGATGGTCGGCTTGGTGAAGGGTGCGCGCTTTTCCTCCTGGCGGAGATGACGCAACACGCGATGGCCGACGTCGCGAAAATCGGTCGCGCGCTCACGCAGATAATTGTCGGCCACGGCGAGCATCGAGGCGCTGAGCTCCTCGATCACGCGAAACAGCGCACTCTCGGCGGTATAGCCGTTGGCAATGGTGTCGCGGATGCGGCTGACGAACTCGTCGTCTTCGAGAATCATGCGATGGCCGTCGAAGATCTTGAGATCCGACTCGGGCATCAGCGGTTCCATCCGGACCCGCAGCGTTGCCAGCTCGGACAGCGACCGAGCGAGAGCCTCCTCGAAACGCTTACCTTCGATCTTTGGATCGCGTGATTTCTGATGCCGATCGACGCTGCTGAGAAATGTGCCGACCACGTGCGCATTGCCTTGCGCGAATCCGGGAGATGCGGAAAGTCCCGCCAGGCGCGGGCGTCGAATCTTGGCCGGCGCGGCGTGGCGGGTCTTGCCGCCGACTTTTTCGTAATCCTTGAGCTGGCGATTGGCCTCGATCATCCGGCGCTTGTATTCGAGCCGCTCTTTCTCCTTGGTCGCGAGCGACTCGCGCAACCTGAAGTGAGAAAGAATCTGCGCGACCTGGTTGGCCGCGGTGCTCAGCAGGCGGATTTCGCTCTTGTTGAATTTGCGCCGCTCCAGCGTCTGCGCGACCAGCACCCCGAGCGGTTTCTTGCGCCCGTCATGCACCGGGACGCCGAGAAAAGTATGAAAGCGCTCCTCGCCGGTCTCGGGAAAATACTTGTAGCGCGGATGGCTGATGGCGTCGGGCACGTAAACCGGTTCGTCTTTCTCCAGCACCAGCCCAACCAGGCCCTCGCTGAGGCGCATGGAAACCTTGCCGACCGATTCGCGATCGAGGCCGACGGTGGCGCGCAGCACGATTCGCTCGCGCTGCGGATCGAAGAGGTAGAGCGAGCAGACCTCGGCTTCCATGCCGGTGGCGATCGCGAAAGAAACGCGGTCGAGGGTCTCGCGCAGATCGTCGGAATGCTCACCACCGATAGAGGTGAGATGCTCGATCAGAGCAAGGCGATCTTTATTGGCACTCATGGTTAAGGTCACTCAGCGGCGGCGCAAAAATTTTATAGCAGCGATCGCGTCGCAACAATGCCGCGGGGAGATTCTCAGCTGATTTCCCAACCCACGACCACTAGTCGCTGATGAACCGGATGGACCAATCCATCGCGCTTCGCTTCAATTCGTGACCCAAGCTGAATATTCAACACTGCGGCGGCAACCACCTCGAACGCTTTCCAAAGTGGTTCAAGGGTAACCTGAATTGGATCGTGCTCGTAGCCGACAGCAATCACACCCTTTCGCTCTGAACGGCTTATCGCCTGAAGTTTGAGGCAGTCACCAAGCAGGCTGGTATTTCCGCCGTACGGGTGCAGAAGGTTGACTGACCAATTCTCTGCCGATTTTCCATTATCTCCGAACGGCCGAGCGATCTTGATTTCGAGGGCCCAGTGTCCCTCGATCAATAAATCGGGGGTCCGCATTGTTTTTGCGCTGCCCCCGTATCGCGAAATTCCGTTCAAACCTCCGGCGACAAGCTTTACCAATTGAGGCTCGCCATAGGGCCCGACGCCGGGCTGGAAGTTCTTGAAGGGCACACGCGAAGAATCGATGCTTTTCAAGACATCCGCGATATCCTGAACTATTGTTTCGAGTTCCATCTGATGAGGTTAGCGGCGACCACTGATCGATTTTCCTTTCAAATCACGCCAGGTCCTGAAATGAAAGGAAAAGGCTTGGATTTCGGTCTTTTCCACGCCTATTCGATGGTTTGTGGTGGGTCGAATGGAGCTAGTGCGCCTTTTGTTAGGCCGCGGCCGGCGCGGCATCGCTTGGCGCGGATTGCGTCTATCAGATCGCGTTCGTCCTTGATTGGACCTTCGAGCAGCGTCGTGACGCATCCTACCGAGCCGGCGGAGTGCGAATCCGAGCCGGCAACTTCGGCCATCCCAAGATGACGCGCGACCTTCAGCGCGAACACGTTTTCTTCCTCGCCGCATGCGCCGTTGAGGACTTCGATCGCGTCGACGAGCTCGAAGATTCTCAGTTTCGCCGCTCGGTCGGGAAAAGTTGGATCGATCGGTTCGGAGTCCGGGTTGATGAACGAAAAGCGCGGGTCGAGTTTGTAGCGGAAAGGATGATTCGCGATCAGTATACCGCCTTCCAGGTCTACCACGCGGCGCAGCTCGGCCAGCCGGTAGATGCCTCCGACGTAGCGCTCGAGCCCGAACGCACCGACATGACCCATGTCGGTTGTCACTTCCATCCCGCGCAGGAATATAACGCCCGAGTCGGCAGCGAGCGCCGCGACCTCGCGCGAATCCCACATATTGTCGTGCTCGGTGATGCAGACCGCGCCGATTCCGATTGCCCGGGCGCGGTCGACCAGATCTTTCGGCGCCAGGTTCGAGTCGGAGCTGCCGCGATTGGTGTGAAGGTGCAGGTCTACGCTGAAGTAGGGCCCCGCCGGATGGGGGTGCCCGCTTCGTGAATCCGCCATTTACGACGCGCCGCGGTTACTTGGGCGGCTCCTTCGCGAGCGTGATTTTCTTCATGTGGTCGCCCTTCTGAATCTGATCGACCACGTCCATGCCCTTAATTACGCCGCCAAAGACGGTGTATTGACCGTCGAGTCCTGGTTGCGGCTCGAGGCAGATGTAGAACTGGCTGCCGCTCGACTCGCGTTTTGGATTAACTTCGTCGCCCTGACGCGCCGTCGCCAGACTGCCGCGCAGGTGATGCTCCGCCGGATTTATCTCGGCGGGCACGGTGTAGCCCGGGCCGCCGGCTCCCGTACCGTCGGGATCTCCGCCCTGGATTACGAAGTCGGGAACGACGCGATGCCACGTCAAGCCGTTGTAGAAGCCCTTGTTCACTAGCGTCTCGAAGTTCGCGACCGTCTTGGGCGCGACTGCCGGGTATAGCTCGACGACTATTGTGCCGCGCTCGGTATCGATGATTGCGTAATGTCCTGTGTTTCTCACGGGAAGACCATCCGTTGCGCCTTTGCAAGCCGAGGCGAGCACGAGCACCGCCACGACCGCAAGGCACGACAAGCTAAAGGAGTTGCGTCTCATTTTATCCACTCGCATTCGCACGAACAATCGAAGTCCATGCCGGACAAGGTTAGCGACCAGTCATATGGAAGTATTCGAGGCGTCGCCAATCCGCAAGCGACAAATCGCTTTTCCGCGCTAGCCCTTGAGGAACTTCGTGACCGTCGCGGCAAGCTTGACGGGTTCTTCCAACGGCATCATGTGCGCACCACCCGCGACCAGATCGACCTTGGCGCCGTGAATTCCCTTGCGAAATTCGTCGGCATAGACCGCCGGCAACAGCTTGTCATCCTTGCCCCACACGATAAGCGTCGGCGCGGCGATACGATGGAGCCGCTTGCGGAGCCCCTTGTCGGGAATCGGCCACATGAACTTGCCGGTGCATCCGAGAGCCCAGGTGATGCGAATGAAGCCCTCCTGATCCTCGGGGTTCAGCGTGATTCGCTTCAACGACGGATGATGTTGATCCTTGAACAGCAGCGCGGGCAGTTCGGTTTGCGGCGTCACGATGTAGTTGCGAATCGGAGAATCGTCGCGCCATAGGCCGAGCGGACTTATCAGCACCAGCTTGCTGATGCGCGTCGGATCGGTCGCTGCGACTTCACCCGCGATCATCCCGCCGAACGAATGACCGACCAGCGCCGGCGACTTGAGGCCGAGCTTATCGAACAGGTCGTAGTAATAGAGAACGAGATCCCACATGTCGTCGAGCGCCTTGTAGGCGTCCTCGTCGCCCGCCGTGATGCCGGGATGCTCGGGGGCATAGACGGTGAAGTTCTTGCGCGAGCCCGTCGAGCAGCTCGGTTTCGATCGGGCCGTAGCCGCCATGCAGATAGACGACCGGGGGCCCGTCGCCAAGAATCCTGACCTTGGGATGAACCTTGTCGCCCCACACGCTGACCGTTTTCTCTTTTGCAGCCGCCATATCAGTCCTTCCGGGTTGCGGTCGAGCGACGCGGGCTAGCGCGGCCGCCGCATGCACTCCGTTCGAGGTCATCTGCTTGCGCGGACCCTTGAGTGACTCCGGCCACCACTTGTTCTCCCATTCGCCGTCCCAGACGCCACGGAAATGCGGCAGCACCTCGCTGCAGAACAGGTCGATGTTCTTGATGGTCAACTCGTGCGGCATCGAGCCGATGTGCAGCAGCACCATCAGGTTGCCGACGCGAAGTTTCTTGACCGCTTCCATCAACTGCTGGCGCACGGTAGCCGGCGATCCCGCGATCACGAACTGATTGTCGACGAAGTCCTTGTACTTCCAGGTCGGTATCTTGTTCATGAGATCGAACAACTGCGGGTTCAGCTTGGTCACGCTGTTGACCAGGCTCTTGTAGTCCTGGTTGCCGGCGACGGGAAAATACTCAGGCAGAATGTGCAGGCATTTGTCGTAAAAATATCGGATGTGTTTGTAGTAGTCCTTTTCGGCCTGCGCGTCGGTTTCCGATACGGCCACCAACTGCAGAAAGCCGGCGCGATACGGATTGGGATCGTGATTGCCCTTGGCGACGAAATCCCAGAACCCGTCCATCACGCGCTTGCCGAAATTGTTGCCCCAGTACGACAGGAAGCAGTAGCAATGGTTGTGCTTGGCGGAAAAATCCCAGGTGAAAGACTGCCGCTGCCGGGAATCCACACAGGCGGATGCGGCTTTTGAATCGGCCGCGGCCAGATATTCACCATCGGTAGTTTGAAGTACTTGCCGTTCCAGGCAAAAATCTCGGGCGACTGCCACGCCTTCAGAATCAGATCGTGCGCTTCGTAGTAACGCTCGCGTTGCTCAATCGGCGGAATTCCGTAGCACAGGTTGACGTCCTGCGACGTGCCCAGCGGCATCCCGGCGACCATGCGGCCGCCGCTGATGCAATCGATCATTGAGTACTCTTCAGCGATTCGTATCGGCGGATTCGACGTCGGCAGCGTCGCACCCATCTGCACCACGGCGCACGTCGGTGCCGTTGGTCGCGCGCGCGAGAATCGATCCCATCAGGTCGGGATTCGGCATGAAGCCGTAGGCGTTTTGATGATGCTCGTTGACGCAGATGCCGTCGATGCCCTTGTCGGCGGCGTGAATCAGCTCGTCGAGCGTCCAGTTGTAGTACTGGCCGACCTTCACCGAATCGGCGAGCTCGGCGTACGGCGGGTCGACCCACACCGAGTGATACTTCTGCGCGAAATCGTCGGGCAGATCGCGATACGGCATCAGATGGAACATTGAGATCTTCATCGTTGGCCTCCGGCGCGCGTCAGCTTTCGAATTTTCAATATCACGACCCGGTGCGATTCCCAACCGGCGTTGCGGATGCCGCCGCCGTGCTGTTCTATGTGCGGTGTGAAATTGCTGCTCACGGTTCTTGGCGCCGCCGCGGCTCTCCTATGCGCCGGCACGGCGCATGCAGATCCGCCCTCGCGGATCTTCGTGGGCGATTTCATCGGCAATGACGCGACCGTCGAAAATTATCTTTCGGTCGGTGGAAGCTACGATCGCGCGCAGAATTCGGAGTCGGTGTATCTCGAAAAAACTATTTCGTCGAGCTCCTCCTTTTCTATTTTCGCCGGCTACCAGCGGTTCGAGCAGGAAGAGGAATCCACGACCTCGAGCAATCTCGAGCTCGCGTACAAGCACATCTTGCTCGAGCTTCCGCGCCGCGAATTCGTGCTCACGATCAGTCCCTCACTCGAGCTGCCGCTTGGCGACAATAGCGGAGGATCGGAAACGCATGCGCGTGCCGGCATCGACTTGCTTTTTCAGAAGGGACTCGCAGATTTGCCCGACTCGCTGGCGCTGCTGCGTCCCGCCGGGATCGAGGGCGATTGGGGATGGCAAAGCAAGGTGACTGGCGCGCGCGACGATCTGATGAGCGGCGATCTCGAACTCGAGTATTCGCTGGAATACCTCGACGAAAATGTTGCCCTCAACTCGGTGCCCCGCGCTATGCGCCAGCTGACGCCGAATCTCGCTTTCGACTATGGGCAGTACCTGAGCGCGCATCGAAATTCCTCGCAGCCGAACTTCGAGCTGACCCCCGCTATCGCCTGGCTCGACTCGTCGTACGAGGTGAATCTCGGTGTCCAGGTCGCAGTCAATCGGGCAGCAGAAGGTACGGGCGGCGGCGCAGTCGCATTCGTGTGGATGCTCGGCGTTTCGTTTGATGAAATCGTGCCGGAGCTCGGATGGCAGCCGTTTCGCTGACCCTTGCGCGTATGGACAGGCAGCGCCCGTGAAGGCGACAATGCCCGGCTATGGAATCGTGGTTTAAGAAGGCAAGGTTCGGGATGTTCATCCATTGGGGGCATTGCAGCCAGCGCGGGCTCGAGCTGTCGTGGCCGCTGGTCGGCGGCGTCGGCGCGCTGCCGAACTCGCAAAGCGTCGCGGTGGACGAGTATCATTCGACCGCCAAGACATTTAATCCCACCAGATGGGACGCTCGCGCGCTCGCACGAATGGCCAAGCGTGCCGGTATGCAGTACGCAGTACTGACTAGTAAACATCACGACGGCTTCTCACTATTCCACACAAAGCATTCTGACTATTCAATTGAGTATTCGCCTTTCAAACGCGATATAGTTCGTGAATATACAGATGCGTTCCGCGCTGAGGGTCTGAAAGTCGGGCTGTACTACTCACTTATCGATTGGCATCATCCTGACTATCCGGCGTTTCTGGAGTCCGACAAGCCCTACAAGTGGGGAAACTGGCGCCGTTCGACGCCCGCGGAGTGGGATCGGTTCCTCACGTTCATGTTTGCGCAGATGCGCGAGTTGCTCACCAATTACGGCAAGATCGACCTGCTGTGGTTCGACGGCGGATGGGAACGCACCCCCGAGGAATGGAAGTCGCGCGAGTTCGTCGAGATGATCCATTCGCTCCAGCCCGAGGTCATCATCAACGATCGGATTCCGGGTTACGGCGACTACCAGACGCCCGAACAGGCCGTGCCGCCCAAGCCGCCGGAAGGGCCGTGGGAAACATGCCTGACGATCAACAACAGCTGGGGCTACAACCCTTCCGACAAGGATCTGAAATCGACCCGTTCGCTGATCCAGACGCTGTGCGAAGTGGCGGGCAAGGGCGGAAATTTGCTGCTTAACGTCAGTCCGATGGGCGACGGCGCGCTAGCGCCCGAACATATCGAGCGGCTCGAAGCGATCGGCGACTGGATGGGCCGCAATGGCGAAGCGATCGTCGGCACCGAACCCGGGTTGGAGCCATGGCAGTTCTACGGACCCTCGACCCGTCGCGGCAATCGCGTCTATCTGCACGTCTTGATGAAGCCGTACGAGTCGGTGTCGATGCGCGGTGTGAAAGTGAAGCACGTCGGCGACGTACGTCCGCTGGCGAGTACTATTTCGCTGAAAGTGCGCAAGCGAATCTCTGCGGCCGATAGTCTGTTCAATCATGATCCGATTGGCGAGCTGGTGATTGCGACGCCCGACAGCGCACTTGATTCGATGGCGACGATCATCGCGGTCGATTTCCAGCGATAGTCAGTCGCGATTCAGGGAGCTGCGGTGAAGCTCCAGGTATACGGCTTGCCGCTGACCGTCATGTTCACGCGATATGTCTCGCCGGGGACGAGTGGATCGCGCACCATCATTACTACTTCGCCAAAATCGCCGAGGACCTCGCGGCCTCTCGCTTGAGCAGCGGCGTCGGGGTTGGTGTAGATTTCGGAATCGTAGAGGCAAGTCGCGACTCTTTTTCCGGCGGCTTCACCAGTGGTCTGGGTGAGAGTCGCGTTGCTAATCCTCGCCGGCACGTGCGTTCCAAGCTGGAGCGTGATCGCCGCCGCGTTCTGCGAGTATCCGGTACACGACGACACCGGATCGGGCCATTCGCCGCCGAACGCGGGTATCTTTACCGTCGCGCCATCTGGTGGAACTTCGATTGGCCGCGCGAGCGGACGCCCGCCGGGCGGCGGCAGCGTCGAGCCGCTGATAGTGTCGAGCACCGAGATGCATCCCACTCCCTGGCAATACTGGCCAAATCCCACTTCCTTGAGATCAAGGCTGATGAGTTCCGGGCGATGGAACGGCCCCGAGATCCACCATTGAATCGCGCTGGCCATGAGCTCGGCCTCGGACGACTTGATGCTGCGCGGTTGATAGACGACGTCACTGGCTTTCGCGGCCTTAAGGCCCTCGGCTGTGTAGCCCGGCTTCGATTCGTCTTCGCCATGAAACAAAGCGCCGGGCTGGTGACCCGCGGCCAGCAACTGCCGATAGTTGGTCATTAGATATTTCGCGTGGGCGAGACAGCCGAGGCTGAGCGTCGGATCCTCCGCAGCCGGCGGCACTTCGAGACGTGTGCGGTACCCATTCAGCACGTCGAGCCAATTGGTGCTCGTACCGGCGACTCCTGGCTCCTCCTCCGCAGCCGGCGCAGTGACTGTGACTGCGGAAATCGCCGGCGCTGCTATCGATACCGAAGCGGCAGGAGTGGCGCGATGCGGTGGTCGGGCCGTTCGGCGAGGACGCGGCGACTGGCGTCGGTGCCGGAGTCGGCGCAGGCGTTGGAAACTTCGCGACTGCGGTAAAGCTCGTGACCTGATTCTGCGCGACGGTGAAGCTCCAGGCGTAGGTCGCGTCATTTGCGGTAATTGAAACCGCGTAGTGCGCGCCGGGTTGTAGCGGCGCGCGAGGGACGAGCACCACCGCACCGGAGCCGCGCAGATTCCAGCGGCCGTACTCTTGCGCTGTGGGGTTTTCGTTTCGGTAGCTTGGCGCGTCGAATGCGCAGTATTCGATCGGCTTGCCGTCTTGCGTGAGCAGAATGCGCTGAAAGTTTCGTGTCCACCAGCCGCCCGATTTGCAGAGTGACTGGGAGTCCTACAGGCCGCTCGTAACCCGAACAGCTCGCCAGCGGGTCGGGCGATTCGACACCAGTCCAATCCAGGCCCACGACCGCATTGTCGGGTGGAAATTCTATGCCTCGCGGATACGGCTTACCTTCCTCGGGCGGCGGCGGCAAGCGCAGCGTGGCGACCCAGCATCCGTCGCTCGCAGCCTCGCCAAAGCCGGCTTCGGTCAGCATTGGATCGAGCATCGCAAGGCGATGGAACGGACCTTCGATCCAATGATCGATTTGCTCGCCAGTATCGTAAGAGCTGCAACCCCATGCGATTTGAAGATTTCGCGCCACACGAGCGCCACTCGCCGAGTAACCGCTCTTGCCGGGCTTCTCGTCGTAGGCGTCTCCACTCATCCGCTTCGCGGCGCGGATATCTTCGGCGAAATTGAGCAGGAGGTAATGTGCATGCGCCGTCGCGGCGGCGCTTAATTCGGCATTGTCGCGAATCGGCTCGAACCCGAGTCCAGCGCGATAAAAGTTGATCCGCTCCAGCCAGGTCATCGACGATGCCGATGAATTCGAAGCCGCCAATGACGCAGGTGATTTAGGCGTCGATGCAGCCAAAGCAACCGCCGCCACAGAAGCGACGGCTGCGGGAGAAGGCACCGCGTGCGCCACAGAGGCGGCGGCCCGCGTCGGCGCGCTCGCCACTCCGTTCATCGGCTCGTCGACAGTCTTCGACGTTGAGCGAGAATCCATCCACGCTACAATCTGTGTGGCTGTAGTCAGCGACAGCAGATTCCATTTCTCGAAACGGTCGACAGCTACCACGGCGACGAGCACCGCGACGACTGCGCTGGCACGCAGCACACGACGCCAACGCCGCCGCTTGAGGGCGTCGGGATCGATAAATCGATACGGAGCGGCTGAACCAAAGCGCACGATGTCGCCGTGCTTGAGCTCTTGCTTGCGGCGAATCCGGCGCCCGTTGACGAACGTGCCTTCGGCCGACTTGAGATCGGCAACGTAGTAGCGGCCGCGCGCATACCTGATGACCGCATGACGATTGTCGACGTTCGCATCTGCGAGGCACAGTCCCGATCCTTGCGCGCTGCCGACGCCCGTTTCATCGCGTTTCAGCAACAGCAAGCGCGTGCTGGATGCGTCGCGATCGACCGCGAGCAGACGCGCTGCTTGCGGGCGCTTCAACACTTGCGGCTACTCTTGCGGAGCTCGCCCATGTTGATGTCCCCCATGGGTTCGCGAGCCTCTCAGAAGACGAACGCGTTGCCCTTCGCGACGGGCGGCGTGGGAGTTTCGGTGCAATAAGGCGGGTCACCGGCCGCGTCCGCGGCCCTCTCCGACAGCAGCTTAGTGAGATCTCGCTGGCAGTTATTGTTTCCGGTCTGGTAGTAGCGATAGCGGGTGTACTTGCTGGTTTGGTCCGGCGGCAGCACCAGGACGGGACCGCTCACCTTGGAAGCCTCCTCGGGCGTCAATCCCATGTCGGTAAGATTTATCGGAGCGGGAGACGTCTTGGATTTCCACAGCGGCACGCCAGGCATGCCTACCGATTGCAGGTTGCCCTGCTGATCCTCGGTCCACTGAAAGCAGCCGGCAGCTAGGCAGCAGCTGATTGCGACCACGGCTACAATGGCGCGACTCGAGATGATGATTCCCCCTCCTTTTGCCCCGATAACCGTCGGTTAACGGGCAGGAGGATCACATCATCATGGAGTTATAGAAAAAGTCCAGTCGTATTGCTTTCCATTCGCGTTCATTTGCACCGCATACTTCGCACCTTTGGTGAGCGGCGCGCGCGGAATCAACACGACGGTGCCGTAAGATTTGAGAACGTTGCGTCCGAGTTCTTGTGAGTATGCGTCGGGATTCGAATAGCTGGTCGAATCGAACCCGCATGACTCGACCGCTGTGCGGCTGCCGTCATCGTTCTCACGCGCGACTGAGTATTGGCCAAGATGAGTATCCATCCAGTTGCCGAGTTGAAGTGTAATACTCAGTCCGCTCGGCGGTTCGTAGCCGGGACAACTGGTGCGCGGGTCGGGCCATTCGTTGAAGAACGACGATAGCGGAACGGTCGCGTCGTCAGGCGGAAACTCGATTGAGCGCGCTGCAGGGCCGGAAGGGATTCTTCGCTGCACACCGTTTAGTAGGTTGAGTCCCGCGGCACACGCTTCCGCCTCGCAGTAGATGCCGAAGCCGGCGCTGTTCAGGGCAGGATT
The DNA here is from genome assembly GCA_963842215.1 of uncultured delta proteobacterium. Taxonomy (GTDB): domain Bacteria; phylum Desulfobacterota; class Binatia; order Binatales; family Binataceae; genus Binatus. The sequence continues at coordinate 171,193 of CAWJFQ010000001.1, read as the reverse complement.
GAGAATCGGCATGCGATGGAACGGTATCGCCATCCATCCGTCGATCGACCACGCCGGCGAACCCCACGCGCTCGAGTCCGAGGTGTAAGTAATGTCGTTCGACCGGCCATGCATCGACCACACGTCCATGTCGCTGGTCTTGGCGGCATCGAGGCCTTCAGACGTGAAGCCGGGGCTTCCCGGATCCTCGGTATGCATCTCGGCGCCGAGGCCACCATGCTCGATCGCGTCGTGGTAGTTCTTGACGACGTACATAGTATGTTCGCGATCGCCCCTGCTGAGAGCGGGGTCCTCGACTATCGGCGCCAGCTTGGCCATCGCGCGGTAGTAGTTAACTCGTGTCAGCCATTGCGGTTCGCCCGACGGTGGAATCGTCGACGCAGCCGGCGATGAATTCATGGTCGCTTCTGCATCGACCGACGGTGACTGAGTATTCACGGCCGCGGGCGCTGCCGAAGGCTCTGCGATTGGACGGCGCGATGAAATCCATCGGGCGATTTCCGAAGCGACGGGTCCAAGTTCGCTTCGATATCGCGCGAAGGCAAACCCCACGATGAACATCGCGGCCAGAACCAGCAGCCCCCGTCCCATCCGCTTCGGCACCGCTGCGGGATCGAAAGCAACACGCACAGAGCCGAATTTAAGCTCGTCACCACGCTTCAACGCGATCGGCTTTTGCAGCCGGCGGCCATTTACGAAGGTGCCGTTAGTTGAGTCGAGGTCGGTAAGCTCGAAACCTACTGGACGGCGCGCGATCGTCGCATGACGGCGCGATACCGTGGTGTCGTCGAGCACCACGTCATTCGACGGGTGACTGCCAATGCTTATGGTCGGCTTGTCGAGTGAGTACTCGCGCGGCGGCGAACTGGCCAATACGACGAGCCGGCTACCCGCATTATCGGTGTCGCCTTTGACCCCGCCGGCGACTTGCCGCGACGGCGGCATCTAGCTGAGGTTCCAGAAGCGGCCGACGTTTTGCGATGCGCGCTCGATCATCGGCATCACCCGGTCGCCGGCATGGCCGGGGTGAATCGCCTCATCGGCCTCGCGTCCGAATTCGTCGATCACCGCGCGTCCCGAGTCCGCGATTGCCTCGAGGTCGTAGCCGCCTTCAAGCGCAGCGACCATCTTTCCGCCGCAGCATTCCGCCGCGAGCAGCTTGACCCGCCGCGCCATCGCCGCGAATCCGTCTTCCGTCACGCGCATCTGGGCAAGCGGATCGCGATGGTGCGCGTCGAAGCCCGACGACACGAGTATAAACTCGGGCTTGAAGTGGCGCCCGATCGGCATGACGAGGCGATCGAACACCCGCAGATATTCGGCGTCGCCGAACTCCGCCGGCATCGGCAGGTTAACGGTGAATCCCATTCCCGCGCCGTACCCAATCTCGTGCAGCGACCCGGTGCCAGGGTAATGCGGAAACTGATGGGTCGATACGTACAGCACTTCGGGCGATTCGTAGAATATATCCTGCAGGCCGTTGCCATGATGGACGTCCCAGTCGACGATCATCACCCGCTTGAGGCCGCGCGATTCGATTAGCCACTTGGCCGCGATTGCAACGTTGTTGAAGAAACAAAATCCCATCGCGCGATTAGGCAGTGCGTGATGTCCCGGCGGTCGGACGATGGCAAATCCATTAGCTGCTTCGCCGTCCATCACCGCTTCGACCGCGGTAAGCACTCCTCCCGCCGACAGGATCGCAGTCTCATAGGTGTCGCGGGAGGTGTGGGTATCCGGATCGAAGTCGAACCGATCCATCGACGCAGTCCGCGCGACCGTCGCGACATATTCGGGCGTATGGCAGCTCGCGATCTCCTCTGGCGTCGCGTCGCGCGGCGCCAGAAATCTCAGTTCCGGCCGGGTCAACGACTGCGCCATCTCGAGCATGACCTCGAAACGCTCCGGACGCTCGGGATGCGAACGGCCGGCGAAGTGTTTCAGGTAGCGGCGGTCCGCGACGACCCCGGTTTTAAGCATCGTTGACTCCGCAGTCGGGTATGATGATTAACTGACATGGGGAAGGCGGAGTTGCCCGGAATTTTCTCGCTCGTCGCAAAGTCATCGAATTGCACGTGCAATCGCGCCCGACGGTCATCGAAGTTTGGACCTTTTTGAAATAGTTCTAATCCTTGCGATCGCGCTGATCGTGGTCGGCCCCGAACGCCTGCCCGAGGTCACGCGCACCGTCGGAAAAGTTTTGCGCGAGCTTCGCCTCGCGAGCAATACCGTCCTGCACGAGCTGACCGACGTACTCGACGAGCCGCCCGCCAACATACCGCCAGCGGCAAGGCCCGCTCCGCCGGCCATCAAGCCGCCGCCGTCCGTCCAGCCGCCCGAGAATACATAGCCGGTCATCTCGCGCGTGCCTAACGAGTATATCATACCGCCCGCGCCCATCGAGGCGACGCCCGAGCAGGCGCGGATGTCGCTCATCGAGCATCTGCAGGAACTTCGCACGCGACTGATTCGGTCGTTCATCGCCATCGGTCTCGGCTTCATCGTCGCGTACATGATCAGAAATCCGCTGTTCCACTTCCTGACCTATCCAATTCGCGAGGTCTCTGGCGGCAAAGTGCTGCTGATAGGTACCGGTGTCGGCGAGGCGTTTTACACCGAAATCAAAGTCGCGCTGATCGCCGGCCTGTTCATCGCCAGTCCGGCGGTCTTTTACGAGATCTGGAAATTCATCGCGCCGGGTCTGTACGAGACCGAACGCCGGCTGGCGAGGCCGTTCGTCATTTTTGCCACAATTTTTTTCGTGCTCGGCGGATATTTTTGCTGGGCCGTGGTTTTCCGGGTCGGCTACCGTTTCTTTCTGGATCAGTACGCGACCATCGGCGTGACCCCGACTATCCGCATCAGCGAATACCTCGCGTTCTCGTCCAAGCTGCTGCTGGCATTCGCGCTGACATTCGAGATGCCGATTTTCGCTTTTTTCTTCACCAAGCTCGGCATGATCGACCATAAAATGATGTTCGGCTACTGGCGCTATGCGCTGGTCGCAATCTTCGTGGTCTCCGCGATTCTGACTCCGCCCGACATGATCTCGATGCTGCTGCTCGCGATTCCATTGACAATGCTCTACGCGATCAGCGTCGGGGTCGCCTGGATGTTTCGTCTCAAGCCCGAGGAAAAAACCGCCGCGTCAACTCCCCAGCAGCCGGAAATCGTCTGAGCGCGCGGCGAATCGAGCAGAGGTACTATGGCTAGAATTCTGACATCTCCAGTCGCCAGCGGCGCGCCCGGCATCCCGCCACGTTGGACGAGAAGTGCCAAGGACGCGGTGTGCACCGCATACTCGTCGTCCAGCCGGCTTTGGTTCACCGTCTCCAACGGCGTGCTCAACGAGATTTATTTTCCCACCATCGACACCCCACAAGTCCGCGACCTCCAGTTTCTCATAACCGACGGCGAGACTTTTTTTCACGAGGAGCGCCGCCATCTGCAGTCGACCACCGAGTATCTCGCCGCCACCGGCCTTGGTGTGAAGATCGTCAGCCACTCGCCCGACGGTCGTTATCGTCTTTTCAAAGAAGTCATCACCGATCCTCATCTGCCGACACTCCTCATCAACACCCGGCTTGAGGGCGACCCGGAGCTGCTGAAAAAACTGCACCTCTACGCCCTGCTCGCGCCGCATTTGAATGTCGGCGGATGGGGCAACAACGGTCATCTGACCCGGATCGTCGGACACGAGTTTTTAACCGCGAACAAGGACGGCGTCTGGCTGGCCCTCGGAGGCACCGAGCCGTTTCTCCGGACTTCATGCGGATATGTCGGAAGTACCGATGGATGGCAGGATATCAGCGCGAACTTCAAGATGGACTATCAGTTCGCCGCCGCGACCAACGGCAACATCGCGCTCACCGCGGAGATCGATTTGCGCAAGGGCTATTCGTTCACGCTCGGCCTCGGCTTCGGCCGCGAGCTCAATCGCGCCGTCACCACTCTGTACCAGTCGCTCGCCGATCCATTCCCGGAACATCGCGCCCGCTTCCTCGAGCAGTGGGATCGCGCGTCGCGCCATTTCCTGCCGCTGGAAAAATTCTCCGGTGACGGCGGATCGCTCTATCGCCGGGGCCGCGAACTGCTGCTCGCCCATGAGGACAAGAGCTATCCCGGCGCACTCATCGCCTCGCTCAGCATCCCATGGGGCGAGGCCAAGAGCGACGACGACCTTGGCGGCTATCACCTCGTCTGGACCCGCGACATGGTCAACAGCGTTACCGGTCTGGCCGCCACCGGCGACCTGGCCACTGCGCTGCGTGCGCTCATCTACCTGGCATGTGCGCAGCGGCCCGACGGCGGCTTTCCGCAGAATTTCTGGATTGACGGCCAGCCCTACTGGAACGGCATTCAGCTCGACGAAGTCTCGTTCCCAATCATGCTGGCGTGGCGGATGCATAAACAAGGCGCGCTCAAGGATTTCGATCCGTACCCGATGGTGCTACGCGCAGCTTACTTCCTGGTCCTCAATGGACCACCCACGCCACAGGAGCGATGGGAGGAGAACTCCGGCTACTCGCCCTCGACGCTGGCCGCCAATATCGCCGGCCTGATTTGCGCGGCCTGCTTCGCACGCGATCGCGGCGACCTGGTCACCGCGCAATTCCTCGAGGAGTATGCCGACTTCCTCGAGGCGCACGTCGAAACCTGGACCGTCACCAACCACGGCTTTCTCGTCCCCGGCATCAAGCGTCACTACCTCCGCATCAATCCCATCGATGTCGGCGATCCTGACGCCGACGAAAATCTTGAAGGCAAGCGCGTTCTCATTCACAATCGCGCACCCGGCGCGCAGGCCGAGTTTCCCGTCGCGGAAATCGTCGACGGTGGGTTTCTCGAGCTGGTCCGCTACGGCATTCGCAAAGCCGGCGATCCGCTGATGGAGGACTCGCTGCGCGTCATCGACGCCGCTCTGAAAACTGACTTTCCCGCCGGCCCATGCTGGCGGCGCTATACGCACGACGGCTACGGGCAGCGCGACGACGGCGGTCCTTTTCTCGGATGGGGCCGGGGACGTCCGTGGCCGCTGCTCACCGGAGAGCGCGGACACTACGAGCTCGCGGCAGGCCGCGATCCGACTCCTTATCTCAAGGCGATGGAACTATTTGCCAATTCGACCCAGTTGCTGCCTGAGCAAATCTGGGATCAGCCCGACCTCCCGCGAAGATTGCTCAAGTTCGGCGGCCAGACCGGCAGCGCGACGCCGCTTATGTGGGCGCACGCCGAGTACATCAAGCTGCTACGCTCCACCTCGGACGGCGCAGTCTTCGATATGATCCCGGAAGTCCGCGACCGCTATCTGAAGCGCGGACGAAAGCCGAGTCGCCTCCGCGTCTGGAAATCCAACCGCCGGGTCGCCACCGTGCTCGCCGGCGACCGCCTGCGAATTCAGGCGATCGAGCCCTTTACGCTGCATTGGTCCAACGACGAATGGCAGCACGTCAACGACACTGGGTCGACGTCGACTCCGCTCGGCTTCGAATACGTCGATCTCGACATCGCCGAAAACGCTCGAGCCCCAATCCGCTTCACCTTCAATTGGCGTCAAACCCACAAATGGGAAGGCCGCGACTACGCGGTAGCGATCGCGAGATGAGCGTGTCTAAGGAGCGCGAATAGTGCATTGTCTAGGGGCCTTTTCACGTCCTCAGTACAAGGCGCCGTTTTCGTGCAATTTGCACTGCCGATGATGCGGTGATGATGTATATGCTTGTAAGCTACTTTTAGCTGTGTTATAACGTACAAAATTTCCGAATCCTTGATGGACGATAAAGACAGGAGGAGTTGTAGTGAAGTTCAAATTCGCAATGACGGCGATTCTCGCCACGGCATTTTTCGGCACGCCCACCTGGGCAGCCTGGCACCGATCAACAAGCCGGCCAGACGGCCACTGCAAACGCTAAAACCAAAACACGAAAACCCATCGAATTACAAGGTCACCCTGACCACATCGAATCGTTAACTTTACAACGCCGCCTGTACGGCGGCGAGGGATTGGCCAATGTTCTGCCCATAGCGAGTATGTGCCAATGCTACACCTTACACGGGGACGGCCAGGCACAGCGGGCACCGGCGCCGTGACGTTCACGAGACATACGATTTTGGCGACGCAAGGTTGAATCTATGAGAGGGATGCTCGCCTGCGTACGGCGATATAGAGATCAACGGCTCCAAGGATACGTTGAGAGTATCCGCTTTCGATGGCGGAGACTGCGTTCAGCGGACTATGAACGCCGAGTTCTCAACGGCGGATGCTTTCTTCAAGATACCCATGTCTTTATGCCCGGAGGGAGCGTAGTGCCCAGTGCTCCGGCAGTTACAGTACAAGCTAAGAAGACCAAATTCACGATCGTGGAAAGGCCCTGAGTAGCTCTTGGACTAACGCCCGAGCGGCATCAGTTTCTGAGTTTCACTTCTCATCATAACCAATGGCAGGGGCTGGCCATATGCTGGCCCCTGCCTTAACACTTCTTAACCTCACGCGACTTGCACCATATCGGCGACCAGCCCGTCGCATTTGCGCGGCCGCGACGTCGTTGATGCTGGCTGTTGAGCGCGCCCTCGAAAATTAATCTGCTGAATTTCCCGCGCGTGAGCCGCGTGGCTGATGTCGCATCGCGATGGCACGAAGCTGGCTCACTGCTTGTTTCAACGCTCGCCTTAAGGTCCGTTAATAACTATTTCAGCGAGCCGTCGTACTCGTACTAGGTCGTACATCTATCAGGAGGCAGACTGATGAGTGACAAGGGCTCGAATGCGCGCAACCGGGATGAGTTACGGATGATGTTGGCGCTGCTCCTGCTGATTGCGCTGCTGGTCGTGCAAAGTTGCACCGCGTTCAATCCGCAGGGAGCCGCGATTCAGTCAGCGCCGACCTACTACAACGGCGCGCAATACAGCCAGCTGTCGCCCGAGCAGAAGATGGGTCTCGAAGATCATCTTGCCAATCAGAGCAACCAGGCGTGGCGCACCACCGCCGATGTGACCTCGGCCACCGGCCAGCTCGTGCAGGGAACAGGTTTTCTGCTCCGCGGAGTGCAGGGCTTCGGACACTAAGCCTCTTGAGCTTCCGAGGTTTCGCATGACCGCGGTTACGCATTCGCCGGCGCTATATGCCGGCAACCTTCCCATGCATCACCCAGCCGCGATGTTGCTGGCGGCTATGACTCTCGCGATCACCGCTGTTGCGCTGCAAGGATGCACTGACATGATGCCGCAGTATGCTGCCCAGCAATATGCGCCTTCCTACTACGAGAGCGGGTACAATACACTTACGCCGCAGCAGAAGTTCCAGCTCGAAAATCATCTCAGCAATCAGAGCAATCAAGCCTGGCAGACTACTGCGCAAGTGATGAGAGGAGCTGGCAGCCTGCTAGGCGGGACCGGCAGCCTGCTAGGTGCAATCAACTCGATGGAGCACTCATCGGCGCACAGCCATCCGCAATCATACAACCTCCGAATACCTCACAACCTGGCACAACGCTGACGATATTCAGCCGCCGCTGGCGATCCTCGACGCGATAGCTGCATACTCTGCCTGCTAATCAACGAGGTGCGGGCTATGCATGCCGAAGGAACGGTGGGACCTGGATTCGAGGCGGTGCGCGACGCTTTCGCCGAGGCACAGGCCGATGACGAAGGCGGCGCCCAGCTATGCGTCTATCGGCGCGGCAAAATTGTAGTCGACCTATGGGCAGGAATGGACAAGTTGAAAAACCGTCCATTCACCGCGGACACGATTACCATCTTGATGTCATGCACCAAGGCAGTCACCGCCGTATGCATGCATGTGCTCGCTCAGCGCGGACTCATCGACTATGACGCGCCCGTCGCACGCTACTGGCCGGAGTTCGCGGCCAAGGGAAAGGACGCCATAACCGTGCGCGACATCCTTGCGCATCGGGCGGGCCTAATGGGCTTCGACCAAGAGGCCGGAATATCTGGCCGTGCCCTGTTCGATTTCAACCGATGCACCACCGCGCTAGCGAACATGGAGCCATGGTGGAAACCGGGCACAGCTTACTCGTACCATGCCTTGACCTTCGGCTATCTGGCGGGCGAGCTCATACGCCGCGTCTCGGGGAAAACTGTGGGCCAATTCGTCGACAAGGAAATCGCCGGTCCGCTCAAACTTGATCTTTGGATCGGCCTTCCGCCCGAGCAGGAGCGTCGCGTCGCGCCGCATATCGCTCCGGCGACCCAACTGACCGAGGAGCAGGCTCGCACGCTCTTCTCCAGCCTCGGGATGGATTTGAACGCACGCCCGGTATGCGGCGCGCTCGGCATGATTGCGATCATGGGAGATGGTTTGAATTTGCTCAACACACCCGAAGCTCATGCGGTCGAGCTGCCGTTTGGCAATGGTCTCGCGAATGCGCGCTCGCTGGCGAAGATGTATGCGGCGTGCATCGGTGAGATCGACGGCGTCCGCCTGTTGGCACCCGAGACTGTCGCGCGAGCTCGCGAATCGCAGAACGAGGGGCTCGCTGCGCCAACTGCACTGATGCCGCTGGCAGGGCCGTCGCCGCAGAGATTTGGCCTGGGTTTCGAGCTGCCACGATCTATCGCACCGATGCTGGGTGAAGGATGTTTCGGTCACGCAGGCGCAGGCGGCCGGCTGGCGTACGCGCATCCGGAATCGGGCACCGCGGTGGCCTATGTCTGCAATAATATGCCGTGGGACGGCATCAGCGGCCCCGACCAACGCTGGATAGGTTGGACCAAGGCGTTAGGTAAGGCTATAGGCATCTGAAGCCGTCGGTAGAAGACGACGATTGCGCTGATCTTTAAATCGAATAAACGATCGTTTAGCCTTCGTAACCCGCAAACTCCTGCTCCGTATTCAGGTTCAGGAGGTGTGATTTATGAAGCGCTGTATAACTGCTGTGTTAGGGCTGGTTGCAATGCTCATGATGGTGATGCCGAGCGTCGCTTCCGCCGGGGTCGTGTGGGTACCGGAGCGTGTGCGACCGGTGGTGGTGCAAGAGGCTCTCGTGCCGGCTATCGTGCCTGCGCCGCTTGAAACCGTTGCTTACTATCGGCCGTGGGCATGCGCCAATCCGTACTATCGCCACCATCATTTTTGGAGATGCCGTTAATCGCCGGCAGCCATTCGCTCGTGCAACCCGCTAGAGCGGGCGGGGTGTAAGTAAAGACCCGCCCGCTAAACTCATCGCGTTCAAAGCCGGGGTGACCCCTGCTATTGGTCTATCTCGAAATTGTCCGAGTGGAGCCGCGGATCGTCGGCGGCCATACACTTACCCGCCAAGACGCGCCTTTGGATCACAGTGTAGCTAATGTTACCCGCTATGACGGCGGTCAGTTTCGCGAGTTCGTTCTTGCACGCAGCGGAAGTATCATAGGTACCCACCGTATCCCATCGTGAAAATGCAGCGTTCTTCTCGACCCTCTGGTGGTCTTGAGACAATGGCGGCATTATCAGGCACCAGCCGACGAGTACGAGCACGACAGCGTGGCGTGGTTTCACAGCTGGTCCCAACTGAAACTCATTTCCCCACCAGTGCGCGGCTCGTTCTGAATCATGAGTCTCATTAAATTGAAGTGATTTTCCCTTTCCCGTCAACCGATCCGTACGATCTCGAACTGCTTGCCTAGCGACGCCATCATCGCTTCAACTTCGTCGCGCGAACCCGCTGAAAAATAGATCCTGAGGTAGTGCCGCACGGGATCTTCGGTGCGCAGGGTGGCCAGGTTGTCGTAGGATTCGACGATCGACTTGAACAGTACGATCTGCTCAGGCGGTATCGCGATCAGCATCGAATCGATCGCGGGTGGCTTGCTCATGCTCATGGTTTACTGGCAGCTCTCCGACCCCTAGATTCTAGCCGATGACGCTGCCGCGGGTCTTGTTCGTAACCGGCAAAGGCGGCACCGGCAAGAGCACGGTAGCTGCCGCGCTTGCGATTGCGCTATCGCACCGGCGTCCGACCACGCTGGCCAGCCTTGATCGCCGGTTCTCGGCGGCTGCTTTGCTCGGCGCGATCCCTCAAGATTCGACCGCCGCCAAAGTCACCGCTTCGCTCGACGTAGTTGCGCTTACGCCGCGCGCCGAATTGGAGGCTTTCATCGAGCGCATCGTCCCGATCCGCGTCGTGTCGCGCCGGATGCTGCGCAGCCGCACATTCGGTTACGTAACTGCAGCGTTGCCGGGTCTCGAGGCTTTTCTGCTGCTGGAACGGCTCAGAATTATGGCAGGAGACGCGGCGCTGGAAGATCGTTACCTGGTGATCGACGCGCCCGCCTCTGGCAGCGCGGTCGAACTGCTCTCTGTCTCGTGGGGCGTGAAGGGAATCGCGCCGGTCGGGACCTTGAACCGGCTGGCTGGATCGATCGACAGCTTCCTCGCCGACGCTACCCGTTTCGGAGCGATAGTCACCACCACGCCGGAAGATCTCGCGGTGCGCGAGGCGCTCGAGACCGCCGCGGCAATTCGCGAACGCCTCGGCATCGTCACCGTCGCCGCGATAATCAACTGTGTTCCCGATCTGCTGTTCGATACGGCCGAGCTAGCCGCGGCAAGTCCGCTCGGCGGTCACGCCCGCCTGGCTGTGCGCCGAAATGCGGCGCACGAACAGGCAGTCCTGGTGGCAGAACGCCTGGGCGATTCCGGACTGTCAGCCGTTAGTCTCCCAATGATGTTCACGCCATCAATCGGGCGCGTCGAACTCGAAAAACTCCGCCGCGTAATCGACGCGCAGCTGCTCGACCGATGAAGCCCAAGGCGCATCCAAAGCCATCCCGGCCGCCCGGTTCGCTGGACCTGCGCGCGCAAAGTCTCGTCATTTGCCTTGGTCCCGGCGGCGTCGGCAAGACCACTATCAGCGCAGCGCTGGCGGTTCGAGCAGCCACGCTCGGATGCGCCGTCGATGTAATGACCGTAGACCCTGCACCGCGCCTACTCGACGCGCTCGGCTTGGCGGCAGATTCAACCGAGCCGGTTGAGGTCCATCTCGACGGCGCTCGCCATTCCCGGCGCAGTGCCGGTACCAATCGCGGACGAGTCCGCGCATTGCGGTTGGATCCCAAACGGACCTTCGACGCGATCATCGGGCGTTATGCGATATCTGACGCAGCGCGCGACACGATCCTCGAAAATCGAATCTATCGCAATCTTTCGGGCGCGCTCGCGGGTGTGGCGGACTACATGGCGATGGAAAAAATGCTCGAGCTGGCCTCCAATCCCGCGACCGACCTGCTGGTGCTCGATACTCCGCCGGCGACCGAGGCGATCGACTTTCTCGACGCGCCGCGGCGCCTGCTCGAGCTGCTCAACTCGCGCGCAGTGAGTTTGCTCGGCGCGCCCGGCGGATTGCTCCGCAGCCAGCTGCGGATGGTGGATCTGGCGGCACGCGGCGTGCTCGCAGCGTTCGATCGCGTGACCGGACTCAACCTGCTGAGCGACGTGCAGTCGTTCGTTCGCAGTTTCGACGGCATGTACGAAGGCTTCTCCGCTCGCGCTACGCGCGCCCAGGAAAAGCTGCGCCGCGCCGATACCGCGATCGTGATCGTCACCACCGCGGAGTCGAGCCGGATCGCGCAGGCGCGTGAGTTTATCGCCGCGCTCGAACACAACGGACTGCGGGTCTCGGCGATGGTCGTCAATCGCGTGATGGCGGACCTGCCCGACGCCGCGGAACTGTCGACGGCGAATATCACGCCTCCACTCAGAAAAAAGTTAAAGCGCAACCTCGCCGACTATGCGGCGCTCAAATCTCGCGAGGCGGTATCGCTGGCCGCGTTGCGCGGTTCACTGCCAACCGGCGCCGTGATGATGATGGCGCCCGACCTGGGCCGCGAGCCGCGCACCATTGCGGACCTCGCCGAAATCGGCCGCAGCCTCCGCGCCGGTTGATCGCTCGATCAGGTCGGCTTCTTCGCGCGCCTAATCGCCGGTTTCGCTTTCGCGGGTTCGTCTTCGTCCTGATCGAGAATGCGATCGAGCTTGATACTCAGGTTCAGCAGTTGCGAGCTCAGATGATCGAGCCGCGCTTTCAGGTCGCGTACGTCGCGCTTGGAAGGGATGTTCACGAAATCGAGCATCTGCTCGACGTTCCGGTCGAACGACTGTTTGTTCGCCATGAAGCGCTCGCCCGCCTTGCCGAAACTGGAACGCATTCTGTCGTTCGACATGATCTCATTGAAAAAGCCGGTAATCCCTTCCTCGCTCATCTGGCGGAGCCTGTTCATAAGGTTGTCGTCGTCGCGGCGTGCCATGACTTTCAACTATATATAGAGGGTCGAGCTGCGCAAACCGATGACCATCCTCGCCACCCTGCTAAGCATCGCTTCGGGCTTCGCCCTTATGGGGTATCGCGAGCCGCCTGCAAATATCATTGCGACGTCGATTATCATCGATCTCGCGCTCACTCCGCTAACCGCGATCATCGCGGCGCGGCGCGGCCGCTCCGCCCTTCGATGGATCATTGCGGGACTTGCGCTCGGCGCGTGGGCGCTAGCTGCCGTTATGATCATTCCGGCAAGCCGGCCCGCTCCGCCGCGTCCCGACGCCCCGCAGTATCCGCCTACTTCTCATGCTGCTTGATCCACGTCGCAGTCGGCGCAAAGACTTCGCTCTCTGATTTGGTGCCCGCCAACACGTCGAGATGGCCCCAGTTTTCGAGCTTTGTAAATGAAGGGTCGGGCGCGCCGGTCGATTTCGACGCAGCTTCGACCTGGCTCGGCCAACCTCCGCCGAAGTTGGTGCTGGCGAACGCGATCACCGGAATCTTCGACGCCTTCAGCGACGCCAGCAGTTGCGGTGTGAATGGGCTCTCGACGTCCTGCACTGAAGGCCAGTAGCGATCGTAGCTAATCAGCAGCTTCGCCAACACGACCGCGTCGGAATAGCCGCCCTGCGGATTCGCCAGGCCGCCTTTGGCGCCGAAAAATCCGCCCGCACCGTACACGACGTGTTCGAGATTTTCGCGCGCGGTCTTGTACTTGGGAATCGGCGCCGGCTGGTCGGGATTTTCGATCACCATCTGCATCAGCTTGTAGCGCTTCTCGTAGGTCAGATGCTCACCGCCGATGTCATCACCATAGTGGCCCGGCGGCACTGGCTCTACGCGTATTGGATGTATCGGGATAAATCCGTCGAGCGCGATGATTCCCGCGACGCGCTCTGAATGCATCGCGGCGTAGAGGTATGCGAACTCGACGCCGCGACTGAAGCCCGCGACGAATATTTTACCGTTCCCGGTTTTCTCACGGACGAATCGCGCCGCAGCATCGATGTCCGATTCGAACAGATCGTTGGTCCATCCCGCCAGCTCGGCCAGATCGCTCTGCGGCGTCTCTGGCGGTATAAAATGCGTGCGATAGTCCATCGCCCACACGTCGACACCGTGCTCGGCCAAGTAAACCTGGAACGAATAGCGCGGGTCCTCGAGCGCAACTTCGCCGTTCATGTTGGTGCCAGGCAAGTAGAGCACGACGGCGTCGGGATGGGCCGGCGCAGTCGGACCCTTGGCGACGCGATGCAGCGCGATTTTGTCGAACGGCGATTTGCCGACGGTCGCCTGAAAGGTCCATTCGTAAATTCCCGGTGCGCCTTTGAGTTCACGTCCCGCGCCGACTGCATTGAACTCCGCCGTCCACGCGATCGTACCCGTCGCAACCAAAAGGAGCAGGATCATCAACAGGTCAAGCGCAATGCGCTTTCGATTCTTCATGGGCATAATCCTCTCCACGATTTCGCGTCATCGCACAAGTCCGCGGCGGCCGCCGGCTGGTCGCCGGTTGACCCTTCGCGTCCGCCATGCGAAACAGAGTCGTCAGGCCGTCACGCAAATCACGCACGGGAGTAGATTTTAATGAGCAAGAAAGTGCAATTCGCCCTGTTCTCTCCGCAAGCCGGACAATCGTGGCATCAGCTCGAGGAGCGGGCGCATCGATGCGAAAAGCTCGGCTATCATTCCATCTGGCTGGTCGATCATATGTGGACGCGCGGGATGCCCGACCTCGACCATCATGAATGCCTGGCGCTGATGGCGGGTTTGTCGGCGAAGACCGACAAGATTCGCATCGGCACGCTGGTGATCTGCAACTCGTACCGCAACCCGGCGCTGCTGGCGAAATCGCTCGCGACGATCGATCACATCAGCAACGGACGCCTCGAAATCGGTTACGGCGCGGGCTGGATGGACGAGGAGTACAAGGCCTACGGCTACGAATTTCCCTCGATGGGCACGCGGCTCAAGATGTTCGAGGAAGGCCTGCACATCATCAAGGCGATGTTCACCGAGAAGCGGGCGACTTACAAAGGCAAGCACTATTCGATCCAGGAAGCTATTTGCAATCCCAAGCCGGTGCAGCAACCGCATCCACCGATCACCATCGGCGGCAGCGGCGAGAAGATCATGCTGAAACTGGTCGCCAGGTTTGCCGACCGCTGGAATTGTCCCGCCGGCTACGAAAGCTTCGAGCACAAGTTCAACGTGCTCAAGCAGCATTGCAAAGAGGTTGGCCGCGACGTCAAGACAATCGACATTTCTGAGCAGTTGCTGATTTGCATCGGCCAGAATGACGCCGAAGTCGAGGCAAAGTGGAAGGCGGCGCAGATGCTCAAGCCGTTCGTCACGACTGGAATCAAAGGCACGCCCAAGCAGTTGATCGAGGAACTCAAAAAGCGCGTGGCGCAGGGAATCACGACGTTTACGATTTTCTTCAGTGACTTCGCGCCGCCGCCGACCCTCGAGCTGTTCGCAAAGGAAGTGATGCCGGCATTTGCGTAAGCCGACTGGAATCCTCGCCGCTTTTATTTTTGCCCTGCTGCTCGCGGGATGCTCCAGTCAGCCGTCGTCCTACTCGACTCAACTCGACACCACCGGCGGACTGGGGCCCGGCGATCCGATAACGCATGCGTCTGCGACCATCGGGCACGTGACGGGCGTCGCGCCGATAAGCGGCGGCGATTCGGAAGTCGCGTTCGAAGTCGATGGCTCGCACACGGACGAGATTCATTACGATTCGATCATGACGCTTAACAGTCTTGGCGCGACGCCGTCGCTGGACGTCATGAACGTCGACGCCATGAGCCATAGCGCGCCGTCGGGTACCCGGCTCGACGGCGCCTCCAGCATGAACGAAGTGCAGATGTTCATGACGGCGCGCGGACCGGGAAGTTTCGCGCAGGCGCTGGGAAAAGTCGCGGGCTCGTCGTCGCAGCCTCTCCCCTCCGCCTCGACCATTCAGATGACGCAATTGCTCGGGCAAATCTCGCAGCAGACCTTGGCGACCGCGGTTGCCATTGCGCCGCCGACTCAAGAGCAGATCGATCAGGCGAAACGCGAGGCGCTTGGCGTCGAACGGCAACTGATGCGCAATGGCAAAGTCGAGCAGGCGGAACGGCTGCGTGCGTCGATGGGCAGCATGATGGGTGGCATCACGGCGCCGGTGAATCCGATGGCGCTGCCGCCGACCAGGCCCAATCCGTAACTATCTATCTTAGACTCCAAGCGCTCGAGCAACTGGCTCTGCGCGTTTGCATTTGAGCGCCTGATGTATAAGCCAGCTTGAAACCCTACATTACAGGCCCCGGAAGTGTCGCCAGTGGAGGCTAAGAGAAGCTGTCTGTAGCGCTGCACGGTCATATAGAAGCGGGTCTTTCTGCGTCATAACCTCTTGCATCTAAAAATCCACCGGAGTAGAGTGCTTAAAGTTAACTAAGGATGCAAAACCATATTATAGCTAATTGTTCAAAAAGCACACAAACTGTATGTGTTGGTCTTGCTACTACCAGTAAGGAGATCTAATCTGGGTCTCGACGCGAGGTCCGGGGCCATCGAGTTGCCGCAGAAAACACTGCGAGGAAAAAGAATATGAGTGTAACCACTATTCCCACCCCTGGAATGACCGGCGGTCCATGTCGCGGGTCGTGCGATCACCCGAAATGCCACACACTGCGCGCGATGGCTGACGAACGATGCGGCCATTGCGGCGGGCGTTTTGGTTTCGGCACCAAGATTACCGGCGAGCCGCCCTTACATCTGCGATGCGCGCAAACCATCGCGGCGCGAAGCGGCGGACCCGCGACTCATCCGATCAATGCGCCCGGCGCTTCCGCAGCTCCTCAGCACGCAGTGCATCCGGGGGATAAGCGCTAGCTGCCTCTCGTTTTCAATTTCAATTTGCCGCCGCGACGCCGATCCGGCGTGGCGGCGGCCACTGCTTCCTGCTTTCGGCGACGACCTGCCTTCGTTCAAGACTGACCAGCCTGAACTAGTTGGCAATTATGTTGGGCTTGACATAATTGCCAACTAGTTCAGCCTGCCCCCTCCGTCGACAAACATTTTACGTGTTCCAGTATGGACAACTATCAGCAGCTCCCGCTCCCCCTTTAGTCATGCCCGGCTCGGGTCCATTCCCCAAGTTCATCGCAAACTGAGTCGGGGAACCCTGCCGTGCTGAAAAAACAAATTTGACGGAACGAAACGACCGACGGGTAGTATCTCAGTTTGATTTGGTCGAATCGTGGATGAACGGGAAGCTCGTCAGAAAGAACCGAGCTAGAACGAAGCAATGGTCGCCACTCCCGGACAATCCGCCAAATTGGTTTGCTCGTTTTGCGGCAAGACTCAGGACGAAGGACGAAAGCTAATCGCTGGACCGACGGTTTATATTTGCGAGGAGTGCATCGACCTCTGTAACGAGATCATCGCCGAAGAGAGTGGTGCTGGGCAGGCGACCTTTCGACGACTTAAATTCCGCCGGTTTAGACCGCTTCTCTATGCTTTTTTCTTTGGCGCGCTGATCGCCTACTTTTTTCTGAGATAGATTTCAAAATGTGACATTACTACCGACTGATGGAGGTAGACCTTTCGAGAAACCACGAGCGCTGATACAGACGCTCTCTTTCGATGAATCGACCGATCGGAAGAACTCTTCCGTGCGGCTCCAACACCGCTTCAGACTGAACCAATCCCGGGCGGCGGCATGCGCTTGACACCTTTGTCATACGCGCGCTACCGCTCAAGCATGGATACCGAAAAAGTCTCTCAGGTTCGGGCGCTGCGCGACCGGCTCGATCATCCGGTGATCGATGCCGACGGCCATCTGATCGAGCCCGCTCCTCTGTTCAACGAGTATCTTCAGAAAATTGGCGGCGGTGCGATGCTGGAGCGCTACAATCGCGAGCTGCGCGAGCATCCGACCGGTTCGCGCGGCAATCGCGACACCGGCGACATGCGCGGCGCGTGGTGGGGCGTCTCCAACGACGCGTACGACCTCGCGACCGTGATGGCGCCGCGGCTTTTGTACAGCAGGCTGAACGATCTCGGCGTCGATTTTTCCATCCTGTACCCCACGCTCGGACTCGCGTTGCCGACCATTCACGACAACGAGGTGCGGCGGATCGCATGTCGCGCGCTCAACACCATGAACGCCGAAATCTGCGGACAGTTTCGCGACCGCATCGCGCCGGCCGCCGCAATTCCGATGCATACGCCTGACGAGGCGATTGCCGAACTCGAATATGCCGCCCGCCTCGGTTTGAAAGTAGCGATGATCCCGCCGGGGGTGGCGCGTCCGATTCCCGCGCTCGAGCGCGAGCACCCGGACGCATTTCCCAACGCGGCGTATTTCGATTGCTACGGACTGGACAGCTTCTTCGATTACGACCCCGTGTGGCGCAAATTTGTCGAGCTGAAAATCGCGGTCACCTCGCACGGCGGCGTTGGCCTGCGCTACCTGCCGCTCGGCAGGCGCTCGCCGACCAACTACATGTTCAACCATATCGGCGCGCACGCCTATCAGCAGGGCGAGCTGTGCCGCTCGATCGTGATGGGCGGGGTGGCGACGCGGTTCCCGCAGCTCGCGTTTGGATTTCTCGAGTGCGGTGCGGGGTGGGCCTGCGACCTGCTCCATTCGCTGGAAGAGCATTGGGAAAAACGCAACACCACCGGCCTGGAGAATTACGATCCCTCACGGCTCGATCGCCCACGACTCCATCAACTGCTCGCCGAATGGGGCGGCCCCGAATTCAGAGCGAAGAATTCGGCTCGTGCGGAGCGGGCCTATGACGAAGGCCTTGGGCGTCACGATCGCGGCGCCGATCGCGACGAGTGGGCGCTGACCGGAGTGCGCGACGAGCACGACTTCGCGCGAATTTTCGCCAACTTCTATTTCGGGTGCGAAGCCGACGATCTGAGCGTCCATCGCGCCCTCGACTTTCGCGCCAATCCGATGCGCACCCGACTGCAGCCGATTTTCTCCTCCGACATCGGCCATTGGGACGTGCCGGATATCTCGACCGTGCTGCTCGAAAGCCATCGGCTGGTGGATAAGGGACTTTTGAGCGATGTCGATTATCGCGATTTCGTTTTTTCGTATCCGGCAGCACTTCACCTGAAAGCGAATCCCGAATTCTTCGCCGCCACTGCCATCGCGGGCTCCGTCGCGAAGCTCACCGCGTCGCAGGGATAGGAGTTCGATGCTTTCGAACGAACGGAGGCGCGACTGGGATGAGTATGGCTTCTTCATCATCCGCAGCTTTACGCCGCCCGAAGTCTGCCAAGCGATACATTCCCGCGTCGTCGAAATTTGCCGCCTGAACGCGGCCGGTCAAAGCGTTCCAAACGTATTCGTGCTGCCGGAGAAGAAACCTAATCCGCTCGCAAGGAATCCAGAGGACAGCGTCGGCAAAGTTTTCCGGTTGCATCGCGATCCTATCTTCAAAAGGCTGGTCGAAGATCCCGCCGTACTCGATCTTGTACGCGATTTGATCGGACCGGACCTCGATTGCTTTGTCAGCCAGTTCATTTTCAAAAATCACGGCGCGCTCGGGCAGCCGTGGCACCAGGACTCTTACTACTTCGCCTTCAACACGCGGCCGCAAGTCGGAATCTGGCTGGCGGTAACCGAGGCCACGCTCGATAATGGCTGCCTGCACGTGATGCCGGGCTCACACACCGAGCCGGTTCACCAGCACGTGCCGGACCGGCGCCCGCATGCGCAATACGGTTATACTGAGATAGTGGACTACGACACGTCGAAGTCGGTTGCGGTCCTGATGCAGCCCGGCGATCTGCTGGTGTTCCACAGCCATCTGATGCATCGATCGACAGACAACCTGTCCGGCGGCATCCGCGCTGCCCTGGTGTGGCACTACGCGAAATCGGGAACGATTGATCAGACCCGCGAGAAATTCGGTCATCAGAACCCCGCGCACGATTTCATGAAGATTGAGATCACCGCGCCGCTGAGGATTAGACTATGAATGGAGCCGAGAGCCTGATTCGCACCGCGATTGCGGCGGGCGTCGAAGTATGTTTCGCAAATCCGGGGACGACCGAGATGCCGCTGGTGGCGGCGCTCGACTCCGCCGACGGATTGCGCGCGATTCTCGGACTGTTCGAGGGAGTTTGCACTGGAGCCGCCGACGGCTACGGCCGGATGGCGGAAAAGCCGGCGCTGACACTGCTCCATCTCGGGCCGGGCTTCGCCAACGGCATCGCAAATCTGCACAACGCACGTCGCGCTCGCTCGCCTATCGTGAATTTGATTGGCGACCATGCCACCTGGCACGTCGGCGCCGACGCTCCGCTCACCTCCGACATCGTTTCGCTCGCGACGCCGGTTTCAGGATGGATACAAAGCGTCCGCGATTCAAAATCGCTCGCGGACGCAACCGCAAAGGCGATTGCGGCCGCGGGACATGCCCCCGGACAAATCGCCACGTTGATCATTCCGTCGGACAGTCAGTGGGATCCGGCCGAGAGGCACGCGGCGCCAATCGAGCTGGCTGCGCCACCCGCGGTATCTTCAAACGCGATCAAGCAGGCGGCTGAATCTCTTCGCAAGGGCAAAAACATCGCGCTCTTGCTCGGCGGTATGGCGCTACGCGCGCGTGGACTAAAGGCGGCTGCACGAATCGCCACGAAATCGGGATGTCATCTGATCTGCGAAACTTTTCCGGCCCGCCTCGAACGCGGCGCAGGAATGCCGGCGCTCGATCGCCTGCCCTACTTTCCCGAACAGGCGATCGAGATGCTGAAGCCGTTCGATACGATCGTGCTCGCCGGCGCGAAAAGACCTGTCGCGTTTTTCGGATATCCCGATTTCCCGAGCCAGCTTATCCCTGACGGCGTCAATGCAACGATTCTGGCCGAGCCGACCGATGATGTCCCAGCGGCTCTCGAGGCGCTGGCGAGCGAGATCGCGGCGCCGGTTGCGATCGCGGCGCCATCGCAAATAGCACGTCCTGAGCGTCCCGTCGGAAAACTCAACGCGATGACCGCCGGCGCCGCGATTGCCGCGATGATGCCCGAAGGCGCAATTGTGATGGATGAAGCTGCCACCACCGGGTTGCCATTTCTCGCCGCGTCAGCGGCAGCGCCGCCGCACACATATCTTTCGCTGACCGGAGGCGCAATCGGGCAGGGCTTGCCGTGCGCCACCGGCGCGGCGGTTGCGTGTCCCGATCGGCGCGTGATCGCTTTTCAGGCCGACGGCAGCGGCATGTACACGCTGCAAGCACTGTGGACGCAGGCGCGCGAATCGCTCAATGTCACGACCGTGTTATGCAACAATCACAGTTACAGGATTCTGCAGGTTGAACTCGCGCGCGCCGGCGTGACCGAGCCCGGCCGCAAGGCGCGCTCACTGACCAGTCTCGCCAATCCCGACATCGAGTGGACGAGCCTGGCGCGAGGGCTGGGCGTGCCGGGCGTGCGCGTCGAAACCGCCGAGGATCTTACGCACGAGCTGGAACGATCGCTCGCGACCCCGGGTCCAACACTGATCGAGATGATTCTCTAGCTGATCGGGCTACTTCTGGCTCGCCTCTAAAAGTTCAAGTATCGCTTGAAGCTCGGCAATCGTCGCAATCCTGCGATGATGTTCGATGCGGCTGCCGACGCCGATAAAACGCATGCCGGCGCTTTCGGCCGCCTCGCGATCTATCCTACTGTCCCCTACATAAACGGCCCGGGTCGCATCGACACCCGCGCGCTCGAGACACAGCCGAAGGATGTCGGGCGCGGGCTTGGGGCGAACCTTGTCGAGTGCGCTGGCGACCGCATCGAATACGCCGGCCAGGCCAAGATGCTCGACCAGCGCGGGTACAGTGGCCGACCGATTGGTCGCGAGCCCGAGTTTGTAGCGCCGCTTGAGCTCTAGCATGAAAGGGAGCAACTCAAACGGTGGCCGCAACATTTTGAAGAATGGCGTCTGATCCATGTCGCGCGCAACGTCATGCATTCGGCTGAGCTTGACCGCGTCGCCGCGCGCGCGTGCCGCGAACACTTCTGCCGCCGCGTACGAAATCGCCGAGATCTCCTCGTCGCGGTCCAGCGGCGGCTCGCCGACCTTCGCGAAGATCCAGTTGTAGTAGGCAACGTTCGATTCCGTGGAATCGAACAGCACTCCGTCCGCGTCGAACATCACCAGTTCAATCATGTTGGATTAATATTGTGGGGGACCGGCGCAGGCCGCGCCAGACGACCGGCCGCGCGAACGACTGTCAGCGCGCAGCGCGCTTGCGATCAGCCCGCTCTACCCGACGCGCATGCGCTGGCGCGGGCCGGCGCGGAATCGCCACGACTTCGCGCGCGGTCAGATGATCTCCGCAATGCGAACAAACCATGTCCGGCGCTGTCTTTGCGCCGCACACGCGATGTATCAGCGTCATCGGCGGTCCCGATTCGTCGCTGAGCCACGTGTCTCCCCAGCGCATCATCGCGATCAGCACTGGATATAGCTCGAGTCCTTTCCTGGTCAGTCGATACTCAACCCGGCCGCTGTCGCCTTCGCTGCGGGTGCGATCCAGGATGCCGTCGCGGACCAAATCGCGCAGTCTCGAGCTCAAGATGTTGCGCGCGATTCCCGTCGCCTGTTGAAACTCGTCAAACCGATGCCGTCCCAGAAACGCCTCGCGCAATATCAGCATGGTCCAGCGCTCGCCGATCACTGCCAGCGTTCGCGCCACCGAGCAATTCATTTCTTTGACCGCATCCCATCGCATGGGCGTCTGTCACTCTCCTCCCCGACTTGTACTTCCAATGCCGCGACGTTCCCCAACCTCGCGGCTCGACCAAAATATCGTTGCACTTTGAAACCGATATTGCTACCGGCTCTGGCGCCAGTCGAATCGTCCTCGCATCCCAGTCGCGCCAGTCATGCACCCTCGAAGAGACTCATTTTTCGGTGGGAGGAGTGCCAGAATTCAATGCCACCAATCGACGATCAGCATCCTGCCGGTGTTGCGGAGCCACTCGAAGTTCGCCCACAAGTATGCCGCCGCAAGACCGAGCGCGACATAGAAGGCCAGCTTCGATGCTAGTAGACGGTCAATCGTTGGCGACCGTTTCCCCACGGTCAGACTGTAGCAAATTGCTGCAGATGCATCTATTGAGCTTGAGATACTCGCAGTCAGTACTTCGAATAGCCGGTTGCCATTTAGGACGACGCCTGCTAATCGAGAGTTGCAAATCGAAACTCGAATACGTCTATGCGCGCCGTGGGGATACGTCGATGACTCGACAAATCGAGTTCTTTTACGACTACCTAAGTCCCTTCAGCTATCTTGCCGATACGCAGCTGCCCGCGTTGGCGCAGCGCACCGGTGCCGAGATCGTGTATCGGCCCGCTCTGCTCGGTGCGACAATGAAGGCTACCGGCAACTCGGGTCCGCTCGTGATCCAGGGCAAAGGGACCTACAACATCGTGGATTTTCACCGATGGGCAAAGCGCTACGGTCTTCCCGCCAAGTTCAATCCGCATTTCCCGTTCAACACGATTCGGTTACTGCGCGCGGCGATTGCCGCACAAATCCATGGAGGCTTCCCGGCGTTTCATTCGGCTGCATTTCGCGCCATTTGGGAGCAGGAAGTGGACGCCAGCAAAGAGGAAGCGCTGCGCCGCCTTCTCGCGGTCGCGAAACTCGATCCGGCACTGATCGAGGGCGAGGATATCAAGAATCGTCTTCGCGCAAACGTCGACGAGGCCGTCAGCCGTGGCGCATTCGGAGCGCCGACCTTTTTCGTCAACGGCGAAATGTTCTGGGGAAACGATCGGCTGGATTTCGTCGAGGAATCTGTGATGCGGCTGGCGTGACGCGGGTTCCTTCGTCACCTGATCCGTGAGATAGATCTGGAAATCGATTCCTGCCGCATGAGGTCAGTCATATGAAAGCAGTCGTGTTCGAAAAACTTGGCGGTCCCCAGGTCATGAAAATCGCCGACGTGCCGACGCCGGATGTGAAACCCGGAACCGTGCTGATCAAAGTGCGCGCCGCCGGGATCAACTTCGCCGACACGCTGTTCCGACAGGGACAATACGTGATGCAGCCCAAGTTCCCGGATACTCCCGGACTAGAGGCCGCCGGCGAGATCGAGGCCGTCGGCACGGGAGTACCGAATCTCAAACCCGGTCAGCGCGTCGCTGCCCTCGGATCCAAAATGTACGCCGAATACGCACTCGCGCCCGCAACCCAGGTGATTCCGATTCCTGACTCGATAAGCTTCGAGCATGCCGCCGCCTTTCCGGTGCAGGTGCTCACCGCCTGGCACATGCTGCACACCTGCCACACAACCGGCCCCGGGCAGACCGTGCTGGTTCATTCCGCAGCGGGCGGCGTCGGAATCGTTGCGGTGCAGATCGCGAAAGCTGCCGGCGCGCGCGTCATCGGTACGGTCTCGAGCGCGAGCAAGGCCGCTCTCATTACGGAGTACGGCGCCGACGATGCAATCAACTACGCCACCCAGGATTTTGCCGTCGAGGCAAACCGCCTGACCGCCGGCCGCGGCGTCGATCTGATCCTCGATGCGGTCGGCGCGACTACGTTGGATAAAGGGCTGACTTGCCTCGCTCCGTTCGGACACCTGATTCTCTACGGACGCGCCGGCGGCCCGCCCGAGCCGCTCAACCTATTCAGGCTGTTCGAGAAATCGACCAAGGTGAGCGGCTTCGTCCTCTACACGGTCGCCGCAGTTCCCGACGTGATGCGCAAGGGGATCGAGGAATCGTTAAAGTTGATCGCGGAGGGCAAGCTCAAGCTGCTCGTCGGCAAATCGTTCCCGCTCGCCCAAGCGTCCGACGCGCACAAGTTCATGGAGTCGCGCCAATCGACCGGCAAGCTGGTGCTGATCCCGTAGCGCTCGTTCAGTGGCATTTTGCAACTTCGTGGCAATTTGCAACTGGCTGCAAAACCCACGCAGTACCCGCAGATCTGTTCGCGCTTGAGCATGAATTCATAGGCTTCGTTGCGCTTTAGTGCGATCGATCTTGATCGCATCTCGTTATCGCTCGCGCTTGGCGCTCACGCATGCGCTTACTGCGAATTGTTTTTCGCGCGCGTCAAAACTTTCTCCTCTTCGTTTGCGAACAATTCCGCGAGCCCCGATGGCACCCTAGTTGCTCCTTCTGGACTATTTCTGCCGAGGAGGAACTCATGGAACATTTCAGCAAGGATGTTCGACCGAGCCGCGAATGGGGCGCGCCTGCGCGGATGGCGCTCGCGGTGCTGGCCGCGTTGGTGTTTGTCGCGATCGCCGCCGCGGCGCGCGCCGAGGTCAGGCCAGGCGATTTGATCACGCCCGAGAACGCGTCGAAGGTAAAGGATCTTGTCTCGCCCGGCGTCTACTACAAGGTGCTCAACGGGATGTCGATGAAAATCGTTCCCAGCGGACAAATCGACTGGCCTCCCCCCTACAAAGAGGCGACCGAGAAGTATTCGGCGCAGGTGCGGCTCAGCCGCGACAATCGCAGCCTCATCGGCTATGTCGCCGGCCAGCCATTCCCGCTTATGGACACCAACGATCCGCAGGTCGCCGTCAAAATCATGTGGAACAATGTGTTCCGGCCGCTCCTGACCGACGACTACGACCTTCGCTTCTACGATTGCGAGAGTGTGTACGGCGGGCGCAACCGACCCAACAACGTGATCCAGTACTACCAGATCGGCCACTATGCCGGTTACGATCTGGTCGGTCGCACCGAGGTCGAACCGATGCCGGTCGACCCCGACTTCAAGAAGACCAACCGCCTGTGGCTGTTCGGTCTCTTTCCTGTCCTTTCGCCTCAGGCCGAGCGGGGCGACGGCATCATTCGTTATCGCTACCAGCAACCCGACCGTGCTGACGACGACTGGAGCTGGACCGCCGGCACCCGCAGAATTCGCCGCCTCAATGAGGCCATCGAGAGCACCGCCACCAGCACCCAGACCTGGAATCCCGATCACTACTCCGGCTTCAACGCCAAGACCGAGGAATACAATTACCGCTTTCTTGGCGATCGCGAGATGCTCGGGGTCGCACACGCCGAGCATTCACCGGAACTGAAATGCGCGACTGACGGCGGCGCCAGCGCATGCCCCGAGGCGTGGGAGGCGCGGCACATGTACATCGTCGAGGCTTCGCCGCGCCGCGAACTGATCTCGCAAGCGCTGCAGAGCAAAACCATCATCTATATGGATTCCGAGATGTGGTACCAGCCTTATATCGATGAGTACGATCAGCACGGCCAACTCTGGCTGAATCACATCTGGTGGACGACCTATCGCGATCGTCCCGTGCCCGACGCGCGCGTTGCGATCTATCCTTTCAAGCGCGAGTTCGAGGTCGGCGCGGTCGCGACTGACGTGCAAAGCGGCTTCGCGACCATGTGCTATCTGCCCGGCCTGCAAACTCCCGAGCGCGAATGCTGGTACATAAACATGGGCGCGGTGGACAAGGATTTTTTCACCACCCAGGCAATGGTCAAGGCTGCCCCCTAACACTAACCTGTCGGATATCGGGGCGGGCCTCGCGCCTGCCCCGCTTCCTCATTTCCACTAACGCTCCGCTGTCATTTCGCGGGCGCAGGAGACGCGCATCAGGATCGGAGCGCATGGTCACACTACGTCGACCTGCGCCCATTCAAGGAGAAGTGGTAGAAACGGGGCATTGCCGCTTGGTTCTTCCGCGGACAACTTCTTCGATTTCGGGGGATCCTCGCTTGACTCAATTCTGTGTTCGGATTTAATTAACTGATCAGTTAATACGACTATTAACTGTCCGGTTAAGAGAACACACAATTCGATGGCTGCTCGACACACAATTGTTCGCGACCTCAACCGCACCCGCGAGAAGATCCTCGCTGCCGCGATGGTCGAGTTCTCGGCCCGTGGCTTCGCCGGCGCCCGCGTCGACGCCATCGCACGGCGCGCCCGCGTGAACAAGCGCATGCTCTACTACTGCTTCGGCGCCAAGCAGGAGCTCTATCGCGAGATCCTGCGCCGCAAGCTCGCCGAGCGCGCCGAATGGCTCGAATCCACGCCCAGCGACTTCGCCGGCGTGTTGGCACACATATACATGGCCGGCAGCTCCGACATCGACTTCGTGCGCCTGATGGAATGGGAGGCAATCGACAGCGGCGGCAGAAAATGCGTCGCCGAGGCCGAGCGCCGCGCATTGTTTGAAAAGGCGGTCGCGAGGCTCGGTGAGCTGCAGCGCCGGGGATCGATTCCTCGCGGCGTCAATCTCACACAACTTTTCATTTCGATGCTCTCGCTGGCGCTGTTTCCGCTCGTCATGCCCCAGTTGATCCGCCTGATTCACGGCATGGAGCCAACCGATCCGCGCTTCATGCGCCAGCGCGCAAATTTTCTGCGATGGCTGGGCGGCCGCCTTGTGAAACCCGAAGAAACTGTCCGTACTCCGTCTCGAGCCCGCACCTCCGTCAAAAGGTCTGGTCAACTCGCATGAGTAAACGAGTCGTCCTGCTCATCGTGATTATCGTCGCGGGCCTCGGCGCCTGGACCGGTTATTCGATCTTGTTCAAGGACGCAGCCGCGACCGACAATCTGTTAGTCTCCGGCAATATCGAAGCACACGAGAGCGTCGTCAGCTTCAAGGCCGTCCAGTCGCGCGTCGTCGAGTTGCCGTTCGACGAGGGTCAATGGGTAAAAGCCGGCACGCTGCTGGCGCGGCTGGAGGACAGCGATTACCGCCAGCAGGTCGCCATCAACGAAGCCGCCCTCCAGGTACAGCAACAGCAGCTCGCGTCGGCGATGCAGAAGCTTGAGGCCGCGCACGCGACTATCAGCAACGATAATGCCGACCTCGCGCAGAAAAATATCGACTACGTCCGCAGTCAAAAGCTCTGGAATGAAAAAATCATTTCCGGCGACCAGCGCGACCACACCGACACCGCGCTCAAGCAGTCCAGCGCCGCGATGCAACGAGACCTTGCGATGGAGCGTAGCGCGCAGCAGGACATCGCGGTCGCACGTGCAAACATTCGCAACGCGCAGGAGAATCTCGAGCTCGCCAAAATAATGCTCGGCTATACCGCACTGCGCGCGCCGTTTTCGGGCGTCATCCTCACGCGCCAGACCGAGCTCGGCGAAGTAATGCAGCCCGGCACGCCGGTCGTCACGTTGGCCGACCTCGATCACGTCTGGCTGCGCGCCTACGTGGCGGAAACCGACCTCGGACGAATCCGATGGGGACAGGCGGCAACGGTTCACACAGACACTTATCCCGACCGGGCTTATCCGGGCCAAATCTCGTTCATCTCATCCGAGGCTGAGTTCACGCCCAAGAGCGTCGAGACTCACAAGGAGCGAGTAACGCTGGTCTATCGAATCAAAATCGATGTCGAAAATCCCCGTCACGAACTGAAGCCCGGGATGCCCGCTGACGCCACGATTCACCTCGGTCCTCCCGTGCAGAGCGGCAACAGTCGTGGATGACAAGACGGTCATTGTCAGCGATCTGGTCAAGGACTTCCCGGGCGTCCGCGCGATCGATCACCTGAGCTTCGACGTCGCACCGGGCGAAATCTTCGGCCTCGTCGGGCCCGACGGCGCCGGCAAAACCACCACCATGCGCATCCTCGCGGGAGTGCTGCCGCCCGACGCTGGCAGCGCGACCGTCGCACGATGCAACGTGGTCGGCGACCCCGAAGGCGTCAAGCATCTCATCAGCTATATGCCGCAGCGCTTCGGCCTCTACGAAGATCTGACGGTTGACGAGAACATCCGCTTTTACGCCGACCTGTTTGGCGTCCGCAGACAGGAGCGCGAAGCGCGTGCCACCGAACTGCTGAAAGCGTGCGGCCTGAGCGAGTTTCGCAAGCGCCTGGCGGGCAAGCTCTCCGGCGGAATGAAGCAGAAGCTCGGGCTGGTGTGCGCGCTGATACACACTCCGCGCGTGTTGTTGCTCGACGAGCCGACCAACGGCGTCGACCCGGTTTCGCGGCGCGAATTCTGGGCGATGCTCTATTCGCTTGTCGGCCAGGGCGTCACCGTCGTCAATTCGACCGCGTACCTCGACGAGGCCGAGCGATGTCATCGCATCGCGCTGCTGCACCAGGGGCGTCTGCTCTTCTGCGACTCTCCCGCACGTCTAAAGGCGCGCCTGCAGGGCTCGGTCGTATCTATAGTGTCGTCGGAAGCACGCCGGGTCAGAGACGCACTCGCCAAGGCCGAAGGCGTCTCGAGCCTGGTGCTGGTTGGCGACGCGGTTCATCTGTTTGTCGATGACGCCGACCGGCGCATCCCCGATCTCAGCGCGCGCTTGAATGGCGGCCAGATTCCGTTTGACGAGATCGTCCGCGCCGTACCGACCATCGAAGATCTTTTCGTCGAGGCGGTGCGCAAAGACACGACCCGCCAGGCAGCATGACGCGCCCCAACGGCAATTCGGTCGAAGTCGAAAACCTGGTGAAGCGCTTTGGCGATTTCACGGCGGTCGATCGCATTTCGTTTCAGACCCGAGCCGGCGAAGTCTTCGGATTCCTGGGACCCAACGGCTCTGGAAAATCCACCACCATTCGAATCCTGTGCGGCTTGCTCCATCCCACCTCCGGCCGCGCTACGGTCGCCGGCTACGACGTGGTCGAATCGCCCGAGCTCATCCGCCGCAACATCGGCTACATGTCGCAAAAATTTTCGCTCTACGCCGATCTCACTGTCTTCGAGAATTTGCGCTTCTACGCGGGCATGTACGGCGTTCCCGCGATCGATCTGCGCGGCCGAATCGATTGGGCGCTCGAGATGGCCGGGCTGCGCGGCCGCGAATCGAATCTCACCGGCACCCTGTCCGGCGGATGGAAGCAGCGGCTCGCACTCGGATGCGCCGTGCTTCATCGTCCGCCGATCGTATTCCTGGACGAGCCTACTTCGGGCGTCGATCCGCTCTCGCGCCGCATGTTCTGGGAGCTGATTCAACGGATGAGCGGCGACGGCGTGACCATTTTCGTCACGACCCATTACATGGACGAAGCCGAATACTGCAATCGGCTTGCCCTGATGAACGGCGGCAAGCTGATCGCGCTCGGCACACCCACCGAGCTCAAGTTGGGTTCGATTCAGGGTTCGTTGCTGCTGCTCGAATGCGATCGCCTCGGCGACGCCATCGAACGCGTGCGCCGCTTCGACGGTGTTCGCGACGTGGCAGTATTCGGCAATGCGCTGCATCTCGTCGTCTCCGACGCTGGCGCTGCACCCGCGATCAGGGCCGCACTCGAGGCCGATTCAATCTCAGTCACGAGCCTGCAACAGATTCGCCCGAGTCTCGAGGACGCATTCGTTGCATTGACTACCCGACGCGACAGTGAGAGCCCGCTGGTGTCGCCATGAGTCTTCGCCGGCTGCTCGCTATCTCGCGCAAAGAAGTTTTGCAGGTGCTGCGCGACTCGCGCAGTTTGCTGATCGTCCTGCTGATGCCGCTGATGCTCATGACGACGCTCGGCTACGGCGTCAATCTCGACACCAAGCACATCAGGGTGTTCGCGTACGATCGTGAAGGCAGCCAGGCGAGCCAGGATCTTCTCAAGCGCTTTCAGTCTTCCGACTATTTTGATCTGGTCGCCACCGTCACTGACTACCGTGCGCTGGCCGCGGCGCTGGACGACGGCCGATGCCAGCTCGCGATCGTGATTCCCTACGACTTCTCGGCGCGCCTTCATGACGGGCGGCCGGTGGAAATACAGGCGCTGGTGGACGGCTCGGATAACAATACCGCAGAGCTCGCGGTCGGATACGCGCAAGGCGTTCTCGCCTCTTATGGCGCCGCGGTCCAGGCCGCATACCTGGTCAAGTCCAACGCGCCCAGCGTGAATCCAGTACTCTCGGTCGACGCTCGCACCTGGTTCAACGAGGATCTCGAAAGCAAAAACTTCATCGTGCCGGGTGTCGCCGCAATCGTGATGGCGGTGGTCGGAGTCTTGCTCACCTCGCTAACCATCGCGCGCGAGTGGGAACGCGGCACCATGGAACAACTGATCTCGACGCCGGTGACCGCGCTCGAGATTATCGTCGGCAAGCTGCTGCCCTACTTCGCGCTCGGCATGTTCGACACTGCCGCTTGCGCTGCGATCGCCGTCTTCTGGTTCCAGGTTCCCTTTCGCGGCTCGCTTATCGCGCTCTCTGTCGGTTCGGGAATTTACCTGGTAGCGATTCTCAGCCTTGGATTCTGGATCTCGGTCGCCACGAAAAATCAGCTCGCCGCAAGCCAGATAGGTTTGGTCACCGCTTTTCTGCCTTCGTTTCTGCTGTCGGGGTTCACGTTTCCCATCGACCAGATGCCGGCCGGCGTTCAGCCCATCACCTACTTGATTGCGGCGCGCTACTACATCGTCATACTCAAGAGCGTATTTCTGCGCGGCACGGGACTCAGCTTTCTCGCTGGTCCTTTGATTGCACTCGTCATCTATGCCGCAATCATGGTGTTCCTGGCGAAACGATCATTCCACAAGTCACTGGCATGAGAGGGCTGACGTGTTAGAGCGACTGCGCCAGATACTGATCAAGGAATTTATCCATCTGTTCCGCGATCGGCATGCGCGCTTCTCGCTGATGGTGCCGCCGCTGCTGCAAATGCTGATATTCGGATACGCCGCGAGCTACGAAGTAAATCGCGTTTCGACCGCGGTGCTCGATTTCGACCATAGCCAGGAGAGCCGCGAGTTCCTCGAGCGCTTCAGCGCGAGCAGCCGCTTCCAAGTGCGCGAGGTTCTGCAGAATGAAGCGCAAATCCCGCCGTTGCTCGATCATCGGCGCGTTGTCCTGGTGCTGCAGATTCAGCCGGGTTTCGCCGAGTTGTTGCGCAAGGGCCAAACCGCGCCGGTGCAGGCGGTGCTCGACGGGACCGACTCGAATACCGCGTTGATTACTGTCGGATATGTCACTCAGATCGCAAATCGATTTGCGCAGGACTACCAGCTCCAGCTCGCCGACCGCCTGAGACCAAGCCTCGCGACCTTGGCGCCCGACATCGAGCTGCAAGAGCGTCCTTGGTACAACGCGAACCTCGAGAGCCGGTGGTTTTTCGTGCCTGGCGTGATCGGAACCCTGGTCCTCGTATCGGTCATGACACTGACGGCTTTTGCTGTGGTGCGAGAACGCGAGATCGGAACCCTCGAACAATTGATGGTTACGCCGATCAGCTCGGCCGAATTGATCATCGGCAAAACTCTGCCGTTCTTGCTAGTCGGGCTGGCCAACGTAATCGTGGTCGGAGTTCTGGGGAGCTTGTGGTTTGAAGTTCCGTTTCGGGGAAATCCTTTCGTGCTGCTGCTTGGCGCCACGCTGTTTCTGTCGAGCGCACTCGGCGTCGGATTGCTGATCTCCACGGTCTGCCAAACCCAACAGCAGGCTTTTGCGATCTCTTTTTTTTACATCTCGCCGGCCATCATGCTGTCAGGGTTCGGCTATCCGATCACCAGTATGCCGACCGCGCTGCAATGGTTAACCTATCTCGATCCTCTGCGCTTCTTCCTCATCGTTTTGCGCG
This sequence comes from uncultured delta proteobacterium, assembly GCA_963842215.1. Lineage (GTDB taxonomy): Bacteria > Desulfobacterota > Binatia > Binatales > Binataceae > Binatus. The sequence continues at coordinate 139,451 of CAWJFQ010000001.1, read as the reverse complement.
GGACTTTTATCAAAGGCGTAGGACTGGGAGTGTTATGGCCTCAGATGGTCGCGATGGCCATTCTCGGAGCGGCTACCCTCGCGTTGGCGACGCTCAGATTTCATAAGACGCTCGACTGAGCTGTTAAGCGCGCTCACATTGGCGGTCGTGTTGTCGCAGGCTTCTCATTGGCGACCGCGGTCTTGTCGTTCCGATTGACGCCGAATCTTCCGATGATCTCCGCCAGTTTCGCCGGCTCGCTGACCGGCGTGGCGCATGCTTTTCCTGCGCACACGAATGCGAGAGGAGTTCTTTTTACCGTGCTCGACGCGAGCATTGCCTGCGCCGCGGCTGGCATAGCTTCGAGCGTGCCGCGATCTGCTCCGATCTGCATCACGACTTTGCCGGGACGATAACTCGCCAGCGCCGTCTGCCACAGCGCTGCCGTACGAGTGTTGGAAACTGGCCCGACCACCGCAACCATTGCCTCGCCGTTTACGCGATACTCGAGCGCGAGGCCAACCGTTGCGACCGAGCTACTTAGCATCGTTCCTGCCATCGCGGGCGCACTCGCCATCAATTCGTCGGAGTCTTTCGAATAGTTGTCCTCGCCGGTGATTAGCGCGAGCTTTGCCGTCGCGGTCGCCATCGTCGCTTGCACCGACGGCGTCGGCATGTCGAAGAATACCTGGCCGCTCGCCCGAGTGCCCGCGATCACGGTGCTGGCGTCTTCGGGATCGCGATTTACCAGCAGGCTCGAACCGCGGGCGCGGAAGTTTTTCAAAATGATCGCAGTGAGCGTCCGCGCCTCGGCCAGGTATTTCTCATCCGCCGAGAATTGATAAGCGTCGATCAAGGCATCGAGCAGGTAAACCTGATCGGCGACGAGACCCGACACCTGCGCGCGTCCATCGGACCAGACGTGATAGAAACTGGCGTCGGGCGCGCGCATATGCGCGAGAATGAAGTCCAGATCGCCCAGCGCCGCGCGTCGCAGAGCTGGATCGTGAAGTGCTGCCGACGCCGTCATGTAAGCGTCGGCCATCAGCGCGTTTCGATCCGTCATTATCGAGTGATCGACCTGCGGCGTTTTGCGACGTGCTCGCGCCGCGAGCATCGCGGCTGAGGCTTCCGCGATCGCATTGCGCGCTTGCCTTACCGAGATCTTCATCCTGGCCGCGACTTGCTCCGGGCTCATAGTGCGGTTCAGCACTATGCGCCCGTCCGGCGCAAGCGCAGGCGCATCGCCCATGCCGTAAAATAAGATGGCGGCGCGTGCTTCATCCGGCGGCAGCGCGCGCTTTACCTCATCGACCGTCCACGTGTAGTAGCTGCCATCGTCGCCCTTGAAAGAATCGGCGTCCTGGTGGGAGTAGAACGCGTGCGTCGCGGGATCCAACAATTCGCGATTCACATAGCCCGCGATCGATTTTGCCACTCGCGCAAATTCGGCGTCACCGCTCGCTTCGTACGCGTCGCTGTACGCATGCAGCGCCATCGCGTTGTCGTAGCCCAGCTTCTCGAAATGCGGCACACGCCATCGCGCGTCGGTCGAGTAACGATGAAATCCGCCGCCAAGCTGGTCGAATGCACCGCCCGCCGCGATCTTCCTCAGCGTGTCGAGCGCCATCGCGGTGTATTCCGGATGCCCATAGAAGCCGTGCGCAAGCGCAAGCTCGAGCGCCGGAAAATCGTAGAATCGCGGGCCCTCACTCGACGCGAAGCCTCCCGATTCGCGATCGTACGACGTCGCCAGTCCCGCGAGTATTTGCGCACGCAGGCCGTCGAGTCCTTCGTGCGCGGAAGAGTCCTCGCGCAGTGCGGAGTTGAGCTTCGTCGCTGTCGCCTCCGCCTCGCGTTCGAGACTCGCGCGATCTGTCGCGTACACTTGTGAGATTCGCTTGAGCAGGGGCACCATCGAGGAATTTTCTCCACCGCTCCCGTTGGGTCCGCTGCCCGGCCTCGGCGGCAGGTATCCCGCCGCGTAGAACAACGCACCATCGGGCGTGGTGAAACACGTCAGTGGCCAGCCGCCCGCACCAGTCAGTTGCGCGGCGGCATTCTGATAGTACTCGTCGAGGTCGGGACGCTGGTCGGTGTCGACCTTCACTGGCACGAACTGGCTGTTCAGCACCGCCGCAACTTCCGGGTCGGCGTAGGTCGTCTCGTCCATCACGTGGCACCAGTGGCACCACACTGCACCGATGTCGATCATGATCGGACGATTCAGCGACCGCGCCAGCCCGAGCGTCTGCGGATTCCACGCCTGCCATCGAACCGCACTCGACGACGCCTCGCGAAGGTAAATGCTCGGCGCCGTCTTGAGTGCGCCGGCAGGCAACGCGTTCGGCGAATCGGCGGCGGAACTGGTCGGCGCATTCAGCAAGCAAACCAGCACGGCTGTTGCAAGAATTATTCGCGTTGACATCCCGCCGACGGCGCGATAGCTGGAAATTGAAGTCTTGAGTTCAACAGTGAGTGCCACGCGTATCAAACCCGCAGCCTTATCGCCGGGTTCCATCGTGAGCGAAACATGAGTGCAAAATCAGCAACGCGCCGCCGTCCATACAGAACCCGCAACGGCCCGGCGAAAGTCATTCGGATGCCGACTCCAACAGTGGTCCGACGACGACGCGCGATCAAGACGGGACTCGGACTGCTCGTGCTCTCGCTGCTAGCCGCGATAATCGCACGGTTCTACCTGATGCACAGCGCGCCGCCGTCGCCCGAAAAGGTCTCCGGTTTGACTGAGCAGGAGACCGAAATACTGGGCCTGGTGAATCAGCAACGCGCTCGCGGCGGATTGCCACCGCTGAAATTCTCGCCGCGTCTCGCTGTGATCGCTCGCGGCCACAGTTACGACATGGCAATGCGTCATTACCTGGCTCACAACAGCCCCGACGGGGTCGCTCCCGCAGACAGAATCAGCGGCGTCGGCATCGGCTACCGCGCAGTTGGCGAGAACATCTATATGGACGATTACGCAGATTCCGCCGACGTTCCCCAGCGCGCGATGAACCGGTGGCTGAAAAGCCCCGAGCATCTGGCCAACATTGTTTCAGGCGAATTCACCGAGACTGGCGTCGGAATCGCTCAATCCGCCGACGGCAATACCTACGTCACGCAGGACTTCTTGCGCTGACAGGCAGGCCCCCCTGCGATGGACTTCGCCGAACTCTCCGCGCTGGCCTCAGGTCACGCCGAAGCGCGCGCGATCCAGACCGCGCTCAAGCTGGGAATCTTCGATATTCTCGCGCCCGCACCGCTTGACGAGACTGCTCTCGCCGCCGCCATCTCAGCGAATCGGCGTGCGACGGCTCTGATAGCCAACGCGATGGTTGCTCTTGAATTGCTCGACAAGCGCGCGGGTCGCTACTCGCTCACCGATATCTCGCGCCGCTACCTGCTCCGCTCATCCGCCGAATATCTTGGCGGGTTGATTCTGTTCGACGAATCGATCTTCGAAACCTGGGCGCATCTCGAACAAACCATTCGCACCGGTGCCCCTGCGCGCATACCTGACATGTTTCAGAGCCGTCCCGAGGAGACCGAACGGTTCATCCGCGCGATGGACAGTCTCACTCGCGCCCGCGGCGATCCCGCTTACGTGGCACAGCGCCTCGACCTGAGCCGCGTCTCGAAGCTAGCGGACATTGGCGGCGGTCCCGGGACTTACGCGGTCGCGATGCTTCACCGATGGCCCCATTTGCGTGCTGCGATTTACGATCTTCCTGCTACGCTGGAGGTTGCGCGCACGAATTCTCACCGAGCGCGAACCTGCCGCGTTGGAGCGTATCGACCTGGTGCGCGTCGACTACCTGTACGATGAGATACCGGGGCCATGCGGAGCGCTATTCATGTCGAATATAATCCACAATGAAAATGAAACCGCGAACGCTGAATTGTTCCGCAAATGCTTCCGCGCGCTCGAAGCGGGCGGCCTCATGATCATCAAGGATCACATCATGAATGCTGACCTCACCGCGCCGCGGCCTGGCGCAATCTTCGCCCTTTACCTGCTGCTGACCACGCGCGGGCGTGACTATTCGTTTGACGAAGTCTCCCGATGGCTAGCCGACGCCGGCTTCGTCGACATCAACCACGAAGAGCTGCCAAGCCCTCCGTTCACTTCCTCGATGGTCATTGCGCGTAAGCCTTGAACCTGCGGAATAGTCCAAAAGTGAAATTCTTTATCGCTCGCAGGATCGCGCCCGCGGCGATCCTGGTCGCGCTTGCGGGCGCGTGCTCAGGATGCGCTCTCGGCGCGGTCGGCATGGTCTCCACCGTCGCCCCGGCGGTGGCGGCCGGCAGTGCGCAGCTCATCGGTTCCCAGGTTGCCATGAAACAGGCCAACGGAACCGGAGCTTCCAAAGAGGATAACGCCGACCAGTGCGATCAACTGCTGCGCGTCCCACCCGGCGTCGAGGAAGTGCGCAAGACCAAGGACGGAGTGATCGAGTCACGCCAGTGGAAAATCGGCGGTGACTCGGGCTCGCCCGCCTGGGTGATGGTTAACGGCAACGGAGTGGCCGACGAAGCGTGGCGCCCGAAGCCCGGCATCACCAAGCTCTTCTTCAATCCGCCGCTGTACCAGATGCTCAAGCCGGACGACCCCGAATATCTGGCCTACGCTCCCGCCGATGTCATCAACGTGTCCGACAGCGAACAGTTCGACTCGATGACTGGGGCGTTTGGCGCCGGCGTCGGGACCTTCCAGTGGCGCGATCGCTCTTACAGCTACGTGCTGGTCAAGGAACTCCCCTGTTTCAAGTCGGAAAAGGAGAAGTGACTCCGGCTAGGTCGCGGCGGTCGCGTCTCACGCGATCTATTTTGGGACTGATCGCTATCGTCACAATTTTTTCACTGGCACTGTTCGCCGCGAGGTCATACTCTCAGAACATGAACGCTGCGCCCCCCGATTCGCATACACTCGAGCCCGCGTCGTGGCCCGACAACTCTCTCACAATCGCAAATCTCGGCCACGCGTCCGTGCTGATGAACTTCTTCGGTACGCGCGTGCTTTCCGACCCGAGCCTCTTCTCGCGCGTCGGATTGTCGTTCGACTCGATTCTGACCATCGGCCCGAAACGATTCGTCGCGCCGCCGCTCGCGCCCGCGCAATTGCAGCAGCTCGACGTCATCCTGATCACGCACGCGCACATGGATCATCTCGACATCCCCTCACTCAAAACTCTGCCGAAGAGCGCGGTGGTGGTCGCCTGCGACAAATGCTCGGAGATAATCGCACCGCTCGGCTTCAACGACGTGCGCGAACTCAAGTGGGGCGAGTCGACAGTCGTCAAAGGATTGACGATACGCGCGATGGGCGCGCGGCATTGGGGCAAGCGATGGCCGCCATTCGGCGAAGACTACGGCTTCAACAGTTACGTGCTGGAAAAAGACGGGCGCCGGATGCTGCTCGCGTGTGACAGCGCTGACACCGACCTCTTCGCGAGCCTCGCGTCGACGCCACCTGACGTAGCTGCGTTCTCAATCGGCGCCTACGACCCCTGGATTCTCAATCACGCAAATCCCGAACAGGTGTGGGCGATGTTCGAGTCGACGCACGCGCACTACCTGGTGCCGATTCACTGGGGGACCTTCAAGCTGTCGAAGGAGCCGATGGAAGAGCCGCTGCAGCGACTGATTGCGGCAGCCGGCGATCAACAGAATAGAATCGTGCTGCGTAAAATTGGCGGAAGCTGGACGATGCCCGAGTCGGCCGCAACCAGCCAGGCCGCCGGCCGCTGAGCCTCGCTATACGCTCGCGAGCCGCGCCTTAGCTATCTCTATGTAAGTCGCGTCACGCTCGATTCCCACCCAGCGCCTGCCGAGTTGCGTTGCGGCCGCCGCCGTCGTGCCGGTGCCGAGAAAACAATCGAGGATCAGATCATCCGGCTTGCTCCACAACGTCACGATCCGTTCGAGCAGCTGGGCCGGTTTTTGCGAGGGATGACTTCCAAGTTTGCGTTCCGAGCGCGGCGTACATGGAATTTGCCACAGGTTACGCAATTGTTTGCCGCCGCCGATTACCTTCGAGGTCGCGTAGTCGAACGTCCACTTGGCCGCGCGCTCCGGCGTGTTGTTGCAGGCCCAGATAATGTACTCGGTGCTCTCGGTCGGCAGCCGCCCCGTGATGTTGGGTTGAGCGTTGGGCTTGAACCACGTGATTTGCTGCAGGATGCGGCGCCCAAGCACGTGCTCGAGCACAAATCCGATCACATAAATATTGTGAAAGCTGCCGAACACCAGGATATTTCCGTTCTCGATCACCACCCGGCACACTTCGGCGAGCCACTGCCGCGTAAATTCAAAGTACTCGTCGTTACTGAATCGATCCCAACCTTCATCCATCGTAACGTGCGAGCTGAATGCCCACTTCAACCCTTTGCGACGGCTCATGTTGTACGGCGGATCCGTGACGCAGGCGTCGAAGGAGGCGTCGGGCCACGCGCGCATCACTTCGACGCAGTCGCCCGGGTAAATAGTGCCTGCGCGCGGCAGCTCCCGCTCGCCGCCGTCCACCCGCTCTTCGCTGGGACGTAGCCGCTGACGCGCGCGCGGTTCAGACACGTTTGCGCTTCTTGGAGAGATAGTCGACCAGCATGTATTCGCCGAGATGGTCTGGACGCGTGAACAGCGCGCGCCCCGATTGATCTGCGTCATCTTGTCCACGAACGCGCGCAGGCTCGGCGAATCGTCAAGCATGAACGTGTTGATGGTGATGCCCTTGCGCGTGATGCGCTCGACTTCCTTCAGCGTCTCCTGCGCCGCGCGCATGCTGATACCGCCGAATGACAGCGGCCATTCGCAGTACAGCCGCTTGTTCAGGAAGTACGCGGTCGGCTGGCCGTCGGTGATCACGATGATGTGCTGATTGCGCGACGGATGCCGCCCCAGCAGGTCCGAAGCGAGCCGCAACCCATCCTGCAGGTTGGTGAAAGGGTCGCCCATATTCCACGACGCTTCGGGCAGGTCCTTGAGCTTCAGTTCCACCGCGCGCGTGTAGAATCCCACGATCGAGAAAAAGTCGCGCGGGAACTTCGAGCGAATCAGCGTCTCCATCGCCATCGCGACTTTCTTGGCCGCCGCAAATCGCCCTTCCCAGCTCATCGACCACGACATGTCCAGGCACAGCACCGTAGACGACGAGCTGGCGTAGTCGTTTTCGTAAATCTCGAAATCTTCCGGCCGCAGCTCGAGCGGCACGCCCGCTTTGCGCGCCAGCGCATGTTTCAGGGTCGCGACCAGGTTCAGATTCAGCGGATCGCCGAACGCGTACGGCTTGGTCTGCTCGGGACGCATCTCGGTAACGCCCCGATGGTCGGTCACGTGCCCACCCGATCGATCCTTCAACAGGTTCTGGTAAATGTCGCGCAGCGCCAGTTGCCCGATTCGTCGCACGCCCTTGGGTGAGAGCTGAAAATGATCGCCCTTCGGCACCATGTAGCCCGACTGCGTCAGCAGCACCATCACCTGCTTGAGATTTTGGAAATCCTTGCTCGCCTGCTGTCCGAGAATCTGCTGCAGATCTTCCATCGAGATGGTGTCGAAGTTGCCCGACATCAGGTCCTGCTCGAGCTGGCGCATCCGCTCCATCTCACGCATCAGTTCGAGCGCGTCGTCGTAGCCGAGGCTCTTCGGACCGTGGAACATGTGCTGATTGCGATCGCGAAAATTTTCGAGGTCGCGAATGTTCTCGTATTCCTCGAGCAGATCGTCGAAGTCGGCCTTGGCCTGCGCATCCTCGAATTCATGGCTCTCGAGCTTGCGCATCGCCTCTGACAGCCGCCGTGGCATGCGCGACAGCTCGCGCTGTTTTTCCTCGATGCCCGGCTTCTGGCCCTTGAGCGACTCGAGCTTTGCCCCCTCGCGTTTCAAAATGTCCTGCAGCCGCTCTTCCATTTCCGAGAGCGCGTTCTTCAGATTGAAGTCTCGGTAGCGCTGGCGCATCTCCTGGCGCAGTTGCTCGATGAACTCCTCGAGCCCCATCACCTTGACGCCGTCGAAGTCCATCCCCTGGCGCATCATCCAGTCCATCGCCTGGCGCACGTCGTCGGTGTACGACAGGTACTCCGCCAGCTTCTCGAACACCTTGTCGGCGTCGAGCTTTAGCCGCTGGGTGCCGTCCCACTGCGTGTAGCGGGTGACTACCGCACTCATTTCCCGGCGTGTCATGCGTGATAGGCGAAGCGCCCGCCCTGGCGATCCTTGTTAAGCTTCTGATGCAGATGCAGGCCTTCGAAAATAAACTCACTCGCAGCGGCCATCAAGCCGGGCGTCTCGAACGGCCCAAGCAACGTGATCACCTCGCGCAACCCGGTGACCTCGCGCAGCGGTTCCATGTACTCCGACGACGGCGCGCTGTCAGAAACCTCGACGCCCCAACCCTGCTCGAAGTAACTGGAGACCTTCTTCAAATCGTCGAGCTTCAAATACTTGTCGAACACTTTCAGTACCGCGCGATTGATCAGCCGCTCGATCAGGTCGTCTTCTTTCTTGTCCTCGCCGACGTACTCGAGCTCTATCTTTCCCGCCGTCGACGCGTACAGCGAATGCAAATCGGAAATTCGCGGCACGATCTCGTTCTCCGAGTTCCGCACCGCGCGCTTTTCGGCGTTGGATATGGCCGACTCGAAATTATTGATCGTGACGCGCACCGAGACTCCCGACGACTGGTTGATCTCGTTCGAGGCGCGCGCCTCGAAGGTAATCTGCGCCAGGATGTCCTTCATGAACTGCGGTATCCGGACGTCCACGCCGTCGCGCGACGGATGTGCCGCTTCCTGCTCCATGATCACGATCTCGTGCTCGATGGTCTTGGGATAGTGGGTGCGAATCTGGATGTCGAAACGATCCTTGAGCGGTGTGATAATCCGGCCGCGCGAGGTGTAGTCCTCGGGGTTCGCGCTCGCCACGAATACCACGTCGACCGCAAGCCGGATCTTGTAACCCTTTATCTGGACGTCCTTCTCTTCCATCAGGTTGAACAGGCCGACTTGCACTTTCTCAGTCAGGTCGGGCAGTTCATTGATCGCAAAGATGCCGCGGTTGGTGCGCGGGATCAGCCCGTAATGGATCGTTTCCTCATCGGCGAGATAACGGCCCTCGGCCACTTTGATCGGATCGATCTCTCCAATCAGGTCGGCCACCGATACGTCGGGCGTCGCTAGCTTCTCCGCGTACCGGCTGTCGCGGCCGACCCACGAAATCTCGAGCGCGTCGCCCTTCTCTTCCTTCAGCTTCACGCATCGGCGGCAAATCGGCGCGTATGGATCGTCGCTGATTTCGCATCCCGCGATCGCCGGCACATATTCATCGAGCAATCCGACCAGCGATCTGATGATTCGCGATTTCGCCTGTCCGCGTTCGCCGAGAAAGATCATGTGATGTCCCGCGAGCACGCCGTTCTCGATTTCCGGAACCACCGTCTCCTCGTAGCCGACGATCCCCGGCAGGATTTGCTCCTTGCTGCGCAGCCGCTCGAGCAGATTTTTGCGCATCTCCATCCGCACCGGCACGGTCTGGTATCCCGCGCTCTTGAGTTCGCCCAGTGTCCGGATTTTCAGCAGTTTTTCATTCATCGCGAATCCCGCAGGTTTGATTGATCGATCTTAAGATAATTCAGTGCCGAGGTTTTTGAAAATCGGCCGCAGCTGCTCGAAACTGTCTTCCAAACTTTGTGATAGCACACGGGTCGAGGCAAGTACTGACATGAAATTGTTGTCGCCGGCCCAGCGCGGCACTACATGCCAATGCATGTGCTCGGCGAATCCCGCGCCTGCGGCATTGCCCAGGTTGGCGCCGACGTTGAATCCCTGCGGATTGAGGCTCTCGCGCATCACTTTTATCGAGGCCGCAACTGCGTCACCGAGCATCGCTCTATCGGTTCGCATCAGCAGCTCCGGCGAGGCGACATGGCTGCGCGGCGCGACCAGTATATGTCCGTTGCTGTAGGGATACTTGTTGAGCATCACGAGCAGGTCGCGATTGTCGAACAGGACCAGGCGTTCGCGGCGCTGGGCTTCGGTAAGTTCGCCGAAACAGAAGATGCATCCCTGAGGTTCGGACAGCAGGCTGCGCAAGTACGCGTAGCGCCACGGCGCCCACAGTCGAAGCCCCTCGGCGGGAACCTCGTCCTCCTCGCGCCGCCTAACGACCTTCTTCGGCGCCATTAACTTCGATTCGGAGTTCCTTGCCCGCCCGGAAGAACGGGATCTGCTTGGCATCGACGCTGACCAGCTGTCCCGTCTTGGGATTGCGGCCCTGGCGTGCGCGCCGCTGCTTGACTGCGAAGCTGCCGAAGCCGCGAATCTCGATCCGCTCGCCGCGGGTCAACGAATTGGCCATCGCATCGAACATCGCATTGACGATGGTCTCCGACTCGCGATGGGTGCACTTGTTCCCGCGGCGCGTCAGTAGTTCTTCGATGATTTCCCGCTTGGTCATCGATGTCGGGGCCTTCCACGCCAAGCCTGGATCTGAGCGGCTTCTCGCCTAGCTGTTCTTACCACCGCGCGCCGCGCGCCGTTCGCCGTCGTCGCGATCGAGCTTGAGCTCTTCCTTCAGGATATCTTCCATCGAGAATCGCGCCGCCTCATGCTCGCGCTTGAGGTAGGCCTGCATTTCCTCGCGCTCTTCGTGCTGTTTGACCGCCTTGATCGAGAGCCCTATCCGGCGCTCCTTCGGGTCCAGCTGCACGACCAGTGCGTCCAGCTCGTCATCGACCTTGTAGAGCGACGACGGCTTGTCCACACGCTCGTTGCTGAGCTGCGAAATATGGATCAAGCCTTCGATTCCTTCTTCGATTTCGACGAACACGCCGAAGTCCGCCACCGAGCTGACCTTGCCATGAATTCGCGTGTTCAGCGGGTAACGCTCGGCCACGGTATTCCACGGGTCGGTGGTAAGCTGCTTGACGCCCAGGCTCACGCGCTCGTTTTCGACGTCGATTCCGAGGACGGTGGCCTCGAGCTCGTCGCCCTTCTTGACGACTTCGCTCGGATGCCGAATTTTCTTGGTCCACGACAGGTCCGAAATGTGCACCAGTCCGTCGATGCCGGGCTCGATCTCGACGAACACGCCGAAATCGGTAATCGATTTGACCTTGCCCTTGACCTGGCTGCCGATCGGATGCTTGAGCCCGAGCTCTTCCCACGGATTCGCTTCGGTCTGCTTGAGTCCGAGCGAAATCCTGCGATTCGCCTCGTCGACTCCAAGCACCTGCACCTCCACCATGTCGCCCGGATTCACGACTTTCGACGGATGCACCGCGCGCTTGCTCCAGCTCATCTCGGAGACGTGGATCAAACCCTCGACGCCTTTTTCGATTTCGACAAACGCGCCGTAATCGGTCACGCTGACGACCTTGCCCTTGATGCGCGTGCCGGGCGGATAAGCCTCCGCCACCTTGGTCCACGGATCGGGCATGATCTGTTTCATTCCGAGCGACACGCGCTCGCGCTCGGCGTCGTATTTCAGCACGACGACTTTAACCTTGTCGCCGACCTTCAATACTTCCGACGGATGCTGCAGGCGGCCCCACGCCATGTCGGTGATGTGTAGCAGGCCGTCGATGCCGCCGAGATCGATGAACGCGCCGTAGTCGGTAATATTCTTGACGGTGCCTTCGAGGATGACGCCCTCTTCGAGCACCTTGAGGGTCTGCTCCTTGAGCGACGCACGCTCGCGCTCGAGCACGCTGCGTCGCGAGACCACCACGTTGCCCCGCGCCCGATTGAACTTCAAAATCTGGAAACGTCCACGCTGTCCCACGTAACGATCCAGATTGCGCGCCGGACGAATGTCGACGTGCGAGCCGGGCAGAAACGCCGGCACGCCGATATCCACCTTCAACCCGCCTTTGACTTTGCCCAGTACGACGCCTTCGACCGGAGTCTCCGCCTGGAAAGCCTTGTCGAGCTCGCGCCAGACTTTGAACTTCTCGGCCTTGGCGTGAGAGAGCATGACGGTGCCGTTGTCGGTCTCGGTACCTTCGAAGTACACGTCAACCTCGTCGCCTTCCCTGACCGTCGGATGTCCTTCGTGGTCGAGGAACTCGGCGAGGGGGACCTGCCCTTCGCACTTATAGTTGATGTCGATGATGACGCTGTCGCGCGTGATCAGAAGTACTCTTCCGATCAGCACATCGCCGGGACGGGGAGCCTTCAAACTCTCTTCCATCAACGACTCAAAGTCATTTTCTCCTCCGCTCATCTGTTCAGGCAACGCTTTCTCCATTTAGTGGGACCTTCCGGAACACCGGGACTTCGGGGCTGCTGCAATCCTTACAACCGGGCTAGGCTCGTTTCAAGTCCTTGGCAGCGTTGAAACGAGCGTTAATCTTCGCTTTCATCGCCGCGATCACCGCTTCGACTGAAAGATTGGTTGAATCTATCTCGATCGCGTCGTCGGCACGCTTGAGCGGCGCCAGCTCACGCCCGCTGTCGCGGCGGTCGCGCTCGATCAGTTGATCGAGCACTTCGTGCTCGGTGATCGACGCGCCTTTCTTCTGCAATTCCTCGTATCTGCGCCGCGCCCGCGTTTTGACGTCGGCATCGAGAAAAAACTTGAACTCGGCGTCGGGAAAAATCGCTGTGCCGATGTCGCGTCCTTCCATCACGACGCCGCCGTCCGCTCCCGCCGCGCGCTGCAGCTCGCGCATTCGCGCACGCACCGACCCGATCGCCGAGAAACGCGATGCCAACTCGCCGATCTCGGGCTCGCTTACCTTGGTAGTCACATCGCGACCGTTGAGCGAAATCTTCTCGCCATCAAACTTGATCTTAATCTTCTCCAATATCGGCGCCAGCCGCGCTTCGACGTTAGCGTCGTCCGGACTCACGCCCGCCGCGCGCGCCGCGATCGCAACCGCGCGATACATCGCGCCCGTATTCAGGTAGGCGAAGCCGAGCGCGCGCGCGAGCTCGCGTGCGGCCACGGATTTCCCCGCGCCGACGGGTCCGTCTATCGCAATTATCGGTTCCCGGCGGCTCATCTGATCTTTTCCCGCATCGCACGCCCGCGATTGAAAATTTTCTCGACGCCGTCCATATCGCCATCTTCAACCGCTCGCTGAAATTCCGCAAAGACGCCACCGTAGAGTTTCAGCGCCGCCGCGATTGCCTCGCGATTGGTCATAAAGATGTCGCGCCACATCTCCCACGACGACGACGCCAGCCGCGTCGTATCGCGAAGACCGCCGGCGCCATACTCAGCCGCCAGCTTGTCGCCGATTTTTTCAGAATCAAGAGCCGCAGCCAGCACAGTGGACACGGCCTGGGGCAGATGGCTCGAGCGCGCGAGCGCAGCGTCGTGGGTCGCGGCGTCCATCATCTCGACGCACGCGCCGGTCTCGTCCCATAACTGTTCGATCTTATTGATCGATGCGGGCGTGCTCTTGGCCGACGGCGTCAGGATCACGCGCCGGTCCCGGAACAGCGCGGGGTCGGCAGCGGCCGCGCCGGTAGTCTCCTTGCCCGCTACAGGATGCGCCGCGACGAGTGAGCGCTTGCCGCTTATGAGCGGCTCGAGCTCGCGCACGACGTATTGTTTCACGCTGCCGACGTCGGTCACGACTGCGTCGGGTGCCGTGTGTTCGATCATTTTTTCCAGCGTCGCGCGCATCGTCAGGATCGGCACCGCCAGCACTATCAGATCGGCGCCGCGCGCCGCCTCGACCGGGTCGCGCGTCGCAACGTCAATCATGCCGCGCTCGAGCGCGACGTCCAGGTTCGCCTGCGACCGTCCCAGACCGACGACCCTGCCGACGACGCCGGCGCGCCGGGCGATAAGCGCGAGCGAGCCTCCAATCAGCCCGACTCCGCACACTGTCATCTGTCGAAATAGCTGCGCCATCAGATTCGGATTCCGCCGTCCGACGGCGCTGTTCCCGCCGACTCGTTGCGGCTCGATTGCACTACCAGGTTGGCGCTCGTGATCAACATAACTGCAATCAGCGGGAAGATGACGTAGTTCATGTTGAGATTGCCACCGCGACTGTCAGCAGCAATCACGAAGAATACTCCCGCCATCACCATCACGTAGGCGAGCCGGAACCACGATAGCGCGTCCATCACTTGCCCCGCGAACTTCTCGGGCTTCAATACCGCGACGAGTCCAATCAGGAGATATCCCGCCGACGCAATGATGGGCATCAACAGCAGTCCGACAAATTTCGAGCCATAACCGTCGACCTGCCCCGCGATGTTCCAATGAATCGGGATCTGCGCCGGCGCCGACGGCCACACCCATGCCGCGAGCACAAACATCGCGACGATCTCATATCGCGCAAGCCAATCTGCAAGCCATTTTTTCATGACTGCGCGCCCATCACTTCGCCGAGCATCGCAATCAGCCGCCGATTCTCCTCGGGCAGCCCGACGCTGATTCGCACGTGCCGCGGATAGCCGTAACCGTTCATCGCGCGCACGATCACGCCCTTGCGCAATAACCGGTCGTAAACCGCGCGGCCGTCGCGCACATCGACCAGGAAAAAATTTGCATGACTCGGCACGAACGGGAGCTTGAGGCGCGCAAACTCACGCTCGAGATAGTCCATGCCCTCGGCGTTGACTTGCAGCGTCCTGGCGATATGCGCGCTGTCGTCCATCCCGGCCATGGCGGCCACCTGCGCAATCGAGGTGACGTTGAACGGCTGGCGCACGTTATGCAGCATCTGGATCATGTCGGGCCGCGCGACCGCGTAGCCGACGCGCAGACCGGCCAGCCCGAAGATTTTCGAAAAAGTCCTGAGCGTGATGATGAGCCGGCGGTCGTCGTGATCCTCGATCGAGTCCGGGTACCCCGGATCGCGCACGAATTCGAAGTACGCCTCGTCGGCGACGATCACCACGTTTTCCGGCACGCGCTCGAGGAACCGCTTCCATTCGGCGCGCCGATAAATCGTACCGGTCGGATTGTTCGGATTGCCGAGAAAAACGATGCGCGTGTTGGTGTCGATTGCCGATGCCATCGCGTCGAGGTCGTGCGAGAATCCGTCGCTGGTTTTGGCCACGCGATGCTCGCCGCCAGCCGCCGCGGTAGCCAGCGGATAGATCGCAAACGAATGCTCCGAGTAGACTGAATTCAGTCCCGGCCGCAGGTAAAGGAACGCGAGCAGGTTGAGCACCTCGACCGAACCGGACGCGGCGAATACCCGCTCGACGCCAATCTTATGATGAGCCGCGATTTTGGCGCGCAGCTCGTAGCTGGCGCCGTCGGGATAGCGATTGAGCTCGGGAAGCGCAGCCTTGATCGCTTCGATTGCGCGCGGCGACGGCCCCAGCGGATTCTCATTCGACGCCAGCTTTATCGGATCGGCGATCCCGAGCTCGCGCTGCAACTCCTCGACCGGCTTGCCCGGCTCGTAGGGAGCAAGCGCAGCGACAGAGGGAAATACGAGATCTTGGGCTTTGATCAAAACGCGTGAACGGCGCGTGAAAAAGCTGGCAGAAAATCTTTTTCGGCTGCCCGGCTCAGGCAGCGGCCGACCTTCCTTCAGGATACGATCCTAAGACCTTCAAGAATAGAGCCTTGCTGGACAGCGACTTGAGCGCGCGGGCCAGCTTGGGGTCGTCACGATGCCCCATAACGTCAACAAAGAACAAGTACTCCCACGGACGGGCTCGCAGCGGCCGCGATTCGATCTTGGAAATATTTATCGCGTTGCGCGCAAACAGGTTCAGCGCCTGGTTGAGCGTGCCGACCCGGTCCGCCACCGCGAACAGCAGCGTGGTCTTGTCCTTGCCGGACCGCTCGACCGGCCGCGTGCCGATAACCAGGAATCGCGTCATGTTGGTCGCGAGATCCTGCACGTTGGTGGCGATTGGCTTCAGCCCGTATGCCTCGGCCGCTGCCAACGACGCGATTGCCGCCAGAGTCGCATCTGCAGCCGCGCGCTGGGCAGCCAGCGCGTTTGACGCGACCGGCTCGACCTCCGTCCCCGGAAAGTTCGCCGAGAGATAGCCGCGGCACTGAGCGAGCAACTGCTGATGCGCAACTATCCTAGTTACTGCTTCGCGCTTGCCGCTAAGCGACATTATCGATGGTCGAACCGGCACGAGTATTTCGCCGATTATCACCAACGGCGTGTCGATCAGCAGATCGAGAACCAGGTTGATCGAGCCCTCGGTCGAGTTCTCAACCGGCACCACGCCAAAATCCGCGCGGCCATTCTCAATTGCCTGGAAGACCGCGGCAAACGACTCGAGTGGCATCATCGCGACGCTCGAGCCGAAGCGCATCCGCGCTGCGTCATGCGAGTAGGTATGCTCGGGGCCGAGGAACGCGACGCTCGGCTCATGCTCGAGCGCGCGGCAGGCTGAGATTATCTCGACATAGATCCGCTTGACCTGCTCGTCGGTGAGCGGCCCCTGGTTCTCCGCGATCATTTTTTCGATAATCGCGCGCTCGCGGACCGGCTGGTAAACCTCGCCGCCCTCGTGATGCTTGAGCCGTCCGATTTCGGTGGCGACACTGGCGCGTGCCGAGATGAGGCGCAGGATTTTGAGATTTATCTCGTCCATCCGTGCGCGCAGAGTCTCGAGCGACGGCGGCTCAGCGGGTACCGACTTCCTGGCAATCCGTGATGACATCCGAACCAGAATGGCTACCGCATCAACCGCACCTTTTCAACGCGTCCGGCGTCAGCGCGCTCACTTCACAAAAATCACCCCGAACTGATTGTCGATCACTTCGCCGGCGTCGCTAAGGGTGAAATTCGACGTGATATATCCGCTGGCGCCGGCAAACTGCCCCTCGCCGCCCTCCACCCGCCACATCACCGCGCCCGACTTCAGCTTCGCATCCGCGCTATCGCCCAGATAACCATGCTCGACGGTGCTGAAACGCAGGCGATGGTTGCCGCCGAATCGGATACTCCCCTTCTCCAGGAACGAGGTGGGCCCGGTGAGCGTCACTTCGGACTCGAACTCGGCCTTGCCGCCGGCGGCAGGCTCGAACTTGCCATGGACGCCGTCGGCGCCGACCACGGTCGTGAGCGTGGCGCTCGCGGCACCGGTGGCGGCCTTCATCACACTGGGCGAATCACCCGGTGCGGCCTTTCCCTTGAACTGCATCGCGTAAATTATTTGCTTCATCGCTAGCTCTCCCCGCGCTGTTATACTGTGCGGTATCTACATAGCATGCGAGCGCAGCGAAGGTCAGAGTGAAAGAAGCCAGACTATCAGTTGACGCTTGCAAACTATCTGATAACACTGTCAAGCTGAACCCCATCTTGAAACGCCTTCGTCCAGCCCTGCTTCTCGCACTCGCGATACTGCTCGCCGGATGCAACAACGGCGGAGGCTCGTCGACGGCGTCGTCGTCGGGCATCGTGCACTTCGTCCCGAACTCGCACGCGTTCTGGAGCAACCCCACCAACTGGACGACCGCGCTTGGCCCCGCTTATGCGGACATCACGCTCACGTCGACCAATTTCCTTCCCTGTCGCGGCGGACCCTTCGCGCTTTGCTATTACTCAGGCCCAAACTCCGGCCCGGAAGATCTTTCCTGCACGACCACCGCCGATGGCAAGTACGCCAACTGTCAATGTTTCGACATTCCGTACGGCGTCTACTTCGTCGATATCAACGCCATCCTGAATCACGACGTGTACCAAGCGACCGTCGCACAATGCGGGGCCGACGGCAGCGGCTGCACGACGCTCAACTCGGCACCGGTATGCGCCAACGTCAACAAGGGCAATCTGATTCCCGGGTCGAGCGTCTACTCCACTTTCAGCTTCGATTGCGTACCCGAAAACGGGCTCGGAGTGACCGATTGCGGGACCGCGCCGTACGCCGGATGCATGACGGCGCCGTGCTTCAAGACCAGCCAGGCCGGCATCGTGAACTGCTCATGTCCGATATTCAACGGTCCTTACCAGGTCGGCCAGAACGAACAGGCATGCACGCTCGGCGGCGACCTGGTGTGGTCGGCAGCCTATGCACCCAGCGCGACGCCAACGGCAACTGCGGATCCCTCCTCGGCTGAATATAAGATGAGTGGGGTGCAAACGGCAGCCGCCGTTCCTGCCGCCGTCCCCAGTCCTCCTGCATGCCTGCCGGACGCACCGGGCGGGGTAGGATGTCCGCTGTATGTTCCCGGCACTACCATGCTGCCGCCTGACAGCGGCGTCGATTGCGCCAAGGTCTGCGATGAGTACGACACCTGCCTGCAACCGAAGGGCGCGCAGTCCGGCTATACCTGCGACTCGACGTTATGCACCGACGAATGCAACGACCGCGACCTGGTAGGCAAGGCATGCTCGGGGCTCTCGGGATGCGACATTTCGGAAATCGTCAAAGCCGAAACCGCCGCTCAATGCAGTTGCTGTGCGAGCCAGCTATGCGAATGCGACCCGAGCAGGAAAACCAACAAAGCCATCTTCGCAATCAACCAGCAGCAGCGCGATCGCGGTATCACGCCGCAGTGCGACATCAACGGCACACTGTGCGGTTCGAAGTAACGAGACTTCTATTCGATCGAACGATCGCTCTCGACGCGGCCGCGCACCAGGTATTCCGAGCCCATCGTGGCGAACTTTCGTTCACGCCAGCGGCGCAACTCGGCCGGCTTCAGCTTGACCAGGCGCTCGAGATGACGCGCGACTGCGGCGCCGATCAGATGGGCGGCCTCGGCCGGCGCGGTATGCGCTCCGCCGGCCGGCTCGGGGATGATCTCGTCGATCAATCCGAGCTCGAGCAGGTCGGGCGCTGACAGCTTCAGCGCTGACGCGGCGGCTGCGACGTTCTCCTCGCCGCCCGCGCGCCACAAGATCGCCGCGCAGCCCTCGGGCGTAATCACCGAATAGCACGCGTTTTCCTGCATCAAAACCACGTTCGCGACGCCGAGCGCCAGCGCGCCGCCGGAACTGCCCTCGCCTATCACGCACGCGACGATTGGCACCGTCAGCCGCGCCATCAGTTCAAGGTTGCGCGCGATCGCTTCTATCTGCCCGCGTTCTTCCGCGCCGACTCCCGACTCGGCGCCTTGCGTGTCGATCAACGTGATTATCGGCAGTCCGAACCGTTGCGCGAGTTCGTAGACGCGCGCCGCCTTGCGATAACCTTCGGGCAGCGGCTTGCCGAAATTGCGCTTGATTCTTTCAGCGGTCGAGCGGCCCCGCTGATGCCCAATAACGGCGACCGCGCGGCGTCCAAAGTAGGCCAGGCCCGCCACGATTGCGCCGTCGTCGGCGAAGCGCCGGTCGCCGTGAATCTCGATAAAATCGCGCATCAGCAAGTCGATGTAGTCGAGCGTCTGGGGACGATTGGCATGCCGCGCGAGACGCACGCGCTCGATTGCGCTGCGCGGCTCCGCGAGGGGACCTGCTACCGTGGCAACATCAATCGCGCGATTTTTCGCGCCGCGCGCCTTATGTCCGTTCGAATTGTTTTTCACTCTTTCAATCTGATCCATGCTCGCCGGCCGTAAAAAATTTCTCGAACAACTCAAGAGCATCCTGAGCGCCGCGCTCCGGGTCAAGCCACACGATCGCCGGCTCGCGCCGAAACCACGTGAGCTGACGCTTGGCCAGGCGCCGCGATTCCTGCCGGGCCTGAGCGACTGCGTCGGCCAGCGCGACCTCGCCGCGAAGGTATGCGGCAATCTGCTTGTATCCAATCGTACTCAGCGGCGGCTGGCCGGGCGAGTATCCGGCTCCTGTTAGAGCGCGCACCTCGTCCACCAGACCTTCTGCCACCATCGTATCGAAGCGCCGATCGATCGCTTCGTATAGCTTTTTGCGTTCGACTTCGACCCCCACCGTCAGTGTGTCGTAGCCGATGTCGGCGAACCGATGGCGCTGCTGATGGGTCGAGATTGTTTCGCCGGTAAGCTCGAAGACTTCCAGCGCCCGCACGATTCGGTAGAGGTCGTTGACGCCGATTCGATTCGCCGCCTCCGAATCGATCGCGCGCAACTGCTGATGCAGATACGCGACGCCACGCTCCGCCGCGACCCGCGCCAGCCGATCGCGGATTTCGGCCGAGGCGGCCGGCCCGCGAAAGATTCCGCCGCGGATCACCCGCAAATAGAGCCCGCTGCCCCCGACCACCAGCGGATTTCGCCCGCGTGCCGCGATATCGTCGATAGCATCCCGCGCAAGCCGCGCGAACTCCGCCACGTCGAGCGAATCGTCGGGATCGCGCACATCTATAAGATGATGCGGCACGCGCCGGCGGTCGTCGGCCGAGGGCTTCGCCGTGCCGAGATCCATCCCGCGATAGAACTGCCGCGAGTCGGCGTTGATAATTTCGCAGTTCGAGTGCTCGGCCACCTCCATCGCAAGTGCGGACTTGCCCGCTCCGGTCGGCCCCACGATAAAGCCGACTGCGATCCGCGCGGGACGCGCCCGCGGCGCGTCGGTTGCCGGCAGAATAGTCATCGCCGAAACATTCGTTCGATTTGTCCACGTCCGAACTGAATATGCACCGGACGTCCGTGCGGGCAGTTGGTTTTGAACTCGGTGCGATCCAGTTCCGCGAGCAGTGAATGAATTTCGGCGAGCTCGAGCACCCGGCCGACCCGCACCGAACCGTGACACGCGAGCTGCTTCAGCCAATTCTCGAACGCAGCCTCGCCACCGCCGCGAAACCCGGCTTCATTGTCGCCCATGCTCTCAATCATGTCGCCCAGCAGCTTGGCGCCGCCTTCGGGCCCGAACACGGCGGGGGCGCCCTTTAGCAACAGCGTTGTTGGCCCGAACGGCTCAACCTCGAAGCCCATCGCACGCAGCTCGCCAATCGCGCCATGCACCTGCGACGCGCGCGCCGGATTCAGCTCGACCGGCACCGGCGCGAGCATCGTCTGGGTGCGGATGCCGCCGTCGCGCAGCTCGCGGCGCAGCTTTTCGAAAGTGACGCGCTCGTGCGCCGCGTGCTGATCGATCAGGAGCAGACCCTCCTCGGTCTCGAGCGCGATATAGCCGGCAAAGATCTGTCCGATCACCCGAAGCTGCGAATACATTGGAATTGGCGCAGCTGGAATTGCCGTATTGGCAACGCCGCCGGGACGCGCGTCGCGATCGTAGGCCAGCGTGAGCGGGCGCTGAAACGCCACATGGCTGGACGCGTCGGGCACGAGCCGCAGCGGACCGTCGGCGCGCGAACCCGGAACCGTCTCGCCCGCGCGAGCATCCTCGCTCCTGGAGGACATTGTGATTAGACCCATCGCGGCGTCGTCAGCAGACGAAGAAGTTACGTCAACTGGAGTTGCACCGGGGGAATTTTCGGTCTGATTGGCCAGGCGGCCGCGAATCGCGTGAAAGACGACTTCGAAAACCGCCCCGCCATTTCGAAATCGCACCTCGGTTTTCATCGGATGCACGTTGACGTCAACTTCTTCGGGCCGCATCTCGACGAACAGCAGCGCCGCGGGATGGCGACCGCGCGGGATCATGGTTTGGTAGGCTTGCTCGATTGCACGAATCAACATTCGATCGCGAACCGAACGGCGGTTGACGAAGGTGAAGATATTTCTACCGGTCGCAAAAGATTCCTGGCTGGTTGCCGCCAGTCCATGCGCGCGGATGCCGGGGCGCTCGAGCTCGAACGCGAGCATCTTTGACGAGAGCTTGGGACCGAACAGCTGGCGGAATCGTTCGAGCGCCGAGTTGGCGCGCGGCAAATCGAAAATGGTGCGGCCGTCAGCGGTCAGGCGAAACGCAATATGATGATTGGCAAGCGCGACGCGCTGCATGGTCTCGGCTATCGCGCCTTGCTCGGTTGCGAGTGTCTTCAGGAACTTGAGCCGCGCCGGAGTGTTGAAGAACAACTGGCGCACTTCGATGCGGGTGCCGGCCGCCATCGCGCACGTGCGACTATCCTCGATGTTACCGGCTTCGGCCGCGAGCTCGACGCCATGTTCGTCGGCCGCGCGGCGGGTTTGCATCCGCAGATGCGACACGCTGGCGATCGAGG
Organism: uncultured delta proteobacterium; assembly: GCA_963842215.1. Taxonomy (GTDB): domain Bacteria; phylum Desulfobacterota; class Binatia; order Binatales; family Binataceae; genus Binatus. The sequence goes on along the minus strand of CAWJFQ010000001.1, from coordinate 117,549 downwards.
CGAGCGCCTCGCCGCGAAATCCAAGCGTGCGAATCGCGGTCAGGTCGGCGGCGCTGCGAATCTTCGAGGTCGCATGACGGCGGAGCGAAAGGATGGCGTCGGCACGGGTCATGCCGGAGCCGTCGTCGGCGACTGCGACCAGTGCCGAACCGCCGCCCAGAATCTCGACGCTTACCGAGCGCGCGCCCGCGTCAAGCGAGTTCTCAACCAGCTCCTTGACTGCGGATGCGGGACGCTCGACGACTTCGCCCGCAGCAATCTGGCTGGCAACCTGCTCGGGCAATATGTGGACTATGTGGTCGGGCATAATCTCGAAAAGCTAACTAGACATTGTAGCTTTCGGACCGGATACTCAAGCAACTCGGCGCGACGGGGTCAAAAACCGGAAGATGGCAATCGTACAGGTTGAAGATCGCGGCCGGTTTTGAAAAGCTCTCGGCGCGGCGAATCCGCTTTTTCACTACATCACTACAAGCGATGAAAAAAATTACGGCAATGCTGCTCGGCGCGGCAATTCTGGTGGCCGCGGCGGCGGTGGGCGCGCATGCGGAACCGATAAAGATTGGGGTCGGCGTAATTGGACCGATCTCGCCCCAGACCGAGGCCGACATCGATAGCCTGGTCGGCAAACTCCCGAATGTGAAGGCAGTGCCGATTCAGCCGCCGGGCGGCGTCGATGCGTGCGTCAAGCGCTTCGTCGCGGGCGAGGCCGACGACCGGCTCGACGCGGTGATGATCGTGAGCCTGCCGACCGAGTCGTTTCAATCGGAGCGCGACTCGAACGAGGCGCGCTTCACCGGCGCCTATGAAATCTGGACGCTGAATCTCTCCACGCTGGCTGAGGACCGCCATCGCTTCACCTTTACCGACAGCGAGCCGGTGGTCGGCGGCGCGGCCGCGTTCCTGGCGCTGCCGGCACAAGTATTCGCCGAGCGCGCGACCGGCAAGAAGCTGATCTCGAGTAATCAATGGCAGGCGTTCGAGGCGGTGCAGACGCGCGTCGAGGCGAAGCTGGTCGCGGCTACCAAGCTCTATCTTGCGACTGCGTCGATTCGCGACACCGCGCCGCTTAAACCGCTCGAGACGGCTCAAGCCCTGCTCGATCGCGGCGATGGCGAGGACGCGATGCTGGTGTTCAAGTCGGCCGGAATAAACAATCCCGAAGTGGAGCAGCAGGTTCGGCAGATGATTGCGAACGCGCAGGGACAATTGCGGCGCAGTGCGGCCAATGCGTTGCTCGGACGCACGCTCGGCGCGATGGCGGGCGGCAACGCAAGCCAGGCGCGGCTCATGCTGGCCGACTATGAGAAGGCGCCGTCGGCGGAAATGGGGCGGGCCGATTCGATTCGGCGCGTGCTGTCCGACGTCCCCGACCATCGCGCGGAGTCAATTTACGGCGGCATCATGCGCAGCGACGTGCCCTCCCTCGACCATCAGGCGTTCGTCGCAATGATCAAGCAACTGTTCAGCGAGCAGACCGGTACGGTTCCCAATGAAGTGATCGTCGCCGCCCACGACCTCACCATCGACGACAAGGACGCGCCCAACGGATTGAAAGTGCAGCTCGACACCTATGCCGCCGCGCTCGGGAGCAGCGCGTGGCTGATGAGCCTCAAGTGCGGATGCGACGCGGAGGCAGTGCTGGAGGGCGAAACGGGCGGCGAGTCTCTGCTGAAGGCGAAGTATTCGCCCTCTTTCAAGCGGCCGCAGGTCGGGCTACCCTAGCAGGATTATACAGGTTCGAACGGAAGACCCATGAGACATTGCGCATACTGCAAGAAGCATCCATCAGTCGGCAACAACGTCAGTCACGCCAACAACAAGACCAAGCGTCGCTGGAATCCCAACCTGCAGGAAGTGCGCGCGGAGATAAACGGCAACGTGCAGCGCGTCCTGGTCTGCACGCGATGCATCCGTGCAGGCAAGGTCAAAAAGAGCGCCTGACCCGCATACCCCCGACTAATTGGGGCCAAATCACCCGGACGATTTAAAGCAAGGTTTCAAGCTTTTCCGGCGGACGCGCGATGATTGCTCGCTTGCCGCGAACCACAATCGGCCGCTGCATCAACTCCGGATGCTCGAGCAGGAGCGCGACCACCGCCTTCTTGTCGGCGTATTTGGCGGCGTCCAGGCCAAGCTCCTTGAAACGCTTGTCCTTTCGGACCAGGTCGGCGATTGGGCCATCGAGGATGTCGACGACTTTCTCGAGCGCCTGTCGAGTCGGATGCACTTTGAGATATTCGATGATGTCGAAGTCCACGCCGCGCGCGCGCAGCAACTCAAGCGCGCCGCGCGAATTGCCGCATGCAGGATTGTGATAGACAGTTATTCGTTCCATCGCTGCCTCGGACCGGGGTTTTCCGAAAGCATAGGCTGCGTTGCCGGGAGCTATCAAACGCGCGGGCTTTGATGGAATCGGCGGCAGCGGCTAGAATTTCACCCGGCGCGAAACTTATTGCCACGGAGTCGTTGTGAAGAAAATGTCCAAGCTCAGGTCATGCCGCGCAGCTCGTTTCGCGGGGTTAGCACTCTCGTTCGCCGTCGCCGCGGGTATCGGGGTCGGAGTAAAAGTAGCGGGCGCGGCCAACGTGAGCGGCGTCATGTCGTATCGCGACGGCAAACCGGCAGAGCGCCGCCAGCTGCACTACGAGAATCGCGTCACCAACGATATCTTCGTCGCACCGACCAAGCCCGACGGCTCGTTCACGGCCGATCTGCCGCCCGGGCTGTACGATCTTCGCGCCGAACGCGGCGTGATCCTCGCCAGCAAGATTCGCGTCGACACCGCGGACGTCAACGTCGGTCATGTTGTCGAGCCGGCCCCGCTGGACGTGCGCCGCCCGTTCGAGCATGAGGGCGTGGCGGACGCGCTGGTCGACAGCCCGGCGCCTGCGACGTCAAATGTTACGTCGGGACGAGCGATCGCCGGAATGAAGTACGGGCACGAAGCGCTTGCTCCATTCGGCGCGCCCGTAGGTACGCCAGCGCCGCAAAACACACCGCTTGGCGAGGCTACGCCCGTTGCGGCAGCATCTCCGTCGGGAATGGAAGCGCCCGGCGCCGGCTACTGAGTCCATTCAAGTACCAGCGGCCAAGGGGCGGTAAAACCTACAACAGGGTGCAAACCCTACAAATCCTACTTGCCTCTCCAGTTTGAATTGTTTTCCTACAAAACGTCAGGATTAACCGACATTTCACGACTCTGCTTAAATTGTCCGAGATGTGCCACCTAGGGTTCAATTAAGCCACGGTCATGCGCTCTGCCGCCTGATTTGCTTTGGTTCCTTTGAGACCTAAAATCCTCGATTTCTCGAGGTATTTTTGTCAGAAAGTCAGGATTAACGGCAATCGATGGCAGAATTGCCACGCTGCACCGTTTACTTTTGATGGTTTACTTGCGCTAACGTCTACGTTTACAGTACTTTGACGTGGCGGTGACGCAATTGAAGTTATCTAGGATACTTTGAACTATTTAGAGTGCTACTATTTGTTATTTAACACTACGACGGAGTGATCGCGACCGAAGCTGCAATTTTAACATGGTTCTCATTGGCGGGAAAAGACGTGGGCGGGAAAATCAAAGAGAAGCCGAAGGCACGACGATTGCTTAACGAAAGGCGCCACAGCATAAGATATCAAGTGATTGGAAGACAAAAGATGGATTAAGTCGAGCGAAGAGCCGGCGAAAGAAAATATGCGTGTGGGGGAGGTGGTGGATGACGTGAACGTAACATATGCAACCCTGAGGAGAATGGACAATGAAGTGCAACCCCGGTCACAACTACGAAGAAGCTTTTTCATGCCTTCGTAACAACCTCGCCACCTGGGGAGTTCCACCCGAATTCACTGACGAGATTGTCGCGCGCAACATCGCAGTACCCTTCGAGAAAGGCGCCCTCATCTTCGGTGAGGGTTCCTCCGATGGTTTGCTTGGATGCGTTCTCGCGGGCTACATCAAGGTTTACTGTGCGGTCGGCGATGGCAGCCGCACGCTGATTCGGCTGGCGGGACCGGGCGAGCTGATCGGATACGCTGACTATGTTGACTTCAAGGGCCGCCATGCGCGGCTGTTTGAAGCGCAAAGCTCGAGCAAGTGCGTGGTTGCTTTAGTCAGCCGCGATCATATTGCACGCCTGCTCGGCACCCTCGATTCCAACGCCCTGGTCGACATGATCCAGGCGCTGAACACTTTCTGGTCACAACATCTGCGCGGTTTCGCGATGCTGCTGAACCTGCCCTTCGCGGAACGCCTCGAAGTCGTGCTGAGCGAGCTCGCCGAGCGCGCAGGGGTCAAGGACGCGCGTGGAACTATCCTGATTCCCGAGCTCGCGCATGAAGACCTGGCCGAAATGATCGGGTGCTCAAGGCCGATGGTCAGCCGCCTGCTCGCCGAGATGGCCGAGAACGGCCTACTCATGCGCAGAGGTAAGCAGTACCTGCTGCTCAACAAGTGGCAGTCCAGTGCAAAACGGGATCTGCCGCAAGTAAAGCCTCGCGTTGAGGTAGCCGCTGCGACGAAGCCCAGCATCGCACCGGCGGTTGCGCGAATCGATGCGGCCGCGGCTCGAAATGGTTTCAACCACGGTCTTAGGAGTGTGCGCGGCTCAGTGAGCCGGCTCCAGTGAGCATGCAGAGGCTTTAGGTCTCTTCGGTCCAACGAACCAGGCTCGTCTCAAGCGGGCTGGCTCGCGTGGACCGATTCGGTGGCTGACGATTTGGGAGCAATCGGAGCGACATGCGTCATTGGAGCGATAAATTCTATCTGCGACCGAATATCGCAGCAGAACCGCTGATCGATCGCTGGTATGCGTGGCCGCATTTGATTGCGCCGGCCACCGCTGCTCGCAATCTGACCGAGCGTCACCTGCGGATAATGGAGTCGTACATAACAGTCCCCGCAAGCTCATGCGGCGGCCGCGCGGGATTCCCGGCTGGCGGGAGGACCGTTCATGAATTTCGCCGACGCCCGGGTTGACGAAGTCAATGCGTTGCGCGATGAGACGGTGGCCAGGCGGCGCGACCTGATCGAGCTGTCGGCGGCAATCGCAGGCCTCGACGATCTGCTCAGCGAACAAGCGAAAGGCTACTCGCTGCAGCCTTTGTATGATGCGATCCCTTCGGCACTGCAGGGTTTCGTCGAGTTGGGCTACGACCTGCGAAATCAGCCTGCGTTCCGATTCATCGAGCGGCTCCTCTATAGCAGCCGCTACCACGACAGAACCGCGCAGAGCTTCGGTTTGTCGGCGATATCCGATGACAGCCGCCCCTTCATCTTCAGCACACCGCGTCTGGATAGTTCCGATTCAATTCATTGGCAGGCGCCGTTTGCCAGCGACACGGTCGACGCTCTGTTTCGGCTCAAATCCGAACCGGCGCCCTACGGGGAGATTCGAGAACTGCTGGGCCTCTCCGAACGCGATGATTCGCTGCTCAAGCCACTCTTGACCGAGCGGGAGCCTGCGGCGTGTCCGCGCTACGCGGGCCCGGGTGTGCGCTGGAAATATTTCGGCCATGCCTGCGTTCTGATCGAAACGCGCGACTGCACGATTCTGACCGATCCGGCGATCAGCTATGCGTTCGACGGAGCTTCGGCTCGGTTCACGTACGCGGACCTGCCTGAATCGATCGACTTCGTACTGCTTACTCACGCGCATCAGGATCATGTGCTGCTGGAAACTCTCCTGCAGCTCCGTGACCGGATCGGAACCATTCTGGTTCCTCGAAATTCGGGTGGTTATCTCCAGGACCCGTCGCTGAAGCTGATTCTTCAGGCGTGCGGTTTCAAGCGGGTTCGCGAACTGGACGAAATGGAAACGATGGATTTCCATTCGGGCGCAATCCAGGCGATTCCGTTTACCGGTGAGCATTGCGACCTCGACATTCGCAGCAAGACCGGCTGGCTGGTGCGAAGCGAAGGGCATTCAATGATGTTCCTGGCCGACTCGCGAAATGTGAGTCCGGCGTTGTATCGACGCGTTCGCGACCAGGTCGGTCCCGTCGAAACCTTGTTCATCGGAATGGAATGCGACGGCGCGCCGCTCAGCTGGATCTACGGGCCCTTGCTCAGCCACCGGCTGGATCGGGCTATGGACCAGTCGCGCAGAGCGAACGCGTCGGATTGCCAGAGCGCGCTCAGCCTGCTGGATCAATTCAACTGCAAAGAACTGTACGTTTATGCGATGGGCCAGGAGCCGTGGCTCCAGTTCATCAGCAGCATCCGTTACGACGAGCGATCGAATCCAATAGTCGAATCGAACAAGCTAATCGAGACGGCACGCCAACGGGGCATCGTCGCCGAAAGATTGTTCGGATGGAAAGAGCGGACCCTGTCCGGCCACAGCTATCAAGCCGGCGCAGCGAGCGAGCGAGCGGTGCAGCTATGACCCTTGCCGTTCATCGTTTGTTCGAACAGCAGGCAGCATCGAGTCCCGATGCGACGGCGTTGCTGTGGGACGATCAGCGGATGAGCTACGGCGAACTGAATGAACGCTCCAATCGGCTCGCTCGCCATCTGATCGACGCGGGCGTCACCCGCGAAATTCCGGTGGGAGTTTGCCTTCGCCGTTCGCCTGAGATGGTGACGGCAATGCTCGCAGTTCTAAAAGCTGGCGGCTCTTACGTACCGCTCGATCCCGATTACCCGCGCGAGCGACTTGAGTTCATGCTTGCCGATACCGCAGCGGCAGTCGTGGTGACGGATGCGGCTTGCGCAGAGTCTTTGCCGGATCAGTTCGCCAATCGGCTGTTGATCGATCGCGAGGCGGGTGCGATCGCTGCCCGCAGCGCCGACAATCTCGATGCCACCGCATCGGCGAACGACCTCATTTATATAATGTACACCTCGGGTTCGACGGGCCGTCCCAAGGGCGTGATGATCGAGCATCGCGGCGTCGTTCGCCTCGTAAAAAAGGCCGATTACCTGTCATTCGACAAGTCGCAACGCTTCTTGCAGATGGCGCCGGCCTGTTTCGACGCCTCGACGCTTGAAATCTGGGGACCGCTGCTGAACGGCGGCAGCCTCGTGCTGATGCCGCCGGGCACGCCGTCGCTGCATGAAATCGGCGACGCGGTCCGCCGATACGCAGTCACCACGATGTGGCTGCCGGCGGGACTGTTCAACCTGATGATCGATCAGAACGCCGCCGCGCTTGCGGCCATTGAAGCAACTGGTCACGGGTGGGGACGCAGCTTCGATCGCGCATTTCCGCAGAGCGTTGGCGGCGTTGCCCGAGTGCCAGCTCGTGAATGGCTACGGACCAACCGAATGCACGACCTTCGCGGTCTGTCTGACTGCTCGTCGGGAGCATCTCGAGGGTCATACGGTTCCGATTGGGCGCGCGATCAACGGCACCTCGCTGATGGTGCTGGACGGCGAACTCTATATAGGTGGCGACGGCGTCGCGCGCGGATATCTGAACGATCGCGAACTCACCGCCGAGAAATTTGTTGTCGTCGAAGGCTCGCCCGGCCGCTTTTATCGCACGGGCGACCTCGTGCGGCATCGTACCGATGGAACACTGGAATTTCTCGGGCGTGCGGACGACCAGGTCAAGATTTCCGGCTATCGCGTCGAGCCGCGAGAAATTGCGGAGGCCCTGCGGCAGCATCCTGCGATTCGCGATGTGGCCGTGCTGTCTGAAAAAGATGGTCACGGGGAAGCGCGCCTTACGGCATACGTCACGCCGCGGTCGCTGCCCGCGCCGAGCCATTCGGAGTTGCGTTCGTTCCTCCTCGGCAAGCTGCCGAATTATATGATGCCGTCGGCCTTTGAAACGGTCGAGGAAATTCCGCTGACCGCAAACGGCAAGATCGATCGCAACGCGCTTAGAGAGTTTCGCAAGCCGGAACCCATGTCTCGACCGCTCGATATTTCTCCTCTGCGCAGCAACGGAGTGGCGGAAATCATTTCGTCGGTCTGGCGCGAGGTGCTGAGACTGCAGTCCGTCGGCATGGATGACAGTTTTTTTGAACTGGGCGGGGACTCGCTCCAACTAATCGAGGCTCACGCGAAACTCGAGAAACTGATCGGGCAAAGCGTGAGCATCACTGACTTGTTTCAGTACCCGACCGTAGGATCCCTGGCCGGGCATTTGAAGGCCGGCGCGCAACCGCAACCTCCCGCTGACGAGGCGGGTTTGCGCGCGCGGCGGCAACGGGAAGTGCTGGAGCGACAACGAGTAACTCATGGCGAAGGGCACGAAATCGATGGGTGATTCTCTCACCGATATCGCGATTGTCGGGATGGCCGGCCGATTCCCGGGCGCCCGCAACGTCGATGATTTCTGGCGCAATCTATGCGCCGGCGTCGAGTCGATCACACGCTTTTCCCCGGCTGAGCTTGAAGTCGAAGACGCAGCGACGCTCGCCCGGATGCCCAACTACGTGCTCGCGCGCGCGATTATCGAAGATGCGGACAAGTTCGATGCGGCCTTCTTTGATATCTATCCAAAGGAAGCTGAACTGATCGATCCACAGCAGCGGATCTTCCTTGAATGCTGTTGGCACGCGTTCGAGGACGCCGGCTACGACCCGTTGCGCTACAAGGGCGCCACCGCGGTTTTCGCCGGCTGCAGCTTCAACAGCTACTTCGCGCAGCATGTCCTGGGGGATCGCGCGTCGACTGCCAAGTACGCGGACGGCTACCAGGTCAGCAACTTCATCTCGACGCTTGGCAGCAATTTCGAATTTCTGCCGACTCGCGTCGCCTACAAGCTGAACCTCAAGGGCCCCGCGTACTCGATGAACTGCGGATGCTCGACCTCGCTGGTCGCGGTCGGCCAGGCATGCCTCAGCCTGCAGAACTACCAGTGCGATATGGCGCTGGCCGGCGGTGTTTCGATCACTTTTCCGCAGAAACGTGGATATCTCTACGAGCCCGGCGGCATGGTCTCACCCGACGGCCATTGCCGCGCCTTCGATGAGGCGGCGGCAGGGACAGTATTTGGTGACGGCGCAGCAGTGGTGCTGCTGAAGCGTTTGGCCGACGCGATAGCCGACGGCGATCAGATCTACGCGGTGATCAAAGGTTTCGGCGTAAACAACGACGGCGCTGCGAAGGTCGGCTTTACCGCTCCGGGAGTTGACGGACAAGCGCGGGCTATCGCGATGGCTCACGCTGCGGCCGGAGTCGATGCCGCATCCATCTCGTATGTTGAGGCGCACGGCACCGGCACTCCGCTGGGTGATCCGATCGAAATCGCTGCGCTCACGCAAACCTTCCGGCGCTCGACTGCGGAGCGCCAGTTCTGCGCAATCGGAACTGCGAAAACCAACGTGGGTCATCTCGACGTCGCGGCCGGCGTGACCGGACTAATTAAGACGGCGATGTCTTTGCGGCATCGGATGCTGCCGGCCACGCTTCATTTCCAGCGTCCGAATCCGCGACTGAGCCTCGAGCAATCGCCGTTCTACGTGAACGCCCGGCTCACCGCATGGCAGCGCGGGACGACTCCCCTGCGTGCCGGTGTGAGCGCGTTCGGAGTCGGTGGCACCAATGCGCACCTCGTGCTGGAGGAGGCACCGACGCCCGGCCTCGTCGAAGTCACGACGCGGCGCCCATCTGATATTGCTCTCGGCGAAAACCGAAGCGGCCTTGGACACCATCAGCACGCAATTGGCATCGCAACTGGCCGCAGATCCGGATATCGAGCTGGCCGACGTCGCCCATACCTTGATGAACGGACGTCACTCCTTCGCTGCGCGCCGGATGGTGGTCAGGCGCGATGCTGACGCAGCCGCGCGAGCCCTGGTTGGCGACGAAGCTCGAGTCAGCCGCCGAACTGCGCGGTCGGAGGCACTGCCCGTGACGTTCATGTTTCCGGGGCAGGGATCGCAGTACCCTGGAATGGGTCGGCAACTGTACATTTCGGAATCTTCATTTCGTGAAGATGTAGATAGCTGCCTGCGGGCTCTCGGCGCCGCCTGCCGACCTGAACTGGCAAGCTTGTTTGGTGGCGACGACGCGGGAGCGGCGCTCACAGAAGAACAGATCGACGACACCGCGATTGCGCAGCCGGCGCTGTTCATTATCGAATACGCGCTTGCGCGGCTTTGGATGCGATGGGGTATCCAGCCGCGGGCGATGATCGGTCATAGCGTCGGCGAATTTACGGCCGCCACCCTAGCCGGCGTCTTTTCGCTCGAGGACGCTCTGCGGCTGGTGACTGCACGCGGCAGCCTGATGCACGATCTGCCGCGCGGAGCGATGCTATCGGTGCGGCTGGGCGAGAGCGAGGTCGCGCGGTTTATCGACGCTGATGTCAGTCTGGCAGCGGTTAATAGTCCTTCACTGACCGTAGTTGCAGGGACCGACGCTGCTATAAGCAGACTGGAACGGCGCCTCGATGCCGAAGGAATTGTCTGCCGGCGGCTGCGAACCTCGCATGCGTTCCATTCGAGCATGATGGAGCCGGCGCTTAAACCGTTTTCCAAATCGATGGACTCTGTCCGGTTTTCCGCGCCGTCGATTCCGTTCCTGTCAGGCGTGAGCGGTGACTGGATTACCGAGCCGCGAAGCGACCGACCCGAGATACTGGACAAATCATTTGAGGCTCGCCGTGCGATTTTCGGCGGGAATCGCCAGATTGCGCGCCGAGGACTGTGCGTTGCTGGAAGTCGGTCCCGGCAACATCCTGTCGGTGCTCGCTCGGCAGCACAAGGCGGAAAATCCCGATCAGCTCGTAGTGCAGTCGCTGCCTCCTCGAGCAAGCCAGCAGAGCGAGGAGGAGTCTGTTCTCCACACACTGGGCCAACTCTGGCTGCATGGCGCCGAAGCCGATTGGTCGAAAATTTACTTGAACGAAAGCCGGCGGCGCGTTTCGCTGCCGGCTTACCCCTTCGACCGCAAGCGATTCTGGTGCGAGCCGCAAAACAACGACACGGTCGCGGACAAAACTGAAGAGACTTTGGAGATGGCGATGTCGGAGGCGGATGAATCAAAATCCTCGCCGACCGCCGTGCAATCAATGGATTCAATGCCAATTCAGATAGGCGGTAAGTACGATCGAAGAGCTCGCATCCTGGAGAAGTTGGAATCGATTTTTGAGGATTTGTCGGGCATCGATTTCGGCACCGGTAAAGCAGCGGCGACCTTTCTGGAGCTGGGACTCGATTCCCTGTTCCTGACCCAGGTCTCGCAAGCTCTGCAGAGTAAGTTTGGGATCAAGATCACTTTCAGGCAGTTGTTGGACCAGCTGCCGACTCTGGATGCGCTCGCGTCCTATCTCGATGAAAATCTTGCGCCGGATGTTTCGCCCGCAGTGAGTCCGAACGGTAAGGCGCACGCAGAAATTCCGGCCGCTGCAGAAATTGCACGCAGCCTCGTTGCGCAGCAGACAGATGTGCGCGCTCAAGCGGCGTCGAGCGACCCCGACCTCGAGTCGCTGTTCAAGAGTCAATTGCAGACGCTTTCAGATCTGATGACAAAGCAGTTGGAGGCCCTGAGCGCCGCTAAGGCTCCCGTTCGGAGCGCACCTTCTCGAACTGCGGCACCGACTTCTGTTCCGAACACTGCGCATGCGGTGAACGGAACGAACGGCAATGGAGCGGTTACCCGGCAAGGCCCAACTTCGAGAAAGTTCATCCCGTTTGGGCCGGTCGACGCGGCGCGCGGCCGAGGTTTGAGTGCTGCTCAGTCGCAGCATCTCAGCGCAATGATCGAGCGCTACAATCGCAGGACCGCGGGTTCGAAGCAGTTTACTGCGCAGTATCGGAGGCATCTGGCCGATCCCAGGGTCGCAGCGGGATTTCGCCTTGAGTGGAAAGAAATCGTGTACCCAATCGTAGCGGTTCGCTCGAGCGGGTCGAAGATTTGGGACGTCGACGGCAACGAGTATATCGACCTGGTAAATGGCTACGGGCCGATCATGTTCGGACATGCGCCGGAATTCGTCACCCGGGCTATCCGCGAGCAACTCGAGCACGGCTACGAAACCGGACCGCAATCTCCACTGGCGGGCAAGGTCGCCGATCTGATCTGCGAGTTCACCGGGATGGACCGCGTCACATTCTGCAACACCGGCTCTGAAGCGGTTACAGCTGCATTGCGGGTGGCGCGCACGATTACTGCACGCGACAAAATCGTGCTCTTCACCGGCGCCTACCATGGGATGTTCGATGAAGTCGTGGTCAAGGGTGTCAAAGGTCCTAACGGGCTCCGCTCATTGCCGGTAGCTCCCGGCATTCCGCGCGAAAAAGTCGAGAACGTCACCGTCCTCGATTACGGAACGCCTGAAGCGCTCGCCTATATCGAGGCCCATGCCAATGAGCTCGCAGCGGTTTTGGTCGAGCCGGTGCAGAGCCGCCATCCAGCGCTGCGGCCAATCGAATTTCTGAAGCAAGTCAGGCGAATCACAGAACAATCCGGAACCGCTCTCATCTTCGACGAAGTCGTTACCGGCTTCCGCGTCCATCCCGGAGGCTGCCAAGCCCTGTTCGGAATCAAAGCTGACCTGGCGACCTACGGAAAGGTGCTGGGTGGCGGAATGCCGATCGGAGTGCTGGCGGGCAGTGCGGCCTTCATGGACGCGCTCGACGGTGGGATGTGGAACTACGGAGACCAGTCTTACCCGGAGACCGGAGTGACCTTCTTTGCGGGAACCTTCGTCCGTCATCCGCTGGCAATGGCCGCGACCTGGGCAGTGCTCAATCATCTGAAGAATGCCGGGCCCGATCTCTGGACGCAGCTGGAAAACAAAACAATTCGCATGGCAGACGCGCTGAATGCGTTTCTGCAAGAGCGACAGGTGCCGGCGCATGTCGATACTTTCGGTTCGATTGCGGCTTTGACTTTTCCGGCCGAGCTGACGCACGCCGGCCTGCTCTATTACTATTTGCGCGAGCGCGGATTGCATGTTCAGGAAGGCTTCCCGCTGTTTTTGACGACGGCGCACAGCGACGAGGACATCGCCCGCGTGGTCGAGGCCTTCAAGGAGTCGATCCTGGAAATGCAGGCAGCAGAGTTTCTGCCTGGAGCAGTGTCGATGGAATCCGGGCACGAAGTCTTTGCGCTGCGTATGAACGGAAACGGCGCAAGCGCCAACGGACACTCGGCAGATATGAGGCCGGAGGTGCCGCTGACCGAATCGCAAAAGGAAATCTGGTTATCCGCCAAGCTCTCTCAAGAGGCGTCGTGTTGCTACAACGAGTCCCTCACTCTGAAACTCAATGGCAATCTCGAGGTGGCGGCGCTTTTCGCTGCGATTGATGCGGTCATCGCACGACACGAAGCACTACGGACGACATTCGATGCTGACGGCGAGCATCAGCAGTTTGCGCCTGAGCTCAGGCTGCAAATCCCGATCGAAGATCTTTCTACGGTTGACGACAGGTCGCGCGAGAAGCGGCTAGCACAGATCGTAGCGGATGATGCACGCACTCCGTTTGACCTCGAAAAGGGTCCGCTGGTCCGCGCCCGTCTCATCGTGGTCAATCCAGCCGAGCATCACCTCATACTTACGACACACCACATCGTTTGCGATGGATGGTCAACCAACCTGCTGCTGGAAGATCTATCCAAGCTGTATAACGCACGGGTCAGCGGGAAAGCATGCGATCTGGCGAAGGCGATGCCTTTCAGCGCGTATGCCCGGTCGCAGGGCGCGCACTCAACCAGTGTCGAAAGAGTGGCGAACCAAGATTACTGGACCGGTCTATTCAAATCTTTGCCGCCGCCGCTGGAGTTGCCGCTTGACCGCCCCCGTTCTGCGCTGCGGACGTATAGCGGCGCGACTTTCAGAGCAACGATTCCTGGCGATTTGAGCCATAAGCTGAAAGCATTCGGCGCGTCCCGCAAATGCACCCTGTTCGTGATTCTGTTGGGAGCGTTGAAGGTGCTACTCAGCCGATTGAGCGGACAAGACGACATCGTTGTGGCAATTCCCGCGGCCGGCCAATCCTCGGCTTCAGCGAACCAAATGCTGGTAGGCCACTGCGTGAATTTTCTTCCGCTGCGCACTTCGGTGCCAGACGAGGCGTCTATGGCGGCCTATCTGGGCGCTGTCAGACTCGCGGTCCTGGATGCCTACGATCACCAGGAGTACACCTACGGCAGTCTGGTGCGCCGACTTCCGATCGTTCGAGATCCCAGCCGGCTCCCACTCACCGACATTCAATTCAATCTCGAGCGCGTCGGCACGGAAATGAAATTCCAGGGATTGGATGTCAGAATTGATCCCAACCCAAAGTCGTTCGTTAACCAGGATTTGTTTTTGAACGTGATCGAGTCGGCCGAGGGATTGGTGCTCGATTGCGACTACAACACTGCGCTCTTCGATGCGGGAACGATCGAGCGCTGGCTGGGCCATTTCTCGACGTTGCTCCAAAGCATAGTTGACGATGCCGAGCAGTCGCCGGCAAGACTTGCAATTCTCAGCGACGCTGAGAAACATCGCTTGCTGGCAGAGTGGAACGACACCACCGTTGATTACCCGCGCACCAAGCTGGTTCATCAACTCTTCGAAGCGCAAGCTGCGCGCACGCCAGAAGCAATCGCGGCCATCTTTGAAGACGAACGCCTCACGTACTCGGAACTGAACGCCAAGGCGAACCAGCTTGCGAACTACCTGCGCAAAAACGGAGTGGCGCCAGGCTCGCTGGTTGCAATTTGCGTTGACCGCTCGATGCACATCCTGATCGCGCTGCTGGGCGTTCTCAAGGCGGGATGCGCATATGTACCTTTGGACGTTGTTTATCCGGAGGAGCGGATCCGCTTTATCCTCGAAGAAACGCAGCCAACCGTCCTCCTCACAGAGCAGAGCCTCAGCGGCCGTGTCTCTGCATGGTCCGGCCGGCGGCTCTTGCTCGACACCGAATGGCGATACGTTGCTGCTGAAAGTCCAGAGGCCCGCCCGGCTGGAGTTGTCGCTGAAGACCGCGCTTATTTGATTTATACCTCTGGATCGACTGGAACGCCCAAAGGAGTCGAGGTTTCACACCGCTCCTACGTCAATCTGCTAACTGCAATGGCAGAGCGTCCGGGCTTCAACGCAGACGACCGACTGCTCGCTGTCACCACGTTGTCGTTCGACATCGCAGGTCTCGAACTGATGCTGCCGCTCAGCGTCGGCGGTCGAGTGATAATCGGAAGCCGCGAAACCGCAGCCGACGGAGCCGCGCTGCTCGATGAGATTCGACGGACAGGCACAACGGTAGTGCAGGCGACGCCGATTACGTGGAAGCTGCTGCTCGAAGCGGGCTGGCAGGGCGACCCCCGTTTGAAGATGCTCTGCGGGGGCGAGGCGCTCCCTGGCGATCTGGCCAGACGACTCATCGAAACCAAGGGCGAACTCTGGAATATGTATGGGCCGACGGAGACCACGATCTGGTCGGCGACTGCATTGCTGTCCGACGGAAATAGAGAAGTGACGATTGGCGGACCAATCAGGAACACCCAGTTCTACATTCTTGACAAGCTGGGTCAGCTGGCGCCCGTCGGCGTACCAGGCGAGCTGTATATAGGCGGCGACGGGGTAGCCCGGGGATATTTCAAGCGGCCGGAACTCGTCGCGCAGAAGTTTCTCAGGAATCCCTTCATCGATTCTGCTGATGCACGCCTTTTCAAAACAGGAGACCTGGTTCGTTATCTGCCGGATGGCAGAATTGAATTTTTCGGGCGCCTTGATAATCAGATAAAACTCCGAGGATATCGAATCGAGCTCGGTGAAATTGAGGCGCTGCTCTCAGATCGTCCTGCGGTCAAAGAAGCAGCCGTCGCGCTGGCCACAGACGACTCCGGAGCGCAACAACTGGTGGCGTACCTGGTTCCCGGTCAGGACTACTCAATCGATATTCCGGAAGTCAAGGAGCACCTCAGAACGTGGCTGCCTCAATACATGGTGCCCTCGACATTCGTTATCCTGGAAGCGCTGCCGCGAACACAGAACGGAAAGCTCGATCGTAAGGCGCTTCCACATCCCAAGTTCTCGGTGGCTGCGAGCGAGAGCGAATACTCCAAGCCGCGCAGCATTGAGGAAACAATGCTGGCCGAAATCTGGGCCGAGGTTCTGGGTCTTCCGCGCGTTGGGGTCCACGACGACATCTTCTCGCTGGGCGCCGATTCTGTTCATATATTCAAGATAGCGAGTCGAGCCGCCAAGGCCGGGCTTGTAGTGGAGCCTTTGCAGATCTTCGAATACCGGACAGTGTCGGCCCTCGCCGGGCTGATCACCTCGAGCAGCTATACGAAGCGCGCGGAACGTTCTCATATCTCGGTCGTACGACCGATCGGCGGTCGTCTGTGAACGTAGTAAACGCATCAAAGCCGGCGAGCACGATTCGAAAGACTCGCTTGCACGCGGAATCGCCCGTTTCGCCGCAACAGCGGCGGTTCTGGCTGCTCGACCGACTCTTTCCTGACAATCCCGCGTACAACATCGCGGTTCGCTGGCAGCTTTCAGGAAAACTGAATCCTGAAATCCTTGAACGCGCGCTCAATGAAATCGTGCGCCGGCATCAGGTTCTCCGCACCCGATTTGAGTTACGCGACGATTTGCCCCTGCAGATTATCGAAGAGCGCCTGACCATCGGCTTGCCGGTAGTCGACCTTCGCGATCTCAATTCCGTTGAACGTCGGATCGAGGAAGAGCGGTTGACGTTGGAGGAGGCCAGACGACCCTTCGATCTGACGAGCGCTTCCCCTGATTCGGGCTAAGCTGCTGCGGGTGAGTGAAGAGGAGCATGTGTTACTCGTCACGATGCATCACATCGTTTCGGACGGTTGGTCGGTCGGGGTGTTTGTAGACGAACTCGCTGCGCTCTACCAGGCATTTTTTGACGGCTCCGCCGCGCGGCTGCCGGGCCCTACTCTTCAATACGCCGACTATGCGGTCGCGCATCTGTTTTCAGCAGAGAGCAGCCCGGAGGATCGGCAATTCGTATATTGGAAGCGGAAACTCGCTAACCTGCGGCGATTCGATGTCCCCACGGATAGGACTAGACCTCTAATCCAGACTTTTAACGGCGACATAGCGTCGATTCTTCTTCCGCGAAAGCTGACAAATGAACTGGGTGCGTATGGCGCGAAGCGGGGAGTGACTCTGTTCATGATCGCGTACGCGGCCCTCGCCACGCATGCTGCATCTGCGCACCCGTGAAAGCGATACAGTTATCGGCACCCAGGTCACGGGTCGAGACACGGTGGAGTCGGAACAGCTTATTGGTGTTTTCACTAACTCGCTTGTGTTGCGAACCAATGTTCAGGAGAAGGAGAGTTTTGCCAACCTCCTGATGCATGTCCGCGAGACAGTTCTCGAGGCGCTGGCGAACCAAACGGTCTCGTTCGAACGTCTGGTTGGGGAACTGAAGCCAGCGCGGGATTTTAGTGCTAGTCCGCTTTTTTCAATTAACTTTATTTTTCAGCGCGCCTTCGTGAGGAACCAGAAATTTGCGGGAGTCTCGCTGATCGACCTGCCGTCACGCTCATCGGGCTCGTTGTTCGACTTGAATTTCTTCATGGTCGAGCGCGTCGACGGTTGGCGAGCCTCATGTGAGTACAATGTCGATTTGTACCACCGCGCTACCGTCGAGCAAATGTTAGCGCAATATCAGATGGTTCTCGAAGGCGTAGCTCTCGACCCGAATCGGGAACTGTCCAAACTGGCCAACATTCAACCTCGGGAACCCGAAATGCCCGCGGGCCGAGGCTTAAAGAACGAGGCCGATTCGAACTTACCAATATTGATCAGAGTACAACCGCCTTCTCGCAGAGAGCGTTGTTGCTCCACGGAATTCGGCAGAAGCAAAGCTAGTGGCGCTATGGAAAAACGCCCTTGGTATCGATCAAATCGGAGTTACCGAGGACGTTTTCGATTTGGGCGCAAGTTCGCTGAAAGCAGCAGGCCTTGTGGGCCGCATTTCGAGAGAGTTCGGAGTGCGGCTCTCTCTGATGACCATTTTCCTCAATCCGACAGTTGAAAAGCTCGCGCTCGCGCTTCATAGCAAGAACCAGTCGGTTGCAGCGCGTCGAGTAGCAGAGTTGCAACCGCTGGGAAACCGACCACCGTTTTTCTTTATTCAAGCGGAGCCCAGGTTCCTCGAGCTGCAGAGAAACTTCGCGCCCTACTTCGCTCCGGATCAGCCGATTTTGTGCCCGATAGCCGATGAACATCTGGCATCGGCGCTGCCCTACGATCTGCGCAAGAACGCCGAATATCATGTTGACACTATTCTCACCGTCCAGCCGAATGGACCGTATTTTGTGGGCGGCTATAGCGCGGGCGGAGTGATGGCTTTTGAAATCTGTCAACAACTCTGGAGTCGCGGCCGGCATGTCGAACTGCTGGTGCTGTTCGACACCCCAAATCCTTATTTCATGTGTGAGTATTCTCTTGTCGAGAGATTCAAAGCGCGCCAACAAGCCCGGTGGGCCGTCGTACGTAAACTTAGAGGTGAGGAACTTCTGGAATTTATCTTCGAAAAGCTCAAAACGATCAGGGCTAGAGCCGCGACTCGATTCCGCAGGACTCTTTTTAAGTTGAACCTGATCGCAGGAATGAACCCCGACGATCCTCCTGAAGACCTATTCTGGGCTCGGCGGGCTAGCGCGATGTACTACAAGCCCGAAACCTATCCCGGGTCGTGTGCTTCTATTCAAGCGAACCGAGTATCTAAGTGGTCGTTACCTGGATCACGCGTTTGGTTGGGGTGACGTGGTAAAAGGAGGACTGGAAATCTTTTCCCTGAACTGCACCCATCAAGACTTGTTCGACACCGAGAATGTCGTGCAGGTCGCCAAGACCCTGAGAGAGCGGCTGTCCGAACTACCACAGAATCCAGAACCGTCCAAGCTCATCCGATCCCTTAGTCTTACGAACTGATTTGGGTGACCTGTGGTCGTGAATGCCAGCCATTTTTTCACCGGGCAAGTTTGCGTTCGTCGAACCAGCCGATAGTTGCTCCCAGTTACAGGATCCCTAATGCTTGCGATTGCCGCTGCGCTCCTGCCACTCATCGCGTATTCGCTGATTTTTCTCACCCTGCTTAACAATGGCGATTGGCGCCGGACTGTACTGGTTGCGGCTATCGTTTGGGGTCTTTGTCTTATCCTGATAACAGAGCTTCTCAGCTTACCCCACCTCTTAACGCGTCAGGGCCTTGCTGTTTCCTGGTTGTTCATTATCGGCGTGTGCCTATTTCAACTCCGTGGCACTCGAAGATCGAAATCGCCCAAGCGGCTGGAAGTGCATCTGCGTAGATTCCGCTTCCGATGACGGTCTTCGCGGCTCAACGGTGGCGCTTGCGTCCGGTGCTTATCGCGTTGTTCGCAGTTGTCGGTCTCACTGCAGTACTTAGCCCACCCAATACAGGAGATGTTCTTTTCTATCACATGCCACGAGTGGTGATGTGGATCAGCAATCGTTCGGTGGGATTTTTTCCGACTCTAAACTACGATCATCTGATTTATGCGCCATTTGCAGAATATTCGATGCTCAATCTGGATCTCCTCTTCGGAGGAGATCGGCTCGTTAATCTAGTTCAGTGGTTTGCTTATTTCGGAACCTGTGTGGCGGTGTCACTTATCGCCCGCTGTCTTGGAGGTTCGCGAGGTGCCCAGCTCCTGGCAGCGATCGCCTGCGCCACGGTTCCTGTTATTCTGCTGCAGGCATCGGGCGCTAAAAACGATCTGGTGGTGACATTCTGGATCTCGAGCGCGGTATATTTTCTGCTTGAGTTTGGGAAGGCAGCAACCTGGGTTAATCTCGGCGCATTCGGCGCGGCCGTTAGTCTTGCAATTTTCACCAAGGGAACCGCCTATGCTTTTCTTCCGCCGCTGGTTGCAGCGGGCTGGTTTGCAGCTTTTCCTTATGCGAAGCGCCGGTTCATCATTGGTCTCCCGCTCGTCGTACTTCTTGTGCTCGCAGTGAATGGGCCACTGTTTCTGAAGAACTACCGTATGACCGGTGTATTCACGGGTGTTGGGTCTAAAGACCAGGTCGAATGGCTCAACTATGCGAACCGCAATCACTCAGTCGCCGGCGTCGCAGCAAATGCCATTAGAAACGTTGCGTTGCAAATCAACTTGCCTAGCTCATTGAACGACACTTTTCAGCGGGTCGTAGTTCGGACTATCCGACTGCTCGGTCAAGATCCCGACGATCCGCGCGCACTCAAGCTGGTCCAGGTTATGGGCATGACGTTTCAGACCAATTCGCTATCGGCGCGAGAAGACATGGCCGGCGCTCCTATCCATCTCTTGCTGTTTGTTTTCCTGTTGGTGCTTCTCGCGCTTCATTGGCGAGAACTTCCGGACGTCGTCTGGTATGCGCTAGGCGTGGTGGGATCGTTCGCTCTCTATTGTTACCTGCTGCGTTGGGAAAGATGGAATGTACGTTACCAGATGCCGGTTACGGCGCTGTCGTGCGTCGTCATCGGATTGATGATTGACAAATATTTCCGGCGATGGAGCCCCGCGGTGGGCATGGTTTTATTGGTGGCCGCCGCCCCATTCGCTTTACGAAATGAGATGCGTCCGTTGCTTCCGCTGAAGATCTCGCTCAGGATGCCGTTTCTTTCCTGGTCTCACGATAGCATTCTAATGCAGCCCCGGGAGAATTTCTATTTTTCGGATCTTCGTCGAGACCTTCAAGATAGTTACGTAGCTGCTGCCAGAAGTATCCAGGCGCAAGATTGCCGAGATATCGGGGTCGATGTCTCATTTGAGGACGTCGACTATCCCTTATACGCGCTGATGGATGTTAACCAGGACGAGCCGAAGGTGTCATATAGCGGAGTCTTCAACCAAACCACCTCCTACGCACCTGCCCATAGCTTACCTCCCTGCGCAGTCGTATGTTTTGCTTGCGCGGGCGTGGCTGAGAAGCAGGATCAATACAGATCGATAGGAGGTCGTTTCAGCACTTTCGGCGATCTCGTGGTATTCAGTGCGGCTGGGGAAACACCTAACCTCGCAGGTAGACCTGATCCCGAGTCGGACTTATCTGACCAGGAGTTGTTTGAACAGGTGGAGCAGCGACTGGATGCCATGAAGGCGATGAATTCCCAACTTCGGTATGCGCAGATATTGCGGGTCGCTGAGCAGGCAAAGTACCGGTGGCCCGACAAGGCAGAGGATGTTGAGGTACGCTTGGAATCGATCAATTCCATGAAGCGGGATTCCTTTACGACGATATTCAATACCGCGCCTGTGCGCTTCAAAGTCATGTCAAATCAGCCAGTGTCGGCGACGGAGCATTCGGCACTGGTGGGCGCGGCGGAAGCGATGGAAAGTCTGAGGCAGGAAAGAATGGAAAGGCTGGACGACCTTGGCAGATTCGAAGACGATCTTTCTAAACCCGATTGCGCGTCAAGTAAAGTCCGGAGTGACAAGGAAAGGAATTCTCCGGATGAAAGGGAATATAACCCGCGTGAGTTGGTACCGACCAATGGTCCTTTAAGTTATAGCCGATAGCTTCCAGACTCGAGACAAACTCCTTTCTGTTGAAAACATACTGAGGATGAAACGACGGGCCACCGTTCTGTAGCGTGACGAATTGCGGTCCATCGTAGAGCGGAAGCTTATTAAGAAGAATGTGCGCGGGCTGCTGGACAAGCCTTCGAAGCATAACAGACAGAGAAGGCTTCTCGATATATTGAAGTGAGCCAGCCGCGATAAGGACGTCGGAGCCGTCTGCGGAAGCAAAGTCGTTGGTAAAACTTATGCTGGCTGCGTTTTCTTTCAGAGACAATTCCTCTCCCATTCGCGTAATCACCGGCAGATCACAGACTGTCCATCGCATTCCAATCGGATAGCTCAGATATCTGGCATACGCATAGTAGTGCGTCCCGAGATGACCGCCATAGTCGAATACTTTGCTGTTTTCTTTCAATAGCTTTGCGAGCCAGAACAAGATCGGATAGTCGAATGAATAGATCTCGTTCCTCCGTTCTGAAAACTCGTTCGCATATTCCGGAATATTGAAACCAAGCGGCTTGCTCTTTGGTGCAGATTGGTTCGCCTGGGCGAAAGTCTCGAACACTCCACGAAACTCGCCCGTCGCGTTTCGAGCGAAATGCCTTTCGTACAATCGCTTGAACAGCGGACGCCACAGACGCGCCGTTTTCATCTTTTCCCGAAATGAGCGTGCCGCAGAAGACATCACGTGCGCGAAAGACCGTTCACCTGCGCGGCGGAACAAGAGTTCTATACAAACCAACTCCTGCCAGATATGCGGCCAAAGGCGCGGCTGTCAGTCGATGTAACCGGATGGGGGAACGAGCGGCATTTCTGTACTGATCTCCGATGAGACCCAGCCAGTTGGATGAATTCGCGACGTTTATCGATACTGTAATCGAGGGAGAGAGAATCCGGGCTGTATGCCACCATCCCGCCGGTATGAAGATCATTTCGCCGGGCTTTAGGATCCCTCTTATCGGTCGAGCAGAAGCAAACAGCGGAAACTCCTTGAGGTCAGGAGAACTTATATCCGAGACCGATGATCGATTTGGTGTCTCCGCGCTTTGGTAAAGCAGGGGCGTCTGATCAGGCGAGTATGCCGCAAAGGCCTTATCTCCATGGAGTTGGCCCAGGAATGCGTGGGAGTTTAACATGTCGTAGTGCAAGAACGGAAAGCTGGTCGAGGCGCCACCGATAAAAATGTCCGGAATCACTGCGCGGCCCAGGATCTGAC
Source organism: uncultured delta proteobacterium (assembly GCA_963842215.1). Lineage (GTDB taxonomy): Bacteria > Desulfobacterota > Binatia > Binatales > Binataceae > Binatus. The sequence goes on along the minus strand of CAWJFQ010000001.1, from coordinate 94,927 downwards.
GAAGCTTTGCAGGATAGAATCGGGTCTCCAGCCAGTTTGGCTCAAGATAAATTGGATAGGGCTTGATGTCTGCGAGCAAATCTTGAGATATGCTCGCTATCGGATGGTTTCGTAAGTACGGCGCCGGAGATTTTTCGTTCGCATTCAATACGAGATCAATCAACCTACCCATGCTGATACTGCATCCGTCAATTGTCAGGTCAAGTGCGCCGTAGCGTTCCCCGAACCATTGAGGAGTCCACTTTCCGAGCGCTTCCCACTCGCGTAATGCGTCGGCAATTATCACCGGCCGTCCGGGCCTTAGATACTCGTTGAGGAAGTCCTCATACTCGAGACTGTGGCGTTTCGGAATCGAACAGCTCTTATCGTCACTGATTTTCATGCCGGGGCGAGCTAATCTCCAGCTTTACATCGGGAAACTCGGGCGAAGGACCGTTCAACAAGGGCTGCGGTGTGCCGTTGAGAGAGTTTTCGAAGAAAGCAAGCGTATAAGTATTAACAATCTTCATCACTTCGGGCCGGCTGATATTTCCACGCCGATATTCTTCGACCCGACGCATCGGTGGAACGATCAGATCATCATAGAACTCGTCGTGATCGACTCCGTCAATCTTAAGCAGGTAGCCACCATGGTTCTCCATGTCTCGGCGCAACAACTGAATCTGCTGATCGATCAGTATTTCGTACCGTCGACGCGGGAGGTTCGGTGAGGTCAGTTCCTCTCGCGATGGCGGCGGGTCGTTATCGGTCATTACCATCAGAGGCTGATCGATGCCGCTGCGGGCGGAGTCCGCAAACAAAGCTCCATCCAGATTGACGGCTGCGCGGAATCTACGATCCAACCAACACGTTTGCACAGCCACCGCGCCCCCGAATGAGTAACCGAGGACGCCCAGGCGCTGCAAATCGAGTCGGCCAGTGAACCCATCCTCCGAACCCGACGCGTTGAGCCGTTGCAGCTCGTCCACGACAAATTCAACGTCTTTTACTCTAACAGCGAGTTGCAACTCGATGTATTGAATCGAGCGCTTCAGTGCTTCGTCCGACGCAACATCCCAGAAGAGCGTCGGCTCCGCGCGCGCCACCCGCCCGTCGGGAAAAACTGTAATCGTGGAGCCGTACGGGTGATCGATTCCGACCACTACAAAACCGTGACTCGCCAGTTCCTCTATCAGCACCGTGTTCTGGTTTCGCTGCCCGTGCCAGGAAGGAGTGTAAATTACAACCGGATAATGCGCCTGCGCCTTTGAGAGTGGCGCGTCGAGCAGCGCGTGAGTGTCCAATCCGAGCAGCTGCGAGTCATTGAACGAGCCAACCTCCGCCGCGCTCATCACATAGGGTGCATTCTTTGCGTGAGTCGCAACGTCGGCGGGATACCAGATTTGAATCATCAATTCGCGCGGACCGGTCACTCCCTCCGCTAGAGTTTCGTGACGATTCGTGTCCACTAGATGGCGGACAACAGTGCCAACCGCGAACGGGCCAGTCACAGAGGGAAACTCGGCTATTGGATAAATCAGTGGAAGTGCCATCGCCCCGGCCAGCACGGCCCATCCCGCTGAGAAAGCAATCCGAGGGGCCGACCTTTGATGTTCAAAGAACCCAGCTCCTCCGCAAACGGCGATGAGAGCGGCGGTCAGCACGTACAGCGGGATTATCTGCCAACGAAAACCCATCTGCTCCAATTGAAAAAAGACGGCGCCGACGAGCGATAGAAGTACCATCCAAAGCCACGGGCGACCTCCGCGCGGACGAAGCTGCAGCAAGACCAACGCGAACGCATTGACGCATATCAGGATGATCCAGGAGATGTTCATGAAAAGTTCAATGACATCTTTCTCAATAGTTCGGACTTCTCCGGCGACTCAAACAGCCCGCGTGTGCCCTCAACGCATTCTTCGAGCAGCGCTATGTAAGCTTAGCGATTTCTGGCGGGCTCACAACTGCCAGGGGGTGCTGCCCTATCAATGCGACACTTTCTTGGGGTGCTTTTCAGCGGGCGAAAGAGCTCTTTCGGTGAATCCTGGCCGCCGCGGACACCCCAAATCGATGATGATAAAGAAAACGTGCGATGAGCACACAAACAGCATCATCGCATTGAAAGTATAAAGGACCGTTCGATGAGCGCAATTCTTGGCATCAGCGGGCTGGGCGAGTCTCTTCGCTTCAAACGCGAACACTGGCCCGGGCTGGACGAGCGGGAGTACCGAATTTTGCAGGGATTCGACGCGGCGGCGGCGCTCGTCGTGGACGGCGTCGTGGTGGCCGCTGCTGCCGAAGAGCGTTTCAACCGGCGAAAGCAATCGGGCGACTTCCCGATTCAGGCAATCGACTACTGTCTGCGCGAAGTCCGGCCTCTCGATCGCCGACGTCGACGAAATCGCTCACTGCTTTGACTACGCTCCGTTTGGCGAGATTTTCAGCCTCGACGCAACCAGCGCGAAGCTTTACGAAGAGGTTTTTTCCAGAGAAGCCCTGGTCGCTCAGGTTAATCGACATTTCCCGGAATTCCCCGCAGACGCGCATTCACCCGGTCAGTCATCATTTGAGCCACGCCGCGAGCGCCTACTTCACCTCGGGCTGGGACGAGTGTCTGGTGGTAGTGCTCGACGCGATGGGAGAAACGCAAAGCGGTTCTATCTTTCACGGCAACGGCGGAAATCTCGAGAAGCTCCGCGAAATCTCGGCCAACGATTCGCTGGGAATTCTTTATTCGCTCGTGACCTATCATCTGGGGTTCGACTTCAATTCCGATGAATACAAAATCATGGGACTCGCGCCCTACGGCGACCCGCGGCAGTTTGAAGGCGTTTTTCGGCAGATGATCGAATGCCGTCCCGACGGCACCGTTAGAATTCCAATTCTTCGCCTCAATCGCACCCGCGACGAGCGCGAAAATTATCTGCAAACCCGCGACTGGCTCTCGCGCAACCTCATGCCGCGTCGCGAGCCGGGCGCCGACATCACCCAGATCCATCGCGACGTTGCGGCGGCGCTGCAGGCTGCCCTGAGTCGTGCGATTCTCCACATCTGCGGCCATTTCGGTGCGAGCACGGGACTTCGCAAAATCGCGATGGCCGGCGGCGTGGCGCTGAATTGCAGCGCCAACGGAAAACTGACGCGCTCCGGTTTGTTCGACGAAGTCTATGTGCAGCCCGCCGCCGGCGACGACGGCGCAGCACTTGGCGCCGCTCTACATCGCGCATCAATGCGAGGCGAGGTGATCAACCGGAGATTTCCGGTTCCGTTCCTCGGGCCGAGCCACTCCGCCGTCTGAGATCGACACAGCACTCGAGGCTTTCGCCGGATCGATTGACGTTACTCGCTTCGAAAGCGTCGAAGAGACCTGTGCCCAGGCGGCGAGAATGATTCGAGAAGGAAAGGTCGTCGCCTGGTACCGGGGACGAATGGAGTATGGGCCGCGTGCTCTCGGCAACCGCAGCATTCTCGCCGATCCGTCCAAGCCGGAGATGCGCGATCGGGTCAACGCGATGGTCAAAAAGCGCGAGGCCTTTCGACCTTTCGCGCCTGCCGTCTCGATCGAGGAAGTCCACGGATGGTTCGACGTTCCACCGATGACTGCCCTGCCCTATATGATCGCTACCGTAGCCGTTCGCGAACAGTATCGGGCGATGCTGCCGGCAATCACCCACGTCGATGGCTCGGCGCGCGTGCAGACCGTCGCGGCGAATGACAACCCGGCGTTTCATTCGCTGCTGAAGGCGGTGGGACGAGCCACCGGTCGCGAGATCGTGCTGAATACGAGCTTCAACGTGAAAGGACAGCCGATCGTGAACACTCCGCATGAAGCGGTGGAAACTTTTCTCGGCACCGGCATCGATTGCCTCTTCATCGAAAATAACCTCGTGAGCCGCGTACTAGAGCTGATCGACGACCACTGCCTTCAATCGCCCGGCCGCTCCGAACTGACGGCGGCAGACCAGATCCGGCTCGCCGAATGGAACCGCACTGACGTCGAGTTTGACACGAGAAAGCGTGTCCACGATCTCTTCGACGAACAGGCGCTGCGCACTCCGGAGAAAACCGCCGTCATTTGCCGCGATCAATCCTTGACCTACGCGAGCCTGCGCGAACGAGCTGAACGGCTCGCTCGCCGTCTGCGCAAACTCGGCGTCGGTCACGAAACTGATCGTCGCAATCTCGATGGAGCGCTCGCTCGACATGATGGTCGCGCTGCTGGGAATCTCTGAAGGCGGGCGGCGCCTACCTGCCTGTGGATCCTGCGTTTCCTCCGGAGCGTGTCGCATTCATGTTGAAGGACAGCGATGCGCGCGTGATTCTTACTCAACGGAGTCTCAAGGATCGATCCCGGTGATTCGAGTGCCGTCGTCGTTAGCCTTGACGAACCCGGCTTCGATGATGACGCAACCGACGCATTCGAGACGCTCGACGTCCAATGCGGCCCGCATCGTCGCTCGCCTACCTGATGTACACCTCCGGTTCGACCGGCACGCCGAAGGGTGTGATGGTCGAGCATCGAAACGTCGTCAATTTCTTCGCCGCGATGGATCGCGTGGTCGGCACCGAGCCAGGGAGTCTGGCTGGCGGTGACCAGCATCTCTTTCGACATTTCTGTGCTTGGAACTTCTGTGGACCTTGGCCCGCGGTTTCACTATCGTGCTGCAGACCAGGAGGACAGCCTGGGTACAACGGGCGACTACTCGATCGAGGCTCAAATCAAGCGCCATCGCGTAACTCATTTTCAATGCACGCCGACTCTCGCCAGGGCGCTCATTCGATCGCGCGAGACGCTATCGGCGATGAAGCTGCTCGAAAAATTGCTCCTCGGCGGTGAAGCACTTCCGCTGTCGTTGGCAAATCAGCTTGGCGAGGCACTTGAGCGCCGAGATTTTCAACATGTATGGCCCGACCGAGACGACGGTATGGTCGACGACTCACAAGCTGGCGGGACCGGCTGGTCCAGTTCCGATTGGCAGACCGATAGCGAACACCCAAATCTACATTCTCGACGACCGAGCAGATGCTCGCACCGATCGGCGCAATCGGCGAGCTCTACATCGGCGGCGCAGGTGTGACGCGCGGCTATTGGCAAGCGGCCCGACCTGACGGCCGAAAGATTCGTCGTCAACCCATTTGAATCTGACGGCGGCGACGTCCTGTACCGGACCGGCGATCTGGCGCGCTACCGGTGACGACGGCGAACATCGAGTTTGTCGGCCGCACCGATCAGCAGGTAAAAATCCGCGGCTTCCGGATCGAGCTCGGCGAGATCGAGACTGTACTGGGCGCCATCCTGCCGTGCATGAAGCGGTGGTGGTCGCTCGTAACGACACAGGCCGGCAACCAGACTGCTGGCCGCATACGTCGTTGCAGTACCCGACCGGAGCATCAGCCACGCAGGAACTGAAGATCTACGCGCGACAGAAATTGCCAGAATACATGATTCCGTCGGTCATAAGCTTTCTGGACGCGATGCCGCTCACTCCCAATGGAAAGACTGATCGCAAGGCGTTGCCCGCTCCGAGTCGCGATGGCACTCGAACGAACTGCCAGCAATGGCCGGGACGGCACCGAGCTGGAACGAATTATCGCCGAGCTGTGGCAGGACTCGCTTGGTCTCGATGCGGTTGGCCTGCAGGTCAACCTCTTTGACTTGGGGGCTAACTCTCTGAGCGTGGCCGATGTTGCCACCAGTCTTAAGCAGCGATTGAAGCGCGAAATACCTCTTACCGATCTTTTCGCCTATCCGACGATCGCCGCGTTGGCTGCACATCTGAGCGGACAGTGGCCGGAACGGAAACTCGACCGAAAACCAGGATCGCGGCGCAGCGCGGCGACAAGCTACTGCTCAGACGATCGCGGACGACGCAGCAGCTTGCTGAGACGCGGACCCGGACCGAATGAAGGAACCGGCAAACATTGGTCGCAGGCACCATCGATCGCGGTCGTCGGAATGGCCGGCCGATTCCCCGGCGCGCGCAACCTGAGCGAGTTCTGGCGCAATCTCCGCGATGGCGTCGAATCGATCAGCATCCCTCAGCGATGAGCAACTGCTCGCCGCCGGCGCCACTGCTGCCGAGCTTGAAAATCCGGACTACGTAAGGGCGGCGGCAGATTCTCGATGATGTCGATCGCTTCGATGCGGCTTTCTTCGGATTGAGCCCGCGCGATGCCGCGATCATGGATCCGCAGCATCGGCACTTTCTCGAGTGCGCGTGGGAAGCTCTCGAGAATGCCGGCTGGTCAGTCTGACGAGTTCACGGGGCGAGTCGGCGTTTACGCCGGATCGGGGATGAACAGTTACCTGTTCCACAATCTTCTGGCCAATCCCGAGCTTGTCGCGAACGCAGGTCTCTTCCTCCTGAAACAAACCGGCAACGACAAGGACGTGCTCGCGTCGCGCGTGTCCTATCAGCTCAACCTGACGGGCCCCAGCCTCGCCGTCCAGACCGCCTGTTCCACCTCGCTGGTGGCAATCCATCTCGCCTGCCAAAGCCTGCTGAATCATGAGTGCGACATGGCACTGGCGGGCGGAGTTACGATCGAGATACCTCACGGCCTCGGCTACATCTACCGAGAGGGCGAAATCCTGTCGCGCGACGGCCATTGCCGCGCGTTCGACGCGGCTTCCAGCGGGACAATCTTCGGCAGCGGACTTGGTATCGTCGTTTTGCGCCGTCTCGAAGACGCCATCAGCTGATGGTGACTACATTCACGCGGTGATTCGGGGAACTGCCATCAACAACGATGGCGCCCGGAAAGTCGGCTACCTGGCGCCGAGCGTCGCGGGCCAGGCCGATGCGATCGCCGAAGCGCTCACGGTCGCTGATACCGAGGCCGATTCGATCTCATACGTCGAGACCCACGGGACCGGCACTGTGGTCGGTGATCCGATCGAAATAGCTGCTCTCACGCGCGCGTTTCGCACGAGTACCGCCCGCAACGGATTTTGCGCGATCGGTTCTGTAAAGACGAACATAGGGCACCTCGACGCCGCCGCCGGAGTCGCCGGGTTTCTCAAGACGGTGCTTGCCCTCGAACACCGGCAGCTGCCACCGAGCCTCAACTTTTCAAAGCCGAATCCGCTAATCGATTTTGATCACAGTCCCTTCTATGTGAACACCAAGCTCCGCGACTGGGAAAGCGGCAGCAGACCGCGCCGCGCTGGAGTGACTGCGCTCGGAATCGGCGGCACCAACGCGCACGCGATCCTGGAAGAGGCGCCGGATGCCGACCCTTCCGGTCCTTCGCGGCCGTGGCAGGTGCTGACCCTGTCGGCGAAAACCGAGCCGGCGTTGGACGCGATGGCGCGGAACCTCGCGGACCACCTCGATGAGCATCGGCCGAATCTCGCTGATGTAGCCTTCACCGGTCATCTCGGCCGCAAAGCTTTTCGTTTTCGACGGGCGATTATCTGTACGGATTCAACCGACGCCGCCGATGCGCTTCGCGGAGGCGACTCGAAGCGAGTAGTTTCGAATTCCGCACGCGAGAGCGAGCCGCCGGTGATTCTTCTGTGCTCGGGGCAGGGATCGCAATACGTCTCGATGGGCCGCGGGCTGTACGAATCCGAGCCGGAGTTCAAAGCCACGGTCGATTTCTGCGCCGACTATCTGCTTCCACTTATCGGCGTCGATCTGCGCACGATTCTGTTTCCATGACGAGGCGACCTCCGGCGAAGCCGCTGAATTGCTCAATCAGACGCGGCTTACCCAGCCCGCCCTCTTCGTCGTCGAATACGCGATGGCCAAGCTGCTGTCTTCGTGGGGCATCAAGCCCGCGGCGATGATCGGCCACAGCATCGGCGAGCTGGCCTCTGCATGCATCGCTGGCGTTTTCTCGCTGGAGGCAGGCCTGCAGATCGTTGCTGAACGCGCACGCCTGATGCAGAGCCTCCCCACCGGATCGATGACGGCAGTGCCGCTCTCCGGAAAGCCAGGTCATTCCGCTCCTCAACGGAAAGCTCTCACTGGCGAGCGTTAACAGCGATGACCAGTGTGTTGTCTCGGGCCCTGACGCCGCGCTCGCCAGCCTCGAGAAATCCCTGGCTGACAAGGGAATGGAATTTCACCGCTTGCGGGTTTCGCATGCTTTTCATTCGAGCATGATGGAACCTATCCTGCGTGAGTTCGCCGAGTTCGTGCGGAAGTTCGAGCTTGGCGCCGCCGCGCATTCCATTCATATCGAGTGCAACCGGAACCTGGATTACCGACGCCGAGGCGACCGATCCCGAGCTATTGGGCCGCGCAGCTTCGTCAGACCGTTCGCTTCTCCGATGGAATCGGCGAGGTGCTGAAGTCTCCGGACGCGATTCTCGTGGAGATTGGCCCGGGCAATACGCTGAGCGCACTGTGCGAGCAGCACCGGCAATTCTCCTCTGCGCAGAGAGGTCATCTCCTCGCTCCGGACGAGGCGCGACGATACCAGTGATGGGGAATTCATCGCCCGCGCGCTCGGTCAACTGTGGGCTGCCGGAATAAAGATCGACTGGAGGGGCTTCCATGCTCACGAACGGCGCCGGCGGCTGCCGTTGCCTACCTACCCGTTCCAACGCGATCGGTTCTGGATCGAACCCGGCCGCAACAGCGCGGCTGTCTCGCACCTCTCCAACAGAGTCGGCGAAGGAAGTCCGCGAGATTGGTTTCTTTCGTCCATCGTGGAAGCGTGCCGACCGGGTTGATAAAGCGCGTGCACAAAATCTCGGACCGTGGCTCATCTTCGAGGACTCTCTCGGTCTCGGCAACAAGATCACGCAATTAATTCGGCGCCGCGGCGACCAATCCATCGGAGTGCAGTCCGGAGCGGAGCTTTAGACAACTCGCTCCAGACCGGTTCGAGATAGACCCCGACAACCCGGCTGACTATCAGCGGCTCCTTTCGGAAATCACCGCCCAGGGAAAATTCCCACGCACTATAGTGCACGCGTGGACAGTGTGCGATCCCGCTTTCGGCCAGGAGTCGCTCGACGATCTGACCGAGTCGGAGACGCTGAGCTTTTATAGTCTCTTGTTTCTAAGTCAGGCATTGGCTGCAATCGATCTCGAAAGTCAGGTCGAGATCGCAGCAGTATCCAACAGCCTGCACCAGGTTGCCGACGAACCAATTCTGCGACCGAGTCGCGCGCTTCTTGCGGGCCCATGCGGCGTAGTTCCGAAAGAACTGACTAACGTCAGCTGCCGCAATATCGACTTAGAAATTCCGGCTTCTGAAACGGCCGCAATCGATGAATACCTTAAGCAGGCAGCCGAACAGGTCGTCGCCGAGCTCGGAACCGACCCGATTGATTCGCCGGTCGCGTATCGTAAGAACCGCCGCTGGGTTCCGACTTTCGCGAGACTTCGCGAACCGGAGAATAAACCCTCGATCGCACTTCGGGACCAAGGCGTATACCTGATCACCGGAGGATTGGGTGGAATTGGTCTTGTGCTGGCGGAATCGATCGCGAAAGCGGTTCGGAGCCGGCTGGTACTGGTAGGACGCAGCGCTTTCCCCTCCAGGGAATCATGGGACGAATGGCTGGATGGTCACGGCGACCGCGATCCGATCGCACAACAGATTAGAAAAGTGCGGGCAATCGAGAATGCGGGCGCTGAGGTATTGATCGCGACGGGAGACGTTTGCGATCCCGAGGCAATGAAACGAATCGCGGAGCAGGTTCGCGCACGATTCGGTCGTGTCAACGGGATTATCCACGCGGCCGGCGTGCTCGACGATGCTCCCATGCTGCAAAAAGATCGGGCGAGCGCGGCCCACGTGCTCGCGCCGAAGGTCCGCGGCACGCTTGTATTGGAGTCAGTGTTTCAGCAGGATGCGGTCGACTTTTTTATTCTAATGTCGTCCGTCAGCTCGCAACTCGCGCCAGCGGGGCAGGTGGACTACGCCGCAGCCAACGCTTTCCTCGATGCTTTCGCCAGGTCCCGGTCAGCAGGCGGCTCTCGCTTCGTCTCGATTCAGTGGCCGCGGTGGACCGATGTCGGAATGGTGGCGCTTGAATTTAATGGAGAGCATGACGCCTCCTCGGTTCATCCGCTGCTGGGCCGCGCGAACCATGAAGGCAACGGCCTAACTACGTATTCCACGACACTAAGTCTGGAGAACGACTGGATCGTCAACGAACACCGCCTGACTGGCAGCACCGGACTCTTTCCTGCTACCGGCTATCTGGAAATGGCGCGGGCCGCGGTGAAGGATCTCACTGGCGCCTCGGCGTTGTCGATCAGCGACTTTTATGTCAACCAGCCGCTGAAGGTGACGCCGCATCGAGCGCAGCCAGTTCGCTTTCTTATGCGCAAGGAAGATGACGAGCTATCGATTTTCGGCGCAAACCAGACAGGACACTTCGCGCCAATGGATCGAATGCGCGTCCGGCGAAGTAACTTCTGCCGTATCGCCGCAGCGCCGTCACCTTGACATCGAGAGCATTCGCCAGCGCTGTCGATTTGGAAAACTAGGACTTGATCGTTCGACGCGAAATGAAGCGCAGGAACGGCACATCGAATTTGGACCGCGATGGCGAAATCTCAAGACCGTCTGGCTCGGCCAAGATGAGGCTTTGAGTTTGCTGGAACTTCCCAGTGAATTCGTGGCCGAAGCGGACATCTATCGGTTACATCCCGCTCTGCTCGACATGGCAACCGGTAGTGCGATGTTTCTCATCAAGGGCAACGACGTTGCTCGCCATCTATATGTGCCGATTTCCTACGGCAGCGTTGCGATTTCGGGCGCTCTGCCTGCTATCTGCTACGCGTATGTGCGGAGCAAGGTCGGAGCATCGATCGAGAGCCCGATTGCGACGTTTGATGTCAGCATTCTGGATCAGGAAGGCGAGGTCATCATCGAGATCGGCGATTTCTCGGTTCGCCAGATACGTGACGGTTCTCTGCTTGAGAACGCAAACCACTCCCTTGGCATCGAACCCGCGAACACGCCGGGATTCGAAGAAGTCCAGGAAAGCGAGACGACACACTCATTGGATGCGATCTCGTCGGAGGAAGGTGGTCGGGCCTTTCAGCGGGTGCTCGCAAATCCGCGCGTCTCCAACCTCGTGATATTTCCATCCGACTTCTCTGCGTATGTCGATCAGCCTGAGGCCGCGCCATTCTGATATGGCTCCAGCGAAAATCGTCACAGCTCCGCCCGTCAATTCAGATGAAGAGGTCGAGGTGACGATGACGCGCTGGTGGAAGGAGCTGCTCGGCGTCACCGCTGTAGGAACTCAAGACGATTTTTTCGAGCTCGGCGGACAGTCTCTTACGGGGGTCAGGCTTCTCGCGAAGGTGAAGAAAAAGTATGGCGTCGATCTGAAGCTCGCCACATTGTTTTCAGCCACTACGATCGAACAACTGTCCGCGCTGGTTCGTAATCAGACCGCCCCGCGATCGTCATTCCATTCCCTGGTTCAGATTCAAACCAAGGGCACGAAACCACCGCTGTTTGTCATTCACGGGATGGGCGGAAGCGTGCTCGGTTTCCGCGATCTCATCCAGCATCTGGAATCCGACCAGCCCGTTTATGGCGTCGAGTATTCTATCGGCGAATCTTCACCGGTGCTGCTTCGTATGGAGGATCTGGCAACCCGCTACTTACAGGAAATCCGCAGCCTGCAGCCGAACGGGCCATACTACCTGCTCGGCTATTCGTTCGGGGGTTTGCTCGCCTTTGAGATGGCGCAGCAACTGCACGCCGCGGGCCAGGAGGTTGGTTTGCTGGGAATGCTGGATACGTTTTTGATGAATGGCTTTCGAGCGCAGGCCGAGAAGCGCCCGCTATGGCCGATGCTGAAGAGAAAGGCCGCGGGACTTGGCGGGCATGCACGGCGGCTGATGTTTGGTCCGGAGCGTGGTGCTTACTTAAAAGAGGATGTGGCAGATCGTTTCGACGCTATCATCGGCCAAGGAAGGCAATTCATATACGGCGTCCTGAAAGCGCGCGGACGTTCCATTCCGAAATTTCTGCATCGCGCCAAAGATGTTAACTGGTTCGCGGCACTCAGATATGAAGCCCAGCCTTATCTCGGACGTGTCACCTTATTTCGAGCGGCCACGCCGGAGAGTTTCGTCGACATACTTGACACTGACCTCGGATGGGGGCCGCTGGCGCGAGGCGGAGTTGAGATCCACGAAATCCCGGGAACACATCGCAAGATGATGCGAGAACCAAACGTCAGAATTCTCGCACGCGAGGTAGGCAAGGCTCTTGCGGCAGCCCATGGCCGTCATCTTGACGATTCAAATCTCGCACGGAAAGAGCAGGAAGCCTCATCGCCAACTATGCCATCGGCGCTGCACGAACGGATAGCATGGACTCAACGAGCACCGTCATGCGCGACCAGTTTAATTGACAAGATTTATCTTTCGCTACGATTTCGCTGCGCTTGCTTGTTCACCCACCATTTGTTCAACACGTTACCCCAGTCTGCGTCTCGCACTATCGTTGATAGAATTTTGATCGCGTAGGGAGCTTCGAGCTTTCGCTACGCGTCGCGTTCCGTGCCAACAGACGATATCTGTGTCTGCAGATGTCGCAAAGACGTGAGCTTTCCTTCCGTCCGATTCTGAGACGAAATCCTACCAGCGCCACCGATACGTCCCCAAAGCTCCCGCGTTTACACATATTCCGGCCGTTCCATGAGCGATTCTCCGCGCGTCGTGGGAGTTGCAGCGGCGCACCAAGCGATGCAGTAGCGCAACATTTTCATCGGATCGCGAGCGTCTTGCTGTAATATTCTTAATCTACCTGTAAGTAGGATTTTCCGACTTACAGCTTGTTTTGCCATCGCTGGCATTCCCCTTGCAGTTTGCCACCCGCGAATCCCGCGATTTTTCAGTGCTGTGGCAGTGGCAGTCCCGCTGCAGGTGGTTCTGCGCGCGTGGTGCGCGGCACGCAGAGGAAATGCATGACGACACCGAAACTTCGATTGGCAGTGATTCCAGCAGCGGCTCTTGGTATCTTCCTGGTTCTGATCGGTATTTCGTCCGGGATCAGTCGCGCTCAAGCCTCGGCCTCGCCCACCCCCACTCCCGCAGCTCCGACTCTGCAAATGTCGTTGGTGTATCCCACCAATGGCATGCTGTACTCGAATGGCCCCGATGAAATTCAAGCAGCGATTACGCTCGAGCCGCCTCCGACGGTACCGGTCCACAAATATAAAGTGGTGATTGCAGTCAGTAATGCGGCGGGAGAAATGACCAAGCATCATTCCTATCGCCCTCGGACTACTCAGTTTACTGCAGCTGTAAAAATGAAGAAGGTTCCGGCAGGCGACTACTACGTTGCGGCTGACGTGTACGATAAAAAGGATACGCTGGTCGGGACGGCCGGCCCTTTCAAGATCATAAAGATGGACGTTGCGAGCTCACCAACCCCTACCGTTACTCCGAGCACAACGCCAACTCCTACTGTGACACCAACTCCGACTCGGACGGCCACACGAACGGCGACCCCTACTGTGACCGCGACTACGAAACCTCCGACCGCAACTGTCACCGCGACTGCCACGGCAAAGGCGACGGTCACCGGGACGCCCATCCCGACTCCAACGGCGACGCCGGGTACTGCGGCGATCATGGCGCCCCTAAATGACGCAACGGTATCAGGGACGGTTAACGTTTCCGTCAGACCTGGGCAGGGGGCAACCTACACGTACATTTATGTCGATGGTCAGTACTTGGACCCAGTGGCACTCAAACCCGACGCTCTGGAATTCTACTGTCGTCTCGAATGGGCCTCATACCATCGGAGCCCAGTCATTTATGAGCAGTGGGTCGGGGACGGGTATCTATTCGATTGGCCTTACCGTTATTAATTCGACGCAGGTAACCTCCACTCAAACCCCAACGGCGACAGCCACCAGGACCGCAACGCCAACCTCAACCGTGACGCCGACTGCGACAGCTACCCGAACCGCTACCACAACATCAACAGTGACTACGACTGCAACTGCAACTCGAACGGCGACCGCCACATCAACTGCCAGGACGACTCAAAGCGCAACGCCCACGTCGACACCTACCCCGAGCGGTGGAGCAGCCGTCTGGACCCTTGAGCCGACCGCCAGCGGTTTTCAGTGGATGCCGCCGGGCGGCGGCGCGGTGTGCAAATTCGCGGGTGTGTCGATAGTCGATAATCTCAACCTGACCCGCTCAGGTCAGGACCAGAACGTCGTCCCCAACAAGTACGCAACCTGGGCTGCATGGGGGCAGGCGCAGTCAGACCGGTTGAAGTCGTGGGGTTTCAATGCGGCTGGCATGTATTCGTATGCATACGACGACAACATGCCAAGCGACGGCGTGCCTTCTGAGGTAACTTTTCAGGTAAGTGGACAGGCGGCTCGAGACGATGGAACCTTTTACCATTGTAAATCGGTAAATTACAACTATGGGACGATGGCATGCGGTTCGAATTTCTATATGCCGTCAGGTGGCGGAAGCACGGACGTCTTTGATGTGAGCTGCGACAATGGTGGCGGTTACGCAGGCGCTGTTATGTCTGACCTCGGTTCGAGCGGAGCCAGCAGTATCTACTGCCCGAACTGTGGCCTTCCCGCCTTCTCGGCGATGCAGTTAGTTACAACCGAGGAAGCCGACAACTTGTACGGCTTCAATAGCCTGGGCCACGAAGACCTCGGCTACATCGTCGCCGCTCACAACCCTATGATGACCGCCAGCCCTAGCGGTTATATCTACCCGAACGCGACGTTGGATGCGAAGATCGCTCTTCGCGACTGGCTGGCTTACACCTACGGATGCACGAATCCTGCAGGAGGCATTGGAACACCAGTATCTAGCGGCGATGACATTTACTCATCGACGGCCTATTGCGGCTCAACCAATGCCGCGAACGCACTCACGGCGCTCAATGCCGCGTGGGGCACGAGCTATACTACCTGGAGCACGTCAGACGTCAACGGCGAAGCCGGAATTAAGACAGGCATTTACAAATCCTATGGTACCGGCTCCGGAATCCTGGACGAAAGCGGACCCCATATTCTCGCATCGTCTTATGAATCCAGCTGCAATATTACATCAGTAAGCAATTGGACAACCGAACCTCAGATTGAGACCGACCTGCACAATTTCGTCGCATACTTTGCCCAAACCTACGGACAAAAGCTTTCAGCTGCGTGGGCACAGTCATCGGCGAATCCGCATCCGCCGATCTTTGTGCCGCTATACGACGCTCCCAGTTACGTCTACAAAGCGATCGCTCCATACTTTGACGGCTTCTGGGTAAGTCCAATGGCCGGCGTTGCCAGTGCTACCGCCGCACAGATAGCATCCGACCTTCAGCGCATCATCGCGGCGTCCTCCGTTCCAGGTGGTAAGTCGATGCCGATCATAGTTGCGGACTACGCTGCCGCTAACCCCGACTCGCCATTCCCCACCGGTACCGGCGGCGCGCCTCAATACACCACTCAAGCGGCGCGCGGCAACGGCATGGTGTCAATCTGGCAGAACACAATCCACCTTCAGGATGCCAACAGCAAATACGTAGTGGTGGGTTTGGAGCATTGGGCCTTCTACGACCAGGCCAATGAGGGCTGGAATGCGGGTCTGGTCACCTCCGACCACGACAATCCATATGACGGCAGCGCTGACATCGCAAATGGCGAGCCGGGAAATTACGGCGACATGATCACCCCCTTGTCAGACTTCCTCAACGCTGGAATATGCGACCCCTGAAAAACCCTGCAGCGTTAACTGATATGCGACCATTGACCTGACTGTTCAGTCGGGTCAATGATCACAACTTTAGAACGAGCTTGGCTAGTTCACTTTCGCGGTCTGGAACCTCGCGAGCCCGTTGAAGCGGTTTAAAGCGGGATGCCTTTTACTATGGATTCTTGTTTCACCGGATTGATCCGGACCAAAAAACCGCAAATCTGACGACCAAGCGGCTTACCA
The DNA here is from genome assembly GCA_963842215.1 of uncultured delta proteobacterium. Classification (GTDB taxonomy): domain Bacteria; phylum Desulfobacterota; class Binatia; order Binatales; family Binataceae; genus Binatus. The sequence continues at coordinate 79,043 of CAWJFQ010000001.1, read as the reverse complement.
GGTCACATTCAGCGCTTTCCATCGCTGCCCGAACATATTAAGACAGACCGGTATTGCTGATACTATCGCTCGGCAGGTTGTGTATCCGACCTTCTGGCTGTTCGGGGTTTGTCTTCTGGAAACTGACTGAATCTTGGTTGTCATCAGGCAAGAGGATAAACTCGTTGAAATCTCAGCGTCGCGTTGAACCCGGATGCATCAAGAGCCGCGACCAGCAAGTTGACGCGCGATCGCCGAGCACGGATCAAATTGGGGTCAAATCGACCTCGCGCATGCCTGGAGCTGCTGGAAATCAGGCGTCCCTGAAGGGACGGTTTTCTCGGTTCCTGCCTGTGCCTTTGGTTGCCATGCTAGCCGCTGCAACGTTCTGGGTCGGTTGTTCGCACGCTGAACCGAATGTGAAAACCGACCAAACTCCAACGAGACTTCTAAGTCCCTCTGCTCAGCGAACGATGTCGGCGAAGGTGTGGACCCTTGAGCCGACCGCCAGCGGTTTTCAGTGGATGCCGCCGGGCGGCGGCGCGGTGTGCAAATTCGCGGGTGTGTCGATAGTCGATAATCTCAACCTGACCCGCTCAGGTCAGGACCAGAACGTCGTCCCCAACAGGTACGCAACCTGGGCTGCATGGGGGCAGGCGCAGTCAGACCGGTTGAAGTCGTGGGGTTTCAATGCGGCTGGCATGTATTCGTATGCATACGACGACAACATGCCAAAGGGTGGTGTGCCTTCTGAAGTATCATTTCAGGTAAGTGGACAGGCGGCTCGAGACGATGGAACCTTTTACCATTGTAAATCGGTAAATTACAACTATGGGACGATGGCATGCGGTTCGAATTTCTATATGCCGTCAGGTGGCGGAAGCACGGACGTCTTTGATGTGAGCTGCGACAATGGTGGCGGTTACGCAGGCGCTGTTATGTCTGACCTCGGTTCGAGCGGAGCCAGCAGTATCTACTGCCCGAACTGTGGCCTTCCCGCCTTCTCGGCGATGCAGTTAGTTACAACCGAGGAAGCCGACAACTTGTACGGCTTCAATAGCCTGGGCCACGAAGACCTCGGCTACATCGTCGCCGCTCACAACCCTATGATGACCGCCAGCCCTAGCGGTTATATCTACCCGAACGCGACGTTGGATGCGAAGATCGCTCTTCGCGACTGGCTGGCTTACACCTACGGATGCACGAATCCTGCAGGAGGCATTGGAACACCAGTATCTAGCGGCGATGACATTTACTCATCGACGGCCTATTGCGGCTCAACCAATGCCGCGAACGCACTCACGGCGCTCAATGCCGCGTGGGGCACGAGCTATACTACCTGGAGCACGTCAGACGTCAACGGCGAAGCCGGAATTAAGACAGGCATTTACAAATCCTATGGTACCGGCTCCGGAATCCTGGACGAAAGCGGACCCCATATTCTCGCATCGTCTTATGAATCCAGCTGCAATATTACATCAGTAAGCAATTGGACAACCGAACCTCAGATTGAGACCGACCTGCACAATTTCGTCGCATACTTTGCCCAAACCTACGGACAAAAGCTTTCAGCTGCGTGGGCACAGTCATCGGCGAATCCGCATCCGCCGATCTTTGTGCCGCTATACGACGCTCCCAGTTACGTCTACAAAGCGATCGCTCCATACTTTGACGGCTTCTGGGTAAGTCCAATGGCCGGCGTTGCCAGTGCTACCGCCGCACAGATAGCATCCGACCTTCAGCGCATCATCGCGGCGTCCTCCGTTCCAGGTGGTAAGTCGATGCCGATCATAGTTGCGGACTACGCTGCCGCTAACCCCGACTCGCCATTCCCCACCGGTACCGGCGGCGCGCCTCAATACACCACTCAAGCGGCGCGCGGCAACGGCATGGTGTCAATCTGGCAGAACACAATCCACCTTCAGGATGCCAACAGCAAATACGTAGTGGTGGGTTTGGAGCATTGGGCCTTCTACGACCAGGCCAATGAGGGCTGGAATGCGGGTCTGGTCACCTCCGACCACGACAATCCATATGACGGCAGCGCTGACATCGCAAATGGCGAGCCGGGAAATTACGGCGACATGATCACCCCCTTGTCAGACTTCCTCAACGCTGGAATATGCGACTCACACATGGCCGGAACTGGCAAAGCTTTGAGATAATATGGCAACTGACGATGACTGTCAGGATAGGTGGTCGTTGCTCCCCTTAAGAGCATGATTGACTCGGGCTTAGCAATTGTTACAAACATTCGTTGGCGCGACTTTGCAAAATAGACTTCAAAATGAAATCACACTTCAACTGACGGCGACAGACTGCGCCCAGCGCGTAGCGCATGGCGAGGACGGTCGCATAAAGGTGTCAACTCCGTTTGGCCTGGAAGACTCTTCGAATCATGCCCATTACAAATCCGCGTTCGTGGCGTTTTCAGGGTGAGTACAAACTTCACAGATGTCCGCGTAACTAACATCCATCGTGGTCTTCTGTGCGTAATCGTCTTGATGGCGTTACTGACCCGCTTGGCGCCCCTGGTACGCGCTGGCAGTTCGTGGGCGACGAGCAATATCTCTGATACGACTGGCTATTGGCAGCTAGCCCAAGGGCTGCAGGCGGGATGCGGGTTTGCGCGCTACGTGAACGGAATCTGCTCCTCGCCGGAGATCATGCGCACTCCTGGTTATCCAGTCTTTCTTGCGCTGATGCCGGGAGATCGAACTGCGATCGCGGTTCAAGCGATAGCGGGCTCTGTACTCTGCCTGATGCTTGGATTGTTCGTCTCGCACCGATGGGGAAGCCGCGCAGGCCTGATCGCCGCGGCCCTGCTGGCACTAGACGTTCCATCGATCGTGTATAGCGCGCAGGTGATGACCGAGGCGCTCTGTCAGTTCTTCACGGCGGTCGCGATCATGGAGGTGCTGCCGCTTTTCGAGCGCGACGACAAGCTAAGACGCTCCGTGATTCGAGCTCTCGCCGGCGGAGCGTTATTCACCGTTGCTCTTCTTATTAGGCCCATCGGGGAATATGTAGTTCCATTGCTACCAGTTGCCATTGTGTTAGGAATTCCCAATACCTCGTGGCGCAGGCGAATTCTGGTCGCTGGTCTTTCGTTCGCCATACCAGCCTTAGTGACAGCCGGCTGGACTGCTAGAAATGCAAGAGCTACCGGTATCGCCACATTCTCGGTGTCGGGCGCCGAGAATCTCTATCTGTATCGGGCAGCGGGCGTCGTGTGGTGGACGGAGGGAGGCAGCTTCGATGCGATCCAGGCTAGTTTATGGAATGTTCCGGGCCTTGCAGGAACACTGAAAACCTCGGGTCCCGCGCGGTGGCCGTCACCAGCCACCCTTGCGGAGATGCAACGAAAGTCTCTTGAGATCATTCTCGAACATCCGTTTGCCTTTGCCGCGATGACGCTCAAGAGTTTCGTCTACTTGCTCTTCGCTCCAACCCGTACGGCTCTCGCGCTGGTAATAGGAAGTTCTGGAGGATCGAGCAACCCCACGACCGCCGGAGTCACGCGAATCGTAGAATCGTTCATAGAGATCGCCAAGTATCCAGTACTGAAGGCGCTCATCTTCTTTCAACTCGCGTTGACAGCTGTCCTCTGGATCGGCATCGCGTTTGCCGCACCGCGATTACGCGAGTGGCGTCGAGCGATGCCAATCACGCTACCTCTCGCGACCGCTCTCTTAACAGTGTTTCTCGCGTCTGGGCCCGACGCGGAGCCAAGAATGCGGATCGCAGCTATGCCGTTGCTGATTATGGTAGGGGCGGTCGGACTCGGTGGGGGAGATATCGACCTTCTTTACCGCAAGCTACGGAAGAAGAAAATCGATGAGTAGCGGGGTGCAAAAAGAAGACAACAGCATTCACCGGATCAGCTAGTGAACCGGATCCGCCGCCGATCACATCCGTTGATTGCCGCGCGAAGAACGCATCGCGTCGCGCAAGAGCCGATAGCCAATGAGTCGAATGCCTTGAGCTTCGATGATTTGGCGCGCACGCTTCGAGGTAAAGAACAGCAAGTCGGCCTCACGCTGCGGCGCATCTTCAGCGAAGCAGGCGAGATCGCCCAGTGCATATCCTGGATGGCAGCAGATCTCCGTTAACCCGGGTGGCAACATTTCCATCAGACTAGCCCAGAAGTCTGCCGCATTCGAGGGCCGCACACGGCTCAAAACAGCGAAGTTGTCGGGATGCCATATCCCGACGCGATCGGCTTCTTCGGTCACACCTCCGAAACCGTACCAGTGCATAACTGTTCGCGGAGCAGTGCGTAACGGAAGCTGAGTAGTCGTTCGCCAGCCGAAGATAAACTTCTTGCAGATTCTTTCGCTGGCTGTGAAGGATGAACATATGGCTATCAAGATGAGTAACGTCAACGCCTGCTGCCAGCGCACATTCGATCTGTCCGCGGAGTTCGGCTTCCGCTTCTTGTGGTCGGCAGAATGAAAATAGCTCGGCGCGGCTCCGCCAGAAGTGGCCGTTGGCGTCGGACAGCGACCGCACCTTTTCTTTGTCCAAAACGGGCTCCCACCGGCGGCTATCCCACTCGCTAGTGAGCGTCAGGTGGATCCCAAGATCGGCATTTGGTGTGCGCTTCGCGTACTCGCAAACTTCGCCGAAGCCTGCGCACGGCACCATCACAGAAGCAGAAGTCAGCGCGCCACTCTGCAGCCCTTCGATAGTGGCCAGGTTCTGTTCGTGGCAAAGCCCGAAGTCGTCGGCGTTGATGATGAGTAGCCGCGCCTTCGCATCGTAGCCGAGTCGTTCAGCAACGGTCGTGCCGCGACGCGGGCGAGATACTAGCCAACCTGCGATTCTACGCAGCGTCAAGACATTTGCGGCGTAGTCCTTCAACTGCTCCGCCGCACGCTGCATCGGATGAGTCACGAGCCAAGATGGACGACTGATCATAGGCCGACAGGCACACTCAACTCGAAGCGGCATCGCGAAGACGAGACCGATCTCCGAACAACTCCAAAGCTTCACGCACGGATTGTCGCAACGCAGGAATGCCGAATTTGGCGCTGACATGATGACGTGCCGCCAGTCCAATCTCGGTGCGACGCTGCCGATCACTCAGCAAGTCCGCGATCGCGCGGGCCATCGCCTTACACTCGTCGGCAATAACGATCTCCTTGCCGTCAATCAGGTTCAGTCCTTCCGCTCCGATCGTAGTGGAGACCACCGCCTTTGCCATCGCGGCTGCTTCAAGGATCTTTAATCTGGTCCCGCTTCCGATCCTGAGCGGCACCGCGCACACCGCAGCCTGTGCAATCACAGGGCGGAGGTCCGGCAGTGTTCCAGTGAATCGAACGTTCGGTGCTTGTTCCAGCCGCCGCCGAAAATTCGGCGGTGGTTCGCGTCCGGCCACGACGAAGCTTATGTCCGGGACTAGCCGGCGAAGTTCCGGCATTACATCGGATACAAAAAATTCGACCGCATCTCGATTCGGCAACCAGTCCATCGCGCCGACGTAAACCACCGTTCGCCCGTCGTCCGTTGCCGCAGGCTTGTAGTCTTCGAAATTGATCACGTTTGGCACGACGGCGGAAGACACAGAACAATCAGGGCCAACAAGAACCTGCCTATCCCTTTCGGAACATGTCCATACGGCTGTCACGTTAGCGCACGCCTCTTTCTCGAGTCGCAGCAATCGTCGGTATTCAGCTCCAACCGTAAGCGAGCACCAGTGGGTTCCGACAATTCTCCAAGAAAGCGACGAACCTCCTCGTGCACAATAGTATGCTTGTTCAGCACAACCGGAACCGGACATGGCGCCGGCAGGTTTTTAAATTGGTATACGTCGTCGCAGATCACGAGATCGAAGTGCTGTCTGATCGTAGTGTCAACCACCGCTGCCTGCATCGCCTCGGAGCGAAGCCGCCACGCGCCGGATGGTAGATTTGAAGCTAGAGCACGCAGTCGCCCGAAGTAGCCAGCGCGTCCGGCACCGCTGGGCGCCTGAACGACGTTGATATCCGAGCAGATCTCAGCCAAACCACTACGTGCAGCCGTCAGTTCCTCAGAATCGCCGAATGCCAGAAGAGTTACTTCATGGCCTTCCATGTGGAGTCCGCGCAGCAGCGAATAATTGCGCATTCGCTGACCTATATTCGCAGGAAACGGTAGCGATACCAGAACGAAAAGTATTCTCATTTGATCAACCGATCGCTATTCAGCACGGAGAAGTTTTAGTCAACTCGTTAACGACAGCTACTTCCACCCTAGGCAGGGCAATGATAAAAACTAAGCCCAATAACGATTCACGGAAGCGCTGCCTGCCTAGGTCCAATACATTCGGTACATCTAATGACATTGTATGGGTCTTCTCTGGACGCAAGCTCGTTGGCTCTCACAATGTGGTCCTTTTCTATCCGCTGTGCGCAAAGAGAGTACGCTGATATGAAAACAAGAAGACCGCACGGGAAAAACAGCCCAAAGACATTGTCTAAAGTCAATCTGCTCCACACGCTGTGAGTTGAACACTGCCGAGCAAAAGCATGAACTGATCAAAATGCACTTCCGCCAGCCCGACCGCATTAGCCCACAAGTAGGCGGCAGCGCCGCACCAGAGAGCGATTCGCGGAGCTGCGCGCATATACGCTGCTATGAAAAGTTGTACAAGAACCGGAAGAAACAAAACCATATAGTGGTCCCAGGCTGTAGGCGTGAGCAAGACAGTGGCAACCAGCCAGAGACCGAATGACCGCTCATCGCCCCTCCGATCATGAGAAGCTATCATCGTGCCATACACAGCGACGCACAGTACCGCCAATTGCGCGATAGCTTCGCAGATTCGGCATAGAGCGCTTAGCACGACATTCGGGCCAGCGGGGAGCAAAAACTTGAATGTGTGCGACACCATGCCAGTTACTGAAAGGGGCCCGATGAGTCCCCCCAGGAATCCGAGGCGGCTCACAAACGCGGATGCATTGCTCTCTCCAAACAACACGAGAGTCACGATTGCCCCGAAACTTATGCTCATTATAGCGTATCTTAATGTACGCCATTGCTTCTTGACGATCCAATAACCAAGCATCACAAGAGGATACACTTTCAGCAAGCACGCGAAGCCGAGAACGGCACCGGCTCTCAGATGGTTGCCTGCGCGCGAGGAACGCATCGCGCTCATCAGCAGGTACAATATCAGAAGTTGAACTTGAGCAAAGTGAAAGTGTTCCCACACTGGAAAATAAAGCACCATGAGAAATCCGATGCTTAGTCGCGCCCAGATACTGCACCCGGGTTCTAATCCAAGAAGCATCTGGAGAATGCGCGCCAGCAAGAAAAGATTGAATAGCGTCCATATCCAGTAGCCATGCACGGGCGATAACAATGATAGTGGTTCAAGCAACAGGATAAAGGTCGGTGGGTAGTTGGCGCGATCGTAACCCGAGAGACTCATGTGCAGTCTTGTGGCCAACTGGTTTAGATCGGTTCGGTAGAGATCGGATCCGCCATGGAACGCGCAAGCGTAGATATACCATTGGCTGAAATCCATTTGATTGACTCGTGCGCCGAGAGTGCCGAGAAGATGTATGAGATAAAGCGATGTGACTGCGCCGAGTAACAGTGCGGCAGCTCGCTCGTTAACTAGCACATATGGCTTTGAGCGATGTCGCTGGGGCGGCGCTGCAGGCTCGAAGAGTTCGCTTGTTCTTTTCATTACGGAGATTGGTTGGGCCAAAGTTTTATGAGATTGAGCGCCCCCAACCTAGCTTCTTCAAGTTTCGACTATTGGAAACGAACCGAGAAATCAGTCCTAGCTTTGAAGATGAGTCTTAAGCGAATCCCTTAGACTCTGAATCAGGAACGGCATAGTGGGCTTCTTCCAGACCTGCTTTCAGTGCACGGCAGGGATCCAGCGAAAGTCTGCGCAAACTGGCGAACAAAGCCACAGCAGAATAGCCCGCCATAAGCCACCAATAACAGCACCGGTTGAAGATCCCTCCGTTCCAATTCTTTCGGTAGAGAAAAATGTTTCCGCGAGCGCTACGACGTAACCAATGGTCGCGCAGCCGGCCGGCGGGACTATGATGATGCTCTAAACGCGCGCCAGGTGCGATGAACAACCGCGCGCCTGGACCGAGTTGTGCACAGAAATCTACGTCTTCACCGTCAGAGACGCCATGAAGATTCTCATCGAAGAATTTGCCTCGGACTGTGTCAGCGCGGAAACTCATCAACCCTCCCCCGAACTTGCCCACACGAACCGGCGGTGCCCCGCGCAGCGACTCGGCGCGCCAGTAGATCGACTGGCGCTCATCGTGAAACGGTCCGCGCATAAACAACGCGGTCCAGAGCCGAAATGCGAGCGGTGGGCGCGAATAATTGGTGATGATGCCGGAGACTCCCGCGGCCTCGGGATAGTCGCGATAGACGGCGAGCAACTGCGCTACAAAATCCTTTTCGAGAATAACGTCATCGTCCAGAAACAGCCAGATGTCGCCATCGGCGACTTTCATCGCACGATTGCGCGCCATAGCGCCGCCAGAGACCCGCGTGTCGTGAATATAGTTCAGATTCCATAATGGTCCCCGAGACCTTTCTGCGGCAGCAACCTCGGCTTCGACCAGGCGTAGGCCCTCGTCGTCGGGACTCTGATCCACAATCACCAAGGACAGGTCTGCGACTGTTTGCGCGAGTACACTCTGAACCGCGCGTTTGAGCTCCGACGGTCGGTTCTTCGTTGGAATAATTACGGATACCCGAAAATTCTTCATGAGATACTTGAGTTTCTGCCTGCGCAAACTCTAACGCTTAGCGTCTTTCCGCAGCACGAAAATTCCGCGAACGGGAGCAAGATCAACAGGATCGTATGCTTTGAAGCGTTCGGCCAACTGCAAACTGGCGAGGCGCTCTCTAGCGGTTTCGATAGTGCCGTCATAGCCCGGCTCGTCTCGCACAATTTCCAGATCCAAATCATTGAAGAGACGCCGGTAATCGCAATGGCGGAGACGGTTCTGGTAGAAGAGCGCCGAATTATAGAGGCGCTCCCAGGTGTCGTCGGAATACTGAAGGAAATTGTATGCTGAGATGCTCTTGTCGAAGTGAAAATAGTTGTCTCGGTAGTCAATAAGCAAGCTCATCATACCGCCGGGACGCAAGATGCGATTACATTCGCGCAATATTTCACCGAGCACGCTGGACGGAATGAACGAAAGAACCTTGGTTGCCGTGATGTAGTCAACAGAGTTGGATGGAAGGCCGGTGCTGCGTGCGTCGAACGGAGCACGATAGTCGATCCCACAACAATTCAGCAACGTTCGGTCAAGTTCACTGTTCGCCGCCGAATTACAAGAAAGTCGCGGCAACCGGAGCGGAGCCGGCTCGAGTCTCAGGCTGGGGAATACCTCTGTGGTCAGTTTAATTAGATTGGGCTTCAGCAAGCGCCGCAGGTCGGTGACTATCTGGCGATTAGCCCCGAGCGAGTAAAGGCTCAGCGGAATCATCAAATCCCATCCCACACCAAATTCGTAAAACAGGGCATCTTCGATAGGAACTGAGCCGTGGGAGCGGAACTCCGAAAGATGCTGAGCCGCGAAAACATAGTCTGCCTCTTGTACCGAGCGAGTAGCCGGGACGGTCTTCGTGACGTACCGGCGAAAGAGGTAGTTGAGCTCGTGACTCGCGGGAAGATAAGACATAGCGGCCTGCAAGAACGCCTTGGATCGCCAGTTCATCTGCATTGTCTTCCATCAGCGAGTGATACACGACGGACTCGCGCTCGACCCCCAGGTATTCGCTGTGCGGAGGTATGGTCAGAGCGGGAGACGCCGTACAACGATCGAATGCCGACGCCTGTCATCTTGGAAGCGGTAGAGCTGTGCGGATTCTATACTGGCTGCGCGAGATCTCGCGGAGATTTTGCGACAGGAAGACAATTAGCCAAAAGTGCTGACATTCTCCGCAGTGACCGAGGACGCGGCGATAGCATACGCGACGATCCCGAGCTGCATCGCCAATCCCAAGGTCAGCGACCGCCGTTCGGAGCTTTTGCGGACAGCTGAGCAGTTGACTATCGCGATACCTATCAAAGCCAGGAACAGCACGAGCGTCGGGATACCTCCTTCCGCAGCAATCTGAATGTAAGTGTCGTGCGCGATGTAGCTCCGACCGGAAACCAGATAGATGTTCGGATTGTAGTCTGGCGCGACGGACTTGAACTGGTCCAACCCTACGCCGAGCAGCGGATGAGCCTCAATCATGCTAATTCCAGCTTTCAACAATTCAACATGGATGCGGGCCGATTCGTCGTCACCATTGGTCGGGGCTCCAGATAGCTTGATGTTATAAAAGCGGTGGAAAAGGCCAGCCGGAGCAAGCTGGACGAAAAGAATTACCACTACGCCAAGCAGCACCAGGTAGAGAATCTTCCGCCTGGTGAAGACAAGTGTTATGAGACCCATTACCCCTAACGCAATCAGGCCCGCGCGAGATTCCGTGATTACGACACCAAGTCCCATCAAGCCAGCACATCCAGCTCCGAGGTAGCGCCACCAGCGGCCGAGCTCATAACGCGCCATCCAAATCGCGATCGGAATGCCCGTCACCAGCGTCAACGCTTCGTAGTTTGGATCCTGCTCCAGGCCCCCTGGGCGATCGAGATGCTGGAGGAAATGCGCTTTGTAGATCCATAGGCTGGCCAGCGCGGAAGCCAGAATCATCACACGTACCGTCTTGCGCATTCGGTCCTCGGTACTGACCAGCATGCGAGTGGCTATCATCAAGAAAGCAAACGAAATCACAGAAGATATTGACGTCGATGGCATCGGTAGACCGAAAGCGAGCGTTACAAGCACCGGCAAAATAGCGAAGAAGAGGAAGAGTATACTCTGCTGACTTTTCAGACGAGGCGCGGCATCCACCGGCGTCCGCAGCATCAATGCCACTAAAACCGTGAGCAGTCCAGCGATCTTGACTGGCGTCACGAGCACGATACCGGCATCAAACAAAGTTAGACCGACGCGCGGGTCAGAGTGGAATCGGGTCATCAGGAGTAGAAGGTAGTAGAGACTCATTCGAGTTTCTCTCGGGCGTTGCCCATCAGCTTCAGCATCAAAGGCATAGGTAGAACCGCCGAAGCAACCACCGCTGCCGCGGTGCCTTTCACCCCGAACATCATGGTGAGTGGAACGACCAGCACCGCAAGAACCACGGCGCCGAGGAGAGAAATCTTGAACGACGACGCTGGCTCATTCAGGCCATCGAGACAGTAGCAGCCCACCGCGAGCAAGCCTAAAAAGATTCCGGCGAGGCAAAGCAAGTAAAGAGGAGCTAGTGCGCCAAGCCATTTGGCGCCGACCGTCAGCCGAAGTATCGGCGCTCCCCATTTGTACATCACCACTGCGTAAACAATTCCAGATGCTGCTACGAATGCGCTCGTTGGCAATACAAGCCGCGCGAAGCGCGCACGATCGAGACGGCTTACCAGTGGAAACAATACCAAGCCGATCGCGTACGCCACCTCGAAGGTGGGTAACTCGCCGACCCGAAAAGCAAACTGGTATTCGCCCAGCACCTGCGGGCCAAGGAAGTGACCAACCGCAACACTATCGACTTTACGAGCGGCGAAATCGGCTATACGCCGCACCGAGACCCATCCGCCGAACTCGAACAATCTTCGCGCGCGTTGGTAGTCAAACACCATTCGTGGACGGTAGGGATAGTAGTAGAAAGTCAGCGCCGTACGGGAAATTTGCGCGGCGTAAGCGGAGACAATAAGCCCGCGCCAGTCGTGCCAGAACAATATCGCGCCAAGCCCGAAGATAAAACCTGCGCCGAGTTCGACGCAGTTAAGAACTAGCGAAGTGCGAAATTTGAGATCGCGTAAGATCCGACTGCCAGCGCCCGGACTGGTCAGAATACTTACCATCGGATACAAAGCAAACAGCAGAAATACGATGTGCAAATCGCCAATCTGAAAGAATCGAGCGAGAGGCTTGGCCGCTGCTGCTAGGATCAGCGAAGCCAAGACACCTCGAGCTACGGCCGTTGTCCAGATTGTGTCGAGATATTCATCGACTTGATGTGTTTGGGGCACGAGGGCAGCTGGCAAATTCAAATCTGTCAACGCGAGAAGGAGCGAACCAGCGACACTGGCCGCACCGAAAACGCCAAAGTCGAAAGGCCGCAACAGGCGGGCGAAGACGATGTATCGAAGGACTCCGCCGACTGCTGTGACCGTGCGCGCCGCTCCAACCCACCCCAAGCCACGAAGGAAGAGCGCGCCCAAGCCCGCCGAGACAGGAAGGCTTGGAGTTGCCGCGTCGTCCTCTTGATTCGGCTTCGTAGAAGCTCGGTCAGCAGCATCAGGAGGAAGTGCGTTTCCGCTCCGTGGCGTCTTCTCGACGTAGATTTCAGGACCAGATGTCGGTGCGGTCGCCATGCGAGTCCTCATGCCGCGGCTGAACGCAAATGGACGTTCCATGCGCGTAGAACGTGTTCTGCAATAAGCCTTCGCGTCGTCGGTCCACATGGAGCGTCTACTCCGAACAAACGACCCAGGAAACTGCTGATCTCTGCGCCCGGCCCGTTGCCGGAGCCGATCTGATTCCAGGAAAAGCTGAGCAGGCAGCCGGCGGAGTAAATCGCGTTGCCAAATGAGCCTGCCCGCAACAAGTCTCTAAAGGCTGCCGGGTGCAGATTCCCGAAGGCACCGGTGCGTAAAACAAGTCTTCCCCAGTCGCGGATACGCCCAGCCATGGTCTGAACTCGCCTGAGTCTTGCTGGCACGCTATGCCAATCGGTCTCACTCCCGCTGTCGCCAAGAAGACTGCCCGTTTCCCACCACCAAATTCGCGACGCGATATCGGCTGCGCATCCCAGGTTTCGATCGGCGTCGTATTGGTCAGTGTCGATGTATCCAAGTTTCAGAGCCATGCCCTGCGATATCTTCGATCTCAGTACTTCAACTGTCCTAGTATCCAATCCAGTTCCCGAGGAACTGAACACATGTTCGAGTGCCGCGTACCGAGCTTTATAGCTCGTCTTGTAGCAACCGAGAAAAATCGACAACGAAGTACCTAGTTCGACCCAGAACTTGCTCTGAGCGTACGCCGCTTCCGGTGCGGACAGCAGGTTTGATTCATCCTCGAGTCTTAACCTCGCAGCTAGTTGCTCCATAAGCCGGTTGTTGAGTAGACGGAAGGCATCACGGCACAGGAGATCGCGAGTGACCTCAAACCTGGCAGGCATTCTAATTTCGGCTGGCCGTCCCCACAGGAGCTTTGCGTTATCGATAAGTTCGCAAGTGAAGATCGCTGGGCGCATCGCCGCGAGCCGCGAAACTAGAATGGGACTGAGCTCGATTTTCATTCCTCTGGAACGGCTGGGTCCGTCGTGGTTGGCGTCATCGGCTGCATTCGCCAACAGCCGCGTCACTCGAGACAAATCTCGGCGGAGCTCATCGGGCAAGACCACCAGGCATTCGATATCGCTCAACCATCGGTAATCTCCGTGGCGGTCCGCCACAATCACGCCCTCGCCGCGTGCAAAGCTCCCAGCAAGAAGCAGTCCCAACGCCTGGAGGGGTTCAATAACTTCGCGCACAGACGAAACGAGCCCTTCAAATTCGCGAACAGCCACTTCCTCGAAAACAGGATTGGCGCAGAGCTTAAAGGAACCTGGCAAGTTCGTACTCAACATTTCGAAATCACGTTCTTCAAATATCGGGAAAATTCTAAACGGACCTGCAGACAGGGTCTTTCGCGCCCGAGTAGCAGAGTGGACAGAAAAGGTTGACGGATATCCTAGGGTTCCGCGAGTTACTGCGGGGAAGAAGGAATTGGTCCTAGGTCTCCGACCGAGTGGTCTGTGAGGTCATCGGAAGATCGGAAATGACTAGCAGCGTTCCGACATTACGTGAAAAATGTCTGTGATACTGCTCATTGAGCTGCCGTAGTCCTCTGACGAAATGAATGAGGCAAAGGAGTGAGGCGCCGAGGGATGAAAACCGTGCATTCCTCGAGGCGCCAAGGCTCCCATGTGGCTCGGCTCCGCTACGACACCCTCGTTCAATAAGAAAATCTCCTCACCATAGCGATTGTCTGAGAAATCGGCGTGGAGCAACCCCTTGTCGCACTTGCTAAGCCATCGACCATCTTCGCCATCGGTCAGGGTGGCCCGAATCGCCTTGCGAGCCGCATCGTCAGAGAACCAGAAGCGCGCCATCGTCGAGTCTATCAATGCCAGGTACGAGCGGGGTGCCTGGAATGGCAGCGCGGCCAGACTTGCCATTATGTCGACCGTCCGAATGGTGGGCGCCATTCCGTGATCGGAAAAGAGATGGAAGCGCGCATGTCCGTTGCGAGCTACCGCACTCTGGTACACTTTCGCGAGTCGTAACTCGTACTGCTTCAGCAGGTCTGCCACCAGTTCTGGCTGGTCAGCGTGAGCGTGCAGATATGCATCAACGCCGGCGAAGTACAAGAAGTAAAAGTCTGCGGCATCCGCCCTCAAATCGCGTTCGAGCATGTCGACGAGTTGAAAGTCCGAACCCTGATGATAGGAATATGAACGGTAACTGACGCCTTTGTTCTCCAGCACGTCGAAGATTGTCGTCGATCCTGGAATCCCGCCGGGTTGATAGATGTCCTGCTTCTCGCAGACGTCGAGCATCGGCAGGTACTGGAGCGGTACAGCGTAGAGGTCAAAGTGACCGCCGAATCCGTAAAGCCCTTTTACTCCATACTCGACCAGGTGTCGGAAGTAGCGGTTTTCGACCAACATCGGCGGCATCGAGCACAGCCAGGCGAAGTTACGAAAAGGCGAATCGCTTTGCGGCACGCGATGAAACATCGCCATGCGGCCGTGGTCGGTCGGATAGCTGCCGGTCAGTATCGATGGAATTGCGCCTGCGCTGAAGCCGAAGACCGTCTTTAGCGGACGCCGGTATGGAGCCATTTCGCTGAGAAAAGGGATGGTTCGTAACCATTCCCAACCCAAGCCGTCAACCAGAACAAATATATTAGGTGTAGACATCCTTCCTCCGAAATTCGCTGACGCCTAGCTGACTGAAGTTGCAGCGGGACGCGGGGTGCTGCCGGCGGTTTCCCAGATTGTCGGCAAGTTGCCACGACAGACCTCCCAAAGCCCGAGAGTTCCTGCCCAGTTGAGCGTCACAAACTCCGTTACAAAGCTCAGCCGACTTCGTATGCCAAATTGTTTGAATAGTGCGCCGATAAACACGGTTGCCAAAAACAGACCCTCGGCGACAAGCGCTACCGCGTAGATATTTCCGTATCCGGCAAGATACGCAGGCGCGATTCCGAGCAACACAAGGTATGGAATCGTAAGCCAGCGCATCAACTTGTGCGAGGTCAGGATGAAAAGCGGCCGCCATTTTCTCGCACATAGGAGAACCGGCAGATATTTGAAATAAACGAACGCCGCCAGCGCCACCATCCGCACCTGCCTGCGGTACTGTATCTTCGCGTCCGCTGAATAGGTCTCCGTGCATACGGCTTCGCGCGCGACAACTGCGTCAAATCCTCGCAGGTTCACCAGGATGGGGTGGAAGAAATCGTTGGTGAGCCGTGGATCGTGCTGGCACCAAAGGACGCGGCGTATTGCGTAAATGCAGCCATGCGCGGTAGCGATAACGCCGCCACGTTCTTCGAAGCTCTCGATCGCTTCCTCATAGCGCCGGTAAAGGCCTGCAATTGGACAGCCCTCAACCCGCACTCTTCCGGTTACAAGGCCAACCCGTTCATCTCCAAACGGACGCACGAGTTCGATCAAAGTCGCTGGTGCAAAGATGGAAGTTACGTCGGAAAAGACCAGGATTTCACCGCGCGCGCGCGGCACCGCGAGCGCCAGTGATGCGCCCTTGCCCCGGTTAGTGGATTCGGCGAACAGACGCACACGGTCATTGATGAAACGCGAAGCGATCTCCACAGTTCTGTCCGTGCTCCCGTCGGACACAATCAACAGCTCGGATTTTCCCGGGTAAGTGCTTGCAAGAAAGTTTTGGATCTTCGCCTCGATGTGATCTTGTTCGTTGTATGCCGCGACGACCACCGATACGAACGGAAAAGTCTCAAGAGGCTGGTGGGTATCAGGAGCGGCCTTGCTGCGTCGGCCGGGGAGGACCGCAAGCAGGAGAGGGTAAAGCAGCCAAGTGTACAAAAGGAGTCCGGCAGCGACGTAAAATACTACTGTGATGACGTCTATTGCCGAACCTGAACTTGTTAGGTGCGACTCCATAAGGGTCTCCAGTGGGCTCGATTCATCCAGTCAGACGGCTTCCTCAATTGTCGCGTCTGCATTCCTCCGTGGATTCGCGCCGGGAATCTTGTGTTTCAAATACCGCCGATACAGGTCGACGGTCCTTGCGATCTGTTGGTGAATATCGAAGTCCAGTTCGACTAGGGAGCGGCCTCGTCGACCGAGGCGAGCGCCCAAAGCGGGATTGACGAGTATCCGTTCGATACCGTCCGCAAGCGCAGCAGGATCCGCCGGATGGACCAGCAGCCCTGTCTCTTCATCCGCGACGATCTCGCGGGTTCCCTCGACCTTGGTCGCGACGAATGGCCGCGCCATCGCAAGCGTCTCGATCGCCACCAGTGGCAATCCTTCAAACAGAGACGGCAATACGACAATGTCGGCGGCCGCCAGCAACTGCTCTGTATCACTGCGATAGCCAAGAAAAGTGATCCGATCCGTCAGGCCCGCCGCCTCGCAGCTTGCCTTAAGCTCCGATTCGAGCGCACCTGCGCCCGCGAAGAAGGCGACCAATCTCGGCCACTTGGGCGCGAGCTCTTTGAACGCCTCGATAAGAAACGCGTGGCCCTTCTGCGGCTCGAGCCTGCCGAGCACCATAACGACCTGTTGGTCGGAGACGCCAAGTTCGGCCCTTGCACGTGCAATCTCGCCCCGCGTCGGCGGATGAAACCGCGCGAGATCACGGCCGTTGAGAATTGTCACGACTTTCGATCGTTTGATCCGCTTGCTTTCGAGCAGATGGCGTTCGGCGTCGTGTGAGACCGCGATGTAGCCGTCGACGAATCGGCTTATCTGGCGGTCCAACCAGAAACTACCCTTTAGCCCTTTGCCCTCGCGCCAAACCTCACGCAGGTGGAACGTTTCAACCACCGCGGAAACGCCGGCGAGCCGCGCCAGTGGCGACGCAAACAGGCTCGCCACGAACAAGTGCGAATGTACAAGGTCGATTCGCTCGGCTCTGAGAAAATTCAGAAACCTTTTCGAAGGTCGCCAATCCAGAGGAGACGCCTGCTCAATTGCGATACAGCGAAGGTCTACCGACCCCAGCCTCTGCTTCATCGCCTCCAGCAATTGCGGCGGCGCCGCAAGATAGGGCACAAATCCGTAGTTCGCCATCGCGCCGATCAGCGACAGTGCGTACTCTTCGGCGCCCCCGATCGACTTGCTCGTGAGGTAGTGCAGGATCCGCGGTTTGTAGACGGGGGTGATACGCAGCATCCCACCCGTTTTATTCGACGCCACTTGGCAAACCCGCATTGCTGAACCGAACCTTGGCATCGTCAACGTCTGACCAGGCGTCCCGAACCTCGGAGACCGAACTCTCCTGAAACAAGAAAGGCTAAACGAATTGGAGGCAGCGCGCGTAAATAGGCTATCGCCGATGTTGCCGAAGGGCGTGAAATTGAACCGAGGTTTGATTCCAGCCAGTCAAGACGAGCGGGGATAAAGGATTCGTTTCCGGTTTATTCGTCCAAGAGCGGCGATTCTCTAAAGTGCCGCGCGTAAGCGGACGGACTTTATTCGCTGTCTTTGCCGACGTTCAATCGCGCCCGCGGAAAAACATACATTCGCGATCGGGAAGTCGCTGGTGCGTTAGCGCGGATTTTCGAGTGTCCCTGGACGCCTAGTTGCGGGACCGCGCGTATCGCTCGGGATAGTAGCTGACCGTTGAATACGGGGCTTCGAAATGGTTAAGCACGATGCCACAAATCTTCGTGGCCGCCGCGTTTTCGATTGTACGCTTTATCAACTCGCGAGGCGTGCGGTTGGCCGCGACCACGAGTACGAAGGCATCGGCTAGCCGCCCCAGGATCTGCTGTTCTGGCACCACGGTTGCCGCCGGCGTATCGATGATGACGTAATGCGGAGGAGTTATTGCGCGTAACTCGGCGACGAACTCGCTCATCCGGGGTCCAGCCAGCATCTCGACCGGGGCGTTGCTGGCGCGACCCGCCGGCACCAGCAACAGGTTATCAATCTGCGTCGAGTGAACACATTCGCTGAACTCAGCGGCCTCCGTCAGATAGTCGGCAAGGCCCTTGGCAGTACCAAGGCCGAAAGCTCGATGCATCACAGGGACCCTGAGATCGGCGTCAATCAGCACGACCCGGTTGCCAAGCGTGGCAAGGCTTGCTGCAAGATTCAGAGCTACAAAGCTCTTGCCTTCGCCGCTTAGAGCGCTGGCAATCGCAAAAATGCGTTCACCATGCTCAGTCGTCCAGTTGCGTATGCTGAGGCTCAATAGATGGAACTGCTCCGCGGCCGCGGAATATTGCTCTTGGCCGACTACCAGGAGCGAATTTCCGTTCGTGACAATCGGATCCGCCGCGGTTTCGGAGATCGTAGTTTTCGTCGCGCGTTCAGTTCGCTCGCTAATCAGCGGAAGTGGAGCCGGCTGAGACACCAGCGCGATCGTTTCGGGCGCTTTGATAGCCTCCGGTGTTTTCAAGGGCTCCGCCGTTGAAGATACCGCACCGTTTCGAGGCTGGCTTTCACCGCGCTGCTGTTCAGCTCGTTTAAGTGCGTCGTAAACTCGACTCATTGCGCTCCTTGTCAGCTTGATCTCAGAGTGCCGAAAGATCGACTCTCTGAGCGAAGCTCCGATCAACGCCGTCAAGGCGGTAAACATACTGCTGTATAGTTCCCCAGAGCGAAGCATCCGGCGACTTTTCGAGTACCGCAAGCGTTCCGATCCCAAGCGCAACAATCAGCAAAGCGATTGCGAATGCGACTAGAAAAGCAAAGCCGCGAGGACGTTCCGCGACGGGTTCTTCGACGAACGTCGGCAGCGGGCGCTCGGAAACGACGGGCTGGATCCTGCGAATCGGTTGAGTGACGGCGCTGGATTCGTCGAGTGTCACTAGCCGTTCTTGCGAATCTACGCGCCGCAGTGGGGAAATCGATTGGTTAGCTGCAGCAACCTCGCCAGCTGCAGATGCGTCTTCGAAATTCAACTTAGTGCGCGGTGCCACAGAATGTGCGGGAACGCCTCCCCCTTTGATCGCAGCAAGGGATTCTTGTGTGACGCTCCGGGAGCGCGGTGGCGGTGGCTGCATCTCAGGCGCCGCGGGCTTAATCGCCGCTAGCGGCCGACGGGAATCGTTCCGTCGCGTTGGTAAACTTACCAGCTTTAGGTCCAGCGCGACTTCATCTATCTGCTCTTCACCGATCGTATTGCTGTCCGTCGCGTATGCCGAAAGCATGGCGTTGTCACAGATGACGTTGATCAGACGCGGAATTCCGGTGGAGTAGCGATGGACCGCATCGCAAGCACCTCGTGTGAAAGGTGAACTCTTGGCGCCCGCCGCCGTCATTCGGGCCGCGATATAGCCAACAGTGTCGGCGCGCCCCAGCACGCCCAGCGAGTAACGAAAGACCAGCCGCTGGCGCAGCGCGCGAAGTTCGGTCGAATCTATCAACGCGTCCAATTCCGTCTGCCCCGCCAGGATCACCTGCACCAGCTTGGCGCGCGGAGTTTCAATATTAGTCAGAAGCCTGATCTCTTCGAGCAATTCAACGGACAGCGCCTGCGCCTCGTCGAATATCAGTACCACTGTGCCGCCATCTTCATAGGTGGAGAGAAAGTGGCGGTTAAGTTCCTTCGCCGGATTAGACTTGTCGTCGAGCTGCAATCCCAGCTCATCAGCGATAGCATCGTATAGAGCCTGTCGCGTTCGCGGTGGGTTAAACACATAGCCGGTTTGAACCTTTGGCCCCACATCTTCGATGACGGTTCGCAAAAGCATCGTCTTCCCGGTTCCCACTTCACCCGTTATCACTGCGAAGCCCTTCCGCTCCTGTATGAGGTAGCGCAGCTGAGCAAGTGCTTCACGATGTGGCGCAGCAGCAAACAGAAAACCTGGGTCTGGACTGAGACTGAACGGTTCCTGCAAGCAACCGTAATACGTTTCGTAAACCGCCATCGCTTCAAAACCCCCGGACTGCGTAAGCCCAAATGGCGATGGCGATCACCAGTATTCCCGCAGAGGACGCGATTAACGCCGGAAGATAGTTCTTGCGCTTTTTCGGGATTTCGACGGTAGGAATCGTAGCAACTACCGGAATTCCAAATTCTTCCTGAATTTCGTCAGGATGTTTAAACGACGTATCGGTGAAGTACAACCCAAAGGGAAGCGACAGCGCTGCGATCAGGCTGAATGAAATTCCCAGCAAACCAATTGCGACTCGGTCCGGGCTCACTGGTTTGCGTGGAAGACTGGCCGGCTCGAGCAGCCGTAGGCGCTCATCCTGATGCCGTTTCTCAAGACTCTCGGTCAACTGAGCAGCAACCTGTTTGTTAAGTAGCCCTTGATACTCGGCCTGAATTGCATCGTAGTCGCGCGTGACGGTCGGCCAGCTCCTCACCGTGCACAGGTGAAGCTGCTATCCGGGCTTTAACTGTCTCGATCTGCGCCGTAACTGACGCTATCTGTTGGTCGAGACGGTCGCCACCCGCGCTTGATCCGCTAGCCAATGTGTCGGTGCTCGAATGCTCATTTTTGCCCGATGCGTCGCCTTGCGCTATCTGCCGTTTCAGTTCCGCGATCTGGTGCTTGAGTTGAACTACGTCGGGGTACTCATCGCTATATTCGGAACGAAGCTGAATGAGCTTTAGCTGGAGCGCAGTCAATTCCTGGTCGGGCGAACGCGCCACAGTCTGACCAGTGCCGACATTAACCATCCGCTCAGTGATTTGTTGCTGATTGAGAGCGTTCAGTCGATCTTGGAGCCGAGCCACTTCCGCTAGATTCGCCTCGAGCTCCGAAGGCAGGCTTCCTTCGTAGCGCCGCTCGATTTCCTTGACCTGATTGCTCTTCGCATCCAACTTAGCGCGGGTCTCCGCCACCTGCGCTGAAAGAAAGCGTAAAGTGTCATCAGCTCGCTGAATCCGCTCGCTGTAAGCCTCGGCTATATAGATGGAAGCCAGCTCTGCCGTTACTTGCTGCGCGATCGCCCGATCACGATATTCAAACGAGATATTCAGCACGTCAGGAGCGCCCGATTGAGAACGCGCACTCTCATAGACAATGGAATTCTGCGGCACCACCAGATCAACGTGACGTTCCATGTTGTCGACAGCTTGAGCCACCGGCTCGCCGGTGCCCACACCATACAGCCCGAATTTTTTGACTATCTCGGCTAGCTGTTCATCGCTGAACGCTTTGTGCGCCAAGGCGTCTAGCTGATCGGCAACGGCGGGCGCCTGATCGCGACCGGGGGTGTTGGCCATGTTCACAAACCCCGGAGCAACTTGCGCCTGCTCTACCACCACGACTGCGGTTGATCGGTACACGTCATGCTTAATGACCAGTATGAGGATCGTGATGCCGAGTCCCAGCAGTAGGACGCACAGGGAACTCTTTCGATGACGATGGAGGATATCCAGGTACGGCGCGATACTTATAGGTCTCGTGTCACTCATTTACATACTCCACTTAAGCGGGAGCGGCGTAACGATCACACCGATCATAAAAATGTTAGTAACCGTTGTTCCAACCGGTATAGCAAATGCAGTGCTGGTGCTCGTGCCTCCGCCGATCGTCTGGTAACCAAGATATTGCGCGGTGAGGCTGAACATCTGGGCCAATCGGTAGCTGACCCCGCCGGTATAAGTCAGAACCTGGGTTGAAATGCCCGTTCCGGTGAAGTTCACGTATCCAAAATTGGCGAACAGCGTTGCGCGGCGCGAGAGCTTGTACTGGATCAGGGCTCCGTAGGTCTGGGCAGTAGAGTATCCTCCTAGCCCTGCGCTCAGCTCGGGAACTTGTCCTGCCGCAGCAGAGAACTGGAGGCGGCGGTCTTTGTATGAAGCGGTGATGAGGTAGCCAAAGTCGACTTTGGTTTGCGCCGCTTGGTGGGTAGTACCGATAGTACCCGAGGAACTTTCCGAGATGATCGGTCCTACCTGTGCAAGCACGTAAAATGGCGTTCCTAAGCCCCACCCGAGCCGCGCTTGTAACCATTCTGACTCGGTAGTCGGAATTTCGGTGTTGCTGAATCGAAAGTCCTCAAAATCACCGACGGCGCCGGCGGTGAAGCGCTCCCCCAGATACCAATCGCCCTCAAGGCTTCCACCCTGGTTGAAGTTCTCTTTGCTTGCCGCGGAACCCGTTACTCCGCCTGATGTCACCGAGTTGGACAGCGTGGAAAAGAAATTCTGATGTACGTTTGCTATCAAGCTGAACGAGTTACTCACCTTTGAGAAAAGGTTCGCAGCGAAACCATTGTCGAGCGTGGTGGTCCTGTACAAAATTGAGGACAACAACTGCGAACCGATCGGGGTTGATCCGGTGGTCACAAAATTTCCGCCGATTGAGTTGCCAACCAAAAAACTGTTGTTGATCGAGAGAGTGGTATTCGCCGACAGTCGTTCCGTGTCCTGAATGCCCAAGTAGTGATTTTGACCAAAGCTGTCCTCGTTCGAATAGGACGCGTGTTCTATCATTGTCGTGGAATAGGTTAGGAAGAAACTGCGTGCGGCGGTCTCGGCTTCGAGCGTAGCGCCAAATGATTCGACTGTCAGGAAATCACCCTTTTTGTTGGAGGATGTTTCTTTGACGTTGTCGTCGTATGCCTCGTCAACCTCCGCGTACGGCCACAGCGATAACTCGGCCGCACGGGCGACGCGAGCTGTCGGCAGCATCAGGATCGTCACCATGCAAATGAACAGGCGCCACGTTTTCGTCACGGGACCATGACTGTATCGCCGCGCTGCAGTGGCACATCAGCGGAAAGGTCGCCGCTTTTGACGACGCTGTAGTTCACGGTCATCTGCTCCTGTTTGTCGCCGCTGTGGCGGATAATCTTGATCTTCCGCAAGTTCGCGTATTCGGTCGGGCCTCCTGCGGTGGCAAGCGCTTGCGAGAGCGCCTCCCCAGACATGAGCGGATACATCCCGGGCTTTGTGACCTCTCCTAGAATATAAACCACCCGGCTGGCTGGATCGGATACGCGCACCGTGACTTGAGGGTCGTTGACGAACGTCGCGAACCGCTTCGTCAATTCAGCCTGCAACTGGTCGGTGGTAAGTCCCGCCGCTTCCACCCTGCCGACCAAGGGCAGCGTAATATTCCCGTCGCTGCCGACGCGAAGTTTGCCGCTTAACTGTTCCTGCTTCCAAACCAGAACATCGAGTGTGTCGTCGCTCGCAATTTTGTAGGGTCCAGTTTCGGTAGGTGCCGGCCTGTCTGCAACCGTCTCGGTCTGGACGGTCTGCCCGCCCGCACATCCGAAGGCTGAAAACATCAGGCATATCGCGAAGCATTGCAACGCCGACTTCACAGATCTGTTGCGAGCACGGCTAAACTTTGGCGATGTCGATTCGGTGTACATTGCGTTACGGTATTGTGCTGAATCTCCAGATTTCTTCGCAGCTATTCGAGATGATCGTGAGCCGCCATTATGGAACGCGTCGGGCAAATAAGGCAACGAGGGTCGCCTTCGAATCAACGATCATTAACGATGGGTTGGATTTCGATACAAATCGTTGATTCCAGGGAAAATGCCAACGCGTCCGCCATCCCATGCTTTGTGGGTGAATCCCGCTGGGAGAAAATCTCCCCCACGCAGGGCGAATCCGCGCTTCCTGTGCGTCCTTCAAAAGGACCTGACCTGACGATGCTGACGATAGTTCGAGGCGGGAACCTACGGATCGGAATTCTATCCCCAACCGTGCCTTATCTTGTGAATTTGAACTGCGTTTGACGCTTTAGCAGCAAATCTGAGCAATTTAGCAGTTTTCGGGTATTTACCATTTATATCGTATTACCTGATGTTAATTGAATCTTTATTGGCGGATCAAACTTCACGAACAAAGGGCAGACGCGCTGCCTTCCTCGACTCAAACGTTTGACGATTCGAGGGCGATTACCCTCCTGATTCTGACGAAGAAACGTTCCAGGACGGCCGGCGATTCCTGCGATGAGAGCCAACGAGGATTTTCTTGCGGAAAGCGGTCAAGCCTGAGGTCCAGAGGAAGCCTCGAAGACTTTGCTAAGGAAAACGACCAGCCCGATCGGGCGGGACAATTGATGAATTCTCAGCTCGCGCGCATTAAGGACATCAACTCAAACTGCCAATGGCCCGCGCGTCATTTCGACCTGCGCAAGAGTTTGTCTGCAGATCGTCCGAATCAGCCGTTGCCGTAGGCCTTGCGCGCCAACACGTCTCGCAGATCTTGCGCGTAAATTCTCCAAGTGACCCCGACTTTGAAACCCGGGAGGTCTCCACGCTTGATATGTCGGCAGACCGTATTGCGATGCATCCGCAAGATCTGAGCGACCTCGTCGATCGTGAGCATTATCTCGGCCGTGGCCGATAGCGAGTATCCCCCTTCGGGGAACAGTCCGCTAAGGTCGCGCGCTTGCCTGTCGATTTGAGCACCCATAAAAACTCATTCTCTTTTACTCTTTTCATTTTCGCGCGATGTCCGCCCTGCACTCGCCGACCGGGTTAGAGCGTGAATTTGACCGGCAATGCCAGCTTATCCCGCCAAATTTCGAAGATGACCACAAAAAGTCAATGATTTGCTGTTAACCAAAGACTGTTGAGTAGGCGCTTGAACGCCGCTCACAACGGCAACCTCAAGCGCTGAACGCCATCAAATTAAGACTTGAACCGCACCCAGAATTTGGACGCTCTGACAGACTCGAAAAGCGGCCCAAGCGCTTTTTCAAACTTCCTGACATCAGCGTCGCTCAGGTTGTCGAATTGTTTGCTCAGCAGGTTGCTGGCGTCGCGGCACTCGGCGCTCGGAGTTGATTTTCTTCTGCGGGTCGTGCGCTTCCTGAAACTCACCCGCACAGGATAGCGCCTTGGCATTCGTGCGCCTAGTTAAAAAAGACTAAACGCAAATCCGCGAAGTTGGCGGCGATTTCAGTTTGAAAAGCTCTATCACGGAAGGGCTGCTCAAATTCCTCGAGATGGGCGATTCCATCCATAAATCCCAACAAATCCTCAAATTTCAAGGCTTTCAATTCCAACCCGCCCGGAGTGCAAAACGGGCATTTCGGCAGCCGCTAACGGCAGGAAACGGCACACATTTCAGATCAAATCGGCTCATTTTCTTGGTCACATTGACTTGGGGATAGGCGTTTGACGTGAAGTTTCACATCCATTTCGTTCAGTAGAGTCAAATCCTACCGGAGTCTCGACAAATCATCATGCAGGATGTTGAAGCCTTCACGGATCCAGAAGGCAAGCCAAGAAGGGCGTAGATCCTTCAAGGGACGATACGACACTAAGACCGGCTAACTGATGAAGAAGCTAGGAGAAGTCCTGACCGTCGCGGAGGTGGCAGTTCTGTTGCGCCTGCATCCCACCACCATTTACCGCTTGGTGAAGCGGGGAGATCTGCCTGGCTTTAAGGTCGGAGACAACTGGCGCATCAGCTCCAATGCTCTCGAGAATTGGCTTCTAGATGGACGCCGAGATCAGTTGCCCGCCGCCGCTAAATCCCGATTCTAGCCGATAGCCAGTTCGCCGCGTGCGCGCTGGATGAACCATCTACCAGTGAACGCGGATTTTGGCCGCGTGAAATGTTTAGCGCGCACCTTTCTGCCAGACGCAAATTCGAACGGTGTCCAGCATGATCAGCAGATCGAACAGGAAGTTTGAGTATTTCACGTAGTAAAGATCGCGCGCGAGCACCTCTTCGCGATTCTCGATGCTGGCGGCGTAGTCGCATCTGATCTGCGCCCAGCCCGTGATGCCCGGCTTGACGAGATGCCGCAAGCCAAAGTAAGGCATCTTCGATTCGAGCTCCTGTACCTGGAGCGGATGAAATGGCCGCGGCCCTACCAGGCACATCTCGCCTTTGATTACATTGACCAGCTGCGGAAGCTCATCCAGATGAAGTTTGCGTATAGCGCTGCCTACCAGCGTGACTCTCGGATCATCTTGACGGGTAGTCCAGGCTCGGTCTGCTTCCGGTCCCGCATCCTGGAACATTGATCGGAATTTGAGCATTTTGAACGGCTGACCATTTTGTCCTATCCGTTCCTGCGTAAAGAAAGCCGATCCATCGGTCTCGCATTTAATGGCGATCATGATCAGCAAACTGACCGGAATTGTCAGCACGAATAACACGCTGGCCAAGACAACGTCCCGAACACGCTGAATCACGTATCCGATTCTGGACAGCGAAACGATGGGCGATGCCGCCAGATCGGCGACCAGTTCAGGTCCCAGGATGACTTTACCGTATGCGCGTTCTACAAAATTGCGGAGGTTTTCGGTCTTGATGCGACGCCTGCGGCAGGTTTCCAAAAAATGAGTCGCCTGCGGATCATTCAAAAGATCGGGATCGATGACCAGTTTCCGCGGTGAAAACCGCTCGTCGGAGCCGCTATAGAGGGTGGCCGGCACTTCTTCAACCGTGGTGCCAAGCCGCTGAAAGCGGAGACCCAAATCGGGCCGCCGGCCGTTCTCGGCATGCAGTATTTCGATTAGGCGCTCGCCCGCGACCACTCCGATACGCTCCTGCGGATTGCCCAAGCGACCGATGGCTGCTCGTGCACAGATGACGAAGAGCGCAGTCAGCAGGAGATGAAGAAACACCAAGCTCGGACTGAACCTGAGAAATGGCGTGAAGATCCCCAGTACACCGAAGGCTACACAGACCAAGCCAACCGCCTGCAGCAGATTGAGAAAAAGTGCCCGGCGCGCGAACACCAGGTCCACATTATAGAGGTCCATTAGATAGAAAATGGCGATGTAGATTGTCACGACTGCCACGGTCTGGTTCAGGACCAGCGTCGCATTCAGAGGCTGATGAATCCAGGTACAATTGAGGGCAACTAAAACGATCGCGCTCAACGCGAGCCAGATCACCTCGGCGCTGATGGTTACCAGCCCGCGCGATGCAATATAAATTCCGCCGAAAGACATAAACAACGGCGTTCGGATTGCTGCTCTTCACGAGTCCAGACACTCCGAAACGGCCTACGTAGTTAAACTCTCAGTACGGTCAGATTTCGGTTAAAACATGAGGAATGGTCGATTTTCGGGGCTAGAAATCGCCGCCGCTTCAATCTCAAGCAGTTAGGAATAGCGCGCAGCCGCGAAAAACGCAGGCAGCGGGCGCCGAAGCAGCCTGGGCATCGAATCTAGGACGGATCTCCGCGACGAATCAGAACGGCGCTTCCACATAACGCAAAGCCCAGCCCGATCAGCACCAGTGACGCCGAAGTCCCAGGCTCTTCCCCTTGACGATTTTCTTTCGATCCGGGGAGCCCGGGGCCAACCTCGGTGAACTCGGGGCTATTCAGATCCAATCTGGCCATTAGCGCGGCGTCTTCGATCTGCGGCTGAGCGCCTGTCAAAACGCGGTCCGTGTTTTCAGGAGGCTGGTACGCGGCACGAAAATCTGCGCTGTTCGGGATGGTCGAGTTGGCGACCCTCGAGTTCGCCGCAAAGAAAATGCCGATCGAGAGAGCTGCAATCAACAGTCGGATCTTTTTGTGTTTCAGGCTCATTAACTTCCGAATTTCTGAATCGCTCCGCGGCCTGCCCGGATACCAACGGGCGCGAAATCCGCGATGTTTAATCGCCTTAGAGATGGCTCCGCCGCCATTTCAGGGTACTGCGTTGACGTCAGCTAACGCGACTGTGAACTGGATATTAACTCGTTCATTGGTCAATTTACGCGTTCGTTTTCGCAGGGCCCCCGTTAGAAGTGGTGAATTGTAGCGGGCCGGAGGGTTGATTTTTGGGAGGTCGAGAATTCATGCATCAAGAATGTGCGGACCGCCCCGGCGCGCAGTCGGAAAAAAGAAAGGCACGCATCGGCTTTGCCGTTGGGCATTTAGCCAAGCGCGCCTCGTCTCGCAGGAAATATGGGAGTGACGATCGTGTCTACTAGATCTGCTTCACCATCATCAGCGGCGGCTTACGAGAGTCAAACTTCCGAATATCTATCGACCGGTTCTTTCGACGAACTCGAGGCGGTTTCCCCATGGATCGCGCACGAAAAAGCGTTCCTGACCGGGGAACCTATTTCCCGCGATTATTTCTATCACCGGCGATCGTCAGGCGCCGGCGAAGCGCTTCGAGATCCGCAACGCGAAAGGCCGGATGGCGGCGCGACGCCTTGTTGACCACCGACGCGTCCTTTTCAGTGGTCAGATGGAGCTGCTGCACGCCGCACTGGTACCATGCGCCCGCTCGGCCGCTATCGGTGTTCGGGGGCCGCTCGAGCGGCACCAGTCCGAGCAACTCCTGGTAGAATGCGCGTGCGCTTTCGAGCGCATCGTCGTTGTCGTCGATCAGAAGGTTCACGTGATCGAGCCCAATGATTAGCGCCATCTTTGATCTCCTTATCGCCCACCCGGTCGGTCCAATTTTTTTCTTGCGGCCGGTACGAGTCAATCGACTCAAGCGTCTGCGGCACGACTTCTTTGACTCGACTGCGGTCCCAGTTCCATGATCGGGCGCACCTCGATACTGCCGAGTTTAGCCAGCGGAATCCCCGCTGCGATATTGACCGCCTCGTCCATGCCCGCTGCATCGATGAGGATAAAGCCGCCCAAATGCTCTTTTGTTTCCGCAAACGGTCCATCGGCGGCCGATGCTTTTCCGCGACGGACCCGCACGGTGCGGGCGGTGCTGACCGGATTGAGAGCGTTGGAAACTATGTAGTTCCCGCGCCGGCGCAGCTCTTCATCATAGGCCAGAGAGTCACGGTCCAAAGTTGCTTTTTCGTTTGGAGAAAGAGCGGACAAGGTCCCTTGTTCAAAATAAACCAGGCATAAAAATTTCATCGCATTACTCCTCACAGAATTCGCTAGATTTTCTATCCAGCATCTGTGAGTCGTTTGGAATATTGCAGATCGACATCGCCGCCAGTATTCCAAACCAGATTCGGGGGAATCTTCAGCAGAAACACCAGAGATTCTGGAAGTTCCGGCGAAAATGGAACGGAATAGCCTAATAGAAGAATATTCGACAAGAATGAAGCAACGAGCAGGCACCGGCCGAAGCCAGCCCGTCTCAATAATCAATTTTTTTCGGGTTTACTTGGCATTCGAGCGCAGATGCGGCGGGCATGGGCCGTCGCTGCCTTGGCTACGGTTGCGATGTCGGTGCTACGTTCGGAGCCTCGACTGGTCCTACCTTCTTCGTGAAGCCGCCGCGCAATACGAGGACATTGGAGCAATCGGCCTCCTGACGTTGTCAATGGCGGTTGAATCTGTACCACGCTTGGCGCGGAGATCGCCGAAGTAAAACTGACCCACTTGGTCAATGTGGTCAGGGGAGTGAAAGGCCTCGCCGCTCTGTTTACTGCTTTCCGGATTCCAAGGAATGAGCAGCCTGAGTCTGCGGCTGCGTTCTTTGGTGATGGTGCTGCTCTGCCTGCGCGTTGGTCACGCTCACGCGCGCAGACACGCTGCGTACAGCGGGTGGGCCACCAACCTAGCTTGGAACCTATCAACCTGAGCAGTTTTGGGAAAAGCGTGTGCTAAGGCGTGGCGCCAGCGGGGAGCGGACGCGTTTCAAAAAAGATTGGCAAAGAGCAATCCGCAGACGGCGAGGGACACTGGCCGGCGCTGAATGATGAGACTAATTGGATCGCCTGGTCCTTTTGTGGCGAATCAAGCGTTCCACCTCTCCTTACGTAGGTGATCTTGAAAAGCTTATCATTGGGTCCGTACACCACCCGTATAACTCGCTCGCTAAGCGGCCTCGTGCCGCACGGGGAGACAACCTCGTCGAGAATGTAGTCGTTAGGGGTGCTTCGAATATCGACGCGGGTCACACTCCCAGGACACTGAGCATCTGAGACCCTCTCCACTTCGAGTGCCGCTTTCCGTGGTGATTCCGCCGGTTGGGCACCAACGGCGATAATAATCGTGTCGGAGAGCGAGCTGGCGTCTTTGCGAGTATAATCGGCTTGCCTGAGGGCCATGAATCCTGCTGTCGGCTGCTCCGTCCCGCCGAGGTGATACTGGCTCAGCTCTTGCTCATTCAAGGCGAAGACGCCCCAGCTGTCGGCCGGGCCATTTTCTTTGGAAGGATGGAAATCGGCCGGCATGTAGAGCACTTCGTTGTACCTCGTTTGCGATGGATTCCCGGCCGAGTTACCGAAGCCGGCCGAAGTCGAGCATCCGGGCGAGGCTGACATTCCGAAGGCGAGCAGAACAAACGCAACTACGCTTCCCAATCGAGGTCGGGGTCTGTAGCTTCGATTATTCATGAAGACTCAACGCCGGCCGATTTTGCGAACCTAGCATCCGGCGAAGAAACGCGTCCACCCCGCTCTCGTCACGCAAGACGGGGCCGTGCCCAGTGGATGATAATGAGTAGCCGTCAAGGTCGGTCGTCTTGACCTACTTTGCCCGCTAGGTCTCCGAAGTAAATGACCCACCACGGCGTGCTCTCAGCAGAGTGGAGCGCGAGAAATCTCCCCCCTAGCTGCTCCGTCTAATGCTTGGCGGCTTCGGCAATAGCAGCGAGCACGCCTGGTCCTTCGCCATGCATTTCAAAGTGGGTCGAGCCGCTGCTGGCGGTTAACGCCAGACCCCACGGAGCCCAATCCTGACACTGCTCCGGCGCAATCCAGTTTCTACTGAACCAGAAACAGGCGCCACTCGTCCGGCACGCCCTTGAGGCCATGCATGCCGCGGTCGGCGAAGCGCAGTCCGGAGCCGGCGACCAGGTCTCGGACGGTACTTGAAACCAGCACTTCATCCGGTTCGGCCTTGGCCGCGACGCGCGCCGCAATATGCACCGCGATACCGCCGATGTCGTCGCCGATTAGCTCGCACTCGCCCGTGTGGAGCCCGGTGCGGACCTCCAGTCCAAGCGCACGAAGTCTTTCGCGCACCGAACAGGCGCATCGTATCGCCCGATTAGGTCCGTCGAAGGTGGCGAGCAGGCCGTCGCCCGCAGTATTCACCTCGCGGCCACGGAACTCGGTCAGCTCTTTTCGCACCACCGCGTAGTAGTCATTGAGCAGGTCGCGCCATCTCAAGTCGCCCATCTCGGCTGCGCGCTCGGTGGAGCGCACTATATCCGTGAACATCACGGTGGCGAGTACTCGGTCCGGGTCCGCACGATGGCGCGCGCCAGTAATGAATTCTTCGATCTCATCGAGAAGACTGTCCAGCAAATCGGGAGGGAGGGCCTGGAGCAGGTGATCCTCGCCAGGGAGCTCGACGTACTTTGCCCCGGGGATCTTCTCAGCCATGTCGTGTCCGCATGCGACCGGGATCATTGAATCGTCCTTGCGATGGAGGATCAGGGTCGGCACCCGGATCGAAGGCAACAGATGGCGGACATCGTTCTCGTAGTCGGCTCGAAACAACGCCTGGATACCTCCGGGACTCGATGCGGCGCGCTCGAGCCGGCCAAACGACTGGACGAAGGCTTTATCATTGCGCATGCTCGGCGCATTGATTGGAATGAGGATTCCCTCGCCCCAGTGCGCCTCCACCGCGCCAAGGAATTGATCGAATCGCTCTTGGGAGAGGGCCCATGGTTCCGCTCTCATCGAAGCAAAGCATCCAAACAGCACGAGAGCTGAAGTTCGCTCTGGGTAGGTGGCGGCTAACATCAATGACATCGGGCCGCCTTCCGACCAGCCAAAGACGGTCGCGCGCTTCGAGCCGGCTGCATCCAACACCGCTCGCACGTCGCCAATTCGCTCTTCGAGGCTTTGTTCTGCGACCCGATCGGAGAGGCCCTGGCCGCGTTTGTCGAATACGATTACCCGCGCGAAAGATGTGAGTCGTTTCAGCATGTACTCGTTCGCCGGCAGTTCCCAGTAGAGTTCGACGTGCGAGAGCGTTCCCGGCACGAGCAAGAGGTCGTGCGGGCCGTCACCGAAAACGCGGTAAGCAATGTGAACGTCGCCACTCCTCGCGTACTTGGTTTCGGCTACCATGGCTTCCCTCCGTTCGCGCGTCCCTGCGACGGCAACGCCCCATCATCCCACGCCGCCGTAGTCAACCCAACCGCTCTCGTTCGACAGACATGTCTCGGCGGTCCCAAAAACAGTGACGCCGCCGACATTAGAAGGATGCTAGAAAAGGGCCCCCTCTACGAATCTGAATCGGGCTTTTGGCGCAAGCAAATAATATTAACCCAGTCCAGGTTAGAACGGTCAGGGGTGTAGTTGCTTGAGCAGTGCCTTAGCGTCCTTCAGATCGGCCGTGTCGAAGCCTTCGGTGAACCAGTTGTAGATTTCGGCGAGCGTGGTGCTGGCTTCGATGCGCCTGTCCTGTTTGGTGAGTAGGCGGGCGAGGCTGGTCGTTGCGCGTAGTTCCCATGACTTCGCCTTTTGACGGCGCGAAATATCAATCGCGGTGCGGAAGGATTGCTCGGCTTGCGCGGCATTCGAAGCGTCTTGAGCCAGCAGCAGCTCGCCCTTCAGGCGATGCACCTCCGCCTCGCAAAGCCGTTGCCCTGTTCTCTCGATGAACGGGAACGACTCGCCGATAGTGCCAAGAGCTTCATCGAACCGCCCTCTCCTGCCCAGAGCAATCGCAATAAGGGCCAGGAAATAGTCGCTATAGACTTCGGTGCCCGTTGCCCTGTACTGCGACAGATGGTGTCTCATCCGCGCTATGCCGCCATCGAGATCGCCCGCCATCGCCTCCGCCCACCCAAGGTAAATTTCGCTTCGCCCGCGGTAAGTAACGTTGCCCAACTCGGTCGCTATCTCCAACGCGGCTTCCGCCCGCTCTTGCATGCGGTCAAACTCACGGCGATCCTCATAAACGTAGCTGGCGAAGAGGTGTGCCTGCCCCAAGAGAACCTTCGACCCCGATTCGTGCGCGATGGCTGTCCCGATCGTTAGTCGCTCCAGTGCCCGATCAGGGTAACCCAGAAACCACAGGTTCCGGGCCGAGAAGGCGCGATTGAGTAGGGGCACCAATTGAGCGGCGCGCTGCTGTGGTAGACCGGTTAACGGCTTCGCCATGGATCCCCATCGCGGCCACGCCCGGTCGAAGCCCTCGGCGGCCAGCTCGAAGTCGCCCGAGACCATCCTTGCGATTGCCAGCCAGGTGGTCGCTTCTGCAAGATGTTCGACGCTCTCGTGTTCCTCGGCCCGTGAAAGCAGCTCGGCGTCTATTTCGCACAGCTTGCGCACTTCAGCACGGTTCAGGTGGACGAGGCCGACTCCTACCAGTGCCGACCAGGTCTTTTTCCAGTTGATCCCGGGCCGGTGGCAAAGCTCCATCGCTCGCGCCGACGACTGTTCCATTTCATGCGAGGCGGAACCCTTGATCATGAACAGCGCCCCAGTGGCTGCGTTCCTGAGGTCCAGCTCCATCTCGGCGCGCCGGTCGTCATCGGGGAGCTTCTGCAGCAGTTCGAGCCCGGTTTCGAACTGCGCGACTGCTTCGGCATCAGAACCGTAGGCGGCGCACTGCCGGACGGCACGCAGGCAATATTTCACCGCCTTACCCGGATTGCCGCTGTGCGCATAGTGATGTGCGAGCTCGGCAACATGGCCCTCGAGGCTTTCGGCGTAGATTGACTCCAACGCGGCGCCGACTTTCCCATGTAACACTCGGCGGCGTTCGTTTAGTACCGAGTTGTAGGCGACGTCGTGGGTCAGCGCGTGCTTGAAGGTGTACCCAATGTCGCCGATCGCAGGCTGCTCATAGATGAGCTCGCTGAGCTGGAGTTCGGACAGCATCGGTTCCAACTCTGGTCCCGACTTCGCAGCCACCTTGCGCACCAGACCGAGTTTGAACTCCCTGCCGATCACGGCCAACGTCTGCAGCAGGTCTTTGTGATCCGGCGCCAGCCGGTCGATACGCGCAGCGAGAATCGCCTGCACGGTGGGCGGGATTTTGAGCTGGCTGAGCGGCTTGGTCAGTTTCACCACTCCGTTGCGGACGAGTGCGCTCTGATCTAACAGCATCAGCACCGTCTCTTCCATGAAGAACGGATTGCCCTCGGTCTTCCCGATGATCAGCCGCTTGAGAGGCTCCAGGTCCTTGCCGTCGCCGAGCAAGGCGCTGAGCATCTCGTCCGCACTTTCCTTCCCCAACGGATCGAGCCGCAACTGCGTGTAGTAGGTCTTGGATCCCCACTGATGCGAGTATTCGGGTCGATAGTTTACCAGTAGCAGAATCCTCGCGGTCCCGATTGAGTCGGCAAGCAGATTGAGGAATGCCTGTGTGCCCTCGTCGATCCAATGGAGGTCCTCGAAGATAACCATCAGCGGCTGGTTGATCGATTCGCGCAAGAGAATCCGCTTGATCGCGTCGAGCGAGCGCCGCTTGCGCGTTTGCACCTCGACCTCTGCGATATTGCTGTTCTCGTCGCTCAGGCCGATCAGTCTGAACAGATAGGGTAGTGCATCCTCGAGCGAACGATCGAGGGTGAGGATCTTGCCGTTGATCTTCTCGCGCCGCTTGCGCGCGTCGTCCTCAGAGCTGATCTCGAAATAACTCCAGAGCAGATCGATCAGCGGCAGGAACGCCGCCGCCTTACCATGCGAAACCGAAAACGCTTCGAGCACCTTCCAGCCCGACTGATTCTTGGCCTTAAACTCCAGAAACAGACGTGACTTGCCAGTGCCAGCTTCAGCCATCGCGGCCACGATCTGCCCGCGACCTGACTTCGCGTGCTGGGCCGCGGCCTCCATCGCGTCCATTTCGCGCTGACGGCCGACGAACTTAGTGATATCCGCGTCCCGCCGAACGTTGCAGGCGGGTCCTTATCGGTCCGAGTCCGGTCACTTCGTAAACGTTGACCGGTTCGCTGACGCCTTTCACTTTCGTGGGGCCGAGCGGCTTGAGCTCGAAGTATCCCTCCACGAATTTCCGCGTCTCCTCGCTGATCGCAATCGAACCGGTCGGCGCAAGCGCCTGTATCCGGGAAGCTAGATTGGCGGTGTGCCCGATTGGCGTGTACTCGGTATGTCCTTCGCCTGTTGTGATCGATCGCACCACGACCTCGCCGCTGTTCACGCCGACGCGCGCTTCCAGCGGTGGGTTGCCGGCTTTGCGTAATCTCGCCGAATATTTCTTCAGCTCTTCCTGCATACGGAGCGCCGAATGCAGCGCGCGCTGCGGATGGTCCTCGTGCGCGACGGGCGCACCGAACAGCGCGAAGATGCCGTCGCCGGTGCTCTGCACGATGTAACCTTCGTAGCGGCGGACCGCATCGATCATCAGCTTCAGCGCCGGATCGACAATCGCGCGCGCTTCCTCGGGGTCGAGATCCTGTTCGAGCTCGGTCGAGCCCTTGATATCCGCGAACAGTGCGGTGACCGTCTTGCGCTCGCCCTCGAGATTTTCAGAAGCAGGGGTATCGACCACTCGAATCGGCGGGTAGTCCGATTTCTTTGTCGAAGCAGCAGGCGCTTCCGTCGGCGCGCCGCAGTCCTCGCAGAACTTCGCGGTCGGACCATTGTCGGCTCCGCACTTTGCGCATCGAATTGAGAGTGGCGTGCCGCATTCCGGGCAGAACTTTCTGCCGGACGTGCTTTCAGTCCCGCATTTCGAGCAGCGCATCGGCTTAGCCAGGAAAGTTAAACGACTTGGCCCTCGTATATCACCAGCGCGTGGGGGGACTAGCGGGCTGCGAGAGAACGATCGCAATATGTCTCCTCGGTATGTAAAGCAGTAGCTGAGCATCGTTGGAGGAAGATGTGGGAGCCTTTGCACGGCGTTGGGCAGACGCCCTCGACGGTCCCAGAAACAGCGACGCCGCCGACATTAGAGTCCGGCGGCGTAACTTAACTTATGAATCAACTCAGATCAGTCGTCCTACGCAAGCATCGATCATTGAGATGGAGACGACGGTGTTGGCCCACTGCTGGGGCCGTTAAACGCTCCCGCTCCGGCCGCTATTCCCACACCGATGCCGCCTGCAGCTCCCACTCCAAGCGCTGCTGCGCCGAAGGCACTCAGACCTGCCGCCCCTTGGCCGCCAAGCCAGAATGCACCGCATCTGACTTCGGTGCGATGACCGGCCGGAACCGCTTTGCACTCGGGTGGAGTCGCCGTGTTGCAGACCAGTACCGTCCCGTCCTGGACGTCTACTCGCGTGGTTTGACGGCAACCAGGTGAGCCCTGGTGCTCATCTTCGTCATAGTTGGTATCCCACTCGGTTCCGCGAACGGCTCCGATGGCGTTGGGCGTATTCACTTGAAATGTCGTCGAACTGCCGCGCATCGCTCCGACGATTACCGAGTGCAGATGGCCGCCTAGCAGTCCGACCCTACTCGGCGCTCCGACTCCGTTCACCAGCACACTTTGATCGATCGTCATAGTGGAAGATGGGCCCATTTGCAGGGAGCTGTTATCGACCAGGGCGATCGTCAGCGAGGAGTTCGCATCCGTCAAGATCTTGTCGTGCAGCAGGACCGGCATGTTCGGCGCTGTGGCGATGGTCCCGCCATTGCGCTGAATGTTCGCCGCTCCCTGAAGCTGCGTCACCGTGCCGACAGTATTTTGCGCGTTGGCCTCCGGCACCGCCGCCAGAAGCAACAGCATGGTTAGCCCGAACAGCGCTGCAATTCGCAGGTAGTTCATGTTGCCGCCTCGGTTTTTACCCATCACCACTTCCTTTGCGGACGCGGAGTTGTGCCGCTCTATGGCATACCGTCTGACGAAAAGCTTGTCCGCCCCCGCCCCGCTCTAAGATTAATTCCGCACCAAAAGGTAGCACTGCATCAGAAGGAGATTCTGCACACCTAAAGGCTCGGTGGACGAACATAGCAATAAAAACAGCTAACTTAAAGCGCTCGCTTGATTACACCAAAAAGCACGAATCGGTGCCAGTAAATCGAACCGCTTCATGCGCTCGAGACTGCCGCCTTGCGAAGCATATTAGCGCTCGGAATACCGGTTTTGGCGAACGATTTTTCGCAATCCGCAGTTGACGGACCGCGCATATTGCCTTCCATATAGGCGAGTCCCGGGCAGCGGGAACAACTGCCAACGTGAGCACAAGTCGAGCATACCGGCAGGTCGCGGGATCTGATCGATCGAACTTCCTCGAGCTGTGGAGAGTATTTCCAGATGTCGATGAACTTCTGCTGGCGAACGTTGCCGCTTGGGAGCGGGAACTGCACGCAAGGATAAACGTCGCCGTACGGGGAAACGTAACAGGCACTGTGTCCAGCGCTGCATGGGATGTTGTCCAGGACGTCCTCGTCGGCTCCTGGAGCGACCGCGATGAATTGATCCTCTTGGCCGGTGATGGTCCTGTCGTTCATTATTTCGCGTAGGGCATTGCGATCGACATTGAGGCGCAGCAGCGATCGGTCCCCGTTGATGTGCGGAGTGATAGTCGGGTCGACAGTGAAATGCGCGCCGAGCTCTGCCGCGAGTGCCTGCACCCCGGGATAGTCGAAGCGGGTCTGCTTCATCACCACGTTGGCCATCGTGACCTTGAGTCCCTGCGACACCATGAAGCGAATGGCGCCGAGCGAGCGCTCCAGCGAACCTTTTACTTTCGTGATCGCGTCATGAACTTCGGCGCGATGAGAATAGATGCTCACCTGGACACTTTCGAGTCCGAGTTCGCGAATCAGCGCGGCTTCTTTTTCCCTAATCAGAATGGCGTTGGTCTTGAGCTTGACGTTGAAGGTCAACTCGCGCGCGCGGCGCAGAATATCGAACAGGTCCTTGCGCAGCAGCGGCTCGCCGCCACTGATGGTCAGGAAGAAAACTCCTGCCTCCGCCATCTGGTTCATCAGATCTTCGATCTCGTCGTAGCGTCATTTCGCCAAGATCGTCGTGATCGAGGTAGCAATGTATGCAACGTTCGTTGCACCGCCAGGTAACGTCGAGATGGACGCCGAGCGGAATTCCCAACTGGATCGCCCTGGAGTTCATGTTCTCGAGGATTGTGCTCATGCGCTCTCCTGTCCAATCGGGTGATCCGCGAGCAGCAGGATCCCTTCTTGCGCGAGTTCCTCGACCAGTTCGATCGCATCCTGGTAGGCGGTATCCGCGTCTACTTCGAATTCGGACACTACCGTGCGGGCGACGATTTCGCGCAGCGAAGTTGCGCCGTCGGCGGCGCTCCAGATGCGAGTGGCAGTGGGATTCAGGCTGAACACCTTGGAATCCTTGACTGACATGATAACCATCTCGTCCAGCATCTTTCGCGCCGCGATATCGCGGCTGGGCTTGATGTATATCTCGCCGGCGTTCAGGCTGTCGCTCATACGATCAGATCCCAGACTCTCTTATCCGGCAGAAAAGTCAGTTCGTAAACCGGAACTCGTGACACGAACTCGCAGGCCGAACGAAACAACTGCTCGACCCGGCCCGCATCGTCGGCAAAAAACAGAATGTTGCGCAGCAACCGCCGCGCCGCATCCGCTGGTCGAATCGGGCTCGCATGATTGTGCCGTCCTTGGGCTAGTAAGTACAAGCCTGCCAGCGGCGCCGAAACATTTTCTCCGGCCCTTCCCAAATCGCCGGCAAACGGCGTGCCGCAGGCTTCGTAGCAATCGCCGACGCGGCGCACGTAAGAGATTTCGTCCGTCAGCAGCGCCACGTCAGCCGGCGCAAGGCGTGAAATCGTGGTCTTGCCGGCGCCTGATACTCCCGAGAACAGAAAGGCCTTGCCGTTGCGGACCACGCTCGCCGAATGCAGCAGAAAGCCGCCGCGCTCGGCGAGCACAAGGCCGTGCACGATGCGCATGACTGTATCGATCGCGTAGGGATAGGCAGCCTGCCGCACACATCCGCGCAGGCTCACTGGATCCCATTGCGCGTGAAAGTCACCGCGGTTCAGCGTCCACCGTCCGTCAGCGTATCGCACTTCGAGCTCTTGGTCGTCGTTGTCGTCGTCATTAACCGGATCAACGATCTCGACGTCCAGCCGAATGCCGCCTTCGATTGGCCTGGCGACGAATCCGGCGTATCGCTTTTCCAGCATTTCGATGAAGCTGCGGCTGGCTGATTCAATGTTTATCGGCAGACCGCCGATGACGACCGAGGTCTTGCCGCCGCGACCTTCGTCCATCGCCGGTCCTAGTCTGTCCATGACCGACGGCGAATGGAATGAATTTTCAAGGCCGCGCGTCGGATAAGATCACTGTGACGAATTCCAAACGAGAGCAGCTTCCTGGTGGCCGACGACGAGATCGGAATTTCGCGCCCACCGCGACTGATCGATGCGACCGTGCCGAGGATTTCCGATACCGCAACCGGTGGATCGCTCGTGATCGCGGCGTCGCCGCGGGTGATCAATTGCGCGCCGTCATCGA
This sequence comes from uncultured delta proteobacterium, assembly GCA_963842215.1. Taxonomy (GTDB): domain Bacteria; phylum Desulfobacterota; class Binatia; order Binatales; family Binataceae; genus Binatus. The sequence goes on along the minus strand of CAWJFQ010000001.1, from coordinate 39,646 downwards.
GTCTGCCTATCAGCCGATGAGTGCATAGACGCCCGTCGCGCACGAACAGCAGCAGTTCTCCTCGCGATGGCTCTGCAAGCCCCAGCGCGCGTATTTGCAGCTCGTCGCCGGGCCACAATGTGGGCACCATGCTGCTCCCAGCCACGCGGACGCGCACGGCATGACCGGCGTGCACGGACTCGGCTACGAGTTCGCATCCGACGCGATCGAGAGTATCAGCCCCTGCCTCCAATCAGCACCCCCAATTCTTAGAGACCTGATTGTGCAGCTTGAACTGCACTCGCAGAACCCAGCGTTGAGAAATACACCTGCGAAGCTCCGCTCGCGCTTGATGAGTTGTCGATCACGATCCCGCTGGTCCCGCCAGTCTCGGGGGCCGACGCCGAGGGAGTCGCCGTCGCTGTCAGGGCCGTTGTGATGTTAAACGACATTATGCATCCGGCTAGATTCGCCGCGCATGCCGCCGGACGGCCGTCGGCCTCTACGCTGACGAAGGCCTGGTCGGTAGAACCGTTCAGGAATTCCGACACCGGCGAGCACGTGGTGTCGGCGGTAGCCAGGGTCGTCGTAATTGCGACCGGAGGGTTGGCGCCGCCGATTGCGCTTGCGACTACGGGTATCCTCCAGAGCTGAGGCTGCCCGCCTGTATTTCCGCAGGTATAGAGGTTTCCGGTCGGACTGGTGGCGTTCGACGCGAAGTAAATGTTGTCGAATGCGCCCGAATAAAGAGGTACGTTCGCGGTCGCGCCTGCCCCCACGGTGACCTCGGTGCCGCAGGTGTGCTGTCCAAAGCCTGGCGCAAATTGATAAACACCACTCTTGGCGGTCGCTTCACCGTCGTTGCCGATGAATACGTAAACCTTCTCGGCAGCAGGGTCCAGTATTGGCGCGTCGAGAGTCAAAGCGCTCCCGCCAGCAGTGGTGCCTGCGCAATTCGCGCCAGCGGCTGTAGTTGGTCCCAATTGCTTTGAGTCGGCGATCGAACCGGAACCGCTTGCAGCACTGAGTTCGTGCAGTCTGCCGCCATTTGAAGTCCCGTCGTAAGAGGATACTACGAACACCATTGCCGAAGTCGGATCGTAAACGGGTCCGCTCAGGATAGCGGTAGCGGCCAAGGCCGGCCATCCGGTGCTCGTGACCTCGGCGGGGGTGGCCCCGAGGAAGACGCCTGAGTACTTGTGGACATAGCCTCCGTCGCTGGCCACATAGAGTACATCGTCAGCGTAGTCGACGAACGGCGACGAGTTGCTGTCCGTTAGCGTAGTCGCCGGTTTAGTCGTGCCAAAGGCAAAGCTGAACATACAGGGCGCCGTGCACGTGCGATAAGCGCTGGCGCTGGCCGCGGTTGGCGGTACTCCTGGAGCGGCAGCCGTCTCCGCATGGATGGTCGCGATAATCGTGCGCGCTTCCGGTCGCCGCCTGCGAAATCGTGGCCGCAGTGCCGGTCTGCGCCGTGATGTACGTGTTGGCTGGGATACCGGTGCCGGTGATATTTGCGCCCACGTCGGCCGCGGTAAAGGTACCAGCCGTGAGGTTCGTATTGCTGTGAGTCGTGACCGAAGTCACATGCGTGGTGGGACCTGCGTGCCATTTCAGGAGCACAAGGTTGGCCGTGGTCCCCACGTTCTGCATGAACGCTAGCTGGCTGCCGTCCTCGGAGAGTGCGATAGAAGTCAACGCGGTTCCGCCGGTATTGTAAGCCCACGCAGTCGTGGGCACCGTTCCGCCACAGGTCCCAGTATAGAGGTTGGTCAAGCCGATGACGCTCGCTTGTGTTGCCGCACCTAAAAGGCTGGTATTGAACGCCACGAAGTCGGTGCAGCTTGCAGTCGTCGACCCGGAGGTGAACGTTGCCGGGAAGAATCCGGCGCCAACTTTGGCTCCGGTGGCTCCTAGCGATACGCTCCAGTCTTTCTTCAGTTTGACTTTCTTTATTTTGACCTTCTTGGGCTTCTTGCTATCGGGAAGCGCATTGACGTTATCGTCGATTCCAGTTGAGTCGTCGGATTGAAACTGGGCACGGCGAATTTGCTGCAGCCAGTAGCGCGGGTCGCGCTGAGCCTTGTCTTCTGCGTCAGAACCGGGTTCCGGCGACGAGAACGTGACATGTGCGCTGCTCCAATCGGTCGGAACGCCCGCGAACGAGCTGTGCGCGGCACTTTCGTAGCCGTTGATTTGAGCAGTCAGGTCGGTAGTTGTTGGTTCCTGGCCTTGCGCCGGCATCACCATCCAGCCGAACATAACAAGGCCGGCGAAAATTCTGACAAACGGTTTCATCAAGATTTTTACCGATCCCGGATACGATTGAGCGCGTGAAAAGTTCCCCTTCACCCCGCAGATGCGGCCGCTATTGTGCGGACACAGCGTCGCGAATCAAGAGTGCTTGCGGCTCTGATGGCATCCGCTCTGCGTGCTCTGGACCTTCCCACAGATAAAGGCCTGCGTCTCGAAAACTTTCTCACGCTGAAAGCTGGGTTTGAGGTACGGCTTCTTGCGGGCCGCTTCCTGAGGCTGCTGATCTGCTTTTTTGTTCATGCTAGTTCAATCCTGCCTGTGACGCCTGAGTAGCGCAACCGCCAGTCCCTCCAGTAGTGCAAGCCTGATTGGCAAGCGGCGTGAAATAAACCTGCGAAGCCCCGGTAGCAGAGAAAATATTATCGATCGAGATTCCGCTCGTGCCACCCGTCTCACGCGCGTCCCGCCGTAGAATCGGCCGGGAATGTCTGAGTGTTTATCGCGAAGGAGTACAGGCAGGCATCTGTAGCAATGCGCCAGTGATTACCATTCGCTTCCAAGCTTACGAAAAAGTCGTCCGTGGTGCTGGTTTGAATCTCTGTTACTGGAGAGCATTCATTTGGCTGTTGCGCTGGCGCTCAGCCATGTCGAGAGGACCTGCATCCACCGTTGTATTCATGGCGGCAGTCGTCGGCGTATTAGTGAACCCGATACGATACAAGCGACGGATGATTGGGGTGATTCCGCGTTGCTCACAGCGCAGATATAGAGGAAGCCCGACGTAGGCGTCGTGTAGTAGGTATTGTCGAACGCACCGGCATGCATGTTACCACGATCCGTAGCACCGCTATTCGCCAGCGTTTGACGGTTACTTCGCGCGTTGGTTTAACGTCTCGTCCGTCTGTTCGATCGTAATCTGTCAGGGATGCACCGGTGGTGGTGGCAGTCGAACCAGTAAAACCTTCCCCACGCTCACGTCCAATAGCGGCCCGTCAACGATGGTGCCACCGAGCGACGTGACTACCTTTCCGAGGCATGGCAGCGAGATCCCTGATTGCAAGTTCCCGTCGTACTCCCTGTATCTCTCATAAAGCTGGTCAGTCCCGATGCATCACCTACGAAGATCGTTGTTCGTATTTGCATCGGCCACCGGACTGCTCAGTAACGGTGGCCGCATGTTCACCGTGACTCGGCCATGGACTGGTCGTCCTCTACGCGGCGTCGTCCGCCCGTGAAGACATTGGTAAACTTGTGGAGCTTGCCAGCCGTTGTCTCCAACATAAAGCGTCCCGTTAGACGGTCCGAAGGTGATAGTGAAAGGCGACGAGTTGGTGTCATTAGCGCCGCCACTAAACGGAAGACTTGATCATGCAGGGAGCGGTGCACGCCGGATAGTGCCGGTTGCTAGTCAACGCGTCGGAGCGGTGAGGGTTCCACTGCCGGCGCTCCATGTGAGGACGACCAGGTTGGCTGCGCCGCTCACCGTTTGAATGAACGCCACCTGGTCTCCGTTAGCAGAAACCACTGGCGAAGTGACGACAGTCCCGCCGGTGTTAAACGCCCAGTTGACAGTGGGAACCGTACCCGTGGAGCAGGTCCCGGCATAAATGTTGTTAAACCCAACGATGCTCGCTGATGCGTTCGCTCCGCCGGCAAGGGTGGTACCGCCCCACGAGAAGGCGGTCAAGGTTCTCAGCGGTTCTGATGCTGTCGCCCACGGTCCCTGCAGTGGTCGCCGTAACCTTAACCGTATTAGTGGACGGGATAGCAGTAACGTCAGTGCCTGGGTTGTTGTTAATCGCTTGCGCGAGATTCGTGGCAGCGGTGGTGGTGTTGGTAGAGAGCGCAAAATTGGCGCCCGAGGTCGACGCCGCTGAAATCGAGCCGGTCGGCGCCAAAGTTTGGTCAGCGCTTTCAGACCAAGTGATTGCGCCCGCGGTCGTGTTGGTCACGATCACGATGTTGGCGCCGTTAGTCACAGCCGTGGCGCCCGGATTACCTGCCAATACCTTGCACGCCGAAGTGCTGGAGCACGAATTGGTTATAGCTTCCTGGAGGTTGGTCGCGGCTGTAGTCGTAGAACCGCCAGAACGTGCGGACGACGCATCCAGACGTCGCAGTAGGCGTGAACGTCGAGCAACTATTCGACGTCCATGTATACGTAACGCCATCGATGACCGTCGTGGCTCCCGATCCGGGCTCACTAGTAATTGTATCGGTGCCTACGCCGGTGGCAGTCAGAGTCACGCCATTGATGGTAACCGTGGTGCCGGCGACAGAAGTAGCGGGTGTCGCAAAAGTTCCGGTGCCGGTAGCAGCAACCGCGGCCGCTCCCATCAAACCCGTATTGTAAACTACGAAATCGTTGATGCAGCTTGCGGACGTGCCGGCCGTAAATGTCGCAGGGTACATTTCAGCGCCGGTCGTGGCTCCGCTGCCCAGGTTCACGCTCCAAAGTCCCTTCAAAGTGTTCTTTTTGCTCTTCTTATCCTTCTTGGCTTTCTTGCCGCTCAGGGCTGCCGCGCTGTCCGCGTCAAGGTCTTCAGACGCTTGCATTGTCCGGCGGATTTGCTGCAGCCAGTAGCGCGGATCCTGCTGAACTTTGTCTTCCGCATCGGAACCCGGCTCTGGCTGCGAGAAAACTGTATGGCTGGTGCTCCAATCGGTCGGGACGCCGACGAACGAGCTGTGCGTGGCACTTTCGTAGCCGTTGATTTGAGCAGTCAGGTCGGTAGTTGCTGGTTCCTGGCCCTGCGCCGGCATCACCATCCAACCGAACATAACAATAGACGGCGAAAATTCCGACAAATGGTTTCATCGATATATTTACCGTTCCCCTATACGATTGAGCGCGTGAAAAGTTCCCTTCACCCCGCAGGTGCGGCCGCTATTGCGCGGACATAGCATAGCTGCCGCTAATCAAGAGTGCTTGCGGCTCTGATGGCATCCGCTCTGGGTGCTTTGGACCTTCCCACAGATGAAAGCCTGTGTCTCGAAAATCTTCTCACGCTGAAAGCTAGGTTTGAGATACGGCTTCTTGCGGGCCGCTTCCTGAGGCTGCCGATCTGCTTTCCCGTGTTTGTTCATGCTAGTTCAACCCTGCCTGTGACGCCTGAGTAGCGCAACCGCCGGTCCCTCCAGTAGTGCAAGCCTGATTGGCGAGCGGCGTGAAATAAACCTGCGAAGCCCTCCGCAGCAGAGAAGATATTATCGATCGACGATTCCACTCTGCGCCACCGGTCGACGCCAACCCTGCCGTAGAATCGGTTGGGAACGTCTGGCTAGCTTATCGCGAAGGAATACAGACAGGCACCCGTGCAATGCGCACAGAGCGCCATTCGGTTGCACGCTCGCGAAAAAGTCATCGGTGCTGGAGGTTTGAATTTCCGTTATTGGAGACGATTCTCGCCTCCTCCGCAATTCGCTAGTATGTGGCCATCTCGAGAGGTCCGGCATTCGTCGTCGTATTCATAGCGGCGGTCGCGGGGCATTGCTAAACCCGATGCGATATAGCGCTGGGCGATTGGAATGGCCAGTGTCAACAGCGCAAACATACAAGAAACCCGACGTGGGCGTCGTGAAGTAGGTGTTGTCGAACGCGCCAGCATGCATGTGGCCGGTGCGTCCGTGTTTGCCGTCATTCTCCAGAATGACAGTACGTGCGTTATTTAACGTCTCGTCTGTCTGCTCGATCGTATCTGTGAGTGGACCGCTGGTCGTGGCATCGAACCAGAAAACCTTCCCCACGCTCACGTCCAATAGCGGCCCGTCAACGATGGTGCCGCCGAGCGACGTGACTACCTTCCCGAGGCATGGCAGGGAGTTCCCTGAGTTACAAGTTCCGGCGGTACTGCCCGTGTCTCGTACAAAGCTGGTCAGTCCAGATGCGTCACCTACGAAGATATTGTTCGTATTTGCGTCGGCTATGGGGCTGCTGAGTACCTCGCTGGCGTTTACTGTGATCGGCCAGCTACTGGTGTCCTCGACCGGCGTTACGCTCGTGAAGATATTGAGAGAACTTGTGAAGCTTGCCAGCATTGTCACCAACGTAAATCGCCTTGGGTCGGTCCGAAGGTAATGGCGAAAGGCGACGAGTTGGTGTCATTAGCACCGCCACTAAACGGAACACTAATCATGCAAGGCGCGGTGCACGACGGATAGTTCCGGTTGCTCGTTAACGTGGTCGGATCGGCGATTGTGCCGCTAGCCGCGTTCCGAGTCAGGACGACCAGGTTGGCCGTACCGCTCACCGTTTTGAACGAACGCCACCTGCTGTCCGTTAGGGGATACCACGGGCGAGGTGAGAACTGTCCCGCCAGTGCTTAAACGCCCAGTTGACAGTGGGAACCGCGCCGTTGCAGGTACCGAGCATAAATGTTGTTAAACGCCGACTATGCTCGGCAGCGATGATGATCCCACCCTCGTGTTATAAACCGACGAAATCATTGGCACAGCTCGCAGCAAGTGCCGGAAGTAAATGTCGCTGGGTAACATCTCATTGCCGACCGTGGCACCGCTGCCCATGTTAACGCTCCAGAGCCCCTTCAAAGTGTTCTTCTTGTTCTTCTTTCCTTTTTGTCTTTCTTGTTGCTCAGCACTGCCGCGCCGTCCTTGCATCCAGATCTTCAGACGCCGGTATGGCTCCGCCGGATATGTTGCATCCAGTACGCTGGTCCTTCTGTATCGCGGTCTTCCGCGTCCGAGCCCCGCCTCAGGGTTGGAAAAAATACGTGGTGCGTGCTCCAATCGGTCGCAATGCCCTGGAACGACTGGTGCGCAGCAGATTCATAACCGGCGATCGCATCGTCCATAGCGGAAGATGACGGGCTCTGGGCACGGGCAGGCATCGCGAGCAATCCGAGTGCGCAAGCAGTCAAGAATATCTTTAGACTTGTTCCCATAATGCGAACCACCTCAGCCTCCCGCCTCAGGAATGGGCATTGGGATTTGTGCCAAAATCGTAGGTCAAAGCTCCAATCGGCGCAAGTCTGGTGCGCCCTGATAGTCAAAGCTAAAGCCCAATCTCGTTAATCCAACGGGACAATCGTGCGCCCATGCTTAATGGCCACGAGTACCGGCCGCGCGAAGTAATATAGAGGGTACAGAGCTCGCGGCAAAGGCATCAGCATGCGATCGCTCATTTTGGGCTTGGCCGCGCGTTGAACGACATACCTGATGCGCTCGCGCGCCGACACGATAGTGCCGAGCGCGATCAACCATTCATCAAGAGCAACCGCGCGGTTGGTATCGAAGATTCCCCGCTGTACGCGGCGGCTGAGCGTCGCGACGTACGAGTCGCGATTGGCGGCGTCGAGCAATTCGGCCGGGATATCGCACAGCGAAAGCGAATCCGCCAAGTCCACGCCGAGCAGCAGCATTCGGAGGCTTCGCATGCGGCGGGCGTCCTCGAGGAGGCTCGACCAGTTCAGAGGGCCGGCGGTCGCCAACACGCGGGCAAAGTCGCAGATCTGGCTAAGCGTCATCCAGCCGTGTTTCGATCCGTGACAGGCCTGAAACAGAATCGAGTCGGAGGGGCCGAGTATTCGGACGCGTCGGCCGAGCAAATCAATCTCGCTGGTACGATTCCAGATCTGTTCGCCTCGCGGGAGCAAACGGGAAGTAGCCGGCCGACAAGCGCCAATGCAAATCGACGAGCGCTCTCCGGGCGTGAGAAGTCGAGCGCCACGTCGGGAAAAAATCCGCTGTCGACGACGTCGGCACAGTAAGCCGGCGACGAATAGCCGAGTCGCTCGAGGGCGCTGGCCGCGCGCGGCAGATCCTCGAGCCGCACCATGAAATCCAGGTCTCCAAACACCCGCATCGCGACGTCGCTGTACGCGGAAATCGCTAGTGCCGGACCCTTGATGGCAATCGCAGGCACTCCGCGGCCGCGAAGGAGTCGACGATTTCGCCGGCGCAGCCCGCCAGATGGTTACTCGCAGTGCATTGATTTCGTAGCCGAGCCTAAGCGCGCGCGCGACATGCGGAGGCGGCTTGGCAACGCCTTCGGCGCCAAGTCGCGCGGCCACCATGGGAGTGACCCCGTTGCGATTGGCGAGCGCGAGAAACCTATCCCAATCGACGCCGCGTTCGGTCAACTCCGATAGCGCGTGAGTATCAGCGAATGCCCCCGAGGATGCGCAGCATCGCAGTATCAGCTCATGCTCGAGATGTTGCATTAGTTTTTCGCGTGCACCGGCAGAAGAATCAGCAAGTTGCGATTCCAAACCCACGACCTGATCTTTATTTCGCGAGACGCACTGTTGCGGCTCAGGTTCTGCGGCGGTGATTCACCCGGCTTGAGCAGAATCGCGATGTAGGCGTCAGCCGGCGGCGGGTCGGTTTCGTCGACGATAGTTAGATTGCGGTAAGGGGCCGGCAAGGGTGGAAGTTCCTGGGCCACCTTGTAGTCCACTGCGATCGGCGCATCAGGAGGAATGTTTTCGTGCAGCGCCTGCTGAATGTCGGCAGCTGTCCGCAGAAATGTTTGATGAAAAATACTCAGCAGCACGAAGCCAAACACAAATGCAGCAAACGCAACGACCCTCGCGGCGGTGAGCCGCGCAGTATCCCACTCCGATAACCACGAGTTCAGGAACCTCGCGGCGGGAATGCATGCGATCATCGAAAACGGCAAGAGGAATCGCTGTCCCGGCACCAGCCCCGTGAGTTCCGCCACAACCCGCGGTACTCGCTCCGATCCGAGGTTCATACCGTCGCGGTAGTAATAGAGTGACGCCATCGCGAAGACCACCGCGCCGGCGGCTGGCACTGCATACGTTCCAGCCCATCGCCGGAAGAACGCACTCCACCCGGCCAGCGGAAAAATCGCGAGCGACACGGCATAAAACGTGAAGAAGAAGAGGAAATGATCACCCTGGAAAAGATGTTGATGACCCAGGATCGTGTAGACGTTTTGAATCGGACTGCCAGTGGTCACGAAGTTGTAGGCGCCGAGCAATACGATTGATGGCAGCGCGCCAAGTATCAGTCCGAGCAATCCACCGCAGTCGCCTCTCGAGCACCCAGACTCCGCAGTAGACGATCGCGATCGGCCCCATCCATGGATGCAGCAGCACACTGGCGCCGAACGCAAGCCCAGCCAGCAGCGGCCGCGGAGGATTTCGCACGCAGAATGAAACACCGAGTAGCAGCATTACCGCGGCCGGCACTGCACCCATTACTGTCTGCGAGTAGTAGAGACCTCCCGGCAATAGGAAATACAGAGCAGTCCAGCCGCTGCCGAGCCCATCTTTGAGCAGCATTGCGCGCACGATGAAAGCCCCGGCCACGAAGAAGCCTGCGGTAACGATGAAAACCAGCCTCCAACTGATCGCCATCGCAGGCACCAGCACGGCGGCGTGAAAAGGTGAGAACTTCGAAATGCTGCGAGACCCGATTGGAAGGCCCCAGAAAGGACCGGCAATGGTGGTATCAACGGTGCCGTGCTCGAGGCTGTAGGCAAGCGCGATAGTCGAACTTTCGTCGAGGATCGAAATCGACGCCGGATACCATAGCGCGTAGATCACACAGAAGGCGGCGAGCAATCCCGCGAATAGCCACTCCTTGCGAAGATCAAATCGTCCGGTCATAGCGCCAATCGCGCAAACTGCTACGCAGTATTAAAAGAGGCAACAGCAACAGCGAACGGGCAGGAAACGATCCAGGGCCGATTCTTGTAGATACGGCCGCGTCTAGTTCATCGCCACTTCGGCTGACGGCCGCGCTTGCGACGATGCGTTGTTGTTCGCAAAGAATGGTGCGTGCGCCAGAGAGCCGGCTCCGCGGTAAACCTCGATGGTGCGTCGCACCATCAGGTCGAGGCTGAACTCATCCTGTACGCGGCGCTTCGCGGCGTGGCCGTAAGCAGTACGCAACTCGGAATCGTCGAGCAGACGATTCACCGCGGATGCGATCGCCTCGGGACTGCCGGGGGGCACAGTGATCCCGGTTTCGCCGTGAACAGAGACGAACGGAACGCCCGTGGCGAGGTGAGTGTTTACCACTGGCTTTCCACAGGCCATCGCCTCGAGCTGGACGATTCCGAACGCCTCGCTGCGAGCAATCGACGGAAGCAGGAACACGTCGCTCGCTTGGTAATAGGGTGTAATCGAACCGTGCACTTTGCCCAGAAAAGAGATCCGGTCCGCCACTCCGAGATCGCGCGCCTGCCGTTGCAGAGTTTCTTTCAGCGGACCATCGCCGATGATCAGCAAGTGAGCTCCGATCATATTCATTGCCCGCACCGCGTACTCCACTCCCTTGTAGTACACCAACCGTCCGACCATCAGGACGATTTTCGGGCCGAATTTCTCTCGTATCGATCGAACCGCGGCCGGATCAGAATCCTCGAACTTTGAAGAATCGATTCCATATGGAATCACGTGGCATCGGTTCTTAAAGCGTGAAAGTTCCTCCGAGGTCTCGATGTAATTCGGCGAGCTGGCGACGATCGCGCTGCATTTGTTGAGCAGTACGCGCTGAATGGGGCTATAGATCTTCGCGAGCCAATGCTGCCGAATCACGTCGCTGTGCCAGGTGATGACCAAACGTCCTCGAAAGCCGCTTAACAGCACAGCTAGCGCTGCGGCAGGATTAGGAAGATGTAGATGGACGATGTCCGGACGGTCCCTTCGAATCCTCCAGGCCATAGCGGGACACACCGGCGCTCCCGCAATGCTCATGCGCTGGGCGGCGCGTGATACCTGCACGCCTTCAATCACGCAGTCCTCGCGTCGCCGCGAGTCATTGGCGACTAGCACCCTCACGTGCATCATCTTGCCTAGTTCCTGGCACAGCGCTTCGACGTGCGTCTCGATACCGCCGAAGTGAGGCCGATAGAACTTGGCCACGTGCATGACGCTTGGTTTCTGCGCGTGGTCCAATCCGATCGCTGAAGATTTCATAGTCGTCCGATGGAATGGCGATGTAGATCAGGTTTATGCTTGATCGGAGATTCTTCGAACTGTGCGAATTATGGTCAGTCTTCGTCGTCCACATTCATCACCCCTCCGCGGCTTCAATAGCTTGCATCGCCGAGATCGTCAACGGTCGTCCGAGTTCCTGCGGCGATCGGCTGCAATGCTATACAACTCAGCTCTCATTGCCAATCCAACCCATGACTCGCGCGTTCGATGGATACTAGTCCTTGGATGAATCCTATCGATCTGAGATGTTACATCTGTAATATTTCTTTCACCTACTTAGCCGCCCTATCGGATTCGCATAGCATCGGTGCATCTGCACTGATTAGCCTTGACGGACTTATTGCTCGGTACACCTCCACATACTTCGCGGCATACTCAATCCATGAAAATCGCGCGGCCCTCGCAATCGCGGCCTTGCGACGCTTACACATACCTTGGCCATTAATTGATTTTTGCCGCAAGGCGCGCACCGACGGTATCGATCCACGCTGGAACGTTTCCCACCGAACAGTATGCGACAGCGTCACCGCCAACTTCCCGCAGCACCGGCAGATCGCTCGCGACGACGGTTTGCCCGGCGGCCATCGCCTCGATGATCGGCAGACCGAATCCCTCAGCATCCGACGGCAACAGCACTACCGCCGCCCGCCGGTACATCGCCGCCAGAACATCACGCTCGACGAAGGGCAGCTCCACAATCCTGCTGTCGATGCCAAGCTCGCGAGCTAGCTGTTGTTGCTCCGGCCTAAATCTGCCCCCGACGCGAACCAGGCGCGCCGTCGGAAATTCCGCCGCGACTCCCGCGAACGTTCGCAGCACTACGTCGATTCGCTTTCTTGGTATCGTGCTGCCGACGTGCAGCACCTCCAATGCTCCTGCTGCGTGCTTGCCCAGCATCTCGTCGAGCTTCCCAGACGCCTGAGATTCAATCGGGGCGCTGAATGCGGGATGCACGCCGTACGGAATCACGCAGGTCCTGTTTGCGGGAACGAGCCGATTCTGAATCAACGCCTGTTGCGTCTCCACACTCGCGCAAATCACGCGCGCGGCGAGCTGGAGACCGCGCAAGATGTACCGAGCCATCGCTCGAAAAGGCCGCGAGCGTTGTTCTGTCGGCGGTTCGAGAATGCAGCGGAAAGTGTCGAGGTCGTGGCATGAGAGAATCGTTCTGTCGGCGGGAAGCCGATGAACCAGTTGGCTGTAACTGTGGTCGGCGACATGGAACAGGTCGAAGCGATCGCGATGCGCGCGCAGCCACAGCGGGTAGCCAACAAATCGATTGAAGATCCGATCCGCATTGAGCGCCGCAGCATTCCGATTCGCGACGCGTTCGAAGACCCGAATGTAAGACGGCCGCACCAGGGTCGCCTGGATCGAAGCCCGGTAGTCGCGGCCGAGCTGCGCCACCAGCATCTCTGCCACCAGGTCCATGCTTGGCCATCGCTCTTCGGCAAAGTCTGCAAGTATCGCGACCCTTAGGACAGCCATCCTCTTTACCGCCCTGCCCCTGGATCCGAATTCGTGCACAACTCGCTGATGAACGACGTAACCCGGCTGACTTGCTCCTTCTGATCGAACAGATAACTCAACCGGCCGACGCAGCTTTGCTTCTCCGCGATTTCATCGGGCGTCACGTTTTCCATCAATCGCGCCAGTGCGCCGACATACTGCGAGCTCCACGGCGCGTCTCCCGCAAGCCGCCACAGCCAGTCGTCGCCGAACTCATAAGCGAGCGGCGTCTGTCCGGTCACGACCGGAAGTCCTACCGATACATACTCGCTCAACTTCGTCGTGTAGCGAAAACTCCCGACCCCATCGACGCTCTGCGGAAGCGACCCGACATCCATCGCGGCCAGGTAGTCTGGCACTGCCGATTGAGGCACGCTCCCCGGCATGAACACCGATTTGCCGAGTTTGTCCCCCGCAACTTCCCTGAGCCTGAGCGCCGCGGTCCCATCGCCGACGATCAATGCCACGACCTCGTCTCGCCGAACCTGCGCGATTGCTCTCACCAGTTCGAGCCCATAGGAGTATCGAACCCTGTTATTCCAGGTGAGTGAACCGGCGATACCGAAAACCATCGCTTCAGCGGGAATCTGCAGCTTGGACTCTGATTTGCCGCCGCGCGGCCTCGAGATGCTCGCGCGTGCGTGGAAACGGCGCCCACCCCGGCACCGTAATTGCGCGACGTGCTCCTAACGTCAGCGCTCGGCCGACCAGGTATGGGGTCCATCCTATGAATCCCGCCGACAGGCGGCAGAGCGCGTCTTCGTAGACTCCCGCAAACGGAGCGCTCCAGAGCGAAAGACGGCGCAAAAAAGGCGCGACTGCATCTCCCGTACTAACAATGTAAGGCACATCCGCTATGACTCGCCCCAACATCACACCAACACCGCCCGCGATTCCGGTCCCTTCGAGCGCGACGACGTCATACTTTCGACTTCTGATTTTTCGCACTATCTCGAACAGCATCCGCGTTTTGGCGCGGCGGTCGAACTGCACTATCTCAGCGTCAAACTGACTGAGCATCGCGCGCAGCCGCGCTTCATCGGTCGAATCGGCACCCTGCGTCGCGATACCCAACACCCTGATCTTGAGGTTGGATCCTGCTCATTCGTCGGCGCGGCGCAGGCTTAAGGGTCTCCTGGATCTTCGAGCTGAGGGTTTGCAATTGTGGCCATCGGACCAGTCGCGGCGAATCGGTCGCCGCGCCAGGTCCCGGCGTCGACGCCCTTCTTTTCGATCCGGCGCGCCAGCCGGCAATGTGGCTCTGCCAGGTCTTCAGCAGATTGCTGAGCTCCCGGCCCGGTGCCCGTAGCGCGAAGTCGCCGGCAACAGAGCAATACTCCGGGAGCGTTGACAGATCCGACGCCAGCAGGTAGCCGAGCCGAACCGCCCGCAAATGCCACGGGGTGTGCTTGCCGAGCACGAATGCATAGTTGTAGGCGCCGTTGTAAATCTTCACCTGCAAATCGCCGTCCCTTCCCGGCGAGTACGCGAGGCCGGTCGGGTAGTGCTGAACCTTGTTCTGAAAATCAAATAGCACCTTGTAGCCGCGCGCTTTGACCTGCAGGCAAACTTCCATCTCGAGGTCTGCCAGTATGGTCTCAGTCCTTCCTCCATGCGGCAAAGGCCGCGCGCCGCAGACTCATGTTGTTGCCGACGAGTGCGCTATCTCCCGCAGCGCGCGGCTTTGCCATCGCGGCGAATGATCGTGCATGTTGCCGCTGGACTTGCCGTACCATACAGCTCGCCGACCGGTTCGACCGCGCGCTTGGGATAAGCAGTCCCGTCCGGCCGGAAGTTGTCGTACGGACCGCCGACTGCGCCGACCGCGGATCGTCGTAGTGAGCCAGGTGCCTTTCGATCCAATCCACCGGCGCGATCGCGTCATCGTCGATCAGCAGGATAATTTCGCCGGTCGCGGCGTCCAGCGCCGCGTTCTCGGCCGGGACAATTCCAGGCGCCGGACAATGAGCAGCGCGCAGCTCAAGGCCGGCGCACTCGCGCAATCGGGACGCTGAGTCGCGCGTCTCCGAGTCATCGCCCTGCCACGCGACGATCACCTCGTCGGGCTTTGTGCTCTGGGCAGCCAGGCTCCGCAAACATTTCGTGAGCATTTGCGGTCGGCGGAGGCTGGCGATCAGGACGCTGGTTCTGAGGTTTCGCCATCCTGCTCGTCGTCTGGCCGAAGCGAGATTCGAAATCCTTCATACCGCGACCGCTCTGACCGCCATTCTGAATCGGTTCAATAGATCCGCGCGCTCATCGCGGCGAAAACCAGCAGCCAACTTAGCGCGAGATAAATGCCGGCAGCCGCGGTCATCTGGCATGCGATCCGATCCAGCCGGTCGCGCCGTAAGTTGTCGAGAACCACCAGCGTGAGCGCGCCGAAAGGAATCGCCAGCAGACCGGGGATTCCTACCGCAGCCAGCAATTTCGCCGGACTCGTACCGAATCTCTCCGCCATTGCCAGCGGCATGAACCACGCGCTGACCGCGAAAAACGATACCGTTGTGCCCAACACCGGCCCGATCATTCCGAACGCCAACGTGAATCCGATGCTGCATGTGACGTTGACGATTGCCTGTCCAACCAGTCGGCCGGGTCAGCATCGGCGCGCCGCCAGTTCCGCTGATGCACCATCCCCACAACGAAAAAACGCCAAGCATCAGCGCATTGACCGCCGCAAGGATCGTCAACAGATCTCCGGCGTAACGTTGCGATCCAACCCACAGCGAAATGAACGCGCGGTTGTAAGCGACAATCGGCACCAATACTGCGAACCCGAGCACGGCCACGCTCCGCGTCAGCTCGACCAGGCGGCGGTTAAAGAGTTCGGTTCGCCCCTGTACGCTCAATTCCGCCAGCGCTGCCCAGCTCGCACTGCCGATTCCCTGCAACTCGACCAGGGCCAGCGACCGCGAGGCGCTGGGTGAGAAAAAAAGCGGCGACGATCGAAGGCGAGAGAAATCGCGCTACGATTATGTTGTCGGTCATCAGCGAAAGCCGCCCGCATATCTGCAGCGTGAAGGTCGGCAGATTCAGTCTGCGCAGTTCCCGCGCGCGCTTCATCGTCCGGGCGGAGCGGTTATCACCGCTTTGGCTATTCCCGGAACTTCGCTGCGAGCGACGTACAACAGACCCAGGTTGAAGACCACGCGCCTGCGACCATCGCTACCGCCTGACCCGTGATACCCCATCCCGCCCACGCCAGCACCACCGATCCGATCGTGATCACTAGCGACTGCACCCCGAGGAAAAGGCTGACCCAGTAACCTTGTTGCCGCGCTTCGGCCAGCGCGCGAAATGGCGACAGCGGAGTTACTATCGCTCCGATCAGGCTGACCAGGATAGCCACGCGAAGATCGCGCGCGTACTGCGGCGCCACCGGTATCAGCCAGGTGATTATCGCCGCCAGCAACATCGTCGCGCCGGCCATCATCAGAGTGACCTTTACGTATTCCGAATTCCAGTGACCATCAGTCCCTCGCTGCGGACCTCGTCTCCGCGCCCCTCGGCCATCGCGAGCAAAGGCGCCAGCGCACCGCCAAGCCCGAACTCCAGTAGAGCTAGATAGCCGAGCCAGTCGGTCGCGACCTGAAATGCGCCGAAACGTTCGTCTCCGAGCCAATGCAACAGCAATGGTGTGGCCCACAGAGCCACCACGAGCGTCAGGATCGTGTAGGCCTCCCGGCTTAAGAATGTGAGCAGAAAGCGAGTCGTTCGCACTCTATTTATCGGGCTCAGTCAGAGCCGTGCGGACTACTTGAGTCCGCTCTGTCTCCTCTCCGTGTGAGAGAGAGGATGAAGGTGAGGGTCCAAATACAGCGCGCTGCGCGATTCAGGATTCTGCTCCATTGTCAGAAGCACAAAATCCAACCCTCTCCTTGTTGTCCGAGGAGAGGCGGAAGCTGCAGTAAGGCGAGTGCTTCAGAGACCTATAACTCTATCGTACAAATCCAAGTGTAGCTTGGCCAGATGCCCGCTGCTGAACTCGTTAGCGGTCTTGAGACCTTCGCTTGAAAGGCGATCCGACAGCGACGGACTGTCGAGCACGCGAGCTATCGCATCCGCCCAGCTTCGTGCTGAGTCCGACATGCGCGGCTATGCAATTCACGCCGTTCAGAATTGCATTCTCGCCCTTGGGCGGTGGAGTTGTTATCACCGGGATTCCGAAAGCCCAGGCCGCCTGTAGCGTCGTGCGTCGGGTCGAAGGACCGTCCGCAAAAGGAAGCAGCATCGCGGCGGTCTTCTGAAATATAGCTTCCAGTTCCGCGGCCTTCCAGCCATGACCAGTGAACGTTACCCATGACGAATCAAACTTTTCCCGCAGCCGGCGATGATACGGGTTGGTATTGGGATTAAACGGCCCGGCGATGCACCAGCGAAGCCCGCGCTGCGCAGGTTCCAGCAGGCTGATTGCATCGTAGACCAACTCCATCAGTTTCAGGTCGCCCACGATGCCGAAAGTCGTCAGGAACCCCGGAACAGGATCTCGCTGATAGGTTGGAGAGGGCGTGATAGTGCTAGGCGACCAACCCGATCAGATCAGGCGCCTTGCCAGTGCTAACGCAGCAGCGATAAGCGGCGCGCGCGTCGTTGGCGATCACCGCGGTCGACTTGCGAACGAGATCGATGGTGTGATCGACACTCGCCAGTTCGGAGTGAAACTCATGTAGCGTGGTTACAACTGGACAGTTCGCCGCCTCTGCCATGGTCGCGGCCGCCCCGGTCTCGTGAAATGAGTGGATAGCTTCCTGGATATGCAGAAGGTCAGGTTTCGCCGCCCGCGAGGTCATAGTTGCCAGGTAAGTCCCCAGGCGGTCCCATGTGTGATTCGGTCGGATGGTTTTCGTGCTCCCGACGACGCTCAACGGGGAATTAAAAAACTTTAAACGGCGGCATTGCCACCAGAACTCCCACTCCGGCCGTTGTCTTTTCAGTTCCTCAACGAGCTTAGCGGTAGTGTGAGCCACCCCGCACGTCATCTCGGGAGGATTTCCGGTCACTATAACTATGCGAGCTTTCTTCATGGCGACGGAGCGCGGAGCGCGACCATCACGAACGTATAGGACTGTCCTTCCCAGGTGATCGGGCGGGCTTCATGACTTGTCGGCAACGTTGTTCGGTTCCAACAAGGACAGGCCTGCGCGCTGAAACTTGCCGATGATCTCCCATAGGCCGGGTCGGGAGTAGATCTTCCAATCAAGGTTGAATGGGCGCAACTCCGGCGCCACTACGTGTGACTCTCCGGTGGCGTCATAGTCCGTCGTGAATATGAAAATCCCGCCAGGCTTCAGCAGCCGAGTCACTTCGGTGACAAGAGCATCCATCGGCACGCCATGCTCGATCACGGAAAGGCAGCTTATAAGCGCATAGGTATGATCTGCGTAAGAGGTATGGGTTAGATCGGCGGCCTGGTAGTCGAATGTGGTTCCAATACGGCATCCATTTGCACATACGGATTTAGATCGCAACCGAATAAGGGACCGAATCCGCGGCGATACAACACCCATAGAATCGCCGAGTTGTAGCAACCCAGGTCGAGTATCGGAGCATCGCGTTGCGGAATCCTTCGCTCGGCTATCGCGAGCACGTTGGCGACGTCCCATGACTTGATCATTTCCCACGGCGGCGCCGGCACTGCGGTAGCGAAGCGAATACAGCAGGTCCCACAGCCGCTTCGAACCCTCTTGGCTGAAATCAAGTCCGCGCTTCCGCAGGCGGTCGCGGGCCGAGACCATTTCCTCGTTGGATTGCAGCGTGCGGATCATCTGCCCCGGATCTCAATCTTCGCTTGTCGATATTGCCCAGCTGGAGGATTCGCGCTGATCCCAAAGCGCGTACGCACTCCTCGCGATGAGCACGCACCCAGTCGTGCACGATCCCCACGCCCTCCTGCCAGCCGACACGCGGTTTCCAATTCAGATCCGATCTGATTTTCCGAACGTCGCTAACGTATATTCGCTGGTCGCCCTGCCGCGCTGCTGCGAACGTATACGGAAGAGGCTTCTTGAGCCGTTTGGAAGCAAAATCAATGAGTTCAAGGAGTGAGACTGCGTTTGGGGTCCTGACCCCCGACGTTGTAGATGTTGCCCTTCGCAATCGCAATTCTCGCGACGGCAGCGTCATACGCGTCGAGCAGATCCTGATATACACACGTCTCGCACCTGTTTGCCGTCACCATAGATTGTCAGCGGTAGTCCGAGTTCTGCGGCGATCAGAAACCACGCTATCCAACCCTGATCCTCACTGCCAAACTGCTGCGTTCCGTAGATGCACGACTGTCGGAAGACGACGCAGTTCAGTCCATAAATTCGTTGGTAATCACGCACATATTGGTCGGCGCTTCCTTTCGAGCAGCCATAGGGCGAGTGAAAATCAAGCAGGCGATCCTCGCCAACGCCGTGCGGCAGATTCGAGTATTCGTAACGGGTAAGCCGTTGTGACAACCGCGACTTCTGAAATTCTCACCGTATACCTTGTTGGTCGAGGAATAGATCAGCGGAGACTCCATCTCAGCGCGGCGCATCGCCTCCAGCACGTTGAGCGTCCCCAGTGCGTTGGTCTCGAAATCGAGGCGCGGATCAGCTAGCGACGCAGTTACCGCAACCTGTCCCGCAAGGTGCAAGACGAGCGATGCGTCGCGGTGGGCGCGAAGGTCTTCGCCACCGCCGCGCCGTCGCGAATGTCAATCTCGGCCAATGTGCTGCGACCGCAGGAATTAACCCACGCCAAGTTTGACCGGGTTCCCGGCCGATGGAAGTTATCGATGATTACCACCTCGGAGCCACGCTTAAGATACTGGACCGCAGCGTTACTCCCAATGAAACCAGCTCCGCCTGTGATGATCGTTCTGATTAGGTACTAGTCACACCTGCAAGACATTTTTCTAACAGTGCGTTACGTTGTTTTGGGAGCTTGGTTCGAGGCTTCGCGATGCGCCAGCGCCGATTCGTATACGCCGATCGTACGGCTGGCGGTCGATGCCCACGAGAAATCCGCCGAGCGCAGTCGGGCTCTGCGGCTAAGATCGCTCCTGTAGCTGTCGTCCTGGCTCAACCGTCTTAGCAATCCAACCAGCTCATCGGACGAATCGAGTCGCGAAAGTCTCGCCGCCAGCGCCTAACACCTCGGGCAGACTAGTCGCGCGCGCTGCCAGCGTAGGACATCCTGCCGCCATCGCCTCGCACAATTGCAAACCGAACCCTTCGTATTCGCTTGGATAGACGAAGCATAAGGCTCCCGCGTACAGAGCGGGTAAGTCACGCTCATGCACCCATCCTAGCAGCCTTACGCGAGTGCCTATCGAAAGTGATCGTGAAAGCTCGGTCAGTTCCTGCATCTGCGCGTCCTTGCCTCCAGCGAGAACCAAGGATACCTCGGGCAAGTCAGCGGCCGCAAAGGACTTCAACAGAAAAGGAATGTTCTTTCGAGTCTCCCAACCGCCGACATAGAATATATACTTGGACGGCAACTGGTATTGCAGTCTGATCTCTTCGATGGTCTCCTGGGCGACAGGTTCGCTGAACCGGGCCTCAGCAGCTTCGTAAATCACGTCTATTTTCTCCGCCGCCAGTCCTAGCCGGCTTACCAGGTCCGTCTTGGCGTGATTGCTGACGGTTATGATCCTGTCCGCATTTGCCGCGGCCATCCTATGGTACAGATAGGTTTTGATGTCGTCCGGCGCCAACTTTTTCCACCATCGTGTTCGCGCGCGATAATAAATCGATGTCGATCGCGTCATGCAGTGTCATCACGCGCAGGCATGGGCTCCGCCACGGAAGTCCGAAGTTGATCGGCGTATGCAGGATATCTACATCATCGGCGGCGCATTGCCGCGGCAACCACACCTGCTCCCATTTGACGTATCGCATAGGTGGTGATTCCACGACGCGATAGGTCTCTGGCATCAACCGCGATAGGTGGTCTTCGTGAAGTCTTTTGTCAGTATATAGGTATAGCTCAATCCCTTGCCGTGAGAGTTCGGCAAGCAGGTTTACCGTATAACGGGTCCATCCTCGTAGCGTGGCGTCCGACAGTCCGCGCGCGTTGAATGCAACTCTCAAGCTGCGCCCTTCGCGGTGTTCATCAAGCCCTCGCTCCTGAGCAAATCCCCAAGTCCGCGTTTCAATCTGAATGAGGGGTCCAGTCGAGCGCCGTGCGCAGTCGGGCGACATCGGCCCGCAGATCAGGGCCTTTCGACGGCACGCACTCGCGCAGGATCGGTCATTACGTCTATTTTTTTTCCAAGCAGCTCCGACAAAATGTCGATTACCTCGCGCATCGACCAATCCCGCCCCGACGCAACGTTCATTACGCTCAGCCCAGCCGACGAACCTTCGAGCATCTCGATCACCGCATGCGCTGCGTCTGCGACCGGCACCAGGTCTCGCCGCGGCGACAGTTTCCGAGCTTCAACGACGTATGTGGATTCTCCCGAAGCTGCTTTATTATTTCCGGCAGTATATGCGCATTGGTCTCCGCGGGCCGTACAGATTAAACAGCCGTCCAACAACGAAATGCGTTTGCGGCCGTTCTTTCGAGGCCAGCTCTACCAGCTTCTCTCCGAGTAATTTTGATACGCCGTAGATGTTGAACGGCTCGATCGGATCGCTCTCGCGATGCGGCAGCTCCGCGGGCCGGTAAACATCGCCCGTCGACGCGAAAAAGAAGCGCTCGGCTCCTGCCGCTTGCGCAGCCGACAACATTACCTGCGTGCCGTGCACATTGATGCTTACCGTTGTGGCAGGGTCTGCCATTGCCGCCGGAATGTAATGCAGCGCGGCGAGATGAATAATGTATGCGGGCGAAAACTCTCCTACGACCCGCGCGACCGCGGCGGCCTCGCGGATGTCAATCTTGGCAAGTTTGAATCGGCTATCGGCCGCAAATGCCTTCAGAGTGGGCAGGATTTCCCCACCCCAGGTTATCGACGCCGATCACACGCGCGCCCCTGGCCAATAGTTCCTCGATCACGTGCGAGCCGAGAAAGCCCGCCGCGCCGGTAACCAGCCATGCGCGTTCAGTGTCGATTGGTTCCATCGCGCTCACTTGCCATTCGCTCGTAGATGGATTCGATCGCGGACACCGTCCTGACAGGACTGCAATGCGACTCAACAAGCTCTCGTGCCGCCTGTCGACTCCGATTCTGACGTCCGGCGTCGCTCAGCATCGCGACCGTTCGCTCGATCAGTCCCCGATCGTCATCCGCAATTCCCGCCTGTTCGCCATCTTCGGCCGGAAGACCTTCCACGCCTTCGGTTGTGGTGACGACGGGAACTCCGAATGACATCGCCTCGAGAACTTTTATCTTCATTCCGCTGCCGCGAACCGGAGCGTAGAGCAGCACGCTGAGCGATTCGAAGAACGGCCGCACATCTGCGAGGTTCTCGATAATCTCTACGCCCGGCAGGTCGACGAAGTCGCGCAACGCGCTGCGCGCCGACCATCCCGCAATCCGCACGGTGACTTCGGGTACTTGCCGCTTGATTTCCGGATACAGTCGCGTCAGCAACCTGACCGCCGCTGAGTATCCTGGATACCATCCCATCGATCCTATCAGGCCAATCACCGGGACTTGAGAACGTTTGCCGTCCGGGATGAACTCGTAGGCCGACGCGTCGATTCCGACCGGCACTGTGGTCACAGACGCCTCGCGATTCATCTCCCTGATCGATTGCTCGAGTCGAGGCGAGCATGACCGCACATAGCAGAAAGCCTGCAGCAATTTGCGCTCGGTTCTGAACGCCAATTGGTTTTGGATCCAGGGGAGCCACGGCGAGGAGCGGCCATCGTCGAGATCGATCGAGGCAAGATGATGCACGTTAACCAGCGAGCTATCGGCGTAGCCAAGCCCCAGCCATCCGCACCATAGTTGCTCGAGATGAAGCACGTCGAACCCTTGATCCAGCTCGCGCTCGAGCGAAGCGCGCATTTCCGGACTGAACATGTACGAGTAAGGCCGGCGCGCGGTCTCGACTTTCGCCTTGATTCCCGACCGCAGCCGGATGCGCGAAGCATCGCAGGTCGTATCGTCCTGCGGAAAGAGCTTCGCTGCCTTCTCGATCTCCTCGGGCCTTCGCGCAGCTCGCAAAGGCAGTCACCCGATGACCGCGTTCGACCAGTCCCTTCAACAGCACGTAGTACCATCGCGCAGGCGCGCTGCCGAACGGCAGCGGCGGCTCGACCATCGCGATGACGATTCTGCGTGGCGTCACGCTGCGAGCCTCAGCGATTTCCACGATCTGCTGCGCCATGCGTTCCCAGGTGTGCGCGCTGATTTCGCGCGAGAGCTTTAGGACCTCGGAAGCGAAGTATGCGCGGTTCGCGCGCCATTTTCGAAGACGCTCGGCCAATTCCCGCTCGTCCCGTGGATTCGCGAGCAATAGATCGCCGAGACCTTTGGCATAGCGTTCGGCCACTCCCGCGTCCGCAGCCGTCAGCGCCGGCAGTCCCGAGCAAAGCGCCTCCTGCACCGCGAGCCCATAAGCCTCGTACCGTGCTGGCGCCACCATGACGTCGCATGCCCTGAGAATTACCGGGACGTCGGTGCGAAACCCTAGAAAACGGATCCTTCCTTCGATTCCCGCTTGCGCGGCCCGCCTGACCCACGCCGGCAATTCAGATCCTTTTCCCACCACGATCAGGTCCGCGTCCCAAGCTGAGTCGGCGCACAGAATTTTCCACGCATCGAACAGGGTACCAAAACCTTTGCGCTCGTCACCGAGCGCGCCAACGAAGACCGCGAGGCAACGGTCGGAAGGCACACCCAATTTGGCCCTTAATCCCGCGCGTTCGCCCTCGGCGGGCTGCCTGAATTCGTCCGGGTCGGTGCCGTAATAAACTGTGTAGACATTTTCTTTGGTGACTCCGATTTTCTCAATTACATCGCGCCGCGTGCGATTCGAGTTGGTGAAAATCGTGCTGGCGAGATTCAACGCCGCCTTTTCCTGCGCGACGAACATCGCATGGCTGGCTTTCGCCTTGATACGCCGCGCGAAAGACCCGGCGGCCTCAGACTCGAACGCGGCGTGCACATAATGAACCCAATTGAGATCGTCCCAACGGCAATTTCCGCCGTTTACCATCACCCGGCCCCCGCGACCTGCGACCTCCGAGGCCCATCTGCGTCCCGCGCGATCAAGCAGCGGTCCAGCCGCGACATACGAGCCCAGTAGCTTCGGCACTCGATGGAAGATCACGTTAGGTCGTGCGGTCAGCGACGCATCGACACGATGCGCGACGAGGTGAGTCTCCGCACCCGCGGTCGGCCACATAGGTCGCGAGCGCGTAGTTGGCCCGATCCATTCCGCCGGTCTTTACGAAATCGCCGGACACTAACAAATAAGGATGCAGCGGTAGAACCTCACCGAGAGTCGAATGTCGCGAATAGGTCAGCGCGTGGGCGCTGAAGCGTCTGGATGCGGACCGGAATTGTCGTCCTTCGATAGCACCTTGAAATATCTTCCATTCGATACCAGCCGGAAGCCTGTCAGTGCGGCCGCAAACTCAGGCCACTTGGGCAACTGACAAAAGTTCGCCCAGTAAAATTCGGGAGTGATCACGATTGAAGACGACGAGACTTCTGCCGCCTTTCGTTCGATCTCGACGGAAGTCGGAAGACCAGGAATCAGAAAGAGGCTTACCGGTTTGCGAAACTCGGGGAATTCAACTTCCGCGCTCCCGTCGCAACTCAAAATAGTCGCGCTTTTCCCGGTCGCGAGCCTTCGCACCGCGGCCCACTCATCCGCCACGTCCGGCGCGGTCCACAACCCGAGCGCGTCCGGGTCGGGGCGCGTGTTACGCCACGCTCGAATCGAGTCCTGCCAGGTCGCCTTCTGACTCAATAGAGACAGGAATGCCAAGCCTACTACGACGTTACCAGCCTGATGCGACAGCTTACTCGAGGCCGCAATTCCCATTACTAGGATGTACGAGTAGTAGGCCCACGACTGAGCTGTTGCAAAAAGGATCGTAAGAAAAATAATTTGAAGTAGTCCGCAGGTTAACACCATCTCCGTTGCGTAGTCGCTCGGGTGAATGCTCTCGCAGACCGGCAATGAAACGGGTTGCGCAGACTGCGGCGGCGGCAATCAGCCAGAGCGTGCCCAAGATCCAGACGCCCGCGAAGGTGCCGAGGAAATACCCGGGTCTGACGCCGGGTGGAGAAAGAAAATAGCGACCTTGAGTCAAGATGCCCAGATGCTGCGCCCGGTACCCGCGTGCTCCAGTAAGCGGAAGCAGCGTGTGCCATAGCGGTACCGCACCATATACACCATCATTAATACGGCCAGCACCGCCGTCACAATTATCGACGGGACAATCAGCTTTTCCACGGCCTTCAAGGTGAGGCCGCCTGAAGCGCGCATCTTCAGTACAGCACTGATCAGCAGCAAAGCCGCGTAGAAATACCCCATGCTCGGCTTCGCGAATACTGCTGCGGTCGTCAATGCTAACGCAGTGCGGGTCCTGCCTCCCGCTTGCGCCGCAATAGCGTGACACAAGCAGTGCGGCTTCAACGGCATGGGCGAAGTTCCAGTAGTAAGGCCGTATCGCAATCAGCAGTGCGGCGGCGATGAACGAGATCCCCGTCCATGAGAGATCCAAGTTTTCAGCGAATCTGGCCAGTCCTAGCGCGAGGATGATGCTCGTGACAACCATCGCGCTCTGATACGCGAACGGTGTGGCCCCCGCCACGCCGAACCAAACATGTCCAAGAAACAGGGGCAGCAAACCGTAGAGATATCCAAAATCCAGCGTTGGCCGGTATCCCTGTTCCACCAGGTAGTGCGCGGTTATGTTTGCTCCGGTATCTCCGAACAGAAAACCGAAGTTGAGACTCGATGGGAGCTGAAGCAGGTTGAGCAGAACAGCTTCGACGCTCAACCCTATTGATAGCCAGGTAATCCATTTTCCGCCGGGAGATTTCGGTAGCGAAACGTTGGCCTCGAGGTCTTCGCGACGTTCCGCGGTTGCCGGACCTTTTGTCATTAGCGATTCACGGCAGAGTTCTTCACCCTGACGCGCTTCGATATCGACTGTGGACAGATTCCAGTGGCGGCGTTCTTATGCACCAACGGGGTACCGACTCCCGCTGGGAACTCTGCCCGACGGCGGCTGATCTCTCCGCGCTGCAGTCTCAGCTGAGACCCGTTTGCGAAAGCCTACAAATGCGGCGAAAAGGGCGGCGTTGAGCAGCCAGAATTCGAGCCCATCCTGACTCGCGAAATAGACGTAGCCGAAGCTGGACGCGAATGCACCCAAGTCATAGCCGCAAATGATCACCGCGAAAAGCGCGAGATCCGGTTCAACCTGACTGAGCGCAATCTTGAATGCGGTTCGCATCGCAATAAAGATCGCCAGGACGTACGCGAGGATTAGCGGAATTCCGCCGTCGAGAAGCCATGCTGTCCACTGCTCTTCAACCCATACTCCCCTTGAATCGGGATTGGAGTTATCGCCGAAGTAGTAGTTCATCATGCCCCAGCGGCCGATCCCCGCACCAAGCGGGTACTGCGGCAACGTGCTTTCAATTGTGTTCTCGATCATGTGTCCCCGATTTCGTCGATAAACCTCCGCAGGCTTATCCGCCATTAGAGATGAAAAGCGTTCGGTAATGCTGCCGCCGCCCACAGATATCGCCCACGAAAAACTCAACACAGCCGCAAGAGATATCGCAACCACGAGCCGCGGAAGATTTCCGGATTCCCGCCTGCGCCATTCGGGCCTGAGCACCAGCAACGAGCGCCGCATCGCAATCATCGCAGCGGTCCCGAGTTCGCAGACCGCCAGTACTACGAGGCAAGACCGGTTTTTTGACAGGTAGATTGCCACCAGGCCTATCACGATGGTTCCGGTCGCAAGCAGCCGCTGCGGCCCCTTGCGCGTGAGCATGAAACCGGTACCGAGAAGTGCCGCAAAGTAGCCGGCGTTCGCGGCGCCGCCGGGAGTGTCGGTCAGCCCCATCGCGCGCCATGTAGTCTCGCCGTAAGCGTTGCGGAATTGAAGGCTCTTCAAATATCCGGCTCCCATCTTCTGCGTGACGATAGCGAGCGACGGCTCAAAATGGCCCGGATAGTACACTTGGAGGATACCGACGGCGGCGCTGATCGTTTGAAAGATCCATATGATCAGCCAAGAGCCGCAGCAGGGTGGGAGTATCAACTTTGAGGCGCGCTACCCAGAACAGCGGCGCCAAAATCGCCAGGTACATACCGATCTGAGCGCATCCCGCGGAGACCGTGTTGGTGTTCGGGTGAAATAGCGCGATCCCGAGGATCGCCAGAACGAGCTTTGCCGGTGCTGCTGCAGGAGAAGCTTCCCCTCGCCCAGACAGCAACAGCAGCATCGCGATGCTGGTCCCGAACACCATCATTCGTACCAACAGCCTGAGCTGTCCGATGTCGCTGGACAGCAGTGCCAGCTGGCAGGCGTATTCGAGCACGATGAAGCATTCCAGCGCGTGGGTACGAAGGAATGAGAGCGCGTGTGCGCGACGGGCGACCCGCCGAGCCGGTGCAAATCTTGTTACTGTAAAGGCCATGTCACGTTTGTCGATAGGCGCAGAATTGGCCGAAACCAATCAAGCCGTCGCGTATGTCCTGGCCCCAATATTGAGCGCCCTCTTCGACCTTCCAATCCAGTGCGCAGAGGCGGTCGTGAATCTCACGATTCGCCACGGGATGTTCTTCAGTCGCGTGCCATTCAAGCAACAGCATCGCGGCCTGCAGAGCGGCAAATCTATCGTCCATGATTATCGGATACTCCGCGCCTTCGCAGTCGATCTTCAGCACGTCTATACGCTCAGCTGCAAACTGCTTGAAGATATCCGCGACCGATACCTTGACGCTACTGACGACAACATCGGCGGTCGTAAATGACGCGGCGCCCCGGTCGACCAAATAGATTGTGCCATCGCTAGTTCCGGCCGCGACCTTCAGAATAGTCACTCGGTTCTGCAAGCCGTTCAATTCGACATTTCGCGTCAGCACTTTCAGGTTTATTGGATTCGGTTCAATTGCAATGATCTTCGCCTGCGGAAAGAGACGCGCAAAGTACACGACCGAGTAGCCGACGTTTGCTCCCACATCGACCACCAGCCGCACATCATCGCAAGCCTTCGTCAACCGTGGTCGATAAATCTGCTGTACGAATACCTCATGAGCCACGCTGAGATCATTCGTGGGCTCACGGCGGATCATGAGTTTGTCGCCACTCTTCAGCCTGACGACGATGTTTTCCGGAACTGGCAGGGCACGCCATGTCAGATAGCGAGCGAGACTCAACGCTGTCATCAGATCCCGCAAGCGGCGGGAGCTGAGATCACCCATCGTAGCATCGTAATCGCCGTTCAATTTTTGCTGGCCGGCAACTCGCGTTTATTCAGTTCGGGAGACACACCAGTCGGGCAACATCCATTTCCACCGCTTGCTGCGTATCGATTGAGCGACCTCGCCATTCGTATTTTCGGTAACCGCATTCGGCGAGCAAATTCGTTACTGTTCGAGGATCGCGTCCACTGTCTCTGAGTATCTGTCCGTGAAGTTCCAGAAAGATCAGCGGCTTGAATTCGCGAATGAAATCGACCCCGCCGCCAATCACCTGTTCCTCGTGACCTTCGACATCGATCTTGAGATGAGTGAATGGACAGCCCGCCGCGCGGACTAGTTCGTTCACCGTGGTCATGTTTGTCATCTTCGCATCGGAACGATCGGAATACGAGGCAATCAAAAAATGCAGGCCACCCGCGCCCGCGGTCAACATCGGTAATTCGCCGATGCGTTCGCCCACGGCAGCCTCGACGACTCTTACCCGCTCGAGTGCGTTCACTAGTCCTAGGTTCGCGGAATGAACTCGATTCGCGTAAGCGGACGGATCGACTGCGACTACGCGCGCCGTTATGCCTCCGAAGCGGAGCGCAGCGAGTGTGAACAACCCGAAGTGGGAACCTACGTCGAGCAGCGTCATACCATCACTGCATCGGCGCACGAAACCGTCGAGCTCGCCACTGTAGTCCTCACCGTCGCGCACCTCTTCGAAAGCGCTGACGCTGGCGGGATGGCATCGGATAGTCCAGTCATCGCGAACGGCGCATTCGGCTGTATATCCAAGCAAATACTCACATTCCTGCGCGACCCAGCGTGTGGTGGCGGCCGGCCTCCGAACGAAGTTCCGGAAAGACCGCGGCAAAATACGCCGCATCATCGAGCGGCCAGGGCTGTGGTCGCCTGTAGTCGTGACTCGATCGCTATTCATGTTTGCTTCCGGGCAGCTCGCGATACCAACTCTCCAGACACTGAACCGCCGCTGCGGGACTAAAACGCGACCGCGCCGTTTCAATAGCCGAACAGCCCAGCCGCGCCCGCATTGGTGGGTCGTCAAGCATCATCTCAATCGTGCTCGCGAGCAGCTCCGGCCGGCGCGGTTCGATCAGCATCCCTTCCTTGTCGTGCTCGATAAGCTCGAGCGGTCCGCCTTCCGAGCTCGCGATGATCGCCTTACCCTTCGCCATCGCTTCCAGAATCGTCATCCCGAAAGGCTCCGGCTCGGTGCTGGCGTGGACGAATATGTCGAGGCCGTCTAGCGGCCCGTCGTTAACATCGAGATGACCCGTGAAATGGACAAAATCCTCGAGATGATTCTCCGCCGTATAGCGCCGAAGCTCGCGCTCGAAGGCGGCGCATCGCGATTCAACCACGCCGTCGCGCGGGCCACCAATGACAAACATTCTGATCTTGCCGCGGCGCGCCTCGAGCAGCTTGGCGGCTTTAAGAAAAATGTCCTGTCCCTTCCAGGTGTCGATGAAGCCGACAATCCCGACTGCGATCGTGCGATTCGTCCAGGCCCCACTCGCGCCTGAACCGTTCACGACGCGAGGAGTCGGGCGCGAAGGCGTCAGCGTCGATACCGTAGTGCACGACGCCCATCCTCTTCGCCCAGTGAAAGGAATTTTTCATCCTTTGCATCATGAAGCGGCTGTTCGCGAGCACCAGGTCCGCAGGCACCAACGGCAGCACGCCCTGCCACCTGCTCTCGCTTATCGGTCCGTGATGGAACCAGACCGATCGGCATCCCGACCATCGCGCCGCAGGCGCAATCATCGAATGGCACCACGCGTAGCTGGAATGGACGATGTCGATGCGCTCGCGCGCGAGAATCGACTGCGTCTCGCGAAAGATCCTGACAGGCTGGCGGATGCGCGCGTTGTCAATGCAATACACCGGCAGATCGCGGCGCCGAAGTTGGTCGAGCCATGCTCCCTCACGAAAAGAAAGAATCACGGGCCGCACGTTTTCCGAATGGTTCAGAAAAACGGACTCCAGGAATCTGTGCACGCCACCCATCTCGCCGTGGGTCACGACGTAGAGAACATTGGTCATGCCCTGATGGCCCGAGCGCTTTCGGACTTGCCCAGCGTCTGGAATATCTCGCGGAGCCGAGTCATCTGCAGCTCCGGCCCGCATAGTTCATGCGCTCGACGCGGCCCGCATGAGCCCAGTTGCTTGCGCGTTGCGGTGTCCGTGATTATTCGGCCGAGCGATCCGGCGATCGCGGCAGGATCGGCGGGCGGCACCAGTACTCCGCAAGAATCGTCGACGATTTCGACGGCGCCGCCAATCGCGGTAGTGACGACCGGCAGGCTTGCGTAGAGCGCTTCGATAAATGCGATTCCGAATGGTTCGGGCGTCGTGTTGGGTTGACAATGAATATCAGCCGCGGACAGCAGACGCTCGACATCGCGACGCTCGCCGACGAACCGAACGCGGTCGGCGATCTCGCATGCCGACGCCATCTCGCGCAGGCTTTCCAAATAGCGCGATTCAAATTCTCGCTGAGGCCCGCCAACCATCCATATGATCCATTTGCCGATTCCGCGCAACCCGCGCGCGGCTTCGAGCAGCAGCCGATGACCCTTCCACTCCTGCATCCGGCTCGCGTGCACGATCACGACGGCATCGGCCGCGGTCTCGAATTCGGCGCGCGCCGCGAGACGCTCGGCCTCGGAGTAAGCCCGCGGCGGCGCGACTGGACAATAAACAACTTCAACCGATCCTCCGCGAAGTGAAGCGGGCAGTCGGTCCGCGGTGAAGCGGCTGTTGCAAATCACCAGCTCCGCACGCGACCGGCGCGACCATCGTTCCAGCCAATGACTGCCGTCGCTCGCCAGATGCTGCCATTCCACCAGCGGTGCGCCGGATGCGCGCACAACAGGACCGAAGATCGCGTGCGCCCATGCCATGTGGCAGACGACGACATCGTACCGCTCGCGCTGAAGCAGATCGGCGAGCCTGCGCCTTGCACTGATCACCGACAGCGGATTCCTGACGCGCGTCTCGCCGAGCGTGATCACTGGCACGCCGAGTTGCTTCAGTTCCGCGCTGAGTGGTCCGTCGAAGCATAGCGCGAACTCCGGTTCGACATCGGGGGTAAGCGCCCGAAACCGCGCGAGCGTTATCAGCAGCGTCTCGACGCCACCGAACAGATTGCCGGCGTTGATATGCAGCACCCGCATCAGCCGGCGGCGCCTTCGAGTCCCTCGTACGCGGAAATCACTTCACGCGCCATGCGCGCGCGATCGAACCGATCCACTGCCGCCGCTCTTCCTGCATGCCCCAGGCGGCTGCGAAGCGACGCGTCCGCGGCCAGGCGCCGGATGCATTCCGCCAGCGCGGCAGCATTTCCAGGTTCAAAAGTCAGTGCGTCTTCGCCGGCTCGCACAATCTCGGCGGCTCCTCCGGCTGCGCTCACGATAACCGGGCGCGAGCACGCCATCGCCTCCGCAATCACACAGCCGAACGGCTCCGGATGCGTGCTGCTGTGCACGACGATATCCAGCGCACGAATCGCGCTCGCCGGCTGGTCCACGAACCCGGTAAATCCCACGCGTCCGTTCAGCCCGATCCGCGCGGCTATGTCGCGGAGCTCGCTGGTCTCGGTTTCGCTCGCGCGGGTCGAATAAATCTTGCCGCCGATAACGTATCCGCGGACCGGCACATCGCGCGGCACCATCGAGAGCGCGCGAAGAAAAAGTTCGTGCCCTTTCCATCGCGCCATCGTCGCCAGCAACCCGACTCGCACCACCGGACTCTCCGGCCGCGGCACCGACGCGAGCGCGTCGAGATCGAGACGCGGCCCGTCCGCATCGAAGCCGCGAAGATCGATACCGTTGTGGATTGTGGTCACGTGCAGCTTTCCGCCGAGCGACGCCCGCGCATCTTCCGCGACGCTGCGCGAGTTCGCGATTGCCAGAGCCGCCCGCGCGCTGTTCATCGCGAGCAGCCGCGACACCAGCGGACGCATTCCAAGGTAGTCGTGCAGATGCCAGATGACTCGTGCACCGCGCGACGCCGCCCTCGCCCCCATCAGGTGCATCTTGAAGCCGTTGGTATGGATAATCTGCGGAGATTTCCTAGCGACGGCGCCGCGCAAGGTTCGCAGGTAGCCGGGCGAAACGACTCCGGCCGCAATCATGCTGCTCGCGAATTCCATGCGCCCGATTGCGTTGCCGGCCGGACCTCCCGCGCCTGAATCGCCGAAGCGCGCCAAACGGCCGGGAAACGGGATCGCTTCCGTGCCGGCGCCGACCGCGCGCACCCGCTCCAGCAGCGGCCCATCTTCACCGGTGATCAGATTCAGTTCCCACGAGGCCGCGCGACGCGGACTTCCGTGATCAGGTCGAGCAGGACGCGTTCCGCTCCGCCGAGTTGCGCGCCCGGATTTAGGTAGAGGATTCGCAAATTCCGCTGTGATCACTGAGCCGGAGCCGGATCGCTTGCATGTTGCTCCGCCGCCTTTTGCATTCTCTGCTTGAAGCTCTCGTAGCTCGCTTTGTACGACGCTTCCTGCGGCGCCAGATCGACAGCTCGCGAGTAGGCTTTCTCCGCGTCGCCGTATTCGTATGCAGCCTCTTCCGCGCGCGCCAGATTAAAATATGCGTCGGCGGAGTTCGCCCTCATCTCGACCGCCTTCTGCAGCGTGCGTACCGCGCGATCGTTTTCGCCGTCGGCGAGGTAAAGATTTCCAAGCTGCTATCAGGTCTTTGATTGAACCGGGCCGGTAGACCAGCGCCTGGATTATCGCATCTTCTGCGAGCTGGTTGTTTCCCATCTGCGCCGCCGTGGACGCCACCGCGGACCACATCTCGTATCCGTCAACGCCATTGGCGGTCGCTTCCTTGACGGTTCGCTTCATCCCTTCGACGTCGCCTGCAGGCGCGAATACCTCTCTGATCTGAATCTCGTAGGCGACGCGATTGTCAGGCTCGAGCTCGACCGCCGCGCGCAACTGCTTGCGGGCATCTTCCGCATTCCCTGCCAGCGCCCAGGCATGCCCGGCAGCGACCAGCAGTCGATACTTCGCTTCCTGATCGTCGGCCTGCCCGGCCGCGCGCTCATACATCGCAGCCTCTTCGGGGTATTTTCCGAGCTGCTCGTAGAAGAGGCCCAACTGCGGCAGCGCGCCTTCGAAGTTCGCGGCGACCGCGCGCTGGTAGCCCAGTTTGATCGCGACTTCCATCGCCGGCGACAGCCATGGAATTACCCGCGGCGCAAGATATGGATGAGTACTGCTGTCGGGCGAATTGAAAACCGAAGTCTTGACCTCTGCGAGCTCGCCGGTGATTTCGCCTTCTTCATCGAGCAGTTCCGCCAGCGCGTCGCGCCGCGCGGGATTAGTCGGATCGAGCCAGACCGCCGCTTCCATTTCGCGGTGCCTGGCCGCCGGCGTCATCCGATCCCCGATAAATGAGGCAAGCCGCGTGTGGCTCAATGGATTCGCAGGATAAAGGAGTAACATTCGCCGCGCATCGGCGAGCGACGCCGGCTCCGTCAGATTGTATGGGTACGGTTCTGACTGCTGCCACAAACATCCGATCAACAGCAGAATCGCTGCTGCTGCCGTCGACAGTGCGGCCAATCGAGGGCGCATGGGTTTCGGTTCCTGGCCGGCGCCGGATTCTTCATCGCCGGTCGCAACACGAACCGCAAGTCCAAGCAGAATCGCGAAGGTAAATCCGATTGCCGGCATCCGCAGATCGAAATCGAAAAACTCGACCACTGCCATCACCGCCAGACCTGCGATCAGCGCAGCCTCGAGCGCTCGCGTCCGCGACGACAGACCGGACAAGCCCCGCTTCAATCGCATCGCCACTGCGTACGCGAGCCATCCTGCCAGCAGCAGGCCGACGACACCGGTCTCCGCGATGAATTGCAGATAGTCGTTCTCCGTCGCGTAGTAAAAATTTGCCGACCATGGAGCGGGCGCGTAATGGGCGAAGATTTCAGGCCATGCGGCCAGCCCAACCCCCGACAGCCAGAAGTCGCGGATTATTCTGAGCGCCGCCTTCCATGTGTCTATGCGTCCCCCGACGTTGCCGACTTGCGACAACGAGGAATGCAGCCGCGCGCCGGTGTCCTCGACCCCGCTGGCGCCGAGGAAAATTGTCGCCAGCACCAGCAGCACCGTCAGCGTGCCGAGCGCAATGCGCGCCGACCGCAGATACCGCGAGCGGGTGCTTTGCGACGCCTTCGAGGCCCGCGATGGGATCGAGAGCGCCGCCACCAGAGTCGTCGCGACCGCGATACTGATCCATCCTGCGCGCGACTGGCTCGCCAGCACCGCGACAAAAATCATCAGGCCGAGCGACGCGCAGATAATTCTGAATCCTGTTCCCGACCACTTTTCCGGGAATAGCGCATGGGGAAACAGCGTTCCGGCCAACGCCAGCGGGAAGATCGATGCCAGGTATCCAGCGAAATGATCCGGATTTACGAACGGACCGCTCGCGCGTGGCGAGTCGGGAAAATACGGGACACCCCAATCCAGCGGAATGTAAGTCCATAGAATCTTGCCGTTCCAGGTGGCCTGCTGGACCAGTCCGATAATCGCCACAGCCGCGCCGATCGTGAGCAGCGCGATTGCTAATATTCGGCGGAACCAGGCCTCCGCTTCCGCATTTATGCCGCCTGCGATCGGAAAAAATCCGACCAGCAGAAAAAGGCCCGCGCTCGCCGCGAACATCAGCAGAGCGCCCCAGGTTTGCGGCGGAGAAAGCGTCAGCGGACGCCATTGTGAGCCGTAGATCTTCGCCGCGAGGATATTCAATAAGTCCGATGGCAAATCACCGTGCGGCCGCAGACCCTCCGATGTGGCATCGCCCATGGACGCGTCGGCCAACGAGGCCGCGCCGTCGTCGCCCGGTCTCGGCGCAAATGGAATCGGCGCGCCCGTCTTCACTTCACCGAGCGTCGGCAGGATTACGAAGTTGCCGTTGGTTGCCGTGGTCTTCGACGGTGCTGATATCATCGCGGCCGCATCCGCGTATGGACGCTCGAGCGGCCAGCCCGGTAAGGCGCGCGCATAGACCTGGTAAGTGGCGGGAGAAACAAGCTGCAGCAGCTGCGGCGGCAACGGCGCAAGTTGAATGAGTATGTAGCCCGCCAGCGCGACGATTGGCCACGCGAATTTTGACGCACCGCATCGAGCGGGAGACGCCGTCGCACGGCGCATCTCGGCCGCCCAAACCAACAACATCAGGCAGACGATCACTTCACCGGCGATGTAGGCAGCCACCAGCGTCCCGCCGATCGCCATCGGCATCAACGCGGCGAGCACCAGTACCCCGGTTATGATTATCCAGTCTTGACGGCGCACGGAATCAGGCGGTGCCAAAAAGGTCGCGCGGCAGCGCAGTTGGCTATGGCGCCGGCTCTCGCGTGGCAGGTGGGTCTCAGCTCTTACGCGGGTCAGGGAAATCGGTTTCGGGTCCGGCTTCTTCGGCTTCGGGGATGATCGCGTCCTCCTCCTTGTCTGAATATCGCCGGTAGTAATGCGAATAGTACTTGTAGTCGGGATGGCGCACGTCGACCTGGTTCAGCACCACGCCGAAAATCTTGGCCCGAGCGAATTCCAGCTTGGTGCACGCCGCCCTGACCTGTTGCTTCGAGGTCTTGCGGCTGTTGATCACCACCACGACCCCATCGACCATCGTCGACAGCAACTGCGAGTCGCTGACCGGCAGCACTGGCGGCGAATCGACGATCACCACGTCGTACATTGTGACCAGCAGCGAGAGCACCTCGCGCATCTTGTCGGAACCCACCAGCTCCGTCGGATTGGGCGGCTCCATCCCAGCGGCGAGCAAATCGAGGCCCTCGACGGGCGTCTGCATGAATTGCTTCCTGCAAATTGCGCGCGCCCGCCAGCACCTCGGTCAGCCCGACGATATTGTCCATCGCCAGTATCCGATGACATCGCGGCCGGCGCAGGTCCGCGTCCACCAGAAGAACGCGCGCGCCAGTATGCGCAAACATCACCGCCGAATTCGTAGCCGTGACGGTCTTTCCCTCGGCGACGTGAGCGCTGGTAAACAGGATCAGTTTCGGCGGCGCGCCTGCCCGCGAGAGCATCAGCGCCGTGCGGAAGGTCCGATACGCCTCGCCAATCAGCGAGTAGGGGCTCATCGCACCGACCAGCTCTCTGCCGTAGGTCGGACTTCGCTTGGAGCTGGCGTCAGGTAGTCGCGAAAACCCGTTACTAAGCTTGCCGATGCCGTTGGCGAGCCGCTGCGATCCGTAGGTTGATCCGTTGGCGCTGCTGAACGACGGGATGACTCCTATATTCGGCAGGCGCAAATAGCGCTCGACCGCGTCAGGCGTGGTCAACGAATTGTCGAGGAAGTCGAGCATCAGCGCCAGCGCGACTGCGAAGCCGACCGCGAGCGATGCGCTCCTCATCACCGCCGACAGCTTCTGCGGGCTCGAGGGAGCGCCGGGAACTTCCGCGGGATCCAGGATGACGATGTTCGAGGCCTGCGCTTCGGCCGCGAGCGCGACGCCCTTCATTCGCTCGAGCACGCTTTCGTAAAGTTCGCGATTGGTATCGACCTCGCGCTGCAGGATCGCGTACTCGACGGTGGCGTCGTTCAGGTTGAGTGCCTGGCCGCGCTCCTTGTCCATTTCCTGCTGGAGTTTCTTTTCCTTGTCGACCGCTGCTTCGTAGGTCGATTGGATCGAGGCGGCATAACGCATCTCTTCCGCCTTGTACTGGTTCGCGACTTGCGCACGCTTGGCGCGCAACTGCTGCATCGGCGGGTAGTCGTCCTTGAACTGCTTGGCCATGCTGGCGTACTCGGCGTCGAGCTCATTCATCTGTCCCTTGAGCGCCGTTGCCCCGGTATCTCCGACCACCTGCGGCAGCGAGTCGTATCGCCCTTCGCGAATAAGCTGCATCTCCGACTCGAGCGATATCCGCTGCACTTGAGCGTCAGTCAGGTTCTTGCTGAGCTCCGTCAATCGATCCATCACGACGGTTTCCTTGCCGTCGAGCGAAATCAATCCCGGGATGATGCCCTTGTCGCGGCGATAGTTGTTGAGTGCGACTTCGGATTTCTCGAGCTTTTCTTTCAGCTCGGCGAGTCGCTCCTGCAAAAATCGCTCGGCTTCTTCGTTGGCCTGCGTGTGCAGGGATATTCCCTGCCTGATGTAGGCGTGGGCGTGCGCATTGGCCAACTGCGCCGACAGTTCCGGATTGGGCGAGATGTATCCGACTTTGACCAGGTCGGTATCGGGAACCGGCGTTATTCTCAGACCGCCGAGGTAGGCGCTGATCACTCCCGTCGACGCTCCGAGCGTCTGCGTCGAATCGTTGTTCGCCGGCACCGCGGGCGCCGCCGCTTTCGACTTCAGCCCGAGCATCGACTTGATCGTGCCCTTGAGCGTAGAGAGCAGGCCAGCCGGCTGCCGTCCAAGGAATTTTGCATTGTGTTCCAGGTCCTGGTCCTGAACCACGGTCGCGGCAAGACTTCTGCTCTTCAGAATTTCGTATTGCGTCTTTTTGAAATTCTCGAGCTCATCGTCGGCGTCGCCGGCGTTGATATCCATTTGCGAGTCTTTTTCCTGCAGCATCTGCGGCGTGCCCGGCTTCAGGATCACCGTCGCCTCGGCCGTGTACAGCGGCGTCTGCATGAATTCGTGGACGGTCGTCAAAAGAATCGCGGCGAAAACTATTCCAAGGATTAGACCGAGGCGTTTGCGGATCGCATGCCAGTATTGCTCGAGGTTGATGGTCCCTTCTTCTTCCTCGAGAAAAGAAATGTTGCGTTGAACCAGCTCGGGATTCTCTTCCCGCGGTGGCCCGTTGCGCTGGATAAAATATGGCGACGGTTGAGTCACTTGGTCTTTAAACTACTCTCAGAATGCCGGTATCGGAACGGCCATGCGCGACAGAATGTTGTAGACGACATACGGGCCGATCTTCAGATCCGAGTATGGAACATCGATCACGTCGTTGGCGCGGACCGGGATGTCCGGCTCGGCGCCGGTCGCGATCTTGTCCAGGTTTATCGGCAACGACACTTTGTTGCCGCTCTCGTCGCTTCTGATGAGTGTTGCTTCGGAACCTTCGCCTGCGTACATCACCCCGCCCGCCGAACCCACCGCGCCCAATACCGTCAGGCCTGAACCGACCGTGAAAAACCCCGGCTTGTAAACCCAGCCGGTCACCATCACGTTACCGCCGCCGGGAACTACTATAATGTCACCCGGCTCGACCGGCATGTTAGTGTAGTTGATGCTCCCGCGAAAGGCAGTACTCTTCAGCGGAATCACGACCGCCGGACCGTTGCTGATATTCTGCTCGAGCGACGCAAGCGTGACTCCCGTCGCCGGCGCGCCATGCGTCAAGTCCGTACTGGTCGCCTGGGGCGGCTCGTTCGGCATATTCCTGGCAGCCGCAGCCGAGCCGGGATCTTCACCCGGTTTCGGGCCCGCCTCGTAGGAAGATGCCAGCTCCATCAGCTTTGTGCGTCCACCTTTGGTCTCGGGCAGAATCACGATCTCGTCGGCCGCGTCCGCCGTCATTCCCCCCGCCTGGGTGATAGCGTCGAGGATACTTTCACCGCCCGTCAGCATGATCAGTCCCGGAGTCCGCACCGCTCCGACCACTGCGACCTGCCGGCTGTGGTACTCCTTGACGAATACGTCAACCTGCGGGTTGTACATGTATTTGGTCAGCGCGGTCGCGATCTTGTCTCTCACGCCGGCTTCGGTCAGTCCGTCGACCTGTAGGTTTCCAATCAGCGGAAGCTCGATCTGCCCCTCCCCACTGACCCGCACCGTGCGCTCCTTCAGATCGTCGACACCCGCCACCGATATCTGCATTACGTCGCCCGGCCCGACCGGATAATCCTGAACTGTCGCCTGCGAGGATCTCTTCTCCCACAGCGCTTTCAATCGCTCCTGGTTCGCGGGCGAATTCGCGACGCTCGGTACTCGGGGATCACTTGACGCGGGCGCCGAACCCGCCTGCGCTGGCGCTGTCTCTGGCGGCGCCGGCCCGCTAGCACGTGGCGGAGACGTCGCGCACGCCATCATTGCGATCGCGGAAATGGCGCAAATCGCCGCGAGACTAAAGCGCGACAAAATGTTTTGCTTGCCCCTCATTTCGCAGCCGGTCCCGCCGCGGCTTCTGCCGCGCCCGGAGTCGCTACTCCCTGCTTTGCCAAAGCCACCGGAGGAAAGTTCTTTGCGACGCCCCAATTTACTGTCAGGCCGTCTTGGGGAACGTAAGCGACTGCTGATTGCCCATACAGATTCAGGCTATACGTTCCCGGCGCAATGTCGTGGAATGAATAGTTACCGCTTCCATCGGACGTCGTCACCGCTATCTGCACGCCCGCCTGATTCACGACCGACAACTGCAATCCCGCAACCGGCACGCTGCCCTGCCCTCTCACTTGTCCGACAATATCGGCTGTGCGCGCCGGCAGCGCGGCGAATGCGATCACTACCACCGCGCTAACCGCAGAGGCAAACACGATCCTCGTCATGCTTCGATTGTCCTCGCGTCGCCAAACCGCGCACTCCATCAGACATGCGTCCGCCGTCCCATCAGGTCTCTTTTGACCTCAAGAGGAACCCGCCCTCGACCAGCAGCAAAACCTACTGCACGTTAGAGGTATATTTCACGGCCAAATCCGGCAG